>NZ_QOIM01000046.1 GCF_003323735.1 Streptomyces reniochalinae | reverse complement strand
CATCGCTCTGGCTCGACGCAAGGCCAACGTCCTCTACGCCATGCTCCGCGACCGACAGCCCTTCCAGCACCGGCCACCCCTGCGTCTCATCGCTTGACAGAAGCATTAGGCAGCCACCTCCCGGCGGGGTGCCAGCCGGTGGGCGGCCAGGTCGCCCAGAAGGTTGACCACGACCGCGGTGCCGGTGAACAGCAGCGCATACGCCTGCACCTGCGGCAGGTCCCTGTTCTGCACCGCTTCGACGAAGCCGCTGCCCAGCCCGCGGAAGCCGAAGACCGCCTCCACCAGAACGGCGCCGCCCAGCAGGCCCTCCACACACCGGGCAAACTGCTGCGCGGCGGGCCCCAGGGCAGCTGGCAGCACATGGCGCAGCACAACCGTCCGCTCCCGCATCCCCAGCAGCCGCAGGTGGGTGGCGACGGCATTGTGCCGCTGCGCCGCCACCCCGACGCGGATCTGCCGTGCCAGATCGCACAGATGCCGAGCACTCAGCACCGTGACGGGCAGCACCAGCACCGCCGGCTGTGAGAGCAGCGCAGCGGTGTCCATACCGACGGCTGTCGCGGGCAGCAGCCCGGCCGCCAGCGACAAGGAGGCGACGAGGAGCAGCCCTAGCACGAACTCCGGTACCGAGTGCAGCACAACGGCTCCTGCGTTCAGCGCGCGGTCGAGGCGACTGCCCTCTCGCAACCCCGAAACGGTGCCCAGCAGCGGCGCCACGGCCATGACCAGTACCAACGCGGGCACGCCCAGCAGGAGTGTCACTCCGATACGGCGGCCGAGGTCATCGACGACCGGCAGCCCGGTCGTCAACGAGGTCCCCAGGTCACCGGAGCACACCTTCCCGAGCCAGTGCCAGAAACGGGTCGGTGCCGGTTCGTTCAGGCCCAGCCGCTCACGCAGAGCGCTGACCTGCTCCGGCGTGCCGAGTTCGCCGCGGAGCACGTCGGCCGTGTCGCCTGGCAGCAGGGAGCCGATGGTGAAGACGGCGACGAGCACGACCAGGCACTGGAGCAGGGCCAAGAGGGAGCGTCGCAGGACGTAATCGCGCATATCAGGTGTAGTCGAGCTGTCAGCCCAGCCGCACCCGGTCGAACCTGGCCCAATCGTGCGAGTTGGGCGGTGCGGCCCGCATGCCGTGGACCGAGGGGCCGATGGCGTCGTTGGCGTCGGAGAAGGCCCACACCAGCAGCCCGGACTCGTCGCGGGCGATCTTCTGAGCCCGGGCGAGCAGGGTCAGCCGGTCCTGCTCGTCGCGAGTGGTGCGGGCGCGGGCCAGCAGCGCGTCGAACCTTTTCGAGGCGTACTGCGTCTGATTGCGGGCGGCTCCGCCGCGGACCCTTTGTTGCAGGAAGTCGGAGATGGGCAGCGTGGAGGTGGTGTTGAAGGCTGCGACGCCCTTGGTCTTGATCTCGCTGAAGTAGGTACTGGAGGCACGAGTGCGGGCAGTCAGCTTCAGCCCTATGTCGCGTAGTTGGCGCGCCATGAGGTCCGCTGCGGGTTCCCACGCAGCGTCGACCGAACTGGTCTCCACGGTGATCTCCAGCCCGTCGGCACCGGCCTCCTTGACGAGCTTGCGCGCCTCGCCGACATCACGGTCACGGGGTTTCAGGTCGTGGGGGTAGCCACGTAGGCCCATGCCGAACAGATCGTTTCCCACCTCCCCATGCCCGGCTAGCGCGACCCGCACCAAAGCCTGCCGATCGATCCCGACCTGCATCGCCCGCACCAGCCGGGAATCGTCGAACGGTTCGCGGCCGGTGCGCAGCAGCAGCTGCTGGGCTGTGGCGCGCTTCGCCGTCAACAGCCGCGTCGAACCGTCTTTCCTCAGTCGTTCGACGGAGGACCCGGCCATATCTGCTGCGTAGTGCACCTGACCGGAGAGCAGCGCGTGGAGCCGCGCCGACTCCTCGTTCGCGGGCACGATCTCCAGCTCGGCTATGTGCGGGGCACCGTCCCAGTGGCCGGTCCAGCGCCGATAGCGAGCCGTGCCACCGGGCGTGAAGGACACGTAGGTGAAGGGGCCGGAGCCGACCGGCTCGCGGAAGTCCGTCGTGCCGTCCGGGATGATTTCTGTACCGGGCCCGGCGAAGACGGTCGGGAACTCGAAATTCGGTGCCTTCAGCACGAAGACGACGGAGCGCCGCGCATCCGCCCTGCTGGCGTCGAAGTCGATCGCGGACAGCAGCTCCTGCGAGGGAGACCCGGTATCCGGGTCTGCGGCACGCCGGTAGCTGTAGAGAACGTCTTTCGCCGTCACCGGCTTCCCGTCGTGGAACTCCGCCTTGCGCACGCGTATCCGCCACCGGGTGCCTGAGGGGTCGCTCTCCCAGGATTCCGCAAGCCGCTTGCGGACAGACATGTCGTCCGCGTAGGTGCCGAGGGTGTCATAGAGCGTCTTGGCGCGGACCTGGTCGACGAAGTTCGGGGCGACGTGGGGGTCGAGGGTTTCCTGGGAACCACCGGCCGTGAAGGCGGCGCGGAACCGGTCGTCCCCTCCCCCGTCCTTTCCGTCCGCACCGCATCCGGCGAGAAGAGCGGAAGCACCCAGGGCCAGACCACCGCCCGCGGCCAGCACTCGGCGCCTGCCGGGATCGGGCCGGGGCGTCGGCCTCATAGGCGTACGCGTCGTCACAGTCGATCCTCTCCGGGGTTTCCTCGCCCCTTCTGTCGGACCGGCGACGGATCAGTCTCCTGGCTCCCGGATCGTCGCTCGCCTCCGCCTTCCCGCCCGCGTACGCGGGCGGTGGCATGAGGGAGGGCCGCTCCCCGGTCACAGTGGCGGGACCGCGCCGGACTCGCACCGGCTTCCTGGTCTCCGTCGCCTCGTGTGCTCATTGTGGCCTACCGGGTGACGACGGCTTCGCAGGGGCTCGTCTTCCTCAAAAACCAGAGGTCACCGGGGGACCGAGCAGCTGATGGGAGCGGAGCCTCCGGCGGTACCGATACAGCAGCCGGCGCCACCTGACAAGCCGAACAGCCCCGACAGCCGACCGCGCAAGGCGACGAAAGTGACGGGAGTAGATGCCGTGTGCCGCATGCGTGCCTGGGGCTGCCCCTCAGGAGCCGACTGGTCGTCGTCCTCACTGCTCGGTCGGCCACTGGCTGTGTGATGCGGACTTCTCCGCCGGGCTGCGGCGGAAACGACTCCAGGCGATCCGGGCCGGGTCGTGCTGCGGGGCTACGACGCCTTCCATCGGATTTCCGTCGAAGATGCCGAGGCGGTTGGCGCCGAGGAGGATCGCTCGGACCTTGTCGAACGCGTCCGCTGCGCGCGGCCGGGGTTCGCGCCGGTGTCCGCTCGCGTTCCCCGCGCCGGGCCCGTGCGGACCTGCGGTGGTCCGGTTCACTCGTCCGAGGAGGTCTCCTGCATCGGCTCCTGGGCATCCGGAGCGTCCGGGGCCTCCTCGGCGTTCTCGGACGCACGCAGTTGGCCGCTACGGGACTTCACCGCCGCCGTCGCCCCTGCCGCCGCGGCGGCGAGAGCCGCGGGCACCATCCAGCCGCGGTTGAGATGATGGCCGCACGCGTGGTCCAGGGAGATCCTGCCCGGTCCGGCCACCGCGAGGCTCGCGCCGACCAGACCGTACAGGGCGGGCAGTTCGTAGCCGCCCGAGGTGTTGAAGAAACCGTTGGGGGCGTGGACCGCGGCCGCTCCGGCCATGCCGCCGACCACCGCCGCGCCCGCCGCCGGGGTGGCGAACCCGAGGGCGAGCAGCGCCCCGCCTCCGGCCTCCGCGAGGCCGGAGGCCAGCGCGGACGCCTTGCCCGGCTTGTAGCCGAGCGACTCCATGAACTGGGCGGTGCCCTCCAGGCCGTGGCCCGAGAACCAGCCGAAGAGCTTCTGGGCGCCGTGGGCGAACAGCACGCCGCCCGTGCCCAGGCGCAAGCTGAGCAGTCCGAGATCACGTCGGTCGAAGCATGTCACGGCAGTACCTCCTGGTGGCTGGTGCCTGAGGGGCCGGGGGACGGCGGCCGGGCGCCCGCGCGCTCAGCGGCGCTCGTTCCAGCGGTCCGGGTCGGTTTCGAGTGCCGGTCTGTCCCAGCCGCCGTTGTCGGCGGCTGCCTCGTAGGTGGTCTGGAGGAAGGACATCAGCGCCGCGTCCGGGTCGTCGGCGGTGCGCACCGCCTCGTAGGGCAGCAGATACTGCCCGTTCTGCGGGCTGTAGTGCGCGTCGGCGGGTGCGACGGGGTGGGAGCGGAAGCCGTCGGGTTCGGGGTAGGCGTACGCGTAGAAGGCGCCCTCCTCTCCCCCGCCCGGCCAGAACCCGCAGCTGCTCAGTTCCCGTGAGTAGCCCTCGACCATGACCCAGTCCCCACAGTTGGGGGCACCGCCAGGGTGGGTGGGGGCGGAGCGTCCGGAGAACCGGGTGCAGGCCAGGTCCATGGCGCCCCAGAAGAAGTGCACAGGGCTGACCTTGCCCGCGAAGCGGGCTCTGAAAGCACCCATGACGCGGTCTGCCTGAAGCAGTTGACGCCAGAACAGGTGCGCCGCTTCCGCGTCGTAGGAGGCGTGCCGGAGGTCCTCCGTGAAGGGGATCGCCGGTTCGACCTCGTTCGGGTGGTCCTGGATCGGGGCTTCGATGCCCAGCTCGTCCAGGGCCCGCATCGTCTCGTGGTGGAACCGGGCCACCGGCTTGGGCGCCAGGGCGACGTCCCGCGTGCCGCCGTCGCTGGTACGGATGTGCAGCCGGTGGTCGACGAAGTCGAACTCGATCTCGAAGGCGCCGGTGCCGTACGGGATGCTCGACGTGGTCAGCCCCCGCGCGCTGACGTAGAAGGTGACCTGCCACCAGTGGTTGACCAGCGGCGCGTGTGCGAGCCGTACCTTGCCGACGATCTGGGTCCACATGTGCAGGGTGTCTCTGGTCTCGGACCAGTCCGCCACCCGCAGACGGGGCCAATCCTGCCTTGTGCGAGGTGTCTGGGTCACCGTTGCGCCTTCCCGGCTCGGCGTCACGAACGCGCCGCCCCCACGGCTTTCCCAGGTTCGGCCCGGCGCGGAGCGGGGGCAACTCGGAAGGGGTCGTGGTCACGGTGGGTCGCCTAACCTTCGACTGTGTGTGACGGATTCGGGGAGGTGCGGGTGCGCGGGAAGGTCCCCTCAGCCGTCCACTCGCCCGAACACGCAGGGCCGACCTACGCTGGTAACAGCCGCTTTGGACGGTAGGTGCCGATATGCCGGAAGTGCTGATAACTGTCATCGTGGTCGTCGCCGCGCTCGCGCTCCTGGGCGTTCTGTCGTCGGTGCGCGTGATCAAGCAGTACGAACGCGGGGTCGTGCTGCGCCTGGGACGGCTGCTGGGAGAGGTACGACGACCGGGGGTGACGCTCGTCGTCCCGTTCGTCGACCGGCTGCGCAAGGTGAACATGCAGATCATCACCATGCCCGTTCCCGCGCAGGAGGGCATCACGCGGGACAACGTGACGGTCCGCGTGGACGCGGTCGTCTACTTCAAGGTGGTGAAACCGGCGGACGCGGTGATCCGGGTCGAGGACTACCAGTTCGCCGTCTCGCAGATGGCTCAGACCTCGCTGCGGTCGATCATCGGAAAGAGCGATCTGGACGATCTGCTCTCGGACCGGGAGAAGCTCAACCAGGGTCTGGAGCTGATGATCGACAGCCCGGCCGTCGACTGGGGTGTGCAGATCGACCGCGTGGAGATCAAGGACGTGTCGCTGCCCGACACCATGAAACGGTCCATGGCCCGGCAGGCCGAGGCACACCGTGAACGCCGGGCCCGGGTCATCAACGCGGACGCGGAACTCCAGGCCTCCAAGCGGCTGGCGGAAGCGGCCGAGCAGATGTCGGTGCAGCCCGCGGCCCTGCAACTGAGGCTGTTGCAGACCATCACGGCTGTCGCCGCAGAGAAGAACTCCACTCTCGTACTCCCCTTCCCCGTCGAACTCCTGCGCTTCCTGGAGCGCGCGCAGCAACCCGACGCGGAGGGCACGGATGCCTCCGCGCCGGGCGCCGCAGCGGGCGCGACAGAGAAGGACGCGCGGGGACCCGCGGCCCGGCGCGGCCCGCGGGAGGAGGTCGCCCGCACTTTCCGGTCCGCTCCCCAGGGCCGGAGGTCGCGCGCCGAGGCGGCCTCGCCGGACCCCGCGGGCCCACTCGCCGGGTTCTCGGGGTCCCTGCCGCCGGATCCCGCCGCTCCGCCGCGTGATGCGGCCATGATGCTCCCGGAGTTGCAGGTGACCGGGCTCCCCACGGCGGAGGACGCCGCCGAGCGCGGCGAGGGGGAGCCCACTGTCGAGGGCGACGAGGGCAATGAGGAGGCCGTGGAGGCGAGGCGGGCGGAGCCGGAGGGCTCCGGACACGGCCGCCGCCGTCACCGCCCCGGCAAACGGGCCGCCTGAGCACCTCGGGCCGGGCCCGTCCCTTAGTGCTCCCGCCTGGGGGCGGGTCCACTCGTCGTCCTCGCCGACAGCGCTCTCGGCCCGTGCGACTGCCTCGTCCTGCACGCCGCCACCGGTCGCGTCGCGACCGCCCTCGCACGAGCGACCCGTCAGTGGGACGACGCGGAGTGGAGCGCGGCGACGGCTCGCCTCGCCCGGCGCGGCCGGCTCGGCTCCGAGGCCCTCGTCGCCGACGCCGGCAGGGCGGCGCGCGAGCGCGTCGAACAGGACCCGGACGAGCACTGCGCCGCGACCGGGACAGCGCCGAGGAACACCGCAGGCTGGAGGAGGCGGCGCCGGCTCGCGACGCCGACACCGCCGCCGCGCTCCTGGTCCGGCACCTCGCCGTGATCGCGGCCGTACGGGCCGGCGATCCGGACCGGGCCACCTGGGCTCACACCGCACCGGCCAGGGCCGGGCGGGGGTCCGCGTCGTTCTCGGACGGGCCACGGCGGCGGGAACCGAGCCTCCGCCGCGAGGGGCTACGATCGTTACCTGGATCACACGACGATCACACGATCTGGCAGGTCGTCAGCGCGTCAGGCACGTCAACCATGCCAGGCACGCCGGTCATGCCGGGCACGTCAGCAGGGAGTCAGCATGGACCCGATCGGATCTGCTCGCGGGCGGTCAGGCATAGCTACGGCCCGGAGTCGCCGGGCGGGCCCGGGCGCCTGCGGCGGGCCGGCAGCCGAGCCGCTCGCGTAGGGCCCGAGGGAGCGACCGGTGTTCTATTACGTGCTCAAGTACGTGCTGCTGGGGCCGCTGTTGCGGCTGGTCTTCCGGCCCCGGATCGAGGGCCTGGAGAACGTGCCGTTGGAGGGCGCGGCGATCGTGGCGGGGAACCATCTGTCCTTCTCCGACCACTTCGTGATGCCCGCCATCCTCAAGCGCCGCATCACGTTCCTCGCCAAGGCCGAGTACTTCACGGGTCCTGGTCTCAAAGGACGGCTGACGGCGGCCTTCTTCCACAGCGTGGGGCAGATTCCCGTCGACCGTTCGGGCAAGGGGGCGGGGCAGGCCGCCATCGACGAGGGTCTGCGGGTGCTGCGCAGGGGCGAGTTGCTCGGCATCTACCCGGAGGGCACCCGCTCGCACGACGGCCGCCTCTACAAGGGCCGGGTCGGCGTGGCGGCGATGGCGCTCGGCGCGGGCGTGAAGGTGGTGCCGTGCGCGATGGTCGGCACGTTCGAACTCCAGCCCCCTGGCCGTAAGTTGCCGCGCATGGGGCGGGTGACCATCAGGTTCGGCGAGCCGCTGGACTTCTCCCGTTTCGCGGGCATGGAGAACGAGCGGACGGTGCTGCGGGCGGCCACAGACGAGATCATCCACGAGATCCTGCGGCTGTCGGGGCAGGAGTACGTGGACATGTACGCCCCCGACGCGAAGGCGGCGCAGGCAGAGGAGCGCGCCCGCGGCAAACGTCCCAAGGGGCGCTCGCGGGGACCCGCGAGCGGGGCCGGATCCACCGGGCGGCGACGCGCGGGCCGCTGACGTCAAGCGGTGGCTGGACGGGCGCCGGGTGCGGGTGCTGGCGTACAGCGGGGAGAGCCGTTTCCACCCGGTACACGTGGACAACGTCGCGGAGCTGGTGCGGCTGGCCGGGCGCCGGCCCGGGTCGCGGGTGCTGAACGCCGCGGATCCGCAGGCGCCGACGGTCGCAAGGATCGCGCAAGTGCACGACCAGGTGCTCGGCTGGGAGTGCGAGAGCGTACTGCTGGACGGCGCGCCGCCCGCCGACGCGCCGTCGGTGGGCCTCACCCCCTGGTCGCTGCCGCATCCGCTGGCGCTGGACATGACGGCCGCGGAGCGGAAGTTGGGGTACCTGTGACCACGTACGAGCAGGCGCTGCCCGCGGCGGTGGAGTGGCTGGCCGGCCACATCCGGGGCCGGGACGTGCGCGAGGCCCTGCCGAAGATGGCCGAGGCATACGAGCCGATGGAGCAACTGTTCGACTATGCGGCCGAGGACCGCTGGCTGGCCTCACGCGGAAGGTGAGGAACGGCTGAGGGGCGGACCCGAGTTGCCCGGTCCGCCCCTCGCGGCTGCCTGCCTTCAGCGCGTGTCCCTGACGGACGGCGTCACGGAGTGCGGGCGGGCACGGCTGCGGCCTTGGCCTTCGCCGACGCCTTGGCCGCGGACTTGACCGGCTGCGGCTCGGCGTGCGGCGAGCAGGTCACGTCCTTGGCGTCGACGGTGCCCTTGAGCAGGTAGGCGTCGACACGCTTGTTGATGCAGTCGTTTTCCAGGTTGGTGATGCCGTGCGAGCCCGCGCCCTTCTCGGTGATCAGGCGGGAGCCCTTGAGCCGCTTGTGCAGCTCGACGCCACCGGGGTAGGGGGTGGCAGCGTCGCGGGTGGCCTGGATCATCAGCACCGGGTGCGAGGTCTTGGCGTGGATGTTCAGCGGCTTGTGCTGCCCCAGCGGCCAGACGGCGCACGGGTAGTTCATCCAGGCGTTGGACCAGGTCAGGAACGGGTACTTCTCGTGAAGCCGGGTGCTGTCACGGTCCCAGGTCTTCCAGTCGCGCGGCCACTGCGCGTCGTTGCACTCGACGGCGTTGTAGACGGCGTTGCTGTTCTCGCTGGCCTTGTTGCCCTCGACGTCCGCCATGTCGGGGCCCGCGGCCTCGACCAGCGGCTTCTCGTCACCCTTGAGGTAGGCGGCCCACACCGAGGCGACCTCGGCCCAGGCGGAGTCGTAGTACGGGGCGCTCTGGAAGAAGCCCAGCAGCTCGGAGGGGCCGACGACACCGCCGATGGGGTCCTTCTTCGCCGTGGAGCGCAGCTCGCGCCACTTGGCCTCGATCTTCTCGGGCGTCGAGCCGATGCCGTAGACGTCGTCGTGCTTGGCCACCCACTTCTTCCAGTCGTCCCAGCGGGTCTGGAAGGCGATGTCCTGGTCGAGGTTGACGTCGTACCAGATCTTCTTCGGGGAGGGGTTGACGACGCTGTCGGTGATCATCCGGCGGATGTGCCCCGGGAACAGCTCCGCGTAGACGCCGCCCAGGTAGGTGCCGTAGGAGACGCCGAGGTAGTTGAGCTTCTTGTCGCCGAGCGCTGCACGGATGACGTCGAGGTCGCGGGCCGTGTTGGGCGTGGTCATCTGCGCAAGGAGGCCGCCGCTGCGCTCCTTGCAGCCGTCCGCGTACTCCTTGGCGAGCTTGCGCTGGGCGCGCTTGTCGGCCTCGCTGTCGGGCACCGGGTCGGCCTTGGGGGCCTTGACCCACTCCTGGGGTTCTGCGCAGGAGATGGGTGCGGAGTGGCCGACGCCGCGCGGGTCGAAGCCGACGAAGTCGTAGGCGGTGGCGGCCTTGGCCCACAGCGGGTTCTTGTCCGGGATGCGGTTGGGGAAGGCGAGCCCGGAGCCGCCGGGGCCGCCCGGGTTGTAGACGAGGGAGCCCTGCCGCTTGCCCTTGCCACCGGTGCTGCGGGCCCGGTCGACGGCGAGTTTGATCTTCTTGCCGTCGGGCTTGGCGTAGTCGAGCGGCACGGTCACCCAGCCGCACTCGACGCCGTCCTTCAGGCCCCAGTCCGCGGGGCAGTCCTTCCAGTCGACACCGGCGCGGGCGGCGCGTGCCGCCGCCTTGTGGACGCCGCGGGCCTCGGCGGAGCCGTGCCGCCCGGTGTTCTGCGCGTGGGTGCCGGTACCGTCGGCGAATGCGTTCGGTACGGATATGAGGCCGGCCGTGAGGGCTCCGGCGGCGAGGGTGCCGGCGGCGGCTATGGCCGCCTTCCGTCTGGTCACGTGTACTTGTCCCCCTTCGGGTGCTGCCGCATGTGTGACGGCGGTGGTCGGTGACCACGGTGGTGGTGTCAGGGGGATCTTTCTCCTTCACGGGCGGTAAGGGACAGGGCAGAGGTTGGTTCTTTACCAAGACGTATCTTTGTGCCGTACCTCACCAAGAAGTGAAGGTCAGCGCCTCGTCGAGCACCCGCCGCAGCCGCAGCGCATCCTGCGCCACAGCCGTCACCAGCACCCCAGGTCCCGCCAGCGGCGTGACGGCGGCCGTCTCTCCCAGCGGCCGCGGCTGCGGCGGCTCGCCGCCCGGACCGGGGTCCACGACGAGGAGTTGGCCCACCGCACGGTGCCCGCCCAGCACGGCGCCGTCGTCCCAGCCGGGCGCGCCCGGACCGACGTCGAGCTGCTGGTCGAGCAGCGGACGCCCGGCGTACCGCACCGTCAGGCGGCTGGTGAGCCGCCCAGGATCCTCCCCGGCGCGGCCGAGCACCTGCTCGTCCCGCAGCACGAGGCGGGCGCCGGGAGCCAGTTCGGCGCGGATACTCTGGCGCAGCTCGCTGCCGTACGCGGAGATCAGCGGCTCGGGCAGCCAGTGCAGCAGGCCGCCCTCGCCGACCTCCAGGCGCACGTCCCAGTGGGCGGGGTCCGCGGTGCGGCCCGGCAGCGCCAGGGTGGCGGCGCTGCCGTCCACCCGCAGCGCCGCGCCGGCGCGGACACGGGTCTCGATGGCCAGCCGGTCCCCGCCCAGGGGTGCGCTCATCGCCCCGACGAGGGTGACCCGCGCCCGCGAGGGGTCCGCCGAGCGGGTGCGCCGCACGGCGAACGGCCCCTCGCCGCTGCGCAGCGGCAGCGCCGTGCCGCCGCGCCCGTCGGGCGCCGCGGTGATCCGGGCGTGGGCCCGCACTCCGGTGACGGGCAGCGCTGTCGCCGTCGTCATGCCTGGTGACCGGCGCGGGCCGCCGCCTGCCCCGGCTCCGGCTCCGGCTCCGGCTCCGGCTCCGGCTCCGGCTCCGGCTCCGGCTCCGGCCTGAGCGTGTCCGCCGCGGCCGCCCAGTCCGCGAGCCGGGCGCGCACCCAGTCGGCCACCGGATCGACACCGGGCTCGCCCCGCAACGACTGGAAGATCACGGGCAGTTCGCCGCGCTGCTGCTCGGCGTCCCGCGCCATGCCTTCCAGGTCGGAGCCCACGTAGGGGGCCAGGTCGGTCTTGTTGACGATGAGCAGGTCGGCCGTGGAGACGCCGGGGCCGCCCTTGCGGGGGATGTCGTCGCCGCCCGCCACGTCGATGACGAAGATCTGCTCGTCCACCAAGCCCCTGGAGAACGTCGCCGTCAGATTGTCGCCACCGGATTCGACCAGGACCAGGTCGAGCGGGCCGATCTCGTCCTCCAGGTCCTCGACGGCCTCCAGGTTGGCGGAGATGTCGTCCCGGATCGCGGTGTGCGGGCAGGCCCCCGTCTCCACCGCGGTGATCCGCTCCGGCGGCAGCACGGCCTCGCGGAGCAGGAAGGCGGCGTCCTCGCGGGTGTAGATGTCGTTGGTGACGACGGCGAGCGAGAGCCGGTCGCGCAGCGCGCGGCACAGCGCCGCCACGGTCGCGGTCTTGCCGGAGCCGACGGGGCCGCCCAGTCCGACGCGCAGCGCCCTGCGGCTGCCGTCGGCCCGGACGGCCGAGGCGCTGTGCCGCTCGGGGTAGGTGGTGGAGTGGTCGAGATGCACGGGGTCCTCCTGGAAGTGCGGGGCGCGGGTACGGGTCGGGGACGGCGGGACGAGGGGGACGGCCGACGCCCCTGGGCAGAGGCGGCGGGACGCCGTGCGGCGGGGAGCGGGCGGGCTGCCCTCAGGAGGCGAAGAGGCGTACGGGCCAGGCCGCGTGCTGCTCAGTGGTGATCTCCAGAAGCGGTGCGGAGGCGGCGGGCAGGTCCTCGACGGGACCCCTGGCCGCTTCCCCGGCCCGCCTCGCCACCTCCTCCATGCCGGGGGCGAGACGGGCCAGCACCGCGGTGGCGTCGAACGGGTCGAGGCCGAGCAGGCGGACGACCGCCGTCGCGGGGCCGCTCACGTTCTCGTAGGCGGCGGCGTGCGCCGCGTCCAGCGGGGTGAGACCCGCGGAGCGCGCCGTCAGACCCAGCACCACCGGCTGGTGCGCGCCCTTGGGACGGGCGGCGGCCAGCGCGTCGAGGTCGGGTCCCGGCCAGGTGGACCGGGCCGCGCGCATCATCTGCCGGCCCAGCCTGCGTGCCGTGCGGCGCAGCGCGGGCGAGGGCGTCCGGGCGTCGGCGGCCTCGTCCAGCGCGAGAGGGTCGGCCCCGGCCGCGGCCGCCGCCGCGAGGGCCGCCGCCGTCAGCCCTGCCGTGTGGAGCCGGCCCTCGCAGAAGCGGTGCAGGCTCGCCGCGTCCCGGATCCGGCCCGCCTTGACGGCAGCCTCGGCACCTCCCGAGTGGGCGTGCCCGCCGGCGGGGAACCTGCCGTCGGCGAGCACCAGCAAGGTGGCGGCGCCTGAGCGCATGGTGTGAACCTCCAGTCGTCTCCCGGCGCTCCACCGCGGGGAGAGGGTGTCGCTCAGAACAGGAAGTACCGCTGCGCCATCGGCAGGGTCTTCGCCGGGGACGGGTCGACAGGGTCGCCGTCGATCGTGACGGTGAAGGTGTCGGGGTCGACGCGTACATCGGGGCGGGCGTCGTTCCGGCGCATGTCGGCCTTGGTGACGGGGCGGGTGTCGCGGATGGCGACGAACCGCTTGGTGAGGGCCAGCCGTTCGGGCAGGTTGTCGTCGAACGCGGTCCGGGTCACGAAGTTCACGGAGTTGGCGCCGGGGGCCCGCCCGGTGGCACCGAACATCCGCCGTGGCAGCACCGGCTGCGGGGTGGGGATGGACGCGTTGGCGTCCCCGATCTGCGCGTAGGCGACCTGGCCGCCCTTGATGACGAGCTGTGGCTTGACGCCGAAGAAGGCCGGGTCCCACAGCACCAGGTCGGCGAGCTTGCCGGTCTCCACGGAGCCGATCTCGTCGTCCATGCCCTGCGCGACGGCCGGGTTGATGGTGTATTTGGCGACATAGCGACGTGCCCGCAGGTTGTCGGCTCGCCCGTCGCCGGCCAGGGCCCCGTACCGCTCCTTCATCACGTGCGCGGTCTGCCACGTGCGCAGCACGACCTCGCCGATGCGGCCCATGGCCTGGGAGTCGGACGAGATGATCGAGATGGCGCCGAGGTCGTGCAGGGTGTCCTCGGCGGCGATGGTGCTGGGCCTGATGCGGGACTCGGCGAAGGCGAGGTCCTCGGGCACGGCAGGGTTGAGGTGGTGGCAGACCATCAGCATGTCGAGGTGTTCCTCGATGGTGTTGACGGTGTGCGGCCGCGTCGGATTGGTGGACGAGGGCAGGACGTTGGCCTCACCGACGACGGTGATGATATCGGGCGCGTGCCCGCCGCCCGCGCCCTCGGTGTGGTACGCGTGGATGCCGCGCCCGGCGATCGCGGCGAGGGTGTCGCCGACGAACCCGGCCTCGTTCAGGGTGTCGGTGTGGATGGCGACCTGCGCGCCCGTCTCGTCGCAGACGGACAGGCAGGCGTCGATGGCGGCCGGGGTGGCGCCCCAGTCCTCGTGGATCTTGAATCCGACGGCACCGCCGCGCAGTTGGCTCATCATCGCGGGCCGGGAGACGGTGTTGCCCTTGCCGAGCAGGCCGACGTTGACCGGCAGTCCGTCCATGCCCTCCAGCGTGCGGGCCATGTGCCAGGCGCCGGGGGTGACCGTCGTGGCCTTGGAGCCCTCGGCGGGCCCCGTGCCGCCGCCCACCAGCGTGGTGATGCCGGAGGCCAGCGCCTCGTCGATGAGTTGGGGGCAGATGAAGTGCACATGCGCGTCGATCGCGCCGGCCGTGAGGATCTTGCCGTTGCCCGCGATGATCTCGGTTTCGGGGCCGATGACCAGGTCCGGGTGGACGCCGTCCATGGTGTCGGGGTTGCCGGCCTTGCCGAGCGCGACGATCCGGCCGTCGCGGATGCCGACATCCGCCTTGACGACGCCCCAGTGGTCGAGGACGAGTGCTCCGGTGATCACGGTGTCCGGGGTGCCCTCGGCGCGGGTGACCAGCGACTGCCCCATGGACTCGCGGATGACCTTGCCGCCGCCGAAGACGGCTTCGTCGCCCGAGCGTCCGGGTCCGCCTGCCAGATCGTCCTCGATCTCGACGACGAGCGCGGTGTCTGCCAGCCGTACGCGGTCACCTGTGGTGGGGCCGAAGAGGTCGGCGTAGGCGGCGCGGGACAGCTCAAGCATCGAGGGGGCCTCCAGTGGCGGAACGCAGTCCGGCGACGACGCGCCGGCCGCCGATCGGTACGAGGGCGACGTCGACGGGGATGCCGGGCTCGAAGCGGACGGCGGTTCCGGCCGCGATGTCCAGGCGCGTGCCCCGCGCGGCCTCGCGGTCGAAGTCGAGTCCGGGGTTGGCCTCGGCGAAGTGGTAGTGGGAGCCGACCTGGACGGGCCGGTCGGCGGAGTTGAGCACGGTCAGCCGGGTCACGTCGGCGCCCGCGTTGACCGGCACCGGCTCCTCGGCGTAGAGGATCTCTCCGGGAATCATGGTGTGCGGCTCCTCGTCGGCGCGGTCAGGCGATCGGCTCGTGGACGGTCACGAGCTTGGTGCCGTCGGGGAACGTCGCCTCGACCTGCACGTCGTGGAGCATCTCCGGAATCCCCTCCATGACGTCGTCACGCGTAAGGACCGTGCGCCCCGACTCCATCAACTGCGCGACGGTGCGCCCGTCCCTGGCGCCCTCCAGGACGTGCGCGGTGATCAACGCGGTCGCCTCGGGGTGGTTCAGGCGGACTCCGCGGTCCTTGCGCCGCTGTGCCACGTCGGCGGCGACGTGTATGAGCAGCCGCTCCTGCTCGTGCGGGGTCAATTGCATACTCTCCACCTCACCGTCGTCACCGCGCCCGGGAACGCCCAGGTCACTGCGGCGACGACACACGTCGGTAGATGTATCACACACGTGATACCGCGGCCGCAACTGCCCCTGACGTTCTCTGAGGTTACGACGGCACTGTTTCGGTGCCGTAAGCACCTCTCTCCTACGGCTGCCGGAAGCTGTCCGCACGGCGCACGCGCGTTCAGGCGGAGCGCACTCAGGGCGCTCGGGGTGCGCAGCGCGCTCGGGGCGCTCAGGGCGCCGGGTCGCCGCCCGGGTGTTGCGGCACCGACATGGACACCAGGGCACGCAGCCCCCTGGCGAACTCGTCGGGCGCGATCCCGCCCCACAGCGCCTGCTGGACGAAGTACCCCTGCACCGCGCCGATCAGGGTGCGGGCCACGTGCACGGTGTTGGCCTGGGGATCCACCCAGCCCCACGCCTGGTACTCCTCGACGAGGCGCGCCCACTGCACCGAGAGCCTGGCGTACGCCTCGTTCAACGCGTCGGCCAGCTCCGGATTGCGCAGCCCCTCCCCCCACACCTGGACGAGCAGACGGGGCAGCTCCCGCGGGTCCCTGCCCGCACCCATCTCCTCCTGAAGCCTGCCGAAGACCTCGCGGAAGAGCTCGTCCGGCGTCGGCGGCACCTCGGCGGCCGTCACCCGCTCGAACGAGGCGCGGATCGTGACCAGCGCTTCTTGCGCCACGGCCACGACGATCTCGTCCTTGCTGCGGAAGTACCGGTAGACCGCGCCGGCGGACAGCCCGCTCTCCCGCAGCACGTCCTGCATGGAGGCGGCGTGGAAGCCGTTCCGCAGGAAGCACCGGCGGGCGCCGTCGAGGATCTGGCGACGGCGGGCTTCGAGGTGTTCAGGGGAGACGCGAGCCATGGACGCCAGCTTAAAACGAACGTTCCTTCTTGACAATCACCGCGCACGGCGACACGGTGTCCCCGCCAATGAAAACGAACGGTCATTCTCTATTCGCGAAGCCGCACCGCCGCACCGCCGCACCGCCGCACCGCCGACGAAAGGTCGCACCATGCACGCACCGGAAGCATCCTCTTCCGCACCCCGCTCAGGGCGCGTCCGTCAGCTGCCGGGGCCCGTCGTGGTCCTGGTCGCCGTTCCCCTGCTCGTCTCCTTCGCGCTGTGGGCCTTCGCCTGGCCCGCGGCTCGCACCGCGCCCCACGACCTGCCGCTCGGCGTCGCCGGACCCGCCGCGGCCACCGCTCGCGTGGAGGCCCGGCTGGAGCAGCACCCGGACGCCTTCGAGCTGCACAGGTACGCGGACGAGGCCGCCGCCCGCGAGGCCGTACGCGACAGGGACGTCTACGGCGCCCTCGTCGCCACCCCCCGCGGGCCGAAGCTGCTGACCGCGAGCGCGGCCGGTCCCGCCGTCGCCCAGCTGCTGACCGAGGCCGCGACCAAGGCCGCGCCCGAGGGCCCACGGGTGCACTCCGAGGACGTCGTCCCCACACCACCTGGCGACCCGCGCGGCTCCGCGCTCAGCGCGAGCGTGCTCCCGCTGGCCCTGGCCGGAGTGGCGACCGGAGCCCTGGTGACCCTGATGCGGCTGCGCGGGACGCGAGGCATGCTCGCGCTGCTCGCAAGCGCGGCCCTGGTCGGGCTCGCGGCGGCCGCCCTCACCGACAGCTGGCTGGGCGTGCTGGCCGGCAACTGGTGGGCGGAGGTCGGCGCGTTGGGGCTCACAGTGCTGGCGGTCAGCTCCGCCGTCGCCGGACTCGGCACCCTGCTGGGGCTCAAAGGCATCGGTGTCGGCGCGATGTTGACGGTGCTGCTGGGCAATCCGTGGTCCGGGGTGCCGTCCGCGCCCGAGCTCCTGCCCGAACCGATCGGCACGCTGGGCCAGTGGCTGCCGCCGGGGGCCGGGGGCACGCTGCTGCGCGGGGTCGGATTCTTCGACGGGCGCGCCGTGGACACCCCCGTACTGGTGCTGACCGTGTGGGCGGTGCTCGGCCTGACCGCGCTCGCCCTCGGCGGGCTGCGCGACGGTCGGCAGCGCGCTGCCGCGCCCCTGTCCGCCGACCGCGACGCACCGTCCGCTATGCGCTCTTGACGGGAACAGCACCGCGCCAGCAGTCTCATGTCCGCGTCAATCGCCTCGCCGCTCCGGGCGACGGCCGCCGTCCTCGGCGAACCCCCCACATCCCCCACGACAGCATCGGAGCCCAGCAGTGACACGCGGACAGATACGCGCAAGCTCCACCGGCGTCCCGCGCAGACGCCCCCGCCGCACCGCCTTCGCCGCCGCCTCCAGCGCGGCGCTGGCCCTCACCCTCCTCGGTGCCGCCGGGGCGCAGGCCAGCCCGGGCGCCGAGAAGGGCCCGCACGCCGCCGAGGCGCCCGACATCTCCGTCGCCGCCGTCCAACAGGACCTCAAGGACCTCCAGTCGGTCGCGGAGGCCAACGACGGGAACCGTGCCCACGGCCGGCCCGGCTACAAGGCCTCCCTCGACTACATCAAGGAGAAGCTGGACGCCGCCGGCTACAAGACCACCATCCAGGAGTTCGACAACAACGGCAGCACCGGCTACAACCTCGTCGCCGACTGGCCCGGTGGCGCCACGGATTCCACCGTCATGACCGGAGCCCACCTCGACTCGGTCTCCTCGGGCCCCGGCATCAACGACAACGGCTCGGGCTCCGCCGGGATCCTGGAGACGGCGCTGGCCGTCGCCAAGGCAGACCTCAAGCCCTCCAAGCATCTGCGGTTCGCCTGGTGGGACGCCGAGGAGGAAGGTCTGGTCGGCTCGCGCCACTACGTCGACAGCCTCGGCCAGGACGAGATCGGCGCCATCGGCACCTACCTCAACTTCGACATGATCGGCTCACCCAACGCGGGCCACTTCGTCTACGAGGACGACCCCTCCGTCGAGGCGGTCTTCACCGAGTGGTTCCAGTCCAAGGGCATCGAGACGGAGGCGTCCGAGGAGGTCAACGGGCGCAGCGACCACGCCTCGTTCAAGGACGCCGGGGTCACCGTGGGCGGCAGCTTCACCGGCGCCGGGGAGACCATGACGCAGGCCCAGGCCGACAAGTGGGGCGGCACGGCGGGCGAGCCGTACGACGCGTGCTACCACTCGGCGTGCGACGACCTCTCGAACATCAACGAGGAGGCGCTCGACCTGCACAGCGACGCCATCGCGCACGCGGTGTGGGAGCTCAGCTCCTGAGCGCCGCGCACGCCGTGCGGAAACTCGACTCCTGAACGCGCCGCGTGCGTACGCGCGAGCTCAGCTCCCCTGGCCCGGTCGCCGGTCTCCGGCGGCCGGGCCGCGGTGTTCGGCCGCGATGCCGAACCGCCGGGGCTCGGCGGCCGCGGCACCCGCGCCGACGTCCCGGAACCCGGAGACGGTGCTGATGATCTCCTCCGCCGCCTGTTCGCCGGCCTGCCCGTCAGCGGCCTCCAGCCGCTCCAGGTCAGCGGCCGGAACCAGTCCCACGAGCGGCTTCCCGTGCCGGGTGACGACCACGCGCTCGTTCCCGTAGACGACCCGGTTGATCAGATCCGCCAGCTCGGCCCGCGCCTGCGTCACCGGAATCTCGTAAGCCATGTGCCCCATTCTAAGGGCCGGTGAAGGCCCAGGTCAGAGCGCGGTTGCGGATCGTCGGCGAGCCGTGGTGCCGCCGTGCGCGCGCACGGCGGCAGACGGTGGCGGCGCCATGTCGGCGGCCAGCGCGGTGCGTTGCTTCGCCTTCAGCGGAATCGGGCCCGGGGCACGGGACGCCGGGCGCTGTTCGTGGTGAGATGCTCGACGTACGTTCTGTACAGTCCGTACGTTTCTCACGCGACGACAGTGGAGTGCGACGCCATGCGGAACCAGCCAACGGCCCGGTACGTCCTGCCCGAGTACACGGAGCGCACCAGCAGCGGAACGCGGAGGATGGATCCGTATTCGAAGCTGATGGAGGAGCGGATCGTCTTCCTGGGGACCCAGATCGACGACACCTCGGCCAACGACGTGATGGCCCAGTTCGTGCACCTCGAACACACCGCGCCCGACCAGGACATCTCGCTGTACATCAACTCGCCGGGCGGCTCGTTCACGGCGATGACCGCGATCTACGACACGATGCGGTTCGTCACCTGCGACATCGAGACCATCTGCCTGGGACAGGCCGCGTCGGCGGCCTCCGTCCTGCTGGCCGCCGGCACCCCGGGCAAGCGGCTCGCGCTGCCGGGGGCCCGCGTCCTCATCCACCAGCCGGCCCTCGCCGAGCCCGCGCAGGGCCAGATCGCCGATCTGGAGATCCAGGCCCGGGAGATGCTCAGGACCCGGGAAAAGCTGGAGGAGCTGTACGAACGGCACACAGGCCAGCCCCGCAACCGGATCAGCACGGACCTCGAACGCGACAAGATCTTCACCGCCGAGGAGGCCGTCGAGTACGGCATCATCGACCGGCTCACGGCCAGCCGCAAGACCTCCCCCACGCGCCCCGTACAGGGGTGAGCCGGCCATGGCGAGCCACCCGTGGCCGTCCGACCTGCCGCCACTGCCCGCACTGACGCGCGCCGAGTGCGACGTGGTGGACACCTACCTGGAAGCCCTCGACCTGATGGGCAGGATCAACCCGGCGCGCGGCAGCGACACCTACCGGAGCCTGCGTGCCGCACAGGGACTGGTCAGCAAGGCCGTCCGGCTGCGGGACGCGCTGACGCTGATGCACGAACGGGGCGAGAGCGAGCTGCACGCGGCGACGCTGGAGCGGGCGCTGCGCGTGCTCGACGGGGAGCGGCGTGCGGGACTGGTCGGACCGCCGCCCGCTCCGGGACCGGGCCACGGCCCCGAGAGCGGCACCATTTGACCGGTGCCGCGCCCGAGCGGTCTCCCCCGCCGGCCCTTCGCGCCGCGGGTGGCGACGGGGCTGTGCCTGGCCGTCTTCCAGACGGCCTACTTCGCTGCGGTGCCCCGCCACGAGCGTCGCGGTGGCGACCACCGTGACACTGGGCGCCGGCCCGGTGTTCGTCGCGCTGAGCGTGCGGCTGGTCCTGCGCGAACGGCTCGGCCGGGACGGCGCCCTCGCGCTGACCCGGCGGGCCGGCAGCGCCGGCGTCGGGGAGAGCTCCTGCACGCTGACCGCCTGGTCGTTCGCGGTCGGCGCCGTGGTCCTGCTGCCCTTCGCACTGGTCGAGGGAGCGGTGCCGCACTCCGGTGACCCGCTGCGCGTGGCAGGGCTGATGGCCCGGGCCGAGACGGTTCGGTCCCGCACCACGCGGCCCGCCTGACGTGCACGGCTCCGACGGGCTGCGGCCGTAGCCGCGACTCATCTCAGGTCGTCACCTCCTCAACCGGTGACGTCCGGAACATGCGACCGCTCTCGTGGCCACGGAGGGGAGATCGGGTGCCTGCGTCGACAGAGTGGCCCGACGGGCCTCAGGCCGTCGCCAGAGGCATCCAGGGGATGTCGACCCAGACGGTCTTGCCGCCCTCGCCCGCGGGTGCGACGGTCATCCGGCCGCCCGACTCCGCTGTCAGGGCACGGATGATGGCCAGGCCGCGCCCGTTGTCCTGCTGCACGGAGGCGGGGAGGCGGCGCGGCTTTCTCGGGTGGGAGTCGCTCACGCCCAGGCGCAGCCACTCGGCGCCCTCCAGCCGCAGGTCCACGGTGAAGACGGGCGACTGCCCGCAGGTGTGCTGGACGGCGTTGGTGGCGAGTTCGGAGACGATCAGGCGCAGCGACTCCAGGGCGTCGGTGCCCTCGCCCAGCCCCCAGGAGAGCAACACGTCCGTGACGTGTCTGCGGGCCGCGGTGACGGAGGCGGGCGCGCTCGGCAGGGTGAGCGTCGCTTCCTGGTTGTCTGCCATGGCGAGGGCGTCCCTTTCGCGGGGCCGTGGGCTCCCGCGTCGTGCGGCGGCGGGCGTGGTGCGAGGAGGGCGGGAGACCCAGCGGCCCGGTCGACCGCTGCGCGACAGAGTGCCACTCCGCCGGACACTGTGCGGCGGAACCTGCTGGTTGCACCGTCAACTGTCCCTCGAAGCGGTGAACTTGTCCGCGATGACTCATATCCGTCCGCCGTGGGACGTAACGCGGCGTATCCGTCGGCGCGGCCCCGTCAGCCGCCGCCGGGAGCAGTCGCGATCACGGCGTCCACGGCCCGCGCGGACGGGGCGCGGACGGGGCGCGGACGGCGACAACGGCGGCGTCGGGGCGGGGGCGTCCAGACTCGCGGCGGTGAGCCGGCTGTGCACGGCGGCGGCCGCCGCACGGGGGCGGGCCGCCCGCTGTGGTTCGCGGCGCAGCAGCCGCAGCGCGCCGAGTGCGGCTCCGGCCGCCGCGGGGCCGAGGACCGCGCCGCCCTGGCTGCCAGCGCCTTGGACAGGATGACGGTGGCGACCGTGCCGGGAGTGCCGGCGAGTCCGGCCGTGCGGCGCGACTCCAAGGCGTCGGCCGTCCAGGCGAAGGGGTCGGCGAACGGGGTCGCTGCTGTGCGCCGGGCAGCGTCCCGGGCCGGGTCCGTGGGCATGGGCTCTCTTCGTCCGGGCGGCGTCGCACCCCGGCGAACAGCCAGGGCGTTTGTAGGCAGTCAATAGAACGTAACCTGCCATGCCGGACGTCGAGGTGTGACAACGTCCACACCTCGGACGAGCGGTCTTGTGGACTTCCTCCATATCCCGGTTCGGTGCCGTCGGACAGGATCATGCTCATGGACGACCTGCTGAACGCACTGGCGGACAAGGGCGTGCGGGGCGAGACGCCCACGCGTGACGAAGCACTGGCGGTGCTGCGGACAAGCGATGACGACCTGCTCGACGTGGTCGCCGCGGCCGGGAAGGTACGCCGCAGGTGGTTCGGGCGACGGGTGAAGCTCAACTACCTGGTGAACCTGAAGTCGGGGCTGTGCCCCGAGGACTGCTCTTACTGCTCCCAGCGGCTCGGTTCGCGAACAGGCATCCTCACGTACTCCTGGCTGAAGCCCGACGAGGCCGCCGAGGCCGCGGCGGCGGGCGTGCGCGGCGGAGCCAAGCGGGTCTGCGTCGTGGCGAGCGGGCGGGGACCGACCGACCGCGACGTCTCCCGGGTCTCGGAGACGATCGAGGCCATCAAGGAGCGCGACGAGCAGGTGGAGGTGTGCGCCTGCCTCGGGCTGCTCTCCGACGGACAGGCGGAGCGGCTCCGCCGGGCGGGCGCCGACGCCTACAACCACAACCTCAACACCTCCGAGGCCACCTACGGGGACATCTGCACCACGCACACCTACGAGGACCGGGTCTCCACCGTCGAACGGGCGCGGGACGCCGGGCTCTCGCCGTGCTCGGGGCTGATCGCGGGCATGGGCGAGTCGGACGAGGACCTCGTCGACGTGGTCTTCTCGCTGCGTGAACTGGACGCGGACTCGGTGCCCGTCAACTTCCTGCTGCCGTTCGAGGGCACCCCGCTGGCCGACGAGTGGAACATGACACCGCAGCGGGCGCTGCGCATCCTGGCCATGGTGCGCTTCGTCTGCCCCGACGTGGAGGTTCGCCTCGCGGCCGGGCGCGAGGTACACCTGCGGTCGCTCCAGCCGCTGGCGCTGTACCTGGCCAACTCCCTCTTCCTGGGCGACTACCTCACCAGCGAGGGACAGGCGGGGACGGCCGACCTGGAGATGATCCGGGACGCGGGCTTCGTGGTGGAGGACACCGCGACGGCGACCCTGCCAGCGCACCGGCGCGGTCGGCGTGCGGACGGCGCGGAGAGGGTGAACGGGGCGGAGAGGGTGACCGGGGCGGACGGCACGAACGGTGCGGGCGGCGTGGACGCAGTGCCGGCCGGGGGCGTCGCGGGCGGCGAGCCGGCGGTGGCCGACCGGCCCGCACGTCCGCACGAGCGGGTGGCGGTGCGGCGGCGCGGTGCGGGGACGGAGCTGCCGCCCAATGCCTGAGCAGGCCACCGTGGCAGCGGGCGACTTCGGGGATCGGGGCGCCCCCGCACCCCTGACGCCCACCGAGCTGCTGGCGCTCGACCGGCAGCACGTGTGGCACCCGTACGCCCCGATGCCCGGCGTCGCCGAGCCGCTCGTCGTGGAGTCGGCCTCCGGTGTGCGCCTGCGGCTGGCGCAGGAGGCGTACGGGCGGCGGGAGCTGGTGGACGGCATGTCCTCCTGGTGGTCGGCCGTGCACGGCTACAACCACCCGGTGCTCAACGAGGCGGCCCTCGGGCAACTCGGCCGGATGAGCCATGTGATGTTCGGCGGGCTCACGCACGAGCCCGCCGTGCGGCTGGCGGAACGGCTGGCCCACCTCACACCCGGCGACCTCACACACGTGTTCCTGTCCGATTCCGGGTCGGTCGCCGTCGAGGTCGCGGTCAAGATGTGCCTCCAGCACTGGCGCTCGCTGGGCAGGCCGGGCAAGCGGCGCCTGATGACGTGGCGCGGCGGCTACCACGGCGACACCTGGCAGCCGATGTCGGTGTGCGACCCGGAGGGCGGAATGCACCACCTGTGGTCGGGTGCGCTGCCGGTCCAGGTGTTCGCCGACACACCGCCCCCCGGCTTCGACGCCGCACCCGACGAGGGGTACCTCGCCCGGCTGCGGGGGCTGGTGGAGCGGCACGCGCACGAACTGGCCGCCGTCGTCGTCGAACCGGTCGTGCAGGGCGCCGGCGGCATGCGCTTCCACTCCCCCGCCTACGTGCGGGCGCTGCGCGAGGTCTGCGACGCACACGACGTCCTGCTCGTACTCGACGAGATCGCCACGGGCTTCGGCCGCACGGGCGAGCTGTTCGCCGCCGAACACGCCGGGGTGGTGCCGGACGTGATGTGCGTCGGCAAGGCGTTGACCGGCGGCTACCTGTCCATGGCGGCGACCGTGTGCACCCCGCGTGTGGCGGAGGGGATCGCACGCGGCTCGGTGCCGGTACTGGCACACGGTCCGACGTTCATGGGCAATCCCCTGGCGTCCGCCGTCGCAGGGGCCTCCCTCGACCTGCTGCTGTCCCAGGACTGGAGGGCACAGGTGCGCCGGGTCGGCGGCGGGCTGCGTACCGGGCTCGCGGAGGCGGCCGGAGTGCCGGGCGTGCGGGAGGTGAACGTGCTGGGGGCCATCGGCGTCGTCCGGCTCGACCACGAGGTGGACCTCACCGCCGCAACCCGCGCCGCCGTACGGGCCGGGGTGTGGCTGCGGCCGTTCCGCGACATGGTGTACGCGATGCCGCCGTACGTCACCGCTGACGAGGACGTCGCACGGATCGCCGCCGCGATGTGCGCGGTGGCGCGGGAAGCGTGAGCGGCACGGACGACCCGAGCAGCATGCGATGGATGAGCGGCACGGACGGCACGAGCAGCACGCGATGGATGAACGGCACGGCGAGCGGCAGAGTGGAGAGGAGGGGCGGAGCGGTGCGTGGTGTGCTGTGCGTCTCGGGAGCGGGGACGGAGATCGGCAAGACGGTGACCACCGCGGCGGTGGCGGCGTGCGCGCTGCGCGCGGGGCGGTCGGTGGCCGTGCTCAAGCCGGCGCAGACCGGTGTCGCGGCCGGTGAGCCCGCAGACGTGGCCGAAGTCGGGCGCCTCGTGGGAGTCAACCGGATCACCGGGGCCGAACTGGCGCGCTACCCGGACCCGTTGGCCCCGCAGACCGCCGCCCGGCGTGCCGGCATGGCGTGCCTGCCCGCGCGGGAGATCGCGGACGCGGCGGAGAAACTGGCCGCCTCGCACGACCTCGTGCTGGTGGAGGGCGCGGGCGGTCTGCTGGTGCGGTTCGACGAGGAGGGCTCGACGCTGGCGGACGTGGCCCGGCTGCTGGCCGCTCCCGTGCTCGTCGTCGTCCAGGCGGGGCTCGGCACGCTCAACACGGCGGCGCTGACGGCCGAGGCGCTGCGGGCCCGGCGGGTTGCGGGGGCCGGCATGGTGATCGGCTCCATGCCGGCCGACCCGGGACCGGCCGAGCGCTGCAACGTGGGCGACCTTCCCAGCTACGCGGGCTTTCCGCTGGTGGGCGCCGTCCCCGAGGGGGCGGGCCGACTGGCGCCCGAAGTCTTCAGCGCCGCGGCGCCCGGCTGGCTCGCCCCCTCACTCGGAGGCTGCGCCTCCGAGCCGGTCGGCCCGGCACCGGCGTCCTGATCCCCCCGGGCCGGTGCCGCACCCGGGAACCGGAGCAGGGCCCTCCATGGGAACGCGAGACCCTCACAGGGTCCAGGTGCGCAGTTCGGCGGCGATGGCGGACAGGTCGGCCGTGCCGCTCTTGACCAGGCGCGCCAGGTCACGGATGCGTTCGGGAGAGGTGACGACCTTCAGTCCGCTGGCCACGAGGTAGCCGTAGGCCACGGCGGAGGCGAACAGCGCGTTGGAGCGCTCCAGCGCGGGCACGTGCAGCAGGAGTTGCAGCAGCGCCGCCGCGCGGTCGTGCGGCTCGGCGTAGACGGGACGGTCGAATATGGCGGCTTCGTGGCGGGCGACGGCGGCGACGAGGGCGCCGTAGTCGGCGACGCGCGGGTCCCCGGGGGTCTTCTGCTCGGCGAGGATCAGCAGCCAGGCGAGGTCGATGCGGACGGTCACGCGGTCGGCAGGCCTCCGGTTCCCTTGCCTCCCGGGAGTCCGCCGGCCTCCAGCGCCTCGAACTCGTCGGCGAAGACGGACTCGTAGCTCTTCATGAAGTCGGCGGCGGCGTCCACGAAGGACCGTCCGACCTCGGCCGCGTCCCGCTGGACCAATTCCTCGATGTAGCGGTTCACGCTCACTCCGCGTGCCAGGGCGCGCTCACGGGCCGCCTGCGCGGTCGTCTCGTCCACGCGCACGTTCATCTGCGTCTTGGCCACCCCTCCACGCTAGCACTGTTCCGCTAGCAGTGGAGAGGGCCGTGGACGGGCCGTGAACGGCGCCGCGATCGGGGCGGCGGACGGTGAACGGGGCGTCGACCGGTGGCGCACCCGGCCCTAGGATCGGGGCGTCGGTCCGCTCGCCGCCCCGGAGGCGGCTTTGCCAGGAGGCTTCGGATGTCCGCTCCAGCAGGCCCTGCACGGCGGTTCCGCTTCGGCGTCAACATGCTGGCTTTCGGCTCGGGTGAGGAGTTCCGGCAGCGCTGCCGCCGTGCGCAGGAACAGGGGTACGACGTCATCCACGTGCCCGACCACCTGGGTATGTGCGCCCCGTTCCCCGCGCTGGCGGCCGCCGCACAGGCGACCGAGCGACCGCGGCTCGGCACCTTCGTCCTGAACGCCGGGTTCTGGAACCCCGCGCTGCTGGCCCGCGAGGTGGCCACCCTCGACCAGCTGTCCGACGGACGGTTCGAGCTGGGTCTGGGCGCGGGCTACGTGAAGGCCGAGCACGACGCGGCCCGGCTGCCGTTCGCCTCGCCCGGCGGCCGGGTGGACCACCTGGAGCACACCGTCGCCGAAGTGTCACGCCTGCTGGCCGACCCGGAGCAGCTGCCGCGCCCCGCGCAGGAACAGGTGCCGCTGCTGATCGGAGGCAACGGCGACCGGGTGCTGCGGCTGGCGGCCCGTACCGCCGCTGTGGCCGCCTTCACCGGCGGCCGGCAGGTGCCCGGCGAGCCGGAGGGCACCCTGGAGCTGCTCCCGCCCGCCGAACTGGACGGACGGATCGCGGCACTCCACGGCTTCGCACAGGACCGGGCCGAGCCGCCCGAGCTGAACTTCCTCATCCAGTACGTCGCGGGGGCCGCCGAGCGCCGTGCCGCGCTGGAGCGGCTGCGCCCCCACGGCCCGCGGATGACCGACGACGAACTGCTGGACCATCCGGCGCTCCTGACCGGGTCCCCCGAGGAGATGGCCGAGCGGTTGCGCGCGCACCGGGAGCGTTACGGGCTCTCGTACTTCACGGTGCTCGACCCGTACATGGACGCCTTCGCCCCGGTGGTCGAAGAGCTGCGCGGCAGCTGACCGCCCGCCCGAGCCGTCCCACCACGCCCCCTCGAACCGCCCCACCAGGCAGAACGGCGTGGCGGTCGGCCGGCGGGCGTGGTGGTACCCGCCGCATGGGTGAGTTGGACGACAACGAGCGGTCACACCGCGCCTGGGAGGCCGCGGGTTACGCTCCGCAACCCCTCTGGAGCCGCTGGGTGAAAACCCTCACCGGCTGAGCGGGACCCGGAAACGCCCCGGTCAGCGGGGGAACCAGCGTGCCGTCCGGTCCGTTTACGATGGAAACACCGCCGGGCCCGCACGTGCGCAGGTCCGGCGCCGTCATCACAAGTGAAAGGTGTGAGCGTCCGCCCATGGGCGACCCTCCTAGTTGCATCCCCCCACATGTCGTGCGGCCGATGCCCTCACGACGCCGCGCGTGCCCGCGCCTCCTGGCCCACCATGGGAAGGAGGTGAAGGAGCGTTGATGGAAGTCCTCCTGCTGCTCGTGGCGCTGCTGCTGGCGCTGGCCTGCGGTGGTTTCGTCGCGGCGGAGTTCTCCCTCACGACCGTCGAGCGCAGCGAACTGGAGCGGGCGGAGCAGCGTGGTGAACGCGGCGCGAAGAGCGCGCTGGCGGCCGTGCGGTCCCTCACCTTCCAGCTTTCCGGCGCCCAGCTGGGCATCACCGTCACCAACCTGGTGGTCGGCATGCTCTCCGAGCCGTCCATCGCGGCGCTGATCGCCGGGCCGCTTCGCTCGATGGGCGTACCGTCCTCGGCTTCCTCGTCCGTCGCGCTGGTGCTCGGCACCGCCCTGTCCACGGTCGTGCTGATGGTGATCGGTGAGCTGGTGCCCAAGAACTGGGCGATCTCCAAGCCGCTGCCGGTGGCCAAGCGGGTGGCGACACCGCAGCGCGTCTTCTCCGCCGCGTTCCGCCCGCTGATCCGGCACCTGAACAACACCGCCAACCGCATCCTGCGGCGGATGGGTCTGGAGCCCACCGAGGAGCTGGCCTCGGCCCGCTCGCCGCAGGAGCTGGTCGCGCTGGCGCGGCACTCCGCGAAGGAGGGCGCGCTGGAGGAGGACACGGCCGATCTGTTCGTGCGCACCCTGCATCTGGCCGAGCTGACGGCGGAGAACGTCATGACGCCCCGCGTGCAGGTCACCTCGCTGGAGGTGGCCGCGACGGTGGAGGACGTCGCCAACGCCACCCGTGCCACCGGGCTGTCCCGCTTCCCCGTCTACCGGGGCAATCTCGACACCGTCGTCGGCATCGTCCGGATCAAGGACGTGCTGGCGGTACCCGTAGAGCAGCGGCCGCGGCGCCCGGTGACGGAGCTGATGCGCGAGGCGCTGCTGGTGCCCGAGTCGCTGACGGTCGACCGGCTGCTGGACCAGCTCTCGGGCGGCGACCGCAGCATCGCGGTCGTCATCGACGAGTACGGCGGCACGGCAGGTGTCGTCACTCTGGAGGACATCATCGAGGAGGTCGTCGGCGAGGTCCGCGACGAGCACGACCCGCTGGAGACGCCCGACCTGGCCCCCGCAGGCGAGGACGCCGAGGGCCGGCGGATCTACGACGCGGACGGCGCGGCCCGCACCGACCAGCTGGAGGCCATCGGGCTCCGCGCCCCTGAGGGCCCCTTCGAGACGCTGGCGGGCCTGATAGCGACCGAGCTGGGCCGGATCCCGGCCGCGGGTGACACGGCGACGGTCGCCGGCTGGCTGATCGAGGTGACGGACGCGTCGGGGCGGCGTGCGGCGCAGGTGCGGCTGCACAGCCCCAGACCGGGTGAGGACCCCGCGCAGGCGGACGACGACGAGTGGGCGGAGGCACGGCGATGACGGCGGTCCAGCTCATCATCGGGTTGCTGACGCTGGTGGTCAACGCGTTCTTCGTCGGCGCCGAGTTCGCCATGATCTCGGTGCGCCGCGCCCAGATCGAACCCCTGGCCGAGGACGGCGACAAGAAGGCACGCAAGGTGCTGTGGGGCCTGGAGCACGTGGCGCAGATGCTGGCCGCGGCCCAGCTCGGCATCACC
Organism: Streptomyces reniochalinae; assembly: GCF_003323735.1. Taxonomy (GTDB): domain Bacteria; phylum Actinomycetota; class Actinomycetes; order Streptomycetales; family Streptomycetaceae; genus Streptomyces; species Streptomyces reniochalinae. The sequence goes on along the minus strand of NZ_QOIM01000046.1, from coordinate 100,691 downwards.
CTGTGCACGCTGGTGCTGGGCGTGGTCGCCGAGCCCGCGATCGCCCACCTGCTGGAGCCGGTCTTCCACGCGATGGGCGTGCCGGACGGCATCGCGCACGGCGTCTCGTTCGTGATCGCCCTGTCACTGGCGACGTACCTGCACATGCTGCTGGGCGAGATGGTGCCCAAGAACATCGCGCTGGCGGGGCCCGAGCGGGCCGCGCTGCTGCTGGGGCCGCCGCTGGTGGCGCTCTCGCGGGCGCTGCGCCCGGTGATCTTCGCGGTGAACTCGTTCGCGAACGGGCTGCTCAAGCTGATCCGTGTGGAGCCCAAGAGCGAGGTCGAGGCGGCGTTCTCGGACGACGACCTGGCGCAGATGGTCGCCGACTCCAGCGAGGCCGGGCTGCTGGACGACCGCTCGACCGAGCGGCTGCGCGATGCCCTGGAGCTGGGCAGGCGGCCGGTCGGCGACGTGGCACAGCCGCTGCCGAAGGTGGTCATCGCGGGCCGGGGGGTGACGCCCGAGGGCCTGGAGCGGCTGTCGACCGAGTCCGGGTTCTCCCGCTTCCCCGTGGTCGACGACGACGGACGCGTACTGGGCTACCTGCACGTCAAGGACGCGCTGGACGCCTCACCGCGCGAGGCCCCGTTCCCGCTGACCGCGATGCGGCCGATCGCCCGGGTGAGGGCCTCTCTGCCGCTGGACGACGTGCTGGGCGCGATGCGGTCCAGCGGTACGCACCTGGCCGCGGTGACGGGCCCGGACGGGCGCGCCACCGGCGTGGTGACGATGGAGGACGTCCTGCGGGAGCTGGTCGGGCGGCCGTAGGCCGCGCGAGGTAGTGCCCGTTGCCCCGAGGGCCGGAGTCGTTGCTCGGGGCAACGGGTTACCATGGGCGACCGTGACCAGCACAGCTTCCTCCCCCGCGGCGTCCTCGCAACCCGCCTCCCCCATCCGCTCGTTCGTGGCCCTGGGAGACTCGTTCACCGAGGGCATGTCGGATGTGCTGCCCGGCGGCGCCTACCGCGGCTGGGCCGACCTGCTGGCGGCCAGGCTGGCCGCGCTTGAGCCCGGCTTCCGCTACGCCAACCTGGCCGTACGCGGCAAGCTCATCGGCCAGATCACCGAGGACCAGGTCAACCCCGCGGTGGCCATGGGCGCCGACCTGGTGACGCTGGTGGGCGGGCTCAACGACGTGTTGCGGCCGCGCTGCGACACGGCACGGGTGTGCGCGCTGCTGGAGGAGGCCGTCGGCAAGCTGGCGCCGTCCTGCGGCACTCTCGTCCTGATGCGCAGCCCCGGCCGCAGCGGCCCGGTGCTGGAGAGGTACCGGGCCCGCATGGAGGAGCTGTTCGCCTTCATCGACGAGCTGGCCGAGCGGCACGGCGCCGTGGTCGTCGACCTGTTCGGGTCCCGGACGCTGTCCGACCCCCGGCTGTGGGCCGACGACCGGCTGCACCTGAGCGCCGAGGGGCACCGCCGTGTCGCCGAGGCCGTCTGGCAGCGGCTCGGGCTGCCCGCCGAGGCGGACTGGGACGCACCGCTGCCGCCCTCCCGGCCGCCGTCCTGGCCCACCCGCCGCCTGGCGGACCTGCGCTTCGCCCGCGTCCATCTGCTGCCGTGGATAGGCCGCCGGCTGACCGGCCGTTCCTCCGGCGACGGGCGCGCCCCCAAGCGCCCCGAGCTGACCCCCCTCTGAGCTGACAGGCGCCCCGAAGGGGCGCGGGGGACCGCGCGACCAGCCACAACGCACCGGCAGACCGCGAGGCACCCACAGGGGCGGCCCGGCCCCCGGCCGGGCCCGGCTCCCAGCAGGTCAGCGGCAGGGCACCGCACAGCGGCCCGTAGACTCGGGCGGCGTGAGTGACAAGCCGCGCATCCCGAACGTCCTGGCGTCCCGCTACGCCTCCCCCGAGCTGGTCCGCATCTGGTCCCCCGAGTCGAAGATCGTGCTGGAGCGGCGGCTGTGGCTCGCCGTGCTGAAGGCCCAGCGGGACCTGGGTGTCGCCGTGCCCGAGGAGGCGCTCGCCGACTACGAGCGGGTGCTGGAGACCGTGGACCTGGCCTCGATCGCGGAGCGCGAGAAGGTCACCCGGCACGACGTGAAGGCCCGCATCGAGGAGTTCAACGCGCTGGCCGGGCACGAGCAGGTGCACAAGGGCATGACCTCGCGTGACCTGACGGAGAACGTCGAACAGCTCCAGATCCGCCTCTCCCTCCAGCTGGTGCGGGACCGCACGGTGGCGGCGCTGAGCCGGCTGGGCACGCTCGCGGGCGAACACGCGGCGCTCGTGATGGCGGGCCGCTCGCACAACGTCGCCGCGCAGGCCACGACGCTGGGCAAGCGGTTCGCGACGTCCGCGGACGAGCTGCTGGTCGCCTTCGAACGGCTGGAGGAGCTGCTGCGCCGCTACCCGCTGCGCGGCATCAAGGGTCCGGTCGGCACCGCGCAGGACATGCTGGACCTGATGGGCGGCGGAGAAGAGGGCGCCGCCAAACTGGCCGACCTGGAGCGCAGGACCGCCGAGCACCTCGGCTTCGGGCGGGTCCTGACCTCCGTCGGCCAGGTGTACCCGCGTTCGCTGGACCACGAGGTGGTCAGCGCCCTGGTGCAGCTGGGTGGCGCGCCCTCGTCGCTGGCCAGGACGATCCGGCTGATGGCGGGACAGGAGCTGGTGACCGAGGGCTTCAAGGAGGGCCAGGTCGGCTCGTCGGCGATGCCGCACAAGATGAACACCCGCTCGTGCGAACGCGTGAACGGCCTGATGGTGATCCTGCGCGGCTACGCCTCCATGGCGGCCGAGCTGGCGGGCGACCAGTGGAACGAGGGCGACGTCTCCTGCTCGGTGGTGCGGCGCGTGGCGCTGCCTGACGCGTTCTTCGCCTTCGACGGCATGGTCGAGACGTTCTTGACGGTGCTGGAGGAGTTCGGCGCCTTCCCCGCCGTGGTGGCGCGGGAGCTGGACCGCTACCTGCCGTTCCTGGCGACGACGAAGGTGCTGATGGGCGCCGTGCGCGCCGGGGTCGGCCGCGAGGTCGCACACGAGGCCATCAAGGAGCACGCGGTGGCCTCCGCGCTGGCGATGCGCAAGGGCGCCGAGCACAACGAACTGCTGGAGAGGCTGGCGGCCGACACCCGCATTCCGCTGGACCGCGCCGCGCTGGACGCGCTGATGGCCGACCGGCTCTCCTTCACCGGGGCGGCGGCGGCGCAGACGGCCGAGGTCGTCGCCCGCGTCCAGGAGGTCGCCGCGCTGCACCCGGACGCCGCCGCCTACCGGCCGGGGGCGATCCTCTGAGCCCGCGCTTCACCCAGGAGGAGCTGGAGGCCGCCCGCGGCACTCCCCCAGACTCCGTCCGGGAGGTGCCCCCAGTGCCCGACGTGGCGGCCGAAGGGCTGCGGGTGCTGTTCTGCGGCATCAACCCGGGGCTGCTCTCGGCGGCGACGGGCCACCACTTCGCCCGTCCCGGCAACCGTTTCTGGCCCGCGCTGCACGCCTCCGGCTTCACTCCGCGCCGACTGCACCCCCATGAGGAGCACGAGCTGCTCTCCTACGGCCTGGGCATCACCAACGTGGTGGCCCGGGCCACGGCGCGCGCCGACGAGCTGTCCCGGGAGGAGTTCACCGAGGGCGGGCGGCTGCTGGAGGAGAAGGTCGCCCTGCTGCGGCCCCACTGGCTGGCCGTCCTCGGCGTGACCGCCTACCGGGCCGCCTTCGACGAGCGCAAGGCCGCGATGGGCCCGCAGGAGCGGCGGATCGGCGGGGTGCCGGTGTGGGTGCTGCCCAATCCCAGCGGCCTGAACGCGCACTACACACCGCCGGCGCTGGCCGCGGAGTTCGGCAGACTGCGCCTGGTCGCCTCACCCGAGGACTGATGGGGCAGTCGCCTCACCCGGGGACTGACGGGGCAGGGGCCTGCCGCCCCCGCTCCCCCACGGCGGCGAGCAGTTGCAGCGGTACCGCCTCGCTGCGGCGGGCCAGGCCGAGCCCGATCCAGCGGCCCTCCACCGTCCAGAACGCGAGCCGCGCGACGCGCCAGCACAGGCTGCCCTCCGGCTCGGGCAGCCCGGCCCCGTCCGCGGCGGCCAGCAGGTGCGGGCCCAGATCCAGCACGTGCGGCTCGCCCCACTGCCGGGACAGCAGGACGAGCAGGGCCTCGTGATCGCCGCGCACCTCCTCCTCGGCCGTGAGGAGTGCGGCCGGATCCCCGTCGGGCTCCGGCTCGGCGGCGCGTAAGACGGCGATGTGGGCGGCGGGCTCCGCCCGCAGGCGGCCGAGCGCTGTGAGGTGGTGCGCGAGGTGCATACGACCAGTCAACCTTCCGGTTCCGACAGCCGGTTGGGCGGCTCTTCCGCTCGCGGATACGCGGCCCCCGCTGACGGGGTACCCGCGCCACTCGCCGTGATCGGCCGGAGCGGTTACGATCCGCCCCACGCGCACAGGCAGGGAGGCGGAGCGTGAGCGGTCTGAGCGGACGGGATCCGTCCCTGCTGCGGCGGATCAATTCCACGGTCGTGCTGCGGGCGCTGCGCGGACCGGCGACGCCGACGGCGCTGACCCTCACCGAACTGGTACACGCGAGCGGGCTGTCGCGCCCCACGGTCGAGGGCGTGGTGGAGGACCTCATCGAGGCGGGCCTGGTGGCCGAGGCCGAGGACGCCCCGGACCCGCCGCGCGGCGCGGCGCGGCGCGGCCGCCCCGCGCGGCGGTTCCGCTTCCGGGCCGAGGCGGGCCACCTGCTGGGGCTGGAGATCGGCCCGCACCGGGTGGCCGCCGTGCTCTCGGACCTGACGGGCCGCATCCTGGGGTCGCTGACCCGGGAGATCGCCGAGACGGCGCCGGCGGACGTGCGGCTGGAGAAGTGCCGGGCCACCCTCGCCGAGCTGCTGCGCCGCACCGGCACCGCGCGGGACACGCTGCGCGCGGTCGGCGTCGGCACGCCGGGCATCGTGGAGGCCGACGGGACGGTGCACCTGGGCACGGCGCTCCCCGGCTGGACGGGTCTCCCGCTCGGTGAGCGGCTGCGGCGCTCGTTCAGCTGCCCCGTGCTGGTGGAGAACGACGCGAACGCCGCCGCGCTGGCCGAACACTGGAAGGGCGCCGCACGGGGCGTGGACGACGTGGTGATGGTGCTCGCCGGGCTGAGCCCCGGCGCGGGGTCGCTGATCGGCGGGCGGCTGCACCGGGGCTTCGGCGGCGCGGCCGGGGAGATCGGCGCGCTGCATCTGCTCGGCAGGGAGGCGACGCCTGAGCGGCTGTTGTCCACCACGGACGAGCCGCTGCATCCGCTCGACGAGGCGGCTGTGGCGCGGGTGTTCGCGCAGGCCAAGGGGGGCGACGACCAGGCGCGGCGCGCCATGGACCGCTTCCTCGCCCGCCTGGTCCACGACGTGGCGGCCCTCGTGCTGGCGCTCGATCCCGAGCTGCTGGTGGTCGGCGGCTGGGCCTCGGGCCTGGACGGCGTGCTGGACCCGCTGCGCGCCGAGTTGGCGCGCTACTGCCTCAGGCCGCCGCGCGTGGCCCTCTCACACCTGGGAGAGACGGCCGTGGCGACGGGGGCGCTGCGGGTCGCCCTGGACCGCGCGGAGAACGAACTCTTCACGCTGGACGAGCCCGAAGCGGCCCACTAGCCGCAGCCGCGGGCGGGAGAGTGGAGGTCAGCTCGCCATCAGGGACATCGCGTCGCCGTCGCTGAACGACAGCCGGCAGGTGTCCGCCCGGTAGGTGGCGAGGGAGACCGCCGCCGTGCGGCCGTCGACGAGGTAGCGCGTGGTGACGAGGAGCACCGGCGCTCCGGGCAGCCGGTCGAGACGGCGCGCGTCGTCGGCGCGTGCGGAACCCAGCTCGACGGTACGGTCCTGACCCCCCAGCTCGCACTGGTGGAGTGCGCGCAGGACGGTGCGGGCGCGGGCCGTGGGGTGCAACGTGCCGCCCGCGCCCTCGGTGCCTTGCTCGTCCGTGGGGACGGCGGGGACCGTGGCGGCGGGGACGTAGAGGGTCTCGGACGCCACCTGCTGGCCGCCGGTCATCCGGCTGCGCCGCACCGCGTGCACGGGCGCTTCGGTGTCCACGTCGAGCAGCTGCGCCACGGTCGAGGGGGCTGCCACGCAGGCGTGGTCCTCGGTGTGCCAGGCGTCGCCCGGGGCGCCCGGCCAGGTGTGGGGGCCGCTCTCCGAACCGACGTCCACGCCGACGCGGGGCGGCGCGACCGTCGTGCCGACGCCGCGGCGGCGCTGGAGGCGGCCCTCCAGTTCGAGCTGTTCCAGCGCCTGTCGGAGCGTCGCGCGGGCGACGCCGAAGCGGGCGGCCAGCTCGCGTTCGTTCGGCAGGATCTCGCCGACCGCGAACTCGGAGTCGAGCGCTTCGGAGAGCACCGTCTTCAGGTGCCAGTATTTGGGCTCCGGCACCGTCTCCAGCTGCGTGGTCCCCACCCTTGCCTCCGCAATCCCCGTTCGCCCAGCGGGCGGTGTGGCGGTGTTTATGTGTCCTTGTTTTTTAAAGGCCCTTGCGTATGTCCCTGACGATAGGACGGCCCCCACCCTTGGTCAAGACCAATCGACGCGGTGGGCCGGCGGCGGTGCGCGCGCCGCCCCGCAGGCTCTTGTGGAGCCGCCGTGCACCGGCTCTTGCGGAGCTTCGGGGGCGCTGAAATGATCGATCATCGATCAGCCGCCCGTCTCGCCCCGCCCCCGGAGGAGCCCCATGTCCGGCCCCGACATCCCCGCCACCCTCCAGCGCGTCACCGTCGTCACGGGCGGGAGCCGGGGCATCGGCGCCGCGACGGCGCTGCGCCTCGCCCGCGCCGGGCACCACGTGGGCATCGGCTACGCACATGACGAGGAGGCGGCCGCCCGGACGGCTGAGGCGGTACGGGCAGCCGGCGGCGACGCGGTCACCGCGCGGGTGGACACCAGCGACGCCGAGGCGGTCGACGGCCTCTTCGACACGGTGCGCTCCGCAATCGGACCGGTCACGGGTCTGGTCAACAACGCGGGGATCTCCGGGCCGCTGGGCCGCTTCACCGAGACGGCGCCCGAGGTGATGCGGCGGGTGGTGGACGTCAACGTGACGGGAGCGCTGCTGTGCGCCCGCCGCGCGCTGCGCGAGATGTCGACCGCGCACGGCGGGCAGGGCGGCGCCATCGTGAACGTCTCCTCCTCCGCCGCCACCCTCGGCTCCCCCGGCGAGTACGTGCACTACGCGGCCTCGAAGGCCGCGGTCGACGCGATGACGGTGGGTCTGGCCAAGGAGTTCACCGGCGAGGGCGTACGGGTCAACTGCGTGCAGCCGGGCTCAGTGCTGACCGGGATGCACGCCGCGATGGGGGACCCGGACCGCGCCTGGAAGAAGGCGAGGACCACACCGGCGGGGCGCCCCGGCGAGCCCGAGGAGATCGCCGACGCGGTCGCCTGGCTGCTGTCGGACGAGGCGTCCTACACCTCGGGGGCCGTACTGCGGGTCGCGGGCGGCCTGTGACCCACCGCGGCTCCGGCCCTCTCCTCGCCCGCACCGGCGGCGGCGCCGTGCAGGTGGGCGAGCTTGTCCGGATTCCGTATGAGGTAGACGGCCTGGATGAGTCCGCCGGCCACGTCGAGGGCGAAAACGGTGTCGGCGCGTCCTTCGTGGGTCGCCAGCAGAGCCTGGGCCCCGTTGAGCTCCAGGAAGCGGAAGCCGAGGGAGAATTCCACGGCCTGCGGTCCGACGGCGGCCAGGAAACGGCCGACCTTGTCCGCACCGTCGATGACCCTGCGCGGCGCCTTCGCCTTGCCCGCGCTGTCGGAGAGCAGCCGCACGTCCGGCGCCAGCAGGCGGAGCAGTCCGTCGAGGTCGCCGTCGACGGCGGCCGCGAGGAAGCGCTCGGTCAGGTCGCGCTGGAGCCCGGGGTCGACGTCGAAGCGCGGCTTGCGCTCGGCCACGTGCCGCCGGGCGCGGCCCGCGAGTTGCCGCACGGCGGCCTCGCTGCGCTCCAGCGTCCCGGCGATCTCGGCGAACGGGAAGCCGAACGCCTCCCGCAGCACGAACACGGCGCGCTCCAGCGGGGAGAGCGACTCCAGGACGACGAGCAGGGCCACCGAGACCGACTCGGCCCGCATCGCGCGCTCGGCACCGTCCTGGTGCTCGCGGGCCGCGGCCGGGGCGAGGTCGGTGACCAGGGGCTCGGGCAGCCAGGAGCCGACGTAGGCCTCACGCCTGGAGCGCACCTGGCGGAGCCGGTCGAGGGCCAGCCGGGTGGTGACGCGGACGAGGTAGCCGCGCGGCTCGCGCACCTGTGCGCGGTCGGCCGCCGACCAGCGCAGCCACGCTTCCTGCACGACGTCCTCGGCGTCGGCCACGCGGCCGAGCATGCGGTAGGCCACGCCGAAGAGCACGGGGCGGTGTCCCTGGAAGACCTCGGTCGCGTCTGCGCTCACCTGGTCATCATGCCATCGGCGGCGCGGCCGCCGTGGTGCGCGGGGCTTCCGTGCCGGGCCCCTTGCTGACATCGTGTCAACCAGCCGCCTGCCGCAGCGAACCGCGCCACAGGAACCAGGAGTGGTCATGCCCGCCGTCTTCACCCCACAGACACCCGCCCGCGTCTCCGCCTCCACCGTCCAGGTCTCCCCGCCCGGGCTGCCCGCGTTCGAGGTCGCCTACGAGCGGCGCGGACAAGGTGAACCGATGCTGCTGCTGCACGGCATAGGACACCACTGGCAGGCGTGGGAGCCGGTGCTCACCGTCCTCGCGGGAAGCTACGACGTGATCGCCGTCGACCTGCCGGGGTTCGGCGCCTCACCCGGGCTGCCCGAAGGTCTCTCCTACGGGATCGACGAGATCGTGCCGCTGCTGGCCCACACGTGCACGGCGCTGGGCGTCGAACGTCCGCACGTGGTGGGCAACTCGCTGGGCGGGCTGCTGGCACTGGAGATGGGCCTGCACGGCCACGCGCGGTCGGTGACCGCGTTCTCCCCCGCCGGCTTCTACACCACACCGGAGCGGCTGTACGCCTTCGCCGTGCTGCGCGGCATGCGGGCGGGGGCGCGGGCGCTGCCGGACGCGCTGCTCGGTCCCGTGGCCCGCTCCGCCGCGGGTCGTGCCGCGCTGACCAGCACCATCTACGCCCGCCCCGGCCGGCGTTCGCCCGACTCCGTGGTCGCCGAGACCCGCGCGCTGCGGCAGGGCAGCGGCTTCGCTCCGGTCCTCGCGGAAGGGCGTCGCCCCGGTTCGCGCTTCGATCACGACATCGCGGATGTACCGGTGACGATCGGCTGGGGCGACCGCGACAGGCTGCTGCTGCGCCGCCAGGGCGTACGGGCCAAGCACACGATCCCTGGCGCCCGCCTGGTGCGGCTGCGCGGCTGCGGACACGTACCGATGAACGACGACCCGGCGGCCGTCGCCCGCGTCGTGACGGACACGGCCGAGGCGGCCGGCCCCGGCCTGAGCGAGGGGCCGTGACCGGCGGCCGCACCCCGCGACCCGATCCGGCGGCGGGCCAGGCCACGGGGTGCGGCGGTCACCGCGGGGTCACTGCGGCGGTGTCGGGGTGTCGTGCGTGCGGTACATGGCCTGCACGTCCATCTCCAGCTGGACCGTGGGGCCGACGATGGCGATACCGCGGGCCAGCATGTTCCGCCAGTTCAAGGTGTAGTCCTCGCGGTGGAGTTCGGCGGTGGCGCGGGCGGCGCACCGCAGCTCCTCGCCGTATCCGCCGTTGACCGCGCCCAGGTAGTTGGTGTCCAGGCTCACGGTGCGGCTGACGCCGTGCAGCGTGAGCGTGCCCTGAACCGTCCACCTGGAGCCCGAGCGGTGGATGAACCGGTTGCTCGCGAAGTGCAGGTAGGGGTGGCGCTCGACGTCCAGGAAGTCCGCGGAGCGCAGATGGTCGTCCCTGGATCTGTTGCCCGTGGCGATGCTCGCCGCCTCGATACTGATCTCCAGATAGCTGTCCTCGACCTGTTCGGCGACGCGTATCCCGCCCTCGAAGCGGGTGAACCTGCCGTGCACGTTGGCCATGCCGACGTGCCGCGCGACGAAGCGGATCGCCGTGTGCGGCGGATCGATGAGCCAGACTCCGGGCTGCGGCAGCTCCGGCGTCTGGCCCGACAGCAGTTGGATGCTCTCCGGCGCGGGCCGGGTGCCCGCGACGACGTCGAGAGTGCGGTGGGCGGGCTGCAAGCCTTCCAGCGTGGCCATGACAGCGTACGTACCGTGTGGCAGCGCGGCCGTGACGAGGCCGTAGGGGTCGCTGGTCGTTCTGACCATGCGGCGACCCGTCTCGCTGGACGTCAGAGTGATCTCGGCATTCGGCAGCGGCTCACCGACCGGATCGGTGATCCGCAGCACGGCGAACCCGGCGTCGGCCGGAAGCCCGGCCATCCACCCACCTCGGTCGGCCTGCTTCGGCCTTCTCCGTAGAAGGGTTCCGAGGCCCATACTGATCGTCCTTCTTTCTTGGCTGTGCTCGTGACGCTCGTTCATCGTGGGGGGTGGGGCTCCTCGGGAGCCGCGCACGATCGTACGGATGTGCCCGCTGCTGCCATGCACCCGGTCGTTGAAATCTGTCCCAACCCACGGAAGAAACGGCGTCCACCACGGCCTCACGCCTGCCGCGTACCGCGCAGGGCCCGACGAGGGCGTGCCCGGGCGTCAGCTCAGCGCGTTCTCGATCCGCACCTCCAGCGCGCCCGCCTCGCTCATGCGCTCGGTGACGGTGCCGTGCGGATCGGGCGTGCCCTCCGGATAGGTGGCGCGTACCCGTGTGAGCCGGACCACGGCCGCTTCGTAGCGGCCCAGGTCGGCTTCGAGCCCGGCCGCCCGCAGCTCCGCGCTGGTCGCCTCGTGCAACCCCGCCTCCCCGCAGGCGCGGAACGCCTCCACGGCACGGTCCGCGTACGCGATGCCCTGCGCGTAGCACGCCAGCGCCGCCTCCGCCTGCTCACCGGAGAGCGGCAGCGGAAGCGGAACCGGCTCGATGAGCAACTCGGCGGTCTGCCGGAAGGTGTGGCCGACCTCCAGCCGCAGGCGGAGCCGCTGCTCCTCGTCGAGCTGCGCCTCCTGGCGGCGCAGCACCGCCGCGATCTCCTCCTGCGCCGCGTCCATGCGGCGCAGCGACTCCGCCACCTCGGCGCCCGACTCCCGCGCGAGCCAGGCACGGGCGTGGATCGTACGGATGACCGCGTGGTGGTCCCCCAGCGCGCGCCACAGCTCCTCGGCCCCCGCGTACAGCTCCTCCGCCTCGGCGAACCTGTGCCCGGCCCGGTGCGTGTCGGCGGCCAGGTGGGTGACGACGGCGCGCCCGTGCCGGTCCTGCCACGGCTGCGGCCCGAGGGCCGCTTTGTGCAGCAGCCTGGCGGCTTCCCGCAGCTGTTCGGGCCTGCCGCTCGCGTGGCCGAGCCAGACGCACGCCTGGACGATGCCCGTCTCGTCGGCGGCTTCCAGCAGCCCGTCCAGGGCACCGACCAGCACGGCAGCTGCTTCGTCCGTCTCCTCCAGCGCGAGCAGGCAGCCGCCGAGACGCAGCATCGCGCGGGGCACGTCCCCCTCCCCCGCCGTCCCGAATTCGTGCACGGCGGACCGCAGGGACGCGGCCTCGTCGGTCAGGAGCCCCTGTGCGGCGTGCACGTCGGCGTGCAGCAGGTGGAGGCGGGCGCGGTCGTGCGCGGTACGGGCCGCGCGGCCCTCGGTGCGGTCCTCCTCCAGGGCGCCGCACAGCACCTCGTCGGCGCGCTTGTGGTCCCCCGTTTCCATGAGCAGGCGGGCGAGCGCGAGTTCGGGCCCTGTGGCGGCCCAGGGCCGCCCGGCCTGGTGGAAGAGCTCGGCCGCCACCGTGAGCAGCTCCGCCGCCCTGGCGGGCGCGCCGCGCTGTGCGGCCAGCCGGCCGCGGGTCTCGGTGGCCTCGGCGATTCGGGCGCGCACCGCCGGCGCCGCACTGTCGGGTTCCGCCAGGGCGATCAGATCGGCCAGCTCGGCGTCGAGCGCGTCCGCGGCCGGGCCCAGCGCGTCGGGTGCCCCCCGTGCGGCGTCGAAGGGTGTGCCGTCCTCCTCGTCGCCGTCCGCCCAGGGGCTCAGTTCGCGCGCCCGCATCCTGGCCCCCGTCAGCAGGACGGCGGTGGCGTGCCGGGTGCCGACGCGCCCTTCGGCGTGCAGCCGCCTGGCCTCGGCGCACAGCGCGCCGATGGGCTCAGGCGGTACGCGCGTGCCCTCCGGTGCGAACGAGGCGGAGAAGACGGCGCGGGCCCGGCAGGCGAGGGCTTCCCCTGGCAGGCCCGCGCCGGCGAACAGGCTCGCCGCCTCGGTGAAGCGGGCCGCCCCCGCCGCCGGGTCACGGCGCGCGAGCAGCATGGCGAGGTGGTCGAGGACCTCGGCCTGCTCGCCCGGGCCGAGGTCCACGCCGCCGCGGGTGACGGCGTCGTCGGCCGCCACCCACGCCGTCGCCGCCGAGGGGTGGCCGAGCGCGCTCAGCCTGCGCGCCTCGGCGAGCATCCCGTGCGGGTCGGGCGCGGCCGGCGCCCCGGGCCACGGCAGCGCGCCGGGGCCCACTCCGAGCGGGAGCCGGGGAGCGCACGGCCGCAGCGCGAGCCGGGCGCGTACGGCCGCACGGTGGTGGTCGGAGGCGGCGCGCGCGTCGAAGCGCGCGGCGGTCTCCAGCGCCTGCGAGGCGGCTTCCTGTTCCAGTGCGGCGGCCGTCAGGGGGCGGCCACCGGGCCCTGGCACGGGCAGGTCCCCGCGGCCGAGCTCGACCAGCCGCCGCGCCAGCAGCGCGACGGAGGCCATCCAGGCGCCGTGCCCCGCCTGGTCGCCGCCCTGCTGCCGGTCCGCGGCGCTCTGCTCGGTGAGGATCTCCAGGCCGCGCGGCTCGTTCCCGGTGCGGGCGCAGAACTCCAGGTGCGGGGCGAGGGCGGCACCCCCCGCGGCGGGCGCGTCCCGCACCAGGAGATACCCGGCGACGTGCCTGGAGCGTGCCTCCTCGATCCTGCCGAGTCGCAGCAGCGGAGGGAGCGAGTCGGCCAGCAGCGCCGACCTGCGGCTCGTGCACGGGTAGTCGCCGCGCAGCACCGGTTCCCACAGCCGCAGCGCCGCCTCGTCGTCCGCCGCGCCCGCTCCCGGCCGTGCGGCGTCGGCTTGCTGGGCGCGCGCGGCGTGGGCCTGTCCGCGCCAGGCGAGTTCGCAGCCCGCGCAGTCCGCGCTCTCATCGCGTCCGGCCTCCAGCCAGGCATCGTAGGCGCGGACGGCGCGGGGACTGTCGCCGAGATCCCGCGCCACCATGAACTCCCGTGCGTGCACGGCGCGCTGGGACAGGCCCGCGCGCGCGTGGCGGCGGGACATCAGCGACAGCCACCCCTCGACGTCCGCCGCCGGGACCGCGGGGTCGCCGAGCACGTCCTCGACGGCCCAGCGCAGCGACCACAGCAGGGCGAACCCGGCGTCCTCGTCGAAGGCGTCCGGATGTGCGTCCTGAAGGTCCAGCACGCGAGCCACCAGGGGGGCGCACGCGCGAGCACCAGTGCCCAACGCGCGGCTCGCGGCAAGATGCAGCAGCGCTTCGGCGAGCGCCGCGCGCCCCTCCGGCGTGTCATGACCCGGCAGCTCTTCGGCCGCCGCGACCAGCTCCTCCGCCCGAGCGACGCGCTCGGGCCCGTGCGGGGCCAGGCCCTGCGCCCGCGTTTCCCCGCGCAGTTGCGCGGGTGTTCGGCTGGTGGTCATCGGGCCTCCCGTGCCGGGGAACGGCGTGCGTGTGGCGTGCGGTCTCGGTTGTCCGTGAAGCGGCATCCTAGGACGATCGCAACGTCCTGACGGTACGTACGCGGGACGTGCCCCTTCTGCCGAGTGTGACGGCGGGTGTTCACTGGGACGTCGGGTGCACGGCATCCGGGCGGGGTAGAGCTGTCACCGCACACCGCCGCCCGGCCCCTTCCGGCGTACCCGGCCGGCACGAGAGACCGACGAGGCGGCAGCGACCGTCAGACATCTCACCGCATCGAGGAGTCGTCCATGGCACAGGCCGATCCGACCACCGGCAGATCCCACGGGCGCCGCGCGGTACTGCGCGGCACGGCGGCAGCGGGAGCCGCGCTCTCCCTTCCCCTGGTGGGCGCGGCGGCGCCCGCGCAGGCCCGCCGCGGCCGCCCGTCGGCCGACTGGGGTGTCCAGGCCGGGGACGTGACCGCGTCCTCCGGGCTGGTGTGGGTGCGCTCGGACCGCCGGGCGCGCATGCTGGTCGAGACGTCGGCGACCGAGACGTTCCGCAACCCGCGCCGGTGGCACGGGCCGCTCGTCGGCCCGGACACGGACTTCACAGGGCGTACGGCGCTGCACGGGCTCCCGGCGGGAGAACAAATCCACTATCGGGTGACCCTGGCCGATCCCGACGATCCGCGGCGCACCGGTGAGCCGGTGTACGGCACCTTCCGCACCGCACCCCACCGCAGGCGGGACGTGCGGTTCCTGTGGTCGGGCGACCTGGCGGGACAGGGCTGGGGCATCAACCCCGACCGCGGCGGCTACCCCATCTTCGCCGAGATGCGCCGGCTGAACCCGGACTTCTTCCTCAACAGCGGCGACGCCATCTACGCCGACTCCCCCATCCAGGAGCGCGTCGAGCTCCCAAACGGCGGCGTGTGGCGGAACGTCACCACCGAGGAGAAGTCGAAGGTCGCCGAGACACTGGCGGAGTTCCGCGGCAACTTCCGCTACAACCTGCTGGACCGCAAGCTGCGCGACTTCAACGCGCAGGTGCCGTGGATCGTGCAGTGGGACGACCACGAGGTGCTCAACAACTGGTACCCGGGCGAGATCCTCGACGACGACCGGTACACGGTCAAGGACGTCTCGACGCTGGCGGCCCGCTCCCTGCGGGCTTTCAGCGAGTACTTCCCGGTCGGAACGCTGCGCCCGGGGGACGACGACGGGCGCGTCCACCGCGTGGTGCGGCACGGTCCGCTCCTCGACGTCTTCGTCCTCGACATGCGTGCCTACCGCAACGCCAATTCGCCGGGACGGCAGCCGGACGACGCGCAGGGCATCCTCGGCGAGCGGCAGCTGGAGTGGCTCAAGCGTGAGCTCTCGCGCTCCCGCGCCACCTGGAAGGTGATCGCCTCGGACATGCCGCTGGGGCTCGTCGTCCCGGACGGCAAGACCGACTACGAGGCGGTCGCGCAGGGCGACCCGGGCGCCCCGCTCGGCCGCGAGTTGCAGATCGCGGAGCTGCTGCGGCACATCAAGCACCGCCGGGTCACCGGCACGGTGTGGCTCACCACCGACGTGCACTACACGTGCGCCCAGCGGTACGACCCGGACAAGGCCGCCTTCAAGGACTTCGCGCCGTTCTGGGAGTTCGTCTCTGGACCGATGAACGCGGGCGGCTTCGCCGCGCTCGAACTGGACGGCACCTTCGGCCCCGACCAGAAGTTCGTCAAGGCACCGACACGCGCGAACACTCCCCCGACGGAGGGCGGACAGTACTTCGGCCAGGTCGACATCGACGCCTCCACCGGCGAACTGACCGTGCGGCTGCGTGAAGAGGGCGGCGCCGTGCTGTTCACCAAGGTGCTCCAGCCCGGCAGGGTGGGGCAGTAGGCTCCAGGCCCCTCCGGGGGATGCCTGGGGTGCGGGAGACTGGGCAACATGGGCGTTCCCTTCACCTACTCCCCCGTCGGCCGCACCGCGCAGGGGGTGACCCCTCCCGGCTTCAACGGCCTGCGCGTGCGCACCCTGCTGGGCGCCGGCGAGCCCGTCTTCGCGGTGGCCTCGCGCGCCCTGCTGGAGTGGCGGATGCACCGTGCGATGGGGGTGCGGGTGCGGGCGGACGCCGAGCGGGCGGCACCCGGGGTGCGGGTCACGGTCGGGCTGGGCGTGGGACGGCTGCGGGTGCAGGGGCCCTGCCGGGTGGTGTGGGCCGTCGAGGAGGAGCGCCACGCCGGGTGGGCGTACGGCACCCTTCCCGGGCACCCCGAGTGCGGCGAGGAGGCGTTCTGGGTCGAGCACGCGGCGGACGGGCGCGTCTGGCTGACCGTGCGCGCGTACAGCAGACCGGCGACGTGGTGGACGCGGGTGGGCGGGCCGCTGGTGCCGGTGCTCCAGCGGCTCTACGCGCACCACTGCGGATGGGCCCTGCGGCGGCTGGCCCGGCAGGCGGTCTCCGCCGGTACGCGCCCATGACGGAAGAAGGACGTGCACCGGTCGAGGTGCCCTGTTACGCACTCGTCACGCACCGTTCGTGGCCGGGCAACACCCGTCCGAGAGGGTGAGCGCATGGCTGACGACTCCGCGGCGAAGAAGACCGGGCACAAGGCCGCCCCTCCGCGTCCCTGGCACCGTGCGCTGCGGGCCGCCCGAGCAGGGTGGCGGGCGTGGTGCCCCGCGGCCGCACCCGAAGTGTGCGTAGGGGAGGCCACGGAGGCGGCCGCCTCGCCAGGGCAGCGGCCCGCGCCGGCCGGGGCGAGGGCGCTGTGGCGGGTGCGGGCCACCGTGCGCGAGGAACCGGGCTCCCTGGCGCGGGTGTGCGCAGCGCTCGCGGCCGGAAGCGTGGACGTCCTCGCGCTCCAGACCCACCCGTTGGGCGACCGCACGGTGGACGAGTTCCTGCTGCGTGCCCCCGCCTGCTTGCAGGCGGAGGACCTTGCGGGAGCGCTCGCCGAGGCGGGCGGCACCGACGTGCACACCGAGCGGGCCGACGCGCACGACCTGGTGGACACCCCCGCACGCGTCCTCGGGCTGGCCACCCGCACAGCGCTCGACAGCGCCGAACTCCCGCTCGCCCTGCGCCGGTTGCTGGGCCGTTGCCGCATCCGTTCGGTCCCCGGAGACACCCCGGCTCAGGGCACACTTGAGGGCACGTCGCTACGCCTGCCCGACCCCGCCGGAGGAGAGATCGTCGTGGAACGCCCCCACGTGCCCTTCACCCCAACCGAGTACGCACGGGCGCACGCGCTGGTGGAGTTCGACGCCTGCCTGGGCCGGCGGACGCCTCGGCACACCGACGCGCTCGCCCTTCCCGAGGGCCTGTCCGTCACCGTCCGCCGCGCCGACGAGGGCGATCTGGAAGCGGCGCTGGCGATGCACGCGCGCTGCTCGCACGAGACCCTCGGCCGCCGGTACCACGGCCCCGTGGGCGACGCCGACAGCTACCTGCGCCACCTGCTCTCGCCCCGGTTCGGCCGCACACTGGCCGTGGAGTCGGCCGCGGGCGAGCTGGTCGCGCTCGGTCATCTGCTGTGGGACGGTGACGAGACGGAGGCCGCGCTGCTGGTCGAGGACGCCTGGCAGCGACGCGGTATCGGCTCAGCCCTCCTGCGCAGGCTCACGAACCTGGCGCGCGAGGGAGGCTGCCACAGCGTCTACGCCGTCACGCAAGCATCCAACACCGGCATGGTCGCCACGATGCGCGGTCTGGGGCTGCCGCTCGACTACCAGGTCGAAGAGGGCACCGTGGTGGTGACCGCCGCGCTGGAGCCCGCCGCCGTCGCACCCCACTGAGCGTCGCCGCGCGCCTGCCCGGCCTCCGCCCCCGCGCCTGCCCGGCCTCCGCGCCGCGCGTTCGCGGCCCGCGTACCGGGGGAGCTGACGCGGTGGGCCCGCCCGTACGAGGATGGGTCCCATGTCCGATGCAAACGCCTCAGCGCCCGCCGCCCCCCTGCCGCGCCAGGTGGCCGACACCTACGTCGACGCGCTCGTCGACCTCGACCCGATCTCCGGCACCTACCTCGGGGTGCCGGAGAGCCACGGAAAACTGCCCGACTTCTCCCCCGCGGGCCAGGAGGCCATGGCCGCCCTCTGCCGCGCCACGCTGGACGAGCTGGCCGCGGCCGAGGCCCGCCCCGGCGGGGACAGCGACGAGGAGCGGCGCTGCGCACGGCTGCTGCGCGAACGTCTCAAAGCCGAGCTGGCCGTCCACGAGGCAGGCGAGAGCCTGCGCGCGGTCAGCAACCTCAGCTCGCCCGTGCACTCGGTGCGCGGCATCTTCACCGTGATGCCGTCCGAGACGGAGGCGGACTGGCAGCAGGTCGCCGCGCGGATGCGGGCGATGCCCGTCGCGCTCGACGGCTACCGCGCCTCACTGGCGGAAGGGCTGTCCCGGAGCCTGTTCGCCGGGCCGCGGCAGGTCTCCACCGTGCTCGGCCAGCTGACGGAGTGGCTCGGCGAGGCGGAAGGGGGCGACAAGCGCGGCTGGTTCGCACAGTTCGCCGGCGAGGGCCCCGACGCCCTGCGGGGCGAACTGGACGGCGCGGCGGCCGAGGCGACCCGCGCCATCCGCGAGCTGCGCGACTGGCTGCGCGACGTCTACCAGCCGGGCGTCGCGGGCGCCGAGGAGACCGTCGGCCGCGAGCGCTACGCGCTCTGGTCCCGCTACTGGAACGGCGCCGACCTCGACCTGGAGGAGGCCTACCGCTACGGCTGGCAGGAGTTCCACCGGCTGCTGGCCGAGATGCGCACCGAGGCGGAGAAGATCCTGCCCGGCGCGGAGACCCCCTGGGAGGCGCTGCGCCACCTGGACACCCACGGCGAGGCCGTCGACGGCGTCGACGAGGTCCGCGAGTGGCTTCAGGGGCTGATGGACCAGGCCATCTCGGAGCTGGACGGCACCCACTTCGAGCTGTCCGAGAAGGTGCGGAGGGTCGAGTCGCGCATCGCCCCGCCCGGGAGCGCCGCCGCGCCCTACTACACCCAGCCCTCGCTGGACTTCTCCCGCCCGGGCCGCACCTGGCTGCCCACCATGGGCGAGACCAGGTTCCCTGTGTACGACCTGGTCACCACCTGGTACCACGAGGGCGTGCCAGGACACCATCTGCAACTAGCGCAGTGGACGTACGTCGCCGACAAGCTCTCCCGCTACCAGACGACCGTCGGCATGGTCAGCGCCAACGCCGAGGGCTGGGCCCTGTACGCGGAGCGGCTGATGGACGAGCTCGGGTTCCTGACCAACGCCGAGCAGCGGCTCGGGTACCTCGACGCCCAGATGATGCGCGCGACACGAGTGGTCGTCGACATCGGCATGCACCTGGAGCTGGAGATCCCCGCCGACTCGCCCTTCCACCCCGGCGAGCGGTGGACCCCCGCGCTCGCGCAGGAGTTCTTCGGCATGCACAGCGGCCGCCCCGCGGAGTTCGTGGAGAGCGAGCTGGTCCGCTACCTGGGCATGCCGGGACAGGCCATCGGCTACAAGCTGGGCGAACGCGCCTGGCTCCAGGGCAGGGCCGCGGCCCAGCGGGCACACGGCGACGCCTTCGACGCCAAGTCGTGGCATATGGCCGCTCTCTCGCTGGGCTCCCTGGGCCTCGACGACCTGGTCGCCGAGCTGTCCGCGCTCTGAGCCCGGGCTCGGGCGTGGCCGGACCGGGGCCCGGTCCGGCCACGCCCGCGGCGCCTGGTCGCCCCTTGCCCGGTTACCCGGCTTCAGCGGCGGGCAGGGGCGTCAGCCCGGGGCGGGTGCCGTGTGGTGGCGCACCGCGGAGCCCGCCCGGGACTTGACGACCTCCAGCTGGGCGGGGATGCGCTGCCGCAGGTCGGCGACGTGGCTGACGATGCCGACACAGCGGTCGCGTTCGCGCAGCGAGTCCAGCACGTCCAGCACCTCGTCCAGCGTCTGCTCGTCCAGGCTGCCGAAGCCCTCGTCGATGAAGAGCGTCTCCAGCCGGGAGCCGCCCGCCTCGTCGGTGACCACGTCCGCGAGCCCCAGGGCCAGCGCGAGGGACGCGAAGAACGTCTCCCCGCCGGAGAGGGTCGCGGTGTCGCGTTCGGCGCCGGTCCAGGCGTCCACCACGTGCAGCCCCAGACCGGACCTGCCGCGCCCGCCGGTCCGCTCCCCCGAGTGCACCAGCGTGTAGCGGCCGTCCGACATCCGGTCGAGGCGGGCCGAGGCCGCCTCGGCGACCTGTTCGAGACGGGCGGCCAGCACGTACGACTCCAGCCGCATGCGCCGCTCGTTCTCGGCGGAGGTGCCCGCCGTCAGCCCCGCGAGCCGGGCGACCCGGTCGTAGGCCGCGCGCAGCGGGGCGACCCGGCGGGCGGTCGCCACCGCGCGCCCGCCCAGCTCGTCCAGCGCCTCGACGCGGCTGCCCGCCGCGTGGTGTGCGGCCTCGGCGGCGCGCAGTCGTCCTTCCGCTTCCTCTGCCGCCGCGCGGGCCGTCTCGGGGTCTGCCGGGGGCCTGGCCGCCGCCGCGGCGAGCGCCGGATCGGCCAGCTCCTCGCGTACGGCTGCTTCCTCGACCCGCCCGCGCTCCAGCCTCTCCCGCAGCTCGCGCTGTTCCGAGGCGGGCAGCACGGCCCGCGCCGCGTCGTCCGCGGAGTCGAAGCCGGCCTGGCGGGCGGCCTCGGAGCGGTACGCGCGGGCCTCGGCAAGGTGCGCGGCGGCGCCCTGCGCCGCCTGTGCCGCCTGGGCTGCCCCGGACAAGAGCGCGGCCTGACGCTCCAGCTGCGCGTAGCGCGCCGCCACACTGGGTGCCTCGCCCCGCGCCCGGTCCAGCCGCTCGATGAGGGAGGCGCGTTCGCGCTGGAGCGCGTCCCGCGTGGAGACGCGCCCCGCGGCGCGGCGCTCGCCCTCCTGGCGTGCGACGCCGCGCTCCTGGAACTCCCGCTCCGCGGCGGCCAACGCCTCGCGGGCCTGATGGGCGGTACCCGCCTGCGCGTGCGCGTGAGCGTGCGCACTCTCCAACTCCTCGACCATGGCCGCCAGTGCCCCGACACTGGGCGCGTCGAGGCGCGGGGCGTCCGTACTGGGGGCGTCGGTGCCGGGAGCGTCGGTACTCGGGGTGCTCCCCGATGTGGGGTGCTCTCTCGTCGGCGTTCTGCCGCCGTGCGGGCTGGTGCGGGCCGCCGGGGCCGGTCTCGTCGCCGGTGCCGCGGCGGCTTCGGGTCCTGACTCGGGCGTCCCGGCGGCTTCGGCCGCACTCGGCGCCACCGCGGCCTCGGTCGCCGCGGTGGCGTGGCTGTCGCGGAGAGCCGCGAGCCGCTGGTGGGCCGATTCGCGCGCCTCCCCCGCACGCTGGGAAGCGGCGAGCGCCTCTTCCTCGGAGGCGCGGTCCACGTGGTCCGCCGCCTCGCGGGCGGGGGCCGGGTGCTCGGGGGAGCCGCACACCGCGCAGGGTTCGCCCGCCGAGAGGCTGGCGGCGAGCTCCGCCGCGATGCCGCGCAGCCGGCGTTCCCGGAGGGCCAGCCAGCGCTCCTTGGCCTCGGCGGCCTGTTCACGGGCGCGTTGGAGGGCCTCAACGGCCGTCTCGATCTCCGCGGCGAACGCGTCGCGGCGGCGGGCCGCCTTCAGGCGGGCACGCGCGGGGTGGAGCCGGCCGGCGAGGCGTTCGGCGCGGGTGGCCGCCTCCTGGGCGTCGTCCACACGGCGCTGGAGGGCGTGCCGGCGATCTTCCCACCCTGCCAGCCACTCCTCCGCCTCGGCGAGCAGTTCCTCGTCGGCGCGGGACTCCGCGTCGAGCCTGCGCACCTCGGCCTCGATCCCGGCGACCCGCGGTTCCTCCTCGCGGGCGGCCCCGAGTGCGCCGAGTTCCTGGCCCGCCTCCCGTTCCAGTGCGGTGAGCCGGTCGCAGGGCGCGTCGGCCAGGGCCTCGGGGAGCAGGGACCGCGCGTCCCGTTCGGCCGCCTCGGCGCGGGTGTGTTCGTCGCGGGCGGTGCGGTGGAGGCGGAGAGCGGGCGCGACCGCCTCGGCCGCGTGGGCGCTCTCCAGCCGCCGCCGCAGCGCGTCGCGCTCGGCCGCGGCCGCGGCGAGCTCGTCGGCGCGCTGCCTGGCCCTGGCGAACCGCTGCTGGGCGCGGGCGAGCTCACGGGTCTCCTCCAGCCGCTGTACGGCGGTGCTGTGCCGCTCGCGGGCCGTCTCGGCTGCGAGGGCCGCCGAGGTGAGGCGTTCTCTGGCGTGGCCGCGGGCCTGTGCCGCCCAGGCCAGGACCGCGTCGGCGAGCCCCGCGTCGCCGGGCGCGAGGGCGGTGCGCTCCGCGTGCTCGGCTCCGCCACCGGCCCTCCTCGCCCCGCGTCCGCCGGACTTCGCGCCGTGCCCGCCGGACTTCGCGCCGCCTGTCGCCTTGGCAGTGGCGGGGGTGCCGACGCCCGGGGACTGGGAGGAGGGGGTGGCCGACATACCGGCTCGCTGGCCGGGCAGGGCCGCGCCGCCGGGCGCGGACACGGGGTCGGTGGTGGCTGCCGTGGCACCGGGTCCCTCGCTCAGCTCCGCCGGGTCTCCGACGGCCTGCCGCATGCGGTGGGCGAGGGCGAGCAGTTCCTCGTCGGCCGTGGCGACGTCGTGCTGCGCGGCCTTGCGCCGTTGGGCCAGTTGCTCCTCGACGGCGGCGAAGCGGCCGGTGTCGAAGAGGCGTCCCAGCAGCTTGGCCCGGTCCTCGGCGCCCGCGCGCAGGAACCGCGCGAAGTCGCCCTGCGGCAACAGGGCGACCTGGCAGAACTGGTCCTTGCTCATACCGAGGGCCTGGCCGATCTCCTCACCGATCTCCTGGTGGGAGCGGCTGAGGCCCCGCCACCGCGCCGCGGCCGCGTCCCAGTCGCGCAGCTCGGAGCGGGCACGCTCGCGCGTGAGTCCGCTGCCCCGGGCCTTGGGCCGCAGCTGTTCCGGCGCGCGGGTGATCTCCAGTCGGCGCCCTGCGACGGTCAGTTCGAGGACGACCTCGGTGAGGGTGTGCCGCGGGGCGTGGTCGCTGCGCAGGGTGGCGCCCGGTTGCTGCCGGGCGCCGGGAACGCTGCCGTAGAGGGCGAAGCAGACGGCGTCCAGCACGGAGGTCTTGCCCGCGCCGGTGGCGCCGTGCAGCAGGAAGAGCCCGGCGGCGGAGAGGGCGTCGAAGTCGACGGTGTGGGTGCCGCCGAAGGGGCCGAAGGCCGTGAGAGTGAGCCGGTGCAGCCTCATCGGGCCCCCTCGGTGCCGGTGGGGTGGCCGTGGGCGGCGGGCCGCGCCGCTGGGGCCGTCCGGGAGGGGGCCGCCGGCTCGTCCTGCTCGCTCTCCGCCACGCGGACGGCCTCCAGCGCCTGGCCCAGCATCGCGCTCTCCTCGGGCGCCGCGGCACGGCCGGGACGTACGTGGGCGACGAAGTCCTCGGCGATCTGCCGGTCGGTACGGCCCTTGAGGCGTACGGCGTAGGAGCGTGTGTCGTCGGTCTCTTCCCGCTCCGGTGCGAAGACCAGGCTGACGGTGTGCGGGAAGCGCTCGGCCAGGCGGGCCATCGGGTCGTGCGGGCGGGCGGCGTCGGTGAGCGTGGCCTCCACCCAGGAGTCGGTGTGCCGTTCGTGTGCCGGGTCCTCCAGCAGCTCCGCCAGGCTGCCGCGCAGCCTGGCGAGGGGGCGCGGGACGGGGCAGCGCAGCCGCTCGGCCGTCACCTCACCGCCAGGACCCAGGTCGATGAGCCACATCGATTTGGGGTGTCCGGCCTCGGAGAACGAGTAGGCGATCGGCGTGCCGCTGTAGCGCACCCGTTCGGTGAGGGTCTGGCAGTTGTGCAGGTGTCCGAGTGCGACGTAGTCGACACCGTCGAAGACGGAGGCGGGCACGGAGGCGACGCCGCCGACGGTGATGTCCCGCTCGCTGTCGCTGACTTCGCCGCCCGTCACGAACGCGTGCGCCAGGACCACGGAGCGCGTGCCCGCGGGCCTGGTGGCCAGGTCGGCCCGCACCCGGTCCATGGCGGCGCGCAGCACGGCGGTGTGGCCGCCCGTCCCGGCGCCGAGCGCGTGCCGCACCAGGGAGGGTTCCAGATAGGGCACTCCGTAGAGCGCGACCTCACCATGCCCCGCACCGTCCGGCAGCAGGACCGGGATGCCGCACTCCTCGGGGTCCGTGCGCAGGTGCACACCGGCGCGGCCCATCAGCTTCGAGCCGACTCCCAGGCGCCGGGCCGAGTCGTGGTTGCCGGAGATCATCACGGTGGTGATGCCGCGTTCGGCGAGGCGGTGCAGGGCGTGGTCGAACATCTCGACGGCGGCCAGTGAGGGCACGGCGCGGTCGTAGATGTCGCCGGCGACGAGGACGGCGTCCACCGCGCGCTCCTGGGCGGTGGCGACCAGGTGGTCGAGGAAGGCGCGCTGGGCGTCGAGGAGGCTCGCGCGGTGGAAGCTCCGGCCCAGGTGCCAGTCCGAGGTGTGCAGCAGACGCATGGTCAACGACCTTAGGACCCGCCACTGACAACGCGGGCCGCCACCCCGCGGACGGGCCGCGTGGAGCGTGCCCGTGGGCCGTGGGTCACGCGCCACGGACCGGGTGCCGCGGGCCGGGCCGCTCATACCGTGCCGAACGCCTCGCCGCCCAACTGGATCCCGGCGCTCCCCGCGGTGGCGTCGGCGAGCCAGCCGCGGAAGGCGTCGACCTCGCGCTCGGGCAGTCCGAGCTCGATGGTGACCTCGGCGCCGTACCGCACCTCGCGCACCTCACGCCCGGTGGCGCGCAGGTCGTTCTCGAGCCGGCCGGCCCGCTCGTGCCCTACGGTGACGGTCACCAGCCGGAAGCGGCGCCGGGTGACCGTACCCACGGCGTCCAGGGCCTCGCCCACGGCGCCGCCGTAGGCGCGGATCAGACCGCCGGCGCCGAGCTTGACGCCTCCGAAGTAGCGGGTGACGACGGCGGCCGCGTAGCGGACCTCCCGGCGCAGCAGCATCTGGAGCATGGGGACGCCCGCGGTGCCACCCGGCTCGCCGTCGTCGTTCGCCTTCTGGATGCCCGCGTCGGCGCCGATGACGTAGGCGGAGCAGTTGTGGTTGGCTCCGGGGTGCTCCTTGCGGACGCGGGCGAGGAACTCCTGTGCCTCGCTCTCGGTGGCGGCGGGCGCGAGGGCGCACAGGAAGCGGGAGCGGTTGACCTCGGTCTCGTGCACGCCCTCGGCTGCGACGGTCACGTACTCCTCGGGCCCCGCGGGCTGCTCCTGACGCATACGGGCAGCCTATGGCCCGCCGGGAGGGAATCCGCGCGGGGCTGCCGCCGTTGCCATGGGCACCGCACGCGATGCGAGACCCGACGAGCCTGACGAACCCGGTGAAACCGAAGAAGGGGACGAGAACATGTACGGCGATTCCGCGACGGTACGGAGCATTCTGGCCGAGCTGGGCGACACCTGGGCGGTCGTCGGCCTGTCGGGCAACACCGCGCGGCCCGCCCACGGGGTGGCCGAGGTACTACAGCGCTACGGCAAGCGGATCGTACCCGTCCACCCGAAGGCGGAGACGGTGCACGGGGAGCGGGGTTACACCTCCCTGAGCGAGATCCCCTTCCCCGTCGACGTGGTCGACGTCTTCGTCAACTCCGACCTGGCCGGGCAAGTGGCGGACGAGGCGGTGGCGATCGGCGCCCAGGCGGTCTGGTTCCAGCTCGGTGTGGTGGACGAGGCGGCCTACGAGCGCACCCGGGCGGCGGGGCTGCGGATGGTGATGGACCGCTGTCCGGCGATCGAGATTCCCCGGCTCGGCTGACCGGGCGTGTGCTGGAATCCCGGCATGATCAGCTCACGCAGGGCGGCACCGGGCGACGCGAGGGAGCTCGTGCGGCTGCGCCGCCTCATGTTCACCGAGATGCACGGAGAGGACGCGTCGGGCCCCTGGGAGGAGGAGGCCGTGCGGGTGGCACGGCGGCAGCTCGCCCAGGAGCCCTCGCCGCTGCTGGCGTTCGTGGTGGACGGCGACGCTGCCGGTGAGTCCGACCACCTGGCGGCGTGCGCGGTGGGGCGGGTCGAGGAGCGGCTGCCCGCCCCGGTGAGCCCGCTGGGGCTGTTCGGTTTCGTCTTCAACGTGTGCACGGACGCGCGTTACCGCGGGCGCGGCTTCGCGCGGGCGACGACGGAGGCGATGCTGGCGGAGTTCGCCCGCCGCGGGGTGACCCGCGTGGATCTGCACGCGTCGCCGGACGCCGAACGGCTGTACCGGTCCCTGGGCTTCGCCGAGCACTCGATCCCGCTCTCGCTGGACGTGAGCACACGCCACACGACCGAGGCCTGAACGGCGCACGCGTGCGGGCGCGGGGGGTCAGACGCGCTGCCCCAGCC
This sequence comes from Streptomyces reniochalinae, assembly GCF_003323735.1. Lineage (GTDB taxonomy): Bacteria > Actinomycetota > Actinomycetes > Streptomycetales > Streptomycetaceae > Streptomyces > Streptomyces reniochalinae. Next base: position 74,758 of record NZ_QOIM01000046.1, on the reverse strand, counting down.
CCTCGACGACCTCGGCGCCCGGCAGGGAGGCCAGCGCCTTCCCCGGCACGATCAGCTTGCCTCTGCGGCTGCCGCTGCCGATCAGCACCCACGGCAGCGCGGCGACCTCGGCGTCCACCAGGAGCGGCCAGTCGGCGGGCAGCCCGATCGGGGTGATGCCGCCGTACTCCATGCCGGTCTCCCATACGGCTGTCTCGTGCGGCGCGAAGGACACCTTGCGGGCGCCGAGGCCGCGCCGGGCCGCGCCGTTGACGTCCACGCGGGCCGAGGAGCCGACGAGGCAGGCGGCGAGGGCCCGTTCGCCGCCGCGCTTGGCCGCCACCACGACACAGTTGGCCGAGGTCCCCAAGAGGTCCTTCCCGTACGTCTCGACGAAGACGGCGGTGTCGGCCTTGGCCGGGTCGGTGTCCACGTACAGCAGTTGGCCGGCGGGGACGGGCCCCGGCCAGTCGCGGACGGCCGCGGCCACGGGCGCGGTGAGCCGGTCCAGTGCGTCGGGCGCCGGCACTGCGTTGTCGAAGTCTCCGATGGGGGCTCGCATACCAGGCACCCTAGCGAGGCCGGGGCGGGGTGTCAGCGCGGTTCGGGCACGGAGACGGCCATTGTCATCTCCACGGGTTCGGTGCCGTCGTTGCGGTAGCCGTGCGGGACGTGGGACTCGAAGCAGGCGGAGGTCCCGGTGGGCAGCGCGTGGCCTGTGCCGTCCACATCGAGGGTGAGGGTGCCGGCGGTGACGTGGACGAGTTCGGTGGTGCCGTGCGGATGGGGGTCGGAGGTGCTGGCGTCGCCCGGCATCAGTCTCCAGTGCCACAGCTCCAGCGGCCCTGGCGCCTCGGTGCCGGCCAGCAGGGTGCTGTGGCTGCCGGTGTCGGTGGTCCACAGGCGGATGGCCTGCTCGGGCGGTACGAGCCGGACCTGCGGTTCCTGGTCGGAGTCCAGCAGCGAGGTGATGCTCACGCCGAGGGCGTCACCGATCTTGACGACGGTGCCGACGCTCGGGTTGGTGCGAGCCTGTTCGATCTGGATGAGCATGCCGCGGCTGACGCCCGCGCGTGCGGCGAGGGCGTCGAGGGTGAAACCCCGCTCGGTCCGCAGGCTCTTCAAGTTGCGGGCGAGGGCTTGCGTGAGCTGGTCGAGGTCCGTCACGGCGTTCCGCACCATCCAAAATAATCGATGACAGAGTGCACTGTGTTGAACTACGGTGGGCTGGACTTGAGTGTTCACCACAGTGTACTGCGAGGGATTCCGCCATGACCGCTGTCTTCGCCCTGGCCACCAGCCTGCTGTTGGGGCTGGCCGACTTCGGCGGGGGCCTGCTCAGCAAACGGCTGCGCGAGCTGACGGTGGTCGTCGTCTCCCAGGGTGCCGCCTGCGCGGTGCTCGCGGTCGTCGTGCTGGCCACCGGCGCCTGGAGCGAGCTGGACGCCCGGCTGCTGTGGTGCGCGGTGGCGGCGGGAGCCATCGGCCCCGCGGCGATGCTGTGCTTCTACCGCGCCCTGGCCATCGGCCCGATGGGCGTGGTCTCCCCCGTGGCCACCCTGGGCAGCGTGGCGGTCCCGGTGGCGGTCGGCATGGCGCTGCACGGCGAGCGCCCCGGTCTGGTGCAGGTGATCGGGACCCTCATAGCCGTCGCCGGTGTGGTGCTGGCGGGCGGCGTGGGCGGCGGCGGAGCACCCGTGCGGCAGCGGACGATCCTGCTGACCCTGGTCGCCGCCTTCGGCTTCGGCGCGACGATGAGCCTGGTCGCCGAAGCCTCGCCGACCGTCACCGGACTCTTCCTGACGCTGTTCGTCCAGCGGTTCGTGAACGTCGCCGTGGGCGGCGGAGTCCTCTACGCCTCGGTGCGCAGGGGCACCCCCGCGCTCCCGGAGACCGGCATACGGGCGGTGTGGACGTCGCTGCCCGCGCTGGCCTTCGTCGGGCTCGCGGACGTCGCCGCCAACGGCACCTACGCGGTGGCCGCCCAGTACGGACCGGTCACCGTCGCCGCCGTACTGGCCTCGCTCTATCCGGTGGTCACCGCGCTGGCGGCACGGGGCGTGCTCCAGGAGAGACTGCGTGCCGCGCAGAGCGCGGGTGCCGGGCTGGCGCTGCTGGGCACCGTGCTGCTCGCCTCCGGCTGACGGAGCGGGGCCCCTCCGCCTCGGTTCCCGTCACCGCGCCGCTCGGGCTCAGTACCCCTCGCCGCGCTGTTCGGGCAGGTCGGCCAGCGCCACCAGCTGCTGGGGAGTGACGCCCTCGGGGACGGGCACAGGCGGCGGGGTGCGCAGCGGCGGCTGCCAGCCCGCCTCCGGATCCAGCCGGCGCACCACCTTCGCGGGGGCGCCGGCCACCACGGCGTGGTCGGGCACCTCGCCCCGTACGACGGCGCCCGCCGCCACCACGACGTTCCGCCCCAGCGTGGCACCGGGCAGGATGACGGCTCCGGCACCGATCCAGCTGCCGGAGCCGATCTCCACCGGAGCCGTGCGCGGCCACTGCTTGCCGACGGGGCGTGCCGGGTCGTCGTAGGAGTGGTTCGTCGAGGTGATGTAGACGTACGGACCGCAGAACACGTCGTCCCCGACGCTCACGCGGGTGTCCGCGATGATGTGGCTGCCCCGGCCCAGGACCACGCCGTCGCCGAGCCGCAGGACGGTCTCGGGACCGAGGTCGAGGTCCGGCATCATCCCGGCGGTCAGGGTCACGTCCCGGCCGACGACGCAGTGGTCGCCCAGCTCGATCCACGGCGTACCGAAGAGAGTGCCCTGGGGGAAGGCGAGGCGGGTGCCGGACCCGATCCGGCGGAACGCGTAAGGTCCGGGCCGCCGGGCCGTGACGGCTCCGGCCTCCTGGACGCGCCGCCAGACCCCGTGCAGCGCACGGGAGGTGAGGGACGAGAACGTGTTCTGGATCGAGGGCACGCCGTCACGGTAGCGCCCGCTGGGGCGGCCGCCGCCGGTGAGGTTCCTCACGGGTAACCCCGGGCGCCGCTCAGGAGCCCGCGGGCCTCTCGCCGACGGTGGCCTCGCGGTGCTGCTCGGCGAGGTCGACGTAGGCGGCCGCGTTGAATCTGATGCCCTCGCGCTCCTCGTCGGTCAACTCCCTGCGCACCTTCCCCGGCACGCCGGCCACCAGGGACCCCGCCGGGACGACCATGCCCTGCGGTACCAGGGTCTGGGCCGCGACGAGGGAGCCGGCCTCGATCCGGGCGCCGTTGAGGACGGTGGCGCCCATGCCGATGAGCACCTCGTCCTCGATGGTGCAGCCGTGCAGCACGGCGTTGTGTCCCACGGTGACGCCCGCACCGATGGTGACGGGGAAACCGGGGTCGCCGTGGACGGTGCAGTTGTCCTGCACGTTGCTGCCCTCGCCCAGCACGATCGGCCCCGCGTCGGCGCGCAGCACGGCTCCGTACCAGACGCTCGATCCGGCGGCCATGGTGACCTCACCGGCGACCACCGAGGTGGGCGCCTGGAACGCGTCGGCGTCCACTCGGGGCGTGTGCCCCGCGACGTTCACTCTCAGCCCTCGGTCTGCCACACCGCTCTCCGCTCCGCGTCCTGTTCCACTCGCTGCTGCCGCGCCCTGCCGACGCTCACCCGCCGGGGCCTCAGTCCCCGGCCGGAGCCGGAGCGGGGGCCGCCTTTCCGGCCGCGCCCGCGGCGGGGCCGCCGTCCGGGCCGGGGGTTCCGCCCCCGTCCGCCAGGACCCCGCCGGCGGCGGTCCCGTCCGTGGCCGCCGCCTCGCGCACGGCGACTTCTTGCGCGGTGGCTCCGTCCACCCCCGTGGCCTCGGCCGTGGCGGCCGGCCCTTCGCCCTGCGAGGTGCCGGCCGGGTCCTCCTCGGCCGCGGCGGCCACCTGCGCCGAGCGGCGTTTGACGATGACCATGGAGGCGACGCCGATGAGCACGGCAGCCACCAGACCCAGCCACGAGAAGCGCTTGAGCCACGCCTCGGCGACGATGCCGACGTAGTAGATGACGGCCGTGGTGCCGCCGGCCCACACCGCGCCGCCCAGCACGTTGGCCGTCAGGAACTTCCAGTACGGCATCTTCAGCACGCCCGACAGGGGCCCGGCGAAGATGCGCAGCAGCGCGATGAAGCGGCCGAAGAAGACCGCCCACATGCCCCAGCGCTGGAAGGAACGCTCGGCGGTGGCCACGTGGGCGGGTCCGAAGTGCTTGGGGAACTTGCGGCCCAGCCACTCGAGCAGCGGTTTGCCGCCCTTGCGGCCGATGGCGTAGCCGATCGAGTCACCGATGATGGCGCCCGCGGTCGCGCTCACGCCCAGGACGACCGGGTCGATGTGCCCCTGCTGCGAGGCCAGCAGCGCGGAGCTGACCAGGACGATCTCGCCGGGGAGCGGGATGCCCAGGCTCTCCAGGCCGATGACGACCCCCACCAGGAGGTACACGCTGACGGCCGGGATGTGCTCCAGCCACTCCTGGATGTGCAACTACGGCTTCCTTCCACGGCATTCGGGCTCGAGTTCGGAAGCCTACTCGACAGGCGGCGGGCGTGCGCCGACGGGATCGCGCCGAACGGCGCACGCCCCTGGCGGGGGGCCGCGGGGAGTCAGCCGTTCGGCCGCAGCGTCCACACGATGGTCATCTCGCTGGTGACGGCGCCATCCGCCCGGGTGAGGGCGACCTTCACCGGAAACTCGGGGCGCTCACCGCGGTCCAGCTCGGCCACCACGTCGGCGGCCGGGCGGCCGAGCTCGGCGGTGGCGGTGAGGACGCCCTTGGCGAGCTTCTTGAAGTCCATCTCGACGTGCACCGGCAGCGGCACCGCCCGGGAGAGCTGGTCCGCGAAGGCGGCGAGGGTCACCGCGCCGCTCGCCGACTCGGCGAGGGTGAACATCGCTCCCGCGTGGGGGCCGCCCACGTGGTTGTGGAACTCGCTCTGGTCGGGCAGCGAGACGACGACCCGTTCGGGCGAGGTCTCGAGGTACTCCAGCTTCAGGGTGCGGGCCATCGGCACGGATGCCGTCATCAGTGCGCCTATGTCCGGCTGTGACTCTGTCGTCATACCCGCACGTTACCACCGAGTAACAGACGGGACGGGGCCGTCGGTGACGTCGCCCGTCGCGCTGAGGCCCCTGTCGTGTAGCGGGTCGGTACCGATCCGAGGGCGGCCGTGGCCGGTGCGGTCGTCGCACCATAGGCTTGTCGGCCATGTGGCCAGGACAGCAGCAGCCCGGGGGCGAGCAGAACCCGGGGGAGCCGAACCCGTACCAGCAGCCGGGTTATCAACAGCCGAACCCCTACCAGCAGCCCGGCTACGGGCAGCAGCCGACGGGCCAGCCCGGCTACGGACAACAGCCGGCAGGTCAGCCGGGCTACGGGCAGCAGCCGGCAGGTCAGCCGGGCTACGGACAACAGCCCGCGGACCAGCAGGGCTACGGGCAGCAGGGCCAGCCCCCTTACCCGTACGGCCAGCAGCCCGGCGCGGCCGGTTCAGGCCAGTGGGGTCCGGCCGGCGTCCCGGGAGCCCCCCAGGCGCCCAAGGGCGGCGGGGGCGGTGGCCGGAAGAAGGCGGTCATCATCTCGGCCGTCGTCGCGGTGGCGGTCGCCGCGGCCGCGGTGACGGGCTACCTGGTCATCGGCGGGGACGACGGCGGCAAGAAGGACGAGGCCGACACCTCCACCTCCCCCACCGCCGAGAAGCCGAAGAAGACCGAGAAGGCCGACCCCGGCGGTGGCGGCGGCGAGGACGACGCGAAGGACCCCTCCGATCCCGTCGTCGCCGGCTGGCAGACCGTCATCAACCCCAAGTGGTACTCCGCCTTCGACGTCCCCGACACCGACGACTGGACCGTCGAGAGCCAGGGCACCATCACCGGCTTCGAGGACGACAAGGGCAAGGTCCTGGTCGCCATGTCGGCGCCCGCCTACTACAAGGACGACTGGTGCAAGGAGTCCAGCCGCGCCGCCGTGGGCACGAAGGGCGGGCAGGGCTCGAAGAACACCAAGGAGGCCGCGAAGATAGCCGCGGGCAACTTCGTGATCGCGGGCTACGACCAGAAGCAGAAGGGCACCCTCAAGGTCTCCAAGCCCAAGGCATTCGAGAACGACCACGGCATCAAGGGCCACACCGCCACCGCGACCGTGACAGGGGCGCCCAAGGAGGACAAGTGCTCCACGAGCGCGGGCAAGGCCGTCACGGTCTCCTGGATCAACACAAACGGTGACCTGGCCATCTTCGTCCTCTACACCGACGCGGGCGTCAAGGACGAGCTCTCGGAGGCCACCATCAAGAAGATCACCGGCAGCCTCCGCAACTACGAGGCGCCCGGCGGCGGCGAGGAGCCGCGCGGCTGATCCGCTCCGCCTCCGGCGCCCCGCGGCGTCCGGGCCCCCCGGCGGCGCCCTCAGCCGATGCTGAAGGCGCCGTCCGGCGGTTGCGGGGAGGGCACGGCGTCGCCGTCCTCGACGGGGCGCGCGCCCTCGGTGAGCGACCGCAGCGCCGTCCCGTGCACCACCCGCGCGGGGAAGGGGTCGCCCGCGCAGCGCCGGGCCAGCTCCTCCCAGGGCAGCTCGTGACGGGAGGCGAGCAGCACCACGTTGCCGAACCGCCGCCCGCGCAGTACCGACGGCTCCGCGACGAGCGCCACCCAGGGGAAGACGGCCGCGAAGGTCGCCAGCTGGGAGCCCAGGAAGCGGAACGGCGCGGCGTCGGCGAGGTTGGCCACGTAGTGACCGCCAGGGCGCAGCACCCGCTCCGCCTGCCGGGCGTAGGAGAGGGTGGTCAGGTGGGCCGGCATCCGCGACCCCCCGTAGACGTCGGAGATCACCACGTCGGCGCAGGCGTCGGGGGCGCCTTCGAGCAGCGCCCGCCCGTCGGCGGCTTCCACGCGGACGTCCGCGTCGGCGGGCAGCGGCAGGTGAGCGGTGACGAAGGCGGCCAGCTCCGCGTCCGGCTCGGCCACCCGCTGCCGGGATCCCGGCCGGGTCGCGGCCAGGTAGCGGGGCAGCGTGAGGGCGCCGCCGCCGAGGTGGAGCACGTCCAGCGGTCCGGCCGGGTCCGCGGCCAGGTCGAGCAGATGGCCGACACGGCGCGCGTACTCGAACTCCAGGTGCTCGGGAGCGTCGAGGTCCACGTAGGACTGCGGGGCGCCGTCCACGGTCAGCAGCCAGCCCCTGGGCCGGTCGATGTCGGGCATCAGCTTGGCCGCGCCTGAGGCGACGGTTCGGGTGCGGGGTACGCGTTCGTCGGGCTCGGTCTCCACCGTCCCATTGTGCGGTGGCGCAGGATCACCCGACCGTGCGGGGGTCGCAGGGGCCCCGCCTTCCTCCCCCGCTCCGGGGCAGCGGGACACCTTCCCCGCCACCGGCCAGTGGGACGTAGGTGTCGACGGCGTCGAGCAGGGCTTCGGTGGCGCCTCGCCAGCGCGGGTCGCCCGCCAGTGAGCCGAGCGCCGAGACCCGCACGGCGGGGAGCGTCTCCCCCGCATGACCGTGCGCCGTCAACAGGGCCCGTACGTCGGCCTCCACCAGGTCGCTCAGCTCGTCGCTGCCCTGGTCGGCCTTGGTGAGGGCGACGACGAGCGGCAGGAGGCCCGTCCGGCGGGCGCGTGCCAGGTGAGCGGCGGTACCGGTCCTCGCCCCCTCCAGGACGGAGACGACCAGCAGGGCGCCGTCGAGACGGTCGGGGTCGTCGGCGGGGTCGAGCACGGTGTAGCGCCGGGTGTCGGTGGCGTAGCCGAACCGCCGCCGGCCGAGGTCCGGGCCGGTGCAGGGGGGACAGGGCCCGGCGGCCGAGAGCGCCCTGGCGAGCGTGGTCTTGCCATGCCCTTGGGGGCCGAGCGTGCCGATGGTCAGGTGCGGAAGCGGGTGCGGACGGGTGTACGCGGACACGGGTGCCCTCCTGGGCCGTGGCGGGGTGGTGAGCGGGACCCCGGGAAGGACCGACCCTTCCCCGTGGGGTCCTCGGTGCGGTCCGGGAAGGGTCAGCGTCGGCGGCCGTCGGCGCCGCACGGCAGGGGGCAGGCGGACACGCCCCGCGTCAGGAAGGCGGCAGCCCGCGGGCCGGCCGCGACCGCGGCCGGAGTCGGGATGTCGAGCTGCCGGAACACCGCCCGATCATCCCTGAGCCGGCGGGTGCCCGTCGAACGCTTTTCGACACACTCGCCCCGGCCCGCCGCGGTCGCCTTCCGCACAGGTGGAAGCGGGGGTGGACGGTGGGCGAACACCGTTTTGTGAGGGAATCTTTCGGACTTTCCGCACGCCTTCGAACGGCGGAAGGACCGGTTCGTCGGTTACGCTCCCCACGTGCCCGTCCCCGCCACGCAGCCAGACGGACTCCCCGGCCGTCTCGCTCAGACGCTGCTCTCTCCCTGGTCCCGCCTCGCCCTCCTCGCCGTCCTCCTGTGCGGCGCGGCCACGGCGATGCTGCTGTACGAGCCCCAGCGCCTGCTCTCCCACGGCTGGCCGCCCGAGGTCGCCGGCGGGGCCGCCGTCGCCCTTTTCGGCGCCGCCTACGGGCTGTGCACGGCGGCGTTCGTGCCACGTCCCGTACTCAACGTCGCCGCGGGCGTCCTCTTCGGCGCCCAGGCGGGCACGTTCTCGGCCACGGCCGGGACGGTGATCGGCGCGGGCATCGCGTTCGGACTCGGCCGGCTGCTGGGTCAAGACGCGCTGCGCACCCTGCTGCGCGGCCGCTGGATCACGGCCGCCGACCGGCAGTTGAGCAGGCACGGCTTCCGCTCCATGCTGGTGATCAGGCTGCTGCCCGGCGTGCCGTTCGCGGCCTCCAACTACGGCGCCGCCGTCTCGCGTATGCGCTGGACGGCCTTCCTGAGCGCGACAGCCGTGGGCTCGGTGCCCAACACCGCGGCGTACGTGATCGCCGGCTCCAGCGCGGCCACACCGACCTCGCCCGTCTTCCTGGCCTCCTTCGGCTTCATCGCGCTCTCCGGACTGGCCGGCGCAGCCTTCGCCTGGCGCAAGCGGGCTCAGTTGCGCCGCAGGGAAGGCGCGCGGGACGGAGCGCACGGCGACGCGCCGCCATCCCACCCGACGACGAACGGCCCGTGTCCGGCGGTGACGGGCCTGCCCGGCACGGCGGCCCAGGACACCGCGGGGGCGGCCGCCACAGCGGGAGCCGGGACGACCTGCGCCGCCTACCGGGCGGAGCCCGCCGCCGCGCACGACCGCGCGGCGGCGAGGGCCTCCGCCCACCACCGCTGACACCGACGACCACAGGGACGAGCCCCAGCGCAGATGTCTTGGTTTGAATCCTTCGTCCTCGGACTCGTCCAGGGACTGACCGAGTTCCTCCCGATCTCCTCCAGCGCCCACCTGCGCCTCGTGGCGGCTTTCGCCGGCTGGCAGGATCCCGGCGCCGCGTTCACCGCCGTCACCCAGATCGGCACCGAGACGGCGGTGCTCATCTTCTTCCGCAAGGACATCGGCCGGATCCTGGCCGCCTGGTTCCGCTCGCTCCACAGCCGTCAGGCACGGCGGGACCCCAACGCGCGGATGGGCTGGCTGGTCATCGTCGGCTCGATCCCCATCGGCGTGCTCGGGCTGGCCTTCAAGGACCAGATCGAGGGCCCGTTCCGCGATCTGCGGCTCATCGCCACGACGCTGATCGTGGTCGGCATCGTCCTCGGTGTGGCCGACCGGATGGCGGCCCGCGACGCGCGGGGCGGCCGTCACCGGGCACGGCGGGAGCGCAAGTCGCTGGAACAGCTCAGCGTGCGCGACGGTCTCCTCTACGGTTGCGCGCAGGCGCTGGCGCTGGTGCCCGGCGTCTCCCGCTCGGGCGCCACGATCAGCGGCGGCCTGTTCATGGGCTACCGGCGCGAGGCGGCGGCCCGCTACTCCTTCCTGCTGGCGGTGCCCGCCGTGCTGGCCTCGGGCCTGTTCGAGCTGGCGGACATCGGCGAGGGCCACGTCGCCTGGGGGCCGACCCTGTTCGCGACGGTGCTGGCCTTCGTGGTGGCATACGCGGTCATCGCATGGTTCATGCGATGGATCTCCACCCGCAGCTTCATGCCGTTCGTCATCTACCGCATCGCGCTGGGCCTGGCCTTGTTCGCGCTGATCGCGGCGGGCGTGGTGGGCCCGCACGCGGGCGAGTCCGTGGGCTGAGCCGCGCCGGTACTGCGCCACGCCGCGGTCCGGGGCCGGGGGCACGGGGCCGCCCGGGGCTGGGGGACCGTCGGGTCAGCGGTCGGCGCGCTCCTGCTCGCGGCGGCGGCGCAGCACGACCAGGTCGACGACCGCGCCCAGGGCCAGTACCCCGCACAGCGCAGCCAGCACGCTCAGCACCCGGTCGCTCGGCGAGCTGTGCGGACCCGAGGAGGCCGCCCACCAGGCGAGGAGAGCGGTCGCCGCAGCGAAGACGGGGAGGCCGACGGACGACAGCAGCGTGCGCAGCCGCAGGTCGCTGCGCGCGGTCACCGGCTCGGTGCCCGCGCGGGTCCTGCGGGAGCGGGGGGCGTCTCGTCGGTGACCGCCGGAGTGCGGTGGCTGTGACACGTCAGTCGCCTTTCGCCGGATGGCTCTGGGCACCATGATCACCACTCCCGCCCGGGAAGGTGCGGGGGCGCGCCCGGCGTTTCTCCCCCGACCCGGCGCGGGCCACGGCTCACAGCCCCGGCAGCGTGTCCTGTTCGACCTCGTGTGCGGGCGGCACGGGCGCGGTCCGCACGGCGAGCTTGTGGCGGCAGTCGGGCCCCAGCCCCCACAGGCGGGAAGCACGGTCGCGCAACGGCTGGCCGCACATGCGGCACAGAACGCTCCTGGGGCTTCCGTCCCGGTTGCTCTCCGGCTCTTCGACGGGCTCGCTTCCGGGCAGCGGTGCGACCTGGGCCTGCTGCCCCTCGCCCGCACCGGCGTCCGGTTCGCTCCGCGCGGACCGGCTGTCCCCGCTCATGCGCGCCCCCTTCCTGCGCCTCGGTCAGGCACCGTACCAGCGCGGACACACGCCCGGAGTAGTCCGAAATGCGCGCTATGTGCTCGTACCTCCACGGTGGACATGGAGACAACAGCTACCTCTCATGGGAGCGAACATGCGTATTCGTACCGCTATCGCAGCCAGCCTGCTCAGCGCCGTCGCCGTGCTCGGCGGGACCGCCGGCACCGCGGCGGCCGCCGGCAGCGACCCGCACCCCGGCCAGTACAACGACCCGGACGTCCTGGACCTCGGTCTGAACGTCTGCGGCAACCCGATCGTCGCGCTGCTGAGCCCCGCCTCGCAGAACGCCTGCAAGGCGAACTGACCCACAGCGCACGTCGGCTCGGCCGTCGGACCCCGCCGCCCGCCACCGCGGGCGGCGGGGCTCCGTCGGTTCCGGGGCCTTGCCTGACCCCAGGCGACGGTGGTGCCGGGTGCGGCGCCCGCTGCCACACTGAAGGCATGGACAACTTCTACCGTGGCCCGGCGACCCTGCTGACCGGAGCCGCCGAGGTGCCCGTCGACGCGGCGCTGTTCACGGAGGCGACCGGCCCCCAGAGCGCCTGGTTCGGCACGATCAGACCGGAAGGCAGCCAGCCGCTGTGGACCGAACTGGAGGGGGACACCGCCCGGCTGCGGCTCATCGACGGGCGGGAGGGCCGGATCGCCATCCGCGGCAGCGGCTTCGGCCCGGTCGAGGTCTCCGGCGAGGGGCCGTTGCCCGCGCACCGGCCGTAGGGGCCCGAGCCCGGCGCGGGCTGTGACCTTCGGCCCACCACCGCGTCACCTGGCAGGGGGACATCGAGCGGTGACGTACTCCGCTGGCTGTACGTCAAGACGATCCCGGCAGGTGACGACAGATCCCCCCGCACACGGGATCGTGGTGACATGAACGCGAAGCCCAACCAGGACCGGACGGGACGGACATGAGCGCGCTGACGGCCGCGGCGCTGCTGTCCCTGGTCTCCGCGATCAGCTACGCGCTGGCCGCGATCGTGCAGGAGCGGATCGCCGCGACGACCTCCCCCAGCCGCTGGGGACTCCTGCGCTCGGGCACTTGGTGGACCGCGGTGGGACTCCAGGGGGCGGGCGCGCTGTTGCACGTGGTGGCGCTCGGCCTGGGGCCGCTGACGGTCGTTCAGCCGCTCGGCGTGCTCACGCTCGTCCTCGCCGCACCGATGGCCGCCGTGGTGGGCCGGCGCCGCGTGGCCGCCGCCACCTGGCGCGGCATCCTGCTGGTGTCCGCCGGACTGGCCGGCGTCCTGCTCCTCACCGGCGACGCGGGCGCCGACTCGCTGCACGGGAGCGGTCAACTCTCCCTCGCCGTCGGCGTGCTGGGGGCCCTCGCACTGCTGGTCGGTACGGCCGCCGTGGTCGGACGCCGGGGACGCGCCCGGCCGGGGGGCCGCGCCCCGGCACTGCGGAGCGTGTGCCTGGCCCTGGCCGCGGGGGTGGCCTACGGCGCGGCGTCCGTCTTCGTCAAGACGCTCGCCGACAGGTGGATGTCCGCTCCCCTGCTCATCTCCGTGCCGCTGGCCGTGCTGACGGTCGCGCTGGCCGCCGCGGGGCTGGCCACCTCCCAGGCGTCCTACCGGGGCGGCGGGCTGGCGACGCCGCTGGCGACGGCCACGGTCGCCAACCCCGTGGTCGCGGCGGCCGCCGGCATCGTCCTGCTGGACGAGGGCTTCCGGTACGGCGCGACGGGTACCGTCCTGGCGCTGGTGGCCGGCGCGGTGGCCGCCTGGGGCCTGGTCGCACTGACGATCGACAGTGCGCGCAGGACGCACGGCGCGCCGCCGGGGCACACTTCGCCCGACGAGCCGGGCCGGGCCCTGCCCCCGCCCCGCGACGGGGGGTCGCAGGTCCAGCACGGCGGCGGGACGGGACACACTGCCGACGCGGAGTTCGCCAACCGGAACAGGTCCGACGACGGAGCGCGCCCCGCGGTGCCGCGAACGGGCGGCCGCGCCGTCGCCCGCCGACCGGTCGCGGCGCCGTGACGCCACCGCGCCAGGGACTCGCCCGGACTGGGCGAGCCCCGACCGCCCGCCCCGGCCGTTCGCGCGGCGGGCGGACGCGCGCGGGCGGCGGTCACGCCGAGCGCCGAGGATGCCGGGCGCCGGGCGCGAACGGGCCGGACACCGAGGTTCCGGAGAGGGAGGCCGCCAAACGCGGGGGGCGCCAGGCGCGGTGGCGCCGAACGCGGGGCGCCGGGGGCCGACCGTCTGCCGCGCCGATCTCGTCATCTCCTGTCCCCTCCTTCACACTGGTGAGTGAGCACCGGACGAAGGAGGCGGGGCATGCGTGCCACCCCGGCCGTGCGCGCCGTCCCGGCCGCCCGCTGGGCGCGCCGGGTACTGCCGCTGCCGGCGGGAGCCGTCCCCGCACTGGCGTTCCCCGAGCCCGCGCTGTGGTGGCTGGCGTACGCCGCGCTCGTACCCTGGCTGCTGTTGTTGCGCGCAGCGCCCACTCCCAGGGCCGCCGCGCGGGCGGGCTGGCTCGGCGGTACGGGCTTCATGGTGGCGATGCACCACTGGCTGATGCCGAGCCTGCACGTGTTCATCGTCCTTCTCGCCGCGCTGCTGGGGCTGTTGTGGCTGCCGTGGGGCTGGCTCGTCCACCGGCTGCTCGCCGGCGCGCCCGCCGGAGGCCGGTTCGCCGCCGCGGTGGTGCTGGTGCCGTCCGGCTGGCTGCTGGCCGAACTGATCCGCTCCTGGGAGTACCTGGGCGGCCCCTGGGGGCTGCTGGGCGCGAGCCAGTGGCAGGTGACGCCCGCGCTGCGGCTGGCCTCGGTGGGTGGCGTGTGGCTGGTGAGCTTCGTGGTGGTTGCGGTCAACACCGCGCTCGCCGCGCTGCTCGCGGTCCCCCGCGCCCGCCGGGCCGCGGCGGTCGCCGTACTGGCCACCGCCGTGTCCACGTGCGCGGTCTGGCTGTGGGCGCCGCGCCCGCACCCCGCGGGTGCGACACGTGTCGCCGTGGTCCAGATCGGCGAGACCTCCTCGCGCGCTGAGCGGTTCGCGCGCGGCGAGGAACTGACCCGGCGGCTGGCCGACCGCCGGCCCGACCTGGTGGTGTGGGGCGAGAGCAGCGTCGGGTACGACCTGCGCAGCCACCCGTCCCTGGTGCGCCGGCTGGCCGCGCTCTCCCGGGCCGCGCACGCGCCGCTGCTGGTGAACGTGGACTCCCCGCGCAGCGACCGTCCCGGCATCTTCAAGAGCGCGGTGCTGGTGGACGGGGACGGCCTGACCGGGCAGCGCTACGACAAGATGCGGCTGGTGCCCTTCGGCGAGTACGTCCCGTTCCGTTCGGTGCTGGGCTGGGCCACCTCGGTCGGCAGGGCCGCGGGCGAGGACCGGCAGCGGGGTCGGGAACCGGTGGTGATGCGGTCGGGAGGGGCGCGGTTCGGGCCGCTGATCTGCTTCGAGACGGCGTTCCCCGATATGAGCAGGCACCTGGCCGCCGAGGGCGCGCGGGTGCTGGTGGCCCAGTCCTCGACCTCCACGTTCCAGCACAGTTGGGCCCCCGAGCAACACGCGTCCCTCGCGGCGCTGCGAGCCGCCGAGACGGGCCGTCCCATGGTGCACGCGACACTCACCGGTGTCAGCGCGTCCTTCGGGCCCGAGGGCGAACAGGTCGCAGGCCGCATGGACACGGCGACCAGCGCGGCCACACTGACCGAGGTGCCGCTGGCGCGCGGCACGACGCTGTACGTACGCTTCGGCGACTGGACGACGCGGCTGGCGCTGACCGCTCTCGCGGGGTACCTCGCGATCGAGGCCGCCCGCGCGGTGCGGTCACGGCGGGGCCGACAGCAAGACCGGGACGAGGACGCAAGCCCCGGCCTGAGTGTGCCCGCCCGCTGGTGACCTCCGCTCGCGCCCGCCGCGCCGGGGCGGGTCTCGTCGTCGGCGAGCGGGTGGCCGCGGTTTCCTCATCGTTCGGGTGACCGTGCCCCGTCGGCAGGCGCGGGCTCCGGCGGGCGCCAGTCGGCGATCCCCGCGAGCGCCCGCAACGTGAGTGCGGGCGCCAGGCGGCCGACGGCGGCGAGCGCACCGTTGCGCAGGGCGCAGGCGTGCGCGCTGGTGAGGGTCGTCATCCGGGCGGCGCGCGCCGACCGCCGCACGACCTCGGCCGTGCGGGGCAGCCGCTGCCCGGTGTAGGCCGCCGGCACTCCGCCGACCGGTGCGGCCGGATCGGCGATCCGGCCCAGCACGATGGCGTCCTCGATGGCCTGGTTGCCGCCCTGGCCCAGGCTGGGGGCCATCGCGTGCGCGGCGTCACCGAGCAGGACGGTGCGGCCCGCGTGGTGGGCGGGGAGCGGTCGGGTCATGTGGTGGACGTCGTTGCGCAGCACCGCCTGTTCGGACACGGACGCGATGAGCTGGGGCAGCGGCCTGTGCCAGCCCGCGAACATCCTCGACAGCGCCTCCCGTTCGCCGTCGGGGGTGCTCCACGAGGCGGGGACGGCGGCGGCCGCGTAGGCGTAGATCCTGCCGTCGGGCAGTGACTGGGTGCCCCACATGCGGCCCCGCCCCCAGGTCTCGTGCGGCTCGACCCCGCCTTCGGGGGTCTGGGTGAGGAACCGCCAGGTGGTGAAGCCGGCGTAGCGCGGCCCCGGGTGGGTGGGGAAGAGTGCTCGGCGGGCCCTGGAGTGGATGCCGTCGGCGGCGACCACGAGGTCCGCCTCCATGGCCTGCCCGTCGCCCGTGGTGACCGTGGCCGGCCGGCTCTCGGCCCCCGGGTCGGTAATGCTCGCGGCCGTGCCGGTGCGCAGGGTGACGGTGTCGGGCAACCGGGCGCGCAGCAGGTCGACGAGGGCCGCGCGGGTCATCAGGACGAGGGGGTCGCCGAAGCGTGCGGCCGTGCGGTCACCGGTCGTGGGCACCAGCCAGCGTCCTGAGGGCGAGCGCAGACCGCCGCGTCCGCTCCAGGTGCGCAGGGCGCGTACGTCGTTGCCCACGCCGATGACGTCGAGGGCGCGCAGCGCGTTGGGGGCGAGGGCGATGCCCGCGCCGACGGGTTCGAGCGCGCCGGCGCGTTCGAGAACGGTGACCCTCCAGCCGCGGTCGGCGAGTGCGACGGCCGCGGTGAGGCCGCCGATGCCGGCTCCCACGACGAGGGCGCGCGAGGTGTGCACGAGTACCTCCTGGAAAGGCTGGCCCACTACAGCTGTAGTGGCACCTGGACTCCGAGGGTACTACTCCTGTAGTGCAGGGGTAGATTGCCCCCATGCCCTCTCGCGACACCGCTGTTCCCCCTGTTCCCCGCTCGGAGCTGATCGCCGACACCGCGATCGGACTGCTGGCCGAACGCGGGTCGCGGGGCCTGACCCACCGCGCCGTCGACGAGGCGGCCGGGCTGCCGCAGGGCTCCACCTCCAACCTCGCCCGCACGCGGGCAGCCCTGCTCCGGACGGTGGTGGAACGGCTGACCGTCCTGGAAGGCGCGGCCCTCCTCGCACAGCGCGGGACACCGGCCGACACAGACCTCTCGGGGCCCGGCCCGCTCGCGGACCTCATCGCGGCGGCGCTCCACCGCCATCTGACCCGGCACCGCACCCTGCTGGTGGCCCGTTACGAACTGGCGCTCGAAGCGACCCGGCGCCCCGAGCTGCGCGCCCACTACGACAGCACCGGCAGAAGCGACTTCGCCCAGCCGCTGCGGCACCTGCTCTCGGCCGCCGGCTCCACCGCACCCGAGCGGCACACGCTTCTCCTGCTGGCCTGGTGCGAGGGCATCATGTTCACCTGCACCGCGGGCTCGTTCAACGCCGCCGTTCCCACCGAGGAGGAGCTGCGGACGGGCCTGCGCGAGATGTTGGCCGGCATGCTCGCCCCCACGGCCACAGCCGCAGCCACACCCGCTGACACAGCCACAGCCGCAGTCCCGGGCACTGCCACAGCCTCGGCCGAGGCGGCCGCCGGGACATCCCGCACGCCCTCCTCCGAGGGCTGACAGAAGTTGGCAGGATGGGCGCATGACAAGCCCGAAAGAAGCATCACCCGAAGGGCCGCCCCTCACCCTCAGCGGAGTTCCGCTCCCCGAGGGCACCGGATCCGAACGGCAGATCCTCCAGCAGTGGCTCGATCTCCAGCGCGCCACACTCGCCGCCAAGTGCGAGGGCCTGAGCGACGAGGAACTGCGGCGGGCCGCCGCTCCACCTTCCGCGCTGACACTGCTCGGCCTGGTGCGGCACATGACCGACGTGGAACGCCACTGGTTCCGCCGGATGTGGCGGGAGGAGGACTCCGCACCGCTCTACCGCACCCCGCAGGCGCCGGACGACGACTTCGTGGTCACCGAGGCAGGGACGGGCGAGGAGACGCTGGCCGCCTGGCGCCGCGAGATCGACCGGGCCCGCGCGTCCGCCGCCGGGCGGTCCCTCGACGAGGTCGCCACCCACCCCCGCCGCACGGGCTGGCGGACGTCGCTGCGGTGGATGTACACGCACATGATCCAGGAGTACGCGCGGCACAACGGCCACGCCGACCTGCTGCGTGAGCGCATCGACGGGAAGACCGGCTTCTGAACCGGCGGCCGGGAGGCCCGCGAGCCGACGGCCGAGAGGCTTGAGGGGCTCGGGACGAGGGCCGAGCGGCTTGTGAGGCGAGAGACGAGAGGCTCGGGAGGCGAGAGCCGGGAAGCTTCTGAACAGAAAGCCGGGAAGGCTTCTGATCGGCCCGCGATCAACCTGGGCCGGTCGCGATCACCCCTGGGAGGACTTCCAGCCGGGGCGCGGCCCCGGAAGAGTTGCGTGGATGTCACGTATCACGAAAGCCATGGCCGTCGCGGGGATGGCGCTTACGACCGCGACCGGGTGCATGACCGTCTCGGGCGACCCCGGCGCGCCCGGCGGCAGCTCCGCCTCCCACCACTCCCCCACTTCCGGCCACCGGGACGTCTCCCCACGCGTGGCGCGTTCCCCCGCGAAGGAGGCGCTCTCCCACAACGAGCACCAGGAAAAAGCCTCCGGTCGGCGCGGCACCGCCGGCGCACGCGGCGACACCGCGCCGCGCTCCGGCGAGGGGGCGCAGGGAAGGGACTCTTCCACGGCCCACTCTCCCGGCCGGCCCGCCCCGGGTCCCGCTCCACTGCCCGGCGCGGGAAGCCCGGGGCGGGGCGGCGGGGGCCGCGCGCAGGCAGGCGCCGCCGGACGGGACGCGGACTCGGGAGTGCACGAGCGCCACGGGCACGGCCACGGCAAGGGGCAGGGTCACGCCCGACCCGGCTCGGGCGTGTGCGAACTGGGAGAGGCGTACGGGCGGTGGGAAACCGACAGCGCCCAGGCCCGCATCTGCCGTGACACCTACGGCAGGTGAGCCCGGACGGCAGGTGAGCCCCCTACGGCAGGTGATCCTCGCTTCCGCCCCACCCGTCCGCGATGCCGCCGGGTGAGCCGGCGCCGTCGGCGAGCCGCTTCTCCAGACGCTCGATCGCCGCACGGATGCCCTCTCCGTAGGCGTCGGCGGGCAGCGCGTCCAGCTTGTCCCTCGCCCGTTCCAGCGCGCTTCGGGCCGCGCTCTCGTCACCGAGCTTGGCGTGGCCCGCGGCGATGTTGAGGTGCAGGGACGGATACAGGGAACGGACGGCCAGCTGGTGTTGGTCCCAGCTGACCTCGTCCCCCTTCAGCGCGTCGGCTGCCGCGAGCGCGCGCAGGTCCCACACCAGCTCGTCGGCCGGCTCGTCCTGGGTGTCGGCCATGTAGTGCGCGATGGTGCAGCGGTGGAAAAGGTCCGCCTCCGGGTCCGTCTCCGCCCACAGGGCGGCGAAGCGGTTCCTCGCCTCCTCCCGGTCTCCGCCGCGGTGCAGCATGATGGCCTGGCCGATTCTGACCATGGTCGCGTCCTCCGCGCCCTGGGGCGCGTCCTGCTGGGGCTCCGCCACGGGGGCTCCTCCCGTTCGCCGTGTGCCGTACGCCGTCTGCCGTACGCCGCCTCGCACGACCGCTTCGCCGGTCGTTCTACGACGCTAACGGCCACCTCTGACAATGGCGCACACCACGGGCGGAGCCCCGGCGCGGCTCAGCCCAGATCGGGGATGCGCCAGTCGATGGGCGTGTGTCCCTGGGCGGCGACGGCCTCGTTGATCCGGGTGAAGGGGCGGGAGCCGAAGAACCGCTTGGCCGAGAGCGGCGAGGGGTGGGCGCCCTCCACCACGGCGTGTCGCTCGGTGTCGATGAGCGGGAGCTTCTTCTTCGCGTAGTTGCCCCAGAGGACGAAGACGGCCGGATCGGGGCGCGCGGCGACGGCGCGGATCACGGCGTCGGTGAACTTCTCCCAGCCTTTGCCCTTGTGCGAGTTGGCCTCGCCCCCGCGCACGGTCAGCACCGCGTTCAACAGCAGCACGCCCTGCTCGGCCCACGGCATCAGAAAGCCGTTGTCGGGCACGGGATGGCCGAGCTCGTCCCGCATCTCCTTGTAGATGTTCCGCAGCGAGGGCGGTGTCCGCACCCCGGGGCGGACCGAGAAGCACAGGCCGTGCCCCTGCCCTGGACCGTGGTACGGGTCCTGGCCCAGGACGAGGACCTTGACCTGCTCGTACGGCGTGGCGTCGAGGGCGGCGAACACCTCCTCGCGGGGCGGATACACCGGTCCGCGCTCCCGCTCCTCCTCGACGAAGGCCGCCAGCTCCTTGAAGTAGGGCTGCTCGGTCTCCTCGCCGAGAACACCCTGCCAGGACCTGGGGAGCATCTCCTTCACGCGCTGTACCTCCTGCGGTGCGGCTGGCCGGGCACCGTGCCCGACGACCGCACCGAAGGTACCGCCCACCACCGACAGTCCCGACGGGAGCCGGCGGCGGCTACCAGCTCGACTTCTTGTACAGCTCCCACATCCGCATGATCACCGAGGAGTCGATCGCCCATTCGACGCCCGCGACGTCCTTTTCCGAGGCGATGTAGACCTTGCCCTGCCACAGCGGCAGCAGCCGCACGTCCTGGGCCATCAGCTTCTGGGCCTTCGCGAAGGCCTGCCCGGCCGCTCCCCGGTCGCTCTGCTTGCGCGAGGACGGCAGCAGCTCCTCGGTCAGCTCCCGGTTCCGGTAGGGGGTGCCCATCGCGTTGTCCTCGCCGACGAAGGGCGTGATGTAGTTGTCCGCGTCCGGGAAGTCGGCCGACCAGCCGCGGCCGAAGACCGGGTAGTCGCCCTTGAGGTAGCCCTTCTGGAAGTCGTCCCAGGCGCGCGACTTGACCGTGATGTCGAAGAGCCCCGAGTCCTCCAGCTGCTGTTCCAGCTCCGCGAACTCGCGCTGGGTGGAGTCCCCGTACCGGTCCTCGGCGTACCACAGGGTCAGGCTGACCTTGTCGGTGATGCCCGCGTCGCGGAGGGTGTGGCGGGCCTTCTTCTCGTCAGGGCGCCCGTAGCGGTCGAGAAAGGCGTTGGTGTGCCCGGTGACACCGGTGGGGACCATGGAGTACAGCGGGTCGGCGGTCCTGTCGTAGACGTCACGCACCAGTTCGGTGCGGTCGACGAGCTGGGCGATGGCGCGGCGCACCGCCGGCTTGGCGGCCTGCCCGTCCTCCGGGTTGAAGACCAGGAAGTGCACCTCGGAGCCGGTCATCTCGCTCAGGTCGACGGAGTTGTCGCCGGAGGAGCCCGCCTCCTGGAACGCGGAGACCTGCCCGGGGGTCAGGCCGCGGTAGGTGAGGTCTATTCGCCCGGCTTTCAGGTCGCTGACCATCCGCCCCGAGCGCGAGTAGTACCGGATGGTGACGGAGTCGTTGCGCAGTTTCGCCGGGCCCTTGTAGTCGGGGTTCTTGACCAGTTCGGCCCGCTTGCCCGGCTGGTAGCTCTCCAGTGTGTATGGGCCCGACCCGGTGGCCGTGTCACCGGGGTGCAGGCTGGCGGTGGGGTACTCGTCGGGGTCGACGAGGGAGGTGGCGGGGGTGGAGAGGATGAACGGGAAGGTGGCGTCCGACTTCTTCAGGTGGAAGGCCACTGTCCGGTCGCCCTTCGTGACGACCTCGTCCAGGTTGGCCAGCAGCGCCGAGGGGCCCGAAGGGGACTCGATGGACGTGGTGCGGTCGAAGGAGTGCTTGACCGCTTCGGCGTCCAGCGGCTTGCCGCTGGAGAAGGTGAGCCCCTTGCGCAGCACGCAGCGGTAGACCTTGCTGGCCGCGTCGGTGAAGCCGCACCTTTTGGCGGCGTCGGGCTCGGGCGAGGTGCCGGAGTTCGGGACGGTCATCAGCGTCTGGTAGATGTTCCTGTACAGCTCCCAGGAGCCGTCCCAGGCGGCGGCCGGATCCAGGGAGCTGGGAGCGCTGGTGGTACCGACCACGATGCTGTGTTCCTCTTCCCCGCCGCCGGGCAGCGCACTGCACCCGGTCACCAGTGCGAGGGGGAGGATGGTAGCTGCGGCTCTCAGCAGCGCGTTCCGGTCGAACAACGTGCGCTCCTCAGTCGGCGGTGCCTGTCTGGCTGGTGCGGTGCCCAGGACCGCGCCGCGCCAGGGCGCTGTCCAAGACGGAGAAAGCGCCATGACATTACCCCAGTCACAGCCGTATCGGAGCCCTAAAGAGCGTCCGGGCACCGGTACTTGAGGTTCCGGCACCCGGACGGCTCGGCAACGCCGGCTACTCGACGCCGGCGTTGAGGAACAGCCCCCCGTCCACGGTCAGCGTCTGACCGGTGATCCAGCCCGCCTCGGAGGAGGTCAGGAACGCGACGGCGCCCGCCACGTCCTCGGGAGCGCCCAGCCGCCCCATCGGGTAGCGGGCCGCCGCCTGCTCCTCGCGGCCGTCGAACAGGGCGACGGCGAACCTGGTCTTCACCACGGCGGGCGCGACCGTGTTGACCCGGGCTCTGGGCGCGAACTCGTGCGCGAGCTGGAGGGTCAGGTTGACCATCGCGGCCTTGCTCATGCCGTAGGCGCCGATGAACGGGGAGGCCGAGGTTCCGGCGATGGAGGCGATGTTGACGATGCTGCCGCCGTGCTCGCTCTGCCAGGCCGCCCAGGTGCGCTGCGCGAAGCCGAGCGCCGAGATCACGTTCGTCTCGAACACCTTGCGCGCGACGTTCAGGTCCAGCTCGGCCATCGGCCCGAACACCGGGTTGGTGCCCGCGTTGTTGACCAGGTGATCGATGCGCCCGTAGGTCTCCATCACCCGCTCGACGGCGGCCGCCTGGTGTTCGAGGTCGTGCGCCTTGCCCGCGACACCCATCGCCCGGTCGGAGCCGAGCCGCTCGACCGCCTCCCCCAGCGCGTCCTCGTTGCGCCCGGTGATGCACACCCGGTCACCGCGCGCCACCAGTGCCTCGGCGATGCCGTAGCCGATGCCGCGGCTGCCGCCGGTGATGAGGGCGACCTTCCCGCTGTCGGGGCGCCCGCCTGTCTGCTGTGTCATCTCGCTGTTCCCGCCTCTTGTCGCTTCTCGTCCGCCGTCAGTCGAGCGGCCCGCCGGCGATGTACAGCACCTGGCCCGAGACGAACCCGGCCTTCTCGTCGGCGAAGAAGGCGACCGCGTTGGCGATGTCCGCGGGCTCGCCCACGCGCTGGACGGGGATCTGGGTGGCGGCCGCAGCCTTGAAGTCGTCGAAGCCCATGCCGACGCGCTCGGCGGTGGCCGCCGTCATGTCGGTGGCGATGAAGCCGGGGGCCACCGCGTTGGCGGTGATGCCGAACTTGCCCAGCTCCTTGGCGAGCGTCTTGGTGAACCCCTGCATGCCTGCCTTGGCCGCCGAGTAGTTGACCTGGCCGCGGTTGCCGAGCGCCGAGGAGGAGGACAGGTTGACGACACGGCCGAAACCGGCGTCCACCATGTGCTTCTGGCAGGCGCGGGACATCAGGAAGGCACCGCGCAGATGCACGTTCATGACCGTGTCCCAGTCGTCGTCGCTCATTTTGAAGAGCAGGTTGTCGCGCAGCACCCCGGCGTTGTTCACCAGGACGACGGGCGCCCCCAGCTCGTCGTTGACGCGCGCGACGGCGGCCTCGACCTGGGCCGAGTCGGAGACGTCGCAGCCGACGGCGACCGCCTTGCCGCCCCGCGCCGTGATCTCCTCGACGGTCTGTGCGCAGGCGCCCGCGTCGAGGTCGAGGACGGCGACGGCGTGCCCCTCGGCCGCCAGGCGGACGGCGGTGGCCGCGCCGATCCCCCGGGCTGCGCCCGTGACGATGGCGACTCGCTGCTCGGTGCTGGACATGCTGGTCTCTCCTCGGCCTGAGTGGATGAGCTGGGTGAGCAACCGCTTAGTACCTACGGCAGACGTGACGCTATGAGGCGGGCACCGCCCTGTCAACGCCGGGCCCCGGGGCCGCCGGGAGCGCCTCGGCCGCCCCGGCCGCGGCTCACCGCACCAGCAGGTCCAGCAGACGCTCGCTCTCGCCCCGCGGGTCGGCCGTCAGCCCCGTGTGCACGGGGCCCGGCTGCACGACGGTGCTGCGCGGCGCCACCAGCCACCGGAAGCGCCGCCCCGCGTCGTCCCCGGCCGCCTGCCCGGCCCGTGCGCCCCCGTCGCACACGCCCTCCACGGCGTGCAGCGCGGCTCGCACCCCCCGGACGTCGGCGCACGGATCGAGGGCGAACAACCGGTCCTCGTCGAGATGGGTGCGTGCGGCGAGGAAGGAGCGTGCCCGGCAGTAGACGAGAAGGCCCGCGTTGATGAACTCGCCGCGCTCGATGTGGGGAACGACACGCAGCAGCGCGTACTCGAACACGTCGAGGTCACCGCGCGCCCCCGCCCGGGTCCCCGGTGTCGTCGTGCGTGTCACTTGGCCTCGCCGTCCTTCCCGGTCAGCCACCCCGGCGCCTGGGAGGGCCGGTCCTCGCTCGGCTCGCCGACCGTGATCCGCTCATGGATCGTACGGGCGCGCGCCGCCAGTACCCGGACGTACGCGGCGCGTACCTCGTCCGGGTTCGCGAAACCGGGTTCGTCCTCCAGCCACACGTCGGGAACTTCCGCGGCGCACTCGGCCAGCAGTTCGGCCGTGACCCGCGGCGCGAGCTCGGCGGCCGCCTCCTCGACGAGCGGTCCTGCCGAGGCCAGCGCGTGGTCGGAGGCGTCGTAGGAGCGGTCGGCGGCGGCCTGCGCGGTGGGCCAGTTGTGGTGGAAGATCAGCGTGGCTCCGTGGTCGATCAGCCACAGGCCGTCGTGCCACACCAGCATGTTGGGGTTGCGCCAGGAGCGGTCGACGTTGTTCACCAGCGCGTCGAACCACACCACGCGGCCGGCCTCCGCGGGGTCGGCCCGGTAGGCGAGCGGGTCGAAGCCGAGTGAGCCCGGCAGGAAGTCCATGCCCAGGTTGAGCCCGCCGCTCGCCTTCAGCAGCTCCTGCACCTCCTCGTCGGGCTCCGAGAGCCCGATCACCGGGTCGAGCCAGATGCCCACCAGATCGGGCACGCGGAGCCCGAGCCGCCGGGCCAGCCCTCCGCACAGCACCTCGGCCACCAGCGTCTTGCGGCCCTGCCCCGCTCCGGTGAACTTCATGACGTAGGTCCCCAGGTCGTCGGCCTCGACGAGCCCGGGGAGGGAGCCACCCTCCCGCAAGGGTGTGACATAGCGGGTGGCTGTGACTTCTGGAAGCATTCCATCAGGCTAAGCGACGTTCCGGCCGGCCCTTGCTCTGCTCTCGTCACAGCGCCCATGCCGGCGGCGCGGGAGCACGGATTGACTTTCCGGCACGCTCCGCCGTGTGGCGGTGCACCGGCGCGCAGGTGTCCGTCTACCCCGCACGTGTCGGCTGTACCTGGTGGGTGCCGTGGCTCAACGACCTCCCCGGCCGTCCCCTGTTCACGCTGTTCGTCGACGGCGTCGGCATCGCCGAGGTGGACGACCCGGCGAGCCAGGCCCCGGCTGGAACCTCGACACCGCCTGCCGGCCCCCGCTGGACGCCGGGAGCGCGAAAAGGTTTCCGCGCTCATGCGGGGACGCGGGCCTACGGTGGTGAGACCGGCCGGCCTTGTGACGTCGTCTGGTGCAGTTGCGGCCTGCTGGCGGATTCGGAGTAGGAGCGACCGGGCCAACACCAACGGCCGACCACGGACGGACCGACCGGTCACACGCCGCAGACGCTCCGGTTGGGGAGAGGACGGCACACGAGATGGCTGACGCATCGGCTGAGCAGGGCTTTGGGCAGCGGCGGGAGCAGACCGTCGGCCCCGCAGCGCAGAGCGGTGGTGCGGCGTGGCTGCGGCAGGAGCTTCTGGAGATTTCCGCAGCCCTGTACC
This sequence comes from Streptomyces reniochalinae, assembly GCF_003323735.1. GTDB lineage: Bacteria > Actinomycetota > Actinomycetes > Streptomycetales > Streptomycetaceae > Streptomyces > Streptomyces reniochalinae. Next base: position 49,707 of record NZ_QOIM01000046.1, on the reverse strand, counting down.
CGGAGCGCCGACCGGTGGTGGTGCGGGAGTGGAGCGACACGGTACGGCTTGGTGCTCCCCGGCCCGTCGGCCGACGTCATGTGCTGCTGGTCGCCGCCGGCGGGGACGACAAGAAGGCCGTGCTCACCGACCATGTGCCCGCGAACGCCTCGACAGCGCAGACGCCCAGGGTGTGGTCCGTGGCCTTCAGCCGTGACGGGGCGACCCTCGCCTGTGGCCACTCGTTCTACGGCCGCATCACGTTGTGGGACACCACCTCCCACCGGAAGATCGCCACCCTTGAGGACCCCGACGACCGCGACGGGGTGCGAAGTGTCGCCTTCGCACGCGACGGCCGGACTCTCCTCTCCGTCACACAGAGCTCGGGGCGCCTTCGCTTCTGGAACCTCTCTGACCGCACTCTGACCAGCAGCATCACCGACGGCCTGCTGACCCCGTACAACATCGCCCTCAGCCCGGACGGCAACCTGGTCGCCGCCGCGTCCGGGACCACAGCCAAAGTGTGGGACACGACCACTCGTAAGAGGAAAGGCACGTTCACCACCGCAAGGGACGACAAGCTCTTCACGCTCGCGTTCGGCCCGGACAACAAGGCTTTGGTCGCCGTGAGCGCGGATACCGAGAAGCCCCACAGCAACGCAGGCCGCCGCATCCATGTCTGGGATGTAGCCACCCGGAAACGGACTCACGAGTTCCGCGATGTCATCACCGACTCCGACTCCGTCAGCATCGCCCTCAGCCCGGACGGCAAGACACTGGTCAACGTCCGTGACGAGAACGTGTGCTCCTGGAAGCTCCCGAAGCTCGCCTGAGACCTGCCCTCACGGTGAGCACCGGAAGCAAGGGTCAAGAGACATAGTCAGCGGCTGCGCCGGTCGCCGACGAGGATGACGAGGACGGCGGCGGTGATGCGCTCCGTCGTGGGAAGCGGGCGGGAAGTTCAGGCCGGGCGGAGCGGTTCTGGCTGGGGCGGACTCCCGGGCGGAGCGGAGTGCGCTCGTCAGGGCAGCGGATTCTCCCCCAGCGGTGATCATGGTGGACCGCTGGTCCGGACCACCACCTCAGCGGCCCACCACGGATGAGCGTGCTCGTTGCGGGACCCGGAGCCGTTGCCCACCTGCCGTACGAGAGCATGGGCGTGGATACCCGGCGAGCGGGCCCGGAAGGGGGTAGGCAGGTGGCCGCGCAAGTGTGGGCTTCGGTCCTGTCGCTGGTGGGTGTGGTGCTCGGCAGCGGGCTCACGGCGTTGGCCCACCACGCCACCCAACGTTCCGCCGAACGTACGGAGGAGCGCAAGCAGTTCGCCGCCACCGCCGAGGCGCGCCGAGCGGAGCGCCTCGGGGCGATCAAGGACTTCCTGGCGTGTGCTCAGGAGGCCGAGGCAGCCGCGTATCGCCGCCCCGAGCCGTGGGGCGGTGACGAAGAGGGGTGGATGAGCCAGGCAGGGGCCACGATGACCGCGCTGTGGCAGGCGGAACGCGTGCTGGCGCTGTTGTGCGGGGAAGCGTTGGAGGGGCCCGGTCAGGCCTATGCGCGCGCCCTCAACCAGGCCGTGTGGCGCGACATCGGTGACGTCGAGGTGAACGAGCACCTGGAGACGCAGAAGGCGGTGTTCATGACCGCGGCCCGCACGATCACGGCCTCGTACTGAACCGCGGGGCGAGGAGGCGTTCGCACACCTCACGTGATGCCAGGCCGCTACGGCATACGGGACGACCTTGCCTCGCCACGGACGACGTGCACACGCGCCTGCCGCGGGTGCCGGCGACGAGTTCCTCATCCAGCGCCTCGGGGGCGTCCAGGGTGTTCAGCGCTTCCAGCCAGTGGTCGGCCTCCGGCATCTCGCCACGGCCGAGGTGGTGGAGGTGGAGGCACAGCGCGGCGGTGCCCTTGCCGGCGCCGGCGGCGAACCGCCATCAGAACTGGGCGCTCTCGTGGTGCTTGGCCTGGTAGAGCAGACAGGCGAAGAGGTGCGCGCCGTCCACGTCGATCTCCGCGAGGTCACGGACACGTACCAGGAGCACCCAGCCGTCCTCGATGCCGGAGCTGTTCTTCCTCTCGCCGATGGCTTCGGCGAGACGCTCCAGATGTGCGACGGCGCCTGGCTGCTCCAGTCCCCAGCTCACCACGACGGCCAACTGCCGGCCGGCCGCGGCGGGCAGATCGCGCGGCGGGGCGGGGCAGCAGACGTCCTCGGCCAGCCGGCGCGGGACCGTCCGACCTGGGGCCCCGTCACCGTCGCCCTCAGCCCCTGGACGGTGTCCTGACGCCGAGGCGAGGAGTCCGAGCCGGCTCCACCGCTCCCCGGGGCGGGCGGACCGGAGCTTGACACCCCCTCCTGCTCATCGCGACACCGCGGTTGACCACGATGCTGCTTGCCACCCCTTCGAGGGGTTGTCCGGGAATGCCAGGGCCTGTGGGGTGAGGTGCTTCGTGTTCGTCTCCTGACGCCCCCACGGCAGGAAACGGACACGCGGACGACCACGGCGGGCACGGCATCGGCACACGACCGTCCCCGCAGGCGTGCCGGTGAGTGCCGGCCGCGCTGCGCAAGGCCGGTGACCGGGTGCCCGGGCGGGGGCCGTCACTTCCCGGCCTGGGGCCGTCACTTCCCGCCGGGCGCACCTGGTTCTCCACCGGAAGCCGGTGTCCTACTCGTTGGGGTCGGCTCCGCTGATACGGCTCAGGGCGGAGTCGGGGTCGCGCTCGAGGGCCAGGTCGCCCAGGGACACCATCCCTACCGGTTCTCCGTCCGCGACCACCGGCAGCCGGCGTACGGCAGCTCCTCGCATCAGCGCCACAGCGCCCTCGACCGTGTCCTCCGGAGCGACCGTCAGCAGATGCTCGCTGCACGCTTCCCGCACGGGCCGGTCGGTGACCGGGCCACCGTCGGCCAGGATGCGCACGACCAGATCCCGGTCGGTGACCAAGCCGCACAACTGGCCGTCCTCGACGACAAGGACCACCCCGATCTTCTCGCTGCGCATCAACCTGGCCACATCCACCACCAACGCGTCCGGCGCGACACGCACGGGACCTGGCGTCATGACTTCTCGGACCTGCTGGGGCATCTTCCGTCTCCTCTTGGCGCACGCGTCGGACGGGCACGAGGCCGCTGCCGCGCCGAGACCGGTGACCGTCGCCCGCAGCGGGAGCCACCCCGGCCTTGCGCGTACCGGACCCGGCCGGGGCAGACACCAGTCTCGGCCGCCACACCCACGGCCTCGGCACAGGCACACCCGCGTCAGCCGACCGCCCCACCCGGACGGACCGGGTACGCGCCTGGCGACCGGCTTGCGAACGGGTGGCCGGCCCTCGCACGTGGCAATGCGCTGCCGGGCCCAACGCACTACACCGCCGTCCGCACATCAGGTGCGGTCTTCCCGCCTCGCTCCTCCTGCTCACCCGGCAGTTTCGGGAGGGACTCGTCTCGATCGCCTCGGGGCGTGCCCGGACGGGACCGCCTTCGGTGACGCCGCAGCGCAGCCGCGCGCCGACTGCCGACTGCCGACTGCCGACCACCAGAGTCGTGCCTCGGCGCCGGAGCCGCGCCTCCACTGCGTCCGGCACCGGCTGTCGCAGCAGGGCGTCCGGCACGCGGCTGTCACAGCGGCTTCCCGGAGCGGCGGAGTGGAGCCGGCCGACGGTCCCGGTCCGGAGCTCAGCTGGAGGACAGCGGGTATCCGTGCAGGATCTGCTGGATGTGGAGGACGTCGCGGGGGACGAACTCGGCGACGGTCGTGGCGACGACGTCAGTGGCGCGCTGGACGTCCTGGGCGATCCGGTTGGCTTCGGCGCCGGTGAGGCCGTCGGGAATCCGGCCCAGGCCGAGGCTTCCCTCGTTGCTGTCGATCGCATCGACATCGAAGTGGAGTGCGACGCGGGAGCAGCCGGTGGAGGCGATCCAGTCGAGCAGCGGCTGGGTGGAGCCGCGCAGCTGGTCGGGGCTGAAGGCGGTCAGGCCCCATTCTTCGACGTGCTGGTAGGCGTCGTCGGTCCAGTCGTGCAGGCCGACGAGGGCGACGCGGCCTGCGGGGACGGTGGCCGGGAGGAGCTCGGTCATCTCCGGGTCGCCGTGGCCGGTGATCATGGAGACGGCCATGGCGTGGTAGCCGTCATAGTCGGTGTCGCCGGTGTCGAGGTCGGGGTGGGAGTCGATCCAGACGACTGCCAGGTCGTCGCCGTAGCGCTCGGCCAGGCTGGTGAAGGGGGCGACGCTGACGGTGCAGGTGCCGCCGAGAGTGGTGATGCGGGCGGGGGCCTGTTCTTTGATGATCTTCAGGGCGTCGGCGAGCTGCCGAGTGAGGACGGTCTTGGACTCGATGCCGTCGCGCAGTTCGGTGCCGGCGTCGTCCATCGGGACGGGCACGGTGGCGGTGGGGCCGTCGTGCGGGGGCAGCACGGCTTGCAGGACCCGGGTGCCGACGGCGTAGCCGCGGCGGGCGGTGCCGAGCGGGAACTCGGGGACGAGGTCTTCGACCATGCCGGCGGCGGCGCCCTGCCATTCGGGCCAGAGCAGACGCAGGTGCGAGCCGGACGGCGTGGAGGTGCTGTCAGGGGTGGTGGACATCAGAGGCGGGTTCCTTTCCGCGAGGGTCTCACCACAGAGGGACTCGGGCACCATGATGCACAGCTCGCCGACGAGTTCGTTGAGCTGCGGGTCGCCCGGATGGGTGCCGGAGGTCAGGCGGGGGCGGCGACGTGGCCCCGGCCGACTTCGCCCCGGTCGGACGCGGCGGCCCCGCCTGGTGACGTACTCACTGGTTCTCCTCGACGACGCTCTTGAGCACGCTCGTCGCCCCCATGCCGTTGGGCCAGCCGGAGTAGAACGCCAAGTGCAGCAGGGCCTCCCGCAGCTCCTGGTCGGTGACGCCGTTCTGGCGGGCGAAGCCGAGGTGGAACCGCAGCTGGTCCGTCTTCCCGAGCGCGGTCAACGCGGAGACGGTGATGAGGCTGCGGTCGCGCTTGGACAGGCCCTCGCGCTCCCAGACCTCGTCGAAGAGCACCCTGTCGGTGTAATGGACCATCCCCGGGGCGAAGTCTCCGAAGGCGTTCTTCCCGCCGGTCCAGCCGGTGCTCGTGTTCTCAGCCATGATCTCTCCCTACCTGCGGCGACGTCCGTCCACCGATTTTCGAAGGCGTCATGCCAAGGACATCGCCAGACATGCCGGGCGAGGGAGTTCCCGCTGAAGGACGTACTGGCAGGGCATCCCTCCCCGGGGCTTCGCGCCTTAGCGTAAAAGGCATGGACGCCAGGAACGAAGCACCGGAGTTCCTCATGTCCCGTCGAGCGAACCTCACTCCCGAGCAGGCCGGACTGACGGTCTCCAGGCACAGGAGCGTGGCGGGCCCGCGCCGCGGCGAGGTGGCGATGCTCGCGGACGTGAGCCCGGAGTACTACGCCACGACCGAGCGCGGCCACCTGACCTGGTCGGCGTCTCCGACGCCGGCCTCGGGCCGGTCGCCCGGGCGCTGCTTCTGGGCGGCACACCTGGCACACGGCCTGCCTCAAACGCTCAGCAGCCCGCTCAGCCTCGCGGCTGGACCCGACACGCCGCTGCCGCGCCCACACGCGCGCCCGGCGGGACGCGCTGAAACAGAAGGAAAGAACGACATGGCTGTCAACGGATTCGAGCAGATCTTCCCGCTCGGGGAGAAGAACAACGCCTACGCGCGGTACTTCGTCGGCCAGAGCTACCTGGCGCCGCTCACCTCGGGGAGCGTGCCCGTCAGCAATGTCTCCTTCGAGCCCGGATGCCGCAACAACTGGCACATCCACCACGGCACGGGCGGCGGCGGTGACCAGGTCCTGCTGTGCACGGCGGGCAGCGGCTGGTACCAGGCCGAGGGCGAGGACCCGGTCAGCATGGAGCCGGGAACGGTGATCCGTGTCCCGGCGGGCACGAAGCACTGGCACGGCGCGAAGGCGGACTCGTGGTTCTCCCACCTCGCCTTCATCACCCCTGGCGACGACGTCAGCAACGAATGGCTCGAGCCCGTCACCGACGAGGTGTACGGCGAGCTGCCGAGGAACGGAGCAAGCGCGTGACCATCCTGGACGAGACCTACACGTTGTCCAACGGCGTCGACATCCCCAAGCTGGGGCTCGGCACCTGGTTCATCGACGACGACCAAGTGGCTGAGGCGGTCCGCGCGGCCGTGGAGATCGGCTACCGCAACATCGACACCGCCCAGGCCTACGGCAACGAGCGCGGCGTCGGCGAGGGCGTGCGCACCGCCGGCGTGCCCCGCGACGAGCTGTTCGTCTCTACCAAGCTCGCTGCGGAGATCAAGGACCACGGCCAGGCGGTCGACGCGATCGACGGCTCACTGGCCAAACTCGGGATCGACTACATCGACCTGATGCTCATCCACAGCCCACAGCCGTGGGACGACTTCCGCGGCGGCGACTACGCCGAGGGCAACCGCGACGCATGGCGCGCGCTGGAAGAGGCGCACCAGGCCGGGAAGATCCGCTCCATCGGGGTGTCCAACTTCCAGCAGCGGGACCTGGAGAACATCGTGCGGGGCACGACCGTCGCGCCGCACGTGAACCAGCTGCTCGTCCACGCCGGCAACACCCCCTCCGAGCTCCTGGACTACTGCGAGGGCAAGCAGATCCTCGTCGAGGCGTACTCGCCGATCGCACACGGAGCGATCCTGCGGAACGCCGAGGTCCAGGCGATGGCGGAGAAGTACGGCGTGTCCGTCCCGCAGCTGTGCATCCGCTACACCCTGCAGCTGGACACGGTGTCGCTGCCCAAGACGGCGAACCCCGAGCACATGCGCTCCAACGCCGAGGTCGACTTCGAGATCTCCGGCGCTGACATGGACACCCTGCGGGGTTTGCGCGCTGTGGACTACGGCGAACACAGCGCGTTCCCCGTCTACAGCGGCAAGTGAGACCGGACGAGCGCTGGAGTGGCACCACACGAGCGCTGGTCGGAGACGGACGACCGTCCCGGCCGGGCGATGCGTCTCTCCATCGAAGCCGCTCCTGACCCTGGCCTGGGTGAACGCTCAAGCCACTCCCTGAGGGAGCACGCGTGACCACCACCCACGACTCCACCGCCAGGTCGCCTTGGTCACCGGCTCTTTCCCCGGCATGGGCCTGGCCATGGACCGTGCCTTCGCCGCACGGGCCGACGACGCCCTGGTGGTCGTCGTGACGGCCGGGCAGCCGCCCGCGCGTCGCCTCGGGTTCTCGACGGCGTGCGGCTGCCCGGTGTCGGGGGTCAGCTGCCGCAGGAACAACCAGCGGCATCCCGGGCGGGCTCCGCAGCCGTGGCCTCGCTGCCGCGGCAGGCCTCGCCGGCCAGGGCGGGGCCCTTGCCCATCTGGTCGGCGTCGGCCTTGACGACGTAGACCTCCCAGGGCTCCTTGCCTGGGCCGGTCACCCAGACCTTGTCCTGTAGGGCGTAGCAGCAGGAGGTGTCGTTCTCCTCGAAGGTCGCCAGGCCCGCGCCCTTGAGGCGATCGGTGGCCGCGGTGACCTGCCTGGTGGAGTCGACCTCGACACCGAGGTGATCCAGCCGGGTCTCCTGACCCGCCTCGCCCTCGATCAGGACGAGCTTCAGCGCCGGCTCGGCGATGGAGAAGTTCGCGTAACCGGGGCGGCGCTTGGCCGGCTCGACGCCGAAGAGCTTGGAGTAGAACTCCACGGACGCCTCCAGGTCGGCGACGTTGAGGGCGAGTTGCACACGGGACATGACGTCCTCCCGATCTCGTTGCATCGATGACTTTCGATGCGAGCCAGCTTGCTTCCTGGATCGACGTTCGTCAACATAGAAGTATGTCGAAACACGAGCGCGACGCGTCCGGCCGGACCGGAGCCTGCTGCCCGGGGCTGCTGACCGCCCCGCTGGACGAGGGCCAGGCCACCGAACTGGCGAAGGTGTTCAAGGCCCTGGGAGATCCGGTGCGGCTGCGGCTGCTGTCGATGATCGCCTCCCGAGCCGGCGGCGGGGTGTGCGTGTGCGACCTAACCCCGGCCTTCGACCTGGCCCAGCCGACCATCTCCCACCACCTCAAGCTGCTGCGACAGGCCGGGCTCATCGACTGCGAACGCCGCGGGACCTGGGTGTACTACTGGCTGCTGCCCGAGATGACCGACCGGCTCGCCGCCATCCTCGCCCGCCCGGCCGGGCAGCCGCTGCCCGAACCCACCGGACATGCCGGGGCCGCCTCATGACCGCCGAGCCAACGCCCACCGCCGCACCGGTGGCGGCCCGCCTGTCGTTCCTGGACCGCCTCTTGGCCGTGTGGATCCTGCTGGCCATGGGCCTCGGCCTGGGCCTCGGCCGCCTCGTCCCCGGTCTCGGGGACGCGCTGGCCAAGGTCAGCGTCACCGGCGTCTCCCTGCCGATCGCGCTGGGCCTGCTGGTGATGATGTACCCGGTCCTGGCCAAGGTCCGCTACGACCGCCTGGACAGCGTCACCCGCGACCGCCGCCTGCTGGTCCCCTCCCTGGCGGTCAACTGGCTCCTCGGACCGGCCGTCATGTTCGCGCTGGCCTGGATCTTCCTGCCGGATCTGCCGGAGTACCGGACCGGCCTGATCATCGTCGGGCTGGCACGCTGCATCGCCATGGTCGTCCTCTGGAACGACCTGGCCGGCGGCGACCGCGAGGCCGCCGCCGTCCTGGTCGCCCTGAACTCGGCGTTCCAGGTGCTCGCGTTCTCCGCGCTGGGCTGGTTCTATCTCCGGGTGCTGCCCGGCTGGCTGGGCCTGGAGCAGACGACGCTGGACATCTCGGTGTGGGAGATCGCCCGCAGCGTGCTGCTCTTCCTCGGCATCCCGCTCGTCGCCGGGTTCGCGACCCGCCGGATCGGCGAGAAGGCCAAGGGACGCGCCTGGTACGAGACCGAGCTGATCCCCAGGATCGGCCCGTTCGCCCTGTACGGGCTGCTGTTCACCATCGTCGTCCTGTTCGCCCTCCAGGGGGACGCGATCACCTCCCGGCCCCTGGACGTCGCCAGAATCGCGCTGCCGCTGCTGGTGTACTTCGCCCTCGTGTGGGCCGGGTCCATGGCCCTGGGCAAGGCCGCGGGGCTGGACCATCCGCGGGCGACGACGCTGGCGTTCACCGCCGCGGGCAACAACTTCGAGCTGGCCATCGCGGTGGCCATCGCCACCTTCGGTGCGACGTCCGGGCAGGCGCTGGCCGGAGTGGTCGGCCCGCTCATCGAGGTGCCGGTGCTCATCGGCCTGGTCCACGTCGCTCTGGCCGCCCGCCGGTACTTTCCGGGATCCGAGCCCGTGCGGGCCCCTGCGGCTGCCGCCGAGGAGAAGGGTTCCGCTCACGTCTGACACCCCTGCCGAGCCGCCGGGGCTGTTCGTTCGTGTGCGTCCCTACGCCGGCCGTCATGAGAGGACCTGCATTCAGGTCGCCTCCGACGCCCACAGGGGCAAGCGCGGGTGGGTGGCAGCGTGAGCGTTCCGGAGGAGTTGAAGGCGCTGTGGCGGCTGTCCGCCGGTGGGGCCGGCGTAGCCGGTTCGGCTCGCACCGCGGCCCCGGCCCCTCAACAGCGGGGCCCGAACAGCTCAGGCCAGGCGCTCTTCCGCGAGCGGCCCCGCGAACTTAGCGTGCTGTACGCCACAGAGTGAACCTGACTTCGAAAGGTGAACATAAGTGCGCCTACTTCGGCACGTTTTGCTCTCTCTGCCCACAGCCGCCGTCGTCGCCCTCGCAACCGTCGGGCCCGCCTCCGCCCAGCCGGTGCCGGCGCAGGACGCCGGCTCGACCACCGCTTCCCGGGCCCTCACGGACGACGGCGCCCGGATCGACACCCACCGCGCCGCCGAGGACGTGGAGGAGTACTGGACGCCCGAACGCATGCGTGACGCCATACCGTTGACGCCTGACGACAGCGGCGCCGGGAGATCCTCGGGCACCGCGGAGCAGCCCAGCGGCCCGCCCGGGTCCACACCGGCCGCGCCTCCCTCAGGCGAGGTACGCACGAAGATCACCGAGACGTCCGTCGCCGGGAAGGTCTTCTTCACCAAGCCGAGTGACGGCAAGGACTACGTCTGCTCTGCGAGCGCCCTCAACAGCGATTCGAAGCAGATGGCGATCACCGCGGGGCACTGCGTACACGAGGGCAACGGCGGTGACTGGATGGAGAACTGGGCGTACGTTCCCCAGTACCGCAACGGCGACAAGCCCTATGGCACGTTCGTCGCCAAGCAGTTGCGCGCTTTCAACGGCTGGATCGACGACGGCGACCTGAACTGGGACGTCGCCATGGTGACGACCTGGCCGCAGGGCAGCGACAAGCTGGTCGACCGTACCGGCGGCAACGGGCTGAGCTGGAACTACTCGCGGGAGCAGGACATCACGATCAACGGCTACCCGGGCAACAAGGACAACGGCGAGGTCCAGTGGTACTGCGAGGGCCGGACCTCGGACTCGGACGGCAAGCTGGCGCTCGGCTGCGACTTCGGCGGCGGCTCCAGCGGCGGCCCGTGGATGCGCGTGTTCGACCAGTCCTCGGGGCTGGGCCAGACCAACGGGGTCATGAGCACCATCGACTCCGCCGGTGTGAACAGGAGCTCCTACTTCGGCGACAGCGTCAAGCAGATGTTCGACGACCAGGGCTCCGCCACCTGACGTCCACCTGATCGGTGTTCACCCCGCCGCACAGCCGCTAGCGTGGCGGGGTGAGCGCCGTTCCCGTACGGCTCCGCACTCGCCAAGGAGGTCGCCCATGAAGCGCTCCGGCATCCGCGTCCTCGTCGTCACCGCAGGCGCCGCCGCGGCTGTGGCCACCATCGTCGCACTCCGGCAGGACCCGTCCGAGTCCCCCGCCTCACCGCCCGAGCCCGGGGGTGGCACCTCGACCTCCGAGGTCCAGCAAGACCAGCATGACGTACAGGAACACTGGACCGACCGCCGCATGAAGGAGGCCGAACCGGCACCCATGCCGCACGAGGGGGACTGACTCCGGCTCGTCCTCCCCCAGGAGAGCTCGCAGCGTCGCCGCCAGGTCGGGGCAGCGCCGGGCCGGGCCGGCTCGCACGGCGCCTTTCCCACCGTCATGGACATCGCCGGCCGAGTCGGGCCCACGAGCACCTTCTGCCCGGCAGGCGGGTATCCCGGCAGTGCCGCCGAAGCCGTGGCGGAACAGTGGCACGGCGGGGCGACAGTCGGGCCGCACCCACCTGGATGACACCGTCCCGCTGACTGTCGCGTGCGCAGGCGCTCAGATGGCTGTTTTGCGATTGAGAAGCGACGCCCTCGGTAAAAGCTGGCCTATGCGCAATGTGAGTGACTTCGTCATCGACCGCCTGATCGCATGGGATCTGCACCAGTGGTACGGCTATCCGGGCGATGGAATCGGCGGGTTCGACGGCGCGCTGGTGCGCGCCGAACGAGCCGGCAAGGATTTCCGGTACATCCGCCCCACCCACGAGGAGATCGCAGCGTGGATGGCGTGCGCGCACGCCAAGTTCACCGGCGAGGTCGGGGTGTGTGTCGCGACCTCGGGACCGGGGGCGATCCACCTGCTGAACGGGCTCTACGACGCCAAGATGGACAACCAGCCCGTGGTCGCTGTGGTCGGCCAGCAGGGGCGGGTGTCGATCGGAAGCGAGACACAGCAGGAGCTGGACCTCGAACGGGTGTTCCAGGATGTGGCCGGTTTCGTCGAGACCGTCACGACACCGATGCAGGCGCAGATGGTCGTCGACCGCGCGGTACGGGTGGCGCAGGCGCAGCGGACCCCCACGGTGGTCGTGCTGCCTGCCGACGTGCAGCGTATGGCGATGGCCGAACCCGATCGCGAGCACTGGGTCTCTCGTACCGGGGTCGGCTACCCCTCGACGGAGCTGCTGCCTCCCAGCGAGGAGGTCGAGCGGGCTGCGCGGGTACTCAACGCGGCGACCAAGGTCGCGATGATCGTGGGGCAGGGCGCCCGCGGCGCGACCGACGAGGTGATCGCGGTGGCGGACCGGCTGGGCGCGGGAATCACCACCACGTTGCTGGGCAAGGACGTCGTCCCCGGCGATCTGCCCTACAACTGCGAGCAGCTCGGCCTGCTGGGCTCGCGGGCGAGCTACAACATGATGCAGGAGTGCGACAGCTTGCTCATGGTGGGCAGCAATTTTCCCTACGGCGAGTTCCTGCCGCCGACCGGGCAGGCTCGCGGGGTGCAGATCGACCTCGATCCGGCGCACCTGAGCGGGCGCTACCCCATGGAGGTCAACCTCCTCGGCGATGTCAAGGTCACGCTGGCCGCGCTCCTCGACCGCCTCGAGCGCGTCGAGGACCGCAGCTGGCAGAACCACGTCATCGATGACATGCGGGCGTGGAACGAGGTGTGCGACCACCAGGCGGCGACGTCGGCGGACCCCGTCAATCCCCGCTACGTCTATCAGCAGCTCAATCAGCGGTTGCCCGACGACGCCGTCGTCACCTGCGACGCGGGCAGCACCGCGGACTGGTACGCCAACCACATCAGGCTCGGCCGCGGCATGAGGGGAAACACCTCCGGCCGGCTGGCCTCGATGCTCGGCTCGATGCCGTACGCCGTGGCCGCCAAGTTCGCCCATCCGGGACGTCCGGTGGTGTGCACCATCGGGGACGGCGCCTTCCAGATGCTGGGGATGAACGAGCTGCTCACCGTCAAGCGGCACTGGCGCAGCTGGGAGGATCCGCGGTTCATCGTCATGGTCCTGCACAACAACGATCTGACGCAGGTGTCCTGGGAGATGCGCGAGGCCGGCGACCCCCGCTACAACACCAGTCAGATCGTGGAGGACATGAACTACGCCGACTACGCCACACTGCTGGGGTTCGACGGGATCCGCGTGGACAGACCGGACGACGTCGCTGACGCGTGGGACCGTGCCTTCGCCGCCGACCGTCCGACGCTCCTTGACGTGCGCACCGACCCCGACGTTCCACCGCTGCCGCCGCACATCACCTACAGCCAGGCCAAAGACGTGGCCTTGTCGGTGGCCCGGCGCGACCCCGCTGCGGGGCAGGTGGTCGAGAACGGTGCCCGCGCCATCGCCGCGGAACTGTTCGCCACGGCCCGCCACGCGCTCCACCGGGACTGAGACCTCGCCACCGACCTGGACCCCGTGAAGCGTGACGCGGCACAAGACAGAAACCGCTCGGGCCCCATGACCGAGAACGCGCCCCAGCAGGGCGACGGGGAAAGCAACGGCGTCATCGTCATCTCGGGCATCTCCGCGGCGGGCAAGTCCACCGTCGCGCAGGCCCTGGCCGAGCGGTTGGACCGGCCGGTCCACGTGCGCGGGGACTTCTTCCGCCGCATGATCGTCAACGGCCGGGTGAACATGACCGCGCAGCCGGACCCGGAGGCGCTCGCCCAGCTCCGGCTCCGGTACCGACTGGCCGCCGCGTCCGCCAACGCGTACTGCGCCGCGGGCTTCACCGCCATCGTCCAAGACGTCGTGCTGGGCGAGCACCTGGCGGAGATGACCGAGATCATCACGAGCCGGCCGCTGGCCGTGGTCGTACTGGCGCCCGAACCCGACGCGAAGACGTGAGTCGGCACCAGATCGGCTTCGCCGTGGTGCCGGCCGAGCTGCCGCGTTCGGCCGTCGGCTGGGAACGGGTGCGCAGCGTGCCCGACGCCCGGGGCAACGATGTGACGCCGAGTACAGGAGCGGGCCGGAGAGGCGACCGGTCACCTGCCGGCCGGGGGCGAGGGCCCCACGGCGCGGCCGGCGCGGGCGTGGTCCGTTCGCAGCCGGTCAGCGGCGCGGTTCGACACGCCGGAAGCCCGCGCCGGTCTTGCTGCCGAGCTGCCCGGCGGCGACCAGCTGTTCCAGCGGTGCCGCCGGCGCCAGCGCCGGGTCGCCGAAGTGTTCGTGCAGCCGCCGCTGGATCGCCAGTGCGACGTCCAGGCCGATGGTGTCCAGCAGGGTGAACGGGCCCATCGGGAAACCGAATCCCCGCCGCACGGCCGTGTCGATCTCCGCGACGTCCGCCTCGTCGGAGACCAGCGCGGCGGCCGCGTCGTTGAGGTAGGGAAGGAGCAGGAAGTTCACGATGAACCCGGCCCGGTCGGTGCAGTCGACCGCCGTCTTGCCCAGCCGCGCGCAGAATCGGTGCGCGGTGTCGAGTACGCCGTCGGCGGTGTGCTCGGTCCGCGACACCTCGACCAGACGCATGACCGGCGCGGGGTTGAAGAAGTGCAGCCCCACGACCGCCTCAGGACGGCGCGTGGCCGCAGCCAGCTCCGCCACCGGCAGGCTGGACGTCGTACTGGCCAGCACCGCACCGGGCTGGGCCACGCCGTCGAGCGCGGCGAACGCTCCGACCTTGACGGTGATGTCCTCGCAGAGCGCTTCGATCACCAGGTCGCAGTCGGACAGCGCCGCGAGGTCGTCGGCCGGTTCCAGGCGGCCGAGCGCGGCGTCCCGCGCTTCGGCGGTGACACGGCCTCTGCGCACCGCTTTGCGCAACGAACCTCCGACGGCCTCGACAGCCTGATCCGCCCTGTTACGGTCGCGTGCGCGCAGCACGGTGGCAAGACCCGCCTTTGCCGTGACCTCGGCGACGCCGCGGGCCATCACGCCGGAGCCGAGCACGCCCACGCGCCGCACGGCCGGCCCCGACCGCTGTGCGCCGGCCCGGCCGGCATCGGCCTCCAGCGCCCGCTCGCCGCCAGCGGTGTAAGGGTAGAAGCCGCGTCCTGAGGTGCGACCGCGGTGGCCGGCCGCGCGCAGCCGCTCCAGCGACCCGGCGGGCCTACGCGCTCCCGTACGGTTGTGCCGTGCGGTCAGGACCTGGTGCGCGTGCTCCAGCCCCACGAGGTCGAGCAGCTCCAGCGGTCCTGTGGGCAGTCCACAGCCGAGCCGCATCGCGGTGTCGATGTCCTCCCGCGTGGCGTACCCCTCATCGAGCAGCCGCACCGCACGGTCCAGGTAGCCGAAAACCAGCTGCTCGGCGACCCGTGCGGCGCGGGGATGCGTGTGGAAGGACTCCGTCCCCAGCGCCCGCAGCAGCTCGTCGAGCACGGCGAGCGCGTCGGCCGCACACGCCGTGGTGTCCACCGGCGCGGCGGCCCCCTTCCCCGGTGGCGGCGAGAAGAAGCGCAGACCGACCGTCCTGGCCGGGCGCCCCGAAGCGATGGCCAGCTCAACGACCGACAGCCCGGTCGTCGTGGTCACCACGACCGTCTCGGCAGAGCACACGGTGTTGATCCGGCGCAGCACTTCCCGCTTGGTGGACCGGTGCTCGGGGACCGCCTCGATGACCGCCCGCGCCGGAGCCACCGCGTCGATCCTCGAGGCCAGGACCACCTCGGGGGCACCGCCTTCCGCGCGGACAGGAGGCGACTTTGCGAGGCGCTTCGCGACGTCGGCCACCACGTCGGCGTCGTTGTCGACCCCGATCACCTCCAGTCCTGCCGCGGCGAGCGTCCGCAGCAGCGGCTCACCGAGCGCACCGAGACCGACCACGCCCACCGGGGCCGGCTGATGTTCTGGCATGGCGTCCTCCCCTCAGCTGATGCTCTGGAAGCGGCTGATCTCTGTCAGGTGCAGGGCGCGCAGTCCGGGGTCGGTCACGCCCAGACCGGGCTCGGGTGCGAGACCGAGCACGCCGACCTTCCCGCTGTGCCGGTTGCGGTGCACCTCGCGGGTGGCCTCTCCGGCCTGTTCCAGTGGGTGCACGACGGACAGCGTGGGATGCACCATGCCCTTGGCTATCAGCCGGTTGGCCGCCCACGCCTCGCGGTAGTTGGCGAAGTGGCTGCCGACGATCCGCTTGAGGTGCATCCACAGGTAGCGGTTGTCGTAGGTGTGCTGGTAGCCGGACGTCGAGGCGCACGTCACCACCGAGCCGCCGCGTCGGGCCACGTAGACGCTGGCCGCGAAGGTCTCACGGCCGGGGTGCTCGATCACGATGTCGGGGTCCTCCCCGCCGGTGAGGTCCCTGATCTGCGCACCGAGACGCTTCCACTCCCGGGGGTCGGGGGTCGTCGTGTCCTGCCAGAACCGGTAGCCCTCAGCAGCGCGGTTGACGACCAGCTCAGCGCCCATGGAGCGGACCAGTCCGGCCTTGGCCTCGCTGGAGACCACACAGACCGGAATCGCGCCCCCGTTGAGGGCGAGCTGGGTGGCGTACGACCCCAGGCCGCCGGCCGCACCCCAGATCAGCACCACGTCGCCCTGTTTCATCGTCGCCCCGTTGCGGGAGACCAGCTGCCGGTACGCGGTGGAGTTCACGAGGCCCGAGCAGGCCGCCTCCTCCCACGTCAGGTGCGCGGGCTTGGGCATCAGCTGGTTGGCCCGCACCAGGCAGAGTTCGGCCAGGCCGCCGAAGTTCGTCTCGTAGCCCCAGATGCGCTGCTCGGGGTCGAGCATGCTGTCGTCGTGCCCGTCCGGCGATTCCAGGCCCACCGACAGGCAGTGTGCGACGACCCGGTCGCCGGGCTTCCAGTGGTGCACGCCTGGCCCGGTCCGCAGTACGACGCCCGCCATGTCGGAGCCGAGCACGTGGTAGGGCAGGTCGTGCCGTGCCGCCGCGGCGCTGGTGCGTCCGTAGCGGGAGAGGAAACCGAAGGTCGACATCGGCTCGAAGATCGAGGACCACACCGTGTTGTAGTTGACGGCACTGGCCATCACCGCGACGAGGGCTTCGCCGGGGCCGGGAACCGGGGTCGGCACGTGCTGCACGTGCATCGACTTGTGCGGGTCCTTGTCCGCCGTGGCCATTCCGTCGAACATCTCGGTCTCGTCGCGACGCACGACCACGCCGCGGTATTCCGACGGCACCGGCAACGCCTCGAAATCCGCGGGTTCCGCACTGTCGGAGAGAATCGCACTGATGGTTTCGTACAAGAGAATTCCCCTGCCAGGTCGACCGCGTCGTACGGGCATCCGGTGTCGGGCGGATCCGGCTCGACAGCAGAAACGATCTTCGATGTACCGCTCTGGGCCCCAATGGCCTCGGATACATGTCATTCCTGCGTCAGTCTATGGATTGCCGGATTCCCGGAGCACCCCTAGGAAACCCCTAGACGCGCCGCCCGCGGAGCCGGGCACTGCTGACCGTCACGGACTCGGCCAGGGAGGAATCACGAAACGGCTTTACCCTCACTCCGGTCACGGAATGGGCACTGCGACAGGCCGGCTCCGGGAACTGATTCGTCATGTCGGTACGGGTTCGCGCGGGGACCGCATTTCCGTTTTTCTCTTCGGTCGGCATCGCCCGTTCCGCTTCCCGGGCCGCGGTGTTCAGCGGGGGTCGGGCAGCCAGTTGCCGTGGAAGCCGTACGGGACGCGTTGCGGAAGATGGATGGTGGCGACCGGCTCCGCCGCCATGTCGGAGACGTCCACGACGACCAGGTCGCTGGTGTCCCTCGCGGCATCGTAGACATAGGTCATCAGCCACCCGGCGCCACCGGCCCGGTCGTCGGCGGGGGCGAAGGCGGCCTCGCTGGGGATCCGGCCCGGACCGAAGGTGTGCTCGGCGACGGCGCCGGTGTGCATGTCGTAGCGCAGCAGCGCACCGGGAACCGCGTCGTGGCTGGGGTGCGCAGCGGCGATGATGGTGTGGGTGTGCCGGGCGTTCTGCCCGACGAGCCGGTCGTCGATACGGGGGAACTCGGTGCTGCGGTCGTCGAGCTGGACTTCGGTCACCTTCCCCGCGTCCAGATCCACGGTCCACTCCCACAAGGTGGCGTCCGGGTACGCCTCGGCGCTGTCGGCGACCCACAGTCGGGGGTAGCGGACGACCTGCAGGACGATGGAGTCGCCGTCGTCGTAGGCGTTGGAGACGTGGAAGACGTAGCAGGGCTCGATGTCGAACCAGCGGATCGCGGCGTGGGGCTCCTCGCGCCGCAGCACACCGATGCGCGCCCCGTAGGAGGCGTCCCACCGGTAGGGCAGGGTGTCGCCGGCCATCGCGCGGTTGATGTCGAAGACGACGGGCAGGTCCATGAAGATCACGTGCTGCGCGGTCAGCGCGAAGTCGTGCATCATCGTGGCGCCGACCTCGTCGACCGGGCGGCTGAGGGTCAGGTTCCCCGCCGCGTCGGCCCGGTGGTAGGTGAGGAACGGCGGTGCCAGCATCCCGTACCCGAAAAAGTGCAGCTCGCCGGTGACCGGGCAGGTCTTGGGGTGCGCGTTCATCGCGGTGGTGAGCTTGCCGTCGAAATCGTGCGGTCCGACGGTGTCGAGGTCGGCCGTGAGCCGGTAGGGGAGGCACGCTTCGGCCAGCGCCAGCGTGTGTCCGGCGTGCCGGACGACGTGGGTGTTGGCGCTGCCGGCGGTGAGGTCCCGGTTGCCGAACTCGTCGAACATCGTCGCACCTTCGGTGAAGGTGGAGGTGCGCACCCAGCGGTTGCGGTAGGCCGTGGCACGGCCGCCTTCCAGCCGTATGCCGTGGACCATGCCCTGGCCCATGAACCAGTGTGCGGCGGTGGCCTCATGGGGGTTCGGACCGTTGCGCAGGTACCAGCCCGTCAGCTCCTTGGGAAGGGATCCGGTCACGGCCAGGCCGTGCGAGGTGAGTTCCTCGGTGACCGGGGCGTAGTTGCCAGCGAGATGCGGAGCCGCGGTGGGCAACTGCTCGCTCCTTTCAGCCGCATTACGGTGATCCAGACGCGTTACGGGGGCCCGGTTGAGGGGACTTTTGTCTCCGTCCCGGTGCGAGCATGCGGCATTCACGCTACATGACCCGCGATTTTCTCACCCTTACCGAATACCGGGGCGAAGGTAACCCCTAGGGCACCCCTGCGACGCACCCCAGAAGCGGTCGAGGTGCCAGAGGGCGTCCACGGCTGCTCCGCACCACGACAGGCCGTCTTCCTCGCGTCACGACAGGCCGTCCGCAAGACGCACAGGGGCAGGAAATCTGGGGCGGCTAGGGGTTACCTGCCACCCGCCCGTTGCAAATAATCGACGGGGCCCAGCCGGCATACGGGGACGGAGACTTCGCGGTGCACTCGTTCGTCAGTGGCTCCTGCCACTTCTTCCGCGCGGAGAACCGTGTTCACGCGCCGGTGGCGGTGGCTACGGGATTCGGCGAGTGCGACACCGCCGGCTGATCCGGTCAGCGAGCTTCGTCGACGACCGCGCAGGTTCCGGATTCAGGATTGGGTTCAATGGCGTTCGACTCTTCCTCAGGCATTCTCGCTGACGACCCGATAGCGGTTGTGGGAATGTCGTGCCGACTTCCCCTGTCACCCGACCCGGACGCGTTCTGGCGGCTGCTGCGTGCCGGGCGGGACGCCGTCACGGAGCCGCCGGCCGACAGGACACGCCTCCACTCCCCCGCTGCGCCCGACGAGACACCTTCGAGGCGTGGCGGGTTCATCGACGCGGTGGCCGACTTCGACGCCGAGTTCTTCGGTATCGCGCCGGGCGAAGCGGCCATGCTGGACCCCCAGCAGCGACTCGTGCTGGAGCTGAGCTGGGAGGCCCTGGAGGACGCCGGCATCGTACCCACCCGGCTGCGCGGGACAGCCACGTCCGTCTTCGTCGGCGCGATGGCCGGTGACTACGCGAACGTGGTCGCGTCCGGGGGTGTCTCGGCCATCACCCGCCACACCCTCACCGGGCTCGGGCGTGCGCTCCTGGCCAACCGGGTCTCCTACGCACTGGGTCTGCGCGGCCCCAGCCTCACCGTGGACTCCGCCCAGTCCGCGGCGCTGACAGCAGTACACATGGCCTGTCAGAGCCTGCGGACGGGCGAGTCCGAATTGGCCGTCGTCGGCGGTGTGAACCTGAACCTCACCCCGGAGAGCACGGTCACCGCGGCGAAGTTCGGCGGCCTCTCGCCGGACGGGACGTGCTTCACCTTCGACGCCCGGGCCAACGGGTACGTGCGGGGTGAGGGCGGAGGGGTCGTCGTCCTCAAGCCGCTGGCGCGGGCGCGGGCCGACGGCGACCACATCCACTGCCTGATCGTCGGCAGCGCCGTCAACAACGACGGCTCCAGCAGCGGACTCACCGTGCCCGGCCAGCAGGCGCAGGAGGAGGTGATCCGCCTGGCGCACCGGCGCGCCGGGATCGAGGCGGCGGACCTCGCGTTCGTCGAAGCGCACGGCACCGGAACACGCGTCGGCGACCCGATCGAGGCGCGGGCGCTCGGTGGTGCGATCGGTGTCGGGCGGGAAAGGCCGCTGCCGGTCGGCTCGGCCAAGACCAACGTCGGTCACCTCGAGGGCGCCGCCGGCCTCGTCGGACTGCTCAAGGCCGCGCTGAGTCTGCGACACCGCGAACTGCCTGCCAGCCTCCACTACCGGACCCCGAACCCCGCGATCCCGTTCGAGGACCTCAACATCCGGGTGAACACCGAGCTGGTGCCGCTGTCCGGCACCGGTCAGCTGGTCGCCGGGGTGAACGCGTTCGGCATGGGGGGCACCAACTGCCATGTGGTGCTCGCCTCCTACGAGCACGAGTCCGCCACGGCTCGGCCGCTCCCCCGCTTCGACGGTCCCCTGCCGGTGCTGGTGTCGGCGCGCGGCGAGCAGGCGCTGAGCGCGCAGGCGGCTCGCCTCCACGAGCACCTGGCCGGCTCGGACGCGGGCGGCGTGGTGGACGCGGCCTACTCGGCGGCGACGACCCGGGAGGCGTTCGACCACCGCGCCGTCGTGATCGCGAGCGGTCCCGACGCCGTTCTGGGCCACCTGGCCCGGCTGTCCCGTGGGCAGCCCGCACCCGACATCGTCTCGGGCCGGACACGCGGGTCGCAGCCGGCGGTCACGGCCTTCCTCTACTCCGGTCAGGGCAGTCAGCGGGCCGGCATGGGGCGCGGCCTCTACGCGACGTACCCGGCCTTCGCCGCGGCCGTCGACGAGGTCTCGGAGCACTTCGACGCGGCTCTGCCGCTGCCGTTGCGCGAGGTCATGTTCGGCGACGGCGCCGGCCCGCTCGAGCGGACGGCGTTCACCCAGCCCGCGTTGTTCGCCTTCGAGGTCGCGCTCACCCGGCTCCTCGAGAGCTGGGGTGTGCGGCCGAGTCAGGTGATCGGACATTCGATCGGTGAGGTCACCGCGGCGCACATCGCCGGAGTCCTGTCACTGCCGGACGCGTGTGCGTTGGTCGCCGCGCGGGGCGCGCTCATGCAGGCCCTTCCCTCCGGCGGCGCGATGTTCGCGGTGGAAGCCGACGAGCAGGAGGTGCGGGAGGCGCTCGCGGACGCGGCTTCCGTGGGCGTCGCGGCGGTCAACGGTCCTTCGGCCGTGGTGATTTCCGGCGCGGAGCGGGAGGCGGCACGGATCGCGGAGGTCTTCGCCGGGCGAGGGCGGCGGACGCGGCGTCTTCGGGTGAGCCACGCGTTCCACTCTCCGCTGATGGATCCGATGCTGGAGGAGTTCCGCCACGTGGCGGAGGGGCTGACCTATCACGCGCCCCGCATCCCTGTCGTCTCGAACCTCACGGGTGGATTGGCCACCGCGGAGCACCTGCGGTCACCGGAGCACTGGGTGCGGCACGTGCGGGAGGCGGTGCGCTTCGGCGAGGGGGTACGCGCACTGGCCGCGGCGGGGGTCACCACGTTCGTCGAGGTCGGTCCTGACGCGGTGCTGACCCCCATGGCCCAGGACGCGGTCGACGGCGCGGCGAGCGGCGCGGACGACGGCGCGCCGCTGGTCTTCCTCGCCACCCAGCGCGAGGGCAGGCCGGAGCCGCTCACGCTGATGCGGGCCGTCGGCGGGCTGCACGTTCACGGGCACGAGGTGGACTGGCCGGCGGTGTTCGCGGAGTCCGGCGCGCGGCGCACCAAGCTGCCGACGTACGCGTTCCAGCGCACCCGCCACTGGCTCGGACAGCAGCAGGTGGCGTCCGGTACCGCGGGGCCTCCGGCACCCGTACCCGCCGAGGCAGCGCCCGTGGTGGCGCCACCGCGCGCGAGGGATGTGCTGGAGGTCGTGCGCACCGGCGTCGCCGTCGTGCTGGGTTACCCCGACGCGGCCGGCGTCGACGACGACCGCCCGTTCAAGGACCTCGGTCTCGACTCGCTCGGTGCGGCGGAACTGTGCACGTACGTCAACAGCACCGCCGGCACGTCGTTGTCGCCTGCGGCGCTGTTCAGCCACCCCACTCCCCGGCGTCTCGCCCGGCACCTGCGCGGGACGGCGGCTCAGGGCAGCGCACCCTCCGTGAGCGAGGCGGGCCGCACGCAGGACGTGTCCGAGCCGATCGCGATCGTCGGTATGGCCTGCCGCTATCCCGGTGGCGTCACCACCCCTGAAGCGCTCTGGGACCTGGTCGCCACCGCGACGGACGCCATCGGCACCTTCCCCACCGACCGCGGCTGGAATCTCGACGCGCTGTACCACCCCGACCCCGACCACAGCGGAACCGCCTCCACGCGGCACGGCGGTTTCCTCCACGACGCGGGGCTCTTCGACCCCGCCTTCTTCGGGATCTCTCCACGTGAGGCCCGAGCCATGGATCCGCAGCAGCGATTGCTGCTGGAGACGTCGTGGGAGGCCGTCGAACGCGCCGGGATCGCCCCCACCGCCCTGCGCGGTACCCGCACGGGGGTGTTCGCCGGTGTCATGGCGCAGGACTACGGGCCGCGGCTGCACGAGGCGTCGGGCGACGGGGAGGGGTACGCGCTGACCGGTCGTTCGGTGAGCGTCGCTTCCGGACGCATGGCCTACGTGCTGGGCCTGGAGGGTCCGGCCGTCACCGTCGACACCGCCTGTTCGTCGTCGCTGGTCGCCCTGCACTCGGCACTCTCCGCTCTGCGTTCCGGCGAGTGCGACCTCGCGCTGGCCGGCGGTGCGACCGTGATGGCCACACCGGGGATGTTCCTGGAGTTCTCGCGCCAGCGCGGGCTTTCCCCGGACGGCCGCTGCAAGTCCTTCGCCGCCGGCGCCGACGGCACCGCCTGGAGCGAGGGCGTCGGCATGCTCCTCGTCGAACGGCTCTCCGACGCCCGCCGCAACAGCCACCCCGTCATGGCGGTGGTACGAGGTTCGGCGATCAACCAGGACGGCGCCAGCAACGGTCTCACCGCACCCAGCGGCCCGTCACAGGAGCGGGTGATCCGCCAGGCCCTGGCCAACGCGGGTCTGGCCGCGGGGGACGTGGACGCGGTGGAGGCCCACGGCACCGGGACGGCGCTGGGCGATCCGGTCGAGGCGCAAGCGCTGCTCGCCGCCTACGGGCAGGACCGGCGAGCGGATCTGCCGGTCTGGCTGGGGTCGCTCAAGTCGAACATCGGCCACACCCAGGCCGCCGCCGGCGTCGGCGGGATCATCAAGATGGTCCTCGCGATGCGGAACGGCGTGCTCCCCCGGACGCTGCACGTCGACGAGCCGAGCCCCCACGTGGACTGGGCAGCGGGCGGCGTCGAGCTGCTGACCGAGGCACGGGAGTGGGCCGGGGGCGACCGCCCGCGTCGGGCCGGTGTCTCCTCGTTCGGCATCAGTGGCACCAACGCACACGTCATCCTCGAAGAGCCCCCGCCAGCTGCAAAGAGCGCGCCCGCGGCGACCGCGTGCCCCCTCGTGCCGTGGGTGCTCTCCGCGCACAGCGCGGACGCGTTGCGGGGGCAGGCGGATCGGCTCAGGTCGTGGATGGAGGCGCATCCGGGCCAAGATCTCGTCCAGGTGGGTGCGTCGCTGGCCTCGGGCCGCGCGCTGCTCGGCCACCGTGCGGTCGCGCTCGGCGCCGGCCCCGAACAGTTCACTCGTGCCCTGGAAGCGCTGGCCTCCGCCGCGGACAGCCCGGCCGTGGTCACGGGCAGCGCGCGTGGTCCGGTGCCGACGGCTTTCCTGTTCGCCGGGCAGGGGAGCCAGCGTCCGGGGATGGGCCGGGCGCTGGCCGCGGCGTTCCCGGTGTTCGCCGACGCGCTCGACGAGGTCGCCGGGGTTCTCGATCGGTTGCTGCCCTTCCCGCTGCGGGAGGTGATGGGCGCCGAACCCGGCTCGGAGCCGGCCGCACGGCTGGACGAGACGGGGATGGCTCAGCCTGCCCTGTTCGCGTTCGAGGTCGCCCTCCACCGGCTGCTGGCCTCTTGTGGCGTGACCCCGGACGTTCTCGTCGGGCACTCGATCGGTGAGATCGCTGCCGCACATGTGGCCGGGGTGATGTCGCTGCCGGACGCGTGCACGTTGCTGGCGGCGCGTGCGCGGCTGATGCAGGCGTTGCCCACGGGCGGGGCGATGACCGCTGTCGCGGCGCCCGAGGAGGAGGTGCTGCCGCTGCTCGCGGGCCACGAGGACCGCCTCGGTGTCGCAGCGGTCAACGGCCCTGCCTCGGTGGTGCTCTCCGGCGCACGGGAGGCGGTCGACCAGGTCGTCGCGGTGCTGGCCGAGCGCGGGGTGCGCACCGGAAGGCTGCGGGTCAGTCACGCGTTCCACTCGCCGTTGATGGAGCCGATGCTCGCCGGGTTCGCGGAGGTCGCGGCGTCGTTGACCTACCACGAACCGTCGGTTCCCCTCGTCTCGAACGTGACGGGACGACTCGCCGCCGAGGGGCAGCTCACCGACCCCGCCTACTGGGTCGACCATGTGCGCAGGACGGTGCGGTTCGCCGATGGCGTGGGGGCCGCGCTCGGTGCGGGTGCGGCGGTCTTCGTCGAGCTGGGACCCGACGGGGTTCTCAGTGGTGCGGCGCAGCAGTGTGTGGAGGGCGACACGGTTGCCGTTCCCACCGGGCGCAAGGACCGCGACGAGGCCCACACGTTCACCGAGGCGCTGGGCCGGCTGCACACCTGCGGCGTCCCGGTCGACTGGACCGGCTACTTCCCGCCCGCCACCGCCCACGTGGACCTTCCGACCTACGCCTTCCAGCGCGCGCACTACTGGGTGGACACGGCCGGGTCGGACAGCTCGGGAACGCCCGTGACCGGGCATCAGGCCACGGGCACCGCGCAGGACCCCGAGGAGAGGCTCGACGAACGGCTCGGCGAAGCGCGGATCTTCGACGTCGACTGGCAGCCGATGGCCGACGGCGGCGAGCCGGCCACCCACCTCGCCACGGTCGGTGCCGGCCTCGCCGTCCCCGGGGCACCCTCCTACCCGGACCTGACGAGCCTGGCCCAGGACGCGGCCGGGCCGACGGCCGTCCTGATGTCGCCTCTCGTGGAGGCGGCCGAAGACCCCGCCGCGCACGCCGAAGCCGCGGCGGCGCAGGTGCTGCGGGTGGTACAGCAGTGGCTCGACGACGACCGCTTCGCGCACGCGCGGCTGGTCGTCGTCACACGCGGCCTGGTCACGGACGCGGCCGACGCCTCCCCGTGCCTCGCCGCCGCGGCCGTCTGGGGTCTCGTCCGCTCGGCGCAGACCGAGTTCCCCGACCGTCTGGTCCTCCTGGATACGGATCACGACGACCGGTCGGCCGGCAGGGTCGCGGCAGCTCTCGGCTCCGGCGAACCGCAACTGGCGGTCAGGGAAGGCGAGATCCTGGTGCCCCGGCTGGCCGCCGCGGCCCCCACCTCGGTGCCGGACCTCCCAGCGCCGCCCTGGGACCCCGAGGGCGCCGTGCTGGTCACCGGCGCCACCGGGACGCTCGGCGGGCTCATCAGCCGCCACCTGGTCACCGCCCACGGCGCGCGGAACCTCGTGCTGGTCAGCCGCCGTGGGCCGGACGCACCCGGTGCGGCCGAGCTGGCCGAGGAGCTGACCGCACTCGGCGCACGGGTGCGCGTCACAGCCTGTGATCTGACCGATCGCGACGCGCTCGCTTCGCTGGTCACCGACGTCCAGCGGGAGCGCCCGCTGACCGCGGTGGTGCACGCGGCGGGCGTGCTGGACGACGGCATCGTCCCCGCGCTGACTCCCGAGCGACTCGACGCGGTGTGGCGGCCCAAATCGGACTCTGCGTGGCATCTCCACGAGCTGACGCGGGACCTTGATCTTCACGCGTTCGTGCTGTTCGGCTCGGTCTCCGCGGTGCTCGGCAGCGCGGGGCAGGCGAACTACGCCGCCGCGAACGGCTTCCTCGACGGCTTGGCCCGGCACAGGCACGCCATCGGACTGCCCGCGACCGCGATGGCGTGGGGGCTGTGGGAGACGGGGTCGGGCGGCATGTCCGACGCCCTCGACGCGGCCGCGGTCACCCGCTGGGCACGCCTGGGCGTCGACCCGCTCCCGCGTGACCAGGGCCTCGCGCTGTTCGACGCCGCGCTGGCGGGCGGAAAGGCCGCCGTCGTGCCGGCGGTCCTCACCACCAGCGAGCTCGCCGACGGGCCGGTTCCGCCGCTGCTGCGCCGACTCGCCCGGCACGCGCGGGCACGGCGCACGAGCGGCGACGCCGCGACCGCCGCGCCGAGCACGCCGTTCGCGGAAGAGCTGGCCGGTCTCGACCGTGAGCAGCAGGACTCCGTCCTGCGCGATATGGTGCTCAGCCGTGCCGCACTGGTACTCGGTCACGCGAACCCCGGCACGCTCGGCTTCGACCAGGCGTTCAAGGACGCCGGGTTCGACTCACTGACCGCCGTGGAGCTGCGCAACAAGCTCAACGCCGCCACGGGAGCGCGCCTGCCCAGCTCGGTCCTGTTCGACTACCCGACGCCGACGCTGCTGGCCGACTTCCTGCGTACGGAGCTGCTCGGCGCCGCGGCCGGTGCGGCGACCACGAGGGCCACAACGGCCGCGGCGGCGCCGCGCGTCGCTGACGAGGCCGTCGCGATCGTGGGTATGGCGTGCCGCTACCCGGGCGGTGCGGCCTCGCCGGAGGACCTGTGGCGGATCGTCGCGTCCGGTGCCGACGTGATCGGTGAGTTTCCCACGAACCGCGGTTGGGATCTGGCCCGGCTCTACGACCCGGACCCGGAAAGCCGCGGGACCTCGTACACGCGGCACGGCGGATTCCTCTACGACGGGGGCGACTTCGACGCCGAGTTCTTCGGCATCTCGCCGCGTGAGGCCCTCGCGATGGACCCGCAGCAACGGCTCGTGCTCGAAACCTCCTGGGAAGCCATCGAACGCGCGGGGATCGACCCGACTTCCCTGCACGGCAGCAGCACGGGCGTGTTCGCCGGCCTGGCCCCGCAGGAGTACGGGCCGCGCAAGCACCAGGCGCCGGAAAGCGTCGAGGGCTACCTGCTGACCGGCGGTTCGGCGAGCGTCTCCTCGGGTCGTGTCGCCTACACGTTCGGGTTCGAGGGTCCCGCGGTGACGGTGGACACGGCGTGCTCGTCGTCGCTGGTCGCCCTGCATCTCGCGGCACAGGCGTTGCGTAGCGGTGAGTGCGATCTCGCGCTGGCCGGCGGGGCGATGCTCATGGCCACGCCGGGCACGTTCGTGGAGTTCTCCCGCCAACGGGGTCTGTCTCCCGACGGGCGGTGCAAGGCGTTCGGTGCCGGCGCGGATGGTACCGGCTGGGGTGAGGGCGTGGGCATGCTCTTGGTGGAGCGGCTCTCGGACGCGCGGCGGAACGGGCATCCCGTGCTCGCGGTGGTGCGGGGCTCGGCAGTCAACCAGGACGGTGCCAGCAACGGCCTGACCGCACCCAACGGCCCCTCCCAGCAGCGGGTCATCCGGCAGGCGCTCGCCAACTCCGGGCTCTCGGCGTCGGACGTGGACGCGGTCGAGGCGCACGGCACCGGCACCACGCTGGGCGACCCGATCGAGGCGCAGGCCCTCATCGCCGCCTACGGCCAGAACCGCCCGGCCGAGCAGCCGCTGTGGCTCGGGTCGATCAAGTCGAACATCGGCCACACCCAGGCCGCCGCAGGCGTGGCAGGCGTGATCAAGATGGTGATGGCCATGCGGCACGGTGTGCTGCCGCAGACCCTGCACGCCGAAGAGCCCAGCCCCCACGTGGACTGGTCGGCCGGTGCCGTCGAGCTGCTGACCGAAGCACGCCAGTGGACCACCAGCGACCGGCCGCGCAGGGCCGGCATCTCCTCGTTCGGCTTCAGCGGCACCAACGCCCACGTCATCATCGAGCACGCGCCGGAAGAGCCCGCCGCACAGGTGGCCGCTCCACCGGTCGTGCCCTGGGTGGTCTCCGCGCGGACCGCGGACGCCCTGCGCGCACAGGCCGCGAAGCTGGCCGAGTACCTGTCCGCCGAAGATCCTGACGTCGCGGCGGTGGGTGCCGCGCTGGTGTCCCGGACCGTGATGGACCATCGTGCGGTGGTGGTGGGTGCGGGTCGGGTGGAGTTGTTGGCGGGGTTGGAGAAGCTGGCCGGGGGTGAGGTCTGGCCTGGTGTGGTCACGGGTTCGGGTTCCGGCGGGATGGTCGGCTTTCTGTTCTCGGGCCAGGGCAGTCAGCGTCCCGGGATGGGACGGTCCCTGGCAGCGGCGTTCCCCGTCTTCGCCCAGGCACTGGAGGAGACCGCCGAACTCCTCGATCCCCTGTTGCCGTACCCGGTACGCGAGGTGATGTTCGCCCAGCCCGGCACACCCACCGCCCAGCTCCTGGACGAGACCGGCATGACCCAGCCGGCACTGTTCGCCTACCAGACCGCCCTGTACCGGCTGCTGACCACCTTCGGCGTCACCCCCGGCGTGCTGGTGGGCCACTCGATCGGAGAGATCACCGCCGCCCACCTGGCAGGCGTCTTCGACCTCAAGGACGCCTGCACACTGGTGGCCGCCCGCGCCCGCCTCATGCAGGCCCTGCCCCCCGGCGGAGCCATGCTCGCCATCACCGCACCCGAAGCGGACGTCCTCCCCCTCCTGGCCGGACACGAGGAAGACGCCGGGATCGCAGCGGTCAACGGACCCGCTTCCGTGGTGGTCTCCGGCACCGCGGACACCGTGGAGAGCATCGGTACCGCACTGGCCGAGCACGGCATACGCACCCGCACCCTGCGCGTCTCCCACGCCTTCCACTCCCCCCTGATGGACCCCATGCTCGCCGAGTTCGCCGACACCACCGCGACACTCACCTACCACGAACCCACCCTCCCCCTGGTCTCCAACCTCACCGGCACACTCGCCACCCCAGGCCAACTGACCGACCCCGACTACTGGGTCCACCACGTCCGCCACACCGTCCGCTTCGCCGACAGCATCACCACCGCCCACCACACCGGCGCCTCCCTCCTGGTCGAACTCGGCCCCGACACCACCCTCACCAGCCTCGCCCACCACAACACACCCGACACCACCACCGTGCCCACCGCACGCAAAGACACCGACGAAACCCACACCCTCCTGACCGCACTCGGCCACCTCCACACCCACGGCATCCCCCTCAACTGGAACACCCTCCTCCCACCCACCCACCACACCCCCCTCCCCACCTACGCCTTCCAACACCACCACTACTGGATGGCGTCGAATGCCGCACCCGGTGACATGGCCGGGGCAGGACTCGGCGCGGTCGAGCACCCCTTCCTGACGGCGGCCACCGCCCTTCCGGACAGCGGCACCGTGCTGCTCACCGGACAGCTGTCCCTGGACACCCATCCCTGGCTCGCCGACCACGACGTCCTGGGCACGGTCATCCTGCCCGGCACGGCGTTCGTGGAGATGGCCCTGTGCGCCGCCGAACAGGCCGGCTACCAGGGGCTCGAAGAGCTCACCTTCGAGAGCCCGGTCGTCCTCCTTCCGGGCCGGACGACCCAACTGCACGTCCTCGTCGACACCGGCAACCGCACCCTCACGATCCATTCACGCAACGCCGGAACCGAGGCGTGGACCCGGCACGCCACCGGCGTCGTCGACAACGACCGGCCGTCCGCTGCCGCCGCGGGCGTCTGGCCACCGGAGGGTGCCACACCTGTCGAACTCGGCGACCCGTACGGCGACATGCTCGACCGCGGCTACGCCTACGGCCCGGCCTTCCAGGGCCTGCGCGCGGTGTGGCGCTCCGGCGAGGACGTCCACGCCGACATCCGACCGCCCGAGCAGGTCCGCGCGGACATCGGAGGGTTCGGGCTGCATCCGGCGCTGCTGGACGCCGCCCTGCACCCCATGACCCTGGTCATGTTCGACCGGCTGCCCGGTGCGCAGGCGTTGCTGCCGTTCTCCTGGTCGGGCGTGACCCTCCACGCCGTCGGCGCCACAGCACTGCGGGTGCGCATGTCCCCCGTGGGCCCGGACGAGGTGTCCGTCGCCGTCACCGACCAGACCGGGGCACCTGTGCTGACGGTCGACTCGTTGACGGTGAGGCCCGCGTCGGACGAGCAGCTCGCCGCCGCACTGGCGCGCACCTCCCACCAGCCGCTGTACACCCTGGAGTGGACGAGCGCGCCCACACCGCCGGCACCGGAACCCGCGCGCCGGCTCGCCGTGCTGGGCGCGCATCCGCTCGGCACGGCTGTCGCGGCCCACCCCGGCCTGGGTGCGCTCCGTGCGGCGTCGGAGGAGCGGGCCCCTGACGTCGTGCTGGCCTTCCACGCCGCGGCCCCCGGAGGCGACGTACCGGCCGACGCACGCAGCGGTACGCGACAGGTACTCGGCCTGCTCCAGGACTGGCTGGCCGACGAGCACTGGTCGGGGTCCCACCTCGTCATCGTGACCACTGCCGCGGTCGCGGCTTCGGCAGGCGATGTCCCCGACCTGGCCGCCGCGCCGGTATGGGGCCTGGTCAGGTCCGCCCAGACCGAGCACCCGGGCCGATTCACGCTGCTCGACACCGACGGTGCCGACGCCTCGACGCGGGCCCTGATCGCGGCCTCGGCATCCGGTGAGCCACAACTGGCGTTGCGGAGCGGCTCGGTCCTGCTGCCCCGGCTCTCCACGGCGCGGTCCGAGGACCCCGCCCTCGCGCGGGACACCGCCCCCTCGGGAGAGACCGCCCCCTCGGGAGACGCTGCCCCTTCGGGAGACGCTGCCCCTTCGGAGGACACCGACGGCACCGTACTGATCACCGGGGGCACCGGCGCGCTGGGCGGACTGACGGCACGCAGGCTGGTGGCGGAGCACGGGAGGCGGCACCTGGTCCTCGCGTCGCGGCGCGGGGCCGAGGCTCCGGGCGCTGAGGAGCTGCGGCAGGAGTTGGTCGGGCTCGGTGCCGAGGTCACGTTCGCCGCGTGCGACCTGTCCCGGCGGGCCGAGGTCGCCACGCTGCTGAGCGGGATCCCGGCGCTCCGCGGCGTGGTGCACCTCGCCGGGATGGTCTCCGACGGCGCGCTCGCCTCCCTCGAACCCGCCCAGGTCGACGCCGTGTTCGGCCCGAAGGCGGACGCGGCCTGGCATCTGCACGAGCTGACCGCGGACCGGGACCTGTCCTTCTTCGTGCTGTACTCCTCCATCGCGGGTACGGCCGGGAGCGCGGGGCAGGCGAACTACGCCGCCGCCAACGTGTTCCTCGACGCGCTCGCCGCCGGACGGCGTGCCCAGGGACTGCCGGCGACGGCGCTCGCGTGGGGCCTCTGGCAGCTGGAAGAGGGCATGTCGGGCTCCCTCGGCGAGGCCGACGTCGCGCGCCTCCAACGGACCGGCATCAGCCCCCTGGCGGTGGACGAGGGCATGGCCGCCTTCGACGCCGCCGTCGCCCTCGACGCTCCGCTCGTGATCCCGGCGCGGCTGGACCTCGCGGCCCTGCGCCGGCGTCCAGACGTCCCCGCGGTCTTCCGGGGACTCGTGGGCACTCCGGCCCGCCGCGCCGCGGCCGCCACAGCGCCGGCGGACACGGACGCGCTCACCAGGCGGCTGGCCGGGCTGCCCTCGGGGGACCAGCACCAGGTGGTCCTCGACCTGGTGCGCTCGGGCATCGGCACCGTGCTGGGGCACACCACGCCCGTCGCCGTCGACACCGAGCGCGCCTTCTCCGACCTCGGCTTCGACTCGCTGAGCGCCGTCGAACTGCGCAACCACCTCAAGGCGGCCACCGGCCTCACGCTCGCGCCCACGCTGCTGTTCAACCACCCCACACCGCACGACCTGGCCACCCACCTGCACCGCCGGCTGACCGGCGCGAAGGCGGCCCCGGCTCAGGTGGTGCCGGCGGCAGGCAGCACCGACGAGCCCCTCGCGATCGTCTCCATGGCCTGCCGGTACCCCGGCGGCGTGGGCTCGCCCGAGGACCTGTGGCGGGTGCTGACCGAGGAGACCAACACCACCTCCACGTTCCCCACCAACCGCGGTTGGGCCCTGGACGACCTGTACGACCCCGACCCGGACCACGCCGGCACCTCCTACACCCGGCACGGCGGCTTCCTGCACGACGCGGACCGGTTCGACGCCGAGCTGTTCGGCATCTCGCCACGCGAGGCCACCGCCATGGATCCGCAGCAGCGGCTGCTGCTGGAGATCACCTGGGAAGCACTGGAGCGGGCCGGCCTGGACCCCACCGCGGTCAGCGGTACCCGCACCGGTGTCTACGCCGGTGTGATGTACCACGACTACGGTGCGCGGCTGGCGCAGGCGCCCGAGGGGTACGAAGGATTCGTCATCAACGGCAGTGCCGGAAGCGTCGCGTCGGGGCGCATCGCGTACACGTACGGCTTCGAGGGCCCGGCGGTCACCGTCGACACCGCCTGCTCGTCGTCGCTGGTCGCGCTGCACTCCGCGGCGCAGGCGCTCCGCTCCGGCGAGTGCGACCTCGCACTCGCCGGCGGCGTCACCGTGATGGCGACGCCGAACGTCTTCGTCGAGTTCTCCCGCCAGCGCGGCCTCGCCCCGGACGGCCGCTGCAAGTCCTTCGCAGCCGACGCCGACGGCACCGGCTGGAGCGAGGGCGCCGGCATGCTCCTCGTCGAGCGGCTCAGCGACGCCCGCCGCAACGGCCACCCCGTCCTCGCCGTCGTCCGCGGCAGCGCGATCAACCAGGACGGAGCCAGCAACGGCCTCACCGCGCCCAACGGCCCCTCCCAGGAACGCGTCATCCGCCAGGCCCTGACGAACGCCGGACTGACCACCTCCGACATCGACGCCGTCGAAGCACACGGCACCGGCACGACCTTGGGCGACCCCATCGAGGCACAGGCCCTGATCGCCACCTACGGCCAGGACCGCCCCGCCGACCGCCCCCTCCAACTCGGCTCCCTCAAGTCCAACATCGGCCACACCCAGGCCGCCGCCGGTGTCGGCGGCATCATCAAGATGGTCCTGGCTCTCCATCACGGTGTGCTTCCCCGCACGCTCCTCGTCGACGAGCCGACGCCCCACGTCGACTGGTCGGCGGGTGCGGTCAGGCTGCTGACGCGGGCACGTCCGTGGGATTCCGCCGGCCGCCCGCGCCGGGCCGGCGTGTCCTCCTTCGGCGTGAGCGGCACCAACGCACACGTCATCATCGAGGAGCACCCCGCCGAGGTGCCCCCACAGGACACGGCGGCGCCGCGTGTCGTGCCCTGGCTGGTCTCGGCGAAGACGCCGGAGGGCCTGCGCGCGCAGGCGACGAACCTGCTGACGTGGCTGGACGCGCACGCCGACGCGGACGTCACCGCGGCGGGCCGCGCTCTGCTGTCGGGCCGGGCGCTGTTGGAGCACCGCGGGGCCGTGGTGGGCGCCGACCGGGACGAGCTGCGGGCCGGGCTGCGCGACCTGTGTGCCGCCTCGCCGGCCGGCCCGAGGGCCGGTGGCCGGACCGCGTTCCTGTTCGCGGGGCAGGGCAGCCAGCGACTGGGCATGGGACAGGCACTGTCGGAGAGCTTTCCGGTGTTCGCGGACGCGCTGGACGAGGTGTGCCGGGTGCTCGATCCCCTCCTGCCCCGGCCGGTCAGGGACGCGATGTTCTCCGACGGGGAGGCGCTGGATGAGACGGGCATGAGCCAGCCGGCGCTGTTCGCCTTCGAGGTCGCCCTGTACCGGCTGCTGGCCTCCTTCGGTGTCAGGCCCGACGTCCTGGTCGGGCACTCCGTCGGGGAACTCGCGGCGGCGCACGTCGCCGGAGCGTTCTCCCTCGAGGACGCGTGCACGCTCGTCGCTGCGCGCGCCGGCCTGATGCAGGCACTGCCCCCTGGGGGCGCCATGCTGGCCATCGCGGCACCGGAGCACGAGATCGCACCGCTGCTCAAGGAACACTCCGACAAGGCCGGTGTCGCCGCGGTCAACGGGCCCTCGTCGGTCGTGGTGTCGGGGGCGGAGCAGGCGGTTGCCGAGGTGGCGGAGAGCGTCGCGGAGCAGGGCACACGCGTGCGCAGGCTGCGGGTCTCGCACGCGTTCCATTCGCCGCTGATGGAACCGATGCTCGATGAGTTCCGTGCCGTCGCGGCGCGGGTCGACTACCACGCCCCGGCCGTCCCCGTCGTGTCCTGCCTGACCGGCGAGCTCGGCACCGGGCAGCACGCGACCCCCGAGTACTGGGTCGAGCACGTCCGGCAGGCGGTGCGCTTCGCCGATGGGGTCGCCGCCGCGTACGCCGCGGGCGCCACCACGTATCTCGAGCTGGGACCCGACACGGTGCTCACCGGGCTCGCCGCACAGATCCTCGACGGCGACGCGCTGTGCGTGTCCACGGCGCGCGAGGGCCGCGACGGTGTGCGCACGTTCGTCGAGGCGCTCGGGCGGCTGCACACCGGCGGCGTCGCCGTGGACTGGGAGCGCTGCTTCACCGACGTGCCGCACCGGCACGTCCCACTGCCGACGTACGCCTTCCAGCGCGAGCGCCACTGGATCGACGAGCCGGCGCCTGCCGGTGACGTCACCACCGCGGGGCTCGGCGCGATCGACCATCCACTGCTCGGCGCCGTCGTGCCCGCCCCCGGCACGGACGCGGTCACGCTCACCGGTCGCCTCTCGACCGCGACACACCCCTGGCTCACCGACCACACCGTGGGCGGTGCCGCGGTCGTGCCCGGCAGCGCGCTCGTCGACATGGCGACCAGGGCGGCGGACGAGGCCGGTGCCGGAGCGATCGAGGAACTGACCCTGCACGCGCCCCTGGTGCTGCCCGACCAGGGTTCCGCGCAGGTTCAGGTGACCGTCGCCCCGCCGGACGAGCAGGGGCGCCGCACGGTCGCCGTCCACTCGCGGACCGGGGGCGGAGAGTGGACCACCCACGCCGACGGCGCGCTGCTGGCGGAGCGGTCCGCACCGGACTTCGAGCTCGGCGCCTGGCCGCCGCCGGGAGCCGAACTTCTGGACCTCGACGGCCTCTACGACAGGCTGTCGGCCGGCGGCATGGCCTACGGGCCGACCTTCCAGACCCTGCGGGCCGCATGGCGTGCGGATGACGCGGTGTTCGCCGAGATCGAACTGGTCACCGGCGCACACGCCGAGGCGGCCAGGTTCGGTCTGCACCCCGCGCTGCTGGACGGAACGCTCCACGCCATCGCCGCCGGCGGTTTGCTCGACGAGGCCCGGGAAGGACGCCCGTACCTGCCGTTCTCGTGGCAAGGGGTCAGCCTGCACGCCTCGGGCGCCACACGGCTGCGGGTGCGGATCACCGAGGCGGGCAGCGGGTACGCCGTCTCGGTCGCGGACGCGACCGGGGCACCGGTCGCCCGGGTCGGTGCCGTGTCCCTGCGCGCGATGACGCATGTCCGCGGTCCCGCTGCGGACGGCGGGCTGTTCCACGTGGACTGGGTGCCCGCTCCCCTCACGGGCACTCCTGGCACCCTGGCCGTCATCGGGGAGGCGCTGCCCGGTCTGGCCGCGGAGCGGTATCCCGACCTCGCCGCGCTCGGCGAGCGGGCCCCCGACCACGTGCTGGTCGACGTCCCGCGGACGGATGCCGACGTGCCGGACGCCCTGCGCGATGTCACGCACGGCACGCTGCGCCGGATCCAGGAGTGGCTCGCCGCCGAACGGCCCGCCGGCTCCCGCCTGGTGGTCGTCACCCGCTCGGCCGTCGCCACGGAACCCGAGCAGGACGTGGACCCGTGCCACGCGGCCGTCTGGGGGCTCGTGCGCGCCGCGCAGGCCGAACAGCCCGAGCGGATCGTCCTGCTCGACGCCGACGCGGACGGCGACGCCGCTTCGCTGGTGCCCGGCGCGCTGGCGACGGGCGAGCCGCAGCTGGCGATCCGCGACGCAGGTGTGCGCGTTCCCCGGCTGGCCAAGGCCACCGCCGCCACGGAACCAGGCCGGCCCGTCTTCGGCGACGGCACGGTCCTGGTCACGGGGGGCACCGGCGGCCTCGGCGGGCTCGTCGCGCGGCATCTGGTGACCGCACACGAGGTCAGGGATTTGGTGCTGGCCAGCCGCAAGGGGGCGGACGCGCCGGGCGCGGCCGACCTCGTCGCCGAGCTGAGCGGACTCGGCGCGCACGTCACGGTCGCGGCGTGCGACGTCGCCGACCGCGACGCCCTCGCCTCGCTGGTCGACTCCGTCGCGGAACTGAGTGCCGTGGTGCACACGGCGGGCGTGCTCGACGACGGCGTACTCACCGCGATGGACCCGGAGAAGATGGACGCCGTCCTGCGGCCGAAAGCAACGGCCGCCTGGCACCTGCACGAACTGACCCGGGACCGGAACCTGGCCGCGTTCGTGCTCTTCTCCTCGACCTCGGGGGTGCTCGGCAGCGCCGGGCAGGCCAACTACGGCGCCGCCAACGCCTTCGTCGACGCCCTCGCGCACCACCGCGCGGCCCACGGCCTGCCCGCCACCTCGGTGGCCTGGGGTCTGTGGTCGGCCGGCGGGATGGCCGCCGGGCTCGACGAGACGGGTCTGGCGCGGCTGGCCCGCACCGGCATCGCACCACTGTCCGCACAGGACGGCCTGGCGCTGTTCGACGCGTCGGTGTGCGCCACCCGCCCCCTCGTGGTACCCGTACGGCTGCGGCTGGACCGCCCTGTCGACGACGCCTCCCCGCTGTTGCGCGACCTGGTGCGCCGGCCCGTCCGGCGCACCGCCGACAGCTCCGCCGCCCCGGACGCTCTCCGTGACCAGCTGGCCGCACGGTCGCCGGAGGAGCGGAGGGAGACGCTGACCGAGCTGGTCCGCACGCATGCCGCTGCCGCACTCGGTTACGCCGAACCGCGGGCCATCGTCGCCGACCGGGCGTTCCAGGAACTCGGATTCGACTCGCTGACGGCCGTCGAGTTCCGCAACAGGCTCAACGCGCCCCTGGGGCTCCGGCTGCCGACCACCCTCATCTTCGACTACCCGACGCCGCGCGCACTGGCGGACCACGTGCTGAGCCTGCTCTTCCCCGAGGCGGACGCCGAGGCCAACACCGGCGGCCTCAGCGAGGCCCAAGTGCGCCGCCTCCTGGCGACCGTCCCCCTGCGACGGCTGCACACCTCGGGCCTGCTGGATCCGCTGCTGCGGCTCGCCGACTCCCCCGACGACGAGCACACGCAAGAGAACACGGCACAGGACATCGACGAGATGGACGTCGACGCCCTCATCCAGATCGCCTTCGACGGCAACGACTCCTGAACGCGACCGATCCGAGGGACACCGGACACCAACGCCTCAACCACTCGAAGGTGTAAACATGAGCATCAGCAGCACCTGGGCACCACTGCGCACCTCATCGTCGTCGGAGGTCATCCTGTGTGCCGACTTCCACACGACGGGGCGGCCGGAAGCCGGCTTCTCCGACCTCGTGCCGCAGCTCGAGCACGACGGCAACTACTGGCTGATCGCGCCGCCCGCGGTCGCCCCCGACTCCGGCGTCGACGTCGACGAGTACATCGGCTCCTGGCTGGCGCCGGTGCGGGAGAGCGGCATGACGGTGCGCGCGGTACTCGGCTTCTGCGTCGGTTCCGTGTACGGGGCCTCGCTGGCGGACGAGCTGGCGAAGAGCCAGGGCACCGCGCCGAAACTCATCGTTTTCGACCCCGAGCCGACCCAGCTGGTGACCATCCAGTACCAGCTGACGAAGGTCCTCGACATGCTGGACACGATTCTGAGCGAGGCCGAGCGCGCTGAGATCCACGCCGAGCTCGGAAAGTACCTCCGCCTCGACGGCATGACGGTGGGCCGGTACGCGGCGGAGATGTTCGGCGAGTTCCGGCGCATCAGCGACGGCGCGTTCGCCCGCGCGGGTCTCGACACGGAGTACAGCGCCGAGATGTGGAGCCTGTTCAGCTCGTTCCTGTCCTACCTCAGCCTCGCCGAAGGGCTGAACCCCCGGCCGGCCTGGCTGGACGCCACGGCGCTGAGCTCGTCGAGTCCGCACAACGGGCTCAACCGGCTGAAGGTCACCGGCGAGATGGGGACGGGCGAGTTCGT
Organism: Streptomyces reniochalinae; assembly: GCF_003323735.1. Lineage (GTDB taxonomy): Bacteria > Actinomycetota > Actinomycetes > Streptomycetales > Streptomycetaceae > Streptomyces > Streptomyces reniochalinae. The sequence goes on along the minus strand of NZ_QOIM01000046.1, from coordinate 11,803 downwards.
CGCGCACGAGATCAGGTTCGACGAGGACCACGCCGAACTCCTGCGGTCCCCCGGGGTGGCCGAGACCGTCGACAAGCTGCTGGAGCGCTGACCATGACATCGGACGGACCGGCCACCGCGCCGGAGAGGAAACCGGCCTCCCCGAAGGAGCAGGCGCTGTGGCTGCTCGAGGAGTACGTGCCCGGCACGGGGGTCAACAACCTGAACACGACCTTCCGCGTCGAGGGCAGGCTCCGGCACGACATCGTGCGGCAGACCGTGGCCGGTCTGGTCCGCACGTACGAGGTGCTGCGCGGTGTGTTCAAGACGGAACCCGGTGGCCTCGTCCGTGAGGTGCTGGACGCGGAGGAAGCGGCACCCGAAGTCCTCCAGGCGGACCTGAGCAGCGCGGAACTCATCCCCTGGCTCACCGATTTCGTCGCCCGGCCGTTCGCACCGGACGGCGAGCTGCTGCTGCGCGCTGCCCACGTGCGGGAGGGCACGGCCGACATCGTCTGCATCGCGGTGCACCACGCCAACTTCGACGGCCGGTCGGCCGCGCTGCTGCTGGAGGAGTTCGTCGCGCGGTACAACGCGCTGGCCGCGGGCACGGAGTGCGGCACACAGACCGTGCCGGCCTGGCAGGAGCAGCCCGCGAGGGAGACCAGCGAGACGTTCTGGCGCACGAAGCTCGAAGGGGTCGACGCGTCCGCGTCCCCGCTGTGGTGCGCGAAACCGGATCCCGCGGTGACGACGCTCGCCGGTGACGTCCTGACCCGTACCCTCTCGCCCGCGGCGCGCGACGCCGTCAAGCGGATGCAGCAGGACCTGCGGGCGCCCGAGTCCGTGGTGCTCACGGCGGCGTACGGGGTCCTGCTCGCCTCGCACGGTGCCGGCACCGACCTCACCATAGGGTCGCCGGTCAACGTCCGCTCCCCCGAGGCGGAGGCCGCGATCGGCTACCACGCCAACGTGGTGGTCCTACGCACACCGGTCGACCGCGCGGACAGCTTCCGCTCGTTCGTGCGCCTGAACCGGCGCGAGTTCTTCCAAGCGATGGCGCAGGCGGACTACTCCGCCGAGCGCGTCATCGAGTACGTGCCCAGGGCGCACGCGTCCGGACGCAACAGCCTGTTCCGCTACACCTTCAACTACGCGCCCGCGGACACGAAGGCCGGTTTCGTCATCGGCGGACACCCGGCACGGCAGCTCATGGTCGAGACCGGCACCAGCAAGTTCGACCTGGAGTTCTTCGTCACCTCCACGGCGGACGCGCTCGAGGTGCGGGCGGGATTCGGTGTGGACGTCTTCGACCACGAGGACATCGCCATGTTGCTGGCCCGGTACGACGAGCTGCTCGTCACGCTCGCCTCCCGCCCCGACGACGCGATCGGGGAACTGCCGGTCTGGGCGCGCCGCGACCACGACGTGATCGGCAGGGCCAACGACACCGCGTGTCCCGTCCGCCCGGACACGCTGCTGGAGATGCTCGCCGCAACGGTCTCCACCGCGCCGGAGACGGACAGGCCGGCGGTGGTGGACGGCGCGCGTTCGGTCGGCGTCCGACGGCTGTGGGCAGCGGCCGAGGCAACCCGCGGCCGGCTCACGGCAGCGGGAATCGGCAAGGGCGACGTCGTCGCGCTCCTCGCACGCCGCGGCCCCGAACTCGTCGCGGCGGTGTTCGGCGTCTGGTTGTGCGGCGCCGCCTACCTGCCGCTCGACCCGGACCACCCCGAAGAGCGCGTCTCCTACCAACTGGACGACTCAGGCGCGGTGATCGTCCTGGCCGGTGAGGACGTCGCTGTGCCCGGCGACCGGGTCGTGCTCCCGCTCGTCCACGTCGACAGCGTGACGCCCACCCAGGGCACGGTTCTCGCGCAGTCACCCGTGAGCGCGGACGATCAGGCGTACCTCATCTACACCTCCGGCTCCACCGGACGCCCCAAGGGCACCCGGATCCGCCACGGCGCCCTGGCGAACCTCGTCACGCACTTCGCCGACGCGCTCGACGCCCGCGGCAGGTCGATGCTGTGGGTGACGACGTTCAGCTTCGACATGTCCACCCTCGAACTCTTCCTGCCCCTGGGTACCGGTGGCACGCTGGTCGTCGCGCCGGACGAGGCCCGTACCCAGGGTACGGCCCTGGCCGAGGCGTTGGACCGGCACGACGCGTCGGTCCTCTCGGCCACGCCCACCACCTGGCGCCTCGTCCTCGATGAGGTGGCCGGCCGGCTGGCAGGCCGCACCGTGATCATCGGCGGTGAGCCGCTCCCCGCGCCGCTCGCCGGAAGGCTGGCGGCCACCGGGTGCACGCTGTTCAACCTCTACGGGCCGACCGAGGCCACGGTCTGGTCCACCGGCGGCACGATCAAGGCCGGCTCCGAGGACACGATCACGGTCGGGACACCGATCGCGAACACGCAGGTGCACGTCATGACCCAGGACGGCGCGCCGCTGCCGCTCGGTGTGCAGGGTGAGCTGTGCATCGCCGGCGCGGGCCTGTCCCTCGGCTACCACAACCGCCCTGACCTGGATGCGGAACGGTTCGGCGAGCACCCGTCCTGCGGCAGGTACTACCGCACAGGCGACCTGGCCAGGTGGACCCACGACGGGCAGCTGGAGATCCTGGGCCGGATGGACCGGCAGGTCAAGCTGCGCGGAAACCGCATCGAACTCGGTGAGGTGGAGGAGGTCCTGCTCTCCCACCCCGACCTGACCGGCGCCGCCGTCGTGCTCGTCGGGGAACCCAGCGCCGACGGTGCGCTGTGGGCGTTCGTCACCGCACCCGAGCAGCCCGGCATCGCCGCGCGGCTGTGGGAGCACGCGCGCGGTCTGCTGCCCGCCGCGGCGACACCGAACGAATTCGTGGTGGTGGACGCCTTCCCGATGACCGGCAGCGACAAGGTGGACTACCCCGCGCTGCGCCGCCGGGCCGAGGGGCTGCGTGCGGCCCGGAAAACGACGGACGACGTGACGGACGAACGAACCGAGCACGGCGACGACCTGGTGGTCACGCTGGTAGGGCTCTACAAGACCGCACTCGACCGCGGTGACCTCGACGCGGACAGCAACTTCTTCGCGCACGGCGGGCACTCGCTGCTCGGCGTCAAGCTGCTGCAAGAAGTGCAGTCGGCCACCCAGGTGCGCCTCAAGCTCAAGGACCTGTTCGACAGTCCGACGCCGAGTGGGCTGGCCCGCCGCCTGCGGGCCGAGATGAGCTGAGCACGCCGCGGGCCCGCCGCGAGGCGGGCCCGCGCTCACGTGCGGCAGGCCGCTGCCGCGGCCCAGGGCGCCTTCCCGCCGTTGTCACGGCGGGGGCGCCCTTCGGCCGTCCCGGTGCGCCTCCGTCCCGGTGCGCCTCCGTCCCGGTGCGCCTCCGTCCCGGTGCGCCTCCGTTGCGGTGGACGGAACGGCGCGCGGCGCCCTGGGCGAACGCCCGGTGCGGGCCTGCCGTTCCAACCCGCCACCTCACGCTGCCGCTCCTCCGCGGCCCGCAGTGCCCCCGGCGTGCCGTCTCCGGGCCGCGTCCCTCTGCGCCGCCCGCTCGCCGGGTGGTCACGGGTGACCCCATCGACGAGAGGCCCGGAGGACAGCCGACCGCCGTTCGGACACGCGCCGTACTGCTGCTGGCCGGCTGGCCGACTGGCCGACTGGCCGACTGGCCGACTGGCCGACTGGCCGACTGCGCCTCAGGATTCCTCTCCCTTGTCGCCCGAGTCCAGGAGTTCGGCGTCGATGAAAGCGAACATCTCGTCGTCGCTCGCCGAGTCGATCTGGTCCCTGACAGTGTGAGACGTCTGCGAGGCGTCGCTGAGGCCGGCAAGGATCTCCTTGAGCCGCGCGGTGATCCGGACACGTGCCGTGTCATCCACGCCGACCGCCTGCACCGAGTTGGCGACCTTGTCCAGGTCGGCGAACACCCGCAGGACCTCCGACTCCTCGTCGGCTTCCCCACCGAACTGGCCGGTCAGGTACGCGGTCAGCGCGGCAGGCGTGGGGTAGTCGAAGATCAACGTAGCCGGCAGCCGCAGGCCCGTCGCCGCGGTGAGCCGGTTGCGCAGCTCGACCGCGGTGAGCGAGTCGAAACCGAGCTCCTGGAACCGCTGCTGATCGGCGATCGCGGCCCCGTCGGCGAAGCCGAGCGTCGCGGCGACCTGGCCTCGGACCAGGTCCGAGAGCAGCACCTCGCGTTCGGCGGGCGCGAGACCGGCCAGCCGGTCGGCGAACGCGGCGGCGTCCGCGGCGCCACCGGATGCCGCACGGCGCGCGCCGCCGCGCACCAGGCCGCGGAAGAGCGCGGGCAACGCGTCGCCCGCGGCGCCCAGCACCCGCAGGTCGAGGGTGACCGGCACGAGCACCGCGCGCTCGTGCGACAGCGCGGCGTCGAAGAGCGCGAGGCCGTCCTCGGCCGCCAGCGGTGAGATCCCGGACCGCGCCATCCTGCTGAGGTCCGCTTCACCGAGCCGCTGTGCCATGCCGCCCGCGTCCGCCCACAGCCCCCAGGCCAGCGATGTGGCCGGCAGCCCGCACGCGCGGCGGTGCTGTGCGAGTCCGTCGAGGAACGCGTTGCCGGCGGCGTAGTTGCCCTGGCCCGCGCCGCCGAGCACACCGGCCACCGACGAGAACAGCACGAACGCCGCCAGGTCCTGGCCGCGGGTCAGCTCGTGCAGGTGCCAGGCCGCGTCCGCCTTCGGGCGCAGCACGGCAGTCAGCCGCTCGGGGGTGAGGGCGTCGATCGTACCGTCGTCGAGCACACCGGCGGTGTGGACCACGGCGGTGAGCGGATGGTCGAGCGGCACCGCGTCGAGCAGGGCGGCGACCGCCGGGCGGTCGGTCACGTCGCACGCCGCGATGTGCACGTCGGCGCCCAGGTCCGTCAGCTCGCCGAGCAGTTCGGTCGCGCCGGGGGCGTGCTCGCCCCTCCTGCTGACCAGCAGCAGGTGCCGGACGCCGTGTTCGGCCACCAGGTGACGGGCGAGGACGGCGCCGAGACCGCCGGTTCCGCCGGTGACGAGCACGGTGCCCTCCGCGTCCCACGCCCGCGTGTCCACGTCGGACGGCGGTGCGGCGGCACGGGCGAGCCGCGGCGCCGTTACCTGGTCACCGCGCACAGCCAGCTGCGGTTCACCCGTCGCGAGCGCGCCGCGGATCGGCCCGGCGGACGCCTCGTCGTCCACGTCCAGCAGCACGAACCGGTCCGGGTTCTCCGCCTGCGCCGCCCGCACCAGGCCCCAGACGGCGGCCTGTGCCGGGGTCACATCGTCGCCCGGCGCCACGGCGACCGCGTACCGGGTCACCAGCGCCAGCCGCGCCTTGGCGAAGCGGTCCTCGGCCAGCCACTCACGCAGCAGGGCCAGTGCCTCCTGGGCGGCGGTGTGCGCCGCCGCGTCCGGGGCGTTAGGGGCGCTCTCGTGGCCGCCGACCGTCGCCACTACCCAGCCGGTGTCCACCTCGGTCAGCGCGGTGAGGTCCGGTGCCCGCCGCTCCGAGAGCCCCGGGAGACCGTCACCGATCACGGTGAGGTCGGCTCCGCCCTCGCCGCCGGGGACAGCGGCCCAGTCGAGCTGGAACAGGCTGTCCCGGTGGCGCGGGCTCGCCGCACCGAGCTGATCGACCGCTACCGGCCGCATCACGAGGCGCTCGATCTGGATGACAGGTGCGCCGGTCTGGTCGGTGGCCGCGAGCCGTACCGTCCCACGGTCCCCCGCGGAGCCCACCCGCACGCGCAACCGGGTCGCGCCGACGGCGTGCAGCACCACCTGGTTCCACGCGAACGGCAGGTTCGAGGTGCCGGGTTCGACCTCCTCCAGGTAGTCGCCGAGCCCGACCGCGTGCCACGCGGCGTCGAGCAGCGCGGGGTGCAGCCCGTACCGTTCGGCCTCCTCGGTGGCGTGATCGGGCAGGGCGATCTCGGCGAACACCTCTTCTCCGCGACGCCACGCCGCCGTGAGGCCCTGGAAGACCGGCCCGTAGGCGACCTCCCGTCCTGCCGTCTCCGCGTAGAAGTCCTCGACGCCGACCGGCTCCGCGTCCCTCGGCGGCCAGACGGCCATGTCCAGGTCGGGTACCGGCAGCGCCGGGGCGAGCACGCCCTCGGCGTGCTGCACCCACGGCTCGTCGACGCCGGTGTCGGGACGGGAGTAGAGCGCCACGTCACGCCGTGCGTCCGTGCCCGTGGCACCCACCACGATCTGGACCTGGATGCCCCCGCGTTCGGGCAGCGCCATCGGCGCCCGCAGGGTCAGCTCCTCCAGGACCGGGCTCTCCGCCTCGTGACCCGCCTGGATGACCATCTCCACCAGCGCGGTGCCGGGCAGGATCACGGCGTCGCCGACCATGTGGTCGGCCACCCATGGCTGCGTTTCGCGTGCCAGCCGGCCCATGCAGACCATGCCGTCCGAGTCGGGCGACGGTACGACGGCGGACAGCAGCGGATGTTCGATGCTGCCCAGGCCCGCGGACGAGACGTCCTGCGCGCCCTTGCCGCCGTTCAGCCAGTACAGCTCGCGCTGGAAGGCGTAGGTCGGAAGGTCCACATGGGTGGTGCCGGCCCGCCCGAAGTACGCCGTCCAGTCGACGGGCACGCCACAGGTGTGCAGCCGCCCCAGCGCTTCGACGAACACCTGGACCTCGTCACGGTTCTTGCGCGCCGTGGGCACGACCACACCGGTCCCGTCCAGCACCTGCCGCGCCAGCCCTGTCAGTACCCCGTCGGGCCCGACCTCCAAGAAGACCGACGCCCCCGTCGTGCGGGCGGCGGCGAGGCCGTCGGCGAACCGCACCGGTTGCCGCGCGTGGTCGAGCCAGTAGCCGGGATCGGTCAGCTGCCCTTCGACGGCCGGTTGCCCGGTCACGTGTGAGATCACCGGAATCGACGGCTCGCGACAGGTCAGGGACGAGCAGACCTCCGCGAACTCGTCGAGCATCGGGTCCATCAGCGGTGAGTGGAACGCATGGCTGACCCGCAGCCTCTGGGTCCGCACGCCCTGCTCGGCCAGCACGGCACCGATCCGTTCCACCACGTCCTCGGCGCCCGAGACCACCACCGAGGCGGGCCCGTTGACCGCCGCGACACCCACATGGTCCCCGTGGTCCGCGAGCAGCGGCAGCACGTCCGCCTCGGGTGCGGCGACCGCGAGCATCGCTCCGCCCGCGGGCAGGGCCTGCATCAACCGCGCACGCGCCGCCACCAGCCGGCACGCGTCCTGGAGCGAGAACACCTCGGCGACGTGCGCGGCAGCGATCTCACCGATCGAGTGCCCGGCCACCACGTCGGGGGTCACGCCGAGGGAGGCCAGGAGCCGGTGGAGGGCGACCTCGAAGGCGAACAGCGCGGGTTGGGTCATCGCGGTCTCGTCCAGCCGCGTGGCGAGTTCCGAGCCCGGTTCGGCGAACATCACCTCCCGCACCGGATGCGGCAGCAGCGCGTCGAGAACCCCGGCGACCTCGTCCAGCGCGTCGGCGAACACCGGGAACGTCTGCGCCAGTTCCCTGCCCATGCCGGCACGCTGGCTGCCCTGGCCGCTGAAGAGGAACCCGAGCTTGCCGCCGGTCCCGGTGCCGGTGACCAGTCCCGGCCGGTCCGCACCGGCAGCCAGCGCACGCAGCCCCTCGACCAACTCGGCGTGGTCCGCGCCGACGACCACGCCTCGGTGGTCCAGCAGCGTCCGTGTGCCGTGCAGCGCCGCACCCACAGCCGCGGCGTCCAGGTCTTCACCCGACACGTGCGCGGCCAGCTTCTCGGCCTGTGCGCGCAGGGCGTCGGCGCTCCGCGCCGAGAGCACCCACGGCACCATGGGCAAAGCGGCTGTGGCGGTTTCGGCCGCGTCGCTCGTGGGTGGCTGTTCGATGACCACGTGCGCGTTGGTGCCGGAGATGCCGAACGAGGAGATACCGGCCCGACGCGGCCCGCCGTCCTCCGTCCACTCGCGCGCCTCGGTGAGCAGCGCGATCCCGCCGGAGGCCCAGTCCACATGCGGCGATGGCTCGTCCACGTGCAGGGTCCGCGGCAGCACACCGTGCCGCATCGCCATCACCATCTTGATCACACCGCCGACACCGGCGGCGGCCTGGGTGTGGCCCATGTTCGACTTCACCGAGCCCAGCCACACCGGCCGGCCGGCGGGCCGGTCCTGGCCGTACGTGGCGATCAGGGCCTGCGCCTCGATCGGGTCACCGAGAGTGGTCCCGGTGCCATGGGCCTCGACCGCGTCCACCTCCGACGCGGACAGACCCGCGTTGGCCAGCCCCTGGCGGATCACCCGCTGTTGCGAGGGGCCGTTGGGTGCGGTCAGTCCGTTGCTGGCACCGTCCTGGTTGGTCGCCGTGCCGCGGACGACCGCGAGGACGGGGTGGCCGTTGCGGCGGGCGTCGGAGAGCCGCTCCACCATCAGCACACCGGCACCCTCGCTCCACCCGGTGCCGTCCGCACCCGCCGCGAACGCCTTGCACCGCCCGTCAGGAGACAACCCGCGCTGCCGGGAGAAGTCCACGAACGTCGACGGCGACGCCATCACCGTCACACCACCGGCCAACGCCAGATCACACTCACCGGAACGCAACGCCTGCACCGCGAGATGCAGCGCCACCAACGACGACGAACACGCCGTGTCCACCGTCACCGCGGGCCCCTCGAACCCGAACGCGTAGGCGACACGCCCCGAGACGACACTGCCGGAGTTGCCGGTCCCGATGAGTCCCTCCAGCTCACCGGGGAGTCCGGAAAGCCGCGACATGTAGTCGTGGTACATCACACCGGAGAACACGCCCGTACGCGACCCGCGCAACGACACCGGGTCGATGCCCGCACGCTCGACGGCTTCCCACGACGTCTCCAGCAGCAACCGCTGCTGCGGGTCCATCGCCAGAGCCTCGCGGGGCGAGATGCCGAAGAAGGCCGCGTCGAAGAGCCCGGCGTCGTGGAGGAACCCACCATGGCGGGTGTAGGTCGTCCCGCGGTGATCGGGGTCCGGGTGGTAGAGAGCGTCCAGGTCCCACCCCCGGTCTGTCGGGAACCCGCCGACGACGTCCACGCCGTCGGCGACCACCTGCCACAGCTGCTCAGGCGTCGCGACACCACCCGGGTATCGGCATCCCATGCCCACGATCGCGATCGGCTCGTCGACGGCCGCTCGAGCGGCCACCTCCGGGGCGGCCTCGGTGGCGCCACCGAACTCGCCGTCCAGATACGCGGCGACGGCCTGCGCGTTCGGATAGTCGAACACCAACGTCGCCGGCAACCGCAGACCGGTCGCCGCGTTCAGCTCGTTGCGCAGCTCGACCGCGGTCAGCGAGTCGAAGCCGAGATCCTGGAACGCCTTGCTCTGCTCAACCATCTCGGACGACGGGTAGCCGAGAACGGAAGCGACCCGCTCCCGGACCAGGCTCAGCAACGCCTGCATGCGCTCCGCGGGCTCCCGCGCCGCCAGCTCACGCCCGATCCCGGAACCGCCAGGGGCAGTGCGCGCGGCTCGCCGCGCCCGCGGCGCCAGTCCGCGCAGCAGGGCGGGCAGGTCCACCCGCTTGCGCAGCGCGGCGACATCCACCCGCAGCGGCACCAGCAGGGCCTCGGACGAGGCCAGCCCGGCATCGAACCCGGCAAGCCCCGCCTCCACCGACAACGCCGGCAGACCCTGACGACGCATCCGCTCCACATCAGCGTCACCCAACCACCGCGTCAACCCCGTCGACGTCTCCCACAACCCGAACGCCAACGACGTCGCAACCAACCCGAGCCCACGACGATAAGCCGCCAACCCATCCAAGAACACATTCGCCGCCGCATACGACGCCTGCCCCGCCGGCAACACCAAACCACCCGCCGACGAGAACAACACAAAGAACGCCAAATCCAACTCACACGTCAGCTCATGCAAAAACCACGCCGCATCAACCTTCGGCCCGAACACACCAGCCAGACGCTCCACCGACACCGACTCGATCAACCCGGTATCCCCGACCCCGGCAGCATGCACCACACCCACCAACGGATGCTCCACCGAAACAGACCCAATCACCTCCGAAAGCGCGCCCCGATCCGTGACATCACACGCCCTCACATCCACCGACGCACCCGCCGCAACCAACTCAGCCGACAACTCCGCAGCGCCCGGCGCATCGGAACCACTACGACTCACCAACAGCAGATGGCGCACACCACGCTCAAGCACAAGATGACGGGCCACCAACGCACCCAAACCGCCGGTACCACCGGTGATCAACACGGTGCCCGCCGGATCAACCACGGGCACCTCATGCGCCGCAGCGGCCACCCGCACCAGACGAGGCACCAGCACCCGACCCGACCGCACCGCCACCTCCGGCTCACCGGACGCCAGCGCACCCGCAACCACACCCACCGACGCCGACGCCCCATCCACATCCACATCCACATCCACATCCACCAGCACGAACCGATCCGCGTGCTCGGCCTGCGCCGCACGCACCAAACCCCACACCGGCGCCGAGGCCGGCGCGAACTCCTCACCCGGCTCCACCACAACCGCGCTCCGCGTCACCACCACCAACCGGGACTCGGCGAACCGGTCATCCGCCAAGAACGCCTGAACCTGCCCAAGCACCGTCTCCGCGACGCGACGGGTCGCCTCCGGTACCTCCCCGCCCGACTCCGCAACGGTCAACACCACACACTCGGGAACGCTGCCACTGTCGGCCAGAGCACCCAGCGAGGCATGACACGCCACCCCACCCGCAGGAGGCAGACCCTCACCGACAAGGCCCATCCCCTCCAGCGCCCGCCCCTCCTCCGCGCGGCCCGCCTCCGTCCACTCCAGACGGAACAACGGATCGTCCTTCGCCCCGGCCGACGCGAGCTGGTCCGGCAGCACCGGGCGCAGGTTCAGCGTCCCGGCGTGGGCCACCAGCGCGCCCATCGGGTCGGCAACCGTCACGGATACGGAGTTGGGCTGCCCGCCTTCGCCGATCCGCACACGCAACGCGGTCGCGCCGTCGGCATGCAGATCGACGTCGGACCAGCTGAACGGCAGCCACGGCTGCCCGGGCTCCGCACCAGGAACGAAGTCACCCAGCAGGATGGCGTGCAGGGCGGCGTCCAGCAGTGCCGGGTGGAGCGCATACCCGGCGACGTCGCCATGGGCCCGCTCGTCCAACGCGACCTCGGCGTACACCTCGCCCGCGGTGCGCCACGCCGAACGCAGGCCCTGGAACAGCGGGCCGTACTCCAGCCCCAGCTCGGCCAAGCGGTCGTACGCGTCCTCGACGGGAACGACGTCGGCTCCGGCGGGAGGCCACGACTCCAGCCCGGTCACAGGGCGGGGAGAGGTCGCGGACAGCACACCCTCCGCGTGCAGGACCCACCCGGCGGAGGTGTCGGACTCGTGGTGGCTGTGAATGCGCACGCTCCGCGCACCGGATTCGGCACGCCCCACGGACACGCGCACCTGCAACCCACCGTGCGGCCCGACAACCATCGGCGCGTGCAGGGTGAGTTCCTGCACCACCGGGCATTCCGCTTCACGCCCGGCCTGCAACACCAACTCCAGCAGTCCGGTACCCGGCATCAGCACCGTGCCCAGCACCTGGTGGTCGGCCAGCCACTGCTGGCCGCCGAGCGACAACCTCCCGGTCAACGCGAATCCGTCCGAATCCGGCTCGGTGACCACCGCGCTCAGCAGCGGGTGCTCGAGGGCACCCAGCCCTGCCGCGACCGGATCGGTCCCGGCGCTGACCGCGTCGGCCCAGTAGTGGTGGTGTTGGAAGGCGTAGGTGGGGAGGGGGGTGTGGTGGGTGGGTGGGAGGAGGGTGTTCCAGTTGAGGGGGATGCCGTGGGTGTGGAGGTGGCCGA
>NZ_QOIM01000017.1 GCF_003323735.1 Streptomyces reniochalinae | reverse complement strand
AACGTCGACTCCGCCTACTGAGCAGAAGGCCCCCAGCCGACAACACCCCCCACACCCAGCACACACGCACCACGCATGCGACACCCCGAGCGGGTGGGAGGAACACCCTCCCACCCGCTCGCCGCATGAGCGAGGCCGCGTTACGGGTGGTGAGGGAGGGGAACCCGGGCGCCGTCAGTCGCGGGCGGCCCCCGTCAGTCGGGGGCGGCCGCAGGGCGGTCGTTCTCGGGGGCCGGAGACGGGGCGGGAGTGGGTGTGGTGGACGTCGGCGGAGTGGAGGGACACGGTGACGGAGAGGTGGTCCATGCCGGTCTTCGCTTCGCTGGACGCCCTCAGCGATCTCGTCACCCGGCGCGGTCGGCTCTTCGTACGCTGGTCACGCGGTCCCGCGGTGGACCTGCGAAGCGGCTCCAGCATGGACGATCTGACGGGAGCCGCCATGCCGGGGCTGTCGGCCAGCCCGCTCGCGGTGGAGGACTGGTGGGCCGGTCGTCCGGTGCGGGTGTGGGTGGCCAGGCGTCTGTACGACTACTCGCATCTGCCCCGGGTCAGGGACTCCCGCACCCGTGCCTGGGTGCTGACCGGGGACGAGCTGGGGCGCGGTCCTGACAACGAGCCGTTGGTGCGCGACGTCTCTCCGCTCGGCTGGATCGCCGATCAGGTCATCGCGGAGGCGCACGAGATCGTCACCAGCCAGCCGGGCAGGTGGGGCCCGATCCGCCGGGACGGTACGGCGCTGTGAGTCCCGGTGGCGGGGGCGCGTGGGTGGTGCTCAGGCGGGCCCTGTACCGGTCGCCCGGGTGCGTCAGTGGGCGGTGCCCACGACCTTTCCCGGGTTGAACAGGCCGAGGGGGTCGAGCGCGTCCTTGACGGCGTGCTGCACAGCGCAGACCCCGGGACCCAGTTCCCTCGTCATGCCGTCCCGTTTGAGCAGGCCGACGCCGTGTTCGCCGGTGACGGTGCCGCCGAGCGCGACGGCTTCGGACAGCAGTTCCTCAAAGGCGGTCTGCGCGGCCTCGCGGGCCGCGTCGTCGCCGGGCGGGGTGATCAGCAGCGGGTGCAGGTTGCCGTCGCCCGCGTGCGCGATGGTGGCGATGCGCACGCCGTGCCGGCGGCCTGCGGCCTCGGTGCGGGCGAGCATCTGGGGGACGGCGGAGCGCGGCACGCAGACGTCCTCGGTGAGCACGGGACCGAGCCGCTCCAGCGCGGGATAGGCGAGCCGACGCACCTCGAACAGCGCCTCCGCCTCGGTGGGGTCGGTGGAGCGCTCCGCCCACAGCGCGCCGCTCTCGGTGAACGCGGCGGCCACTGCCGCGGCCTCCTCCTCCCCTGCCTGTCCTGGGGAGTCCACCCGGGCCAGCAGCAGGGCGGCGGCGTCCGCCTCGATGCCCAGGTGCTTCCACTCCTCGACCGCCGTCATGCAGGCGCGGTCGAGGAGTTCGAGCGCGGCGGGCTGTAGCCCGCGGCGGGTGCACAGGGCCACCGCCTCCCCGGCGAAGACGAGGTCGTCGAAGGCGCCGACCACCGTGTGCGGGGTGCCGGTGGGTGCCCGGCGCAGCCGCAGGGTGATCTCGGTGATGACGCCGAACGTGCCTTCGGATCCGGTGAACAGCCCGGTCAGGTCGTAGCCGCTGACGCCCTTGGCGGTGCGGCGCCCGAACCGCACGGCGGTGCCGTAGGGGCCGGCCGGACCGCCCATGACGGCTTCGAGACCCAGGACGTAGTCGCGGGTCACACCGTACTTGAGGCAGCACAGGCCGCCCGCGTTGGTGGCGACGTTGCCGCCGAGGGTGGACCAGGGGGCGCTGGCCGGATCCGGCGGATACCACAGCCCGTGCTCGGCGACGGCGGCCTTGAGGTCGTTGTTGACCACCCCGGGCTGGACGACGGCCAGCAGGTTCTCCGCGTCGATCTCGAGGATGCGGTTCATCCGGGACAGATCCACCACGAGGCAGCCGTCGGTGGCGTTCGCCCCACCGGAGAGGCCGGTTCCCGCGCCCCGCGTGACGACCGGTATCCGCAGATCGGCGCAGACACCTACGGCGGCCTGTACCTGAGCAGTGGTGCTCGCACGGAGTGCGGCCAGCGGTTTTCCCGCGGGGGCCCACTCCGCGTCATCGGCTGCCAGTGCGGCCAGGACGTCGGGGTCGGTCACGAGTGCGCTGTCCGGCAGTGCGGAGGCGAGCGCGTCCAGTGCGGTGTCCACACCGGTGCACGCTAGTGCCGTGGCGGGACCGGTGACCATGGGGGATTTCTCCGGTAAGGGCCCGCTCAGGTGGGTGGTTCGCCCAGGGTGCGGGCGAGGCGGTGCAGCCGGAGCGCCAGGTGGACGTCCAGGGCCCGGTCGCCGTGGCGCCAGGTGTCGCCGAGCCGTTCGGCGATGCGCTCCAGACGCTGGTAGAGGGTGTTGGGGTGGATGGTGAGGGCGGCGGCGGTGGCGGTGTGGCCGCGCCCCTGGGTGAGGAAGGTGTCGGCGGTGCCGGTCAGGTCGGTACGGTGCCGCGCGTCGTGGTCGAGGAGCGGGCCGATGGTGGCCTGGACGAAGCGCTGCGCGTCGGCCCGGCCCGAGGCGCTGAGCAGGTAGCGGTAGGGGCCCAGGTCGGCGGGTGCCGCGCGGACGTCGGCGCGGTCGAGTGCGTGCAGGACGGTCAGGCAGGCGGTGGCGTCCCGGTAGGCGGCGGCCAGCCCGGCGACGCCGTGGGCGGGGCCGCCGAGCCCTGCGGTGGCGCCGGTCAACTGGTCGCGCAGCTCGTCGGGCGGGTTTCCAGGATGCCGACGGCACGGCCGCGCACCACGCCGCTCAGCCCGCCGTGGCGGGCCGCCAGCCGGTCCAGGGCGGGCGCGCCGTGGAGGTCGGCGACGGCCACGGTGTGGCCCCGGGCCACGTCGAGGCCCCCTGCGCGGGCGCGGCGCTCGAAGGCGGAGGTGTCCTCGACCTCACCGGCGACCAGTTGTTCGAGCAGTTCGGCGGCGGAGCGGCGTTCGGCGTCGGTGGCCGCCCGCTCGGCGGCGACCACCAGGGCGATCGTCATGGCGGCCCGCTCCAGCAGCCGTTGGGAGTCCTCGTCCAGCGGTGTGCGCGTACTGACGCGCAGGGCGCCGAAGCGGACGGCGGAGGAGGAGACGGGCACCGTGCGGGTGCAGTGGCCCGCTCGGTCGTCGGGCACCGCCGCTGAGCCGTTCCGCGCCGCGGCCACGGTGCGGCCCGCCTCGTCCTCGAAACGGACGGTGCCCCCGACCACCCGCGAGAGGCCGGTGACCGCCTCGTCCACTCCCCCGCCGCGCAGCGCGGCCCGCAGCAGGTCCTCGTGCAGGGCGACCGCACGGTCGACAGTGGTCACGTGGTGGCGCAGCCGCTCGATGAGGCGGGCGTTGTCGATCGCGACGGCGGCGTAGGCGGCCAGCGAAGACAGCAGTGACGTCTCCTGCCCTGTGAAGGACCGCACCCGGCGCTGGGCCACCATCAGGACGCCGAGCGTCTCCCCGCGCAGGCGCAGGGGCGCGCCGAGGATGGTGCGCAGCCGCTCGGCGCGTGCCACGTCGTCCACGCCCGGCGCGTGGGTCAGTCCGGCGTCGTCGAGGTAGTCCGTGCTCTGCACCGGCTCTCCGCCCTCCACCACGCGCCCGGCGAGCCCGCTGCTGGGCTCCAGCACGATGCCGCGCAGGCGTGGCCCTGTGGAGCCGTCGGTCACCTCGATGGTCATCCTCCCGTCCGCACCGGTCAGCGCGAGGTAGGCGACGTCCACGTCGAGCAGGCGCCGCGCCTGGGCGACGCTCTCCTGGAGCAGCACCCCGCGTTCGTGCGTGCCGGTCAGGCGCAGCGCGAGATCGCCGAGCGCCGCCAGCTCCCGTGCCCGCTGCCGGCGCTCGCGCAACCGGGAGCGGAGCCGCTCGGCGCGCAGCGCCTCGGCGGCGATCCGTTCGCGTTCGGCCTCCTGGGTGGCCGATGCCAGCCGCCGCTGCCGCAGCGCCTCGTACGCCGTCGGCTCCGCGTCCTCCAGCAGCAGCTGCAACCACGACTCGGCCCGCCTGTCCACGCCGCCATGCTCTCACCGGACAAGGGCGAGCTGCCGTCGCGGCGGTGCGGTGGCTCACCCTGCGGGTCCTGGGAAGGGGTGCCACTGCCGGCAGCCGCGGTCCGCGAGTGGGGGTGGTCCGTCGCGCGGTTCCCCGCGCCGCTTCGGGCTCGTCCATGTCTCCGCGAGGTCGGACGTCGCCCGCGGCGAGTGCGCGCTGCTGGTCGGCCCGGACGCCGAGGCTCCACGGGCCGGCCACCGCGACCGCCGCACCGGCGTGAGGAGTTGGCCGTGGCCTCTTACTACCCACTGACCCCGACGACGAGTCCGACTCCGGCGGCGGAACGCGCACGCATCCTCGCGGCACCGGACTTCGGCCGGTACTTCACCGACCACATGTCCGCCGCCACCTGGAGCGCGGACCTCGGCTGGCGGGGCCACCGCGTCGGCTGAGTGATCCCTCTGAGTACGCGCGCTCAGGTAGGGCCGGGAGCGGACGGGAAAGCTGAGCGCATGACGCCACCACCACTGTCCGGGCAGCCGTACCCGCCGCACCGTCCGGGCACGGCTCCCCCTCCCCCTCCGCCCGCGCCGCGGCAGGTGCGGCGCGGGCTGCGGGCGGCTCTCACGGTGGCGGTGGTGCTCACGCTGGTGTGCGGCGGCGTCACGGTCCGGTGGCTGCTGCGCGCCCGTGACGAGGCCCCACTGGCCGACAGGCCCCGGGTGAGCGACAGCAGGGCCGGTGTCTCCTACGCGCTCCCTCCTGGCTGGGGGCTCGACCGCCGGGAGGACGCGGACCTCGTGGATGCGTTCTCCTCGCGGATCACCCGCACCACGGCGGGCAGCGGGAGCGGCGGCACCGTCCTGACCGGCCGGTCCGGGCAGGTGGTGCCGACAGCCGACCTCGGGACCTACACCGAGGCGGCGGCCGGGTCGAACGCGGAGTTCTTCTTCCCTCGCCGCCCGGCGGAGCTCGTCGGGTCCCGGGCCACCGAGGTCAGCGGCCATCCGGCGCACACGGTGGCGCTGCGGCTGCCGGCCCGCGGGGGAAGGCCCGCGGGCCACCTGCTGATGACCGTCGTCACGGTGGACAGCGACCGCACCTCCTTCGTCCTCGGTATCGCCACGGGCGGCTCCCGGGCGGGCGTCCACGACGTGGAGGACGTGCTGGCCAGCGCCCGCACGAGGTGAGCCCGGCCGGCGGGCGCCGCTCGCGCCGCCGTCCCCGCCCCGATCACCCGAACGGGCGCATCGGGTGCACCCCTGCGCGCTGGAGGGGCACGTCACCGGAGCGCGAGGGAGGATGGAAGGGAGCGCCCAGGGCAGGAAGGTAGCCGTCGTCGTGAGGAACCGCGAGGAGCCGCCGGCAGGCGACGTCGACGGCGCGCCGGTGGCAGGCGAAGGACCGCAGGGCGTGTCCCTGTCCCCGCCCGGCGGGCTCCTGGACGTGCTGGGCGTGGGGGCCGTGGTGCTCGACGCGCGGGGACGTATCGTGCTGTGGAGCCCGCAGGCCGAAGAGCTGTTCGGCTACTCGGCCGAGGAGGCGCTGGGCAGCTACGCGGCGCCGCTGCTGGTCCCCGACGAGCAGCGGGATCTGGTGCTGGGGCTCTTCGATCAGGTGCTGCGGTCCGGCCGGAGCTGGGCGGGCTCCTTCCCCGTGAAGCTGCGGAACGGCAAGGTCAAACCCCTGGAGTTCCGCAACATGCGCCTCAACGACGACCAGGGCGCGGTCTTCGGGCTGGGCCTGATCACCGACCAGGCCACGCTGCGGGAGGTCGAACGCGACCTGGCCTTCTCCGCCCGGCTGGTGCAGCAGTCCCCGATGGGGATCGCGGTCATGGACACCGCGCTGCGCTACGTGTCCGTCAACCCGACCCTCACGCAGTTGGACGGCGTCGGCGTCGAGGAGCACCTGGGCCGCTCCGTCCACGACGTCCTCCCCCACGGCCACGCGGGCAAGGCGGAGCGGGTGATGCGGCAGGTGCTGGAGACCGGCGAACCCGTCATCGACCAGGAAGTCCTCGGCGGTGAGACCTCGCGGGGCGAGGGGCGGGCCTGGTCCGTGTCCGTCTTCCGGCTCGACGACGCGGGCGGGCGCCCGCTGGGGCTGTCCGTGTCCGTCACCGACATCACCGAGCGCCACCAGGCGGCGCTCCAGGCCGAAGCGGCCCGGCAGCGCCTCTCCCACCTCGCGGAGGCCTCGGTCCGTATCGGCACCACGCTCGGCCTCGAACAGACCGCCAGGGAGCTGGCCGAGGTCGCCGTGCCCGACCTGGCCGACATCGCCGCCGTGGACGTGCTGGACGCCGCCGTGAGCGACCAGCCGGTGCGCATCCCCGAGGAGGAGACCGCCACCTTCCGTGCGCTGGCGCTCGCGCTCGCCTACCCGACCGTCGCCGCGGACGCGGCCGACCTGCCGGGGCATGTGGCGCGCTACGGAGCCGACCGGCTGGTCACCCGCTGTGTGGCCACGGCGGAGCCCGTCGCCGTACCTGCGGTGCGCCCCGAGGATCTGCTGCACATCGCCAGGGACGAGGAGTCCGCGGCGCTGCTGGCGCGCGCCGGGGTCCACTCCTACCTGGCCGTCCCCCTCATCGCGCGCGGTGAGGTGCTGGGCGCCCTGGACCTCAAACGCTCCCGCAACCCCAAGCCCTTCGACCGCGACGACACCGTCCTCGCCTGCGAGCTGGCGGGACGCGCCGCCGTCTGCATCGACAACGCCCGCCTCTACCGGCAGCAGCACAACATCGCGCTCACCCTGCAACGCAGCATGCTGCCCACACCGGCGGCCACCGCGACCCGGCTGCGGGTCGCCTCCCGCTACCAGCCGGCCGGCGCCCACAGCGAGGTCGGCGGCGACTGGTTCGACGTGCTGGAGCTCGAACAGGACCGCACGGCCCTCGTCGTCGGCGACGTGATGGGCAGCGGCATCAACGCGGCCGCCACCATGGGACGGCTGCGCACCGCCACCCAGACCCTCGCCCGGCTGTCGTTGCCCCCGCACGACGTGCTCGGCCACCTCGACCGCATCACGATAGGCCTCGACCCCTACATCGCCACCTGCCTGTACGCCGTCTACGACCCGGCGGAGGGCCGCTGCCGGATCGCCTCGGCCGGCCACCTGCCCCCCGTCCTCGTCCCGGCCCGGGGCGAGCCCCGGCTGGTCGGCCCGCCCGAGGGCGCCCCGCTGGGCACGGGGCTGGGCGAGTACGGCACCACGACGGTCGGTCTCGAGGCGGGCGACCGGCTCGTGCTGTACACCGACGGGCTGGTCGAGACGCGGCGGGACGACATCGAGGACCGGCTGGGCGTGCTGCTGGATCTGCTGCGCCCGGGTGGCCCTGGCGCGGCGGAATCGCTGGAGGAGACCTGCGACCGGCTGCTGAAGACGCTGCGCCACCCCGACAACCACGACGACGTGGCCCTGCTGGTGACCAGCCCCCGTCCCTGACCCTCCCGGTGCCGGCAGCCTCCGGCAGCGGATGCGGGGTACCGGAGGGTGAGGCGGGCGGATCACGGACGTAGGGTCGTGCGGTAACGGGGCACGTGCCAGGAAGCGCCCCTCGTGGCTGGAAGGCGACCGTGACTGCGAACACCGAGCACCCGTCCCTGCTGGATCTGCCGCCGCTGACCGCGGACCACTTCGCCGCCGTCGAGGACAAGGTCGCCTCACTGCTGAGGACCGGGTGCGACGTGGTGGCGATGCAAGGCGAGGCGCTGCTGCCGCTGGAGGCGTGCATCCGTTCGGCTGCGGCGCCCGGCAGTACGGCGCTGAACGTGGTCAGCGGCCCCTACGGGGAGACGTTCGGCGGCTGGCTGCGTGCCTGCGGGGCCGAGGTGGTCACGCTCAGCGCGCCGTTCACCAAAGCCGTCGAGGCCGGACAGGTGGCCGAGGCCCTGCGGCGGAACCCCCGCATCGGCCTGGTCAGCCTCGTCCACGCGGAGGCGGCGACCGGCAACACCAACCCTGTCGCCGAGATCGGCGAAGCGGTGCGTGAGAGCGGCGCGCTGCTGATGCTGGACGCCGTCGCCTCGGTGGGCGCCGAGCCGCTGCTGACGGACGCGTGGGGCGTGGACCTGTGCGTCGTCGGCGGACAGAAGGCGCTGGCGGGCCCGGCCGGGGTCTCCGCCGTCTCGGTCAGCGCCAGGGCGTGGGAGCGGATCGCCGCGAACGAGCAGGCGCCGCGCCGCTCGTACCTCTCGCTGCTCGACTGGAAACAGCGGTGGCTCGACGGCGGCCGTACCGCGCTGCCCCACGCGCCCGCCCAGTTGGAGATGCTGGCACTGGAACAGGCCGTCGACCGGGTGGCCGCCGAAGGTCTCGAGAACTCGATCGCCCGGCACCGCGCGGCCTCCGCCGCGACGCGCGCCGCGGCACGCGAGCTGCCGGGGCTGGCCCCGTACGTGGTGCGCGACCAGGACGCGGCGCCCGCCGCCACGACCCTGCGCGCGCCCGAGGGCGTGGACGCGCGCGAGGTGGTGGCCGCGGCGCTGGAGGCCGATCCCCGGGTGCCGCTCCAGGCTGCGGCGGGCGCGCTCGCCGAGGAGATGTTCCGCGTGAACCACTACGGTCGTGCTGCCGACCGCACGGTGGTCGCGGACACGGTGCGGGCCCTTGCGGCGGGGCTGCGGACGCTGGACGTCGCGGGTGCCGGCACGGGAACCTCCGCCGCGGACGGAGCCGTCCGCAGCGCCGAAGCCGCCTGGGACGCGACCCCACCGGCATGACGGCGGGGCGGCGGAGGCGGTCCCAGGGGCGCCTCCGCCACTCGCGCAGGCGGAGGTTCACTCCGGCCAGGGCGACTCCAGGACGGTGCGGACGAAATCGCCGCGCTCGAAGTGCGGGTCGTAGTGCGCCAGGACGTCGGCCTTCACGTTGCCGAACGTCGTTTCGGGCTTCGGTCCCACCCCGTCAGCGAACGCCCGCAGAATGCTCTGTTTGAACGCGGGACGCGGATGCAGCGTGACGACGGCCTCCCGGTCGTCGGCCGCCAGCTCGTCGAAGCCGAAGCCCAGGACGTCGTACTCCACTCCCGCCGTCACCAGCGCCACCTCGGGCTCCATGAACTCCGGGATGCCCGGTGTGGTGTGCAGGGCGATCGCCGTCCACACCCGCCGGATGCTGTCCTCCGGCACGGAGCGGGCCGCAAGGAAGCGGCGGGCCTCGTCCGCGCTGTCGACCTCGAAGCGGCGGCCGCTGTCGTGGAACGGCTCGCCCAGCCCGACGTCGTGGAAGAGGGCCGCGACGTAGAGCAGTTCCGGGTCGTGGCCGATGCCACGGGCACGGCCCAGGAGGCTGCCGAAGAAGTAGACGCGGCGCGAGTGGTCGTAGACCAGGTCGCCGGTCGTGTCCCGCACGAGTTCCGTGGCCTCCGCCGCCAGCCGGGAGTCCGGCACCCGCACTCCGCCGGGGCCCTCGTGTCCGTCCGTGCGCTCACCCATCCGGGCTCCTTCGCTCCTGCCTCGTGGCTCACACCCTCGCCCTGCTGAGGCCGCCGCGCCGGGCCGACCGCGCCCGCGCGCCTCGGGCCTGCCGCTCAGTGTCCGCCGGGGGTGGGTTCCAGGACGAAGACCGGAATCTCACGGCCGGTCTTGCGCTGGTACTCGGCGTAGTCGGGGAACGCCTCCACGGCGCGCTCCCACCACCGCACCTTCTCCTCGCCGGTGACCTCGCGGGCCGTCATGTCCTGCCGTTTGGGCCCGTCCTGGAGTTCGACCCGGGGGTCGGCGACCAGGTTGTGGTACCAGACGGGGTGCTCGGCCGCTCCGCCCTTCGAGGCGACCACGGCGTACTTCCCCTCGTGCTCCACCCGCATCAGCGGTGTCTTGCGCACCTTGCCGCTCCTGGCACCCCGCGTGGTGAGGACGATGACGGGCATCCCCCGCATCGTGGTGCCCTCCGTGCCGCCGGAGCTCTCGTACAGATCGACCTGGTCACGCACCCACTGCTCCGGGCTCGGCACGTACTCACCCTGGATCGGCATGCTGCGTTCGTCCCCTCGTCGGTTCGCGGCCGGACCGCTCGCGGCCGTCGGATCATCTTGCCTGGCACTCCTCGGCTTACCACCGGTGGCAGGGCCGTACACGTGGCCGGAACCGGCCGCTCGGCGCCGCACACGCCCGGCCTCGGAGCCGTCGCCGGGGGACGGCGCTCTCCTCGCACGCACGCGATTTCCGGGTGCGCCAAGCACGCTCCTCCCGGCACTCTGGACGGATGGAGACACACCTGCGCGGCGCCACCGGCCGGGCGGGCCGTGTCGCCCTCGGGCCACCACAGCTGCGGGCGTTGCGGTACGTCGCAGCGCGCTCGCGCGGCGGGCCGCTCGGAGCCGAAGCCCGCGTCACGGTGAACTTCCACCCCGACCGGCTGGTGGGCGAGGAGCAGGTGCTGGAGCGGCTGGCGCGGGAGGGCACCTACTCCTCGCAGTTCGTCACCGGTGTCGGCAACGGCGGCCTGACGGCGCACCCCGGCGGAGACCGGTGGCGGTGGGAGGCCCGGATGTTCGGCGGCGCGTACGACGAGGCGCCGCCCGAGGAGCGCCCCGTCTACGGCGCGCTCGACCACCGCAGCCGTCGGGCCGGTGCGGCCCCCCGCTTCGGCTCGGCCCATCTGCGGCTCACCCGCGAAACGCTCGCGCGTGCCACGTTCTGCTATCCGGACAGCGTCACCGAGCCGTCCGCCTTCGGCGTGGCCTCCCGGATGGCGCTCGTCGAACTGGCCGAGGCGGAGAGCCGTGACCTGCTCGACGACTACGTCGAGGCCCAGGTCCACGGCGGCGTCCGACTCGACCGGGACGTCGACGCGCTCGTCCTGGACCCCTCCTTCCGGAACACGGCGGTGGAGGCGGCGGCCGCGCGGCTCCCCTGCCCCGTCGAGTGGCACCCGGGTTTCGTACTCACCGCGGACGAGCTGCGCCGCCACCCCGACTACCGCGGCCAGGAGTACGTGGATCTCGGCGTGCGCATCGCGCGGGAGGGCGGCGGCGGCCGCCTCGACCCCCGCGTCCTGGGTGAGGCGGTGCGCACGGGCGGCCACGACCCGCAGGCGGTGAAGAAGGTGTGGCACTGCCTGGCGCGGTTCGGTTGCGCGTCAACGGACGTCCACCCGTAGGGTGTCGACAACGAGTTCGACGCTCCGGCGGACCACCGGGGCTCAGTTGTGGAGCGGTGCATGCATATCGGGGACGGCGGTCAGGAGCGGCTGAACACGGGAACGGCCCACTCGGCCCGGGTCTACGACTACATCCTGGGCGGCAAGAACCACTACCCGGCCGACACGGTGGCCGGGGACGCCATGGTGGAGGTGTGGCCCGCGCTGCCGGTGCACATGCGGGCCAACCGCGCGTTCATGCTGCGCGCGAGCCGCTACCTGGCGCGCGAGCGGGGAGTGCGCCAGTTCCTGGACATCGGCACGGGGCTGCCGACCTCCCCCAATCTGCACGAGGTCGTCCAGGGCACGGCGCCCGAGTCGAAGGTCGTCTACGTCGACAACGACCCGATCGTGCTGAACTACGCGCAGGCCCTGCTCAACAGCACGCCCGAGGGCCGTACCACCTACGTCGAGGCGGACATGCGGGACCCGGACGCCATCCTGGGCTCCGCCGGGTTCCGCGACACCCTCGCGCTCGACGAGCCGGTGGCGCTGCTGGTCGTCGGCATGCTGCACTTCATCCACCCGGGCGACGACGACCACGGACTGCTCCGCCGGCTGCTGGACCCGCTGCCCGCAGGCAGCTACCTCGCGGCGACCGTCGGGACGGCCGACTTCGCCCCGCAGGAGGTGGGTCGGGTCGCCGAGCGGTACGCGGCGGAGGGCATGCCGATGGCCCTGCGCACCCGCGCCGAGGCGGCCGCCTTCTTCGACGGGCTGGAACTGATCGAGCCCGGTCTCGTGCAGGTCCACAAGTGGCGCCCCGACCCTGACGACGAGCAGGTCAGCGACGAGGACATCGCGATGTACGGCGCTCTGGCCCGCAAGCCCTCCTGAGGCCACGCCGCTCGCGTCGGCGGGCGCCGGGGTCAGCCGAGCGCGTGACGGACGTACCGCCCGGCGGTCTCCGCCAGCACTTCGGTGCCGTCGCGTGCCCACAGGCCGGGGTTGAAGATCTCGACCTCGATAGCGCCCCGGTATCCGGCCGCGTCGGCCAGCGTGCGGAAGTGGCGGAGATCCACGCAGCCGTCACCGAGCTGGCCCCGCCCCAACAGCGCGCCCTCGGGCAGCGGGGTGACCCAGTCGGCGAGCTGGAAGGCGGCGATGCGCCCCCCGCTGCCCGCGCGGGCGATCTGTTCGGGCACCTGGTCGTCCCACCACAGGTGGTAGGTGTCCACGACGACGCCCACCCGGTCGGACGGGAAGCGTTCGGCCAGGTCGAGGGCCTGGCCGAGGGTGGAGACCACGCACCGGTCGGAGGCGAACATCGGGTGCAGGGGTTCGAGCGCCATGCGCACGCCCACAGCGGCCGCGTGGTCGCCGAGTTCGGCGAGCGCGTCAGCGACCCGCTCACGCGCCCCGTGCAGGTCGCGGCTGCCCTCGGGGAGCCCGCCCGAGACGAGCACGAGGGTGCCGGTACCGAGCGCGGCGGCCTCCTCCAGTGCCGCGCGGTTGTCGTCCAGGGCGCGGCGCCGCTCGCCGGGCTCAGTGGCGGTCAGGAAGCCTCCCCGGCACAGTGAGGTGACGGTGAGGCCCGCGTCCCTCATCAGCCGGGCCGCCGCCTCGACGCCGTACCGGCGCACCGGCTCGCGCCACAGTCCGGCCTGGGTGACGCCCAGCTCACCGCAGGTCTCGGCGAGCGCGGGCAGGGAGAGTTGTTTGACGGTCTCCTGGTTGATGGAGAAGCGGGCGAGGTCGGGCGGGGCGGCTGTCATCGGGGCACTCCGTGGACGGCGAGGAACTGCTGCATGCGGGTACGGGCCAGGTCGGGGTCGGGGAAGAGACCGAGCCCGTCGGCGAGTTCGTAGGCGCGCGCCAGGTGGGGCAGGGAGCGTGCCGATTGCAGGCCGCCGACCATGGTGAAGTGGGACTGGTGCCCCGCGAGCCAGGCGAGCAGGACGACGCCGGTCTTGTAGAAGCGGGTGGGCTCCTGGAACAGGTGGCGGGCGAGGGGGACGGTGGGGTCGAGTGCCGCGCGGAATCCGGCGGTGTTCCCGGTGGCCCCACCGTCCCCGGTGTCCAGGGTGCGGACGGCTTCGGCGGCCAGCGGGGCGAGGGGGTCGAACACGCCGAGCAGCGCGTGGCTGAATCCGCGCTCGTCGCCCGCGATCAGCTCGGGGTAGTGGAAGTCGTCTCCGGTGTAGCAGCGCACCGTGGCGGGCAGGCGGCGGCGCAGTGCCCTCTCACGGTCGGCGTCCAGCAGGGAGACCTTCACCCCGTCCACCTTGTCGGGGTGTTCCGCGATGATCGTCAGGAACGTCTCGGTGGCGGCGTCCAGGTCCCGGCTGCCCCAGTAGCCCTCCAGGGCGGGGTCGAACATGGGGCCGAGCCAGTGCAGGATGACGGGCTCGGCGGCCTGACGCAGCAGGTCGCCGTAGAGGGCGAGGTAGTCCTCGGGGCCGCGGGCCGCGGCGGCCAGCGCACGGGAGGCCATGACGATGGCCTGGGCTCCCGCGTCCTCCACGACGCCGAGCTGCTCCTCGTACGCCGCACGCACCCGCTCCCTCCCGGCGGCGGGTCCGCTCAGCTGGTCCGTGCCCACCCCGCAGGCGATACGGCCGCCCACCGCGCGCGCCTCGGCGGCGGAGCGGCCGATCAGCTCGGCGGCGCGGGGCCAGTCGAGCCCCATGCCGCGCTGCGCGGTGTCCATGGCCTCGGCCACGCCGAGGCCGTGCGCCCACAGGTGGCGGCGGAACGTCAGGGTGGCGTCCCAGTCGACGGCCGCGGGGGCGCCGGGGCAGTGGTCCGCGAACGGGTCGGCGACGACGTGGGCGGCCGCGAAGACGGTGCGGGAGGTGAGCGGCGCGGCCCCGGCCCCGGCGCTGACGGCCGGGGCCGGCGCGGTCCGTGGGACGTACCCGCGCAGGGCGCCGGTGGCATCGGGCAGCCTGATCCCCGCGGGCCGCCCGGCCGGCGGGCGCGGCGCCGCGCTCACAGCGACAGCTCCGGGACGGTCAGGCGGCGGCCCTCGGCCGACGACCGGAGGCCGAGTTGCGCGAGCTGGACGCCGCGCGCGCCGGCCAGCAGGTCCCACTCGTAGGGTGTGCCGAGCGCGACGTGGCGGAGGAAGAGTTCCCACTGGGCCTTGAAGCCGTTGTCGAAGTCGCCGTTGTCCGGCACCTCCTGCCACTGCTCGCGGAACCTCTCGGTCGCGGGCAGGTCCGGGTTCCACACCGGCTTGGGCGTGGCGGCCCTGTGCTGGGCGCGGCAGCGGCGCAGCCCGGCGACGGCCGATCCCTCGGTGCCGTCAACCTGGAACTCGACCAGTTCGTCGCGGTGGACCCGCACCGCCCAGGAGGAGTTGATCTGCGCGAGGGCGCCGCCTTCCAGCTCGAAGATGCCGTAGGCGGCGTCGTCGGCGGTGGCCTCGTAGGGCTTGCCGCGCTCGTCCCGGCGGCGCGGGATGTGGGTGGTGGCGTGGGCCTGTACGGAGGTCACGCGGCCGAAGAGGTTGTGCAGCACGTACTCCCAGTGCGGGAACATGTCGACGACGATGCCGCCGCCGTCCTCGGCACGGTAGTTCCAGGAAGGGCGCTGCGCCTCCTGCCAGTCCCCCTCGAACACCCAGTAGCCGAACTCGCCGCGCACCGAGAGGATCCGGCCGAAGAAGCCGCCCTCGACGAGCCGCTTGAGCTTCAGCAGTCCCGGCAGGAAGAGCTTGTCCTGCACGACGCCGTGCTTGATCCCCGCGCGCGTGGCGAGCCGCGCCAGTTCCAGTGCGCCGTCGAGCCCGGTGGCGGTCGGCTTCTCGGTGTAGAGGTGTTTGCCCGCGGCGATGGCCTTCTTCAGCGCGGTCTCGCGGGCGGAGGTCACCTGCGCGTCGAAGTAGATCTCGATGGTCGGGTCGGCCAGGACGGCGTCCAGGTCGGTGCTCCACTCGTGCAGCCCGTAGCGGGCGGCGAGGGATTCCAGCGCGTGCTCGCGCCGGCCCACCAGTACAGGCTCGGGCACCAGTGCGGTCCCGTCGCCGAGGTCGAGGCCGCCCTGCTCGCGCAGTGCGAGGAGTGAGCGCACGAGGTGCTGGCGGTGTCCCATGCGTCCGGTCACGCCGTTCATGGCGATCCGTACGGTCCTGACTGTCACGTGTGCGTCTTCCTCTCGACTGTCTCTCGATCCCCTCGCGCACCGGCGGTTCCCGCGGGGCCGCCGCGCAGGCGGTGAGTGTCGGTAAGCGCTTTCAGAGCGCCACGCTAGCTGTCCTCGGGAGCGGCCCACAAGAGGCCCGCGCGGATACGTGGCGGCGCACAGCCGGACCGTGGGAGAGTGATCGACGAAGGAAGAGCTGTTCGAGGGAAAGCGCTTTCCCCACAGAAGGGGTCTCACCGTGGACGGGGGTAGAGGACACGCCCTGAGGTGAGACCATGGCGCTCGCCCCCCGGCCGCAGCCCCACGCGCGCGTGGGGACCGGGGCGGGCGCAGGAGCGGGAAGACGGAGGAAGACATGACAGTGACCCTGGCCGACGTGGCCGCCCGGGCCGGAGTCTCCTCGGCGACGGTCTCCCGCGTACTGAACGGCAACTACCCGGTGGCCGACGGAACCCGCACCCGCGTCCTTCGCGCCGTCGACGAACTGCAATACGTCGTCAACGGGCCCGCGAGCGCCCTGGCCGCGGCCACGTCCGACCTGGTCGGCATCCTGGTCAACGACGTCGCCGACCCCTTCTTCGGCATCGTCGCGAGCGCCGTGCAGAGCGAGATGGGCGGCGAAGGGGTCACGGGCGCGGGCCAGAAGCTCGCCGTCGTCTGCAACACCGGAGGCTCCCCCGAGCGCGAGTTGACCTATCTGACGCTGCTGCGCCGCCAGCGGGCCGCCGCCGTCGTCCTGACCGGAAGCGCCGTGGAGGAGACCGCACACAGCACCGCACTCGCCGACCGGCTGCGCCACCTCGCCGCGGGAGGCACGCGGATCGTCCTGTGCGGCAGACCCCCGCTCCCGCCGCGCAGCGGCACCACGGAGCAACCCCCCGCCCCCGCCGAGGACGGCGTCGTCACGCTCACCTTCGACAACCGGGGCGGCAGCCACCGCCTCACCGCGCACCTCCTCACCCTCGGGCACCGCCGCATCGGCTACGTGACGGGCCCCGCCGACCGCTCCACCACCCGGCACCGGCTGGAGGGGCACAGGAGGGCCCTCGGCGAGCAGGCGCCCGAGGCGCTCGCCGAAGCCGAGCGCCTCACCGTGCACGGCGGCGCCTACGACCGTTCGGCCGGCTATGACGGCGCGCTCGAACTGCTGCGCCGCGCCCCCGACCTGACGGCGGTGCTGGCCGCCAACGACACCGTCGCACTCGGCGTCTGCGCCGCGCTGCGCGACCGCGGGCTGCGTATACCCGAGGACGTCTCGGTGGGCGGCTTCGACGATCTGCCCTTCGCCGCGGACGCCTCCCCCGCGCTGACGACCGTGCGCCTTCCCCTCCACGAGGCGGGCGCCAGGGCCGGACGTCTCGCCCTGGGCCTGGAGACCCCGCCACCCGGCGACGTGGCCACGGTCCGCGCCGACCTGATGGTGCGCGCCTCAACGGCCCCGCCCGCCCCACGCTGACACTCCCCTGGCCCGGGACGCGCCCCGAAGGGGCGCGGGGAACGGCGCGACCAGCCATGCCCCACCCCGCGGACCGCACGCTACGGGCAGTGGCCCCCGAGTGCCGAGGCAGGACCCGCAGGGAAACCGCAGGCCCCGGCCGAGTCGTCGCCGGGCCCCCGTAGCTGCCTACCCCCGCGCGACCGGAGGCGCGGCCTCGCAGTCCGCGCCCGCGGCCTCGCCTGTGCTCCGGGGTGCGCCCGCGCCCGGGGCCTCACCCGTGGACGAGCCCTCGCGCGCGCACCGCCTCATGGCGGCCGCGAGAGCGGCGCCGTAGAGCAGCAGCACCAGCGCGAGCAGCGCATAGGAGAGCGGCGTCAGGGCGGCGACCATGCCCAGCAGCGGGCCGAGCGTGGTGAGCGGCAGCAGGATGCCGGTGGCCGCCAGCAGGAGAGCGGCGAGCCCGACGGGTCCTGGCGGTGCGGGACGGCGGAAGCGGGGCACGGAGCGCAGCAGCGCCATCACCATCGCCTGCGTGAGCAGGTTCTCCGTGAACCAGCCGGCGTGGAAGAGGGCCTGCCCACTCGCGTCGGCCGCGCCGCGCACGGTGAGCGCGAGCACCGCGAAGGTGGCGAGGTCGGCCACGGCGTTCAGCACGCCGAAGGCGGTGATGAACCGCAGGACCTGCCCGGTCCGCAGCGCGGCGGGCCTCCGGGGCGAGGCGGGACCGCTCCGGTCGAAGGCGAAGGCGAGTTGCGCCGCGTCGAAGAACAGGTTCTGCACGAGGACCTGCGCGGGAAGCATCGGCACGAACGGGAACAGCAGCGCGGCGGCGAGCATCGCCAAGGCGTTGCCGAGCTGGGAGGAGAGGGTTACGCGCAGATAGGCGGTGAGGGAGACACCCGCGCGGCGGCCCGCGTCCAGCGCATGGCCCAACCCGGCGAACGGCCGCTCGCCGAGGACCACGTCGGCGCTCTCGCGCGCGGGCGCGACCGCGTCGCGCGGGCACAGTGCCACGTCGGCGGCGCGGAGTGCGGCCAGGTCGTTGACACCGTCGCCGAGGAACCCTGTGGTCCGCCCGTCGGCCCGCAAAGCGGAGACCACGCGCGCCTTGTGGCGCGGGGTGCACCGGGCGAACACACGGACGCGGCGGGCCTCACGGGCCAGTTCTTCGTCGCCGAGCGCGTCGAGGCGACGGGCGGTCAGCACGTCGTCGCCGGGGTCGAGGCCCAGTTCCCGGCAGGTGCGGACGGCGGTGCCCAGATCGTCACCTGTCAGGATCTTCACGTCCACACCGCGCCCGCTCAGCGCGCGCAGCGCCTCGGGCGCCTCCTCGGTGAGGGAGTCCCGCAGCGTGACCAGCCCGACGAAGGTCAGGCCGCGCTCGTCCGCCACTCCCATGGCGCGCCCGCCGGCCCGGTGGCCGCGTTCGGCGGTGGCCACAGCGAGCAGCCGCAGGCCGTCCGAGGCGTACCGCGCCGCGGCCGCGCGCAGCGCCTCACGGCCGGCTTCCGGCAGCGCGCACCGTTCCAGCACGGTGTCGACCGCGCCCTTGACGACGAGCGTGTGCACGCCCGGGCGCCCCGGCTCCCGGACGACGGCCGTGGACAGCCGCCTGGCCGGATCGAAGGGGAGCGCGGTCACGCCCTCCCACGCCTCGACACCGGGTTCGGCATCGCTCCCGTCCGCGGCGGCCCCCACGCCGTGCGCCGCGGCGCGGAGGACCGCCTCGTCCAGCGCGTCGGGCACCGGGTTCTCGGCCAGTTGCACGGTCCACAGCGCGTTGAGCGCCGCCCACCGCAGCACCGCGGGGTCGGGGGCGCAGTCCGCGTTCAGTGCCTGGTCGACGACCGGTCGGTCCTGGGTGAGGGTGCCCGTCTTGTCGAGGCACAGGACGTCCATGGCGCCGAGGTCCGGCAACGCGGACAACCGCCGCACGATCAGCCGGTGTTCCCGTGCGAGGGAGACGGCACCGCGGGCGAGGACCGCGGTCATGACGACGGGCAGCATCTCCGGCGTCAGGCTGACGGCGACCGCCACGGCGAAGGGCAGGATCTGCACTCCGTGCCCGCTGACGGCCGCGTCGGCCGCGAGAGCGAGCGGCGGCGTCAGCAGCATGAAGCGGACGAGAGTCCAGGCGACGCCGCGTACCGAACGGTCGAAGGCGCCGTGCGCGGCGCGTACGCGCCCCCGCCCGTGCCCGTGTCCGGCGGCCAGCCGGGTGGCCGCGCCCGTGGCGATCACCACAGCGGTACCGCCGCCGGCGACCACGCTGCTGCCCTGGAAGCACAGATGGGGCTGCTCGAACAGTTCGGTGTCACCGGCGGGCGGAACGGCCGCGGCATCCGCGCGGTGCTTGGACAGCGGACCCGACTCGCCGGTCAGCGGCGCCTGATGCACGACCAGGCCCGTGGAGCGCAGCAACAGCACATCGGCCGGAACGAGATCGCCGGGGCCCAGCCTGACCACGTCCCCCGGCACCAGATCACCGACCGGAAGCTCCCGGGGCAGCGGTCGCGCCGCGCCCGCGTCGGGGCGCCGCACCACCGTGACCGTGCCGGCGAGCAGAGCCCGCAGCCCCGCGACCGACCGGTCGGCCCGCAGCTCCCCGCAGGCCCGCAGCACACAGCTGACGGTGACCAGCGCCGCGATCACCCCTGCCGTCCCCCACGACCCCACGGCGGTGGAGACGACTGCCAGACACAGCAGGACGGCCGTGAACGGATCCCGTACGCCCCGGCAGAGCCGCCGCCACAGGGACGGAGTGCGCCACGAGGGCGGGGAATTCTCGCCGTACCGCGCCAGCCGGTCCGCCGCCTCGGCCTCGGTGAGACCACGCGGGCCCGCCTCCAGCCGCCGCAGCGCCGCGAGCGGGGCGTGGGCCGCCAGCCCTGCCGCGTGTTCCAGCGGCGCCGCCTCGCTACGGGCGCGCACCGGCCCCTCCCCGCGCCGGGAGAGGCCCGCCGTCTCAGGCACCGAACTCGCTCACCCGCGCAGCCCGTCGCGGCCGCGAACGCTCCACGTCCAGTTGCCGCACCATCTCGTGCACCACGGCGACCACGACCGGATCGTCGACCAGGTACACCTGCCGCCGCCCCTCACGCCGGGCCCGCACCAGCCCGGCCAGCTTCAGCTTGGCCAGGTGCTGGCTCACCGCCGGCAGCGTGCCACCGACCCGCGCGGCGAGGTGCGTGACATCGCACTCCCCCTGGGACAGCGCCCACACGATGTGCACCCGCGAGGGCGAGGCGAGCAGGCCGAAGGCGGCGGCGGCGTCTGCCAGCACCTGAGGGGACGGGTCCGTGTGACCGCCTGCCTGCGATGCCACCGCTGCACTCCCGTCCGCACGTCCACACGCCTTCCGGCGACCGGTCGGCGGCCGCCCGCCACGGACCGCGCGCCCGCGACGGGCCTCAGTCTAGAGGCGCCTGGTGCCGGTGGTGCCGGTCAGACCGCCGCACCTCCTCATCCACAGCACCCTGTCAGTTGCGCAACCATGGAACTGTTTTGCGCTTCGCGGCGTCTTCCCGTGCGCCGGTACGTCCGTTGCCGGTGAACTGGAGAGGAATGTGATGGGCATCATCAGTTGGATCATCCTCGGCCTGCTGGCGGGAGCCATAGCCAAGGTGCTGCTACCGGGCCGTGACCCGGGCGGCCTGATCGGCACCGTGCTCATCGGGGTCGCGGGCGCGTTCGTCGGCGGCTGGATCTCGACCACCTTCCTGGACCGCCCCATCCGGCAGGAGTTCTTCGATCTGCCCACCTGGGGCGCCGCCATCGGCGGCTCGCTGGTCCTGCTCATCCTCTACCGCCTCCTGCTGGGCAACTCCCGGCGCTGACCCCCGGCGCGGGCCGGGCCCGCGCCGGGACAGTGGGGGCCATCGGGGCGCGGGGACGCGGGTGTGGCCCACCTCTCCCGCCCCCTCACGCACCGGGCGGGTCCTTGCCGCCGGATGAGCCTTCGGACGGGCCTCCGGTCGGGCCTTCCACCGAGGAACGCCCGGTGCCGGGGCGGCCGGGACCCGAACGCTCGATCCGGCACTGCCGGGCCCGGGGCTGCGAAGCCCCGGACCGCCAGCCCCGAACCGTCGGATCCCGGACCGCCGGTTCAGCGACCGGGGCCGCCGGACGCGGAACCGCCGGATTCCGAACCGCTGGATCCGGGACTGCCGGAGTCGGAAGCGGCGGAGTCGGGGCCGCGGACGCCGGTATCCGAACCGCCGCTTGCGGGGCTGCCGAAGTCCGGGCCCGCGTAGTCAGGGCTGGCGAAGTCGAAACTTCCGTAGTCGAAAGACCCGTAGTCGAAAGTCCCGTAGTCGGGACTGTGATGACCTGACCGCCTCGCGGGGGCCTCCCGACCCGCGGAGACCTCCCGTCTCGCGTCGGGCAACCGGGCGCGCAGGTACGGCAGCACCGCGCGCTCCAGCAGAGCGGCGCGCCACGCCTTCCCTGCCCTGTCCTCCGCACGCCGGTCCTCCGCGAGGACCGGCGTACCGCCTGGGCCGGAGGCGGGGCTGGATCTGGAGTGGCGGCGCGCTGTGACGACGAGCCTGCCCAGTCCCAGGGCGCCCGTGACGGCGGCGATCCCGGCCCCCGACCACCCGGTCACCACGAGCGAGGCACCGACGTCCCGCTGAGCCCGAACCAGCATCAGCACGTATCCGAGCACCAGGAAGACCACGGCCGCGGCGGCGGCGACCAGCGGCACCAGTACGGCGAGCGCCGCGAACAGTCCGCCGCCGCGGACCCGGTGCACCCTCCTCGCGGAGCCGGCATCCCGACCCCGGGCAGTGCGTTCTTCGCGTGTCCGGCACAGTGCGCGGTACTCGGCTGCCGCCTCACCCGCCAGCTCTTCCGCCGACTCGTGCGCCCAACTCCTCAGACGCTCCGCGGTGCCGGCGGGCGCTCCCCGCAACTCCCGCCTGAAGACCTCCGAGCGCAGGGCTTCGTCCACCACCCGCGCGAACTCCCTGCCGGTTTCCGTCGGGGAGCAGGGGATGGCCCCACTCCCGGGCGGCGAAGCTCCCATTACTCTTCCTCCCAGACACCCGGCGGGCTGCGAACAGTCCGACGGAACGCGAAAATCTACAAGACTGTAGAAGATACTCAAACGAGCGGCGCGGCGACCACACGCCCCGAGCGCACGGGGCCGGTCGTACGGTGGCCGGCCGGCGGAGGGAGGAGTTGTGGGCGAGACAGCACGCGAGCGGGGACGCCGACGCGGACAGGGCGAGTTGGAAGCCACGGTGCTGACCGCCCTGCACGCCGCACCGGGGCCCGTCACCGCCGCCTGGGTGAGGGAACGGCTCGGCGGCGGCCTCGCGTACACCACCGTCGTCACCATCCTCACGCGTCTGCTCGCCAAACGGGCCGTCACCCGCGAGAAGGCCGGCCGCTCCTTCGTGTGGACACCTGCGGCGGACGCGGCGGGGCTGGCCGCTCACCGGATGCGGCAGGTGCTCGACAACCAGAGCGACCGCGGCACCGTGCTGACCCGCTTCGTCACGGGGCTGACCGACGACGACGAGCAACTGCTGCGCTCGCTGCTGACGCAAACCGGAGAGGGCGGGCGCGACGGCGGTCACGACCGCGCCCCGCACCCGGCCACCGGAACCGGAAGCCGCACCGGGAGCGGCACCGGCACCGAGGCGCCGGGCGACGACGCGGAGGGGAAGAGCGACTGAGCCGTGGGCTTCTTCGTCCTCCTCCCCCTCGTCCTGCCCCTGACGTCCTGGCCGGTGGCCAGGCTCGCCGAGCGGCGTCTGCACCCCCGCGCCACGACGCGCCTGCTGGTCGCGGCCGGCGTCGTCCTGGCCGCGTGCAGCACCCTGTGCCTGGGGCTGCTGGTCGTCGTCGGCACCGCCCAGTTGCCTGGCAACCCGCTGCCCGACGCGTGGTCCCATCCGCAAGTGCGCGCGGCCGTCCCCTACGACGAGATCCTGGGGAAGGCCGCCATCCCGGCGCTCCTCGCGCTCGTCACCGCGGGCGGCGTCACCGTGGCGCGCCACCTCCGCGTCCGGCGGCGCGTCCGACGCGCGCTCGGCGGCTTGCCGCCCTCCCCCGTCGCGGTACTGCCCGACAGCGAGCCGTACGCCTTCGCCCTGCCGGGAAACCGGCGTACGCGCGCACGAGTCGTGGTCACCACATCCCTGCTCGACGCGCTCGAACCGGCCGAGCGGCGCGCTCTGTTCGCGCACGAGCGCGCACATCTGACAGCCCGCCACCCGCTGTTGCTGCTCCTCGCCGAACTCGCGGCCGTCGCCAACCCCTTCCTGAGGCCCCTGCGCACGGCCGTCACCTTCGGGGTGGAACGGTGGGCCGACGAGGAGGCCGCCCGGATCGTCGGTGACCGGCGGATGACCGCCCGCGCGGTCGGCAAGGCCGCGCTCATCGCGCGCAACGGTCCGCCGCGGAGCCTTCCCGCGCTCGCCGGCGCCGGACAGGTCCCCCGGCGCGTGCAGGCGCTGCTCGCCCCGCCGCCGACCGCGCGGCTCTGGCTCCCGCCGACCACCGCCCCAGGGCTCGTCGCAGGACTCGCCGCGTGGCTCGCGGCCCTCGGAGCCGCTCTCTCCGCCCTCTCCTCTGCCAACGCCGCCGTCGCGCTCGTCGTCATCCTCCAGGCGGCCACTCCGCTGTGAGCCGGCGCCCGTTCCCTGGCTCGGACACCAGCCGCGAAGGAGGTCACGGTGGCTGGACGGCGAGCGGATCCGCGAGGCCCCGCGGTGCAGGACGTCCAGGGCCGTCAGGTCCAGCCCGGCGATCGGTGCCGGGCGCAACCGCCCGGCCGCGTGTCCGAGCCAGGGCGCTGGAGCCGAGCCGGTCGGACGCGTGCACCGCCGCCCCGGTGGACAGAGGCTCTCGTTAGGGTGATCCGCTGGGCCGGTGCGGCCGTACGGCGCGGGAGGGGAAGCGAGGGTGACGCGTGGGAGCAGCTGACACGCCGACGATACGGGTGCCCGTCGGGCGGGACGCCGAGCGCTGGACCAGCCGGAGCACCGAGCGGCGCGTCCTGCTCGTGGTGCACAACGTCACCTCGGCGGGCCGGCTGCTGGACGTGCTGCCGCTGTTCCACGACGACTTCCGGCTGCAACTGCTGGTCACCTCGACGGAGTCCTCCGCCTTCCAGGCCGGCACCCGCGAACTGTTCGCCGAGCTGGGCCTGCCCGTACTGCCCTGGAGCCAGGCGCTGACGACCCCGGTGGATCTCGCCGTCTCCGCCAGCTTCGGTGGTCAAATCGAGTTGCTTCAGGGCAAATTGGCCGTGCTGTCTCACGGTGTCGGGTACACTAAAAAATTGGCCGTGCCGGGTGCCGGGTGCCGGGTGCCGGGTGCCGGGTGCCGGGTGCCGGGTGCCGGGTGCCGGGTGCCGGGAGCCGGGAGGGGGAGCCGACTTTCGGGTTGTCCCGGGAGTGGTTGCTCGCGGAGGGCGAGCCGTTCGTGGACGCCCTCGTGCTGTCTCATCCGGAACAGGTGGACCGGCTGCGCCGGGTGTGCCCGGAAGCGGCCCAGGCCGCCGTCCTGGCCGGCGACCCCTGCTTCGACCGCATGCTGGCCGCCCGCCGCTACCGGGACCGGTTCCGTCGTGCGCTGGGTGTGCGCGACGGCCAGCGCCTTCTCGTCCTCAACTCCACGTGGAACCCCGAGGGCTTCTTCGGCAACGGCGGTGGCCAGGACCTGCTGCCCGAACTGCTGCCGCGCCTCGCGGCGGAACTGCCGGCCGACGAGTACCGGGTCGCCGCGGTCCTGCACCCGAACATCTGGTACGGACACGGTCCCGGCCAGATCCGCGCCTGGCTGGACCGGGCGCGACGCAGCGGGCTCACCCTGATCGACCCCGTGCACGCGTGGCGGCAGGCGCTGTTGGCGGCGGATGTGGTGCTGGGGGACTTCGGCGCGGTCACCTACTACTCGGCCGCGCTGGGCGTCCCCGTACTGCTGGCGTCCGCGAACCACGACAGGCTGGACCCGGAGGCCCCGCCCGCGGAGTTCGTGCGGAAAGCCCCCCGGCTGGAGCCGCGCCGTCCGCTGCCCGACCAGTTGGAGAAGCTGCTGGCGGACCACAGGCCGCTCAACGGCCCGGCCGAACACACCAGCTCGGCGCCCGGTGCTTCGGCGGCTTCGTTGCGCCGCCACTTCTACGCCCTGATGGAGCTGCCGGAGCCCGCCACGCCCGCCTTGCTTGAGCCACTGCCGCTGCCACCGTACGCGCCGCCCCACCGCACGGCGCCCCTGCACGTCCGCACCCGCGTCGAGGGGCGCGAGGTTCACCTCGAACGCTCGGCCGACCAGCCGTACCACGCCGTCGGCGAGACGCACCTGGCCGTCCACGAGGACACCCGGGACCCGGGCGACCTGGAGGTGGCCGACGTGATCGTGCGGGAAGGCGGAGCCGACGATCCCCGCCTGGGCGGACCGGACAGGTGGAGCGCGCAGGTGCTGCGCCGGCATCCGCACTGCGCGCTGGCCGGCTTCGTGACCGGGCCCGACACCTGCACCGTGCGCACCAGGGAAGGCCAGCTGCTCGACCTGTCCGCCGGGGACGGGGCGGACGCCGATCCGGCCGCGTACGCCTCGGCGCTGTACGCGTGGCTGGCGAGCGGCGGATCGCTGCCGCCCGACGGCACGACGCTGCGGGTGCGGACCGCCGCACTGACCCACCCGGTGCGGGTCACGCCGGCTACGGCGCACCCTCGCACCGGCGCCGCAGATCCGCCAGATACCGCAGGTGCGCAGTGGCCTTTTCCGGTGTGAGCAGCCGCTCGGCCTCGGCGATGGCGGCCAGCGCCCCGGCCTGGTCTTCCTCGTCGTGCAGCGTCTCCGCGAGGTCGGTGAGAGCACGGGCGTGGTTGTAGGCCTCGCCTGCTTCCGCGAAGAAGTCCCGCGCGCTGATCAGCCGGGCGCGGGAGCGGGCGAACTCGCGCATGCCGCGCAGCGCCCTCCCCTGGTGGCGCGAGGCCAGGGCGAGCGCTCGGGGAAGGTCCTCGGCGCCCTCCTGGCCCGGCGTGATGAGCCGGTAGCAGCGCTCTGCCTCGGTGAAGCAGTCGAACGCCTCCTCCCAGCGCCACGACGCCAGCCGCAGCAGGCCCCGCAGCTCCACCGCCGAGGCCTCGCCCCGCAGATGGCCCACCGCGCGCTCGCACGCGAGGGCCGCCTCGATCTCGCCGTCCGCCTCGTCGTGGTGCCGCAGTTCGCCGAGGCAGTGGGCGAGTTGGAAGTGCAGCGCGCCGGCGATGCGGGACTGCGGCCTGTGCTGGTCAGCGCAGGCCGCGGCGAACCGGAGTGCGGGCAGCACGTCGTCCCAGTGCCCGGCCTTCAGCTGGAGCGGCCACAGGGCGCGGGCCAGGCGCAGCGCGGTGTCGGTCTGCTGGTACTCCTGCGCCACGAAGACCGCACGGAGCAGGTTCGCGCTGTCGGCCAGCAGCGCCGTCATGCCCTCGGCCTCGTCGGCGTACGCGGTCCCTTCCGCGGGCGCCGGCTCGACACGCCAGCTTTGCGGGAGTGCCGCGTGGGCGCCGTGCAGTGCCCTGTTCAGCAGGCCCTGGAGCACTCGGGAGACCGCGGCCGCACACGCCGGGACGGAGTCCTCGGGCCCCGCCGCGTCGGCCAGCGCGCGCCGCACCTCGGGCCGAAACCGGTAGCGGCCGTCCGCGGTGGGCTCCGCAAGCTGCGCCTCGGCGGCCTCGTCGAGCATGCGGGCCGCCTCCTCGGGCGCGACCTGCGCGGCCCAGCCGGCCAGTCCGGCGTCGATCGCCGGCCAGTCGCCCAGGCAGACCAGCCGGCACAGCCGGGCGGTCCCGGGGCGCAGGCGGCGGGACGCGGTCTGCACCAGCCCGCGTACGGGATGTTCCATGGTCTCCTCCGCGTCGTCGGGGAGGGTTTCCCCGGTCAGCAGACGCGTGGCCGCGACCTTGAGCGCGTAGGCGTTGCCCGCGCAGTGGCCCAGCAGTGCCGGCATGTCCCGCTTGGCCCGCGTCACCCTCTCCTGGCCCGCCACCCGCCGCAGCAGCCTCACCGCGTCCCGGTCCGTCAGCGGGGGCACCGTGACACGCTCCGCCTCCAGTGCGAAGGCCGGTCCTGAGGAGACGACCAGGAGGAAGACCTCCGGCGTGGCGGGGATCAGCGCCCGGACCTGGGCCGCCGTGCAGGCGTGGTCGATCACCACCAGCGCCCTGCGTCCTGCCGTGAGGCTTCTGTAGAGCTCCTCACGGCCCGCGCCTGTGGGCGGCATCCGGTCGGGCGCCACGCCCATGCGCTCCAGCAGGCGCGCCAGCACGGCGGCCGGCGCCACTCGGTGCTCCCCCGCGCCGTCGCGGAGGTCGACGTAGAACTGTCCGTCGGGGAAGCGGCCGGCCTGGCCGGCTCCCCAGTGCAGGGCCACCGCGCTGGTGCCGATTCCCGGGGGCCCGTGCAGCAGCGCCACGCGCGGACGGCCCCCTGCGGCCCGCCTCGCCTCCCGCTGCAACTGTCTGACCACGCTCTCGCGGTCGGTGAAGTGGCGCGTGGCGGGCGGCAGTCCCGCGCCAGGGCGCAGCTCCACCGCGTCCGGCGGCAGGCTCCGCAGCAGCAGTGCCCACTCGTCCGCCTGCCTGCGGTCCCCGATCAGCTGGGTGTGCACACGGCGGGCAAGGTCCTCGCGCTCCTCCTCGGTGGCCGGCAGCGGCGCTCCCCACCCCAGGGTGCGGCGTACCTGGGCGCCGGTCGACACGACCAGCCGTTTGCCCAACTCCCCGGCGGCGCCGTTTCCCACCGCGCCGAGAAACGCGGCGAGCGCCCCCACCGTGACGACCTCGAACACGCCACCCCTCCCCTGAGTCCGGTACCGGACCGACTGTAGCGGCCAGGTCGCGCCGGCGGACAGCCCGAACTCCCGGGCGGGGAGGGGCGGTCAGCTCTCCAGGGCCGCGGTCATGACGCGCAGGTGGCCGGCGACGGGCCCGAAGGTGAGCAGCCCGCTGCCCGCTCCGGCCTGTTCCCCGGCGGCCGGCTCCAGCTGGGCCAGGGCCCGTCGGGTGACGGCGCTCTCGCCCACCGCCGCCGCGGCGCCGCCGACGAGACACCACATCGCCTCGAACAGGAGGTCACGCGGCGGTGGGGGCATCGCGCGCAGCGCCGCGCGGGCCTCCTCGCTGCGCCCCTGCCCGACGAGCAGCGTGGGCCGCACCCAGGGCTCGTACGGGCCCCAGTCGGCTGCCTCGTCCACGGTGAGCGGCTCGCCGTGCGCGATCTGCACGCTCAGCAGCGCGAGGGGCGGCAGACCGTTGCGCAGCCCCGGCATGCCCGCGCCGTCGAGACACGCGGCGGCCTGCGCGTAGGCGCGCCGGGCGGCCTCGGGCGCCCCGGTCATGGCCGTCCGCAGCGCCCCGTACCAGGTGGTGAGGACGGCGACGAGGGGGAGCTCGTGCCGGGCGGCCAGTGCGTCGGCCGCGGCGGCGTGCCGG
The DNA here is from genome assembly GCF_003323735.1 of Streptomyces reniochalinae. Taxonomy (GTDB): domain Bacteria; phylum Actinomycetota; class Actinomycetes; order Streptomycetales; family Streptomycetaceae; genus Streptomyces; species Streptomyces reniochalinae. The sequence goes on along the minus strand of NZ_QOIM01000017.1, from coordinate 137,330 downwards.
TCGGCTCCCGCCAGGTCTCGGCGGGCGCACCTGGCCTGGAGGCGGATGAGGTGACCGAGCACCTCGTACCGCGCCAGCCCGTGTCGCGCGGCGAGGTCCACCACCTCGGCGCCGATCGCGTCGCGGCGTGCCGCCAGTCCCGCGCGGTGGAAGGTCTGCATGAAGGTGCCGTTGAGGGCGTAGGCGAGCAGCGCCGCGTCGTCGAGGCTCCGGGCGATCTCCTCGGCCTGCCGGGCGGCCTGGAGCGGGCGCGCCGTCGTGCCCCGGGCGGCTTCCCCGTCGGCCGGTGCGCCCCGCGATTCCACGGCGATGGTGGCCAGCAGCCGGCAGCGCGCCGCGGCGTGCTCGTCGGCCGCTGGGGACGCCTCCTGCGCGAGGGCCGGGGCAGCGGGCGGAGCAGGCGGCGGGAGCTGGAGCAGGGTCCGCTCCGCCGCGCCCACCAGCCACCGCGACTGTTCGGGGTCGTCCGCGCGGGTCCAGATCGCGGGCACGTCGTAGACGCCGATGACACGTGCCGTCAGTTCCGGGTCGCCCATCTGTTCGGCGGCGGCCACGGCGGCGACTCGGTGGTGCCGGGCCGACTCGAGGCCGCCGCCCCCGGTGACGGCCAGGTCCCGCATGAGGACGGCGGTGGACTCCAGGTGGACCCGGGAGCGCGCCGAGACGTTGCTCTCGTAGGCGGTGGTGGCCTGGGCCCACACCTGCGCCGCCGTGCCGGCCGCGCTCGGGTCCAGGTGTTCCGCCTGGCGCAGGATGTCCTCCTCCAGGCGGCGCAGCCGGGGACCGGGGTCCACGCCGAGCTGCTCGGTGAGCGTGGCGCGGGCCCGGCGCAGTACGGACAGCGCGTCGGCCTGTCTGCCGGTGCGGTACAGGGCTCGCGTGAGCAGCTGCCAGGCGTCCTCGCGCCACGGGTGCTCCGCCACGTGGGCGTCCAGGTCGGGCACGGCTCGCGCGGCCTCCCCCAGCGCGATGCGGGCCTCGGCACGGCGTTCGAGAGCGTGGAGGCGCAGTTCGGTGAGCCGGGCCCGCTCGCCGCGCGCCCACGGCACGTCGCCGAAGCCGGCGTACGCGGGGCCCCGCCACCAGCCGAGTGCTTCGGTCGTGCGGGCCGCCACCTGCGCGGGCTGCGCTTCGGTGAGGGAGGCGACGGCCTGTTCGAACCGCCAGGCGTCGACGTCGTCGGGCGCGGCACGCAGCGCGTAGCCGGTGCCCTCCGTGACCAGCAGCCGGGAGGGGCTGCGGGGCGGCCGCTCGGGTTCCAGGGCCCGCCGCAGCGCGGAGACGAAGGTGCGCACCGCTCCCACGGCGTCGTCGGGCGGGCTGTCCCACAGGTCCTCCACCAGCCGCGCCACCGTCACGGTCTGCCGGCGGGCGACGATCAGGCGGGCCAGGACGGCCCGGTGCCGCGGCCCTTTGAGGGCCAGGGCCTCACCGTCCGGGCTCCAGGCCGCGACCGCGCCCAGCACTCCGTATCGCACCCGCACTCCGGCGTCCCGCCCTCCCGTACCGCTCGCTGACCCCAACGTATACGTGCTCATCGGTTGCTCATCCACGGACCGCAGGGTGGAGGCACCGGGCGCGGGACAGCGGGGCCGACGCCCCGCCCTCAGTGGAGATCCCCGGCGACGCCGCCGAGCGGTGACACACGACGAGACGGCAGACAGGGCCGGCACGGCCGCCCCGAGGACAGTGACGACAGTGAGGACAGTCATGACAGCACGCACACCTTCCGGGGCCGACGCCCGGATCCCCGGCTTCGAGTACCACCGTGTCCGGGTGGCGGACGGCGTCACGCTCCAGGCGGCGGTCGCAGGGTCCGGCTCGCCCGTCGTCCTCCTGCACGGGTTTCCGCAGACCCATCTGATGTGGCGGCACGTCGCCGCGGACCTGGCCGCCGACCACACCGTCATCTGCCCCGACCTGCGCGGCTACGGCGACAGTGACAAACCGCGTCAGGAGGGTCCCGAGACGTACTCCAAGCGGACCATGGCGGCGGATGCCGTCGCCCTCGCGCGCGCCCTGGGCCACGACCGCTTCGCTCTGGCAGGCCACGACCGCGGGGCTCTCGTGGCCTTCCGCGCCGGGCTCGACCATCCGGCCGCCGTCACCCATCTGGCCTGCCTCGACGTCCTGCCCACCCTGGACATGTGGGAGGCCCTGCACGGCACCTCGGCGGCCGTCGGCTTCCACCTCTACCTCATGGCCCAGCCCCCCGGACTGCCCGAGCGGATGATCGAGGCAGCGGCCGACGCCTTCTTCTCCCACTTCCTCGACATCTGGGCCAACGACCCCGACGCCATACCCTCCGGCATCCGCGCCGCCTACCTGGCCGCCTGCGCGAAGGCCGTGCCGTCCATCGTGGCGGACTACCGCGCCTCAGCGGGCATCGATGTCGAACACGACCGGGCCGACCGCGCCGCGGGGCGGCAGCTGACCATGCCGGTGACCGTGCTACAGCAGGACTGGGGTGCCGCGCTCGGCTACGAAGCCGCCGCCCTGTGGCGGGCCTGGGCACTCGACCTGCGGCACTCCACCGTCTCCTGCGGCCACTTCATGGCCGAGGAAGCGCCGCGGGACATCAGCGGGGCCCTGCGGGAACTGCTGGTCCGCCAGGCATCCTGACGGTGTCATGGCGTGGGAGCGCCGCCGTGCGGGACCCGTAGGGCGGCGCTCCCACGTAAGAGGGCAGCCTTCCCGTGGCCGGGGCGGCCCCTTCCGCTCACGTCAGAAGACGTGGGCGTCGACCTCCTTCAGGTAGGTCTCGCGTGTCGTCTCGTCGAGGAAGGATGCCTGGAAGGAGTTGCGGGCCAAGGCGCGCAGCGTCTCCTCGTCCAGCCCGAGCGCCTCGCGCACGGCGGTGAAGTTGTCCTCGGCGTAGCCGCCGAAGTAGGAGGGGTCGTCGGAGTTGACGGTGACCATCAGCCCCGCGTCGAGCATCGCGGGCAGCGGATGGTCGGCGAGGCGGTCGACGACGCGCAGGCGCAGGTTCGACAGGGGGCACACCGTCAGCGGCACCTGGTCGGCGGCCAGCCGCGCCACCAGTTTTGGATCCTCCATGCTGCGCACCCCGTGATCGACACGGTCCACGCCCAGCACGTCCAGGGCCTCCCACACGTTGGCGGGCGGGCCCTCCTCACCGGCGTGCGCCACACACTTCAGGCCCGCCTCCCGCGCCAGCTCGAACACCTCACGGAACTTCGCGGGCGGGTTGCCGACCTCCGCCGAGTCCAGCCCGATTGCGGTGATGCGCTCCAGGTGGGGGCGGGCTTCCTCGAACGTACGCAGCGCGGAGCCGGCGCTGTGATCGCGCAGGAAGCACATGATCAGCCGCGTGGTGATGCCGTGCTTCTCCGGCGCCGCGTCCAGCGCCCGCGCGAGCCCGCGGATCACGGTGCCCACGGGGACGCCGCGCGCGGTGTGCGCCTGCGGGTCGAAGAAGATCTCCGCGTGGCGTACGCCCTGCTCACGGGCGCGGGTGAGGTAGGCGTCGGCCAGGTCGGCGAAGTCGTCCTCCGTGCGCAGCACCGTCATCAGCGCGTAGTACAGGTCCAGGAAGGACTGGAGGTCCTGGAAGGAGTAGGCGGCCCGCAGGTCGTCCTGCGAGGCGAAGGGGAGAGTCAGCCCGTTGCCCTCGGCGAGGGCGAAAGCGAGTTCGGGCTCGAGGGTGCCCTCGATGTGGAGGTGCAGTTCTGCTTTGGGGATCGGTGCTGCCATGGCGTCGGAGCCTATCGGCTCGGCTCCGGTGAGGTCGTGCGCGGTTCCCCCCCCACGGCGTGCGACCACCGGTCCTGCGGTGGCCGCGCGCCGCTCCCGGGCGGCACCCGGCAGGGTGCCGATGACGCACACGACTCCCCGAGACGCGCACGACTCTCCTGGGGCGTGGTTGACTCCCCGCAGGATGCACGCCCCCTCCTGGGGCGTGCACGACTCCCGCGGGACGCACGACTCCCCCGGGGTGCGCGCGCACTTCGCGGCCACGAGGTGCGCCGACGTGGCTGCTACGCTCGCCCGGAGGTACACATGCGAATGCTGATCAACGTGCCCGAGTCCGTGGTCCCCGACGCGCTGCGCGGGATGGCCGCGGCGCATCCGGAGCTAACGGTCGATGTGGACAGGCGGATCGTGGTCCGCCGGGACGCGCCCGTGGCGGGGAAGGTGGCCCTGGTCTCGGGGGGCGGCTCGGGTCACGAGCCGCTGCACGGAGGTTTCGTCGGGCCGGGGATGCTGGACGCCGCGTGCCCCGGCGAGGTCTTCACCTCTCCCGTTCCCGACCAGATGGTCGCCGCCGCGGCGGCCGTCGACAGCGGCGAGGGCGTGCTGTTCGTCGTCAAGAACTACACCGGCGACGTCCTGAACTTCGACATGGCGGCCGAGCTCGCCGAAGACGAGGGCGTCCGCCTCGCCAAGGTACTGGTCCAAGACGATGTCGCCGTCACCGACAGCACCCACACGGCCGGGCGCCGGGGCACCGGCGCGACCCTGTTCGTGGAGAAGATCGCTGGGGCGCTCGCCGCCGAGGGCGCGCCGCTGGAGCGGGTCGCGGACACCGCGCGTCGGGTGGCCGAGTCGTCGCGCAGTTTCGGGGTGGCGCTGAGCGCGTGCAGCACCCCGTCGAAGGGCGGCCCCATGTTCGAGCTGCCGCCGGGTGAGCTGGAGCTGGGCGTCGGCATCCACGGGGAGCCGGGCCGGGAGCGGCGCGCGATGATGACCTCGGGTGAGATCGCTCAGGCCGCCGTTGACGCCGTGCTGGAGGAGCTGCCCTCCCAGCAGCCGGTGCTGGCGCTGGTCAACGGCATGGGGGCGACGCCGCTGCTGGAGCTGTACGGCTTCTGCGGTGAGGTGCACCGGGTCCTGGCCGAGCGGCGGGTTCCGGTCGCCCGTACCCTCGTCGGCAACTATGTGACCTCGCTCGACATGGCCGGCGCCTCGGTGACGCTGTGCCCGGCCGACGAGGAGCTGCTGCGGCTGTGGGATGCGCCTGTGCGCACCCCGGGGCTGCGGTGGGGCGTCTGAGCAGGAGCGCACAGCGGCGGTGACACGGACCACCGGCGCGAGGCGGTCCTGGCCCGCCGGGATCCGGTACAGATCCGGTACTGAATCCGGTACGACGGGATTCCGGCGTGGCCGTGGCGCCGCGTGCGGGGCGGGACGCGCCGCCGTGGTGGCCGTGGCGCGGTACGCCCCGCACGCGGCAGCACGAGAGAAGACCGGGACAGCGGCGAAGGAGCAGTGGTGAGCGGCAAGGTGACGAACGGCGCAGGCGAGGGCACCGGCGGGAGCGCGGAGGGCTTGGACGCCGCCTTCTTCGCGCGCTGGATGCGGGCCGCGGCGGACGCGGTCGACCGCGAGGCCGACCGGCTGACGGAGCTGGACTCGGCGATCGGCGACGCCGACCACGGCGGCAACATGCGCCGCGGGTTCGAGGCGGTCCGCAGCGAGCTGGACGAGGGCGTCCCCGCCACGCCGGGCTCGGTGCTGATGACGGCCGGCCGCAAACTCGTCTCGACGGTCGGCGGCGCCTCGGGCCCGCTGTACGGGACGCTGCTGCGCCGCACGGGCAAGACGCTCGGTGACGCGGAGGTGGTGACCGGCGAGGAGCTGGCCGGGGCGCTGAGCGCGGGCATCGACGCGGTGGCCCAGCTCGGCGGCGCCACCGCGGGCGACAAGACGATGCTGGACGCGCTCAGGCCGGCCGCCGACGCGCTGGCGGACAGCGGCGGCAAGGATCTGCGAGCGGCCAGGACGGCGGCCGAGAAGGGCGCGGAGGAGACCACTCCGCTCCAGGCCCGCAAGGGCCGCGCCAGCTATCTGGGCGAGCGGAGCATCGGCCACCAGGACCCGGGAGCCGCCTCGGCGGCCCTGCTGATGGCGGCCCTCGCCGAAGCGGGCGGCGACGCGGAAGGGAGCGCGTGAGCATGGCGGACACGAGCGAGGGAGCCCGGGTGGGGATCGTGCTGGTCTCCCACAGCAAGCAGGTCGCCGACGCGGTCTCCTCGATGGCCGCCGCTCTCGCCGGGGTGCCCGACGCTCCGGTCACCGGCGCGGGCGGCCTCCCGGACGGCGGCCTGGGCACGAGCGAAGAGGTGATCACCGAGGCGGCCCGGCGTGTGGACGCGGGGGCGGGCGTCGCACTCCTCGCCGACCTGGGCAGCGCGGTACTGACGGTCAAGACGCTGCTGGCCGAGGGTGACGAACTGCCCGACCCGTCCCGGCTGCTGGACGCCCCGCTGGTGGAGGGGGCGATCGGCGCCGTGGTGACGGCCGCGGGCGGCGGCGACCTGGCCGCGGTGGCGGCGGCGGCCGAGGAGGCGTACAGCTACCGCAAGGTGTGAGACCCGTCCGCGAGCGGTGAGGCCGGCGTGGGTGCCCACTCGGGCGCCCGCGCCGTTCCGCCCCGCGCCGACGCTTGGCCCGCCCCCTCGTGCCCGTCACCGCGCCTGCACGGTGGACACGGGAGGTGGTCCGGCTCCGGCACTACCGTGCCGGCACGGTGGACACCGGGGGCTGCCCGGCTCCGGGCAGCGCCCTCCGTGCCGGTGCCGCTCCCGCCGCGGGGGTCCGTCCCGGCCGCTCCCGTGCGGTCAGCGGCCCCGGCCCGGGCGCCGTCACCGGCGTCTTCGCCCCTCCCGCCGCCAGCGCCCTCGCCCTGCGGACCGCCGGCGCCACCGGCACAGCCGGCACCGCCGCCGGTGGACGCGCCGTCCCCGCCGTGGACCGTACCGCCGGGCCCGTCGAGGGGCGTGCCGACGCGGCCGCCGCGCGCCGCGCCGCGGGACCCGCCGTCGAAGCTGCCGCGGGACGCGCCGTCGGACCCGCCGGGGTGGGACGCGTCGTCCTGTCTGTCTCCGTCGTTCCTGTCGCCGCCGCGTGCGGGGACAACGCGTAGCGGCCGTAGCCGGTCCGGCGGACCAGTCCGTGCTGCTCGGCCTGAGCGAGGAGCTTGTTCGCCTGGGAGGGGCTCAGGCCCGCGCGGCGGGCGATGACGCCCAACCGGTGGGCGCCCGGGTCCTCCTCCTCCAGTTCCGCGAGAGCTGCCAGTAACGCGAATCCCCGTGCCGCGCTCACGAAGTACGCCCCGGTCTCCGTCTTCTGCGTGGTCTGCACTCCACCCGCATCTCCATAGGTACACACCTTTGCAGTCGCGTCATGCCGAGCGGCTCGCCAAACATGTGCGTGCCCCGCTCGCCCGTTCCGCATTCACTGTTCCGGACACAGTCCCCATACGTCACGGCGGAATACGTCGTTCACTTTTCCACCGGTGGAAAAGTGGCGTTTTTCGACGTACCGCCCCTTGCGCGGAACGCAATCGCTGTCGGAGGGTGACGACGGCTGACTTCCGGCCGCTGCCGCACCAACAGGGAAGGCGGGATGCGCGGATTGCTTTTCTTCCGATGAGTGAACACCGCCACCGCCATGGTTATGCAGGCGCCTCCCGGTAGGAACTGGCGCCCCCGCTTCCGGATGGAATTCCTCCCGCCCCGGAATACCGGGGCCCTGATGAACTCGCCGTCGACTCCGTGTCCGTGTCCACGGCGTTGCTGACACCCCTTCGCGGAAAGGAGAGTGCCATGCGCTACATCCACTGATGACACCACGTCACCGCGGCCACGCGGCTGACCGCGTGGCCGCGGGCGACGCCCCGCCCCACCTCCCCGCTCCTCGGCACCTGGCCGGAATCCGCACCCCGAGAACCGCACTTGCAAAACCGCACCCCGAGAGAGGCAGACCATGACGGGAGCCGCGGCGCACCGACAGCGGGACACCCGCTACGACCCCCTGGCGCCCGAGGTCATCGCCGCACCGCACCCCTTCTACCGGCGGCTGCGCGAACACCGGCGCGTCTACTGGCACGGGCAACTCGACTCCTGGGTCCTGACCGGGCACGCCGAGTGCCGCGCGGTTCTCGGCGACTCGGCCTCGTTCGGCTCGGACTTCCGCAGGGTGGGAGAGGAGATCCCCGAAGCGCTGCTGAGCGTGCAGTCCCTCGACCCGCCCGCCCACGGAGCCATCCGGCACCTGCTCGTCTCCGCGCTGCACACCCGCTCGCACACGGCGGTGACCGACACGGCCGCGCGGCTCTCCGCGCAACGCCTGGCTGCCGTACGCGGCACGGACCGGCCGGTCGATCTCGTCAGCGAGGTCGCCCGCCCCCTCGCCCTGCACACGATGTGCGACTTCCTGGGCGTCGCCGCCCCCGACGGGCCCAGGTTCGAGGAGATGTCGAACGCCATCGTCCGCAGCATGGACGCCGGGCTCGATCCCGCGCGCGCCGATCCTGGCACCGAGGCGAGACAAGAGCTGAGCCGCATGGTCGGCACATGGCTGGACACGGCCGACGAGGGCGGTTTCGTCGGGGCCGTGCGGGCGGCCCGCGCACACACCCCCGAGGTCTCGCAGGCCGTGCTGGCCAACTCGCTGCGCGCCGTGCTGCACGCGGGCTACGAGTCGGTCAGCCGCCTGCTGGGCAACGCGCTCGCCCGCCTGGTGACGGGCGATCAGACGCTGCCGGAACGCGCGGCCGCCGGGGGGCGGCTCGACACGCTGGTGGACGAACTGCTGCGCCTGGAGGGACCGGTGCAGGCGGACGCCCGGGTGTGCGTGCGGGACAGCGAGGTGGCCGGGCAGCGGATAGGGCGCGGACAGGTGCTGGTGCTGCTGCTGGGCGCCGCCAACCGCGACCCGGACGTCTTCCCCGATCCGGACACCGTCGACCTCGGCCGCCGCAGGGGGCAGCACCTGGCCTTCGGCCGGGGCGCGCACGCCTGCCTGGGCGCGGGCCTGGCCACGCTGCAACTGCGCGCCGTGCTCGCGGCGCTGCGCGAGGCGCGCCTCGGGTTCGTCCCGTCCGGCACGGCCGAGTACGAGCCGACCGCGACCCTGCGGGGACTGCGGACGCTCCCCGTCCGGGTACGCGACACGGGTCCGTGACCGTGCCGGCGACCGGTCCCCGCTGCGTTCGCGGCCTGGTCCCGCACCCAGAGCGCTGACCCGGCCCATACCTGGGCCCTGCCCCAGGTCCGGCTCTTTCCCCCTGCCCTGGCCCGGCCTGTTTCTCCGCCTCAGGACCCGCCGCCGGCGGCCCCCGCCCGCCGTCGCGGTTCATCGCTCGAAGGGACTTCCTGTGCGTATCTCTTCCCGCCCGCTGCGCCGGGTGCTGAGACCGGCGGCGGCAGCCGCGCTCACGCTGACCTGCCTGGCGGGTCAGCAGACGGTGGCCACCGCCGCGACTCCGCCCGCCGGGGACGGCACGGCACACGCCGCCGGTACGCGCGCGCTGACGGCCGACCGGCTGGCGTCTCGGGTACGCGGCCGTGACGTGTTCCGCCACCTGCGCGCCTTCCAGCGGATCGCGGACGACAGCGGCGGCGACCGCGGCTACAACCGGCCCGGGTTCACACGTTCGGCGCGGTACGTCGCCGGGCAGCTGGAGAACGCGGGGTACGCGGTGCGGCGGCAGCGGGTCCCCTACACCGACTTCGACGTCACGAGCGAGCGGTTGTCCGTGCGGACGGGCCACGGCAGGGCCCGCGACGTGCCCGTACTGATGACCAGGTTCACTCCGTCGACCGCCGCGCGCGGCCTCACCGCACGGGCCGTGGCCCTGCCCGAGGGCAGAACCGGCTGCGACGCCGGCGACTACGACGGCGTGGCCGTCCGCGGCTCCGTCGTCGTACTGGCCCGGAACGCCTGCGGGTTCGCGCACCAGCAGCAGGTCGCCGCGCGGGCCGGTGCACGGGCTGTGGTGATGTACTACCCGACCCCGTCTCCGCGGAACAACTACCGCCTCATGGCCATGGCCCCGGAGGATTTCAGCATCCCCATGGGCATGGTCTCGCAGACCGACGGGGAGCGGCTGGCCCGTCAGGCGGCGGCGCGGCCCGGGGCTCGGGTGCGCCTGACGCTGCGGGCGCGGAACGTGGAGCGCACGACGGTCAACCTCATCGCCGAGACCCGCGGCGGCGATCCCGACGACGTGGTCGTGCTGGGCGGGCACTTGGACAGCGTCCCCGAGGCACCCGGCGTCAACGACAACGGCTCGACGGCCGCGACCGTCCTGCAGACGGCGCTGGCGATGGCGCCGCACCAAAACGCGGTGCGCAACAAGGTCAGATTCATGTGGTGGGGCGCGGAGGAGATCCTCGACGTCGGCTCCGGGTACTACGTGGACCACCTCTCCCCCGCCGAGCGCGGCAGGATCGCGGCCGTCCTCAACGCAGAGCTGCTGGCGCCCTCCAACTCCGGGCGTTTCGTGTGGGACACGGGGTCCGGCGGCAGCCACGAGCTCGCCGAACTGTTCGCCGGCTACTTCACCCGGCACGGGCTGCCCTTCGAGCGCCAGGACCCGGGCGCCATCGGCTCCGACCATCTGGTCTTCCAGGCGGCGGGCCTTCCGGTCGGCGGCATCGACGGAGGCAACCTGGGGGTGAAGACGGCGGCACAGCAGAAACTCTTCGGCGGCACCGCTGGGCAGATGTTCGACCCCTGCTATCACCAGCCGTGCGACCGCCTGGACGCGATCGACCGCGAAGACCTCGACCGGAACGCCCCGGCGCTGGCCTGGGTCACGGCCCGGCTGGCCACGGACGACGACGCGGTACGAGCCGTACGCCGGGCAGGGCCCTGACCCACCCGCCGGTGCGAGACGCTCAGCCGCGGTCCGCCTCGAAGGTCCGCAGCAGGTCCGCCGCGACGCTCACCGCGATCGTGGCGGGCTCCTTGCCGGTGATCTCGGTCAGGCCGATCGGGGTCTTGATCCGGTCGATCGCGGCGTCGTCGTGACCGCCCTCGGTGGCCAGACGTTTCCGGAAGCGCGACCACTTGGCGGCCGAGCCGATCAGTCCGATCGAGCCGAGTCCCGTGGTGCGCAAGGCGGCGTCGGCCAGCGCGGCGTCCTCGGCGTGGTCATGAGTCATGATCAGGACGTGGGTGCCGGGCGCCAGCTCCGCGAGCGCCTCCTCGGGGAGCAGCGGGTTGTGGTGGACGTGGACCTGCGCCACCGCGTCCGCCAGCACGTCGAGCCGTTCGTCGGTGAGCATGTCGGTGCGGGTGTCGACCAGGTGCAGGTCGAGGCTGTGGCGCGCCAGGATGCGGGCCAGCTCGAGACCGACGTGCCCGACGCCGAAGAGCGCCACCGCGGGCACCACAGGCAGCGGTTCGAGCAGTACGGTGACGGCTCCGCCGCAGCACTGCACACCGTGCCGGTTGGTGACCTTGTCGTTGAGGGCGAAGTCCATCAGTTCGGGCTCCGGGTCGCCGGTACCGATCCGCTCGCGGGCCCGGTCGATGGCCACCGCCTCGATGTTGCCGCCGCCGATCGAGCCCCAGGCCCCCGTCCGCCCCACGACGAGTTTGGCACCGGCCCGGCGGGGCGCGTGGCCGCGCACGGTCGCGACGGTCACCAGCACGCCGGGTTCCCGGCGTGCCCGCAACCGCGCGACCGCGGCCACCCAGGTCGTGTCAGGCATTGCTCAAAGAGCTGGTTCCGGTGCGGACTTCGCCGCCGTTGTGCGCTGCCTTGTGTGCATGACCGTTGAGCTGTACGGCACCGCCGCGGGCCGCTTCGATCGCCCAGAAGACCGCCTCCGGCGTCGCGGGGGAGGCGAGTTCCACGCTGACCCCCGCGGGACCGAACGCCGCCGCGGCCTCCCGCAACGCTTCCCGTACCGAGAAGGCCAGCATCAGCGGGGGCTCGCCCACCGCCTTGGAGCCGTAGACCGCGCCCTCTTCGGTGGCGTTCTCCAGCAGCGTGACGTTGAACTCCTCGGGCATCTCCGAGAAGCTCGGCAGCTTGTAGGTGCTGGCCGCCTGGGTGAGCAGCCTGCCGCGGTTGGGCCCGTCGCTGGTGTCCCAGCGCAGGTCCTCGAGGGTCAGCCAGCCCGCGCCCTGCACGAAACCGCCCTCGACCTGACCGATGTCGATCATCGGGGAGAGGCTGTCGCCGACGTCGTGCACGATGTCCACCCGCCGGATGCGGTATGCGCCGGTGAAGCCGTCGACCTCCACCTCGGTCGCCGCGGCGCCGTGCGCGAAGTACTTGAACGGCGAGCCCCGGAACGTCTTCGCGTCCCAGTGAAGCCCCTCGGTGCGGTAGAAGCCGGACGCCGACAACTGCACCCGCTGGAAATAGGCGGTGTGCACCAGCTCGTCCCAGGCCAGCTCCTTGTCGCTGCCCAGAGCGCGCGCGACACCCTCGACGATGCGCACGTCGGAGGCGTTCGCACCCAGCTGCGAGGCGGCCACTTGCAGCAGCCGCCGGCGCAGCTGCTCGCAGGCGTTCTTCACCGCGCCACCGTTGAGGTCCGCACCGGAACTGGCGGCGGTGGCGGGGGTGTTGGGGACCTTGTCGGTACGCGTCGGGGCCAGCCTCACCTTGTGCAGCGGGATACCCAGCGTGGTCGCGGCCACCTGCAGCATCTTGGTGTGCAGGCCCTGGCCCATCTCGGTGCCGCCGTGGTTGATCAGGACGGAGCCGTCCTTGTAGATCAGCACCAGCGCGCCGCCCTGGTTGAAGGCGGTGAGGTTGAAGGAGATGCCGAACTTGACGCCCGTGAGCGCGAGGGCCCTCTTGGTGTGCGGGTGCGCGGCGTTGAAGGCCGCGATCTCGCGCTTGCGGTCGGCGAGGCCGCCGTCCTCGTGGACCTGCTGCCAGACGGTGGAGATCCGCTCGGGCTGCGTGACCGGCTGCCCGTACGGGGTCGTCTGGCCCTGGCCCGGCTGGTAGAAGTTGCGCTCGCGCAGCTGCATGGGGTCCAGCCCGAGCTGCGGCGCGCAGCGGCCCAGGATGTCCTCGATCACCAGCATGCCCTGCGGTCCGCCGAAGCCGCGGAAGGCGGTGTTGGAGACGGCGTGGGTCTTGGCGATGCGGCCGGCGACGCGCGCGTTGGGGATCCAGAACGTGTTGTCGATGTGGCACAGCGCGCGGGCCAGCACCGGCTCGGACAGGTCCAGGCTCCAGCCGCCGTCCGCGGTCAGGCAGGCTTCCAGGGCCTGGATGCGGCCGTCCGCGTCGAAGCCGATCTTCCACTCGGCGTGGAAGCCGTGCCGCTTGCCCGACATGGTCAGATCCTGCGTCCGGTTGAGGCGGAACCTGACCGGACGCCCGGTCAGCTTGGCGCCGAGCGCCGCGACGGCCGCGAACCCGTGCGGCTGCATCTCCTTGCCGCCGAAACCGCCGCCCATGCGCAGGCACTGCACGGTCACCTCGTGGCTGTGGACTCCCAGTACGTGCGCGACGATCTCCTGGGTCTCCGACGGGTGCTGGGTGCTGCTTTGGATGAACACCTGCCCGTTCTCGTCGATCTGCGCCAGCGCCGCGTGCGTCTCCAGGTAGAAGTGCTCCTGACCGGAGAACTGGAACTCGCCGCTGAACACGTGCGCGGAGTCGGCGAAGCCCGCGTCGACGTCGCCGGTGACCACCACGGGCTGTGCGCCGTGGAAGCTGTCGGCCGCGATCGCCTCCTGCAAGGTGAGCAGGGAGGGCTGTTCGTCGAGCTCCACCTCGACGGCCGCCGCACCGAGGCGGGCCGCCTCCAGGGTCTCGCCGAGCACCCAGGCGACCGCGTGGCCGTGGAACATGACCTCGTCGGGGAAGAGCGGCTCGTCCTGCTTCATCCCCGCGTCGTTGACGCCGGGCACGTCCGCGCCGGTCAGCACCCGGACCACACCGGGCACGGCCAGCGCGGGCCCGGTGCGCAGCGCGGTGATCACGCCGTGCGCCTTCATGACCTGGACCGGGTAGGCGTGCAGCACGTCCTTGGTGCGGTGGACCAGGTCATCGGTGTAGAGCGCGGTGCCGGTGACGTGCTGCCCGGCGCTCTCGTGCGGCATCGGTACGCCGACGACAGGCGCTTCGGGACGCTCGGACAAATGGCTCATGACGACACCGCCTCCGTGGTTTCCGCGTACAGCTTCAGCAGGCTCTGGCCGAGCATCGCGGAGCGGTACTCGGCGCTGGCCCGGTGGTCGTTCATCGGGGTTCCCTGGGCCCGCAGCACCTGGGCTGCGGCCTCGGCGGTCTCCCGCACCCACGGCTTGCCCTCCAGGGCCGCCTCGGTGGCCAGGGCGCGGACCGGCGTGGCGGCGACGCCGCCCAGCCCGATGCGCGCCTTGCGTACGAGGCCGTCCTCGATGTCCAGCGCGAACGCGACCGCCACGCTGGAGATGTCGTCGAAGCGCCGTTTGGCGATCTTGTGGAAGGCCGCGACCGGCGACAGCGGCAGCGGGATGCGCACCGCGCGGATCAGTTCGCCGGGGCGGCGCACGCTCTGCCGGTAGCCGGTGAAGTAGTCCGCCAGCGGGACCTCGCGCTCACCGTCGGCGTCGGCGAGCACCAGCGACGCCTCCAAGGCGAGCAGCACGGGCGGGCTGTCGCCGATGGGAGAGCCGGTGCCCAAGTTGCCGCCGAGGGTCGCGCCGTTGCGGATGAGCCGGGAGGCGAACTGCGGGAACAGTTGTGCCAGCAGCGGGACGCGGCCGTCGAGACGGCGCTCGATCTCGGTGAGCGTCTGCGCGGCGCCGATCTCGACGTGGTCGGACTCGACGCTCAGGCCCCGCAGTTCGGGCAGCCGGTCGATGGCGACCACGCACTCCGCCCGGCGGGAGCGGATGTTCACCTCCACACCCCAGTCGGTGCTCCCGGCGACCACCACCGCCTCGGGCCGCTCGCGCAGCACCCGCAGCGCTTCGCTCAGCGTGCCCGGCCGCAGGAACACGCTGTCGCCCTGGGTGTACTCGGTGGCGACGGGTGCCGGCGGCGACTGCTCGCGGCGCTGTGCCAGCGGGTCGTCCTCGGTGGGCGCGCCGAGCGCGAAGGCGGCGTCGCGGATCGGACGGTAACCGGTGCAGCGGCACAGGTTTCCGCTGAGCGAGTGCAGGTCGAACCCGTTCGGACCGTGCTCGGCGTCGGTCGTGCCGCCCGCGTCGGTGTCGGCCGGGCCGCCGTCGGCCGCGCCCGCGTGCGCGCAGCGGTCCGGCCGGTAGTACTCGGCGGCCATGCTGCACACGAAGCCCGGTGTGCAGTAACCGCACTGGGAGCCGCCGCGGAGCGCCATCTCCTCCTGCACCTGGTGCAGCGTGGGCGGCGTGCCGGGTTCGCCCGCGGTGGCGAGGCCCTCGGAGGTGACGATCTCCTGCCCGTCGAGGGCCGCGGCCGGAACCAGGCAGGCGTTGACCGCCACCCAGTCGGTGGGCTTGTTCACCCCCGGACGGGCCACCAGCACCGAACACGCGCCGCATTCGCCCTCGGCGCAGCCTTCCTTGCTCCCGGTGAGGCCGCGCTCACGCAGGAAATCCAGAACCGATGTATGGGGTGCGGCCGGGGAAATCGGTGTGACCTTCCCATTGACCGTGGTCCGCGCCGCTACCATGACACATCCTCATTTCGGTGCGCGGTCGTGCTGATGATCCTAGTCGCCATTTCAGTGGCTTTCTCTTTCGGTGGCGCGGCTTGGGAAACCGGGAGCGCGGACCGGCACGGAACGGCGTGCCGCGGGCGATGACGAAGAGCGGAAGACGCCGGGGCCGCGAGGGGGCGCCCCGGCACAGGGGCTGCTCAGCAGCCGTGCGCTACGCGACCCGGAACCCAGGCGGTGCGCTGAGCGAGGCGCTGCACGTCGGCGAGGGTCGACATCCGACTTCGCCTCCTTCTGGCCGCCTACGGGTCGGTGTGCTTGAAGCTAAGTTGCCGCGGACCGCCAGTCAACCCGACCTGGGAAAACGAGCGTCGGGCTCATAGGAAGCTCTGACGAGCTGATCATCCGCCTCCCCGCGCATTGGCCCATCGTCCAAACAGACCCGGCGGCGGACCTCCCGGAGCCTCCCGTGCGGGGGGTGCGGTGCGTCAGGGCAACTGTCCCTGTCACGGCGCGGTTTCGGGCCGCACACATGCGACGCCCCGCGCGGGTGGCCGGCCCCCCTGGGTGCGGGTGGCCGGCCCCGGCAGGTGAGACGCGGCGGTACGGGCGGTCAGTAGTCGACGCGGTCGGACTTGGCCAGCCACGCGTCGAACGGCGCCGTGCGGTGGGGCAGGTCCAGCTGCTCGACGTGCACAGGCCACATCGAGGCCGGCTGCTTCTCGAACAGGTCGTAGAACTTGCGGTCGTCGAAACCGGCGACCGCGGCGTCGTGCCGGTCGGCGGAGAAGACGATCCGGTCGACCCGGGCCCACAGCGCGGAGGAGAGGCACATCGGACACGGCTCGCACGAGGTGACCAGGACACAGCCGTCGAGCGAAAAGGTGTCGAGCTGCTTGCAGGCGGCACGCATCGCGGTCACCTCGGCGTGCGCCGTCGGGTCCAGAGCCGCGGTGACCTGGTTGTTCCCGAGCGCGATGATGTCGTCGCCCTTGGCGACCAGGGCGCCGAACGGACCGCCGCCGTTCGCCACGCTGTCGGTGGCCAGCCTGATCGCCTCGCCCATCCAGGCACGCTCGTGATCCCGGGTGTTCGCTTCTTGGGTCTGCGTAGTCACGGTCGCTTCTTTCGGTTCGGAGGCGGCGGGACTCCCCGGATGCCCTGGCCGTGCGGGACACCGCACCCCTCGGGGCAACTGGCGGGTTCCCCACGCGCGGCGAGCTCAGCTCGTCCGACGGCACCCGCGGGAGATCAGCGCGCCTCGACGCCTTCGTTCAGCTTGTGTGAGGAGTACACCGCCCATCGTGTGACCTCAGCCAGAGGTGGAAGACATGAAGACTTTCGCAGGCAGGGACCCGCTCTTCGTAGGTCCCTACGAAGAGCGGGTCCGCTCGTGTTGTCGCACTTGGCCAACGTCTGCGGCGCTCGGGGATCCGGGGGCGGCACTCGCACGTACTCTCCCCGTTCCGGGTCTCTCACGCCTCCCATCGGCGCGTCGATGCTTCCCCATGCGGCGGCGAATGCCTCGTTGTGTCGACGGTTCCGGCGTGGATGCGGGCGACGACAGGGCCGGAGGTCTCCTGGCCGTGGAGCGTCCTGCCGGGGGGTGACATCGGTGACGATGCCGCCCAGCAGTGATCGCGCGGGCGCGGGGAGGGGGTGGGGGCGGCCTGAAGGTACCCGTCCGGCTACGCCCCCGGCATGCCCTCGAACCAGGCGGGTCCGTCCTGGGTGGCCTGCTTGATCCGGAAGACGGCGAAGTCCGCGAGGGGCGGCAGCGCGTCCAGGGCGAACCAGCCCACCTCCAGCGACTCGTCGTCGTTGACGCGGGCGTCGTCACTGACCGCACGGCAGCGGAAGGTGATGTCCATGAACTGGCAGACGTCACCGTTCGGGTAGGTGACGGGCTTCTCGACGCCGTGGACGGAGACGACCCGCTCCGCCACGCACCGCACGTGCGTCTCCTCGAAGACCTCCCGCACCGCGCAGTCGGCGGGCTGCTCGCCCGGCTCCGGGATACCGCCGATCACCGACCACGTACCGGTGTCGGCACGCCGGCCCAGCAGCACCCGCCCCCGGCCGTCGAAGACGACCGCGGTGACACCGGGCAGGTACAGCAGTTGGTGGCCCGCGGAGAGCCGCAGGTCACGGATGAAATCAGGAGTGGCCATGCACCGAGACTACGACCTGTCCGGGGCCGGGGGCGGCCCGTGCATGCCGCGTGCCCGCCAGGCAGGTCTCGGGGCCGGCGGCCGGCTGGGGACAGGCCGGGAAAGGCGCTAGTGTCCTCGCCCGTGACCACACCTTCGTCGCACCCTCGTGCGACAGCCGACGCCTACGACGCCGTCGCCGTCCTCTATGCCGAACTGGCCCGTGACGCGCTCGACGGCTTTCCGCTGGATCGCGCGGTGCTCGCCGCCTTCGCCGACACCGTGCGGGCCGCGGGGCCCGGGCCGGTGGCCGAGTTGGGGTGCGGGCCCGGAAGCGTCACGGCGCACCTGCGGGATCTGGGGCTGGACGTCTTCGGCGTCGACCTGTCGCCCGCACTGCTCGGCCTCGCCCGCGAGGCGTACCCCGACCTGCGGTTCGAGCTCGGCTCCATGGACAACCTCGACGTGGCCGACGGCCGACTGCGGGGCATCGTGTCCTGGTACTCGATCATCCACACCCCGCCGGAGGAAGTGCCCGCGTACTTCGCGGAGTTCCGCCGGGTACTCGCGCCCGACGGAACACTGCTGCTCGCCTTCTTCGAGTCGGAAGGCGGGCCGACCGCGGCGTTCGACCACAAGGTGACGACGGCCTACCGGTGGCCGGTCGACGACCTCGCGGGACTGGCGGCCGATGCGGGGTTCACCGAGGTCGGCCGGATGCTCCGGGAGCCGGGAGAGGGGGAAAGGTTCCGCCGGGGGCATCTGCTGATGCGCCTGTCCGGGTGACCGGCTGAGGCGCCGAGCCGGTGGTGCCGAGGCGGGTGGCGCCGAGCCGGGAGGGCGGGCGAGGCAGCGGCGGTCAGGCCCGCAGCACCGCGAGGCGGGCGCGGATGTGGTGGACGGCCGCCTCGGCGTCGTCCACGGTGACGGTGAAGACTCGGCCGTCGCCCAGCCGCAGGACGACGCCCTCACCGCGCCGGATCACCACCGCCGTGCCCATCCCGGGGCGCCAGCGGTAGCCCCAGCCGCCCCAGTGCCGTGGGGTGACGGTGGGCGCGTGGTCGGCCGAGACGACGTCCCGCAGCGGGATCCGGCGTCGCGGCACACCCGCGTGGCCGCAGCGCACCTGGAGGCTGTCCTCGTCGACGGTGACCTCGACGTGGACGAAGGCCAGCGTGCCGAAGAGGATCAGCAGCCCTGCGGCGACACAGCCGACGACCGACATGACCAGCGGTACGAGCCCGCCCGACCAGCTGGGGTCGACGGCGAGCTCGATACCGAGCGCCAGGCAGCCGGCTCCCAGGGCGGCGAGCCCCCACTGCAGGCGGCTGGTGGCCCGTCCCGTCCACCCCGCGGCTCCCGCGGCCGAGGCGGCGTCCGCGAGGGGCGCGGGCGGGGCGAGGGCGGCGTCGTCGTGGCCGCGGAATCCGGCGCCACCTTCGGCGGGGGGCGCGCCGTCGCGGGGCAGATCCGTCATGCTCGGCAGCGTACCCCCGCGGCGCGGCGGGGGCAGCCCGTGGAGCCGAGCCGTCCGCAAAGCCCCCGAAGGGGTTATACGGGGCGTGCGGGCGTCAGCCGTGCGCGGCCGGGGCGGGGGCCAGGAGGCGGCCCTCCGCGTAGGTGAGCGCGGCAGCGGGAAGGGTGCCGGTCCTGCCGCTGTGCAGCACCGTGAGGCCGCCGGTGGGCGCGGCGCCTGGGTCAGGGGAGATGCCCGCGCGGCGCAGCGCCTGCGCACAGACGGCGACGGCGGAGCCCTGAAGCGCCGGCCCGCCGGGGCCGGAGGCGCCGAGGGCTTCGCGGATGCGCTGGCCGACCAGTTCGTAGTGGGTGCAGCCGAGGACGACGGTCCGCGCGTCGTCGGGCGTGCGCCGGGCCGCGGCCTCGACCGCCGCAGCGATGAGCTGTTCGTCGCCGTTCTCGATGGCTTCGGCGAGGCCGTGGCAGGGCACGCCGGTGATGTCGGCGCCGTTCGCGAACTCCTCGATCAGCTGCTGCTGGTAGGGGCTGCCGGTGGTGGCGGGCGTGGCCCAGATGGCGACCCTTCCCCCGGTGTTCGCGGCGGCCGCGGCAGCCGGTTTCACGGCGGGGACGGTGCCGATGACCGGCAGCGCGGGCTCCAGTTCGGCGCGCAGGGCGGGCAGCGCGTGCACGGAGGCGGTGTTGCAGCCCACGATCAGGACCTCGGGCTCGTACGCGGCGGCGGCGCGGGCGCACAGGAGGGCTCTCTCGGTGATTCCGTCCGCGTCGCGGGGGCCCCAGGGCATTCCGTCGGGGTCGAGCGAGAGCACCAGGTCGGCGTCGGGGCGTGCGCGGCGTACCGCCGCCGCGGCGGCGAGCAGGCCGATACCGGAGTCCATGAGCGCGATCTTCACGGTGAACAACTGTAATCGATCGGCTATGCGGACCCGGCTCGTCATGGTGCCCCCGGTGGCCCGCGTGCGGCAGACTGCCGCTCGATGACCACCCTCACCTGGACCTCCGCCGTTCCGCTCGCCTCGCTGGCCGCGTGGGTGTGGCTGCTGCTGGGCCAGGGCTTCTTCTGGCGGACCGACGTGCGCATGCCGCCCGCGCCCGCCGAGGAGCCGGCTGCCTGGCCGTCCGTCACCGTGGTCGTACCGGCCAGGGACGAGGCCGAGGTGCTGCCGGTGAGCCTGCCGTCGCTGCTGGCGCAGGACTACCCGGGGCGGGCGGAGGTGCTGCTGGTGGACGACGGGTCCACGGACGGTACGGGGCGGCTCGCCCGCACGCTCGCGGAACGCACGGCCCGCGGCCTGCCGTTGACGGTGCTCTCTTCCGGGGAGCCCGAACCGGGCTGGACGGGCAAACTGTGGGCTCTGCGGTGCGGGATCGCCCGCGCGCGGGCGGGCCACAGCACCGGTGGCGGGGTGCCCGAGTTCCTGCTGCTGACGGACGCCGACATCGCGCACGGTCCTGATTCGCTGCGCCGTCTGGTGCGCGGGGCGCTCGCCGGGCGGCTCGACCTGGTGTCGCAGATGGCGCGGTTGCGGGTGCGTACCGGCTGGGAGCGGATGATCGTGCCGGCCTTCGTGTACTTCTTCTCGCAGCTGTATCCGTTCCGCTGGGTCAACAGGCCGACGGCGCGCACCGCCGCGGCGGCAGGGGGGTGTGCGCTGCTGCGTACCGAGGCCGCGGTGCGGGCCCGGGTGCCGGACAGCATCAGGGACGCGGTCATCGACGACGTGACGCTGGGCCGCGCCGTCAAGCGCGCGGGTGGCCGGATCTGGCTGGGGCTCGCGGACTCGGTGACGAGCGTGCGCCCGTACGTGGGTCTGCGGCCGCTGTGGCGCATGGTCTCGCGCAGCGCCTACGCGCAGCTGCTCAACAACCCGCTGCTGCTGGTCGGCACCGTGATGGGGCTGGTGTTGGTGTATCTGGTGCCGCCGGTGTGGGCGTGCGCGGGGTCGCCGGTGGGCGGGGCGGCGTGGCTGCTGATGACGCTGACGTACCTGCCGATGCTGCGCTACTACGGCGGGCCGGTGTGGCTCGCGCTCCTGCTGCCGGTGACGGCCGCGCTCTATCTGGCGATGACCGTCGACTCGGCCGTGCAGCACTACCGGGGCCGGGGCGCCGCGTGGAAGGGCCGCACCTACGGCTGACGGCCGCGCCTCCCCACCCGGTCGGCCTCCCCTCTCCGGGGGCGGCCGGTTCGCGGCGGTCGCGACGAGGCACCCGCGCGCCGGCGCCCTGTCACTTGCGCCCCGGCGTCCACTGCATGCCCCAGCCGTACTCCTGGTCGACGGTGCGCTGCGGACTCACCCCTCGCTGCGGCACCAGGTAACGCGCTTCGCGACGCACCATCAACTCGCCGCTCTCGTTGCTGATCAGGGCGAGGGCGCAGACGGTGGAGGGGATGGTGCACTCGTCGAGGGAGAAGTCGACGGGCGCGCCGTGCTGCGGCCTGAGGGTGACGGTGGCGTGCAGCCCGGCGAAGCTGCGCGCGCCCTCGTAGATGGTGACGAAGATCAGGACGCGCCGCAGTTCGGCCGCGTGGTCGAGGTTGAGCGTCAGGTTCTCGCCGGTCTCCACGGCGCCGGTGCGGTCGTCACCGTCGAGGTGGATGTAGGGCGGCCTGTGCAGCGAGCCGAAGGAGTTGCCGAGCGCCTGCACGACGCCCTTGCGGCCGTCGGCCAGCTCGTAGAGGGCGCACAGGTCCAGGTCCGGGCCCGTCAGCGCGCCCATGGCCTTGCTCAGCCGTCCGGCCAGCCCCTTGGGCTGCTGGGCCTGGGTCGTCCAGTTGAGATTGACGCGCATGGCGCCCGAGGTGCCGCCCTGCTTGGTCAGCGAGACCGACGGCGCCTCCTTGGTGAGCGTCACCTTGCTCAGCCGCACGGGCGCGGCGGGTGCGGGCTGAGGTGCCGGTGGCGTCGGAGCCGAGGGGGCGGGGGCCGAGGGGGTCGCGGGCATGGAGGGAGCGGGCGGCGCCGGGGGGGCGGCGTCCGCCGTCGGGCCGGGGACCGAGGGGGCCGGCAGGTCGGGGGTGCTCGGGGCGCCGGGGCCCTGCGGCAGGCCGGGCACCCGCACGTCGGGCGGTCCTGGCACGTGCGGGGTGGGGGCGCTGTGCGGGTGCAGCGGCGCGCCGCTGCCGGCCGGGGCGGGTGCACCGCCCGCGGCGGACGGCTCGTCGACGCTGATGCCGAAGTCGGTGGCGAGACCGGCCAGGCCGCTGTCGTACCCCTGACCGACAGCGCGGAACTTCCACGCGCCCTGCCTGCGGTACAGCTCCCCCAGCAGATAGGCGGTCTCGGCTGCCGCGTCGGCCGGGTCGAAGCGGGCGATCTCCGCTCCGGTGGCTGGGGCTCCGGCAGCCCCGGCCTCCAGCAGGCGTACGTACAGGCCCGGCACCTGGCCGAAGCTGCCGCCGTCGGCGGAGGCCGCGATGACGATGCGGTCGATCTCCGGTTCGACGCGCCCGAGGTCGACGGTCAGCCCGTCGGTGCAGGACTCGCCTATCGGGTTCTTGCCCTCGTGCAGGACGGCCGACGAGGAGTGCCGGGGCTGGTTGTAGAAGACGAAGTCCGCGTCGGAGCGGACCTTGCCGTGCGAGTCGAGCAGGAGTGCCGACGCGTCGACGTCCGGCACGAGCGGTCCTGACGACCAGCCCAGCTCGATCCGGACCGTCGCAGCGGACACGGGGACGTTGGTCCCCTTGCGCATCGTCATAGCCACTCCCCCTCGGGCTCGGTGGACCCGGCGTTCCGGTCCCTCCCAACCTATTGCACGCGTCCGCGCCCGCCGAAGCCCCTTCGCGCTCCTCTCGCCGCAGTCCGCCGAAGTCGAACAACTTGTTCGGGCAGGGGCGTTCTGAGGCATTGCCGGTGGGCTTATGCTTCTGTCAGCTTCTCCTCCCGCGCGCCCGTTTCAGGAAGCAGGCGGGAAAGAGCCGTCTCGCCACGCCTGACCGGGCGTCAACACGGTCGGCGTGAGGGGCCTTCGGCCCCCGGTCGAGCTCCTTCCGCGCAGCTCCCTGGCGCGGTCGCTCCCACGGGGGTGAAAACAGGTGCCCGCCTGCGGTGATGCGGGTGGGCCAGGCGTTGTGTGTGTACCTCTCTAGTGCCGATGCGGATTGTGGGCTTACCTTATGAGCATGACCTCCCCCCGCAGCTCTTACAGCGGCGGCTACTACGCTGCATCGTCCTACCCCGAGACGCCGATCTACGACATGCTCGTCGCCGAGCGGGGCACACCGCAGATCGCTCCCATCCGGGTGCCGTCGGCCTATGACACGGGGAGCACGGGCAGCGCGCTCGCGGCGCTGCCTCCGGCACTGCCCGCGGGCCCCGACCCGCGGCAGCCGCAGATGCCGCAGCCCGCACCGTTGCAGCACGCGCCCGCGCCGGGATACGGGTACCCGGGCGCGGCCGCGCCCCAGCCCCCGGCGCCGCAGCCCGCACCGCAGCAGGCCGCGCCGATGCGCCAGCAGCCGGTCCGGCAGGCTCCGGCCGCCCTTCCGCCCGGTGGAGGCTCGGGCATGCAGGGCGGCCCTGTTCCGCTGCAACACACGCCCGCGCCGCACATTCCGCAGCAGGCGCAGCCGCGCGGCTACGGCTACCCGGGGCCGCAGGGCCCGGCGCAGCCGCAGGCACCGATGCAGCAGATGCCGCAGCAGCCGCAGCCGCAGGTCCAGGTGCAGCAGTACCAGCAGCAGGCGATGCACAGCCAGGCGACGCAGTACATGCGTCCGGTGGCCCCACGCCCCGCGGCGCCCCGCCCGATGCCGGTCCAGCACGAGGACCCGTACGGCGGCCACCAGTACGGCGGCCGGGGGTACTGACACCGGGGTACCGACGAGCCGTCGCGCGCTCGGCGCGCGTCGCCCCATGAACGCTTGCGCGGGCACCGCCGTAGGGGAGACGGCGGTGCCCGCGAGCGTGTAGGGACCGCGGGGCGCCGGAGGTCAGCCGCCGACCAGCCGCGACCTGATCAGGAAGCGCACCCCCTCGGGGGCCTCCAGCGAGAAGCCGCTGCCCCTGCCCTCGACGACGTCGACGGTCAGATGGGTGTGGCTCCAGTGCGCGAACTGCGCGGCCGACATCCAGAACGGGACGGGTTCTGCCACGCCGTCGATCTCCAGCTCACCGAGCAGCACGTCGGAGCCGCCCGTGCGGAACTCGCCCCTGCCGTAGCACATGGGGCTGCTGCCGTCGCAGCAGCCGCCGGACTGGTGGAACATCAGCGGCCCGTGCTTGGAGGTGAGCGTCCGCAGCAGTTCGGCGGCCGCGGGCGTGACGGCGACCCGCTCGGGCTCCGCCCGCTCGTCAGGCGTGCCCATCAGAACATTCCGAGCTTCTTGGCGTCGTAGCTGACCAGCAGGTTCTTGGTCTGCTGGTAGTGCTCCAGCATCATCTTGTGGTTCTCCCGGCCGATGCCCGACTGCTTGTAGCCGCCGAAGGCGGCGTGCGCCGGGTACTGGTGGTAGCAGTTGGTCCACACCCGCCCGGCCTGGATGGCGCGCCCCGCTCGGTAGGCGCGGGAGCCGTCGCGGGTCCACACGCCCGCGCCGAGCCCGTAGAGGGTGTCGTTGGCGATGCGGATGGCGTCGTCGAAGTCGTCGAAGCCGGTGACGGAGACGACCGGGCCGAAGATCTCCTCCTGGAAGACCCGCATGTCGTTGCTGCCCTCCAGGACGGTGGGCCGCACGTAGTAGCCGCCCTCCAACTCGCCGCCCAGCTCGGCGCGCCCGCCGCCGGTCAGCACGCGTGCGCCCTCCTGCCGGCCGATGTCGAGATAGGAGAGGATCTTCTCCAACTGGTCGTTGGAGGCCTGCGCGCCCACCATGGTCTCGGTGTCCAGCGGGTGCCCCTGCACCAGGGCCTGGGTGCGCTGGACGCCCGCGTCGAGGAAGGCACGGTAGTGACTGCGCTGGATGAGGGCGCGGGAGGGGCAGGTGCACACCTCGCCCTGGTTGAGGGCGAACATGGCGAAGCCTTCGAGGGCCTTGTCGTAGAAGTCGTCTCCGTCGTCGGAGACGTCCTCGAAGAAGATGTTGGGGCTCTTGCCGCCCAGCTCCAAAGTGACGGGCCTGAGGTTCTCCGAGGCGTACTGCATGATCAGCCGCCCCGTGGTCGTCTCTCCCGTGAAGGCGACCTTGGCCACCCGCGCGTTGCTCGCCAGCGGCTTGCCCGCCTCGGCGCCGAAGCCGTTGACGATGTTGACGACACCGGGCGGAAGCAGGTCCGCCACCAGGCTCATCCAGTAGTGGACGGACGCCGGGGTCTGCTCGGCGGGCTTGAGCACGACGGTGTTGCCCGCGGCCAGTGCGGGCGCCAGCTTCCAGGTCGCCATCAGGATCGGGAAGTTCCACGGGATGATCTGCGCGACGACGCCGAGCGGCTCGTGGAAGTGGTAGGCGACGGTGTCCTCGTCGATCTGGGAGAGCGACCCCTCCTGGGAGCGGATCGCCGCGGCGAAGTACCGGAAGTGGTCGATGGCCAGCGGGATGTCGGCGGCCAGCGTCTCGCGGACGGGCTTGCCGTTCTCCCAGCTCTCGGCGACCGCCAGTTCCTCCAGGTGCGCCTCCATGCGCTGCGCGATCTGGTTGAGCACCTGCGCGCGCTCGGCGGGTGAGGTGCGCGACCAGGCCGGGGCGGCCTCGTGGGCGGCGTCGATGGCACGCTCGACGTCCTCGGCGGTGCCGCGGGCGATCTCCGTGAAGGGCGCTCCGGTGACCGGGGTGGGGTTCTCGAAGTAGCCGCCCTGCTTGGGGGCGACATAGCTGCCGCCGATCCAGTGGTCGTAGCGCGACTGGTAGCTCATCAGCGCATCGTCGGTTCCGGGTGCGGCGTAGCGGCTCATGCTCTGCCTCCCTGTGCTGGCCGGCTCCTGTGCCGGCCGACTCGTACGGGCCCGCCCGGAGGTCGGCTCACGCGGGCCGGCGCGGCCGACCGGCGGGTGGTGCCGGGAGGCTAGTACCCGCAACGTTGCGGATACGTTGCGAGCGTAGACCGCGCCCGGCGTACCGCTCCCGCCCCGGCACACGCCGATGCCCCCGCTCCCCTGTCACCCGGGCGTCACGCTCGGCGTCCTGGCACTGGTCACGCTCTACGGGCGGTCCGTGCCGCGTCCGGGGACAGCCCGTAGAGCGCGCTCAGTTCGCGCACCCGGGCCGCCGTACGCGCGGACGGGCGCAGGCCGTGCAGCGCCTCCCACGCCTCCAGGTCGTCCTCCGCGCCCGCGGTGCACAGCCACCTCTCCAGCAGCGCGGGTTCGGCGCCGGACAGCAGGTGGCGCCGCAGGCGGTTCTCCAGCAGCCGGCGGAGCCGCACCACGCCGGGGGCCTCGGAGGCGGGCAGCAGCGGTCCCGTGTAGGCGTCGAGCGCCGCGGCGGGATCGTCCGCGGCCAGCGCCTCGCCCACGGTGTCGTAGTCGGTGTAGGGGCGGTGCCGTAACCGGTAGGGACGGGAGGCCAGCAGCGGTCCGAGCAGGTGCCGCAGCCGCGAGAGTTCGGCACGCAGGGTGACGGGGTTGACGTCGCGTTCCCCGTACAGCTCGCGGACGAGCGCCTCACCCGTCAGCCCGTCGGGGTGCGCGGCGAGCAGCAGCAGGATCTCGCTGTGCCGCCGGCCGAGCCGCAGGCTTCCCGCCCCCGGACGGTGGAGCCGGGCCTCGTCGCGGCCGAGAACGGCGAGCAGGCCGCCGTCGGGTGCCGTGCCGTCTCCAGGGCCCGGGCCCAGCGCGGCGAGGCGGGCCTCGGCGGCCCGCGCCGTGGCCTGGACGAGGGCGAGGCTGTGCGGAGAGGCGAGATGGTCGCCGCCCGTCAGATCGACGGCGCCGACGACGCGCCCGGTGCGCGGATCGTGCACAGGTGCTGCCGCGCAGGTCCATGCCTGTACGGGGCGGCAGTAGTGCTCGGCGGCGAAGATCTGCACGGCGTGGCCGACCGCGAGCGCCGTGCCGGGCGCGTTGGTGCCGCTGGCGTGCTCGGCCCACTGGGAGCCGGGGACGAAGTTCATCCGCTCGGCCCGGCGCAGCACTTGGGGGTGGCCCTCGACCCAGAGCATGGTGCCGCGCTCGTCGCAGACGGACAGCAGGTGGGCGCCGTCGTCGGCGATGGTGCCCAGCAGCTCGCGGAAGAGCGGCATCGCGCGGGCCAGGGGGTGCCGTGCGCGGCGCAGCGCGAGGCCCGCGTCGTCCACCTCGACACCGGCCATGCTCTCCGGGGCCAGCCGCGCCCCGGCGCAGCGCCGCCACGAGTCGGCCACCACCTCGCGTACGGGCGCGTCGACGGTACCGCCGGTCAGGAACGTCTCGTGGGCGCGGCGCAGGGCTCCGGCCCGCTGGGCCGCGTCCGCTCCCGCCTCGAGCGCCAGCCATGGATTGCGCACCCCGTCATCGTGCAGCGGGCGGAGGCGGCGGGCAACGCCCAGGACGAGTCGGGCCGGCACCCACAGGCGCGGTGCGCGTCCGGGGTGTCGTACGGGATGAGGGGGGCGCGCGGGGTGTCGGATCCGCCCCGGCCTGGTACCCATCCGGCATGCCGGAACACGAGCCCCTCACCGAGCGTGAGGCCGACGGGCTGGACGCGCACTGGCGCGCCCTGAACTACCTTTCGGCCTGCCAGCTCTACCTGCGCGCCAACCCACTGCTGAGCGAGCCGCTGCGCCCCGAGCACATCAAGCCCAGGCTGCTGGGCCACTGGGGCACCTGCCCGGGGCTGACCCTGCTCTACACCCACCTCAACCGGCTGATCCGCACCAGGGGCCGGCGCACGCTGGGGGTGTGGGGCCCGGGGCACGGGGCCGCGGCGGTGCTCTCGGGTGCCTGGCTGGAGGGCACCTACTCGCAGCTGCGCCCCGACGTCCCCCGCGACGAGGAGGGCATGCGCCGGCTGTTCGCGGAGTTCTCACAGCCGGGCGGCGTCCCCAGCCACACGGCGCCGAGCGTGCCCGGGTCGATCCAGGAGGGCGGGGAGCTCGGATACGCGCTGGCGCACGCCTTCGGCGCGGCGTTCGACGATCCCGGCCTGCTGGTGTGCGCGGTCGTGGGAGACGGCGAGGCGGAGACGGGCCCGCTGGCCGGCTCATGGCACGCGAACAAGTTCCTGGACCCGGTGCACGACGGCGCCGTGCTCCCCGTCCTGCATCTGAACGGGTACAAGATCGCCAACCCGACGGTGCTGGCCCGGCTGCCCGAGGACGAGCTGGCAGCCCTGATGCGCGGCTACGGCTACGACCCGCTGTTCGTCACCGCGGACCAGGACACCCCGCCTGTGGAGGCGCACCGCGCGCTGGCCGGCGCGCTCGACGTGGCCATGGAGCGGATCGACGCGATCCAGCGTGCGGCCCGCGAGGGCGGTGACGGCGCGCGGGCCAGGCCGCACTGGCCGATGCTGGTGCTGCGCACCCCCAAGGGCTGGACGGGGCCGCGGGAGCTGGACGGGGTCCCGGTGGAGGACACCTGGCGTGCGCACCAGGTGCCGCTGTCCGGGGTGCGGGACGACCCGGACCGGCTGCGCCAGCTGGAGCAGTGGCTCCGCTCCTACCGGCCCGAAGAACTGTTCGACGAGGCGGGCAGGCCGCACCCGCGTGTGCTGGAGTGGGTGCCCGAGGGCGACCTGCGCCTGGGTTCCGTCCCCGAGGCCAACGGCGGACGGCTGCTGCGTGAGCTTCCGCTGCCCGGCCTGGAGTCCTGCGCGGTGGCCGTCGAGCGCCCCGGCGCCTCCTCCCACGAGCCGACCCGTGAGCTGGGCTCCTTCCTGCGCGAGCTGCTGCGCCGCACCGAGGAGCGGCGCGACTTCCGCCTGTTCGGGCCCGACGAGACGGACTCCAACCACCTGAGCGCCGTCTTCGACGCCACCGACCGCGACTGGCAGGCGGAGCTGCTCCCCACCGACCAGCACCTGGGCCGCCACGGCCGCGTACTGGAGGTCCTCTCCGAACACCTGTGCCAGGGCTGGCTCGAGGGGTACGTACTCACCGGCAGGAACGGCGTGTTCGCCTCCTACGAGGCGTTCACCAACCTCGTCTCCAGCATGGCCTCGCAGCACGTGAAGTGGGTCCACAGCGCCCGCGAGGTCCCCTGGCGCCGCCCCGTCGCCTCCCTCAACTACCTGCTCACCTCGCACGCCTGGCGCCAGGACCACAACGGCTTCTCCCACCAGGACCCGGGCTTCATCGACCACGTGCTCAACAAGAGCCCCGACGTGGTGCGCGTCTACCTGCCGCCGGACACCAACAC
Source organism: Streptomyces reniochalinae (assembly GCF_003323735.1). Classification (GTDB taxonomy): domain Bacteria; phylum Actinomycetota; class Actinomycetes; order Streptomycetales; family Streptomycetaceae; genus Streptomyces; species Streptomyces reniochalinae. The sequence continues at coordinate 108,136 of NZ_QOIM01000017.1, read as the reverse complement.
CCTGCTGTGCGTCACCGACCACGCGCTGCGCACCCGCGACACCGTCAACGTGATCGTCGCGGGCAAGCACCCCTGCTTCGACTGGCTCGACCTCGACTCGGCCCGCGACCACTGCGCGCGCGGCGTCGGCGTGTGGGAGTGGGCGGGGACCGAACACGGCGGCAACGGGCCCGACGTGGTCCTCGCCTGCGCCGGTGACATCCCCACCCAGGAGACGCTGGCGGCCGCCTCACTGCTGCGCGAGTGGCTGCCCGAGGTGGCCGTGCGGGTGGTCAACGTGGTGGACATGGCGCGGCTCATGCGCCACCGCGACCATCCGCACGGCATGGCCGACACCGAGTTCGACGCCCTCTTCACCCGGGACAGGCCGGTCATCTTCGCCTACCACGGCTACCCCTGGCTGGTGCACCGCCTGGTCTACGGGCGCACTGTCCACCCGCAGCTCGCCGTGCGCGGCTACCGCGAATCGGGGTCCACGACGACGCCGTTCGACATGGTGGTGCGCAACGAGATGGACCGCTACCACCTGGTCATGGACGTGATCGACCGGACGGAGGGGCTGGGCGCGCGGGCCGCGACCGTACGGCAGCGCGCGGCCGGCCTGCGCGAGCGGCACCACCGCTACATCCTCGAGCACGGTGAGGACATGCCCGAGGTCACCGAATGGCGCTGGCCGGGCCGGTGACCCGACGTCCTGCCGGGGGGCGGCCCGGCGCGGCCGGCCGCCCCCCGGACCCGGTGTTCAGACCTCGACGTCCTCCAGGATGCCGAGCGCGTCGGGAACCAGCACGGCGGCGGAGAAGTAGGCACTGACAAGGTAGGAGACCAGGGCCCGCTCGTCGACGCCCATGAAGCGGACGTTGAGCGAGGGCTGGATCTCGTCCGGCAGACCCGTCTGATGCAGGCCGATGACCCCCTGGTCCTCCAGCCCCGTGCGCATGGCCAGCACCGAGGTGGTGCCGTCCTCGCGCACCGGGATCTTGTCGCAGGGCAGGATCGGGATGCCCCTCCAGGCGCGCGTCTTGACGCCCTCCACCTCGACCTGGTCGGGATAGAGCCCGTGCCTGCTGCACTCGCGCCCGATCGCGGCGATCGCCTTGGGGTGCGCCAGGATGTAGCGGGTCTTGCGGCGGCGGGAGATCAGCTCGTCCATGTCGGCGGGCGTCGGCGGACCGCCGCGGGTGTGGATGCGCTGCGTCAGGTCGGCGTTGTGCAGCAGACCGAACTCCCGGCTGTTGACCAGCTCGTGCTCCTGGCGCTCGCGCAGCGCCTCCACGGTCAGCCGCAGCTGCTCTTGGACCTGGTTCATCGGGTCGTTGTAGACGTCGGCGACCCTGCTGTGCACCTTCAGCACCGTCTGCGCGACCGACAGCTCGTACTCGCGGGGGTTCAGCTCGTAGTCGACGAAGGTGCCGGGCAGCTCTGCTTCGCCCGCGTGGCCCGAGGAGAGGGCGATGTCGGCCTCTCCGCGCCGGTTCTGTGCGGGAACGGCGCGGGAGAGCACGGAGTCGAGGTGGCTTCGCAGCGGCGGGGAGTTGTCCGCGGTCCGCCGGAAGGTGTCGCGGGGCAGCGCGAGCACGATGCAGCGCGTCCGCGCCCGCAGCGTGTACTCCCAGGTGCCCGGGTCCGCGGTGAGGATCTGGCCGCCGGCGTGGTCACCGTCGGCGAGCACGCCCAGGTCGACCTCGTCGTCGTAGCGCCCCGCCGCGTGCTTGCCGACCCGGCCGTGCGCGATCAGCAGCAGTTCACCGGCAGGCTCGCCACGGGTGGTGAGCGTGTCGCCCGCCGCGTACTCGCGCTGGGTGAAGCCGTCGGCGAGGGCCCGCAGGGTCGCTTCGTCATCGAGCCCGCGCAGCAGGGGGATCTCCCGCAGCTCCGAGGGGATGACCTGGACGTCGGCGCCGGTGGTCACGAACTCGATACGCCCGTCGCCCAGGGTGTGGGTGAGGCGCCGGTTGACGCGATAGCTGCCGCCCGTGGTCTCGGTCCAGGGCAGGACGCGCAACAGCCAGCGCGGGGAGATCCCCTGCATCTGCGGGGGCGTCTTGGTGGTGCCGGCGAGATTGCGTGCCGCCGCCGTGGCGAGGCTGGAGGGGGTCCGCTGCCGGGTCTCTTCGGGGTGCGTGGTCATCTGTCCCCAGTTTCTGATGCTTCCTGGTGCCTGTTTCCGGATTTCCTGGCGGCTGTGTCAGCCGCCCGCCTCAGTGCCCGATTTCCACGTCCTCCAGCATTCCGAGCGCGTCGGGAACCAGCACGGCGGCGGAGTAGTAGGCGCTCACCAGATACGACATGACGGCCTTGTCGTTGATACCCATGAACCGAACCGAAAGGCTCGGGCTGTACTCGTCGGGAATTCCGGTCTGGTGGAGTCCCACGACGCCCTGGGCCTTTTCCCCGGTGCGCATGGCCAGGACGGAGGTGGTGCCCTGCGGGCTGACCGGGATCTTGTTGCAGGGCAGGATCGGCACGCCGCGCCAGGCGGGCACCGAGTGGCCCTCGTAGTCGATGGACTGGGGATAGACGCCGCGGGCGCTGGCCTCGCGGCCGATGGCGGCGATGGCCTTCGGGTGCGCCAGGATGACGCTGGGGTCCTTCCAGACGGTGGCCAGCAGTTCGTCGAGGTCGTCGGGGGTGGGCGGGCCCGAGCGGGTGTGGACGCGCTGCTTCATGTCCACGTTGTGCAGGAGGCCGACCCCGCTGTTGTTGACCAGCTCGTGCTCCTGACGCTCGCGCAGCGCCTCCACCGTCAGCCGCAGCTGCTCCTCGAGCTGGTTCATCGGGTGGTTGTACAGGTCGGCGACGCGGGTGTGGACCCGCAGCACGGTCTGGGCGACCTCCAGGTCGTACTCACGGGGCTTGAGCTCGTAGTCGACGAAGGTGCCGGGCAGTGCGTGCTCGCCGACGTGCCCGGAGGCCAGCGCGATCGCGGACTCGCCGTTCTCCGTGCGCTGGGAGGGGATCAGCGACCTGGAGGCGGTCAGGTGGGCGCGGAGCGAGTCGGAGTCGGCGAGGACGGAGTCGAAGGCGCCGCGCTCCAGGGTGAGCACCGTGCCGCTGGTCAGCGACGTCAGGGTGTGGTCCCAGGTGCCCGCCTCGCCGGTCAGCCGCTCGTCGCCGTCGAACTCGCCGTCGGCCAGGACACCCTGGGTGCTCTCCCCGTCGTACCGCCCGCGGGTGGACTTGCGCAGCTTGCCGTGGGCGATCAGCACCAGCCGGTCGGCGGGCTCGCCCTCGCGTACGATCACTTCGCCCGGGCCGAAGTCCCGCTGCTCGCAGCGGGCGGCGAGGGCTTCGAGGGTCGGCAGGTCGTCGTAGCCGCGCAGCATGGGCAGCTCGGACAGCTCCAGGGGGATCACCCGCACGTCGGACCCGGTGGAGACGAACTCCACGCGGCCGTCGCCCAGGGTGTGGCTGAGCCGCCTGTTGACCCGGAAGGTGCCGCCGGTGACCTGGACCCAGGGCAGGACCCGCAGCAGCCACCGGGAGCTGATGCCCTGCATCTGCGGGGGTGTCTTCGTGGTGGTCGCGAGATTCCGTGCCGCCGCCGTGGCAAGGCTCTGCTGCGCCGCTTCCGCGCTCTCGCTTCCGGAATTACGCTCCGCCGCAGTCGTCATCCGACACCGCCAATCTCAGTGATCATCTGGTAATTCACGCGCTGCGGCCATGAAGCTAAGTGAGGCGCGTGAGATGCGGCAATCACTCAAAAGATGCGCGAGCGCGTCGAATGTCACGACAACGACGGGGTATGACGGGCCGTCGGCGCGTAACCTTATTCACCGATTGTGACGAAAGTGCCACTGTGATCACTCTGCGCAATACGCGTGCCGGTGTCCGCCGCCCGCCCCGCCCCGCAAACTCACCAGGACGTGCGGGGGCGCCCAGGGGCGCGCGGACGGCGGATTCGCGCCCGCCGTCCGTCCGCGGCGGATCGCTCAGTAAACTCGGCGGATCACGAGGGGATCCGAGGGACTCACGGACCTCGGGCGAAGCGCGCCCCGGTCCGTCCCGGTGCGGCCGTCTCGACCAGGCGGCTGAGCGGACAAGCGGCCCCGGGATGTGCGGCCGCCCGGCCGCCGTACCCCGGCGCACGGGCGCGGACCGGCCGCGCGGAGCCCCGCGGTCCCTCTCGTGCGGGTACCGCGCCCGTCGAGAGGGCTGACGGACGGCGAGAAGGGGGTGTGCGGCGGTGCTGACGATCATCGGTCTGTGGCGCTGGCGTGGAAACGCACTGGCCCGCCGCAGCGACCGCCGCGAAGCCTGGCTGTCCCTGTGGGCGGCGGTGCTGATGGTCGTGGGGGTTCCGCTGGTGGGCTGGGCCGCGCAGGAGGCCGCCCACGACGCGATGCTGCGTACGGCGCACGAGCAGCAGCGCGACCGTCAGCGCACGTGGGCGACGGCCCAGCACGTCGTCGTCCGCCCTCCGTTGGACTCTGAGACGGAGACGGCGGCCGGTCAGCAGCCGAACCGCAACCAGGTCACCGCCCGCTGGGCGGGGCCCGACGGCTCCTCCCACACGGGCACCCTCGTGCTGCGCAGTCCGGTCAGGCCCGGCGGCCGCTTCCTGGTGTGGACCGACCGGCACGGCCGGCTCACCTCCCGCCCGATGAGCCCGCGCGGCGCCGCCTCGCACGCGCTCCTCGCGGGGCTGGGCGCCGCCGCGCTCACCGCTGCCGTACTGGAGGTCGGGCGGCGGGCCGCGATCCGGCTGGCGCTGCGACGCCGGTACGCGCGCTGGGACGAGGAGTGGGGCCGCATCGGTCCCGACTGGGGACGTACCGGCAACAGCAGTTGAGGCCCGCGCGCACCACGCGAGCGGCTCGCCGCAGGCGAGGGAACCGTCCGCACGAGTCACTCCCCCGTACCCGTCAACCCGGACCACCGGCGCACGCTACGGTGGTGCGACCAGCACGGACGGCGCACCGCGCGATCCGTGCAAGGGACAACGCATCTTGTATCGCACGAGGTTGGGGCACAGCACTCCATGGCACAGGGCTCGGTCCAGGTGACGCACGGCGGCACGTCGCGTTGGCGGCGGCGCACGGGCGAGTACGCGTCGTTGTCGGCGGCGCTGGAGGCCGCGGGTGACGGTGACGTGCTCACCGTGGCGCCCGGCACCTACCGGGAGAACCTGGTCATCGAGCGCACGGTGACCCTGCGCGGGCCCGAGAGGTCGGGCGGCGGCCCGGTCCGCATCGCGCCCGCCGACGGGGTGGCGCTGACCCTCCGCTCCGCCGCCCTCGTCCAGGACCTCCAGGTCGAGGGCCAGGACTCCGCCGTTCCTGCCGTACTGGTCGAGGACGCGGCGCCCGAGCTTGCAGGGCTGCGGGTGATGACCCGTTCGGCGGCCGGCATCGAGGTGCGCGGCGGCGCCCGTCCCACCGTGCGGCGCTGCACGGTGGACAATCCGGCGGGGCTCGGGCTCAGCATCATGGGCGGCGCGAGCGGCAGTTACGAGGAGTGCGAGGTGGTGGCGGCCGGGCAGTCCGGCGTACTCGTGCGCGACGGCGCGCGCCCGCGGCTGGCGCATTGCAGGGTGCACCTGGCGTCAGGCGCCGGCATCACGCTCCAGGGCGAGGGCAGCACGCTGGAGGCGGTCGGCTGCGAGGTGTACGAGATCAAGGGCAGCGGTGTGCGGGTGGCGGGACGCGCCAGCGGCCACTTCACCGACTGCCGGGTGCACCGCACCTCGGCGGACGGCGTCACCCTGGACACCGATGCCGTGGTCACCCTCGCCGACTGCGACATCCACGACATCCCCGAGAACGCCGTCGATCTGCGGTCCCGTTCGGTGCTGACGCTGACGCGTTCGACCGTGCGACGCTTCGGCCGCAACGGTCTGTCGGTGTGGGATCCGGGGACCCGCGTGGACGCCAACGGCTGCGAGATACACGAGAGCACCGGCGACTATCCGGCCGTGTGGGTCAGCGACGGCGCCACCGCCGTCCTGGACACCTGCCGGGTGCACACGGTGCCCGACGCGCTGTTCGTCCTCGACCGCGGCTCGCGCGCCGACGTGCTCGACAGCGATCTGTCCCAGGTACGCGGCACCGCCGTCTCGGTCAGCGACGGGGCCGTCGTCCAGCTGGACGACTCGCGCATCAGCAAGGCGGGCACCGGCGCCTGGTTCCGCGACCACGGCAGCGGCGGGGTGCTCAGCGGCTGCACGGTCGACGAGACCGCGACCGGCGTCATCGTCACCAAGGGCGCCGATCCGACGGTGGAGCGCTGCACGGTGAGCGGAGCGGCGGAAGCCGGTTTCTACGTCTCGGCGGAAGGGCGGGGCACCTTCCACAACTGCCGGGTGACCGGCTCGCGGGGCTACGGCTTCCACGTCATCGACGGCTGCCGCACGACGCTGCGGCGCTGCCGCACGGAGCGGTGCGCGCGCGGCGGTTACGAGTTCGCGGAGGAGGGCCCGACCGTCGAGGACTGCACCAGCGACGAAAGCGCGGCGCCCGTCGCACCGCTTGCCGCACCGGCCATCGGTGCCGCCTCCCCCTCCCCCGCGGAGGGCACACCGGGGCTGCTGACCGCCACGGCCACCGTGCCGCGGCAGCGCACGGCGAGCCCGCGGCCCGACACCGCAGCGGCCGGTGACCAGGCCCCCGCGGCCGAGGAGCCCGAGGGGGAGGCGCGCGCTCCCAAGGAGGTGCTGGGCGAACTCGACGCGCTGGTCGGCCTGGAGGGCGTCAAGCGCGAGGTCCGCGCGCTGACCGACATGATCGAGGTCGGCCGCAGGCGGCAGGCGGCGGGTCTGAAGGCGGCCTCCGCGCGGCGCCACCTGGTCTTCACCGGCTCGCCCGGCACCGGCAAGACGACGGTGGCCCGGCTCTACGGCGAGATCCTGCGCTCCCTCGGTGTGCTGCGGCGCGGCCATCTCAGGGAGGTCTCGCGCGTCGATCTGGTGGGCGAGCACATCGGTTCCACGGCGATCCGCACCCAGGAGGCGTTCGAGAAGGCCAAGGGCGGCGTGCTGTTCATCGACGAGGCATACGCTCTGGCGCCCCAGGACGCGGGCCGCGACTTCGGCAGGGAGGCCATCGACACGCTCGTGAAGCTGATGGAGGACCACCGGGACGACGTGGTGGTGATCGTCGCGGGCTACACCGCCGAGATGGAGCACTTCCTGGCCTCCAACCCGGGCGTGGCCTCCCGTTTCTCGCGCACGATCTCCTTCGGTGACTACACGCCCGAGGAGCTGTTGCTGATCGTCGAACAGCAGGCGGACGAGCACGAGTACGACCTGAGCGAGGGGGCACGCCAGTCGCTGCTGCGCTACTTCGCGCGGCTGCCCAAGGGGCCCTCGTTCGGCAACGGGCGCACCGCTCGGCAGACGTTCGAGGCGATGGTCGAGCGGCACGCGGGCCGGGTCGCGCAGCTGCCGGACCCGACCACCGAGGACCTGACTCTCCTCTACCCGGAGGACCTGCCCCGCTCCGCGTGAGCGCGCGGCCGCTCCGGCTCCGGGTCCGCCGCGGGATCGGGCTGGCGCGGTATGCCCGTACCGCGGGCGTATCCGGCGCCGTCGCTCGCCGTGCTCTTCGGCTCCTCGGCGGTGTGCCCGGAGCGCTCCTTGAGGCGGGCGAGCAGCCCGGCGCGCTCCTGTTCGAAGGCCGGGTCGGCCTGGTAGTCGCTGTGGGCCAGGATCGGCTCGGGAAGCGGCAGTGCGGGGGTGCGGCCGTAGGCGAGCGGGTCCAGCAGCGGGCCGCGGTCGACGCCCCGGCACCGCGCGGGCGGCCCGGACTCGGGGGTGCCGGCCCGCTCGGGCCGTACCGGGCCGCCGATCGGGTCGGTGAGCCGCCACAGGTTGCGCCAGCACTCCAGGTCGTCGTGGAGCGCACCGAGCCGCCCGGGTCCGAAGTAGGCGGGGAACCAGCGCCCGTAGAGGCGTTCGAGGGGGGAGCCGTAGGTGAGCAGGGCGATCTGGCGGCGCGTGCCCGGATCGAGTTGCCAGACAGCGGCCGCCGCCAGCACGCTGCCCTGCGAGTGGCCTGAGATCACCAGGCGCCGGGTGGGCTGCCGGTCCGTCCACAGCGCCATCCGCCAGGCCAGGTCGGGCACCGCGCGCTCCGCGTAGCACGGAGGCGCGAAGGGGTGGGCGCAGCGCGGCCAGAAGGTGCCCACGTCCCACAGGATGCCGACGGTGCGGCGCGCCGAGGGGTCCTTGTAGGCGCGGCGCCCCCAGGTGAGCAGGAGGACGAAGCCGAAGCCGATCAGCCAGGAGCCGAGCGCCTGGACGGTGTCGGCGAAACCGGCGACGACGGCGGGGGCGCCCTCGGTCGCCTCGCCCGGTACCTGGCCGGTCGCCAGCGTGCCGAGCACGGCGACGCCGCCGAGGACGAGGGTGGCCACGGCGACGGTCGCGGCGAGCCAGGCCGCCTCGTCGGTGAGGCCGGCCCGCGCGATGGCGGCGGCGATCCTGCCCGAGCGCGTCCGGTCGGGCACGCAGTCGGGGTAGCCGGCCGTGACGTCGTCGGTGAGCCGCCGCGCGTCGCGCCAGACGCGGAAGGCGAACCAGCAGACCAGCAGCAGCACGAGCGCGAGCAGCACGGGGATGACGGAGGCCTGCCAGGTGAGGATCGTGGGCGGGCCGCCGATGTGACCGTCGCCCTCACCGGGCGTGCCGGGCCCGTCCAGCCAGTCGCCGACCCGCTGGGAGACTCCGCCGGACAGCAGCCCGCCGAGCGCGCAGGCCAGCATGGCGACGGCCGCAGAGGCCAGTCCGGCCAGCGCGGTGCGCGGCAGCCGGGTGGTGCGGTGCAGCCGCAGGCTCAGCGCGCCGAGGGCGAGGACGAGCGTGCCCTGGAGCACCGCGAGGACGCTGAAGGTCTCGTCGCCCGGGAGGGTGCCGTCCGAGGTCCAGCCCGGGCGGCTCCAGCCGCTGTACACGACGGCGAGCAGCAGCACGCCCGCGGAGGCGCCGGGCAGCACGCGCACGGCGAGGCTGTCGATACGGTCGTCCGGCTCGCTCTCCTTGCGTCCCCTGCGGCTGACGACGAAGAGCACGCACAGGCCGCCTGCCACCACCAGGCTCTCCAGCGCCCAGCCCACCGCGTCCAGCGCCGCGCTGCCGCCCGGCCTGCGGTCGTACCGGGTGGCGGCGGCGGTCAGCGCGGCGGCGACGGTGAGGAAACCGGCCGCGGTGTGTGCGGCGCGCAGCCGGGCGACGAGCCGCTTGCCGTACCAGAATCCGGGCAAAGACAGCGGCGGGCGGCCGTCGGCGGCGGGGTCGTCCTCGGGCACCGGGCGCTCCAGCGGGGGCTGGGACTCGTACGCGCTCCACGTGCGGTGCGAGAGCCACCACAGCAGCACGGTGAGTCCCGCGGGCAGCACCGCGGCGAGAGCGAGCCGGCGTCCCGGCTGGCTCCACCAGCCGCCGTGGCCCGCGGACGCGTCGGGCGCCATGAAGGCGAGCCAGGAGCGGTCGCGGGCGCACGCGCTGCTTCCCGCGCACTGCCAGGCGATCAGGTCCAGCGCGACCTCGCAGGCGGCGGCGACCAGCAGCACGGTCAGCGAGAGCGCGGTCAGCCGCACCAGGAGTGCGTGGGCGCGCTCGGTGGTGCGGCGGCCCCGGGAGGCCGGCCTGGTCCAGTGTGCGAGGTTGACGACCATGAAGGGCAGCAGCATCAGCCACAGGGCCCGGGCTCCGTTGCCCGAGGTGAGGTTGGACCAGCAGTACGCCTCGCGGACCGGTTCGTCCGCGTAGTCCTCGGGGTGTGCTTCGGCGTCCTCGTCCTCGGCGCGGCGGTGGACGGCCGCCGTGCGGTCCCCGGTGACGCGTACGGTGCGTGGGTCGCCGAGCATCTCGGACGGCGTCGTTCCCCCGACGCCGTGGACCAGCAGTTCCAGCGAGAGGCCCGCCTGGTCAGCGGGCGGGTCTGTGTGGTGTGACGGCACTGTGCTTCTTCCCCCGGATCCCCCGAACGGTGTGTCAGCTGTGTGGACGTCCGCGCACAGGACAGCATCACCGCCGGGCGGCCCCTGTGCCACCCCCTCACGGGTGAAGGTGGCGTGCGGGGTGCCGCTTCCCGGCATGAGCGTGCCTGTCACGCACGTGGGAGGATGGCCCCCACCAGCGCTCCCCACAGCCTCGACGGTGCGGTCACACCAGGCGGGAAAGGAACGGAGAAGGGCAGTGAGCGACAACCAGAACCTCCTCGCCGAGCAGCGGCGTGCGCTGATCCTGGAGGAGGTACGGCGCAGGGGTGGGGCGCGGGTCAACGAGTTGACCAGAAAGCTGTCCGTCTCGGACATGACGGTGCGGCGGGATTTGGACGCGCTGGCACGGCAGGGCGCGCTGGAGAAGGTGCACGGGGGCGCGGTGCCGGTCGCCGAGGCGAGCACGCACGAGCCGGGGTTCGAGGCGAAGTCCTCGCTGGAGTTGAGCGCCAAGGAGGACATCGCCCGCGCGGCGGCCACCATGGCGCAGCCCGGCAGCGCGATCGCCCTGTCCGGGGGGACGACGACGTTCGCGCTGGCGCGGCACCTGCTGGACGTGCCGAATCTGACGGTCGTGACGAACTCGGTGCGGGTCGCCGATGTCTTCCACGCCGCGCAGCGCTCCGGCGGCCAGGGTCCGGGGAACCGTGCCGGCGCCGCCACGGTGGTGCTGACGGGCGGGGTGCGCACGCCATCCGACTCGCTGGTGGGGTCGGTGGCGGACGCGGCGATCCGCTCGCTCCACTTCGACGCGCTGTTCCTGGGCGTGCACGGGATATCGGCGGAGGCGGGGCTCTCGACGCCGAACCTGGCGGAGGCCGAGACCAACCGGCACTTCGTGGGCTCGGCGCGCCGGGTGATCGTCGTCGCCGACCACACCAAGTGGGGCACGGTGGGTTTGAGTTCGTTCGCCTCACTGGACCAGGTGGACACGCTGGTGACGGACGGCGGGCTGCCGTCCGAGGCGCGCGCGGAGATGCAGGAGCGGTTGCCCGAGTTGGTGGTGGCCGGCGAGCAGGAGGCGGGCGCGGAGGAGTCCGAGGAACTCTAGGGCTTTCCCCGCGGCCCTCGGGGGCGCCGCGGACCGTCCCCGTGGGCGGGTGGGGCCCACCGGGTGGGCGAAGGCCGCGGCTACGCTGGGGGTTCCGTACACCCGTTCGTGCATCGCTGGGGGTCCGCCCGTATGGCTCGTCGACTGCGCTTCGTCGAACTCGACTTCGCCGACACCGCGCCGCTGCGGCTCTCCTTCGTCGCCGACGTGGCGGCACCGGCCGAGACGGTGTACGCGGCGCTGGCCGAGGACGTGACGGAGTGGCCGTGCTGGTTCACGGCGGTCACCGAGGTACGCCCGACGCAGGACGGCTCCGGGCGCGCTGTCCGGCTGAAGGGCGGCGGCTTCTTCGACGAGACGATCGTGGCGGCCCACCCCGCCGAGCGCTACGCCTACCGCATCGACCGCACCAACGCACCCGGTATGCGGGCGATGATGGAGGACTGGGAGTTGCGGCTCTCCCCCGCGGGCAGCACGCGGGTGCGCTGGACGATGGCCGTGGACGGTACGCCGGTGCTGCACGCGGCGCTGCGCCTGGGCAGGCCGGGCATCAGGGCCTCGTTCAGGGACGCGATGCGGAAGCTGGAGGAACGGCTGCGCGCCTGAGGGAGGGATACGGTGCGCATTGGCCCGGGTGCGGGGGCGGACGTGCGGTTCGCCTGAAGTGGCGATCATGTCTCGGTCAAAGGTCTTCCCGCACCTCGCTTCCCGTCGGGCCCGTCGGCCGACGAGCCGCTGCACTCGGGGGGGCAGACGCAGTCCATGCCCAAGCACCACTTCCGCTATGACGTGCCGGGCAGGTCCGCGAAGTGGAAGGTCCTCGACAAGGGCACGGCCCCCTCCTACACGGGGAAGGACGGCAGGTGAGCGAGGCCGAGCCCTACAAGCACGGCGGCATCGAGGGCTGCACCGCGACCGCCGAGGTCACCGTCGCCCACCGGCCGAGTTCGTGCGTCCCGCCGAAGGCCGTCGTGCGTCAGATCCACTCACCCCTAATCAGATCCACTCCCCCGTGGTCAAGAAGCGCTCCAGGGTGCGGGTGTAGGGGGTGATGTCCAGCCCCTGCCCGGCCAGCCAGGCGTCGGAGTAGTACTTGTCGAGGTAGCGCTCGCCCGGATCGCACAACAGTGTGACCACGCTGCCGGTTTCGCCGCGGGCCAGCATCTCGGCCACGATGAGCAGGCTGCTCCACAGCCCGGTGCCGGTCGAGCCGCCCGCCTTGCGGCCCAGCGCCCTCTCCAGCATCCGCACGGCGGCCACGCTGGCGGCGTCCGGGACCTTCATCATCCGGTCGATGGCGCCGGGCACGAAGCTCGGCTCCATCCGGGGGCGGCCGATGCCCTCGATGCGGGAGCCCGCCTCGGTGGTGACGTCGGGGTCGCGGTGGGTCCAGCCGTCGAAGAAGCAGGAGTTCTCCGGGTCGGGGACGCACACCCGGGTGTCGTACTGCATGTAACGGATGTAGCGGGCGAAGGTGGCGGAGGTGCCTCCGGTGCCCGCCGTGGTCACGATCCAGGCGGGTTCGGGGTGCCGCTCCGTGCACAGTTGCTGGTAGACGGACATGGCGATGTTGTTGTTGCCGCGCCAGTCGGTGGCCCGTTCGGCGTAGGTGAACTGGTCCATGAAGTGGCCGCCGCTGTCGGCGGCGAGCCGGGCGGAGACCTCGTACACCGTCCGCGGGTCGTCCACCAGGTGGCACGTGCCGCCCTGGAACTCGATCAGCCGGGTCTTCTCGCGGCTGGTCGTGCGGGGCATCACCGCGATGAACGGCACCCCGATCAGCTTGGCGAAGTAGGCCTCGCTCACCGCCGTGGAGCCGCTGGAGGCCTCGATGACGGGCCGTCCGGGGCGGATCCAGCCGTTGCAGAGCGCGTAGAGGAACAGGGAGCGTGCCAGCCGGTGTTTGAGGCTGCCCGTGGGGTGGGTCGACTCGTCCTTGAGGTAGAGGTCGATGCCCCACTCCTCGGGGAGCGGGAAGGAGAGCAGGTGCGTGTCGGCGCTGCGGCCGCTCTCGGCCCGCACCTTGCGCACCGCTTCCTTGAGCCACGCGCGGTGGCCGGCGTCGCTGCGGTCCACGTCCTGGGTGGGGAGTCCGGGAACGGGAGGGGCGGGTTCGGTGGCGCTCACGGAGTCGATCATAGAGGCGGGCTGATAGACGGAGGCGGACCTGGGCATGCTCCTGGCAAGGGGCGGGCCTTCCGGGGGTGTGTGCGCACTGTTCGGGGGTACCTCCGCGGGATGGACCGGTGGGAGGCGGTGTGTCGTGGTGGAGCCGGAGTTCGACGCGACCGGCGTGGGGATACGCCGGATGCTTCGCTCACTCACCCGGGCCGGCCACGTGCTGGTGCGGGACGGTGAGCTGGTGCTGATGACCAGCTACGGGAGTGAGATCGACAGCGCCCCGGTGGACGAGGTACGCATCAGCGGCTACGGACTGCGCGATCAGGCGCTGGCGACGCTGCGCGGACGCGGCTATGTCCTGCGGCTGGGCCTCGGACACCGCGAGGGCCTGCTGACGGCGGTGCGGACGGCCCGGGCGAAGTCCGCCGCCGAGCGCGGCGTACTCGGCACCTGACGCGGCTCACCACCTGACGCGTACGGTAGTCGCTCCGTCGCTCCGCGTTGCGACACTGCTTTCGGGGCCGCATGCTGACCGTGTAACGCACGTCAACGCACGTCACATGTGGTGATCCGGCCTCGCCCCCTTCCGGGGCAGGTCTCAGCAGGCAGGGAGTCGCGTCGTGATCAGTCCACCGAGCAGCACGACCGAGCACGCCACCCCGGCCCCGGGGCGGCACTGCGCCGTGGAGTTCCAGGCGTTGCCCTCACGCATCGGCGAGGTGCGCGGCATCGTCTCCGCACAGCTGTGCCACTGGGGTCTGGACGCCCTCGTCGACACCGCGGGCCTCGGCCTGACCGAGTTGCTGACCAACGTCCTGAAACATGCGGCGGGCGGCGAGGCGGTGGGCGAGAACCCCGCACCGGCCGGCAAACACTGCACGGTCGAACTCTCCTTCGTCTGGAACCGCCTGACGGTCTCGGTGCGCGACCACGACCCGCGGCTGCCGCACGCCGCCCGCGGCGCCAGGGCGCGGCGGGAAGAGCTGTCCACGCACGGGCGGGGGCTCGCGCTGGTCGCGGCGATCAGCGAGAGCTGGGGCGTGCGCACCCAGCACGACGGCTCGGGGAAGACGGTCTGGTTCGCGCTGCCCGCACCCTCGCGGAAGGCGGCTGCCCGCCGCCGCTCGGGCGCGGGGTCGGAGGGGGCGGGCGAGTCCTCGGAGTCAGGGCCTCACGCGGCGCGGGCCGCCGCCCGGGTGGAGCGGCGGGCCCGCACCTCCCCCGCGCCGGCCGTGCCGCCCCCTGTGGAGGCGGAGACGGCCCCCATGGGGTGAGTCCCACAGGGTCGCGGGCCCCCCGGGCGGGGGCAGCGGCACCGTTCATCGCTTGCCGCCCCGGCCCTCACCGTTCCCCTCGCTGAGGCTCGCCCTGAGCACGGAGGTGCGGCGCCAGTACTCGTCCTCGTCGATCTCTCCTCGGGCGAAGCGCCGGCCGAGCAGTTCGAGCGGGGTCTCCTGGCCGTGCGGGGCTTGATGGCCGTGCGCTGTCCGCGGCTGCCAGAACACGCGGCGACCGCTCCATGCGGTGCGGCGCAGCAGGGTGATGCCGCCGGCGACGACGGCCGCCCAGAGCAGCGGGAAGAACAGGATCCAGGGGCCGGGGCCCCCGCCGTCGTGCCAGTGCGCCAGCAGGTCCATCTCTCTCAGCTCCTCGGTAGCGGGCCGTGGTGTGTTCTCGCTACCGAGGGTGCGCGCCGGAGGGGGGCTTGGTCGTCGTACGGCCGGCGGCAGCGGAGGTACCCCGCGGGGAGTACGGGCTCCCGGCCGGCGCGGGGTGCGCCGGGCTGCTCGTCTCGCGGCGCATGCAGACGCGGGGCCAGCGGTCGAGGCCCGCAGCGGCCTCGTCGGCGCGGATCTGCCGCAGTCCGGGGGTGAGTTCGCCTGCGGCGAGTGAGCGGAAGCCCAGGCGCGCGTAGTAGGGCGCGTTCCAGGGCACCTCGGCGAAGGTGGTGAGGGTGAGGGCGGGTACCCCATCGGCGGCTGCCCTGGCCGACAGCTCGTCGAGGAGGGCGCGGCCGACGCCGCGGCGCGCGCTGTCGGGGTGCACGGAGATCTGCTCGACGTGCAGGCAGCCGTCGACGGGTTCGGTCAGCGCGTAGGCGACGGGCTCGCTCCCGTGCTCGGGGGTGACGACCCACAGCCCGCCGGAGTGCGCGTAGCTCTCCAGCGACTCCAGCGTGGGCGGCTCGTCGTCGGCGATCTCGTCCATGCCGATGTCGCCAAACCAGCGCCCCGCCGCCCGTTCGATCTCCTGGAGTACGCCGAGTCCGCGGGCGCGTCCCGCTTCGATCCGCATGGGTTCATCCTCCCAGCGCACCGATCGGATCGTCGAGGACGGGCTGCCAGGCCAGTTCGGCGGCGCCGACCAGCGAGCTGTGCTCCAGCGCGCTGGGCAGTACGGGCACGCTGCCGCTGCGGCCCCACAGGCTGCGGTCGGCGACGACGCCGCGCAGCCGCTCCCCGTCGGCTTCCACGAGGGCGCGGTGCAGTCCGGCCAGCACGATGCGGTCGGGGTTGAGGATGTTGACCAGCCCCGCGAGGCCGAGGCCGAGCCGGTCCACGAGCCGCCCTGTCGCCGCGCGGACGCGGGCGTCGGTGGCGTACTCGGAGCGGATCAGCTCACCTGCCTGTGCCAGCAGTGAGTCGCGGTCGGACGGGGTGCGTCCGGCGGCGGAGAAGAGGGCGGCCGGGTCGGTCTCCACGTCCAGACAGCCGCGGCTGCCGCAGTGGCACGGGCGGCCGCCGGGGTCCACGGTCAGGTGGCCGACCTCCAGGGCGAGGCCCGAACTGCCGGTGTGCAGGCGGCCGTCGAGCACCAGGGCGCCGCCCACCCCGTGGTGTCCTGTGCCGACGACGAGCAGGTGTCCGGCTCCGCGTCCCGCGCCGTGCCGGTACTCGGCGAGGGCCGCCACGTTGAGGTCGTTGGCGGCGAAGCCGGTGACCGGCGAGCCGCCCGCCGCGTGGGTGATGCCCGCCTCGGCGAGGCAGGCGCGGAAGGTGTCGCGCACGGGGGCGCCTGCCTGCCAGGCGAGGTGCAGGGGGTTGAGCGCGGTCCCCTCGGGTTCGGCGACGGCGGAGGGAACCGCGAGTCCGGCGCCGACGCACCGGCGCCCGGTGTCCTTCAGCAACTGGGCTCCCGTCCGGACGACTTCGCTGATGACCTGCGCCGGGTCGGCGTCCACGGTGCCGCAGCCGGGCGCGGTGGCCACCAGGTGTCCGCCGAGGCCGACGAGGGCGGCGCGGTAGCCGTCCGCGTGGATCTGGGCGGCCAGCGCCACGGGGCCCCGCGGGTCGACGGCCAGCCGGTGGGAGGGGCGGCCCTGGGTGCCGACCGGTGCCGTCGGGTGGGGGTCGACGGTGATGAGCCCGAGGGTTTCGAGTTCGTTCGCGACGGCCCCCGCTGTCGCCCTGGTCACGCCGAGTTCGGCGGTGAGCACCGCGCGGGTGGGTGCCTGCCCCGTGTGGACCAGTTCCAGCGCGGGTCCGAGTGCCGAACGCCCTCGCTCCAGCCTTGTTGTACGCGTCTGGGTCACGCCTCTATTCTCTCTTTGTGCCGACACTGAACAAAATACGGTCGGCGCTCGCCGGTGCAACGGGGCACCGCGGTCGTCCACCCGCCGCCTCCCCTCGCCCGGACCTGCGCCGCTTCCGCATCACCCTGACAGTCTTCTTCGCCCTCGACGGCTTCCTCTTCGCCGGCTGGGTCGTCCGCATCCCCGCCGTCAAGGCACAGACCGGCGCGTCGTCCAGCGCGCTCGGCCTCGCCCTGCTCGGCGTCTCAGCGGGCGCCGTGGCCACCATGATGCTCACAGGAAGACTCTGCTCACGTCTGGGCAGCCAACCGGTCGTGCTGACCTGCGGGCTGCTGCTGCCGCTGAGCGTCGCCCTCCCGCCCCTCACCCGCTCGGCGCTCGCCCTCGGCCTGGTGCTGCTCGTCTTCGGCGCCGCGTACGGAGGTATGAGCGTCGCCCTCAACAGCGCGGCCGTCGACCTGATCGCCGCGCTGCGCCGCCCCGTGATGCCCGGCTTCCACGCCGCGTTCAGCCTCGGCGGCATGCTCGGCGCAGGTCTTGGCGGCCTGGTCGCGGGACGGCTGAGCCCGACCCGGCACCTGCTGCTGCTCGCCGCCGCGGGGCTGCTGCTCGCCCTCCTCTTCGCCCGGCCGCTGCTGCGCTTCCCCCTTGAGCCCGCACGGCGCGAGCGGGACGGCGCCGAGGCGTCGGGCGGCACCGCACGGGCCCCCGGGCGCGCGCGGTGGCTGGTCGCCGTACTGGGTCTGATCGCCCTGTGCACGGCGTACGGTGAGGGCGCTCTGGCCGACTGGAGCGCCCTCCACCTGGCCGACGACCTGGGAGCGGGCGCCGGGTCGGCCGCCGCCGGGTACTCGGTGTTCGCCGCGGCGATGACGCTGGGACGGCTGTCGGGGACGACCCTGGTCGAACGGCTCGGCCCCGACCGGGTGTTGATCGCGGGCGGCGCACTGGGCTGCTGCGGCATGCTGCTGGGCTCCCTGGCACCTTCGGTGTGGCTCGCCCTGGCCGGCTTCGTGCTGACCGGCCTCGGTCTCGCGAACGTCTTCCCCATCGCCATCGGGCGCGCCGGGGACCTCGCGGGCCCCGGCGGTGTCGCCGCCGCCTCCACCTTCGGCTACGGCGGAATCCTCGTCGGCCCCGTGGCCATCGGCTTCCTGGCGGACTGGTTCTCGCTCCCGACCGCGCTGCTGACGGTGGCCGTGCTGGCCGCGTTCGCCTCCCTCACGGCGTGGGCGACGCGGCGGGCGGTGCTCCCGCACGGCTGACCGACCGCCGCGCCCTCGCGACGACCACAGCAGGAGTGGCCAGATTCTTGCACTTGTCGTCCGTCCGGCCAGTGTTGTGCGGACTCACCGGCCAGCACAGTGATCCCCATGAACGAGACCTGGACACTGGATCGCACCTACGAGAGCCCCGCCGGCACCGTGCGCTGGACCGCGCTCGGCGACCCCGCCCTGCCACCCGTCGTCCTGCTGCACGGCACCCCGTGGTCCTCCTTCGTGTGGCGGAACACCGCCCGCGCGCTGGCGGAAGACCATCACGTGTTCGTGTGGGACATGCCCGGTTACGGCACCTCTGCCAAGTACGAGGGCCAGGACGTGTCACTGGGTGCGCAGGGCCGGCTGTTCGCCGCACTGCTGGAGCACTGGGGGCTGGAGCGGCCCGCCGTGGTGGGGCACGACTTCGGAGGCGCCGTCGCCCTGCGGGCCCACCTGCTGCACGGCGCGCGGTTCGCACGGCTCGCGCTGGTCGACGTGGTCGCGCTCGCACCCTGGGGTTCGGGCGCCTACCGGCTGCTGGGCGAGCACGCCGCAGTGTTCGCCCACCTCCCGCCCGCCCTGCACGGCGCGCTGGTGCGGGAGTACGTGGCCTCCGTCGGCGGCCCCGGGCTGCGCCAGGAGGTGATCGAGCGGCTGGCCGAGCCCTGGACGGGCGAGGAAGGGCAGCCGGCGCTCTACCGGCAGATGGCGCAGAACGGGCAGCGCTGGACCGACGAGATCGAGAAGCGCTACGGCGGCCTCGCGCTCCCCGTCCTCGTCTGCTGGGGCACCGAGGACGCCTGGATCCCCGCCGCGCGCGGACGGGCGCTGGCGGAGGCGATCCCCGGGGCCAGGCTGCACCTGCTGGAGGGCGCCGGGCACCTGGTCCAGGAGGACGCGCCCGCCGGACTGGCCGCGGCGCTGGGTGCCTTCCTGCGGGAGGAGCACACGGGAACCGCCGGGAACCGCACCGCCATTACTCGTGGGTAACGCGCGTGGTAGCTTCGCCGCCATGGCAAACGTGCTCCGCACACCCAGCGGCCTGCGGCGGGCCCTGAACTGGTATCCGCCCTACCGGTTCACCGGCGTCCGCGTACTGGAGGTCGCCGACGACTGGAGCAGGGCCCGGGTGCGGCTGCGCCTGACCCGGTTCAACCGCAACTACTTCGGCACCCAGTTCGGCGGCACTCTCTACTCGATGAGCGACCCCTTCTGGTGCCTGCTGGCGGTCAACAGGCTGGGGCGGGAGTACGTGGTGTGGGACAAGGCCGCCGAGATCGAGTTCGTCTCCCCCGGACGGGGCGACGTCTACGCCGACTTCGAGCTGACCGAGGACCGCGTGGAGGAGATCCGGGCGGCCACCGCGGACGGCTCCAAGGCACTGCCGTGGTTCGAGTCCACCGTCACGGCGGCGGACGGCACCGTTGTCGCACGCGTCCGCAAACAGCTCTACGTGCGCCGCAAACGGGACGCGTGACCGCCCGCCCGCCGGGCGGGGCTCAGCCCAGCCAGCCCGGGCGCACCAGGCCCGACTCGTAGGCGAGAACGACCAGTTGCGCGCGGTCGCGGGCGCCCAGCTTGACCATCGTGCGGCTCACGTGGGTCTTGGCCGTCAGCGGGGAGACGACCAGCCGGCGGGCGATCTCCTCGTTGGACAGCCCCAGGCCCACCAGCGCCATCACCTCCCGCTCCCGCTCGGTCAGCCGGGCCAGTTCCCCGGCCGCGGCGGGCTGCTTGGAGCGGGCGGCGAACTCCTCGATCAGGCGCCGGGTCACACCGGGCGAGAGCAGCGCGTCCCCGTCGACGACCGCGCGCACCGCCCGTACCAGTTCTTCGGGTTCGGTGTCCTTGACCAGGAACCCGGAGGCCCCCGAGCGCAGCGCCTCGAAGACGTACTCGTCCAGTTCGAACGTGGTCAGCATGACGACCTTCACCGCCGCGAGCCGCGGGTCGCCGGTGAGGCGGCGGGTCGCGGCCAGGCCGTCGAGCACGGGCATGCGGATGTCCATCAGCACCAGGTCAGGGGAGGTTTCCCGGACCAGCGCGACCGCCTCCTGGCCGTCGGCCGCCTCACCCGTGACCTCGATGCCGGGCTGTGCGTCCAGCAGCGCCCGGAACCCGGCGCGGACGAGGACCTGGTCGTCGGCGAGAAGGACGCGGATCACGGTGTCTCCCTGTGTTCTGCGGTGCGGAACGGCGGTCACTGTAGCGGCGCGCCGCCCTCGCCCGGCGGCAGCGGGATCGTCGCCAGGACGCGGAAGCCGCCGCCGGGGCGCGGGCCCGCCTCGAGCGTGCCCCCGAACGCCGCCGCCCGCTCACGCATGCCCACCAGCCCGTTGCCGCCGCCGGTCGGCCCCGTGCCGGTCGCCGGCCCCTCGTCGTCGACGAGCAGTTCCATGGCGGTGCTGCCGTAGCGGATCCGCACGAGCGCGGTACGGGATCCCGAGTGGCGCACCACGTTGGTGAGAGCCTCCTGCACGACGCGGAAAGCCGCCAGATCGGCGCCCGGTGGCAGCGGTACGGGCGCCCCCTCGGTCTCGGTGGTGACCCGGAGCCCGGCGCTCGCGGCCTGCTCGGCCAGTTCGGCGAGCCGGTCGAGCCCGGGCGCGGGGGCGCGGGGCGCGTCACCCGGCGCACGCAGCGTGTCCAGGACCTGGCGCACCTCGCCCAGCGCCTCCTTGCTCGCGGCCTTGATGGTGGTCAGCGCGGTCCGCGCCTGCGCCGGTTCCGAGTCGAGGAGGGCGAGGCCGACCCCTGCCTGGATGTTGATGACGGAGATGCTGTGGGCCAGCACGTCGTGCAGCTCGCGGGCGATGCGCAGCCGCTCCTCGTCCGCCCGCCGCTTCTCGGCCTCCTCCGCCTCGCGCTGCCTGCGCTCCCGCTCGGCGTGGCGCACCCGTGCCAGCTCACCCGCCGTGCACAGCGCCACCATCCACACCAGCATGAACAGGTCCGCGCCCCAGGACCCGGGCGGATCGTCACCGGGCGGCAGCAGGCGGTGGAAGGTGTGGGCCACCAGCAGGTTGCCCAGCCAGAGCATGCCGAGGGCGGACCAGGTCGCGTAGCGGTATCCCGCCACGAGCGCGGCGAAGCCCGCGACGACGACGCTGAGCAGGACAGGCCCGTAGGGATAGCCGGCCGCCAGGTACGCCAGCGTCACCGCCGACGTTCCGAACACCGCACAGCGCGGGTAGCGGTACCTGGCCGGCAGCAGGAGCGGCCCCAGCGTCAGCAGGAGGCGGGCGGTCCCGTCGAGACCGACGGAGTCGGCGGCCCGCTGGTCGTGCGCGGCGAACCCCGTGCCGACCTGCTGGAGGACGAAGACGGCGGCCGACGTCGCCCAGGGGACGCGCCGCCGCGCCCAGGACGGCGGAGCCGGGAGCCGGCCCGGCGGACGCCGCCACCGGGGACGCCGCGCCGGTCCCGCGCCGGCGCCGTCACCAGAGGCAGGAGCGCCGCCGTCAGCAGGGGCGGGCGTCGCGGCCCCGTGGGCATGCGCGGCGCCGTCCCCGGAAGCGGCGGAGGAGGAAGGAGTGCTGACCACGCCTCTCACGCTAGACGTGCCTCGTACGGTGCGTCGTCAGCCCGGTGCGGTGCTCGCGGCTACTTCCCCGGGAGTACGGAGCGCCGGGCGGCCGCGCGGGGGCGTCCCCCTCCGGGACGTGCGGGCGAGTCAGGCCGGGGGCGGGCGTCGCGTCAGGCCGAGCGGCGCCGCGTCGGCTCGCCACCCGGCTCGTCACGCCCCTGGGCAGACCGCTCACCGGCGCCGTCCGCACGCTCGTCCCGCTCCGCGTCGTCCCCCCGAACGTCACCGTCCGCGCCCTCCTGCGATTCCTCGACCGGGTCGGAACCGTCGCGTACGGCCTCCCCGCGGTCGAACGTGTCGAGAACGCGGCGGGCGAGGGGGTGCACCCTGACGACCTCGGCGAGCGAGGTGGCGCCGCGGGTGAAGCGCGCGAAGACGTTCCAGGCGGGCCGGAAGCCGGTGAGGGCCGCGTGGAAGAGACCGGGGCGGCGGGCGAAGATCCGCAGCAGCCGCCGCCCGACGCCCATCTCGACGCCGAGTCCCGCCTTGACAGCGAAGGCGTAGTTGAGGGCCTGCCGGCGCGCGTCCACCGCGTCGTGCGCCTCGGCGATGCGGACCGCCCACTCCCCCGCCAGCCGTCCGGAGCGCAGCGCGAAGGAGATGCCCTCGCGGGTCCAGGGCTCCAGGAGCCCGGCCGCGTCTCCGGCGACGAGAACCCTGCCGCGGGAGAGCGGTGAGTCGTCGGCGCGGCAGCGGGTCAGATGTCCTGAAGAGACGCGGGGTTCGAACCCGGCGAGGCCGAGGCGGCCGACGAAGTCGTCCAGATAGCGCTTGGTGGCCGCGCCGTCGCCGCGCGCGGAGATGACGCCGACGGTGAGGGTGTCGCCCTTGGGGAAGACCCAGCCGTAACTGCCGGGGAGCGGGCCCCAGTCCACCAGCACCCGCCCGGCCCAGTCCTCCGCGACGCTGTCGGGGACGGGAATCTCCGCTTCCAGCCCGAGGTCGACCTGCTCCATCTTGACGCCGACGTGGGCCCCTATCCGGCTCGCGCTGCCGTCCGCGCCGATCACCGCTCTGGCCAGGACCGGTTCTTCCTCGCCCGCCAGTACGACGGCGACCGTGCGGCGGTCGGGCACGGCGGGCCCGTGCTGCTCGACGCGGGAGACGGCGACACCGGTGCGCACCTCGGCGCCGGCCTTGACGGCCGCCTCCACCAGGGCGTTGTCGAACTCCGGCCGGTTGACCAGGCCGAAGAGCATGCTGCGGGCGCGCCGGGTACGGGCGAGCTTGCCGTTCAGGGTGAAGGTCACCGCGTGCACGCGGTCGCGCAACGGGAGGTCGAAGCCGGGCGGGAGCGAGTCCCTGGAGGGGCCGATGATGCCGCCGCCGCACGTCTTGTAGCGCGGCAGCTCGGCCTTCTCCACGAGCAGCACCTTGCGGCCTGCGACGGCCGCCGCGTACGCGGCCGAGGCGCCGGCGGGCCCGGCGCCGACCACGACGACGTCCCAGACGGGGCGGTCCTCCCACCGGTCCCCCGCGGGCTCGACGTCCTCGTTCCCGGCTGCGTTCTCGCTGCTCACGATGTGCTGTGCTCCCGGTCGACCTCTGTTGACGGTATGGCCCACCGCATCCTACGGGGCGGGTCACGTGCGATACACATGTGTCCGTACACGTGTGCCAACGTCGCGCCCACAAGGAGCGTTCCCATGCCGCAGCCCCCGTCAGAACCGACGGCCTCGCCCGCAGCAGCCCCCACGTCCACCGCGGCCGGCCCGGCCGCCTCCAGCACAGCCGCCTCCACCGCGGGCGTCGCGGCCACCGTCGCCTCGCTGATGCCCCGCGCCAAGTCGGAGCTGGGCGAACTGGTGGCGTTCCGCTCGGTCGCGGACCCGGAGCAGTTCCCGGTGAGCGAGTGCGAGGGGGCCGCCGGGTGGATCGCCGACGCGCTGCGCGCGGAGGGCTTCTTGGACGTCGCGGCGCTGGACACACCGGACGGCACCCAGTCGGTCTACGGCTACCTGCCGGGCCCGGCGGGTGCGCCGACGGTGCTGCTGTACGCGCACTACGACGTCCAGCCGCCGCTGGACGAGGCGGCCTGGCGCACCCCGCCGTTCGAGCTGACCGACGGCGCGGACGGCCGGTGGTACGGCAGGGGCGCGGCCGACTGCAAGGGCGGCTTCATCATGCACCTGCTCGCGCTGCGGGCCGTGCGCGAGAACGGTGGGCTGCCCGTCTCGGTGAAGATGATCGCGGAGGGCTCCGAGGAGCAGGGCACCGGCGGTCTGGAGCAGTACGCGCGTGCGCACCCCGAGCTGCTGGCCGCTGATGCCGTCGTCATCGGGGACACGGGCAACTTCCGCTGCGGGGTGCCCACCGTCACCGCGACGCTGCGCGGCATGACGCTGCTGCGGGTCCAGGTCGACACGCTCGAAGGCAACCTGCACTCGGGCCTGTTCGGCGGCGCGGCACCGGACGCGCTGGCCGCGCTGCTGCGCACGCTCGACTCCCTGCGGGACGCCGAGGGCAACACCGTCGTCGACGGCCTCGACTCGGATGCGCGCTGGGAGGGCATGCCGTACCCGGAGGAGGACTTCCGGCGGGACGCCAAGGTGCTGGACGGGGTCGGTCTGCTCGGCGGCGGCACGGTCGCCGACCGGCTGTGGGCACGTCCGGCCGTGACCGTACTGGGCATCGACTGCCCGCCCGTCGTGGGCGCCACCCCCTCGGTGCACGCGTCCGCGCGCGCCCTGGTCTCGCTGCGGATCCCGCCGGGCACCGACGTCGAGAAGGCCATCGAGCTGCTGGTCGCGCACGTGGAGTCGCACGTGCCGTGGCAGGCGCGGGTGACGACCGAAGTGATCGGCCAGGGCCAGCCGTTCAGCGCCGACACCTCCAGCCCGGCCTACACCGCGATGGCCACGGCGCTGTGTGAGGCGTACGACGGGCTTGAGATGCAGGTCTCCGGGATGGGCGGCTCGATCCCGCTGTGCAACGCGCTGGACGCCCTCTACCCGGACGCCGAGATCCTCCTGATCGGTCTGAGCGAGCCGGAGGCGCAGATCCACGCGGTGAACGAGAGCGTGGACCCGCGCGAGCTGGAGCGGATGGCGGTGGCCGAGGCGCTCTTCCTGCACGGATACGCGCGGCAGAAGAACGCCTGACCCCGCAGGACCCGGGGCCCCGGGTTCGTCAGCGCAGCAGGTTGCCGCAGCGGGGCGGGACACCGCCCTCCAGGTAGAGGGGGTGTCCCGCCCTGCGGGCGCGCAGGGCGCAGCGCAGCCGCTCCAGGCGGTTGGGTGGCAGGAGCCGGGCGGCCTCCTCCTCGGTCACGAAGCGCCAGTCGCGGAGTTCGGCGCCGGGCAGCAGGAGCGCGGCCTCGTCCTCGGGCGCGAGCCGTCCCCCGTCGAAGAGCAGCCGCATCCCGCCGAACGCGGGCGGGCGCGGCGGCTCCCAGTCGGCGACGAGCAGCGCCGGCTGCTCCGGCAGCCGCAGTCCCAGCTCCTCGAAGACCTCGCGGACGCCCGCGGTGCTGGGCGCCTCGCCGCGCTCGACCACACCACCGGGGAACTCCCAGCCCGGCTTGTAGGTGGGGTCGACGAGGAGCACCCGGTCGCGGTCGTCGAACAGCAGCACCCCCGAGGCGACCGTCTCGGCCGTCGGCTCGGGGGTCTGCACGATGCCCGTGGTGCCCGCTCCCGCGCCGATCGCCTCGGCGAGACGCTCGGCCGTGCGCCGGGGCGTGAGGTGGCTGGTGTCGAGCGCGTGCGCCTCGGCGGTGATCCACGGCAGGGCCGCCCGGTACGAGGACAGGTGTGCCAGGCACCAGGCGCGGGTGGAGCCGCCGTCATCGGCGGCGCGGGTGTCGATGCGCTCGCGCAGTACCGGTTCGTCGGCGTGCAGCAGCAGGTGCTGTACGGGGACGCGGCGGGCGGCGAGCGCGCCGAAGATCTCGTCGCGGTACTCGCGCCGCAGCAGTGTCATCGGGGTGATCAGAGGTCCTTCGACCTCTGTCAGCAAAGCGGCGGCCGTGTCCACCACGAGCCGCCGCCATGAGTGCAGGTCCTGGAAGTCGGCTATCTGTCCGAGGCGTTCCTTGGGCAGCATCCGGCGCAGTGAGGCGCCGATGACTTCGGGCTCGTAGAGCGTGCTGCCCGGAAGCAGGTCGAGCAGTTCGTTCGCCGCGGTGGTCTTGCCCGCGCCGAACGCGCCGTTCAGCCAGACGATCACGGTGTTCCCCCCTCATCCGTCGTCCCCGTTCAGTTGCCCGCATCACCCGGTGGGGGAAACGCGCCGGGGCGGCTCTCCCGGCGCCCGAAGAGGCACGGCGCCTGCGCCCCGGCGCGTACGGCGGGGCGCGCGCGGCCCGCCGGGAGAGCGGAAACGACGGACGGGCGGAGGAACGGCCGACCGGCGGCCCCGGAAGCCGGCCGGGCGGGCGGGGCGAGGATCAGCCGGTGTTCAGTGGGGGTTCAGCTGGGGGACCAGCGCGGGTCGCGGCCGGTGAGGGCGAGCATCTTCTCGAAGGGCGTGGCGTCGGACGGTACGGAGACCTCCTCGCCGTAGGCGCCCGCCTCCCGCGCCATCGGTGCCATGTCTTCGGTGGCGGGCCGCACCTCGTCCAGGACCGCCTGGTCGGGCCGGTAGTCCTGGCCGGTGGCGCGTGCCAGGTCCCAGCCGTGGACGAGCAGATCGCCGAGCACCATGTGCGCCACGGTGCGCTGCGGCAGGCCCATGCCCGGAGAGACGCCCTCCAGCGCGTCGGGCGCCGCCCACGCCGTGACCAGCTTGCCGGTCTCCGCACCGAAGCGGGCACGCCAGTCGCCCTGGAGGTAGTCGGGGGTGGTGGAGAAGTCGGCGGCCTCCCGGGCGGCGAGCGCCTGGAAACCGACGACGACGTGGAAGAGGTGGTTGAGCAGCGCCCGCACGTCGTACTCGGCGCAGGGGGTGGGCTGCGTGAGCTGCTTGTCGGTGATGCCACGCACGACGGGGTCCGCGGCGCGGGCGGCACCGTCGATGAGAGGCGAAAGGTCGTTGGCCATGCCGTCACGCTAGGTCCAGGCCGCGGCCCGTGGCTTGAAGAAACGCGACAGTGACCGGCATAGGATCGCCGTCATGGCAGGTGAGGGCAGTGCCAAAGCGTCGGACCGGGACCGGACGCCCGCTGCCCGCGCGCACACCGGACAACCGCGCAGGGACACGCGGGGCATCGTGCAGGCGCCGTCGCTGATGGCGCGGGTCCACTTCCGCCGCAGACCGGCGGCCGAGCCGCTGCGCCGCTGGGTGGAGCACTACTGGCTGATCGACTGGGATCTGGAGGAGCCGTACGTCTCCCAGGTCGTCCCGCACCCGTGCGTCAACCTCGTCTTCGAACGGCGCGGTCCTGCCCAGGTCGCCGTCGCGAGCGGGCTGGTGGCGGGGGTCGCCACGGACCTGTTCACCACCAAGCTGGCGGACTCCGGGCGTGTGTGCGGCGTCCAGTTCCGCCCTGGCGGCTTCCGCCCCTTCCTCTCGCCGCCCCGCCCCCTCACCGCCCTGAGAGGCAGACAGCTGACGCTGCGCGAAGCGTTCGGCGACGGAGGAGCGCCCGCCCGTGTCCTGGGGCCGGACGCGGAGGACCGGAGGGTGGCCGCACTCGATGCCTTTCTGCTCTCCCTCTCCCCCCGCACCGACCCGGCCGCCGAGCAGGCCATGGCACTGGCCGACCGGATCCGCGAGGACCGCTCCGTCCTGCGCGTCGAGCGCCTGGCCGCGGACGAGGGCGTGTCCGTGCGCACCCTGCAACGGCTCTTCGCCACGTACGTCGGCGTCAGTCCGAAGTGGGCGATCCTGCGCTACCGCGTCCACGAGGCGATGGAGCGCGCCACCGCCCAGCCCGGGACGGACTGGGCCCGGCTGGCCGGAGAGCTGGGCTACAGCGACCAGGCCCACCTGGTCCGGGACTTCACCGCCGCCGTGGGGGTCACACCGACCGCGTACGCCCGGGCCGTGGAGACCCCGCCCCGCCCGGCCTCCGCCGCCGAAGCGTGACGGCACCAGGCGTGCGGGGCACCGCCGTCTCCGAACGGTCCTGACGTGTGCCGGGCGCCCGCACCGAGGTGTTGACCGGACTACCGCACGACACGCCGGACGTGAGCGCATCCCCCGTGTGGCCTAGTCGGTAGACGTTACGCATCCGAACGACGAAGGAGCGCAACGAAGTTGGACGCAGCATCTCGTGACATCCAGTTGATCCGCCTGCCGCGATGGGGGCGGGTAGCCGTGGGAGCTGGGGCGGTGCCCTGGCTGGTCTTGGACGAGGAGGGAGGAGCGGTGGAGCCGATTCGCAGGTTCCTGATCGACTTCGTCGCTCGGGACAACCGGCCGGGTAGCGTCCGCAGCTACGCCTTCGATCTCCTGCGCTGGTGGCGATGGCTTCGGGTGGTCCAGGTCGAATGGGACCGGGCCACGTCCGCCGAGGTGCGCGACTTCGTGCTGTGGCTGCGGGTCACGACGAAACCTCGGTCGTCGGCGCGGACGCTCTCGGCGGCGACCGCGGGGACGACCAACACGATCACGAAGAAGCCGTACCTGGACGACCTCTACAAGCCGCGCACGATCCGGCACAGCAACGCCGTACTCCGCAGCTTCTACGAATTCTGGATCGAGTCTGGCAGCGGCCCGCTGGTCAACCCGGTGCCACTGGCCCGGAGCGCGAGGCGCCGCCCGCACGCACATCACAACCCGCTGGATTCCTACGGCGGCGAGGGCCGACTGCGCTACAACCCCAAGGTCCCGCGCCGGCGCCCTCGGCAGATGCCGGACGAGCGGTGGAACGAACTGTTCGCGGCCCTGCGGTCCAACCGGGACCGGGCGATCCTCGCGCTCGGCATCAGCAACGCCGCCCGGGCCTCCGAGCTCCTCGGGGTCCGCGGCGTCGACGTCGACTGGGGCGACCAGCTGGTACGCGTCGAACGCAAGGGCTCCCAGGCTGAGCAGTGGCTTCCCTCCAGCCCGGAGTCGTTTATCTGGCTGCGGCTCTACCAGAGCGAAGGCCCGCCCCTGGACCCGCAGGCCCCGCTGTGGTGGACACTCCGGCGTCGTGACCACGGCGCCGGGCTGGCCTACCAGCCGATGAACTACGAGGCCCTGCGCGCGGTGTTCCGCCGGGCCAACGCCCTGCTGGGCACGAACTGGTCGATGCACGACCTGCGGCACACCGCCGCGCTGCGGATGTCCCGGGACAAGCGGCTGTCGCTGCGGGACGTGCAGACCATCCTTGGGCACGCCAACTTGAGCACCACCGCCGACGTGTATCTCGTCGAGGAAGTAGAGCAGGTCATCGCCCGGGTTCAGGAGTACCTCGCCGACCGTGAGGAACGCGCGAAGCACCCCGTGCCGACCGCCGTCGCGACCGGTTACGAGGCAAGCGACCTGGCCGTGCTGTTCGGAGGTGGCCAGGCGTGACACGACAAGGAAGCCGCCGAGTCAACTCCGTCCGCCGGGCCGGAACCGGCCCCGCGCCGGCGAAACCGTTGTTCATCGAGCACGACCTCAAAGCGGACAAGGAACGCGTCGGCCCGCACGACCACCTCACCCGAGACGAGGTCCTGGCCCTGCTACCGACCTCGCCGCTCTGGCCGCAGAGAACGTACAGCCGCGGCATGTGGCCCGGAACTATCCGGCTCGCGGGGGCAGCCAAGATCCTCGACTGGCTGCTGACCTTCCCCGAAGACGGGTGGCAGGGACGGTGGCTCGCGGCCGGGGCGGACCAGGGCAAAGAGCTGATCCTGGCCCTCAACGAGGACGATCCGCGCTGCGAGGAGTCCAGGCGCAACGAGCTCATGATGGGCCTCAACACCCTGCTAATCAGCCGGGTGGTTCTCCCGCGCTACGTCTTCCTGCGCGGCTACAAGGCGATGCGGCTCTTCAAGGACGTCCAGCAGATGTTCCCCGCCGGGCAGCTGGACCGAATGCGCGACTTCGGCGCCAAGATCGGCATGACGCCCCGCCACATCGACGAGGGCCTGCGCGTCATCTCCTCGATCATCCTGCACACGGGCCGGGACCTCGCTCAGCTCACCGCTGAGGACGTCTTCTACCTGCGGGCCGTCGGACGACGGGAGACCGGTGAGGCATACGTGGGTACCCACAGCGCCTGGGACCTGCTGCGGGGCGCCGGTGTCATCGACTCGAAGGACACCCTCAAGGACGCGCTGCGGCACGGGCAGCGGCCCACCGCCGAGCTGGTCGACTCCTACAACATCCAGTCCACGCAGGTCCGCAACCTGCTCGTCCGCTACCTCGAAGAACGCCGCCCCGGGATCGACTACGGCACCTTCCGAGGACTGGTACGCGAACTGGCTGGCGTGTTCTGGGCGGACATCGAGGCACACCACCCCGGCATCGACACCCTCCGTCTGCCCGACGAGGTCGTCGACGGCTGGAAACAACGCCTGGTCACCTACGTCAACAAGAGCGGAGAGGTCAAAGAGCGCCGCTCACGCATCGACGTCATGATGCGGGTGCGCGGCTTCTACCTCGACATCCAGGAGTGGGCCCACGACGACCCGTTCTGGGTCCAGTGGGCAGTGCCAAGCCCGATCACCCGGGGCGACGGCGCCGGGAACCACAAGATCATCAAACAGGCCACCTCCCGGATGCACCAGCGAGTCCGCGAGCGGCTGCCCCATCTCCCCGTGCTGCTGGAGACAGCCGAGCGAGTGCACCGAGAGGCCCTCGCTCTCCTGGAGGCCGCCCGCGCCACCCCGTTCAACGAGACCTTCGAGCACGGCGAGACGCGATACCTGCGGGTCCTTCCCAAGGTGAACGAGGTGCCCAGCCGCCTCGACCACGGCTCGCCGCATATCTACATCAAGGAAGTCGACAGCGCCGAACGAAGGATCAACCAGAGCCTCGTGGAGGATGACGCCTTCTGGGCCTGGGCGATTATCGAGACGCTACGGCACACCGGAGTTCGTGCCGAAGAACTGACCGAGCTCACCCACCTCGCGCTGGTCTCCTACAAACTGCCCGACACCAACGAGGTCGTCCCGCTCCTCCAGATCGTTCCCTCCAAGAGCAACGAGGAACGGCTACTGCTGGTTAGCCCCGAACTGGCCAGCGTCCTGGCCACGATCATCAAGCGCCTGCGCGACGCCAACGGCGGGCAAGTCCCGCTGATCTCCCGCTACGACTCACACGAGCGCGTCACGGGCCCCCAGCTGCCGCACCTGTTCCAGCGCCGCCCCTACTGGCAGCCGCAGGTCATGAGTGAGGCTGGCATCAAGCGCGCCCTGGACCGGACCCTGGAGGCCACCGGACTACGCGATCAGGCCGGCGAGCCACTGCGCTACACGCCGCACGACTTTCGAAGGATGTTCGCGACCGAGGCCGTCACCGGCGGACTGCCCGTTCACATCGCAGCCCGCATCCTCGGTCACAAGACACTGACCACCACCCAGGCATACCTCGCCGTCTTCCAGGACGACCTGGTACGCACCTACCGAGGCTTCCTCGACCGGCGCCGGGCCGAGCGCCCCCAAGAGGAATATCGCGAGCCGACCGCGGCGGAATGGCACGACTTCCAGCAGCACTTCGAGCTCCGCAAGGTCTCCCTCGGCACCTGCGGGCGCCCCTATGGCACCCCCTGCAAGCACGAACACGCCTGCATTCGCTGCCCCGTTCTCCAGGTGGACCCCCGCCAGCGGCCCCGCCTCATCGAGATCATCCAGAACCTCCGCGAGCGCATCACCGAAGCCCGCGGGAACGGCTGGCTCGGCGAGGTCGAAGGACTCCAGGTCAGTTTCGACGCCGCGATGGCCAAGCTCAACAGCCTCAAGCGGGCCCCGACTGATGGCCGGCCGCAGCTGGTCGACCTCGGCATGCCCGTCTTCACCGACGACGCAGTGCCACCTCAACCGGATGCAGGGGAATCCGGGCCGTAAGGCTGATCGCCCTGCATGACCGAAGCGACCCACTGGCCCCGCCCCACGCGGAGCCACTCTGATCAGCCCTGGACAGCCCGCGGGCCCCGACCGAGAAGCCTGGACAGCCGGGCGGCTTGCCGCTCGGCTGTTCCCGGCGGGTTGCGCGGACGCTGAGGGTCGTCGAAGGACAGGAGGAACAACCACACGAGGGCCAGTAGCCGACGACACTCCAGCAGTCGCACTCGCTCCGTGGCGCCCAGATCGAACTGATCCAGGAACATCTCGACATCTAGTGGCTGGTCAACCCAGCTGGCCACGTGTTCCGTGATCTCTGCCAGTTCAAAGGGCCGGTCGCTGAGTCCGGACTCCTCGAAATCGACGATCCGTACGCGAGAGCCGTCCCACAGGTAGTTAGCGAGGTTCCCGTCACCTGGCCCAAAGACCTGCGGAACGTCCGGCGGGGCGGCATGTTCGAAGCCTGCGCGAGCCAACCAGTCCAGGCCACGATCCATGGCTTCCCCCACCTCAGCGCTGACACGAGGGCGAGCCCGTGGTGTCCAAGCCCGGATCTTGGCGATGAGCTCATGCTGCTGGCCGGGCCGGACCGGGATCTTCGCCAGTGCATCCGCCGGCACCGCCGCGTACATCTCGCTTGTTGCAACTGCCAGCGCCTTGAGCTGCTGCTTGCTGAGCAACTGACCCCGAAGCGGCTCACCCGGCAGCCGTGACATCACCACCACCGGCTCCTCGGCGGCAAGGTCTGCGCTCTGGGGAGCGGGCGCCAAGCCCGGTGCATACGCGGAGAGCAGGGTCAGGGCCCGCCATTCCCGTTCGCACTCCTCGCGGCTCCCACGTCGAAACCTCTTGATCACGCTGTGGGGCTTGAGATCGATGGCGTGAGTACTCCAAGCGGCGGAAGTCATGAAACACGATCTTCCCCGCAGCCCCACAGACGCCAAAGCCTTAGTCCGGAAAAGCCCCAGGTGACGGCCCGGACGTGTGCCGGGCGCGCTCGGTGGTTACCCGCCGAGCTGTGGTGCTCGCCGCGGGGCGGCGCCACACCGTGAACAGGCGGCGCCCGCTCCTGCGACGAGCGGACGCCGGACCACCGGAATCCGTCGCGCCCGAGGAGGCCGGAACCCATGTCAGCACACCAGTCCGACGCTCTGCCGCTGCCCGACTACGACCAGCTGCCGGCGGGGACCGTGGAGCACAGGATCAGGTCGCTGGGAAGCGACGACGTGCGGCGGCTCGCGGAGTACGAGCGGGCACACGCCGACCGGCCGCAGGTGAAGGAGATCCTGGCCGCGCGCCTGGAGCAGCTCGACGCGGGCGCGGAGCCCTCGCCGGGTGACGCCCGTGCCGGGGGCCCCGACATCCCCGCCGGCACCTCGGGCGGTTCCCCGGTCTCCCCTGCCGGCGCGGCCGAGCCGGAGGAGCCACTGCGCCACGGCAAGCACGAGATGTGAGCACCACGGCACCAAGAGCACTCTCGCCGGCCCGACTCGTGCTCAGGGGCACGGTCGGGCGATGGCACCGCGCCACCCGGCCGGCACAGCTCAGAAGTTGTACGGCTTCTCGGTGTTCCAGTTCAGCACGTCGGCCTCGTTCCAGCTGAACTGCGGCTTCTCACCCTTCGAGTCGACGGAGTAGAAGGGGCCGACCTCCCCGTCCGCGCCGCGCAGCGCGATGGCGAACGCGTCCGCCGTGTGGCTCTTGGAGCCGTAGTCGAACAGGTTCACCGCGCTGTATGCCTTGTCTCCGGGCTGGAGCGTGACGCGCTCGCCGCCGGACGGGTCGTCCTTCTTCGCGTGCGGCAGCGCGGCGCTGTCGACGTCCCCGCCGAGCTTCACGGCCGGGTACGAGGTGATCCAGCACGGCTTGCCGCCCTCGTTCGACGCGGTGAGCAGCAGGTGGTCGCCCTCCTGGCCCGCGAACCTGTGCACCGCGGTGACCAGCATCTCGTCCCCGCGGCACTGCTGGGTGCCGGAGGTCGTGCCCTGGCCTTCGGACGTGTCCGTTCCACCCGAGGAGGTCGCTGGGCGCTCCCCCTTCCCGGTGCCGTCACCGCTGTCGGACTCCGCGCTGTCCCCGCCGCTGGACGCGGGCCCGTTCTGCGCCGTATCGGCGGCGCGGTCGGCACTCGCCGCCTTCGAGCCGTCATCGGCACCGTCGCAGGCGGTCACGCCCAGCGCCAGCGCCGCGGTGACGGCGGCCAGGGTGGCGGCACGGGCGGTACGGCGGGCACGGTGCGTGGTCACGATGAAGCTCCCCAAGGTCTGTCAGGACGCGGCGCCTCCACCTGACCCCGCGCGGGGCGAGCGGCCGCATCGGCTGTTTCGCTGTACCCGGTGAGATGGCGCCGGGGCGGACGTTGTTCTCCCGGGTCCGTCCGGATTCGGTAACAACGAAACGGGGGCGCACACCTCGGGTGTTCACGCCGTGCCGGCCGGCAGCCGCGGTCGGCAGCCTGCCGGGCCCCCTTGTCCGGGCCTCAGCCCGGTACCTGGCATGCGTGGCGTACGCCTGAAGGAGGCGGACCTGGCCGGGGCATGGCCGGCCGGAGCGTCCCTGTCATGACGCCGCCCGGCGCAGCGCCCGTCCGCCCGGCGCGGGCGGGCGGGCGGGCCGGGTTCACGCGGCTCCCGCGCCGATCAGTTTCCGCGCTTCGGCGGCCGCGCCCACGAGGCCGGCGTCCGTGCCTGTGGTGGCGGGGGCGATCTCCAGGCCGCGCACGTAGGGCAGGGTCGCGTACCGCTGGAGTTCCTGGCGGAGCGGGGTGAACAGGACGTCGCC
Source organism: Streptomyces reniochalinae (assembly GCF_003323735.1). Classification (GTDB taxonomy): domain Bacteria; phylum Actinomycetota; class Actinomycetes; order Streptomycetales; family Streptomycetaceae; genus Streptomyces; species Streptomyces reniochalinae. The sequence goes on along the minus strand of NZ_QOIM01000017.1, from coordinate 74,007 downwards.
CGCGTGGGCGACGCCTCCGCCGATGACCGCGATCTCGATCTCGACGAGGGTGGCGGTGGCGGCGATCGCCGCGGCGAGGGCCCGTGCGGCGCGGTCGTAGGCGGCGCGGGCCGCCGCGTCGCCCGCGCGGGCCGCAGCAGCGACTCCGGCGGCGGTGGCGTCCTGGTCGGGTCCAGGTTGCCAGCCCGAGGTCAGCGCGTGGCGTGCGATGTTGGTGCCGCTCGCGATGGTTTCGACGCAGCCGTGCGACCCGCAGGGGCACAGCTCGCCGTCCACGTCGACACTGATGTGGCCGATGTGCCCGGCGTTGCCTGTGGGGCCGGGGTGGAGGGCACCGTCGAGGATGAGCCCGCCCCCGACGCCCGTGGAGACGACCATGCACAGGGCATCGGCCCGCCCCCGCGCGGCGCCCTGCCAGTGCTCGGCCGCCGCGATGGCCGGGCCGTCGCCGATCAGGGAGAGCGGGAGCCCGCCGGTGCGTTCGCGGACGTCGGCGACGAGGGGGTGCTCGCGCCAGACGGGGATGTTGACCGGGCTGACGGTGCCCGCCTTCGCGTCCACGGGCCCGGCGCTGCCGATGCCGACGGCACCGACGCGCTCCCACGCGTCGGTGGCGGTCAGCTCGCGCAGAACGTCGTCCACGGCCGCGCTCATCGCTTCGGCGCTCTCCTTGGCGGGGGTGGGCCGCTGCGTGCGCGCCAGCAGTCTGCCGCCGCTGTCCACCAGGGCACCGGCGATCTTGGTACCACCGATGTCGAGCGCGGCGACGAGGTCGTTGAGCATGAGCAGCTGACTCCAGCGCGTGCGGGGGACGAGCCCGCGGCGGAGCACGGGCGGACCGCACAAGTCTTGCCACTTCTGACAACGTTGTCCAGTCCCCACCCGCCGCGGGGCTATCCTGCTCGGTACGCGATCACCGCCCCACCCCGCAGGGCGGCACCACCCGACAGGCGACACCCACCCCGACAAGGACAGTCCCCCGTGGCCGACGCCCCCGACGCCTCCGGCACCGCCGACCCCGCGTCCCCCGCCGACGAGACCGGCCCGGCGGTCTCCCCCGCCGCGTCGAAGGCCCCCGGCGCACGGACCGGGGCCCGCGCCGCCGTCCCACACGCGGCACGGCACGGCGGGCGCCCGCACGCGGGCAGGCCGACCATGAAGGACGTGGCGGCGCGCGCCGGTGTCGGCCTCAAGACCGTCTCGCGGGTCGTCAACGGCGAGGCCGGGGTCTCCAGCGACACCGAGCGCCGGGTGCAGGAGGCCATCACCTCGCTCGGGTTCCGGCGCAACGACAGCGCCCGCGTGCTGCGCAAGGGCACGACGGCCAGCATCGGTCTCGTCGTCGAGGACCTGGCCGACCCGTTCTACTCACCGCTCAGCCGGGCGGTCGAGGAGGTGGCCCGTGCGCACGGAGCGCTGCTGATCAACGGGTCGAGCGCCGAGGACCCTGAGCGGGAGCGCGAGCTGGCACTGGCCCTGTGCGCCCGCCGCGTCGACGGGCTGGTGATCGTCCCGGCCGGCGACGACCACCGGTATCTCGCCCCGGAGATCACCGCCGGCGTCGCCACCGTCTTCCTCGACCGGCCGCCGGGCCGCATCGAGGCCGACATGGTGCTCTCCGACAGCTTCGAGGGCGCCCGCTCCGGAGTGGCCCACCTGATCGCGCACGGCCACCGCCGGATCGGTTTCATCGGCGACAGGCCCGGCATCCACACCGCCAAGGAGCGCCTGCGCGGCTACCGGGCGGCGATGGCGGAGGCGGGGCTGCCGGTGAGCGAGCCGTGGGTCGCGCTCGGCCCGACCGGCTCGGACAGAGTGCGGGCCGACGCGGCCCGGATGCTCGACGGCAGCGCGGGCACCGCGCCGGTCACGGCCGTCTTCTCGGGGAACAACCGGGTGACTGTCACCCTGGTGCGGGTGCTGGCCGAGCCCGAGCGGCGCGGGCGCCCTGTGGCGCTGGTCGGCTTCGACGACTTCGAGCTGGCCGACCTGCTTTCCCCGCCGGTCACGGTCATCGCGCAGGACCCCGCCGACCTGGGCCGCAGCGCCGCGGAGCTGCTCTTCAGGCGGCTGGACGGCGCCGACGACCCGCCGCGTGCCCTCTCCCGCCCGACGAAGCTGATCGCCCGCGGCTCGGGCGAGATACCACCTCTGGACTGACGCGCGGACGGCAGCGGGGCGGCCGGCGACGCCCCGCGCGCCACCCCGGGCCACTCCCCGCCCCCTGGCCCACCTGCCCGACAGGCGGCAGATGAGGCAGGCCCCGGCAGACCCGGCACCTCAAGGCGCCCCGGGTCTCGTCGCGGCCGGTCACAGCGCCGGTGCCCGCACCGGACCGACCCTGCTGACCTCGGCCGCCGCACTGACGGTGACGCGGGCACCGCGCGGGCAGTCCACCAGCCTGTCCCCCAGCCCCCGGTCCTCCAGCGCGGAGACGAAGTCGTCGAGCGGCGACTTGAACACCGTGTAGTCGTCGTAGTGCACCGGCAGGGCCAGGCGAGGCTGCAACAGCTGTACCAGCTCGGCCCCCTGCCCGCCGTCCATCGTGACGACCTTCCCGCCCGGCAGCGTCGTCCCGCCCAGGTGGAGGACCGCCAGGTTGAGGCCGGGACAGCGGGCCTTGATTTCGCGCAGCCCCTCGAAGACGAGGGTGTCGCCGCTGAGGTAGATCCGCAGTCGCGCGGGCCCGGTGGCGGGCCCGCACTCCAGGACGCTGCCCATCACCGGCGGGAGCAGCTTCTCCAGCGGACCGAAGGCGTGGCGCCCCGGCACCGCGGTGACCCGCACCCGGCTCTGGCCGCGCACCAGCGTGTGGCTCTCCCAGGTGCGCAGCCCCATGGCGCGGCGGAAGCCCTGGGCGCCCTGGAGGACGCGGGAGGCGTGCGGGGTGGTCAGGACGGGCAGCCCACGGTCCAGGCCGCGGCGTGCGGTCCGGTCCCAGTGGTCGCCGTGCAGGTGCGAGAGCACGACGGCGTCCAGATCGGGCGGCAGGTCCTCCAGGCCCACGGCGGGCTCGGTCAGCCGCCGGGAGAGCAGCCCGTAACCGAGGTGGGCGTGCTCCCCCTGGTGCAGGAAGTTGGGATCGGTGAGCAGTGTGAGCTCGCCGTAGCGGATGAGCAGCGTGGCGTTGCCGATGAACAGGATCTCGGCGCTGTCGTCGTCCATGGTCCACCTCCGCTCCGCGCGGTACCCACGGTGCGGCCGTGATGCGCACGAGAGGGGGAGATCATTCCCCCGGGCTCTGCGCGCGGTGACCCGCGGTGAGAGTCCGGACACGGGACCGTACACGGGCGGAGCTTTCCCAGCGTGCCGGCCAGGGGTCCCGTACGCCGCCTCCGGCGGAATGCGGCGGTCCGCCCCGCGCTTCCTGACCTGTCCAACTGCCGTGCTTAAGTGGCTCTATGGCTGACAAGACCCCGACTCCTGCGGATTCCGCGGCTCCGGCCGCGCCCGCGTCGCCGCCTGCCGCTCCCGAGCGGCTCACGACCGCGCCGGGCTATCAGGTCAGACGCCTGCACCAGGCGTATCTGGCGGCTTGGGTGCGTGCCGTGGACCGGACACTGACCGGACCGCAGTTCGCCGTGCTGACCACGGTGCACGTCTACCCCGGCAGCGACCAGAGCTCCCTGGCCTCGGCCGTCGCACTGGACACCTCGACCATGGCGGACCTGGCGCAACGGCTGGAGAAGCGTGGGCTGCTGGAACGCAGGACGACGGCGGCCGACGGCCGCCGCAAGCTGCTGTACCTCACACAGGAGGGGGAGCGCACCCTGGAGGCGGCCGAGGCACGGGTGCGGGAGTTGGACGAGCAGCTGCTCGCCGGGTACGACCCGGCCGGCCGCGAACGGCTCCTGGGGGAGCTGACGTCGCTCGCCGACCGGTGGGAGCGGCTGGGGTCCGGCGGCTGACCGCGGCTCGGCGCCCTCCCCCAGTGGCACGCGGCGGAGTTGGACGGCCCCGCCTGTCCGGCCTGCGGGGCCGCGCGCTCCGGCCCACAGGCGGCAGCACATCGGCTCGCGGGCGACAGCGCCCCGGTACGCGGGACGGCACAGCACGCACCGGCTCGCGGTACGCAAGAGCCGGGCGGCCGCGCGAGACCAGGGCGGCCGCCCGGGGACTGGGCGGGGCTCAGCGCCCCGCGAGGCGGTCGAGCTCGGCCCGGTCGAGACCGGAGGCCTCCTTGACCTCCGCGGTGTCGAGCGCGCCGCAGTCCAGGCCGCGGAGCAGGTACCCGCTCAGCGCGCGGGCACTCGCGGGCTCGTCGGCGACCTCGCCGGCCGTCTGCGCCACGTAGGCCGCCAGGCGTTCACCCGCACGCCGCAGGCCCTCGCGGTAGAAGGCGTAGACGGCGGCGTAGCGGGTGGGCAGGTGGCCGGGGTGCATGTCCCAGCCCTGGTAGTAGGCGCGGGCCAGCGAACGGCGCACCAGCTGGTGGTGGAGCCGCCAGGCGTCGTGGACCTGGGCCCGGTCGCCCACCGGGAGGACGTTGGTGGAGCCGTCCGAGAGGCGGACGCCGGTACCGGCGGCGGCGACCTGCATGACGGCCTTGGCGTGGTCCGCGGCCGGGTGGTCCATCGCCTGGTAGGCGGCGGAGACGCCGCACGAGGCGCTGTAGTCGAACGTGCCGTAGTGCAGCGAGGTCGCCCTGCCCTGAGCGGCGTCGATCATCCGGGCCACCGTCGCCCGGCCGTCGGCGCCCAGGATCGACTGGGTGGTCTCGATCTGGATCTCGAACCCGATGCGGCCGTGCTGGAGACCGCGGGCCTTCTCGAACTCCTCGCAGAGCCGGACCATCGCGGTGACCTGCTCGGCGTAGGTCACCTTGGGCAGCGTCAGCACCAGCCCGTCCGGCAGGCCGCCGGCCTCCATCAGCCCGGTGAGGAAGAGATCGAGGGTGCGGATGCCGCGGTCGCGGACGGCGGCCTCCATGCACTTCATGCGGATGCCGGCGTACGACGGGACGGGCCCTTCGGCTCCGCCGGCGAAGGCGTCGGCGACCAGCTTGGCGGCACGGACCGCCGCGGCGTCCTCCTCCTCGTCGGACCTGACCCCGTAGCCGTCCTCGAAGTCGATGCGCAGGTCCTCGACGGGCTCGCGGCGCAGCTTGTCGCGTATGCGGTCGTAGACGGGGCCGGCCAGCGACTCGTCCATGTCCAGGACGCGGGCGAGCGCGCCCGCGTCCGGGGCGTGCGCGTCGAGCAGCGCGAGGGCCGCCTCGCCCCACTCGCCGGCCGTGCCGGACGAGACGGCGTCGGCGGGCACGTACACGGTGTGCACCGGTTGCCGCGTGCCCGGGTCTCCCGGGTACCGCCGCGCGAGTTCGGCGTCCACCGGCGCCAGCGCCTCGGCCACCTCCCCCACGACGCCGGCGCCCAAGCTGGTCCCGGCCGTCCCACCCTGCGACATCTACGCTCCTTCTCGCTGACGACAACGTGCCGATGACACCCGGAATCAACAAAACGTTGAAGCCCCGGATGCCGCGACGTTATGGCCCCCTGACCAGCCAGTCAAGGGTTCACCTGAGCCGGCGGGGGCGCCGCTTCGCCGCGCGTTCGGCGGGGGCCATGACACACGGCGCGGGATCATGACCCGCAATTCGGCCAATGCGGAGGGGCGGCTTTCGGCCGACGGGGCCGAACCGGAGGCGAACAACGGGAGATCACCGCAGGCGGACACGGCGGGCGTGCGTCACTTTGCGCCACTGATTCAATGCAAAACGTTACCGAAACGCGTGGTGCCGATGTGCTTCACCCCTGCGGACTCGGCAGACTCGAGCTCGCCGGTCCGGCACAACCCTCAAAAAGCGGAAGGAAGCACACAATGCGGAAGACCGCGTCCCGGAGCGCCGCCCTCACTCTGGCGGCCGCTGTGACGGGGACCGTCAGCGCGTTCGCCCTCGCGGCCGCGCCCGCCCAGGCCGCGCCCGCCCAGGCCACCTCGCTCTACGCCCCCTCGGCCCTGGTCCTCACCGTCACCGACGGGGACAGCGCCGCCGCGGCGGCGAAGCGTGCCGTCACCCTCAGCTGCGCGCCCACCCCTTCCGGCACCCACCCCGCCGCCGACACGGCGTGCGCCCAGCTCCGCGCGGCCAAGGGGGACTTCACGGCGCTGGCCGGCGAAGAGGACCGGCTGTGCACCCGGGAGTGGCGGCCGGTCACGGTCACCGCGCAGGGCGTGTGGCAGGGCGAGCGCGTCGACTTCGAACGCACCTGGGCCAACCCCTGCGTGAAGAGCGCCGAGGGCGCTGCCGTCTTCTCCTTCTGAGCGGCCGCCTGCCGCCCCGGGAACGAAAGGGGACGCTGGCGCGCACACCGAGGGGCCCCGCACCGGACCGGTGCGGGGCCCCTCGGTCGCGGTGGTCAGCCCTTGCGGGTCTTGACCTCCTCGGTCAGCTGGGGGACGACCTCGAAGAGGTCGCCGACGATGCCGTAGTCGACCAGGTCGAAGATCGGGGCCTCGGAGTCCTTGTTGATGGCCACGATCGTCTTGGAGGTCTGCATGCCGGCGCGGTGCTGGATCGCACCGGAGATGCCGGTCGCCACGTACAGCTGGGGCGAGACGGTCTTGCCGGTCTGGCCGACCTGGTGGGAGTGCGGGTACCAGCCGGCGTCGACCGCGGCGCGCGAGGCGCCGACGGCGGCGCCCAGCGCGTCGGCCAGGCCCTCGATCAGCGGGAAGTTCTCCGCGCCGTTGACGCCGCGGCCGCCGGAGACGACGATCGCGGCCTCGGTCAGCTCCGGGCGTCCGGTGGACTCGCGCGGGGTGCGCGAGGTGACCTTGGTGCCGGTGGCGGCCTCGCCGAAGCCGACCGACAGCTCCTCGAGAGCACCGGCGGCGGAAGCGGCCTCGGGGCTCGTGGAGTTGGGCTTGACGGTGATGACCGGCGCGCCCTTGGAGACGCGGGACCTGGTGGTGAACGCCGCGGCGAACACCGACTGGGTGGCCACCGGGCCCTCGTCCGAGGTCTCCAGGTCCACGGCGTCGGTGATGATGCCCGAGCCGATGCGCACGGCGAGGCGGGCGGCGATCTCCTTGCCCTCCGCGGAGGAGGGCACCAGCACGGCGGCGGGCGAGACGGAGTCGTAGGCGGCCTGGAGCGCGTCCACCTTCGGTACGACGAGGTAGTCGGCGAACTCGGCGGCGTCCGCGGCCAGCACGCGGGTGGCGCCGTACTCGCCGAGCGTCTTGGCGGCCTCTTCGGCGTTCGGGCCCAGGTGCACGGCCACCGGGTCACCCAGCTTCCTGGCCAGGGTCAGCAGTTCGAGGGTGGGCTTGCGGACGGCGCCGTCCACGTGGTCGACGTAGACAAGGACTTCAGCCATGGGATTGCTCTCCTGCGCGGATCGGGAAGGGAGTCGGGGAAGGCGGGGAAGGGCGGCCGTTCAGATGAACTTCTGGCCCGCCAGGTACTCGGCCAGCTGCTTGCCGCCGTCGCCCTCGTCCTTGACGACGGTGCCGGCGGAGCGCGGCGGGCGTTCGGCCGCGTCCTCGACCTTGGTCCAGGCGCCGTCCAGGCCGACCTCGTCGGCGTCGATGTCCAGGTCGTCGAGGTCCAGCGACTCGACGGGCTTCTTCTTGGCCGCCATGATCCCCTTGAAGGAGGGGTAGCGCGCCTCGCCCGACTGGTCGGTGACCGAGACGAGCGCGGGGAGCTGGGCCGACAGCTGCTCGGTGGCGGCGTCGCCGTCGCGCCGTCCTGTGACCGTCCCGTCCTCGACCGAGACCTCGGACAGCAGCGTCGCCTGCGGCACGCCGAGCCGCTCGGCGAGCATCGCGGGCAGCACGCCCATCGTGCCGTCGGTGGAGGCCATACCGCACACCACCAGGTCGTAGCCGGTCTTCTCGATGGCCTTGGCCAGCACGTAGGAGGTGCCCAGCGCGTCGGTGCCGTGCAGGTCGTCGTCCTCGACGTGGACGGCCTTGTCGGCACCCATGGACAGCGCCTTGCGCAGCGCGTCCTTGGCGTCCTCGGGGCCCACGGTCAGCACGGTGATCTCCGCGTCGTCGGCCTCGTCGGCGATCTGGAGCGCCTGCTCGACGGCGTACTCGTCCAGCTCGGAGAGCAGGCCGTCGACCGACTCGCGATCGGTGGTCAGATCCTCCGCGAAGTGCCGGTCACCGGTGGCGTCGGGCACGTACTTCACACAGACAACGATCCTCAAGCTCACGCCGGCTCTCCTACTGCTTCGACTTACGGGTTCCGGCCCCTGCGGGACCGGCGGGTCCGTCCACAATATTACTCGTCAGTACACCCAGCACGTTCCCCGTTCTCAAGACCGCCGAACTGTGACGTTGCCAACGGGGAGAGTGACGAGCCAACTCCATCACGCGGGGCGACGCGAAGCGAGTGCCACTGAACGGGATCTGGGTCACGCCCGCGCACGCCGGCCGCGCACCGGCGGCGAGCGGCTCACCTCGTCCGATTCAGGCAAGGGCGGCGCCCAGCGCGGCGATCACGTCGGCCTTGCGCGGCTGGCCCGCCGCCCGCTTGACGATCCACCCGTCCGGGTCGAGGACGAGCACCGTGGGCGTGGCCTCGATCCCGAGCGCGCGCACCAGCGACAGGTGCTCCTCTGCGTCGATCTCGATGTGCGCGACGCCCGGCACCATGGCGGTCACGTCCGCGAGGACGCGGCGGGTCGCGTGGCAGGGCCGGCAGAAGGCGCTGGAGAACTGCAGGAGCGTCGCCCGCTCCCCCAGGTACTGCCCGCCGAGCTGTTCGACGCTCACCCGCTGCGTCACGAAAGCCTCCATTCCCTGGCTGAGTACGGGATACCCGCGTGCTTACGGACAAGTCTGCCGTGAGGGTAGCCAGGAGGAATGCTTTGGGGAACGATCTGCCGGAGCCGGAAGTTACGCACCCGTAAGTACGGACCGTGGGTTTCCGGTGCACGGAACCACCCGTTCCGTCACCGCAGGCCTGCCGGAGACCGCTTGCAGGCACCGACGAAAGGGTCCCCCCGAGATGGCCGATCTCCTCTACCCGCCCGTAATCGGCGCGGCGCGCGCCTGGTTCAAGGCGCTCGACCTGCGCTTCGACGTACGCGGCAGCGAGCACGTGCCGGCCCACGGGGGCGCCGTCCTGGTGAGCAACCACATCAGCTACCTGGACTTCATCTTCACCGGCCTGGCCGCCCGGCCCGCCAAACGGCTGGTGCGGTTCATGGCCAAGGACTCGGTCTTCCGGCACAAGGTCTCCGGGCCCCTGATGCGCGCCATGAAACACATACCGGTCGACCGCTCGCGCGGCGAGCACGCCTACTCGCACGCACTGGACGCCCTGCGCGCGGGCGAGGTCATCGGGGTCTTCCCCGAGGCGACGATCTCCCGTTCCTTCACCCTCAAGGACTTCAAGTCCGGCGCCGCCCGGCTCGCGCAGGAGGCCCGCGTACCGCTCGTCCCGATGGCACTGTGGGGCACGCAGCGCCTGTGGACGAAGGGGCACAAGCGGGACTTCGGGCGCAACCACCTGCCCATCACCATCCGCGTCGGTCCCCCGGTGAGCCCCGATCCCGACGAGACGGCCCTGAGCCTCACCGACCGGCTCCGCGAACGCATGCACGAACTGCTGGAGACCGCCCAGCGGGCGTACCCGGCCTCTCCCGGGGGCGCCGCCGACTCCTGGTGGCAGCCCGCCCACCTGGGCGGTACGGCACCGACACCGGCACAGGCCCGCGCCCTGTAGCCAGGCAGAGCCCCGGCAGGCCCGCTGCCGGTGCACGGACAGCGCCCGGCTGCGGGCCCACGGCCTCCCCCGCGCCCCGCCTCACTACCCTGCCTCGGCGAGCCGCCGCAGCAGCGGCGCCACCGCGAGGAGACGGGCCGCCTCGTCGTCGGACAGCGAGCCGAGGCGCCGCAACAGCTCCTCGGCCTCGCCGTGCGCCACGCCCCGCAGTGCGCCGGTCCCCTCCTCGGTGACGGCCACGCGCGTGGCACGGCCGTCGGTCGGATCGGGTTCCCGGCGCACCAGGCCGAGCGTCTCCAGTTCCGCCACGACGGCGGTGGCGGTCGGCTGGGAGCAGGGGACCCGCTCCGCGATCATGCCGACCCGGCCGGGTCCCGCCTCGGTCAGCATGGACAGCACGATCAGCTGGGTGGGTTGCAGCCCGCCCGTGGGGCTGGTCCTGCGCAGTGAGCGCAACAGCCGGTGCAGGGCGATCACCGTGTCGAATGCCGCGTCCCGGGTCCCCATCGCTCCCCTCACGGGCTCGTCCTGATCAGGTCAGGAGAGTGTAAGCGTGGGGGCGTACATGTCCATCCACAGCGCCAGGTCGAGGACGCGTTCGAGGCCGCGCCGGGAGGCCTGGGTGATCTGCGGGGTCTCGACCTTGACGGCCCCCTCCAGCCAGTCCCTGCTGACCAGGTCGAAGACCTGGTGGGACGGTTTGGCGAGCAGGTCCTTGACGTTCTCCTGCAACGCCGTGTGGTACTTGGGGTCCTGCGTGGAGGGGTAGGGGCTCTTGACCCGGTCGTAGACCGAGCGCGGCAGCACGTCCGCGGTCGCCTCACGCAGCAGGCTCTTCTCGCGCCCGTCGAACGACTTGAGGGACCAGGGGGTGTTGTAGACGTACTCGACCAGCCGGTGGTCGCAGAAGGGGACGCGCACCTCCAGCCCGACGGCCATGCTGGCGCGGTCCTTGCGGTCCAGCAGGATGCGCACGAACCGGGTGAGGTGGAGGTAGCAGATCACCCGCATCCGGTACTCGAAGTCGCTCTCCCCCTCCAGGCGCCGGATGCCCGAGGTGGCCGTGGCGTAGCTGTCCCGGGTGTAGCCGGGCAGGTCCAGGGCGCGGCTCACCGAGCCGTTGAGGACGTTGTCGTCCTCGCCCAGGGTCTGGGCGAACTGCACCAGCCAGGGGAAGGTCTGCCCCTTGCGGGCGTCCTCGTCGAAGAAGTGCTTGTAGCCGCCGAAGACCTCGTCGGCCGACTCCCCGGACAGCGCGACCGTCGAGTGTTGGCGGATGGCCTTGAAGAGCAGGTAGAGGGAGGCGTCCATGTCGCCGAGTCCCGCGGGGATGTCGCGGGCCCTGATGACGCGCGAGCGCACCTCGGGGTCGGCCAGGTCGTCGGAGCTGAGGACGATGTCCTGGTGGTCGGTGGCCGAGGCGCGCGCCACGTCGTGGACGAACGGGGTGTCCGGGGTGCCGCGCAGTTCGTCGGCGACGAAGTTCTCGGCTTGGCCGACGAAGTCGACGGCGAAGCTGCGGACGGTCTCCCCGGGGCCTTCCCGCAGCTGGTTGGCCGCCAGCGCGGTCATGGCGGACGAGTCGAGCCCTCCGGAGAGCAGGGTGCAGCGCGGCACGTCGGAGACGAGCTGGCGGCGCACGATGTCGTCCATGAGCTCGCGCACGTGCGCGATGGTCTCGTCCTTGCTGTCGGTGTGCGCCCGGGTCTCCAGCGTCCAGTAGACGTGGGTGCGAATGCCGCTCGCGTCCACCGTCACGACGGTGCCGGGCTCGACCTCGCGCATCCCCTCCCACACGGCGTGGCCGGGGGTCTTGACGAAGGCGAACAGCTCGCGGAGCCCGTCGAGGGTGACCTCGCGGCGCGCCAGCGGGTTGGCCAGGATCGCCTTGGGTTCGGAGCCGAACAGGACGCCGTCGGCCGTCTCGGCGTAGTAGAAGGGCTTGATGCCCATGCGGTCGCGCACCATGACGAGCTGCTTGGTGCGGCTGTCCCAGATGGCGAAGGCGTACATGCCGTTCAGCCGCTCGGCCAGCGCCGCGCCCCACTCCAGGTAGGCGTGGAGGACGACCTCGGTGTCGGAGTCGGTGGTGAACCTGTGGCCGCGGCCGGTCAGTTCACGGCGCAGCTCGGTGTAGTTGTAGGTCTCCCCCGAGTAGACCATCGCGACGCTCCCCTCGGGGGTCTCGACGGTCATCGGCTGCCTGCCGCCCGGCAGGTCGATGATCGCGAGCCTGCGGTGACCGAGCGCGGCGGGTCCTTCCGCCCAGATGCCGGCGTCGTCCGGACCGCGGCAGGACATGGTCTCCGTCATCGCGTCGACGGTCGCCCGCTCGGACACCAGGTTCCTGTCGTAGGACACCCACCCGGTTATTCCGCACATGTGCTTCCTCCGGCTTCCGACCTTCGGTGCGCGGCCGAGGTGCAACAACCCCCCGTAGTAAAGGTTTCACCAAAGGTCATGTGTATCGGCCACCTATGTATCTGGCACTGTTTCACACAACAGCCGCCTTCAAACAGGGGGAGCCGGTCGGCACACACGAATCACGCCACATCCCGAGCGCCACCCGCACGAGGGGGACGCGCCACAGCCGGCGCGACGGCGACCCGGCGCCGGTCTCCCGCCCCGCCCTCCCGTCGGCCGGCTACAGCGCCACGTCCAGCAACCGCCACAGGTGGGCGCGGTCGGTGGCCTGGCGCAGAGCGCGCAGCACGACGGGGTGGGGCTCGGCATAGAGGAGCGGATAGTCGCACTCCCCCTTCTCGGGCCAGGCGGCGAACGCGAGCTGCTCGCGATCGAGGCTGAACCGGGCATCGACTCCGGGCTTGTTGCCCCGCGCGTCCTGCCGCACCCAGCGCGACGAGCCCGGAAGCCGCAGGGCGACCAGCCCGTGGAGGACGTCCAGCTTCTGGTAGCAGAACCCGGCGGGCACACCCTCCGCGCGCAACAGGGCCACCAGCGCGTGCGACTTGGAGTGGCAGATACCGATCCGCCGGGTCAGCACGTCGGAGGCTTGCCAGGTGAGGCGCCAGTCGTCGACGTCGGCCGAGTGCGGAACCGTGTCGCGGACGAACTCGTAGGCGCTGCGCGCGTAAGCGGCCAGATCCCCCTCGGCTCCGGCCATCAGGCCGGCCGCCGTCTCGCGGACCCGGGGATGGGTGTGATCGACGGCCTCGTCCGCGGCGAGGTAGGCGGACTCGTCTGCGGTGACCTGTGTGAGCCTCATGCCGCGTCAGCGTACGAAGCCCCGCACCGCAATTCAATGGAATTACGTCACACTGCATAATTATACCTCCACGGTTCCGGGGGCGGGAGGACTCCGCCGGGTACCGGCGCACATCGCCAACGGCCCTCCGCGAAGAGCGGGATGCCCCCGTGGTCGTGTCTTCAAAGTCCCGCCTGCCTGGCGGCGCCTGGCACGCACGCTCGCGGCGTTGTCGTCGGTCGCCGCTTCCCCCAGGGCTCGGCTTCGCTCGCCCCGGGAGGTGCCCCCACGCAGGGACTCCCTCCTCCGCCTTGCGAGCGCACGCACCAGACACCGCCAGGCCCGCCCTCCGGGCGGACGCCGCTACTTTGAAGACACTCCCGTGGGCCCGCACGCGCCTTGGCTAATCTGCACGGGTGACCACCGACCTGACCCTGCTGCCGCGCGTCGCCTATCGCGGGCAGGAGATCACCGCACCCCGGCTCCGCGGCCTGCTCGCCCTCCTCGCGGGCGACCTGCGCGCGGGATGCAGCACCGGGCGGCTGGTGGCCGGGCTGTGGCCCGGCACGCTGCCGGAGCGGCCGGGAAAGGCGGTACAGGTCCTGGTGTCCAGGGCGCGGGCACAGCTGGGCGCCGACGTCATCGTCAGTACGCCGACCGGATACCGCCTCGCACTGGCCGAGGAACAGGTCGACAGCTGTGCACTGGCGGCGCACGCCGCCGCGAGCGCGGAGCGGGCCGGAGCCGGGAACCACGCCGGATCGCTGGCCGCTGCCGAGGCCGGACTCGCGCTGTGGGAGGGCACCGAGGCCGGCACGGGACCCACGGACGACCCGGTGGCCGCGCTCCGCGGCGAACTGGCCCGGGCGCACGGCACGCTCCTCCGTGCCAGGGCGCTCGCACTCGCCCGGCTGGGCCGCCACGCCGAGGCCGCCGGGCCGCTGGCCGAGGCCGCGGCGGCGCACCCGCACGACGAGGAGGTGCTCGCCGAGCTGCTGCGCACCGAGGCGCGGACAGCGGGCCCGTCCGCGGCGCTGACACGGTACGAGATCTACCGCCGCCGCCTGCGCGAGCGTCTGGGCACGGATCCCGGGGCCGGGCTCATGGCCGTACAGCGGCAGCTCCTGAACGGTGTAGAGCCCGTGGTCAGGCACGGCGTGCCGCACGAACCGAATCCGCTGCTCGGCCGGGACGAGGACATCGCGGCGGTGGAAGCGCTCTCGCGCGTCTCCCGCGCCGTCACCGTCGTCGGCCCCGGCGGCCTCGGCAAGACCCGGCTCGCACACGCCGTCAGCCGCCGGGCCGCACAGGCGGTGGTGTTCTTCGTGCCGCTCGCCGGCGTGACCGTCGACGAGGACGTGGCCGGGGAGGTGGCCTCCGCGCTCGGCGCGGGAGAGGGGCGGCACGGCGCCATGAGCGGCCCTCTGGCGGCCGACCCGGTCTCCGGCATCCTCGGTGTGCTCGGCTCGGGGCCCGCGCTGCTCGTGCTCGACAACTGCGAGCAGGTCGTGCGCGGTGCCGCAGCGCTCGTACGGGCCCTGGTCTCCTCCTCGCAGGAGCTGCGGGTGCTCGCCACCAGCCGGGCCCCGCTCGGCCTCACCTCCGAGGCGGTGTACGCGCTGCCAAAGCTCGGCCTGGACACCTGCGTGGAACTGTTCACCCAGCGGGCCAGGGCCGCGCGCCCCGGCGTGGAGCTGCCGCCGGAGACGGTGGCGGGCCTGTGCCGCCACCTCGACGGGCTGCCGCTCGCCGTGGAGTTGGCGGCGGCGCGGGTGCGGGTGCTGTCCGTGCCGCAGATCGCCCGCCGCCTCGGCGACCGGTTCGCGCTGCTGCGCGGCGGGGCGCGGGACGCCCCGGAGCGCCACCGCACGCTGCACGCGGTCGTGGAGTGGAGCTGGAACCTGCTCGCGCACGACGCCCGGGCGGCGTTGCGTACGCTCTCCGTCTTCCCCGGCGGGTTCCTTGGCGAAGCCGCGGACAAGGTGCTCGGCGAGGACGCGCTTCCCCTTCTGGAACAGCTGGCCGACCAGTCGCTGCTGACCGTCGCCGACACCCCGGCCGGCGCGCGGTTCGGCATGCTGGAGACGGTACGGGAGTTCAGCGCGGCCCGGCGCGCCGAGGCGGGCGAGGACGAGGAGGCCGTCGACCTGTTCCTCGCCTGGGCGCGGGACTTCGGGGTCGCCCACCACGACGTGCTCTTCGGCTCAGGGCCGGTTCCCAGCCCCCGGCCGTCCCTCGGACCGGCCGGGGGAAGCCCCCCTCGCGGGAAGGATCCGATCGCCGCCTGGGAGCGGATCAAGGCCGAGCAGGACAACCTCGTAGCGGCCCTGCGACACGCCCTGGCCCGTACGGACGGTCCCACCCTCGCCGCGCTCACCGCCGTCCTCGCCAGTCTGTGGTCCACCGACACCAACTTCCCCCGCCTCGCCGCGCTCGCCGCGGACACCGGGCCGCCGCTGTCGCACTACCGGCCCGCACCCGAGTACGTCGAAGTCGCCCGTGCGGCCGCGGTGTTGTGCACCGCGAGTCTGTTCATGGCCTACGGGCCGCCCCCCACGCGGCAGCTCGTCGCACTGCGGCGGCTGCCCTCGGCGGCGCCGGACACGCTGCTGCGGGCAGCCGGAGCGGTGCTGAGCGCGGTCCCCGAGATGCGCCCTCCCCACTACGAGGTGCTGCGGGAACTGTGCGCCAGCGAGCAGCCCCTGGTGGCCGGCGTCGCCGAGTGCATCGCCTCCTACGCCTGGGAGTTCGAGCACCAGGTCGAGCGCGCGCTCACCTCGGCCCGCCGGATGATCACCACGCTGGCACCGTTGGACAACCCGTCCGTGCTGCTCACCGGGCACGCCAGGCTGAGCGAGCTGTGCCTGCGCACCGGGCAGGGCGAGGCGGCGTACGAGCACCTCAAGGCGGTGCTCGAGGTACTGCCGCGGCTCAACGACGGGCGCGACTACCTCTTCATCCGCTCGTCCCTCGTCCTGGCCTGCCTCCAGCGCGGCGACCCCGACGAGGCCGAGTACTGGCTGCGCCAGGCGGCCGGCGAGGACCCCCAGCAGCAGGACGCCTTCTACATGCCCGACTTCGGCGGGCGCGCCGAGATCGCGCTGGCCCGCGGGCAGACGGAGGCCGGACTCGGCCTGTGGCGCGGCGCGGTGGAGCGGCTGGGCACGGCGGGCTCGGCGCACAGCGGTGACTTCTGGCTCGACCCGTGGGCGTTCCAGGTCCAGTCGGCGGCGGTGGCGGCGCACGCCTACGCCGGCCGGCTCGAACTGGTCGCGGGGCCCCTCGAGCGGCTGTGGCAGGGGCTGCGGACCCTGCTCTCCCGCCCGTCCGGCTCGCCCATGGAACTCCTCGTGTGGGGGACGGTGCTGCACGCCCTGGGCCTGGCGGAGCTCGCCTCCGGCGGAACCGCCACAGGTGCCGGTGCCGTACGGATGATCGCGCTGGCGGAACGGGTGGGGGTGGCGCGCGAGTTCGGGCCGACGATGTCGGCGGACCGCGCCAGGAAGGCGGCCGGGGACGCCCACAGGGCGGCGTACGCCGACGCGGTGTCGGAGTACGCCGCCCTGGAGCGGGACGCACTGCGGCAAGCGGTCCGCGCGCTCATCCCCGTTCGCGGTTGAACAACGCCGTCGACCAGAGGTAGCCGAGCCCGGCCAGGCCGACGCACCACAGGACCGCGAGCCACCCGTCGTCGCCGATCCCGGTGCCCAGCAGCAGCCCGCGGAGCGTCTCGATGGCGGGCGTGAAGGGCTGGTACTCGGCGATCGGCTGGAACCAGCCCGGCATCGTGTCGGCCGGGATGAACGCACTCGAGATGAGAGGGAGGAGGACCAGCGGCATGGCCATGTTGCTGGCGGCCTCGGCGTTCGGACTGGCCAGTCCCATACCGACGGCGATCCAGGTGAGCGCCGTGGCGAAGAGCACCAGCAGCCCGGCCGCGGCCAGCCACTCCAGGGCCGAGGCGTCCGCGGACCGGAAACCGATGGCCACGGCGAGGGCACCCACGAGGACGACGCTCAGGACGGACTGGAGCACGCTGCCGACGACGTGCCCGATGAGCACCGAGCCGCGGTGGATCGCCAGCGTGCGGAAGCGGGCGACGATGCCCTCGGTCATGTCGGTCGCGACGGACACCGCGGCCCCGACGACGGTGCCGCCGATGGTCATCAGCAAAATGCCCGGGACGATGTAGGCGATGTACGCGGAGCGGTCCGCGCCCCCGCCTCCGAGGCCCGCGCTCATCACGTCGCCGAAGATGTAGACGAACAGCAGGAGCAGCATGATCGGCGTGAGGAGGAGGTTGAGGGTGAGGGAGGGGTAGCGGCGGGCGTGCAGCAGGTTGCGGCGCAGCATCGTGTACGCGTCGCGTGCGGCCAGGGAGAGAGCGCTCATCGGGCCGCCTCCGTGTGCCGGCCCTGGCGGGTGGGCTGGTCCGGTTGTGCGGGCGGAGTGGGTGGCGCGGGTGGGGTGCTGTCGCCGGTGAGGGCGAAGAAGACGTCGTCGAGGTCGGGGGTGTGCACGGTCAGCTCGTCCGCCTCGACACCGGCCGAGTCCAGCCGGGCCAGCAGCGAGCGCAGCGCGCGCTGGCTGCCGTCGCTGGGAATCCGCAGCGACAGCGCCTCGCTGTCGGCGGCGACCTCGCCCAGCGCCACGGCCGCACCCCGGCAGGCGTCCTGATCGGTGAACCGCAGCCGGACGTACCCGCCGGGAACCAGCCGCTTGAGCTCCTCGGCACTCCCCTCCGCCGCGATCCGCCCCCCGTGCAACACCGCGATACGGTCGGCCAACTCGTCGGCCTCGCCCAGGTACTGGGTGGTCAGGAAGACCGTGGCCCCCTCGAAGACCAGGTCCCTGACGATGTCCCACACGGTCTGCCGGGAACGCGGGTCAAGACCCGTGGTCGGCTCGTCGAGGAAGATGACCTGCGGCCTGCCCACCAGCGTCATCGCCAGATCCAGCCGCCGCCGCATACCGCCCGAATAGGTCGCCGCCGGCTTCTTCGCCGCCTCCGCCAGAGCGAACCGCTCCAGCAACTCCCCAGCGATCCGCCGCCCCTCGCGGCGCGAGAGATGGTGCAGATCCGCCATCAGCAGCATGTTCTCCTCACCCGTGATCAACCCGTCCACGGCCGAGAACTGCCCCGTCACCCCGATCGCTCCGCGCACCGCCTGCGCCTCCGCCACCACGTCACGACCCGCCACCCTGGCCCGCCCACCGTCCGCGGCCACCAGAGTGGAAAGAATCCTCACCGCGGTCGTCTTGCCCGCACCGTTGGGACCGAGCAGGGAGAAGACCGTGCCCTGGGGCACGGTCAGGTCGATGCCGTCGAGGACCTTCTTCTCACCGAAGGACTTGCGCAGCCCGGCGGCTTCGATAGCTGGGTTGTTCGCTGCCGTTGTCATGCGGCACAGCCTGCGCCGGTGCGGGTTCAGCCTGGTTTCAGCCTGGTTTCAGCGCCCTGATACCGGCCGCGGGACGCCACGGCCCGGTCTTTCGCGGCCCGGGTGGGAACGCCGGGCCGCGGGCAGGCGTACTACGGGCCGTCAGCGGCCCATCTCCTCGCGCAGCGCGGCGACGAAACCGTCCACGTCCTGCTCGCTCGTGTCGAAGGAGCACATCCACCGCACGTCGCCGGCCGCCTCGTCCCAGAAGTAGAAGCGGTACCGCTTTTGGAGGCGTTCGCTCACGTCGTGCGGAAGGCGGGCGAAGACGGCGTTGGCCTGGACGGGGTGGAGGATCTCCACTCCCCGCACGCCCCTGACGCCCTCGGCCAGCCGCTGCGCCATCGCGTTGGAGTGCCGCGCGTTGCGCAGCCACAGGTCTCCCGCCAGCAGCGCTTCCAGCTGCACCGAGATGAAGCGCATCTTGGAGGCGAGCTGCATCGACAGCTTGCGCAGATGCTTCATGTGGCGCACCGCGTCGGGGTCGAGGACGACGACGGCCTCGCCGAAGAGCATGCCGTTCTTGGTGCCCCCGCAAGAGAGGATGTCGACCCCTGCCGCGTTGGTGAAGGCGCGCATGGGCACGTCCAGCGTGGCTGCCGCGTTGGCGATGCGGGCGCCGTCCAGGTGCACGAGCATGCCGCGCTCGTGCGCGTGGTCGCACAGCGCGCGTATCTCCTCCACCGTGTAGACCGTGCCCAGCTCGGTGTTCTGGGCGATCGAGACGACCTGCGGCATGGCCCGGTGCTCGTCGTCCCAGCCGAACGCCTCCCGGTCGATCAGCTCGGGGGTGAGCTTGCCGTCCGGGGTGGGGACGGTCAGCAGCTTCAGCCCGCCGACCCGCTCGGGGGCGCCGCACTCGTCGACGTGGATGTGCGCGGTGTCGGCACAGATCACCGCACCCCAGCGGTCGGTCAGCGCCTGGAGCGCGACGACGTTGGCTCCGGTCCCGTTGAAGACCGGGAACGCCTCGGCGCGGCGCCCGAAGTGGCTGCGGACGACGTCTTGCAGGTGCGCGGTGTAGTCGTCCGCTCCGTAGGCGGACTGGTGGCCGCCGTTGGCGAGCGCCAGTGCCGCCAGGATCTCCGGGTGCACGCCCGCGTAGTTGTCGCTGGCGAACCCGCGGACATCCGGGTCGTGGCGGCGCCTGGCATCGGTGGCCGGCCGCGCCGGGGACCGGTCGGGGCGGTTCAGGTGCGGGGCGTCAGCCACAGGCGGGTTCCGTTCAGCTCTTCGGCGGGTTTGGTCCAGGTCTCGGCGACGGCCTTGGCGAGGTCGCCCACGTCCGTGAAACCCGCGAACTTCGCGTTCGGCCGGTCGGCCCGCATCTGGTCGTTCACCAGCGCCTTCACCACCAGGATGGCAGCGGCCGCCGGCGGCGGACTCTCGCCCCCCGCCTTACGGAAGGCGTCACCGAGCGCGAGCGTCCACGCCTCGGCTGCCGCCTTGGACGCGGCGTAGGCGGCGTTGCCCGCGGTGGGCTTGCTGGCACCGAGCGCGCTGATCAGCAGGAACCGGCCGTCGCCCGCACGCTTGAGCGGGGCTTCGAAGGCGAGGGAGGTGTGCTGGAGGGTGCGGATGAGGAGGCTGTGCAGGGTGTCCCAGTCGGCCAGGTCGGTCTCGGCGAACGAGGACGAGCCGCGCCAGCCGCCCACCAGGTGCACGAGGCCGTCGACGCGGCCGTACTCCTTCTCCGTCTTCGCGGCCCAGGCGCGGGTCTCCTCCAGGTCGAGCAGGTCCACGGTGTCCCCCGTGACCGTCGCTCCCCCGTGGGCGAACCTGGCGGCATCCACGGCCTGCGCCAGCCGCCCGGCGTCCGCGTCGCAGCCCACGACCGTCGCGCCCTCCTCCGCGAGCCTCAGCAGCGTGGCCTGCCCCGCTGGCCCCGCCGCCCCGGCGACAGCGATCACCCGGCCCTGGAGCCCGCCCTCACCGTTGCCCTCGTAGCCGCGCCGTGTCGTCGTGTCCGTCATCTCCGTCGCCTCCTCGCGTTCCCGACCTGCCGCCGCGCCGCCCGGTCCACCGCTCACGCCGCGGTTGCCGGGATCCGGCTGTCAGCGGTGATGCCCTGAGTCGATGCGATCACACTCCGCAGCTTCTTCGCGAGGGCCTCGTAGAACATGCTGAGCGGAAACTCGTCGGGCAGCACCTCGTCCACCAGCTTGCGCGGCGGCAGGCTCAGGTCGAGGGCGTCGGGTCCCTTGGCCCAGGTGGACCCCGGGTGCGGGGCGAGGTAGCGGGAGACCAGCTCGTACGCCTTGAACCAGTGCACCAGCTTGGGGCGGTCGATCCCGGCGCGGTAGAGCGTCTCGATCTCCTCGCGGAGGGCGACGGTGACCTGGCGGGCGAGGTCCCAGTCGATGGCGAGCTTGTTGTCCGTCCAGCGCAGCGCGTCGTGCTGGTGGAGGTAGGCGAAGAGCAGCTGGCCGCCGAGGCCGTCGTAGTTGCGCTTGCGCTCCCCGGTGACGGGGAAGCGGAAGAGCCGCTCCAAGAGCATGGCGTACTGCACGTCGCGGCCCTGCGGCAGGCCGTCGGCCTCCAGCTTCACGCCCTCGTGGAAGGCGGTCAGGTCGCAGCGCAGCTCTTCGAGGCCGTACATCCAAAACGGCTGCCGCTGTTTGATCATGAAGGGGTCGAACGGGAGGTCGCCGTGGCTGTGGGTGCGGTCGTGGACCATGTCCCACAGCACGAACGTCTGCTGGCAGCGTTCCTGGTCGGCCAGGAGTTCGCGCGCTTCCTCGGGGAGTTCGAGGCTGGTGACGTCGCAGGCCGCCTGGACGACGCGGCGGAAGCGGGCCGCCTCGCGGTCGCAGAAGATGCCGCCCCAGGTGAAGCGCTCGGGGGCCTCGCGCACGGCGATGGTCTCGGGGAAGAGCACCGCGGAGTGGGTGTCGTAGCCGGAGGTGAAGTCCTCGAAGGTGATGCCGCAGAAGAGGGGGTTGTCGTAGCGGGTGCGCTCCAGCTCGGCCAGCCAGTCGGGCCACACCATGCGCAAGACGACCGCCTCCAGGTTGCGGTCCGGGTTGCCGTTTTGCGTGTACATCGGGAAGACGACCAGGTGCTGGAGGCCGTCGGCGCGGCCCCGCGCGGGCTGGAAGGCGAGCAGCGAGTCGAGGAAGTCGGGCACCCCGAAACCGCCGTCGGCCCAGCGGCGCAGGTCGGTGACCAGGGCACGGTGGTAGTCGGCGTCGTGCGGCAGTAGCGGGGAGAGTTCCTGAACGGCGCTCACGACGCGCTCCAGCTCCTCGCGTACCGCCTCGGGCGCCGGAGCGTCCTCGGCGTCGAAGTCGATCGAGCCGTCCTTGGACTGTGCGGGTCGTACCGCCTCGACGGCCGTCTTCAGTACGGCCCAGGCGGGGTGGGCGGCCACACTCTCGGCGACGGCGCCCCCGGACGGCGAAACGCCGCCTTCGGAAGGCGCGGGCGAAAGGATTTCCGTCATGTTGACCCCTCCACAGGAGAAACTCACGTAAGGAAACCGTATACGCGTCGCCTTCTCTCCTCAAGGGGAGGGCACAGAAGATTATCCGGCGCCGCCGGGGGTATCACCGTCATTCTTCCGGCCAATGTCGATGCGGGCGATCACCTTTCCCAGCAGAGCCCAGCAGCTGGCAGAGCCCGCGGCTCCGCAGGAGAGCGAGAGGACCTCGCAGGGCTTCGGCAGCGCGCCGGCAGAGCCTCACGGACGCCGGCAGCAGAGCGGCCGGCCCCACGCAGCACACCGGGGGCGGGGGCGGTCACCCGGACGTCCGGTGCGTGGCCACCCGGCCGCGGGCCGACCGCTACTCTGGCCGCGCCACCGCCTTGACACCGCACGAAAGCGAGACCGCACCGTGCCACTGCTCACCGTCGGACACCGCGGAGTGATGGGCGTCGAGCCCGAGAACACCCTGCGCTCCTTCGTCCGCGCCGAACGCGAGGGGCTCGACGTCATCGAACTGGACCTGCACCTGAGCAAGGACGGCGCGCTGGTGGTGATGCACGACGCCGACGTGGCCCGCACGACGGACGGCGCGGGTCCCATCGGCGAGCTCACCCTCGCCCAGCTGCGCGAGCTGGACGCGGGGCAGGGCGAGCGGGTGCCGGTCTTCGAGGAGGTCGTGGACGCCGTCGGCAGCCCGCTCCAGGCCGAGATCAAGGACCGCGCCGCGGCACGCGTACTGGCCGACACCATCGAGCGGCGCGGGCTGCACGACCGCGTGACGGTGATCTCCTTCCACGCCGAAGCGCTCCGCGAGACCCGCCGGCACCTGCCCGACATCCCCCTGGTGCTGGTGGCGGGCCGTTCCTCCCCCACCGCGCCCGAGCGCGCCAGGGAACTGGGCGCCGGCATGATCTCGCTGGAGCTGCGGCACCTCGACGCGGACATCGTCGCCCGCGCCCACGCCGCCGGGATCAAGGTCATCAGCTGGACCGTCAACACCGACGAGGACCTGGCACGGGTCCGCGAGCTGGGTCTGGACGGCGTCGTCACGGACATGCCCGGTATCCGGGCGGCGGCCGGCGCCCCGGCCTGAGACGGGAGGGGGCGCCGCGCGGGCCCCCTCCCGGTGGCTCACCCCAGCGGTTTGACCAGGTACTCGAAGGCGAGGTCGGGCCGCTGCGGGATACCGAAGCGCTCGTCGCCGTAGGGGAAGGGGAGGAACTCACCGGTGCGGGTGTAGCCGCGGCGCTCGTACCAGGCGATCAGGTCCTCCCGCTGCCTGATGACCTGCATCCGCATCCGGGTGGCTCCCCACCGGACGCGCACCGTCCGCTCGGCCTCCGCGAGCACGGCCCGGCCGACACCGCCGCCTTGCAGGCCGGGGCTGACCGCGAACATGCCGAAGTACGCCTCCTCACCCCGCTGCTCGAGCTGGCAGCAGGCGACGACGGCGTCCTCGCGCTCGACCACCAGCATGAGGCTCTGCGGGTCGCGGACGACGGCGCCGACACCCTCGGGGTCGGTGCGCCGGCCCTCCAGCAGATCGGCCTCGGTGGTCCAGCCCGCGCGGCTGGCGTCCCCGCGGTAGGCGGACTCCACGAGCGCGGTGAGCACGGGGACGTCGGCCTCGACGGCATGGCGGAAGGTGAGGGGCAGCTCGCCCCGCTGCGCGGTGTCGCTCATGTCGACCGACCTTATCGGGCATACCGCATGGAGCGCGGCGCCGGCCCGGGTCCGCCCGGCACGGACGCCCGGTACGGACATGCGGCGCGGACGCGCAGCACCGGACGGCACCAGGCGGGTCACCACTACAGTGCCGAGGCATGGTGCATGTACTGAGCAGCCGCATCCTGCTGCGGCCCACGGATCCCGACAGGTCGCGGGCCTTCTACGGCGAGACGCTGGGCCTGGAGGTCTCCCGCGAGTTCGGCACGGGCCCTGAGCGGGGCACGGTCTACTTCCTGGGCGGCGGTTTCCTGGAGGTCTCCGGGCGGAGCGAGGGCCCCGCAGGTGAGACGCTCCAGCTGTGGCTCCAGGTGGCCGACGTGGCGAGCGCACACGAGGAGCTCGCCGGGGCGGGGGCCGAGGTGCTGCGGCCCCCGGTGCGGGAACCCTGGGGGCTGATCGAGATGTGGATCGCCGATCCCGACGGGCACCGCATCGTGCTGGTCCAGGTCCCCGACGACCATCCGCTGCGCTACCGGCCGGGGATCTGAGCGGTCCCGACCGTCCGGATCCCGGCGCACGCGGCGAGGGGGTCTGAACGGTTGCGCCCGTCCGGACCCCGTTGCGCCCATCCGGACCCCGGGGCCGCGGCGGGGTCCGCTCACGCCCCTGATGTCCGCAGCAGGGGCCCGGGCACCGCCGCCCCCTCCGCGGCCGCGGTCGGGGTGGCGGCCGCATGGCCGAGGACGAGGCCGGGCCGGTGGGGACGCCGGGGGTGCCGGGAGAGACCTCGGGACGGCGGTCCCACCGGGCGCCGGGTCGGCGCCCGGTGCGGCCCCGGCGCCCGGTGCGGTCCGGCCGTCAGCGGATCGGCATGCCGGACAGGGTGCGGGCGATGACCAGGCGCTGGATCTCGCTCGTGCCCTCGAAGATGGAGTAGATCACGGCGTCGCGGTGCATCCGCTCCACCGGGTACTCGCGGGTGTAGCCGTTGCCACCGAGGATCTGGATGGCCTGCGCGGTGACCTTCTTGGCCGTCTCGCTGGCGAACAGCTTGGACATGGAGCCCTCGGCGGACTCGAACTTGCGCCCGCTCACGCCCATCCAGGAGGCGCGCCACACCAGCAGGCGGGCGGCGTCGATGCTGGTGCGCATGTCGGCGAGCTGGAAGGCGACGCCCTGGTTGTCGATGATCGGGCGGCCGAACTGCTCACGCGTCCTGGCGTAGTCGAGCGCGACCTCGTACGCGGCGCGCGCGGTGCCGACGGCCATCGCGCCGACGGCCGGGCGGGAGGCCTCGAAGGTCGCCATCGCGGCGTTCTTCACCCTCTCGCCCCCCTTCTTGGCGCGCTCCTTGGCGCGGGCGAGGCGCTCGTCCAGCTTCTCCTTGCCGCCGAGCAGGCAGTGCCCTGGCACCCGCACGTCGTCCAGGACGACCTCGGCGGTGTGCGAGGCGCGGATGCCGTGCTTGAGGAACTTCTGCCCCTGGGACAGGCCCGGGGTGCCGGGCGGAATGATGAAGGAGGCGTGGCCCTTGGAGCCGAGTTCGGCGTCGACGCTGGCCACGACCACGTGCACGTTGGCGATGCCGCCGTTGGTGGCCCAGGTCTTGGTGCCGTTGAGCACCCACTCGTCCTTGGCCTCGTCGTAGACGGCGCGGGTGCGCATGGAGGCGACGTCGGATCCCGCGTCCGGTTCCGAGGAGCAGAAGGCGGCGACCTTCACGTCACTGGCGTCGCCGTACATCTGGGGCACCCAGGTGCCGATCTGCTCCTCGGTGCCGTTGGCCAGGACACCGACGGCGGCCAGACCCGTGCCGACGATCGACAGGGCGATGCCCGCGTCGCCCCAGAACAGCTCCTCCATCGTCATGGGGATGCCGAGCCCTGTCGGGTCGAAGAACTGCTGGGCGTAGAAGTCGAGCGAGTAGAGGCCGATCTTGGCGGCCTCCTGGATGATCGGCCAGGGGGTCTCCTCGCGCTCGTCCCACTCGGCTGCCGCGGGGCGCATCACGTCGGCGGCGAACCCGTGGAGCCAGTCGCGGACTTCCTTCTGGTCGTCGTTGAGGTCCAGTGCGAACTCGGTTTCGGCCATCGTCGGTCCTCCGCCAGTCTCATTCAGTCGTTACCATCGGTAATCCGCAGTCTGTTACCCGCCAGTAGCCGATGTCAACTCCCGCTCACCGCCCCGCTGCGCACCACATCCGCGCACGTGAGCGCCGTCGGAGGGTGTTACGTTGCGGCGTTGGAGCACGCGCGAGGGGGCGGGAGACGCACATGGAGACCACACGCCAGGACGACCGGGTCAACTCCACCGAACAGCGGCGCAGGGAGCTGCTGGAGGCCGCCGACCGGGTCGTACTGCGGGAAGGCCCGGGCGCCTCCATGAACGCCATCGCCGCCGAGGCCGGCATCACCAAGCCCATCCTCTACCGGCACTTCGGTGACAAGGGCGGCCTCTACCGCGCCCTCGCCGTCCGGCACACCGACTCCCTGCTGGCCTCACTGCGCGCCGCCCTGGACGCGCCCAGCGAACGGCGCGAGCGCGTCGAGGCCACGCTGGAGACGTATCTGGCCGCCATCGAGGCCCACCCGCAGGTCTACCGCTTCCTGATGCATCCGGCGGAGGACTCCCCCGGCAGCGAACGGGGCTTCGACGTGGGACAGCACTCGGCTCCCCTGCTGCGCCGGCTGGGCGAGGAGCTGGCCGAGGTCATCGCCGAGCGGCTCGATCTGGGGCCCGAGAGCGACGAGCTGGCCCGGGTGTGGGGGCACGGCATCGTCGGCATGATGCACGCGGCCGGCGACTGGTGGCTGCGCGAGAAGCCGTGCGAGCGCGACCAGTTGGTGCGTCACCTGGCCGACCTGCTGTGGGGCAGGCTGGCCGCGGCGGGCGACCGCGTGGGCGGCCCGCGCTTCTGAGCCCGGACGGGGGCCCGGGCTTCCGAACCCCGGCCGTGCCGCTCCCCTGCGCGAACCGCGCCGCTGTCCGTCCGCGCACCGTACCGCCGGCCGTCCGCGGGCGCGCTGCCATCAGCCCGTAGCGGGCCGCACTGCTACCCGTCCGCAGGCAGCCGCTCTCCCTCGGCGGGCAGCGGCGCGGACCACTCCGCCCTGCGGACGGCGCGCAGGGTGCGCCACCGCGCCACCCCGCCGAGCCGGTCGGTGTAGAGGCCACCGGAGAGGTGGTCGTGCTCGTGCTGGAGGCACCGCGCGAAGAAGCCGGTGCCCTCGATCCGGACCGGGCTCCCCGCCACGTCCTCCCCCTCGACGACCGCCACGTCGCAGCGCGGCGTCGGGGCCTCGAGCCCGGGCAGCGACAGGCAGCCCTCAGGGCCCCGAACGGTCGGCCCCTCCGTGTGCACCAGCCGCGGGTTGACGACATGGCCCCGGTGGCGGCGGTCCTCGTCGTCCGGGCAGTCGAAGACGAACACCCGGAGCGGAACACCGACCTGGCAGGCCGCGAGCCCGACACCGCGGGCCGCGTACATCGAGGCGAACAGGTCCTCCACCAGCTCATCCAGCGCCCCGTCCGCCTCCGTGACGGTGCGGCTGGGGGCGTGCAGCACCGGATCGCCGTACGTCCGCACCGGGCGTACGGCGCCGTCGGAGCCCGGGATACGGCCGCGTCGCATGGCCGCCACCCTACGCCGGGCGCCGGACCGGTGATCTTCGCAGGGTGGCGCGGTCCTGACCCGGCCCGTGTCTCGGTAGGCTTCTCCTCTACGCGAGGGGCAAGGAGGTTCAACGACGATGTCAGGCAATGCGGAGCCACTGTCGCCGCGGTCCAAGCTGGCCGTGACGGCGGGCAAGGCGGCCGCGGCGGTGTCGCGGGCCGCGGGCCGCGGCAGCGGGTCGGTGATCGGCGGCAAGGTCGCGCTGAGGCTCGACCCGGACCTGCTGCAGCGGCTGGCCCAGCACCTGGACGTGGTGCTGGTGTCCGCCACCAACGGCAAGACGACGACCACCCGGCTGATCGCCGAGGCGCTGCGCGCCAACGGCGAGGTGGTCTCCAACGCGCTGGGCGCCAACATGCCTGCCGGCATCACCTCGGCACTGGCCGGCGGATCGAGCGCCCGGTACGGCGTGATCGAGGTGGACGAGAAGTACCTGTCCGGTGTGGCACGGGACGTGACGCCCAAAGCCATAGCGCTGCTGAACCTCTCGCGTGACCAGCTCGACCGCGCGGCCGAGACCCGGATGCTGGCCGAGCGGTGGCGCGAGGGCCTCTCGGGCCAGAAGGCCGTCATCGTGGCCAACGCCGACGACCCGCTCGTGGTCTGGGCCGCCTCCTCCTCTCCGAACGTGGTGTGGGTGGCCGCGGGCCAGGAGTGGAAGGACGACGCGTGGTCCTGCCCCGCCTGCGGCGGCGTGATGCAGCGCCCCGGCGACGACTGGTTCTGCGCCGAGTGCGGCTTCCGCCGCCCGACGCCGACCTGGGCGCTCTCGGGTGACCACGTACTCGACCCGCACGGCTCCGCCTGGCCGATCCACCTCCAGCTGCCCGGGCGGGCCAACAGGGCCAACGCGGCGACCTCGGCCGCGGTCGCCGCCGCCTTCGGGGTGCCTCCGCAGACGGCGCTGGAGCGGATGTACGCGGTCAAGGCCGTCGCCGGCCGGTATGACGTGGTGCGCTACCAGGACCGCGACATCCGGCTGCTCCTGGCCAAGAACCCCGCCGGATGGCTGGAGACCTTCTCGCTGATCGACCCGCCGCCCGCCCCGGTGATCCTCTCGGTGAACGCCCGCAGCGCGGACGGCACCGACACCTCCTGGCTGTGGGACGTCGACTACGGGCGCCTCGCCGGGCACCCGATCTGCGTGATCGGCGACCGCAAGCTGGACCTCGCGGTGCGGCTGGAGGTCGCGGGCGTGCAGTTCCAGGTGTGCGAGGACGCCGCGGACGCGGTGCGCAGGTGCCCGCCGGGACGGATCGAGGCCATCGCGAACTACACCGCGTTCCAGGACCTGCGCCGCGCCGTCGGCAACTGACCACCCGTATCTTGGGAGTCCGGACGGCCCCCACGCCGACCCTCGGCCGTCCGGCCCCTTCGACCCCGCTCAAGGAGAACTGGCGGCATGAGTGACACGAGTCTGCGTCTGGTGTGGGTCTACCCCGACCTGCTGAGCACGTACGGCGACCAGGGCAACGCGCTCGTGGTGGAGCGGCGGGCGCGGCAGCGGGGGCTGGATGTCCAGCGGCTGGACGTCCGCTCCGACCAGCCGATCCCCACCTCCGGCGACATCTACCTGATCGGCGGCGGCGAGGACAGGCCGCAGCGGCTGGCCGCCGAGCGGCTGCTGCGCGACGGCGGGCTGAACCGGGCGGTGGACAACGGCGCCATCGTCTTCGCCGTGTGCGCCGGCTACCAGATCATGGGCCACGAGTTCGTCAACGACCTCGGTGAGCGGTCGGCCGGGCTCGGGCTGCTCGATGTGACCAGCAGTCGCGGCGAGGCCGCACGCTGCGTCGGCGACGTCCTCGGGGACGCCGACGAGTACCTGGGCCTCCCCCAGCTGACGGGCTTCGAGAACCACCAGGGCATCACCCACCTCGGCCCGGGGGTACGGCCGCTGGCCCGGGTGCGGCTCGGCAACGGCAACGGGACGGGCGACGGCACCGAGGGTGCCTGGCGGGACACGGTCTTCGGCACCTACCTGCACGGTCCGGTGCTGGCCCGCAACCCGCTGATCGCCGACATGCTGATCAAGCTGTCGCTGGACGTGAACGCGCTCACGCCCGTCGACGACACGTGGTACGACGCGCTGCGCCAGGAGCGGATCGCCGCGGCGACGCAGCCGGCCTGAGCCCACCCGAGCCGGCCCGGTCGGTCCCCTCGACCGGTCTACTCGGACCCGAGGGCCTGTCGAGGCCGGTTCCGACACGACACCGCCCGTGACGGGTGCCCCGCCGAGGGTGCCCACCACGGGCGGTTCTAGGCTGGTGCGGGCGTATCGGTCGGTTGCGGGAGAGTTCGGATGGATCACGGCGGGCACGGCATGACGATGGATCTGCCGCCGTTCACGGTCGCGCGGGGACTCGCGTTCACGGGTGAGCCGTTCTTCCTGGTGGGGTGCCTGCTCGCGCTCGCGCTCTACGGCTGGGGAGTGGTGCGGCTGCGGCGGCGGGGCGACGCGTGGCCGGTGGGCCGCACCATCGGCTTCGTCGCCGGTGTGCTGACCGTGGCCCTGGTGATGTGCACCGGGCTCAACGAGTACGGCATGGTGCTCTTCAGCGTGCACATGGTGCAGCACATGGTGATCAGCATGCTGTCGCCGATCCTTCTGCTGCTGGGCGCTCCGGTGACGCTGACCCTGCGGGCGCTGCCGTCCGCCGGGCGGGGCCGCAAGGGGCCGCGGGAGCTGCTGGTGGCGCTGCTGCACAGCCGCTACCTGCGGGTGATCACCCACCCCGCCTTCACGATCCCGCTGTTCATCGCGAGCCTGTACGCGCTCTACTTCACCCCGCTCTTCGACTTCCTGATGGGCTCCCTGGCCGGGCACATCGCGATGATGGTGCACTTCCTGGCCGTGGGCCTGGTGTTCTTCTGGCCGATCATGGGTGTGGACCCGGGCCCGCACCGGCCCGGCTTCGTGATGCGGATCCTGGAGCTGTTCGCGGGCATGCCCTTCCACGCGTTCTTCGGCATCGCGCTGATGATGGCGTCCGAGCCGATGATCGAGACGTACTCCGACCCGCCCGCCTCCCTGGGTGTCAGCGCGCTGTCGGACCAGTCGGCCGCGGGCGGCATCGCCTGGGCGTTCAGCGAGATCCCCTCGGTGATCGTGCTGGTGGCCCTGGTGTTCCAGTGGTACGTCTCCGAGCAGCGTCACGCCAGGCGCCGGGACCGCAGGGCGGACCGGGACGGCGATCAGGAGCTGGCCGCGTACAACGCCTACCTGGCCTCCCTCAGGACCAGGGAGCAGTGAGGACGGCCGGAGCCGGCACGCCTTCCTCCCGGCGAGCCCTTGGGGGCGCGGCGAGGTGTTCACGGGAGCGTTGAGGCGCGCGGTGGCGCACGGGGCCGCGGACGGGCGACCATGGTGGCCTGGCCGCGGCCCCGGCGCGTGCGCGACCCGTACACCGCGGGGCCGCCGGGAGGAGGACGGTGCTGTGATGGCTGGTCTGACGCGGGTGCCGGCATCCGCGAAGGCGATGACCGTGTGCACGGTCGTGGGCCTGGTGGTGGTCACGGCGTACACGGTGGCCCTGGGAAGCAGCGGGTGGCTCTGGTTCTGCTGGGTGGTGCTGGGCCTGGTCACGCTGGGCGTGTACGCGACCCGGAACTGAGAGGGCCGTGTACGCGACCCGGAGCTGAGAGGACACCGGCGGCGGGGAACGTCGCGGAGCAGGACCGAGGAAACGCGCCGCACACGCGCGCCGGGCTCCGGCGGCCCTGAGAGGCCGCCGGAGCCCGGCGCGGGGGTGGCCCCCCCGGGAAGTGACCTCGCCGGTCAGCCGCCGGCGCCGAACTCGGCCAGGAACGCCTTGTCGAACGCCTTCAGATCGTCCGGCTTACGACTGGTGATCAGCTTGTTGGTACCGCCGTCGCAGACCTTGACCTGCTCGTCGACCCAGTTGCCGCCCGCGTTGCGGATGTCGGTGCGCAGGCTGGGATACGAGGTCAGCGTCCTGCCGCGCACCACGTCGGCCTCGATCAGGGTCCACGGAGCGTGGCAGATCGCGGCCACCGGGAGCCCCGCGTCGAAGAACCCCTTCACGAACGCGACGGCCTTGGGGTCCGTGCGCAGGAAGTCGGGGTTGGCCACACCGCCGGGCAGGACGAGTCCGTCGAAGTCGGACGGCTCTGCCTGGGCGACGAGCTGGTCGACGGGGAAGGTGTCGCCCCGGTCCAGATGGTCGAAGGCCTGGATCGGCCCGGCACTGGTGGACAGCAGGATGGGCGTGCCACCCGCCTCCTTCACGGCGTCCCACGGGTCGGTCAGCTCGATCTGTTCTGCGCCCTCGGGCGCGACGAGAAAGGCAACACGCACGTACCTCACGTCCTTTCCGTCATCTCGCGTGCGCCCCTGCGGGTCCCCGCTGGGCGCGGACGTATGCGTGAGGCAGCGTCCCGAGCACGCCGAGCGCCCCGCGCGTTCCGAACACGCCGGGCCGGCTGTCAGCCCTGGGAGCGTCCCCGGAAGAGCCGGGCGGCACCCGCCAGACACACGGCGGCGAACCCGACGGTGACGGCGGCACCCACGGCGACCCCGGCCGTGGAGAAGTCGCCGCGGAAGACGTCGCGGACGGCGTCGACGGTGTAGCGGAACGGGACGGCGCGCGAGACGCCCTCGAGCCAGTCGGGGGCCAGTTCCATGGGCAGCAGCAGGCCGGAGAGCAGCATCAGCGGGAGCACGATCGTGTTGGCGATGGCGGCGAACTCGGGCGGCGTCTTCACGCGCATGCCCAGACCGTGGGAGAGCGCCGCGAGCGCGGCGGACAGCACCGCGACGAAGGCCAGACCCACGACGATCCCCCACCACGGGGCCCGCAGCCCGAAGGCCAGCCCGAGGAGCACGAGCAGCACGGACTGGGCCACCAGCTGCACGACGTCCCGCAGGGTGCGGCCCAGCAGCATGGCCGGCGGACTGACGGGGGTGACCCGCATCCGGTCGACGACGCCGGTGGTGCGCTCGACCAGCTGCCCCATTCCCACGTAGGAGCCGCCCAGCAGCGCCAGCTGGATGAGGAGGCCGGGCACGAGCATCTGCCACGACGACCCCTCCTGCCCCAGGTCGAGGCGGGTCAGCAGCGGCCCGAAGAGGGCCAGGAAGAGCAGCGGCTGGAGCATTCCGAAGTAGAGGCTCGTCTTCGAGCGCAGGGTCGCGCGCAGGCAGCGGCCGAAGACGAGGCCCGTGTCGGCCCAGAAGTGCCCGCCCTCCGGCGACGCGGGGGCAGTGGGTGGGGAAGGGGCGGTGGCGGTGGTCATGGCGGTGAGCGCTTCCGTCGGTGAGGCGACCGCGGCCGGTGTGTCAGACGCATCGGGCCGCCGGGGCGGGATGGGTTTCAGATGGCGACGGGTTCCCGGCTGGGGCCGCGTCCGGTGAGGGCGAGAAAGGCGTCCTGGAGGGAGGCGTCCGGGCCGGGCCCGTGGTCCCGCTTGAGCGCCTCGGGGGTGCCCTCGGCGACGGTGCGGCCGCTGTCCACGACGACGACCCGGTCGGCGAGCGCGTCGGCCTCGTCCAGGTAGTGGGTGGTCAGGAAGACCGTGGTGCCGTGGTCGCGGCGGATGCGGCGCACCAGGTCCCACAGTTCGGCGCGACTGCCCGGGTCGAGCCCGGTGGTGGGCTCGTCGAGGAAGAGCACCTCGGGCCGGTTGACCAGGCCGAGGGCGATCTCCAGCCGACGCCGCTGGCCACCGGAGTAAGCCGCCGTCGGCCGGTCCAGCAGCTCCGTCAGACCGAGGTCGTCGGCGAGTTCGGCGGCCCGGCGCCGCGCCTCGGCCCTGGGCACGTGGTGCAGCCTGGCCTGGGTGACCAGCTCCTCGCGGGCGCCGCAGCCCGGGTCGAGGCCGCCGGCCTGGGCCACGTAGCCGATCCGGGAGCGCACGGCGGCCGGCTCCGTGAGCAGGTCGTGCCCGGCGACGCGGGCCGTACCGCCGGTGGGCCGCAGCAGGGTGGTGAGCATGCGGAGCGTGCTGGTCTTGCCCGCTCCGTTGGGGCCGAGGAATCCGAGGATCTCCCCGCGCCCCACCGTCAGGTCGAGCCCCCGCACGGCGTGCACGGGGCCAGGACCGAGCGCGTAGGTCAGGCTGAGCCCGCGGATGTCGAGAGCGGGCCGGCCAGGAGAGGCGGCGGGTGCCGCAGGAGGTGTCGTACCAGATGCCATACGAGGTGCCATACAGAGGAGGAAAACACAGTGGACTGAAAAAATGCAATCCAATGCAGCTTTGCAGTCGGGTTAGACTTCCTGCATGAGTGAGGGGCTGCGGGAACGCAAGAAGCGGCAGACACGGCGGCGCATCCGCAAGGTCGCCATGCGCCAGTTCGTGGAGCGGGGCTTCGACAAGGTGACCATCGCGGAGGTCGCCGCCGAGGCGGAGGTGTCCGTGAACACCCTCTACAACTACTTCGAGGCCAAGGAGGACCTGGTGCTGCCGCCCGACGAGGCCTCCCCCCTGCGGCTCGCCGAGATCGTCCGCGAGCGGCCGGCGGGCGCCTCCCCCGCCCGCGCCGTACTCACCCGGCTCCGCGAGGAAGTACGCGGCCGCGAACGGCAGCTCGGCCTCACGGACGGCTTCGGGCAGGTCTTCGAGATGATGCGGGCCGCCCCCACCCTCACCGCACGCCTGGAGGATCTGGGCCACGAGATGACCGAGGCGCTGGCCGCACAGCTCGCCACCGAGACCGGCACCGACAGGGACGATCCCGCGCTGTGCGCCGCCGCAGGGCAGATCGGATGGTTCCACTCGATGGTCTTCGCCGAGATCGGGCGCCGCCTGGTCGCGGGACGCACCCCCGACGAGATCGCCACCGACGTCCTCCAACTCCTCGACGCCGTCGAGGAACTGCTGGGCGAACGCGCCTTCACCTACGCCGTACGCGGCGACACCCCACGAAAGGACCGACCGTGTTCCGGGTGACCATCAGAGGAACCTTCACCGGCCTCGGCGACGCCTCCCGCGCCGCTCTGCGGGAGGCGGCCGAGAGCTTCGGCACCTCCTTCACCGAAGCCGGCACCTTCACGTGCGACAGCAGCCTGTCGGCCTTCACCTTCCGCTGCCAGATCCCGCCGCCCCCCGAGGGAGAGGAACCCGACGAGGAGTCCTGGGCCGCCCTCCGCGCCACGGAAGCCCTGGAGGCCCACGGTCATCCCCATCGGATCCTGCGCGTGGCGGTCACGGACATGCGCGACATCAAAATCCGTCGCAAGGGAGGCAAAGGCGCAGGGGGCACGCGCGGTCCCCGCCGATGACCGGGCAGCCGGCGACCGGCCGCGTGGCCACCGGCGACCGGTGACCGTCGAGGCGGGCCAGAAGGGCGACGGCGAGAGCGGCGGCAACTTCGCGAACAACCGCGCCCCCCGGCGCGCCTCCTCGATGCGGCCTCCGTTCCCGGCACGCACTGCGCTGGGCTCCTGAAGCGCATGCGCGTGCCGGTGTTCGTGCTGCTGACCACCCTGGGCAGCCTGGTGTGGAACGCGGTGCTCGTCATGGCCGGTTACTGGCTGGGTGAGCAGTGGGGTCTCGTCGAGACGTACGCCGGAGGGGCCGTGTTCGATTCCCGCGAGGAGCGACAGCACCGGGTCCGCCGGCGCCCGACTGACGGTTCCGCCTACTCCATCGTGGAAGCATGTGCCGATGTGCAACTCCCTAACTGTGCTGGGAACGTGTGGTGCTTGGCCGGAGGCAGGACGGGCAGCGAGCGGCTTCCTGCTGGAGGCAAACGGCTTCCGCCTGGTCTTGGACCTCGGATACGCGACGCTGCCCCAACTGCTGGCGCGATGTACGGCGAGCGAGGTCGACGCCGTCGTCATCACCCATGAGCACCCGGATCACTGTGCGGATCTGAGCGCCCTGTGCCGAGTGCTGCTCTACGGCGGCGGGCGCCGGGAGCGTGTGCCGCTGTACTGCCCTACGGGGGTGCTGGGGAGAGTGCAGGCGATGGAGCCGACCGAGGACCTGCACGAGGTCTTCGAATCGCGTCCGCTGCCGGGCCTTTACCAAGTCGGTCCTTTCCTTCTGAACGGGCGACTCCTTCCGCATCACGTGCCACACGCGGGAGTGCGACTGACGGGCCCGAACCTGAGCGTGGCCTACAGCGGCGACGCCGGCCCCGACCCCGTGCTCGGCGAATTGGCGACTGGCACGGATCTGCTGGTCGCCGGAGCAACACTGCAAGGCGCCGCTGTCGACCCCTACCTGCTCAGCGCCACCCAGGCCGGCCAATGGGCTGCTCGCGCGGGAGTGGCGCGCCTGGTGCTGACGCACTTCTGGCCCGGGGCCGATCGTAGGCAGTCCGTTGCCGAGGCCGGTGTCGCCTACACCGGGGAGATCCTGACTGCAAACGAGGGAATGACCCTTGCTATTTGACACGCACAGCAGCTCAGCGCGGTGCGCACGATCGTGGACGTCCGATTCCGCGCGGACGCTGGCTGCCTCCCAAACCCCTCAACAAGTGCTGTCCGTCTTCGTGAACAGAGCCAGGTACGGGTCCACAGCCGCAGCGGGCCGAGGAGGGCGGCCGCGAGTGCAGTGGGCTGACCGGGCTGCGCAGCCGGGTGGGCGCCCTCGACGGACGACTGCGCCTGCACAGCCCCTCCGGGGACCTACCATCGTCACAGCGGAGCTGCCGTGCGCGTGACAGTCGTGAGTCCTCCGCTGCACCAGGCAGGCCGTCAGTCCGCCGTCGCGGGCGGATCGGCGAAGACGCCCCGGAGCATCCCCGTCGCCTGCCCTACCTCGATGAGATACCCGTCCGGGTCACGCAGATAGCACCGCAGCTCGGCCTTGCGGTCGATCGGCGGCGTCAGGAACTCGGCCCCCTTGGCGCTCCACTCGCGGTGGCAGGCGTCGATGTCGGCCACGCGGATGTTGAGGAAGCAGGAGGCCGTCTCCCGGTCGGCGGGCGGCCGCAGGGTGACACCGGGCTTGTCCGGCGTGGGACCCCCGCCGGGGTTCATGATGATCCACCCGTTGGCCAGCTTGACGATGCACGGGTTCTCCGCCAGCACCACCTCACCGCCCAGGATGTCGCTGTAGAAGGCCCGCGAGCGGGCCACGTCCGACACCGTGAGGAAATGGGTGAGGACCAGCCCGGTGACCGGGGCGGGGAGGTCACGGGAAGCCATACGGACTCCGAGGGACGTCGGGGCAGGTCCTCCCATGGTGCGGGCAGCCCGCCCCGGTGCCCGGGAAGGACACGTCCGGGCACCCTACGATGGAGTGCGGAGCACGCCGGACCGGCCGCGTGGTCGCCCGAGGGCCCGATCGCCCGGTCCCGGAGAATCCGGTCACCCGGAAGAGGAGCAGGCCAGGTGAGCAACACCGAGACACGCCCGGCCGAGGTGCGCTGTGCGGCCGGTCCCCACACACAGCCGCCGGCCCAGGTGGAGGTGCTCTCCGCGCGCAGCGTGCCGCTGGGCGGCCAGCGGGGGATGGCGGTGCGGCGCACGCTTCCCCAGCGTGCCCGCTCGCTCATCGGCGCCTGGTGCTTCGCCGACCACTACGGTCCCGACGACGTCTCCTCGACCGGCGGCATGGATGTCGCCCCGCATCCGCACACCGGATTGCAGACCGTCAGCTGGCTGTTCTCGGGCGAGATCGAGCACCGCGACAGCCTCGGCACCCGTGCGCTCGTCCGCCCGGGCGAGCTGAACCTGATGACGGGCGGCCACGGCATCAGCCACTCGGAGGTCTCCACCGCGGGGACCACCGTCCTCCACGGCGTCCAGCTGTGGGTGGCACTGCCCGCAGCGCACCGGCACACCGCGTCCGCCTTCCAGCACCACGTGCCGCATCCCGTCCCCCTGCGGGGCGGAGAAGCCCGCGTCTTCCTCGGCTCCCTCGCCGGCGACTCCTCCCCCGTGCCCACGTTCACCCCGCTGCTCGGCGCCGAGATCACGCTGGAACCGCACGCGGCCACCACTCTCGCGGTCGACCCGGACTTCGAGCACGGCGTGCTCGTCGACACCGGGGAGATCACCCTCGCGGGACAGGCGCTCGGCCCTGCCGCACTCGGCTACCTCCGCCCCGGAAGCGCCACTGCGACCCTCACCAACACGGCAGGTACCCCCGCCCGCCTGCTCCTCCTCGGCGGCACACCGTTCGGCGAGGAGATCGTCATGTGGTGGAACTTCATCGGTGCTTCGCACGACGACATCGCACGTGCCAGGACCGACTGGGCAGCTGGGCGGAGGTTCGGCGAGGTGGAGGGCTACGACGGGGACCCACTGCCCGCTCCCCCACTCCCGAACGCCACCCTGAAGCCCCGGAGTCGGCCAAGCTGACCAGCTATCTCTTCACTCCGCTCGGATGATCAGGCGCCGACCACGCTGTGCGTCCCCGGCTCTCCGACCGCCTCCTGCTCCTCCTCATCGGAGGCCGGCAGCGAGGGAGAGGTGAACGTGATCGAGCTCTGAGCGCGCCTGCTCTGACGTACGTCCCGCACTGCTCGACGAGGCGGGCCGCCAGAGCCACACGCCGACCACCGAGGCGCTCACCGAGCCGCGGCGGCGAGGGTCGTCATGGGTGGGCTGCGGAAGCGGGAGCCGGCCCGGATGTCACAACGGGCCGCTGGGGGCCCGCCCCGCCGTCGTCCCCGCCCGCCATGCGCCCGGGCTCTTCGCACCGGGTGTGGTTTTCTGACCAGCTCCGCTCATGATCCGCGAGAAGAGACCCGTGCAGGCCGTGCCCCTTCGGCGTCGCTGGAGGGCTCAGCCTGGCCGGCCGAGAGGTGTTGCGGCGGTGCCCTGTGTGGGCGATACCGCCAACAGACGCGGGAGCGGGTGCGGCGGGTGGCTCCCGTACCGGCACGTTCGTTTGTCGGTAGGTGGCTGGGGCGACGGGGCGGCGGGCCGGAGTGCCGCTGGTCGGTCGTCGTGCCGATGGCTGCGGTGACGATGAGGAATGTGGCCAGCCATTGTGTCCAGGTCAGCTCTTGGCCCAGGACGAGGAGTCCGAGGAGGGCGGCGGCGACCGGTTCCAGACTCACGAGGATGCCGAAGGCTGCGGAGGAGATGCGCCGCAGTGCCGCGAGTTCCAGGGAGTTGGCCACCACGGTACTGAGCAGGGCGACGACCGAGCCGGCGCCGAGGACGCGCGGGTCCAAGAGCGCCTGCGGCTGTGTCGCCACAGCGAGGGGGACGGTCAGCAGCGCAGCCCACAGGGTCGCCGGTGCGAGGATGTTGTCTCCCCGGTAGCGGCGGCCGGCGTGGGAGCCGAGGAGCATGTAGGCGGCCCAGGGGACTGCCGAGGCCAGAGCGAGAACGATGCCGGCCCCGGAAAGAGAGCCTGCGGAGCGGTAGTTGATCAAAAACACTCCGCCGGCGGCCAGTACCGCCCACACCAGGTGGAGCGGACGGCGCGCACCGGCCAGGGAGACGGCCAGGGCACCGAGGAACTGCAAGGGGACGGCGATGCCCAGGGGGATCCTGGACAGGCTCAGATAGATGGTGATGTTGACTGCGGCCAGGGACGTGCCCAGTGCGGCGATGAGCAGCAGGGAGCCGCGGTCTTCGGGGAGGCGGGGCCGCCGGGTCAGCCACAGCAGCGGAGCGCCGAACCCGAACCGCAAAGCGGTGATCACGATCGGATGTGCCAGGGCGAAGGCGGCCGTGGCGGCGGTCTGGCCGCCCTGCATGGCCAAAACGCTGACCAGGACCATTGCCGAGCCGGTGGCGGCGGCCGGCCGGGCGGGGGCCGTGCTCCTGTCCACGGTCAAACCTTCGGTGCAGGCGAACTGTGCCGCCCCGGGACGCTGTCGGTGGCGCGGGGACGGCCGCGTGCGGTGACCGTTACCGAGCCCGCCGTGACCGCTCTGACCTGAAGTGAGCCGCAGGCACAGCGGGTCCAGACGGTCAGGCCGTCCTCGGTCCCGTGCCGGGAGACGGTCTCCACCACGTCGTGGTCGGGCCAGCCGCAGTACGGGCATGTGGACACGTCGCCGTTCCTCCTCCGCGCAGGTGTGGGGGTCTCCTGGGAGTGTCCCGGCGACCGAGCATGCAGGTCCAGGTTGGGTTTATGCACAAGAACGTGTAAGAAAGCTTCATGATTGATCTGCGGCGCCTGACGGTCCTCCGGGCGATCGCCCGCTACAGCACGGTCACTGCGGCAGCCGGCTCCCTGCATCTGACCCCCTCGGCCGTCTCCCAGCAGATGCGCCAGCTCAGCCGCGATACCGGGACCCCTCTGCTGGAGCCGCACGGACGCCGGGTACGGCTGACCCCGGCCGCCCGCGTGCTGCTACGACACGCGGACCGGATGGAGGACTACTGGCAGCAGGCCGAGGCGGAGCTGGCCGCCACGCGGCCGGCCGCACTGAGCGGAACCCTGCGGCTGGCCGGCTTCCCCACCGCCGTCTCGGTCTTTCTCGCCCCGGCAGCCGCCCAGCTGCGACACGCCTCGCCGACTCTGACCATCGAGGTCCGGGAAGCAGAGCCTGCGCACTGTTTCGACCTGCTCTTCTGCGCAGACACCGACCTCGCCGTGGTGGAGGCCACCGCCGACAACCCGCCGCTGAGCGATGCCGCGTTCGCACAACGTCCGCTCTTCGAAGACCCTTTCGAGCTCCTCACCTGCGCCAGTCACCCGCTGGCCGGACGCCCATCGGTCGCCTTCCACGACCTCGCGGAGGAACCGTGGGTAGTGGGATTCCCCGGCGACTCCGCGCGCCAGCTCATCCTCGCCGCCTGCAACAGCGCCGGCTTCAGCCCGGCCATCGCCCACCAGGCCCGCGACTGGAGCGCCGTGGCGAGCCTGGTCGCACACGGTCTCGGTATCGCACTCATCCCCTCCACCGCGACCCTGCCACCCCAACCCCAGTTGGTCCGCACCCCCCTGACAGGAAGCAACAGGCCGACCCGCCAGTTCGTGCGGGTCGTACGCAGCGGCAGCGAACAGCACCCGGCCATCGACGCGGTCACCCCGCTCCTCGACAGCCTCGCCGCCAAGCACACGGACCGGGCCGGCTGACGGAGCGCCAGGCGACCACAGCCCCTGCACCACGACGCCGTACAGCAAACCCATTCGAGTCCTCACCCGGCGCGGCCTCGGCCTCCTCGCCCGAGTCGCCGTCGTACGCGCACTCACGACAGGCCGCCTGGTACAGATGCCGGCCCGCCATCAGCCCGACATCAACGCCCAACCGGCCCACCACCATCGCCGCCCCCGCCAGCCCCCACCGAGCCCGTCGTGAGGTGCTCTTCACCCACTTCACAAGATCTTCCACATTCGGACACACACCCCCCTCACCAGCGGGAGAAGCGGAAGGAAGATTCCCCATCCGGGGTGGAATGGCGGTATGATCACTGGATGCCGGTCCGTCACGACGGGCCGTCATGCTCCGTGCTCGGCACGGGATTTCGGGGGCTCGGGCAGACGTCATTCGGCAGCACTCGCGATCGAGGTACGGCACCACATGGACCACACCGGCGTCCCAGCGGCTCTCTGGCCGTTCCGTCGGCCGGAAGCCGTCGCCGCCCGCACCGCCGTCGCTCCGACCCATGCTTCCCACCAGCACGGCGACCGCCCGGCACCCGCCCGTGACCGCTCCGTCTTCCGGTCGAGGTGTTGATGACGCAGATACTGGCCTGGTCGCTCATCGCCATGGGGCTGATGTCCCTGGTGCTGCTGGTGCTGCTGGTGCGGCAGACGCAGATCACCGGGCGGCTCAGACAGGAGGAGGAGCTGCGTCACTCGGAGTTGACGCAGCTCGTGCACCGGCGGCTGCCCGCACTCGCCGCCCGGCGCACCGACCTGGCGGAGCAGGATCCGGGTCCTGCGACCGCCCGGTTCCACGGCACCGAGTTCGACGCGCGACTCGACGAGGTGGTGGACGCCTTCCGCCAGGTTTCGGTGCAGGCCAGGGAGCGCGCCGAGGAGTCCGCCGAGAACGCGCTGCGCGGCGTGGCCGACCGCCTGCTCACGCTCGTCTACCAGCTGCAACAGCTGATCGAGGACATGGAGCACGAGCACGAGGACCCCGAGGTCCTCGGCAGCCTCCTCCCGATCGACCACAAGGCGCAGAGCCTCGCCCGCTGGCTCTTCTCGCTCCGAGTGCTCGCCGGCAGCGCGCCCGGGCGTCAGCGCCCCACCACCCCGCTGTACGACGTGCTGCGCGGCGCCCTGTCCACGGCGCCGGACTACCACCGTGTACGCATCCTCGACCGGCCCCGGGTCGCCGTGCGCACCCAGGCCGTCGAACCTTTGATCCAGCTCTTCGGGCACCTGCTGGAGAACGCGGTGACGCTCTCGCCCTCCAGCTCCGTCGTCGAGGTCAGCACGATGCGCGTGGCCAACGGTGTGGCGGTGAGCGTCGAGGACGGCGGGCGCGGGATGAGCGACCACGAGTTGGCGCGCGTCCAGTCGCTCGCCTCGGGCACCGTCACCGCCGGCGTGGGAGATCTCGGCGATCCGCCACGCATCGGCTACGCGTTCACCGGCCGCATCGCGCAGCGCCACGGCCTGCGCATCGTGATCGACCGCCGCTCCCGTCTCGCCGGCGTCCGCGTCACGGTGACGCTCCCCACCCAGCTCCTCACCGACGCCCCCGAGGACGCGACGCCCGCGGGCCGGTCCGGCGCGCACCGTGCCCCAGCGGTGCCCCTCTCCGGGGACGCCGGGGGCGAGCCCACCCACCCGCCGGGCATCCCCCTGCCCCGCAGCGAGGAATCGGCCGTCCACCAGCGGGCGGGCGCCCCCCAGCCGGCGGAACACGCCGCGACCACGAATCCGACGCCGCAGGCCCCGGAACCGTCCGGCGCGGCACGGGCACCCCACGAGCCCGCGAGTGACGCGCCCGCCACCGCCCGGCGCGAGGAGCAGCCCTGGGCACCGGCCGACGACCCGTCGCCGGAGCCGGACGCCGCAGCCGGCCAGCGTCGTACCCGTCACGGCCTGCCTGTACGCAATCGCGGCGCCGCGGCCGGCGCCATGCCCGCGCCGCTCCCACCGGCGACGGCCCCCCGAGTCGACCCGTCGTCGGCAGGCGCCCGCATGGGTGCCTGGCAGAACGCTCCCCGCCCCAAGTCCGGCACTGCGGACGGCGATCCGCACGCCGAGTGAAGGACACAGCGACCATGACCTCCCGAACGTTCCGTGAAACCCCTCGATACGACGTCGAGAACGACCTCGGCTGGATTCTCGACCAGCAGCTCGTCGACGCCGTCCCCGGCACGCGCGCTGCCGTGCTCCTCTCCGGCGACGGCATCAGGCGGGCGCACTCCAAGGAGTTGCAGACGGCCGACGCCGAGCCGATGGCTGCCGCCGCCTCCGGCATCCAGGCCCTGGCGCGCAGCTACGCGCAGCGCGCCATGAGCGGTGAGGAGGGCACCTGGGAGGAGACGATCAACTCCTACCAGGGCGGGTTCCTCATGATCGTCGGAGCGGGCGACCAGAGCTTCCTCGCCGTCCGGGCGGACCGCGACGTCGACCTGGCGGCGCTCACGACGGCCGCCCACACCTGCGTGCTGCGCCTGGGTGAGCACATGGCGACACCCCGGCGCGGCGCGGACGCACCCTCGTGAACCCCGGCGCACGGGCAGACCGCGCGCCTCGGCTGGTCCGCCCCTACGCCGTCACCGGTGGTCGCTCCCGTCCCACCCGCAACACGCTCGACCTGATCACCGTGGTGCGGGTGCGGCATCTGCCACCGCCGCCCGTGGCGATGGCGCCCACCGAACTCAGCCCGGAACAGGAGCGGGTGGTGGCGATCTGCCGGGACGGGGGGCTCACCGTCGCCGAGATCGCCGCGCAGCTCTCGCTGCCGGTGAGCGTCACCAAGGTCGTCGTCTCCGACCTCGTCGACGGCGGCCTGGTGACCGCGCAGGCTCCCCCACCGCCGACCCACCTCGCCGCCGCCTACGCACAGCAGACGGACGCGCTGCTGGAGAGAGTGCTGGATGGACTCCGAAACCTCTGACACCCCCCACACCGACCGCTCGGTGCCGCACCTTCCCGACGGAGACATCACCCTGGTGAAGTTCGTCGTGGTGGGGCCACTCGGAGTCGGCAAGACGACCATGATCAGATCGCTGTCCGACTACGAACCCCTCACCACCGACGAGCCGATGACCCAGGCGGGCGAGCACATAGACCGGCTGCGCCGCATGGGCAAGACGGAGACCACGGTGGCGATGGACTTCGGCCGGATCACCCTCCAGCCCGACCTGATCGTGTACCTCTTCGGCGCCCCCAGCCAGCAGCGTTTCCAGCCGCTGTGGGACGACATGACGAGCGGCGCGCTCGGCGCCGTCGTCCTGGCCGACACCGAGCGGCTGGAGGACTCCTTCCAGGCCATGGACCGCCTGGAGGCGCTCGGCCTCCCCTACGTCGTGGCCGTCAACGAGTTCGAGGGCAACGACACGTACGACGCCGAGGAGCTCCAGGAGGCGTTCCAACTCGACCCCGACACTCCGTTGCTCACCTGCGACGCCCGCGAACGCGCCTCCTCACGGGACGCGTTGGTGAACCTCGTGCTCCACCTGAAGGACCGCAACCGCCGCCCGCATGCCCTCCAGGAGACCGTGTGACCCAGCCAGACACCTCCACACGCGCCCCGGGGGACACCCCGGATCCGCGGGACCAGGCGCCCCTTCTGCTGTACGGCGAGGAGTTCACCCACGATCCGGCACCGCTCTACGCGCGTGCACGGGAGACGGCACCGATCGTCCGGGCCAGGATCCATGAGGACGTGGAGGTCTCCCTCGTCGTCCGGTACCACACCGCGCTGAAGATCCTCCAGCACCCGGAGTTCAGCAAGAACTCCGGC
Source organism: Streptomyces reniochalinae (assembly GCF_003323735.1). GTDB lineage: Bacteria > Actinomycetota > Actinomycetes > Streptomycetales > Streptomycetaceae > Streptomyces > Streptomyces reniochalinae. The sequence continues at coordinate 30,158 of NZ_QOIM01000017.1, read as the reverse complement.
CCCTGGTTCGAGGCGCGGGAGCGGCAGGGCCTGCCCATGCCTCCCGTCCTGGAGATGATGCGGGTGCGGCCCAACGCGCTCTACGAGGACGGCGAGGAGCACCGCAGGCTCAGCACCGCCGTCCGCGACAGCCTCGGCCGCCTCGACCCGCCCACGCTCCGCCGCACGGCCCGGGAGACGGCCGACCGCCTGATCGACGCCTTCGCCGAGCGCGGCGAGGCCGATCTCATGGGCGAGTACGCCGCGCTGCTGCCGCTCCAGATGCTCTTCGCGATGTTCGGCGTCCCCGGCGACCTCGGCCGCCGCATCCACCAGCTCACCGCTACCGTCTTCGACGGCGGCCCCGAGGCCGCTCAGGCCAACGTCGCGCTGAGCGAGACGTGGCAGGAGCTGGTCGCCCTGAAGCGGCGCAGGCCGGACGAGGACGTCGCCTCCTGGCTCCTCGCCCACCCGTCGAGCAACGACGACGACTCGGAGATCATCAACCAGCTCCTCCTGGTGATGGGCGCCGGCATGGAGCCGGAGCAGAACCTCATCGCCTCCACGCTGCTCCAGCTCCTCAGCGACGACAGCTCCTACGGGCGCCTTCGCTCCGGCAGCCAGCGCATCGCCGAGGCCCTTGAGACGACGCTCCTCGACTACGCCCCGATGGCCAACTACGCGACGCACTACCCGGTGCACGACCTGGAGATCGACGGCATCCTGCTGCCCGCCTGGGAGCCCGTGATGATCTCCTTCGGCTCCTGCAACCAGGACGAGGCGCTCCGCGGCGACTCCGCGACGGGCGGCACGGGCGGCTCGGGATACCGCGCGCACCTCGCCTGGAGCGCGGGCCCGCACGAGTGCCCGGCCTGGTCGGTGGCGATGATGATGGCGAGCGTCGCCATCGAGGTCCTGCTCGACCGGCTCCCCGACATCGAACTCGCCACTCCGCGACCCCGGTTGTCCTGGCGGCCCGGCCCGTATCAGCGGGGGCTCTCCGCCCTTCCGGTGGTCTTCCCACCACAGCCCGTCCGGTTGCAGGATTCGACCGAAGATCCGTACGGAAGTCCAGGAGGACGCACCCCATGGCAACCGTCCACGACCACAAGTGCCCCCACCACGCCGCAGCAGACGGCGCGCCCGTACGACTCGACCCCCGGGGAGGCGACGTCCACGGCGAGGCCGCACACCTCCGGGGCCAGGGGCTTGCGGCGCGTGTGGAACTCCCTGGCGGGGTGGTGGCGTGGTCAGTAGGGCACCATGCGGTGGTCAGGGGCCTGCTCGGTGACAAGCGGGTCTCCAAGGACCCGCGGCAGCACTGGACGGCGTTCCGCAACGGCGAGATACCCGCCGACTGGTCGCTGATGAGCTGGGTCGGCGTGCAGAACATGTTCACCGCCTACGGCTCCGACCACCGCCGCCTGCGCACGCTCGTCAGCCAGGCGTTCACGCCGCGCCGCACCGAGCGGCTGGGTCCGCGGATCGCGGAGCTCACCGCCGGCCTGCTCGACGACCTGGAGGCGGCACACGCCGCGCGGCCCGGCCCGGTCGACCTGCGCGAGGGCTTCGCCTATCCCCTGCCGATCGCCGTCATCTGCGAGCTGTACGGCGTCCCCGAAGGCGACCGCGACATCCTCCGCACCTCCGTCGACGGGCTCTTCTCCACTTCCAAGAGCCCGGAGGAGGCCGAGGCTCACATGGCCACGCTGATGCGCGTGATGTGCGACCTGGTGGCCGGCAAACGGGAGAAGCCCGGCGAGGACCTCACGACCGCGCTCATCGCGGCCCGCGACGCCGACGGCTCCCGCCTGAGCGAGCAGGAACTCCTGGACACGCTCTTCCTGATGATCGGCGCCGGCCACGAGACCACCGTCAACCTCCTCCACCACGCGATACGCAACCTCGTCGAGAACCCCGGCCAGTTGGCCCGGATACGCGCCGGGGAGTGCTCCTGGGACAGCGCCGTGGAGGAGTCCCTGCGCCATCAGCCCCCCATCGCCAACCTCCCGCTGCGGTATGCCGTCGAGGACATCGAGCTCGACGACGGCACCGTGATCAGGGCGGGAGAGGCGATTCTCGTCAACTATGCGGGTGCCGGGCGCGATCCGGAGCACCACGGGTCCGACGCTGACGTCTTCGATGTGGAGCGGCCGACTCGTACGGACCATCTCTCCTTCGGCCACGGTGTGCACTTCTGTGTCGGCGCCCCCCTCGCCCGGCTGGAGGGGCGCATCGCGCTCCCGGCGCTCTTCGAGCGCTTCCCCGGTCTCGCCCTCGCGGAGGACGCACGCAACGACACCGCGACCGAGTCGTTCATCGCCAACGGCCGCCAGGCGCTGATGATGCGCCTCCGATCCCGGTGACCTGAGTGGGAGATGCGTCAGCGACCTGAGTCGTACACCCGTCGCTGGTCGCGTGTACGAGCCGTCCGGGTCCGAGGGTTCCACCGCCGACGGCGACCGATGCCCAGCGGGGGCGCGCCGGGAGGCCGGGGCGTCGTCGTGCGACGGCCCCGCCCCTGGCCCAGCGTGCGAGGAGCGCTCCGGGGTGCGCGGAGGGACCCTCGACCTGCTGCCGACGCATCTCCTGCTCAGGTCACTGGGACGGCTTTCGACCATGCGCTTCTGTCCCGCTGTCCGGCGCCGCGCCAGGAGGCTGTCGACCGGCGCGGTCCACGCATTGTGATGTAGGACACGCCGCTCAGGAAAACCCCAAGCCGCGGTGCGCCGTCAGGCTAGGACGTGAAACGTTCACCGGCTTCCTTGACCGAGGCGCAGTTGGTCCGGCGGATCTCCCGCGGAGACACTGCCGCCTTCGACGAGCTGTACCGGCGCAGCGCCCCCTGGCTGACCGCGCGATTGCGGCGGCGCTGCGCGGACGACGAAATCGTCGCCGAAGTCCTGCAGGAGACCTACCTCGCGGTGTGGCGGGCGGCCGGGCCGTTCGCCGACAGCCTGCGCGGCGAGGAAGCGGGCAGCTGGTTGTGGACGGTCGCCGCCCGTCGGCTGGTGGACGCCTTCCGGGCACGCGGTCGCCACCGCGCCCTCCCGCCGGCGTGCGCCACACCCGACCTGGCGCCCTCGGCCGAGCACGAAGTGCTGGAGGCCGCGATAGGAGGCGATCTCGGCGCTGCGCTGGACCGGCTGGCCCCCGAGCTGCACCAGGTGCTGACCGCCATGGTGCTCGACGGGCTGACGGTCCGCGAGACCTCCGTGCTGCTACGGGTCCCGGAAGGCACCGTCAAGACGCGTGCCCGCCGCGCTCGTCTCGAACTGCGAAAGGCCCTGTCATGACTGCGCACGTGCCCCGCGAACTGCTGATGAGCTACGTCCGGGCCTCCGGCGCGTCCGACGGTGCGAGCGCCGGGGCGCTGTGGGCGCTGGAGGGCCATGTCGAGCAGTGCGCTGCCTGCCAGGCGGAGGTCAGGGAAGTGTCTGCCACCCACTGCCCGGCCGACACCGCGCTGATGGACCGGGTGCACGCGCGCCTGTCGGAGGCTTTGCCGCCGGTACGCCGCCGCCGGTGGCGCCGGGTACGAACGGTGCTGAGCCGGTGGGCGGCTCCCGCGTTCGGGCCGTGGGTCATGGCGGTCGTGCTCATCGTTCTCTGCGCCCTGGTCCTGTCTTCCGCCGCGGCACGCAACTCCCCGCTTCTGATGCTGCTGGCCCCGGCGATGCCACTGCTGGGAGTGGCCGTGAGTTGGGGCCCGCGCTTCGATCCGGCCCATGAGCTGATCGCATCCACCCCGAGGGTGGGTCTCGGGCTGGTCCTGCGGCGGTCGTCAGCCGTGCTGTCCCTGGTGATTCCGGCCCTGGCAGCCGCCGGCTGGATCACCGGCACCGCACCCGCGCTGGTCCTGCTGCCTGCCCTGGCACTGACGTGCGCAGCCCTCGCGCTGGGCAGCGTGGTGGACATCCAGCGTGCGGCTACCGCGCTGGGCGCCGGATGGGCACTGTTCGTGGTGCTCCCCACCCTCGGCAGGGGCCGCGGTGTCCCGCCTTACCTGCTGGAGTCCGCCGCCCCGGGGTGGGCTGCCGCGGCCGCGTTCCTCGGTGTCGCCGTCGTCCTGCGCCGTAACGCCTATCTGCACCCTCGAAAGAGCGGCGCCCGGCATCGCTGAGGAGCGGAGCGTTCTTCTTCCCGCACAGCCTTTCACCCGCAATCCCAGGAGGCACGACCATGCCCACAACCGTCAGTCCGAGCGAGACGGCCCCCACCCGCTACGCCCATCACATCCAGGCTCAGGCGCTGACCGTGCGGCGGGGCCGACGCACCGCCGTCGACGGAATCGACCTGAACCTGGGCACCGGTGTGCACGGCGTGCTCGGTCCCAACGGAGCGGGCAAGACAACCTTGATCCGTACGCTCGCCACCGTCTTGACCCCGCACAGCGGCGACCTGGAACTCCTGGGCAGCGCTCTGCGCAGCCGTGGTGAACTGCGCGCACTGCGCCGCCAGTTGGGTTACCTGCCCCAGACCTTCGGCCACTATCCGCGCTTCACACTGCGCGAGTTCGTCGCCTACATGGCCTGGCTCAAGGAAGTGCCCCGCCACCGGATGGCCGACGCTGTGCAGCACGCCATCGACCGGGTCGACCTCACCGACCGGGCCGAGGACCGGATGGGATCGCTCTCCGGCGGCATGCTGCGCCGCGCCGGCATCGCCCAGGCAATCGTCAACGACCCCGCCATCCTGCTGCTCGACGAACCCACCGTCGGCCTCGACCCCGCCCAGCGCATGGAGTTCCGCACGCTGCTGCGGGACATCGGGGAACAGTCCTGTGTGCTGGTCTCCACCCACCTCGTCGAGGACGTCGGCGCGGCCTGCGCCGGCGTTGTACTCATGGACGAGGGCCGCACGGTCTTCGCGGGCCCGCTCGACCACCTGCGTGCCGCGGGCAGTGACACCGACCAGGGCGACAGCGCCATAGAGCGCGGCTACACGGCCCTGTTGCGCCGGCATCCCGCAAATCAGCCCGAAGCCGGACGGTAGCGACGGGCATGCCCTCCTCCGCTCTTCCTGTCCCGATGTACCCGACCACCCGTGGGAGACCGTGATGTTCCGAATCGTGCGCCTGGAGGCGAAGCGCTCGATCGCGCTGCCGCTCCTCTTGGTGCTGGCCGCGCTGACTCGTGCCTTTCTCTGGATGGACATCCAGGAGTGGGCGGCCAGTTGGGCGTCGCTGGTCCAGTCGGCGCGGGCCATCGCCTGGGTCTCGCTGCCGGTGGTGCTGGCAGCCGGCATCTGGCACGGCGGGCGTGAGGGCCGCAACGAGGTTTCCGAACTCTTCGCCGCCACACCCCGTCCGCGCCCGGTGCGGCTGCTGCCCGCCTTCGTGGCGATCGTCGGCGCGGTGGTGATCGCCGAAGCGGGCGTGGTCGCCTGGGCGGCGACGCTGATCGCCCGGCATGCGACCTACAGCGGCGGACAGTGGCCGCTGGGCCTCGCGGTGGGACTGCTGGCCGCCATCGCCGTCACCCTGCTCGGCCTGGGCATCGGACGTGCCGTGGCCACACCGGTCGCGGCGCCGCTGGCGGCAGTCGCACTGTTTCTCGTCCTGGCCGTCAGCGCGGACGAACGACCGGCCAACCGCCTGGTGGACGTGGTGCTTCCGATGCTGCCGAAGACGGACGACTTCCACCGGGTGCTGCCCTCCTTGTCCGTGAGCCAGTGCGTCTGGTTCACCGCTCTGGGTGCCACCGGCGTGCTGCTGACCGTCGCGGGCACCAGGCGTGCCCGCTGGCTGGCCCTGACGCCGGCCGTCGCCGGGATCGCCCTCGCGGCCCTCCTGGCCCCCTCCGGCGCGATCGTCCGCGACCCGCAGGCCACCGCGCTGGTCTGCGCGCGGGAGAACAACCGGATCTGTGTCACCAAGGTGCACACGCACGCCCTGCCCACACTCGTCGCACCCGCCCAGAAAGTGCTCGACGCCTTCGCCGAAGTACCGGGTGGCCCGGAGCGGGTCGAGGAGAAGCCGGAGAGCTGGAAGCTCGACGCTGCCGCACCGGCGTCCCACGGCGGGAAGCGCGGCACGGTGCGCACCGAGTTCCCGCAGCTGACCCAGTCAGGCAGCATCAGGTGGAAGCCGGACGTTCTTCTGGCTGCCCTCGCCCAGGACACCATGTTCGACGAAGCCTGCTACAGCGAGGAGAAGGACTTCACCCGCGCCACCGACGCCTCGGACGCGGTGGCCGCGCTGCTCCTTCGCACCCCCACCGACGAGCTGAGCCCCGGCGCCCGCGAGGCATACGACACGCTGCGCCCACTGCCCGCCAAGGAGCGCTACTCCCGGATAGGGGAGGGCCGGAAGGCCGGACTGACCTGCGGTGACCCACTGGCCGTCATCATGGGCCGGGGAGCGGGCCGATGACCCGGGGTTCGCGCGGCCTCATGCTGTACGCGCGTTCCCGGTCGATTCCAGCCACCCTGCTGGTCTTCCTGGCCGCGGCCTGCCTCGCCTGGACCGGATACCTGACGGACGATCCGGCGACAGCCCACAGGATCGGTCTGATCGCCGTCGTGCTGGGCGTCGCCGCCGTCCCCCGCACGCTCGCCGGTCCCGACGAGGAGCTGGAACGCGCCACCGCCCTCCCCTGGCGGCTGGTGCGCACCCTCCATCTGACGCTGCTCGCCGGGCTCCTCCTCAGCCTGCTGGCTGCCGACCACCTGATCACCGCCCGGCAGTCTCACACGGTGCCGTTCGACAACCTCGCGCAAGCCGTTCCGGCGCTCACCGCGTCGACCGCCCTGAGCGCAGCATGCTTCGGGGCGCGCACGGCCTGGATGCCCTCGGTCGGCTGGGGGCTGCTCATGATCGCGGTCGGCCCCCGCATCTCCCTCGGCGGGCAGGCACTCACATGGATGGTGCAGGAGCCGCCCACCGTCACCTCCGCCACGACCGCGGCCCTCCTGACCGTCGTGGGGGTCGCCGCGTACGCCCGGCGCGGAAGCCGCCTGTGAGAGGGATGTATGCGAAGCGCTCGGCGGCGGGGCGAGGAGGTCACACGTCGATGCTCTCCCACCCGCGGCGCGGCGGGCGTTCGGCAGGCTGCCCTGCGGGGCGGCTGCGGTAGACGATGTAGGGGCGCATCAGGTACCACCAGGGCGCGCTGAACATGTGCACGAGCCGGGTGAAGGGAACGGCCGCGATCAGCACCATGCCGACCACGGCGTGCACCTGGTAGGCCACCGGGACCTCGGCCATGGCCGCCAGGTCGGGTCGCAGTGTGAACAGGCTGCGCGCCCACACCGCGAGGGTGGCCCGGTAGTCGTAGCCGTGAGCGGGAGTGGAGTGGGCGAGCTTGGCGTACATGCCGCAGCACAGGGCGCCGCCCAGCAGCAGGTACATCGCCTTGTCGTTGCGGGTGGTGGCGCGGAAGACGGGCCGGTTGGTGCGGCGCCGGTAGACCAGCACGGCGAGCCCTGCCACCGTCAGCACCCCGGCCAGTGTTCCGCCCACCAAGGAGAAGAGGTGGTAGGGGCGTTCGGCCACTCCCACCGCCGACGTCCAGGAGGCCGGGACGAACAGTCCGATCAAGTGCCCCGCCAGCACGAAGAGGATGCCGTAGTGGAAGACCGGCGAGGCCAGGTTGAGCAGCCGCGTCTCGTACACCTCCGAGGAGCGGGTGGTCCAGCCGAACCTGTCGTAGCGGTACCTCCACCACAGTCCCGAGACCAACAGTGCGAACGCGGCGTAGGGCAGGGCGCCCCACAGCAGAATCTGCATCACAGTGCCCTTCCGGGCCTCATCGGGCCCGCTCGGTGAGGGGTACGAGGACCGGCCCGGACGTGCCGTAGGGGGTGAGGCCGACGTCCTCGCGGGGCGGGCCGGCCGCCGCCGCCCGTTCGGCCCGGGTCCGGTCGGCGGCACCGAGAGCGGGCAGGGTCGCGCAGATGCCGGCGACGACATGCGCGTAGGGTGTGCCGGCCTGCGCCAGCGCGGTACGGAGTTGTTCCAGTCCGGCCCGGTAGCGGCGCAGCAACTCGTCGGTGCGGCTGACAGCGCTGAATTCGAGTACCACCGGAAGGAAGTCGGGCAGCTCCCCGCCGATCAGTTCCATTCCGTTGCGCTGGTAGGTCTGTTTGACGCGGAGCAGCGCGGCACCGCGGCGCCGGGTGTCGCCGTCCTCCCACCAGGTGAGGTGGAGGCAGTGCCGCTTCTCGAAGTCGAAGGTCCGCACGTAGTGGGTGGCCAGCTCGTCGAGTGGGGTGGCCTCGGCGTGGTCGAGGAAGGCCAGCAGGAATCGGGCGGCAGGCGTGCCGGCGTCGGTCACGGCTTCGCGCAGCAGCGGCAGCTGCCGGTGCAGATCCTCTTCGGGGTAGCTGAGCATGCGGGCCGCCGCCTGCCGGAGCACGGCGGTGTGGAAGGCGGCTTCGCGCTTCGCGCCGGCCCTCACCGCGGCGCTCCTTGTCGGGCCGCTGCCGGCCGGCGCCGTCCTGCCGGGCTCATTCGGGCTCCTCCTGCTCGGTGCGGTGGCGGGCGCGCAGGCCGTGGAACGCCTCCACGCTCACCAGCGGCAGCGCCTTGCGACCCGAGCGGTCGCCGAAGGGGCCCGAGCCGCCCATGCCGGGGCCGCCCTGTTCGTCGAGCCGGCAGTGTTCGGGTACCGCCGACTCTTCCAGCCGCTCGGCGTCTCCGACCGCCGCGGTGGGGATCACGTAGCGTTCGTCGTACTTGGCGAGGGCCAGCAGCCGGTACATGTCCTCCAGCTCGGTGGCGGAGAGTCCGACGCTCCCCGCGGTGCGTGCGTCCGGTGTCTGACCGAAGGTGGTCTGCCGCATGTGGGCGCGCATCGCGGCGAGCTTCTCCAGCGCGCTGCGCACGGGCTGCACGTCACCGGCGGTGAACAGTTCGGCCAGGTACTCCAGCGGGATGCGCAGCGTGTCGATGGCGCCGAAGAGGTTGTCGGCGTCCTCGCCGTCGAAACCGGTCTCGGTCAGTGCCTCGACCACGGGCGAGAGCGGGGGTACGTACCAGACCATCGGCATGGTGCGGTATTCCGGGTGCAGCGGCAGCGCCACCCGGTACTTACTGATCAGCGCGTGCACTGGGGAGCGGCGCGCGGCTTCGATCCAGTCGTGGGCCACCCCGTCGCGGGCTGCGGCAGCGCGCACCTGCGGGTCCTCGGGGTCGAGGAAGAGACCCAGCTGGGCCTCGTACAGGTCCTGTTCGTTCCGGGTAGCCGCTGCGGCGGCGACCTTGTCGGCGTCGTAGAGGAGCACCCCCAGGTAGCGCAGCCGGCCCACGCACGTCTCGGAGCAGACGGTGGGCAGGCCCACCTCGGTGCGGGGATAGCAGAAGGTGCACTTCTCGGCCTTGCCGGTGCGGTGGTTGAAGTAGATCTTCTTGTACGGGCAGCCGGTGACGCACTGGCGCCAGCCGCGGCAGCGGTCCTGGTCGACCAGCACGATGCCGTCCTCGCTGCGCTTGTACAGCGCTCCGGAGGGGCAGACGGCCACGCAGGACGGGTTGAGGCAGTGCTCGCAGATGCGGGGCAGGTAGAACATGAAGGAGTCCTCGAAGGCGAAGCGCACCTTCTCCGATGCCCGCTGCCGGGTTGCGGCCACCATCGGGTCCAGTTCGGCCTTCTCGGGCAGTCCGCCGAGGTTGTCGTCCCAGTTCGCACTCCACTCGATCTTCATCGGTTTGTCCGAGAGCAGCGAGCGGGGCCGGGCTACCGGGTAGTCGTCACCGAGCGGCGCGTTGGTGAGGTTGCGGTACTCGTACGTCCACGGCTCGTAGTAGTCCTTGACCGTCGGCTGCACCGGGTTGGCGAACAGCGTCGCGAGCCGTTTGAGGCGGCCGCCCGAACGGGGAGTGAGCTGTCCGCGCTTGTTGAGCTGCCAGCCGCCCCGCCAGTGGTCCTGGTCCTCCCAGCGGCGTGGGTAGCCCTGCCCCGGCCTGGTCTCGACGTTGTTGAACCACACGTACTCCACGCCCGAGCGGTTGGTCCACGTCTGCTTGCAGGTGACAGAACAGGTGTGGCAGCCGATGCATTTGTCGAGGTTCATCACCATCGCCAACTGGGCCATGACACGCATCAGTAGTCGACCTCCTGTGAGCGGCGGCGGATGACGGTGACCTCGTCCCGCTGGTTGCCCGTCGGCCCCCAGTAGTTGAGCGACCAGCACGTCTGCGCATAGCCGCCGATCAGGTGCGTGGGCTTGAGCAGCAGCCGGGTCAGCGAGTTGTGCGTACCGCCGCGGCGGCCGTCGGTCTGGCTGCGGGGCACGTTGACGGTGCGCTCCTGGGCGTGGTGCAGGTAGACGGTGCCGCGGGGCATCCGGTGCGAGACCACGGCTCTGGCCACCACCACCCCGTTGCGGTTGACCGCCTCGATCCAGTCGTTGTCCCGCACCCCGATGTCCTCGGCGTCCTGCGGGGACATCCAGATCAGCTGCCCGCCCCGGGAGAGAGCCAGCATGAACCAGTTGTCCTGGTACTCGGAGTGGATGGACCACTTGTTGTGCGGGGTCAGGTAGCGGACGGTCACCTCACGGCGGCCGTCGGCCCCCAGGGAGGGTTCGCCGAAGAGCCGCCGCATGTCCAGCGGGGGCCGGTAGACCGGGAGGGCCTCGCCCAGTTCGTGCATCCAGTCGTGGTCGAGGAAGAAGTGCTGACGGCCGGTGAGAGTGTGCCAGGGCTTGCCGTGCTCGGTGTTGAGCGTGAACGGCGTGTACCGGCGGCCTTGTGCCTCACTGCCCGACCACTCCGGGGAGGTGAGCACGGGAACCGGGGCCGCCTGGGTGTCGGCGAACGTGATCCGGCTGCTTTCCTGGCCCCGCGCCAGGGCGGACAGATCAGCCCCCACCCGCCGCTCCAGCGAGCGGAAGCCCTCAACCGCCAGGCGGCCGTTGGTGGTCGCCGACAGCGCCAGGACGGTGTCGGCGGCTTTGACCGCGGTGTCCAGCCGGGGCCGGCCGTCGGCCGGGCCGCCCCGCACCCGCCCGCACGTCTCCCCCAGCTGGGCCACCTCCTCGTCCGGGTGCAGCACGACGCCCTTGACCGGCAGGCCCAGTCGTTCGGTGAGCGGGCCCAGCGCCGCCATCTTGGCTCCGATCGCGGTGTAGTCGCGCTCGACGACCGTCAGCGCCGGCATGGTGGAGCCGGGCACGGGCTCGCACTCGCCACGCCGCCAGTCGTGTGCCTCACCACCGCGCTGGGCCGTCTCCCCCGGTGTGTCGTGCTGCATGGGGGTGGCCACCAGATCGCGGCGGGTGCCCAGGTGGTCGCGGGCCAGCTCGCTGAACCGGTCGGCGATGGCCATGAAGGCGTCGAAGTCGGTACGGGCCTCCCACGGCGGGTCGATGGCCGGGGTGAAGGAGTGCACGAACGGATGCATGTCCGTGGACGACAGATCGTGCTTCTCGTACCAGGTGGCCGCCGGCAGCGTGATGTCGGACAGCAGGGTGGAGGACGTCATGCGGAAGTCCAGCGACACCAGCAGGTCCAGCTTTCCCTCGGGGGCGTGCTCGTGCCACGCCACCTCGCGTGGCCGCTGTTCCTCGAGGGCTTCCTCCGCGCGCAGCGTGCTGTGGGTGCCCAGCAGGTGGCGGGAGAAGTACTCGGCTCCCTTCGCCGAGGAGCCCAGCAGGTTGGACCGCCACAGCGTCAGGATGCGGGGCCAGTTGCGGGGCGCGTCCGGGTCCTCGACGGCGAAGCGCAGCCGCCCTGCCGCCAGCTCCTCGACCGCGTACTCGGCCGGTTCACGGCCTTTGACGGCCGCCTCGTCCACCACGTCGAGCGGGTTGCGGTCGAAGGTGGGGCTGGAGGGCATCCAGCCGCAGCGCGTCGCCTGCGCCAGCAGATCGACGGCCGTGCGGCCTTGGAAGCGGCCCTCGGCCAGCGGTGAGGCGAGCACGTCGGCAGGGAACCGGTCGTAGCGCCACTGGTCGGTGTGGAGGAAGAAGAACCCGGTGCCGATCGTCTGGCGGGGCGGGCGGGACCAGTCCAGCGCGCCGGCCAGCGTCGTCCAGCCGGTGAAGGGCCGGCACTTCTCCTGCCCCACGTAGTGGGCCCAGCCGCCGCCGTTGCGGCCCTGGCAGCCCGTCAGCAGGAGCAGCGCAAGGAACGTGCGGTAGATCGTCTCGGAGTGGAACCAGTGGTTGGTGCCGGCCCCCATGATGATCATGCAGCGGCCCTCGGTCTGCTCCGCCGTGGCGGCGAACTGGCGTGCGATGCGCACGCACGCGGCGGCCGGTACGGATGTGTGCCGCTCCTGCCAGGCGGGGGTCCCCGGTGCGTCGGCGTCCTCGTAGCCGGCCGGCCAGCTGCCGGGAAGGCCGGGCCTGGCCACGCCGTACTGGGCGAGCAGCAGATCGAAGACGGTGGTCACCAGCGGGCCGTCCGCGCCGCCGAGCCGGCGGGCGGGCACGCCCCGGCGCAGGATCTCGCCGCGGCCCTGCCCGTGGTCACCCCCGTCGGTGTCGAAGCGGGGCAGCAGCACTTCCACCTGCCGGACACCGCCTTGATCTGCGGATTCGGCCATCGACAGCGCGGGGGTCAGCTCTCCCAGGTCCAGGTTCCAGCGCCCCTGGCCCGCGTCCGTCCAGCGGTCTCCGAGGGAGCCGCCCGGCACCGCCGGCTCGCCGCTCCCGGCATCGAGGACGACGGTCCGCCACTCGGCTCCCTCGTCGCGGTGTCCGAGGTCGGCCGCGCGCAGGAACTTGCCCGGGACGAAGGCCCCTTCCCGTTCGGTCAGCGTCACCAGGAACGGCAGGTCGGTGAAGCGGCGCACATAGCCGTCGAAGAACGGCACGGTCCGCTCGACGAAGCACTCCTTGAGGACGACGTGTCCCATCGCCATGGCCAACGCAGCGTCCGTCCCCGGATGCGGGTGCAGCCACTCGTCGGCGAACTTGGCGTTGTCGGCGAAGTCGGGGGCCACCACGACGACCTTCTGGCCCCGGTAGCGGGCCTCAGCCATCCAGTGCGCGTCCGGCGTCCGCGTCACCGGCACGTTCGACCCCCACATCAGCAGGAAGGCCGCGTCCCACCAGTCACCCGACTCCGGCACGTCCGTCTGGTCGCCGAAGACCTGCGGTGAGGCGATCGGCAGATCCGCGTACCAGTCGTAGAAGGACAGCATGGTCCCGCCGATCAGCGAGAGGAAACGGGACCCGGCCGCGTGGGAGACCATCGACATCGCCGGGATGGGCGAGAAGCCGGCGATCCGGTCGGGGCCGTACTCCTTGGCCGTGTGGACGTGCGCCGCGGCGATGATCTCCACGGTCTCGTCCCAGTCCGTCCGCACCAGCCCGCCCTTGCCGCGCGCCTGCTGGTAGGCCCTCCGGCGTTCGGGGTCACCCACCACGTCGGCCCAGGCCAGCACGGGGTCGCCCAGCCGGGCCTTCGCCTCGCGGTACGCCGTCAGCAGCACCCCCCGCACGTACGGGTAGCGGACCCGGGTGGGCGAATAGGTGTACCAGGAGAAGGCCGCGCCCCTCGGGCAGCCGCGCGGCTCGTACTCGGGGCGGTCCGCTCCCACGGACGGGTAGTCGGTGCCCTGGGTCTCCCAGGTGATGATCCCGTCCTTGACGTAGACCTTCCACCGGCACGAGCCGGTGCAGTTGACGCCGTGCGTGGAATTGACGACCTTGTCGTGGCTCCACCTGTCGCGGTAGAAGACGTCGCCCTCACGCCCCCCGGACCGCTCCACCCGGTGCAGGTCACCGGCCGTTTGCCCCGGGCGGAGGAATGTCGTCGCCGACAACAGCGCGGCCCCCGCCTCCGTCCCGGACCTGCGCCTCGCCCGCACCGCGGCTCCCCATCGTCAGTTGCCCGTCACCGTCGCCGTACCCCCGCCATGGAACGGGGTGACGCCGTGCGGTGCCGGGAGGCGAGGCGGAAGTTGCCCCGGTTGGCCCACGAACGGATGCTGACGAGGGCGCGGTGTAATCGGATGACGATGTGAACCGTTCGTCAGGCAGCGGCAGCGCCGCCCTCCTCCGTGACCACCCGCGCGGTGCAGGGATGCCGCCCGCCGCCGGAGCCATGGTGATGGCGACCGGCATCGTGTCCATCGCGTTCCAGACCGCCGGCTACTCGATCGTGTCCTTGATCGCGCTCGGTGTCGGCGTCACGGCCTGGGTCCTGCTGGCGGCCGACTTCGTCCGCCGGCTGCTGACCGCACGCTCCCGCGTCGAGGCCGACGCGCACACTCCCGCCGCGCTCACAGGTGTCGCGGCGACCGCCGTGCTGGGCACCCGGCTGGCCCTGGCCGACCTGCGCCCGGCGGCGATCGCCCTGCTGGTTCTCGCCACCCTGTTGTGGCCCCTGCTGCTGGTCGCCGTCCTGCGCAACCGGGGCCGTCGGATGCCCGGCTCCGTCTTCCTGATCTGCGTCGCCACGCAGAGCCTCGCCGTGCTCGCCGCCGCCCTCGCCGCCTCCTTGCAGGCCGGCTGGCTGGCCGACGCCGGCCTGGCCGTCTTCGGCGTGGGCATCGTCCTGTACGCCGAGGCGCTGCTGCGGTTCGACGTACGGCAGGTGCGCACCGGGCACGGCGACCACTGGGTGTCCACGGGAGCGCTGGCCATCTCAGCCGTCGCCGCGAGCCGGCTGGCCTCGACCGGCCACTGGACGGGCGGGGCCGCCGCCACGCTGGACAACCTCACCCTGGCTCTGACCGCCGCGGCCCTTGCCGGGTACGCCGTCCTGCTGCTCGCGGAGGTGCGCTGGCCCCGCCCCGGCGCGGACGTCCGCCGCTGGGCGACGGTCTTCCCCTTGGGCATGACCGCTCAAGCTGCCCTGACCGCCCCCTCCCCCGTCCTCCACCCGGTGGGCCATGCCCTCCTGTGGGTGGCCGCCCTCGCCTGGCTGGCCACCGCCGCCATGAGCGTCGTCCTCCTGCGCGGCGCCCTCGACAGCCCATGAGCTCCCTTCCTGGGCGGGCCCCGACGGGGCCGCCCCCTCCACGCCGTGCCCAGGGCCTCGCGGTCCGCGCGGTCAGCCGGTGGCCGCTCCCGGCCCGGCCGGCTCGCGGCGCAGGGGCAGCTCCACCCAGCCGAACCGTGGCAGCCGCAGCGCAGTGTGCCGTCGGGGCCGGCTGCGCCCGGCACGGGAACTGCGCCGCGGCCCGCGGCATCGACATCCCCTCGGCCATGCAGACCGACGTGCCCGGCCAGGTCGTCGGCCTGTCCGACGTGCTGGCCGCGGGCGACGTGCGCCACCTGTCGGTCGCCCACAACGGGGCCGGACGCGCCGTACCGCACCTCGTCGCCGGGGAGCGGCTGCCGCGGCTCTTCCGCTGGCGGGCCCCAGAACTGCCGACGAACCTCTGTCTCAGATCACTAGGTCACCGCCAATGGGTCCGGGAACGGCAAGTCGGAATCCGAAACCCACCTACGCGGAGATGCGGCATCGGTTGCGCGACGGCGACACCACTCCCGCCGGGGCACAGCCCCGTCGGAGTCAGTCACGCTCGGAGCGCGACCCACACAGCTCCTGACTAGGGGAACGGGTCAGGCATGCTGACCCTTCGGCGACGCGTGCATGGCACGGGAACTCCGGCCGACGCTGTCCCCCGTCTGCCCCGTCCATCAAGGCGTACCCCGCGCCGTCAGTCTAGCCTCGGCCTCATGCTCACCATGCGCACAGTTGCGTTGGCCGATGCGCGGCGGACCATTGACGCCGGCATCGTCGAGGCTGAGCGCGCATCGGCTCGTCCAGCATTATCACGGTCGTCGATGCCGGCGGCAGGCTCCTCGCCCACATGCGGATGGATGGCGCACGGCTCGGCAGCGTCGCACGCCATCGACAGGGCGCATACCAGCGCGCTGTTCCGCCCTCTCACCGGAGACCTTGCCCGTGACTGGGAGCCCGGTGGCCAGTTGTGGGGGACGGCAGCTTTCCGGGTTTGGGCGAGTTCTGGTCTTCGCCGGGGGACTCCCACTGACAGTCGATGGACACACGGTGGGGGCGGTCGGCGTGAGCGGCGGCTCGCGGCAACAGGACGCGACAGTGGCCGAGGCCGCCGCAGCCGCGTTGTGACAAGCTGCCGCCGGCCGAGAGAGGAAGCCGTGGCAAGCACGGTCGTCCGGCGCACCGCCCAGGGCGGCACCACACACAAAGGGGCGTACAGCGATGGCGGGAACCATCCTCATCACGGGCGCGGGCAGTGGCTTCGGTAAAGAGGTCGCGCTGCGGCTCGCGGCCGGCGGACACGACGTGATCGCCGGCGTGGAGATCATCGCGCAGGTCAGCGCGGTACGGGCGGAAGCCCGGGAGCGGGGTGCAGCGGTGCGGGTGGAGAAGCTCGACGTCACTGATCCGGGCGACCGGGCGCGAGCGCTCGACTGGGACGTGGAGGTGCTGCTCCACAACGCCGGCGTCTCCGAAGGCGGCTCGACCGTGGACATCCCCGCCGAACGCCTCCGCCGCCAGTTCGAGGTCAATGTCATCGGTCCGGTCCTGTTGACGCAGCCTCTGGCGAAGCGGATGGCCGAGCGGCGCGGCGGCCGCATCGTCTTCATGTCGTCGGTGGCGGGGCTCACCGTCGATCCGTTCACTGGCGCCTACGCGGCATCGAAGCACGCGGTGGAGGCGTTCGCCGACGCACTGGACCAGGAGCTGGCCGAATTCGGCGTGACGGTTGCCACGATCAACCCGGGCCCGTTCCTCACCGGCTTCAACGACACCATGTTCGAGACGTGGAAGGAGTGGCGCGACGACCCCGCCGAGCGTCTTTTCGACTACTCCGCCCTTGCCTTCCCGCACGAGCAGTACGATCCGGAGCCGGTCTACGACACCACGATCCGGGTCCTGCTCGGTGAGGACCGGCGCTACCGCCACCTGCTCCCCCAGGAGATGGAGCCGCAGGCCCGCGACCAGGTTGCCGCGCAGTGGGGCCGGGAACTCAACGACGGACGCCGCCCCGCTCTCGTACAGAAGGCCCACGACATGGCGCCCGGCACCCCGGTCGAGTCCTCCTGACGAAAGGCAGCCCATGCGGTACGTTCCGCTCGGCGCGTCGGGCCTTGAAGTCTCCCGTCTGGCCATCGGCACCCTCACGGCAGGCGACGCCCCGCAGTTCGCCCCATGGCCGGCCTGGACGCCGACGCCTACCGCCGCTTCTTCGACATCGCCTTCGACGCGGGCGTCAACCTGGTCGACACCGCCAACATGTACTCCTGCGGCCAGGCCGAGGAGATCACCGCACAAGCCCTCGCCGGACGCCGCGACGCCCTCATCCTCACCTCCAAAGTGCGGATGCCCCTCGACGACATCGCCCAGCGGTACGGCGTCTCCGTGCCCCGGGTCGTCCTCGCCTGGCTGCTGGGCCGCCCCGGCGTCACGGGCGTCGTCCTCGGCGCCCGCAGCGAGGCGCACCTGCAAGACAATCTCGCCGCAGCCGAGCTGCGACTGACCGACGAGGGCCAAGAGGCGATCACGCGTGTCTCCCAGCTTCCTGCCTACTACCCATGGTGGCACCGAGCCCTCAACGCCGGCGACCGGCCCGATCCGGCCGAGCAACCCTACCTGGCGGAGTTCCAGCGCTACGCCCTGCCGGGCGACTGACAACGCTCCACAGACGGCATGCCCTCTGTGACTGCCCCTGACCATGGAGAGCGACCGCACGGAGCAGCCAGATAGTGGGCAGCGGATCGGCGAACAGAGCGTAGTCCACGGTTGGCCCGTCCGACAGGCCGCAGAAGAAGCGGCTGCTTACGGTGGGAGAGGTTTCGGCGACGGCCACACCCCTCCCCGAGTCAGTGCCGCTCACATGCGAAGACGGGAGAACCCCATGACTGAGCACACCGTGCGGGCTGCTCACGCCCCGAGCGCCCTTGTGGATCCGCTTCACAACCGCGGTGTCGCCTTCACGCAGACGGAGCGGGGCGCCTTGGGCCTCACCGGGCGCCTGCCCTCGGCAGTGCTCACGCTGGATCAGCAGGCGCAGCGGGCCTATCAGCAGTTGCGGTCACAGGAGAGTGACCTGGCCAAGAACGTGTACCTGGAGCAGTTGCACGACCGCAACGAGGTCCTCTACTACAAGGTGCTCATGGACCATCTGGTGGAACTGCTGCCAGTCGTGTACGACCCGACGGTGGGCCAGGCGATCGAGCGGTACTCGCACGAGTACCGCCGCCCGCGCGGGATCTTCCTGTCCATCGACCGGCCGGACGATATCGAGCGGGCTTTCTCCACGCTTCGGCTCGGTCCCGAAGACGTGGACTTGATCGTGTGCAGCGACGCCGAGCAGATTCTGGGAATCGGGGACTGGGGAGTGGGTGGCATCCAGATCTCGGTCGGCAAGCTGGCGGTGTACACCGCGGCGGCAGGCATCGACCCGGCGCGCGTCATCCCGGTCTCGCTGGATGTGGGAACGGACCGCGAGGCATTGCTGAAGGATCCGCTGTATCTGGGCAACCGGCACGCGCGGGTCCGCGGCGCCGCCTACGACGCATTCATCGAGAAGTACCTGCGGACGGTCTCGGCCATGTTCCCGCACGCGCTGTTGCACTTTGAGGACTTCGGCCCCAGCAACGCACGGCGGATCCTTCAGACCTACGGCGACGACTACCGGATCTTCAACGACGACATGCAAGGCACCGGCGCGATCGCCCTGGCCGCTGCCCTGTCGGCGGTCAAGGTCAGCGGGGTGCCGATGCGTGAGCAGAAGCTGGTGGTCTTCGGCGCCGGCACCGCCGGGGTAGGCATCGCCGACCAGCTGCGCGACGCCATGATCCGCGACGGGGCCGGCCACGAGCAGGCCACCAGCCAGGTGTGGCTGATCGACAAACCGGGCCTGCTCACCCGCCACACGAGCGACCTGCGTGATTTCCAGCAGCCTTACGCACGCGATCCGGCGGAGGTCACCGACTGGACGGCCGGCGACAATGGCGGGTACTCGCTGCTGGAGACCGTGAAGCAGGTCAAGCCGACCACTCTGCTGGGAACCTCCACCGTGCAGGGGGCCTTCACCCGCGAGGTCGTCGAGGCGATGGCGGCGGGCACCGAACGCCCGCTGATCCTCCCGCTGTCCAACCCGACCTCGCGCATGGAAGCCTCACCGGACGACGTCATCGCCTGGTCGAAGGGCAAGGCTCTGGTCGCCGTCGGCGTTCCCGTCGAGCCCGTCGAGCACAACAAAGTGACGTATCGGATCGCACAGGCCAATAACGCGCTTCTGTATCCCGGCGTGGGTCTGGGCACGATCGTCTCCGCCGCGTCGAAGGTGACCGATGGGATGCTGCTCGCCGCCGCCCAGGCGGTGGCCGACCAGGTCGATGTGTCCGCGCCTGGCGCCTCCCTGCTGCCGCCGGTGGAGAAGTTGCGAGAGTCCTCGGCGCTCACCGCAGCCGCCGTGGCCCGCGCGGCGGCCAGGGACAGCGTTGCCACCCGCACACCGGACGATCCGGACCAGGCTGTCCGTCAGGCCATGTGGCAGCCCGTCTACGGCGAGGGGACGACGGCATGACCGGGCGCGGGCACACCGAAGGCGACGAGGCTCCCGAAGTCCACGACGTGCCCATCGGCCTCGACGCCGCGGGCACCCGGCGCGAGACCGACTCGATGGGCGCTGTCGATGTCCCCGCGGGCCGGTACTGGGGAGCGCAGACGCAGCGGTCTTTGATCCACTTTGCGATCGGTGACGACCGGATGCCCATGGCCGTCTACCACGCCTACGGGCACGTCAAGAAGGCGGCCGCGATCGTCAACGGGCGCACGGGACGGCTGCCGGCCTGGAAAGCTGACCTGATCGGAAGGGTCGCCGACGAGGTCATCGCGGGCATGCTCGACGACCACTTTCCGCTGTACGTGTGGCAGACGGGCTCCGGGACGCAGTCCAACATGAACACCAATGAGGTGATCAGCAACCGGGCCATCCAGCTGGTCGGCGGCGACTTGGGCAGCAAGACCCCGATCCATCCCAACGACCACGTCAACCTGGGGCAGTCCTCTAACGACACCTTCCCCACCGCCATGCACATCGCTGCGGCCAAGACGGTCCACGAGCATCTGCTGCCCAGTGTCCAGGCCCTGCACAGAGCGATCGAGACCAAGGCGGAGCAGTGGCGCGACGTGGTGAAGATCGGCCGCACTCACCTGGAAGACGCGGTCCCACTCACCGTCGGACAGGAATGGTCCGGATACGCCCACCAACTGGCGCAAGCCCTCGATCGGGTCACCACCTCCGCCGAGGCCCTGCACGAGCTGGCCGCGGGCGGCACTGCGGTGGGCACGGGGCTCAACGCACCACCGGGGTTCGCCGGGCAGGTCGCCGCTGAGATCGCGTCCGCGACCGGCTACCCGTTCACCACAGCCACGAACAAGTTCGCTGCTCAGGGCAGCCTCGACGCCATGGTCGGCGCCTCCGCAGGACTGCGGGCACTCGCCGTGCCACTGATGAAGATCGCCAACGACATCCGGTGGCTGGCTTCAGGACCACGCTGCGGGCTGAGCGAACTCATCCTGCCTGCCAACGAACCCGGCTCTTCGATCATGCCCGGCAAGGTCAACCCGACGCAATGCGAGGCAATGGTCATGGTCTGCCTCCAAGTGCTGTCTCAGGACACGGCCATCGCCTTCGCCGGCTCACAGGGCAACTTCGAACTCAACGCGATGCGCCCCATCGTCATCAGCAACTTCCTGCACGCGGCCACCATCCTCACCGACGCGTGCACCAACCTGCGCCGGTACTGCATCGAGGGCGTCGAACTCCACCGGGAACAGATCGACTCCTACGTCAACCGGTCCCTCATGCTGGTCACTGCCCTTTCGCCGGTCATCGGCTACGAGCAAGCCTCGACCATCGCACACAAAGCCGACAAGGAGGGCTCAACCCTCCGTGAGGCCGCGCTGGACTCGGGCTCCATCACCGCTGAGGAATTCGACCGCGCCGTCGACCCAGCAACCATGGTCCACCCCGCTCAGCAGGACCAATGAGGGTTGCCGTACCCGACCCCACGCGGCCAGTTGAGCAAGAACGCGTGTCACCGCACGGCCGTGGCAGGCGTAGTCGACGCCACTTAAGCGTTTGCAACCCATGCGCGGTCGAGGCGAGACCTGCCGTCAACGCTGCGGTCGCCGTGCAGTTGACCGTCACGGGGCCGTCCAGCACGCTCTTCGACAGCTCCATCAGCACCACCGGGCACACCGTCACCACCGCATCCGGCGGCACGCACCCGTGCGACGGAACCAACAACGGCGCCAACCCCTCGCCGGGCGCCGCCCCCACGGCGGCCCTCGACGACGCCGCCAAGAAGGAGAGCTTTGCGCTCTACGCCGCGCCGCCCTCCTCCAGCGCATGGTCGAGGCGGGGCGGCTGGGCCGGAAGACCTGGCGCGGCTTCCACGTGTACGACCAGGGGTGAAGGGTCCCTGGTGACGCCGGGGTGCTGAGGGGCGCCCCGGAGTCGCCGGCGCCCGGCACGGAGGCAGGGTCCGTGCCGGGCGCCGTGGGGCCCTCTACCCGCGTGCGGGTATTTCCGTCTAGGCTGGCGGTGCAACTGGTTCGCCCCCGCCCGCCAGGTGGGAGGCGTCGTAAGAGGGAACCCGGTGGAATTCCGGGACTGCCCCGCAGCGGTGAGTGGGAACGACCGCCGTCATGAGCACTGGGCCCCGGTGAAAGGGGCCTGGGAAGCGACGGCCAGTAGGAGCCCTCCGGAACCGATGTCCGGTGTCCGGCAGGCACGCCCACGAGTCCGAAGACCTGCCCGTTGCCCGTACGCGCTCCTGCGTGTGCGGTACCTTCCGGTGACCTCGAGGGCGGGTCGGCGACCACAGCTGGCGGACGGACGCATGCCGCGCGTCCCCTGTCCCCGGCGTTCTCGTCCCTTCGCGTCCTCGTCCCGTCCCGGGACCCGACGAGACATCTCGCGAAGGAGATCTCCGTGACAGCGAAGTCCGCAGCCGCGGCAGCACGGGCCACCGTGTACGGCTACCCCCGCCAGGGCCCGAACCGGGAACTGAAGAAGGCCATCGAGGGCTTCTGGAAGGGCCGCGTCACCGCCGACGACCTGGCCCGCACGGCCGCCGACCTGCGCAAGGCCAACTGGCGGCAGCTCGCCGAGGCCGGTGTCCACGAGGTGCCGACCGGCGACTTCTCGTACTACGACCACATGCTCGACGCCAGCGTCATGGTCGGCGCCGTCCCCGAACGCCACCGCGAGGCCGTCGAGGCCGACGCGTTGGACGGGTACTTCGCGATGGCCCGTGGCACCCAGGACGTGGCACCCCTGGAGATGACCAAGTGGTTCGACACCAACTACCACTACCTCGTCCCCGAACTGGGCCCGGACACCGTCTTCGCCGCGAACCCCGTCAAGCAGGTGTCCGAGCTGAAGGAGGCCCTCGCGCTCGGCCTCACGGCCCGGCCCGTCCTCGTCGGCCCGGTCACCTATCTGCTGCTGGCCAAGCCCGCGCCGGGCGTCGCCGCCGACTTCTCACCGCTGAGCCTGCTGGAGAAGCTGCTGCCGGTCTACGCCGAGGTCCTCGCTGACCTGCGGGCCACAGGTGCCGAGTGGGTGCAGCTCGACGAGCCCGCCCTCGTCCAGGACCGCACGCCGGAGGAGCTGGAGGCCGCGGCCCACGCCTACCGCGAGCTGGGCAGGCTCGCCGACCGCCCCAAGCTGCTGGTCGCCTCGTACTTCGACCGTCTCGGGGACGCCCTGCCCGTCCTGGCCAAGAGCCCCGTCGAGGGGCTGGCCCTCGACTTCACCGAGTCCGCCGCAGCCAACCTCGACTCCATCGCCGCCACCGGCGGCCTGCCCGGCAAGCGCCTGATCGCGGGCGTCGTCAACGGCCGCAACATCTGGATCAACGACCTGGAGAAATCACTCGCCACCCTCGGCACCCTGCTCGGCCTCGCCGACAGTGTCGACGTCGCCGCCTCCTGCTCCCTCCTCCACGTCCCGCTCGACGCCAGGGCTGAACGCGACATCGACGCGGAAGTGCTGCGCTGGCTGGCCTTCGCCCGGCAGAAGACCGCCGAGATCGTCACCCTCGCCAAGGGCCTGGCCCAAGGCACCGACGCCATCGCCGGGCAGCTGGCGGCCAACCGCGCCGACCTGGCCTCCCGCGCAGGCTCCTCGCTCACCCACGACCCGGCGGTACGGGCACGGGCCGCCGCCGTCACCGAGGCCGACACGCACCGCTCCCAGCCGTACGCCCAGCGCGCCGCCGTCCAGCGGGACCACCTGGGCCTCCCGCTGCTCCCGACCACGACCATCGGCTCGTTCCCGCAGACCACCACGCTGCGCACCGCCCGGGCCGACCTGCGCGCCGGACGGATCGACACCGCCGCCTACGAGGAGCGCGTCAAGGCCGAGATCCGCGACGTCCTGGCGTTCCAGGAGCAGGCCGGCATCGACGTTCTGGTGCACGGCGAGCCCGAACGCAACGACATGGTGCAGTACTTCGCCGAGCAGCTCACCGGCTATCTGGCCACGCAGCACGGCTGGGTGCAGTCCTACGGCACCCGCTACGTGCGCCCGCCCGTCCTCGCCGGCGACATCTCGCGGCCCGAGCCGATGACCGTGCGCTGGACCACCTACGCCCAGTCGCAGACCGCCCGCCCGGTCAAGGGCATGCTGACGGGGCCTGTCACCATGCTGGCCTGGTCCTTCGTCCGCGACGACCAGCCACTCGGCGACACGGCACGCCAGGTCGCCCTCGCCCTGCGCGACGAGGTGGGGGACCTGGAGGCCGCCGGGACCCCGGTGATCCAGGTCGACGAGCCCGCGCTGCGCGAGACGCTGCCGCTGCGGGCCACCGACCGTGACGCGTATCTGGCCTGGGCCACCGAGGCGTTCCGCCTCTCCACCGGCGGAGTCCGTCCGGCCACCCAGATCCACACCCACATGTGCTACGCCGAGTTCGGCGACATCGTCCAGGCCATCGACGACATCGACGCCGATGTCATCAGCCTGGAAGCCGCCCGCTCCCACATGCAGGTCGCCCACGAACTGGCCGACCACGGCTACCCGCGCGAGGCAGGGCCCGGGGTGTACGACATCCACTCGCCCCGCATCCCCAGCGCGGAGGAGGCGACGGCGCTGCTGCGCAAGGGGCTTGAGGCCATCCCGCCCGAGCGCCTGTGGGTCAACCCCGACTGCGGACTGAAGACCCGCGGCTGGCCTGAAACCCGCGCCTCCCTGGAGAACCTGGTCGCCGCCGCACGCACGGTCCGCCAGGAACTCCCCGACGGCGCGGCCTAACCCCATAAACCGTGGCCCGGGGGCGGTGGGCAGGTGGCCCTTCCACCGCCCCCGGGGCACGTTCCTCCTACCGTCTCTCTCCCCCTCGTCCCCTCATGACCCGATCCCCTCCCCGCAACGACGTCAACACGGTGCCGCGCGACATCCGCAGGAGCACCTTGGCCAGGAGGACGCCGCGGCATGTCGTCACGAGGAGTGTCGTGTCCGAGCACCACGTCCGTGTCCACCCCAGCGCCGGCCGGTCGCCGTCGCCCGTGCCCAGGCCACCGCCCACCGCGACGGCACCGCGCCCGGCGCGTCAGTCTTCGGCACCCGGGCGCGCCGAGTACCAGGCCCAGGCGATCATCGACCTCGCCCGGCGGCTGCGCGAGAAGGCCGGGCCGCTCGGCCGGGTGCGCTCGGTGGTCCTGCACACCAGCCACCACACCCACCACGTCATCGGCTCGGGCGCGAACGACCCGCAGAAGTACGACCCGACCGCGAGCCGCGAGACGCTGGACCACTCGGTGCCCTACATCTTCGCCGTCGCGCTGGAGGACGGCACCTGGCACCACGAGCGCTCCTACGCGCCTGAGCCTGCCCGGCGCCCCGAGACCGTCGAGCTGTGGCGGAAGACCACCACTGTCGAAGAGGCCGAGTGGACCCGCCACTACCACGACCCCGACCGGAGCGCCGCGCATTCGGCGGACGCGCGGTCCT
This sequence comes from Streptomyces reniochalinae, assembly GCF_003323735.1. Taxonomy (GTDB): domain Bacteria; phylum Actinomycetota; class Actinomycetes; order Streptomycetales; family Streptomycetaceae; genus Streptomyces; species Streptomyces reniochalinae. The sequence goes on along the minus strand of NZ_QOIM01000017.1, from coordinate 5,319 downwards.
CACGCTCGACGACGGCACCGTCATCGAGGACGGACTCGCCGTCGCCGACGCGCATCGGCAGGGGCCCGCCCCTTCGACCGTCCCGCCTACGCCGGCAAGTTCCGCACCCTCGCGGAGAACATCGTCGCGCCGGAGGCCCAGGACCCGCTTCCTGGCCGCCGCCGAGCACGTCGCCGAACTGAGCGCGCGGGACCTCGACGGGCTCTTCCCGCCGTGGACACCGACGCCGTCGCCGCCTACGACGCCCAGCTTCCGAGTTCGGCAAGACCCCCTGCTCGGCACGCGCACGCTGGAAGACCTCGGCTACAACGTCCAGGACGTGGCAGTGCGCTGCTCCTTCGAGGAGGTCGCCCACCTGCTGTGGCACGGCGAAATCCCCGACACCGGTGTACTCCGCGAGTTCCAGGCCCGCGAACGGGCGTTGCGCCCGCTGGACCGGATCACGTCCGAGGTGCTGGCGCGGCTGCCCGAGACCTGCCATCCCATGGACGTGCTGCGCACCGGGGTCAGCTTCTTCGGCGCCGGGGACCCGATCGAGGACGACGGCAGCCTGACGGCGAACCGGGTGCAGTCTCTGGCGCTGCTCGCGAAGCTGCCCACCGTGGTCGCCGCCGATCAGCGCCGCCGCCGCGGCCTGGCCTCGATCCTGCCGGACCGGACCTCGGATACGCGGAGAACTTCTTCCACATGTGCTTCGGCACCGTCCCAGAACCTGAGATCGTCCGCTGCTTCGAGATCTCGATGACGCTGTACGCCGAGCACAGCTTCAGCGCCTCGACGTTCACCGCCCGCGTCGTCACCTCCGCCCTCTCCGACCTCTACAGCGTGGTCACCGCCGCCATCGGAGCCCTCAAGGGCCCGCTCCACGGTGGCGCGAACGAGGCCGTGATGCACATGCTGGACGAGATCGACGACCCCTCGCGAGCCGCCGAATGGCTCGGCCAGGCGCTCGCCGGCAAACGCAAGATCATGGGCTTCGGCCACCGCGTCCACAAACACGGCGACTCCCGCGTACCGATCATGCAGGAGGCACTGGACAACCTCGTCGCCCGCGCGTCCGACCCCGAGGTCACCCGCCTGACCGCCCTCCACACCGCGCTGCGCGAGGTGATGGTGACCCGGAAGGACATCCACCCCAACCTCGACTACCCGGCCGGTCTCGCCTCCCACCTGATGGGCTTCGACATTCCCGTCTTCACGCCCGTCTTCGTGATGAGCCGCATCACAGGCTGGACGGCCCACATCACCGAGCAGCTCGCTCACAACGCGCTCATCCGCCCCCTCGCCTCCTACGACGGACCCGGCCAAAGGCCGGTGCCGCTGTCGTCCGACCGGACGGGCAGGGGCCGGGTCCTCGCTCCGCAGGGGGACCCGTCCCCTGCGAAACTGACCCCATGAGCACGGAAGAACGCGCGATTCTCGTCGTCGGCATCGGAGCGGGCGATCCCGACCATCTGACACTCGCCGCAGTGAAGGCCATCCGCCGGGCGGATGTCTTCTTCGTGGTCGGCAAGGGAGCGGCCAAGTCCTCGCTCTCCGACCTGCGTCACCGCGTGATCGAGGAGCACGCGCAGGCCCCCTACCGCGTCGTGGAGATCGACGACCCGAGCCGGGACCGCCGCGCGATGGACCGCGCCGACTACACGTCGGCGGTACAGGACTGGCGCAGCCGGCGCGCGGACCTCTTCGAGCGGACGATGTGTGAGAAGATGTCCGCGGGAGAGACCGGAGCCTTCCTGGTGTGGGGGGACCCCACGCTGTACGACAGCACGCTCGGTGTCCTCGCGGACATCGAGGCGCGCGGCACGGTCTCCACCACGGTCGAGGTCGTCCCCGGCGTCAGCAGTGTCTCCTCTCTCGCCGCCCGGCACCGGATCCCGCTCAACCAGGTCGGACGTCCCGTGCACATCACCCCCGCGCGCCGCCTGTCCGAGGTCGGCCAGAACGACGACGGGGACATCGTCGTCATGCTCGACGCACACGAGTCCTTCGCCCAGGTCGACGGCGACGACGTCTGGATCTACTGGGGCGCCTACCTCGGCACCCCGGACGAACTCCTCGTCGCCGGTCCGCTGCGCGAGGTGTCGGACCGCATCCGTCAGACGCGGACTCAGGCACGGGCCCGTCACGGCTGGATCATGGATACCTATCTGCTGCGGATCATGGATCCGGACGAACGAACCACAGATGAAGGCCGAGATTCCGGCAGATCTCCGTCGTGACCGTCGGGTAGTGCGTGGTCATGAAATGCAGCCCCGGCGCGTCTTCCTCGATCAGACGGCGGCCCATGTCGGTGGCGTGGGCGATGCCGAGGGCTCTGACTGCCTTCGGGTCATCCTGTGCCGCGCGCATACGCCCGGCCAGCCGTTCCGGGAAGGTGGGTGCCCTGCTCGCCGGCACCGGGCACCGGTCCTCCGCGTCCGGTGAACGCTGACCTGGTCCTGCTCCAGTCGCCGGCCGGACGCTCTTCGGCGGGAGGCGACCGCATGGTGAGCGTGCGTTCCTCGTCGCCGAGCCGCTGCTGCCACGCCTGGAGGTCGCCCGCGAGCGGGACCTTCTCGGGGAGCCAGAAGTTCGTGGTGAGCCGGTTCCACACCTCCAGGTCCTTCTCGTCGGTGACCCGGTCCCAGTTCACCGGACGGATGCGGGCGGCCGGGTCGTGGCGGTAGGAGGTGTATGACTTGCGCCTCGGCTTCGCGGCGCCACTCCACTCGGCCGGCGTTCTTCCCTTGGGCCGTCAGGTGCCGTCATCGGAGGAACTGTGGTCGGGCCCGCCCGGCCATGCGGTGGGCACGACCTCCCCGACCGGTCCGCGCCGTACGCAGTGGCCGCCGTCGAACAGCACGGCCTCCCCGGCCAGTGCCCGCACCGCGAGCATGTCGTGGCTGACGAACAGCAAGGCGGTTCGGGCAGGGGCGAGCAGATGGGGCAGTGCGTCGAGAACCCGTTGCCGGGATACCGTGTCCAGCGCCGATGTCACTTCGTCGCAGACCAGCAGCGCCGGACGGGCCGTCAACGCCCGCACCAGGGCGCAGCGTTGCAGCTGCCCGCCGGAGAGCCGGTCGGGGGTGCGGTGCAACAGAACTTGGTCGAGCCCCAACGCATCGGCGGTCATGGCTGCTTCGGCCACTGCGGACTCGTGCGTCAGGCCGCGCAGCAGTTTCGCGGTGTCCGCGAGTTGTCCGAGTACGGGTCGGTGTTTCTCGAAGGACTCGGCGCTGGTCTGGTGCACGTACTGGACGACGCGACGCTGGTTGGCGGTGCGTTGGTCGACGCGGCAGGGAAGGCGTCGGCCATCGATTCGTGTTTCGCCCCGGGACGGGGTGGTCAGGCCGGCCAACACGCGTGCGAAGGTCGTCTTCCCGGAGCCGGACGGACCGAGCAGTGCGGTTCTGCTGCCAGGCGGGAACGCCATCGACACCGGACCCGCGAGTGGATCCCCGGACGGGCGGCGTACGGCGATGTCCACCGCGATGACCGTGCCCCTGCTCTCCGGAGCCGGAAGGGCAGGGTCCAGGCGGGTCGTGTCCGGCATCCCTGTGCGGTATTCCGCAGCGAGCAGCTCGCGAGTGGCCCGATGGCGGATGGCGGGAGGACCGCCCGCGGCGGCTGGTGGGGGCGCTCCTGTGCCGAGGAGATGCGCCGTCGGACCGTCGTCCACCGCCCTGCCGTGCTCCAGGACGATGACCCGGTCGGCCGTATCCCGGACCAACGGCAGGTCGTGGCTGAGGAGTAGTACGCCCGCTCCGTCTTTCGCGAGGGTACGCACGGTGCGGCCCAGCGCCTGGGCGAGCGCAGGATCCAGTCCGCTTGTCGGCTCGTCCAGTATCAGCAATCCAGCGCCGGTAACCAGCGCGGAGGCGAGTACCAGTCGCTGCTGCTGGCCGCCGGAGAGCTGGTGCGGGAAGCGGCGTCGGACGGTTTCCCAATCCAGTCCGACACGTGCAAGTGCGCGTCGTGCGGCGGGCTTTCGCGAGGCACGTTGCGGGTGGCCGAGAGCAGCCAGCTCCGTCAGCGCACCTCCGACCCGCCGGGCTGGGTCGAGTACCGTCTCCGGATGTTGGGGCAGGTGCGCGACGCGGCCCGCCCGGGCCCCGGTACGACGATCCGGTGCCAGAGCAAGCAGGTCCGTACCCGAGAAGAGGACCCGGCCGGTCAGCCGGACACCGTGGCGTGACGCTCCGAGAGCCGCCAGTCCGAAAGTCGTCTTGCCGCTGCCGGACGGGCCGATGACGGCAGTGACGGTCCCCGCCTCAACTGTCAGCCCGACGCGGTCCAGTAGCGGACGCTCCGCCTCCTGGGCGTGCGCCGATACCTCCGGGATGTGCAGCAGCGGCACGTGCGCGGTCTCGCTCACCCCTTCCTCCTCTTCCGTGCGAGGGTGTGGTCCACGAGCAGGTTGCCACCGACACAAAGTGCGGTGAGCAGACCGGCAGGCACCAAGACAGCGGCAGGCTGGGAGAACAGGGCGGCTCTGTTGCGCTCGATGAGCACCGCCCAGTCCGGTGAGGACGCCGACAGCCCGAGGCCGAGGAAGTTGGCGGACGCCAGCAGGTACAGCACCACGGCGAACCGGCCGCCGGCGTCGGTGGCCACAGGAGCGGCCAGCTCCCGTGCCACATGCCGCAGGTGGATGTACGCCCAGCCGCGCCCCTGCATGCGCAGCGCTTCGACGACCGTCCGCGTGCCGGGGTCGAGCGCGGCGCTGCGCACCAGGCGTGCCACAGCCGGGGCCTGGAGCACTCCGGCAACCAACACCAGCCAGTACCAGTCACGATGCCCCGTCGCGGCCAGAGTCATCAGCACCAGTAGGCCGGGAAAGGCGAGCAGGAGATCCAGACCACGCATCACCGTCTCGTCCAGGCCGCGCCGCGGGCCCGCGGCCAACAACCCAAGTGGTACACCCACGACCATGCCGACCAGCAGCGCGCCCAGTGTGCTCCCCAGTACCGAGACACCGCCGTGCAGAACGAGCCACAGCATGTCGCGACCCAAAACGTCCGTGCCGAGCGGGTGCCCGTCGCCGGGAGGCTGCGAGGGCATGGCGCCCTCGGCCGACGGGGCTTCCCCGGTCGGCCGGATCAGCGGGCCGAGCAGAGCCACGAGTACCGGCACGCCGAGCAGCAACAGAGCGGTCCACGGTGGGCGGGCCCGACCGACGGCGACGATCGCCGATCGCTCCCGCGTACTCATGCCGTCCTACCTTCTTGAGCGCGTCCCGGGAGTTCGCGACTCTGGGACAGCGCGGGTGGGGCAGGGATGGTTTTCATGCTGGCTGCCCTCGATGGCTCAGGTGGCTGATCCCCCTGCCCCACCACT
>NZ_QOIM01000045.1 GCF_003323735.1 Streptomyces reniochalinae | reverse complement strand
CACCTGATGAACAAGGAGAAGCGCCCATGCCCCCCACCCCCCCCCCCCCCGGCGCCCCGCATTCGGGAGGCGGCACCCCCGAGAGCCACGCCCCGCGCCGCACCCCCAACCGCCGCACCGTCCTCGGCGCCGCCGCGGTCGGCGCGGCCGCGGCCGGCGCCGCGGCACCGGCTCTGCTCGGCCTCTCGGCACCCGCGTCGGCCGCACCCGCCCGCGCCACGCCGCGGGACGCGAAGGACCTGCCGGGCGGCGGCGACCTCGGCCCCAACGTCATCGTCTTCGACCCGCAGACCCCCGGCATCCAGGCCAAACTGGACGAGATCTTCGGGCAGCAGGAGTCGGCGCAGTTCGGCGAAGGGCGCTACGCGCTGCTGTTCAAGCCGGGTTCCTACAGCGGGCTCAACGCCCAGCTCGGTTTCTACACCTCCATCGCGGGTCTCGGGCTGTCCCCCGACGACACGACGATCAACGGAGACGTCACCGTGGACGCGGGCTGGTTCGACGGGAACGCCACCCAGAACTTCTGGCGTTCGGCCGAGAACCTCGCGCTCGTCCCCGTCAGCGGAACCGACAGGTGGGCCGTCGCCCAGGCCGCGCCGTTCCGCAGGATGCACGTACGCGGCGGCCTGAACCTCTCCCCCGACGGCTACGGCTGGGCGAGCGGCGGCTACATCGCGGACAGCCGCATCGACGGCGAGGTCGGGCCGTACTCGCAGCAGCAGTGGTACACCCGGGACAGCGCGGTGGGCGGATGGCAGAACGCCGTGTGGAACATGGTCTTCTCCGGCGTGGAGGGTGCGCCCGCCCAAAGCTTCCCCGACCCGCCCTACACCACCCTGGAGACCACCCCGGTCTCCCGCGAGAAGCCCTTCTTGTACCTGGACGGCGACGACTACCGGGTCTTCCTCCCGGAGAAACGGACCGACGCGCGCGGGGTCAGCTGGGGCAACGGGACGCCCCGCGGCACCTCGCTGCCGCTGTCGCAGTTCTACGTGGCCAAGCCGGACGACACGGCCGACACCCTCAACCAGGCGCTCACCCAGGGCCTGCACCTGCTGCTCACCCCGGGCGTCTACCACCTCGACCAGCCGGTCCAAGTCGAGCGGGCCGACACGGTCGTGCTCGGCCTGGGATACGCCACGCTCGTCCCCCAGGGCGGTGCGGCAGCGATGACGGTCGCCGACGTCGACGGGGTGCGGCTGGCCGGTTTCCTGATCGACGCGGGGCCCGACAACTCCGAGACCCTGCTGGAGGTGGGCCCCAAGGGCGCCGACGCGGACCACTCCGCGAACCCGATCACCGTCCAGGACGTGTTCGTCCGGATCGGCGGGGCAGGCCCGGGCAAGGCCACCACCAGCATCGTCGTCAACAGCCGGCACACGATCATCGACCACACCTGGGTGTGGCGGGCCGACCACGGGGACGGGGTCGGCTGGGAGACCAACAGGGCCGACTACGGCGTCGTCGTCAACGGCGACAACGTGCTGGCCACCGGACTGTTCGTGGAGCACTTCAACAAGTACGACGTCCAGTGGAACGGCCAACAGGGCCGCACCATCTTCTTCCAGAACGAGAAGGCCTACGACGCGCCGAACCAGGACGCCATCCAGAACGGAGACATCAAGGGGTACGCGGCCTACAAGGTCGGGGACGCGGTGACCTCCCACGAGGCCTGGGGCCTGGGCAGCTACTGCAACTACACCGCCGACGACTCCATCGTCCAGCACCACGGCTTCGCCACGCCGGACACCGAGGGGGTCACCTTCCACAACCTGCTGGTCGTCTCCCTCGGCGGCAAGGGCCAGTACGAGTGCGTCATCAACGACACGGGCTCCCCGACCTCGGGCTCCGACACCGTCCCCTCGACGGTGGTCGACTACCCCTGACGCCTCCTCCCCCTGTCGCACGAAAGAGGGCCCGTACGGCGGTGAAGCCGTACGGGCCCTCTTCCAGGCCGTGCGCCGAGCACCCCGTGAGGGGTGCTCAACGCGGCGAGGTCACTTGAGGATCTTGGTGACCTGGCCGGCGCCCACGGTCCGGCCACCCTCACGGATGGCGAACTTGAGGCCCTCTTCCATGGCGACGGGCTGGATGAGCTGGACGCTCATCTCGGTGTTGTCGCCCGGCATGACCATCTCGGTGCCCTCGGGGAGGGTCACGACGCCGGTCACGTCGGTGGTGCGGAAGTAGAACTGCGGGCGGTAGTTGTTGAAGAACGGGGTGTGGCGGCCACCCTCGTCCTTCGACAGGATGTAGGCCTGGGCCTCGAACTCGGTGTGCGGGGTGACCGAGCCCGGCTTGATGATGACCTGACCGCGCTCGACGTCCTCGCGCTTGATACCGCGAAGCAGCAGACCGACGTTCTCACCGGCCTGGCCCTCGTCCAGCAGCTTCCGGAACATCTCGATGCCGGTGACCGTGGTCGAGGTCTTGGTGTCCTTGATGCCGATGATGTCGACGTTCTCGTTGACCTTCAGCACACCGCGCTCGATACGGCCGGTGACGACCGTACCGCGCCCGGTGATGGTGAAGACGTCCTCGATCGGCATCAGGAACGGCTTGTCGGTGTCACGCTCCGGGGCCGGGATGGCCTCGTCGACGGCCGACATGAGCTTGACGATGGCCTCGCCCCACTCCTTGTCGCCCTCGAGCGCCTTGAGCGCCGAGACCTTGACGACCGGAACCTCGTCGCCCGGGAACTCGTACTCGGAGAGCAGCTCACGGACCTCGAGCTCGACGAGCTCCATGATCTCCTCGTCGTCCACCATGTCGGCCTTGTTCAGGGCGACGACGATGTACGGAACGCCGACCTGGCGGGCCAGGAGCACGTGCTCCTTGGTCTGCGGCATCGGGCCGTCGGTGGCGGCGACCACGAGGATGGCGCCGTCCATCTGGGCGGCACCGGTGATCATGTTCTTGATGTAGTCCGCGTGACCCGGGCAGTCGACGTGGGCGTAGTGACGGTTCTCCGTCTGGTACTCGACGTGCGCGATGGAGATGGTGATACCGCGCTGGCGCTCCTCGGGAGCCTTGTCGATGTTCTCGAACGCCGAGGCCTCGTTGAGCTCCGGGTACGCGTCGTGCAGCACCTTGGTGATCGCCGCGGTAAGAGTGGTCTTGCCGTGGTCGATGTGACCGATGGTGCCGATGTTGACGTGCGGCTTAGTCCGCTCGAACTTCGCCTTCGCCACTGGGGTCCTCCTGTGGACTGGTGCTGTACACCCTCCACACTTTGCGGAGGGTCTCAGGTGGTCGTACCGAACCGGTCAGGACCCCGAGGGGGATGCCCTTGACCTGTTCGCTTGGGTGGGCCGGCGGTCGGGGCTCCCCCGGCACGACCGCACAGGGACCAAACGGTCCGAGCGGTTATGTACCGGAGTGCCCCGAATGCCTTTGCTCCAGCCTAAGGGGTGAGCTCGAAACTCCTGCCCGCCCCGGACGAGTGCGTTACTCGCCCTTGGCCTTCGCGATGATCTCCTCGGCGACGCTCTTGGGAACCTCACCGTAGGAGTCGAACTGCATGGAGTACGTCGCACGACCGGAGGTCTTGCTGCGCAGGTCTCCGACGTAGCCGAACATCTCCGACAGCGGTACCAGGCCGGTCACGAGCTTCGCGTTGCCGCGCTCCTCCATCGACTGGACCTGGCCACGCCGCGAGTTGATGTCGCCGATGACGTCGCCCATGTAGTCCTCGGGCGTGGTCACCTCGACCTTCATCAGCGGCTCGAGCAGAGCCGGGCTCGCCTTCCGAGCGGCTTCCTTGAACGCGATGGAACCCGCGATCTTGAACGCCATCTCGGAGGAGTCGACGTCGTGGAAGGCACCGTCGAGCAGCGTCACGCGGACGCCGGTCAGCGGGTAGCCGGCCAGCACGCCGAACTCCATGGCCTCCTGGCAGCCCGCGTCCACGGACGGGATGTACTCCCGCGGGATGCGGCCACCGGTGACCTGGTTGACGAACTCGTAGCCGTCGCCCTCAAGCGGCTCGACAGAGATCTGCACCTTCGCGAACTGACCGGAACCACCGGTCTGCTTCTTGTGGGTGTAATCGACCTTGTCGACCTTCTTGCGGAGCGACTCGCGGTAGGCCACCTGCGGCTTACCGACGTTGGCCTCGACCTTGAACTCGCGCTTCATACGGTCGACGAACACATCGAGGTGCAGCTCGCCCATACCCGAGATGATCGTCTGGCCGGTCTCTTCGTCGGTCTTGACCTGGAAGGACGGGTCCTCCTCGGACAGCCGCTGGATCGCGACGCCCAGCTTCTCCTGGTCGCCCTTGGACTTCGGCTCGATGGCGACCTCGATGACCGGGGCCGGGAAGTCCATCGACTCCAGGATGACCGGGTTGCCCGCGTCGCAGAGGGTCTCACCGGTGGTGGTCTGCTTGAGACCCATGACGGCGACGATGTCGCCGGCACCCACCGACTCGATCTCCTCCCGCTTGTTGGAGTGCATCCGGTAGATCTTGCCGATGCGCTCCTTGCGGCCCTTGATCGAGTTCGTCACCTGGGAACCGGTCTGGATCCGGCCCGAGTAGACCCGGATGAAGGTCAGCTTGCCCAGGTGCGGGTCACTGGCGATCTTGAAGGCGAGCGCGGACATCGGCTCGTCCTCGGACGGACGACGCTTGATGACCTCGTCGGCGTCCTTCGGGTTGTGACCCTCGATGGCCTCGACGTCCAGCGGCGACGGCAGGTAGCGGGCGATCGCGTCGAGCAGGGGCTGCACGCCCTTGTTCTTGAACGCGGTGCCACAGAACACCGGAGTGACCGTGATGGTGCCCTCGGCGCCCGTGGAGGCCAGCGTGACCCGGCGGATCGCCGCCATGAGCTGCTCCTCGGAGGGCTCCTCGCCCTCCAGGTACAGCTCCATCATCTCTTCGTCGTTCTCCGCGACGGCCTCGAGCAGCTTGCCGCGCCACTCGTCGGCCGCCTCGGCGTGGGTGTCCGGGATGTCGACGGTGTCGTACATCTCGCCCATCTTCGCCTCGGGCGACCAGACCAGGGCCTTCATCGACACCAGGTCGACGACGCCGCGGAAGTCCGACTCGGTGCCGATCGGCAGCTGCATGACCAGCGGCACCGCGCCCAGGCGGTCACTGATCATGTCGACGCAGCGGTGGAACTCGGCGCCGGTGCGGTCGAGCTTGTTGACGAAGCAGATGCGCGGAACGCCGTAGCGGTCGGCCTGCCGCCAGACCGTCTCCGACTGCGGCTCCACACCCGCCACACCGTCGAACACCGTGACCGCGCCGTCGAGCACGCGCAGCGCACGCTCCACCTCGACGGTGAAGTCGACGTGGCCCGGGGTGTCGATGATGTTGATGGTGTGGTCGACGCCGTTGAGCGGCCAGTGAGTGGTCGTCGCGGCGCTCGTGATGGTGATGCCGCGCTCCTGCTCCTGCTCCATCCAGTCCATCGTGGCAGCGCCGTCGTGGACCTCACCGATCTTGTAGCTGCGACCGGTGTAGAAGAGGATCCGCTCGGTGGTCGTCGTCTTGCCCGCGTCGATGTGGGCCATGATCCCGATGTTGCGGACCTTGGCCAGGTCAAGTGAAGTGGTAGCCATAAGGCTTCAGTCTTCTCTCGGTCTCGATGGGGGAAGCGACTACCAGCGGTAGTGCGCGAAGGCCTTGTTGGACTCGGCCATCTTGTGCGTGTCCTCACGCTTCTTGACGGCGGCGCCGAGACCGTTCGAGGCGTCGAGCAGCTCGTTCATGAGGCGTTCGGTCATGGTCTTCTCGCGGCGGGCGCGGGAGTAACCCACGATCCAGCGCAGCGCGAGCGTGGAGGAACGGCCGGGGCGGACCTCGACCGGAACCTGGTAGGTGGCGCCACCGACGCGGCGGGAGCGGACCTCGAGGGTCGGCTTCACGTTCTCCAGCGCGCGCTTGAGGGTGATGACCGGGTCGTTGCCGGTCTTCTCGCGCAGCCCCTCCATGGCGCCGTAGACGATGCGCTCGGCGGTGGAGCGCTTGCCGTTCAGCAGCACCTTGTTGATGAGGGAGGTCACCAGAGGAGAGCCGTAGACCGGGTCGATGATGACCGGGCGCTTCGGGGCAGGGCCCTTACGAGGCATTCTTACTTCTCCTTCTTGGCGCCGTAGCGGCTGCGAGCCTGCTTGCGGTTCTTGACGCCCTGCGTGTCGAGGGAGCCGCGGATGATCTTGTAGCGAACACCCGGCAGGTCCTTCACACGGCCACCGCGCACGAGCACGATCGAGTGCTCCTGCAGGTTGTGGCCCTCACCCGGAATGTAGGCAGTGACCTCGATCCCACTGGTCAGGCGCACACGGGCGACCTTGCGCAGGGCCGAGTTCGGCTTCTTCGGGGTGGTCGTGAACACACGCGTGCAGACGCCGCGGCGCTGGGGCGAACCCTCCAGTGCGGGCGTCTTGTTCTTCTCGACCTTGTCCTGCCGGCCCTTGCGGACCAGCTGCTGGATCGTAGGCACCGTTTCTCCGGTTTCTGTGTGCCAGTCTCGGTAAAGCTAACCTGGGCCACGCCCGACCCACGAGGTCGGGTGTGTCGAAGACTGCAGATCCCCGCTGAGGGCGGAAGACTTCTCCGTGGTGAGAAGCATGCAGATCCCGGTGTCACCAGCCGCGCGGCCCTGGCCCGCTCTCGCGGAGGACAACTGCGCAGGGGACACCCCAGGCACAGAGAACGAGGGTACCTACCTCATCGGCCTGGGTCAAAACAACAGCGACCGGCCACCATAGCCTCCCCGACCTGCGAGAAGAAGAGCGCCTCACACACCACCCCGCCGGGCGTGCCGGACCGGGCCCCGGCAGGGGTCCCGGCACGCCTCAGACCGAGGCCACCACCGCGAGGACGATCGCCAGGGTGAAGCCGATGGCCAGCCAGCCCAGCACCAGGCCCGCCGTCGCGAAACCGGAGCCCTCCTCCCCCGACCTGCGGATCTGCGCCTTCGCCAGATGCCCCAGGATCACCGCGGGCAGAGCCGTGATCCCGTACATCGGGGTGAGGATGCCGCACACCAGCGCCCCGATGGCCATGCCGTTGGTCCTCGGCGGCGGCGCCGGCAGGAAGGTGCGCGGCACCGGCTGGTACCCAGGAGGCGGCTGCGGCGCGGGCGGCATCGGGACGGGCCCCTGCGGCAGATCCGCCAGCAGCATCTGCAGTTCCGCGTACGTCTGCGCCTGCGAGGCCCTCGTCAGCCGCTGCTCGTACTCGGCCTGGCCCAGCCGGCCCTCGCTGAAGCCGGCCTTCAGCACGTCGATGGCCCGTTCCCGGTCCGTGTGCGATGCACGCATCGCACCCACCTGCTGCTCCCCCCGGCTCGGCACGCCCTCGGGATTCCACGGTCCGAACGCCACTGGCCCCCACCTCCCAGCTCGCTTGCAGTCCCTCCATCATCCATGACGCCGACCGCCTGTGACCGGTTCACCCGCACGCGGATACGGCGACGGGGCGGCCACCGTCCTCGGTGACCGCCCCGTGTGCGCCCGCTCGACCGGCCTGGGCGGCCGGTCCGCGCCTTAGGCGTTGTACGGACCGTAGTCGTAGTCCTCCAGCGGAACCGCCTGGCCCGAGCCCGTCCCGAAGGGCGAGTAGTCGATGTCGTCGTAGCCGACGGCCGAGTACATCGCGGCCTTCGCCTCCTCGGTCGGCTCGACCCGGATGTTGCGGTAACGGGACAGGCCCGTACCGGCCGGGATGAGCTTACCGATGATGACGTTCTCCTTGAGGCCGATCAGGGAGTCCGACTTGGCGTTGATCGCCGCGTCGGTCAGGACCCTGGTCGTCTCCTGGAAGGACGCCGCCGACAGCCAGGACTCCGTGGCCAGCGAGGCCTTGGTGATGCCCATCAGCTGCGGACGGCCGGAGGCCGGGGAGCCGCCCTCCTGGACCACGCGCCGGTTCTCGCCCTCGAACTTGGTGCGCTCCACCAGCTCACCGGGCAGCAGCTCGGCGTCGCCGGACTCGATGATCGTCACACGGCGGAGCATCTGCCGGATGATGATCTCGATGTGCTTGTCGTGGATCGACACACCCTGCGAGTTGTAGACCTTCTGGACCTCGCCCACCAGGTGCACCTGCACCGCGCGCTGGCCGAGGATACGGAGCACGTCGTGCGGGTTCTCCGTACCGACGGTCAGCTTCTGGCCGACGGAGACGTGGTCGCCCTCGCCCACCAGCAGACGGGCGCGCTTGGAGACGGCGTAGGAGGTCTCGTCCGAACCGTCGTCCGGGGTGACGACGACCTTCTTGGTCTTCTCCGTCTCCTCGATACGGCAGCGGCCCGCCGACTCGGAGATCGGCGCCACACCCTTGGGCGTACGGGCCTCGAACAGCTCGACGACACGCGGCAGACCCTGCGTGATGTCGTCACCCGCCACACCACCGGTGTGGAAGGTACGCATCGTCAGCTGGGTACCGGGCTCACCGATGGACTGGGCCGCGATGATGCCGACGGCCTCGCCGATGTCCACCAGCTTGCCGGTGGCCAGCGAGCGGCCGTAGCACATGGCGCAGGTGCCCACCTGGGACTCGCAGGTGAGGATGGACCGCGTCTTGACGGTCTCCACACCGTGCCTGACCAGCTCGTCGATGAGCACGTCGCCCAGGTCGGTGCCGGCCGGGGCCAGCACCATGCCGTCGACGACGATGTCCTCGGCGAGGCAGCGCGCGTACACGCTGGTCTCGGCGTCCTCGGCCTTGCGCAGCACGCCGTCGGCGCCCTTGGAGGCGATCGACAGCTTGAGGCCGCGCTCGGTGCCGCAGTCCTCCTCGCGGATGATCACATCCTGGGAGACGTCGACCAGACGACGGGTGAGGTAACCCGAGTCCGCGGTACGCAGGGCGGTGTCGGCGAGACCCTTACGGGCACCGTGCGTGGAGATGAAGTACTCCAGCACGGAGAGACCCTCACGGAAGCTGGCCTTGATGGGCCGCGGGATCGTCTCGTTCTTCGCGTTCGACACCAGACCGCGCATACCGGCGATCTGACGCATCTGCATCATGTTCCCTCGGGCGCCCGAGTCCACCATCATGAAGATCGGGTTCGTCTTCGGGAAGTTCTCGTTCATCGCCTCGGAGACGTCGTTCGTCGCCTTGGTCCAGATCGCGATGAGCTCCTGCGTGCGCTCGTCCTTGGTGATCAGACCGCGCTCGTACTGCTTCTGGACCTTCTCGTCCTGCGCCTCGTAACCGGCGATGATCTCCGGCTTGGCGTCCGGGACGACGACGTCCGAGATCGCGATCGTCACACCCGAACGGGTCGCCCAGAAGTAACCGGCCGACTTCAGGTTGTCCAGCGCCGCGGCGACGGTCACCTTGGGGTAGCGCTCGGCCAGGTCGTTGACGATCTGGGAGAGCTGCTTCTTGCCCACCGTGTACTCGACGTACGGGTACTCCTCGGGCAGCAGCTCGTTGAAGAGCGCGCGGCCCAGGGTGGTGTGCAGCCGGAACGGGTCGCCCGGCTGCCACTCGGCGGCGAACTCGCCCTCGGCACCCTCCTCGGGAACCGGCGGGGTCCAGCCCAGCGGCGGGGTGGTGCCGACCGGGAACCGGATGTCGATCTTCGCCTGGAGCGACAGCTCTCCGGCGTCGAACGCCATGACCGCTTCCGCGGTGGAGTTGAAGGACCGCCCGTCGCCCTTGGTGACGCGCTGCTCCTCGTCCGTGGTGAGGAAGAACAGACCCAGGACCATGTCCTGCGTCGGCATCGTCACGGGACGGCCGTCGGCCGGCTTGAGGATGTTGTTCGAGGACAGCATCAGGATGCGGGCCTCGGCCTGCGCCTCCGCGGACAGCGGCAGGTGCACGGCCATCTGGTCACCGTCGAAGTCCGCGTTGAACGCGGTGCACACGAGCGGGTGGATCTGAATGGCCTTGCCCTCGACCAGCTGCGGCTCGAAGGCCTGGATGCCCAGGCGGTGCAGCGTCGGCGCACGGTTCAGCAGAACCGGGTGCTCGGCGATGACCTCTTCCAGCACGTCGTAGACGACCGTGCGGCCGCGCTCGACCATCCGCTTGGCGCTCTTGATGTTCTGCGCGTGGTTCAGGTCCACCAGGCGCTTCATCACGAACGGCTTGAACAGCTCCAGCGCCATCGCCTTGGGCAGACCGCACTGGTGCAGCTTGAGCTGCGGGCCGACGACGATGACCGAACGCGCCGAGTAGTCGACACGCTTGCCGAGCAGGTTCTGACGGAAGCGGCCCTGCTTGCCCTTGAGCATGTCGGACAGCGACTTGAGCGGACGGTTGCCGGGCCCGGTGACCGGACGGCCGCGCCGGCCGTTGTCGAACAGCGCGTCGACGGCCTCCTGGAGCATCCGCTTCTCGTTGTTCACGATGATCTCGGGCGCACCGAGGTCGAGCAGACGCTTCAGACGGTTGTTGCGGTTGATGACGCGGCGGTACAGGTCGTTCAGGTCGGAGGTCGCGAAGCGGCCACCGTCCAGCTGCACCATCGGACGCAGGTCCGGCGGGATGACCGGCACGCAGTCCAGCACCATGCCCTTGGGGCTGTTGCTGGTCTGCAAGAACGCGGAGACGACCTTGAGCCGCTTCAGGGCACGGGTCTTCTTCTGGCCCTTACCGGTGCGGATCACCTCACGGAGCTTCTCCGCCTCCTCGTCCAGGTCGAAGGTCTCCAGACGCTTCTGCAAGGCAGCGGCGCCCATGGAGCCGTCGAAGTAGGTCCCGAAGCGGTCGCGCAGCTCGCGGTAGAGCAGCTCGTCCCCCTCCAGGTCCTGGACCTTGAGGTTCTTGAAGCGGGTCCACACCTCGTCCAGGCGGTCGATCTCGCGCTGGGCGCGGTCGCGGATCTGCTTCATCTCGCGCTCGGCGCCCTCGCGCACCTTGCGGCGCACGTCCGCCTTGGCGCCCTCGGCCTCCAGCTCGGCCAGGTCGCCTTCCTGCTTCTTGGCGCGGGCCTCGAGGTCGGCGTCGCGGCGCTGCTCGATCTGCTGGCGCTCCACGCCGACGTGCGCCTCCAGGGAGGGCAGGTCGCGGGTGCGGCGCTCCTCGTCGACGTACGTGATCATGTACGCCGCGAAGTAGATGACCTTCTCCAGGTCCTTCGGCGCCAGGTCGAGCAGGTAGCCCAGGCGGGACGGCACGCCCTTGAAGTACCAGATGTGGGTGACGGGCGCGGCCAGCTCGATGTGGCCCATCCGCTCACGGCGCACCTTGGCGCGGGTCACCTCGACGCCGCAGCGCTCACAGATGATGCCCTTGAAGCGGACGCGCTTGTACTTGCCGCAGTAGCACTCCCAGTCCCGGGTCGGACCGAAGATCTTCTCGCAGAAGAGTCCGTCCTTCTCGGGCTTGAGGGTGCGGTAGTTGATGGTCTCCGGCTTTTTGACCTCGCCGTGCGACCACTGACGGATGTCGTCAGCGGTGGCCAGGCCGATTCGCAGTTCGTCGAAGAAGTTGACGTCGAGCACTCTCGTCAATCCCTCTCAGGGTCGTGCCCCCCGCCGCGGCGGGATAGGGGCAGGTTCATGGTCTGAACGGGGTCGCGGGGAGGGCCGGGACGCGGGCGCGCGCCCCAGCCGACTCCGTCAGACCTCTTCGACGCTGCTCGGCTCGCGCCGGGACAGGTCGATTCCGAGCTCTTCCGCCGCGCGGAAGACGTCCTCGTCGGTGTCGCGCATCTCGATCGACATGCCGTCCGAGGACAGCACCTCGACGTTGAGGCAGAGCGACTGCATCTCCTTGATGAGCACCTTGAAGGACTCGGGGATACCCGGCTCGGGGATGTTCTCGCCCTTGACGATGGCCTCGTAGACCTTCACGCGTCCGGTCACGTCGTCGGACTTGATGGTGAGCAGCTCCTGTAGCGCGTACGCGGCGCCGTACGCCTCCAGGGCCCACACCTCCATCTCACCGAAGCGCTGGCCACCGAACTGGGCCTTACCACCCAGCGGCTGCTGGGTGATCATGCTGTACGGACCGGTCGAACGGGCGTGCAGCTTGTCGTCGACCAGGTGGTGCAGCTTGAGGATGTACATGTAGCCGACGGAGATCGGGTCAGGGAACGGCTCCCCGGAACGGCCGTCGAACAGCTGCGCCTTGCCGGACGGCTGGACCATGCGGTCACCGTCGCGGTTGGGCATCGTGGACTCGAACAGACCCGCGATCTCGTCCTCACGGGCGCCGTCGAAGACCGGCGTCGCCACATTGGTGTCCGGCGCCACCTCGTCCGCGCCGATCGCCTTCAGCCGCTCCATCCACTCCTCGGAGCCCTCGACCTTCCAGCCCTGGGAGGCCAGCCAGCCCAGGTGGATCTCCAGGACCTGGCCCGGGTTCATCCGGGAGGGGACACCCAGCGGGTTGAGGATGATGTCGACCGGGGTGCCGTCCTCCATGAACGGCATGTCCTCGACCGGCAGGATCTTGGAGATGACGCCCTTGTTGCCGTGCCGGCCCGCGAGCTTGTCACCGTCGGTGATCTTGCGCTTCTGCGCGACGTAGACGCGCACCAGCTGGTTGACGCCCGGAGGCAGCTCGTCGCCCTCCTCGCGGTCGAAGACGCGGACGCCGATGACCTTGCCGGTCTCGCCATGCGGCACCTTCAGCGAGGTGTCACGGACCTCGCGCGCCTTCTCGCCGAAGATCGCGCGCAGCAGCCGCTCCTCGGGGGTCAGCTCGGTCTCGCCCTTCGGGGTGACCTTGCCGACGAGGATGTCGCCCGCCTCGACCTCGGCACCGATGCGGATGATGCCGCGCTCGTCGAGGTCGGCCAGGACCTCCTCGGAGACGTTCGGGATGTCCCGGGTGATCTCCTCGGGGCCCAGCTTGGTGTCACGGGCGTCGACCTCGTGCTCCTCGATGTGGATCGAGGAGAGGACGTCGTCCTGCACCAGCCGCTGGCTGAGGATGATCGCGTCCTCGTAGTTGTAGCCCTCCCACGGCATGAACGCCACGAGCAGGTTCTTGCCGAGCGCCATCTCACCCTCGTCGGTGGACGGGCCGTCGGCCAGCACCTGGCCCTCGATGACGCGGGCGCCCTCGTCCACCAGCACCTTCTGGTTGAAGGAGGTGCCCTGGTTGGAGCGGGTGAACTTGGCGACGCGGTAGGTGGTGTAGGTGCCGTCGTCGTTGGCCACCGTGACGTAGTCGGCGGAGACCTCCTGGACGACACCGTCCTTCTCGGCCTTGATGACGTCGCCGGCGTCGACCGCGCAGCGGTACTCCATGCCGGTGCCCACCAGCGGCGACTCGGCCTTGATGAGCGGCACGGCCTGCCGCATCATGTTCGAGCCCATCAGGGCGCGGTTGGCGTCGTCGTGCTCCAGGAAGGGGATCATGGCCGTCGCGACCGACACCATCTGGCGCGGCGAGACGTCCATGTAGTCCACGTCGTCGCCCGGGATCAGGTCGACCTCGCCGCCACGGCGGCGGACGAGGACCCGGTCCTCGGCGAAGCGCATCTCCTCGCTGAGGGGCGCGTTCGCCTGGGCGATCACGAAGCGGTCCTCCTCGTCGGCGGTGAGGTAGTGCACCTCGTCGCTGACGACACCGTCGACCACCTTGCGGTACGGCGTCTCGACGAAGCCGAACGCGTTCACGCGGCCGTAGGAGGCGAGCGAGCCGATCAGACCGATGTTCGGGCCTTCGGGCGTCTCGATCGGGCACATCCGGCCGTAGTGCGAGGGGTGCACGTCACGGACCTCGAAGCCGGCCCGCTCACGGCTCAGACCACCCGGGCCCAGCGCGTTGAGGCGGCGCTTGTGGGTGAGACCCGAGATCGGGTTCGTCTGGTCCATGAACTGCGACAGCTGGCTCGTGCCGAAGAACTCCTTGATGGAGGCGACGACCGGCCGGATGTTGATCAGCGTCTGCGGCGTGATCGCCTCGACGTCCTGCGTGGTCATCCGCTCGCGGACGACACGCTCCATACGGGCGAGGCCGGTACGGACCTGGTTTTGGATCAGCTCGCCGACGTTGCGCAGACGGCGGTTGCCGAAGTGGTCGATGTCGTCGGTCTCGATGATGATCGTGTCGCCCTCGGCGGAGGTCGACTCGGTCTCACCGGCGTGCAGCTTCACCAGGTACTTGATCGTGGCGATGATGTCGGCGCTGGTCAGCACGCCGGAGTTCAGCGGCTCCTCGCCACCGAGCTTCTTGTTGATCTTGTACCGGCCGACCTTGGCCAGGTCGTAGCGCTTCGGGTTGAAGTAGAGGTTCTCCAGCAGCGTCTGCGCGGCCTCGCGCGTCGGCGGCTCGCCCGGACGCAGCTTGCGGTAGATGTCGAGCAGCGCGTCGTCCTGACCCTGGGTGTGGTCCTTCTCCAGGGTGGCGCGCATCGACTCGTACTGGCCGAACTCCTCAAGAATCTGCTCGTTCGTCCACCCGAGCGCCTTGAGCAGCACGGTGACGGACTGCTTGCGCTTGCGGTCGATACGGACACCGACCATGTCGCGCTTGTCGACCTCCATCTCCAGCCAGGCACCCCGGGACGGGATGATCTTGGCGGAGTAGATGTCCTTGTCGGACGTCTTGTCGATGGAGCTGTCGAAGTAGGCGCCCGGCGAGCGGACGAGCTGGGTGACGACGACACGCTCGGTGCCGTTGATCACGAAGGTGCCCTTGTCGGTCATGAGCGGGAAGTCGCCCATGAAGACCGTCTGGGACTTGATCTCACCGGTTTCGTTGTTGGTGAACTCCGCCGTGACGAAGAGCGGCGCGGCGTAGGTGAAGTCGCGCTCCTTGCACTCGTCGATGGAGTTCTTCGGGGGCTCGAAGCGGTGGTCGCGGAACGTCAGCGACATCGAACCGGAGAAGTCCTCGATCGGGGAGATCTCCTCGAAGATCTCCTCCAGACCGGACTTGGTGGGAACATCCTGTCCACTGTCCAGCGCAGCCTCGACGCGTCCCTTCCAGGCGTCGTTGCCGAGCAGCCAGTCGAAGCTCTCGGTCTGGAGCGCGAGAAGGTTCGGAACCTCCAGCGGTTCCTTGATCTTCGCAAAAGAGATACGCAGCGGGGCAGTGCTGGCGCCGTTGTTCGAATTGGCAGTCGAGGCAGTGCGCGAGGCGGCCAAGAGGGGGTCCTTCCGAGGGCTCGGACTCTCTACACGCATACCGGCACCCCTGGTGACGGGCAGGGGGCAGCTAATAGGCAGCGCAAAGGGTCAGTGTAGCCACATGACCCACTGATGTCCAATACGGATGACAGGAAACCGGCTCACGCCCCGGTCTCCACCTCCTGTTGATTGTTCTTCTCGTTCCGCCCCCGCCCCCGGCGGCCTCGATTCGCCGGGACGGATCTGCTCGGCTGCGGTGCTGCGTGCCTGCCGCAACACTTCCCGCTTCGTCCTCGATCCATGCCTCGGAAACCGGATCAGTGTGACGACGCGTCCCGAGAATTGCGCGCTGTGTGCCGTTCGTCAAGGCCCCCAGGAGCAACGAAGATCACCATACCCGCCACCACCGGCACACGGTGCGACCGTCCGGCAACGCCGAAGGGCGACCACCCGTCTGGGTGATCGCCCTCCGTTTGTCCGCCTCCCCCCGCGGGGTGGCGGACCGTGTACCGCGATGACTCGGCGGGCCCCAGGCCCGCCGAGCCGTGGGTCACTTGACCTCGACCGAGGCGCCGGCGCCCTCGAGGGACTCCTTGGCCTTGTCGGCGGCGTCCTTGGCGACCTTCTCGAGGACCGGCTTCGGGGTGCCGTCCACGAGCTCCTTGGCCTCCTTCAGACCCAGCGAGGTCAGCTCACGCACGACCTTGATGACCTGGATCTTCTTGTCGCCGGCACCGGTCAGGACGACGTCGAACTCGTCCTGCTCCTCGGCGGCGGCCTCGCCGCCACCACCCTGCGCCGGGGCCTGCACGACGGCGGCGGCCGGGGCGGCGGCCTCGACGTCGAACTTCTCCTCGAACTTCTTCACGAAGTCGGAGAGCTCGATCAGGGTCATGTCCTCGAACTGGGAGAGCAGTTCGTCCTGGCTGAGCTTCGCCATGGTTGCGGGTCCTTCCACTTAGTCGGCTGGTGCCGTATCGATGTGTCGGCGGGCTTACGGCCCGCTGCGACCGGGTGCGGAGCGTCTCCGCCGCCCCCGTCGGGGCGGAGCGGACTACTCGGCCTCGGCCTCGGCGGGAGCCGTGGTGTCGGCACCGCCCTGCTCTTCGACCTTGCTGCGAAGCGCGTCCGCGGTGCGGACGAACTTCGAGAGCGGGGCCTGGAAGGTCGCCGCGGCCTTGGCCATGGACGCCTTCATGCCACCGGCCAGCTTGGCGAGCAGCACCTCGCGGGACTCGAGGTCCGCGAGCTTGTTCAGGTCGTCGGCGGCGTACAGGGCACCGTCGACGATGCCGCCCTTGATCACGAGGGCGGGGTTCTCCTTGGCGAAGTCACGAAGACCCTTCGCCGCCTCGACCGGGTCACCGGTCACGAAGGCGACAGCCGAAGAGCCCGTCAGGAACTCGTCCAGCTCGTTGATCCCGGCCTCGTTGGCCGCGATCTTGGTCAGCGTGTTCTTCACCACACGGTACTGAGCGTTGTCACCGAGCGCACGGCGCAGCTGCTTGAGCTGGGCCACGGAGAGTCCGGTGTACGCGGTGACCACAGCGGCGTTCGAGTCACGGAACTTGTTCGTGATCTCGTCGACGGCTGCGATCTTGTCAGGCGCGACCTGTTCCCTCGCCATGAGCCTCGGCCTCCTTTCGGTGATGAGGACCGCTCGGAAGGGGCTGAACACGACAAACGCCCCAGCGCAGGCGCGTGGGGCGTCGACTCGACCGACACGCACACGGCACGTCGGGAGTGTGTTCCTCAAGTCACCTGCGCGGGTCGTCCGCAGCGAGCGGATCCTTCGGCCATCGGCGCTCTGAGCGCGCACGACGACGACCAGCGGTCTTTGGCTTCGTGACGAGAGTACGCGAACGGGCCCGGGAGCGCCAAATCCGGCCTCCCGGGCCCGCGGGCCGCTGCCGCGGTTCCCCTAGGCTGCCGCGGTTCTCCGCGGCGTCAGCTGAGTCCCGCGCCCGAGGAGCCGTTCACCTGCGAGGAGTCCAGGGTCTGCGAGGGCGGCGGGGCGCTCACCTCGACCTCGGTGCCGTAGTCCGAGGAGAAGACCGTGTTCTCGGAGCTCGACCCGCCCTCCGCCTCGAAGGACTCCTCCTTCTTGACCAGCAGGTCGTTCTCATCGATCCACAGGTCGATCTTCTCTTCCGTGATGCCCTGCTTCTTGAACTGCGCCTCCAGGGCCTTCTTGTCGGACTCCTTGAGGTCCTTGGACTGCATACGCACCAGCTCGGAAGGCGTCAACGTACCGCTGTAGTGCGTGGCCTCGCGTCGAGGCCCTCTTCAGCGCCGCCAGGGCGCCCTGCACAGCCGAGCCGCCGCCCTGCGCGTCGCCCCCACCCCCACCGTCGGCCTTCTCGCTGCCGCAGGCCGTCAGGCCCGTCATCACTACGACGCCCGCCGCCACGGCCGCCATCCGCGTGCTGCGCATGGAACTCCCCCTGTTCGTCTGTGCGCGGACCCGCGGGGCCCGCCGCTCACCGGAACCTCGTCCAAGGGCGGAGACGACCGGGGTGGCGGGACGGGTTCCGGCCCTCCGCTCACCACACCGCGGGGCCTGCCAACGGCGAAGGCCGGTGCCCGCCCCCGGTGAGGGGCGGGCACCGGCCTGTGCTTCGGCGCCTGCGGGCCGGTCGCGGATCAGACCGCGGCCGGGTCCTCCTCGACGAGGAGGTTGCGGGTGCGGTTCGGGTCGACCGGGATGCCCGGGCCCATCGTGGTGGTGAAGGCGGCCTTCTTGATGTACCGGCCCTTCGCCGCCGACGGCTTCAGCCTGGTGATCTCCTCAAGGGCGGCGGCGTAGTTCTCCACGAGCTGCTGCTCGCCGAAGGACGCCTTGCCGATGATGAAGTGCAGGTTGGCGTGCTTGTCGACACGGAACTCGATCTTGCCGCCCTTGATGTCGGTGACGGCCTTGGCGACATCCGGGGTGACGGTGCCGGTCTTCGGGTTCGGCATCAGACCACGCGGACCGAGCACGCGGCCGAGGCGGCCGACCTTGCCCATCAGGTCCGGGGTCGCGACGACGGCGTCGAAGTCGAGCCGGCCGCCGGCGACCTCCTCGATCAGTTCGTCGGAGCCGACGATGTCGGCGCCCGCGGCCTCCGCCGCCGCAGCACGGTCGCCGGTCGCGAAGACCAGGACCCGGGCGGTCTTACCGGTGCCGTGCGGGAGGTTGACGGTGCCGCGGACCATCTGGTCGGCCTTGCGCGGGTCGACGCCCAGGCGCATGGCGACCTCGACGGTCGCGTCGAACTTCTGGGTGGAGGTCTCCTTGGCGAGACGGACCGCCTCCAGGGGCGCGTACTGCCGCGTCCTGTCGATCTTCTCGTCCGCCGCGCGGAGGGTCTTGCTGCGCTTCACTGCTGCTCCTGACGGTATGGAGTCGTGGTGCGGGCCAGCGCCTGGCCCTGCCACGGGGGGAAAGGGTGGGGCTCAGCCCTCGACCGTGACGCCCATGGAGCGGGCGGTACCGGCGATGATCTTCTCCGCCTGGTCCAGGTCGTTGGCGTTGAGGTCGGGCATCTTGGTGGTGGCGATCTCGCGCACCTGGTCGCGGGTGATCTTGGCGACCTTGGTGGTGTGCGGGGTGCCGGAGCCCTTCTCCACGCCCGCGGCCTTGAGGATCATCTTCGCGGCCGGCGGGGTCTTGGTGATGAAGGTGAAGGAGCGGTCCTCGTAGACCGTGATCTCCACCGGGATGACCCAGCCGCGCTGCGACTCGGTCGCGGCGTTGTACGCCTTGCAGAACTCCATGATGTTGACGCCGTGCTGACCCAGCGCCGGGCCGACCGGCGGAGCCGGGTTGGCGGCGCCGGCCTGGATCTGGAGCTTGATCAGCCCCGCGACCTTCTTCTTCTTGGGAGGCATGCTTCTCTCCGGGTCCTGGTGAGAGTGATTCATCCCTCCGCCCTTCACCCGGGCGGAGGCATACCGCACAACGATAGCCGGTACCGTTCCGCGGCTCGAAACCGAGCAGGTCAGGAAGGGCCTGAGCGCCCTTCCTGACCTGTCCGGAAGCTGGTTGTTCCACCGGCCCGCGAGGCGGGCCGAGGGTCAGTTCTTCTGGATCTGGTCGAAGCTCAGCTCGACCGGGGTCTCGCGGCCGAAGATCTCGACGAGGCCCTTGACCTTCTTCGAGTCGGCGTTGATCTCGTTGATCGTCGCCTGCAGGGTGGCGAAGGGACCGTCGGTGACGGTGACCGAGTCGCCCACCTCGAAGTCGAGCACCTGGACCTCGACCTTGCGGCCAGGGGTGCCCGCGGGCTTGCCCTCCTCGTCGGCCGCAGCGGCCTTGGCCGCCTTCTCCTCGGCCTCGGGGGCGAGCATCTTGACGATCTCGTCGAGGGTGAGCGGGTAGGGGTCGTAGGCGTTGCCGACGAAGCCGGTGACACCCGGGGTGTTGCGCACGACGCCCCAGGACTCGTTGGTCAGATCCATCCGGACGAGCACGTAGCCGGGCAGCTTGTTCTGCCGGACGTTCTTCCGCTCGCCGTTCTTGATCTGGACGATCTCTTCCTCGGGCACCTCGGCCTGGTAGATGAACTCCTCGACGTTCAGCGAGACGGCACGCTGCTCCAGGTTGGCCTTCACGCGCTTCTCGTAGCCCGCGTAGGTGTGGATGACGTACCAGTCACCCGGCAGGAAGCGCAGCTCCTCGCGGAGCTGGGCGACCGGGTCGACCGTCTCCTCCGCGGCGGCCTCGGCGACCTCCTGGTCCGCGGCGGCCTCTGCCTCGGAGTCGCCGGCGTCCTCGGAGTCGTCGGCGACGTCGCCGACGGTCTGGTCCGCGGTCACGTCGTCGGCCGTCACGGCCGCGCCGTCGTCCTCGGCACGGACGGCGGCCACCTCGGCGGGCTCACCGGCAGCGGCCTCGGCGGCTTCCGCCCGGTCGACGCTGCTGTCCGCCGCCTCGACGATGTCGCGCGCCGTGTCGTCACCCGCTTCGGGCTCGACGGCATCGTTCATGTTCGGCTCAGACACGGTGGCTGCTTCTTCCTGACTTCAAGGGGTCGAACATGCGGAAAGCCCCGCGGAGGGGGCTTCGCGCGGGTGGTCAGCCGAAGACGTGTTTCATGACTTCGGTCAGCCCATAGTCAATCACGAACACCAGGGCGATGATGATGACGACAAAGACGATCACCACGCTCGTGTACGTGGAGAGCTGCTGCCGCGTCGGCCAGACGACCTTGCGAAGCTCCGCGACGATCTGCCGGTAGAAAAGGGCGAGGCGGGCCAGAGGCCCCTTCTTCGCCCGCTTTCCGCCCTTACGGGGCTTCTTGCCCTCGGACGACCCTCCGGGCTCGGGGACCTCGGTGGTATCCGTGATCTCCGTCACTCGTCCTCACCTGATCCGGGTCGTTGCCCTGCGGCGTCCGGCCCGGCCGCACGGCGGTGCAATGTCAGCAATATCAGTGCATTCAGTCGCCGCAACACGTACGCACGCACACACCTTGGCGACGTGTGTGTAGCAGGGCCGGAGGGACTCGAACCCCCAACCGCTGGTTTTGGAGACCAGTGCTCTACCAATTGAGCTACGACCCTTTGCTGTTTCCCTCAACCTATCGCATCCACACGGTCGCACGGCGTGTGTACCGACAACGCACTGTGATCGACAGGTCGAAGGCCAACGACGTGTGAGTGTACGTGCTCAGCGTCCCGGCGTCGAACACGATCCGCCCCCGCCGCGGTCAGGATCGCCTCCGCGCCCCGTCAAACCGCTGTGCCGCACGTCGGGCGGGTCTGGTTACATGCCCTGTATGACCGCAGCGACTCCCCCTGCACAGCCACCGTCCGAGCGCCGTCTGTCGGCGCGTATCAGCGCGATCTCCGAGTCCGCCACGCTGGCCGTGGACGCCAAGGCCAAGGCCCTGAAGGCCGCCGGGCGCCCGGTGATCGGGTTCGGTGCCGGCGAGCCCGACTTCCCCACGCCCGACTACATCGTCGAGGCCGCCGTGGCCGCCGCGCGCGACCCGAAGAACCACCGCTACTCCCCCGCGGGCGGACTCCCCGAACTGAAGTCCGCCATCGCCGACAAGACGCTCCGCGACTCCGGGTACCGGATCGAGGCGTCGCAGGTGCTGGTCACCAACGGCGGCAAGCAGGCGATCTACGAGGCGTTCGCCGCGCTGCTCGACCCGGGCGACGAGGTCATCGTGCCGGCCCCGTACTGGACGACCTACCCGGAGTCGATCCGGCTGGCGGGCGGCGTCCCGGTCGAGGTCACCGCCGACGAGACGACCGGATACCGGGTAAGCGTCGAGCAGTTGGAGGCCGCGCGCACCGAGAAGACGAAGGTCGTGCTGTTCGTCTCGCCGTCCAACCCGACCGGAGCCGTCTACCCGCGCGCCCAGGTCGAGGAGATCGGCCGCTGGGCGCTGGAGCACGGGCTGTGGGTGCTCACCGACGAGATCTACGAGCACCTGGTCTACGGCGACGCCGAGTTCACCTCGATGCCGGTGGCCGTGCCCGAGCTGCGCGACAAGTGTGTGATCGTCAACGGTGTGGCCAAGACGTACGCCATGACGGGCTGGCGCGTGGGATGGGTCGTCGGCCCGCAGGACGTGGTCAAGGCCGCGACGAACCTCCAGTCGCACGCCACCTCCAACGTCAGCAACGTCTCGCAGGTCGCCGCGCTGGCCGCCGTCTCGGGGGATCTGGAGGCCGTCGCCGAGATGCGCGCCGCCTTCGACCGCCGCCGCCGCACCATCGTGCGGATGCTGAACGAGATCGACGGCGTGGTCTGCCCCGAGCCGGAGGGCGCCTTCTACGCGTACCCGTCGGTGAAGGCCCTGCTGGGCAAGGAGATCCGCGGCAAGCGTGCCTCCACCTCGGTCGAGCTGGCCGCGCTGATCCTGGAGGAGGTGGAGGTGGCGGTCGTCCCGGGCGAGGCGTTCGGCACCCCCGGCTACCTGCGGCTCTCCTACGCGCTGGGCGACGACGACCTGGTGGAGGGTGTCTCGCGGATCCAGAAGCTGCTGGCCGAGGCGCGGGACTGACGCGTCTGTCTGACGAGCACACCGTGTGAGCGGGCCGGGGCGGCGCCCCGGCCCGCTCACACTTTCGGGTATCGCCTTCCGGTCCGCCGGCGCCCGTTCCGGCGCTCCCGGCTCTCAGTTCGGGACGTCCCCTTCGGGGAACCCGCTACCGGTCAGCCGCCCCGGTACGGCAGGATCTTGGGATGTTGCACTCTTCCGGAGAGCGGGACACGCGCACACTGCCCAAAGCCCACCTGCACCTGCACTTCACCGGGTCGATGCGGCCCTCCACGCTGCTGGAGCTGGCCGACAAGTACGGCGTGCACCTGCCGGACGCGCTCAAGGGCGGTGAGCCTCCCCGGCTGCGGGCCACGGACGAGCGCGGCTGGTTCCGCTTCCAGCGGCTCTACGACATCGCCCGCTCCTGCCTGCGGACGCCGGAGGACATCCAGCGGCTGGTGCGGGAGGCGGCCCAGGAGGACGTGCGGGACGGCTCGCGCTGGCTGGAGATCCAGGTCGACCCGACCTCCTACGCGCCGCGCCTCGGCGGCCTCTCCCCCGCACTGGAGATCATCCTGGACGCGGTGGAGACGGCCTCGCGCGAGACCGGGCTCGGGATCCGCGTGGTGGTGGCCGCCAACCGCATGAAGCACCCGCTGGAGGCCCGCACGCTCGCGCGCCTGGCGGTGCGGTACGCGGACCGCGGCATCGTCGGCTTCGGCCTGTCCAACGACGAACGGCGCGGCTTCGCCCGCGACTTCGACCGCGCTTTCGGTATCGCCAGGGACGGCGGGCTGCTGGCCGCGCCGCACGGGGGCGAGCTGTCGGGTCCCGGCAGCGTCCGCGACTGCCTGGACGACCTGCGTGCCTCCCGCGTCGGCCACGGCGTGCGCGCCGCCGAGGACCCCTGGCTGCTGTCCCGGCTCGCCGAACGCCGGGTGACCTGCGAGGTCTGCCCGGCCTCCAATGTGGCGCTGGGTGTCTACGACAAGGCCGAGGACGTGCCCGTGCGGGCGCTGTGGGACGCCGGGGTGCCGATGGCCCTGGGCGCCGACGACCCGCTGCTGTTCGGCTCGCGGCTGGCCGCGCAGTACGACCTCGTGCGCCGGGTGCACGCCTTCACGGACGCCGAACTCGCCGAGCTGGCCCGCCAGTCGGTACGGGGCGCGTCGATGCCCGAGGACGTACGCGCCGGGGTTCTGGCGGACATCGACGCCTGGCTGGCGCCTGCGGCGTGAGGGCAGGCGCCGCCCGGCACGCGGCGGCCGGGCCGCTCAGCCGATGCCGTCCACGACGGTGCGGGCGAGCTGGAGAGCGAAGTCGTCCAGCGGAACGGGCGGCCCGTCGACGGCCCCGTAGGCGAAGGCCCGGTGCGCGCAGGCGCCCATCAGCAGCGCGGCGGCGGCGTAGGTGTCGGCGTCCGGGCTGATCCTGCCGGTCTCCTGTTCGGCGCGCAGGTAGGCGTCCAGCCGGCTGATCGGCACGTGCGGGCCGACGCCCATCTCGCGCATGGCCCGCTCGTGCCGGTCCTTGAGGCGGCGGTCGGCGAAGAGGGAGGCGGCGATGGGGAACGTCTCGGCGTAGAAGACGGCGGCGTGCCGGGCGACCTCGGCGAGGTTCTCCTCGACGCTGCCCGCCCCGGGGTCGTCGCGCAGCCTCTCCAGCGTGGCGCCGAGCCGCGGCAGCCGTTCATCGAGCACGCCGGTGAACAGTTCCTCCTTGCTCGCGAAGTGCTTGTAGAGCGCCGCCTCCGAGCAGCCCGCCGCCTTGGCGATCTCCTTGGTGGTGGTGCGCAGCAGTCCTTCCGACCGCATCAGCTCGTGTGCGGCGTCGAGGATGCGGGTCCGGGTGGGCCGCGGGGGCATCGTGGTCCCTTCTTGACGGGTGAGTGAGTACTTACCCACCATAGAGGTAAGTGAACACTCACCCACTTCGCCCACCCACCTGGGAGTCACCGTGCACCTCACCGTCTTCGGCGCGACCGGCGGCGTCGGCCGGGAAATCGTCCGCCAGGCGCTGCGAGCCGGGCACACCGTCACGGCCGTCGTCCGCGACCCGGCGCGGCTGCCCGTCACCGGCGAGCGGCTGGAGACCGTCACCGCCGACCTCACAGAACCCGCCGCCCTCGGCTCCGCCGTGACCTTGCGTGACGCGGTCCTCTCCGGACTGGGCGCCTCCAGCAACGCACAGGCACGCCAGGGCGTCGCGGCCCGCGTCACCGACGTGGTGCTGCGTGCGCTGGAGTCGGAGGGCACCCGGCCCGACGGGGGCAGGCCGCGCTTCGTCGCCGTCAGCGCGGCGCCGCTCGCGAGCGAGCCGGCCGACCAGACGTTCGCCTCCCGGCGGATCGCGATGCCGCTCGTCTCCCGCTTCCTCAAGCCCGTCTACGACGATCTGCGCGTCATGGAGGAGGCCATCCACCGCAGCGCGACGGAGTGGACGGTGGTACGGCCCCCCATGCTGCGGGACGAGCCGCTGCGGGAGACCTACCGCACGGCCCCGGAGGTGAACCTGCGGGGCGGTCGCGTCATCGGGCGCGCCGACGTCGCCCACGCGATGCTCGCCGCCGCAGCGGACCCGGCCGCCGTCGGACGGAACCTGAGCGTCGCCTACTGAACCCGTCGGCTCCCGGCCCTCCGGGAGCCGGCACCTACAGGGCGCAGCCGACCGTCACCGGCTCGTTCGTCAGGGTGACGCCGAACGCGTCCCGCACCCCGTCGCGCACCTCCCGTGCCAGCGCCAGCAGATCGGCCGTGGTGGCCGAACCCCGGTTGGTGAGCGCCAGCGTGTGCTTGGTCGAGATCCGGGCCGGGCCGGTGCCGTAGCCCTTGGTGAAGCCCGCCTTGTCGATGAGCCAGGCGGCCGAGGTCTTGGTGCGCCCCTCCCCCGCGGGGAAGGCGGGCGGGGCCGCCTCGGGGCCCAGCCGCTCCCGCACCCGGCCGACGAAGGCCGCGAACTGCTTCTCGTCCAGGATCGGGTTGGTGAAGAAGGAGCCGGCCGACCAGGTGTCGTGGTCGGCGGGGTCGAGCACCATGCCCTTCCCCGCCCGCAACCGCAGCACGGCCTCGCGCGCCCGGGCCGCGGGGACCCGGTCGCCGGCCTCCACCCCGAGGAGCCGGGCGGTCTCCGGATACCTGATCGGCGCGGAGAGCCCCTCCGCGTCCTCCAGCGCGAAACGGACCCGCAGCACGACGTGGCGCCCCGGATCGGCCTTGAAGCGGCTGTGCCGGTAGGAGAAGCCGCACTCCGCGTTCGGGAGGGTGACGACCTGGCGGGCCTGCCGGTCGTAGGCGACGACCTCGGTGAGGGTGCTGGAGACCTCCTGGCCGTAGGCGCCGACGTTCTGCACGGGCGTGGCGCCCGCAGAGCCGGGGATGCCGGCCAGGCACTCGACGCCCGCCAGGCCCGCCTCGACGGTACGGGCCACGGCGTCCGACCAGTTCTCGCCCGCGGCCAGCTCCAGGCTGCTGCCCGACAGGGAGAAACCGCGGGCCGCGATGCGCAGGACAGTGCCCTGGAAACCCTCGTCCGCGATGACGAGGTTGCTGCCGCCCGCGATGATCAGCAGCGGCGTCCCGCTGTCGTCCGCCTCGCGGACCGCCGCGATCACCTCGTCGTCTGTGGTGGCCACGACCAGCCGCTCGGCGGGCCCGCCGAGGCGCAGCGTCGTCAGCGGGGCCAGCGAGGCCGTGGGGACACCGGGGTCAACGTAGAGTTCCTGCACGCGCTCCAGAGTACGGGTGCGCGCGGCGCGGACCGGCGCCCCCACACCTTCGGCGGGCTCCGCCACGGCGCGGCCCCGGCACCGGCCACCGGCTGACTGCTGGTGGTTCAGCCCAGCTTCACCACGGCCCGGGACATGCCCAGGACCTTGGCGCCCGCGCTGGTGACCGTCAGGTCGACCTGCACCGTGCGGGCCTCGTCGTCCAGCTTCTTGGCGACCTTGGCCGCCACCTCGATGACGGCGCCCTCGTCGTCCGGGACGACGACCGGCTTGGTGAACCGCACGCCGTACTGCACCAGCGCACCCGGGTCACCCGTCCAGTCGGTGACGACGCGGGCGGCCTCGGCCATGGTGAACATGCCGTGCGCGATCACGTCGGGCAGCCCGACGCTCTTGGCGAACCGCTCGTTCCAGTGGATGGGGTTGAAGTCCCCCGAGGCTCCGGCGTAGCGCACCAGCCGCTCCCGGTCCACGGGGAAGCTGCGCGCGGGCAGCGGGGTGCCCGGCTCCACGTCGTCGTAACCGATCCGCGCTGTCATCCGGGTCACTCCCCTTCCGGTGCTTCGACCGCGCGCGCCACCAGCTTGCAGTGGACGGTGACCACCGTCTCGCCCGCCTCGTCCAGCACGTCGCCGCGGATGTCGAGAATCTCGTTGCCCGCCATCGACCTGATCGACTCGATGGTCGAACTGACCGAGAGCAGGTCCCCCGCGCGGACGGGACGGCGGTAGGCGAACTTCTGGTCACCGTGCACCACACGGCCCCAGTCCAGCCCCAGCTTCGGATCGCGCACCACGCGCTCCGCCTCACGGAAGGTGAGGGAGAACACGAACGTGGGCGGTGCGATCACGTCCGGGTGACCGAGCGCCTGCGCGGCCTCGACGTCCGTGTAGGCCGGATTGTCGTCCCCGATGGCCTCCGCGAACTCGCGGATCTTCTCCCTGCCGACCTCGTACGGCCTGCTGGGCGGGTACGTCCGCCCGACGAAGGACTGGTCGAGTGCCATCGGCGGCGCCTCCTGGGGCAGTGGTGGCGGGTTCACGGCTTCCCGACTGCCCGGCCTGGCGGCGTGGGCGTCGTGGTACCGCGACGGCCGTGGCTCGACGGCGTCGCGGCGAGGCACTGCGCCCTGGAGGCCCATGGGAGGCCGGAGCCCGTGAAGGCCGGAGCCCACGGGGGCCCGGACCGTGGGGCCGGACACAGCACGAGGCCGACCCCGACGGGCGGGGACGGCCTCAGCGCGGATGAGAAGTCAGCGCGTCTCGCGGTGCACGGTGTGCCGGTTGTCGCGCGGGCAGAACTTCTTCATCTCAAGCCTGTCCGGGTTGTTGCGCCGGTTCTTCTTCGTGATGTAGTTCCGCTCCTTGCACTCCACGCAGGCCAGCGTGATCTTCGGGCGGACGTCTGTGGCAGCCACGTGAGTGCTCCTTGACGAACGGACGGATTAACGCAGAAAGAGTAGCCGATCGAAGGACAGACCCCACAACCGGCTACTGTCGGTGAAGTAGCGGTGACCGGACTTGAACCGGTGACACAGCGATTATGAGCCGCTTGCTCTACCGACTGAGCTACACCGCCACGATGCGGTGATCTCCCGACGGAAGACCTCTCACATCAGAGCCCCAAAACGGAATCGAACCGTTGACCTTCTCCTTACCATGGAGACGCTCTGCCGACTGAGCTATTGGGGCGAGCGATGAAGACATTACACGTCCCGCCGCCAAACGTGAAATCGGTATAGGCGCCCCCCGCGTGCCCTGGGCCACCTGGTGAGAGCCCTGGGACCTCGGCCACCCCAGCCTCCCCGTACACCACACCGGTACGACTATTCGCCTCCTCCCTACCGGCACCGGCCGCGCGTCCTACGCTCGTCCCCACCTCGACGTGGGAGCCAGGACGGGGGCGCCAGATGACCGACAGCGAGCCGCAGGAACCGGGGAGAGCGGGACGCGCGTTCCACCACGCCGCCCCCCGGCCTTCCGCCCGCCCGGCACCCTCTCTCGTGCTGTGCGGCGCACGGCTCGCGGACGGCCGCACGGTGGACGTACGCCTCGTCGGCGAACGCATCGAGGCCGTCGGCACGGCAGGCAGCCTCGGCCGCGCCCACGAGTCCGGCACCCGGCTCGACCTCACCGGCTACCTCCTGCTCCCCGCACCCGCCGAACCCCACGCCCACTACGACACCGCACTGACGGCCGAACCGCCCCGCCCGTGCCACCCCGGTGGCGGGCCGGGCGCTCCGCAGGACCCGAGCGGCACCGCCCGGATCGCCGCCGGGCCCGCGGGCAGCGGCACGGACGGCGACCCGGCAGCCCCGTACCGCGCCCGCGGCGGCGCCGACCCGACGTGCGAGGACATCCAGCGGCGCACCACCGAAGCCGCCCTCCTCCAGCTCGGCCAGGGCGCCACAGCGGTGCGCACCCACGTGCGCATCGGCGACGTCGCCGGACTGCGCTCCCTGGAAGCGGTGCTCCAGGCGCGGCGGGCGCTGAGCGGCATGGTCGACCTGAGCACCGTGGCCGTGCCACGGCTGCTGACGGGCGTCGCGGGCGCCGAGGGGCTGGCGATGCTGCGGGACGCCGTGAAGATGGGCGCGGCGGCCGTCGGCGGCTGCCCCGACCTCGACCCCGACCCGGGCGGCTACGTCGAGGCCGTACTGGACGTCGCCGCCGAACACGGCTGCCCGGTCGACCTGCACACCGACGGCGGCGACCCGGCCCGGCTGGCCCGGCTCGCCGCCGCGGCCGGCGGACTGCGCCCCCGCGTCACCATCGGTCCCTGCGGCGGGCTCGCACGACTGCCGCACCAGGTCGCCCAGCGCGCCGCGGGACAGCTGGCCGCCGCGGGAGTGACCGTCGTCTCCCTCCCCCAGGGCGACTGCGGCGTCCTCGAACGGCCCACCCCCACCGCGCCGTACCGGATGGCCCCCGTCCGCATGCTGATGGCGGCAGGGGTGAAGGTCACGGCGGGCAGCGGAGCGTTGCGGGACGCGGCCAACGAGGTCGGCCGCGGCGACCCGCTCGAAGCCGCCTACCTGCTCGCCTCCAGAGGCGAGGCCCGCCCGGGCGGGGCCTACGAGGCGATCAGCGCACGGGCACGGTCCGCGATGGGGCTCCCCCGGGTACGCGTCGAGGCAGGCTTCCCCGCCGAACTGCTGGCCGTACGCGGCACTCAGCTGGCCGGGGCGCTCTCCCTCGCCTACAGCAGGATCGTCGTCCACCGTGGACGCGTGGTGGCACGGACCAGCGCCGTGCGCGAGTACTGCGACCTGGCGGGCGCCCGCGAGCTGGGCCTGCCACGCCAGTCCCAGGGCTGAGCTCCGGGCGTCCCGGCCGGGGCCGTGCAGGGCGCCGGGGCGGGGTGGGGTCCGTGAGCTGGTGTGTCCGGGGGCGTACGGTCGGTGCATGCGCACAGTCATCGCTGGTGGACACGGTCAGATCGCGCTGCGGCTGGAGCGGCTGCTCGCCGGGCGCGGGGACGGGGTGGCGGGCATCGTGCGCCGCCCCGAACAGGCGAGCGACCTGCTGGCGGCAGGCGCCGAACCCGTCGTGTGCGACCTGGAGTCGGCGAGCGTCGAGGAGCTCGCCCGGCACCTGGAGGGCGCCGACGCGGTCGTCTTCGCCGCCGGAGCCGGCCCTGGCAGCGGCAGCGAGCGCAAACAGTCGGTCGACCACCGGGCGGCCGTCCTCTGCGCGGACGCCGCCGAGGCCGCGGGCGTACGCCGCTACCTGATGGTCTCCGCGATGAGCGCCGACGCCTCCCTGGCGGGCACCCCCGAGGGCATGGACCCCGTCTTCGCCGACTACCTGCGCGCCAAGGGCGCCGCGGACGACGACCTGCGAGCCCGCACGGACCTGGACTGGACGGTGCTGCGGCCCGGCCGGCTGACCGACGAGCCGGGCACCGGCCGCGTGCACCTGGCCCCCGAGACCGGACGCGCTGAGGTGACCAGGGACGACGTCGCCGCCGTCCTGACAGCCCTGCTCGACGAGCCGCGCACCGCGGGACTGACGCTGGAGCTGGTGGGCGGCCGCATGCCGATCCCGGAGGCGATCGACGAGGTCGCGGGCGTGGCGGGCGGCTGACCTGTTTCTCTCCCCCGGCCACGTCACGTTCGCCACGGCCGTCGAACACGAGGTCGCCCGCCCCTCCCCCGGGGTGGTTCCTCTCACCCGTCGGAGGGAGCGGGGTTGCTCCGCGCGCGGGGCGGGAGATCGCATGGAGCAGCCCACCCCCTGTGTGACCGAGGGAGCTCGACATGCGTGCACGAATCCTCCTCGCGGCCCTGGCCGTGGCCGCCGTCGGCCTGCTCGGCGGAACCGGCGCCGCGACGGCAGCCGAACCCGTACCCCCCACCTCGCACCTCAACGGCCTGGCGAACTCCACCTGCGACTCGGCGACCAACGCCGCGGCGCTCCTCGGCGGAAGCATCAGCTGCGGGCAGTGACACCTGCCCACCGGCCGGGACGCCCCGGCTTCCCGGGAATCTCACCAGGGGCGTGACGAGCGGCAGTTGGCGGCGCCGTAGCCGTCCCGCACAGGGCTATCGTTCCCGGATGGGCAAACCGGCCGCGGAGTTTCTTACAGAGGCAGCACGGTGGTACGTGCGGTACGCGCCCGGCCGGCTGGAGAAGGCACCTCTCTCCCGCCTGCTGAGCGAGCACTTCACCCGGAACCCGGGCCGTCACACCGTGACGACGCGGACAGGCGCGGTCTTCGAGGTGGACACCGAGGACCTCATCCAGCGCTACCTCTACCTGTTCGGCGTGTGGGAACCGCACATGACGAACTGGCTCACGCGCCGGCTCCGCCCCGGAGACGGCTTCGTCGACGTGGGAGCCAACATCGGCTACTTCAGCGTCCTCGCCTCGCGGCTGGTCGGAGGGGCCGGTGCGGTCACCGCGCTGGAAGCCTCCCCGCGCTTCCACCGCCAGGCCCTGCGCAACCTTCGGCTCAACCACTGCACCAACGTGCGCGCGGTGAACGCCGCGGTCGCCGCCGAGCACGAAACGCTCCGCTTCACGCTCGCGTCGTCCCGCAACCTGGGTGCCAACAGCGCGGTCCCGTGGGACGGGCCTGTGGCGTCCTCCTTCGAGGCGGACGCCGAGCCGTTGGCACAGCTGCTACGGCCGGACGAGATCGAGAGAGCCCGCGTGATCAAGATTGACGTCGAGGGCGGCGAAGGGGCCGCCATCCGCGGCCTGGAGCCCGTACTCGGCCGGCTCCGCCCGGACGCGGAGATAGCGGTCGAGGTGGCTCCGGATCGGATGGCCCGGCTCGGGGACGACGCCGCCGAGCTGCTGCGCACGATGCGCGGGCACGGCTTCCACCCCTATCGCCTCACGAACAGCTACCGGGCCGGCAGCTATCCGGCGGCCCTCCACGCGCCGCATCCGCCTCGGCGCTGGCACGGCCCGCTGCCCGCAGTGAGCGATCTGGTCTTCTCCAGGACCGACGCCGAGGTTCTCTGAGGCAGGCACACGGGCTCTGGGAGACCGGCGGCGTCCAGTTCGCCGAGGCCGGCGCCCAGGTTCTCCGCGCCCGACGCCGCGGTGCTCCCAGGCCCGGGGCCGCCTACTCGCTTCCCGGGTACTGCCAGCGCATGCGGCCCAGTGCCTTCGCTCTGGCCTCCACGACGGCCATGCGCGCGTCCCGTTCCACCGCCTCGGCATGTTGCGGCCGACTCGTGGCCTGGCCGGGCCACTTCCGGTAGAGGAGGCCGGCCTCACCGTGGAACCAGCCCTCCGCGACGGCGTTGAGGGCCAGGAGGAGCCCGGTGTCCTCGGAGGCGGGGAGCGCGGCCCAGCCGCCGAGCGCGGTGAGGAGCTCCCGGCGGACGCACAGGGTCGCGGGGTGCACCTGCGCCCGGTAGTCGTGCGCCTGCCAGTGCTCCAGGACCGCGCCCCGTTCGACGACCCCCTCGGGCGGGTCCTGGTCGAAACCGACGGTCGAGCCGTCGGGGAGCAGGTCGAGCACCCGCGCGGTGGTCCAGCCGAGGTGGGGACGCGAGGTCAGGACGCGGACGTCCCGGCTCAGCGCACCGGGCGTCAGCATGTCGTCGGCGTCCAGCACGCGTACCAGGTCGACGTCCTGGCCCACCCGGGAGAGGGCGAGCGTCCTGGCGACGCCGGGCCCGCCCGAGCGCCCCTGCCCGAACGACACGCGGTCGTCCCGGGGCACGCGGGGCGCGACGTCGTCGCTCTTCCCGTCCTCCTGAACGATCCACTGCCACTCCCACCCGCGGGGAAGCTCCTGGTCTTGGAGCGACTTCCACGCGTCGGGCAGGTGGGGCGCCGACGGACCGTGCACCGCGGTGACTACGACGACGCGACCCACGAGGGGTCACCACCTTTCGAGCTGCGTGGTGAAGATTATTTCGGTGCGGTCGCCCGGCAGCACGAGGTCCGAGACCTCGACCGCACGGTCCGCGACGTCACGCGAGACCTTCCGGACGAGGAGCACGGAGGTCCCGGGCAGGAGACGAAGCTCTTCCGCTTCCTCCGCCGTCGGCGGCCGAGCGGTGACGTGCTCCTCTATGCGGTCGATCTCGATGCCGACCGTCCGCAGCTGGTGCATGGTCCCGCCGGGCCACGGTTCGTTCGCGTCGTCGAGCAGCTCGGGGTTGCCGGCGACGTGGTCGCGTACGAGGTAGCTGGTCACGAGGTTGAAGGGAGCGTCCTCCTGGCGGTACCTCGTCCGGTAGTTCCGCTGGATGAGAGGGGCACCTTCGGGGAGGCCGAAGACGGCCGCGAGGTCGCCGCTCGCCTCCACTTCGCGGTAGTACGCGTGGAAGAGGAGGTCGTCCATCTCCAGGCCCGTGTCGTGCTCCGTGGCTCCCGTCCTGGCCCGCTCCTCGTCGGGGATCAGCGCGCGGCTCTTCTCCCACTGGTGGCGCTCGTTGCTGCGGGTCACCCTCTTCCGCGGCTTCCGCACGAAGCTGCCCCGGCCGTGCCGCTTCTCGATCAGCCCCTCCGCCTGGAGGAGACTGAGCGCTTGCCGGACCGTCGGGAGGGTCTTCCGGGACTTCTCCGAGAGCTCCGCCTCGGTCGGCAGCTTGTCGCCAGGGCTCAGCTCACCCGCGCGGATCGCCTCTCTCAGGTCGTCCGCGATCTGCTCGTATGCCTTCGCCACTGCGCTCATCCCCTGTCGCCGGTGCGGCCCTCAGCATACGAGTCCTCATGTCCTCTTGACGACTGGAGATGAGCGCGTCCGCACCCCTCGGACGGCACCTGTGGCGGCCCCCGAGCGGGACCGGGGAACAGCAAAGGGGCCCCTGACCGGCCTCACGGCTGGTCAGGGGCCCCTGCTGCTCCTGTGGCGGCGCCAGGATTCGAACCTGGGAAGGCTGAGCCGGCAGATTTACAGTCTGCTCCCTTTGGCCGCTCGGGCACACCGCCTGGGATTGCTGCCCGGGGCCCGCCTGGGGCGGCGCTCCGTGGCAACGGTGTAAACCATACCCGATGGCCGGGGGTGGTTCGCCACCCGGTTCTTCCCGCGTCGAGTGGTCCGCGCGGCGCCGCGGAGGAGAGCGCGGAAGGCCGGTCGCGGGTGGCTAGGCTTTGCGCACGGCTGCCGCCTCGACGCGGCCGCCGCCTTTCTGCCGGATCTATGTACGAGGAGCCAACTCACCATGGCCGACTCCAGTTTCGACATCGTCTCGAAGGTCGAGCGGCAGGAGGTCGACAACGCGCTGAACCAGGCCGCGAAGGAGATCTCCCAGCGGTACGACTTCAAGGGTGTGGACGCTTCGATCGCGTGGTCGGGCGAGCGGATCGAGATGCGGGCGAACTCGGAGGAGCGGGTCAAGGCCGTGCTCGACATCTTCCAGTCCAAGCTGATCAAGCGGGGCATCTCGCTCAAGGCGCTCGACACCGGTGACCCGCAGGCCTCCGGTAAGGAGTACCGCATCGGCGCGTCCCTCCAGGAGGGAATCTCCCAGGACAACGCGAAGAAGGTCGCGAAGGTGATCCGGGACGAGGGCCCGAAGGGCGTCAAGGCGCAGGTGCAGGGCGACGAACTCCGGGTGACCTCCAAGAGCCGTGACAGCCTCCAGGAGGTCATCACGCTGCTGAAGGGCCAGGACTTCGACTTCGCGTTGCAGTTCGTGAACTACCGCTGAGCGGGGCCCTGCCGTCCGTGAGGGGCCGGCCGCCGCCGTACCGGACCGTTCCGGGCGGCGGCCGGCCCCTCACTGCGAACTCGCCCGCCCGGCGCGGGCCTGCCCGTACCGGGCCGGCTCACCGGTCGGCGTGAACCTCACCCGCCCGGCGTGGGCCCACTCCTACCGGGCCGGCTCACGCGGGGGCTGGCTTCACCAGCGGTAGTGCGGGTAGGCCGCCGGGGTGCCCGTGGGGACGATCTCGCGGCCGAGCGGCATCAGCGAGATCGGCACCATCTTGAAGTGGGCCAGCCCGAACGGGATGCCGATGAGGGTCAGGCACAGCCCCACGCCGAGCGTGATGTGGCCGATGGTGAGCCAGATTCCCGCGAAGATGAGCCAGACGATGTTGCCGATCCCGGAGGCCGCGCCGGCGTCGTGCCGCTGTACGGCTGTTCTGCCGAACGGCCACAGCGCGTACGCCGCGATGCGGAAACACGCCAGCCCCCACGGGATGGTGATGACGAGCACGCAGCAGAGGGCACCGGCGAGCAGGTAGCCGAGGGCCATCCACAGTCCGGAGAAGATCAGCCAGATGAGGTTGATAAGGGTCTTCACCCTCGCCAGCCTGCCATCTTCTCCAGCCGTGCGACACGTTCGGCCATGGGGGGATGTGTGGAGAACAGCTTGGTCATGCCGCCCTCGCCCCTGCGGAACGGGTTGGCGATCATCATGTGGCTCGCGGTCTCCAGCCGCGGCTCGGGCGGCAGCGGGAGCTGCGCCGTGCCGGCCTCCAGCTTGCGCAGCGCGGAGGCGAGCGCCAGGGGGTCACCGGTGAGCTGGGCGCCCGAGGCGTCCGCCTCGTACTCGCGGGAGCGGGAGACGGCGAGCTGGATGAGGGAGGCGGCGACCGGGCCCAGCAGCATGATCAGCAGCATGCCGACCAGCCCTGGACCCTCGTCGTCGTCGGAGCGGCCTATGGGGATCAGCCAGGCGAAGTTCACCAGGAAAAGCACCACGGAGGCGAGGGCCCCCGCGATGGACGAGATGAGGATGTCGCGGTTGTAGACGTGGCTGAGTTCGTGGCCGATGACGCCGCGCAGCTCCCGCTCGTCCAGGAGGCGCAGGATGCCGTCCGTGCAGCACACCGCGGCGTTGCGCGGGTTGCGGCCGGTCGCGAAGGCGTTCGGCGCCTGGGTGGGCGAGATGTAGAGCCGCGGCATGGGCTGCCGCGCGGCCGTCGACAGCTCGCGGACCATGCGGTAGAGCTGCGGGGCCTCGAACTCGCTGACCGGGCGGGCGCGCATGGCGCGCAGCGCCAGCTTGTCGCTGTTCCAGTACGCGTACGCGTTCGTACCCAGCGCGATCAGCAGGGCGATCAGCAGGCCCGTCGTCCCGAAGAAGCCCCCGATGACGACGATGAGAGCGGACAGTCCTCCGAGGAGCAGAGCTGTCCTCAGCCCGTTGTGCCGGCGGTGCACGGTACGCCCTCCAGATGGTGCTGCGGGGCCCCGAGCCGAGCGGACCTTCCGCCGTCGACGGCCCCGTCATGTGGACCCTCCCTTTCCCGTCAACGGAGAGCGCACGTTCTCGGTTCCCCGGCGGCCGACGCGTTCCCGGTACCCCTTCGGGGAGCGCCGGAAGCGGGTACGGGTGTGCCCGGGGGCGTCGGGGCGGAGAGCCCCTTCGTCCGGTCCGGAGCCCCGGCAGGCCCCCGGGCCCTCAGGCCCCTCAGGCCGCGCGTCAGAACAGCGCGATGTCGGCGAACCGGAGGAGGAGCTGGGGGGCGCCGGAGGTGGCGAGGGCGAGTACCGAGGTCAGCGCCACGGTGACGGTCAGCGGCAGCGGGATGGCCACCGGTACGGGCGTGGGGCCCGCGCCGGCCGGCTCCCGGACGGCCGGGCGGAAGAGCAGCGCCGTCCAGGTGAGGTAGTAGACGAGGGCGATGACGACGTTCACGGCCATCACCACGGCGAGCCAGCCCAGCCCCGCGTCCACGGCCGTGGAGAAGACGGTGACCTTGGCGAACAGTCCGACGATCCCCGGTGGCAGCCCCGCCAGGCACAGCAGGAAGAAGGCGAGCGCCGCGGCGGTCCACGGGTGGCTGCGGGCGAGGCCGCGGTAGTCGTCGAGCCTGCCGTCCCCGCCGGGCGGCCGGTGTGCGGCGACGACGGCGAAGGCGCCCAGGTTCACGACGGCGTACATGAGTGCGTAGGCCACTGTCGCGCCGACCGCTCGTCCGTCGTGGCCCGTCACGCCGGCGGCGGCGATCGGGACCAGCAGGTAGCCGGCCTGTCCGACGGAGGACCACGCGAGCAGCCGGACCGCCCCGTGCGCACGGTCGCTCCGCTGGCGCAGTGCGCCCAGGTTGCCGGCGCTCATGGTGAGTGCGGCCAGCACCGCGAGTACGGGCCCCCAGGCGTCCGCGTACGAGGGGAACGCCCGGACGGCGACCAGGATCAGCCCGGAGAATCCGGCTGCCTTGCCGACCACCGACAGGTAGGCGGCGACGGGGACCGGCGCGCCCACGTAGGTGTCGGGGACCCAGAAGTGGAAGGGCGCGGCGGCCGTCTTGAAGGCGAAGCCGACCAGGGTGAGCGCCACCCCTGTCGCCGCGAGGGTGCCCAGCCGGCTGTCGACCCGGGGCAGCGCCTCGGCGACGGTCTCCAGGTGCATGCTGCCGGTGGCGGCGTAGACGAAACTGACTCCCAGGAGCATCACGGCGGTGGCCGCGACGGACGACAGGAAGAACTTCAGCGCGGCCTCCGAGGAGAGCCGCTGTCCGCGCCGGAGCCCGACCAGGGCGAACGCCGGGAGGGAGGCGACCTCCAGGGCGACCACGAGTGTCGCCAGGTCGCGCGAGGCGGGCAGCAGGGCGGCGCCGGA
Source organism: Streptomyces reniochalinae (assembly GCF_003323735.1). Lineage (GTDB taxonomy): Bacteria > Actinomycetota > Actinomycetes > Streptomycetales > Streptomycetaceae > Streptomyces > Streptomyces reniochalinae. The sequence continues at coordinate 135,675 of NZ_QOIM01000045.1, read as the reverse complement.
GGCCGAGGACAGCAGCAGGAACCAGAACTCGCCCGCGGGCAGCCGCTCTTGCCGTACCGGTGTCATCGACAGCAGGGCGGTCACGAAGGCGCCGCCCAGGACGAGCAGTTGGAGGGAGAGGGTGAAGGGGTCGGCGACGTAGCTGCACGCGCGCGGACCGGCCGTGAGGCAGAAGGTGTGCCGGTCCTCGCCGGCCAGCGGCAGGAGCGACAGCGTGGCGAGGGCGAGCGCCACGGCGGACAGCGGTCCGAGGAGGCCCTTGCGGCGTTCCGTCAGGAACAGGTCGGCCACCAGGACGACGAGTGCGGCGACGGCGACGATCGCAGGCGGGGCGATGGCGGCCCAGTCGACGTTCTGGACGAGCCGGTGCACCCCTTGCGTCCCCTGCGTCCCTTGTGCGGCCGCACTGTGCGCGAGTTCGTACGCGCCCTGGGCGGTGGCGCTCGGGGCGGCGCCGTGGGGGCCGTGGAGGACGGCGGTGTGGAGCGTCATCGGGTCACTCCTGGCAGGAGGCTCTGCACGGCCGGGTCCATCAGCCCCAGGAGGGCCGCGGGCCACAGTCCGGCGAGGACGGTGAGGACGACCAGCGGGGTCCAGGCGGCGAACTCGGCACCTCGCACGTCGGGCACCTTCGTCAGGCCCGGGACCGACGTGGGCGCGGCCGGGTCGCCCATGCACACGCGGCGTACGACGAGGAGCATGTACGCGGCCGTCAGCAGCGTCCCGAGGGCGCCGAGGGCGAGGAAGACCAGGAAGGCGGGCCTGCTGAGCCCGGCCGCCGGATGGTAGGCGCCCAGGAGGGCGAGCAGTTCGCCCCAGAAGCCGGCCAGCCCCGGCAGTCCCAGTGAGGCGACGGCGCCGAAGGCGAGCAGCCCTCCCAGGCGCGGTGCCCTGCCGTAGAGGGCTGCTCCCGTGGTGCCGGCGAGGGCGTCGAGGTCGCTGGTGCCCGCGCGGTCCTTCAGCGCGCCGACGAGGAAGAACAGCAGGCCGGTGACGAGGCCGTGCGCCAGGTTCGCGTAGAGGGCACCGTTCACACCCGTGTGGGTGAGGGTGGCGATGCCCAGGAGGACGAAGCCCATGTGCCCGACGGAGGAGTACGCGATCAGCCTCTTGAGGTCTCCCTGCGCACCCGGCGACGACTGCGGCGCGAAACGCCTCCACGAGCGGTCGGAGGAGGGGAGGGCGAGGGCCAGACAGGCGAGTGATCCGTAGACGATGCCGACCACCGCGAACGCCGCCAGGTACGGCGCGAAAGTGTGCGCCCCCTCCGGCACGCCCGGCAGGACGATTCGTACGAACCCGTAGGTGCCCATTTTCAGCAGCACACAGGCCAGCAGGACGGAGCCCACGGTGGGCGCCGCCGTGTGGGCGCCGGGCAGCCAGCTGTGCAGGGGCCACATGGGCGCCTTGACGGCCAGCCCCAGACCGATGGCCAGGGCGGCCAGCACCTGGGTGGTGTGGCCGAGCCCCGCACCCTGCCCGCGGGCGATCGCGGCCATGTCGAACGTGCCGGCGTTCAGCCCGAGGAGCAGCAGTCCGAGCAGCATCACCACGGAGCCCAGCAGCGTGTACAGGATGAACTTCCACGCGGCCGGTCCCCTGCCCTGACCGCCCCACCGGGCGATGAGGAAGTACATGGGGACGAGGACCATCTCGAACGCCAGGAAGAACAGCATCAGGTCGAGCACCGCGAAGGTGGCGAGCGTGCCGCACTCCAGCAGCAGAATGAGCGCCACGAACGCCTTGGGGCCCGGCCCCGCGGGCATCCTCGCGTAGCTGTAGAGGGCGCACAGGAACGCCAGCAGTGCCGTCAGGACGAGCAGCGGCAGGGAGATGCCGTCGATGCCGAAGTGCAGCCGTACGTCCAGTGCCGGGATCCAGCTGACGTCCGACTCCGCCTGCATGGTGCCGGAGCGGTCGTGGTCGAAGCCGAGCGCCAGCAGGACGGTCCCGAGCAGCACCACGCCGGTGACGGTCACACCGTGCCGCAGCACCGCCTGGTCGGGGCCGCGGCCGCGCAGTCCGGGCGGTGCGGGCAGCAGGGCGGCCACGGCGCCGAGCAGCGGCACCGCGACGACGGCGACGAGGAGGGCTTGCAGGACGGTGTCGTCGAGCGGGATCACGTCACGCCCCTCCGTTTCCGGTCGCGGCCACCACGGCGATGACGGCGAGCACGAGGGAGCCCGTCAGCAGCGCGCCGAGGTAGGTCTGCACGTTGCCCGTCTGGACACGCCGCACGGCCGCGCCCAGCAGGCGCGCGCCGCGCCCGGCACCGTTCACGTAGGCCTCGACGACCTCCCGGTCCACGAAGCGCACCAGGCGGGCGGCTCCGGCGAGGGGGCGTACGGCGACGGCCTCGTAGAGGGCGTCCAGGTGGAAGCCCGCGGCGGCGTGCCGGTGCAGCGGCCCGAGCAGCAGCACACCGGGGTCGGCGTCGTGCTGCGGGTGGAGCGCGGCGAGCGCGGTGCTGTGGCGCCAGGTGGCGTAGGTGACGAGGCCGCCCACCAGGGCGACGCCCGTGGCGAGTACGGAGGTCGTCAGCGTCGGCGTGAGGGAGGCGCCGTCGAACCAGTCGGGCAGGGCGGGGAAGACGAGGCCGAGCGCGAGTGCGGGCACGGCGAGCACCCACAGGACGGCGTTCATCACGACGGGGAGGCGGTGGCCGGGGGCGCCGGCGCGGTCGCCGGCCGGCTCCGGGGTGGCGAGGTCCGTCTCCGGTGCCTGCTGGGGCACCTGTTCGGGTACGCGCTCGGCGGCTTTCTCCTCGTCGACGGCCAGCGGCGCCTCCGTCCGCGCGCCCCGGAAAGCCAGCAGCCACAGCCGCGTCGCGTAGGCCGCGGTCAGCAGCGCGGTGACCAGGCCCGCCACCAGGACGATCCATCCGGCGCTCGCGGGCGTGGCGTGCGCCCCGTCGAACGGGGCGTGCGCGCCCCCGAAGGCGGCGTGCTCGGCTCCGGCGAGCACGGCCTCCTTCGAGAAGAAGCCGGAGAACGGCGGGATCGCGGCCAGCGCGAGCAGCGCGATGCTCATCGTCCAGTACGCGTCGGGCGCGCGTCGGGCGATGCCGCCGGTACGCGCCATGACCGTCAGCGAGTTGGTGCCCGCCGCGTGGATGACCACCCCGGCGGCGAGGAAGAGCAGCGCCTTGAACGCGCCGTGGGTGAGCAGGTGGAAGACGGCGGCGCCGCGGTCGGCGACGGCCAGGGCCGCGACCATGTAGCCGAGCTGGCTGATCGTCGAGTAGGCCAGCACCCGTTTGATGTCGTCCTGGGCCAGCGCGGCCAGCGCGGAGCCCGTCATGGTGACGGCGGCGACCACCGCGAGGACGACCAGCGCGGCGGTGGAGGCGGCGAAGACGGGCAGCAGCCGCGCCACCACGTACACGCCGGCCGCGACCATCGTCGCCGCGTGGATCAGCGCGGAGACGGGCGTCGGGCCCGCCATCGCGTCCGGGAGCCAGGAGTGCAGCGGGAACTGCGCCGACTTGCCCGCGACCCCGGCGAGCAGCAGCAGGGCGATCAGCGTCGGGTGCGTCACCTCGAAGCCCGACAGCGACGACGTCAGCCGGGTGACGACGGTGCTGATGCGGAAGCTGCCCGCCTCGGAGGCCAGCGCCAGGATGCCGATGAGGAACGGCACGTCACCCAGTTTGGTGACCAGGAACGCCTTGAGGGAGGCGGTCCGCGCCGCCGGGGCCTCCCAGTAGTGCCCGACCAGGAAGTACGAGCAGATGCCCATGACCTCCCAGCCGACCAGCAGCACGATCAGGTCGTCGCTGTAGACCACCAGGAACATCGCGGCCGTGAACAGGGAGACGAGCGCCGCGTATGACGCGTAGCGGGGGTCGTCGCGCAGGTAGCCCGTCGAGTACAGCTGCACGCAGGTGGCGACGAGACCGACGAGGACCGCGACGAGCACGGCGAAGCCGTCGAGGTGGAGGGCGAGCTGGATCGGCAGCGCGTCGTTGCCGGTGGGTGCCAGCTCGGTCGCGGCGCGCACCGGGGCGCCGCCGCCTTGGCGTACGGCGACGACGACCGCGAGGACGGCGGCGGTGAGGGTGGGCAGCACGGCCAGTGGCCGGACGAACCCGGGGGCGCGGCGGCCGAGCAGAAGGCCCGCGAGCGCGCCGAGCGCGGGAAGGGCGGGGACGAGAGCGGCGAGGATCGTGGTGCTCACGCGGGGCGCCTCCCTGCGTCCGAACTGCCGTGACGTGCCTGGTCGAAGCCGCTGTCGGTGTCGTCGTCCGCGTCGTTGTCAGTGGCGGGTGCCAGACTTTTCCCCTCGCGTGAACCGCCGCCGCGGGCACCGGTTTCCAAGTCGTCGCGCTCGCTCAGGTCCCGGAGCCTGTCGACGTCGGAGCTGCCGCGGTTGCGGTACACGAGCAGGACGATGGCCAGGCCGATGCCGATCTCGGCCGCGGCGATCGCGATGGTGAAGAGGGTGAGCGCCTGGCCCGCGTGCAGGGTGTCGCGGAGCCAGACGTCGAAGGCGACGAGGTTGAGGTTGACGGCGTTGAGCATCAGCTCGACGGCCATGAGGACGAGGATGGCGTTCCTGCGCGCGAGGACGCCGTAGAGGCCGACGCAGAAGAGGAGGACGGCCAGAGAGGCGGGATAGGCGAGATGCATCAGTTCCCACCCGCCTTGCCCGGCGCGCCGCTGCTGCCGGCGCCCGCCCGGGCGGCCTGTTGCCGTCTGGACAGCACGATGGCGCCGACCAGCGCCGCGAGAAGGAGGACCGACAGCGCCTCGAAGGGCAGCACCCAGTGCCGGAAGAGTGCCATGCCGGTCACCTCGGAGGAGCCCTCGCCCGGGCCCACGGGCTGCTCCAGGTCGATCCAGGTGGCACGGAAGGCGTCGACGACGACGGTGACGAGAGTCGCCGCGGCCGCGAGGGAGACGGCGAGCGCCACCCAGCGGTTGCCCGAGTCGGCGTCGGGCGAGCGCCCGATGGGGGCCCTGGTCAGCATGAGGCCGAAGAGGATGAGGACGACGACGGAACCTACGTAGATCAGCACCTGCACCCAGGCGATGAACTCGGCGGTGAGCAGGAGGTATTCGACGGCGACCCCGCCGAGCGCGACCACCAGCCACAGCGCAGCGTGCACCAGCTGCTTGGTGGCGACGGTCACCACGGCGGCGCCGAGGGTGACGAGTCCGACGAGGAGGAAGATGATCTCCACCCCGGTGGGGGAGAGGAAGCCGGGATGCCCGGCGGCGAGCGGCTGGAGAGCCCGGAGGGGCTGGAGGGGCTCGGCGTGCGCCAGGGCCGTGGTCACGGGACTCACGCGCCACCGTCCCCTCGGTCCTCGTCCGGTGCCGCGCCGGAGGCGGATCCCTCACGGGCCGATCCGCCGGGCGCCGGCTCACCGGGGGCCGGACCCCCAGGGGCGGTCTCCTGTGCGGGGGCGGTCTCCTGCGGGGGCTGTTCGCGGTGGGCGGCGAGCCGCTCGGCCTCGGCCGTCTGCGCGGCCTTGTCCGCCGCCTTGCGGGCCGCGGCCAGCTCCTTGGCCTCCTCGGCCCGCTCGTCCAGCCCGGGCGGCTCGGGAACGGTCCACATCCACTCCCGCAGCTTGTCCCGCTCGTGGGTGAGCTCCCGGATGTCGGTCTCCGCGTACTCGAACTCGGGCGACCAGAACAGCGCGTCGAAAGGACACACCTCGATGCAGATACCGCAGTACATGCACAGTGCGAAGTCGATGGCGAACCGGTCCAGCACGTTGCGGCTGCGCTCGCGGCCACCCGGCGCGGCAGGAGGCACCGTCTCCTTGTGGGAGTCGATGTAGATGCACCAGTCCGGGCACTCGCGGGCGCAGAGCATGCAGACGGTGCAGTTCTCCTCGAACAGACCGATCACGCCACGGGTGCGGGGCGGCAGGTCCGGCTGCGCGTCCGGGTAGTGCTCGGTGACCGACCGCCGGGTCATGGTCCGCAGCGTGACGGCCAGACCCTTGGCCAGCCCGGAGCCGAAGACCCCGCGCGAGGTACGGCCCCGCTCCTTGGAAGCGCGCTCGGAGGGCGTGGGGGACACGGCTACATCACCACCTTGACGACGCCGGTGAGGGCGATCTGGAAGAGGGCGAGCGGGACGAGCGCGGTCCACGCAAGCCGCTGGATCTGGTCCTCGCGCAGCCGCGGATAGCTGACCCGCAGCCAGATCACGCCGAAGGCGAGCACGCCCGTCTTCAGCAGCATCCACAGCCAGCCCAGTCCGTCGGCGGACGGACCGTGCCAGCCGCCGAGGAAGAGCACGGCGGTGAGCGCGGAGACAACGACGATGCCCGCGTATTCGGCGAGGAGGAACAGTGCGAACCGCAACCCCGTGTACTCGGTGTACGCACCGAAGATGATCTCCGAGTCGGCGATCGGCGCGTCGAAAGGCGGCCGTTGCAGCTCGGCGAGGCCCGCCGTGAAGAAGACGGCACCGCCGACGAGCTGCCACGGCAGCCACCACCACTCCCAGACCCCGAGGATTCCCGGGAGCGAGAGGGTGCCGGCCGCCATCGCGACGGAGGCGGCGGCGAGCAGCATCGGCAGCTCGTAGGCCATGAGCTGGGCCGCGGTGCGCAGACCGCCCAGCAGGGAGAACTTGTTGGCCGACGCCCAGCCGCCCATCAGCGAACCGAGGATGCCGACGCCCATCACCGCCAGCACGAAGAAGATCCCGGCGTCCAGCGTCTGGGCCACTCCCCCGCCCGGCGCGACGGGAATCGCGACGAGCACCAGCAGGTAGGGGATCAGCGCGAGCGCGGGTGCCAGCTGGAAGACGCGCCGGTCGGCGCCGTCGGGGACGACGTCCTCCTTCTGCGCGAACTTCACGCCGTCGGCCACGAGTTGTGCCCACCCGTGGAAACCGCCCGCGTACATGGGCCCGACCCGGCCCTGCATGTGGGCCATGACCTTGTGCTCGGTCTGCCCCACCAGCAGGGGCAGCAGGAGGAAGGCGAGGAAGACGGCGACGATCCGGACGGTCACGTCGAGAGCGTCCATCAGGCTCCGTCCTCTCCGCGGTCGTCTCCGTCGCCGTCGCTGCGGTCGTCGCGGCCGTCGCGGCCGTCGCGGCCGTCTCCGTGGCCGCCCGTGTGGTCGTCTGCGCGGCCACCGCTGCGGTCGTCGGCGTGGTCACCGTTGCGGTCTTCGCGGGCGCGGTCGGTGCCCTCGTCGGTGCGGGGCTCGGCGCCGTCGGACCCGCTGTCGCGCGCCGGACGGGCGTGATGCCAGGGGGCGTCGGCGGAACGCGGCGGCTCGGTCGCGGACGGTGACTCGGTCGCGGAGGGCGGTTCGGCGGCCGCGGGGCGGTCGCTCTCGGGCTGCTTGGCGGGGGACTCGGCCTGCCCGGCCGGGGCCGATTCCGTCTGGTTCGTTGCCGTCTGGTTCGTTTCCGTCGATTCCGCCGGGCGTTGGGAGGCGGATCCCGCGCTCGCCGAGCGGTTGCGGCGGGGGCGACGCGGAGCGGCGGGGGCTGCGGTGTCGGATGCGGTGCTCTCCGGTGTGCCGGACGAGCCGGCGCGCTGGGAGGTCGATCCCGTGCCCGCGCTGCGCGCGCGCCGTGGGGTGTCGCCGGCGGCGCGGCGGGAGCGTTCGCGGGTGGGGGCCGGGGGCAGCTGCCCCTTGAGGGGACCCCACTCGTTCGGGTCGGGGACGCCGGGCGGCAGCATCTGGCGGCGCTTGGGGCCGCCGTGCCCGGACTCGCCTGGCTCTTTGGCGCCCGGCCACGCCTTGGCGACCCGCGCGGCCAGCACGAAGTCCTTGCGCAGCGGGTGCCCCTCGAACGTCTCGGGCAGCAGCAGCGGTTCGAGGTGGGGGTGGTCGGTGAAGTCGACGCCGAACATCTCGTGGGTCTCGCGTTCGTGCCAGGCCGCACCGGCGTAGACACCGGTGGCGGTCGGCAGGGCGGGAGCCTCGTGCGGGACCGTCGTCCGCAGGAGCAGGCCGCGCACGCCGGCTCCCGGGAGGTGGAGGGCCGCCACGTGGGCGCAGACCTGGAAGCCGGTGCCGGGCTCGTCCACCGCGCTGAGCCAGTCGAAGAAGGTGCAGCCGAGCTCGTCACGGGCCGTGGTGAGCGCGGGGATCCAGGATTCGGCGGGCACGTCGACGGTGAGCAGGCCGTACGCCTCCGCGGCGCTCGCGCCCTCACCGAACAGTTCGCCGGCCGGGCGCGGCAGCCAGCCGACGTGCTCGGGCGGCACGCTCACCGCTCCTCCTTCGAGTCTGCGGGGCCGCCGGACGAGCCGTCGTCCGAAGGACCGCCGGACGTGCGGCCACCGGCCGAGGGGCCGCCGGGCGAAGCTCCGTGGTCGGAGCCGCCGTCCGACGAGGCGTCATGGTCCGAGCCGCCGTCCGACGAAGCCCCGCGGTCCGAGCCGCCGTCCGACGGAACGCCGGAGGCCGAACCGCCATCCGCCGGACCACCGCGAGCCGGGCCGCCAGCGGCCGGACCGTCAGGAGCCGGGCCAGCAGCGGCCGGATCACCGGGGATCGGACCAGCAGCCGGGCTATCGGGGACCGAACTCCCGAGACCTGGCTCCCCGGGACCCGGGCCACCGGGGGCCGGGGCCGCGGGCGGGGCCACCAGGTCGCTGGTGAGGGCCGCGGCCGAAGGGCCCGGGCCCGGGCCCGGGCCCGGGCTGCGGGCGTATCCGCGCGCGTCCGCGTAGCGGTCGGCGGTGGACTCGGCGGCGATCTTCTCCTGGAGCTTGAGCACGCCTTGGAGCAGCGCTTCGGGGCGGGGCGGGCAGCCGGGCACGTAGACGTCGACGGGGATGATCTGGTCGACGCCCTTGGTGACGGCGTAGGAGTCCCAGTAGGGGCCGCCGCAGTTGGAGCAGGCGCCGAAGGAGATGACGTACTTGGGCTCCGGCATCTGCTCGTACAGGCGTTTGACGGCGGGGGCCATCTTGTCGGTGACCGTGCCGGAGACGACCATCAGGTCGGCCTGCCGGGGTCCCGGGGCGAAGGGGATGACGCCGAGCCGGATGAAGTCGTGGCGCGCCATGGACGCGGCGATGAACTCGATGGCGCAGCAGGCCAGGCCGAAGTTGAAGACCCACAGGCTGTAGCGGCGGCCCCAGTTGAGGACCACCTTCATCGGCTCGGGGGCCAGCCGCGAGAGCAGGCCGAGTCGGGGGCGGCCCTCGGGGCGCGGGGCCGGGGCGGGGTCCGGGGTGTGCGTTACGTCCATTCCAGGACGCCCTTCTTGTACGCGTACAGCAGCCCGACGGTCAGGAAGCCGAGGAAGACGAACATCTCGGCGAGCGTGATCCCGCCGAAGCCCGGGGCGTCGAAGACCGTCGCCCAGGGGAAGAGGAAGACCGAGTCGACCGCGAAGATGACGTACAGGAAGGCGTAGACGTAGTAGCGGATCTGGGTGTGTGCCCAGCCTTCGCCGACCGGGTCGACGCCGCACTCGTAGGTCAGCATCTTCTCGCGGGTGGGGACGACGGGCCGCAGCAGCCGGCCGGCCGAGAAGGCCACGCCCACGAAGAGCACACCGACGACGGCCACCAGCCCGACGACCGCGTAGCCGTGGAAGTAGTCCGGCACCTGTCCCGTCCCGTGTCGGTGTTTGCTTTCGACGATCTGTACGCACGGAGTGTAGGCCCTGCCGCGCTCCCGGAGGACAGCAGCGTCACACTCCGGGACGGGCCCGGGCCCGGCGCCCTGACGGTTTCCGGACGAGAGCGGGCCGAGCCCGCGAGGACGCCCGGCACGGCGCCGGAGCCGACGCCCGGCACGGCGCCGGCGCAGGGGCCCGGGGTGGGGTTAACCCCCCTCGGAGGACTGCGGTGCGCGGGATTCCCCGTCGCCCCGGAGCAACGGATCCTTGCGGCATGACCACGGTGACCCCTCTCCCCCGCCCCTGGTGGCTTGCTGCACTGCGGGCGCCGCTGGCCCGGCAGTCGATGCGCGAGCTCACGTACGTGGTCACGGGGCTGCCGCTGGCGTGCATCGCCTTCTGCTACGCCTTCGGCGCGCTCGCGTTCGGCTCCGCCCTGCTCATCACCTTCGTCGGGCTGCCGGTGCTGGCGGCCGGGCTCGCGGGGTGCCGGGCCCTGGGGCACCTGGAGCGTGCCAGGGCGCGCGGTCTGCTGGATCTCGAGGTCGGGGAGCCCGAACCGGTGCGGACGCTGCGGCGGTCGAGCGGGGTGATGTCGTGGATAGGCGCCCTGCTGCGCAGCGGGGTGTCCTGGCGGCACCTGCTCTACGCGCTGCTGCACCTGCCCTGGTCGTTCTTCAGCTGCGTGGCGGGCGGGCTGAGCTGGTGCGCCGGCTGGACGCTGCTGTCCTACCCGGCGTGGGCGTGGCTCTTCCCCCTGTACGCGGACCGCCCCGCCCTCCAGGTGGGCACCGGCGGCATCACCGTCGGCTCCCCGCGGCCGGCGCACGCGAGAGTGCTGGACGGCCCCGTCGAGCTGGTGTTCGTGGCGGGGTGCGGGCTGTTGGCCGTCCTGGTGACGCCGTGGCTGGTCCGCGGCCTGGTGCAGGTCGACAAGGTGCTGGTCGGCGGCCTGCTGGGGCCTTCGTCGCTGGCGGTGCGGGTGACGGAGCTGGAGACGGACCGCGGTGTGGTCGTGGACACGGCGGCTGCCGACCTGCGCCGCATCGAGCGGGATCTGCACGACGGGGCGCAAGCGCGCCTGGTGTCGCTGGCGATGGGGCTCGGGATGGCGAAGGAGAAGCTGGGCGAGGATCCCCGGGGCGCGGCCACGGTGGTCGATCAGGCGCACCAGGAGGTGAAGCTGGCGCTCGGGGAGCTGCGCGACCTGGCGCGCGGGATCCATCCGGCGATCCTCACCGACCGGGGGCTGGGCCCGGCGCTGTCCGCGGTCGCGGCGCGCTGCACCGTTCCGGTCGCGGTCACGGCGGAGCTGCCCCAGCGGCCGGCGGCCGCCATCGAGGGGATCGCCTACTTCACCGTCTCGGAGCTGCTGCAGAACATCAGCAAGCACAGCGGCGCGCGCCGCGCCTCGGTGGAGATATGGCGCAGTGGTGAGCGGCTGCTCATCCAGGTGACGGACGACGGGCGAGGCGGGGCGTCGGTCGCGGAAGGTTCGGGGCTGGCCGGCCTCGCCGACCGGCTGAGCGCGGTGGACGGGCTGCTGGTGGTGGACTCGCCGGCCGGCGGCCCCACGGCGGTGACGGCGGAGCTGCCCTGGAGGTGAACGGCACGGGCGGAGGGAGCAGGGCGGAGAAGCGGAGCGGGCAGGGCGGAGAGCGGAAGAAGAGCCCGCGTTCTGGGATGCTGAGGGCGTCGCCGAGGGGCGGCCGGGCGAAGTGGGGGCAGTACGTGGGGAGGAACGTGGGGGAGACATCGGGGGAGACCATCGGGGGAAACAGCGCGGAGCACACGGTGCGCGTGGTGATCGCCGAGGACTCCGTCCTGCTGCGGGAGGGTCTGACGCGGCTGCTGACCGACCGGGGGCACGAGGTGGTGGCCGGCGTCTCGGACGGCGAGGCGCTCGTCGCCGCGGTGGAGGAGCTGGCCGCGGCAGGGCGGGCACCGGATGTGGTGGTCGCGGACGTGCGGATGCCGCCCACTCACACGGACGAGGGCGTGCGGGCAGCGGTCCGGCTGCGTGCGCGCCATCCGGGGCTTGGGGTGCTGGTGCTCTCGCAGTACGTGGAGGAGCAGTACGCGACGGAGTTGCTGGCCGGGTCGAGCCGCGGGGTGGGCTATCTGCTCAAGGACCGGGTGGCGGAGGTCAGGGAGTTCGTGGAGGCCGTCGCGCGGGTCGCGGACGGCGGCACGGCGCTGGATCCGGAGGTGGTGGCCCAGCTGCTGGGGCGCAGCCGCAGGCAGGACGTGCTGGCCGGGCTGACACCGCGGGAGCGTGAGGTGCTGGCCGCGATGGCCGAGGGAAGGACGAACTCGGCGATCGCGGGTGAGCTGGTGGTCAGCCCCGGTGCGGTCGAGAAGCACGTCAGCAACATCTTTTCGAAGCTGGGTCTGCCCCAGAGTGACGCGGATCACCGTCGGGTGCTGGCGGTGCTGCGCTATCTGAACTCCTAGGGTCCGGCGGCAGGCGTGCCTGGGCGAGGAGGGCTTTCGCGCTGGTCGGAGCGGGTGCGAGGGCGGCAGGTGCGGGCGTGCTCCGGTGCGGCGCCGTCCGCACGGAGGGCTGCGGCACCCGGATGCGCACAGCCGTCTCAAAAATGTGTCCACGATGGGAACAGCTGCGGGAAGGCAACCCTTAGCAACGTACGATGGCTGACGAGCCGCCGCCTTGAGGGAGGTCCGATCCACCGTGACCAGTCAGGTCGAAAGCCCAGCCGGGCCCCAGTCCGGCCCCGAAGGGGGCCAGGGCCCCGGACGGGACGCCGGCAGCAAAGAGGTCAGGCGCCTGGACCGGGTGATCATCCGGTTCGCGGGCGACTCCGGCGACGGCATGCAGCTCACCGGAGACCGCTTCACGTCGGAGACGGCCTCGTTCGGCAACGACTTGTCGACGCTGCCGAACTTCCCGGCGGAGATCCGCGCCCCCGCGGGCACGCTGCCGGGCGTCTCCAGCTTCCAGCTGCACTTCGCCGACCACGACATCCTCACGCCGGGCGACGCGCCCAACGTGCTGGTGGCGATGAACCCGGCCGCGCTGAAGGCGAACATCGCGGACGTGCCGCGCGGCGCCGAGATCATCGTCAACACGGACGAGTTCACCAAGCGGGCGATGGCGAAGGTCGGCTACGCCGGCAGCCCCCTCGAGGACGGTTCGCTGGACGGCTACCGCGTGCACCAGGTGCCGCTGACGACGTTGACCGTCGAGGCGCTCAAGGGCTTCGAGCTGGGCCGCAAGGAGGCCGGGCGGTCGAAGAACATGTTCGCGCTCGGTCTGCTGTCGTGGATGTACCACCGGCCCACCGAGCAGACCGAGGCGTTCCTGCGGTCGAAGTTCGCGAAGAAGCCGGACATCGCCGAGGCGAACATCGCGGCGTTCCGCGCCGGGTGGAATTTCGGGGAGACGACCGAGGATTTCGCGGTCTCCTACGAGGTCGCCCCGGCCTCGTCCGCCTTCCCTCCGGGCACCTACCGCAACATCTCGGGGAACCTGGCCCTCTCCTACGGGCTGGTCGCCGCCTCCCAGCAGGCGGACCTGCCGCTGTTCCTGGGCTCGTACCCGATCACCCCGGCGTCCGACGTGCTGCACGAGCTGAGCAAGCACAAGAACTTCGGGGTGCGCTCCTTCCAGGCCGAGGACGAGATCGCGGGGATCGGCGCGGCGCTGGGTGCCGCGTTCGGCGGTTCGCTCGCGGTGACCACGACGTCGGGCCCGGGGGTGGCGCTCAAGTCGGAGACCATCGGGCTGGCCGTCTCGCTGGAACTGCCGCTGCTGATCATCGACATCCAGCGCGGCGGCCCCTCCACGGGCCTGCCGACCAAGACGGAGCAGGCCGACCTGCTCCAGGCGATGTACGGGCGCAACGGCGAGGCGCCGGTGCCGATCGTGGCGCCGTCCACCCCGGCCGACTGCTTCACGGCGGCGCTGGACGCGGCGCGGATCGCGCTCACCTACCGGACGCCGGTGTTCCTGCTCTCGGACGGCTACCTGGCGAACGGCTCGGAGCCGTGGCGGATCCCGGACGTGGACGACCTGCCCGACCTGCGCGTCCGGTTCGCCTCGGGCGCCAACCACGAGCTGGACGACGGCACCGAGGTCTTCTGGCCCTACAAGCGCGATCCCCACACGCTGGCCCGGCCGTGGGCGGTGCCCGGCACCCCCGGTCTCGAACACCGCATCGGCGGTATCGAGAAGCAGGACGGCACGGGCAACATCTCCTACGACCCGGCCAACCACGACTTCATGGTCCGCACCCGCCAGGCGAAGGTGGACGGCGTCGAGGTCCCCGAAGTGGAGGTCGACGACCCGAGCGGGGACGCGAAGCTGCTGGTGCTGGGCTGGGGTTCGACGTACGGGCCGATCACCGCCGCGGTGCGCCGGGTCAGGGCCGCCGGGGACGAGATCGCGCAGGCCCATCTGCGCCACCTCAACCCGTTCCCGCGGAATCTGGGCGAGGTGCTGAAGCGTTACGAGAAGGTCGTCATCCCGGAGATGAACCTGGGCCAGCTCGCCACTTTGATCCGCGCCAGGTATCTGGTCGACGCGCAGTCGTACACGCAGGTCCGCGGCCTGCCGTTCAAGGCCGAGCAGCTCGCGACCGCACTCAAGGAGGCCCTCGCACATGGCTGAGACGTCCCCCGGTCCCGCGCAGGAGACCGCCCCGGCCCGGTCGGGCGGGGCGGCGCCGGCGTCCGAGGCGCTGTCGCTGGTGCCCCGCGCCGAGGGCAAGCAGTCGATGAAGGACTTCAAGTCCGACCAGGAGGTGCGCTGGTGCCCCGGGTGCGGTGACTACGCCGTCCTGGCGGCCGTCCAGGGCTTCATGCCGGAGCTGGGGCTGGCGAAGGAGAACATCGTCTTCGTCTCCGGCATCGGCTGCTCGTCCCGCTTCCCGTACTACATGAACACCTACGGGATGCACTCCATCCACGGCCGCGCCCCGGCCATCGCCACGGGCCTGGCCGGCTCGCGGCGCGATCTGAGCGTGTGGGTGGTCACCGGTGACGGCGACGCGCTGTCCATCGGCGGCAACCACCTCATCCACGCGCTGCGCCGCAACGTCAACCTGAAGATCCTGCTGTTCAACAACCGGATCTACGGGCTGACGAAGGGCCAGTACAGCCCGACCTCCGAGGCCGGGAAGATCACCAAGTCGACGCCGATGGGGTCGCTGGACGCCCCGTTCAACCCGGTGTCGCTGGCGCTGGGCGCCGAGGCCTCGTTCGTCGCCCGTACGGTCGACTCGGACCGCAAGCACCTCACGAGCGTGCTGCGCGCCGCCGCCGACCACCCGGGCACGGCGCTGGTGGAGATCTACCAGAACTGCAACATCTTCAACGACGGCGCCTTCGAGGTGCTCAAGGACAAAGAACAGGCACAGGAGGCCGTGATTCCGCTGGAGCACGGCCTGCCGATCAGGTTCGGCGCGCCCGCCGAGGACGGTCTCGGCTCCCGGGGCGTCGTGCGGGACCCGGCCACCGGCGATCTGCGGATCATCGATGTGACCGAGGAGGGCACCGAGGGCGTCCTGGTGCACGACGCGCAGGCCGCGACGCCCACGACGGCGTTCGCGCTCTCCCGTCTCGCCGACCCGGACACCCTGCACCACACCCCGATCGGTGTGCTGCGCGATGTGCGCCGGCCCGTCTACGACACCGAGATGGCCCATCAGCTCGAACACGCGGCCGAGCAGGGCGGCAAGGGCGATCTGTCCGCGCTGCTGCACGGCAACGACACCTGGACGGTCGTGGGCTGAGCCCCCCGCTCCGTCTCGCGGCAAGGCCCGGCACCCCGCGGTGCCGGGCCTTGCCGCGTCTCACCCGCCCCCCGAGGACCGACAGGACCATAATTCGGTACGGAAATGACAAGAGGGGAGCCCTCCGGCTACCTTCGAGAGGCCGACACACCACACCGGGACCAGAAGGCGGGGAGGGCTCATGGGAACACCGAGCGCGCAGCGCACAGGCCTGCTGTTCGGCTTCGCTGCGTACGGCCTGTGGGGGCTGCTCCCGCTGTACTGGCACGCCCTCGCCGACACCGGCGCCGGCGAGGTGCTCGCCCACCGCATGGTGTGGTCGCTGCCCACGGCCCTGGTGATCCTGGCGCTGCTGCGCCGCTGGTCGTGGGTGACGGCGCTGGTGCGGCAGCCCAGAACGCTGGGCCTGCTGGTGCTGGCGGCGGCCGTGATCTCCGTCAACTGGGGGCTGTTCATCTGGTCGGTCAGCGCCGACAAGGTCCTGGAGTCGTCCCTGGGCTACTTCATCAACCCGCTGGTCTCCATCGCCTTCGGCGTGCTGCTGCTGCGCGAGAGGCTGCGCGTCGCCCAGTGGGTCGCCGTCGGCATCGGCGCCCTCGCCGTCGTGGTGATGACCGTCGCCTACGGCCGGCTGCCCTGGATCTCCCTCTGCCTGGCGTTCAGCTTCGCCACCTACGGTCTGCTCAAGAAGCACATCAAGCTCGAAGGGGTGGAGAGCTTCAGCGCGGAGACCGCCGTGCAGTTCCTTCCGGCGCTGGGCTTCCTGCTCTTCCTCGGCGCCCGGGGGGACTCCTCCTTCACCACCCAGGGGCTCGGCCACGCGCTGCTGCTGGCCTGCGCGGGCGTGGCCACCGCGCTGCCGCTCATCTTCTTCGGCAGCGCCGCCGTACGGCTGCCGCTCTCGACGATCGGCCTTTTGCAGTACCTCGCCCCGGCCTTCATGTTCGTCCTCGGCCTCACCGTCTTCCACGAGGAGATGCCGCCCGAGCGCTGGGCAGGCTTCGGCCTGGTGTGGGTGGCGCTGTGCCTGCTGACGTGGGACGCGCTGCGCAACGCCCACAAGGGCCGGGCCGCGCTGCGCGCCGCGGCGGCACGCGCCCGCGCCCAGGGCGAGGAGGGCGCGGCCACCGCCGTCACGGAGGCGTCCCCGCGCCCGTGAGCCGGAGCCGGACCAGCGGGAGCAGCCCTACGCCGTGACGTCCCTGGCGCCGAACCCGGCCCACGCGGCCGAGCCGAAGACCGCCGTGTAGAGGGCCTGGAGGCCGAGGTTCTTGAGCAGGTCGTCCCAGTAGACGGGTTCCCTGAGCAGGTCGGCGAAGCTGAGCCAGTAGTGGGTGAACAGGAACGGGTGGATCTCGTCCAGCTGCGGGATGGCGCCCAGGATCTGCACGGTGATCAGCAGGCCGACCGTGGCCGCCATGGCGGCGACACCGCTGTTGGTGAGCGTCGAGATGAACAGGCCCAGCGTCGCGAGGCCGACGAGGCTGAGCGCGACCGTCACGGCGATGGCCATGGCGCGCAGCAGCCCCTCGCCGAAGGAGACGGAGGTGCCCGACAGCAGGGTGACCTGCCCGGTGGGGAAGAGGAGCGCCCCGGTCGCCAGCGCGAAGACGGCGACGGTCGCCGTCGCGGTCAGGCAGAACGCCAGGACAGCTGAGAACTTCGCCAGCAGCAGCCGGGTGCGGCCCGCGGGGGCGACCAGCAGGTACCGCAGGGTGCCCGCGCCGGCCTCGCCCGCCACGGCGTCTCCCGCGATCACCCCGACGGTCATCGGCAGGAAGAACGGCAGGGTGGCGGCCAGCGCGGTGAAGACCAGGAACAGCCCGTTGCCGGTGACCTGGGAGAGGAAGGCGGGTCCCCCCTCGTCTCCGCCGCCGATAGACCCGCCGTCGCTGGTCTCGATCTTCACCGCGATGCCGACGAGGACCGGTACGGCGGCCAGCACCGCCAGCAGTGCCAGGGTGCGCCAGCGCCGGAAGGTGACGGCCAGCTCGCTGCGGAAGAGCCCGAGCGACCACACCGCACGGGCGGGCCGCGCCCGGGAGTCCGGCGGCCCGCCGCCGGTCGCCGTCTCAGCCTGCGACATCGAAGCCCTCCCCGGTGAGCGAGACGAACACGTCCTCCAGCGAGGCGCGCCGCAGCCCGAAGGCGCGGACGCGGACCCCGGCGCGCACCAGCGCCGCGTTGAGATCCGCGAGCTCGTGCGCGTGCGGCGGCTCGCCGCTGACCTCTTCCCCGTCGGTGACCAGGTCGGCCACGCCCGCCTCCTTGAGCACCCTTGTGGCCTCGCCCGGATCGGGTGTGGTGACGGCCAGTCTGCCGCGTGCGCCCGCCGACATCTGGGCGACGGTGCCCTGGGTGATCAGGCGCCCCCGGTGCATCACGGCGGTGTGGGTGCAGACCTGCTCGATCTCGTCCAGCAGGTGGGAGGAGAGGAAGACGGTGATGCCGTCGTCGGCCAGCTCCCGCACCAGGGACCGGATCTCCCGCATCCCCTGCGGGTCGAGGCCGTTGGTCGGCTCGTCCAGGACGAGCAGTTCGCGCGGCTGGAGCAGCGCGGCGGCCAGCCCCAGCCGCTGTTTCATGCCGAGCGAGTAGGCGCGTGCCTTCTTCGCGGCCGCGGCCGACAGGCCCACCCGCTCCAGTGCCCGGTCCGCGCGTGCGGCGCGGCTGCGCGGGTCGGCTGTGGGGTCGGCCGCGTCGTAGCGCAGCAGGTTCTCCCGTCCGGTCAGGTAGCCGTACAGCGCTGGGCCCTCGATGAGGGCGCCCACATGGGGCAGGACGCGCCGGGCCGAGCCCGGCATCGGCTCGCCGAGGACGTGGGCGGATCCGCCGGTGGGCTCGATCAGGCCGAGCAGCATCCGGATGGTCGTCGTCTTGCCCGAGCCGTTGGGGCCCAGGAATCCGAAGACGCTGCCGCGCGGCACGGACAGGTCGAGTCCTTCGACGGCGAGCTGACCGCCGCGGTAGCGCTTGGTGAGCCCCTGGGTGGAGATCACGGCGCCCTGTTCCTCGTGTGCGGCGGTCGGCTCGCTCATGTGCCCCCTTCGCTGGTGCCGTCGCTGTGCGGATGGCCGCCGGCCGTCAGGACCGGTTACCCGGCCGCCTGGTTGGCGGCCTTCACGAGACCTTCCTTGGTGACGGCTCCGACGTAGAGGTCGCCGTCGTCGGTCAGCAGGGCGTTGACCAGGCGGGTGCTGATGACCCTGCCGGTGCCGAAGTCGCCCTCGGCCTTCTCGGTGAAGCCGTCCAGCAGCTTCTGGGCCTGCTCGCCGCTCCCGCCGCCGGACTTCCCGCCCGCGGCCGCGGGGCCGAGACCGCCCGGCATCCCGGTGTCGATCTTGGCGACCTTGGACCAGTCGCCTGCGCTCTCGTTGACGATCTTCGCTCCGGAGAGCCCGGCCAGTCCCCCGGGGGCCTTCGGGGCGCCGCCGGGAGCGGAACCCCGGTGCGGCTTCGCCTCGGTGACGTCGGCGCCCTTCGGCGGGGTGAAGGCGAAGTCGTCCGGGTCGGGACTGCCGAAGTCGATCTTGGTGTAGGCCACCTCGACGGCCGGCTTGTCGCCCTCCTTGGGGGTGAGGGTGAACTTCAGCGGCAGCCCCTTGTCGGCGTCGACGGCTATCCGGACGGACTCGATGGTGGACTCCGGCGCACCCTTGGGCTCGATGACGAGCTGGTAGGCGTCGCGCCCCGCGACCTTCGCGGTGCCATCGACCGTCACGGAGGTGGACTTGCCGACGGCCTTGAGCGCCTGCTGCGCGGCCTGCTGCGGGGTGAGCGATCCGGGCGTCACGCCGGAGGCCGGGCCGGCCGCGTCGTCGCCCTTCCCCTTCTTGCCGTGCGCGCCCTTCGGCGCCGTGGAGTGCCAGGCGGCGTTGGCCGCGCTGTCGTACGCCCACAGGTGGCGTCCGTTGTGGACGAGGCTGTACTCGCCGGCGGACTCCAGGACGGAGACGCGCTGCTTGTCGGGACCTGCCGCGGCGAAGCGGAGGGTGTGCTCGCCGGAGGCGAGCTTCGTCAGTTCGGAGCCCGGGGAGACGTCGGGCTTCTCGCTCTTCCCGTCCCCGGCGCGGTCGCCCGGGCCGTGCGGACCGCCGAAGCCGCCGCCGGAGCCGCCGTCCGAGCCGCCCGGCAGTGAGGGCAGGCCCAGATCGGTGTTGACCTTCACCGTTCCGGACAGGTGTTCGACATCTGCCTTGGCCATCTTGGTGACCAGCTCCTCCGCGCTGACCTTCGGCAGGTCGGGATCACCGGAGCTGGCGAGCGCGGGCACCAGGCCGACGGTCGCGGCGGCGACCCCGGCGACCGCGACCGGCACGCCGTAGCGCACCATCCTGCGCCGGGAACTCCTCGGTTGGATCTGTGCCATCTGTCTGTCCTACCTCCGTGATCGGCGGCGGCTGAAAAGGTCGCACTCGTCCACCCCTCGCCGCCATTCTCACCCGAATCGGTGCGGGGTGGGCTCTCCTATCGCAACAAATCCCCCGCTCCGCCGCGTCAACCGCCGGAGGCAGATCGCGCTACTCCCCCGGGATGACGCGTCCTCCGCCTTTCGGTTGCCGCCCGCACGAGTCATCTCAGGGGCGGCGCGGCCCAGTTCGGCCCGCACGAGAGCGCCAGGGGGGTGAGAAACCGTCAGCCCGCCCGGTCCACCACGGCGGTGCACAGCGCCGCCAGCGCCTCCTTGGCGGCGTTGTCCGGCAGCGGCGCCAGCGTCTCGCGGGCCTCGTCGGCGTAGCGGACGGTCGTGCGTCTGGCCTGCTCCAACGCCGGGTGGGCGCGCAGCCGGGCCAGCGCGTCGGCGAGCCGGGCGTCGTCGGAGAGGTCCCCGTCGAGCAGGGCGCACAGCTCGCGGTCCTCGCGGGTCGCCTCGGGGCGTGCGGCGCGGGCCCTGACGTAGAGGACCGGCAGCGTGGCGATCCCCTCGCGCAGATCGGTGCCGGGGGTCTTGCCCGACTCGTGCTCGTCGCTGGCGATGTCGAGCACGTCGTCGGCGAGCTGGAAGGCGACGCCGATGCGCTCGCCGTACTGCGTGAGCACCGAGACGGTCCGCTCGTCCGCGCCCGACATCATGGCGCCGAAGCGGCCCGCGACAGCGATCAGGGAGCCGGTTTTGCCGGCGATGACCTCGAGGTAGTGGTCGATGGCGTCGTGGCCCTCAGCGGGCCCTGCCGTCTCCAGGATCTGCCCGGTGACCAGGCGTTCGAACGCCTCGGCCTGGATACGGACGGCCTCGGGGCCGAGGTCGGCCAGTATGTGGGAGGCGCGGGAGAAGAGGAAGTCACCGGTGAGGACGGCGACCGAGTTGTCCCAGTTGGCGTTGGCGCTGGGCACTCCGCGCCGCACGTCGGCCTCGTCCATGACGTCGTCGTGGTAGAGCGTCGCGAGGTGGGTCAGCTCGACGACGACCGCCGAGGGGACGACACCGGGCGCGTGCGGGTCGCCGAACTGCGCGCCGAGCATCACCAGCAGCGGCCGGAATCTCTTGCCTCCGGCCCGCACCAGGTGCTGGGCGGCTCCCGTTATGAACGGCACGTCGCTCTTGGTGGCCTCGATGAGGCCCTCCTCGACGGCCGCCAACCCTGACAAGGCATCGGCTTCGAGAGCCTGGTCCCGCACGCTCAGCCCGAAGGGCCCGACGACGGTCACGAGGGGTACTCCTGTCTGCGTACGTGGAACGAACGGGCACGGATGGCCTACTGCTGCTCGACTGCTGTTGCGCTTGCGGACCGCGGGTGGCACGCGTGGGCCGAGGGCCACCCTCCGCCCTCTCCTGGCAGCGTAACCGGTCACATAACGATCACGGTCGGCGCCTGCCCAGCAGAACGTTCTTGACGCGCAATGCGGAGATATACGGGATATGTTGCACATCACCCGTTAGGTGCGGTTTGCAACCGAGCGTCCGGGACAGCAGAGGCACTCGAATCGCCGAACGTGTCAGGAGCACCACCCGTGTCCCCCAGATCCAGCCAGGACCCGACGCCGCACGGACAGGACGGAGGCGCAAACCCTACGTCCCCCGGCGGGCCCGCGAACACCGCGGGGCCCGGCGACGCGGCGCCCACCGGGCGTGACTTCCTGGGGCACCCCCGCGGGCTGCTCCCCCTGTCGGGGCTGGAGATCTGGGAACGGTTCTCGTTCCTGGGCATGCAGGCCATCCTGGTGCTCTTCTTCTCCGCCACCGCGGCAGACGGGGGCCTGGGCATGGACCCCGGCGCCGCCGCCTCCGTCGCGGCCGGCTACAGCACCCTGGTCTACCTGCTGTCGGTGGCGGGCGGCTGGATCGCCGACCGGATGCTCGGCTCCTACCGCTCGGTCCTCTACGGGGCCCTGCTCATCGCCTGCGGCCACTACGCGATGGCGGTTCCCGCCGCCGCCTCCACCTGGATCGGCCTGGGGCTGATCAGCGCCGGCACGGGCATGCTCAAGCCGAACGTCGCCGCCATGGTCGGCAAGCTCTACTCCGCCACCGACGAGCGCAGGGACGCCGGCTTCTCGCTCTACTACATGAGCATCAACATCGGCGCCTTCCTCGGCCCGATCGTCACGGGGCTGCTGGGCGAGGACATCGACTGGCACTGGGGCTTCTCCGCCGCTGCCGTCGGCATGACGTTCGGCATCATCCAGTACGTCGCAGGGCGCCGGCACCTGGCGGGACGCAAGGAGGGCGCCGAGTTCGCGCTGCCGCCCGCCGCCATGCGCCGCGCGGTGTGGCTGATCGCGGCCGGTCTCGTGGTGGTGGCCGTGGCGTGCGTGGCGCTGTCGCTCGGGGGCGCGCTGACGCTGTCCGGCTTCGTGGACACGCTGACGTACGTGTCGATGGCGGCGCCCGTCGCCTACTTCGCCGTCATGTGGCGCAGCCCCCGGGTGACGCCGCGGGAGCGGGGAAGGCTGCGGCCCTTCCTCGTGCTGTGGCTGGCCTCCGTCGCGTTCAACTTCGTGCTCTTCCAGTCGTACACGGTCCTGGTGCTGCTCACGGACAACCACGTGAACACCAGCGTCTTCGGCTACCACGCGCCCTCCAGCTGGATCAGCTCGGCGCTGGGAGCCGTCTCGGTGCTCTCCGCGCCGTTCATCGCGGGCGCCTGGCAGCGGATGGGGCCGCGGCAGCCGCAGGCCTCGAACAAGCTGGCGTTCGGCGTGCTGCTGGGCGGCCTCGGCTTCCTCGTGCTCGTCCCCGTCCTGCTGGGCAAGTCGGGGGACGGCTGGCAGATCAGCCTGGTGTGGATCGTGCTGGCGGTGCTGTTCATCGGCGTCGGTGACGTGCTGCTGGAGTCCACCGGTTTGTCGGCGACGAGCAAGCTGGCGCCGGCGGCCTTCAGCAGCCAGGCGCTCGCCCTGTGGTTCCTCTCACTCGCCCTGGCCACCGGCGTCCAGGCGCAGACGGTGAAGTTCTACGGGCGGATCGCGGACAGCCTCTACTTCACGCTCAACGGCGCCGTCGCCGTCGTCGTCGGGCTCGCCGTCCTCGCCGTGGCCCCGTGGCTGCGCCGCACCATGCACCCGATCCACTGAGCACGCACGGCGGCCGACGCCGTGCCGGGGCGTACGGGCGCCGGGTCCGCCACACCGCCCCCGTGCGCCCGAACCGCCGGACGCGTCGCCCGGCCGACCCCCGGTGCCCGGAAACCTTCCGCACATGTCCGAAGATTTACAGCTATGCACATCCGCACCCCTGAACAGTTCCCGTACCGCGTCGTCCGTGAGGACCTGTGGATTCCCACGCCGACCGGCGAACATCTGTACGCGCGCGTGTGGCGGCCCGTCACCGAGGAGCCCGTCCCCGTGCTCCTGGAGTACCTCCCCTACCGGCTGAGCGACTGGACGGCCCCGCGCGACGCCCAGCGCCACCCCTGGTACGCGGGGCACGGCTACGCCTCCGTCCGCGTCGACGTGCGCGGCCACGGCAACGCCGAGGGGCTGCCCGGCGACGAGTACGACGAGCGCGAGCTCGCCGACGGCGAGGCCGTCATCGCCTGGCTGGCCGCCCAGCCCTGGTCCAGCGGCGGGGTCGGCATGTTCGGCATCTCCTGGGGCGGCTTCAACAGCCTCCAGCTGGCCGCGCGCGCCCCCGAAGCCCTCAAGGCGATCGTCACCGTCTGCTCCTCGGACGACCGCTACGACAACGACGTGCACTACATGGGCGGCTCCGTGCTGGCCGTGGACATGCACGCCTGGGCCTCCACCATGCTCGCCTTCGCCTCACGCCCGCCGGACCCCGCGCAGGTCGGCGACGCCTGGCGGGAGATGTGGCTGCGCCGCCTGGAGGCGATCGACCCGTTCATCCACACCTGGCTGGACCACCAGACCCGCGACGACTACTGGCGGCACGGCAGCGCCTGCGAGAACTACGCAGCCGTCGACGCGGCCGTCCTCGCGGTCGGCGGCTGGCACGACCCCTACCGCGACACCGTGCTGCGGCTCGTCGAACACCTGCCCGGCGCGAGCGGCGCTCCGGTACGCGGGCTGATCGGCCCCTGGTCGCACCAGTACCCGGACCGCGGCCTGCCGCCAGGACCCGCCATCGGCTTCCTCCAGGAGACGCTGCGCTGGTGGGACCGGTGGCTCAAGAACGAGGACACCGGCGTCATGGACGAGCCGCTGCTGCGCTCGTGGATCAGCGAGTCGCACCCGCCGGCGACGGTCTACGAACAGCTCGAAGGGCGCTGGGTGGGCGACCGGGAGTGGCCCTCACCCGCCGTCACCATGACGCCGTACGAGCTGCCGGGCAGCGGCCCGTTCGTGGTGCGCTCGCCCCAGCACACCGGGGTGGACGCGGGGCGCTTCTTCCCGTTCGGGAACGAGGCCGACCTGCCGCCCGACCAGCGCGAGGAGGACGGGCGCTCCGTCTGCTTCGACTCCGCGGTGCTGGACGGGCGCGTGGAGGTACTGGGACGGCCGCGGGTGCGGCTGCGCCTCACCAGCCAGGTCCCCCGCGGCCAGGTCGTCGCGCGCGTCTGCGACGTAGCGCCCGACGGCTCCTCCACCCTGGTGACCCGGGGCGTACTCAACCTCTCGGCCCGGCACGGACGCGACCGCGTGGTGGAGTGGGAGCCCGGAGCGACGGAGGACGTCGGCTTCGAACTCAACGGCATCGGCCACGCGTTCCCCGCCGGGCACCGCATCAGGATCGCGCTCTCCTCCGCCTACTGGCCCTGGATCTGGCCCCAGCCGGGCAGCGAGGCGGGCTGGGTGCTCGACCCCTCACACAGCGCGCTGGAACTGCCCGTGAGGAACCCGGCCGCCGACGAGGGCGCCCCCGCGATCCGGTTCGGGGAACCCGAGCAGGCCGAACCCCTCGGTGTGCGCTACCCGGACGCCGAGGGCGGCACCCAGCGGCCCGAGAGGCGCGTGGTGCGCGACGTCGCCGCCGGCCGGTGGCGGCTGGAGGTCGACCCCCGCTACGGCGGCACCCGCATCTACCCGGACGGGCTGGAGTTCACCGAGAACGCCCTGGAGACCTACGTCATCGACGAAGGCGACCCGCTCAGCGCCCGCGCCGTCTCCGAGTGGGAGGTCGGACTGCGCCGCCGGGACTTGGGCTGGCACGCCCGCCTGCGCACCCGCTCCGAACTCCGCGCCGACGAGACCGACTTCATCGCCGTGAACGAGGTCACCTGCTGGGACGGGGAGACCGAGGTCTTCTCCCGGGCCTGGGAGCGGCGGATCAGGCGCACAGCCGGCTGATCCCCGGCCCCGGCGCCCCCGGCCCCCGTCCGGGGGCGCCGGGGCGTCCGCCCGCGGACCGCACCGCACGCCCGCGGGCGGTGGCACCCCCTGGCCGGAGCACGGGCAGTGGCACCCCCGTCACCGGAGCCCGCGGGGAAAGCCCTAAGCACGGGCCCGGTTCGCCGCCGCGCGGGTGAAGTCGCCCCGCTGGACGCGGACGGCCAGCGGACCGGCCGTCAAGGAGCCGTAGCCGGTGGCGGCCCACAGGCTCCGTTCCGGGGAGATCTCGAAGTAGGGCACGTCACGGTCGCCGTCTGGTGCCCTCAGCACCTCGGGCGGGCGGTGTGCACGGACCGCCTCGGCGCACTCGTGGCACGCGGCCACGCGCAGCGGTTCGCGCTGCCCGAGCGGGCGCCAGCGGACCCGCCGCACGCCACGCCCGTGCAGCGGATGGAAGAAGCACAGCGGCAGCACCCCACGACTCCCGGCCGCCCGCGTGCCCCGCTTGGCGGAGGCGCGCAGCGCGGCCCGGCCCTCCTCGACCAGTGCGAGGGCCCCTGCCAGGTCGGCGAGGCCCTCGGCCGCGTCCAGCACCGTCGTGGCCGCCTCGTACGCGTCCAGGGCGCGGCGCGCCCCGTCAGCGCCACCGTCCGCGGCTTCGCGCCCGGACACGTCCTCCCCCAGGCGGACGACCTCCTCGCGTACCCGGTCGCGCAGCGCGCCGGCCTGCTCGCCGCGAGCGGTGGCGAACACCGACCGCGGCCCCGCCGCGGGGAGCACGGCGGCCCGCCGCGCCCGCCACCACAGCAGGGCGGCCACGCCGAGCACCAGTACGGTCGCCCCTCCCGCGAGGAAGGCCGCGGCGGCGGCCTGAACACCTGGGCCCTCGCCGTCCGCGGCCGCCGGTTTCCCGGACGGCGCCGCGTCCTGCGGCGGGTCCTTCTCGCGCGCCTTCTCCCGCGCCCTCTCGTAGACGCGCATGCCGTCGCCCTCGGCCGTGAGGTCGACCGCGCGGGAGAAGCGCGCGGCGAAGCCCTTCGTGCGCATGCTGTCGAGTTCGCCGACGGCCCAGGCCGCGTACCGGGCCTCGTACCGCTCCTCGTCGGGCCACTCGTGGCCTTCCAGGGAACGTTCCTCGTCCCAGCCGGAGTTGGTGAGCAGGATGAACTCCTCGTCGCCACGCGCCAGTTCCTCGTGCATGACGGCGGCGAACTGCTCGGCGGAGCCGCTCCAGGCGTCCCGCCCTGTGCCCCCCTTGTCCGTGAACGGCATCAGGACGACCTTGATGGGCAGCCCGCTTCTGGCGATCCGCCTGCCCAGCGCACGCTCCTGGCCCCGCGACATCCGCGCCCTGTAGGAGTCGGCGACGTACACCGGGGAGGAGCGCAGGGCGGACGCGATGCGGTCGCCCTGCGAGCCGTCCGGCGAGGCGGCCCCCGCGGACGCGGACGAGCCGAGGACCGCCACGGACAGCGCTGCCACCACAGCGCCCGCCCGACGGCGGCGGTCAGCCGGAGACGTCTGACACATGGAAGCGCTCCCTGACGTGGTCGATGAGGTGTCGGACCTCACTCGTGGCGGCAAGGCCGAGCGGGCCCGGCGACTCGCGGTAGGGCACCGGAGCGCCGTCGGTCCCCGGCAGCAGCAGGCCGCGCGCCCGATCGGGCCCGGCGGCCGCCGCGCGGCAGGCCGCACACCCGGCCGCGCGCCCGGCGGGCTCGTAGGTGCCGTGCAGCGGGTTGACGGAGCACAGCCGGCGCCGCACCGCCTGCCGGCCGCTCCCGCCGAGTGCCGCCCGGCCCGCCCGGACCAGCGCGAGCGCGGCCGCGAGGTCGCCCCTGTCCGCGTCCGCGTCGATCCGTCCGTCGCCCTGCCGGTCGAGCAGGAGCACCGCCGCGTCCAGGCAGGCCCACACGTGGCCCCTGGCGGCCTTGTCGAGTCCCCCCTCGGCCGCGGCGAACGCGGCGGCGAGTTCGTTGAGTTCCCGCCCCGCGGTCCGGCGGAGCCAGCGGCGGCGCGGACGGGCGGGCGCGTCCCGTCCTCCCGCCTCGGGGACGGCCCAGGCCGCCGGGATCCGCGGCAGCGAGGCAGTGAGACCTGTGCCCTCGCGTATCCGCCGCCGGGCGGCGAGCGCGCCCCACCCGGCCAGTACCAGCCCGGCCGCGCCACCGGCCGCGGGGCGGTAGGCACCGGAGTCGACCGGCGGCAGGGACGTGTCCGCGGGCTCGTCCACCCGCCCCGCGTCCTCGGGACGGCCGGGCGGGCCCTGGGGCACGTCCTCGACGTGCCGGGCCAGCGCGGTGATCCGGCGTCCCAGCGCCGGTTCCTCGTCGCTGTCCTCGGGGCCGTAGCGGATCCAGTCGCCGTAGTCGTCCAGTTCCTTGGCGGCGAGCTTCACGCCGTAGTTGGCGACGGTGACGTCGAACCCGTCGAAGCCGTCGCCCCCCGCGAGGATGTAGAGACCGTCCTCGCCGAGAGTCTCGTGCAGCCGCTGGAGGAAGAGGTCCGCGTCGCCGCCCGACTCGTCCTCGTCCGCCAGCGCCGGAAGGACGACCAGCCGGGCGGGCACCTCCAGCGCGGACAACCGCTCCCTCACGGCGGTCAGGTGGCGGCCGTCGAGCGCGGCAGGCGACTCGGGGTCCTGGTAGACCGGTGCCCGGCGCAGCCCCTCCGCGACCCGGTCCGCGCGCAGTTGCAGGTCGTGCGCGGTCGGCCGGGCCGACGGAACGGCCTTCTCTCCCTGCGCGAAGGCCACCGCGCCCGAGTGCACGAGGACCGCGGCGCCGATCGCGCACACGAGCGGCACCCCGTAGCCCAGGAATCCGCGGCCGTGACCGCGGTGGCGCCGGCAGACCGTGCAGCCGACGGCGAGGACGAGGAGCGGCACCCCGCCCGCCAGGGCCCCCGCCACACCGGAGCTGACGGACCGGTCCCCGCGCGTCGTGTAGAACGGCTCGGGACGCTTCTCGTCGACGAGGCGTCTCTCCTCCGCCTCCGACGCGCGCGCGGCGGCCCGCGCCCCGCTCTGCCGCACGACGTCCACGAACCGGGTGAAGACGTCGAGCGCCGTCGCGTCCGAGGGCATCTCCCACCCCGCCGCCCGCGCCGCGTCCTCGGCCGGGACGGACACCCCGTAGGCCGCGGCCTCCAGCTGATCGCCGGACGTGCCGTCCACCACGACGTAGAGACCCTTGCGGTCCACCTTCCGGTGGACGGCGCCAAGAAGCTCGCGCGCGTCGAGGGCGGTCTGGAACGGGACCACGAGGACGTAGGTCGGAACGCCGGTGCGCGCGGCCTGCGCGGCGAAGCGGGACGCGGCCGAGCGGGGGTGGGCGAACGGGATCTGGTCCGAGACGTGCACCGGGTCCGCACGCAGTCGCCGCGCGAACCAGGCGGCCTGCCGCGCCGCCCCGTCGGCCTCCTGACCCGTCGGCGCCTTGACTGCCCGCGATCCCCGGGTGGCTGCGGTCGCGGCGGATGCGGAGCGCTCGGCGGTCGCGGTGGATACGGAGCGCCCGGCGGTCGCCGCGCTCCCGGCGGCTGCGGTGGTTGCGGCGGGTGCGGAGCCCGCGGCGGCTGCCGGGGTCGCCGCGGTCGCGGCGCTTGGCGCGGGACCGAGCAGAGCGCCCAGCGACAGGGCGGCCACGGTCAGAACGACGCGTCGCACGGCAGCCCCCCTCACACCTTCGCGAGCATCCTAGGCGGCGGGCCGCGCAGGACACGCGGCAGGGACCGGCCCGACAAGCTCGCGCACCGGTGTTCCCGCGTCACGCTCCCTCATAGTGTGACCTCCATGAGTGACACTCTCTTCGGCCCGGACAACCTTCCGTACGGCCTCTTCACCACACCGGACGCGCCAGGCCACCGCCGGCTCGGCGTCCGGTTCGGCGACGACGTGCTCGACCTGGGCGCGGCCGCCGCCGCGTTCGGCTCCCTGCACACCGAGGTGCTGCGAGCACCGTCGCTCAACGCCCTGATGGCCGCCGGACGCCCCGTCTGGCAGGCCGTACGCGCCGAGGTGCGCGCCTGGCTGACCGACGAGACGCACCGCGAGACCGCCGCGCGCCACCTGCTGCCCCTCCCCCAGGTGCGCCTCCACCTGCCGTTCGAGGTCGCCGACTACGTCGACTTCTACGCCAGCGAACACCACGCCACCAACGTCGGCCGCATCTTCCGCCCGGACAGCGAAGCGCTCACCCCCAACTGGAAGCACCTGCCCATCGGCTACCACGGGCGGGCCGGCACCGTCGTCGTCTCCGGCACGCCCGTCACCCGCCCCCGAGGACAGCGCAAGCCCCCGAGCGAGCCGGTCCCGGCCTTCGGCCCCTCGCAGCGGCTGGACATCGAGGCGGAGGTCGGGTTCGTCGTCGGCACCCCCAGCACCATGGGCACCCCCGTCGGGCTGGCCGGCTTCCGCGAGCACGTGTTCGGCGTGACGCTGCTCAACGACTGGTCCGCGCGGGACATCCAGGCCTGGGAATACGTGCCCCTGGGCCCCTTCCTCGGCAAGTCCTTCGCCACCACGGTCTCCCCCTGGATCACCCCCCTCGACGCCCTCGACGCCGCCCGAGTGGCCCCGCCTCCCCGGGACTTCCCCCTGCTGCCCTACCTGGACGACTCCGCCGGCGGCATCGAACCCGGCGGCTACGACCTGCGCATGACGGTGCGGCTGAACGGCCACACCCTCGCCGAACCGCCCTTCTCCACCATGTACTGGACAGCCGCCCAGCAACTCGCCCACATGACGGTCAACGGCGCCTCGCTGCGCACCGGTGACCTGTACGCCTCCGGCACCGTCAGCGGAGCCGAACCCGCCCAGCGCGGCTCACTCCTGGAGCTGACCTGGGGCGGCCGCGAACCCCTGGAACTCCCCGACGGCAAGCGCACGTTCCTGGAGGACGGCGACGAGGTGACCCTCACCGCGTGGGCACCGGGGCCCGGCGGAACCCGCGTCGGCCTGGGCGACGTGACAGGCCGGGTGACACCCGTCGAGTGACGCCCCTCGCATGACGCCCGTCGAGCAGCCGCCCGTCGAAGGACGGCCGCCGGGCGTCACCTGGCCGGTGGTGGCCGTCGGTGACGGCCACCGCCGTGCGTCAGGGCTGCGGCGGGACCTCGGTTTCCGCCCACAGGGACTCGGGGGTGGCCTCCGCTCCCGGCTCGTCCGGCGCCGCCCCGGCGCCGGCAAGGGCCCCGGCCACCGGCTCCGAGCCGTCGCCCACCGGCCCCGCCGGTTCCGCGGAGTCCGCCCCCGCCGCCGCGGAGTCCTTCCCCTCCGCTGCGGACTCCTCCCCCGCCGCCGCCAGCGCGGCCAGCAGGCTCTCGCCGTACGTCGCGAGCTTCTTCTCGCCCACCCCGGCCACACCGCCCAACTCACCCAGCGAGCCGGGACGCTGCACCGCGATCTCCCGCAGCGTGGCGTCATGGAAGACGATGTACGGCGGCACGCCCTGCTCCCGCGCCTGCTCGGTGCGCCAGGCACGCAGCGCCTCGAAGAGCGGCTGGGCCTCCTCGGGAAGGTCGGCAGGGGCCTGGCGCTTCGCACCGCCGCCACGCGCACCCCCGCCAGAACCCGACCGGGAGCCCGGCACCCGGTCCGGCACCGGATCCTTGCGCAGCCGCACCTCCCGCTCCCCCCGCAGCACCGTCGCACTCGCGTCGGTCAGCACCAGCGTGCCGTGCTCCCCCTCGATCTCCAGCAGCCCCTGGGCGATCAACTGGCGGACGACACCCCTCCACTCGCCCTCCCCGAGCTCCGCGCCGACGCCGAAAACGGACAGCGCGTCGTGGTCGAACTGGATGACCTTCGCCGTCTTGCGGCCCAGCAGGATGTCGACGATCTGGCCCGAACCGAACTTCTGCCCCCGCTCCCGCTTGAGCCGCACCACGGTGGACAGCGCCTTCTGCGCCGGAACCGTGCCGTCCCACGACTCCGGCGGCGTCAGACACGTGTCGCAGTTGCCGCAGGCCACCTGCGCCGCGCCGTCCGCCGGCTCCTGACCGAAGTAGTCCAGCAGCTGGGCGCGCCGGCAGCGGACCGTCTCGCACAGGGACAGCATCGCGTCCAGATGGCTGCGCGCCCGCCGCTGGAAAGCCGCGTCACCCTCGCCGTTCTCGATCAGCTTGCGCTGCTGCACGACGTCCTGGAGGCCGTAGGCCAGCCACGCGGTCGACGGCTCCCCGTCACGGCCCGCGCGGCCCGTCTCCTGGTAGTAGCCCTCCACGGACTTCGGCAGGTCGAGATGGGCGACGAAGCGCACGTCCGGCTTGTCGATCCCCATGCCGAAAGCGATCGTCGCCACCACGACCAGGCCGTCCTCCCGCAGGAACCGCGCCTGATGCGCGGCGCGCGTACCCGCGTCGAGACCCGCGTGATACGGCACGGCCTCCACACCGCTGCGGCACAGGAACTCGGCGGTCCGCTCGACCGAGTTGCGGGAGAGGCAGTAGACGATGCCCGCGTCACCCGCGTGCTCCTCCTTGAGGAAACGCAGCAACTGCTTCTTCGGATCCCGCTTGGGAACGATGCGGTACTGGATGTTGGGGCGGTCGAAGCTCGCGACGAAATCCCTCGCCCGCTCCAGGCCCAGCCGCTGCACGATCTCCTGATGGGTGGCGCGGGTCGCGGTGGCCGTCAGCGCGACCCGCGGCACCTCGGGCCAGCGCTCGCCCAGCATCGAGAGCGAGAGGTAGTCGGGGCGGAAATCGTGGCCCCACTGAGCGACACAGTGCGCCTCGTCGATCGCGAAGAGCGACACCTTGCCGCGCTCCAGCAACGCCGTCGTCGCCTCCAGGCGCAGCCGCTCCGGCGCCAGATAGAGCAGATCGAGCTCCCCCGCCAGGAACTCGGCCTCCACCACGCGCCGCTGATCGAAATCGAGCGTGGAGTTGATGAACCCCGCGCGCACACCCAGCGCGCGCAACGCGTCCACCTGGTCCTGCATCAGCGCGATCAGGGGCGAGATCACCACGCCCGTGCCCGGTCTCACCAGCGCCGGGATCTGGTAGCACAGCGACTTGCCGCCACCGGTCGGCATCAGCACGACGGCGTCGCCACCGTGCGTGACGTGCTCGATGACGTCCTCCTGCCGGCCGCGGAAGGCGTCGTACCCGAAGACCTTGCGCAGCACTCGCAGCGCGGCCGTCTCGGACGCCCCGCCGGAACCCTCGGCACTCTCCTGAAGCATGCCCGCCACGATAGGCGGGGCCGGTGACATGTGCGGCCCCGCCTGTGGATAAGTCCTCCGCCGGTGGTGCCCACCGTGGCCGCGAGCCCCGGCCCCGGCCCCGGCCCTGTGCCTGTGCCTGTGCGGGCCGGACGACCCCCACGTTCCTCAGCGGCCGCCCCCCCTTCCGCCCGCCCCTCGCCGTCGTGGCGCGCCACCGCGCCGAGAAGAAGGGCCAGCCCCCTGACAGGCCCCACACCGGGCGGTGGACCATTCCGCCGGATCCTCGCCGTTGGGGTTCGCCGCCGCTGCGGCGAGAACAGGGGGGCGGCACGGGCATCCGGGCTCCCGGCGACAAGCATCCGGACCTCCCCACGGATTTTCCGTCGGCCGAGGACCCGTTCCGCGGCGTCGGGAGACGGGGTGGGGCGGACAGGGCCCCTGCTAGGTTGTCGTGACCCTGCAATCGACCAGGGCGGGACGACCGAGGAGGGACAGTGCGCACGTCAGCGCGGACGACGGGGGCGGTGGCCGCGACGGCGGCCGCCGCGCTGCTGGTGGGTGGCTGCGGCAGCGGCGACGACGGCAAGGGGGACGGCGGCGCGTCCAAGGCCGACGAGAAGAAGTCCGCCGCGCCCGCGCCGGACAAGAGCGAGGAGCCGGCGGGCGAGGGGCGGCTGCCGGGCGTCTGGAGGGCCGACGCGGAGGGCCAGAAGCTGACGCTCACCGTCGTCGACGACGCCGCGTCCCTGCTGCGGGGCAAGGACAAGAAGGTGTGCACAGGGCGCGTCATGGCGGCGGGCGCCGATAAGTCGCTCGTTCTCAAGTGCCCCGCGGGCGTCGGCGAGGAGCGCGCGACGGGCAAGGTCGGCACGGTGACGGCGACCTCGATGAAGGTCACCTGGAACGGCGGGGTCACCGACACCTACACCAGGGCGGCGGACGCTCCGGCGAAGCTGCCCAAGGACCCCGACGAACTCGGTGACCTGCCCGACAAACTGCCCGAGAACCTCCCCGACAAGCTGGACGACGTCACCGGGCAGTCGCACGAGAAGACGGAGAGCTCGGAGAACGGCCGCAAGGTCCGCGAGTACCCCGGGGGCTGAGCCGCCGTTGCGCGCGGCAGGTCAGGGCAGCCGGGGACCACGGGCCCGGCCCCTTCCGGGTCCGGGCCCGGCCCGCGGTCCGTGTCACCGCGCGCGGGCGCCCCGGCGCCACCGCGGCGGGTCCCCGGCCCGCCGGCGCCCGGCGGGCCCCCTCAGGGGTCCCGCGGCGAGAGCAGGTGGACGGACTCCTGTTCGCGTGGGTCGGTGCGCGCCACCACGACGGTGACGGGCTCGTCGCCGGTGACCGGCATGTGCGGCATGTTCGCGGGGACGTAGACCATGTCGCCGGGGTGGAGGGTGTCGCGGTTCTCCAGGTCCTCCCCGTGCCATATCTCGTGCACCCCGTTGACGACATAGATGGCCGATTCGTGGCCCGCGTGCAGGTGTGGTTCCCCCTTCGAGTTCGCCGGGATGTGCAGGACGTGCAGACACAGACCCTTGGCGCCCACCGACTCGGCGGAGACCCCTTCTGTGAAGATTCCGCCCTGTTTTCCTTGGTATCCGCCTTTTTCCTGGCGGAGAATCACACAACCCATGCTTCGAGTTCCTACCGTTTCCGCACACGTCTTGTCACTGGTGCATCGGACAGTGCTCATTACAAAGCGCCGCCGGACGCGGCCCGTTGGGGCGTCTGGCGGCGCTTCGTACAGCTAGGGCGGGGGGCCGGTGAGCGGTATGTGGTTCACCGGACGAACACTCCGGCGTGTCCCGCCAGGTCGAGGAAGTACTGCGGTGCCACGCCGAGGACGACGGTCACCACGACGCCGATCGCGATGGCCGAGGTCGTCATGGCGCTGGGTACGGCCACGCTCGGCCCGTCGGCCTGCGGCTCGCTGAAGAACATCAAGACGATGACGCGCAGGTAGAAGAAGGCGGCGATGGCCGAGGCGAGGACACCGATGACGACCAGTGCGCCCGCGCCGCCCTCGGCCGCCGCCTTGAACACGGCGAACTTCCCGGCGAAGCCCGAGGTGAGCGGGATACCCGCGAAGGCCAGCAGGAAGACGGCGAAGACCGCCGCCAGCAGGGGTGAACGCCGCCCGAGCCCGGCCCACTTGGACAGGTGCGTGGCCTCGCCGCCCGCGTCCCGTACCAGGGTGACGACGGCGAACGCGCCCAGCGTCACGAACGAGTAGGCACCCAGGTAGAACAGCACCGAGGAGATGCCGTCCTTGGAGGTGGCGATGACGCCCGCCAGCAGGAAGCCCGCGTGGGCGATGGAGGAGTAGGCCAGCAGCCGCTTGATGTCGGTCTGGGTGATGGCGACGACGGCGCCGGCGAGCATCGTCAGGATGGCCACGCCCCACATCACCGGGCGCCAGTCCCAGCGCAGCCCCGGCAGCACCACGTACAGCAGCCGCAGCAGCGCGCCGAAGGCGGCGACCTTGGTGGCGGCCGCCATGAAACCGGTCACCGGCGTCGGCGCGCCCTGGTACACGTCCGGGGTCCACATGTGGAAGGGAACGGCACCGACCTTGAAGAGCAGCCCCATCACCACGAGTGCGCCGCCGATGAGCAGGAGCGCGTCGTTGCCGGCCGTCTGGGCCAGTACCGGGTCGCTGATGGCGTCGGACCCCGAGACGACGCGGGCGATGCCCGAGTAGCTGACGGTGCCCGCGTAGCCGTACAGCAGCGCCGTGCCGAACAGCAGGAAGGCGGAGGAGAACGCGCCCAGCAGGAAGTACTTGACCGCCGCCTCCTGGGAGAGCAGCCGCCTGCGGCGGGCGAGCGCGCACAGCAGGTACAGCGGGAGGGAGAAGACCTCCAGCGCGATGAAGAGGGTCAGCAGGTCGTTGGCGGCCGGGAAGAGGAGCATGCCGCCGACCGCGAACATCAGCAGCGGGAAGACCTCTGTGGTGGTCCAGCCCGCCTTGACGGCCTGCGTTTCGCCCTCGCCGCCGGGCACCGAGGCGGGCTGCGCGGCGAACGAGTCGACCCTGGAGCCGTGCGCCGAGGGTTCCAGCTTCCGCTCGGCGAAGGTGAAGACACCGACGATGCCGACCAGCAGCAAGGTGCCCTGGAGGAAGAGCGCGGGCCCGTCCACGGCCAGCGCGCCCATGCCGGCGATCTGGGCCCCGGTGGTGCCCGCGCCGGAGGCGGCCAGTCCGATGACGGCGGCGAACGCGGCGGCCAGCCCCACCAGCGCCACGAACAGTTGGGCGCCGTAGCGGGCCCTGCGGGGCGCGAAGGCGTCGATGAGGACGCCGAGGGCCGCGGCGCCGAGGACGATCAGCGTCGGGGAGAGCTTCCCGTACTCGATGCTGGGCGCCTGGAGCTTGTCGCCCGCGCCGGCCGCGACCGTCCACAGGCTGTGGACGCCGGGAGTGCCTCCCGCCGACGCGACGTCGATCATGCCAGTCACTCGTGGTCACCTCCGCCGTGCCCGGCCGGCTTGTCGTCGGACCCCGCGTGCTCCGCGACGGGATGCTGCGGCTTCGGGTCCTTCTTCTGTACGTCCGAGAGGGTGTGCTCCACGGCGGGGTTCACGATCTCGGTGAGCGGCTTGGGGAAGACGCCGAGGAAGAGCAGCAGGGCCACCAGCGGCGCCACCACCGCGACCTCGCGCACCTTCAGATCGGGCATCTTCTCGATCTCCGGCCTGCGGATCGGCCCGGTCATCGTGCGCTGGACGAGCACCAGCACGTACAGCGCGGCGAGGATGATGCCCGCGGTGGCGATGATCCCGGCGACCGGGTAGCGGCTGAACGTGCCGACCAGGACGAGGAACTCGCTGACGAACGGCGCGAGCCCCGGCAGCGAGAGGGTGGCCAGGCCGCCGATCAGGAACGTGCCGGCCAGTACGGGTGCCACCTTCTGCACCCCGCCGTAGTCCGCGATCAGACGCGAGCCGCGGCGGGAGATGAGGAAGCCGGCCACCAGCATCAGCGCGGCCGTCGAGATGCCGTGGAAGACCATGTAGAGCGTGGCGCCGCCCTGGCCCTGGCTGGTCATCGCGAAGACGCCCAGGATGATGAAGCCGAAGTGCGAGATGGACGCGTACGCCACCAGCCGCTTGATGTCCCGCTGCCCGACCGCGAGCAGTGCCCCGTACAGGACGCTGACCAGCGCCAGCGAGAGCACCACAGGGGTGGCCCAGGAACTGGCCTCGGGGAAGAGGCCCAGGCAGAAGCGGAGCATCGCGAAGGTGCCGACCTTGTCGACGACGGCCGTGATGAGCACCGCGACCGGCGCCGTGGACTCGCCCATGGCGTTGGGCAGCCAGGTGTGCAGCGGCCACAGCGGCGCCTTGATGGCGAAGGCGACGAAGAAGCCGAGGAAGAGCCACCGCTCGGTGGACGTCGCCATCGCCAGGTCGCCGCTCGCCCGCGCCTTGAGCAGCTCCGGCAGCGAGAAGGTGCCCTGTCCCAGGGAGTCGGCGCTGACGACGAACAGCCCGATGACGGCGGCCAGCATGACCAGCCCGCCGGCCAGGTTGTAGAGCAGGAACTTCACGGCCGCGTAGGAGCGCTGCTTGGCGCCCTCCTCCTCACCGGCCGCGTGCGCCCGGTCCCCGAAGCCGCCGATGAGGAAGTACATCGGGATGAGCATCGCTTCGAAGAAGATGTAGAAGAGGAAGACGTCGGTGGCGGCGAAGGAGACCAGCACCATCGCCTCGACGGCGAGGATGAGGGCGAAGAAGCCCTGCGTGGGCCGCCAGCGGCGGTTGGCCCGCTCACCCTCGAGGTCGTCGGCGTCGTGCCAGCCCGCACCGATGACGAACGGGATGAGCAGCGCCGTCAGCGCCATCAGGGCCGCGCCGATGCCGTCGACGCCGAGTTCGTAGCGGACCCCGAAGTCGGGAATCCAGGCGTGCGACTCGGTCAGCTGGTAGCGGGCGCCGCCGGGGTCGAAGCGGATCAGCACCACGGCGGCCAGCACGAGGGTGGCCAACGAGACCAGCAGCGCCAGCCACTTGGCGGCGGTGCGCCGGGCCGCCGGGACGGCGGCGGTGGCGACGGCCCCGACGGCGGGCAGCGCCGCCGTGACCGTCAGCAGAGGAAAAGACATGTGTCAGACCGCCCTCATCAGCAGGGTCGCGGCGATCAGCACCGCCGCGCCGCCGAACATCGAGACCGCGTAGGAGCGGGCGAAACCGTTCTGGAGCCGCCGCAGCCGCCCCGACAGACCGCCGAACGAGGCGGCCGTGCCGTTGACGGCGCCGTCGACGACCTTGTTGTCGACGTAGACCAGGCTGCGGGTCAGGTGCGTACCGCCGCTGACCAGCACGACGTGGTTGAAGTCGTCCTGGAGCAGGTCGCGGCGGGCGGCGCGGGTGAGCAGGCTGCCGCGCGGGGCGAGCGCGGGCACCGGCTTGCGCCCGTACTGGAGGTACGCGGCGCCCACGCCGAGGACGAGCGCCACGATCGTGGCGGCCGTCACCGCGGTCGCCGAGACCGGGGAGTGCCCGTGTTCGAACTGCGTGACCGGCTCGAGCCACCCCACGAAGGACTCGCCCGCCTTGAAGAGGCCGCCCGCGAAGACGGAGCCGAAGGCGAGCACGATCATCGGGATCGTCATGATCTTCGGGGACTCGTGCGGGTGGGGCGGCGTGTACGCGCCCCGTGTCTCCGCCGCGGGTTCCACGTCGGGCTCGGCCGGCGAGGGGGTGGGCGCCTTGCGCCAGCGCTCCTCGCCGAAGAAGGTCATCAGCATTACCCGCGTCATGTAGTACGCGGTGATGGCCGCGCCCAGCAGGGTGACCGCGCCCAGGATCCAGCCCTCGGTGCCGCCCTTGCCGAAGGCGGCCTCGATGATCTGGTCCTTGGAGAAGAACCCGGACAGGCCGGGGAAGCCGATGATGGCGAGGTAGCCGAGGCCGAAGGTGACGAAGGTGACCGGCATGTGCTTGCGCAGCCCGCCGTAGCGGCGCATGTCGACCTCGTCGTTCATGCCGTGCATCACGGACCCGGCGCCGAGGAAGAGCCCGGCCTTGAAGAAGCCGTGGGTGACCAGGTGCATGATGGCGAACGCGTAGCCGATCGGTCCGAGCCCGGCGGCCAGGATCATGTAGCCGATCTGCGACATGGTCGATCCGGCCAGCGCCTTCTTGATGTCGTCCTTGGCGCAACCGACGATCGCACCGAACAGCAGCGTGACCGCGCCGACGATCACCACGACCAGCTGTGCGTCCGGCGCCCCGTTGAAGATCGCGCCGGAGCGGGTGATCAGGTAGACGCCCGCGGTCACCATCGTCGCGGCGTGAATCAGCGCGGAGACCGGGGTGGGGCCCTCCATGGCGTCCCCGAGCCACGACTGGAGCGGCACCTGCGCCGACTTGCCGCAGGCCGCCAGCAGCAGCATCAGACCGATCGCCGTCAGCTTGCCCTCGCCCGCCTCGCCGGCGGCGGAGAGGACCGGCGCGAAGGCGAAGGTGCCGAAGGTGGTGAACATCAAGAAGATGGCGATGGCCAGGCCCGCGTCACCGACGCGGTTGACCAGGAACGCCTTCTTCGCCGCCGTCGCCGCGCTCGGCTTGTGCTGCCAGAACCCGATCAGCAGGTACGAGGCGAGACCCACGCCCTCCCAGCCGACGTACAGCAGCAGGAAGTTGTCGGCGAGGACGAGCAGCAGCATCGCCGCGAGGAAGAGGTTCAGATAGGCGAAGAAGCGGCGGCGCTTGGGGTCGTGCTCCATGTAGCCGACCGAGTACAGGTGGATGAGCGTGCCCACGCCGGTGATCAGCAGGACGAACGTCATCGACAACTGGTCGAGCTGGAAGGCCACGTCCGCCTGGAAGCCCTCCACCGGCACCCAGGAGAACAGCTTGCTGTGCATCGCCCGGCTCTCGGCGTCCTCGCCCAGCATCGAGGC
Organism: Streptomyces reniochalinae; assembly: GCF_003323735.1. GTDB lineage: Bacteria > Actinomycetota > Actinomycetes > Streptomycetales > Streptomycetaceae > Streptomyces > Streptomyces reniochalinae. Next base: position 96,618 of record NZ_QOIM01000045.1, on the reverse strand, counting down.
GAACAGCACGGCCCCGATCACGAAGGAGGCCGCGGCCAGCAGTGTCGCCAGCCAGTGCCCGCTCCGGTCCAGGCGCCGCCCGCCCAACAGCAGCACGGCGGCGCCGAGCAGGGGCACTCCGACGAGCAGTCCGATCATTGACTCCACTGGTACATACCCCTTAGAGCTTCATGAGGTTCGCGTCGTCGACCGAGGCCGAGTGGCGGGAGCGGTAGAGCATCACGATGATCGCCAGCCCCACCACGACCTCGGCGGCGGCGACGACCATGACGAAGAACGCCATGATCTGGCCGTCGAGGTTGCCGTGCATGCGGGAGAAGGCGACCAGCGTCAGGTTGGCGGCGTTCAGCATCAGCTCGATGCACATGAACACCACGATGGCGTTGCGCCGGATGAGGACTCCGGCGGCGCCGATGGTGAACAGCAGCGCTGCCAGGTAGACGTAGTTGACCGGGCTCACTTGGTGGCCTCCTCACGCTCGCTGCCAAGACCGGCGGGCCGGTCCAAACCGTCGTCCTCGGCACGGCCGGCCGCGTCCTCGGCCCGGTCGGCGGCCCGTTCGCCCGGGTCCTTCGGGCCCGGGTAGGTGGCGCGGCCCTGGTACTCGGCGGTGCGCTGCTCGATCGCGGCCAGCTGCGCCAGCTGCTCGGCGTTGACCTCGCGGACCTGGCCCCGGTCGCGCAGCGTGCGGCTGACGCTGAGCTCGGAGGGCGTGCCGTCGGGCAGCAGCGCGGGACGGTCGTTGGCGTTGTGGCGGGCGTAGACGCCGGGCGCCGGCAGCGGGGTGACCTGCTTGCCCTCGCGCACCCGCTCCTCGGCCTGCTCGCGCTGCGACTTGTTCTTCTCGACGCGCTCGCGGTGGGTCAGCAGCGTGGCGCCGACCGCGGCGACGGTCAGCAGGGCGCCGACCACCTCGAAGGCGACGACGTACTTGGTGAACAGCAAGGAGGCCAGCGCCGGGACGTTGCCCTGCGCGTTGGCGGCCCCGAGCCCGTTGAAGCCGCCCACCGAGACCTGCCCGATGCCGGTGATCAGCAGGATGCCGACGCCCAGTGCGCAGGCCGCGGCGAGCCAGCGCTGCCCCTTCAGCGTCTCGCGCAGCGAGTCGGCGTGGGAGACACCGACGAGCATCAGCACGAACAGGAAGAGCATCATGACCGCGCCGGTGTAGACGACGATCTGCACGACGCCGAGGAAGTAGGCGCCGTTGGCGAGGTAGAAGAGCGCCAGGATGATCATTGTCCCGGCCAGGCAGAGCGCGCTGTGCACGGCGCGGCGCAGCAGCACCGTACCGAGCCCGCCGAGGACGGCGACGGTGCCCAGCACCCAGAACTGGACGGCCTCGCCCGTGGAGGTGGCGGTGGCGGCGAGTGCGTTCATCGCTCCCCCTCCCCGCCGGACGTCACGGTGCCGTGTGTCATGGGGCCGTAGCCCGCGGCCTCGCCCGTGGCGGCCTCACTCGCGGCGGGTTCGTCCGCGCCGTAGGTGTCTGCCGACTCCTGCGGCGCCCCGGTGTCGGTGGTGCGCTGCTGCACGGTGCCGGGCGCGGCCTCGCTGACCAGGCCCCGGTAGTAGTCCTTCTCCGTCATGCCCGGATAGATGGCGTGCGGAGAGTCGACCATGCCCTCCTCCAGGCCCGCGAGCAGCTCCTCCTTGGTGTAGATGAGGGACTCGCGGGAGGAGTCGGCGAGTTCGTACTCGTTCGTCATGGTCAGCGCCCGGGTGGGGCAGGCCTCGACGCACAGGCCGCACAGGATGCAGCGCAGGTAGTTGATCTGGTAGACGCGGCCGTAGCGCTCGCCGGGCGAGTACCGCTCCTCCTCGGTGTTGTCGGCCCCCTCGACGTAGATGGCGTCGGCGGGGCAGGCCCAGGCGCACAGCTCGCAGCCGACGCACTTCTCCAGCCCGTCCGGGTGCCGGTTGAGCTGGTGGCGGCCGTGGAAGCGGGGAGCCGTCGGCTTCTTGTACTCGGGGTACTGCTCGGTCAGCCGCTTCTTGAACATGTCCTTGAAGGTCACGCCGAAGCCGGCCACGGGGTTTTCAGGCACCGTCAGCCCCCTTGCTCTCGGTGGTTGCGTCAGTTGCGTCGCCAGGAGAGCCGGGCCCGCCCGCACCGGCGCCGACCGGCTCGCGCTCCCGCTCACGCGGCGCGCGCGAGGGCCGCCGCGGCACCGGCGGCAACTCCTGGCCTGGCAGCGGCGGTACGGGGAACCCGCCGGCCATCGGGTCGAAGGGCTTGTCCTGCGCGACCGTTTCCTCCTCCTCGCCGCCGCCGCGGAAGAAGTCGACGACGAAGGAGATCAGCAGCAGCGCCAGCGCCGTGCCCGCGACCCAGTAGACGACCGAGCTGTAGTCCCAGCCCTCGTTGCGCATCGCGCGGACGGTGGCCACCAGCATCAGCCACACCAGGGCGATGGGGATGAGCACCTTCCAGCCCAGCTTCATGAACTGGTCGTAGCGCACGCGGGGCAGCGTGCCGCGGATCCAGATGAAGAAGAAGATCAGCACGACCAGCTTGGCGCTGAACCACAGGATGGGCCACCAGCCGTGGTTGGCGCCCTCCCACCAGGTGGAGATCGGCGCGGGCGCGCGCCAGCCGCCCAGGAAGAGCGTGACCGCCAGCGCGGAGACCGTCACCACGTGGATGTACTCGGTCAGCATGAACATCGCGAACTTGATCGAGCTGTACTCGGTCTGGAAGCCCGCGACCAGGTCGCCCTCGGACTCCGGCATGTCGAACGGCGCCCGGTGCGCCTCACCGACCATCGAGATCAGATAGATCAGGAAGGAGACCGGCAGCAGGTAGGCGAACCAGCCGTCCGCCTGCTCGCCGACGATCGCCGAGGTGGACATCGAGCCCGAGTACAGGAAGACCGCGGCGAAGCTCAGGCCCATCGCGATCTCGTAGCTGATGATCTGCGCCGTGGCGCGCACGCCGCCCAGCAGCGGATACGTCGATCCTGACGACCAGCCGGCCAGCACCACGCCGTAGGAGGCGATGGAGGCGGTGGCCAGGATGTAGAGGACGGCGACGGGCATGTCCGTCAGCTGCATCGCCGTCCGGTGCCCGAAGATCGAGATCTGGTTGTCCGCGGGGCCGAACGGGATGACCGCGATCGCCATGAACGCGGGCACCGCGCCGATGACCGGGGCCAGCAGATAGACCAGCTTGTCGCTGCCCTTGACGATGATGTCTTCCTTGAACATCAGCTTCACGCCGTCGGCCAGCGACTGGAGCATGCCCCAGGGCCCGTGCCGGTTGGGGCCGACGCGCAGCTGCATCCAGCCCACGATCTTGCGTTCGAAGACGATGGAGATCAGCACCGTCACCATCAGGAACGCGAAGCAGAAGACCGCCTTGATCAGCACCAGCCAGAACGGATCGGTGCCGAACATCGACAGATCCTCCTGGGCGAGGTGCTCCACCGGCCCGTTCATGCGCCCACCTCCTGCGGGGTCTGGTTGACGCCGGCGCTTCCGGGTGCGATCCGCACCAGCTGGCCGACCAGCGCCCCGGTGTCGGCCGCGACGCCGCCGCCGACCGTGTTGAGCGGCAGCCACACCACCCGGTCGGGCATCTCGGTGACGCACAGCGGCAGCCGCACCTCGCCGCGCGGTCCCGCGACGGCCAGCGTCTCGCCGTCCGCGGCGCCGATCTCGGCGGCGGTGGCGGCCGACAGCCGCGCGTACGCCGCGTGCCGGGTGCCGGCCAGTGCCTCGTCCCCCTCCTGGAGGCGGCCCTGGTCGAGCAGCATCCGGTGCCCGGCCAGCACGGCCTCGCCGGCGGCGGGCTGCGGCGCGGTGCGGGCCCCGGGGATCGGCGCTTCCAGCCGGGCCGTGCCCGTGCGGTGGCCGAGGCGGTCGAGTTCGCCGCGCACCATGCGCACGTCCGGCAGCCCCAGGTGGACGTCGAGCGCGTCGGCGAGCATGTTCAGGACCCGCGCGTCGGGCTGGACGTGGCGGCGGGTCATCTGGTCCGGCTTGAGCGCCGCGTCGAACGTCCGCAGGCGGCCTTCCCAGTTGAGGAAGGTGCCGGACTTCTCCGGGACCGCCGAGACGGGGAGGACGACGTCGGCGAGACCGGTCACGGTGCTGGGCCGCAGCTCCAGGCTGACCAGAAAGTCCACCGCCTCCAGCGCCTCGCGGGCGCGGGCCGGATCCGGCAGGTCCTCGACGCCGACTCCCCCGACGACCAGCGCGGACAGCTCGCCCGTTGCGGCGGCCTCGATGATCTGGGAGGTGTCGCGCCCCGGCGCGGTGGGCAGTTCGGCGACGCCCCAGGCGCGGGCCACCTCGGCGCGCGCCCCGGCGTCGGCCACGGCCCTGGCCCCCGGCAGCAGTCCGGGCAGGCACCCGGCCTCCAGAGCGCCGCGCTCGCCCGCGCGGCGCGGCACCCACACCAGGGTGGCGCCGGTGGCCACCGCCGTGCGCAGCGCCGCGGTGAGCGCGCCCGGCACCGTGGCCAGCCGCTCGCCGACCAGCATCACCGCGCCGTCGCCGCGCAGCGCCTCGGCGGCCGCCGCGCCCTTCTCGTCCAGGCCGACGCCGCCCGCGAGCGCGTCCAGCCACTCCGTCTCGGTGCCGGGGGCCGCGGGCAGCAGCGTGCCGCCCGCCTTGTGCAGGCCGCGGGTGGCGTGCGTGGCCAGTGCCCAGGTGCGCTGGCCCCGGGTGCGCCAGGCCTTGCGCAGCCGCAGGAAGATGCCCGGTGCCTCCTCCTCGGCCTCGAGGCCGAGGAGGAGCACGGCGGGCGCGGCCTCCAGCGCTGAGTAGGTCAGGCCCGCCTGGTCCAGGTCCCGGCCGTGGCCCGCCACGTGGGAGGCGAGGAAGTCGGCCTCCTCGGCGGAGTGCGCCCGTGCGCGGAAGTCGATGTCGTTGGTGCCCAGCGCCACGCGGGCGAACTTGGCGTAGGCGTACGCGTCCTCGACGGTGAGCCGCCCGCCGGTCAGCACGCCGGTGCGCTCCCGCTTGCCGGCGAGTCCGCGCGCGGCGGCCTCCAGCGCCTCGGGCCAGCCGGCCGGGGCCAGCCGGCCGTCCTGGCCGCGGACCAGCGGAGTGTGCAGCCGGTCGGGGCGCTGTGCGTAGCGGAACGCGAAGCGCCCCTTGTCGCACATCCACTCCTCGTTGACCTCCGGGTCGTTCTCGGCGAGGCGGCGCATCACCTTGCCGCGCCGGTGGTCGGTGCGGATGGCGCAGCCGCCGGAGCAGTGCTCGCACACCCCCGACGAGGAGGTGAGGTCGAAGGGGCGGGAGCGGAACCTGTAGGCCGCCGAGGTCAGCGCGCCGACGGGGCAGATCTGGATGGTGTTGCCGGAGAAGTACGACTGGAAGGGGGTGTCCTCCCCCGTGCCGACCTGCTGGAGCGCGCCCCGCTCGATCAGCTCGATCATCGGGTCGCCCGCGATCTGGTTGGAGAAGCGGGTGCAGCGCGCGCACAGCACGCACCGCTCCCGGTCCAGCAGCACCTGCGTGGAGATCGCGACGGGCTTCTCGTAGGTGCGCTTCCTGCCCTCGAAGCGGGAGTCGGCGTCCCCGTGCGACATGGCCTGGTTCTGGAGCGGGCACTCGCCGCCCTTGTCGCAGACGGGGCAGTCCAGCGGGTGGTTGATGAGCAGCAGCTCCATCACGCCGCGCTGCGCCTTGCTCGCCACGTCGGAGGTCAGGTGCGTCTTGACGACCATGCCGTCGGTGCACTGGATGGTGCAGGACGCCATCGGCTTGCGCTGGCCCTCCACCTCGACGATGCACTGGCGGCAGGCGCCCGCCGGGTCGAGCAGGGGGTGGTCGCAAAAGCGGGGGATGTCGATGCCGAGCTGCTCGGCGGCACGGATGACCAGCGTGCCCTTGGGGACGGTGATCTGGGCGCCGTCGACGGTCAGCGACACCGTCTCCTCGGGCGGCGGGGCTGCCTCCCCGCCGCCGGTGGAGGTGCCAGTAGCGGTGACGGTCACGCGTTCACCTCCAGGTGAGCGGAGTGGGGGTTCGCTGCCCAGGCGGTGGACTTCTCGGGGTCGAAGGGGCAGCCACGGCCGCCGAGGTGGGCCTCGTACTCCTCGCGGAAAAACTTCAGCGAGGAGAAGATGGGGGACGCGGCGCCGTCGCCCAGCGCGCAGAACGACTTGCCGTTGATGTTGTCGGCGATGTCGGCGATCTTCTCCAGGTCGGCGGCCTGCGCCTTGCCTGCCTCGATGTCGCGGAGCAGCTGGACGAGCCAGTAGGTGCCCTCGCGGCAGGGGGTGCACTTGCCGCAGGACTCGTGCGCGTAGAACTCGGTCCAGCGGGTGACGGCCCGCACCACGCAGGTCGTCTCGTCGAAGCACTGGAGCGCCTTGGTGCCGAGCATGGAGCCCGCGGAGCCGACGCCCTCGTAGTCGAGGGCCACATCCAGGTGTTCGTCGGTCAGCAGCGGGGTGGAGGAGCCGCCCGGGGTCCAGAACTTCAGCCGGTGCCCGGGCCGCATGCCGCCGCTCATGTCGAGGAGCTGGCGCAGCGTGACGCCCAGCGGCGCCTCGTACTGGCCTGGACGGGCGACGTGGCCGCTGAGCGAGTAGAGCGTGAAGCCGGGGGACTTCTCGCTGCCCATCGAGCGGAACCAGTCCTTGCCGCGGTCGATCAGGGCGGGAACCGAGGCGATGGACTCGACGTTGTTCACCACGGTGGGGCACGCGTACAGGCCGGCGACGGCCGGGAAGGGGGGACGCAGCCTTGGCTGACCACGGCGGCCTTCCAGGGAGTCGAGCAGCGCCGTCTCCTCGCCGCAGATGTAGGCGCCCGCGCCGGCGTGCACGGTGAGGGTGAGGTCCTTGCCGGGGCCGAGCGCGTCGGGGCCCAGATAGCCGGCCTCCTGTGCCTCCTTGGCGGCCAGCTGGAGGCGGCGCAGCACGGGGACGACCTCGCCGCGCAGGTAGATGAAGGCGTGGCTGGAGCGGATCGCGTGGCAGGCGATGGCGATGCCCTCGATGAGGGAGTGCGGGTTGGCGAACAGCAGGGGGATGTCCTTGCAGGTCCCCGGCTCGGACTCGTCGGCGTTGACGACGAGGTAGTGCGGTTTGCCGTCGCCCTGCGGGATGAACTGCCACTTCATGCCGGTGGGGAAGCCCGCGCCGCCGCGTCCGCGCAGGCCCGCTTCCTTGACGTAGGCGATCAGGTCGTCCGGGTCCATGGCCAGCGCCTTGGGCAGCGCCTGGTAACCGCCGTGCCGCCGGTAGCCGGCCAGCGTGTAGGAGTCGGGCTCGTCCCAGTGCGCGGACAGGACGGGTGAGAGGAGCTTCTGCGGGTCGGCGTCGCCGTGGGCGCTGGGCTGCGAGGTCTCGTCCTGGCCGCCGTCGTGTGCTGCCACCGTCATCACTTCCCCTCCTCGTCGGCAGCGGCGCCGCGCGGTGCGACCACGCCGGGTGTGCTCTCGCCCTTGGCCAGCCGGAGCCCGGCCAGCGAGGCGGGGCCCGCCGGGCCGGACGCGTCGGTGGCGCCCTCGCGCTCGTCGGGGAAGCCGGCGAGCACCCGCGCGGTCTGCTTGAAGGTGCACAGCGGGGCGCCCCGGGTGGGGGCGACCTCGCGCCCGGCGATCAGGTCGTCGACGAGGGCGCGGGCCGAGGCGGGGGTCTGGTTGTCGAAGAACTCCCAGTTGACCATCACGACGGGCGCGAAGTCGCAGGCCGCGTTGCACTCGATGTGTTCGAGGGTGACCTTGCCGTCCTCGGTGGTCTCCCCGTCGCCCACGGCCAGGTGTTCGCGGAGCGAGGCGTAGATGGCGTCGCCGCCCATCACGGCGCACAGCGTGTTGGTGCACACGCCGACCTGGTAGTCGCCTGAGGGCTTGCGGCGGTACATGGAGTAGAAGGTGGCCACCGCGTTGACCTCGGCGGTGGTCAGCTCCAGCATCTCGGCGCAGAACCGCTGTCCGGTGCGGGTGACGTGCCCGTCCTCCGACTGCACCAGGTGCAGCAGCGGCAGCAGCGCGGAGCGGCTGTCCGGGTAGCGGGCGATGACCTCGCGCGCGTCGGCCTCAAGACGCTGACGCACCTCGGCCGGGTAGTCGGGTGCGGGCATCGCGGGGATGCCCATGTCGACGTTGCTCACCGGTCGACGCCTCCCATCACGGGGTCGATGGACGCGACGGCGACGATCACGTCGGCGACCTGGCCGCCCTCGCACATCGCCGCCATGGACTGCAGATTGGTGAAGGAGGGGTCGCGGAAGTGCACCCGGTAGGGGCGGGTGCCGCCGTCGCTGACGACGTGCACGCCCAGCTCGCCCTTGGCCGACTCGACGGCCGTGTACACCTCGCCGGGTGGCACCCGGAAGCCCTCGGTCACCAGCTTGAAGTGGTGGATGAGGGCCTCCATGGAGGTGCCCATGATGTTCTTGATGTGGTCGAGGGAGTTGCCGAGCCCGTCGGGGCCGAGCGCCAGCTGCGCGGGCCAGGCGATCTTCTTGTCCCCGACCATGACGGGGCCGGGCTCCAGCCGGTCGATGCACTGCTCGATGATGCGCAGCGACTGGCGCATCTCCTCCAGGCGCAGCAGGAACCGGCCGTAGGAGTCGCAGGTGTCGACGGTGGGGACCTCGAAGTCGTAGGTCTCGTAGCCGCAGTAGGGCTGCGCCTTGCGCAGGTCGTGCGGCAGGCCCGCCGAGCGCAGGATCGGGCCCGTGGCGCCCAGCGCCATGCAGCCGGCCAGGTCGAGGTAGCCGATGTCTTTCAGCCGGGCCTTGAAGACGGGGTTGCCGGTGCACAGCGCGTCGTACTCCGGCAGGTTCTTGCGCATCTTCTTCACGAACTCGCGCAGCGCGTCGACGGTGCCGGGCGGCAGGTCCTGGGAGAGGCCGCCGGGGCGGATGTAGGCGTGGTTCATCCGCAGCCCGGTGATCAGCTCGTACAGGTCCAGGACGTGTTCGCGGTCGCGGAAGCCGAAGATCATCACCGTGGTGGCGCCCAGCTCCATGCCGCCGGTGGCGATGGCGACCAGGTGCGAGGAGATCCGGTTGAGCTCCATCAGCAGGACGCGGATGACGTTGGCGCGGTCGGGGACGTCGTCCTCGATGCCCAGCAGCCGCTCGACGCCCAGGCAGTACGCCGCCTCGTTGAAGAACGGCGTCAGGTAGTCCATCCGCGTCACGAACGTGGTGCCCTGGGTCCAGGTGCGGTACTCGAGGTTCTTCTCGATGCCGGTGTGCAGGTAGCCGATGCCGGCGCGGGCCTCGGTCACCGTCTCGCCGTCGATCTCCAGGATGAGCCGCAGCACTCCGTGCGTGGAGGGGTGCTGGGGACCCATGTTGACGATGATGCGCTCGTCGTCGCTCTTGGCGGCGTGCGCGGCCATCTCGTCCCAGTCCCCGCCGGTGACGTCGTAGACGGTGCCCTCGGTGGTCTCGCGGACCCCGGCGGGTGCGTGTGTGCTGGTCGCCATCAGGTGTAGGACCTCCGCTGGTCGGGGGCGGGAATCTGGGCGCCCTTGTACTCGACGGGAATGCCGCCGAGCGGGTAGTCCTTGCGCTGCGGGAACCCCTGCCAGTCGTCCGGCATCAGGATCCGGGTCAGCGCGGGGTGGCCGTCGAAGACGAGACCGAAGAAGTCGTAGGTCTCCCGCTCGTGCCAGTCGTTGGTCGGATAGACGTCCACGATCGAGGGCACGTGCGGGTCCGCGTCGGGCGCGGTGACCTCCAGCCGGATCAGCCGGTTGTGGGTGAGCGAGCGCAGGTGGTAGACGGCGTGCAGCTCGCGGCCCGTCTCGCCCGGGTAGTGGACGCCGCTCACCCCGGTGCACAGCTCGAAGCGGAGCGCCGGGTCGTCGCGCAGGGTGCGGGCGACCTGCGGCAGGTGCTCGCGGGCGATGTGGAAGGTCAGCTCGCCGCGGTCGACGACCGTCTTCTCGACGGCGTTCTCGGGGGCGAGCCCCTGCTCCTCCAGCGCGCCTTCGAGTTCGTCGGCCACCTCGTCGAACCAGGATCCGTAGGGGCGCACGCTCTCCCCCGGCATCCGCACGGTGCGTACCAGCCCGCCGTATCCGGAGGTGTCGCCGCCGTTGCGGGCGCCGAACATGCCGTGGCGCACCTCGATGACCTCGCCGGCGTTGCCCCGCTGGACGGGGACCGAGCTGCCCTCGTCGGGCTCCTGGGGCCCGTCGCCGTTCGCCTGTGCGCTCACCGCAGCAGCCCCTTCATCTCGATGGTGGGCAGCGCCTTCATCGCCGCCTCTTCCGCCTCACGGGCCGCTTCCTTCTGATTGACGCCGAGCTTGGTGTTCTTGACCTTCTCGTGCAGCTTCAAAATGGCGTCGAGCAGCATTTCCGGGCGCGGCGGGCAGCCGGGCAGGTAGATGTCGACGGGAACCACGTGGTCGACGCCCTGCACAATGGCGTAGTTGTTGAACATGCCGCCCGAGGAGGCGCACACCCCCATGGAGATGACCCATTTGGGGTTGGGCATCTGGTCGTAGACCTGACGCAGCACCGGGGCCATCTTCTGGCTGACGCGGCCCGCCACGATCATCAGGTCGGCCTGTCGCGGCGAACCCCGGAAGACCTCCATGCCGAACCTGGCGAGGTCGTAGCGGCCCGCGCCGGTCGTCATCATCTCGATGGCGCAGCACGCCAGCCCGAACGTCGCCGGGAACATGGACGATTTACGCGCGAGCCCGGCCGCTTTCTCCACGGTGGTGAGCAGAAAGCCGCTCGGCAGTTTCTCTTCAAGTCCCATTGCTTTACCCCTGCCCCTAGTCCCATTCCAGGCCGCCGCGCCGCCAGTCGTAGGCGTACGCGATACCGATGAGGGCGACGAAGACCAGCATTTCGACGAGACCGAACATCCCGAGGGAGTCGAAATGGACGGCCCACGGGTAGAGGAAGACGATTTCGATGTCGAAGATGATGAAGAGCATCGCCGTCAGGTAGTACTTCACCGGGAAGCGCCCGCCTCCGGCCGGCTGCGGCGTGGGCTCGATGCCGCACTCGTACGCCTCCAGCTTGGCCCGGTTGTAGCGCTTGGGGCCGATGATCGAGGCCGCGACCACGGAGAAGACCGTGAACGCCGCCGCGATGGCTCCCAGTACGAGGATTGGTGTGTAGACGTTCACCGCTCCCGTCTCCTTCCAGGCGTCGACTCCGACTGCCGGCAGACCGCTGGGCCGCTGCCCCGACCCGGGAAGACCGATCCCACGAAGATCGCTCTTATGTGAGGCAGTTCACAAGCCCTGTTCGCAGGCATCTTAAGCCCGCCCCTCTGTGATCTGCGACACGGGGGGCGGCAACTGCTTTGTGATCTCCACCACCTGACGGCCAATCATCCCGTCTGATGAGCGTTGATCTTCACACGCAAAGCCTCTAAGTGATCACCTGAGGTGACATTCATCCGTGCTCACAGCCGTCGAAGGTGGGTGGCTGTACCAGCCACTGGCATGCAGCGGCAAATTAGCGCTGGACGGTTTCACCTGGTATAGGCGAACCACTTGACCTCGTGCGCTCGTGAAGTCCGGCACAAGCCGCGCGACCCCCGCGTCCTTCCGGAGGGATCTTCGGAACCGGCCCCCGGCGATCCGCCGGAACGACCCCGCACCCGCGTCGAGACCACCCCGCGATCCGGCCGAGTCCGCGCCGTGACCGAGCGAGATGGGTGATTGGGCCTCAATGTTCTTTTCGCACGAAGAGTTGAGTCGGCGGAAGTGAGCTGCGTCACTCGCCTTTTCCGGCAGCCACTGCCTTCTTTGCGCTCCCCTTTTCCCCGTGGTATATGCGCCCGAGAGATTCCGGCAATGCGGACAACTACATGGTCACAGCCCCGTAGTTGGGCAATGATCACGTCGCGGAAGGGTCGGCGCCCCACCCCCGGAGGCATCAACTGGCCGCGTACGCGACGACTGTGGCGCATCGCACGATTGTTGAGCGGAGGGTTTATCGCCTGCTAGGCATTCCCTCATGTCCCCGAAAGCTCAGATACCCAGCCACCGGAAGCCCCGCAACAGCAAGATGAATACGGCGCTGCGTGCGGGTGTGACGGGCGGCGTCATGGGCACCATGGCCCTCACCGCGGCGGCGGCGCCGGCCTTCGCGGCCGACAAGAACGCACCGGACCAGACCGTCGAGATGCCCACCCTCTCCACGGCCGGCTCCAACGCACGTGCGGCCGAGTCCCTCCAGAACTCGGCGCAGCAGTTCCAGCTCCAGCAGGCACAGGAGAACGCCGCCTCCGAGGCCAAGGAACAGGCCAAGGAGAACAAGGAGAGGGCCAAGGCGAAGGCCGAGGCCAAGCGCAAGGCCGAGGCGGCCCGCAAGGCGCGTGAAGCCGCCCAGCAGAACGAGGCTCCCGCCTCCCGCTCGGCCGACCGCGACTCCCTGACGACGGCGTCCGCCTCCGCGCCGCAGGGCGGCAACGCGGCCACCCTCATCAACTTCCTGCGCGCCCAGGTCGGCAAGTCCTACGTCATGGGCGCCTCCGGGCCCTCCGCGTACGACTGCTCAGGGCTGACCCAGGCGGCCTACAAGCAGGTCGGCGTCAACCTGCCGCGGACCTCGCAGCCGCAGTCGACCGCCGGCACGTCCGTCTCCCTCGACAACCTCCAGCCCGGCGACCTGCTCTACTGGGGCAGCGCGGGCAGCGCCTACCACGTGGGCGTCTACGTGGGCGGCGGCAAGTTCATCGGCGCCCAGAACTCCTCCACGGGCGTCGTGGAGCGCCCCCTGAGCTACGACCAGCCCACCGGCGCGGTCCGCGTGCTCTGACGTACCGCGTACCGCTCCCGGTACGTCACCTCGCACGGTGAAGGGTCCACCGCCTCGCGGCGGTGGACCCTTCGGCGTGTGCGGGGGTTCGGGCTCGCGGAGCCCGGGGCGGTGTCTCAGGCCCTGGGTGCCACCTTGGCCAGGCCGTTGATGATGCGGTCCATCGCGTCGCCGCCGGTGGGGTCGGTGAGGTTGGCGAGCATCTTGAGGGTGAAGCGCATCAGGAGAGGGTGCGAGAGGCCACGTTCGGCGGCCAGCTTCATGACCTTGGGGTTGCCGATGAGCTTCACGAAGGCGCGGCCCATCGTGTAGTAGCCGCCGTAGGTGTCCTTGAGGACCTTCGGGTACCGGCGCAGGGCCAGCTGGCGCTGCGCCGGCGTCGCACGCGCGTGCGCCTGGACGATCGTCTCGGCGGCGATGACGCCTGACTCCATCGCGTACGCGATGCCCTCGCCGTTGAACGGGTTGACCAGCCCGCCCGCGTCCCCCACCAGCAGCAGCCCGCGCGTGTAGTGCGGCTGCCGGTTGAAGGCCATCGGCAGCGCCGCGCCGCGGATCGGACCCGTCATGTTCTCGGGCGTGTAGCCCCACTCCGCCGGCATGGAGGCGCACCAGGCCTTGAGGATCTCGCGCCAGTCGAGCTCCTTGAACGAGGAGGAGGTGTTGAGCACGCCAAGCCCCACGTTGGAGGTGCCGTCGCCCATGCCGAAGACCCAGCCGTAGCCGGGCAGCAGCCGGTCCTGCTCGCCGCGCCGGTCCCACAGCTCCAGCCACGACTCCAGGTAGTCGTCGTCGTGCCGCGGCGAGGTGAAGTACGTGCGCACCGCGACGCCCATCGGACGGTCCTCGCGGCGGTGCAGGCCCATCTTCAGCGACAGCCGCGTCGAGTTGCCGTCCGCGGCGACGACGATCGGGGCGTGGAAGGTGACCGGGGTCTTCTCCTCGCCCAGCTTGGCGTGCACACCGGTGATGTGGCCCGTGCGCTCGTCCAGGACGGGGTCGCCGACGGTGCAGCGCTCGTACAGCCGCGCGCCCGCCTTCTCGGCCTGGCGGGCGAGCTGTTCGTCGAAGTCGTCGCGCCTGCGGACCAGCCCGTAGTCGGGGTAGCTGGCCAGCTCGGGCCAGTCCAGCTGGAGCCGCTGCCCGCCGCCGATGATGCGCAGGCCCTTGTTGCGCAGCCAGCCCGCTTCCTCGGAGATGTCGATTCCCATGGCCACCAACTGCTTGGTGGCGCGCGGGGTGAGACCGTCGCCGCACACCTTCTCGCGCGGGAAGGCCGTCTTCTCCAGCAGCAGCACGTCCATACCGCTGCGGGCCAGGTGGTAGGCCGTCGTCGAACCCGCGGGGCCCGCCCCGACGACGATCACATCCGCGGACCGCTCGGAGGCTGGTGTCGGCCTGGGATCGGCCTTCTGCTGGGGATCGGCCACGAGGACTCCCGCGATGCTGGCTGGGTCGGCTGACCGGGCCAGTCTATGCGGGCATTCGGGGCACCCCCCGGACCGCCCCCCGGCCCGGGGCCGCCCCGGTCCCCGCCCGGGCTACGGCGGCGGTACGGTGCCGCCGTCGCCGCCACCCGCCGGGTGGGGCGGACGCGGGCCGGGCCCGTCGTCTCCGGACGTGCCCGGACCTCGTCCCTGCCCCGCCGGCCCCTGTCCCGCGTGTCCCTGTCCCGCGGGCCCGGGTACGGACTGCCCGTAGCCCGGCTGCCCGTACGCCGGCTGTCCGTGGCCCGGTTGTCCCGACTGCCCCCAGCCCGGTTGTCCGTACCCAGGTTGCCCGTACCCCGGTTGCCCAGGGCCCGCGGGTCCCGGTTGCGCATGTCCCGGAGTTCCGCCCGGGTGTCCGGGCTGTCCGTAGCCCTGCGGGCCGTACCCCGGGGGATACGGCTGCCCGGCCCCGGGCCGGCCGTACTCCCCCTGGGCGCCGCCGGGGCCCAGCCCCGTACGGCCCGGGCCGCCCTTGCCGAACTGCGCGCGCACCAGCGGCACCAGCAGTGCGCCGCCGAACGACCACAGCAGGGCGAAGAGCAGCAGCTCGGCCGAGCCCGCCGCGACCTGCGCGCTGGAGGTGAAGCTCTCACCGGTCAGGCCGGGCCCCGTGGAGTAGCCGGGCTCCTCCAGGGGATTCGAGCCCTCGTGGAAGCTCGCCTCGAAGCCCGCGCCCGCCACCGCGGCCAGCAGCAGCACGCCGAGCACGAAGAAGCCCGCGGCCCACAGCTGTTCGCCGCGGGTGGTGCTGCGGCGGGCCACCAGCACCCCCAGCAGCAGCGCGCAGGCCAGCCCTCCTGCAAGCGTGCCCACGACGGCCCAGCCGCCCGCCGCGTCCGCGAGCTCCCCGTAGCCGGCCGACTCACGTCCCGCGTCCCAGTCGCTGATGTTCCACTTCACATCGAGCGGGGCGCCCCAGGCGAACGCGAGGGCGAGCGCACCGACGTTGGGCAACAGCGCCAGCAGGCCCCCCACCTCGCCCGCGCTGACCTGGCCATCGGCGGCCTCGGCGGCCAGCAGGGCGACGAACGCCACCACGGACGCCAGCGCCACCACGCTCACCAGCGCGAGCGCCGCCGTGCGCAGGGCGCCGGTGGCGACGCGGAGGCCGGAAGCGTGCCGCCTCGCCAGCCACGCGTCCGCCTCGCCGCGGGTGAGGACGAGCGCGGCCACGAGCGTGGAGAGCAGGAACGAGAACAGCAGGGTGAGTCCGGGCGCCGAGTCGAGTTCAAGACCCTCGTAGGAGGGGCTCGCGTACAGGCCGAGCGCCAGTCCGGCGAGCCCGCAGACCGCGCCGATCCGCAGAGCGGACTCGAAGCCCGCCGAGAGGGAGACCCGGCCCAGGCGCCGCCGCTCGGAGCGGGCCGCGAGGACGAGGGCGCCGATCCACACGGCGGTGGCCAGCAGCGGCAGCCCTGACACCTCGGCCTCGCCGACGACGGACGCGCCGCCGAGATCGGACGTACCGTCGGAGGAGACGCCGAAGCCGCCGCCGACGCCCTGCAACAGGGCGGCCAGCGCGACCCGCATGCGGGTGCCCCAGCCGATGTCGAGGTCGTCGATGTCCTGGTTGGACCAGATGCCCAGGGCGCAGGCCGCGACGAACAGCAGCGCCGGCGGCCAGGCGGCGACCCGCAGCGCGCCGAGCCAGTCCCCCTTGACGGTGCGCACCATGAACAGTCCGAACGGCGTCGGCCGGGCGGGCGCGGTCGGCGCCGCGGGCGGGGCGGGCGCGGCCTGTTGCCGAGGGACGAACGGCGGAGGCATCGGCGGAGCCCCGGGCGGCGGTGCGGGGGCGCCTGACGGTGCAGCGGGTGCCCCCGATGGTGCTGCGGGTGCGCCCGGCGGCGCTGCCGGAGCCGTGGACGGCGGTCCTGGCGGCGGCGCGGCAGACGCGGGTGGCGGAGGCGGAGTATCCGGAGGCACAGCCGGAGCCCCCGGAAGGGTGGGCGGAGCCTCCGGAGGAGCGGCCGGAGCCCCCGAAGGAGCAGGCGGAGGTTCCGAGGGAGGAGCCGGAGCCTCCGAAGGGGCAGGCGGAGCCGACGAGGAGACAGGCGGAGCCGACGACGGGGTAACCGGAGCCGTCGAGGGGGCGGGCGGGGCCGTGGGGGCCGCCGGGGCTCCGCAGGACATGCAGAACCTGGCCTCGGCGGGCGAAGCGGCCCCGCAACGGGGGCAGGGGGACGGCGGCGACGACATGGCGCTCCGATGCGTTCCGGGGACGAGGCGGCGCGAGAGTGCGACCGCGCGTGTACGTGCAGACACGCATTGCACACCCATGGTTCCGCGCCCGCGCCTTAGCCGGAAGCGAATTTATCCAAGCGCAACCCGCGGGGGAACGGCCGCCGTCGACGGGGCGTCAGGAGCGGGGCTTGAACCCCCGGTGCAGCGCCACGATGCCGCCCGTCAGGTTGCGCCACGCCACCCGGGCCCAGCCCGCGTCCTGCAACCTGGCGGCGAGGCCGGGCTGGTCGGGCCACTCGCGGATGGACTCGGCGAGGTAGACGTAGGCGTCGGGGCTGCTGCTGACCCGCCGGGCGATCGGCGGCAGTGCTCGCATCAGGTACTCGCTGTAGACCGTGCGCAACGGCGTCCACGTCGGGTGGCTGAACTCGCAGACGAGCACCCGGCCGCCCGGCTTGGTGACCCGGTGCAGCTCGGCCAGCGCGGCGTCGACATCGCTGACGTTACGGAGCCCGAAGGAGAGGGTCACCGCGTCGAACGCGCCGTCGGCGAACGGGAGCCGGGTCGCGTCCCCTGCCGTGAACGGCATCCAGGGGTGGCGCTGCTTGCCCTCCCGCAGCATGCCGAGGGAGAAGTCGCAGGGGACCGTGAAGGCGCCCGCCTCGACGAACGGCAGCGAGGAGGTGGCCGTACCGGCGGCCAGGTCGAGCACCCGCTCGCCGGGGCGCGCGTCCACCGCGTCGGCGACGGCCCTGCGCCACAGCCGCGCCTGGCCGAGCGAGAGCACGTCGTTGGTCAGGTCGTACCTGGCCGCCACGTCGTCGAACATGGCGGCGACCTCGTGCGGCTTCTTGTCCAGGGTTGCCCGGGTCACTGTCGTCTCGTCCGCCTGTCAGTTCGCGTCGATCAGGGCCAACTCGGGGTGCGCGGTGCCCCCGTCGATGGCGGTGGAGGACAGATGGGAGACGACCTTGTCGTCCACCGGGTCGTTCGCCGGGTCGTCGTGCACCACCAGGTGTTCGTAGGTGGTGGCACGCTGCGCCGGGACGCGGCCCGCCTTGCGGATGAGGTCGATCAGCTCCATCCGGTTGGAGCGGTGCCGGGCGCCCGCCGAGGAGACGACGTTCTCCTCCAGCATCACCGAGCCCAGGTCGTCGGCGCCGTAGTGCAGCGACAGCTGGCCGATGTCCTTGCCCGTGGTCAGCCAGGAGCCCTGGATGTGGGCGACGTTGTCGAGGAAGATCCGCGCGATGGCGATCATGCGCAGGTACTCCAGGACCGTCGCCTGCGTCCGCCCCTTCAGGTGGTTGTTCTCGGGCTGGTAGGTGTACGGGATGAACGCGCGGAAGCCGCCCGTGCGGTCCTGCACGTCGCGGATCATCCGCAGGTGCTCGATCCGCTCGGCGTTGGTCTCGCCCGTGCCCATCAGCATCGTGGAGGTGGACTCCACACCCAGCCCGTGGGCGATCTCCATGATCTCCAGCCAGCGCTCGCCCGACTCCTTGAGCGGCGCGATGGCCTTCCGGGGCCGGGCGGGCAGCAACTCGGCGCCCGCGCCCGCGAAGGAGTCCAGCCCCGCGGCGTGGATGCGCTCGATCGCCTCCTTCGGGCTCACCCCGGAGATCCGCGCCATGTGCTCCACCTCACTGGCCCCCAGGGAGTGGATGACCAGCTGCGGGAACGCCTTCTTGATGGCGGCGAAGTGCTCCTCGTAGTACTCCACGCCGAAGTCGGGGTGGTGGCCGCCCTGGAACATGATCTGGGTGCCGCCCAGCTCCACCGTCTCGGCGCAGCGGCGCAGGATGTCGTCCAGGTCGCGGATCCACACCTTGTCGCTCTTCGGCGAGGCGTAGAAGGCGCAGAACTTGCACGCGGTCACGCACGAGTTCGTGTAGTTGATGTTCCGCTCGATGATGTACGTGGCGATGTGCTCGGTGCCCGCGTACCGGCGCCGTCGCGCCTTGTCGGCGGCGGCGCCCAGGGCGTGCAGGGGCGCGCGGCGGTAGAGGTCGAGCGCCTCCTTTGGGGTGACACGTCCGCCGGTGGCGGCGCGGTCGAGGGCGGAGAGCAGGTCGGCTTCCGACGCGTGCGCTGTCACCGTGGCGTCCCTCCAAAGGTCGCGCGTTTCGCACATTTCGATACACCTCGCCGCTTACCACCAGCACAGCGGCGCCCGACCAGCCTACGCCAGGGGTTCTCAGCCGATCTTGCGGAGTGTCCCCGAGGCGTCCCCGTTGCCGTCACCGTGCGTCTGGAGGCGCAGCCGGTCGTTCTCCCGCAGCGTGAACTCCTCGTCGGGGCTGCCGGGCGCGCACAGCGGGGAGCTGGGCTCGCTGCCGGAGGCGTCGGCCACCATGCGCTTGCCCGACGCCGAGACGAGGGTCCACTCCGAGGAGCACTCGGTCCCGCCCAGCTCGGCGGTCCCGGTGGCCACCGTGTCGCCCTTGCCACCCTGCTTGATGGTGACCGTCAGCGTGCCCACCGGGATGCCGCGCTCGGAGTAGAGGTCGCCCCGCCACTTGCCGAGGAAGCCCTTGGGCACGGTGGCGGGGCCGCCCCCGCCGGCAGGCGGATCCTCCTTTGAGCCCCCGCTCGATCCGCCACCGCCTGAGCCCTTCCCCGTGGGGTCGTCCTTCGGGGGCGGCTCGGCCGAGTTGTCGTGCCCGGAGCCGCCGGTTCCGGGCAGGATGCCCGCGAAGTAGGTGCCGAACAGCGCCGCCGCGACCACGCAGGCGAGCGAGAGCACCAGCGTGCAGCTGACCCGCCGCCGACGCCGCGCACCGGGCCCGTTCTCCCCCGGCGCCGGGGTGCCCGCGCCGCGCTCGATGACGAGGCCGTTACCGCCGGCACCGCCTGGGGGAGGACCGGCGGGGGTGGTGGGTGCGGACGCGGGCGTTCCGGCTGCGGTGACGGGGTGGGCGACGGCCTCGCCGAACGAGGGGTCCGGCGGGCCGAACCCCGTCCCGTGCGCGGCCGGCGGCGGGGTGCCCGGCGGCGACGCGGGGGCCGGTGGCACGAGGCCCGCGTCAGGTCCGTACGCGGGCGTCGTGAACGGCACCGGGCCCGAACCCCGCGGGGTCTGCGGCTCCAGCTCCAGCAGTTCGACGGCGCGCCTGCTCACCTGTTCCACGATCGGCCCGGGCAGCCAGCCGCTGCGCACCAACCCGGCGGCGCCCGACGCACCCGCCAGCTCCCCGGCGAGGGCGCCGGTGGAGGGCCGTACGCGCGGGTCCTTGGACAGCGCCCGGGTCACGGTCTCGCGAAGCCCGTCCGGCAGGCCGTCGAGCCGGGCTTCGCCGTGTACGACGTGGTAGAGCAGCGCGGCGGAACTGTCCCCGGGGAAGGGCGCCTCGCCCGTCGCCGCGTACACCAGCACGGCGCCCAGCGCGAAGACGTCGGTGGACCCGGCGACCTGCTCGCCGAGGATCTGTTCCGGCGCCATGTAGCCGGGCGAACCGACCGAGACGCCGCTGGAGGTGAGCGAGGCCGTCCCGTCCTTGGCCCGCGCGATGCCGAAGTCGATCAGGCGAGGACCGTCCAGGGTGAGCAGCACGTTGGAGGGCTTCACGTCGCGGTGCACCAGGCCGAGACCGTGCACATGGTCCAGCGCCTCGGCGAGCCCCGCCCCGACCGCGCGCACCGTCGGCTCGGGCAGCGGCCCGTGCTCGGCGACGGCCTGCGCCAGCGAGGGTCCCGCCACATAGCCGGTGGCCACCCACGGGGTGGGTCCGTCGGTGTCGGCGTCCAGCACCGGTGCCGTCCACGCGCCGCCGACCCTGCGCGCCGAGGCGACCTCGCGCCGGAAGCGGTGCCTGAACTCCTCGTCCACCGCGTGGTGCGGGTGGACGACCTTCACCGCGACGGTGCGGCCACTGGTCGAACGGGCGAGGTACACCCTGCCCATCCCGCCCGCGCCCAGCCGGCGCAGCAGGCGGTACTCGCCCAGCGACTGCGGATCCTCAGGCTCCAGCGGCTGCATCGTGCCCCCCTCGTCGCTGCCCCGCACCCTCCCCTCGGGCACCTTCCCTCCGGGTCCCCTCGGGCGCCACCAGCTTAGGCGCAGCCTCCGAGGCCGGCCCGGGCGCGGGCAGCGTCCGACGCGGGCGGCGTCCGGCGCGGCGGCACAGGGCGCCGGCTCACTCGGCCGGGGCGCGGCTCTCCCGGTTCAGGGCCGCAGCATCTCGACCCGGACGTCCGGCGGGAACCCGGTCGTCGCGCCGGTGCGGCGGGCGAACTCGGACACGCCCTCCAGCTGCCGCTCGCCGAAGCGGAAGTCGAGAGTGGTGAAGTACTTCTCCAGCACCTTCGGGTCGAAGACCTCGTACCGCGCGGCGTGCTCGGCCACCTGGTCGACCTGCTCCATGGCCAGGTCGCGGGAGTCGAGGAAGGCGCGGTGGGTCTCGCGGACCGTCTCGGGGGAGCGCGCGAGGAAGTCGCGGCGTACCGCCCAGACGGCGAAGACGAACGGCAGGCCCGTCCACTCCTTCCACAGCCGGCCCAGGTCGTGCACCTGGAGGCCCTCCTCCGGCAGCCGGTGCAGGTAGGCGCGCAGGCCCACGTCGCCGATGACGACGGCCGCGTCCGCCTCCTTCATCATCCGCTCGAGGTCGGGCTCGCTGGTGTAGTAGTCCGGCTGGACGCCGTAGCGCTCGGCCAGCAGCAGCTGGGCGAGCCGCACGGACGTGCGCGAGGTCGAGCCGAGGGCCACCCTGGCGCCGTCGAGCTGGTCCAGCGGCACGCGGGAGACGATCTCGCACGACATGACGTCGCCGTCGCAGCCGACCGCGATGTCGGGGAGCGCCACCAGGTCGTCGGCGTTGCGCAGGAACTCCACGAGGGTGACGGGCCCCATGTCGAGCCGCCCGTCGATGATCATTTCGCTGAGCTTCTCGGGGGTGTCCCGAGTCAGGTCGAGGTCCAGCAGGGTGTGCGTGTGGACCAGGCCCCAGTACAGCGGGAGACAGTTGAGGAACTGGATGTGCGCGACGCGGGGGCGGGTGCGCACATCCCTCGAATCAGCCGGTTTAGCAGTCACTCTCCGGAGAGTACGCCCCGGAATATCGGGTTTCCCACGAGGGGCGCGGTGGCCTGCGCACCCGCCGGTCACCGGGCGGCGAGCGGCCCTCGGCAGCCGGCTCCCAACCCAGTGATCTTCGACCCTTCCACCGTCGGCGCCCCCGTGCTAGTCTCGCTGCAAGTTGCAGTTTGGTTTCCCTTGCAGTACAGAGCCTGCGGAGCATGTGACCGCGGGCTCTCGTCGTTTTCAGGCTTCTTAGTGGGTTCTGGGAGCAGGGACACCCTTATAGGCCCAAGGAGGGCTTATGGCTACCGGAACCGTGAAGTGGTTCAACGCCGAAAAGGGCTATGGCTTCATCGCCCAGGACGGTGACGGTCCCGATGTCTTCGTCCACTACTCCGCTATCAACGCATCCGGGTTCCGCTCGCTCGAGGAGAACCAGACGGTGACGTTCGACGTGACGCAGGGGCCCAAGGGCCCGCAGGCTGAGAACGTCACCGCGCAGTAGGTCCCTGCGACGTACGCAGCACCCCAAGGAGCCCCCGCCGACGGCGGGGGCTCCTGCCTTTGTGTGTGCCTGTGCGGGCTGCTTTCGTATGTGCTCGTGCTGCTCGCTCAGCAGCCGCGCTGCTCGTAGCCCGTGATCGCGGCGACCTTCTCGGCGGAGGCGGAGCTCTCGTCGAAGCGGTGGTCGAGCCACTCGGCCGCCAGCGTCCTGGCCAGCTCCAGGCCGATGACGCGCTGCCCGAAGCAGAGGACCTGCGCGTTGTTGCTGAGCACGGAGCGCTGCACGGAGTAGCTGTCGTGTGCCGTCACGGCGCGGATGCCGGGCACCTTGTTGGCGCTGATGGCGACGCCGAGACCGGTGCCGCACACGAGCAGCGCCCGGTCCGCCTCGCCCTCGGCGACGCGGCGGGCGGCCTCGACGGCGACGTGCGGGTAGGCGGTGTGCTCGTCGCTGCCGACGCCGACGTCGGTCACCTCGGCGACGCGGGCGTCGCCCTCCAGGTCCTTCTTGAGGGCTTCCTTGTAGTCGAGTCCCGCGTCGTCACAGCCGACGACGACACGGAACGGCCGGGGCGCTGCGGGGTCGGTGCTCATGGTGCGTTCCTCCAAGGGGAGCGTCTGGTACGTCGCGCGGTGCGATCCCCCGGCCGGTGCCGACGCGGTGCGGCCCGCACCGGATCGGCACCGGCCGGGTCCGGGTCAGTCGGTCAGAGGGGTGGTCGCCGACACCTCGGTCAGGACCATGGCCAGGGAGGTGGCGCCCGGGTCCGGGGTGCCGAGACTGCGTTCGGCCAGCGGCCGGGCCCGGCCCAGCTTCGGGCGCAGCTCGGCGGTGGCCTCGGCCGCGGTGCGCGCCGCCTCGGCGGCCGCGGCGAACGCCTCGGCGGCCGAGGCGCCGGCGTCGGTCCGCTCGGCGAACGCGGTCACGAACGGGGCGAGCGCGTCGACCAGCGTCTTGTCGCCGGGCTCCGCCTTGCCGAGCGAGGTGACCGCCGCCAGCGCCGCCCGGGCCCCTGCCACCAGTTCGGCGGCCTCGGGCGCGCGGTCGGCGGGCAGCGCAGAGCCGAAGGCACGCAGGCCCGCGCCCCACAGCGCCCCCGACGTGCCGCCCGCCTCGGCCGCCCACGCGTCACCGGCCGCGCCCAGCAGGGCGGCCGGTGCCGCGTCGCGCTCGCGCTCCCGCTCGGCGGCGGCGAGGGCCGCGTCCACGCCCTTGCACATCCCGCGCCCGTGGTCGCCGTCGCCCGCGACCGCGTCGAGCCTTCCGAGGGCTTCTTCCTGGTCGTGGAGGAGGGTGTGGGCCGCGCGGAACGCCTCCACGGCGGCGGCCAGAGTGGTGAGCGCGGCTCCTGTCGCGGTCCCGGCCCCGCTGCCGGGCGCCGGGCCGGCCGCGGGGGTGCCGCTCGCGCGGGCGGTCCGCCGCGCGGGGGCGGCCTCCCGGGCCGGCGCCGCCTGCCCGTCGGCCATCCGGCCCCGCCGGAACGCGGGGGTGTCGGCCGGGGCCAGCCAGAGGCGTTCCAACTCCTCGTCCAGCCAGGTGAGGGTGAGGGAGCAGCCGGCCATGTCCAGTGAGGTGACCAGCTCGCCCACCTCGGGCCTGATGAGGTCGAGCCCGGCGTCGGCGAGCCGCTCGGCCACCGAGGCCCACAGGACGTACAGCTCCTCGTACTTGGTGGAGCCCAGGCCGTTGAGGAGGACCGCCACCCGGTTGTCGTCCGCCGCCTCGGCGGGCCGCTCGGCCAGCAGCCCCTCCACCAGCGTGCCGGCCAGTTCGTCGGCCGTCGCCAGCTCGCTCTCGCTGACGCCGGGCTCGCCGTGGATACCCAGGCCCAGGCCCAGCTTGCCCTCCGGAACGGTGAACAGCGGTTCGTGCTGGCCCGGAAGCGTGCATCCGGCGAAGGCGACGCCCAGGGAGCGGGTGCGCGCGTTGGTGCGTTCGGCGACGCGGACGACCTCGTCCAGCGAAGCGCCCTCCTCGGCCGCCGCCGAGGCCGTCTTGTAGACGGTGAAGCCGCCCGCGATGCCGCGCCGCTTGGCGGCGTCGGCCGCGGGGGCGCTCGCCACGTCGTCGGTGACGGCGAAGCACCGGGCCGGTATGCCCTCGTCGGTCAGGCGCTGGGCGGCCTGGCCGAAGTTCATGACGTCGCCCGCGTAGTTGCCGAACAGGAACAGGACACCGGCGCCGGATTCGGCCTCGGTCGCCACGGAGTGGGCCTGGGCGGCGGACGGTGAGGTGAAGACGTTGCCGATGACGGAGCCGTCGGCGAAGCCCTCGCCGACCACGCCGCAGAAGGCGGGGTAGTGCCCTGAGCCGCCGCCGGTGAGGACGGCGACCTTGGGTGCGTGGGGGCGGGCCGCCCTGACCACACCGCCGCCACCGGGCGCGGCCCTGACGTGCTCGGGGTGCGCCGCCGTGAAGCCCTTCACCAGGTCGTCGGTGAAGCGGGAGGGGTCGTTGAATATCCGGGTCATGTGTGTGCTCCAGCTCGTCCTTCGTGCCCTGTCCCCATCCGTGGCCGCGCCGGCCGCGCCCCGGCGCGGGCCTCGCCGGTGGTCACCAGGACTGGCGGGCCTTTTCGAGGGTGTCGAGGTAGCGGTGGTAGCCGTCTTCGTAGAAGGCGACCGCGTCGGGGTCGGCGCGGGAGACGCGGGCGAAGGAGGAGGCGGGGGTCCCGGGTGCGGTCCCGAGCGCGTCCCAGGCGACGCGGGCCGCTCCGCGGATGCCGACCGCGTCCTCGCGGACGTGGACGTCGCGGCCGAGGACTCCGGCGAAGACGCGCCCCCACTCTCCGGAGCGCGCGCCGCCGCCGCAGGCGGTGATGTCGCCTGCCACGCCGAGGGTTTCCAGGCAGTGGCGGGCGGAGTAGGCGACCGCTTCGCACAGGGCGCGGACCAGGTCGGCGCGGCCCGTGAGGGGGGAGAGCCCGTCGAGACGGCCGCGGGCGCGGGCGTCGACGAAGGGGGCGCGTTCGCCGCTGGTGGACAGGAAGGGGAGGGCGGTGACGCCGCCGGCGCCGTAGGGGGACTGGGCGAGCAGCGCGTCGAGTTCCTCGATGCGCACGCCGAGCATGCCCAGCAGCCAGTCGAGCCCTGCCGTGCCGATCATGGCGGGCATGACGCGCAGGTAGCGGTCGGTGTAGGGGGTGGCGAGGACCATGCCGGCCGGTTCGCCCGAGCCGGGTGCGGGGTCGGCGGCCAGGACCTGGCAGGCCAGGGTGGTGCCGATGATGAGGTTGCCCTGGCCGGTCTTCTCAAGGCCCGAGCCGAAGCCGCAGGCGGGGATGTCGAAGGGGCCCGCGCTGACGGGCAGGCCCGCGGGAAGGCCGAGTTCGGCGGCGACCTTGGGCAGCAGCCCGAAGAGGGCGCCGGGGGGCGCGGGTTCTGCCAGGAGTCCGCGCCAGTCGGTGAGGCCGCACAGGTCGAGTGCCTCGTCGTCGTAGGTGCGGGTGGAGACGTCGAGGAAGGGGACGGAGGCGTCCGAGGCGTCGACGGTGCGTTCGCCGGTGAAGCGCTGGGTGATGGCGTCCACGCAGTAGCCGGCGGTCTCGGCGGCTGCCAGCCGGTCGGGTTCGTGTGCGGCGAGGTGGGCCAGGAGGGGGCCCGCCGCGCCGGGGAACATGCCGGCTCCGGTGCGGCGGAAGACCGCGTCGGTGGTGCCGTCGGCGCTCCAGCCCTCCAGCACGGGCGCGGCACGTCCGTCCATCCAGGACAGCGCGCGGCCGACGGGGCGGCCGCGCGCGTCGCGCAGCCACAGGCCGTCGCCCTGCCCGGTGAGGGCGAGGGCTTCGACGGGCTCGTCGGGGGCGAGCTGTGCGGCGTCGGCGACGGCGGCCCGCACGACGGTGACGACCGTGCCGATGACCTCGTCCATGTCCTGCTCGACGCGGTTGCCCGGCAGCGTGTAGAGGGTGCTGCGGGCCTCGTGCGCGGGGCCTGTGCGCCCGTCGCGCGCGACGAGCTGGGCCTTGGTGACCGAGGTACCGACGTCGACCCCGACGATCATGGCTACCGTCCTCCGTCGAGGGTCTGCGGGTTGACGACGTACTCGGGGCGTTCGCCGCGCAGGTGGGCGGCGGCCTGTGCGGCGGTGATGGCGGCGGCGCGGTCGGCGGTCTGCCGGGTGGCGCCGGCCAGGTGCGGGGTGGTGATGACGTTCGGCGCCGCGTGCAGCGGCCAGTTCGCGGGCGGCGGTTCGACGTCGTACACGTCGAGGGCGAGGGCGCCCAGGTGTCCCGACTCCAGCAGCGCGGGCAGCGGTGCGTAGTCCATGAGTTCGCCGCGCGCGGAGTTGACGAGGACGGCGCCCTGGGGCAGCAGCTTGAGGTTGTCGGCGTGCAGCATGTGCCGCGTCTCGGGGGTGACGCGGGCGTGCAGGCTGACGACGTAGCTGCGGCGCAGCAGGTCGTCGAGAGCGACCAGTTCCACCCCGTCGGCCGCCGCCTTGGCCGGGTCGGTGTAGGGGTCGGCGACCAGGACGCGGGAGCCGAAGGCGCGCAGGACGCGGGCGACGATGGAGCCGATGGCGCCGTAGCCGACGAGGCCGACGGTGGTGCCGTCGAGTTCGATGCCGGCGTTCTCGATGGCGTAGTAGTCGCCGCGCCAGGTGCCCTTCTTCAGCTCGGCGTCGGAGGCGGGGATGCGGCGCAGCGCGGCGAGCATCAGGCCGAGGGCGAACTCGGCCGCGGCGGCGGCGTTGCGGCCCGGGGTGAAGGTGACGGGGATGCCGGCGCGGGTGGCGGCCTCGACGTCGACGTTGACGGGGCCGCCGCGGGCGACCGCGATCAGCTTCAGGTTCGGAGCCTCGCGGATGACGCGGTCGGTGAAGGGCGCCATCTGCACCAGGGCGATCTCGGCGTCGCCGAGGGCTTCGAGCAGCTCGTCCTCGGTGCCGGACGCCTCCTTGACGTTGCCGACGGGCCCGAAGGGGGTGTGCGGCCACGGGGTGGTCTGGGTGCGGAAGGCGAGCTCCGCGCCGGGCGCCGCGGTCCTGAGCGCGTCGACGAACAGCTGGGGGGCGATGAAGTGGTCGCCCGAGGCGAGGACCGTGGTCGCACCGGTCGCGCCCGCGGCGGGTTTGGGGTCCGTCATGCCCGGTCACCTTCCTTTTCCTTGAGCTTGCCGAGCAGGTAGCGGCGTACGGCGTCGTGGTCTGTGGCACAGTAGGCGGCGCCCGCCAGCGCGTCCTCGGCCGGTGGGTAGCCGGGGTTGGGGATGGCGACGACGGTCATCCCGGCAGCGGCGGCGGCGCGCAGCCCGTTGCTGGAGTCCTCGACCGCCAGGCAGTCGGTGGCGGGGACGCCGAGCTTGTCGGCTGCCGCGAGGTAGACGTCCGGGCTGGGCTTGCCGCGGGGCACCTCGGCGCTGGAGACGGTCGCCTTGAAGTGGTGGTCGACCCCGTGGTGGGTCAGTACGGCGTCGATGACGCGGCGCGGCGCGGACGAGGCGAGCGCGATCGGGCCGAGGGCCGCGGCGTCGGTGATCATCTCGCGGGCGCCGGTCAGCAGCTCGATCTCGCCGTCCTCCAGGGCCTTGATCATGCCGTCCACGACGGAGCGCTCGGTCTCGGCGACGCTGTCGCCCGCGCCGGCGAAGTCGGTGAGGAAGGCGGCCCACTCGGGGGCGCTCATGCCCTGGCAGCTCTTGGTCTGCTCCGGGCCCCACTGCCTGCCGCGTTCGGCGGCGAACGCGCTCCACAGCCGCTCCCAGAGATGCTCGCTCTCGACGAGCACTCCGTCCATGTCAAACACCACTGCATCGGCCACGGCCGGAACTCCTCACATTCGGCTCCCAGCAAATTAACACCGGTTTTGTTATCTGTCACTTGTGACCTGATACGCGTCCCAGGAGGGATGTGAGGCGCGGAGCGGTCCGGGGGCCGACGGGTGTGGCGCCGGGTGCAGGATGGTCCGTATGACCGCCCAGGGAGCAGCGCGCGCCTCGCGCCAACAGCGTCAGCAGCAGATCGTCGACCACGTGCTGGCCAAGGGCGACGCCTCGGTGGCGGAACTGACCGAGCTGACCGGCGTCAGCGTGATGACCGTGCACCGCGACATCGCCGAGCTGGCCGACCGCGGCATCCTGCGCAAGTACCACGGCGGCGTCTCGGCCCAGCCCTCCACCGTCTTCGAGTCCAGCTCCGACTTCCGGCTGCACGCGCACACGGGCGAGAAGGACGCGCTGGCCCGGGCCGCGCTCGACCTCGTGGCCCCCGGCATGTCGCTGATGCTGGACGACTCGACCACCGCGCTGGCGCTGGCCAAGCTGCTGCCGCAGGTCGGGCCGCTGACGGTGGTCACCAACTACCGGCTGATCACCGAGGAGCTGCGGGCCGCGGACGACATCCGACTGATCGGCATCGGCGGCGAGTACTCGCGCACCCACGACTCCTGGATCGGGCTCTCCGCACTGGAGATGATCAAGAGCTTCTCGGTGGATCTGACCCTGGTCTCCACCTCCGCCATGACCGGCACGATGACCTACCACCAGGAGCAGGAGATCGTCGCGCTCAAGCGGGCGATGCGCCTCGCGGGCTCGGTGAGCGTGCTGCTGATGGACCACAGCAAGGTGGGCCGGAGCGCGCTGCACCGGCTCGACCCGGTGGACGCCTTCGACCACGTGGTGCTGACAGGACCCGTCGACGACGAGCCCGTGGCCGAGATGCGCAAGCTGACCGACGTACGCGTGGTAACGACGTAACAAAAGATTCCGTTACCTTTAACACTCCTCTTGATATTTCTCGCGGCCGGGCTGAGGATCTGCGGTGCACCAACTGGTTACCTCAGAGCGGAGGCCCCCGATGACGGATGCAGCGACGCGTGTGCCCGACAGAGGGCTGCTCGATCGCATAGGGCTGCCCAAACCCCTGGTCCTCGGGTACGTCGGCGTCCTGCTGTTCATGATCGGCGACGGGGTCGAGAGCGGCTTCATCGCCCCGTACATGGCCGACCACGGCGCGGGCACCGACGTGAAGGCCGGCTACGTCATCACCGTCTACGGCATCGCCGTGATGCTGGCGTCCTGGTTCTCCGGAGCGCTCTCCCAGGTGTGGGGCCCGCGCAAGGTCATGTGGGTAGGGCTGGGCATCTGGGCGGTCTTCGACGCGCTCTACCTGGTCTTCGCGCTCGGCACCGAGAACTTCCCGCTGATGCTGCTCTTCTACGGCATCCGCGGCTTCGGCTACCCGCTGTTCGCCTTCGGCTTCCTGGTGTGGATCACCGGCAGCGCGCCCAAGGCCCGGCTGGGCACCGCCGTCGGCTGGTTCTACTTCGCCTTCACCGGCGGCCTGCCCACCCTCGGCTCCCTGTGGTCCAGCTTCACCATCCCGCAGATCGGCGAGATGGGGACCCTGTGGACCGCGCTCGGCCTCATCCTGATCGGCGGCGCCATCGCGCTGGTCGGCGCCAAGAAGCGGGGCGGCGGCGAGCGGCTGGCCGAGCCCGGCATCACCACGGGCCAGTCCCTCTACAACAGCGTCTCGATCGTGTGGACCCACCCGCGCGTCCTGGTCGGCTGCCTGGTGCGGGTCATCAACACCGCGCCCGAGTTCGGCATGCTCGTCTACCTGCCGCGCATCTTCTCCGACGACGTCGGCTTCGGCACCGACAAGTGGCTCCAGCTGCTGGCGATCATCTACGGCACCAACATCTTCTTCAACCTCATCTTCGGCGCCCTCTCCGACAAGATCGGCTGGCGGACCACCATCGCCGGATTCGGCGCCCTCGGCTGCGCCATCAGCGTCACCGTCCTCTACTTCGTGCCCACCTGGCTCGGCCCCGACTACTACTGGGTCGCCGTCCTGGCCGGCATGCTCTACGGCGCCACGCTGGCGGGCTTCGTGCCCATCTCCGCGCTCATCCCCAACATGGCGCCCGAGAACAAGGGCGGCGCCATGGCCCTCCTCAACCTGGGTGCGGGCGGCGCCACCTTCGTCGGACCCGCCATCGCCTCCCTCTTCCTCCCCCTCGTCGGCGCCGGCGGCGTGACCATCGTCTTCCTCGCCCTCTACCTGGTCGCCCTCGTGCTGACCCTGTTCCTCAAGATGCCGGAGGAACAGGGTGCCGCGAAGGACGAGCCGGCCGCGCCGCGACCGCAGGCGACCACGGCGGTGTGACGCGGGCCCGGCCCCGCGACCACGCGGGGCCGGGCTTCCGGGCTTCCGGGCTTCCGGGCTTCCGGGCTTCCGGGCTTCCGCGAAGGTCCGGGCTTCCCTGTGGGGGTCAGCCCAGGGTGTAGGAGAAGGTCACCGCGACCTTCTCCTGGCCGTGGCGGACCTCGTAGGAACCGTCACCGGTCAAACCGGTGAGCGCTGCGGTGGCTGAGCCGGGGGCGACGTCGAAGGTGCAGCGGATGGTGCCGTCCTCGTCGAAGGTGCCGGACTGCCGGATGACGGCACCCGAACTCGCCGGAGAACTCGACGTCTCCGTGCGGACCGTCTACCGGGACATCGACGCGCTCAGCGCCTCCGGTGTCCCCGTCTACGCCGACCGCGGCCCGGCCGGCGGCTACCGCCTCATGGACGGCTACCGCACCCGGCCGACCGGACTGACCGACTCCGAGGCGGGCTCGCTGTTCCTGTCCGGACTCCCAGGCGCCGCCGAGGAACTGGGCCTCGGCGCCGTTTTGACCACCGCCCAGCTCAAGGTCCAAGCCGCGCTGCCCACCGCCCTCGCCGAGCACACCCGGCGCGTCCAGAACCGCTTCCACCTCGACGCACCAGGATGGTTCCGGAACGCCGACCCGGTGCCGCACCTGGAGGCCGGCTGGATCGAGACCGACCTCGACGTCGAGTCCCAGCCCGTCGCCGTCTGCGACCTCCTCGGCCTCGGCGCCGAAGCCGAGGTCCTGGGCCCACCCGCCCTGCGGGCCGCCATGACCGAGGCGGTCACGGCACTGTCCGCGCGCTATGCGATATGAGCGCTTTCCCCAACTTCGCCCCTCTTGAGCGGAATTGTACTACCGTCGATACTTCCGCCGGGCTGAGCATGGACCGGGGAGAGAGGACGTAAGCCGCCGCCGCGCTGTCTTTCCCGCCCGCGGGTCGGTAGTTCCACACCTTCCACGAAGGAGCGCGGCATGCCGCAGAGAAGAGTGGTCACAGGCAGGAGCCAGGAGCCCAGGAAACGGTTCGCGGAGGAGCTGCGGCTACTGCGGGCCGGCAGCGGTGAGAGCCTGCGCCGGCTCGGTGAGGTCCTCGGCTGGGACTGGTCGCTGTTCGGCAAGATGGAGAGCGGGGAGACCCTCGGCGGACCCGAGGTGGTCGAGGCCCTCGACCAGCACTACGGAACCTCCGACCTCCTCCTCACCCTCTGGGAACTCGCCCTCGCAGACCCTTCACAGTTCCGCGAACGCTATCGCCGGTACATGAGCTTGGAGGCCGAGGCCATCAGCTTGTGGCACTACGCGGTGAGCAACTTTCACGGCCTGTTGCAGACTCCTGCGTACGCACGGACCTTGCTGGCCGCAGGCGGCCTGACGGGCACCGAGCTGACCCGGCAAGTGGAGGCGCGCATGGGGCGACAAACACTGCTGGACCGGGAGGGGGCGCCCAGGTTTCGCGCGATCCTTTCGGAGGCGGCGCTACGCACCCCGTTGGAGGAGCCGCAGGCGTGGCACCAGCAGCTCCGGCACCTGGTAGAGATGGGCGAGCGGCAGAACGTCGTACTGCACGTCGTACGGGACAGCGGCGGTCTGCACGCACTGACCAACACGGACACCATGTTCCTCCGCACCACGGACGGCCGTACGGTTGCATGGGTTGAGACCGGTTACTCCGGTGACCTCGTGGAGGCAACGTCCGCTGTGGAGCGCCTACAGCTCGGTTACGACGCCGTGCGCGATCGCGCCATGTCCCCCGCCGAGTCCCGGAAGTTCATCGAGCGAATGCTGGAGGAAGCGCAGTGCGCATAACGAACCTGAGCACCGCAGCGTGGCGCAAGAGCTCACACAGCAACCAGGACGGCGGCGCCTGCGTCGAGGTGGCCGACAACATCCCCACCCTCGTCCCCGTCCGCGACAGCAAAACACCGGACGGGCCCCACCTCGCCTTTGAGGCAGCCGCCTGGACCACGTTCGTCAGCGCTCTCCGGCAGGAACGACTCGGCGGTTGAGCACGGCCCGATGAGGGGCCGGGGACGGGTGTCCCTGCGCACCCTGGCCCTCACCGCGGTCGTGGTGCCCGTCTCCGCGTACGCGCTGATACCGGCACTGAATCGCCTCGCCGCCCGCGTGTTGCGCTCCTGACTAACGCATCAGTCAGGGGTGCAACGCCCTGGATTTTCCGGTAGTTAACCGGACAAAAGGGCACGTAACACTCGGCACGTTATTGCGGTTATCTCAATGCGTCCCTACGGTGGTCGGCATGCGGCACACAGCGGGCGACAGGATCGAGGACAGCGCGGGCGAGGTCGCCGAGCGGGTCAGGAAGGTCGTCGAGGCTGCCGGGTGCACCCAGCGGGAGTTCGCCCGGCGGGTCGTCATGGACCCCTCCAAGCTGTCGCGCGCGCTCAGCGGCACGCGCCGGTTCACCGTCGCGGAGCTCGCCCGTATCGCCGACGCGGGTGAGGTGGACGCCGGGTGGCTGCTCGGCTCCCCCAACGCGGAGGCGGCCTCCCCCAACGCGGAGGCGACCCCACCCGGCACAGCGCCGGCCTCCCGCAGCGCGGTGCCCGCCTCCCCGGAGACGGTCACCGCCCCGCCAGCCGCCGCACCGTCTTCCGTCACGTCGAGGGAGCCCCTACTCCCCTCCGCGGGGCGCCCGTTGCAGATCGTGCGGGAGACGGTGCGGTTGATCGCCGAGCACGGGTTCCACGCCGTGCGCGTCGCCGACATCGCGGCCGCCTGCGACGCGAGCACCGCCGCCATCCACTACCACTTCCCCGGCCGTGCGGAGCTGCTGGAGGCGGCCGTGCGGTGGTGCATGGACGAGGACACCGCCAGCCGTGCGGCCCGCATCGCCGAGGCGGGGGCCGGGAACGCCGCCGTCGAGCTGCGCGAACTCCTCGCGTTGCAGACGCCGCGCACCGCTCAGCAGCGCAGGCAGTGGCTGGTGTGGCTGGACCTGTGGGCGGAGGCGGCGCGGTCGACCGCGATCGGCCGGCTGCACGTGGACTACTACCGCCAGTGGCGCACCACCGTCGCCGACGTCATCCGGCGCGGCATCGCCCAAGGCGTCTTCTGTGACGTGGATCCCGAGTTCAGCGCCCTGCGCCTGACCGCGCTCATCGACGGTCTGGCCTCGCAGGTCCTGGCCAGCGCCGCCGGCGCGGAGGACGCCGCAGGCGCGGGCGCCCGCCCCGACACCGGCCCCGACGACATGTACGCCGCGCTGCTCGCCCACGTCCGCACCGAGCTGCTTTCCGAGACCGACGAGAGCCTCCTCACGCTCTGAGACGTCCCCTTCGCCGTCTCCCCGGCACCCCCTTCGGCGCCTTGTCCGAGCGCCGTCCCACACCCCCGACCGTCCATACGGAGGTATCGCCATGCCCATCACCGAGAACGTCATCATCACCGCGGCGCTCACCGGCGCCGGTGACACCGTCGGGCGCAGCCCGCACGTGCCGGTCACTCCGGAGCAGATAGCCACCTCGGCCGTGGAGGCGGCCGAGGCCGGTGCCGCCGTCGTGCACATCCACGTCCGCGACCCCGAGACGGGCAAGCCCTCCCGGGAGCGGCACCTCTACCGCGAGGTGCTGGAGCGGATCAAGGAGACGGGCACCGACGTCGTCATCAACCTGACGGCCGGCATGGGCGGCGACCTCGTGCTCGACGCGGACCAGCCGCTGGAGAAGGGCGCGCTGGACGGCACCGACCTGGTGGGCGGGCTCGACCGGCTCCCCCACGTCGAGGACCTGCTCCCCGACATCTGCACCCTGGACTGCGGCTCCCTCAACTTCGGCGACCAGCTCTACATCTCGACCACGGAGATGCTGCGCAAGGGCGCGCGCCGCATCCAGGAGCTGGGTGTGCGGCCCGAGTTGGAGATCTTCGACACCGGGCAGCTGTGGTTCGCCAAGCAGCTGCTCGACGAGGGGCTGCTGGACGAGCCGACCCTCTTCCAGCTGTGCATGGGCATCCCGTGGGGCGCGCCCGCGGACCCGGGCGTGCTCCAGTCGATGGTCAACTTCCTTCCGTCCGGCGCGCAGTGGGCGTCCTTCGCGCTGGGCCGCATGCAGATGCCGTGGGTGGCGCAGTCGATCCTGCTCGGCGGCAACGTGCGGGTCGGTCTGGAGGACAACCTGTACCTGTCGCGGGGTGTGAAGGCGACGAACGCGCAGCTCGTCGAGCGTGCCGTGCAGATCACCGAGTCCCTCGGCGCGCGGGTGGCCTCGCCCGACGAGGCGCGCGAGCAGCTCAGGCTGAAGCCCCGCGCCTGACGCTCTCGGCCCCCTCCCCCACCCCTTCCACCTCAGGAGCACCACCACATGACCACCCCTCCCACAGAGCCCACCGGCGTCACCAAGGTCACCTGCGTCGGCGCGGGTGTCATCGGCGGCGGCTGGGTCGCCCACTTCCTGGCGCGCGGCTACGACGTGACCGCCTGGGACCCGGCACCCGACGCGCGGGAGAAGCTGCGCCGCCTGGTGGACGCCGCCTGGCCCGCGCTGATCCAGCTCGGCCTGGCCGAGGGCGCGTCCCGCGACCGGCTGACGATCGCCGGCACGCTCGAAGAGGCGTGCGCCGAGGCGCAGTTCGTGCAGGAGAGCGCACCGGAGAAGCTGGACCTCAAGCGCGACCTGCTCGCCCGGCTCGACGCGGCGACACCCCCGGGGGTCGTCATCGCCTCCTCGACGTCGGGCTACCCCATGACGGACATGCAGACCGAGGCGGCCGACCCGAGCCGGCTGCTGGTCGGCCACCCGTTCAACCCGCCGTACCTGATCCCGCTGGTGGAGGTGGTGGGCGGCGAGCGCACCGCCGGCGAGGCCGTCGAGTGGGCCTCGCGGTTCTACGAGGTGGCGGGCAAGTCGGTGATCACCATGGACCGCGAGGTCCCCGGCTTCATCGCCAACCGCCTCCAGGAGGCGCTGTGGCGGGAGGCGCTGCACATGGTGGCCAACGGCGAGGCCACGGTGAAGGAGATCGACGACTCGATCACCGAGGGGCCCGGACTGCGCTGGGCGTTCATGGGGCCGTGTCTGACCTTCGCGCTCGCGGGCGGCGAGGGCGGAATGGGCCACATGCTCGACCACTTCGGTCCTTCCCTGAAGTCGCCGTGGACCCGCCTGGAGGCGCCGGAGCTGGATGCGGCGCTGCGGGACGCGATGGTGGACGGCTGCGACGAGGCGGCGGAGGGCCGCACGATCGCGGATCTGGTCGCCGAGCGGGACCAGGGCGTCATCGACGTGCTGCGCGCGACCGGCCGGCTGCCGAAGGGCGGAGCGGAATGACGGGTCGGCCGCTGCCGCTGTTCCACCAGACGGTCCGCGCGGAGTGGATCGACTACAACGGCCACATGAGCGAGGCCTTCTACGTCCTGGTGTTCGGCCACGCGACGGACACGATGATGGACGCCGTCGGTCTGGATCCGGCGTACCGGGAGAGTTCCGGTTGTTCGCTCTACACGGTCGAGGCGCATGTGCGGTACCTGAAGGAGGTGCCGGAGGGCACCCCGCTCGCCGTGCGGACGCGGATCCTCGGCGTGGACGGCAAGAAGCTGCGCTTCGCCCACGAGATGTACGCCGGTGACGCGGCCGGCGGCCAGGAGGCCGGGCAGGACGGAGACGCGGAAGCGGTCGCCAGCATCGAGCTGTTCGCGCTGCACGTCGGCGCTCAGGGCAGCGCGCCGTTCCCCGAGCCGGTGCGCGAGCGGCTCACCGCTCTGCTGGAGGAGCCCCCCGCCTGGGCGGGGCGCGCCATCGGCCCGGTACCGCGCGCCGTCTGACGCGCCCAAGGGGGCCGGCAGGGACGCGAGGACAGCTCCCCGCCGGCCCCCTCATGCCTCTCCGACCCTCTCCGACCCCCTTCCGACCAGCGGCCTGTGGAGGGTGACGGGTGAGAGGCCGTGTTGACGTTCCCGGGGCGCCGCTCCCACAATGACCTCCATGGTCGCGCACTCCTCTTTCCCGCTCGGACGCCTCGGCGTCCCGTGGCGGCGTGGGTGCGAGCGATCCGGTCTCTAGCTGGGGCCCGGCTTCGCAGGTGCGTCGCGGAGCCACGGAACCAGTCCGCCCACGCGGCGCTTTCACCCCGACCGGATCCCTCTGGAGGACCCTTCCCATGAGCATCACCACCCCTGGTACTGCCACGTCCACTCCCACTACTCTGCGTGACGCCCGCGTTCCCGAGGGCGGCCTCTACGAGGGCGTGCGCACCCTGCGGCCCTACCCCGAGGGCTGGCAGGAGCGCCCGTACGAGCTGATCGAGGTCGTTCCGCAGACGCGGGTCATCGGCGCGGAGATCCGCGGCGCCGACCTGACGCGGCCGCTGAGCCCGGCGCTGCGCGAGGAGCTGAACCGGGCGCTGCTGGAGTGGAAGGTCATCTTCTTCCGCGGCGCGGACCTGGCGCCCGAGCAGCAGGCCGCGTTCGCCCGCCACTGGGGCGAGCTGGAGACCAACCCGCTGCTGGCGCGCGGCTCCAGCGACGAGATCGTCCGCTTCGAGAAGGCCGCGGACAGCGCGGGGACGCGTCCGACGTACGAGAACGTCTGGCACACGGACGTCACCTTCCGCGAGCGCCCCGCCATGGGCGCGGTGCTCCAGCTGCGGGAGGTGCCGCCGATCGGTGGCCACACGATGTGGGCGGACATGGCCGCCGCGTACGACAACCTGTCGCCGCGGGTGAAGGAGCGGATCGACGGCGCGACGGCGATGCACGACTTCATCCCCGGTTTCGCGCGCTTCACCTCCGCCGAGCGGCTGGCCGAGCTCCAGGACGAGTTCCCGCCGGTCGAGCACCCGGTGGTGCGCACACACCCCGAGACCGGGCGGAAGATGCTGTTCGTGAACACCTCGTTCACCACGCACATCGTGGGCATGGACCGTGCGGAGAGCGACCGCCTGCTGGCCGAGCTGGTGCGCCAGGCGCACGTGCCCGAGTACCAGGTGCGGTTCGCCTGGCAGCCCGGCGACATCGCCTTCTGGGACAACCGCGCCACCCAGCACTACGCGCTGTTCGACTACATGGGGCACCGCCGCGTCGCCGAGCGCGTCGCCGTCGTCGGCGACCGCCCCTTCTGACCGGACCGCACGTGCGAGACAGCCTCCTGTAGGCGCACCCGCCCGCCGCCGATTTCCGGACGATTCCCCCTTCGCCCCGTGGCGCGGACTCCTGACGCGTCAGTACCGTCGAGTCAGCCGGCCTCACGCTCCGGCGCACCGCGGAGTTGGGAGTGGGCCATGGAGTCGATCCGTACGGCGTCGGCCGGCGGGCGGGGCGCGAGGCGCGGGAGACGGCTTCGCGGCCGCACCGCGGCGGGCGCGGTGGTCTCCGCGCTGGCCGCGGTGGCGCTGACGGGCGCGGCACCGGCGACGGGAACCGGACGGACGGCGGGATGGACGGCCGGCAACGGTGCCGCGACCGCGGTCGGGACGCCGGAGCCGCCCGGGCGCGGTGGCGGCCCCGGCGCCGTGCTGAGCGCGGAGCCGACCAGCTTCCAGTCCTGGCCCGGCGTCCCCACCGCCGCCTCCGCCTGGAAGATCACCTACCGCTCCACCGGCGCGGACGGCCGGCCCAACGCGGTCTCCGGCACGGTCCTGGTACCGCACGACGGCAGGGGCGGCCCGCGCCCCCTCGTCACGTACGCCGTGGGCACCGTCGGCATGGGCGACCAGTGCGCGCCCTCGTCCGGCTTCCCCGACGGGACGACCACCGAGGCGCCGCTCGTCAACGCGGCGCTCGTGCGCGGTTACGCGGTGGCCGTCACCGACTACGAGGGGCTCGGCACCCCCGGGGACCACACCTACACGGTGGCCCGCGCCGAGGCCACCGCCGTACTGGACGCCGCGCGGGCCGCCCAGCGGCTGCCCGGAGCGCGGAAGCTCGGCGTCGGCCCCCGCTCACCGGTCGGCATCATGGGCTACTCCCAGGGCGGGCAGGCCAGCGCGAAGGCGGCCGAGATCGCCGCCTGGTACGCGCCGCGACTGGACGTCAGGGGCACGGCCAGCGGTGGTGTCCCCGCCGATCTGAGCCAGGTGGCCGAGGCCAGTGACGGCGGGGACAACGCCGGGTTCGTCCTGATGTCGGCGATCGGCCACGACGCGGCCTTCCCCCGTCTGCATCTGGAGAAGTACCTCAACGCGAAGGGCCGGCGGCTGACCGGGACGGCCCGCGACGCCTGCGCGAGCGAGATCCTCAAGGCGGCCGCGGGCACCCGCCTCGACGACCTGACCGTGACGAACCCGCTCCGGCGCCCGGACTGGCACGCCAGGATCGCCGCCGACACGCTCGGTGGGCGTGCCCCGGCCGCGCCCACCTTCGTCTATCACGGAGAGGCCGACGAGGTCGTGCCGTACGCCCAGGGCCAGGGGCTGCGCGCCCGCTGGTGCGCCAGGGGCAGCGCCGTCAGCTTCCGGTCGTTCCCCGGCTCCGACCACGTGGGCACGGCCGTCGCGGGCAACGCCCCCGCGCTCGCCTGGCTCGGTGACCGCTTCGCGGGCGAGCCCGCGCCGGACGACTGCCCCGCGTAGGCCGCCGGGCGGGCGCACGGGTTCGTCCGCCCCGCCCCGGCGGACACCGCCGCGCTCACTCCACCGTCAGCAGCGTCTTGCCCCATGCCTCGCGGGCCTCGATCGTGGCGTGCGCCCTGGCCGCGTCCGCCAGCGGTAACGTCTGGCCGACGACGGGCGAGAGGCGTCCCCCCGCGGCCTCGAACAGCGCCCGGTCCAGCAGCGGTTCCGCCTGCTCGGGGGGAAACCGGACCTGCTCGATACCGGTGATCCGCCCGCCGACCGCGCCGCCCGGCACGTGGGGCAGCGGCGGGGTGAAGAACGCCTCGTCGCGCCGCACCTGGGTCTCCAGGAAGAGCACGTCGGCGTAGGCCACGTCGATGACGACCTGCCCGGGTCCTGCCACCGGGCCGGGCAAGTCGACTGCTCGCAGGACGTCGGGTCCGCCGAACCGCTCCAGTTGGACAGCGCGCATCGTGACCAGACCACTTCCCCGCTTCTCGCGCTC
Organism: Streptomyces reniochalinae; assembly: GCF_003323735.1. Classification (GTDB taxonomy): domain Bacteria; phylum Actinomycetota; class Actinomycetes; order Streptomycetales; family Streptomycetaceae; genus Streptomyces; species Streptomyces reniochalinae. The sequence goes on along the minus strand of NZ_QOIM01000045.1, from coordinate 57,600 downwards.
CGCGCGTCTCGGCCGCGCCCCTCGCGGGTCCCCCGCGAGGGGCCGAACGGGAAGAAGTCTTCAACTTCAACCGAAGTTCAAGTCAATCGGCGGCCGGCGTCCGCACCTCGTCGCGGATGCCGTCGACGCGGTCGGCCCACTTCTGCAGGTCCACGTCCTCGGGGTCGACCGAGTAGGTGTCCAGGCTGTCCTTGGCGACGTAGGCGGCGGTTCCCGGATCGCTCCAGGCGCACACGGGTATCGTCAGCTTCCGCCCCTGCTGCGTCTTGACCAGCACCTCGCAGGTCAGCGGCTCGTCGGAGCCCGTGGGGGTGTAGTCGCGGCGCTTGACGGCCACGTCCATGGCCGAGCCGGACTCCATGCCGTCCATCATCTGGTTCTTCGACACCTCCGGGTTGCCGTAGTCCTCGCCGCTGGCGGCGCCGTAGAGCAGACGCGAGGTGCCGGCGGCGTCGGCGTAGGAGCCCAGGTGGGCCTCCTCGCCCGGGTTTCCGGTGTCGACCGAGTCGCTCAGGTCGTCCTTGAGCTTGTACGAACCGCCGTCCAGCGTCTTGGGGAACGCCAGTTCGTACTGGGTCTTCGAGGCGGTCGGGCTCGGCGTCGGTTCCTCGGCGTCCTCGGACGGCCCGGTGTCGTCGGCGGGCGCCTCGGAGTGCTCCGACTTCGCCTTGTCCCCCTTGTCGTCGTCGTCACCGGAGACGGCCAGCAGCGTCCCGGCGACCGCGAGCGCCACGACGAGCACAGCCCCCACCACGAGGGCGACCACCTTGTTGCTCCGGTTCGGCGGCGGCCCGGGCGGCGGACCGCCGTACGGGCCGCCCGGACCCGCGGGGCCCGCCGGACCCCCGGGGCCCGGATATCCGGGCTGCCCGAAACCACCGGCGGGCTGCCCGAAGCCGCCGCCGGCGGGCTGGCCGAAGCCGCCACCGGACTGCCCGAAGCCGCCTTGCGGCGCTCCGAAGCCCTCACCCTGCGGCGGGCCGAAGCCCCCTTGGGGCGAGGGCTGCTGCGGCTGCTGCGGCTGCTGGCCGGGGGGCTGGCTCGGCGGCTGCGGAGGGGTCGTCATCCCGTTCCTCCCGACACGAGGGAGGCGCGTACCAAGCCGATCCCCCGACTCGTTCTCCCTGGTACTCCTTTCACGGTACCGCCGTCCCGCCGACACGTGACCGACGGGTGGCCCGTCATACGGCCTTCCGGCACCGGGCGCGCCCCCTCAGCCGCCGTACAACTGGTCGATCTGGTCCGCGTAGTCCCGCACGATGGCCGCACGGCGCAGCTTCATCGACGGTGTCAGGTGCCCGCCCTCCTCCGTGAAGTCGCGCGGCAGCACGACGAACCTGCGGATCGACTCGGCGCGCGAGACCTGCGAGTTGGCCTCGTCGACCGCCTGCTGGAGGTTGCGCAGCAGGTCCTCGTCGGCCACCAGGTCGGCCACGGACAGGTGTTCCTTCTTGTGCATCCGCTGCCAGTGCGCGAGCCCGTCGGGCTCCAGCGTCACCAGCGCCGCCACGTACGGGCGGTTGTCACCCACCACCAGGCACTGGCTGACCAGCGGATGGGCCCGCAGCCAGTCCTCCAGCGGCGCGGGCGCCACGTTCTTGCCGCCCGAGGTGATGATGAGGTCCTTCTTCCGCCCCGTGATGCTCAGGTACCCCTCCGAGTCCAGCGCCCCCAGGTCGCCGGTGGGCATCCAGCCGTCGGTGTCCGCGTGCGGGACGGCGCTCTCGGACTCCGCGTCCCAGTAGCCGCGGAAGACGTGCTCCCCCTTGATGAGCACCTCACCGTCGTCCGCTATCCGCAGCGACGTGCCGGGAACGGGCCAGCCGACCGTGCCCAGCCGTGGTTTGAGCGGCGGGGTGGCCGTGGTCGCCGCCGTCGTCTCGGTCAGCCCGTACCCCTCGTAGATCGTCACGCCCGCGCCCTCGAAGAACGCGGCCAGCCGGTGGCCCAGCGGGGAGCCGCCGCAGATGACGTAGCGGCAGCGCCCGCCCAGCGCGGCCCGGATCCGCCGGTAGATCAACGCGTCGTACAGCCCGCGCGCCGCCCGCAGCCCGACCCCGGGGCCGCCGCCGAACCCGTGCTCCTGTGCCTCGACCGCCTCCCCGTACCGCTGCGCGATCCGCGCCCCCCGGTCGAAGGAGGAGGCCCGGCCCATCTTCTCCGCCGTCGCCCGCCCGGTGTTGTAGACCTTCTCCAGCACGTACGGGATGCCCAGCAGGAACGTCGGGCGGAATCCGGCCAGGTCGGCCAGCAGGTCGTCCGTCTTGATACTCGGCGCGTGCCCGAGCCGCACCCGCGCCCGCAGGCAGCCGATCGCCACCATCCTGCCGAACACGTGCGACAGCGGCAGGAACAGCAGCGTCGAGGGCTCCTGCGACGTGACCGACTTGAAGACCGGATGCAGCAGCTCGATCGCGTTGTCCACCTCGGCGAAGAAGTTCCCGTGCGTGAGCACACAGCCCTTCGGGGCTCCCGTGGTGCCCGAGGTGTAGATCAGCGTCGCCACCGACTGCGGTGACAGGTCGGCGCGGCGCTCGGCCACCAGCGCGTCGGGCACCTGCCGCCCCGCGTCCACCACGTGGGAGACCGCGCCCGAGCTGAACTGCCACAGGTGCTCCAGCGCGGGCAGGTTGCCGCGCTCGGCGCTCAGCAGACGCGTCTGCTCCACGTCCTCCACGAAGCAGGCGCGGACCCGCGCGTCCTGGAGGATGTGGCGGGCCTGCGAGGCCGACGACGTCGGGTACACGGGCACCGTGATCAGGCCCGCCGCCCACGCGGCGAAGTCCGTCAGCGTCCACTCGTAGGTCGTACGGGCCATGATGGCGACCCGCTCGCCCGGCTGGAGGCCCAGCGCGATCAGGCCCTTGGCCATCGCCAGGACCTCCGCGGCGAAGTCGCCGGCCGACGTGGCGTACCAGGATCCGTCGGGGCTCTTGCGGCTGAACGCCGGCTGCTGGGGTGCCTCGGCGGCGTTGGTGAACGGGATGTCGGCGAGGGAGCCGGTGGTCACCCGCGGTGCCAGCGGCGGCACCGAGACCTCGCGGACACGGTCGGCCTCCACGGTGGTGCGCGGCGGCGTGAGGGTGGGCGGCTGCGGCATGGTGCGGCTCCTTGGTGGTCGGTGGGTGGGATCCCCCGGCCCCTCCCCCGGACTCCGTCCGGGGCCCCGCTGTCACCGTTCCCGGGGACTCGGCCTTGCGGATCCCGGGTTCCCGGCCTCTCCGGGGCGGGCTGGGGGCAGTGCCTAGGCGCGCTCCAGGACGGCGGTCACCCCCATCCCTCCGGCCGCACACACGGAGATGAGCGCTTTGGCCCCGGCGGGGGCGTCCCGCTGGGCGAGCAGCGCGGCGCCGGTCGCCACGAGCCGCGCCCCGGTCGCCGCGAACGGGTGCCCGGTGGCCAGCGAAGAGCCGGCGACGTTGAGCCGTTCCCGGTCGACGGGGGCCAGCCCCGCCTTCTCCCACGCGGCGAGCGTGGCCAGCACCTGGGAGGCGAACGCCTCGTGCATCTCGACCAGTTCGAAGTCCTCGATGCCGAGGCCGAGCCGCTCCAGCATGCGGGGCACGGCGACGGCGGGCGCCATCAGCAGCCCGTCGCAGGCGTCTTCGCCGTCGACGAAGTCGACGGCGGCCGTCTGGTAGGCGGACAGGTAGGCGAGCGGCCGCAGTCCGCGTTCGGCCGCCCAGTCCTCGCTCGCCAGGAGCACGGTGGCGGCGCCGTCGGTCAGCGGCGTGGAGTTCCCCGCGGTCATGGTCGCCTCGGCCGCGCCGCTCGCCGCGTCCCCGCCGGCGGCCGCTCCGAACACGGGTGCCAGCGCCGCGAGTTTCTCCGGCGTCGTGCCGGGGCGCAGGTTCTGGTCCCGGGCGAGCCCGTTGAAGGGCACGACGAGGTCGCGGAGCAGACCGGTGTCGTAGGCGGTGGCCAGCCGCTGGTGGCTGGTGGCGGCGAGGACGTCCTGCTCGTGGCGGCCGATGCCCCACGCGCGCGCGGTGCGGGCGGCGTGCTCGCCCATGGACAGCCCTGTGCGGGGCTCGGCGTTGCGCGGGATGTCCGGCATCAGGTGGCGGGGCCGGATCCGGGCGAGCTCGCGGGCCCGCTCCTTGAGGGTCTTCGCACGCCGGGTGGCGAGCAGGATGCGCCGCAGCTGGTCGTTCACGCCGAGCGGGGCGTCGCTGGCGGTGTCGGCGCCGCCGGCGATGCCTGCCTCGGTCTGGCCGAGCGCGATCTTGTTGGCGACGGCGATGACGGCCTGGAGGCCGGTGCCGCAGGCCTGTTGAATGTCGTAGGCGGGGGTGCGGTGGTCGAGCGCGGAGCCGAGGACGGTCTCGCGCGCGAGGTTGAAGTCGCGGCTGTGCTTGAGGACGGCGCCCGCGACGAACTCGTCGACCGCGTGTGCGCCGTGCAGCCCGTGGCGCTCCACCAAACCGTCGAGGGCCGCGGTGAGCATGTCCTGGTTCGAACAGGTGGCGTAGGGGCCGTCCGAGCGTGCGAAGGGGATACGGCTGCCGCCGATGACGGCGACGCGGCGCGGACGGTCCGCGCTGATGAGGCCGGTGGAACTCATCCTCGACCAAACTCCTGACCTGAAAGTAACCTTACTCCGAAGTAAATTTACGCGAGCCGGAGGAGTAGGGGAATGGCCGATCGCTACCTTCGTTGGACGCACACAGGACCGGGCCGTTTCCTCACACGCCGGCTCGGCCTCCCCCGTCCCGAGGTACTGCACCGCTGGACCGCGGAGCGTCCCACGCTGGAGGGCGGCCCGCTGCTGCACCTGACGGCCACCGCCACCGGAGGCTGCGACGAGAAGGAGCTGCGCACGGCGCTGGACGGCTGCGGCCTTCCCGTCGTACACGGTCCTGCGGACGGGGAAGGGCGCGTCGCCGCCGTACTCGTCGACGCTACGGCCCTCGGCACCGTGGCGGAACTGTCGGGCGTACACGCGTGCCTGCACCCGCTGCTGCGCCGGCTCGCGCCGTGCGGGCGCGTGGTACTGCTCGGAGCACGCCCCGCGCCGGACGACCACCACCAGGCCGCGGCGCAGCAGGCGTTGGCCGGCTTCATCCGCTCGCTCGGCAAGGAGCTGGGGCGGGGCCGCACGGCGAACCTGGTCCGCCTGGCAGCGACGGCGGGCGCGGACTCCGCGGCCTCCACACTGCGCTTCCTCTTCTCCCCCAGGTCCGCCTTCGTCAGCGGCCAGGTGGTCGAGGTGGCGGCGGACGAGACCGTGGCGCACTCCCGAGGCGGCGGCCCCACCGTAAGCGGCGACGGAAGCGGAACCGGCGGGGGGCGGCGTCTCGCCCTGGTGACCGGCGCCGCCCGCGGCATCGGCGAACAGATCGCACAGCGGCTGGCGCGCGAGGGGGCCCACGTCCTGTGCCTGGACGTGGAGCAGGCCGCGGACGACCTCGCCCGCGTCGCGGACCGCGTCGGCGGCACGGCGCTGCCCCTGGACATCACCGCCGACGACGCGGGCGCCCGCCTCGTCGAGGCGCTGCCGGACGGCCGGCTCGACGTCCTGGTCCACAACGCGGGCATCACCCGGGACCGCAGGCTCGTCAACATGGCCGCCGACCGGTTCACCTCCGTACTCGACGTCAACCTGGCCGGCGTGCTGCGCACCACCGACCACCTGCTGGCCGCGGGCGCGCTGCGCGGCTCACGCGTCGTCGCCACCGCCTCGATCGCGGGCATCGCCGGCAACGTGGGCCAGACCAACTACGCGGCCAGCAAGGCGGGCGTCATCGGCTTCGTACGGGCGCTCGCCCCGCGCGCGAGGGCGGAGTACGGGACCACGGTCAACGCCGTGGCGCCCGGTTTCATCGAGACGAAGATGACGGCCGCCGTACCGTTCCTCATCCGCGAGGCGGGGCGCCGGATGAACTCCCTCTCCCAGGGCGGGCAGCCCCTCGACGTGGCCGAGACCGTGGCCTGGCTCGCCGAGCCCGCCAGCCACGCGGTCAACGGCCAGACGGTCCGCGTCTGCGGCCAGTCCCTGCTCGGTGCCTGAGACGCCGCGACCTGAACGGAGCCCCCATGACGACACCGACACCACTGGCCCTGCACCTGCTCAAGGGAGCCCTCACCTCGCCCACCAAGCGGGGCCCCCACACCGGCGCCCGCCTGCCGCAGGACACGCTCACCCTGCCGCCCACCGCACCGGAACCCGAGCACGTGCGCCGCTACGCGCGGGTGTGCGGCCACGACCCCCGCGCGGACACGCTCCCGCCCGCGTACCCGCACGTGATGGCGTTCCCCCTGGCCACCCGGCTGATGGCACGCCGGGACTTCCCCTTCCCCCTCCTGGGGCTGGTGCACACCCGCATCGAGCTGACACGGCAGCGGCCGCTCGCCCGCACGGACGGGATCGCGCTGAGCGTCCACACCGAGGGCCTGGCCGCGCACCGCAGGGGGACGACGTTCGACGTGGTGACGCGGGCGGTCAGCGACGGGGAAGCCGTGTGGCACTCCCGCAGCACGTACCTGTGCAGGCACTCCGCCCCGGACACCGCGCCCGACGGGGACACACGTCCACGAGACGCGCCACCAGCGGGCGCGCCCGGCGAGGGCGCACAGCCCCCGGGCGCCGGCCCGCGCCGGAGCACGCGGCCGCCGGACGCCGAGCCCCTGCCCGCCGGGGAGACGTGGAGCCTGCCCGCGGGGCTGGGCCGCCGCTACGCCGCGGCCTCGGGCGACCGCAACCCCATCCACCTCCACGCGCTCACCGCCCGCGCCTTCGGCTTCCCCCGCGCCATCGCCCACGGGATGTGGACCTTCGCCCGCTGCCTGGCGGCCCACGAGGCGGGCAGCGGCGGCCGGGCCGACGGCATCGGCTTCGCGGAGGCGGACTTCAAGGCGCCCGTGCTCCTCCCGGCCCGGGTCGTGCACGCCGCCGACCCGGCCACCGGCGCGTTCGAGCTGCGCGGTACCGGCGAGCGGCCCCGGCTCCACCTCACCGGCCGCGTCAGCGCCGGACCCGGAAGCCGCGGCGAGACGGTCACCCGTTCGGCGTAACAAGAGGGGCGGGTGCACAGGCCCGGTGGTTGCGTGGCTGGAGTAGCGATCCTCTATGACGGGAGACTGGGTAATGGTCGTCGCGAAACTGCACGAAGCCGGACTGCGGAGTGAACACGCCTACTGCGCGGCCATGGCCTCGGTCGGCATCTCCTTCCTGAGCTGGGCCGCATCCGTCAAGGCGGAGAAGGCCGGCACGGACAGGGCCGACCGGTGGGGCATCTTCATCGGCGAGTGGGCGCCCACGTTCTTCGGCCTGGGCCTGGCCCTCTCCCAGTACGAGAACGGGAAGCTCTCCGGCTGGAAGAAGTAGCCGCTCACCTCGGCGCGGGCACCCACCGGGCGCCCTTGGTGAGGTTCTCCAGACCGGCCCAGCAGAAGTTCATCAGCGTCGCCGCCGTCTCCTTCGCGGAGGGGGCGGCGTCGGCACGCTGCGCCTTTTGCGTGTTGGCCCACTCGGCCAGCGACTCGGCCGCGCCGACCAGCGCGTGCGCCAGCCCTGAGACCTCCCGCTCGGCCAGTGCCCCGTCGCACCCGGCGTCCTGCGCCGCCTGCGCCAGCAGCTCCGTCACCAGCGTGAGCACCTCGACGCGCATCGCGGCGACCTCCCGCGCGATCGGCTCGCCCTGGGTGCGGGCACGGTGCAGCACGGCGACCCCGTCGGGGCGTGCCGCGGTGTGCGCGAAGAAGGCCGTCAGCCCGTTCCACAGCTGCTGGTCGGCCGAGACGCCACGCTCCCTCGTGCCCTGACGCACCGCCGCCACCAGCGCGCCGATCTCCCGCCGCACGCAGGCGGTGAACAGGTCCTCCTTGGACTTGAGGTAGAGGTACACCAGCGGCTTGGAGACCCCGGCGGCCTCCGCGATGTCGTCCATGGAGGCGGCCTGGTAGCCGTGGCGCGCGAAGGCGGCCACAGCGGCGTCCAGCATCTGCCGCTCCCGCACCTCGCGCGGCATCCGCTTCTGCCCCACGCTCTCCAACCCCTCTTCCCCGTCGCCCCGTCTGCCCCGTACCGCGTCAACTCCGGTCCCCCGCAAGCGTACGCGCCCCCGGCCGGGGGCCGGGGGCGCGCGGACACAGCGGGCGGGCAGGTCAGCCGGTGGTGACGGGCTCCTGCTTGACGGCCGGGCGGGGCACGGACGGGGCGTCGGCGTCCTCGATGCTGAAGCTGCGGGCGTGGGCGAACATCTCGCGGTCCAGGATCTTCTCCTTGGCGGAGACCAGGACCGGGATGACGACCTGCCCGGCGACGTTCGTCGCCGTGCGCATCATGTCCAGGATCGGGTCGATGGCCAGCAGCAGGCCCACGCCCTCCAGCGGCAGACCCAGAGTCGACAGCGTCAGGGTGAGCATCACCGTCGCGCCCGTGAGCCCCGCCGTGGCGGCCGAGCCGATGACCGAGACGAAGACGATCAGCAGGTACTCCTTGAGCCCCATGTCCACGTGGAAGAACTCGCCCACGAAGATGGCCGCGATCGCCGGGTAGATGGAGGCGCAGCCGTCCATCTTCGTCGTCGAGCCGAACGGCACCGCGAACGACGCGTACTCCTTGGGCACCCCGAGCCGCTCGGTGACCTTCTGCGTCAGCGGCATCGTGCCGACCGAGGAGCGGGAGACGAACGCCAGCTGGATCGCGGGCCAGGCGCCCTTGAAGAACTGGAGCGGGTTGACCTTGGCGACCGTGCCCAGCAGCAGCGGGTAGACGCCGAAGAGGACCAGCGCGCAGCCGACATAGATGTCGGCGGTGAAGGTGGCGTAGCTGCCGATCAGGTCCCAGCCGTAGTCCTTGATGGCGGTGCCGATCAGGCCGATGGTGCCCACGGGAGCCAGCCGGATGATCCACCACAGCGCCTTTTGGAGCAGCGCCAGGACGGACTCGCCCAGCTTGAGGATCGGTTCGGCCTTCTCCCCCAGCTTGAGCGCGGCGATACCGACGACGACCGCCATGAAGACGATCTGGAGCACCTGGAGTTCGGTGAACGGCGTGATGACGTCCTTGGGGATGATCCCCGTGAGGAAGTCCAGCCAGGAGCCCTGGGTGTCCGGCTCGGCGGCGTCCTTGGCGGACAGCCCCGTGCCGGATCCCGGGTTGGTGACCAGGCCGATGAGCAGCCCGAGCGCCACGGCGATCAGCGAGGTCGCCATGAACCACAGCAGGGTGCGGGTGGCGAGCCGGGCCGCGTTGTGCACGTTGCGCAGGTTGGTGATCGAGATGGTGATCGCGAAGAAGACCAGCGGGGCGACGGCCAGCTTCAGCAGCTGGACGAAGATCTCACCGATCTTGGTGAGTGCGGTGCCCAGCCAGGCGACGTCCCAGTTGTTGGCGACCCAGCCGAGGACCACGCCGAGGACGAGGCCGGCCAGGATCTGCGCCCAGAAGGGGACCTTGGGTATGCGGAAGCCCTTCGCGGGCGTGGCGGTATCGGACGGTGACGAGGACACGGACCTACTCCGGGGGCGTCATGGAGCGCGCCCAAAAAGGCGCGCTCTTGGGCTGGAAGGGGCGTCGCGAGCAGGGATCGCAGGACGGTGCGGTCGATTCGCGCCGGAGGGTAGTCCGGCCGCGCTGTCAGCGACAGGTCGCCGACATGCAGCGGCACAGATCGACGTGCAGCCGTGCCACGAGCGCCAGGCCGGGCCTTGCCCGGTGCGCGTCGGAAGTGGGGGCTGCGTTCGTCATGGCCGTCACGCTAACACTCCGTCTTTGGCTTACCCAAAGCATTCCTTTGGGTGGCAGGTACGGAACAGCTCAACGCCCCGCCGGGAGAAGCGCATTCCCGACGGGGCGTCGACGAAGGTGTGACGAGGGTTACACGACTACGGGAGTCACACGGCTACACGGTCCGCGACTCGCCGCGCGGCTGGGCGCCGTCCTCCTGGGACTGGTTGGCCGCCAGCCGCTCCTTGGCCCGGCCCACACCGCCCACGATCTGCTCGGACATGGCGTCCCGCTGCTTGCGCAGCAGCACATAGCTCAGGGGCGCCGAGAGGACCAGCGCCAGCAGCACCACCCAGACCGGGTTCGACTTGCCGATACCCGAGGGGATGACGCCGAACTGCGCCAGCAGCCCGACGACGACAAGGCAGCCGACGAAGATGCCAAGCCGCATGGTGGTGTAACGGAGCGTGGCGTGCGACCTGCTGCTGCTCACGGTGTCTTCTCCTCCATGCTCTCGGGCGTGTGGACGTTTGGGGCGTTTCGCGGATCCTCCCAGTCAAGCACAGGCCCCGCGGCGATCTTCGCCGCCCCCGGCCCGGGCAGCGGCCGGACCCAGGCGCGCCGCGGTCACTCCAGCACCCGCGCCGCCACTTGCAGATCGGCGAGGAAACCCGCGTACACCTCGTCCCGGTTCTCGGCGCGCAGGATCGCGGACGGATGGATCGTCGGCACCACCCGCTCGGAACGCCCCCGCACCACACGCTCCGTGCAGGTGCCGCGCTCCTTGGTGACGCGGAACGACGAGCCGAACAGCGCCTTGCCCGCCGTCGCCCCCAGCACCACCAGCACCTCGGGCTCCGTCAGCGCCAGCTCGGCGGCCAGCCACGGGCCGCACGCCCTCATCTCCCGCAGCGTCGGCGGCTTGTGGATACGCCGCTTCCCCCGCCCCTCCTCGTGCGCCCACTTGAAGTGCTTGACCGCGTTGGTGACGTACGCCTGCGCCGGATCGATCCCCGCCTCGCCCAACGCCCGGTCCAGCACCTGGCCGGCAGGGCCAACGAAAGGCCGGCCCCGGCGGTCCTCCTGATCCCCGGGCTGCTCCCCGACGAGCAGGACACGGGCCCGGGCGTCGCCACTGCCGAAGACCGTCCGCGTCGCGTCCTCGTGCAGCGGACACCCACGGCAGTCCGCCGCCGCTCCCCGCAGCCTGCGCAACCCCGCGTCGCCCCGCCCCGGCCGCTCCGGCAGGAACGGCGACGCGTCGTACGCCTCCTCGGGCCTGTCCGCACCGGTCCTTCGCCCCGCGCCCTTGTCAGTCGCCATACGGCTCGCGGTACCCCGCACCCCGGCGGCCCTCACAGGCCGCCGGCGGCTTACACCCGCATGGGCTGGGGCGCCTCGCGGCGGTCCGGGTCCGGCCCGTCGAAGGAGCGCAGGACACCGTGGTGGGCGTCGCGCTCGACGGGGCGGAAGCCGGTGTCGCGGATGAGCTCGACCAACTCGTCCCGCGTGAGGACGTCCGGGTCCCGAGAGGCCGCGGCAGCCGTCAGGCCCGCCATCTCGTCCGCGCCGTGCTGGAGCGCCAGCTGGGACGTCTGCGCGCCGTGCACCGCCCAGCGGGCCGCCACGTGCGCCACGTTGTCCAGCAGCAGCCTGCACACGGCGAACGTCGCCAGGACCTCGGCGCCGGTCGCGCCCTGCGGCCCCTCGTGGCGCAGCGGGACCAGAGCACGGAAGCCACCGGTCTCGTCCTGGAGCGCACGCAGCCGCAGCAGGTGGTCGACGCGCTCGGCGACCTCCTCGCCGTACCCGAAACGGAGCGTGCAGACGGTGGTCAGGCCCTTGTGGTGCGCCAGCCGGTGCACCCGGGCCCAGTCCGTCCAGCCCGCGCCCTCCGCCTCCCGCGCCACGTCCTCGGCCTCCGTGCCGGGCCCCTCGAAGCCCTCGCCCAGGGAAGCCGGCGCGGCCGCCAGCAGCTCGTCCAGCACCTCGCTCTCGCTCACCTGCGAGGCGGCGGCGAAACGGCTCACGTCGGCGGCTGTGAACGCGCGCAGCGCGACCGACTCGGGCAGGGCGGCGCGCAGCGCCCGCAGCGCCCGCACCCACTGCTCCCAGGCCGCGTCCTCGGCCGCGCCCAGGTGCAGTTCGGTGGCGCCGTCGGCTGCCAGGCGGGTGGCGGCCTCGACCATGTCGTCCACGTCGTCGGAGAGTTCGAGGCGGCGCTGCTCGGCGAAGTAGGCCACGTCGCCGTTCTTCAACGCCCGCGCCTCGTGCGCCAGACCGCCGAGCCAGGCCAGGTCGTCGGACGCGAAGAGCGCGACCCCGTCCTCGTGCCCCAGCCGCTCACCGGAGCGGACCTTGTTCTCAGCGTTCTCAGCGTTCTCAGCGTTTTCGGCGTTCTCCGCGTCCGCCGGCCGCCGCCGCAGCTCCCCGTCCATTCCTCGCGCCACCTGCCTGCCTCGTTGGTGCTTCTCGCGGTGTCGACCTGCCGCGTTCCATACGGCCCGCGACCGGGCCTCCCGTGCGGCCCCCGACGGGGCCCCGGGGGCCTTCCGGTGCCTCCGCGCGTCCCGACGACACTACGCCAGGCCGCCGGGGCCTCACTCCTCGGGCAGCTCGCCCACCCGGTTCTCCCACTTGGTGGACAGCACGATCGTGGTGCGCGTGCGGGAGACGCCCTCGGTGCCCGACAGCCGGCGGATGGTGCGCTCCAGCCCGTCCACATCCCCCGCCCGCACCTTGAGCATGTACGAGTCGTCGCCTGCGATGAACCAGCAGTCCTCGATCTCGTGCAGGGACCGCAGCCGCCCCGCCACGTCCTCGTGGTCCGTCGCGTCGGTCAGCTGGATGCCGATGAGGGCCGTCACCCCGAGCCCCAGCGAAGGGGCGTCGACAGTGGCGCGGTAGCCGGTGATCACCCCGGCCGCCTCCAGCCGGTTGATCCGGTCGGTGACGCTCGGCCCCGACAGCCCCACCAGCCGCCCCAGTTCCGCGTAGGAGGCCCTCCCGTTCTCCCGCAGCGCCTGGATGAGCTGCCTGTCCACCGCGTCCATGGTGCCGCTGCCTCCCGTTGTAGAAGTCCGAACCACGAATCTAAGGCATGGGCCCGACACCGCCCCGACCAAGCTCCCCCTCCCAGCGCCGGTACAACTGGTGCGGCACACCCGCCGCGTCCAGCGCCCGCCCCGCCACGAAGTCCACCAGGTCCTGGATGTGCCGGGCGCCCGCGTAGAAGGCGGGCGAGGCGGGCAGCACGACGGCGCCCGCCTCGTCCAGCGTCACCAGGTGCCGCAGCGTCTGCCCGCTGAGCGGGGTCTCCCGGACGGCGACGACGAGCGGACGGCGCTCCTTGAGCGTCACACTCGCCGCGCGCTGGAGCAGGTCCTTCGAGAGTCCGAGCGCCACACCGGCCACGCACGCCGTGCTCGCCGGGACGATCACCATGCCCTTGACCGGATACGACCCGGACGACGGCCCCGCCGCCAGGTCGCCCGGCGGCCAGTGGCGCACCCGGGCGGGGTCGGCGCCCGGCTCCGCCTTGAACGCGTCCGGGCTGCCGTCCGCGCCGCGGGCCAGCCAGCCGCGCAGGTCCGCCTCCGCGTGCGCGTCGCGGAACGGATGGCCCGTCTCGTCGAGGATCGTGAGGCGGGAGGCGCGGCTCACGACCAGGTCGACGTCCTCACCGGCGCTCAGCAGACCGCGGATGACCGCGGCCGCGTACGGCGTTCCCGAGGCCCCTGAGACGCCCACGATCCACGGCACCCGTCCTGTGTCACTCACGGGCCCGACCCTACTTGTGCCCTCCCGCTCCGCCCGGCGGGTCCGCCCCCTGGCCGGGAAACCGGACAGGCTCGGGGCGGGCACGGGGGCGCCCGCGTACCCTCGAGGCCATGCGTGTCACCCCGCTCCGCCTGACGGTCGCAGCCACGTGCGCGACGACGCTCGTCGCCGCCCTCACCGGATGCTCGGTGGCGGAGCGGCTGACCACGGGTCTGAAGGTGAAACACGCCTTCGAGAAGCTCGGCGAACAGCCGACGGCCTCCGTGCTGATGTCCGTGGACGGAAGCACGAGCGAGGCCGAGAAGTTCCTGCGCGCGGCAGGCGCCTCCGACACGGCCGCGACCCGGCACACCGCGAAGCTCCTCACCCGGGGTGAACTCACCTTCGCGGTGGGCTCCGACCGGGAGGAGACCCCGCTGAAGGAACTGAGCCGCTCCGAGCGGCTCCGCTTCGCGGCGGCGATCAACTTCGGCGGCAAGGACGTGCTGGCCGCCAAGTCGGTGGAGGAGAAGCTGTACATGCGGGTCAACCTGCGCTCGCTGGTGGCGCAGACGGGCGGAACCGCCGCGGACAAGCAGCGCGCCCGCCGGATCGTCTCGCTCGCCAAGGACCTGCCGACGACACTCGGCTCGGCCAGGGACGCGCTCAGGGGCAAGTGGGTGGAGATCGACCCCGAGGCGTTCGACGACTTCGCGCGCGCGGCCCAGGAGATCGCCGAGGACGAGAAGAAGGGCAAGTTCGGACAGCACGGCCCCGCGGTCTCCGAACAGAGCGACGAGACGAGCAAGCGCCTGAGCCGGGCGACCGCGGCGGGCCGCGCGCTCAACGGCGAGTCCGAGCGGGAGTTCCTGGAGGGCCTGGAGAAGACGCTCGGCGAGCACGCCGAGTTCCACAAGGCGGGCGAGTGGGGCGGCGCCGAGCACGTGACGGTCTCCATGCCGGCGCGCGAGGCCGCGCCGGACCTCTCGCGGGCGCTGGAGGCCCTGGGGGCGCGGCTGGACCCGGCCGAGGTCCCGGACAAGAAGGTCAGCGCGGACCTCCAGATCAGGCGCGGCCAGCTCACCGGCCTCACCGTCGACCTGGAGCAGTTCCTCGAAGGGAAGGACGCCAAGAAGGTGCACCTGCCGCTGCGGCTGGACTTCGGCGGGGGCCACGCCGTCTCGGTGGAGGCCCCGGACGGCGTCCGCGAGCTGGAGCCGCAGGACCTGCTGGCGGCCGTGGCGTACGGCGCTCTGGGCACCGGCGGGCTGTAGGGCCATCCTGGAGAGCGGCGCCGGAAGGCGGCTCATGAAGCCGCCCCGGGCCGCCGGGGAAGCGGCGGAACCACCGCCGGCGCGGGAGCACCACCGGCCGGAGGAGCCGGAGAACCACCGCCGGAGAAGCGGGGGAACCGGACAGCCCCCGCCCGGCGTTGTACGGACGACGGGACCCGTGTCGGTCCTGGGGGCATCGGGGACGGCGGGGACCGCTCCTCGCGAGGGAGGCGAGCATGGCGAACGGCTCGGGGGGCTCGGGCACCAGGGCGATGGCTGCGGGAAAGCTGATCGTCGGCTGGGTGGCGCTGCTGTGGCTGCTGGAGGCCGTCGACCAGGCCACGGACAACGCGCTGGACACCTTCGGCGTCGAGCCCCGCCGCGTGGACGAGCTGGTGGACGTCGTCCCGAGCGCCTTCATGCACTTCGGCTTCGAGCACCTGATCGCGAACACGCTGCCGCTGCTGATCCTCGGCTTCCTCGCGGCCCTGCGCGGGGTGGGCAGATTCCTGGCCGTCGCCGCGACGATCATCGTGGTCAGCGGCCTCGGCGTCTGGCTGATCGCCCCGGACGGAAGCAACACCGCGGGCGCCTCGGGGCTGATCTTCGGGCTGTTCGGCTATCTGCTGGCCCGCGGCTTCGTGGACCGCAGGATCACCGATGTCGCCCTCGGCAGCGTCGTCGCCGTCTTCTACGGCTCCATCCTGTGGGGCGTCCTGCCCACCGACACCGGCATCTCCTGGCAGGGCCACCTCTTCGGCCTCATAGGCGGCATCGTCGCCGCCCGCCTGACGGCCGAGCCCCGCCCGGCGGGCGAGGGCAAACCGGCCTGGCACTGAGCCACCCGGTGTGAGGGTAGCCAGGGAACTGGTTCTCCAGACGGCTGAGCTGTGAGTGCAGGCGGTCGGTCTCCGAAACGGTCACGGCGCTCTCCCTTCCCTAGCTCTCGATGGCAGAGGGAGAGGCTGCTCACACACTCAGCCCGCGCACCGCGAGATCCAGCAGGGCGCACACGAACAGGGCGATGCCGATGAAGCTGTTGACCTGGAAGAAGGCGCGGTTCAGGCGGGTCAGGTCGTGCGGGCGGACGATCGTGTGCTCGTAGACGAAGGCGGCGGTGACGATGACGAGGCCCAGCCAGTAGAAGGCACCCGCGTCCGTCAGCAGGCCGAAGGTGACCAGCAGGGCCACGGTGACCAGGTGGGCGGCGCGCGTGGTGTGGATGGCGGCCGCGGTGCCGAAGCGGGCCGGGAGGGACTTCACGCCGCCCGCCCGGTCGGCCTCGACGTCCTGGCAGGCGTAGATCAGATCGAAGCCGCCGATCCAGATGCCGACGGCCAGGCCGAGGACGGCGCCGTGCCAGGACCACGAGCCGGTGACGGCGAGCCACGCGCCGAGGGGGCCGATGGCCTGGGCGAGTCCGAGGATGGCGTGCGGGAAGTGGGTGAAGCGCTTCCCGTACGGGTAGACGACCATCGGCAGCGCCGCGAGGGGTGCCAGGGCCAGGCAGAGCGGGTTGAGCAGGGCGCAGGTGCCGAGGAAGACGACGAGGGCGACGGCGGCGCCGGTCCACGCCGTGCGCACGGAGACCGCGCCGGTGACCAGTTCGCGGCCCGCGGTGCGCGGGTTGCGGGCGTCGATCTCGCGGTCGATGATCCGGTTCGCGGCCATCGCGAAGGTCCGCATCCCCACCATGGCGACCGTCACCAGCAGCAGCTGCCACCAGTGGACGCTGCGGCTGTCGCGGTACATGGCGGTGAGCGCGGCGATGTAGGCGAAGGGCAGCGCGAAGACGGAGTGCTCGATGACCACCAGGCGGAGGAAGGCGCGGACGCGTCCGACGCCGGCGCCGGGCCCGGGGCCGACGATGCCCTCGGCGGTGCTGCTCACAGGCCGTACTCCTTCCAGCGGCGCGTCACCAGGTCGGCCACCTTCGCGTCGGACTCGATCATCTCCGGCCAGCCGCCGTCGCGCGTGTAGCCCTCCTCGGGGGTTTTGCGGGTGGCGTCGATGCCTGCCTTGCCGCCCCAGAACTGCTGGTAGGAGGCGTGGTCCAGGTGGTCGACGGGGCCCTCGGCCACGGTGAGGTCGCGCGCGTAGTCGACGTTGCCCAGGGCCCGCCAGGCGACCTCGTGCAGGTTCCGCACGTCGCAGTCGGCGTCGACGATGACGATGAGCTTGGTCAGCGACATCATGTGGGCGCCCCAGATGGCGTGCATCACCTTCTGGGCGTGCTTGGGGTACTTCTTGTCGATGGCCACGATCGCGCAGTTGTGGAAGCCGCCCGCCTCGGGCAGGTGGTAGTCGACGATGTCGGGCACGACGATCTTCAGCAGCGGCAGGAAGAACCGCTCGGTGGCCCGGCCCAGCGGCCCGTCCTCGGTCGGGGGCCGGCCGACCACGATCGACTGGAGCAGCGGCCGCTTCCGCGTCGTCACGCAGTCGATCCGCAGCGCGGGGAAGAGCTCCTGCGGGGTGTAGAAGCCGGTGTGGTCCCCGAAGGGGCCCTCGGGCAGCATCTCGCCGGGATCCAGCCAGCCCTCCAGCACGACCTCGGCGTCCGCGGGGACCTGGAGCGGGACGGTCTTGCAGTCGACCATCTCGACGCGCTTGCCCTGGAGGAAGCCGGCCAGCAGGTACTCGTCGATGTCGGCGGGCAGCGGCGCGGTGGAGGCGTAGGTGACGGCGGGCGGGCAGCCGAAGGCGATGGCGACGGGCAGTTTCTCGCCGCGCCGCGCGGCGACCTGGTAGTGGTTGCGGCTGTCCTTGTGGATCTGCCAGTGCATCCCGATGGTGCGCTTGTCGTGCCGCTGGAGCCGGTAGAGGCCCAGGTTGCGCACGCCGCTTTCGGGGTCCTTGGTGTGGGTGAGGCCCAGGTTGAAGAAGGAGCCGCCGTCGCCGGGCCAGGTGAACAGCGCGGGCAGCCGGTCCAGGTCCACCTCGTCGCCCCGGCGGACGACTTCCTGGACAGGCGCCTCCTTCACCTTCTTCGGCGGCACGTGCGTCATGGCACCGAGCTTCCCGAATGCCTCACGGAAGCCGACGAAGCCCTGCGGCAGCTCGGGCTTGAGCAGGCCGCCGATCTTGTCGCTGATCTCGTCGTAGGAGGACAGGCCGAGCGCCTTGAGCAGCCGGCGGTCCGTGCCGTAGACGTTCATGGCCAGCGGCATGTCCGAGCCCTTGACGTTCTCGAACAGCAGCGCGGGGCCGCCCGCCTTGTTCACCCGGTCGACGAGCTCCCCGACCTCCAGGTGGGGGTCGACCTCGGCCTTGACCCGGACGAGGTCGCGGTCACGCTCCAGCGCCCGCAGGAGCGAGCGGAGATCGTCGTATGCCATACCCCCCAGTATCTCCCTCGCGGCCCGCGCCCTGAGCGCCGGGGCCTGGGCGCGGCCCATTACGCTGGCACCGTGGGACCCGGACGCCGGGCCCTGCACCGCATCCGTCCGGCGGCATCTCGCACCCAGGGGGCGTTCCGCGTGATCATCAGGCTCCTGCCCGTCCTCGTGATCCTGGCCCTGTGGATCTACGCGTTCATCGACTGTCTGAACACCCCCGAGAACGAGGTGCGCAAGCTGCCCAAGGTGGTGTGGGTCATCCTCATCCTGCTGTTCGGGCAGGTGCTGCTGGGTCCCATCGCCTGGTTCCTGGTGGGCCGCCCCCGCCGCAACACCCCCTACGGCGCGGTACGTGCCGACGAACGCCGCTGGGTCGCCCCCGACGACAACCCGGAGTTCCTCAAGTCACTGGAGGGCGGCCGGCCGCCCGAGGATGAGGACGAGGCCGGCCGGGGCGGCGATTCCGCGCCCGAGCCGCGGCACCCGGACGAAGAGCTGCGCAACAACCGCCAGGACCGCAACCAGGACGACTCCTGACCCACCCTCCCGACGACGCCTCCCCGCCCCGCCTTCCTTCCCGGGAGGAAGCCCACCTTCTTCCCGCAGGAGAGGGAGCTTGGGGCTCACAGCCGGTCGGCGTACTCCGCGCGCAGCGCGGTGAAGCGGCTCGGCGTCCAGGCGGTCCAGTCCGCGGGGCGCCCCCGCAGCTCCTCGCTCAGCAGCTCGAAGTGCTGGTGCCAGCCGGCGAGGACGTCCAGCAGCCGGCCCGGGTCGCCGGTGAAGTCGTTGCGGAAGCGGACCCGGGTGCCCTCCTCGTCGGGCGCACCGCGCAGGGTGAAGCCGAAGGATCCGCGCGCGTCGACCGTGTACTCGGCGAGCCGCCGCCGCGACCACGCCGTGATCCGTCCCGGCGCGGTGAGGCGGTCGGCGGCGTCCGCTCCCCCGTGCAGCCAGCGCAGCGTCACCGCTCCGCCGGGCCCGGGCTCGAAGGGGTCGGCGGCGGCCAGCCACCCCCGCAGCCCCGCGGGGGTGGCCACCGCGGCCCAGACGCTCTCGGGCGGGTGCGGAAAGGACAGCTCGAAGCCGACCGTGTGGGCGGCGCCGTCGGCGCTGCTGCGTGCGCTTCCGTAGGGGACCCCGCCGGGTGCCGCCTGCTCGCTGTCGGTGCTCATGGCTCCAACCCTCTCCTTCGTCCCGCGCCCTGGTCCGTGTGCTGTGCGAGGGGGCGGGCGCTCAGACGCCCGCGTAGGAGTGCTTGCCGTTGAAGAAGATGTTCACGCCGTAGTAGTTGAACAGGAAGCAGGCGAACGCGAGGAGCGCGAGGTATGCGGCTTTGCGTCCCTTCCAGCCCGCCGTGGCGCGTGCGTGCAGGTAGCAAGCGTAGGCGACCCAGGTGATGAACGACCAGACCTCCTTCGGGTCCCAGCCCCAGTAGCGGCCCCAGGCGTCGCCCGCCCAGATGGCGCCCGCGACGATGGTGAAGGTCCAGAACGGGAAGACGGTGGCGTTGATCCGGTAGGCGAACTTGTCGAGGGAGGCCGCCGAGGGCAGCCGCTCCAGGATCGAGGTGCCCACGGCTCCCGGCTTGCCGCCGCCCAGCAGCTTCGTCTCGTAGGAGTCCCGGAACAGGTAGAGCAGCGAGCCGACGGCGCCGAGGTAGAGCAGCGCACCGCAGATGATGGCCAGCGAGACGTGGATCCACAGCCAGTAGGAGTGCAGCGCGGGCACCAGCTGGTCGCTGTCGGTGTACAGGACGGTGACGGCCAGGCCGAGGTCCAGCAGCACGGTGGTGACCAGCGGCAGTCCGATCCAGCGGACGTTCTTCTTGGCGATCAGAAAGCCCAGATACCCGGCGACGGCGACCATCGACAAAGCCGTCGAGAACTCGTACATGTTGCCCCAGGGGGCGCGCTGCACCGACAGGGAGCGGGTCAGCACTCCGGCGCAGTGCAGCAGGAAGGCGAGCACCGTCATCGAGACGGCGATGCGCCCGTACATGTCGCCCTGCTGGTCGCCCGCCGCGGCGCCGGGGCCGTCGGGCAGGTCGCCGCGCCGGCCGTTTCCGGAGCGGGTGACGATCTTCGGTGTCTTCGGCGGAGCAGGCTTCTCCAGCACGGCCGTACCGCCCTCGGCCGCCTTGGCCCGTACAGTGACGCCGCCGGTCTGCGCGGGCACGGCGTCGTCCGCGTCGGGCTTCTTGGTCAGCGCGGCGGCGGTGCGGGCCACCTTGCTGCGCGAGCCGAACGTCCACTCGGCGATGTACGCGCAGAAGGCCAGCACGTAGACGGCCATCGCCGAATAGACCAGATAGTTGCTGATCTGAGCGAGCTGCTCGTTGGGCTCGGCTGCCAGGAGGTTCACTTGCCTGCTCCTTCGGGGGCTTGGGCAGGATCGGCCGGTGTCTTGGACGCGTCCGCCTCATCGGTGGCGGCCTCGTCGGCGGCGTCGGCTCTCGTCTCGGACGCGACGGGTGCCGCGCCTTGCATATCGGTGGCCAGGGAGGCGAGTTCGTCGGGCAGCCGTGCGGACTCGCTGCGGCCCAGTGCGGCCATCTCGACGACGGTGGCGCCGTCGCCACCCGCGTACGCCCGCACCCACACGCGGCGGCGCTGGATGAACAGCGAACCGGCGAGCCCCGCGATGGCCGCCAGCGCACCGCCGAGGGCCCAGCCGTTGCCCACCTGGTGGGAGACCTGGAAGTTCGCCCACTCCTTGACGCCCTCGAACTCGAGGGAACCCGCGCCGTTGGGCAGGGTCATGGTGTCGCCGGGGGTGAGCTTCTTGGCGAAGGGGCTGCCGTCCTTCTCCGTGAACTTCTCCATGTTGTCGGTGTCGAGCTGGTAGACGTTCTGCGCGGGACCGCCGTCGACGCCGAGGTTGCCGTGGTAGGCGGTCAGGAACATCGCCGGGTTCTCCAGCAGGGGCGACTGGGAGAACATGGTGCCGCTGTCGGGCCGGAAGTCCGGGACGAAGAAGCCCTGGAAGCCGAGCTGGTCCTTGCGGCCCTTGGCGTCCACGTAGTCGGGGACCTTGACGACGCCGCTGGAGGTCTGGTTGTTGTCCTGCTGGAGGAAGGGCACGGGGCCGCGGTAGGCGAGGTCGCCCTTGCCGTCCTTGACGGAGACGACGGGCGCGTAGCCGTTCGCGATCAGGTAGACCTTGGAGGAACCGACCTGGAGCGGGTGGTTCACCTTGATCGTGCCCTCGGTCCCCTCGGCCTGCCCGCCCTTGGTGTAGGAGATGTCGGCGCGGTAGTCGCGCGCGGTGCCCTTGTTGGGGCCGCTGGTCTCGTAGGTGGCGTGGAAGTCCTTCAGCCGGAAGGAGAAGGGGTCGAGCATGCCGGAGGTGAACAGCGAGCCCGACTGGAAGTCGTCGTACTGGGTCAGCACGTTGGAGAAGCTGTCGCCCTGGACGACCAGCTTGCGGCCCTCGGACTTGAACAGCTGCCCGGAGGCGAACGCCAGCAGCAGGACGATCAGCGCGATGTGGAAGGCCAGGTTGCCCGCCTCCCGCAGATAGCCCTTCTCCGAGGCGACGGCGTCCTGCGACGACCCGCCGTCGTCCTGCTCCTGATGGGTGCGGAACCGCCTGCGCCTGAGCAGCGACCGCGCGGCGCCCAGCACCTGATCGGGCGCGGCCTCGGTGCGCCAGGTGGTGTAGACCGGCATCCGGTCGAGCCGGCGCGGCGCGCGCGGCGGGCGCGACCGCAGCTGGCCGAGGAACTGCCAGGTGCGGGGGACGATGCAGCCGATCAGCGAGATGAACAGCAGGATGTAGATCGCCGAGAACCACACCGAGGTGTAGACGTCGAACAGCTGGAGCTTGTCGTAGAGCGGCGCCAGCGTGGTGTGGTCCTCGCGGAACTTCTCGACCTTGAGCGCGTCCACCGGGGTCTGCGGGATCACGGAGCCGGGGATCGCGCCCAGCGACAGCAGGAAGAGCAGGATCAGCGCCACCCGCATCGACGTCAGCTGCCGCCAGAACCACCGCGCCCAGCCCAGCGGGCCGAGCGAGGGAACGTTCAGCTTCTCCTCGCTGGGCGCCGTCGACAGCTGCGCGGCCGCCTCCCGCTCCCTGGCCGCCTCGGACTCACCCGCGGTGCCCGCGCCCTCGGTCCCTGCCTCGGTACCGACGTCCTTGCCGGTATCGGTCGTGCTCATGGATCAGATCCCCACAGTGAAGTCGGACGACCAGACCGTGATCTCGTAGACGATCCGGTCCCAGATGCCTGTGACGAGCAGGACACCGACGGCGACGAGCATCCCGCCGCCGAGCCGCATGACCCACGCGTAGTGCCGCTTCACCCAGCCGAAGGCGCCCAGCGCGCGGCGGAAGGCGAGGGCGGCGAGGACGAAAGGAACGCCCAGCCCCAGACAGTAGGCCACCGTCAGCAGCGCACCGCGACCCGCGCTCCCCTGGTCCGAGGAGAGCGTGAGGACCGCGGCGAGGGTCGGCCCGATGCAGGGCGTCCAGCCGATACCGAAGAGCACCCCCAGCATGGGGGCGCCCGCCAGCCCTATCGCGGGCCGCTTGTGGATGCGCACCTCCCGCTGGGTGAGGCGCGCCAGCGGCCCCAGCACGCCCATGAAGGCGAGCCCCAGCAGGATCGTCAAAGCGCCCAGCACCTTGGAGATGACGTCCCGGTGCTCTTGGAGGGTGGCGCCGAAGCCGCCGAACAGGGCGCCGCCCGAGACGAAGACGGCGGTGAAGCCCAGCACGAAAAGGCCGGCGCCCAGGAACATCCGGCCGCGCCGCGCCTCGGCCAGGTCGGTGCCGCTGACCCCCGTGACGTAGGAGAGGTAGCCGGGCACCAGCGGCAGCACGCACGGCGAGAAGAAGGAGACCAGCCCGCCCAGCAGCGCGATCGGCAGCGCGAGCAGCAGGGCGCCGCTGAGGACGGTGTCGTTCACGCCCGAGGCCGCCAGAGAGGCCACGGGACCGGCCGCGAGGGAGGTCATGGGGCGGTCACTTCGCGTCGATCAGAGGGTCGAGCGCCGAGCGCAGCTCCTTCTCGCTCAGCGACTTCAGCGCCCGCACCGCGACCTTGCCGTCCCGGTCGAGGATGAGGGTGGAGGGGATGGCCTGCGGCGAGAGGGTGTTGCTGGGGAACTTGAGGATGAGCTTGCCACTGGGGTCGTAGAAGCTCGGATAGTCGACGTCGTAGCTGCGCTCGAACGCCTGCGCGTTGGCCTTGTCCAGGTCGCGGGTGTTGATGCCGAGGAACTGGACGTCCTGGTCCTCGGTGTCGTGGGCGACCTTGGTCAGGTTGGGGGCCTCCGCGCGGCAGGGGCTGCACCACGAGCCCCACACGTTGAGCACGACGACCTTGCCCTCGTAGTCGGAGAGCTTCAGCTTCTTTCCGTCCACCGAGGTGCCCGCCAGCTCCGGCGCCTCGGTGCGCTTGCCCTCGGGCACCTTGGTGATCTCACCCGTGCCCTTCACGAACTTCGTGTCGCCGGAGGACGAGCCGGGCTGCTCGCCGCTGCACGCGGACAGCAGCAGCGCGCCGGCGGCGACCCCGGCGGCCAGCAGGGTGGTGCGGCGGCGGGAGGCGCGGGTCTGGCTCATGTGAAAAGTTTCGCATGCGCGTATGAGCGATCTTCCGCACCCCCCTGTTGCCCCGTCGCCCTGACGCTTTGCACCGGTTGTGCGCGGCGCTCCCAACGGGCCGCACCCGAGGGGCGCCCACGGCGGGGTGCGGGACACGGCCGGCGCGCGGGTGCGGCCCACGGGCCTCTAGGCTCCCGCACCCCGCCCCTGTGCGCCCTTGGGGCCGCGGCCCCGCTTCGCCCCGCCGCGCAGGTGCTCCGGCACCAGGTCGCGGGCCGGTTCGGTGTAGCCGACGGAGACGATGCGGTCGCCGAGGAAGGTGAAGCTCGTCAGCGAGGCGAGCGTGCACTGGCGGCGGCGCGGATCGTGCCACAGCCTGCGGTGCTCGACGAAGCTGCGGAGGATCCAGATCGGCAGCTGGTGACTGACGCACACCGCCTCGTGGCCGCGCGCCGCGTCCTTCGCGGTCTCGATCGCGGCGCGCATCCGCACGACCTGTTCGAGGTACGGCTCGCCCCAGGAGGGGCGGAAGGGGTTGCGCAGGTGGCGCCAGTTCGCCGGCCTGCGCAGCGCGCCGTCGCCGACGCCAAAGGTCTTGCCCTCGAAGACGTTGCCGGCCTCGATCAGCCGTGCGTCGGTGGCCACGTCGAGTCCGTGCGCCTTGGCGACGGGGGCCGCGGTCTCCTGGGCGCGCTCCAGCGGGGAGGCGACGACGTGGGTGAGGTCGCGGCCTTCCAGGTGCTCGGCGACGCGGTCGGCCATGCGGCGGCCGAGGTCGGAGAGGTGGTAGCCGGGTTTGCGTCCGTACAGGACGCCGTCGGGGTTGTGGACCTCGCCGTGCCGCATCACGTGCACGACGGTGACGGTCTTGTCGTCCGTGCGGGCGCCGGTCTCGCCGCCGTCGAGCGCCTGGCTGCCGGTGTTCCGGCTCACGTCCTCGCCCTGGCTCATGCCGGCACCGCCTCGGCGGCGGCGCGGGCGGCGGCCGGCAGCGCGGCGGCGATCCGCTCGATGGCGCGCTCGTCGTGCGCGGCGGAGACGAACCAGATCTCGAAGCCGGACGGCGGCAGGTAGACGCCCTGGGAGAGCATCGAGTGGAAGAACGCGGTGAAGCGGAACGACTCCTGCTTCCTGGCGTCGTCGTACGTGCGGACCCCGGCGTCGCCGAAGTCGCCGAAGAAGACGGAGAACATGGTGCCCGCCGTCTGCACCGTGTGCGCCACGCCCGCGCTGGTCAGCGCCTCGGTGGCCAGCTCGCGCACCTGGCGCGCCGCGGAGTCGACCACGGCGTGCGCGGCGAAGTCGTTGGCGGCCAGCAGCCGCAGCTGGGCCAGGCCCGCGGCGGTGGCGACCGGGTTCCCCGACAGGGTGCCGGCCTGGTAGACGGGGCCTGCCGGAGCGAGGTGGTCCATGACGTCCTTGCGGCCGCCGAACGCGGCGGTCGGGAAGCCGCCGCCCATCACCTTCCCGAAGGTCACCAGGTCGGGGACGACACCGTCGATGCCGAACCAGCCGCGCGGGCTCGCGCGAAAGCCGGTCATGACCTCGTCGGAGATGAAGAGCGCGCCGTCGGCGGCGCACAGGTCCTTGAGCCCCTGGTTGAAGCCGTCGCGCGGCGGGACGATGCCCATGTTGCCCGGCGCGGCCTCGGTGATCACGCAGGCGATCTCGCGGGGGTGCGCGGCGAACGCCTCGCGGACCGCGTCCAGGTCGTTGTACGGCAGCACGATCGTGTCGCCGGCCTGCGCTCCGGTGACCCCCGGCGTGTCCGGCAGGCCCAGCGTGGCGACGCCGGACCCGGCCGAGGCGAGCAGCGCGTCGACGTGCCCGTGGTAGCACCCGGCGAACTTGACGACCTTGGGGCGGCCGGTGAACCCGCGCGCCAGCCGGATCGCCGACATGGTCGCCTCGGTGCCGGAGGAGACGAGACGTACCTGCTCGACGGGGTCGATCCGGTGCACGATCTCCTCGGCGAGCGCCACCTCGTCCTCGACGGGGGTGCCGAAGGACGTGCCGCGCTCCACGGCCTGCCGCACGGCCGCGGTGACCTCGGGGTGCGCGTGGCCGAGGATCGTCGGGCCCCAGGAGCAGACGAGGTCGACGTACTCCCTCCCGTCCGCGTCCGTGAGGTAGGGGCCGGAGCCCGACACCATGAACCGGGGCGTTCCGCCCACCCCGCGGAAGGCGCGGACCGGCGAGTTCACGCCTCCTGGTGTCACGGCGGCGGCGCGGTCGAAGAGCGACTGCGATACTGGTGCACTGTACGAGTAAGTCACGAAAGCCATGGTGTCATCAGGCCCGTGTGCGGGGCCTTCGGGGCGTTTCACGCTCCGTGGGACGGGGAGGTCTCTGACACGATGATCGGGCCGCACGGGGACGGCAGTGCGGCCCGGATGAGCAGTCGGGTGGTGACATGCATCGCGGTGGCGGACTGGGAGAGGGGCCCGGCCCCTCGGAGACTGGCCCGGAGCGTGCGCAGGGGCGCCACAGGCGCACTGCGGCCGAGACCGAGAGCGGGACCACAGCGGGGAGAACACACAGCGGCAGGCCGGACAGCGGCGCCGGGCCGAGCGGCGGCACGGCACACGAGGGCATGCAGCACGGCGGCGCCGGGCCGAACGGCCCGGTGGCGGAGGACGGGACCACGAGCGGCAGCGGACTCGTGCGGGGCGGCGGCCTCGGTCAGGGCGCCGGGCTCGCGGGAATCGGCAGCACGGCGAAGATCAGGAGCAGCAGGGGTGGCGGCCGAGTGGGGGTGACCTACAAGTACTTCGGGGCACCGGACGGTGCCACGGCCGCGCGCGTCCCCATCTCGATGCGCCCCGAGGAGCTGGGCGGGGACGAGTTGGGCCAGGGCATGTTCACCAAGATCAAGCCCGAGACGATGGCGGCGATGGTGCTGACGGGGATCGAGGGCATACCGCTGCACCGGGTCCCGCCGCTCGAACTCGTCGTCCTGCACCCGGACTACGCCGTGGTGAAGCTCCCCATGACGGTCGTCGACCCGCTGCGCGGCGTCGGGGACGAGACGGTGGGCGCGGCGGCGTTCATCTGGTCCACGGTCCCCGACCGGGCAGGGCCGCAGGACGCCTTCAACGTCTACCAGCTCCTGCACCGCTGGCAGGACTTCTCCGACCGCCTCCACGAGGCGGGCCACCAGGCCTACTGCCTGGTGTGGCCGTAAACCCTCCACCAACTCCCGCCGACGCCCCGCCAACCGCACCGCACCGCCAACCGCGCGGGCCGACCGCGCCGAGGAGGGCGCGCCGGGTGAGGGCGTGGACGCCGCGCCGCGGAAGTCGCCGCGCGAGGCCACGCACGAGGTGCCGCGGCTGTCGCCGGCCCGCCTGGGCGTACAAGCGGTGGCACACACGCGAACTGACGGCGCGCCAGAGCACGGGGCCTCACGCCTGAGTGCGAGGACGGGCGCCCCGCCACCGTGTCAGCGGTGGCGGGGCGCCCGTCCTCGTCGGGTGGGGATCTGACGCTCAGTCCTTGCCCTTGTCGGTGCTCACCCGCCCTGAGGCGGACGAGTCGCCCGACGCCTTGCCGTTCTGCGCACCGGCGGTCTCGCCGGAGTCGTCGGCCACCACGGCGTCGGCCACGGCCTGGGCCACCTCTTCGTCCAGGATCTCCGCGTCCAGCTTGGGCGCGTCCGGGTCGACCGGCGCGATCTGGAACTCGAAGTCGCCGCCGTACTGCTCGTGCCCGGCGACCACCGCGCTGCCCACGGCCTCCTCGCCCCGCTCGGTACGGATGATCAGCGGGTCCCTGCGCAGGTCCTTGGAGAGGGCGATGCACAAGCCGATCATCACGACCGTGAAGGGGACCGCCACCAAAATGGTGAGGTTCTTCAAACCTTCCAGCGCTTCGTCCCCACCACCACCGATCATCAGCATGATCGCGCCGACGGCGCCGGTGAGGACACCCCAGATGATGACGACGCCGCGGCTGGGCTCCAGCGTGCCCTTCTGCGAGAGCGTGCCCATCACGATCGAGGCCGCGTCCGCTCCGGAGACGAAGAAGATGCCGACCAGGAGCATCACGATGAAGCCGGTGACGCTGGCGATCGGGTACTCGTTCAGCACGTTGAACAGCTGCGCCTCCTGGGTGTCGCCCAGGTTGGTGCCGTCGGACTGGAGCTTCATGGCGGTGCCGCCGAAGATGGAGAACCAGATGAGGCTCACGACGCTGGGGACCAGGATCACGCCGCCGACGAACTGGCGGATGGTGCGGCCCCGGCTGATGCGGGCGATGAACATGCCCACGAACGGCGTCCAGGAGATCCACCAGGCCCAGTAGAAGACCGTCCAGCCGGACAGCCACTCGGCCACGCCCTTACCGCTTGAGGAGTCCGTCCGCCCGATCAGCTGCGGCAGGTCGCCGAGGTAGCTGCCGAGCGAGGTCGGCACCATGTTGAGCATGAGGATCGTCGGCCCGACGACGAAGAGGAAGACCACCAGCAGGCCGGCCAGCACCATGTTGATGTTGGACAGCCACTGGACGCCCCTCTCCACACCGGAGACGGCGGAGAAGACGAACGCCGCGGTCAGCACGACGATGATGGTGACCAGCACGCCGGTGCTGACCTTGCTCGCCCAGCCGGCCTCCTCTATGCCGCTGCCGATCTGGAGCGCGCCCAGACCCAGCGACGCGGCGGAGCCGAACAGCGTGGCGAAGATGGCGAGGATGTCGATGACCTTGCCGACACCGCCGTTGGCGGCCCGCTCACCGATCAGCGGGGTGAAGACCGCGCTGATCGTCTGCCGCCTGCCACGGCGGAAGCAGCTGTAGGCGATGGCGAGGCCGACGACCGCGTAGATCGCCCACGGGTGGAGCGTCCAGTGGAAGAGCGTGGTGGCCAGCGACGTCTGCATGCGGTCCGCGTCGTTGGCCGGGTCGGTGCCGGGCGGGGCGTCGTTGAAGTGGCTCAGCGGCTCGCTCACGCCGTAGAACATCAGCCCGATGCCCATGCCGGCGCTGAACATCATCGCGATCCACGAGACGGTCTTGAACTCCGGCTGCTCCCCCTCCTTGCCGAGGGTGATCTTGCCGTAGCGGCTGAAGGCCAGCCACAGCGAGAAGATCACGAAGCCCGTCGCGGCGAGCACGAAGGCCCAGCCACCGTTGTGCATCGTCCAGTCGAGCATCGTCTTGGAGACGTCGCCCAGCGAGTCCGTCGCGACCGCGCCCCATACGACGAAGATGAGCGTGAGCAGTGCCGTGACACCGAACACGATGCGATCGGTCTGGGGGCCCCGGGTCAGCCCCCCGCTGGAGGCATGAGCCTCCTCTGTCTCAGGTTTCACGTTTGACTATTGCCCTTCCTCCGGAGGACACGCGTCCTCGTTAGCGCGCGGTCTCTGACATGGATTCGCAGGGCCGCTACCCGACGCGGATGAAAGTAATCCGGCTGATCAGCGCCCTCCAAAGCCTGATTTTCCGCTCAACCGCCCACAGCAGCAGGTGCGTTGGACCGCACCTCGGCAACCGCCACCACGCTGCGTGACCAGTGGAACCCGGTAAGCCTAGGGCCCCTGCCACCGCCCGGAACCCCCGTGGAGGCGTCGACGGAGGGGTCGTTGCCAATCCGGAACATGGCGCGGCCGCACCGCGGGGCCTCCCACAAGGCCAGAAGAGCGGCGAAAGGGAAAAGACTGACTTTGCGCACCATAGGCGCCAGGCGACCGGACGCCCGAGCAGCGGGTGCGGTAGACATGGTGCCGTCGCCCCCTCGGCGGAACGCCTCACGGGCGTGCGCGGACGGCGACGCCCCCGACGACGACCCAGCGAGGAGGCCAGCCGTGCCGCGGAGGGCAAAGAGGGACGCCGTGCGCGCGCCGTACGCGACCAAGGCAGCACTCGCCCTCGTACTCGCCGGCGCCCTCACCGCCTGCACGGGCTCCTCCGACTCGGGGGACGGCAAGGACGGCAAGCCGGGAGGCTCTACGGCCTCCCCGAGCGCGGCCGAGCCCGGCAAGTACAGCACCCTGCCCGAACCGTGCGACGCCGTCGGCACGGGCACCCTGCGCGACCTGCTGCCCGGTGCCGCGGCGGCCGAGGACGACGGCACGGCGGCCCCCAGCCCGAGCGCCGACCCCTACGAGGGCGAGCCGAGCGCCACCTACGACACCGACCGCAGGGTCGGCTGCCGCTGGAAGAACGCCACCACTCTCAGCACCCGCCACCTGAACATCGACTTCGAGCGGGTGGTCTCCTACGACCCGTCCGTCAGCGACGACGAACAGGCGGCGCAGCTGTACGCCAAGAAGGCCCGCAAGGCGCACATTCCCCTCGCGCCGGGCGACGAGAGCACGGATTCCGACTCGGGCGCAGGCTCCGACTCCGACAAGGACCCCGACGCGTCGGGCGAGCCGGGCGAGAGCGGCGGCAAGACACCCGAGGGCCACGCCTCGCCGACCGAGGAGTCCGGCAGGGGCCACGAGAGCGACGGAGCCGACGAGCACGGCAAGGGCGGCACGGGCGGCTCCGCCGACTCGGACGGCGGCACGGGCGACAAGGGGGGCAAGGGTGGCGGGGACGGGGAGTCGGCCTCTCCCGGGTCCGAGACCCCCACCCCGGACGAGGACCTGGCACCCCGCTCCCTGGACGACCTGGCGGACGCCGCCTACATCGACGACGCGTTGCACACCGCGGACTCCGGCATCCACCGGGACGTCACCCTCGTCTTCCGCACCGCGAACGTGATCGCCACCGTCGAGTACGACCAGTGGGTGACCGACAAACACCGCATCCCGGACAGCGAGGAACTCCAGGAGAAGGCGCGCAAGCTCGCCGGCCACCTCGCGGAGCAGTTCGGAGACTGACCGAACCGACCAGGCCGACCGTATGGGGGCTTTCGCCCCTTTTTCCCGCACTCCGCTGTGGCCGACCCCACCCTGTGGGCAGTCCCACGCCCCGGAAGGTGCCGCGAAACGCCCACATGAGCCCACAGGTTGCGTACCGTTCCGACAGCACCGCTGCCACCCCCCGGCTCGGCACAACTGGTGAAGACCCCGGAAGCGAAGGAACCATGCACCGAAACGCCCCGCGCAACGCCCCTCGACGGAGCAAAACCGTCAGGAACACGCTCGCCTGTGCGGCAGTGGCGCTCCCCGTCCTGCTGGTCGCCGGCTGCTCCTCGGACTCCGACCAGGGCAAAGAGTCGGACTCCCCCTCGGCCTCGGCGAGCAAGTCGCCGACCGTGAAGCCCGCCAAGTTCAAGAAGCTGCCCGACTCGTGCAAGAGCCTCGGCAAGGACGCCGTCAAGGACCTCGTGCCCGGCACCGACGACAAGTCGGGCAAGAAGGTCGGCTCCGGTGACACCGACGCCTCCAACAGCTGCCTGTGGAGCGGGCTCGACAAGTACGACTACCGTCAGCTGACTCTCTCCTTCAAGCGCTTCGACTCCGACCCGGCCATCGGCGCGGGCGACAAGCGCGCCGCGGACCACGCCAAGCAGCAGGTCGACGAGAAGACCGCCAACAAGAGCAACCGCGACCTCAAGGAGTTCAAGGTCTCCGGCGTAGGCGACGAAGCCTCGGCCGTCGCCTACGAGACCAAGAAGGAAGACACCAAGGGCAAGACCTCCGAGTACCGGGCCGAGCGCTTGGTCACCCGCGTCGAGAACGTGGTGGTCACCGTCGACTACGAGGGCGCGGGCTTCGAGGACGCCAAGAAGCCGGACGCCGACGAGGTGAAGAAGAAGGCCGAGAAGGCGGCCAAGGAAGCGGTCAAGCAGATCACGTGACCGCCAGGTCGCCCACCGCGCCCCGGAGCCCGGCCCTTCCGCACGGAGGCCGGGCTCCGCGCATGCCGGGGCCCCGGAGTGTGCCAAGGTGGGCGCGCCAGTTTCCGAGGGCGGGTTCCAGAGGGTGGGGACAACTCCAGTGCAGGGCGTACAACTGACCCGAATACACCGCATACTGATCGCCGTCGTCATCGCCGGCGCCATGGTGATCGCCGCGATCGGTTTCGCGGGCTCCTACGCGGCCGTCCGCGACCTCGCGGAACGCAAGGGCTTCGGCGCCTTCGCCCCGTTCTTCCCCGTAGGCATCGACGCCGGCATCGTCGTCCTGCTCGCTTTGGACCTGCTGCTGACGTGGATCCGCATTCCCTTTCCGCTGCTGCGGCAGACCGCCTGGCTCCTGACGGCCGCCACCATCGCCTTCAACGGCGCCGCCGCCTGGCCCGACCCGCTCGGCGTGGGCATGCACGCGGTCATCCCGGTGCTCTTCGTCGTCACCGTGGAGGCGGCGCGGCACGCCACGGGACGCGTCGCCGCCATCACCGCGGACAAGCACATGGAAGGCGTGCGCCTCTCCCGCTGGATGCTGGCCTTCCCCTCCACCTTCCTGCTGTGGCGGCGGATGAAGCTGTGGGAGCTGCGCAGCTACGACCAGGTGATCCGGATGGAGCAGGACCGGCTCATCTACGAGACCCGGCTGCGCGCCCGGTACGGACGCGCCTGGCGGCGCCGGGCGCCCGTGGAGGCGCTGATGCCGTTGAAGCTCGTCCGCTACGGGGTGCCGCTGCGCGAGACGGCGCCCGAGGCCACCAGGCTCCCCGAGCCCGCACCCGAGGCCACCAGGCTGCCCGAGCCGGCGCCCGCGGTGGCCGGGACGGGGGCCGACGACGGCCTGCCGCCCGCGCAGATCCCGCCGGACGCGGCGACCGCGTGGGAGCCCGCCCCGCAGCACGAGACCGCGTCCGAACCCGCCGCCTCCGTCACCCCCGCTCCCCCTCCCGTGCAGCCCGCCCCGGCGCCGGAGGCCGGGTACGCCCCGCCCCCGGAGGACGAACCCGCCGACGGGCAGAGTGCGCAGACCGCGTCGGGGCCCGCGGCTCGGCGCCCGGCGGCCGAGTTCCCCGTGCCGGTGGCCCCCGGCCGCTACCGGCGCCTCGGCGAGCCGGCGGCGGCCACGGCGGACGCCCCGGCACCGGCGGCCCCCGCGCCCGTCGAGGAACTGTTCATCGAGCCGAGCCCGCCCGAGCCGACCCCCCACGAGGAGCCGGAGCAGCCCGGCCCGCACGTCCACGCGGACGCGGAGGCGTACCCGACCCCGGACACCGGAGGGGGCCCGGACCAGGGTCCGGGCGCGTTCGTGGAGGAGGACGAGGACGACAGCCCTTACGGCGGTGACGAGCCCGCCGGCATCCCCGACGGCATCCCCCGCGAAGAGGTCTACTTCGAGGCGTACCGCCACTACGTCGCCTCGCACGGCGCCTTCCCCACCGCGCGCCACCTCTCCCGCACGCTGCACGACGGCTTCGGGGTCACCACGGTGGACGGCAGGCTGCTGAGCGAGACCTATCTGGGCACGTACATGCGCGAGTTCAAGGACCGCTACAACACCGAGATGGGGCTCGCGGGGTAGCGGTCCGTGAACTCGGCCGGTGTCACGCCCCCAGCAGCTTGCGGACCCGCTCGGCGCCCACCGCGAGCAGCAGCGTGGGCAGCCGGGGGCCGGTCTCGCGGCTGACGAGGAGCCGGTAGAGCAGGGCGAAGAAGCCGCGCTGGGAGACCTTCAGCTCCGGGGTCGGCTTCGCGTCGGGGGCGAGCCCCGCCTGGATCTTCGGTACGCCGTACACCAGGGAGGTGAGGCCCTCGAGCGACCAGTTCTCCTCCAGCCCCTCCAGGAGCAGCCGCAGCGACTCGCGCTGCTGCTCGTCCAGCGAGGCGAGGAGTGCGGCGTCGGGCTCCTCGCGTACCCGGGTGCGCTGGTCGGCGGGGACCTGGGTGGTGATCCAGCGGTGGGCGCGGTCCAGGCGCGGGCGGACCTCGTCCAGGCTGTGCACCGGGTGGGCGGGGTCGAGCTCGCTGAGGATGCGCAGGGTCTGCTCCTCCTGGCCGCCGGTGATGTCGGCGACCGAGGCCAGCGTGCGGTACGGCAGCGGGCGCTCGGTGAGCGTGAGGGGGCCCAGTGCCGTGGTCGAGGCGCGGGTGTGCGCCGCGATGTCGGCGGGCTGGGCACTGCCGTCGGCGATCTTGCGGCCGAGCGCGTCCCACTCGTCGTAGGTGCGCTGGATCTCCTGGTCGAAGGCGACCTTGAAGGACTGGTTGGGCTTGCGCCGCGCGTACAGCCAGCGCAGCAGCGGGGCCTCCATGATCTGGAGGGCGTCTGCCGGGGTGGGGACGCCGCCCTTGGAGGAGGACATCTTGGCCATGCCGCTGATGCCGACGAAGGCGTACATCGGTCCGAGGGGCTGCTGCCCGCCGAAGATCTCCTTGACGAGCTGGCCGCCGACGACGAACGAGGATCCCGGCGACTGGTGGTCCACGCCGGAGGGTTCGAAGACGACGCCCTCGTACGCCCAGCGCATCGGCCAGTCGACCTTCCACACCAGCTTGCCGTGGTGGAAGGTGCGCAGCTCGACGGTCTCGCCGTGGCCGCACCGGCAGGTGTAGGTCAGCTCGGTGGTCGCGTCGTCGTAGGCGGTGACCGTGGTCAGGTCGCGGCCGCAGGCGGTGCAGTAGGGCTTGTACGGGTAGTAGGCGGAGCCCGCGCCGGCGCCGGAGCCGTCGTCCTCGCCCGCCGCGCCGGAGCCCTCGGCGGCCTCGGTCTCGGCCTCGTCCGGCTTCTGCTTCTTCTGCTGCTGGGGCTTCTTGCCGCCGCCCTTGGCTTCCTTCTCCAGCGTGCGGTACCGGTCCAGGACGGCGTCGATGCGCTCGCGCTCGCGCATGGCGAAGAGGATCTGCTCGGTGTAGACGCCCGAGGTGTACTGCGCGGTCTGGCTGATGCCGCGGTACTCCACGCCCAGCTCCAGCAGCGACGCCTCCATGGCGGCCCTGAAGTGCTCGGCCCAGCTGCCGTACGGACTGCCGGAGGGTGCGGGCACGGCGGTCAGGGGCCGGCCGATGTGCTGCTCCCAGGACTCGTCGACGCCCTCGACGCCGGCCGGGACCTTGCGGAACCGGTCGTAGTCGTCCCAGGACAGGAGGTGCTCGCAGTCCAGACCGCGGCGCTTGATCTCGTCAGCCACCAGGTGCGGCACCATGACCTCGCGCAGGTTGCCCAGGTGGATGGGGCCCGAGGGGCTCAGCCCTGACGCGCAGACGATCTTTTTGAGGCCGCGCCGCTCCGCTTCGGCGATGACGTCATCGGCGATACGGGAGACCCAGTCGGCCTCATGGGTGGTCAAAGCCACGTCCGGCACTTCCTTCTCGTCGCGCTCTTCAAACCTGCGCCGCCATTGTCCCACCCCGGAATCCGGCGGCGCTCCCCACTTCGCACGTGGGATACTGGATGGCGCATCCAGCCACCCCGACGGAACGGTCAGCACTCCATGGCTACGGTCCCCTCTCTCGCCGCTACGGTCCGCCTGCGCGTCTCGGACGCCCTCTCGGCTGCTCTGCCGGAGGCCGCCTCCGCCGACCCGCTGCTGCGACGTAGCGACCGGGCGGACTTCCAGGCCAACGGGATGCTGGCGCTCGCCAAGCAGCTGAAGGGGAACCCGCGCGAGCTTGCGGGGAAGGTCACCGAGGCGCTGCCCGCGCAGAACGAGGACGGGACGATCGCCCGGATCGAGGTCTCCGGCCCCGGCTTCCTCAACATCACCGTCGCCGACCGCGCGATCGTGGAGAACCTGGCCGCCCGCCGGCGGGACGAGCGCCTGGGCGTGCCGTACGCGGACGACCCCGGCACGACGGTGATCGACTACTCGCAGCCGAACGTCGCCAAGGAGATGCATGTCGGGCACCTGCGCTCGACGGTGATCGGCGACGCCGTCGTGCACCTGCTCGAACACCGGGGCGAGACGGTGATCCGGCGCCACCACATCGGCGACTGGGGCACCAACTTCGGCATGCTCATCCAGTACCTGATCGAGCACCCGCACGAGCTGGACCACGCCTCGGACACGGCCGACGCCAAGGACGCGGGCGAGGCCGCCATGGCCCGGCTCAACCGGCTCTACAAGTCCTCCCGCGCCCTGTTCGACTCCGACGAGGACTTCAAGGCGCGCGCCCGCGACCGGGTGCCCGCGCTCCAGAGCGGCGACGCGGAGACGCTGGCGCTCTGGCACAAGATCGTGGACGAGTCCAAGACGTACTTCCAGGGCGTCTACGACGAGCTGGACGTCGAGATCCGCGACGCGGACATCGTCGGCGAGAGCGCCTACAACGACGACCTCCAGCAGGTCGTCAAGGACCTGGAGGAGTCCGGGGTCGCCGTGCGGTCCGAGGGCGCGCTGTGCGTCTTCTTCGAGGACATCAAGGGCCCCGACGGCACGCCCACCCCGCTGATCGTCCAGAAGTCCAACGGCGGCTTCGGCTACGCCGCCACCGACCTGGCCGCCATCCGCAACCGCGTCGGCGACCTCAAGGCCGACACCCTGCTGTACGTGGTCGACGCGAGGCAGGCGCTGCACTTCAGGATGGTGTTCGAGACGGCGCAGCGCGCCGGCTGGCTGCCCGAGGGCGCCGCCAGGCAGCTCCCGTTCGGCACCGTGCTGGGCAAGGACGGCAAGCCGTTCAAGACCCGCGAGGGCGAGACGGTGCGGCTGGTCGACCTGCTGGACGAGGCGGTGGAGCGCGCGGCGGCCGTCGTCCGCGAGAAGGCCGACGCGAGCGTGGCCGAGGAGGAGATCCAGCGGCGCGCCCAGCAGGTCGGTATCGGCGCGGTCAAGTACGCGGACCTGTCCAACTCGATGACGCGCGACTACGTCTTCGATCTGGACCGTATGGTCTCCCTCCAGGGCGACACCAGCGTCTACCTCCAGTACGCGTACGCGCGGGTCCGCTCGATCTTCCGCAAGGCGAACGGGCTGGAGCCCGTGCCGCACCCGGAGCGCGAGCTGGTCCCGGCCGAGCGGGCGCTGGCCCTGCACCTGGACGGCTTCGGGGACACGCTGGTGACGGCGGCCGACGAGTACGCGCCGCACAAGCTGACGGCGTACCTGTACGAACTGGCCACGCTCTACAGCCGGTTCTTCGAGAACTGCCTCGTCCTCGACCCCGGGGAGCCCGAGCAGTCCGAGAACCGCCTGTTCCTGTGCGAGATGACCGCGAAGGTCCTCCACCAGGGCCTGGCGCTGCTCGGCATCCGCACGCCCGAGCGGCTGTGAGCCAGGGTCTCCCGTCCCGTTCGTGCCGGGCTCGCGCACCCCACGCGGCCGCGCACGACCTGCGGGGGTGCGCGGTCACGACGGGCCGACGCCGCGCAGGATCTCCTCCCGCAGCTCGGCGGCCATCGTCTTGATGGTCCGCAGCCCCTCCCTGCCCCACGGGCGCGGCCGCTGGTCGACGACGCAGACCGTGCCCAGCGCCATGCCCGAGGGGTCGAGCAGCGGCGCGCCCAGGTAGGACTTGATGCCCACCTCGTCCACGACGGGGTTGACGGCGAACCGGGCGAAGTCGCGCACGTCCTCCAGCACCAGCGCGGTACGCCGGGCCACGACGTGCACGCAGAAGCCGTGGTCGCGCTCCATCACCCGGCCCACGCCGCCGTCCGGGTCGACAGGACCCTTTTGCGGGTCCGTCGTCGAGTCGTACAGGCCCGAGAAGTACTGCCGCCGCTCGTCGATGAAGTTGACCATCGCGAAGGGCGCGTCCGTGACCCGGGCCAGCTCCCGCGCGAAGGCGTCGAACTCCGGTACCGGCCGCTCGCCGATGCCCAGTTCCCTCAGCCGGGCCACCCGCGCGGGCGCCTCGGTGTCCTGCGGGGTCACCAGCAGGCGGGCCGTGAGGTCAAGCGGTGTGAACGGCATGCGCGCTCCTCGGATCGATCAGGTGCCGGATGAGGGAGACGAGGACCCCGGTGGCGGAGTCGGGGGCGCGGGCGTCGCACGGGACGACGGGAACGCCCGGGTCGAGGTCGACCGCCACTCGCACCTCGTCGGGGTTGTAGCGGTGGGAGCCGTCGAACTCGTTGACGGCCCCCACGAAGGTCGTCTTGCCGACCCCGAACCCGCCCGCGACGATGATCTTCAGCGCGGTCGGGAAGGGGTCAGAGTCGTCTACGGAGCCCATCCAGCACCGCCTCCAGCAGTTCTCGGTCGTTCGTGGCCGGGCCCTGTAGATGGACGGGGCCCCGCGTGGTGACGGCGCCGCAGTCCACCAGGTCCGACAGCACCACCT
The DNA here is from genome assembly GCF_003323735.1 of Streptomyces reniochalinae. GTDB lineage: Bacteria > Actinomycetota > Actinomycetes > Streptomycetales > Streptomycetaceae > Streptomyces > Streptomyces reniochalinae. Next base: position 19,929 of record NZ_QOIM01000045.1, on the reverse strand, counting down.
TGGTGACGGTGGCGGGCAGGTGGACGGTCGCGGCGATCTCGGCGACGGACACGGGCCCGCCGCACAGTCCGAGCACCTGGCTGTGCTCGGGTCCCAGGTAGCCGCCCGGGCGGACACCGGTCGCCAGCACCAGCGTCAGCAGATCCAGGTCGGCCGAAGGTCTGGTGCGTCCCTCGCTGACGGTGTACGGGCGCACCAACCGGCCCGCGTCTTCGTCGAGCCAGGGCTCTTCGGGGTCTCCTGGCATGGCGTCAGGCGCCGTGAGGCTGCCGGGCCGGTGTCGCCAGGTACGGGCGGACGCTCTTGACCAGCATGGCCATCTCGTAGCCCAGCACGCCCGCGTCCGCCTCGCTCCCCGCGAACACGGCCAGACAGGCGCCCTGGCCCGCGGTACTGACGAACAGCAGCGAGCTGTCCAGCTCGACCACCACCTGGCGCACGTCGTCGCCGCCCGCGAAGCGCACTCCGGCACTGCGGCCCAGCGAGTACAGACCCGAGGCGAGCGCCGCCATGTGGTCCGCCGTGTCGGTCTCCAGCCCGTGCGCCGCCTTCACCAGCCCGTCCGAGGACAGCAACAGGGCGCTGCGCGCGTGCGGTACGCGCTCGACCAGTCCTGTCAGCAGCCAGGACAGGTCCACCGTCCGCTGTCGGAGGGGTGCTTCACTCATCTGTATCGCGTCTTCCTCTCGGTGGGCGGGGCTGTCTCCCGGCGTCGGTGGTCCGGATCGCCGCCGCCTCAAGGGGCCGGCCTGTCGCCGTACGGCGGAGACGGGGCGGGCCCGGGCGGCACGCGGCCTGCCCCCGCTCCTCGGAATCGGTCCCGGTCCCCTCTCGTCCGCGCCGAGCCCCTGCCGGGGCCCTTCCGCACCGCTGCCCGCCGCGCGGGGGGTGGCGCCGCGCGCGGCCAGGTCGGCGGCCTGTGCCACCGCGCTGTGCGCGGCGTGCCGCGCGAGGGCGAGTTCGTGGGCGAGCGAGTCCAGTGGGTCGCCGCCGGGGCGGGGTTCGGGCGCGGGCGCGTGCGGGGGCGCGCTGAGCGGTTGGCCCGCCTGGAGCCTGCGCAGTTGCGCCGCCGTCTCGGCACGGCCGCGCTCGGCCGCACGGCGCAGTCCGGCGTAGCGCGCCTGACAGGTGCGCGCCTGGGCGGCGGCGGTCCGCAGGCCGGCGACGAGCGCTGCGGCCGCGACGAGTAACGCCCCGGCGAGCACGCCCACGGCGCCGGTGTCGTCGAAACCGGTCCCCGCGGCCGTCGTGCCGCCGGGTTCCCCCGCGTTCCACAGGTAGGCCACGGCTCCGGCGCCGGCGAGTGCGACGACAAGGGCGGGCGCCGTCGCCAGCCGTATCAGACGGCGGCGTGCCGCCGCGTCCGCTGGAGGTTGAGGCATCGATTCCCTCGGTGATTCCGCTGCGAACAAGGTGCGTCCCCGCACGGCGGAGAACCGTCCTCTCCCGCTGGGTGGCGTGGGTCAGGCCATGGTGCTACGGCGCGGGGCGCGATGCGGGGCCCCGTCACAACTGCCATACAACTGGGCGGGTTCGACAGCGAGGTGTACGGAAACGAACGCATGCGAACGGGGAGCGGCCGGTCCCGGTCACCGGGACCGCCGGGCCCGACGGGCCTCAGCGCTCGGGGAAGAACGCGTACAGCAGGCAGCCCTGCTCGCTGTGCGGCTGGTGGGTGGAGCCCTTGGCCCCCCGGACGCGGCTGCCCGCCGGGTAGTGGCCGCCCTCGTCGCTGAGCTCTTCCTCGACGACGACCAGGATCTCGCTGCTGTCGCCGTGGTGGTCGGGCTCGGTGTAGCCGGACCCCGGGGCTAACCGTACGTATGCCTCGCGCGGCAGCGGGTCCGAGCCGTCCGCGGGGCTGGTCCAGCTGACCCCCTGGGCCGTCACCCCGGGGTACAGCTCGATCGGGTCGATGCTCTCCAGTGCCCGGGCGTCGACCACAGGGAAGTCGGGGCGCGTGGAAGTCGTCACGATGTGCTCCTCTTTGTCTGCGGCGGCGCTGCGACAAAGGGGACTTCGCGAGACGGGAGAGGCGCGCCGTCGAAGTCGCGCGGGTCAAGCCGTCCGGCACAGTGTGATGACATGACGTCAACTGCCTCGGCAGCGGGGGAACTTCGCCCTCCGCCGCCTCATGCGAACAAGGCCGAAGAGCGTAAGTGATCCTTCCGGCCCCCACAACGGAAACGGATTGATTGAGCGGACAACGACAAGGGCCCCTCCGCGACGGATGGGGCCCTCGACCGGGCCGGTGCCCTCTCGGGCACCGGCCGGCTCGGTTTCAGTACCGCGCGCGCAGCAGCGCCGCCGCCTCGGTCGCCCAGTAGGTGAGGATCATGTTCGCGCCGGCCCGGGTGAAGCTCGTCAGGGACTCCAGGACGGCCGCCTCGCGGTCGATCCAGCCCTTCTCCGCCGCCGCCTCGACCATCGCGTACTCGCCGGAGACCTGGTAGACGCCGACCGGCACCTCGGTCCGCTCGGCGAAGTCCCGCAGGACGTCCAGGTAGGGCAGGCCCGGCTTGACCATCACCATGTCCGCGCCCTCGGCCAGGTCGAGCGAGAGCTCGCGCAGCGCCTCACGCGCGTTGGCCGGGTCCTGCTGATACGTCTTGCGGTCGCCCTGGAGAGAGGAGCCGACGGCCTCGCGGAAGGGGCCGTAGAACGCGGAGGAGTACTTCGCCGTGTAGGCGAACAGGGCCACGTCCTGGTGCCCCGCCTCCTCCAGCGCAGCGCGGACGTAGCCGATCTGGCCGTCCATCATGCCGCTGGGCCCCAGCACGTGGGCGCCCGCGTCGGCCTGGACGCGAGCCATCTCGGCGTACCGCTCGAGCGTCGCGTCGTTGTCCACCCGTCCTTCGCCGGTGAGCACCCCGCAGTGGCCGTGGTCGGTGTACTCGTCCAGGCACAGGTCGGACATCAGCACCAGCGCGTCCCCGACCTCGGCCCGCACGTCCCGCAGCGCCACCTGGAGGATGCCCTCCGGATCGGTGCCCGCGGTGCCCGCCGCGTCCTTCTTCGCCTCCTCGGGCACGCCGTAGAGCATCAGCCCGCCGACGCCCGCCTCGGCCGCCTCCACGGCGGCCTTCCGCAGCGTGTCCCTGGTGTGCTGCACGACGCCCGGCATGGAGCCCACCGGCACAGGCTCGCCGATGCCCTCCCGCACGAAGGCGGGCAGGATCAGGTCGGACGGCCTGGTGTGGTGCTCGGCCACCAGCCTGCGCATGGCCGGGATGCTGCGCAGCCGCCGCGGCCTGGCAGCCGGGAAGCCGCCGTAGGTGCTCATGATGTGCGTGCCCTCCTCCTGGCCGGGCGCTTCTCGCTCGGCCGCTTCACCTGCTCGCCCGCCTCCAGCGCGGCGGCGCGGCGCTGGGCGCCGAAGTCGGCGAGCGCCTCGGCCAGCTTGTGCACGGACGGCTCGGGGGCCATCACGTCCACCCGCAGCCCGTGCTCCTCCGCGGTCTTGGCCGTGGCCGGGCCGATACAGGCGATGACGGTGACATTGTGCGGCTTGCCCGCGATACCGACCAGGTTGCGCACGGTGGACGACGAGGTGAACAGCACCGCGTCGAACCCGCCGCCCTTGATGGCCTCCCGGGTCTCGGCGGGCGGCGGCGAGGCGCGCACGGTGCGGTACGCGGTCACGTCGTCCACCTCCCAGCCCAGCTCGATCAGCCCGGCCACCAGCGTCTCGGTGGCGATGTCGGCGCGCGGCAGGAACACCCGGTCGATCGGGTCGAAGACCGGGTCGTAGGGCGGCCAGTCCTCCAGCAGCCCGGCGGCCGACTGCTCGCCGCTGGGCACCAGGTCCGGCTTCACGCCGAACTCGACCAGCGCCCTGGCGGTCTGCTCGCCCACCGCCGCGACCTTGATCCCGGCGAAGGCGCGGGCGTCGAGCCCGTACTCCTCGAACTTCTCGCGCACCGCCTTGACGGCGTTGACCGAGGTGAAGGCGATCCACTCGTAGCGGCCCGTCACCAGGCCCTTGACCGCGCGCTCCATCTGCTGCGGGGTACGCGGCGGCTCCACGGCGATCGTCGGCACCTCGGCCGGCACCGCGCCGTAGGAGCGCAGCTGGTCGGAGAGGGAGGCCGCCTGCTCCTTGGTGCGCGGCACCAGGACCTGCCAGCCGAACAGCGGCTTGGACTCGAACCAGGCCAGCTGGTCGCGCTGCGCCGGGGCACTGCGCTCGCCGACCACGGCTATGACGGGCTGCCCGCCGTCGGGCGAGGGCAGCACCTTGGCCTGCTTGAGGGTCTGCGTGATCCCCCCGAGCGTCGCGGCGAAGGTGCGCTGCCGGGTCGTGGTGCCGGCCAGCGTGACGGTCATGGGGGTGTCCGGCTTGCGGCCAGCGGCCACCAGCTCGCCCGCCGCCGCGCCGACCTCCTGGAGCGTCGTGGAGACCACGACGGTCGCGTCGCTGACGCCCAGCTCGGTCCAGCAGCGGTCGTCGGCCGTGGCCGCGTCGACGAACCGCACGTCCGTGCCCTGCCCGTCGCGCAGCGGCACACCGGCGTAGGCCGGCACGCCCACGGCCGCGGCGATGCCCGGCACGACCTCGAACGGAATGCCCTCGCCCGCCAGCGCGAGCATCTCCCTGGCGGCGTCCGAATCCAGCCCCGGGTCACCCGCGACCGCACGGACGACCCGCTTGCCGGCGCGCGCGGCGGCTATGGCAGACTCGCCCGCATCGATGGCCACATCGGCCGCCGGTGCGGAGGCAGTTGACGCCTCGTCAGTGACCGGCTGGAGCGGTGTGTCCACACCCGGGCGGGTGTGTACGCGCACGACGTCATGCACGCGGGAGTCGGCGACGAGCACGTCGGCCTGCCCCAGCGCCTCGACGGCGCGCAACGTCAGCAGACCCGGATCTCCGGGCCCGGCGCCCAGGAAGGTGACGCGTCCCTGTGCACCGTGCAGGTGCGCTCTCTTCGCGAATGCCGTCGTGCGTGCGGCGCTCGACTTGTCGGCGGCGGTGGGGCTCAAAGTGCTCGCTCCCCCATCAGACCGGCCGCACCCTTGGCGAGCATCTCGTCGGCGAGCTCCTGACCCATGCGGGCAAAGGCCGCATGGTCGACGCTCTCACCGTCGGACGCCGGTACGGGACCGGTGGTGGACAACTGCACCAGCGTGCGTCCGTCGGTGGTGCCGACGACGCCGCGCAGGCGCATTTCGGTGACAACCTGCCCCTCGACAAGCAGGTCGGCAAGCGCCCCCACGGGTGCGCTACAGCCGGCCTCCAAGGCGGCGAGCAGGGTTCGCTCGGCGGTGACGGCCGCCCGCGTGTGCGGGTCGTCCAGCTCCGCGAGCTGTGCGGCCAGGTGCGCGTTGGATGTCGCGCACTCGACGGCCAGTGCCCCCTGACCGGGGGCGGGAAGTACCTGATCCGGGCTGATCAGTTCGGTGGCCTCCTCGGCGAGGCGGCCGACGCGCTGGAGCCCGGCGGCGGCGAGGACGACCGCGTCGAGCTCACCGGAGCGCACGTACCCGATCCGGGTGTCGATATTCCCCCGGATCGCAACGGTCTCGACCTCCAGGCCCAGCGCGCGCGCCCAGGCGTGCACCTGCGCCATCCGGCGGGGCGAGCCCGTACCGATCCGCGCCTTGCCCGGCGCCGCGGCGCGCGCCAGCGCCTCGAAGCCCAGCCCGTCCCTGCCGACCAGCACGTCCCGCGCGTCCGCCCGCACCGGCACGGCTGCCAGAGCGAACTGCTCGGGCTGCGTCGTCGGCAGGTCCTTGAGCGAGTGCACCGCGAAGTCGATCTCACCGCTCAGCAACGCGTCCCGCAGCGCGTTGACGAACACCCCGGTGCCGCCGATCTGCGCCAGCTGCTCCTTGCTGACGTCCCCGTAGGTGGTGATCTCCACCAGCTCGACGGGGCGCCCGGTCACCCTGCGGACCTCCTCGGCGACCAGACCGGACTGCGCCATCGCGAGTTTGCTGCGGCGGGTGCCCAGCCTAAGTGGGGTGGTGGCTGTGGCATGGGTGTTCATTGCCGCTCCTGTTCCGGATTGCTGACAGCGGCGACCGCCTGCGGGTCGAGGTCGAAGAGTTCACGCAACGCGTCGGCGTACCCGGCGCCGCCGGGTTCGCCCGCGAGCTGCTTGACCCGCACCGTCGGCGCGTGCAGCAGCTTGTCCACGACGCGGCGCACGGTCTGCGTGACCTCCGCGCGCAGCTTGTCGTCCATGCCGTGCAGCCGCCCCTCCAGGCGGGCCAGCTCCCCGGCGACGACATCGGCGGCCATGGTGCGCAGCGCGACCACGGTCGGCGTGATCGTCGCGGCCCGCTGGGCCGCGCCGAACGCGGCCACCTCCTCGGCGACGAGGGAGCGCACGGCCTCCACGTCACCGGCCATCGGCGCGTCCGCCTCGGCGTCGGCGAGCGACTCGATGTCCACGAGCCGCACCCCGTCGATCCGGTGCGCGGCCACCTCCACGTCACGGGGCATGGCGAGGTCGAGCACCGCCAGCGCCGCCTCCCGCCGGCGGCCGCCGGCGGCGCCCTCGATGTCGGAGGCCGTCAGGACGAGACCCGTCGCACCGGTGCACGAGACCACCACGTCGGCCGCCGCCAGCTCACCGGCGACCGCCGCCATCGGCACGGCCCGAGCGCCGTCGAGGCTCTCCGCGAGCCGCTGCGCCCTGTCCAGGGTCCGGTTGGCGATCACCAGTTCGCCCGCACCGGCCCGAGCGAGCGTCACCGCGGCCAGCGAGGACATGGAACCGGCGCCGATCACCAGCGCCCGCTTGCCCCGCGCCCACTCCTCCACGGACGCTCCGGCCGCGAGCTGCTCCAGGCCGAAGGTCACCAGGGACTGACCGGCCTTGTCGATCCCCGTCTCGGAGTGCGCACGCTTGCCGACCCGCAGCGCCTGCTGGAACAGGTCGTTCAGCAGCCGGCCCGCCGTGTGCTGCTCCTGCGCGACGGCCAGCGCGTCCTTGATCTGCCCGAGGATCTGCCCCTCGCCGACGACCATCGAGTCCAGCCCGCACGCCACCGAGAACAGGTGGTGCACGGCACGGTCCTCGTAGTGCACGTACAGATAAGGGGTGAGCTCGTCCAGGCTGACGCCGCTGTGCTGCGCCAGCAGGGTGGACAGCTCGGCGACACCGGCGTGGAACTTGTCGACGTCCGCGTACAGTTCGATCCGGTTGCAGGTGGAGAGCACGGCCGCCTCGGCAGCGGGCTCGGCACCCACCGTGTCCTGCAACAGCTTGCCCCGCTCTCCGGGCTCCAGCGCCGCGCGCTCCAGCACGCTGACCGGCGCGCTGCGGTGGCTCAGGCCGACGACCAGCAGACTCATGCCGGCATCACGGCGGGCAGGTCCCCGTCAGGTCCGGACTCGGGCGGCCGCTTGGTGACGGCCACGGCGGGCGGTGCGGCGGGCGGCGCCGTGTCCACCTCGGGGGCCGACGCGGGCTCCTCGCCCGCCTTGCGCTGCTCGTGGAAGGCGAGGATCTGTAGCTCTATGGACAGATCCACCTTGCGGACGTCCACGCCCTCGGGCACGGACAGCACGGTCGGCGCGAAGTTGAGGATCGAGGTGATCCCGGCGGCCACCAGCCGGTCGCACACCTGCTGGGCCGCGCCCGCCGGGGTGGCGATCACGCCGATGGACACCCCGTTGTCGTCGATGATCTTCTCCAGCTCATCGGTGTGCTGGACCGGGATCCCGGCGACGGGCTTGCCCGACAGGCCCGGGTCGGCGTCGATCAGCGCCGCGACCCGGAAGCCGCGCGAGGCGAAACCGCCGTAGTTGGCGAGGGCCGCACCGAGATTACCGATACCGACGATCACGACGGGCCAGTCCTGCGTGAGCCCGAGCTCGCGTGAGATCTGGTAGACGAGGTACTCGACGTCGTAGCCGACCCCGCGGGTGCCGTAGGAGCCGAGGTAGGAGAAGTCCTTGCGGAGCTTGGCCGAGTTGACGCCGGCCGCCGAGGCCAGCTCCTCCGAGGATACAGTCGGCACCGAGCGCTCGGAGAGCGCCGTGAGTGCCCGCAGATACAGCGGAAGACGGGCGACGGTAGCCTCGGGGATTCCTCGGCTCCGACTCGTCGCCGGACGATGGTTTCGGCCAGTTGCCACGGTGCTCCTGCCGGTTGCGCGAAGCGGTGAGCGGTCGAACGTGAGGTGTCCTCGCGGACCGCTCCGTCCCGACCAGGCTATGCCTTTGTGAACGCGTGCACAAAGATGGTGTCCGCTTTGTCCGGTCAACGTGACCGGCGCCACAGGCATCAACGGGGACACCGGCCACACTCCTCACCAATACGCCCCCGGACGGCAAAACGCCCTCGATACTAATCGAAAGCAACTCGAACCCCGACCACATTCCCACTCGATGAGACCGCTTACGACGGGATTTGCGCGGTTTTCGACCGGCACCCTCGGGCGGACTGCCGGTGCCGGCGGATCCGGCCGTGCGGAACCTGTGCCCTCGCCCCGGCGGACGGGACCCGGGCCGGATCAGCCGGCCGGGCCGGGACCGAGACCGGCAAGGGGGCCCGCCCCTGAGGGACCGTGGAAGCCGGACCGGAACGGCGGGAACAGGACCGGAACGGCGGGAACAGGCCAGACCCCAGGGGCCGGGGGCTCCGGAACCGGCCGGATCACGGGGTCAGGCGGGCGCGCGGAGGGATCAGGGCGGGCGGGACGGCTCAGGGCCCAGGGCCCCGCACCCGGCCCTTCCGGGCGCCCGTGTCACTCAGTGAGGGCGCGGCGGAGGCGGTCGGGGTCGACGCGCCAGAAGTCGTGCTGCCGGCCGTCGACGAGGACGACGGGGATCTGTTCCCAGTAGGCGCGGTAGAGCTCCTGGTCCTGGTTGATGTCCTTCTCCTCCCAGGCCGCACCCACCTCGTCGCACACCCGCACGATCACGTCGCGCGCCACGTCACACAGATGACACCCGGGCTTCCCGATGAGGGTCACAGTCTTCATGCCCCATTCTCCGCACGTAACGGACCCACCGAACAAACTGGCTATGCTCGCGGCATGGCCCTTCCCGCATGGCTCACCTCTCGCAAGCGCTCCGCGACCGCGCGCAGCGTGCTCGCCGGCGAGGCCGCCGCGGAGGCGGCGCGCAAGCAGGAGCAGGAAGCGGCGGCCCGGGCAGCCGAGCGCGAGGGGCACGAGGCCGCCGAGGAGGCCGAGTTCCCCGTCGTGGGGGACGTCCGCGGGGCGGCGTTCTTCGATCTGGACAACACCGTCATGCAGGGGGCGGCTCTCTTCCACTTCGGGCGCGGCCTGTACAAGCGCAAGTTCTTCCGCAAGCGCGAACTCACCCGTTTCGCCTGGCAGCAGGCGTACTTCAGGCTCGCGGGCTCCGAGAACGCCGACCACATGCAGGACGCCCGCGAGAGTGCCCTGTCGATCGTCAAGGGCCACCGCGTCCACGAGTTGATGGCGATCGGCGAGGAGATCTACGACGAGTACATGGCCGGCCGCATCTGGCCGGGTACGCGCGCGCTGGCGCAGGCGCACCTGGACGCGGGCCAGAAGGTGTGGCTGGTGACGGCGGCGCCGGTGGAGACGGCCACGATCATCGCGCGGCGCCTGGGGCTGACCGGCGCGCTGGGAACGGTCGCCGAGTCGGTGGGCGGCATCTACACGGGGCGGCTGGTCGGTGAGCCGCTGCACGGGCCCGCGAAGGCGGAGGCGGTGCGGGCGCTGGCCGCGGCGGAGGGTCTCGCGCTGGAGCGGTGTGCCGCGTACAGCGATTCGGCGAACGACATTCCGATGCTGTCGCTGGTCGGCCATCCGTATGCGATCAATCCTGACAGCCGACTGCGGGCGCACGCGCGGGAAATGGGCTGGCGGCTGCGGGACTACCGCACGGGCCGTAAGGCGGCCAAGGTGGGGATCCCGGCGGCTGCCGGTGTGGGCGCGCTGGCGGGTGGCGCGGCGGCCGCCGTCGCGGTCCAGCGCCGGCGCCGGTAGGTCTGTCACGAGGGCGGCCGTCCGCGCGTCGCGGCACACCCCCGGCGCGTGTCCGCCGCGTTCCGGCGCGCGGAAGTGTCCGTGCGCCCCTGCCGCTGCCCGATCCAGCAGTGTTACCCGGCGTTGTCGCCCGCCAGTCCCGCAGCCCTCAGTCGGTCATAAATGATCGCCGAGGCGACATTTCCAGCCAGCCAAGTGATCAGTCTTGGCGGGCGAGTCACGCCTGAAAGCGGCGTCATTCCGTAACAGAGCGAACCGAATCGACGATTTTGGCAACTACGTGTAGTGCCGCCTGTACGAAGCGTTATTCTCCTCAGACGCAATTCGGTACCCATCCGTCCCTACGCCGGGTGAATGGTCCCGCACTGCACGTGATGGAAGCTCTGCCTCTGGGAGTCCCGTGTACCCACACGTCGGGGTTGACGCCTCGGGCCTGGCTACGCTGCGCACGACAGTCTTCGACCAACTGCGTGCGTTCGTCCCCACCGCGTACGCCGTCCCTGCCCTCGCCGCAACAGCCGTATCTGTCCCCGCAGGAGCCGCACCTGTCCCCGCAGGCCCCTGCCACGCCCTCGCGCACCGCGCCGCCGGCGCCACGACCCGCACCACCCGCACCACCACGACCCGCACCACCACGGCCGGCGGCCGACGCGCCCGGGGGGCGGGCGCCACCGCCCGGCGCCCCGCCGCCTCGGACACCGACAGCCGCCGGATGATGGACCTGGTCGAACAGGCCCAGGCCGGTGAGGCCGAAGCGTTCGGCCGGCTCTACGACCAGTACAGCGACACCGTCTACCGCTACATCTACTACCGCGTCGGCGGCCGGGCGACCGCCGAGGACCTGACCAGTGAGACCTTCCTGCGCGCTCTCCGCCGCATCGGAACCTTCACCTGGCAGGGCCGCGACTTCGGGGCCTGGCTGGTGACCATCGCCCGGAACCTCGTGGCCGACCACTTCAAGTCGAGCCGCTTCCGCCTCGAAGTGACCACCGGCGAGATGCTCGACGCCAACGAGGTGGAACGCTCCCCCGAGGAGTCGGTTCTGGAGTCCCTCTCCAACGCCGCCCTGCTGGAGGCCGTACGTAAGCTCAACCCCCAACAGCAGGAGTGCGTCACGCTCCGATTTCTGCAGGGGCTCTCGGTGGCCGAGACGGCGCGGGTCATGGGCAAGAACGAGGGGGCGATCAAAACCCTCCAGTACCGCGCCGTGCGCACCCTCGCCAGGCTCCTCCCCGACGACGCGCGCTGACCGGGCGTGCGCCCCGGCCTTCCGCGGGGCGTCCGGCAACTCTCGCGGAGCGCCCGGCGCTCCCGCGGGCTACGCACACCGGAACGCCGGTCACATCATCGTGACATCGGACTCCGTAACCCGACTGGCTTGCGCTCGTTGTGGGGGTTGCAGACTCCCCCAGCCGTGACCGGCCGGGGCTCGTTCACGCTCGAGCGGACGCGGTCGGTCACGCACCCCTTCCTGTGCGGCGGGGAGTCGACCGTGCTGACGAGAGGAGGTGCCGCCGGTGATCGGTTCCGTGCCGACCAGCCGACGGGCCATCGCCTTCGCCCAGGCCCTGGACGAGCAGGAGCGCGACGCGGGCGCGGCGGCCGACACAGGGTCCGAGGGCTCCGCGGACCCGGGGAGAAGCGGAGCGGCCCCACCGGGGGCGTCACCGCGGACGACACGGGCACGGCACGCGCCGTCCCGGTCGTCGGCCTCTCCCCCGGCGCCGCCCTCACCCTCCGCGTCGCCCCCGCACAGCCACCGGGCGGGCGGCACCGACCGGCCGCTGCTGCCGCTGGCGAGTGAACTGGCCGCGCTGCCCAGGCCTCAGCTGGACCCCGAGGTCAAGACGGTGCAGCGGGCGCAGCTGATCGCCGCCATGGAGACGGCCTTCGCCGAGGGCGGAACGGCCGCGCCGGACGCGCGGCTGCCCGAACAGCGCGACGGCCGGGCCGCCTCCCGCACCGGAAGGGGCGGCGCGCACCGCGCGCCGAACCCTCTGAGCAAGCTGCGTCCCAGGTCCCGGCTGGGCAAGGGGCTGGCGGCCGGCGGCCTGAGCGTCGGAGTGGCGGCGGGCGCACTGGGCGGCGCCGCGGCGGCCAGCACCGACGCTCTCCCGGGCGACAACCTCTACGGCCTCAAGCGCGGCATGGAGGACCTCAGGCTCGACCTGGCCGGTGACGACGCCGACCGCGGCAGCCTCCTGCTGGACCACGCCTCCACCCGCATGAAGGAGGCCCGCCGTCTCATGGAGCGGGACCGCGCGGGCGCGCTCGACCACGAGTCGCTCGCCGAGGTCCGCAGGGCCCTCTCGGGCATGCAGCACGACGCCTCGGAGGGGCACCGCCTGTTGAGCGCGGCCTACCGGCAGGACGGCGACCTGGCACCGATCCGGTCCCTGTCCAGCTTCGCCAAGGAGCACAGGGACGGCTGGAGCCGGCTGCGCGACCGGCTGCCGGTGCAGCTGCGCGACGTGGGCGAGAAGGTCACCTCCGTCTTCGACGCCATGGACGAGGACGTCACCCCTCTGCGGTCGCTTCTCCCGCCCGGGCCCCAGGACGGGGAGCGGGAGCGCGAGCGGGGCACGAGCGACCGTACGGGCGAGGAGTCGCCGTCCACGGAGCCCTCGACGCCGTCCTCGGACGGCACGCACGGGCGGGAGCGCCACAGCGAAGAGCCGTCGCCGTCCGACTCCCAGCGGCGCGACGGTGAGGGTCTGCTCGGCGGCGGCCTGCTCGGTCCCTCCGAGAAGCCCGAGCGCGGTGACGAGCCCACGGGCTCCCGCTCGGGTTCCGCCCCGGGGAACTCCGCCACGCCGGACGGCGAGCCCGAGATCACCCTCCCGCCGATCGTGCCTGAGGTGCTGCCGCGCCTGGGCCTGGACGACCGCGAGAAGTGAACGACCCCGAGGTGAACGACCGCGAGAAGTGAGGCCGCGCACCTGACGCACGACGAAGGGGGCACCGACGAACCGTCGGTGCCCCCTTCTCGCTGGTGCCGTGCCCCGCTCAGCCCTCTTCCCAGCTCGCGCTTCCCGCGCCGGTGCTGGCCGAGCCGCACTCGAAGCCCGAGGTGCCGGTGGCGCCCGGGTTCAGCGTGACCCAGTTGCCCGCACCGTCGAAGCCCCGCCCGCACACCACCGTGACGCGGAAGGCGACGGACTGGCTGGTGTTGTTGCGGCAGGCCGCCCAGCCCTGCCGCCCCGTGGTCTTGGTGTTGCAGTCCAGCACGTTGTCGGCGGAAACAGGCGGGGCGTCCGCAGCCGACGCCGTGCCGGCGAGCGGAACCACCGTCGCCGCACCGGCCATCAGGGTCGCCGCGAGCACGCGCTTCATGTTCGTCTCCCTCGTTCAGCGATGAGCGTCCTCCCGGCCGGCTCTGCTCGCCGGCCGATGTCCCCCACGGAACCAATGCGCCGTGCGCGTGCACACCTGTCACCTGTCAGGGCCGCCCGCGCCGGGGCTCCGAGCCCCGCAGCCGTCAGAAGAAGACCGAACGGCGCCGCACGAGGAGCTTGTAGAGGGTGTGCTGAATCGTCTCCCGTACCTGGTCGGTCAGGTTGAACATCAGCATCGGGTCCTCCGCCGCCTCGGGCGGATGGCCCTCGGTGGGCAGCGGCTCGCCGAACTGGATGGTCCACTTCGTCGGCAGCGGCACGGCACCCAGCGGCCCGAGCCAGGGGAAGGTGGGCGTGAGGGGGAAGTACGGGAAGCCCAACAGGCGCGCCAGCGTACGCGAGTTGCCGATCATCGGGTAGATCTCCTCGGCACCCACGATCGAGCACGGCACGATGGGCGCGCCCGCCCGCAGCGCCGTCGAGACGAAGCCGCCCCGCCCGAATCGCTGGAGCTTGTAGCGGTCGGCGAACGGCTTGCCGAGCCCCTTGAAGCCCTCCGGCATCACGCCGACGACCTCGCCGCGCTCCAGCAGCGTCTGCGCGTCCTCCGCGCAGGCGAGCGTGTGTCCGGCCTTGCGGGCCAGCTCGTTGACGACGGGCAGCATGAACACCAGGTCGGCGCCGAGCAACCGCAGGTGGCGGTCGGCGGGATGGTGGTCGTGGACGGCGACTTGGAGCATCAGCCCGTCGAGCGGCAGCGTCCCCGAGTGGTTGGCGACCACCAGCGCGGCCCCGTCGGCCGGTATGTTCTCCACGCCCCGCACCTCGACGCGGAAGTACTTCTCGAACACGGGGCGCAGCAGCGACATCAGGACCTGGTCGGTCAGGTCCTCGTCGTAGCCGAAGTCGTCGACCTCGTACTCTCCGGTGACCCGGCGCCTCAGGAACGCCAGCCCCCGCGCCGCCTGCTCCTCCCAGCCGGCTCCCAGCATCCGCTGGAGCAGCCCGCCGCCGCCGTCACCGCCCGCCGGGCCCGGCTCCCGCGCTGCGGACGTGGCCTGGTCCTTCCCCAAGCCCTCCTCCGAACCGTGCCCCGAGTCCTGCCCCGGATACGTCTCCGGCCCGGTCCCCGCGGCCTCTCCCGGTCCCTGGTCCGGCACGGTCGTCAGCGGCGGGCGTCGGGACGCACGGTCAGCGGACGAGCGGGCCGTGGACGAGCGGGCCGGGGTCTGCCGGCCGGCGGGCGAACGGTCCGCGCCCTTCCCGCCCTGGCCCTGGTGCTGTCCCTGGCCCTGGTGCTGTCCCTGGCCTTGGTGCTGTCCCTGCCGCTGCCCGTCGGGCGGACCGGCGGCGCCGCGCGGGCGGCCCCTGTCGTCGTCGAAGGGTATGACCTTCGCGTCACCCATCCCGGCGCACCTCCTCCTCGCTCCCGGCCCCGGCGGCCCGTGCCGAGGGGGCGGGTTTCCCCGGCAACAACCCGGCGACCCTGTCGACGGCCCGCGACAGGGCCGCCGGCGGCAGCAGTCCCAGGCCGTGGTTTTCGGCGAACGCCTCCAGCGTCTCCGCACTCGTACGGAGCGGTGTGAAGCCCAGCACGTCGCGGGCGTGCCCGGTCGCCACCACCCGCCCGTGCGTCAACAGCCGCAGCTGCTCGGGGGAGAAGTCCGTCAGACCGACCGCGCGCAGCGCTCCGCCGCCCCAGCGGATGGCGGGCAGCAGCGTCGGCACCGTCGGCCGCCCCAGCCGCCGGGCGCACTGGGAGAGCGGCAGCACCCCGTCCCCGGCGATGTTGAAGGTGCCCGCGCGAAGAGTTCCAACGCCGGGCTCGGCCGCCGCCAGGCGCAGCGCCTCGACCACGTCGTCGTCGTGCACGAACTGGAGCCGGGGGTCGTAGCCGAGCACGGTCGGCAGGACGGGCAGCGAGAAGTAGGCGGCGAGCGGCGACTCGGCGGCGGGGCCGAGGATGTGGGCGAAGCGCAGCACGGTCACGGCGACGTCGGGCCGCCGCCGCGCGAACCCGCGCACGTAGCCCTCCACCTCCACCGCGTCCTTGGCGAAGCCCCCGCCCGGCAGGGAGCGCGCCGGAGTCGCCTCGTCGAAGACGGCCGGATCGCGGGGCGCGGAACCGTACACGCTCGTCGTCGACTTGATCACCAACCGGCCGACGGTGGGCGTCTGCTGGCAGGCACCGAGCAGCTGCATGGCCCCTATGACGTTGGTCTCCTTGACCGCGCCGCGCCCCCCGCCGCCGGGTGTCAGCCCGGTGCCGTGCAGATCCATGTGCACGACGGTGTGCACCGCGTGCTCGGCGAGCACCTTGCCGATGGCGGGCTGCCGGATGTCGGCCCGCACGAACTCGGCGTCGCCCAGCGGGTCGGCCGGCGGGTGGGTGTCCACCCCGATGACCCGGCTCACCCCCGGCTCCCGCCGCACACGGCGGACGAACCGGGCACCGAGCGGCCTGCCCACACCGGTGACGAGTACGACCTTGCCCACAATCCCTCCCTGCGCCGCTCCCGGTACGGCCTCCCGCACGACGCGAGCCCCGACGCACGCGTGCTCCGGCGTCAGCTCCGACGCGTGCCCAAAGCAGAACCGCCGCCTTTCTCCCCGCACGGAGAGAAAGGCGGCGGTCAGTGGCGTGCGGTGCGCTCGCTCACTTCTTGTTGCGACGCTGCACACGCGTCCGCTTCAGCAGCTTGCGGTGCTTCTTCTTCGCCATCCGCTTACGCCGCTTCTTGATGACAGAGCCCACGACTACCCTCGCTCACGGATCATCCCCCACGGGGTGGGGGCGAACTCATTTCGATACTCGGTGCGGGGCGTCCGAGCCCACACGACCTACATGGGGCCACCCTACCCGGCACCGGACAGTGGATGTGAATCGAGGGGTGCCGCCCGCCACCGTCCGCGGTGACGGCCGCGTCGGGCCTCGGCCTAAGCGCTCTCCACCCCCACGTAGGACTCCTCGAGGTACTCGTGGACGGCCTTCTCCGGAACCCGGAAGGACCTGCCCACCCGGATCGCCGGCAGATGACCGCTGTGCACCAGGCGGTACACGGTCATCTTGGAGACTCGCATCACCGCGGCGACCTCCGCCACGGTCAGGAACACGACCTCGTTCAGAGGGCGTTCGTCAGCAGCCATGTCACACCTGAACCTTCCGCACATGTCGGGCACCGGCTTCCCCTCCGGTGACTCCTGCTCGCATGTGCGCTCTACCCCGGATCAGGGGCGCGTGATGCAAGTGATGAAGAGGAGCAGCTCTCGCTCGCCTACCGTGACAGACACGCTCGATTGAGTACATAGCGAGTAAGCGCGCGGTAGTAATCGGACTGCGCACCGTCACACCAGAGCGCCCCGCGCGAGGCTTCCTCCGGCCCCTGCCGCCCGCTCCGCGCCGTCGCGCGCCACCCCGTAGGACACCCGCGGCCCGCCGCCCCCGCCACGCCACTGACCTGCGCCGACACCTCAGCCGTCCCCCCGTTTCCCACCCCGTGTCACCGCCGGACGGCAGCGGCGCCCCACCCTCTCGCACAGTCGGGACCGCGCGGGGCGCGCGAGCGTGCGCCCCGCGCGCGGGCACTTTGCCGCACGCTGGTTACGCGAGGCGACGCGACCCCCCGTACGTAGGAGAAGCCGCACTGACGTACCCCGAATCGCATCGCTATGTCGGCAGGTCCCCCCTACGCCGGTGCTAGTCGGGCCGTCCAGACGCCGACAGGCGTGGGGCCAATGTGGCGTAGTTGTCCAGGAGTCGGCCAGGGGGCTGGGACGGCCGACGGGGGCGGCCCGGCTTCGCGGGGCCCCACGCGCCTCGGCGCGCCACTCCGCACCTGCCGATACCCCGCATCCGGCACCTTGCAACCGGCCTCGCCCGCGGCGTCCCTCAGCCACCTCCAGCCCTCAGCCTCCTGGCCCCCGGCCGAGGTTCGAGGCCCACGCCCACACGACCCACCACTCACGTCTCAAGACTCACGGGCCCAAGGCCCATGGCTGACAGCTCACGGCAGCAGCCCGTGGGCCGGGAACACCGCCCGGCGGGTGGCCCGGACCGCCTGGTCCAGCCGGTCCGCCGGGTCGTACCCGGACTCCTCCCAGCCCCGCCAGCGCGGCTCCAGCCCGTCCGTCATCCGCTGCGGGGCACCACCGCCGCCCGTCCGCGCGAAGACCTCCTGGCGCCACTCGGCCGGCACCTCCGCCTCCCTCGGCACCGGCTCACCCGCCGCGATCGCCACCAGGTGCGTCCACGTCCGCGGCACCACGTCCACCACCGCGTAGCCCCCGCCGCCGAGCGCCAGCCACCGGCCCTCCGCGTACGTGTGCGCCCACTCGTGCGCGGCCTCGGCGGCCACCCGCTGCGCGTCGACGCTCACCGCCAAGTGCGCCAGCGGGTCCTCGATGTGGGTGTCGGCGCCGTGCTGCGAGACCAGGAACTGCGGCTGGAAAGCGTCCAGCAGCTCGGGCACCACCGCGTGGACGGCCCGCAGCCACCCCTCGTCGGTCGTGCCCGGCGGCAGCGCCACGTTCACCGCGCTCCCCTCGGCGTCCGCACCGCCGCACTCCTCCGGCCAGCCCGTGCCGGGGAACAGCGTGCCGGGGTGCTCGTGCAGGGAGATCGTCAGCACCCGCGGATCGTCCCAGAACGCCGCCTGTACCCCGTCGCCGTGGTGCACGTCCACATCGACGTACGCGACGCGTTCCGCGCCCAGCTCCAGAAGCCGGGCGATGGCGAGAGCCGGGTCGTTGTAGACGCAGAAGCCGGACGCGCTCGCGGGCATGGCGTGGTGCAGCCCGCCGGCGAAGTTCACGGCGTGCAGCGCCTTTCCCCGCCAGACGGCTTCGGCCCCGCCCACCGACTGTCCGGCGATCAGCGCGGAGACCTCGTGCATGCGGGCGAACGCGGGATCGTCGACGGTGCCGAGACCGAACCTCTCGTCCGCCGACGCCGGGTCAGCGGACGCCTGCCGTACGGCCTCGATGTAGTCGGGCCTGTGGACGAGCCGCAACGTCGACTCCCCGACGGGCTTCGCCGCGACCACACGCAGCTCAGGACAGCTCTCCACCCCCAGCGACTCGATCAGGCGCTTCGTGAGCGCGAGCCGTACGGGGTCCATCGGATGCCCACGACCGAAGTCGTAGCCGGTGACGCCCTCATCCCACATCAACTGCGCGCGGCCGCTCATGCCCGCCACCGTATCGGCCGCGCCCGGCGAACGAGCCGGCGCAGGCCAGTGTCACCAGCACCAACACCATCGGGACGAGCATCGCGCCCCGGTAGTCCCAGGCGCCCCCCAGCGCTCCGACGAGCGGCGAACCCACCAGGAACCCTACGTAGTTGAAGACGTTCAGCCGCGCCACGGCCGCCTCGGACGCCGCGGGGAACAACCGTCCCGCGGCCACGAACGTCTGCGGCACGATCACACACAGCCCGAACCCCAGCACCGCGAACCCCGCGATCCCACTCCACGCCCCCGGCGCCACCGTCACCACCGCGAACCCCAGCGCCGCCACCACCGACCCCGCCCGTACGACGAACGCGGCCCCGAGCCGCCGCACCGCCAGGTCACCGGCCGTCCGCCCCACCAGCGTGGTCACCATGTAGACGTTGTACGGAACCGTGGCCAGCTGCTCCGAGCTGCCGAGCACGTCTTGCAGATACTTCGCGCTCCAGTTGGAGACGGTCGAGTCCCCGATGTACGCGAAGGCCATCACGAGGCAGAGCGGCATCAGCAGCCGCCAGGACACGCCGCCCCCGGCCCGGCCGCCGGACACCCCCGAACCCGCGTGCTCCTCCCTTATGGGCGGCTCCACCCCGACCGGGGCCTTCACCCCGGCCGGGTACTCCTCCCCGGCCGGATACGTCTCCCCCTCCGGAGGCTTCCCGGCGTCCACGTACCACCGGCTCGCCACCAGGGTCACCGGCAACAACACCGCCACCACGGGCCCGTACAGCACCAGCAACGACAGGTCCTCGTGCGCACCCAGCCAGGCGAGCGACGCCCCGACGATGCCGCCGAGGCTGTAGGCGGCGTGGAAACCCAGCATGATGCTGCGCCCGTACGCCCTCTCCAGGCTGACGCCGAGCATGTTCATCGCCGCGTCCAGCATCCCCACGGCCAGCCCGAACGCCACCAGCGCCGACGCCAGCTGCGTCAGCCCCTGGCCGCCGCCCACCCACACCAGCGTCAGGCACGTCGCCGCCTGCGACCACCGCAGCACCCTGCTCGGACGTACGCCGCGCACCAGGCGCTCGGCGAGGACACTCCCCACCCCCGCCACGACGGGGACGGCCGCGAGGAAGACCGGAAGCAGCGCGTCGGACACCCCGTACCTGTCCTGGATCGCGGGAATGCGCGTCACGAGCAGCGCGAACATCGCGCCCTGTACGAAGAACGCAGCGGCCAGTGCCAACCGCCCCCGCGCGCGCCGCGTCTGAGCCTGCGTCATGGGCGCAGAGCCTAGAACTCCCGGCTACGCGTGGGTAGGTGTACAACGCAAAAAAAGCCCCGTTGGCGTGTGCCAACGGGGCTTTCCTCACATGGAGTTCGGCGGCGTCCTACTCTCCCACACGCTCCCGCATGCAGTACCATCGGCGCTGAAAGGCTTAGCTTCCGGGTTCGGAATGTAACCGGGCGTTTCCCTCACGCTATGACCA
>NZ_QOIM01000022.1 GCF_003323735.1 Streptomyces reniochalinae | reverse complement strand
CGCGGCTCCGGGCGGCCCCCCCCCCCCCCCCCCCCCCCAAGTGGCGGTCCACTGCGGGACGCGGGCGGCGGCGGGGGCGACCCCTCCGGTATGCATGGACGGCCTGGTGGGTGCGACGTCGCCGTCGAGGAAGCGCAGCCACAGGAAGAAGCCTCCCCGCGGCGTCCGGAATTCCAGCCGATCTCCCACCGCCGCGCGCAGCATGTCGACGAGAGTGTCGCGGCGGGCTCGCAACTCGACACGGAACGACGTCAGATGACGGTCGAAGGCGCCGCTCTAGAGCAGGGTGCTCACTGCGAGGGATGTCGTGTGGTTGAGCGACCCCCCGCTGACGAACAACCCGTGCGAAGCCAGCCGCACGGCCAGGGCGCGGTCGGTGAGCAGCCAGCCCACGCGCAGGCCGGGGCCGAGTGTCTTGGAGAAGCTGCACAGCCGGATAACCCGTCGGTAGCCGGCCAGGGCGGCCAGCGACGGTGGGGGCGTGCGGCCTTCGGTCAGGGGCAGTTCCGCATAGGCGTCGTCCTCCACGATGAGTAGCTCGTGCCGGGCGGCCACCTCCAGTAGGGACCGGCGGCGGGCCGTCGGCATGGTGCGGCCGGTGGGGTTGTGATGGGTGGGAGTGAGGTAGACGAAGGCCGTCCGCGCGTCGGCATCCGCCGCCCGGGTCAGGGCGTGATCCAGCGCGTCTGGGAGCATGCCCGCCGCGTCAGTAGTGACCGTGCCGAGTCGCAGCCGGCAGTCTCGAAAGATCCGCCGGCCCAGGTCGTAACAGAGCTCCTCCGTCCACAGGCAGCAGAAAGCCCGGGTCCAGGACCCGGGCGGAATATCCCCGCGGGCGCGGGGTCCACCGCGCCTAGGACCAAGGGCCAGCGCAGCGGCTCGGAACATCCCCGCGGGCGCGGGGTCCACTCGCTGATCCGCTGCTCGTGCTCGGCAGCCTCCGGAACATCCCCGCGGGCGCGGGGTCCACGCGTGGGGCGGGAGGGCGGAGCGATCCCGCCTGGGACATCCCCGCGGGCGCGGGGTCCACCCGGCATGACAGAAGTGCCGTACCTCCCGCAGCGGAACATCCCCGCGGGCGGCGGGGTCCACGCTTCGTACTGACCCGAGAGGATCAGAGTGGACGGAACATCCCCGCGGGCGCGGGGTCCACCTGGTTGCGTACGTAGACGTCCCCCTCACCCCGGGAACATCCCCGCGGGCGCGGGGTCCACGAGTGCCGGATACGGTCGTCCATGGTCCCTCCCGGAACATCCCCGCGGGCGCGGGGTCCACAGTCCGGCGCCGAGGAGCAGACCGCGGACGTTCGGAACATCCCCGCGGGCGCGGGGTCCACACCCACAGTGCGGCGAGCGCGGCGTGGCCGAGCGGAACATCCCCGCGGGCGCGGGGTCCACGGTGACAAGCCGGTCAAGACGTTCAAGGACGGCGGAACATCCCCGCGGGCGCGGGGTCCACGGCGGCACCGTCGTCGTCATCATCATGTGCCTGGGAACATCCCCGCGGGCGCGGGGTCCACCGCCATCCTGGTCGCACTGGCGATGAAGTGCGAGGAACATCCCCGCGGGCGCGGGGTCCACCACAACGGGCTCGGCGAACCACTCATGCAGTCGAGGAACATCCCCGCGGGCGCGGGGTCCACTCCTCGTCGATGTACGTCGCCTCGCGGGACAGCGGAACATCCCCGCGGGCGCGGGGTCCACTGTGGGGCGCCGTGTTCCATGAATCCCCCTGCCGGAACATCCCCGCGGGCGCGGGGTCCACGAGGGGGTGGGTGCGGTGATCGAGGTTGTGAGCGGAACATCCCCGCGGGCGCGGGGTCCACCCGAAGTCGGGATGCGACGGGATGAGGTCCGGCGGAACATCCCCGCGGGCGCGGGGTCCACGCGCTGGAGGGCGACGCGGGATGCGTGGGCCAGGGAACATCCCCGCGGGCGCGGGGTCCACGAGAAGGGGGACTGACATGCCAGTGAAGGACGCGGAACATCCCCGCGGGCGCGGGGTCCACGGGGCGTACAGCTCCGCCCGCTGGCTCCCGTCGGGAACATCCCCGCGGGCGCGGGGTCCACCAGCGCACCCCCGACCCGCCGCACTGGGGGCAGGGAACATCCCCGCGGGCGCGGGGTCCACGCCGCCGCCAGTGTCCGCCACGAGGAACACGTGGGAACATCCCCGCGGGCGCGGGGTCCACTGGTGCGCGAGCTCTCCTCCGGCCGCGCCGGATGGGAGCACCCGCAGCGGAACATCCCCGCGGGCGCGGGGTCCACTACTACCTTCCCGGCTGAGGTCGAGGTGAAGGCGGAACATCCCCGCGGGCGCGGGGTCCACTACTACCTTCCCGGCTGAGGTCGAGGTGAAGGCGGAACATCCCCGCGGGCGCGGGGTCCACCGACCAACCCTGTCAAACAATGGGGGTTCGCAGGGAACATCCCCGCGGGCGCGGGGTCCACGCGCTGGAGGGCGACGCGGGATGCGTGGGCCAGGGAACATCCCCGCGGGCGCGGGGTCCACGGGGCGCAGCGTGTCGAGGGGTACCGGCGGGGCGGAACATCCCCGCGGGCGCGGGGTCCACGGGGACGGGAGCGACAGACATCTGTCCCACCAAGGAACATCCCCGCGGGCGCGGGGTCCACACTTGCTGACCAGGGGGTTTATCGCGGTGTAGGGGTGTTTTGGTTCGGTTGGGTTCGGGGGCGGGCGGAGAGGATGAGGCCGTCAAAGTCGACGGGGCGCCAGCGGTCGCGGCCGGCCGTGCGGACTGCCCAGCCTTGTTCATTCGTGGCTGGTTCGACCATGACGGCTTGGCCGTCTCCGATGCGGGTAGCCAGTAGCTCCCATAGGCGGTCGCGGATGCGGCGGCTGGGGTTGCCGACGAAGACGCCGGCGCTGACTTCGACCATCCAGCGAGTCAGGTGGCCGCGTAGACCTTCCGGGGCGGCGACGAGGAGGATGACTGTCATCGGGCCGGTCCGCTCTCGTCGAGTTCGGGGCCGATGACGGCGATATGGCTGTCATCGGCGGACCAGTTGATGCCTCCGGAGACGGTGCCAAGATGTTCGTCCCACAGCAGGTGTGCTTCGGCTTCGTCGATGTCGGTGCCTTGGGGGGTTAGGAGAGCTTTGGTGTCTTCGACGATGCGGTTGAGAAGCTTGTCGCGGGCGATGTGGTCGCGTAGGCCGAGGCGGGCGTCGCGTTCGTCCGTGAGGCCGTTGGCTGCCAGGTCGAAGGCGAGGGGGATGGTGTAGTCGGCTTTGTAGAGGTCGGCGATGTCGAGGACGAAGGAGAGGGCGGAGCCGGTGTGGACGAAGCCGAGGCCTGGGCTGGCGCCGAGCCCGGTGATGACGGCGTGGCAGATGCCGTAGAGGGCGGCGTTGGCTGCGGACAGCAGGCGGTTGAGGTCGTCTCCGGCAGCGTGGGGGTCGCCGGGTTTGTAGATGCGACCGTTCCACGGCACTCCGGTGCGCTGCGACTGGGCCCGGTAGATTTTGCGGACGCGGGCTCCTTCCCGGCCGCGGAGTTGCTGCATGGTCAATCCGCTGACGTCTTCGTCGGGGAAGCGTTTGCCGTACATGGCGCGGGCGACGGCGAGGCGTTCCTTGGGGCGGGTGACGAGCCATGCTTGGCGCTGCAGGAGTCCGGCTCCGCGGCTGGGGCCAAGGCCTGTGGCGTACATGCGGACGCCTTGTTCGCCGACCCAACAGATGGCGGTGCCGGAGTCGGCGAGCAGGCGGATGGCGCCGTGGGTGACGCGTGTGCCGGGGCCGAGCAGCATGACGGCGACCATGGCGGCCGGGACGCGGACGGTTTGCTGTTTGTTGATGATGACTACGGCGTTTTCGTCGCGGTCCAGGTGGCTGCGTTCGACGTACACGCTGGAGACGCGGTCGGCGAGCCGGTGCAGGTCTTGGGGGTCGGCCTTCCACCAGATGTCGGGCACGGCTCAGGTCCTTGTGGTGAGGGGTGCGAGGGTGAGGAGGCCGCAGCCGTAGGCCTTGGACGGGCCGATGCCGCCCAGGAGTTTGTCGGTGAAGGTGTGGGGGTCGGTGACGCGCAGTCGGCCTTCGAAGGTGACGGCGTGCATGACGACCCGTGCTTCTTTCGGTGAGGTTTCTTTGCGGAAGGTGCGTCGGTCCCGGGCGACGATCCGTACGTCGCGGGGCTGTTCGCCGTCCGTGTGGTGGGTGTCCTCCAGGCTGGGGGGTTGGGGGATTTCGAAGCCCCAGCGGGGTGTGCGGGCCAGGAACCAGGTGAGTTGGGCTGCGGCGGTGCGGTGGCCGAGGCGGAAGCTGCGCCGTTCGCCGGCTGCGAGGCGTTCGGCCTGGCGGCGGGTGGGTTTGGTGGGGCGGTTGGTGTTCTGGACGGGATTGGCGGTCAGCCGGAAGGCGAACTCACGGCCGAGGGCGAGCTGGTCCAGCAGCGGTTTGTAGTCCCGTATGGCGTAGTGCTCACCGTCCGCCTCGGGCCAGCCTGCGGCCTCGACGAGGTGGGTCCAGTCCGGGCGGGAGGCGG
Source organism: Streptomyces reniochalinae (assembly GCF_003323735.1). GTDB lineage: Bacteria > Actinomycetota > Actinomycetes > Streptomycetales > Streptomycetaceae > Streptomyces > Streptomyces reniochalinae. The sequence continues at coordinate 174,793 of NZ_QOIM01000022.1, read as the reverse complement.
TGAGGACGAACAGGTGGGGGCGGTAGGGGTTGTCGTCGTCCAGCCGCCACAGCGTGCGTTCTTCGTCGGGGGCACCGGGTAGCCCTCCTTGGACGGCGGCGTGCATGGCCCGGGGGCTGCTGAGCAGTTTGCGGCTCTCGGCGCGCAGAGGGTTGATGCGGATGCGGGAGAGGAACGGCATGTCGGGTCACCAGCCCAGGAGGGCGAAGGGGTCGTGGCCGCCGTCGGCGGGCGGCGGTGCGGTGGGGTCGGGGACGAGTCCGGTGGGCGCGCTGAGGTAGGTGTGGCGCACGTGGCGGGTGGTGTAGGCCCGGTTCTTCGGGGCGAAGGAGACCGGTACGTCGTCCCGTACGTCATCTCCCGCCGGGTCGTCGAGGGTGGCGGGCAGGTCGATGCGGTCGGCGCTGCCGTGGTCGCGGCCCCATCGGTTGATGACCCGGCGGGGTGCCTGCCAGGGCTCTTCTCGCAGTGCCTCCTCCAGCGTGCCGGTACGCAGGCCGAGGTTCATGGGCTGGGCCGGAGCGCAGGAGCGGCGGCCGAGTGCGAGGGGGAAGGCCGGATGGCGCAGGGCGTGGTCGAGTGCGGTCACCAGTGGCTCGGGGCCGGTGACGGCGGCGAGGAAGACCGCGTCCTGGAGGTAGAAGCGCTGCGTGACATGGGTGTGTTTGGCGGGGGAGGTGGGTTTTTGGCGCCCTTTGGCGGTCACGGCGGCCGAGGGCAGCGGGCGTCCGCGGTAGTCACTGACAGTGTGGTAGTCCCGCAGCAGACTGCCGGGCCGGTCGATGCGAATGCCCAGGTCCAGGCTGGCCAGGTCATCGAGGTTTGCCTGGCGGGGGCGGCCGGCTGCGGCGGCCAGCAGGCCGATGACGCCGGATTTGGTCGGCTCAGGCCGGGTTTCGCGGCGGTTGAAGGCGCTGCGGTCCCCCCAGGACTGCAAGGGCCCGGCAAGCCGCAGCAGCAGGACAGAGCCGGGCTCGCGGGGGGTCACGCCGCCTCCATGGCCTGCGTGAGGCGGGCTCGGAGGCCGGACAGCAGCTCGGGGAAGGCGACCGGTTCGCCAAACGCCTGGGTGAGGACTTCTGCAGTGTCCTTGGTGCGGGAATCGCCTGTGGTGAAGGTGTGGGTGACGGCAGTGTGGAGAGGCTCGTCGCCCCACATGCGCACCGCCGTGGCGTGCTCCTCGGCGAGCCGGCGGGCGGATACGGCCTGGATGCCAGCCTCGGCCGGGACAGGTTCTTCGAAGGCGGAGACGAGATTGACGGGCTGGTCGGTGCGCACGACCACGGCGACCAGGCTGGGACGGGTGCGGTGAGCGAACGCGTTCTGGTAGCCGGTCGGTGCGGAGCGGGCGAAGCTGTCGACGAACCGGTCGAGTGCATCGAGCACAGCGTCGGTGTCGCCTCCGAGGTTGGCGTTGAGCTGGCCGAGGCCGACGGTGGCGTACCGGTAGAGGGTGGCGGAATTGAAGCCGATGGAGTCGATGTGCCCGGCGCCGGTCTCTTCCTTTTCGTTCTCGTCATCGACCGCAGTGAAGTAGTCAAACTCCAGCTGCGTTTCGTGGGTCGAGAGAGCGTGGGCGACCTGTACGGAGGCATCGACGTTCAGGGCGGGGATGTCTGCGACCATCCGGCCGAACAGCGCGACGCCCATCGGGTGCCCGGTCTGCAGGGCTGCCGTAACGGGCAGCTCCTTGGCGGCCTCGGCCAGTTGCTTGTCGTCGAAAGTCGAAAGCTCGGCAGCGCGCTCGGTGACCAGGGCGGCGATGTCGTCGAGTTGTGCCTGGCCGTAGAAGAGAAGGTAGGCAGTATCGCCCGCCTTCTTGCCCTGACTCAGGCCGAGCTGGGCGAGCACGGCGGTGGCGATCCGTGTCGCCGGCTCTGTCTCCAGCCCGGTGTTGCGGGCGATTCTCTCGGTGAGCTGGCCCAGGATGCGCTTGGTGCGCGTGGCACGTTCGGGCTCGGGGGCCTGAGCGTCGAAGTGCAGCCGTGTGGCGCGCTTCCACGCCTGGGAGGAGACGCGTGAGCGGCGTACCCCGCCGTAGACGGCCTCCTTGGGGTTGCCTTGATCATCGCGGTTCAGGTTGGCCGGGGGCACGGTCTGTACAACGTGCACGTCAACGAAGCAGTGAGGTGCCATGAAGCTCTCCATGGTTGGGCCGGACGGCGGATGAAGTGGAATGTGCGCCGGTCAGGAAGGGGCAGTGGTCGGGGCTGCGGCGGGACCGGCCTTGCCGGTCCGGTCCTGGGTCCAGCCGTAGTAATCCAGTCCCCAGCGCCGGCGTACGCGGGAGCGGGAGTGCGGGCGCCGCCAGGCGTAGAGGTCCTCGGCGAGCCGGTCGTAGTCGAGCGGCTGATCGATGCCCTTGAGTTGCGTGACCAACCCCCGCAGCCGGAACTGCAAAGTCTCGGGCCCGGTCGCCGAGAACGCCTGCTCGAAGCGGGAGTCGACGGCTTCCGGGCTGGAGCGGTCGTGATGGCGCAGCGCGCGCATGGCGCGACCGAGGGAGACGCCGCCGCGGTGCATGGGACGCTCCTTGCTCTGCTGGTGCAGACCGAACAGCGCCAGGGCAGCGTGTTCAGCCTCCTGCTCGGCCGAGACTTCGCCGCGCCTGGCGGCGAAGTCGTCGACCGGGCAGGTGTAGAACGCGAACATCGGCAGCACCGTGCCGGCCGGGCGGCTCAGACCCCGGCGCAGGATGGCCAGCTCTTCTCCTGGCGGACGCTTCTCGGCCGCCGTGCTCTCCTTGCGGCGCCACGTGCCGTCAGCGGCGATGTACTTGTTCCAGATGCGCTGCGCGCGGTGATCGGTGTCAGACATCATCGTCTCCCGGCATGAGGGGACGGCCCGCCTGCCGGCGGTCCTCGGTGGCGCGGTGGAGAATCTCATCGCAGCGGTTGGTGAAAGACGCCTCGGCCAACGACGCGCGATACGTACGGTCCTGCCGACCTTCTCCCTGGGAGATGGTGCGGCCCGCGTATGCCGCCAGAGGGACGGACTGCAGCAGGCGGTCGGCGACTTCCCAGGCCCGACGCCGGGCCAACTGCTCCCACGCGAGCTGTCCTGCCTCGATCGCATCAAGGTCCTCACCCGCACGGCGCAGTCCGGCCAGGAAGCGGCGCACCAGCGGGTCCAGAGCGTGGAGAAGAAGTTCACCGGGGCGCTGGCTCTTGTCCCAGGGGATCGGTTCCGCGCCCATGGCACGCCGCAGATCTGCTGAGAGACGGTTGACGGCCCTGACCAGGTCTTCGGCCTGTTCGGCTACTTCCAGCACAGCGGCATGGGCCAAGGTGTCGCCACCGAGCGCGGCCAGCGGCAGGGGCAGCGCGTCGAACATGACGTCCTCCACGACGGCGGACTGATTGCCGTACGCCATGCCCGTCAGCTCGACCCGGAGGGGATAGTCGTCTCCGAGGTCGGCCCGAACCGCACCGGCCTGGTCGAAGAGGACGCTGGTGGCGAACCCCGCCGTATCCTCGCTGGCATCCCTCGCCTGACGCTCTGGAGCCAGCAGCGCGTCCAGGCCCCGCCAGGCTGCCTTGCCCGGTTGCATACGCAGCGGCCGGCGCGGCGGGCGGATCTTCCCCGTGCGTGACGTGCCGGCACGCGGCTTGCCGGTGGGTTCGAGCCGCCACATGGTGTGCGGGTCGAACTCAGGGGTGTGGGGCATCCGGTCGCCGGCGGCAACGACAACGCGGATCACGCGCAGTCCCTCGTCGGTCTCTTCAGGGATGAGGCGAATGCGGCGGGACTGCCAGGTCCACACCTCCAGCAGGCCAGCGGGCAGGCGCTCCTGCCACTGCGGAGTCGCGGTCTCAGGGCGCTTCCACTGCGGCAGGTCATCCGAGCGCAAGGGCGGGCCGGCGGGAATGTTCAGCAGCAGTGTCTCGTAGAGTGTGCGACCGGTCGGCAGCGTGACGCCCATCTGCCCCAGTGGCCCCGTCGGATTCCCCGTGGTCTTGCCTGCTTTTGTCTTCGGGTCTCCTACGGCGCCGCTCTTGATGGCGGCGGTGTCCCAGCAGTGCGCGTGCAGGAGCCAGTGAGCGGCCTGGGGCGGGGTCAGCTTCGGGGGGTCGCCCTCCGTGCGAGAGGCGAAGAGCGGGACGTTATTACCGGTCGCCTCGGTCGCAACGAGCAAGCCCGCCCCTTTCGTCTCGTCCTTCGCAGTACGCAGGTCCGGCACCTGGGCAAAAGGTCGCTGGGGATCAAAGAGATCGAAGGCGTACTCATCGAGATAGACATCGAGGCGCTCACGCTGTTCGTCAGACCACCGGCCGGCCTCGAACCAGCGCACCCACTCCCGCTCGTCGGCAGGGCGCCCCAGCGCATCAACAACCACCGGCAGCAGCGAGTGGCGTAAAACCGCTGGCCGTTGTGTGGGCGAGCTGACCACTAGCTCGCCTAGCGTGTGAGCCTCCAACAGCACGTGGCGCAGACTGTGCTCGACCGCCGGGCCACCGGATGCTGGGGGTAACGACAGCCATGGGGAGTCGGCTAACGGAAAGGCAGGAGACATCGCTTCCCTCCAAGAGGAAGTCTTTACGTCTAACTTCTTCAGGCTAGCCACAACAGTGGACGCGGCGCGGGGGTTTCTGGAAACTGGTACTCGTCTCTTTGTTGGCCTCGCGTTGCGGGCAAGCTTCGTTCCAGCCTGCGGGGATGACCCCTCTTTGCGTCTGGTCAACGCGTCGGCCCCGCGCATCGCGGGGATGGGAATCGGCGATCAGCTGCCCGCCTGCTCCTCGCACAGGCCCAACAGATCGTCGTAGCGGAGTGCCGCCGTGCCCAGCCGGGCACGGCGCGCACCGTCGAGCACCAGCGCCCGGCTGCGGCCCAACCAGGGGTGACCGTGCCAGGCCGGAAGCGGGGTGAGCGCCAAGGCATCGCCGGTGAACTTCGACGGAAGGCGTACCGTTGAGCCGAGGACCTCGTCCAACAGCTCCGGCGCCACATCCCCGTTGATGCTCAGTGAGCGGCCCCTGAGCGTACGGAAAGTCTCTCCCTCGGCGTTCCGCGCAACAAGAATGACTTCGACGGACTCCTCACCATCGCGCACCGCCGCCTGCAGCCTCTCCTCACTGCTTCCGGCCGAGGCCCCGCCATAGTGCAGACCGGCCAGAGTCGGCTTCTCGTGCTCGCCATGCCGCGTGAGGAGGAACTCGCGCGCGGACTCCGCACGCCGCTGATCCGCGTCGGCCTGCTCCTCGGCCGCATGTGCCCCGGCTGAACGCCAGCTTCCTGGCAACAGCTCGGCATGCGTCCCGTACACCTTCTCCACCAGAGTCGGCACACCTCCCGGCACTGACCACCATCTGCCACTGGCAGGCAGCACGCCCGCGGTACGCAACAGGAGGTCACGGCCGTAGATTTTCTCGCTCGCGTAGACGAACGCCGGCTCGCGGTCCTCTCGCACTTGGAAACCTGTGACGTAGAGGCGCGGCTCGCGCAGCCGCTCGGGCCGGAGAGTGTCTGCATGGCGGTGGACACGTCCCATGCGCTGAAGCAGCAGGTCCACGGGGGCCAGGTCGGTGACCAGCAGGTCGGCATCTACATCAAACGACTGCTCCGCGAGCTGCGTGGCGACCAGAACGAGCCGCCCCTTCCCAGAGCGGCTCGGACGTTTGGGACCGAGCAGTTCCAGACACTCTTCTGACAGCTCAGCACGGCGCGCGACGGTGAAACGCGCGTGCAGCAGCCGCACTTCCTCGTCGCCGAACCGGCCTCGGAGTTCTTGGTACGCACTCTGCGCGCGGGCAACGGAGTTGCGGATGACCAGCGCCGTTCCGCCGTCTGCCAGTTCCTTCTCCAGCAGATCCCCCACCGCGACGTCGGCAGCCGCCTGCGACGCATTACGCTCCCCGCTCGTTGCGCGGGGTCCCGGTACTTCCTCAGGCAGCGGCACCACAGCAACCGGAAGATCGTCACGCCAGCTCCGGGAAGCGTCCACGTAAAAGCGCGGCATGGAGCCCTCGCCAAGCCAGCCAGCGGTCACACGTGGATATCCCTCCGTCTCGGGAACCTCGACCGGGAACTCCTCCCGCGACGCGGCCCCGGCCAGATACGAGGTGACCAGCGCCCGGCGCTGCGCAGGCGGAAGCGTCGCCGACAGCAGCACCACCGGCACCCGAGCCTGCCCCAGCCAGCGCAGGGCCTCCAAGAGGAACTGGCTCATGTACACGTCGCAAGCGTGGACCTCATCCAGGACCACGACCTTGCCTGCCAAGCCCGCCATGCGGAGCATGACGTGACAAGTGCGCGTGGCCGCATACAGCAACTGGTCCACCGTCCCCACGACAAACGGCGCCAGCAGACCACGCTTGCCGCCCAGGAACCACTCAGCGGGCGCCTGCCGCTCGGCGGCGCACTCTGCGACGGTGGCTGTCGCCCCGTAGGGATCGTCGCCGAGGCCGTACTCATCGACGCCGCCGAAGAATCCGCCCGGATCTTCTCCACCATCTTCCAGGAGGCGCTTCCACTCGCTGTTGAACGCACGCTTGCCATGCAGCAGCGCAACCTGGGAAGCAAGGCGCGGATCGAGAGCGTCCAGCCAGTTGCGCGTACGAGTGAACATCGGATCGCTCGTCGCCTGGGTCGGCATGCCGACGAACACGCCGTCCGCGCCGAACCGTGCGGCCAGAACCTCAGTCGCCGCCAGAGCCGCTTCGGTCTTGCCCTCGCCCATCGGAGCCTCGACCACCAGCATCCCCGGCGCCCCCATACGCCGGGCTGCCTCGACCACCATCACCTGCGACGCACGCGGCGAACACCCGAACCGATCCTCGAATGCCTCCGGGCCGGGAACAGCCATGGCCCCCCAGCCACCCCGCAGCCCCAGAACCTCCCACGCTGCCTGCGCCCGCTTACGAGCGCCGTTCAAGGAGAGCGACCCGAGGTCATCGATGCCGGTGAAGTGACGCTCATCGCTTGCAATCCAGTCCGCCATCACCACCAACCCGCTCAACTGCATCTGCAGCGCGCGTGAGGGGACGACCTGCGGCTGCACTTCGCACAGTTCAGCGAATCCCAGCTCGCGGGTAAGGACGTCCAGCACCGCTTGCTGAACCTCCGGCCACCGTCCCGTGCCTTTCAACTGGCTCTTCGACCTAGGGGGCTCTCGAAGGTCACGCAGTGTGGGAAAGGCGCCGTGGTGGCCGGCAACCAACGGCCACACCCAGTCGACCTGCCCCGGCTCCCACCGGGCCGCACTCAGCATCTCGCGGACCAGCAGACCTCCGGCCCAATCATGACGCCACCGGCTTCGCTTGGCCCCTGCCGCCGCCAGCGGCTCCCGCCAGGCCAACCCTGCCGCCCGCACGAGATCTGCGCCCTCAGACCACAGCCGCTGATGGGCCGGAGTGGCCTTCCCACAATCGTGCACACCGCACAACCAGGCCAGCAGCGGGCGCCCCCGGCCTGCACCTCCCGCCACAATGTCCAAGGCTTCGCGCGTCGAAGGGGCAAGAAAGCGGTCCCACATCAACTCGGCCACCGCGCTCGTATCGAGAAGATGCGACATCAACAGGTTCATCCGCCCGCCGGCCCGCTCCTTCGATTTGCCCCACAACACTCCCAGCTCCGCAGGGCACTCCCATCGCTCCACAGCCACCCACTCCTCATCAACTCGTCGGAAGGGAGCGTAAATGGCAGCGCTGACAATAGGACCGGCCTCCGGCCAAAACCGCGAAAACCACCCGCCACAATCACCAGCAGGCTCCGCTTGCACCCCGGGGAATGAGCAACCCCGCGCTGTCGGCTTCACACCCGGAGCGCGGGCCCGAAGGCGCGGGATCGGACCGGCCGTCCGGCGCCTCGGGTCGACCCCAGCGCAGATCCAGTCCTCCCGTGCGAGGTCGACAACAGCGATGACGCCAAGGACAACGCCACAGGACCATCCACAGGCGTGGCGCATACACCTGCACCCCGAGTCCATTCATTTGCCGACCATCCCCCGGGGCGCGTGAGCGACTCATCACCTCGGCAGACCTCACGACCGGTGTGGAACACCTCGCGCCCGCGGGGTCGACTGGGAGCGCATGACGATGGGCGGGCTGCTGGCCGGAGCATCCCCCGCGGACGCGAGGTCGACTTCTTCGCTGGCCTCGCCCTGGCCGCACTTCTCGGAGCATCCCCGCAGGCGCGGGGTCGACGTCTCGCTCACCACCCGCCCCGAGCGGGGGTACGGAGCATCCCCGCAGGCGCGGGGTCGACTGGGCGAGGTCGGGCAGGAGGCCGCGGGCGTCGGGAGCATCCCCGCAGGCGCGGGGTCGACTCCTGCCACGCGGCCGTGATCGTGGCCTCGACCGGAGCATCCCCGCAGGCGCGGGGTCGACACGGCCGCTGAGTTCGTCGAGGCCGCGATCGGGGGAGCATCCCCGCAGGCGCGGGGTCGACGCCAGATCCGGGCCGCCCGCCCCATCGTGGCGAGGAGCATCCCCGCAGGCGCGGGGTCGACGTCACCTCCACCAGCTGGCTCTCCCCGGTCAAAGGAGCATCCCCGCAGGCGCGGGGTCGACGGCCGCCGGCATGATGGCGACCCGCTCCATCAGGGAGCATCCCCGCAGGCGCGGGGTCGACGCGGCCTGCACGGCGGTGCGGAACCATCCGAACGGAGCATCCCCGCAGGCGCGGGGTCGACCCCTTGCTGACCATAGCTTTGTGTCGGCGGGTAAGCATTTTCCTTCAGTTCGTTTACGAGCCAGGCCCTCCTGCTCCGGTTCACGAACCGGTTAACCCGGAAAGTGACTCGTACGTCGCCCTTATGCTCACGCTGAGCCAGCTTGAGCTGGCCGCCGTAGACCGAGCACGCTGCAACAAGCCGAAGCCGACCGCATACGCGGCGGTAAGAACGACGCAGTTGATGGTCACCTTGGTCACCCGGGAATAAGCGCGTGGCCGCTTCGATTCCTGCCTGGCAGTGATGGTGCTGGAGCGGGAGGAGCACATGGGCGACCTGAAGGTCTTCCGGGTCAGAGGTGGCCGGGCGACGAAGATTCCGGGTGCGTCGGTGGCGGTTGAGCGGGAGTTGCAGTCGCTGATCGAGGCCAATATGGAGGCGATGCTCGGGATCCGGTTCCTGGCCTCGGAGTACCGGACCGGTCGGCGGCACCGGGGCCGGGTCGATTCCCTCGGGCTGGATGAGAGCGGCACTCCGGTGGTCATCGAGTACAAGCGCTCGCGGGATCAGAACGTGATCAACCAGGCGCTGTCGTATCTGGTGTGGCTGCGGGACCATCACCATGAGTTCGAGCGGCTGGTCGCCGACCGGCTCGGTGCGGAGGCGGCCGGGGCGGTGGACTGGAGCAACCCGCGGGTGGTGTGCGTGGCCGGGGAGTTCACGTACCACGACACGGTGGCCGTGGAGGAAATCGGCCGTCGGATCGACCTGATCTCCTACCAGGTCTTCGACGACGTGCTCACGCTGCGGCTGATCGCCTCGGTCGCCGGAGCTGGAGGGCCTTCCTCTCGCGCCAAGGCACCGAGCTCTTCGAGCGGAACGGGGCCGGAGCCGGTGGCGGTGGTGAGCGTGCCGCAGCATCGGCTGGAGGGGGCTCCGGCGAAGGTGAAGGAGTTGTTCGGCGCGGTCGACGAGCGGCTGCTGCTGCCCGAGGGAGCGTGGATGGAGCCGCAGCAGCACTACCTGACCTACCGGCGGTTGAAGAAGTTCGCCTCTGTGCGGGTGCTGCCGCGCAAGGAGGTCGTGGCGGTGAACCTGAAGCTCGATCCGGCGACGGTGGAGCTGGAGGAGGGCTTCACCCGTGACGTGACCAAGATCGGGTGCCTCGGGATCTCGGGCGTCGAGGTGAGCTTGCGCTCGCGCGCCGACCTGGAGCGCGCCGAGGAGCTGATTCTGCGGAGCATCGCGGCTTCCTGACCAAGCCGTGCGAAGGGGCGGTCGCACACCGGTATCGGGTGTGCGACCGCCCCTTCGCGCGTTCTGCCTTCCTCCTCGGTCTCTCGCCCGGGGTCACTCTTCGGGTCCGGCGAGGTCGAAGTCGTCCTGGGTCAGTTCGTCGGCCATGCGCTGTTCGGCGATGTCGGCGTAGTGGTCGGTCAGCTCGATACCGATGAACTGACGGCCTTCGCGCAGGGCGGCGACTCCGGTGGAGCCGGATCCGGTGAAGGGGTCGAGGACGGTGCCGGCTTCGGGGCAGATCTTCACCAGTTCCTGCATGACCTCGACCGGCTTCTGCGTGATGTGGACCCGTCCCTTGCGGGGCTGGCTGGCCGTGTAGAGGCCGGGGAGGTAGACGGGGTTGCGGTTGGCGTCGACGGGTCCCTTGGTGCCCCAGACGATGTATTCGCAGGACTGCTTGAGCCGTCCCTTCTGCGGGCGGGAGACTGGCTTGTGCCAGGAGGCGATGCCCCGCCATGTCCACCCGGCGGCCTGCAACGCATCGGTGGTTGTGGGCAGCTGGCGCCAGTCGGTGAAAACGAGCGCGGTGCCTGATTCGACGGTAGTGCGGTATGCCTCGGTCAGCAGCAGCGACAACCAGTAGCCGTAGGAGCGTTGGTCGCGGTTCTCACCGGGGAAGTTGGCGAGCTGGTGCTCGGCGTCCGCGGCGGTGTACTTCGCCTACGCGGTGCGTCCGGTGCGTTCGGAGCTGGTGCGGCCGCCGGAGTTGTAGGGCGGGTCGGTGATCAGGGCATCGACGCTGGCGTCCGGGAGTTCGGACAGCACGCTCAGCGCGTCGCCTCGGTGCAAGGTATAAGGCATAACCGGGTTCTCTCTCAGGAAGCGGTGCACGCACGCCCGGCCCCGCAGGGGGGCGTGGGTGGCAGAGGAATGTTCGGCGAATTGCCCCTGGCGTTTCGGGGGCTGGGGCCGGTGCGCGCTGAAGAGTAGTGCGGGATTCCGGCCGCACCAAGCCGGAAGCGGGCCGCCACCGGCATCTGGTTCGGCTCGTTTGGCGCGGCCGGAATTCGTCCCTACAGTCTCGGCATGCTCACCGGGAAGGGCCCGGTTCCGCCCCTGTTGAGCTGTGCTGATGCGTGTTGCGCCATCCAATGGGCGGGTCGTTTCAGCACGTTGCTGTCGAACGTCTCCAGACCGGAGAAAGGGCGTCTGTGGAATGTGGCGCGTGAGATTACCAGCGCGGTTTGCTGCCGCTCTTCGCTAAAGCGGCGCGGTGGCCGGGGTGAGCAGATCCCGGCCACCGAGCTGCCACCCCGACAAGGGGATTTCGGATGCCTGAACGGCGCGGTGTCGGTGACCTTTTCGACGAGAGCGCCCGCACCGCGCCGCCTACACGCAAGGAGTTGCCGATGCGGCACCCCCTGAAATGCCCGGCGCCACGGTCGGACGGTCGGCTCGCTCCCGGTCTAGTGCCCGGTCCTCGCTCGTGAACAAGACCCTTCTGACGGCTGGTGCGGTGGTGACCGCGCCGATGCTGTTGATCGCTCCGCTGGCGATGGCGATGGCCGGTGCGCACGGCGCTGAAGCGTCCTGTAAAAGACGACGCGGGTGGCGACGTTGACGCTGCGGCGGTCTCCAAGCAGGTGCGCACGATCCTCGACGACGGCAAGGCCGGTTCGGTCCACGTGTCCGGGCTCGATGCCCCCAAGGAGCAGATCCCGAACGCGAAGAAGGTCCAGGCCACCGGCGTCGCGCTGAAGATTCCGCCCCAGGGGCAGGTGGTCGCGTTGGCCACCGCGTTGCAGGAGTCGGGTCTGCGGAACCTGTCCTACGGCGACCGGGACAGCCTCGGGCTGTTCCAGCAACGGTCGAGCCAGGGCTGGGGCACCGCACAGCAGGTCCGCGATCCCGTGCACGCGGCGACCTCGTTCTACACGCGCCTGAAGAAGGTCTCGGGTTGGCAGTCGATGACCGTCGCCCAGGCCGCCCAGGCGGTCCAGGCGAGCGGGTTCCCCGACGCGTACGCGAAGTGGGAGCCGCTGGCCACGGCGCTCCAGAAGGCCCTCGCCAAGTCCCTCAACGGTGCCGGCGGTTCCGGCAAAGACACCGACAAGAGCAACGGCGACAAGGCTGATGCCCCTGCCGGGGGTGAGTGCGGCAACGAGGACGGGTCGTCGTTCGGCCCGATCCCGAAGGGGTCCGTCCCGAAGGGCTACACGATCCCGGCGTCGGCGCCCAAGCCGGTCCGTAAGGCGATCCGGTGGGGCCTGGGGCAACTCGGGACGCCGTACCAGTGGGGCGGCTCGTGCGCGGATGCGCACGGCAAGGACCCCATGGGCCGGTGCGACTGCTCCAGTCTGATGCAGGCGTCCTACAAGGCCGGCGGCATCAAGCTCTCCCGGACCACCTACACACAGGTCAAAGAGGGCAAGGCGGTCAGCCCGAAGCGGCTGAAGCCGGGAGATCTGCTCTTCACCCGCGGCACGGCCGCCCGCCCGGAGCACGTCGGCATGTACATCGGGCACGGCCTGCTCCTCCAGGCCCCGCGCACCGGCGACGTCACCAAGATCACCCGGCTCGCCGACTGGCAGCCCTCGATCCTCGCTGCGCGTCGCGTCGCCTGACGCGCTCTCCCCTCCCCCTCCTCATTTCTCTCTCGCACAACCTCCGGGGCTTCCGCATGCCCGGATCCGAAACAGGAGTTCCCTTGAAACTCGCCCAGCATCTCCAGCACCTGGCCTACGACCCAGGCGTCTCGCCCAAGGGGGGTGGCCTGCCTGGTCTCGACGTGCTGAAGAAGGTGATCGGCTCCATCAACCTCTTCGGGATCATCGCCACCGTCGGGGCCTTGGCCCTTTCGGCGGTGATCTGGGCCTGGGGCCACCACAGCGGCGGCCACCAGGCCGAGCAGAACGGCAAGAAGGGCACCACCATCGCCGCAGGCGTCGCCCTGCTCCTCGGGGCGGCGAACGGGATCGTCGCCTTCTTCTCCGCGATGGGGACGCAGGTCCACTGATGCCGACATTGAAGAAACGCCTCAGCTCCTCGCAGGACGACTCCGTCGCGCCCTCCTCAGTACTCCGTCGCTCGGCGATGATCGGCATCATCCTGGCGGTGCTGCTGGTCATCGCCGGCCTCCTCGCCTACCTGACCCGGTCCGAGACTCCGCAACCGCGAGCGGACGCTCACCCGAAGCCCAGCGCTTCGCCGCACTCCCCCGCGCTACGTCCGGAAACGGACGAGGCCGTCGCCGCGCCGCCGCACACGGACGATCCAGTGACGTTCGCGAAGGCGGCGACCAAGGCGCTGTGGACGTATGACACACAGCGCCTCTCCCGGGCTGAGCACATGGCTGGGCTCAAGCGGTGGATGACCAGCGAGAAGAAGTACGCCGACTGGGCGTCCGTGAGCGGTGAGGTGCCCGGCAAGGCGCTGTGGTCGCGGATGCACGACAACCACCAGCACGCCACCGCCAAGGTGAGCGAGGGCCACTTCCCCGAGGCGTTCAAGACCGCCATGTCCCAGGACCCCGGCGGCATCACCGAGGCGTACGTCTACGCGGTCACCGTGACCGGCAAGCAGTCCATCGCCTGGAAGGGCTCGGGCGCCGGGGCCGAGCCCCGCTCGACCACCCTCGCCGTCCAGTGCCGGCCTCACCACGACTGCGCGCTGTCGGGCGTGCTGCCGGAGGTCGCCCCATGACCGGCGAAACCGCGATACGGAAGGAGGTGTCCCGTGGGGGCCTGTGACCTTCCCCTGATGAATCACGTGTGCGGGGCTATCGGCGGCGTGGCCGGGAAGACCGGCGAGGTCATCACGGACGGCATCGGGGCCTGGATCGCCAAGAGCATGGGCGAGGTCGCCCAGTCCGCGGCCGACCTGGCCACCCGAGCGGTGGACAAGACCACCGCCGTCGATCTGAACGCCGAGTGGTTTCGGCACAACTACGAGCTGATCCTGCCCATCGGGCTCGTGCTCACCGTGGGGACGTTCTGTCTCCAGCTGACCCGCGCCGCCTGGCGCCGGGACGAGCGCGCGCTGGCCCAGGCAGCGTTCGGGACGATGATCGGCGTCTTCTTCGCCTTCGCCGCCATCGCCTGCACCACCGTCGCGCTCACCGTCGTGGACGCGCTGAGCGCGGGGCTGTTCAAGGCGGCGAACTCCTCGGTCGACGATGCGATCCGCCGCGTGATCAAGGTGAACGAGCTGGGGGCGATGTACGGCCTGGGCTGGGGCGTGCCCGCGATCGTCGCGCTCGGATGCGCGGTCGGCGCGTTCTTGTACTGGGCCGTGATGGTCGCCCGCAAGGTCGGCATCCTCGTCCTGGTGACCTTGGCCGTCTTCGCCGGCGCGGGCGGCGGCTGGGAGGTCGCCAAGCGCTGGCGCAGGGGCTGGATCGAGGCCACCGCCACCCTCATCGTCAGCAAGCTGCTTATGACGATCGTCTTCCCCCTCGGCGTCTCCGCGATGGGCAAGTCCGACTCCGACGGCGGGATGGCGGCGCTCTCGGACGCTATATCGGGCATGGTCGTCATGGTCCTCGTCCTGCTCTGCCCGTACGCGACCTACAAGTTCGTGCACTGGGCGGCCGACGGCGGCGGGCACGATGACCTGCACCGCACCGGCGTCGCCGGAGTCGGTACGGCGGCCGGGGCGGCGAAGACCGCAGGACAGCTCGCGATGCAGGCCAAGACCGGCGGCATGGCTCCACAGGGTCCGTCGAAGATCCCGGGCCAGGGCGCCGGCGGCGTCGCCTCGGGCATCGACCCGAGCGGCGGTTCCGGCAGCGGCCAGGTCAAGCCGAAGCAGACCAATTTCCGCTTCGGCGAAGACCCAGCCGCTGCGGGCGACAAGGGCCGCGCGCTCATCCGTCGGCCTCCGACCGACGGTGACCAGGGCCAGCCGCTCATCCGCCGCACCGGTCAGGAATCCGGTGCACGCTCCAGCAGTGGTGGCCAGGGCTCCTCTGACAGGTCGGCAGGGTCGATGCGTAGGGCGCCTTCAGCGGGCGGACCACCCGCGTCGAGCGGGCCACCACCGCAGGGCGGTGCCACGCCCCAGCGGTGGGTCCACCCCGGCCCACCCGGTGATTCCGGCTCCTAGAGCCCTCACCGGACGGGGCGGGCTCAGGCCCGCCCGGCCGCCCGCCCCGTCCCCTTCTTCTCTCTTCTCCTCTGCTTTCAAGGACGGCTCTGCCATGCTCTCCGAGACCTCTTCATCCGACGGCCCGGCCACCGTGAAGTTCCCTCACCGCACCCGCCGGGGTGTGCTGATGGGGCTCTCCGTACCGCAGTTGCTGGGCGTCGCGCTCGCTGGTCTGCTGCTGCTCGCGGTTCTGCTCACCTCCGGCGTCCTGGCGCGCTGAAGCTCATACCGCTGTGGGCGCTGCTGCTGGCGGTCGTCTTCGTGCGGCACCGGGGCCGGTCACTGGCCGACTGGGCACCCATCGCACTCCGCTACGCGCTGCGTCGTGCGAAGGGCCAGTTGGTATGGCTGGCCCGGCCCGCCACCCGTCCTCGCCGGGACGGGCTGCTGCACCTTCCCGGTACCGCCGCCTCGCTCCGAGTGGTCACCGCGCCGAACGGGCACTTCGGCGCGGTCCACGATCCGCACGCGGGCACCCTGACCGCCGTGGTCCGCGTCTCGGCCCGCGCCTTCGCGCTGCTCGACCCCGCCACCCAAGCTGGCAACGTCACCGGCTGGGGCCGCACGCTGGCCGCGCTCGCCCGCACCGGACACGTCGCCCGCATCCAGGTCCTGGAGCGCACCGTCCCCGAAAGCGGGGACGCGCTCAACCGGTACTGGACCGAGCACGGCGACGCTGATACCCCGCTGGCCGGGGCCGTCTACCGGGACCTCCTGGAGGCTGCCGGACCGGCAGCCGCACCGCACGAGGCGTACGTCGCACTCGCCCTCGACATGAAGGCCGCCCGCCGGTTGATCAACCAGGGCGGGGGCGGGCTCACCGGTGCCTTCGCCGTGCTGGCCCAGCTCACCTCCACCTTCGACCAGTCCGCCCGCAACTCCGGCCTCGCCCCCAGCGGCTGGCTGTCCGCCGACGAGATCGCAGCGGTGATCCGGACCGCCTACGACCCCGCCTCCTCCGCCGCGCTCGACCAGTGGTCCCAGACCGGACGCCCGCAGGCCAACCCCGCCGCTGCAGGCCCCGTGGTCCTGGTGGAGAAGGGTGAACACGTCCAGACCGACACCGCCCACCACGCGACGTACTGGATCGAGAACTGGCCCCGCACCGAAACCAGCCCCGGCTTCCTGCACCAGCTCCTGTTCACCTCGGGAGTACGGCGCACCCTCTCGATCACCTACACCCCCAAGGGGCTGGACTCCGCACTCAAGGACGTGCAGCGCAAGAAGGCCAGCGTGATCGCGGACGCCGCCGAACGCCAGCGCAAGGGCCAGGTCGACTCCGAGGAAGACGCCGTCGAGTACGCCGACGTCAAGGAACGCGAGCGCCAGCTCATCACCGGGCACGCGGACGTCGCCGTCACCGGGCTGCTCACTGTCAGCGCAGAGAGCGCGGACGACCTCAACTCCGCCTGCGCGGCGATCGAGACCGCCGCCGTGTCGGCCATGACCGATGTGCGGCGGCTGACCTGGCAGCAGGCCGAAGCCTTCACCCGCGCCGCCCTCCCCTTGGCCCTCGCGGCATAACCGGCCCTTCGCCGACTCCCCTCCTTCCGCGCTCGACCGAAGGCCCCTCTCATGCCGACCGCTCCCCTGCCCGACCCGGCTTCGGACTTCGTTCCGTTCGCCACCGCCGCGCTCGACCTCCACCGGGCGATCAACCTGCCCGACGCCCCCATCGCCGCCTCCCGCACCGAACTGGACACGCTGCACGCGCACCTGGTCGCGCTCTACGGGCTCCTGGACGCGCACACCACCAGCACCGCCCCCGTGGCCGGCGTCGAAGGCGACCACCTGCGCGCGTGCCGCATCCGCCTGTGGCAGGCCGCCGACCACCTCCACGCGGCCTTCCACGCCGCCCCGCACCCGGACACCGGACGGTTGCCTGCCCGGGAGGCGTGCCGGGCCCGGCTTCCCGAGGGCGCGCCCGCACTCACCGTGTGCCAGCGCCACCTGGCCACCTCAGCGCGGGTGCGCCGAGACCACACCCCTGCCGATCTACGCGCCCCCTTCACCGGCCTCACCCGCCACTGACCACCATCAGGAGCACCACCGAGCATGTCCCCCTCCACACGCGCCCGCGCCACCGCCAGCCCGCTGTTCGTCCCCGCCAAGAGCGACCGCCGAGCTGCGCGCACCGCGCGGGCCCACCTCGCCACCGCCCGCGACCAAGCCCGCCACGCTAACCGCCCCGAGAGCCGCGCTACTTCTCCCGGACTCCACCCCGAGTTTCAGGCCACCTACCCGGCAGCCGGACGTCCCGGCCCGGCCTCCGCCCGCGGCGGCAGCCTGAAACTCGCCGCCCACCGGATGACGACCGCGACGGCCTCTGGCGCCTACCCCTTCCTTGCCGAAGGCGGCCTGGGCGCCCAAGGCATCTATATCGGCCGTGACGTCCACGCGGAGGCCGCGTTCTGTTTCGATCCTTTCGCTCTGTATGGGCGCCTCGACGGGTTCACCAACCCGAACATCCTGCTCGCCGGGGTCATCGGCATGGGCAAGTCCGCCGTGGCCAAGTCCCTCGCAGTCCGCGCCGTCGCCTTCGGATACAAGATCTACGTCCCCTGCGACCCCAAGGGCGAGTGGACCGTCGTGGCCCGCGAGCTGGGCGGCCAGACCATCGCGCTCGGCCCCGGCCTGCCCGGCAGGCTCAACCCCCTGGACGCCCCCGCACGGCCGAGCGGGGTCAGCGAGGAGGACTGGCGCGGCGAGGTCCGCAAGCGGCGCCTGCTCCTCCTCGGCTCGCTGGCGAAGACGGTGCTGCGGCGCGAGCTGCACCCGATGGAACACACCGCGCTCGACGTCGCCCTCGACGAGGTCGTTGGGCACGCCGGGGCCGGCGGGAGCACGCCGCTGCTGGGGCAGATCGCGCACGTCCTCGGCTCACCGGAACAGCTCGACGCCGCGCTCGGCGGACCCTCCGGCCGCCTCGGAACCGCCGCCGAAGACCTCGCCCACGCCCTCCGTCGCATGGTGCACGGAGACCTGGCCGGGATGTTCGACGCGGAGTCCACCGTCGCCTTCAACCCCAGCGCCCCGATGCTGTCCATCGACCTCTCCCGCCTGGGCGGCGCGGGCGACGACACCGCATCGTGCTGGCCATGACGTGCGCGTCCGCGTGGATGGAGTCCGCACTCGCCGACCCCGACGCCGGGCGGCGCTGGGTGATCTACGACGAAGCCTGGCGCGTCATGCGGCACGTCGCCCTGCTGGAGCGCATGCAGTCCCAATGGAAGCTCTCGCGGGGACTCGGGATCGCGAACCTCATGGTCATCCACCGGTTGAGCGACTTGCTCACCGCAGGTGACGCGGGCTCCCGTGGCCGCGCCCTGGCCGAGGGCCTGCTCACCGACTGCTCCACGCGCATCATCTACCGCCAGGAAGCAGACCAACTCGCCGCCGCGTCGACCCTGCTCGGACTCACCGGCGTCGAGGCCCAGGCCGTCTCCGCCCTCACCAAGGGACGCGGCCTGTGGAAAGTCGCAGGCCGCTCCTTCATCACTCAACATCTGCTCCACCCACGAGAGCGCGAACTGTTCGACACCGACGCCCGGATGAGCGGCTGACCAGCCAGAACACCAAGGGCGGGCAGTGCCGATCACCGGACTCGACGCCGCCCGCCCCGACCTCGCGAAGGAGCACATGATGCCTCTCGACCCGACCACCCGCGAATCCCTCCTCGCCGCGATCCCCGAGGCAGCCGAACGCGGGCGCAAGGCCCTGGAGGACTGGGACGCCGTCTCCGACAGCCTCTGCGACGACAACCACGAACCGCTGGACGAGCGGTACGACACCCGCCAGCACCAGCGGGACGCCGAAGCCTGGACCGCCTTCGAGCCCTTCCTTGACCATGGGCCCGAGCTGCTCGCCCAGGCCGAGGAGGACTTCCGCGCCCTCCACCAAGACTACGAAAATCCCGACTTCGAGATCATCCGCCGCCGCAGGTCCCAACTCACCGCCCTACACCACGCCGTCGAAGGAGGACGACGGGAACGCGACACCTGGAAGTACGCGGACGAGATGATCCTCCGCGACCACCCCCGGGGCTCGGAGTTCCGGCGCAGGGCCGAGATCCTGCGTAACGCCGAGGGCTGGCACTACGCGCTCACCTTTGCCGATAACGCCGACGTCCTGGTCGAGATCGACCAGGCAACCCGCGTGCAGGCAGGCGCCGGTCGCGGCCGGACAGCTCAGGCCGAGGCCGCCCGCGCCCGCTCCACCACCGCAGCCGCGCCCACCGTCTCACCGACCGCGCCCAGTCCTACGACGTTCGAGCCGTCCGGCGCTGAGAGGACGCACCGGCCGCGCTAGCGGAAATCTCCGGCACCGCCAAATCCCGCTCTCTCGCGGATCCTCGCCACCCGTACGTACCCGACCCACCGAGGTGCAGCTCGTGGCGGAAGCTCCACACATCACCATCGGCCACCACCCCGATGCCGGCGTCGTGGCCGCCCCCTCCCACGATCATCACGTCACCGACCACCTGCTGCGCAGGGTCGGCTTCGAACCCCTCCCCGACAGCCGCCTCTACGCGCTGACCGAGCCCGGCCGCGATCCGGTACGCCGCACCCAACTCGCGGTCCAGTCACTGCGGGCCGCGCGCCAGAACGTCCATACCGATGCCGCCTACGACCTCCATCCAGGTGAGTATCCGCCGCCGCCCGGCGGGCCGCGAAAGGAGGCGCCCCTCGCGGCGGCCTGCGCCCAGCAGCGACGGGCCAAGGCCGCGACCGCCGTCTCGCCCGCCCGCACGGGCACCACCGCCGCGCAGGTCGGCCCGCTGGTCGAGAGCACGCACCGTACCGCCCCGGCTGTGGCCCGGCAGTCCGCGCATCACCGCTAGGAGAAGCGTTCCTGTGCCTCTGGAACTTGAGCCCGATGTGGCCTTCGGCGCCACCCCCGAATTCGGTATCGCGGCTGCCGTCGCCGATGACCGGCCCTTCGTCAACGAGGTGCTGCGCAAGCACCACTTCGATTACAACACGCGGCTGGATGTGTATCTGCTGCCGGACGGCACCCCGCACCACACGGCAGTGCAGAACGTGGCCGCCGCCACGCACGAGTTCCAGGACGCGGGCCTGTCGGTCGCCGCTGACCCCCGTGCCGTGGTGCCACAGGACGGGAAGCCCTCTTCCCGTCCTGGCCAGTCGCCGGTCGTGCTGGAGGACGAGGCCCGCGAGCTGCGCGAGGCCGCTGGGATCTCGGAAGTCATCCGGGGCGCGATGGACGAAAGCATCGGCGCGGTCGAAGAGCTGGACGACCTCGTCGACACCGCCACGAAATGGTGCGACCACCTCAACTTCGACCAGGGCCGGGACATGGCCCTGCACCTGCGCAGCATGAAGCACCTGGTCACTTCCCTCAACGACCACGTCATGAGCGCCGTGATGGAGCTGGAGGACATGAGCCGGGGCATTTTCAGGAGCGCCCCCGCCCCCTCCGACATACCGCCTCGCGAAGGGCACAAGGAGCTGCCGGAGCACCACGCGGCCCGCTCCCGTGCAGCCACAGCCTCCTCGCCTCAGCGCCCCGGGCTCACCCCGCAGTCGGCACTCCCACAGCCAGCTCCTCCGGCCCAGCCGCCACCTGACAACCGCCACACCCGCTGAACACACTCCGTACGATCCGTAAGAAGCCTGCTCCATGCCCGTGAAGACCGTCTGGCCCATCGACCACGTCTGCGGCCACACCTGCGACGTCGACCTTTCCAAGCGTCCCGCCGACCGGCGTGCCGGCTACGCCCGCTGGCTCGCCTCCCGGGACTGCTCCGAGTGCTGGCGAGCCTCCAAAGACCAGGACTCCGAGTCGAAGGCCGAGTGGCTGGCGAACAAGCGCGCCGAGGAAGCGGCCGAGGCCGAGACCTGGGCCGAGCAGTACCGAATGCCACCCCTGGACGGCAGCGAGCGCGCGGTCGGCTGGGCCGCCCGCTGCCGCCACCAGCTCGTGACCGCCGCCTACACCGCACTGGTCGCCGAAGGCGAGACGGACGAGGCCGAGTGGCAGGCCATCGAGGAGGCCGTACGGCCGCTGACCCGGGCCGGGTGGTGGATCGACAATCGCGACGCCGACCCGTCGGACTTGCCCGAGCTGCTGGAGGCCGCCGGTGAGGCCGACCGCCCCAGCGAGAACCCCCATTTCTGACCCCGGGAGCTCCCGTGCCGCTCAACCCCCAGACGCGTACGCCCACCGATCCGGAGGGCAAGCGCACCTACGGCCACCAGATCCTCCATCTCACCGACCGGCTCACCGGCGCCGAAACCTACGAGCAGGCCGCCGAGGCAACCGAGCACGTCCTGGACGAAGCCGACGGCGTGCTCCCACGGCTCAGCGAGTTCTTCGAGGCCGCAGCCGAAGAAGCTCGGTCCTCCGGCGTCGAGGAGGGCTTCGAGCTGGCCTGCCGGTTCGAGGACGCCGCCGCCACGCTCACCGATCTCAGCGACGAGTTGCACGGCGCCAGCGACCAGATGCGGGCGCTCGGCCCGCCCCCGGAGCCGCGCTGGCAGGCCCAGGTCGCCCGCTACTACGCCGCGGTCCCGCAACGTCCCGGTCCCGCGCGCCGGACCTCCGCCGTACGGGTGCCGCCCGCCGCGCAGGTACGCCCCGAGCACGCCCCGCAACCCCGCCACCACCGCTAGGAACCCGCCCCCGTGACCGCCTCCAGAGCCTTCCTCCCCCTCCGCGCCTCCCTAGCCGCTCCCGCACGTTCCTGGATCTCGTTTTGTCTGATGCGCGTACCAGGACGCCCTCGACCACCACCGGTACGGACGTCCTGCTCTATCTTCTACTCGGCGTCGCCGCCCTCGGTATCGGCGGCGGCAGCCTGGCCTGGCTGTTCGGCAACCTCACCAACTCCGCCGTCGGTTCCGGCCCCTGGGCCCCGCTCAAACCCGTCCAGGCCCTCTTCCACCCCGAGACCCTGTGGCCGCACCTCGACCGGCCCGCCCCGCTCACCGGGTGCTACGCCATCCCCGCCGTATTCCTGCTCACGGCCTCTGTTGTCGGCGCGAAGCTGTGGCTGCGCTTCCGCACCAACAAGCAGGGCCTCGCCGACCACCGCGCTCTGGGTGACCTGCTGCCGAAGAAGGCCGCCACCAAGGCCACCGGCCTGCGCCCCAGCCTCGCCGGCACCAAGCCGACGGACGTCGCTCCCGACGACCGTGGGGTGCTGCTCGGCTCGCTGAAGCCCGGCTCGGCGGAGGTCCGCTCCTCCTGGGAGGACGTCCTCCTGGCCATCATGGCGCCCCGCTCCGGCAAGACCTCCGGCCTCGCGATACCCGCGATCCTCCGCGCTCCGGGCGCGGTGCTGCTGACCTCCAACAAAGCGGCCAA
Source organism: Streptomyces reniochalinae (assembly GCF_003323735.1). Classification (GTDB taxonomy): domain Bacteria; phylum Actinomycetota; class Actinomycetes; order Streptomycetales; family Streptomycetaceae; genus Streptomyces; species Streptomyces reniochalinae. Next base: position 152,472 of record NZ_QOIM01000022.1, on the reverse strand, counting down.
CGACGCGTTCACCGCGACGCTCGATGAACGCGCCCGGGTGGGCACTGTGTGGACGCTGGACCCTCAGCAGATCGCGCACGCCGAGCAGACGATGTGGTGGGACATCCTCTCCGACGCCCACGACCTCACCGGCGCACGGCGGCTCGCGCAGCACTTCGTCACCGCCTCCATCGATGAGTCCAGCTCCGGGGACTTCTGGTCCACTGCCGCCGCCAACACTCTCACCGCACTCTTCCTCGCGGCGGCGCGGGGCAGGCGGCCGGTCACCGAGGTGACCGCCTGGCTCGCCTCGCCCGCCGACCGCACCCCGATCGACCTGCTCACCGATGCCGGCCTGGACGCCGTCGCCGCCCAGCTCCAGGGCACCGTCGCCGGAGCCGTCGAAACACGCGACGGCATCTTCGAGAACGCCCGGCAGTACGCGAGCTGCCTCCTCGACCCGCGCATCGCCGCCTGGGTCACCCCGCCCCAAGGCACCTCGAAGCTGCGGGAGTTCAAGCCGGAGGAGTTCGCCTCCAGCCACGGCACGCTCTACCTGCTCTCCAAGGACGGCGGCGGCAGCGCGTCGGCGATCATCGCCGCCGCCGCTGACGCGGTGATGCGGGCGGCCGTCATCCAGGCCGAACGCGATGGCGGACGCCTCGACCCGCCCCTGCTGGCGATCCTGGATGAGGCGGCGAACGTGTGCAAAATCCAAGACCTTCCCGACCTCTACTCCCACCTGGGGAGCCGTGGGGTTATCCCGATCACGATCCTGCAGTCCTATCGGCAGGGTCAGCGGGTGTGGGGCGAGACCGGCATGGACGCCCTGTGGTCGGCGGCGACGATCAAGCTCATCGGCTCCGGCATCGACGACGCGGACTTCGCCGACAAGCTCTCCCGCCTGGCCGGTGACCACGACGTGCAGACCCTCTCGGTCTCCCACAGCGACTCCGGCCACTCCTCCTCGGTGTCCATGCGACAGGAGCGCGTGCTCCCGCCGGACAAGATCCGGGCGCTGCCCAAGGGCAGTGCCCTGCTGCTGGCCACCGGGGTCCGCCCGGCGCTGCTGGATCTCAAGCCCTGGTACCGCGAGCCCAACGCCGACCGCCTTGGCGCCGCCTCGAAGCAGGCCACCGCCGCCATCACCGAGCGCGCCCTGGCCAAGGACCGCCCCGGCCGCGACCAGTACGGACCAGCCGCATGACCGCCGTACCCGCAGCAGCACCCCGACGAGACGAACGGGCTTCACCACCACACCCTTACGCCCGCTCTCTCCTCCCGTCGAGGTGCCCGATGATCCAACCCTCCTGGGACACCATCCACCCTTCCGAGCAACTGGCCGGCACCCCCGCCGTACGCCGGGACGGGCACTGGTGGCTGGTCGCCCCCAACGGCGGCGCCGTCCCCACCAACGAGCCCGCGCTCACCCGGGAACTCGACTCCCTGGCAGTCGCTTTGGACGCCGCGAACCGGGCCGTCGCCCATCTCGGGACCGACGAGTCCGAAGTGGGGCGGGCGTGACGCCGCTGCTGCAAGCGGAGCAGGCAGTCCTGGGCGCGGTGCTGCTGGAGCCGCGCCAGCTCGGTCGGCTGGCCGGTTGGCTGCGTCCCGAGCACTTCTACCGGCCCGCGCACTCCGCGCTCTGCGCCGCGATGCTCACACTCCGCACCGGCGGCCACTCGGCGACGAAGCTCGCACCCGACGCACAGGTCCCCCTTGCCTGGCTCAATGAGATCCGCGAGGAGGCGAGTACCCGTTCGCGTGGCGTCACCAGCGCCTACGTCCACTCGCTGGCCTCCGCCTGTCCGCGCCCCGTGCACGCGCCGGTCTACGGACGGATGGTGCTGGAGGGCGCCATTCACCGCAGCGTCACCCAGCATGCCCACCGCCTGCACCAGGCCGCCCGCACCGACGCCGCCCGCGGCAACGGCGTGGACGAGACCCTGCACCGCGCACAAATTCTGCACGATGTACTTGACGACCTCGGCCGACGCTGGGGCTTCGAACCCCGGCCCGTGGAACCCCACACCGCCGTCCCCGGACCGACAGCCACGGCTGCGGCGGGGCAGGCGTCCGAGCGGGTGCTGGCCGACGAGGAGTTCCTCCTCGGCGCGCTCACCGCCCACCCCGAGCAGCTCTCGCAGATGGCCGACTGGCTACATTCCGGCGACTTCGCCGACGCCGGCCACCGGCAGATCTACCGGGCCCTCGGAGCGCTGCGGCACCGGGGCGAGCCGGTGGACGAGCTGACGGTGCTGTGGGAGTGCCAGCGCCGAGGCGCCCTCACCGAGGGCTCACTCGATGCCGAGCGCGTGCGCCGGATATGCCACGTTCCCGTCGCGGGATCGGCCGACTACTTCGGCGAGCAGGTCCTCGACTCCTCGCTTCTGCGTACCGCCGCCACCTCCGCACGGCAGGTCCGTGCCCTGGCCGATGACACCTCCCTCGCTCCCGGCCAGCTCATCAGCCATGCCCTGCACGCCCTCGTTCCCCTCGACGAGATCCGCCGTCGCCGAGCTGCCAGCGAGGCCGGCCCCGAGCCCGACGCAGCGACGGGGCAACCGTCGGGTCTGCCGCCTCCGGCTCGTGCCGCCGCCGCACGGGCGCGCAGCACCGCGCCCCGCGCCGAAAACAAGGCGCCTCCCAGCGCGGCGGCGCCCTCTCCCACCCCTTCTGCCCGGCATTCCCGAAGGAGTTCCCCGTGACAGACCCGGCCGAGCGCACCCAGTCCGAGCAGGCCCAGCTCGTGATCGTGGCCGAAAGGATGGAACGGCTCCGCGCGAGCATCACCGTGCCCTCCTCTCCCACAGATCAGCCGGACCTGATCGGATCCTCCAAGCACCTGGCTTCCCTTACCGGCCTCGTGCGGGACCTGTCCGACGAAGTCCTCTTCCGCTCCGTCGAGGCGGTGCCCCGCGCAGACCGCGGTCAGGTCGTGAGCGCTTACACGGACGTCGCCGGGCAGGCGGGCGAGGCGGTGGCCCACTACACCGCCGCCTACGCCGAACTGGGCTTCCACCACCGCTTCCAAGGCCACGTCGGTCCGGACCTGAACGACGCACGTGAGCATTCGTTCGCCTCCTTGCAGCACAGCCTCAAGTGGGCCCGCGACCGCCTCAGCGATGGCGCCAAGCGCCTGCGGGCTGTCGCCAAGGACCTCGACACCACTCCTCCCCTGGCCAGGGCCGCCCGCACTCGAACGACGCAGCGCGTCATTGCCCACACCCATGCACCGGCATCCGCACACCACCCGAGAACCGCCAACTCCCCGGCCCCTTCCTCAACGCACCCGCAGGAGTTGCTCCATGAACGACCACGACCACCAGACGGAGACCGAGCGGCAGCGCATGCTGCGCCGAGCCGAGGAACTGAGCCGCAAACGCGGCCAGCTCCACCTTCCCCACTCCCCGGGCGATCTCCCCGACCTGACCCGCTCCTCTACTCATCTGGCCGACCTCGCCTCCCTCGTGCAGGACCTCTCGCAGGAAGTGCGCGTCCGCTCCGCAGGCAGCCAGCCCGACCCCGGCCTCGCCGCCGTCGTCGGCGCCTGGGCCAGGGCGGCCGGACACCTCAGCGAAGCCGTGGGCCATTACGGAGCCGCCTACCGCCAGTTCGGCTTCCTACACGCCCACTCCCGCACCACCCCCGAGCACGCGGCACTGCTCAACGGGCGCCATACGGCGTTCGCTCTCGCCCAGCGGCACATCGCCGACACCCGCGACGGCCTCTCCTCCGCGCACGCGTCCATGATGAACGGCGCCGCCCTCCTGGAAGACGCGGAAGCATCGTCCGTCTCCCATGCCGCCCGCGCCCGCTCAGCGCAAGCCGACCACGCGCGCGACCAGGCGTCGGCCGAGGCCGAAACACCTGCCGAGGCTCCTGCCCAGCAGCCCTCGCATGCAGCCGGGCCCGTACGTGGGCGATGACCCGACGGCGGTTGGTGGCTCGGGCCTGCTGATCGGGAGTCTGTGCTCCGGCTACGGCGGCCTGGACCTGGGCGTCCAGGCCGCCCTGGGCGGCACCCTCGCCTGGCACGCCGAGACCGACCCCGGCGCCAGCCGCATCCTGGCCCGGCACTGGCCCCGCGTGCCCAACCTCGGCGACATCACCACCGTCAACTGGTCGGAAGCGCCGGAGGTGTGCGTCCTGACGGCGGGTTTCCCCTGTCAAAGACGTCTCGATCGCCGGACGCCGTGCCGGCCTGCTGGAAGGAAACCGCTCCGGGCTGTGGCACCACGTGGTGCGTGCCATCGACGCCCTCGACCCCTGCCTGGTGGTGATCGAAAACGTACGAGGACTCCTCACCTCACCCGCCGCTACCGCTGGCAACCTGGAACCGTGCCCGTGGTGTCTGGGAGACACCGCAAGTCGGCCTGCTGTGCGGGCACTCGGTGCCGTACTCGGCTCCCTGGCCGACCTCGGGCGTGATGCGCGCTGGTGCGTGCTACGCGCCTCCGACGTCGGCGCCCCGCACCGAAGGGAACGTCTCTTCCTGGTCGCCTGGCGACGGGGCGCCGTTGCTCAAGACGCCGACCAGCAACATCGCTTCCAACGGCGGCAGCCAGCACCCGGAGAAACGGAAGCAGGGCGGTCACGGGCCGAACCTCGCGGACGAGGTCGAGTGGCTGCTGCCGACCCCGAAGGCATTCGACGGCATCAAGGGCTCACCTCGCCAGCGCCACGGCAACGGCGACCTCACGCTCCCCTCGGCGGCAGCCCAACTGAGCGACCGAGCGACCGCGGGCCGGATTCCGGCGAACCCGCGCCCCGCCCTCTTCGATACCTCGGCGCTGACGAAGAAGTCCCCCGGGAATGGGGACGCTACGGCGACGCCATCGCCCGGTGGGAGAGCCTCACCCGACCGGCACCGCCGCCAACCGACGACGCGGGGCGCCTCTCCCCACGCTTCGTGGAATGGATGCAGGGCCTTGAAGACGGCTGGGTGACCGCCACCCCCGGACTGGGGCGCCCCGCCCAACTCACCGCCCTGGGCAACGGCGTCATACCGCGCCAAGCCGCCCAAGCGCTGCAGTTCCTCACCGCTCCTACAGCCACCTGCTCCCATCGACCCTCATGGGGCCGCCAACCTACTCGTCGTAGCCGAGGGCTGTCTTGAAACGACTGCTGCGACCGCTCCAGCCCTACCGGTCGGTCACACCGCGCCGCCACCGATCTCCTGCGGGTTCCCCGCTCGGACATTCAGCCCGGCGTCATCTCTACGACAGATCGATACCGTACTTGCGCTTCAATCCCCTCGTCCGGACGAGTGCGTAAACCCACACGCATACATGTACGGAACTCCACAAGATCTGCCCCACGCCACTTTTCGCGACGATCAATCCCGCAACTATGAATATGGAGAATGCCAACATCGGCCAGAATACCCAAGGCCCCCATTTCATGAGAGTCATCAATCCTGGCGACGGCGATTCAGGGTTCTTTTCGGATGCTGACATGCTGATCCTCCTCATAGTAGGCATCTTGGCAAATTATCTCGCATCAGCGGACTCGACTGATTCACCGAGCCCTACGCCCGCGGACGTATGCCGAGCACATGAGACCTACACCAGAAATACCCACGATTCCGATGAGCGTACTTCCCCAGTCCATGGGATCGCTCAACCAGATTCCCTTGATGAGCGCGAAGACGGAAATTATGGCAGCGATGCCTGTAAATGCGAGTACGTGTTTTTTATTCATCTACTTCACCTCTTGCGTACTGGATGAGTTTGCGTTCATTCCAATGTGCTGGAAACCCTCGTTGGGGAGAACCATAGAACGGTTCTCCCCAACTAGGGGCAAAGATTCCTCAGGGGGCCTATCCGTAGGTGATTATGGATCCCCCACTGTCGGCCACGAACGCTCCCACAGCGCAGCCTGCCACACCTGTTGCGAGCCCTCCCTGGGGGCCTACTGTGCTACCCGCTGCGATCAAACCACTCTCACCTGCTGCAGCCACTCCAGAAGCGCAGCCGGAGGCCATGCCGCCAATCCGGCTGAGGTTGTCCTTGACCTTCCCCGCCGCCTTCTTGGCCCAGTCCGGAATTCCGAACAACCCAGAAGGGTCGATCATGTTGACGGGATCGCCGGATGCGTAGAGGTAGGGGTTGGTTTCTTGGCCGCTGGGGTCGGGTTGGGTGAAGCGGCCGATGCGGGGGTCGTAGTAACGGGCTCCCATGTGGTACGTCGCTGTGGGGTCTTGGTAGGTGCCGGCGAAGCGGTAGGGCTGTTCGGCGCCCTTGGTTTCGGTGGGTACGGTGACGCCTCTCGGGCTGTAGTAGTACGAGGCGGTCTTCTTGCCCGTCTCGTCGACCATGGCGACGGTGGAGCCGAGTGCGTCGGTCAGGTAGTAGTAGCTCTTCCCGCCTCGTGTCATGGAGTTGAGGGTTCCCTCGGCCTCGCGGACGAATCCCGTGTCCACACCGCTGGTGCTGGTGGCCGCGAGGCCGATGGGGCCCTGGTGGAAGAAGGTGGCGCCGACCTTGACGCGTTCGCTGTTGTCCGTGGAGGCGTATTCAGCGTCGTACTTCGTGCCGCCCACTGTGGTGGAGGTGAGCTGGGAGAAGTCCGACCAGGTGCTGTTGGTGCGCGTTGTTTCGGGGGTCGGGGCTCCGGCCGTTTCGTTGCCCGCTTTGTCGTAGGTCCAGCCCTTGGTGTCGTCGTTTTTCTGGATCAGCTCGGAGGCGTCGTTGTACTTGTATGTCGTGCCGCGCGGGCAGCCCTCCACGATGCCCTGGGAGGTCAGGTTCCCGGCCGCGTCGTAGCAGTACTGCCAGGAGTTGTTCGTCGCGCTGCCCTTGGTCTCCTTGGCGAAGGAGAAACGGCCCGCACTGTCGTAGGTGTGGGTGCGCTTCAGACCCTCGACCGTGTCGGTGACGGTCCGGATCTTCATCCCGTCGGTGGCCTTGCCGCCCGCCGTGTAGGAGTAGGTGTAGGCCAGATCCATCAGGATGGTGGACCCGTGGGTGGCCTTGATCTTGGTGGGGCGGTCGGACTTGTCCACCGTGATGGCCTGTTTGGTGCCGCCGGGGTAGGTGGTGGAGGTGCGGGTGTCGTTGTTGTTGTACCCGTAGGTGGTCTTCTTGCCGTCCGGCGCGGTCAGTTCGGTCAGGCGGTTGGCGTCGTCGTACGCGTACGCCGTTTTGCCGCCCGGGTCCTGATACGACTCGACGTTCCCGTCGGCCGTGTAGGTCAGGATCGTCTGGGAGCCGTCCTGGAGCGTGCGGACCGTCTCGCGGTTGAGGGGGTCGAAGGCGTACTTCACCACCCCGGAGCTGTCGGAGCGCTGGGTGAGGTTGCCGTCCCCGTCGTAGGCGTAGGTCACCGTCTTCGTCGGGGACTCGACCTTCGTGACCCGGTCGCGCTCGTCGTAGGTGTACGTGGTCTTGGTGCCGCGGCCGTCGGTCACCGTGGCGGGGCGGCCCTTGTCGTCATACGTGTACGCGGTCGCCCCCATCGGGCTGGGCGGGGTGGCCTTCGTGAGGTTGCCCTTCGCGTCGTAGGAGAACTTCGTCTCCTTGCCCCGCTCGTCCTTCACCGAACACGCCTGGCCCTCGAAACCGCCGCACTTCGGGTCGGCCTTGTTGTAGTCCGTCGTGCGGGTGCCGCCGCCCGCGCCGGAGACGGCGACGGAGGTGGTGTTGCCCTTCGCGTCGTAGGCGTACTTCGATTCCTCGCCGTCGGGCATCTTCATCGTCCCGGGCAGGTCGGCCCCGGCGATGGTCTGGTAGCCGGTCAGCGCACTCGTCGCCCCCGTCGGCAACGTCGCGGACGTGGGGTTGCTGCGGGAGTCCCAGCCGTAGGCGGTCACATTCCCGTCGCTGCCGCCGGTGCCCATGGCGTCGGTCGCGGTGGCCACGTTGCGGTTCGCGTCGTACGTCTTCGAACGGGAATGCTCCAGCGGGTCGGTGACCTTGGAGACCTGGCCGTCCGCGTCGTGCTTGTACTTGGTGGCGTCGCCCAACGGGTCGGTGACGGTGGTCGTGCCTGCCTTACCGGGTGCGTCGGTGTCGTAGGAGTAGCGGTAGGTGGGGCCGGTCTCGCCGTCGCCGTTGAAGCCGGTGGCCCGCAGCATGGAGGTGACGCGGTTGGCGGCGTCGTACGTGAAGACCGTCACCCGTCCTTCCGGGGTGGTGATCTTCGTCAGGCGGCGGGAGGAGTCGTAGCCAAAGCTGGTGGCCTTGCCCTCCGTGTCCGTCGACCGGGCCAGGTCCCCGGCGCCGTTGAGGTCGAAGACCGCGGTGCGGCCGGTGTGGTCCTTGGCCTGCCACTGGCTCGCGTCGGTCTTGAGCAGGTCGACCCAGCGGCCCGAGCGGGTCTCGGTCAGCTTGAAGCCCTTGTGCTCCGCGCCCTCGTCGTGCTGGGTGACGGTGATCGCGCCGTCGTTCCTGTCGGTCACCTTCGTCAGCGTGCCGTGTTCGCTGTAGGTGTCCTTCACCCCCGACTTGCGGTCGGTCAGGGTGTAGGTGCCATCCGCGTTCTTCTTCAGATCCTTCGCGTAGCCCTTCGGGGTGGTGAAGGCGTCCCCGTCCCGCTTGAAGCGGAGGCTGTCGCCGGTCTTGTCGTAGAGAACGGCCTCGTGATCCGACAGCTGGAGGTAGCGCTCGTACTCCTGCCACCAGCGCTGCGAGACCTTCCCCCACGGGGCGTCCAACGAGTTGTACGTACGCGCCAGTTGAAGGTTTTGACCCACACCCGCCACGTCGAAGTCCGTGCCCGCCAGCATCAGGTTCCCCGACGAGTGATTGACCCGCGCGACCAGGGAATCGGTGATACGGAAGTCCGATATCTCATGCCAGGGCACATCGCCCTGCCCCTCCGGTACCACCGTCTCCGCTGCCGCTCGGGCCGCCTTGCTGGGCGCCGCCTTCGCCGGGCTCGTCGCGCGTTCCTTCTGCGCCGCCCGCCAGGCCGCCACCTCCGGCGAGGGGGCGGCCTCCTTCTCGTTCGCGGCCCGCTTGGTCGAGCCCACCTTCACGGCGGGGACCTTCGCATCCGGGCTCCCCTTGCCCCAGTCGGAGTCCGCCCCCGCCCTCGCCACCGGTGCGGCATTGGCCGACGCGGGCAGCAGCGCCGCGCCCGTCGCGGTCACCGCCAACACCGCCAGCGACGCGGTGACCGTACGTCTGGACTGTGTGCGGGCACGCCAAAACGGCGTGCCCGTGGCACGTATGCGCATCTTCCCCCCAGGAAGAAATCACCCTCACCGGCCCCACTGACCGGCGGTGACCGCACGCTGACACGGCAGCAACTTCCGCCTCTAGGGATAGTCCGCACCAAGGCCGAAAGATTTGCCGCACGGCAAGCATTCAAGCCATGTTTGTGCGGTACAGCCATTTTCCGGACGCGCCGTACAACCCCTCCGCGTTCTGGCCAGTCATCGCGCGGTGCGCCTACGAGGGCGCCGCTCTCCGGGAACCCTTGAGGCAACTATGGGGGCCAAGAGCCAGTGACGGGACCTCATGTCAGCGCACGAGGTGGTCGTGCGCCCGCGCTGCACGGTCGTGCCATGAGGCCCCGGCTCCGGGCACCTGCGCTGGCCAACGAGCCGCGATCGAGGGCTGGCTCGCCACACGGCCGCTCGGCTTTGCCCTGTTCCGGCCTCCGCCGCGTCCTGGCACGGAAACGCGCCTTCTATACCTGCTTCCCCGGCCAGACCAAACCGCTCGTTCCCCGCATCCTCGACGCTCCCACACCCGAGCGACGAAGGGGATGTCGATGTCGGAGTCCGCCGAGGAGCATGAGCCGGTACGGATACCGGACCACGACCTGGATGACCTCGTCTCCACGGTCAGTGGTCTGGTCGCCGAGACCCGCAGGCAGGGTGAGACCCTCGCCCGTCTCACCGACGAGCAGCCGTCGCCGCCCGACGACGAGGCGGGAGGGCCCGGCCCGGGAGCCGGTACAACTCCAAGCAGCGGGAGTGGCCCTGCCGAGGGGTCTTCCGTGTTCATTCTGGCGATGGCTGGTCAGGCGTATGCCGAGGAGTTGGCGGCGCTGAAGGTGTGGGTGGAGGATCTGCTGCTGCCGGTCTACGGACGCGAGATCACCTCCACCCGCCCCTGGTGTGCGCAGTGGAGCGAGCACCCCGAGGCCGTCGCGCGGCTGCACGCTTTGTGGCTGGCCTGGCAGCAGTTCACCGATGCCGAGGCCGGGCTCGCCGGGCCCTCCCTGTGGCACCGCGACCACCTGGACCCCGGGCTGATGCAACTGCGGGCGCCGGATGGCCCGTTCAGCGCGTGCACCACCAGGCCGTCCCGGCCGAACCACCGTCTGCTGGCCGCCCCGGACCTGGCGGAGTACGAGGTGGCCACCTGAGCCATCGAGGGCAGCCAGCATGAAAACCATCCCTGCCCCACCCGCGCTGTCCCAGAGTCGCGAACTCCCGGGACGCGCTCAAGAAGGTAGGGCGGCGTGAGGGGCCCGGACTACCGCCTCGACGGCTTCGAGCCCGCTTCCGGCGCCGTCGAGGGCGATTTCCTGAGCGCGACGCAGTGGGACGACATGTACACGGAGCTGGCCGCGCACCACACCGCCGACGACAGCTACCTGCTGTTCTACGACCGTGCCGCGATCTGGGACGACGTCCCCGGCTCGGCCGAGTACGTCGGTATGCACATCCAGCGCGACTCCGCCGAGGGCACCTTCGCCTTCGATTCCGCCCGGCAGCCGACCGTGCCGTTCACGCAGAACTGGCTGAGCAACCGTGGCTGCCCGCCCGAGGCGATCGAGTTGGGCGCCGTGCCCGGCCCGCGCCCGGCCGATGCGCTCACCTCCCAGGTGGAGGACCGGCTGCGCGCCAACCCCGGCGGCCGGTACACGCTGCTGGAGGACTACACGCACAACCCGGGCACTTTCCGGGACGGCGTCGAGGTCAACGCGCTCGTCCACGACGCCCACCCTGACTCGGCCGAGCGGCCCTACCGGCTCTTCCTGGAAGAGACCGCGCCATCCCTGGACACGTACACGGTGCGCGAGGGGGCGTTCACCAGCGCCGAGGCGGCCGACGCATGGCTGCGGGCCCGGGACACACCGCTGCCCCTGGCCCCGGCGCCCGCACGCGATCCCGTCGACCGGCGTGCCGCCGCCGCCCTTACCCGGACCACGACCAGCGTCACGGCCAGCACGCAGCCGTCCCTCCCGGGGATCACTGCGGCGCCCGGCACGGTTCATGCCCGCTCCAGGGGGCTGGCGTGAGCGCCCGCTACGCCTTCGCCGCCCACCCCGAAGCCCTCGCCGACCTGCACGATGCGCCGGAGAAGATCCGGGACCTGGCTCTGCTCGAACTCCAGCACCTGGTGCACGGCAACGAACGCGGCGCGGCGCTGCAGCGGGAGTTGGCGGGCTGCCACAAGGTCTACGTCGACCCGCAGACCAGGTGGCGGATGGTCATCCAGTACCGCGACGCGCCCGCCTCCTCCCAGCACAAGCGGGAGATCTATCTGCTGTCCGTCGGTGAACGGCAGGATCACGCCGCCTACAACGCCGCAGCCCGGCGCCTGCAACACGAACATCAGCAGACGGATGGCGACCCGCACGTGCGCCGGGCTCACGCCGCACGTGCCCGCTCCGCTCCCGCCCCCAGCCGCCGTATCCAACCGGCCGCACCGGCCCCGAATGCATCCGCGCCGCAACAGCGTCCGCGGCGCGTGCGCTGACCGACTTCCTCGAAACGGAACGCTTTTCATGTCTGATCAGCCAGAGGACGAGCGCTGGCGCGAGTACCGAGTCACCCCGCGCTACCTCGCCGGAATGGGCTTCTCCGGTGATCCTGCTTTCACCCCGGTCAGCCACTGGCCCCGCCACGACCCCGACGACGACAATCTCTGCCAACTTCTGCACACCAGCCCTGACGGCCGGATCAGGATCGGCTGGTTCGGCGACGACTACGACCCCGTCAAAATCACCGCAGCCGAGGACGCCGTCGGCCCCGTCCGCTGGACGGCCCTCTTCAACCAGAACTTTCCACCGGAGATCACCGCCGGTTTCACCAGTGCGCTGGCGCGGGACTGGAAACCGGACGGGAGGCACTTCCTCGCGCGGCCATCGATCTACTGGGCCGACAGCGTCGAGCCGCTGCTCGACGCGGGGTGGGAGAGGCTGCGGGCCTCCGAGCCCGGCACGGTGGAACTACGGGCACCCGATGGGCAGGCCGGGGCCTGAATCGACACCCGCAGCTACGGCCGCGAGGACGAGACCGTGGTGCTGTGGGCCGGGCCGGAGGGATACCTCACCCGAGCCGAAGCGACCTTCAGCTCCGACACCCCCAGCCACCTCATCGCCGCCACCGCCACCGCGCTGAACGACCCCACGCCCGTCGTACGCGAGCGCCACATGATCCACCGGGACATCGAGCACCTCGTCCGCTTCGAACCGGTCACCGCCCGCGCCCAGCCGCGAACGGGCGCTCCCACCCCGCTGGACGCGAAGCACGCGGCCGTCTCCGCCGCCCTCCACCGCGCCGCGCACAGCGGCCCCGGTGCCAGGCGTGCCCAAGCCGCCCGTATCCGCACGACACACCCCCGGCCCCGGCCGAGCGCGACACCCGCCGCCCCGGCGGCCCGCGCCGACGCCTTCGCCACCGCGCGGACGGCTTCCCGCCCGCGGCGCTGAACTTATTTCGGAGTACGTGTGGTCCCCGCGCACGCGGGGCTGGTCCCCGGCCGACCGCGTCCATGTCCGGGTCGAGATCGTGGTCCCCGCGCACGCGGGGCTGGTCCCTTCGCCGCCTCCTCGATCCACACGATCATGTAGTGGTCCCCGCGCACGCGGAGCTGGTCCCTCACTCCCGGTAAGGACGGTTACCAGGACTGAGTGGTCCCCGCGCACGCGGGCTGGTCCCTGGGTATACGAGCAGTTCAGTCATGGAGAACTCACTTCGCTCGGGAGTGAGTCATCGTCTTCCAAGCCTACGGTTTGGAGAGGCCCGGCGATCGGTGATAACGGAACCGCCAAGCCACGATGCTATGTGGGACCCTGCCTCTGAGCGGGTGCGTGGTCGACCCGATCTGATGCCCGTACTGTTCCCGCACCAGGTGGGGTGGAGGCCCGCCGCCACGTAACGATGTGGGCCCACTCAGAGAAGCGGTCTGTGTCGACTCGTCCCGGTAACCGACTGGAAGGGTGCGTCCCGTGGCACGCGATTCCGACTTCTGTCTGGACGTTCCAGAGGACTTCGACGACGCGGACGACGAGACCGGCGTGTATCCCATAGCCAAGAAGCTGATCCTCGGTGCGACAGCCGCGGACGTCTTCAGGAAAGCCCATGAGTGGGTGAGGAACCACGACATCCGTTTGACGGACGTCTCCTGGGACCACATGTGCGACGAGGACCAGCCCTACGTGATGAGCATGTATTTCACTTTCGAGCTGGACTCCGAACCGGATCCCGAAGAGGTCTGAACGCCGGTCGATTCCGTCGGCCCGACAGCACCGCGCCCCGGCCGAGACCCCTCTGCGCCCGGGTGCGGTGCCTCTTCGCACATCGAGCCCTCAGGACAGGGCGGCGCTCTCCAGCTCGCGGCCTCCGCGCGGCTGCCGCTCCCCCGGCGGCGGGGCGGAGGCCGCGTCGTCCGGCACCTGGATGGTGTGCCCCCGAAGGGGCTTGGAGGTGCGCCAGCCGCCGACCCCGAGCTGGAAGTGGACGTCCCAGGTGCCGGGGGCGAGGGGGCGGCCGTGGTCGGCGGTGGCGGGGTCGAGAGTGAACTCCGCGGTGTAGCGCAGGGTGCGCGCGCCCGGTTCCCCGGCCCGGCCCCGCAGCCGGGCGGCGGCCTTCGCGCACAGGTTCCGCAGCCGGCTCCAGAGGCCGCGGCCCGCCGCGGCCTGTTCGGCCGGTACCTCGTCGACCTGCCAGGTGGTGGGGACGCTCAGCACGGTGCCGCCCTCGCGGTGCCGCAGCTGGCCGCGCACGTTGCTGCGCCGGACCGCCTTGGCGAAGTCGGCCACCTCGGCCGCCGCCTCCACGGCCGCGACGCGGGGCGGCAGGCGCAGCCGGAGACGGTGCTCGTCGGGCCGCAGGAAGACGAGCGGTGCGGCGGCGCGCCCCCTGCCGCGTTCCCGCACCAGCGAGGAGGTGCACCGCATCCGCAGCGCACCGTCTTGCCACCGGGCAGACTCCGCCCGCGGCCGCTGGACGACGCCGGCCTCGAACGACGCCTGTTCCTCGGCCAGTGCCAGGTCGCCGTGGCGGGCCAGGGCGGCGACGACGCGCAGCCGCGTGGGCAGCGCCGTGTCCGCCTCCTCCGGCAGCTCGGCGGCCAGGGCGCCGACCGCCTCGAACCAGGCGGCCCTGCGCTCGGCGGGCTGGTCGAGCAGGCGCCGCCCGGCGATCCTCTCCAGCGCCTTCTTGCCGTACCACTTGGCGGTCAGCCGGTTGCGGTGGCGGCCCGCGGGGACGTGGGTGTCCGGCGCGTCGAGGATCGCGAGGACCTTGCGGATGCTGTCGACGTAGGGGGCGGGGTCGATCCGCTCGTAGCTGACGTTGTGCCGGCCGTCGGCGTGCCGCACCCAGTGGTAGCAGGTGTAGTCGTGGACGGTGGCGACCCGGTCGGTGAGGAGGAAGGCCCGCAGGGTGAACATGTGGTCCTCCAGGCGCACCCTCCCCTCGGGGAAGCGCAGCCCGTGTGCCCGCAGGAAGTCCGTCCTGAAGAGTTTGTGCACCGTCATGGAGGCCAGCAGTGCGGTGTCCTCGCGCAGGTCGCAGGAGGCCATCGGCTTCTCGAACAGGGCGCGCGGCGCCTGCCGTCCGTGCCCGGCCATCCGGCCGATCACGATGTCGGCGCCGGTCTCGCGCGCTCGCGCGTAGGTGCGCTCCAGCGCTTCGGGGGCCAGCCAGTCGTCGTCGTCCACGTAGTGGACGAACTCGCCGCGCGCCGCGTCGGTACCGACGTTGCGTGGCCGCCCCGGCCAGCCCGAGTGGTCGATCCGCAGCACGCGGGCCGTCTCCTGGGCGCCCTGCCTGGCTATCTCGGCTTCGAGCAGCGCGGCGGTGTCGTCGCTCGACTCGTCGTCCACATAGATGATCTCGAACTCGGAGCGCGGCATGCTCTGCGCCAGGAAGGAGCGGAGTCCGGTCAGCACCGTCTCGCCCGTGTCGTGGGTGGGCACGACGATGCTGACCTTGACCGGCTTCCGGTCGGTGTCCGTAGCTGTGTGCGCAGTGGTGCGCGCTGTGGTGTGCACTGCCGCCTTTCGGGTCGCTGACATCGCCGCGTGGGGCAACTGCGAGGCGGGTGCCCGGCCTCACGCGGCCGAATCCCCCGCCCTCCCCGACGCGCGAGCGGAAGGGGTTGGCGGCAGCCCGGCTCCCTCACCACCGCGACGACGCGCCGCCGCTCGGCGAGTCGCCCGATGTTCCGGTCGAATCCGCCTAGCGGACTTCGAGCGGGATCTCGCACCAGACGCGCTTGCCGTTGCCGCGCGGCTCGACGCCCCAGTCGGTGGCCAGTTCCTCGATGAGGACGAGACCGCGGCCCGACGTGGACTGTTCGGTGGCGGCGCGGCGGTGCGGGGAGGCGGGTGAGGTGTCGGTGACGGCGATGCGCAGGGCGCGGCCCCCGGTGCGCACCGGTCTGGCCGTCAGGGTGGCGTCGCCCTCGGTGTGCAGCAGCGCGTTGGTGGCCATCTCGCTGGCGAGGAGTTGGGCGGTGTCGCTGAGGTCGTCCAGGGACCAGCGGTGCAGTGCGGTGCGCAGGGCCTGGCGGGCGGCCTGGAGCGAGAGCGGGTCGTTGGTGGTGATGGTGACGGCCATCTGGGGTGCGGTGTGGCGCCTGCCGGCGGCCTGCCTGAGCAGCAGCAGTGCGACGTCGTCCTCCTGGCCTGTGAAGGCGCCCATCGTGTGGAGCAGGTGGTCGGCCAGCGGGTCGGGGCGCAGGGGCCCGGTTCTGACGGCGTCGATGAGCTGGTCGCGGCCCTGGTCGATGTCCTTGGTACGGGACTCGATGAGGCCGTCGGTGCACAGCAGCAGGGTGGTTCCGGGATCCAGTACCGTCTCCGCGCTCGTGTAGGGGGGCTGGGTGGACGGCGCGGTCAGCCCGAGCGGCAGGCCGCCGGGGGTGTTGAGCCAGACGCAGCTGCCGTCCGGGCGGCGCAGTACCGGGTCCAGGTGGCCGGCGCGGACGCTGACCGCGTGGCCCGTGTGCGGGTCGAGCAGGACGACGAGGCAGGTGGCGAACCTGTCGGTGTCCAGTTCGGCGAGGAAGGCGGAGGCCCGCGCCATCACGGTCGTGGGCGGGTGCCCTTCGGCGGCGTAGGCCCGCAGGGCGATGCGCAGCTGGCCCATCACGGCGGCGGCCGTCACGTCGTGTCCCTGCACGTCGCCGACGACGGCGGCGATGCGCCCGTCGGGCAGGGTGACGGCGTCGTACCAGTCGCCGCCGATCCCGCCTCTGGCGCGCGCCGGGCGGTAGCGGGTGGCCATGGACAGGCCGGGCACGTGCGGGATGTGCCCCGGCAGCATCGCCGTCTGGAGCCCCGTGGCCAGCTCGTGCTCCTGGTCGTAGAGCAGAGCGCGCTGGAGCGACTGGGCGATGGTGCTGCTCAGCGCGGTCAGTACGGTCCGCTCGTCGTGGGTGAAGCGGGTCTTGCCGTCGTAGGTGAGGCCGAGCGCGCCGATGGGGGTGTCGTGCGCGATCAGCGGCAGGTAGACGGCGGCGGTGGACTTCGGTACGGCCCGCAGATAGGCGCCGAGCCCCGGGTAGCGCCGGGCGAACTCCTCGCGGTCGGTCACGAAGACGGGCTTGCGGGTGCGGACGGCCTCGCTCAGCGGCAGCGGCTCGGCGATCCGGGCCAGGTGGAAGTCGCGGATCAGCCCCTCGGGCACGCCATTGGCGCCCACCAGCCCCATGCGGCCGCTTTCCGCCAGCCCGAGCAGGATGCTGGAGGCGCCGAGCCGTCGCAGCAGCAGGTCGGTGCTCAGTGCCTCGGCCACGTCGTCCACCGTGACGGTCGGCGCGAGGGCCTCGTTGACGTGGCCGACGATGTCGGCCTGCCTGCGGCGGTCGCTCTTGGCCTGCCGCAGCTCCCGCGTCTGGTCGACGGCGCGCAGCTCCTGGCTGGCGTCGCGGATGATCCCGATGACGTGCGCGGGCTCCCCCTGCTCGTCGCAGACGACGGTGCCCTGGGAGTGGGTCCAGCGCAGCGACCCGTCGCGGAGGCGTACCCGGAAGTAGAGGCTGTAGCCGGTGTGCTCCTTCAGCGCGCGGTCCACCCGCGCCTGGATCTCGGGCAGTTCCTCGCCGAGCATGCGCTCGGCGAGGGTCGCGGTCCGGTTGTCGTACTCCTCGGGCCGGAAGCCCATCACGGCGAGCCCGGCGTCGTCGTAGCGCATCTCGCCGCTGGCCAGGTCCCAGGCGAAGCTCCCCATCCCGTTGAGGGCCAGAGCCACGTGCGCGGCGACCGGTGGGGCGCCGCGCAGCCCGTGCGCCCTGTTCGGTTCGCGGAAGCGGTGCATCGCTCTCTCCCGGGGTCGGCCCGCCGGGCGGGGCCGGCAGCGGCCACGGCTTCCTTGGCAAGGCCGCTTCCTCATCATGCGGCCGGCGCGCGGCAGCCGCCTGCCGGGGAGCGCCATCCGTGCGGCCGGCCGCCGTGCCCGCCCCGGGGCACCTCTGCCGCACCCGCGGATGCGGCACGAACGACGGCCGGCAGGCAGCCGCCGGCGCGCCGCCTGTCGGACGGTGCGCCGGCGGCTGCCTGCCGGCTCGGGGTACCGCCGGGCGGGCAGGGCGTACCCGACCGGGTCGGGGCGCCGCTCGCCCGCCGGGGCCGGCGCGGGTCAGGGCTTGCCGCGTGCCCCCTGGGCGGCCTTGCCCGCGGCGGCCTCCTCGGAGTCGTGCGGGCCGGTGGAGAGCTTGCCTCCGGAGCTCTCGATGTGGGCGCGTACGAACCACTGGAAGAGCTCCAGCTGGCGCAGGTGCTCGATCAGCAGGTCCTGGGTGACCAGGTCCGAGGTGTCGGTGGCCTCCACGGCCTTGCGGTGGTCCTCGATGACGCCGGTGTAGACGACGTCGAGGGCGCCGAGGTGTTCGATGGCCTCGGCCCTGCCGAGCGAGTAGTCCTCCCAGGTGCGCTCGGCGACCAGCACGCCCGGGGTGCCCCAGGGGGAGCCGCCGAGTGTGGAGATGCGCTCGGCCGTGTTGTCGATCATCTCGCGTACGGCTTCGACCTGCGGGTCGAGCATCTCGTGGACGGCGATGAAGTGCGGTCCGATCACGTTCCAGTGCACGTGCTTGAGCGTCAGCGCCAGGTCGTTGAGGGCGTGCAGGCGCATCCGCAGAAGCCGGATGACGTCGCCGCCTTCGCTCGTGGACATGCCGGGGACGGTGTAGGAGGGGTTGGACCCGTTGCGCGAAGCGTTGGCTGCCACGGTGCGCTCCAATCGTGTGACTTCGTTGAGATCCGTACGAATTCCTGAGAATCGTCGGCGTGAACCTGAGGCGGTCCGGGGGGCCGCCGGTGTGCGGCGGGCGGCGTGCCGGGCGGGCCGAAGGGCGGCTCGGGCCCCCGCCGGGGGACGGGCCCAGCGCCGGGGGCGGCGTGTGCGCGTCAGCCTCCCGGCGAGTGCCGCTCCTGGGCCGCGGCGTACGGAGGGGGGAAGTCCGGGCTCGCGGCCTCCGCCGGGGCGCTGGTGCCCGCGTAGCGGGTGAAGGGGGCCCTGAACGGACTGGCCACCGCGTCCTTGGACACCATCCTGGACAGCTTGTGCGTGGCCAGGGTGAGGAGTACCAGTTCGCGGGGGCCGAGATTCTGCGGCGCCCGGTGTCCGGCGCAGCGGGCCGCGGTGGCGGCGCCCACGACGCCGGTACCGAACGACGAGAGCACGGCCAGGTAGCCGCCGAGCGGGCGGTCGGCGTCCGGCGCGTAGCGGTGCCCGTGTTCGTGTACGACGTCGCGGCGCGTACGCGGTCTACCCGGCATACAGCGTTACCTCCCAAGACGTGCGCCACCGGGTTCCCCGGCCGCGAGCGGCCAAACCGCCCGCGGGCGGGACGCCCACAGGGCACACCCCCTCGGCGACGCGCCTCGCTGGGTGCTCAGCGGCCGAGTGCCCGCTGGAGCTCCCGCTTGTTCATGTGGGACCGGCCCTCGATGCCCTTCTGCCGGGCCTCGTTGTAGAGCTGGTCGCGGGTGGGGCCGCCCGGGCCGCTGTGCGACCGCTCGCCACCGCGCTCGGGTGCGGGCTTGTCGCGCACGGAGGTGCGGCTGGCGGTCTTGGCCTCGCCCTTTTGGGCGCGCTCCTTGTTGACCGTGCGGGAGGCGATCTCCTTGGCGCGGCCCGTGGAGGTACCGCGCTTCTCGGCACCCTCCTTGACATGCTCGTACTGGCGTTCGCGCTTGGCGTTCGATCCGGCAGGCATGGTTCCTCCCTACCCTGAACTCGCAAATCCGTTTCATGCCGTTTGCTCGTTTTATGGTCCGCCGTCGCGCGCCGGACGGCGACCGCACCGGCGCACGCGACGGCCGGGTTCCACGTGCGGAAAGCGCCACACGTGGAACCCGGCATCGGCACCGTCCCCCGGAGCACCCGGGGCAGGCCCGCTCCGCGGGGCCGCGGCCTCGCACGAGCCGGTGGATCACCTCGCACGAGCACGAAAGGAGCGGGTCCGGGTGGACACGACGGACAGCCGATGGCGCCCCGCGGTGGTCGCTCGCGTGCGCCGGGCCGCGCACCGGGCGCGGCAGCAGGCGGGACCGGAGCGCGAGACAGCGCTCCTGCTCGCCAAGAGCGGCGCCGCGGGCGTGCTGGCCTGGGCACTCGGCGCCTATGTGATCGGCTCGCCGCAGCCCACCTACGCGCCCTTCACCGCCCTGCTGGTGGTGCAGTCCACGGCGTACCGCTCCCTGTTGCAGTCGCTGCGGTACGTGGTGGCCGTCGTGCTCGGCGTCCTCGCGGCAGGGCTGGTGGGGCCGCTGATCGGCGAGAACCCTCTCGCGTTCGCGGTGATGCTGTCCGTCACCTTGCTGATCGGCCGCTGGCGCCACCTGGGCAGCCAGGGCATCCAGGTGTCGATCGCCGGCGCGTTCGCCTACAACGCGCTCTCCGGCACCCATGTCCAGATGCTGTGGGAGATCATCCAGATGGCGCTGCTGGGCGCGGGCGTCGGCACCGTGATCGCCATGCTGGTCTTCCCCCCGCTGCGCTACCGCACCGCCGAACGGGGCATCGAGGAGATCTCCCAGGCCACCCAGCTCCTGCTCAGCGACATGGCCGACGGCCTCAAGGAGGGGCTGCCCACCGAGGAGACGGCGGAGGACTGGCTGCACCGCGCACGCCAGTTGGACGGCACGCTGGGCGCGGCACGCGAGGCCGTCGAAATGGGCGCGGAGAGCGTCGTCTACAACCCGCGTACCTGGCTGCATCACCGCACGACCCCGCGGAGTTTCCAGGGCTACCGCACGCTGATGGAGTCGCTGGGCCGTGCCGGTGAGCAGATCCGCAGCATCAGCTACGGGTTCGTGCGGTTCCACGGCGAGGACGCCGTCCCGCCGGGCGACGACTTCCTGTCCGCCTACGGGGAACTGCTGGAGAGCATCTCCGAGGCAGCCGGTCTGATCGGCTCCCTGGAGGACGAGGAAGGGGACGATCCCCTGCGCCGTGCCCTGCGGAAGTGCCGCGAGCGGTACGCGCGGCTGCGCGAGAGGGCGGAGGGCGAGGCCTGGCCCAGCCACGGGGTCCTGCTCACGGACGCGGACCGGCTGCTGGTGGAGTTCCGTCACGCCCACCGGCAGGGCGCGTCCCAGCCCCCGCGCAGGGGCTGAGCCACGCGCGGCCGACGCCACACAGGTGAAGTTCGGCCGCACCGGGCGCGCGCGGTCCGCGCGTCCTGGGGTCCCGGCGCGTCAGTCCGCGGCCCGCATCTCGAACCAGGTGGTCTTCCCGCGGGGCAGCAGGTCCACGCCCCAGCGTTCGGCGAGCGTGTCCACGAGGAAGAGGCCGCGGCCGCTGACGTCCAGCTCACCGACCGGCAGCAGGCAGGGCAGCCCGCGCGAGGGGTCGCGGATCTCCACGCGGATCCAGCCGGAGCGACGCAGCATGCGGAGGCCGATGGTGTGTGCGCCGGTGTGCCGGACCGCGTTGCCGACGAGTTCGGAGACGAGCAGCACCGTGCGCTCGGTGATCTGCGCGGAGACGGCCCAGCGCTGCTGGAGCACGGCCTGGGCGAGCCGGCGCGCGCGCCGCGCGGACTCGGGGAGGTTCACCAGCGGCACCTCCCGCACGGTCGGATCGCCCGCCCGGTCGAGGACGGTGCTCAACGGCTCGGCGTCCCACATCCGCGCGAGGTCTTCCGGAACCCGTTCGGTCACGCTCGCCACATCTCCCTGACCCGCCATGGCCCCCATCATGACGGCAGGCTCAACCCGTCGTGGGCGGTTCGGCGGTTTCCGGGACGGCACCGCGGGAGCGTCCGCAAGGGCACGCGGCGGCCCCGGGCGCGCCCCGTTCCGGACAGCCGCGCTCTGACCTGGCACGACAGTCGGCGCTCAGGTGATCACAAGGTGCCACGGACGGGCGCCGCTCCCCAGCGGAGCGGCGCCCACGATTCCCCCGCACGGTGCGGTGGTTGGCGTTGCCACGCTTTACGCCACCCCCAACCACCCCCCAGCCACCCGCTGCGGGCCGCGGCTCAGCGGAAGTTCGCTTTGCCCGGGCCCTCCTCGACGAAGCTGCGCATGCCGGTCTCGCGGTCCTCGGTCGCGAACAGCCCGGAGAACCAGTTGCGTTCGAGCGCGAGCCCCGTCTCGATGTCGGCCTCGATGCCGAAGTCGACCGACTCCTTGGCCGCGCGCAGCGCCAGCGCCGGTCCGCGCGCGAGCCGGGCCGCCCAGGCGTGGGCCCGCTCGTGGACCTCCGCGTCCGGCACCACGTGGTCGACCAGGCCGATCCGGTGGGCCTCGGCCGCCTCGACCGTCCGCCCCGTGAAGATCAGGTCCTTGGCCTTGGCGGGGCCGACCAGCCGGGAGAGCCGCTGGGTGCCGCCCGCGCCCGGAATGAGCCCGAGCAGGATCTCCGGCTGACCGAGCTTGGCGCCCTCCCCTGCGAACCGCACGTCCGCGCAGAGCGCCAGCTCGCATCCGCCGCCGAGCGCGTACCCAGTGACGGCCGCCGCGACGGGCTTCGGGATCCGTGCGACGGCGGTGAACGCCTCCTGGAGCCCGCGGGAGCGCAGGACCATCGCGGCGTGGTCCATCTCCCGCATCTCCTTGATGTCCGCTCCGGCGGCGAACACCTTCTCGCCGCCGTAGAGCACGACGGCCCGCACGTCGTCGCGGCGGGCCGCCTCCTCGGCGAGCGCGCGCACCAGGTCCTGGGTGGCGATGTCGAGGGCATTCATCTTGGGCCGGTCGATCCTGAGGGTGCCGACGCCGTCGGCGACCTCGAGGCGTGCGGTCGCGCCGCTGGGTTCGTCAATCGTCATGGAGGGAAGGTTAACGGCCGTTACGCAGCCGGAGGAGGGCACCGGATGTGTGCCGCGGGGCCACCGCGTCCTACTGCGGCGCCGTCCACTTCTCCCAGGGCACGTTCCAGCCGTTGAGGCCGTTGTCCGGGTCGATGGTCTCGTCCTTGGAGTTCTTGACCTCGACGACGTCGCCGACCATCGAGTTCTCGAAGAACCAGGCGCCCGGCGACCCGTTGTCCCCGCCGCCGCGTAGGTCGAACAGGCCGACACAGCCGTGGCTGGCGTTGACCTGGCCGAACTGCGGCTTGGGCGTCCAGTAGTTCCCGTGGATGAAGGTGCCCGAGGTGCTCAGGCGCATCGCGTGCGGCACGTCCTTGATGTCGTACTCGCCGCCGAAGCCGACCGTCTCCCCGTTCATCCGGGTGACCGGGTGCTTCTCGCTGATGACCATCTTGCCGTTGTAGGTGGGGTGGGCCGGGCTGCCCGAGGTGATCGGAATGGTTTTGATCTTCTTGCCGTCCCTGGTCACCGTCATGGACTTCTTCTCCGCGTCCACGACGCTGACCTGTTGCCTGCCGACGGTGAACTCCACCGTCTTGCGCTGCGTGCCGTAGACCCCCTCGGAGCCCTCCACGCCGCTGAGGTTCAAATCGAGGGTGACCTTCGTGCCGGACTTCCAGTACTCCTCGGGGCGGAAGTCCAGGCGCTGGTCGCCGAACCAGTGGCCCTCGACCTCCACCTTCGGGTCCGCGGTGACGGATATCGCCTTCTCCACCGCTTTCCTGTCGGACACCGGGCGGTTGAACTTGACGGAGACCGGCATGCCCGCGCCGACCTTGTCGCCGTTCTCCGGAGTGAAGTAGCCGACGAAGGTGTTCTGCGGCACGAACGTGGTGAACGTAGCGTGCTTGGCCGAGGCGCGGCCCTCGGTGTCCTCGGCAACCGCGTCGACCGTGTACTTCGTCCCCGCGGCCAGGTGGGTGGCGGGCTTCCAGGCCGAGCCGTCCGCGGTGAGGGAGCCCTTGACCGGGTTGTCCTTGCCGTCTGCGACGGTCACCTTCGTCAGCTTGCCCTTGGCGGCCGTGACCTTGAGCGCGCCGGAGGAGGTCTCGACGCCGTCGGCGCCGTCCTTGGGCGTGATGGCGACCACGGCCTCGGAGGGGCCCTCGGGCGCCTTCTCGCCGTCCTTGTCCTTGGCGCGGGCTCCGGAGCCGCCGCCGCCCCCGCAGGTGGTCAGCGTCAGCAGCAGGACGACGAGCAGCACCACGAGGCCGACGGCGGAACCGCCGATGACCTGTGCGCGGCCGTCCCCGCGTATCGACTCCCATGACAGCTTGCCCTTGGCCAGGTCCTTCAGGTCCAAGACGGCCCCATCCCTCATGTCCTCACACGGCTGCGCGCACCCGTGTGCGCCCCCGAACACGTCAGCGCGGCCGTCGGGCCGTGACGGCTCCTGAACGACGGCGTGCGCGCGTCTTGTTAGATAACCACACCGGAGCGACACGGCACGTGCCCGGGCGGGTCACCGTTCGGTCGCGGTTTTGGGGAGGTGAGACGGAGGGCCGAGGAGGGCCGGGGCGGTTACTTCAGCGCGGAGCCGGCCACCCACGTGTTCCAGGGCATGTTCCAGCCGCCGAGCCCATTGTCCGGCTTGACGGTGCTGTCGTGGGAGTTGCGCACGGTCACCAGGTCGCCGACGAGTGACTGGTCGAAGAACCGTCCGGCGGGCGACTTGTCGTCACCGCCGCGCTTGTCCGCCAGCCCGATGCACCCGTGGCTGGTGTTCTTCTGGCCGAACGTGCGCATGGGAGCCCAGTAGTTGCCGTGCAGGAAGGTGCCGCTGCGGGTCAGCCGCATGGCGTGCGGCACGTCCTTGATGTCGTACTCGTCGCCGAAGCCGACGGTGTCGCCGTTCATGCGCGTCTCGTCGAACTTCTCGCTGACGACCATCTTGCCGTTGTAGGTGGGGTTCTTCTTCGTCCCCGCCGTGATCTTCAGCTTCTCGACGGTGCGGCCCGCGCGCTCCACCGTCAGCGTGCGGCGCTCCACGTCCACGACGCTGCGCTGGT
This sequence comes from Streptomyces reniochalinae, assembly GCF_003323735.1. GTDB lineage: Bacteria > Actinomycetota > Actinomycetes > Streptomycetales > Streptomycetaceae > Streptomyces > Streptomyces reniochalinae. The sequence goes on along the minus strand of NZ_QOIM01000022.1, from coordinate 128,027 downwards.
CGCGGCCGACGGTGAAGCGCACCTTCTTGCGCTGCGTGCCGTAGACGCCGGGCGCCGCCCGCACGTCCCGCAGCCGCAGGTCGAGGGTGACCTCCGTGCCCGGTTGCCAGTAGGTGCGCGGCCGGAAGTCGAGACGGTTGTCGCCGAACCAGTGGGCGGCGACGGGCACCTGGGGCTGCGAGGTGACGCTGATCGCGCGCTCGACGGCCGCCTTGTCGGCGATGGGGCGGTTGAAGTCGAGTGAGACGATCATCGCGGTGCCGACGGTCTGGTTGTGCTCGGGACGGAAGTAGCCGATGAAGCGGTGCGGCGGCACCCGGGTGGAGAAGGTGGCGTGCCGGATCACCCGGTCCCCCTCCGCGTCGACGGCCACCACGTCCACCACGTAGGTGCTCGCCAGTTCCAGCACCGTCCCCGGGCGCTGTCCTTCCGCGTGTTCGGCGGTGTCCGCTTCGGTGGCGGGCAGGGGGTGCCAGTTGCGCCGGTCGGGTGAGAACCGCCCGGCGACGGGCCGTCCCGCGTCCTTGCCCTTGCGCTCCATGCGCACGCTGTGCAGCCTCCCCTCGGGCACGGACACCTCGACGCGAGTGTCGGTCGGTACGTCGTCCGCCCCGTCGGCGGGCTTCACCTGGATGGCGTCCTCGGGCGGCTTCGCGTCGTCCATGGGGCCGCACCCGGCGAGTGCCGCACACAGCAGCGCGAGCCCCGCCACGAGGGCGCGCGCCATCCGGGTCACGCGTGCGCTCCGCGCCGCGCGCCCCGCCGTGGCGTGCGGCGCCCCGCCGTCTGCTGCCGTCGTACCGCGTACGCCCCGTGACATGGCTCGTCCCCGTTCCTGTGTGACTGTTCCGGCGCGTTGACTGCTGTCCGTCCCCCACGGACGTCCGGACCAACGAAGAGCGCGCGAAGGGGACACCACAACCACGCGAGTGAACGAGTTTCCTCTTGGGGGAGGCCCCGGCCCGGAAGCGAAAATCGCTCGCCGTGCGCGATGGTCCGGACCAGACTGGGGGCCCGTGACCTCTCCCGGTGCCCAGACGGCTTCCCTGCGCTCCCGTAACTTCGCCCTCTTCTTCACCGGTCGGGCCGTCGCCAAGCTCGGCGACGCGATGCTGCCCCTGGCGCTGTCGGCCGGTCTGATCCAGCAGGGCCACGGGCCCGGAGCGATCGGTGCGGCGCTGGCCTCGCTGACGGTCTTCCTGGCGGGGTTCGTCATCTTCGGCGGTGTCTTCTGCGACCGGTTCAACACCCGCGCCCTGATGGTCGGCTCCGACCTGGTGCGGGTGTGCACCCAGGGGCTGATGGCCGCGCTGTTCCTGACCGGGCACGTGGTGCTGTGGCAGGTGTGTGCGATCGGCGCGGTGAACGGCATCTGCGCGGGTCTCTTCCAGCCCGGTGTCGCCAGCACCATCCCCCGTGTCGCCTCGGACGTGCAGGGCGCCAACGGGCTGATCCGCACGGCCGAGTCGCTGGCGATGCTGCTGGGGCCCGCGGCGGCCGGTGCCCTGGTGGGCTCCTTCTCCCCCGGCGGGGTGTTCGTCGCGCACGCCGCCACGTACGCGCTCAGCGCGGTCTGCCTCGCGCTGCTGCGGCTGCCCGCACAGGCGCCGCGGGCCGAGCGCCCCACCTACCGCGCGGACCTGGCCGAGGGCTGGCGGGAGTTCAGGGCGCGCACCTGGATGTGGAGCGTCATCGTCATCTGGATGGTCTACACGGTCACGGTCTCGGGGCCGCTGGTGCCGCTGACCGCGGCCGAGATCATCCCCGCCGACGGCCCCGGCGTGTACGGACTGGTCAATTCGGCGCTCGGCGGGGGCACCGCGCTCGGCGGGCTGCTGGCCCTGCGCTTCCGTCCCGTGCGGCAGCTGCGCGCCGGGTCCCTCGCGCTGCTCGGCTGCTGCCTCTACCCGGCCGCCGTCGGCCTGGCGCTGCCGCAGGCCGCCATGATGGCGGCTGCCGCGGTATGGGGGCTGGGCGGCGGCGTCTGGGCCGTGATGTGGGCGACCAGCGTGCAGACGCAGGTGCCGGGAGAGATCCTCAACCGTATCCACGCCTACGAGGTGGCGGGCTCGCTGGCGATGATGCCGGTCGGCCAGGCGCTCGCCGGGCCCGCCGCACAGTTGTTCGGCGGCCGTACGGTGCTCCTCGCGGGCGGCTTCGTCATGATCGGGGTCAGCGCGGCCCTGCTCGCGGTCCCCGCGATCCGCAACCTGCGCTCGGTGACACCGGGCACGGCGCTCGCCTCGTCCGCCGGCGGCGCCCGCACCGCCCCCGACCACGTGCCGGACCGCGGCGCCTGACCTGGGCCTCCTCCCCCCTTCCCGGCTGCTCCCGCCCCCTCCGGCGGCCGCGCCCCCGTCCGCGGCCGCCGGAACCGCGCGCCGGGCGGCCCGGCGCGCGGTGCTCTCAGGGCAGCACCCGGAGCAGGGCGTCGCGGGCGCGGTGGTGCCGGGTGGTCATGAAGCGGTGCAGGTGGCGGGAGGCCCAGGCGGTGCGCTGGGCGCGGCGGCGACGCTCCGCGTCGTAGGCCCGCAGCGCTGCGGGCAGCCCGGCCCCCCGCGCGTGGGCGGCGACGGCGCGGGCGAGGGCTTCCGCGTCGAGAAGCGCCGTACACGCGCCCTGTCCGAGGTTGGGTGTCATGGCGTGTGCCGCGTCGCCGACGAGCGCGGTGCCGCCTCCGTGCACGAAGGAGCGCAGCGCCGGACGCAGGTGCCGCATCTCGTATCTGATCCAGTGGGCCGGGTTTGTCTCGGCGAGGATGCGCGGGATCGGGTCGTGCCAGCCGGCGAAGAGGGCGGGCAACTCGTCGGCGGTGGTGGCCTGTGGCGCCGTGGCGTACCAGTTGGTGCGGCCGGGCTCCACGGGTGTCATCCCGAAGAAGCGGCCGCGCCCCCAGGTCTCGCCGTGCCGGTCGGTCTCGAATCCCGCGGTGCCGATCCAGGCGGCGGTGGCGAGGCTCGCGGGCCGGCTGCGCGGCCCGAACGTGCCGGAGCGGACGGCGCTGTTGAGGCCGTCGGCGCCCACGACCAGGTCGTACGCGCACCGGAGCGCGGCGACGTCGAGGGCGGGCTCGCCCAGCCGTATGGGCACGTCGCCGTGTGCGTGCAGCGCGCCGGCCAGCGCGTCGATCAGGTAGGGGCGCGAGATGAGCAGTTCGGGGCGGTCGAACTTCGCCTCGATGCGCTCCAGCGGGAGGCGGGCGAGTTGCCTGCCGTCCGGCGTACGGACGGTCGCGTGCCGGTAGGGCACGGCACGGCGGCGCACGGCCTCGCCGACGGACGGGTCGAGCCGGTCGAGCGCCGCCTGCGCCGTGGGGTGGATGCCGAACGCGGTGCCGTAGCGCTCCAGTTCGGCGCGGCGTTCCATGACGGTGACCCGCCACCCGGCCCGCCGCAGGCCGAGCGCGGTCGCCAGCCCGGCGACGCCCGCCCCCACGACCACGGCCACGCCGGCCTCACCTCTCCCCACGGAGCTACTTCCCATGACGCCTCCCCAACGCACCCGATCCGCACTTCACCAGAACCACCACAGCTGTGGTACCACGCCTGAGGTAATCTTGCCAACCTGACACCCGCGCACCAAGGAGGGAGAGAGCGCGTGAATCCGGACCGCCGGGACCGGCTGCGGGACGCGGCCCTCCAGGTGCTGGCCGAAGCAGGCGGGCGCGGCCTGACGCACCGCGCGGTGGACGCGGCGGCCGAGGTGCCCACAGGAACGGCCAAGAACTACTTCCCCAGCCGCGACGCGCTCCTCCGCGCCGTCGCCGAGCGCTGCGTCGAGCAGTACCGCGCCACCATGGAGCACCTGGCCGCCGCGGGGCCCCCGCCGTCGGAACGGGCCGGCCTGGTGGCGCTGTTGGCGGGGCTGCTGGAGAACGTGGCGGGGCCCGGACGCCCCCGGATGCTGGCCTACCTCGAATTGCAGACCGAGGCCGCGCGCAGACCGTGGCTGGCGCAGGTGCTCGATCCGATCGGCACCTCGGACTTTCCGCTGTTCGAGGCCGCACAACGCGCCGCGGGGCTCCCGGTGACGCCGGAGCGGGCCGCCGCGGTCACCCTCGTTCTGCACGCGGCGATCCCGCACCTGCTCGCCCAGGGCGCGGGGACACTGGCCGCCGCGGGGCTCGACGACCCGGCGCGGTTCGTCCGCGGGGTACTGGATGCGGTCTACCCCGCGCCGACGGCCGCCGGACGCCACGGGAACTGACGGCTGCTCACCGGTCACCGGCCCGAGGGGCCCGAGCGGGGCGCGTCCGTGCGGCCGCACCGGAAGCCCCCTGGCGCGGGTCAACGACCGGACACAGGGGGCGCGTCCGCTATGCGGGCGCGGTTTTCGTAGCAACGAACAGAATCCGGCCAACCTCTGGTCAACGCGTGACGCACCGGTGACATGAACATGCAATTGGTGGCAGGCTGCCGACCGCACGGTGCGGGATGCGTACGCCAGAACGGCCCTCGGCCTAACTTCCGCACGGTGCCTCGCACGTGAAGTTCTGCCCGGACGGCTGACCACCCATGCCGCCCGGTCCCCACGGCAGAAGGAGCCACTGACGTGAGACCCCTCACCTCGAAGCAGCGGATATCCGCCCTCGCCGCCACCGCGGCCCTCGTAGCGGCGGGTGTCACCGCGGGAACCGCCGGCGCGGCCCCCAGCGGGGAGACCTCGGCCAACGGCGCGCTTCCCGCGCAGCTGAGCGCGACCCAGCACACCAAGCTGGTCAAGTCCGCGAACACAGAGGCGGCCAAGTCGGCCGACGCCCGCGCGCTGGGCCTCGGCGCCAAGGAGAAGCTCCACGTCAAGGACGTCGTCAAGAACAAGGACGGGTCCACACACGTCCGCTACGAGCGGACCTACGACGGGCTGCCCGTGCTCGGTGGCGACCTGGTCGTCCACAAGTCCGCGAGCGGCAAGCGCACCGGCACCACCAAGGCCACCACCGCGAAGATCGCCGTGCAGACCGAGGCGTCGTCCGCGCACAAGCCCACGCTCGCCAAGGCGAAGGGCAGCAAGGCCCCCCGCAAGGTCGTGTGGGCCGTCGAGGGCAAGCCCGTACTGGCGTGGGAGACCGTCGTCGGCGGTGTCCAGAAGTCGGGAGCGCCCAACCAGCTCCACGTCATCACGGACGCGAAGACCGGCAAGAAGCTCTTCGAGTTCCAGGGTGTCAAGGAAGGTACCGGCAACAGCCAGTACAGCGGCAAGGTCGAGATCGGCACCTCGGGTTCGTCCGGCAAGTTCACGATGACGGACGAGAAGCGGGGCGGGAACAAGACCACGAACCTCAAGAACGGCTCCAGCGGCGACGGCGAGCTGTTCACGGACGAGGACGACACCTGGGGCGACGGGACGGTCAAGGACCAGGCGACCGCGGGCGTCGACGCCCACTACGGCGCGGGCCAGACCTGGGACTACTACAAGGACGTGCACGGCCGCGAGGGCATCGCGGGCGACGGCAAGGGCGCGGTCAGCCGGGTCCACTACGGCGACAACTACGTCAACGCGTTCTGGGACGACTCCTGCTTCTGCATGACCTACGGGGACGGGCAGAACAACGAGCACCCGCTGACGGCGCTGGACGTCGCCGCGCACGAGATGTCGCACGGCGTCACCTCGACCACGGCCAACCTCAACTACGCGGGCGAGTCGGGCGGCCTGAACGAGGCGACCTCCGACATCTTCGCCGCGGCCGTGGAGTTCCACGCCGACAGCCCGGAGGACACTCCGGACTACATGGTCGGCGAGAAGATCGACATCAACGGCGACGGCACCCCGCTGCGCTACATGGACGAGCCCAGCAAGGACGGCCAGTCGCTGGACTACTGGGACTCCAACGCCGGTGACGTGGACGTCCACTACTCCTCCGGCATCGCCAACCACTTCTTCTTCCTGCTGTCGGTGGGCAGCGGGGAGCGCGAGGTGAACGGCGTGCAGTACAACTCGCCCACCAAGGACGGCTCGAAGGTCGACGGCATCGGCATCGAGAAGGCCGAACAGATCTGGTTCAAGGCGCTCACCGAGCAGATGACGTCGACGACGGACTACGCGGACGCGCGCAAGGCCACCCTCGCGTCGGCCACCGACCTGTACGGCGCCGACAGCGCCGAGGTCAAGACGGTCGAGGCCGCCTGGAAGGCGGTGAACGTCACCGGCAGCTGACAGCCGCCGGCCGGCCTCCGACAGCCGGCGACTGATCGCGGGCGTTGCCGGGCCCCGCCCCCTCCCGGGGCGGGGCCCTTGCGTCGTGTGACGTGCCCGGGGCGTGTGGCGCGCGCACGAGGGCGCCGTGGCCGTGCGCGCGTCGGCCTCGACGCGCACCACACCCACGGGGCCACGGTGTCGTTGGACAGGAAGCGGCTCGCCGCATCCGGGCCGCGTCCCGCTCAGGTGAGCGGAGCCGAGTCCCTCGCGGTGCTACGGCGAGCGCGCCGAGGAGTCCGACCACCGGGGCGGGGACGACCAGCCGCCCTCACCGACCGGAGCGCCAGCACCCGATGACCGTCGACGAGACCGTTCCCGACACGTTCGGGGACACACCCGCCCAGAGCCGCGACCCCGACTGGTTCAAGCGTGCGGTCTTCTACGAGGTGCTCGTCCGCTCCTTCCAGGACAGCGACGGTGACGGCATCGGCGACCTGCGGGGGCTCACCGCGCGACTGGACTACCTCCAGTGGCTGGGCGTCGACTGCCTGTGGCTCCCGCCGGTCTTCCCCTCCCCGCTCAGGGACGGCGGCTACGACGTCGCCGACTACACCTCCGTGCTCCCCGAGTTCGGCGACCTCGCCGACTTCGTCGAGTGCGTCGACGCGGCGCACCGGCGCGGCATGCGGGTCGTCATCGACTTCGTCATGAACCACACCAGCGACCAGCACCCGTGGTTCCTCGCCTCACGGCGCGACCCCGAAGGCGCCTACGGCGACTACTACGTCTGGTCCGACGACGACCAGCGGTACCGGGAAGCCCGCGTCATCTTCGTCGACACCGAGACCTCCAACTGGACCTTCGACCCCGTTCGCCGGCAGTACTACTGGCACCGCTTCTTCTCACACCAACCGGACCTCAACTACGACAACCCCCGCGTGCAGGACGAGATGATCTCCGCATTGCGCTTCTGGCTGGACCTGGGCATCGACGGATTCCGGCTGGACGCCGTGCCCTACCTCTACGCCGAAGAGGGCACCACCTGCGAGAACCTGCCGCGCTCGCACGCCTTCTTGAAGCGCGTGCGGACCGTCGTCGACGCCAACTACCCGGACACGGTGCTGCTGGCCGAGGCCAACCAGTGGCCGGAGGACGTCGTCGACTACTTCGGCGACTACGCGGCCGGGGGCGACGAGTGCCACATGGCCTTCCACTTCCCCGTCATGCCGCGGATCTTCATGGCGGTACGGCGGGAGTCCCGCTACCCGGTCTCGGAGATCCTGGCGAAGACGCCGCACATCCCGTCCGGATGCCAGTGGGGGATCTTCCTGCGCAACCACGACGAGCTGACGCTGGAGATGGTCACCGACGAGGAACGCGACTACATGTACGCGGAGTACGCCAAGGACCCGCGCATGCGGGCCAACATCGGCATCAGGCGGCGCCTCGCGCCGCTCCTGGACAACGACCGCAAACAGATCGAACTGTTCACCGCCCTGCTGCTGTCGCTGCCCGGTTCGCCGATCCTCTACTACGGCGACGAGATCGGCATGGGGGACAACATCTGGCTCGGCGACCGCGACGCCGTGCGCACCCCCATGCAGTGGACGCCGGACCGCAACGCCGGGTTCTCCTCCTGCGACCCGGGCCGGCTCTTCCTGCCCGCCGTCATGGACCCCGTCCACGGCTACCAGGTCACCAACGTCGAGGCCGCGATGAGCTCACCCAGCTCCCTGCTGCACTGGACCCGGCGGGTGATCGAGGTCCGCAAGCAGAACCCGGCCTTCGGGCTGGGCTCCTACGAGGAACTGTCCTCCTCCAACGCGTCCGTGCTGGCCTTCCTGCGGGAGCTGAGACCCGCCGAAGGGGGCGAGGAACTGGTGCTGTGCGTGCACAACTTCTCGCGCTTCCCGCAGCCGACGGAGCTGGACCTGCGCGAGTGGGAGGGGCGCGTTCCCGCGGAGCTCATCGGCGGTGTCCGCTTCCCCGCCATCGGAAAACTGCCGTACCTGCTGACGCTCGCCGGACACGGCTTCTACTGGTTCGGCCTGCGGAAGCCCTCCTCCGCCACCGCCTGAGCCCGGTCCGCCCCCGGACCGGGGGGCGGACCGGGGGCGGACCGGGGGCGCCTCACACGGCGCGAGGGGGAGCGCTCACGCCTTGGTGGCGACCTGGGGGCGCTCCTCCTGGGGTGGCACGTGGCCCGCGCCGTCGTCTGCGCGGTCCGCGGGTGCGCTGTCCGCGGCCAGGGTGCTCTCGTCGAAGGGCACGTGCCCGGCGAGGACCTCGGCGACCCGCGACTTGTCGATCTCCTTCGTCCAGGTGCCGACCAGCACGGTGGCCACCGCGTTGCCCGCGAAGTTGGTGAGGGCGCGGGCCTCGCTCATGAAGCGGTCGATGCCGACGATCAGCCCGACGCCGTCGACGAGTTCGGGGCGGTGCGACTGGAGCCCGCCCGCGAGGGTGGCGAGGCCCGCGCCGGTGACGCCCGCGGCGCCCTTGGAGGCGATGAACATGAAGATGAGCAGGGAGATCTGCTGTCCGAGGCTGAGCGGGTCGCCCATGGCCTCGGCGACGAAGATCGAGGCCATCGTCAGGTAGATCATCGTGCCGTCGAGGTTGAAGGAGTAGCCGGTCGGCACGGTGATGCCGACGACGGGCTTGCTGACGCCCAGGTGCTCCATCTTCGCGATCAGCCGCGGCAGCGCGGACTCGGACGAGGAGGTGGACAGGATCAGCAGGAACTCGCGGGCCAGGTACTTCAGCAGCAGGAAGATGTTGACTCCGGCGACCAGCCGCAGGATCAGCCCGAGCACGACGAAGACGAACAGGAAACAGGTGACGTAGAAGCCGATCATGATGACGGCCAGCGACTTCAGCGCGTCGACGCCCGTCTCACCGACCACGGCGGCCATCGCGCCGAACGCGCCGACGGGGGCCGCCCACATCACCATCGCCAGCACCCGGAAGACCAGCTTCTGGATGTGCCCGATGCCGCGCAGCACCGGCTCACCCGCCTTGCCCATGGCCTGCAACGCGAAGCCGACGAGCAGCGCGATCAGCAGTGTCTGGAGAACCTCGCCCGAGGTGAAGGCCGAGACCATGGTCTTGGGGATCATGCCGAGCACGAAGTCGGTCATGCCCTCCCCGCCCTCGGCCTGCGAGGCGCCCGCCTCCCGGTCGGCCTCGGTCAGGTGCAGCCCGTGGCCCGGCTCCAGCACGTTGCCGACGACCAGCCCGATGGCCAGCGCGACCAGCGACATCGTCAGGAAGTAGCCGAGCGCCAGCCCGCCGACGGCGCCGACCTTGGCCGCTTTGCGGACGGAGCCGATGCCCAGCACGATGGTGCAGAAGATGATCGGCGAGATCATCATCTTGATGAGGTTGACGAACCCTTCGCCCAGCGGCTTGAGCTCGGTGGCCACTCCGGGTGCCGTGAGGCCGAGGACCACGCCCAGCACCACCGCGCCGATCACCGCGATGTAGAGGTAGTGGGTGCGGTCCCGCTTCACCCGCGGTGCGTCCGGCGCAGCGCCCGCTGCGGCCTGCTGCGGTGTCTTCTTCGACACGTCGGCGGCTCCTCGTCCATGGGTCACGTCACGTTGATCACCGCGTAACGCCCCTGGTGGGATACGTTCATCGCGGATCCATATCGTGTTGAGTCCCGGTGACTATGCACCACCGTGCGACGGGCGTCACCCTTACGTGCATTACGTGCACGAAACAAGCCACGGCAGACTGTCACCATGCGTGTCCCCCGCCCCCGTCCCACCGTGCGGTCCCGCCCGCGCAGCCTGGCGGGGCAGCTGTTCGCCATGCAGGTGGTGCTGGTCGCGGTGGTCGTCGCCGGGTGCGCGCTGTTCGCCTACGTGTCCGGCAAGGCGCAGGCCCAGGAGTCCGCTACGCACCGTGCGAGGGCGACCACACAGGCGGTGGCCGATTCCCCCTCCGTCCGGGACGCGATCCGCTCCCCCCATCCCTCACGACGGCTCCAGCCGTACGCCGAGGAGACCCGGCGCGACACCGGCGTCACCTTCATCACGATCATGGACACCGACGGCACCCGGTGGACCCACCCCGACCCGGACCGGATCGGTGAACGCTTCGTCGGGCACACCGGCCCCGCCCTCGCGGGGCGCACGTTCGACGAGACGTACACCGGCACGCTGGGGCCCTCGGTGCGCGTGGTCACCCCGGTCCGCGACGGCGGCCGCATCGTCGGGCTGGTCAGCGCGGGCATCGCCGTCGACACCATCAGCGAGCAGGTCAGCGACCAGCTGGCCGCGCTGCTCGCGGTCGCGGGCGGCGCCCTGGCGCTGGGCGGCCTCGGCACCTACGTGATCAACGCCCGGCTGCGCCGCCACACCCACGGCATGAACGCGGCCGAGCTGAGCCGTCTGTACGACTACCACCAGGCCACGCTGCACGCCGTGCGGGAGGGGCTGCTGCTGCTCGACGGACACACCAGGGTGGCTCTCGTCAACGACGGTGCCCGCGCTCTGCTGGGGATCACCGAGCGGGGCGGGATGGTCGGCTCGCCCGTCACCGCGCTGGGCCTGCCGCGGGAGCTGACCGACGCGCTCTCGGGCGCCGAGGCCCGCGTGGACGAGGTCCACCTCACCGACCAGCGGGTGATCGTCGTCAACACCTCACCCATCGAGGGACGCGGCACCGTCGTCACCCTCCGCGACCACACCGAACTGCGCGCGCTGACGGGCGAACTCGACTCGGTGCGCGGTTTCGCCGAAGCCCTCCGCTCGCAGGCCCACGAGGCGGCCAACCGGCTCCACACGGTCGTCTCGCTCATCGAACTGGGCCGCGTGCGGGACGCGGTGGACTTCGCCACCGAGGAACTGGAGCTCGCCCAGGCGCTGACGGACCGCGTGGTCAGCGCCGTGGGCGAGCCCGTACTGGCCGCCCTGCTGCTGGGCAAGGCGGCCCAGGCGAACGAGCGCGGTATCGACCTCACGCTCTCCGAGGACAGCCACGTGGAGGACACCCCGGGGCTGCCGGCCAGGGACCTGGTCACCGTGCTGGGGAACCTGATCGACAACGCGGTCGAGGCCGCCGCCTCGGGCACAGAGCCGCCGGAGGCGGAGCCGAACGCGGCACCCGGCGCGCTCGCGCAGGCGGGGCCTGGTGGCGAATCCCCCCGCGTCAGCGTCACCATCGCCGTCGAGGAGACCCCCGCGCGCCGGCTGCTGATCCGCGTCGCGGACAACGGCCCCGGCCTGCCGAGCGCCGCCGGCGACGCCGTGTTCGAGCGGGGCTGGAGCACCAAGAGCGGTGGCGGCGGCATCGGTCTGGCGCTCGTGAGGCAGACGGCGCGCCGCCACGGAGGCGAGGTCCACGCGCGGAACCTGCGGCCCACCGGCGCGGAGTTCACCGTACGGCTGCCCTGCACGGAGGGGGGAGCACGCTCGTGACACTCCGGGTCCTCGTCGTCGAGGACGACCCCGTGGCGGCGGACGCCCACGCCCTCTACGTCGGCCGCGTCCCGGGCTTCACCGTGGCGGCGACCGTCCACTCACGCGCCGAGGCCGTCCGCGCCCTGGACGAGGAGGCGCCCGTCGACCTGATCCTGCTCGACCTGTACCTGCCCGACGGCAACGGCCTCGAACTCCTGCGCCGGCTGCGCGCCGCGGGCCACACCCAGGACGTGTTCGCCGTGACCTCGGCGCGGGACCTCGCCGTGATCAGGGAGGGCGTGTCCCTCGGCGTCGTCCAGCACGTGCTGAAACCGTTCACGTTCCGCACCCTCAGCGACCGGCTGTCGCGGTACCGGGACTTCCGTACGGCCGCGGAGGCGCACGGCGAAGCGGCCAGCCAGGACGAGGTGGACCGCGCGCTGTCCGACCTGCGGGCGGCCCCGGCGTCGTCCGCGCTGCCCAAGGGGCTGAGCGCGCCGACCCTGGCCAGGGTGACCGCGCACCTGCGTGAGGCCGCCTCCCGCGGGCTGACGGCGAGCGAGGCGGCGACGGCGCTGGGCATCAACCGGATCACGGCCCGCCGCTACCTGGAGCACCTGGTCACCACCGGCGACGCGGACAGGCGGCAGCGGTACGGGCAGGTGGGACGCCCTGAGCACCACTACGCGTGGCGCGGATCGGGGCCCGGCGCGACGAGCGGGGGCTGAGCCTCACGCGTCGGTGTTCCGCGCCGATTCCTACCGCCCTATTGTCTATACCAATGCCGCGGGGCTAGCGTGCGGCGGCACGAGCACGGCATCAGCAACCGGTTCCCCCGAAGGGAGAGTTGCGTGTCCCCCCACGTCTCACGCCGCCACCGCCGCAGGGCCCACCGCAGACTTGCGGCCGGCCTCGGCGCGACGGCCGCACTCCTGGCCGTCACTCTGCCGTCCGTCACCGCACAGGCGACCGGGCACCACGCGAAGGCCACGGCGGCGCCCAGCGGCACGAACGGCCCCTACCTCTACCTGGGCTGGGGAAACCCGCCCGACCCCGTCGCCTTCATGGAGGCGACCGGCACCAAGCAGCTCACCATGGCGTTCATCCTCTCCGACGGCGGCTGCTCGCCCGCCTGGGACGGACAGCGCCCGCTGGCAGGCGGCCAGGACGAGCAGGCCATCAAGGCCATCCAGCAGGCGGGCGGCGACGTCACCCCGTCCGTCGGCGGCTGGAGCGGCAACAAGCTGGGCGAGGCGTGTTCCAGCGCCGAGGACCTGGCGGCGGCGTACCAGAAGGTCATCGACGCCTACGGCCTGAAGTCGATCGACATCGACATCGAGGCGAGCGAGGTGGAGAACGCCGAGGTCCGCCAGCGCGTCGTCGACGCCCTCAAGATCGTCAAGGAGAAGAACTCGGGCATCAAGGTCTACGTCACCTTCGGCACCACCCCGCAGGGGCCGACCGCCGACGGCAAGGACCTCATCGCCAAGGGCGCGGCGGCCGGGCTGGACGTGGACGGCTGGACGGTGATGCCGTTCGACTTCGGCGACGGCACCACGGACATGGCCGCCGCCACCAAGTCCGCCGTCGACGGCCTCAAGAACGAGGTCAAGGCCGCCTACGGGCTGTCCGACGCGGAGGCGTACGGCAAGTCGGGGCTCTCCTCGATGAACGGCACCACCGACGTGCAGGGTGAGCAGGTCTCCCCCGGCGACTTCCAGCAGATCGTCGACTACGCGAAGGACAAGGGCCTGTCGCGGGTGAGCTTCTGGGCCGTCAACCGCGACCGCTCGTGCGCGGGCGGCGGCAGCCCGGGCGACTCGTGCAGCGGCGTCGACCAGCAGGAGTGGGAGTTCTCCAAGATCCTCGCCGGGTACGGCGGCTGACCGGTCGACCCACGTCTGATCCGGCGGCGCCCGCGCGGGTGAGCGCCGCCGTCCGGCCCCGTCACGGTGCGACACCGTGACGGGGCCTTCGCGTGCCGGGGCCTTTGCGGTACCGAGCCCGTCGCGTACCGGACCCTCGCGTGCCGGGGTCTTCGCGTACCGCGCCGGTGCGGCCGAAAGACGCCCGGCGGCCTGAGGGGACAGGCCGCCGGGCGGTGTTACGGGGTCCGCCCTCAGCTGTGGGACGAACGGCGCTTGCGCGCGAAGAACACGAGACCGCCACCGGCCACGACCACGGCGGCCGCGATCCCGGCGATCATCGGGGTGTTGCTGGAGGAACCGGTCTCCGCCAGGTCCTCGCCACCGCCCTGCGGCTTGGCCGCCGGGGCGCTGGAGCTGCTCTCGGGCGCGCTCGGCTCGGGCTTCTCACTCGCGCTCTGCGAAGGGGTGGCGCTGGGCGAGGGCTCGGTGGACTCCGACTCGCTGGGGGTCGGGGTCGGCGCCGGGGTGTCGCACACCGGTGACGTCTTCGTCTGCGGGCCCCAGCTGTACTGGTCGCCGTCCGAGGCGACGACCTGGGCCGTCACCGTCAGCGGCTTGTCGTGCTCGGGCAGGTCGACCTTCTTGTTGAAGGAAGCGCCGAAGTCTTCGCTGATCAGGACCTTGTCACCGGCCTTGACCGTGACCTTGTTGCCGCTCTGGGCGTAGGCCTTCAGGTCGATGGAGACCGAGTCACAGGTGACCGACCACCCGGGGGTGTGTGCCTGGGCGGGGGCGGCCGCTATGGCGGTGCCGACGAACGCCGCGGCACCGGTCGCCGCGATGGCGATCGACCGCTGCCATCTGAGGCGCAGTGCTGTCATCGTTTTCCTTCCGGTAGGGCCACGCCGCGCACAAAATCCACACGGCGGGTGACAGCACGGTACTCGCCTCCACAACCCGGGATACACCCGCCCCGGAATATCCAACTCTTCCTCCGGAGCGAACAGTTCCGCACCATCCGGGCACGGCCGCAGGAGCCCAGGTCGTGGCCGTGGCCGCCTGCCGGTTCCGGGCAAGGTTGCAGTTTCATGACGGTCTTCACGCCGAGGCGGATCGGTCACGGGCCGACCGGGGAGCGTGTCCTCGGCGGGTCCGGCACGGTCTCCGAGGCCGTTTCCGTGACGGCCGGCACGAAGGCGCGGACCACGGCCGTGTCGCCGCCCCGGCCCCGTACCAGGGTCAGTTCGGAGAAGCCGAGCCCGGAGACCGGTACGAAGGCCAGGTCCGAACGGACATGCGTCTGAGCTGTCGGCCGGCACAGCAGCATGGCGCCACCGCCCGCAGCGGCGGTCGCCAGCCCCTCCTGAAGCGTGGTCACGGCGGGTCCGCGCGGCACCGCGAGGCCACCAGGGGTGCGCAGCGGCGCCTGACAGCCCCTCCAGTAGGCGGGAGCGGGCGGCGCGGCGCGGATCAGCGGGGCCCGCGCCAACTCCTCGGCGTCGAGCACGGTCCGCGCCGCGAACGGGTGCCGAGTGCTCACCGTCGGCGATCGGCGCCCTGCTGCTGTGGGGAGGGCCCACGGCGGGGTGTCGGTCAGCTGCCAGGCGTACGTGCCGGCGACGGCCCCGGAGACCCGGGAGGCAGCGGGCGCGCTGTTCGCCGCGGGCTCGCCCGGGCACGGTGACGACGTGAACCTTTTCGCCGTACCGGTCATCCGAGGTATGCAGAAACAGTGAAGACGGGGCGGTAGCCCGGCCCCGCAGGCCGTGTGTGACCCCGTAGGGCCTCTACGCACCGGAGGGCGACCGGGCAGTGACGGTAGTGGGAGAACAGCAGCCTGGGGCGGCGCGTGCGGGCGGACGGCCCGAACTGGCCCGGGGCGTCCGGCGACGGCTCACCACGCGGATGTGCCTCGCGACGGCCGTCGGTGCGGGACTCGCGGCGGCCCTGCTGACCGGGTGCGGTGCGCAGGACGACACTGCCGACGCCCCAAGACGGTGGCCGATGGCCGGCCGCGCTCACGAGTCCGCAGAGTGCTTCACGCCTCCGACGAAGGCGGCCCAGGCGGCGGACGAGAACGACAACGGCGCACGACCAGTGTCCTTACTGTCCCGCACCGGCACCCGGCCGCCGCCGCACACGAGCCCCGGCGCCCACTCCACGCAATTGCCGCCGCCCCCATCGCTGTGGCTGGACTTGATCCAAACGGGCCTGTCGTTCATGCGCTCCCCTAGCAGTGTCGATGAGATCTAACGAAGCATGCGCACCGAGGGAGCATGCTCGCAAGTGATCGTAGACACCGCGTGACACAGTGACCGCCCCCCTGTCGTCGTACGGCCGACCTCCCATCGGTCCTTCCACATGCACCGAGGGCCGCCGATCCTCGAAGCTCAGCAGGGTAAAGGGTGTTGCCCTCGCGGCGGCCGAGGCCGCCAGCGGCAGCACCTGGAGCGTCAGCGTCGGAAAACGCCGTACCGCCTCCCGCAGGCTGCGCAGTTGTTCCGCCATCACCTCGGGTGTCCCGACGTTCGCTCGCAGACACGCTTCGTGCAGCACGACCCATACGCGAGGCGGGTCTTCCCGCTCCAGAATTGCCTGGCGCCGTATGCGACCCGCGACCTTGGCCTCGATGTCCCGCGGGTCCGCCCCGGGGGCGGACGCCTCCAGCGCCGCGCGCGCGTACGCCGGAGTCTGGAGCAATCCGAAGATGAAGAGCGTCGAGTAGTCCTCGATGGTGTCGGCCAGCCGCTCCGTCTCAATGAACGGCGCGAACCAGGCGGGGTGTTCGCCTTCGCTGATGCGGCGATGCTGCCGGGCGAAGAGGTCGCCTGTGCCGAACGCCTTGTCGCACCCCTTCACGAATCGCTCGGACGGGAAGACCGAGCCGGATTCGACCTTGCTGACGTAGCTCTTGCTGTAGCCCGTCGCGCCGCCCAATCCACTCTGCGAGATACCCCGCGCCTCCCGAACGCGTCGTACGTCCTCGCCCAAGGCACCGCCTTGCGGCACGTTCAACCTTGTCTCGCGAAGCTGCTTCTTCGCCATGTCTGACCCGGTCCTTTGGTGTCAGGGGCTCAAGGCCCACGCCGTGGCCATGGTGAACAAATGGGTTCAACCCGAGCCACGTTAGCCCTCTCCGTGTTGTCCTCACCACAGAAAGTCACCAACTCGCAGGGGATGGGCGGGAGTAGTCATGACACAGGCCGAACCGGAATCCGAGGGACGGGAAAGCGCACAACCGGACTGCGCCGACTGCGCGTGGTACCGGACGATGATCCGTCGGGCGGCCGGCGACCCCCGGCCGAAGGCCGACCTGGAGGCGCTCTACGGCGCGCACCTGCGCCGCGCGCACAGTGAACCGCGCGGCGCCACGCCGCCCTTGCGGAGCGTGTGACATGTGGTCGGAGGGCGATCGGGTGCGGGACGCCAAGACCGGCAAGGCGGGCTGCGTCGTACAGGTGGCCGGACCCGCACCGTTCATCTACCGGGTGCTGCTGGAGCAGCGGGGCGAGGGCGAGCCGCCCGTGATGATCTACCGGTACGGCGACCAACTGCGGGCGGCGCCCGCACAGGCGCCGGGCGGGCGTTCGAAAACACGCCTTAACATGTGCCCATGCGAGGGCGCCGGCTGAACGACCGTTACGAGCTGATCGAACCCCTCGGCTCCGGCGGCATGGGGCAGGTGTGGCGGGCCCGCGACACCACGCTGGGCCGCGAGGTCGCCGTCAAGGTGTTCAGGCCGCAGGAGGGCACCGCCGAGGAGACCGGGCACGAGGAACTGCTGGGCCGCTTCCGGCGCGAGGCCCGCTCCGCCGCCGCGCTGGACAGCCCGCACATCGCCGCCGTCCACGACCACGGCACCGACACCTCGGACGGGGCCGCCACCCCGTTCCTCGTCATGGCACTCGTGCACGGCCCGTCCCTGCACGAGGTGCTGCGTGAGGCGGGACGCGTCCCGCTCGCCGACGCGCTGCGCTGGAGCGCGGACGTGTGCCGCGCGCTGGAGACCGCACACGCGGCGGGCGTCGTCCACCGCGACATCAAACCGGCCAACATCATGGTCGAGGGCGAGGAGGGGCACAGCCGCGCGAAGGTCGTCGACTTCGGCATCGCCAAGTACACCGAGGCACGGTCGAGCGACCCGCAGCTGACGACGACCGGCCAGATGCCCTTCGGCAGCGTCCTGTACATGGCCCCCGAGCAGTTCCGGCAGTCCGGCGTGGACGGGCGCACCGACCTGTACGCGCTCGGCTGCGTGCTCTACGAACTCCTCGTCGGGCGCCCGCCGTACACCGGCTCGGCGGCCGGCGTCATGTACAACCACCTCAACGACGTGCCCCTGCGCCCCAGTCGCGCACGTGCGGCCCTGCCCTGGGGCGTCGACCGGCTGATCCTGGACCTGATGGCCCGTGACCCCGAGGACCGCCCGGCGGACGCGTCCGAGGCGCTGGCGCGCATCAGGGAGGTCGCCGGATCCGGCGCTCAGGCGCGCGGCGCCGCCCCCGCCGGACCGGAGCAGGAGGGCCGCACTGGCACGGCCTCCCGTACGCCCCGGGTACCCGACCGCGGGACGCCGCCGGCGGCAGAGCACGAGCCGCGGACGGAGACGCGCGAGGCGGGCCCGGGGGCGGCACCGGGCCCTTCGCAGGAGAGCGCGTCCCCTTCCACCGCCGGTTCCGGCGAGCGGCAGCCGAGGCGCGCCGCACCCGCGGCCTTCCGCAAGCCGGAGGCACCCCGCAAGGCCGCACCGGCAGCCCCGGTGGCCCCAGCAGCCCCGGCGCAGCCCCGGACCGCGGCGGGCACGGTGGCCGGTGCGGGGCACGGCCAGGTCCCAGCCCCGGCCCCGGTCCCGGCCCGGATCGGCCCCGCCGACCCGTACGTGTGGCGGAACGGCCGTGAGCCGCGGCTTCGTCCGCCGGTCCGCAGGACGGCCCGCGAGAAGAAGGCGCTCTGGCGGCGGGCGGCCTGGGTCGCCGCCACTGCCCTCATCCTCGGCTCCTCCATCGCCCTGACCCATCAGAACGACACCCCGGCACGCAACGGCAGCTCCGCCCTCGACATCGCGGAGAGGCTGACCCCCGACACCTACGAACTGGGCGTCGGTGTCGCGCTGCCCCTCCAGGACCCGCAGGCCGCGTCCGAACAGCTCGCCCGGGTGGCCAGGGTCGCGGTCGACGAGGTGGAGCGCCGGCGAGGCGAGAAGATCCCGCTGCGCGTCGTACCGGTCGACACGAACACTTCCACCGGCTCCGACGTGCTGCGCGAGCACCCCTCCATGGTGGCGCTGGTCGGCAAGACCGCCGCTGCGTCCGGTGACGCCGACCACCCCGACGCCAGGGTTCCCACGCTGGACTCCTGCCGTGCCGACTGGCCGGTGAGTGGCGCGTCCCTCTCGGTGTCCGAGGCCGGTCTCGCCGGCGTCGAGGCCGACGAGCTGCGCCGAGAGCACGGCGTTCGCGCGCTCCTCGTCTCCAACGAGGCCGCTGTGGAGGCAGCGGACTTCAACTCCTCAGGCGTCAAGGCCGTCGCGCCCGACGAGCCGCTGGAGAGCGAGCCCGACGTGCGCCGGGCGATCCGCCGGTACGACTCGGACGGCGTGGTGCTGCCCAACGATGTGTCGGCGGACGACGGGAAAACGGCGGCGTGGGCACGGGCAGCCCGCGCGGAGGGGAAACAGATCGTGCTTCACGGCGGCAGGTACGCGGCCTGCAACCCTTCCGACGACGTCGCGGAGGACGCGCGCAGGGACCGGCAACTTCCCGACGGAACGCTGCGTTTCCGCTCCTTCCGCGACGAGACGCAGAAGCCGGACTGCGCGCACACGCCGAAGCTGTGCTCCGCGCCCGCCTCGCTGAAGAAGCTGCTGCGGCTGCGCGGCGCGGCCGAGCTGTACGACGCGACGCTGCTGGCCGCCGAGCAGCTGGGACCCGTGCTGGACGGCGAGCCGACCGTCGGCCAGGCCCGTGACCGCGTGCGCCCGAAGCTGGCCGGCGCTTCGGCGGACGGCCTGCTGGGCCACTACCGGCTGGCCGACGGCCCGGGTGCGGACCGCCCCGTCTGGGTCGACGAGCGGAAGGACGGCGCATGGCACCGGGTACGCACGCTCTCCACTGCGCCGAAGTAGCCGCCCGCCGCGATGTGCGCCTGGACCGGAGGGGCCGCGTCAGCCCGCGGGCCGTGGCGCCCGCGGGCCTCTGCTCAGAAGACCGCCTCGGTCTCGTCCATGCGGTTCTGCGGCACCCGCTTGAGCTCGGTCACCGCGTCGGCGAGCGGCGCCATGACGATCTCCGTGCCGCGCAGCGCGGTCATGTGGCCGAAGTCGCCGCGGTGCGCGGCCTCGACGGCGTGCCAGCCGAAGCGGGTGGCGAGCACCCGGTCGTAGGCGGTGGGGGTGCCGCCGCGCTGGATGTGACCGAGGATGACGGGGCGGGCCTCCTTGCCGAGGCGGTGCTCCAGTTCGACCGCGAGCCGGTTGCCGATGCCCGCGAAGCGCTCGTGCCCGTACTGGTCGATCACACCCTTCTCGTACGGCATGGAGCCCTCGGCCGGGTGGGCGCCCTCGGCGACGCAGATGATCGCGAACTTCTTGTCGCGCGCGAACCGTTCCTCGACCATCTTCACCAGGTCGTCGACCTCGAAGTTGCGCTCGGGGATGCAGATGGCGTGCGCGCCGCCCGCCATGCCCGCCTCCAGGGCGATCCATCCCGCGTGCCGGCCCATGACCTCCACGACCATGACGCGCTGGTGCGACTCGGCGGTGGTCTTGAGGCGGTCCATGGCCTCGGTGGCGACCGTGACGGCGGTGTCGAAGCCGAAGGTGCGGTCGGTGGCGGAGATGTCGTTGTCGATCGTCTTGGGCACGCCGACCACCGGCAGGCCGATCTCCGCGAGCATGCGGGCCGCGGTCAGCGTGCCCTCGCCGCCGATGGGGATGAGCGCGTCGAGGCCGAGGCGCTCGATCAGCTCCTCGGAGTCGTTGCACGCCTCCTGGAGCCGGGCGCGCTCCAGGCGGGCGGAGCCGAGGATGGTGCCGCCGCGGGCGAGGATGCCGCTGACGGAGTTTATGTCGAGGGGTCGGTAGCGGCCCTCCAGCAGGCCCTTGAAACCGTCTTCGAAGCCGATGACCTCGTCGCCGCGGTCGTGCACGGCACGGTGCACGACGGATCGGATCACGGCGTTGAGACCGGGGCAGTCTCCGCCTGCGGTGAGGACTCCGATGCGCATGGGGTTCGCTTCTCCTGCTCCGTAGATGCCCGCCTGGGAACGGGCGCCCGCCCGGGGACGGGCCGCTTGGGGCACGATCGGACCTCACTGTCCGGTGCCACTGGTCCATGTGAGCCGGTGCGATTGTTTCACGTCTTGAAGGCGCGAGCATGGGCCCCGCCCAGCATGCGGACCCGGGCCCGCGCCGCCGTCGCAGGGCAGGGGCGGGGCGGCCGCCGGCCCCACGCACGCCCCGCTCCCGGGCCGCCGTGGCGGGTCCGGGGTCCGGCACCGGCGTGCCGGGCCCCGGCTCAGCCCTGGCGAGCGATATAGCGACAAGCGCAGGTATTGTCAAGGGTATAGCCGTACCCTTGTCGGTGGTCTCCGGAAGACCGGTGGTTTCCGGAAGAACGAAGCGAAACGAAGCGGACCGCGACCCGGAGGAGACAGCGCGTGGCGCGCAGCGTGTACGTGACCGGCATCGGACGCAGCGACGGCCGCCAGGTCGTCGAGCTGGGCGTCATGGAACTGCTCACCCGGCAGGTGGACCGCGTGGGGGTGTTCAGGCCGCTCGTGCACGACGGCCCCGACCGCCTCTACGACCTGCTGCGCAGCCGCTACCGGCTCTCCCAGCCCGCCTCCTCGGTCTTCGGCATGAGCTACGAGGAAGCGGCCACGCTCCAGGCCGAGCAGGGCACGGACGAGCTGATATCGCGCCTGCTGGAGCGCTACCACCGGGTCGCCGACCCCTACGAGGCCGTCCTCGTGCTGGGCACCGACTTCGCCGACACCGGGCTGCCGGCCGAGCTGGCCCTCAACGCCCGGCTCGCCAACGAGTTCGGGGCCGCCGTCCTGCCCGTCGTCGCCGCCCACGACCAGGCCCCGGACGCCGTGGTCGCCGAGGTGCGCAACGCCCACCACGCCTACGCCTCCCTCGGCGCCGACCTGATCGCGATGGTCGCCAACCGGGTCGCGGAACCGGCGGCCGCCGAGGCCGTGCGGGGCCTGAGCGAGCGGCTGCCCGAACCGGTGTACGTGCTGCCCGAGGAGCCCGCGCTGGCCGCGCCCACCGTGACCCAGATCAAGGAGGCCACCGGCGCACAGGTGCTGCTCGGGGACCACGCGGGCCTCTCCCGCGACGTCCGCCACCTCGTCTTCGGCGGCGCCCACCTGCCCGCCTTCCTGCCGGCGCTCACCGAAGGCTGCATGGTGATCACCCCCGGCGACCGCTCCGACCTGATCATCGGCGCGCTGGCAGCGCACTCGGCCGGCTCCCCCGCCATCGCCGGGGTCCTGCTCACCCTGGACGAGCACCCCGGGGAACAGACGCTCGCACTGGCCTCCCGGCTGGCACCGGGCACGCCCGTGCTCGTCGTCACCGAGGGCTCCATGGAGACCGCGGACGCCCTGCTGTCGCTGGAGGGCAAGCTCACCGCCGCCACTCCGCGCAAGGCAGAGATCGCACTGGGCCTGTTCGAGACGCACGTGGACACCGCGCGCCTGTCCGAGCGGCTGGCCGTGGAGCGCAGCGCACGCGTCACGCCCATGATGTTCGAGCACGAGCTGGTGGAGCGCTCCAGGGCCGGGGCCGCCAGGCGGCAGCACCTCGTGCTGCCCGAGGGCGAGGAGGAGCGGGTGCTGCGCGCCGCCGAGGTGCTGCTGCGGCGCAACATCTGCGACCTGACGCTGCTCGGCGACCCGGTGACCGTCCGCAAGCGCGCCGCCGAGCTGAGCGTCGGCCTCGACCTGCCGGCCGACGGAGAGGCGCCCGCGACCGGCGGTTCGGCCACCGCACGGATCGTCGACCCGCAGACCTCGCCGCTGCGGGAGCGGTTCGCCGCCTCGTACGCGAAGCTGCGCGCGCACAAGGGCGTGACCCATGAGCTGGCCCACGACGTGGTCGCCGACGTGTCGTACTTCGGCACGATGATGGTCCAGGAAGGGCTGGCCGACGGCATGGTCTCCGGCGCCGTGCACTCCACGGCGGCGACGATCCGGCCCGCCTTCGAGATCATCCGCACCGAGCCGGGTGCCTCGACCGTCTCCTCCGTCTTCTTCATGTGCCTGGCCGACCGCGTGCTGGTCTACGGCGACTGCGCCGTGGTACCCGACCCGGACGCCGAACAGCTCGCGGACATCGCGATCCAGTCGGCCACCACCGCGGCCAGGTTCGGGGTGGAGCCCAGGATCGCGATGCTGTCGTACTCGACGGGCACCTCGGGCTCCGGCGCCGACGTGGACAAGGTGCGGCGGGCCACGGAGCTGGTCCGCGAGCGCCGCCCCGACCTGCTGACGGAGGGCCCCATCCAGTACGACGCCGCCGTGGATCCCTCGGTCGCCGCCACGAAGCTGCCGGACTCGAAGGTGGCGGGGCGGGCGACCGTGCTGGTCTTCCCCGACCTGAACACCGGCAACAACACCTACAAGGCCGTGCAGCGCTCGGCCGGGGCCGTCGCCGTGGGCCCCGTCCTCCAGGGCCTGCGCAAGCCCGTCAATGACCTGAGCCGCGGCGCGCTGGTGCAGGACATCGTCAACACCGTCGCGATCACGGCCGTCCAGGCCCAGGCCGACGCCCCGGGCCCGGGCGCCTGAACGGCACCGGTGTCCCCTGCCCCCTGCCCCTACGAAAAGGCTCTTCTGACGTGACCACCCCGCCCAGCCACACCCCCGCCCCCACCCGCGTCCTCGTCCTCAACTCGGGCTCCTCCTCGGTCAAGTACCAGCTGATCGACATGGCCGACCGCTCGCGGCTGGCCGCCGGGATCGCCGAGCGGATCGGCGAGGGGGCCTCGGCGGTGTCCCACCAGCCGCTGTCCACCGGCGGCGAGACGCGCGAGTGGCAGGGCGAGCTGGCCGACCACGACGCGGCGCTGGCCGCCATCGCCAAGGAGCTGGCCGCCGACGGGCTCGGCCTGGACTCCCCCGAGCTGGCGGCCATCGGACACCGGGTGGTGCACGGCGGGCTGAAGCTCACCGAGCCGACGGTCGTCGACGACGCCGTCCTCAAGGAGATCGAGCGGCTCGTCCCGGTGGCGCCGCTGCACAACCCGGCGAACGTCACCGGCATCCGCACCGCGCAGCGGCTGCGCCCCGACCTGCCGCAGGTCGCCGTCTTCGACACCGCCTTCCACTCCTCCATGCCGGAGCACGCGGCCCGCTACGCCATCGACGTCGAGACCGCCGACGCCCACCGGGTGCGGCGCTACGGCTTCCACGGCACCTCGCACGCCTACGTCTCCCGCAAGGCCGCCGAGCTGCTGGGCAAGGATGCAGCCGACACCAACCTGATCGTGCTGCACCTGGGCAACGGCGCCTCAGCCTCCGCGGTGCGCGCGGGCCGCTGCGAGGACACCTCGATGGGGCTGACCCCGCTGGAGGGCCTGGTGATGGGCACCCGCTCCGGCGACATCGACCCGGCGGTCGTCTTCCACCTGGGCAGGGTGGCCGGGATGAGCGCCGACGAGGTGGACGACCTGCTCAACAAGCGCAGCGGCCTGCTGGGGCTGTGCGGCGCCAACGACATGCGGGAGATCCGCCGCCGGGTGGACGCGGGCGACGCGGCGGCCCGGCTCGCGTTCGACATCTACATCCACCGGCTGAGGAAGTACATCGGCGCCTACTACGCCGTACTGGGAAGAGTGGACGCCGTGGTCTTCACCGCCGGCGTCGGAGAGAACGCCGCGCCCGTGCGGGAGGCCGCCGTGGCGGGCCTGGAACAGCTGGGCCTGGCCGTGGACGGCGACCTGAACGCGGCGGGCGGGAAGGAAGCGCGGCTGATCTCGCCCGAGGACGCGCGGGTCAAGGTGGCCGTCGTACCGACCGACGAGGAACTGGAGATCGCAGAGCAGAGCTACGCGCTGGTCACCGCCTCACCGGGCCCCGGGCCCGAGGGCGGCGCCGGCTGAGCCCGCCGCCCCGAATCGTTCAGTACGTAAACAAAACGATAGGATCGCCCCCATGCGCCGTTCCAAAATCGTCTGCACCCTCGGTCCCGCCGTCGACTCCTACGACCAGCTCAAGACGCTGATCGAGGCGGGCATGAACGTGGCCCGCTTCAACATGAGCCACGGCTCCCACGCCGAACACGAGGAGCGGTACCACCGCGTCCGCAAGGCCGCCGAGGAGACCGGCCGCGCCATCGGCGTGCTCGCCGACCTCCAGGGGCCCAAGATCCGTCTGGAGACCTTCGCCGAGGGCCCCGTCGAGCTGGTGCGCGGTGAGGAGTTCACCATCACCACCGAGGACGTGGCCGGCGACAAGACCATCTGCGGCACCACCTACAAGGGTCTGCCGGGTGACGTCTCCAAGGGCGACCCGGTGCTGATCAACGACGGGAACGTCGCGCTCCAGGTCGTCGAGGTGGAGGGCTCCCGGGTCCGCACCATCGTCATCGAGGGCGGTGTCATCTCCGACCACAAGGGCATCAACCTGCCCGGCGCCGCGGTCAACGTGCCGGCGCTGAGCGAGAAGGACATCGAGGACCTGAAGTTCGCGCTCAACATGGGCTGCGACATGGTGGCGCTCTCCTTCGTACGGAACGCCTCCGACGTGCGCGACGTGCACCGTGTGATGGACGAGGTCGGGCGGCGCGTACCGGTCATCGCCAAGGTCGAGAAGCCGCAGGCCGTCTCCAACATGGAGGAGGTCGTGATGGCCTTCGACGGCGTCATGGTGGCCCGCGGAGACCTGGCGGTCGAGTACCCGCTGGAGAAGGTCCCGATGGTGCAGAAGCGGCTGGTGGAGATGTGCCGCCGCAACGCCAAGCCGGTGATCGTGGCGACCCAGATGATGGAGTCCATGATCACCAACTCGCGGCCCACCCGCGCCGAGGCGAGCGACGTCGCCAACGCGGTGCTGGACGGCGCCGACGCGGTGATGCTCTCGGCGGAGTCGTCCGTGGGCCAGTACCCCGTCGAGACCGTCAAGACGATGTCGAAGATCGTGCAGGCCGCCGAGGAGGAGCTGCTCAGCCGCGGCCTCCAGCCGCTGGTGCCGGGCAAGAAGCCCCGCACCCAGGGCGGCTCGGTCGCCCGCGCCGCCTGCGAGATGGCCGACTTCCTCGACGGCAGGGCCCTGGTCGCCTTCACCAAGTCCGGCGACACCGCGCGCCGGCTGTCCAGGTACCGGGTCAGGCAGCCGATCCTCGCCTTCACCACGGACGTCGCCACCCGCAACCAGCTGGCCCTCAGCTGGGGCGTCGAGACGTTCGTCGTCAAGCACGTCGACCACACGGACGAGATGGTCGAGCTGGTCGACGCCGAGCTCTCCAAGCTCCAGCGGTACGAGGCGGGCGACACCATGCTCATCACGGCCGGCTCGCCCCCCGGTGTCCCCGGCACCACCAACATGGTCCGCGTCCACCACCTGGGCAACCCCTCGGCCTGAGACCCCCCGCGCCCCGCACGCGCACGCGAAAACGGGCGCTCGACCGGTTCCTTTGGCCGAGCGCCCGTTTCGCGTGCGCGCACCGGTTCCGGCGCCTTCGCACAAGCGGGCGTCACACGCCCTTCAGTACGCGGTCGAGTGCCGCGCGGCCCAGCGGGCCCCAGTGCGGCTTGCCGCCCGGGAGGCCCTGGTCGCCGTTGTCTCCCATGAGCATCAGGAAGAGACTCTTGAGGGCGGCCAGGCCGCGGGCGCGCCGGATCGCCGCCTCGTCCGCGTGGGCGTACGTCTCGAAGAACCGTGCGGCCGTACCCGCGGGGAGCAGCACCCACGCGGCGGCGAGGTCCCACGCCGGGTCGCCGGCGCACATGTCTCCGAAGTCGACGACGCCCGAGAGCGTTCCGTCCGAGACGACGACGTTCGCGGGGTGGAGGTCTCCGTGCACCCACACCGGCGGCCCCTCCCACGCGGGGGCCGCGACGGCGTCGTCCCAGACGGACCGGACGTCGTCGGCGACCTCGCCCAGGGCGACGGCCTGGAAGAACTGCTCGAAGCCGTCCGCGCAGTTCGAGGGGTGGGCGCCCCGGTCCCCAGCGGTCGGCGCCTCCGCGGGGGCCTCCGCGTGGAGCGCCCAAAGGAAGCCCGCCAGTGTGTCGGCCGCGTGGGCGCCGCGGCTGATCGAGCCGTGGTCCAGCGGCTCGCCCGCGACCCATGTCATCACGGTCCAGTGCTTGGGGAAGCGCTCGGACGGTTCGCCGCACCGCACCGGTGTCGGTACGGGCAGCGGCAGGCGCGGGGCCAGCACGGGGAGCCACCGCCGCTCCTTGAGCTGGAGCTCCGGTGTGGGGTCCATGCGCTGCACGCGCACGGCCAGCTCGTCCCCGAGGCGCCACATCTGGTTGCCCCAGCCGCCCGCCACCTCGCTCAGGGCCAGCCCCGCGAGGTCCGGATGCTGCTCCCGCAGCAGGTCGCGGACCAGGTCCGCGGTGATCTCGGTGCGGGAGTCGGTCATGAGACGTCACAGTACCGAAGCGGCAGAAGGAGCGACTCCCGCTCGGTGGCTCCGCCCGCGCGGGCGGTGGCAGGTGGCGGCGCGAACCGTACGCAGCCAACCAGTCGGCGTCAGGCCGACGACCACGGGCGGCAGCGGGAGGTCACGCCGTTGGGCGGTACTCCATCTCGTACTCGTGGCCCACCACAGCGGTGCGCGTGAACCCGGCCTTTTGGTAGAACGCCTCAGCACGGCTGTTCTTCTCGTGCACGAACAGCCTCACCCGGCTCACGCCCTGCTGAACCAGCGCCCAGCCGACCGCGGCTCGCAGCAGTTCCCGCGCGACTGTGCCGCCCCTCCGCCCCTCACGTACGAAGACCCCCACAAGGTGGGCCTGACACCGCTCGACGCGCTGTCCGGTGAAGTCCTCCGTCCCCGGCTCCTCCACCAGCACGGTCATCGTGCCTGCCCAGTCACCGGCCGGCCCCTCGGCGATGAACTGCCGGTTGGGCCCTCCGTCAGAGCCCTTGGCGGTACGCTCCCTCCAGAACTCGTCGGGCTGAGCCCGAGCCTGGTCGTACGTCTCAAGGAAGGCCAGGGGGGCCAGCGGATCTCTCAGCGCGTCCAGGCGTAGCTCCTTCGCGGAAGGCCAGTCCTCAGCACGCACTTCCCTGACCACGTAGTCGCTGCTCATGACGCCCATGGTTCGACCACCCGGACCGCACCCGCAACTGGATTGAGAGCAGCGGTACTCCCCCTGCTGTCGGGCTCCGAGGAAGTCTCTCCCTCACACCGATGCCTCCGCGTCCTCTCGGGCGACCGGGGACACAGAACTGAGCGCCGGGCGAACCGGCGTGCGGCTCGCCCGGCGCTCGGATGCTGCGAAGGCCGCAGACGTGGCGCGGGCTACTTCGTCACGTACTGGTGCAGGCCCGGGACGGTGAGCGTGCCGCCGAACTGGCCCGCCTGCTTGACCGAGACGTCGGTGAAGTAGGCGAAGGGGACGTTGATCGGCGGCGGGGTGTCCGGGCTGAACGTGATGGGGATGAGCCCGAAGAGGTTGCCCTTCAGCTCTTCCGTGTACATCGTGACCTCGCCGTCGCGAATGGTGGAGGTCGATCCCTCGGCGGCCTGGACGTGGTACGTGAGGCCGCCGGGGCCCTTCACCGTCTGGTGGAGGTCGCCGATGTCGAGGCCGCTGGAGGTGAACTTGAGGGCCTGCTTGGTCTTGCCGTCGGGCGTGGTGATGTTGACGACGCCCTTGTAGTCGAGGCCCTTGAGGGTGAGGGAGGAGGCCTCCAGGAACCAGGGGTCGTTGGCGACCTGGGCCGGGGTCTGCTCGGCGGTGCCCTCGACGTCCGCCTTCTCGGGGCAGGGGAACGGCTTGCCCGCGTCCTTGCCCGCGTCGTAATCCCGGACGGTGCCGTCCTTCTCGTCGACACCGGTCTCCTTGTCGGAGCCCTTGTCGCCCTTGGCATCCTTCTTGGACGAGGAGTCCTTGGGGGTGTCCTTCTTGGACGGGGAGTCCTTGTCGGACCCCGACTTCTCCGGGCTCCCGGACTCGGACGCCTCGGACCGGTCGCCGCCCAGGCTGTCGCCCGGCGCCGGGGACTTCCGCTGCTTGCCGGACTCGGAGTCCTCCTCCTGCGACGGCGAGGAGGGCGTCGGATCGGGGCTGGGCGAGGTCTCCGGCTCCTCGGCGGGCTCTTCCTTGTCCTTGTCCGGGTTGAAGGTGTCGTCGAGCTTCTTGCCGAGACCCAGCGGGTCGTACCAGGGGTTCTCCTTCTCCTCCTCGGCCGAGGAGGAGGAGTCGGAGGACGAGGAGGAAGAGCCGGAGGGGGCCGTGGAGGGCTTCTCGGAGCCCGAGGGGGCGTCCGACGGGGCGGAGGAGCCCTCGTCCGAGCCGGAGGGCTTCTTCGACGAACCCTCCTGTCCGGAGCCCGCCTTGTCGCCCTCGGCCTTCTCCTTGGCCTCCTTGGCCTCTTTGGCCTCCTTCTCCCGCTCGGCCTGCGCCTTGGCGAGGTCGCGCTTGAGCTTCTCGCCCCGCTCCTTGCGCTCCTGCTTCTCCTTTTCGGTCTCCTGCTGCTCGGTGATGGAGACGCAGGAGTCGCCCTTGAAGGGGTTCTTGGGCAGGGGCTTGGCGTTGGCGAGCTGGGGGGTGATGCCCATGCCCATCAGGACGGCGGAGGGCATCGCGGCGATGGCTACGGCCTTGCCCGCCGGCAGATGGAGCCGGGTCAGCAGCGGTTTTCTGGGCGCCGCGTGCCGGGGACCGGTTCTCCCCTGGGCGCCGGGCGCGGAGACCCTGCGCGCGCCCTCCCCCTCGTGGACCTCGTCACCCGGCACGGTGCCTCCCGTTCCCGTCATGCGCGTCGGCCCCGGCTGCGGGGGACGCCTCAGAGACTGCAGTGTCGTCCCGGGGGCCCTGCTGGGGGGCGGCCGGGTCCTGTGCGGGCGGTGCCTCTTCGCCGGCGGCGGTCACCGGGGCACTCGCCGTCCCGGTCGTGTCCTGTGCGCCGCGTTCGGCCCGCGCCGGCTTGGCGGGGGCCCAGGAGACGCCCAGCGCACCACCGATCAGTCCGAGCAGGAAGCCGATCAGGAAGGCGCCGAAGTTGGACACGACGAGAGAGACCAGCGCGAGCAGGATCGCGGCGATGCCCGCGAAGACCCGCGAATGGGGCTGGAACCACATGGTCAGCCCGAGGACCACCAGCAGCACGCCGATGATCAGCGAGCCGGCGCCCGCGGTCGTCGACATCCGGATGGTCAAGGACCCCAGAGTGAGGTTCTGGTAGGGGACGTACATGATCGGGATGCCCGCCAGCAGCGTCAGCATCCCGCCCCAGAACGGGCGCTGGCCGCGCCAGTTACGGAAGGCCTGCCGCTTGTGGCCGAATCCGGTCGTCGTCCTCGCTGGCGTGTCGGCACTCATGGGTACGGGCTCCTCGGAACTGGCACAAATCTTGCTGGGTGCAGCGGACCCTACGGGCCCGGAGCGCGGAGCGGAGCGGGCGCCCCTCTTGCCTCCGGACCCGCGGGGCGGCTCACGTCAGTAGCACTCGCTCTTGCCCTTCTTGACGGCCAGGTGGAGGCCGCTGAGCTTGAAGGTGCCGGCGGTGGTGGCCCACGCGCGCTGCTTGACGTCGGTGAACTGGACGCTCTCTGCCTGCTGGGAGAAGGAGCCCTTGGTGTAGTCGTCGCCGTTGTGCGGACCGGGACCCTTGGTGGTCTTGTCCACGTTGACGCCGATGTCGATGTTCTTGAACGTCGCGTTGGCGTTCAGGTCGTCGGCATCGATGTAGAGCTTCTTGGCCTCGACGCGGGGGCTGCCCTCGCCGCCGGCGCTGAGCTTCATCGATATGTCGCCGAAGACCGGGACGGGGACGACGACGGACTGGCAGAGATTGGTGATCTTCGCCGAGTCCATGCCGACGACGGCGACGGCCTGCTTACCCTTCTGGGTGGTGTCGATCGCGCCGTACTGGACGAAGCCGTCGCCGTCCAGCTTGTCCGCGGTCACCTTGAACTGCTGGCCGGAGACGCTGAACGACGCCGCCAACGCGCCCTGCGACAGGGCCACGCCGATCGCTGCCGTAGCGGCGACGCTCGGCACCATGACGACGGCGAACCGCTTCCATCTGGTCCCGCCACGAGCCAGGGACTCCATGACTTTCCTCCTTCTCGGACGTACATCTCCGGCTCGGAGAGCCGTGCCGCCTGTACTCAGCGGGCCGCTCCTGCCGTGGGGGTACCTCCCGGCCACGGGGCTGGGGAGGGAGAAGAGCTACGTCCTCGGAACGGAGAGCGCCAACGTCGCCCGCACGCGGCGTTCTTGGCACGACACGTCCGAGCTGTCGACGATCACCCCCGAGCGACAACCACGGGCCACGCTCTCGCGCAACCTTGCTTTGTGAGGACAGGCCCTGCCGTGGAGCAGGGACCCCCCTGTCCTTGCGGACCGGCGGTTGGGACGGGGTGGTACGCGTGCGGATGGTGCGGTGCCGGTCCGCTCGGTGGGGACCCATCGCCTGCGGGGCGCCGAATGGTTGCCGGGCTGCGGGCAATGGACCGAGCCTGGCCGATCGTGGTGCATCTGAGCCCGCGACACAAGGGGGTTCGTTACTTACGAGTAACGGCTGGATAACCGGAAGGCCGCCCGAAGGGTACCGGCAACGACACAGGGTCAGGACATCGGGCGGGTGCGCATGCGGAGCAACCGGGCATCACGGAAGGTTTCCGCGAGATTTCGTTACGACGAGTAACAGCGGCCGCAATTGCCAAGTTTTGGCAAAGTGCGGCCGCTGTTGTCGCTGAGTCGATGAATTACGCCGCGTGCCGACGTACGTGTGACCGCCGGTACGGGCAGGTCAGAACAGCGCGCGAGCGAGTGCCGCACGCGCGGTGACGACGCGCGGATCCTCCGGGCCGATCACCTCGAACAGCTCCAGCAGCCGCACCCGCGCCGCGTCCCGGTCCTCCCCCGCCGAGCCGCGCACCGTGTCCACCAGCCGGCTGAACGCGTCCTCGACGTGGCCGCCGGCCATGTCCAGATCCGCGACCCGCAGCTGCGCGGCCGCGTCGCCGGGCCGGTCCGCCGCGTCCTTGCGGACCTGGCGCGCGTCCAAACCCTGCACCCTCTCCAGGAGTTCGGCCATGGCGAGACCGACCTTCGCCTCGACGTTGGCCGGCTCGTCGGTCAACTTGTTGCGGTAGGCCTGGATGGCGCCCGACAGGTCCCCGGCGTCCAGCGCCTGCTGGGCCGCGGCCAGCACCGGGTCCTCCGGCACCTCGGGCTCGACGGACTCCTCCTCCTGCGCCGGCTCCTGGGGAACGCCTTGCAGACCCGTGATACCGAAGCGCTGTTCGGCCACCTGGATCAGCTGGTCCAGCGTCGCGCGGATCTGCTGCTCGGGGGCCGCCCCCTGGAACAGCGGCAGCGCCTGTCCGGCCACCACGGCGAACACCGCCGGGATGCCCTGGACGCCGAACTGCTGCATCAGCATCTGGTTCTGGTCGACGTCGATCTTCGCCAGCAGCACGCGGCCCGCGTACTCCTGGGTGACGCGTTCGAGAAGCGGCGAGAGCTGCTTGCACGGCTCGCACCACTCGGCCCAGAAGTCGATGACGACCGGGACCTCGGCGGAGCGCTGGAGCACCTCCGCCTCGAACGTCGCCTCACTGACTTCGATCACCAGGCCGGCCGGGGCCGGGGCGCCGTGGCCCTCGGCGGCGTCGGCCCGCGCCTGCTCCGCCTTCTGCTTGGCCTCTCCGGCCGCCTTCACCGCGGCGAGGTCGACCACTCCGCTCATGGACATGTTGCGTGGCTGCATGGCACCAGTCTCCCCCTTTCGCGCGGGCGCGTGTGCAGTGGTCGCCAGGTCCCCACCTGGCGGGTGGTTGTCGCGAGGGTCGCGGTGGTCGGTCCGCCACCCATTCCGCTACGCCCCGTAGCGTATCTCGAAGGGGCAACCGCTTCGCAAGGGTGGCCACGGGCGCTGCCCGGTGATCCGCCTCACGGTGCCTTCCACGCTCTCCTCGGGTCTCCGTACCGCTCGGTATGGTCGGCGCATGGCAGGTTGCCCCGCTCCCCGACGCGGACGCCCCCGCAGCGCCGCGGCGGACCGCGCGATCCTCGACGCCACGCGCACCGCGCTCGTCGAGGTCGGCTGGTCGAAGCTGACCATGGGAGAGGTCGCCCGCCGCGCCGGCGTCGCCAAGACCACGCTCTACCGGCGCTGGGCGGCCAAGAGCGAACTCGTCGTCGACGCCGTCGCCGTCCTCTTCGACGAACTCGAACTCCCCGACGGCGGCAGCCTGCGGGCCGACGTCGAAGGCGTCGTCCTCTCCTTCGCCGCCCTGCTGCGCCGCCCCGAGGCCAAGACGGCGCTGATGGCCGTCATCGCCGAGTCCACGACGGACGAGGCGCTGCGCAGGCGGATCCGGACGGCCCTCGTCGAACGCCAGAAGCGCCTGGTCCTGGACGGCCGGGCCAGGGCGCAGCAGCGGGGGGAGCTGCCAGGCGACTCCGCCGACCCAGCCGAGACCGAGCGGGTCGTCGACCTCATCTTCGACGTGATCGCCGGGGCCGTGGTGCACAGGTCGCTGGTGAGCGACTGCCCGGTGGACGGCGCCTGGGCGGCCACCTTCACCACGCTGCTGCTGGAGGGGCTAGGAGCCGCGTCGGCTCCCCGCTGACCTCGCGGTAGGGGCGCGAGCCGGCCCCCCGCCGACGCCGGTACGGGCGTGAGCGGGCTCACCGCGGGGCCCCCGGCATGCGGACTTCCATGCCGGGCAGGACCCCCGCATGTTCGAGATTCCGCACGACCTGCGCTCCCGCATCGGAGCGCCGCACATCTGGCACGTCGGCACCGTCAACCCCGACGGATCACCGCACGTGAGCCCCATGTGGGTGGGGCTCGACGGCGACCTGGTGCTGTTCAACACCTCGATGGGACGGATGAAGGAGCGCAACCTGCGCCGGGAGCCGCGGGTGTTCCTGTCCCACGCGGACATGACCAACCCGTTCGACCGGGTGCAGATCCGGGGACGGGCCGTCCGCTTCGTGGAGGGCGCCGAGGCCGACCGCACCATGGACCGGCTGGCACAGTCCTACCTGGGTACCGCGTACGAGTGGCTCATCCCCGGCGAGGAGCGGGTGACCGTGTTCATCGAGCCCACCCGTGTCCGGCACGTGGTGGGCGTCGAACCGCTGCCGACCGGCGCGCCGGGGGCGACCGCCGGATAGCGGCCACGCGGCTTCCGACAGCGGCCGGGCGGTCTTGGCCCCGGCCCCTCCCCCGGACTGCGTCCGGGCCCCGTTTCACCATTCTGCGGGGCCCCACACGCCCCCGGGTTGTCGCTTCGCTCGTCCTCAAGCGCCGGACAGGCTGATGACGCGGCCTGTCCGGCGCTTGAGGACCGCTTGAGGACCGGGGCCCGGAGGGCCGGGGTCAGAACACCGGGGGCTCCGTGTAGTCGCCCCACTCGTCGCGCAGCACGCCGCAGATCTCGCCCAACGTCGCCTCGGCCCGCACGGCCTCCAGCATCGGTTCGATCATGTTGCCGGTCCCCCGCGCGGCCTCGACCATGGCGGAGAGCGCCGCGCTCACGGCGGCGTCGTCCCGTGCCGAGCGGCGGTCGCCCAGTGCGCTGACCTGGTCGCGCTCGACCTCGTGGCTGACCCGCAGGATCTCCAGGTCGCCGGTCACCGAGCCGGTGTGGCAGTTGACGCCGACGACCTTCTTGTCGTTCTTCTCCAGCGCCCGCTGGTAGGTGAAGGCGGACTCGGCGATCTCGCCGGTGAACCAGCCGTCCTCGATGCCGCGCAGGATCCCGGAGGTGATCGGGCCGATGGGGTGCAGGCCGTCGGGGACCGCGCGGCGGCCGCGCTCGCGGATCTGCTCGAAGATCTTCTCCGCGTCGGCCTCGATGCGGTCGGTCAGCGCCTCGACGTACCAGGAACCGCCCAGCGGGTCGGCGACGTTGGTGATCCCGGTCTCCTCCATGAGCACCTGCTGGGTGCGCAGCGCGATCTCCGCCGCGCGCTCGCTGGGCAGCGCCAGGGTCTCGTCGAGCGCGTTGGTGTGCAGCGAGTTGGTGCCGCCGAGGATCGCGGAGAGGGCCTCTATGGCGGTGCGGACGACGTTGTTGTAGGGCTGCTGGGCGGTCAGCGAGACGCCGGCCGTCTGGGTGTGGAAGCGGAGCCACTGGGCCTTCTCGCTGGTCGCCCCGTAGACGTCGCGCAGCCAGCGGGCCCAGATGCGGCGGGCGGCGCGGAACTTGGCGATCTCCTCGAAGAAGTCGAGGTGGGCGTCGAAGAAGAAGGACAGCCCCGGCGCGAACGTGTTGACGTCCAGCCCTCTGGAGAGGCCGAGTTCGACGTAGCCGAAGCCGTCGGCCAGCGTGTAGGCGAGCTCTTGTGCGGCCGTCGCGCCCGCCTCGCGGATGTGGTAGCCGGAGACGGAGAGCGGCTTGTAGGCGGGGATGCCGTGCGCGCAGTGCTCCATCAGGTCGCCGATGAGCCGCAGGTGGGGCTCCGGCTGGAAGAGCCACTCCTTCTGCGCGATGTACTCCTTGAAGATGTCGGTCTGGAGCGTGCCGTTGAGGACGGCCGGGTCCACGCCCTGCCGTTCGGCGGCGACCAGGTACATGCAGAAGACGGGGACGGCGGGCCCGGAAATCGTCATCGAGGTGGTGACGTCGCCGAGGGGGATGCCGGAGAAGAGGGTTTCCATGTCGGCGGCGGAGTCGATGGCGACGCCGCAGTGGCCGACCTCGCCCAGGGAGCGCGGGTCGTCGGAGTCGCGGCCCATGAGGGTGGGCATGTCGAAGGCGACGGAGAGCCCGCCGCCGCCGGCTTCGAGGATCATCTTGTACCGCTCGTTCGTCTGCTCGGCGTTGCCGAACCCGGCGAACTGGCGGATGGTCCACGTCCTGCCCCGGTAGCCGGTCGGGTAGAGCCCGCGTGTGAAGGGGAACTCGCCCGGCCAGCCGATGCGCTCGAACCCCTCGACGGAGTCGCCGTCCCGGGGTCCGTAGACCGGCTCGACGGGGTCGCCGCTGAGCGTGGTGAAGTCGGCGTCGCGCTTGCGTGCGGAGTCGTAGCGCTCCTGCCAGCGACGGCGGCCCTGTGCGATGGCGTCAGCATCCATACCACCGAATTTACTAGGACGTCCAAGTAAAAGTCGATGGGAACAGGCCGGATGTGGCCCCCGCCACCAGGGCGGGGGACCTTCAGACGCCGACCGGCGTGGCTTCCCGCTCCTTGATCAGCGGCTCGACCTGGCGGGTGACCTTCCGCTCGACGAAGAACGCCGCGGTCGGCACGGTGCCCGCGAGCAGCACCCACAGCTGCTTGCCGAGCGGCCACTTCGCCTTCTGGCCGAGGTCGAACGCGAAGATCAGGTACAGGATGTAGAGCCAGCCGTGCGCGATGCCGACCATGCTGGTGAAGCCCGCCGCGCCGTCCATGCCCAGCAGGTACTTGCCGATCACACCGAGGGTCAGCAGCACGAGGAGCACGGCGGTGACGTACGCCATGACGCGGTAGCGGGTCAGCACGC
The DNA here is from genome assembly GCF_003323735.1 of Streptomyces reniochalinae. Lineage (GTDB taxonomy): Bacteria > Actinomycetota > Actinomycetes > Streptomycetales > Streptomycetaceae > Streptomyces > Streptomyces reniochalinae. The sequence goes on along the minus strand of NZ_QOIM01000022.1, from coordinate 91,978 downwards.
TTCGTTTCATGGAAACGAGCGTAGCCCTCGCGCCGGGGCGATCTTCCCGCCCCCCTCTTCCCACGCCGGGCCTCGGGCCGGCGCGCCGGGGGGCGTGCCCCAGCGCAGCAGGGGGACGTGTACGCGCCCCGAAGGGGCGCGGGGAACTGCGCGACAAACCACCGCCGGCCCGCGGACCGCACGCTACGGGCAGCGGCTCCCCCTCTCCGGGGCCCGATCCGCGGGAGAGCCTAGTGCGCCGGGCCGTCGGAGAAGTCGCCCGCCGCCACCCGCAGCGGGCGCAGCAGCGTGAAGATCTCGTCCATCTCCCCGGCGTCGTAGACACCGAGGCCGAAGTCCCTCGCCATCAGCTTCTCGGTGGCCGCGTCGCACACCTCGCGCCCCCGGTCGGTGATCGCGGCGAGCGTGCCGCGGCCGTCGTTGGGGTTGGGCCGCTTCTCCACGAGGCCCGCCGCCTGGAGCCGGTCGACGGTGTTGGTCACCGAGGTCGGGTGCACCATCAGGCGCTCGCCTATCTTCGACATCGGCAGCTCACCCCGCTGCGAGAAGGTGAGCAGTACCAGCGCCTCGTACCGCGCGAAGGTCAGCCCGTACGGCTTGACCACCGCGTCGACCTCGGACAGCAGGATCTGCTGGGCGCGCATGATCGAGGTGATGGCGGCCATGGACGGCACCGATCCCCATCGCTGCTTCCAGTGCTCATCGGCACGGGCGATCGGGTCGAACGACAGACTGAGAGGCTTCGGCACGCTCCGACCCTACCGGCCGGTCAGGGACTGTCTGAAGCCGTCTCACGTTCCGGGCGACCACCACCACACATACCGTTCCCACGGCGCCCGTGAGCGCCACGGCCGCGTGAGCGGGAAGGAACTCGGCCACCCCGCCGCCGACGGCCATGCCCAGGCCCTGGGCGCTCATCAGCCCCGCTGACATCACCGTCAGCGCCCTGCCGCGCAGCTGAGGAGGCGCGGCGTCGAAGAACCAGCGGTCCAGGCCGAGGGTGTAGCCCATGCCGAGCCCGGACGCGCACAGCGCGGCCAGCGCCAGCGGCAGCGCGGGGCGCAGCAGGAAGACGAGCAGCGGCAGAAGGAGAGCCGAGGCCAGCGGCAGGACGAGGCGCTCACGGGCGGCGGGGCGCAGCAGCGTGCCGACCGCCAGCTCTCCCGCGACGCTGCCGACCGGGCCCGCCGCCAGCAGCAGCCCGACGGCGACAGGACCCGCGCCGAGGTCGTCGGCGTACGGCGCGGCCAGCCCCTCCGGGACGACGGCGAAGGTCGGCGGGAGCCAGCACAGCAGCAGCAGCGAGCGGATCTTCCGGTCGGCCAGCAGCGCGCGGGTGCCGCCGCGGGTGCGGGCGAGGGCCCCGGCGAGCGCGGGGCGCGGCCGCGTTCCCGTCCGCAGGATCAGCGCCGAGGCGAGGAACCCGGCGACGGTCAGCACCAGCGCGGTACGCGGCGTGACGAGCACCAGCAGCAGACCCGTCGCCGCGTTGCCGACGATCTGCGCACTCTGGGCGACGACGCGGATGAGGGACCGGCCCAGTACGAAGGAGTCCTGGTCCGGCAGGATCGCGCCCAGGCTCGCGGCCCGTACGCCGGTGAAGAGGGGCTGCACGAACGCGGCGGCCGCGCGGAGGGCGAGCAGCAGCACCACGTGGGCCTGCGGCAGCAGCATCACCGCGACACAGGCGGCGCTGAACAGATCGCAGGCGACCAGCACAGGCCGGGCCGCGAACCGGTCCGCCACGGGGGCCAGGAGCGCCCCGCCCGCCGCGTTGGGGAGGAAGCCCAACGCGAAGGTGAGAGCGGTCAGCAGCGGTGAGGAGGTCCGGGCGTAGATCATCACGGGCAGCGCGAGCCCCGCCACCACCGTGCCGAGGAGGGAGAGCACGTGCGCGGCGAACACGGCGCGGAACTCGCGCACGCGGAAGAGGGATCCGTAACCGGCGGTCGCCTCACCCTCGGGTGCCGGTGCCGGTGCCGGTTCTTCTGGCGCCGGTGTCGGTACGGATGCCGGCGCCGGTGCCGGTGCGGGTACGCGGGCGCCCCGCGCCTCCGCCCGGCCACCGTCGCCTCCGGTCCCGTCTGCTCCGGTCCCGTCTGCTCCGGTCCTCGGGACCGTTTCGTCCTGCTCTCGTTCCGCCATGCGCCGAGCCTGGCTCGGCCGCGGGGCGCCGCATAGTGTTTCGGCCCCGGGCGAATCTCCGAGCGGCGGGGATCCTGGGTGACGATCACGATCCGGTTCGGGCCCCCGGGCCCGCTCCACTGCTGCTTCGGCCTCTCCTCCGTGCGGGAGACGCAGGCGGCGCTACGGGCGCCCGCGTCCGCGCCACCGACCCCGCGTGCGCGCACGCGCAGCTCGCCCGTGCGTCGGTCGGAAGGCCCGGCGCCGCCCGCGCGGCGGTGGGGCGCGGGCCGGCCGACGGCGGACGAGGCAGGACGCTCGCCGCGCCCCCTGGTCACGTGGCGGGGCGGCGCGCCGCGGATCGCGCGCCGGCCCGGGCACGCCCGTGTCCTGAGCGGCGGTGTCTGGCCGGCTGGATCAGCTCGGGGTCTCCCCGGGGCTTGTCAGCCCTCGTCCAGGTAGCGGTCCACGGTGGCGACCTTGGCGGTGAGGCCGTCGATGACGCCGGGACGGATGTCGGCCTTGAGGACGAGCGAGACGCGCGGGGCCCGGGCCTCGACCGCGGCGACGGCCCGGCGTACGACGTCCATGCACTCCTCCCACTCGCCTTCCAGCGAGGTGAACATGGCGTCCGTGCGGTGCGGGAGTCCCGACTCGCGGACGACGCGCACGGCGTCGGCCACGTACTCGCCCACGTCCTCGCCGACGCCGAGCGGCGTGACGGAGAAGGCGACGATCACGAGTTGACCGCGCTTCCGCCCGCGCTCACGGTGCCCACCTGCTCCTTGCGGGCGCGGGCGGCGATGACGCCCGCCGCCTCCTCCTCGCGCAGCATCCGGTCCGCGAAGAAGCCGCCGGTCGGCAGCACGGAGAGGACGAAGTAGAGGGCGGCGCGCCCGAACGGCCACTTGATGCGGTTCCACGCGTCGGCCCAGAAGAGCACGTACAGGATGAAGAGGATGCCGTGGACGGCGCCCATGACCGGAACGGCGTTGAAGTCCGTGGTCCGCTTCAGCACCGAGCAGACCAGCAGGAGGAGGAAGGAGACTCCCTCGGGCACCGAGGTGAGTCGCAGGCGGCGCAGCGCGGAGACCGACTTGGGCGGCAGGCCGCTAGGAGTTTCCAGTATGGCCACGGCAGGTCCTCAGATCGTTTGCGACAGATCGTTTGTGAAGGGAAGCACAAGCTTGGCCATTGTGGCAGCTCTGCCGACCGTCCCCGGCCTCAGGGTAGGTTCGGGGTGTGGCTCAGTTCCGACTTCAGGGCACCAAGGTGCTGGCCGCCACGCTCGGCGGAGGCGGCGACACGGTCAAGGCGAAGAACGGCTCGATGGTCGCCTACGACGGCGAGATGGCGTTCAAGAAATTGAGCGGCGGCGGAGACGGCGTCCGCGGCATGGTCACCCGCAGACTGACGGGCGAGCAGATGACGGTCATGGAGGTGAAGGGGCAGGGCACCTGCTACTTCGCCGACCGGGCGAGCGACATCAGCCTCGTGCGGCTGGCGGGCGAGAAGCTGCACGTGGAGGCCAGCAACCTGCTGTGCACGGACGGCGGCCTGCGCACCGGCACGACCTTCACCGGGCTGCGCGGAGCCTCCCAGGGCAACGGCCTGTTCACGACCTCGGTCGAGGGCACCGGATGGGCGGCCGTCATGTCGGACGGGCCCGCGGTGCTGCTGCGCGTCACGCGGGACACCCCGCTCCAGGTCGACCCGGGCGCCTACGTCGCGCACCAGGGCGACCTGCGGCAGAGCTTCCAGTCCGGTGTGAACTTCCGCACGTTCATGGGCGAGGGCTCGGGCGAGTCGTTCCAGGTCAGGTTCGAGGGGGACGGTGTGGTGTACGTGCAGCCCAGCGAGCGCAACACCCTGGGGGGTGACGTCTGATGCCCTTCCGTGAGCTGTCGGGCAAGCTCGTCGAGGCGCAGGTGGTACCCGGGCAGCGGCTGTTCAGCCAGCGCGGTGCCATGGTCGGCTACCGGGGCGAGGTCACCTTCACCCCCAACGTCCAGGGCGGCCAGGGCGGCCTGATGTCCATGATCGGGCGGCGGGTGGCGGGCGAGGCGACCCCGCTGATGACCGTCGAGGGCAACGGCACGGTGATGTTCGGGCACGGCGGCCACCACATCGAGGTGATCAACCTGGACGGCGACACGCTGTGCGTGGAGGCCGACCGGCTGCTCGCCTTCGACGGCAGCCTCGAGCAGGGCACCCTCTTCCTCGGCCGGGACGGCGGCGTGCTGGGCATGGTGCGCGGCCAGGTGTCGGGCCAGGGCCTGTTCACCACGACGCTGACGGGCAGGGGCTCGGTGGCCGTGATGGCCCACGGCGGCATCCTCCAGCTCCCGCTGACCCCTGGCCACCGGGTCCACGTCGACCCGCAGGCCTACGTCGCCCACTTCGGCGACGTGCGCAACAAGCTGTCCTCCGCGCTGGGCTGGCGCGACATGGTGGGGCGCGGGTCCGGGGAGGCCTTCCAGCTGGAACTGAGCGGGAACGGCGCCGTGTTCGTGCAGGCGAGTGAGGAGAAACTGTGACGTCGCAGACACCGCACGGATCCGCGCCGCAGGACTACCAGGTCTTCGACGCGGCGACCCTGCCCGCGAACGACAACGTCAACCCCTACGCCTTCTCCGTCGACCTGGACGGGCAGTGGTTCCTGCAGAAGGGGAAGATGATCGCCTACTACGGGCAGATCGACTTCCACGGCATCGGCCACGGCCGGCTCGACCGGCTCGTCGCCGGCAGCTTCCACTCGCCGCTGCACGCCGCCGACTGGGTCGTCGCCGAGGGGCGCGGCAAGCTGCTGCTCGCCGACCGGGCCTTCGACATCAACTCCTTCGACCTGGAGGAGGGCAACCTGACCGTCCGCTCCGGCAACCTGCTCGCCTTCGACCCCGCCCTCTCGCTGAAGCAGTCGATCATCCCGGGCTTCCTCACCCTGATCGGCACGGGGAAGTTCGTCGCCGCCTCCAACGGCGAGGTCCACTTCGTCGAACCGCCGGTGCGGGTGGATCCCCAGGCGCTCGTCGGCTGGGCGGACTGCCCCTCCCCCTGCCACCACTACGACCACCAGTACATGAGGGGCGTCATGGGTGGCGTGCGGGCCATGACGGGGCTGGGAGGGGCCTCCGGCGAGGAGCACCAGTTCGAGTTCGTCGGGGCGGGGACCGTACTGATCCAGTCGACCGAGATGCTGCTGGAGGACCGCGCCACCGGCCAGGTGCCGCACCAGGCGGGGGTGCCCGGCGACGGAAGCGGAGGCGCGGGCGGGCCCGGTGGCCAGCTACCCGGCCAGCTGGGCGGGCTCCAGCGGCGGCTCGGCCTCTGACCGTCACCCACCGCGTACACCCCACCACGCGGCAACGCTGCGACATCTTCACGCCACACCGCGTAAGCACGTGTGTACGACGCTCGGTAGAGTCTCAGAGCATGGACACCGACGACGGCACCCGCTGGCTCACCGAGGACGAGCAGCGCGCCTGGCGCACCCACCTGGACGTCAGCAGGCTCCTCAGCTACCAGCTCGAGCGCGATCTCCAGCCGTTCGGGCTGACACTCAACGACTACGAGATCCTCGTCAACCTCTCGGAGTCGGCGGAGCACCGGATGCGGATGACCGACCTCGCCGCCGCCACCCTCCAGTCCAAGAGCCGGCTGTCCCACCAGATCACCCGGATGGAGAAAGCGGAACTCGTGCGGCGCGAGTCCTGCGAGTCCGACAAACGGGGCCTCTTCGCCGTCCTCACCGACCACGGCTGGAAGACCGTGCGGCACGTCGCACCCCACCACGTCGCCTCCGTGCGCCGGCACTTCATCGACGGGGTGGACCCGGCCGACCTCGCCCACCTGGAGCGCACCCTGCGGCCGCTGACGGAGAAGCTGCGCGCCGGCCGCGGCCGCGTGTGAGGACCCCGGCCCGGCCCCGTCGCCGGCGCCGGGCCGCCCTCCTCAGCCGTCCGCCGCGGGCAGCCGCAGCACGAACCTGGCGCCACCGCCTGGCGCGCCGTCCACCCGGAGCGTGCCCCCGTGCCGCTCGGCGACGTCCGCGGCGATGGCCAGCCCCAGCCCCGCACCGCCCTCGTCCCTTGAGCGCGCCGAGTCCAGCCGCACGAACCGCTCGAAGATCCGCTCCCGCTCTGCTTCGGGCACCCCTTCCCCGTCGTCGCTGACGGCGAGCGCGAGGGCCCCGCCCTCCCGCCGCACCTCGACGGTGACCTGCCCGGCAGCGTGCCGCTGCCCGTTGTCCAGCAGGTTGCCCAGCACGCGCCCCAACTGGGTCGCCGAGCCGCGCACTTCCCCCTCGTCGAGGGTGGCGATCCGCAGCGGGTGCGGGTCGCGGGACCGCTGCCCCACCTGCTCGCGCACCAACGCGGCCAGGGAGACGCGGCCTTCGCCGGGCCGCTCGCCCGCGTCCAGCCGGGCGAGCAGCAACAGGTCGGCCGCGAGGGCCTGGAGCCGTACGGTGTCCTCGACGGCGCCGTCGACGTCGAGGAGTTCGGGGTGCGCGGCGGCGACCTCCAGCTGGGTGCGCAGGGAGGCGATGGGGCTGCGCAGTTCGTGGGAGGCGTCGGCGACGAACCGCCGCTGGCGCTCGACCGATCCCTCCAGCGCCGCCAGCGTCTCGTTGGTGGTGCGGGCGAGCCGGGCGACCTCGTCCCGCGCGTCGGGTTCCGGCACGCGGCGCGTCAGGTCGGTGCTGGCGGTGATGGCGCTCATCTCCTGCCTGATGCCCTCCACGGGCCGCAGCGCGCGCCGGGTGACGAGCCAGGTGACGCCGCCGACGACCACGAGCAGTACGGGCAGTCCGAACAGCATGGAGCGGGTCACCGTGGAGACGGCTTCCTGCTGGGCGCCGAGGGAGGCGCCGGCGTAGACGGTCACGGGGGTGCCCGCACGGGTGCGGCCCTGGACGGCGGCGAGGCTGAACTCCTGGGACCCGGTGATGTCGTCCTTGTCGTAGGTGACCTCGCCGTCGTCGTCCACGGGGAAGGTGCGGGTCTCCTCCTCGCTGTCGGTGTCGACCTCGTCCCCGTCCGCTTCGCTGTCCCTGTCCGCGTCTTCAGAGTCGCCGTCGGGCTTGTCCGCGCGGGCGAAGTCGGCTACGGGGCCGCGGCCCTTAAGGGGGTCGCTGGCGCCGAGCACCTTCCCGTCCGCGTCGACGACCTGCACGGGGTCGTCGCCGTCGAGGCCGTCGACGTCCGGGATGCCGCCTTCGGGTACGCCCGCGAGCTGCGCCGCCGTGCCGCGCGCGGAGTTCTCCGCGTTCAGGCGGGCGGTGTCGGCGAGCCCGCCCCGCAGCGTCGAGACGACGAAGAAGCCGGCGGCGACCAGGGCGAGCGCCACCACCAGCGTGGCGCCCAGCGCGGCACGCAGACGCACGGACGCCCTACGCATCGCGTCCCCCGCCGTCCCGGCGGCCGGCCGCCGGGCCCTGGAGCCGGTAGCCGGCGCCGCGCACTGTGGCGATCCAGCCGGCGCCCAGCTTCCGCCGCAGAGCGCTCACGTACACCTCGACGATGTTGACGTCACCCTCGTAGGCGAAGTCCCAGACGTGTTCGAGGATCTCCGTCTTGGAGACGACCTCACCGGCGCGTGTGGCCAGGTATTCGAGCACGGCGAACTCCTTGGCCGTCAGCTCGGCCTCGCGCTCGCCGACGGTCACCCGCTGGGCCGCCGGGTCGACGGTCAGCTCGCCGACCCGCAGCGCGGCCCTGGCACCCCGGGTGCGGCGGCGCAGCAGCGCGCGGACCCTGGCCAGCAGCACGACGTAGGAGAACGGCTTGGTGAGGTAGTCGTCGGCGCCGGTGTCGAGACCTTCGGCCTCGTCGTACTCGCCGTCCTTGGCGGTGAGCATGAGCACGGGCGTCTCGTCGCCTGCGGCGCGCAGCGCCCCGCAGACCCGGTAGCCGTTCATGCCGGGGAGCATGATGTCGAGCACGATCAGGTCGTACTCGTGTTCGACTGCCATGTGCAGCCCTTCCGTGCCGTCGTGCACGACGTCCACGGCGAAGCCCTCGGCCGTCAGGCCCCCGGCGAGCGACCGGGCCAGTCGCCGCTCGTCCTCCACGATCAGCAGGCGCATGCGCCCAGCCTGCCAAATCGCGGCTGAAGAGGGCTTCAGGTGGCTTCAGCTCACGTTCAGCAGCGGTCGGCCACCGTGGAGTCATCGAAAGCGAGAGCAGCCGAAGAACTGAGGAGTCGAACGTCATGAAGCGCAAGGTCATCATCGCAACCGTCACCGCGGCCGCGCTGGTCGGAGGTGGTACGGCGACGGCCTTCGGGGTCGCCGGAAGCGGCGGCGCGGAAGGCAAGCCGGCCTCCTCGTCGCAGTCGCACACCCGCTCGGTCGCCCACGATGACGACCGGGGTGACGGCCACGACGAGGACCGCGGGGACCGCGACGGCGACGGCCAGGACGGCGACCGCGCCGACAAGGCCGAGGACACCGGCGCCGCGGACGTCTCCTTCGACCGCGCGGCCCGGTCCGTGCTCAAGGAGGCCCCCGGCAGCATCACCGAGCTGGAGCTGGACACCGACAACAACAAGCTCGTGTGGGAGGCCGACGTCCTCGGCAAGGACAACAAGTGGCACGAGGTGAAGATCGACGCCGCCAAGGGCGACGTCGTCACCAACCGCGTGGACACCCACAAGGACGACGACCGCTCCACCGTCCGCGCCGCCGGCCTCGACGCCGCCGAGGTGGGCAAGAAGGCCGCCGACGCGAGCAAGGGCGCCACCGTGACCTCCGTCAGCCTGGAGGACGACGCCGACGACGGCGCCGCCAAGGGCCACTGGGAGGCCGAGACCGTCGACAAGCAGGGCACCGAGCACGAGCTCGTCCTCGACGGCGCCTCCGGCAAGGTGCTCCACCACGAGAGCGACCAGGGCGACGACGACTGATCCGCCGGATCCCGGCAGGTCAGCCGGTCACACCGGCGGACGCGGGCGGGCGGGTGACACCAGGTCACCCGCCCGCCCGCCCGTATCCGTGCCCGTCCTGGCCGACGGAGGGCGTCACCCCTCGGTGACCCCCTCGACCAGTTCGTCGGCGGCCGCGTACGGGTCCAGCGAGCCGGCGGCCACCCGCGCGGCGAGCGCGTCCAGCCGCTTGCCGCCCCGCAGCTCGCCCATGCGTTCCCGCAGCGCCGTCAGCGCGATGTTCTCGATCTCCTTGGCGGCCCGCGCCGCGCGGCGCTGTGCGAGCACCCCGCGCTCCTCCATCCAGCCGCGGTGCTTGTCCAGCGCCGCGACCATCTCCTCCACGCCCTCCCCGCGCGCCGCCACCGCCTTGACCACCGGCGGTCGCCAGTCACCCGGACGGCGGGCCTCGCCCAGGCCCAGCATGTGGTTGAGCTCCCGGACGGTCGCGTCCGCGCCGTCCCGGTCGGCCTTGTTGACGACGTACGCGTCACCGATCTCCAGGATCCCGGCCTTCGCCGCCTGGATGCCGTCCCCCATGCCGGGCGCCAGCAGCACCACGCTCGTGTCGGCCTGCGCGGCGATCTCCACCTCCGACTGGCCGACGCCCACCGTCTCGACCAGGACGACGTCGCAGCCCGCCGCGTCCAGCACCCGGATCGCCTGCGGCGCCGCCCACGCCAGGCCCCCCAGATGGCCGCGGGTGGCCATGGAGCGGATGTAGACCCCCGGGTCGGAGGCGTGCTCCCCCATCCTGACCCGGTCCCCGAGCAGGGCACCGCCCGAGAACGGCGAGGACGGGTCCACGGCGAGCACGCCCACGCGCCTGCCCTGCGCGCGGTACGCGCTCACCAGTGCGGACGTCGTCGTCGACTTGCCGACCCCCGGAGAACCCGTGAGCCCGACCACGTACGCGTTGCCGCAGTGCGGGGCGAGGGCGGCCATGACCTCGCGGAGCTGCGGGGAGGCGCCCTCCACCGCAGAGATCAGCCGCGCCACCGCGCGCGGCGCCCCCTCGCGGGCAGCCGCGACCAACGCTGCGACATCCACCATTGCTCGTACAGCTCCGTTCCTGTGGCTGTGACCAGGCATTCTCCCCGGCTCCGAGGCTGGCCGGCCCGGAGGGAACCGGGCCGGCACCCCAGGTGCGGGGAGAGAACCTTCTTACGGCACGCGGACGAGCAGCGCGTCGCCCTGACCGCCGCCCCCGCACAGGGCCGCGGCCCCCAGACCGCCCCCGCGCCGCTTCAGCTCCAGCGCGAGATGCAGCACGATCCGCGCCCCGGACATCCCGATCGGGTGTCCCAGCGCGATCGCGCCGCCGTTCACGTTCACCTTTTCGGGGCCAACTCCCAGGTCCTTCATCGACTGGTGCGCCACCGCGGCGAACGCCTCGTTGATCTCGATCAGGTCGAGGTCCTCGACGGAGCCCCCCTCCTTCTTCAGCGCGTGCGCGATGGCGTTGGAGGGCTGCGACTGGAGCGAGTTGTCCGGGCCCGCCACGTTCCCGTGCGCGCCGATCTCCGCGATCCAGGAGACGCCCAGCTCCTTCGCCTTGGCCTTGCTCATCACCACGACGGCCGCGGCGCCGTCGGAGATCTGCGAGGACGAACCGGCCGTGATCGTGCCGTCCTTGGCGAAGGCGGGGCGCAGCCTGCCCAGCGACTCGGCCGTCGAGTCGCCGCGGATGCCCTCGTCCTCGGAGACGAGCACCGGGTCGCCCTTGCGCTGCGGCACCTCGACCGGGGTGATCTCCGCCGCGAACAGCCCGTCGCGCTGGGCGGCGGCGGCACGCTGGTGGGAGCGGGCGGCGATCTCGTCCTGCACGTCGCGCGGGATGCCGAGGCGGGTGTTGTGCTTCTCGGTGGAGGCGCCCATGGCGATGTTCTCGAAGGAGTCGGTGAGCCCGTCGTGGGCCATGGCGTCGAGCACTTCGAGTGAGCCGTACTTGTAGCCCTCGCGCGACTTGGGCAGCAGGTGGGGGGCGTTCGTCATGGACTCCTGGCCGCCGGCGACGACGACGTCGAACTCACCCGCACGCACCAACTGGTCGGCCAGCGCGATCGCGTCGAGTCCGGAGAGGCAGACCTTGTTCACGGTCAGTGCCGGCACGTTCATGGGGATGCCCGCCTTGACCGCGGCCTGGCGCGCCGGGATCTGCCCTGCCCCGGCCTGTAGCACCTGGCCCATGATCACGTATTCGACCTGGTCCCCACCGATTCCGGCCCGCTCCAGCGCCGCCTTGATGGCGAAGCCGCCCAAGTCGGCACCGGAGAACGACTTCAGCGAGCCGAGGAGCCGTCCCATGGGCGTACGGGCGCCCGCGACGATCACGGAGGTGGAGCTGCTGGGAGTGGCAGTCATGAGGTTCCCTTCCGGCGGGGAAGTTAACGAGGGTTACCACTCAAGATACTGAGCGGTACCTGTCCGGGTCACCGGTCGGTGAGTGTGACCGTGCGCACGTTGCGTAACCGGGTGAGGAGCGCTGCACTGTTGCCCATGCTGACGCGTATCGACCACATCGGAATCGCCTGCCGGGACCTGGAAGCCACCGTCGACTTCTACTCCCGCACCTACGGCTTCGAGGTGTTCCACACCGAGGTGAACCAGGAACAGGGCGTCCGCGAAGCCATGCTGCGGATCAACGGGACGGACGACGGGGGCTCCTCCTACCTCCAGCTGCTCGAACCCATCCGGGACGACTCGGCGGTCGCCAAGTGGCTGGCCAAGAACGGAGAGGGCGTCCACCACATCGCCTTCGGCACCGCCGACGTCGACGGTGACGCCGCGGCCATCCGCGACAAGGGCGTCCGCGTCCTCTACGACGAGCCCCGCCGCGGCTCCATGGACTCCCGCATCACCTTCCTGCATCCGAAGGACTGTCACGGGGTGCTCACCGAACTGGTGACCTCGGCCGAAGCCCAGGGCGAACCGCACTGACGAGCCCACCAGGCCCGGCTGGGGGCCCGGGGGTCATCCCCCGGAAAAACACAGCCTGCATCCGAAGGACTGTCACGGGGTGCTCACCGAACTGGTGACCTCGGCCGAAGCCCAGGGCGAACCGCACTGACGAGACCACCAGGCCCGGCTGGGGGCCCGGGGGCCGCCCCCCGGGAAAGCACAGTCCGAACTGGTGATCTCGGCCACCCCCGGCGACCAGGAGCGGTGAGGCCCGCACGGAGGTCCGTACGGCGGGAATCCCCCGCCGCACCAACGGACCACTGACGTCCGCTTCCGGGCCCGGTAGAGTGGCCTGACGGCCGGGGCGGGCCCTCCCCACCCGAAGAGGTCTCCGGGTTGGGGGCTCGGTCCACGTTCCGCCGACGATCTGACACCATTTCCGTCGGGACGTGTCATCAAGTCCGGGGAGAGGGTTCGGATCATCTCCACGACTACCAGGGGACGGATGGGACCGCGCAGTGCGGGGCTACGACCGCTACGAGGCTGACGACCACCTCTCGCAGTTCGAGGCCGAGATGGACCGGCTGAAGAAGGAGCGGGAGAGGGCCGTCGAGCATGCCGACGACCTCGGCTACCAGGTCGAAGTGCTGCGCGCCAAGCTGCACGAGGCGCGCCGCGCACTGGCCACGCGCCCTGCCGGGTACGACAACCTCTCCCAGCAGGCCGAGCAGTTGCTCCGCAACGCCCAGCTCCAGGCCGACCAGATGCGCGCCGACGCGGAGCGGGAGCTGCGCGACGCGCGGGCCCAGACCCAGCGGCTGCTCCAGGACCAGGCCGAGGCGCAGGCCCGGCTGGAGTCCGAGCTGCACACCGAGGCCGTACGCCGCCGCCAGCAGCTCGATCAGGAGCTGTCCGAGCGCCGCGCCACGGTCGAGACGCACGTCAACGACAACATCGCCTGGGCCGAGCAGCTGCGCTCCCGCACCGAGCAGCAGGCCCGGCGGCTCATGGAGGAGACCAGGACGGAGTCGGAGCAGTCGCTGGCGCGGGCCCGTGCCGAGGCCCAGCGGCTGACCGAGGAGGCGCGGCAGCGGCTCAGCTCCGAGGCGGAGAACGCCCGCAGCGAGGCCGAGTCGATCCTGCGCCGGGCCCGCGCTGACGCCGAGCGGCTGCTGAACGCCGCCTCCACGCAGGCCCAGGAGGCCACCGAGCACGCCGAGCAGCTGCGGACCACCACCGCGGGCGAGGCGGAGAGCAGCCGGCGCGAGTCGGGCGAGCTGGTGCGGCGCGCCGAGGAGCAGATGCGGCAGGCCGAGGAGGCCCTGCGCGAGGCCGGCGAGAAGGCCGCGGACAAGCTCAGGGAGGCCGAGGACGAGGCCGGCAGGCGGCTCGCGGACGCCGAGTCGGAGAACGAGCAGCGCACCCGTACCGCTAAGGCGGAGGTGGCGCGGCTGGTGGGCCAGGCCACCAAGGAGTCCGAGGCCATCAGGGCCGAGGCCGAGCAGGTGCGCGAGGACGCCAAGGCGGAGGGCGAGCGGCTGATCGCGGAGGCCCGCGAGAAGGCGCGGACCACCACGGCCGAGGAGTCGGCGAACCAGCTGGCGCAGGCGGCCCGCACCGCCGAGGACGTGCTGACCAAGGCGTCCGAGGAGGCCAAGGCCACCACGAAGACCGCGGCCGAGGAGGCCGAGCGGCTGCGCCGGGAGGCCGAGGAGGAGGCCGACCGGCTGCGGGCCGAGGCCCACGACGTGGCCGAGCAGCTCAAGGGCGCCGCGAAGGACGACACGAAGGACTACCGCGCCAAGACGGTCGAGCTCCAGGAGGAGGCGCGCAGGCTGCGCGGCGAGGCCGAGCAGCTGCGCGCCGAGGCCGTCGAGGAGGGCGAGAAGATCCGCGGCGAGGCCCGCCGCGACGCCGTCCAGCAGATCGAGGAGGCCGCCAACCGCGCCGAGGAGTTGCTGGGCAAGGCCAAGGCCGACGCGGAGGAGACCCGCGGCGACGCCGCCACGGAGAGCGAGCGGGTGCGCACCGAGGCGATCGAGCGCGCCACGTCGCTGCGCAAGCAGGCCGAGGAGGCGCTGGAGCGGGCCCGCACGGAGGCCGAGGAGCTGAACTCGCTGGCCGAGGAGGCGGCGGAGCAGACCCGCTCCGAGGCGGACGAGGCGGCGCGCAGGACCCGGGAGGAGGCCGAGGAGGCCGCCTCGCAGCGGAAGGCCGAGGCCGAGACGGAGCTGACCAGGCTCCGCGAGGAGGCCGAGGCGAAGCTGGCCGAGGCCGAGTCGGGGCTGACGGAGGCCCGCACGGAGGCGGAGCGGCTGCGCGACGAGGCCAGGGCGGAGACCGAGCGGCTGCGCACGGAGGCGGCGGAGCGCGCGCGTACCCTGCGCGAGCAGGCCGAGGAGGAGGCCGAGCGGCTGCGCACGGAGGCCGCCTCGGACGCCTCGCAGGCCCGTGCGGAGGGCGAGTCGGTCGCCGTGCAGTTGCGCGGCGAGGCGACGGCTGAGGCCGAGCGGCTGCGCGAGGAGGCGCAGGCGACGGCCGACCGGGTGCGCGCGGAGGCCGACGCGGCGGCGGAGCGGACGAACGCGGAGGCCGCCGAGGCGCTGGGCGCCGCCCAGGAGGAGGCCGCCCGGCGTCGCCGCGAGGCCGAGGAGCTGCTGGCCGAGGCCCGCGAGGAGGCGCACCAGGAGCGCACGCAGGCCCGCGAGCAGAGCGAGGAGCTGCTGGCGTCCGCGCGCAAGCGGGTCGCCGAGGCGCAGGCGGAGGCCGAGCGACTGACGGAGGAGGCCGAGCGCCGCGCGGCGGAGCTGGTGGCGTCGGCGGAGGAGACGGCTCAGCAGGTCAGGGACTCGGTCGCGGGGCTGCGCGAGGAGGCCGAGGAGGAGATCGCCGGGCTGCGGTCGGCCGCGGAGCACGCGGCACAGACGGTGCGCAGGGAGGCCCAGGAGGAGGCGGAGGCCGCCAGGTCGCTGGCGGAGCAGACCGTCTCGGAGGCGGTGGCCGAGGCCGACAGGACGCGGGCCGACGCGCAGCGCGCCGGCGAAGAGGCCCGTACGGAGGCCGACCGGCTGCTGGACGAGGCCCGCGAGGAGAGCGCCAAGAAGCGCACGGAGGCCGCCGAGCAGGCCGACCAGCTCATGGCCAAGGCTCAGGAGGAGGCCGACCGCACCCGCGAGGAGGCGGACCGCGCGGGCCAGGAGACCCGCTCCGAGGCGCAGCGCTTCGACCAGGAGACCAGGGAAGCGGCTCAGCTCTTCGACCGGGAAACCCGGTCGGCGGCACAGCAGTTCGACCAGGAAACGCGGTCCGCCGCCGAGCAGTACGCCGCGCAGACCCGTACGGAGGCCGAGCAGTACCGGGACCGGACGCGCGCGGACGCCGAGCAGTTCGGCGAGCGGGTGCGGGCCGAGGCCGAGCAGGCAGGCGAGGAGACGCGGGCCGAGGCCGAGCGGGTCAGCGGCGCGCTGCGCGCGGAGGCCGAGCAGTTCGACCGTGAGACGCGCGCCGAGGCCGAGCGGTACGACCAGGAGACCCGGGCGGCCGCCCAGCAGTTCGACCAGGACACCCGTGCCGCGGCCGAGCGGTACGCGGAGGAGATGCGCGCCGAGGCCGAACGGCTGCGCGACGAGGCGCGGGAGGACGCGGCGGCCCGGCGCACGGAGGCGGCCGAGCAGGCCGACCAGCTGCTGGCCCGGGCCCAGGAGGAGGCGCTGCGCGCCCAGGCCACCGCGGAGGAGCAGGCGGACGCCATGGTCGGCGCCGCGCGTGGCGAATCGGACCGGCTGGTCAACGAGGCCAGGGACGAGGGGCGCGAGCTGGTCGAGAAGGCACGCTCGGACGCCGACACGCTGCTGGAGGAGGCCCGGAGCGACTCCGGCGCCATCCGCGAGCGCGCCGAGGAGCTGCGTACCCGCATCGAGGCGGAGGTCGAGGAGCTGCACGAGCGGGCGCGCCGGGAGGCGGCCGAGGCGATGCAGTCGGCCGGGGAGCGCTGCGACAAGCTCGTCCAGGCGGCCGAGGAGCAGCTGGCCGAAGCGCGGGAGAAGGCCGAGGAGTTGCGTGCGGACGCCAACGCGGAGGCGGGCAAGGTGCGCATCGCCGCCGTGAAGAAGGCGGAGGGCCTGCTCAAGGAGGCCGAGCTCAAGCAGGCGGCGATGGAGCGCGAGGCCCAGCAGTTGCGCGAGGAGGCCGCCGAGGAGGCGCAGCGCACGGTCGAGGCCGGGCAGCACGAGCTGGACCTGCTGATGCGGCGTCAGGAGGACATCAACGCGGAGATCTCCCGCGTGCAGGACGTGTTGGAGGCGCTCGAGTCGTTCGAGACGCCGGGTGCCGCGTCGTCAGGCGGCAAGGACGGTGCCGACGCGGACGCGGAGTCGCCTGCCGGCGCGGATTCCGGTGCTGGTTCCGGTTCGGGTTCCGGTTCGGGTCCGGGCGGCGGTTCCGGGGCGGGTGGCGGCTCGGGGCGCGGCTCGGGATCCGGCAAGAAGGGCGGGCGCGCCGCCGGCGCGAACGGTGGTGTGACAGCGGGCGTTGGCGCTGGTACAACTCGTTCGAGTGGCAAGGGTTCGGAGGGTTAGCCACTCGAACGAGGGCACATTCTCCAGATCAAACGCGCATAAGCTCGATGACACGCCGCTTGGACCCCTAGGATTCCCTCTATCACTCCCCCCGTCTGATAACCCGTCTGACTCGACAGGAACCCCATGAGCGACACTTCCTCCCCCTACGGCTTCGAGCTCGTGCGGCGTGGCTACGACCGCGGACAGGTTGACGACCGCATCGCGAAGCTCGTCGCCGACCGTGACAGCGCCCTGGCCCGGATCACCTCTCTGGAAAAGCGCATCGAGGAGCTCCACCTCGAAACGCAGAACGCCCAGGCTCAGGTCAACGACGCGGAGCCGTCGTACGCCGGCCTCGGCGCCCGTGTCGAGAAGATCCTCCGCCTCGCCGAGGAGGAGGCCAAGGACCTGCGCGAGGAGGCCCGTCGCGCCGCCGAGCAGCACCGCGAGCTCGCCGAGGGCGCGGCGCAGCAGGTACGCAACGACGCCGAGCAGTTCGCCGCCGAGCGCAAGCAGAAGGCGGAGGACGAGGGCGCCCGCATCGTCGAGAAGGCCAAGGGCGAGGCCACCACGCTGCGCAGCGACGCGGAGAAGGACGCCCAGTCCAAGCGCGAGGAAGCCGACTCGCTGTTCGAGGACACCCGCGCGAAGGCCGCCCAGGCGGCAGCCGACTTCGAGACCAACCTCGCCAAGCGGCGCGAGCAGTCCGAGCGCGATCTGGCCTCCCGTCAGGCGAAGGCGGAGAAGCGGCTCGCGGAGATCGAGCACCGTGCCGAGCAGCTGCGCCTGGAGGCCGAGAAACTGCGTACGGACGCGGAGCGCCGCGCCCGTCAGACCGTCGAGACGGCGCAGCGGCAGGCCGAGGACATCGTCGCGGACGCCAACGCCAAGGCCGACCGGGTGCGCAGCGAGTCCGAGCGCGAGCTGGCCGCTCTCACCAACCGCCGCGACAGCATCAACGCGCAGCTGACCAACGTGCGCGAGATGCTGGCCACCCTCACCGGTGCGGCCGTGGCCGCCGGCGGGCAGGCGGGCGACGAGGCGGCGGACGAGGAGTCGGCGGGCCGCTCGGTCCCCGCCCAGCAGTCGCGCTGACGCCTCTCCGGCCCTCCGGGAACACGGCTCCAGGACAGGCAGCTCCCACACATGCGGAACGCCCCCACCGGACGGTGCGGGGCGTTCCGCGTGTGTGAATGGTGTGCGGATGGTGCGTACGAGTGGCGAGCGTGGCGGGGGCACCGTAGCGTCGAAGAATGATCGAGCTGCGGGACCTGACCAAACGGTACGGGGACAAGACAGCCGTCGACGGTCTCAGCTTCACCGTACGGCCTGGTACGGTCACCGGCTTCCTGGGCCCGAACGGCGCGGGGAAGTCCACCACCATGCGGATGGTGCTGGGACTCGACGCCCCCACCCGCGGTGACGTGCGCATCGAGGGCAAGCACTACGGCGAGCTGAAGGAGCCGCTCAACAGCATCGGCGCGCTGTTGGAGGCCAAGGGCGTGCACGGCGGCCGCAGCGCCTACAACCACCTGCTGTGCATGGCGCAGTCCAACGGGATTCCCGAGCGCCGGGTCGGTGAGGTGCTGGAGATGGTGGGCCTGCACGACGTGGCCCGCAAGCGGCCGAAGGGCTTCTCACTGGGCATGGGGCAGCGCCTCGGCATTGCGAGCGCCCTGCTGGGTGATCCGCGCATCCTGATGTTCGACGAGCCCGTCAACGGCCTCGACCCGGAGGGCATCCACTGGATCCGCACCCTGATGCAGCATCTGGCCCGCGAGGGCAGGACGGTGTTCGTCTCCAGTCACCTGATGAGCGAGATGGCGCAGACCGCCGAGCACCTGATCGTCATCGGCCAGGGCAAGCTGCTGGCGGACACCTCGATGTCGCAGTTCATCGCGGAGAATTCCCGCACACACGTTCGCGTCCGTACCCCCGAACCCCAACGGCTGCTGGACGTCCTCACCACCGAGGGGCTGCGGCCCGCGGCCGGCGCGCAGGGAGCGCTGGAGGTGGACGGCGGTGACGCCGCACGCATCGGCGAACTCGCCGCGGCCCACCGCATCGTGCTGCACGAACTCAGCCCGCAGCGGGCCTCGCTGGAGGAGGCGTTCATGCGGCTGACGGCACAGAGCGTCGAGTACCACGGACACGCCCCCGGCGGCGTCCAGGCTCCGCCGGAAGGCGCACAGGTCGCACCCGGAGCCCCCCAGCCCCCACCCGAAGGCCCCCAGGCCCCGCCAGGAGGCACACAGGCCCCGCCAGGAGCTCCGCAGGCACCGCCGCCGGGGGGTCAGCAGGCTCCGCCTCCGGGAGACCCGCAGGGCCCGCCCCCGGAGGGTCCTGGCTGGGGCGAGGACTGGCAGCGTAGGAGGCGCCGCTGATGAGTCACACCACGCGCGTCCTCAAGTCCGAGTGGACGAAGGTCCGCTCGGTCCACTCCACGATCTGGACCCTCGCCGCCGCGGTCGTCGTCTCCATCGGGCTCGGCGCACTGATCTGCGCGGTGACAGCCTCGACCTTCGACGACATGTCGACCGTCAGCCGGCGCACGTTCGACGCCACCTACACCAGCTTCGCCGGCATGAGCCTCGGACAGCTGGCGATGATCGCCTTCGGCGTACTCGTCGTCTCCGCCGAGTACAGCACCGGCATGATCCGCAACTCGCTGGCCGCCGTACCGCAACGCGGCACGTTCCTGTGGTGCAAGGTGCTGGTCGCCGGGCCACTCGTGCTGGTCGTCGGCCTGATCACCAGCTTCTGCGCGTTCTTCCTCGGACAGGCGCTCCTCGGCGAGCACGGGGTGGGCATCGGCGACCCCGGGGTGCTGCGCGCGGTGGTCGGCGGCGGTCTCTACATGGCGCTGATCGCCCTGTTCGCCGTCGGCATCACCTTCGTCCTGCGCAGCCCGCTGCTCGCGTTCGCCATCCTGATGCCGTTCTTCTTCCTCGTCTCGAACATCCTCGGCTCGGTGGAGGCCACCAAGAAGGTCGGCCAGTACCTCCCCGACCAGGCCGGCACCACCGTGATGTCGGTGGTCCCCGAGGCGCTGGACCGCCCCTACGGCCCCTGGGAAGGACTCCTGATCATGGCTGCGTGGACGGCGGCCGCGCTGATCGCCGGATTCGTCGTCCTCAAGAAGCGCGACGCCTGACCCCGCCCCCGGCCGGGCGTCCGGCCCCCGCCCACGACCGAGGGGCCGCCTCATGGAACCGAACAGGTCTCTCGTAACCTCCTAGGCCATGTCCGGGGGCACGTGAGCCCCGAACTGCGTCCAGGGGCAAAGGATGATCGAGGCATACGGCCTGACGAAGCGCTACGGCGCCAAGACGGCCGTGTACAACCTGTCCTTCCAGGTGCGGCCGGGGGCCGTCACCGGATTCCTGGGGCCGAACGGCTCAGGGAAATCGACCACCATGCGCATGATCCTGGGGCTGGACGCACCGACGTCCGGGCAGGTCACCGTGGGCGGGCACGCCTTCAGAGGGCTCCCCAACGCCCCACGCCAGGTCGGCGCCCTGCTCGATGCCAAAGCCGTGCACGGCGGCCGCAGCGCGCGCAACCACCTGCTCTCCCTCGCGCAGCTGTCCGGCATCCCGGCGCGCCGCGTCGACGAGGTGCTCGGCGTCGTCGGGCTCCAGGAGGTCGGCAAGAAGCGTTCCAAGGGCTTCTCGCTCGGCATGGGGCAGCGCCTCGGCATCGCCGCAGCGCTGCTCGGTGACCCGCAGGTACTGCTGTTCGACGAGCCGGTCAACGGCCTCGACCCCGAAGGCATCCTGTGGGTCCGCAACCTGATGAAGCGCCTCGCGAGCGAGGGCCGCACGGTCTTCGTCTCCAGCCACCTGATGAGCGAGATGGCGCAGACCGCCGAGCACCTCATCGTGATCGGCCGCGGGCAGCTGATGGCCGACATGTCCGTGACGGAGTTCATCGCGCGCAACTCCGTCGGCTTCGCCCGCGTCCGTACGCCCGACAGCGAGCCGGAACAGCGCGACAAACTGGTCGCCGCGCTGCACGAGGCGGGCGGGCAGACCCAGCCGGAAGAGGACGGCGCGCTCCGCGTCACCGGCCTGGAGCTGCCCCGCATCAGCGACCTCGCACACAGCGCCGACGTGCGGCTGTGGGAGCTCTCCCCGCACCAGGCCTCGCTGGAAGAGGCGTACATGCGGCTGACCCAGGGCTCCGTCGACTACCGCTCGACGGCCGACATGCGCACGGGTCTCCAGCAGCCCGCGGGCGCTCCCGCGATGGCAGGGGCACCGGCCATGGCAGGGGCACCCGCCGTGCCCGGCGCCGCACCGCAGCAGGCGGCCGTGCCCGGCATCGCCGCGGCACCGCAGATGCCGCCGGGGCAGCAGGCGGCGCACGCGCCGGCCCACGGCGCTGCCGCGTATCCGGGAGGCCCGCAGGACGCCCCGCAGCCGGGTGTGCCCGGCGGCGGCACGCTGCAGATGCGCGCGCCGCAGCCCGGCACCAACCCGTACGCCGCCGACGCCCCGGCAGCACCCACGGCTCCCCCGGCGGGCCCCGCGGCCCCGGGCATGCCAGGCGGCGCCACGAACGAAGGCGAGGACGCCCGATGAGCACCCAGCAGCACAACGGCCAGGCGGCCCCCGCCCAGCCGGCGGCCGCACACATGCCCGCACCCGCCGGAACGGTCCCACCCGCCGGTGCGGGCGCCGGGCAGCAGCCGGGGCAGGGGCAGCCGGGCCAGGGCCACTGGCCGGGCGGCATCGCCCCCTACAGCTCCCCCATCCCGATGGCGCGCACCAACCTCGGGCACGCGCTGGTCTCGGAATGGACGAAGATCCGCACCGTCCGCTCCACCGTGTGGACGCTCGGCGTGATGTTCGCTCTCGTCGTCGGCATCGGCCTGCTCTCCGCCGTCGGGCTGAGCGGCGACTTCACCGGGATGCCGCTGCTCTCCAGCGGCCTGTTCGGGCTGATGCTCGGGCAGATCTGCGTGATCACGCTCGGCGTGCTGGTCGTCACCTCCGAGTACGGCACCGGCATGATCCGTACGACCCTCACCGCCTGCCCGCAGCGCGGAAGGGTCCTGCTGGCCAAGGCCACGGTCTTCTTCCTGCTGGCCTTCGTGATGACGACGCTCGCCTGCGCCCTCACCGCGCTGATCAACTCCGCGCTGCTGAGCGACCAGACGCTTCCCTCGTACGAGAGGGGCAGCGAACTCGCCGACTCCTTCGAAGGAGGGAAACTCGTCGCCTCCGGCAGCGAGTGGCTGGGTGCCACGGTGGGCGCCGGACTGTACGTGGCGCTGCTGGGCCTGCTGTCGCTGGCGGTGGGCGCCCTGCTGCGGCACTCGGCGGGAGCGATCACCACCATGATGGGCGTGGTGCTGCTGCCGCTGCTGATGGCGATGTTCATGGCGGGCAAGGCGTTGCAGGACGTGCGGGACTTCCTCATCGAGTACTCCCCGCTCAACGGCCTGGCCTCCCTCTACCGCATCCCGATGACCACCGACCAGGACGCCACGGGCTGGCCGCTGCTGGGCGGGCTCGCAGTCGTCACGCTGATCGTCTTCGCGGCGGCGTACGCGCTGCTGAACAAGCGCGACGTGTAGGGGATAGGAGCCGTCCGGGACACCGACGCCCCCTTCAGTACCGGGGGGCGTTGCGGGACCGCTGGAGCCTGGCGCTCCGGCGGTCCCGTGCGTTCCAGCAGGCTCCGTGCCAGTGGCGCCGGTCGGAGACATCGCCGAGCAGCGGCCAGGCGACGACGTGCGGGACGCCGGGGGTGATCTCCTGGTCGCAGCCGGGGCACCGGTAGCGCTTGAGCGCCGCTCCTCCGCTTATCCGGCGGACCGCCCACTCCTCCCCCCGCCAGTCCTCGGTGCGCTCCAGGCCGAAGCGCTCGCGGCCCTCGCGCCCGTCCTCGTCACGACGCGCCCCGGCGCCGGTGCGGGCGGCCTTTGCTGGTTTGGCGGCACCGCTGCGGGAGCGGTTTCGACGCGGGGACACGTGGGGCACCTCGGTGGGTCGGCGACGGTGGACGGCGGACGGCTCCTCGCCGCTCCGGGGCTGCACGCTTCAGCCGCGGGCCCGGCGGTGGCCGTGTGCCATCCAGCCTACGCACGCCGTGGAGTGCCGCTGTCGGTTGTCCACAGGCGGGCCCGCGTTGCCGTTCATCACACGAATCGGATCAGGGGCCGTGCCTTTGGCACGTGTCGGGCGTTAGTGCTGGATGAGGTGTCCGGTCCTGCGGACACGCGGCCCGGACCACGCCGTCGGTCGCGGGCCCATCGAGGGCGGTGGGAAATGCGAGTTGGAGCTTTCGTCCTGGGCGCACAGTTCCCGGGTCAGGGGCAGGGCGAGGCGTTGAACCGCGCGGTCCGGGCCGGTGAGGAAGCCGAGGCGGCAGGACTCGCCGACGTCTGGCTGGCCGAGCACCACTTCGTGTCCTACGGCGTATGCCCCTCGGCCGTGACCCTCGCGGCACTGCTGCTGGGGCGCACACGGCGGATCGGCGTCGGGACGGCCGTCAGCGTGCTGCCCACCGCGCATCCGGTCGCCCTCGGTGAGCAGACGGCGCTGCTGCACCTGCTGTCGGAAGGACGCTTCACCCTCGGTGTGGGCCGGGGCGGCCCCTGGGTGGACCTCGAGGTGTTCGGGGGTGGACTGCCGGCGTACGAGGAAGGCTTTCCCGAGGCGCTCGACCTGCTGCTGCGGTGGCTGCGCGAGCCGCGGGTCGCGGCGGACGGGGAGCGGTACCGCTTCCGCGAGGTGCCGGTGGTGCCGCGCCCGGACTGCGCGATCCTCCCGCGCGACCAGGAGGGCGAGACCGCGGCACCGGGTCTGGTCGTCGCCTGCACCTCGCCGGGGACCCTGCGGCTGGCCGCCGCGCGGCTGCTGCCCATGCTGCTGGGCATGCACAGCGGCGACGAGGAGAAGGCGGAGATGACGCGCATGTGGCGCCGTGAGGCACGCGCCGCCGGCCACGCGCACGAGGAGGTCGAGGCCGCCGCGGCCCGGCACGTGTCGGCCGGCGTGGTCCAGGTCGGCGACTCGCGCGGCGAGGCGCGCGAGACGCTGCTCAAGGCCATGCCGGGGTGGCTGCGCGAGGGCCTGGGCCAGCATGTGACCGTCGACGGGCGGCCCCGCCGCATGCGCGACCCGCTCGGCTACACGGAGCTGCTGTGCGAGCTGCATCCGGTGGGCGCGCCGCGGATGTGCGCCGACCGGCTCGCGGCGAGCGCGGAGCGCACCGGCATCAGCCGCTTCGCCCTGCTGGTGGAGGGCACGGGGGACCGCGACGGCACGGTGCGGAACATCCGCAGGCTGGCGGATGAGGTGCTGCCCCTCGTCGCCTGAGGGAGAGGCCGGAGCGCACCTCGCGGAACGGCCGAAAAGTGCCGCGAGGACGCGAAAGCCGTTGCGGCGGTGTCCACCACCGCCGCAACGGCGCACGCCCCGCCGGCCGCGTCGGCCGCCGGGGGCCACGCGGTCAGCAGTCCCGCAGCTCCGGGGACTGGTTGAGCAGCTGGCCGCGTATGGAGGTGAAGCGGGTGAGGCGCTCGTCCGCCGACGGGTCGAGGGGGAAGACCGCGACCCGGTGGCAGTTCTGGAACGCGAGCCGTACCCCGAAGTGGCGTTCCAGCGCCCCGCGGATCGCATCGCTCGCGAGCGCGCGGAGCAGCTGACCGCGGTGCTGCTCGTCGGGGGGCGGCGTCTGGTTGTCGGCGAACTCACCGCCGTCCACCTTCAACTGCGCGACGAGCGAACTGACCATCTCCCACGCGTACGGGAGGGACGTGCGGACGCAGTCGACGAACGCCGCCTCATCCACCTCGCCACGCTCTGCCTGTTCCAACAGCGCAGGTGGGACGTCGAGCGACATGGGTTTCTCCTCTCGCGACCCGGCCCGTGGGCCGGATCTCTTGGGGGTGAAAGGACATCACCGTGTAGTCGCGCAACCTCGGACGGCGACGCCCAGCCTTACCGTACGGCTCCTGGGTCGAAACAGACACGAGAATGGGAATACTCGCGCCACTGTCGAACACCCCATCCGGGGGCGAATCGCGCGCGGGCCCGGCCGTCAAGTAGCGTGACCGACCATGCGTCTCGTCATCGCCCGCTGCTCTGTCGACTACGCCGGCAGGCTCACCGCGCACCTTCCGTCCGCGCCCAGACTCATCCTGATCAAGGCCGACGGATCGGTCTCCGTGCACGCCGACGACCGTGCCTACAAGCCCCTGAACTGGATGTCCCCGCCCTGCACCCTCAAGGAGGGCGACGATCAGCGCTGGACGGTGGAGAACAAGGCCGGCGAGAAACTGATCATCACGATGGAGGAGATCCTGCACGACTCCTCGCACGAGTTGGGGGTCGACCCCGGGCTGATCAAGGATGGCGTGGAAGCACACCTTCAGGAGCTCCTCGCGGACCGGATGGAGACGCTGGGCGACGGATGGACGCTGATCAGGCGCGAGTTCCCCACGGCCATCGGCCCCGTGGACATCCTGTGCCGGGACGGCGACGGGGCCACCGTCGCCATTGAGATCAAGCGCCGCGGTGAGATCGACGGCGTCGAACAGCTCACCCGCTACCTGGAGCTCCTCAACCGCGACCCCCACCTGTCGCCGGTCAAGGGCGTCTTCGCGGCGCAGGAGATCAAGCCGCAGGCCCGGGTGCTGGCCTCCGACCGCGGTATCGACTGCGTCACTCTCGACTACGACGCCCTGCGCGGCATCGAGGACGACAAACTCCGGCTCTTCTGACGCTCCCCGCGCCGCCGGGCGGCGCGGAAGAGGCTCAGTTCTCGCCGGGGCCGAGGATCCCGCGCCCGTACGCGGTGGCCACCGCTGCCGCGCGGTCGTTCACCCCGAGCTTGGCGTACAGGTGGGTGAGGTGCGTCTTGACGGTGGCCTCGCTGATGAACAGCGCACGGGCGATCTCCCGGTTGGGTGTCCCCTTGGCCACGAGGGTGAGGACCTCGCGCTCGCGGGCGCTCAGCGCGTTCCGCCCGGCCTCCGGGCGCGGGGCCCGGACGCGGTCGACCAGGCGGGAGGCGACAGCGGGTGAGAGGACGGTCCGGCCGGCGGCCACGTCCCGTACGGCCGCGAACAGTTGGCTCGGCGGCGCGTCCTTGAGCAGGTAGCCGCTCGCCCCGGCCTCGATGGCAGGCAGGGTGTCCGCGTCGGTGTCGTACGTGGTCAGGACGAGCACCTTGCACGGCAGCCCGCGTCCGACGATCCCCGCGATGGCGTCCACTCCCCCGCCGCCCGGCATCCGCAGGTCCATCAGCACCACCTCGGGGCGCAGTTCGGCCGCAAGCCGCACGGCCGCCACCCCGTCCGCCGCCTCTCCCAGCACCCGGAAGCCCGGGCCCCGCTCGAACATGGCACGCAGCCCGTCGCGGACCACCGGGTGGTCGTCGACGAGCAGCACGGAGACGGGCTCGTGCCCGGGCGGCGGTTGTTCAGTCGTCATGGCGGACCAACGGTACGCGAGCGCAGACCGCCGTCCCTCCTCCCGGCTCCGTCTCGATCTCCACGGTGCCGGCGATGCGTTCGGCCCTGGCGCGCATGCCGCCCAGCCCGAACCCCCCGTGCGTCCCCGCGCTTTTGCGGGCCGCGTGCGGGACGAAGCCCCGGCCGTCGTCGCGGATGTCGAGGGTGACTTCGTCGTCCATGTACGAGAGCGTGACCCCCGCGCGGCCGGCGCGGGCGTGCCGGTCGACGTTGGTGAGCGCCTCCTGGGCGATGCGCAGCAAGGTGGCCTCCACCTCGGCGTGCAGCGGCTCGGAGGTCCCGGTGACGGTGAAGTCGGCCCGTACTCCCGTGGAGCGTGCCCACGCGTCGGTGGCCTTCTGAAGTGCCGTGGGCAGCGCGTCGTGTTCGAGCTCCCTGGGGGCGAGATTCTGTACGGAGCGGCGGGCCTGCGCGAGGCTTTCGCGGGCCAGTTCGCCGGCCAGGCCCAGGTGGGAGCGGGCCGCCTCGGGCGAGTCGCTGTCGGAGGCGGCCCTCAGCTGGGTGATGATCCCGGTCAGCCCCTGGGCGATCGTGTCGTGGATCTCCGCCGCGAGCCTGCGCCGCTCGTCGCTGATACCGGCTTCCCGCGCCTGGAGGAGCAGTTGGGCGTGCAGTCCGGCGTTCTCCTCCAGTGCCTGTTCGAGCCGGGCGTTGGTGCGGCCGAGTTCGGCGATGGTGGCCTCCCTCGCGTGGGCCCTCTCGTCCTCCTGCTGCGCCAGCCGGGCGAAGTAGAGCACCAGCCAGGCGTTCAGCAGGAAGAGCGCGGCGAAAATCAGCCAGCCCGCCGGGCGTCCGGGCGGCAGTCCGCCGGACTGGGATCCGGCCATGGTGGCCGCGTTGGTCAAAAGCCCGGCGCGCACCCAGCGCTTCGGCAGCCGGTGGGCGGCGTCGAAGTAGCCTGCCACCGCGTAGAGCGCGCAGAACGGGTTGAGCAGCGTCAACACCCCGGCGAGCACCGTGCGGGTGACGTAGTAGACGGCACCGAGCGGTCCGGGACCCGGTGCCGTGCGCACCGCGCGGCCCCACCAGAGCTGGAGGACGAGCGCGGCCGCGCCGAGCACGGCAGCGGCCACCGCCTCGCTCTCGGTCATCAACTCGGTCCGGGTCGCCGCCGTCAGGGCCGCGCTCAGGGCGAGGAGCCCGTAGGGCCCCCATCGGAAGAAGCGGTCCCAGAGGGCCGCCTGGTGTGCGGGCTCCGCCGCCGCGCCCGTCTCCTGGTGTGCGGGCTCCGCCGCGCACGCTTCGGTCATGGCACCAGTCTCGCCCGCGCGCGCCGCGGTGGGGACGTCGGCTACTCCCAGCGGAACCGGCGCACCGCTGTCCCCGCGAAGACCGCTGTCCACAGCGCCGTCACCCCCAGATGCGTCCAGCCGGGCCAGCTGCCCGTCGCCGCCTGGTCGAGGGCCTGCGAGGCCGCGCCGAACGGGGTGAACTCGACGACGTGGCGGAGGGTGTCCGGCATCGCCTGCACCGGGAGCCACACTCCGGCGGTGAACATCATGGGGAAGAAGGCGAGGGTGCCGACCGTCTGAGCGATCTTGGTGGTCCTGGCGGCCGCGCTGAGCACGGCGCCGAGGGAGAGGGCCGCGCTCGCGGTCAGCGCGACGGCCGGCAGGTATCCGGCGAGCTGCCGGGGCACGGAGACGTCGAAGGCGAGCCGCCCGATGGCCAGGACGAGCAGCACCGAGGCGAGGCTGGCGCAGCCGTGGAGCACGATCTGCGCTGTCAGTAGGTGGTGGGGTCTGGCGGGGGTGGCGCGGAGCCTGCGGAGGATGCCGCGTTCGCGGTAGCCCGTCAGGATGCTCGGCATCGTCTGGACGCCGGAGACGATCATCGACAGCAGGACTGCCACCGGGACGTACAGGTCCACCGTCCGCCGGCCGCCGAGATCGGCGGACGCCTCGCGGAAGGAGGGGATGCAGCCGAGGATCGTCAGCAGCGCGGGCGGGAAGACGACGACCCAGAACAGCGCACCGGGCTCGCGCAGGAAGAGCCGAAACTCGGTGCGCAGGACGGCCGGCAGGGCGGAGGGGTCACGTCCCGGGCCGGCGCCGCTCGGGGACGCGGAGGGGGCGGTGGCGGGCGGGTGCGCGGTCGTCATGTCAGGTTCTCCTGGTGGGCGTGCGCCGTGCGGGGCGCTGCGGACGCGTTGCCGGTCAGGTCGAGGAAGGCGTCGTCCAGCGAGGCGTCCTTGACCCGGAGTTGGCCCGCAGTGATGCGGCGCCGCGCCAGGGTGGTCAGGAGAGCGTCGACCGTCTCGTCCGTGCCGTGCAGGGTGACGCGGGGCCCCTGGGTCCGTACCGAGCGGGCTCCGGGAAGCGCGCTCAGCTCCGCTTCCGGCAGTGGCTGCGAGGGGGTGAAGGCGATGACCGTGGGGTCGGCCTTCTGGCTGATCAGTTCGGCCGGGGTGCCCAGTGCGGCCAGCCGGCCTCCGTCGATGACGGCGACCCGGTCGCAGAGCCGCTGGGCCTCCTCCATCAGGTGGGTGACCAGCAGCACCGTCACGCCGGAGGCGCGGATGTCCTCGACCAGCTCCCACACCGTCCGGCGGGCCCTGGGGTCCAGACCTGTGGTCAGCTCGTCCAGCACCACGGCCCTGGGGCTGCCGACGAGGGCCAGGGCGATGAACAGCCGCTGCTTCTGGCCGCCCGACAGCCGGCCGAACCGCACGCCGAGACGGTCCTGGAGCCCCAGCTTCGCCGCGAGGGAGCGCCAGTCGGCGGGCTGCCGGTAGAACGCGGAGTACATCCGCAGCGCCTCACCCACCGTGATCTTGGGCTGGAGCTGACTCTCCTGGAGCTGGGCGCCGAGGAGCTGTGCGACGTCGTCGTGGCCGGCGACGGGGTCGAGGCCCGCGACGCGGACCCACCCGGCATCAGGGGTGCGCAGCCCCTCCACGCACTCGACCGTGGTGGTCTTCCCCGCGCCGTTCGGGCCCAGGACGCCGAAGATCTCGCCCTCCTCGACGGAGAAGCTCACACCGTCCACGACCGGGCGCCCTTGGTACTCCTTGCGCAGCCCGCTGACTTCGATGAGTGGCATGGCACGAGCGTGCCGCCGCGGCCGCCGTGCGCACATCGCCCAACGCTCTCGTCCTGGCATCGACCGATCGGTTGATGCCAGAACCACGGCCTGACGGCGGTGCTCCCCTGCCGGTCCCCGCTACCGGCCTGACGCGCTCGGCGTGCCCGGCTGCGTGCCGCCGCCGCTGGGGGCCCGGCCGGTCGCCGTGCCGCTGGCGGAGCCGCCGTCGCCGTTGCCGCCGTCGCCGCTCGAGGAGGGCGCGGACGGGGGGTCCTGCGTCGTCGGGTCGTCGGTGGGCGGGTCCGAAGGGTCGTCGGAGGTGGGCGGGTCGTCCGGCGACGACGGCGGGTCGTCCGGGGAGGAGGGCGGGTCCTCAGGCGAGGAGGGCGGGTCGTCCTCGGGGTCGCTGGAGGACTCCTCGGGGGAGCTGGGAGTGTTCTTGCCGTGGCTGGTCTCGTGCGTGGGCGCCTGGCTCTTCCGCTCGCCGGCGGCCGGGCCCCCGGTGTCGCGCGAGGGGGTGCCGGCGACCGGCTGACGGCGCTCAGGGGCACCGGTGTCGCCTTCGTCCCCCGGCGCCTCGTCGCCGGGTGCGTCGTCCTGGTCGTCCTGGGAGGTCGAGGCGTCGGGCCGCACGGTCTCGGGAGTGCTGTCGTCGGAGACGGTGCCCAGGGTGACGACGGTGCCGAGCACGGCGGCGAGCAGGGCTCCCGCGCCCGCTGCCGCCACGTTCCGCTTGCTGCTGGTGAGGGCGCGCCAGCCGCGCGGGGCGCCGTGCCGTCCGCTGCGGCCCGGCCCGCCGGCGGCGTCGGCGCCCGCCGCGTCCGAGGCGGGGAACGCCTGGTCGGACGGGGAGATCAGCGTGCCGCCCGGTGTCTGGTCCGCGGAGTCGGCCGAGGCGACGACCGGGGCGGTGCCGCCGGTGGGCGGCACCGCCCCCGGCTGCGGCGCCACGGGGGCGGCGTCGGCCGGGGCCGCCGACGCGTCCGCCGGTGCCTGTCCGCCTGCCGGCGCCGGCCGGGTCCACGCCCCGAAGGCCGCTCCTGCCGCGCCCGCCGCCGAGGCGGCACCCGGGGAGGCGAGCAGGTCGTTCACCAGCGCGAGCGCCCTGCGGCCCGCGACCATGCCGCGCTGCTCGGGGAGGGTGCCCCGCAGCGCGATCGCGGCCTCCAGCTCGGTACGCGCCCGCTCCGGGTTGCCGGCGGCCAGCGCGAGGACGCCCAGCTCGTGGTGGAAGTAGGCCTCTTCGGCGAGCTCGCCCGAGGCGCGCGCCGACTCCTGTCCGCAGCGCAGCATCCGCTCCCAGGCGCTCCAGCGCATCCCCGCCGCGAGGACGGGCGCGGCGGTGCGGGCCAGCAGCACGGCGGCGCTGGAGCTGCCGCCGTGGTGGGCGCCGCGGGCGGCGGCCAGCAGCGCGTCGGCCTCCTGGGTGACCCGGTCGGCGCTGACGGAGGGGTGCCCCGCCCACCAGGTGTAGTGCTGTGCGGCGGCGAGCGCGTGGGCGTCGCGGCCTTCGCCGTAGCCGGCCTCGGCGAGCTGGCCGGCGACACCCGCCGCCAGCTTGAAGTGGTCGCCCGCCGGGCTGATCAGCCCGAAGGCCAGCAGCTCTGTGACGCTGTCCTCGGCGCTCGGGTCGCCGGTGAGCGCCGGCAGGTGGGTGGGGTGCGGGACCTCGCCGTCGAGCGCGAGGGCCAGGCGCAGTGCCTCCCGGCCCGACTCGGGGAGCGCCGCGGCCAGCGGGGGCGCGAGCGCGGCGTCGCCGGCGAGTCCTGGCACGACGCCGCCGTCGGCTTGCAGCCGCAGCAGCGCGCCGGCCTGGACGAAGCGCAGCGCCATGCCCTCCGAGTCGAACCAGAGTCCGGCCGCCCAGTCGGACTCCTCGTCGGTGAGCTGCCGGTGGATGGCCCGCTCCAGCAGGTCGAGGCAGGCGGTGCGGCTCAGCCCGGCCAGGAAGACCTCCTCGACGCAGGAGTCCGCGGCCGGAGCGGTCACGCCGGGGGTGGCGGCGAAGAGGAAGGCGCACTCGGGGGTGGCGCGCAGCAGTTCGTCGAGGGCCGCGCCCCCGAACTCGAGGTCGTCGACGAGCACGATGGCACCGACCCCGGCCAGGGCGCGCACCAGTTCGGTCTTACCCGGGCGGTACAGGGGGGCGCTGTGCACGGCCGCGAACAGGTCGTACATCAGGTCGCTCGGGGTGCGGCGGTGGCCGCTGAGGCGGACGACGCCGTCCGGGGCGAGGTGGGCGACGTCGTCGGCGACGACGTCGAGGAGGACGCTGCGGCCCGACCCGGCGGGCCCGGTCAGCCGCACGGAGCGGCCCCGCGAGAGGAGCCGGACCAGCCGCTCGCGCTCCTCGTCCCGCTCGACCAGGCTGCCGGGCGGCAGCTTCGCGGCGGACGCGGGGGTCTCGGCCACCGGGCGGTCCGACGGGGCGAGCTTGGGCGGCGCCTCCTGCCGGGTGCCGGGCGGGCAGGGCTCGACCTCGCTGCCGTCGACGGGGTTGACCGTTACGAGGTACTCCTCGGCGACGAGCCGCACGGCCCTGGCCGCCTCGCCGCCGGGGCCGTCGGCGTCGGGCGCCGGGCCGCTGTGGCCGCGCGCTTCGCCGGTGGGCTCGTGCTGGTCCCCGTGCGGGGGTCGGTCGCTGGCGTGCCGATCCATCGTCATGTCTCCCAAGAACAGATGTCGCGACCGGCCACCCGAGCGGGGTCGGTCCGGCGCGCGCTCTCCATTCTCCAGGAAGCGGAGCGGTACGGAGCCGGGACCGACGGGATTGTCATGGGTTCGCCAGGATGCCGGTACTGGCGGACCCCTCGGGACCTGCGCTCTGGCCGCTCACGGGCCGGGGCTCGATGGCCAGGATCCGGTGCAGCCGGGTGGCCACCAGCACGCGCTGCATCTGCGGCGGGACCTTCCGCAGCACGAGTCTTCTGCCGCAGCGCCCGGCGCGGCGGTGCGCGCCCATGATCACGCCGAGCCCCGTGGCGTCCCACGAGTCGAGCCCGGCGAGGTCGAGCACGAGATCGCCGTCGCCCCCGTCGACAGCGGCGTGCAGGACCGTGCGGGCGTCCGCGGCACTGCGGACGTCGAGACGACCTCCGACGACCAGCTCGGCGTGGTCGCCCCTGATGTGCATATGTGCTCCCGGAGTGGTGTCCGTGGCGTGAATCCTTCAACTGTGCTGCGGCGAGCCATAAGCGCTGCCGGGCGGTCCCCGGCGGTGGCTCCCCGCTCGCCCGGGGGAGCCGGCAGGTCCGACGAGCCGGTGTGTCCGACGAACCGCTACGCCCGACGAGCCGGTGGTGCACCGTCGGACGGGCGGCCCCGAGGCTGCTTTGGGGGTCCGCTTCCGTGGCGGCCCCACTCCAGATGACGGGTTCCGGTGCGGCCGCGTTGCCCTTCGTTTCCCGACCGATACGGAGTTTCACCCTTGCGGGCGAGCGCGTCCCGGCCGCGGGGCGCTCCCGGCCGGTGAGACGGCCGGGAGCCGGCGGGCCTCAGTGCTCGTAGAAGCCCTGTCCGCTCTTGCGCCCGAGGTCCCCCGCATCGACCATCCGCCGCATCGACTCGGGCGGGGCGAACTTGCCGTCCCTGGACTCGGTGTAGATGTTCTCCGTGGCGTGCAGCAGGATGTCGACGCCGGTCAGGTCCGCGGTGGCCAGCGGGCCCATGGCGTGGCCGAAGCCGAGCCTGCACGCGGTGTCGATGTCCTCCGCCGAGGCGACGCCCGACTCGTGCAGCTTGGCGGCCTCGACCACGAGCGCCGAGATGAGCCGGGTGGTGACGAAGCCGGCGACGTCGCGGTTGACGACGACGCACGTCTTGCCGACGGACTCGGCGAACTCCCGTGCCAGGGCGAGCGTCTCGTCGCTGGTCTTGTGGCCGCGCACCAGCTCGCACAGCGCCATCATCGGCACCGGCGAGAAGAAGTGGGTGCCCACCACCCGCTCGGGGCGTTCCGTGGCTGCCGCGATCTTGGTGATGGGGATGGCGGAGGTGTTCGAGGCGAGGACGGCGTGCTCGCCGGCGAGCTTGTCGAGCGCCGCGAAGATCTCCCGCTTGACCTCGATCTTCTCGAAGACGGCCTCCACCACGACGTCCGCGTCGGCCACCGCGTCCAGGTCCGTGGTGGTGGTGATGCGGGCCAGTGCCGCCTCTGCGTCGGCCGCCGCCAGCTTGCCCTTGGAGACGAACTTGTCGTAGGAGGTCTTGATCCCGTCGGTACCGCGGGCGAGCGCCTCGTCCGTCACATCGCGGAGCATCACGTCCCAGCCCGCCTGAGCGGAGACCTGCGCGATTCCGGAGCCCATGAGGCCGGCCCCGATGACGGCGAGCTTCTTCGCCACGTTCTTCCCCTCACTTCGTCCCGCCGGGCGCCCAGCCCGCGCCGGTGCGTACGCTTCGCGCCCCGTGAATGTCCGCCTGTTGGGCGGACATTAGCGCTTCTTCGGGCGCGGTGGGCGGGATAGAGACACGCATCACGTCTCACATGGCGGACATCACACCGCGGGCCCTCCGAGCGGGGGCGGGGCTCAGCGGGCGGGCTTCGTCGCGTAGTTGAGCAGTGCGCCGGTGACCAGGGACTCGTAGGCGTCCAGCCTGGCGAGCGCGTCGCGGGCGGTCTGTTCGGGTGAGACGCCGTCGGCGACGCTGAGCGTGGCACGCCGCGTCACGAGGTCGACCAGGTTCACCAGTTCGTAGGCGACGAGTTCGGGCATGGGGTCCCCGGGGCCCGCACCGGTCTCGTCCGCCAGCGTCTGGCGCAGCCGGTCGGCGGTGCGGTGGTGCAGCATCATCAGGCGCGCGACCAGCGCGGGCGACTCCCGCACGACGCGCATGAAGTCGCCGAAGCCCTCCTTGATGCCGGCGTACAGGTTCCGTTCGCCGATGTCTTCGCGCAGCCTTCCCAGCACCGCCGCGGCGGCGGACTGGCCAGGGGCACGGTCCCGTACCAGCGCGGAGGTGCGCTCCACCATCTCCTCCTCGCGGTCGAAGAAGAGGTCTTCCTTGGCCGGGAAGTAGTTGTAGACCGTGTTGACCGAGACGTCGGCGGCCTCGGCGATCTCGGCGACGGTCACCGCGTCGAAGCCGCGCGCCATGAACAGGCCCGTGGCGATGTCGGAGATCCGCGTCCGGGTCTCCCGTTTCTTCCGCTCCCTGCGGCCTTCTTTCGGGGCCGTTACGGCGTCCGGTGGGGCGCTCGGTCCGGACGCGGCGCCGGCGTTCGGTGCAGTGCTGGCCATGGCGTCATGGTACGCCTCGATGGGGACGGTCAATTTTTGGGGGCGTTGCAAAATTTAAGCGACTCTGTTTTTCTGTCGGCATGCCAGCAGCCATCCACACCGCCGGGCTGACCCGGACCTTCCGCGCCCAGAACCGCACCGTCGAAGCCGTACGCGGCATAGACCTGACCGTCGAACAGGGCGAGATCCTCGGCTTCCTCGGCCCGAACGGCGCGGGCAAGACCACCACGCTCCGCATGCTGACCACGCTGCTCGCGCCCACCTCGGGCACCGCCACCGTCGCGGGCCACGACCTGATCGCCGACCCGCGCGGCGTGCGGAAACGCATCGGGTACGTCGCACAGACCGGCGGCGTCGACCCCGCCGTCAGCGTCCGCGAGGAGCTCACCACCCAGGCCCGCCTCTACCGCCTCACCAAGGCGCAAGCCGCCCGCCGCACCGAGGAGCTGGCCCACGACCTGGACCTGGCCGGCCTGCTCGAGCGCCCGTGCCGTGCGCTCTCCGGCGGCCAGCGGCGGCGCCTGGACATCGCCATGGCGCTCACCCACGAGCCCAGCGTGCTCTTCCTCGACGAGCCGACGACGGGCCTGGACCCCGGCAGCCGCGCCGACCTGTGGCAGCTCGTTCGGCGCCTGCGGGAGCAGCGCGGAATGACCGTCTTCCTGACCACGCACTACCTGGACGAGGCCGACGCACTCGCCGACCGGCTGGTGGTCGTGGACGAAGGGCGCGTCGCCGCGCAGGGCACCTCGGCGCAGCTCAAGAAGGAGTACGGCGGCTCGGTGCGGGCCAGCCTCCAGGACGCCTTCATCGCCCTGACCGGACGCGAGGCACGCCGCGAGACCGAGCGCGCGCCCGTGGCCGTGTGACGCCCCCTCACCCGAAGGAACGAACCGCCCTCACAGGAGGAACCGAACACCCCATGTCCCACCTGCTCGCCGACACCGGCATCATCGCAGGACGCTACGTCCGGCAGACCCTGGCCTCCCGCCTCGGCGTGCTGTTCGGACTCCTGCAACCACTGCTGTTCCTGGTCTTCTTCGGCCCCCTGCTGCGCGACATCGACCTGGGCGGCGCCGGCGACTCCTGGCAGACGCTGGTGCCGGGGCTCCTCGTCCAGCTCGGGCTGTTCTCCTCGGCGTTCGCCGGGTTCACCCTCCTGATCGAGAAGCAGCACGGCGTCGTGGAGCGGATGCGCGTCACCCCCGTCAGCAGGCTCGCCCTGCTGCTGGGACGCCTGGTGCGCGACGTGCTCCAGCTGTTCGCCCAGTCGCTCCTGCTCGTCCTGGTAGGCGTCGCCTTCGGGCTGCGCACTCCGGTGGCCGGGGTGGCGGTCGGCTTCGTCCTCGTCGGCGTCCTGGCCGCCTCGCTCGCCTCCCTGTCGTACGCGCTGGCCATGCGGGTCGGCTCACCGCAGGAGTTCGCGCCGGTCATCAACTCGCTGAACCTGCCGGCCGTACTGCTCTCGGGCATCCTGCTGCCGATGGCGCTGGCGCCCGACTGGCTGGACACGGTGTCGCACTTCGTGCCGTTCCGGTACGTCGTCGACGCCGTGCGCGGCGCCTTCATGGGCCACTACGGGGACGGAACCCTCGCCCTCGGCGCCCTGGTCGCCCTCGCCCTCGCCGCCTTCTCGCTGGGCCTGGGAACCCGGGTGTTCAAGAAGGCCGGAGCGTAGCCGCCCCGCCCCTCGCCCGCCCGCCCCCGCGCTCCCTCGCGGCGGCGGGCGACAGGCCGGAGGGCACCCTCCCACGTGCGGGTACGCGGGCTACGCTCGCAGCATGGTGAACCTGACGCGGATCTACACCCGTACCGGCGACAAGGGCACGACGGCGCTCGGCGACATGAGCCGTACGGCCAAGACCGACACCCGTATCGCGGCGTACGCGGACGCCAACGAGGCGAACGCCGCGCTCGGGACCGCGCTGGCCCTCGGCGGCCTCGACGAGGAGGTCCGCACCGTCTTGCTGCGCGTCCAGAACGACCTGTTCGACGTGGGCGCCGACCTGTCCACCCCCGTCGTGGAGAACCCCGAGTTCCCGCCGCTGCGCGTGGAACAGACCTACATCGACAAGCTGGAGGCCGACTGCGACCGGTTCCTGGAGGACCTGGAGAAGCTGCGCTCCTTCATCCTGCCCGGCGGCACGGCGGGCGCCGCGCTGCTGCACCAGGCGTGCACCGTCGTGCGCCGCGCCGAGCGCTCCACCTGGGCCGCCATGGAGGAGCACGGCGAGACGATGAACCCGCTGACCGCGACCTACCTCAACCGCCTCTCCGACCTGCTGTTCATCCTCGCCCGTACGGCCAACAAGTCCGTCGGCGACGTGCTGTGGGTACCCGGGGGCGAGCGGTGAGCCCCGCCGCGGGCGGCCGGCCCGCGCTGCTGATGGACCTGGGCGGCGTGGTGGTCGAGGACAAGCTCCCTGCCGCCGCCGCCAAGTGGGCGGCGCGGCTGGGCATCGGCGAAGACGACTTCGTGACCTCCGTCTACGCGGGCAACGACACGGAGGTGCTCGTCGGCCGGATGGACGGGCCCCAGTGGTGGTCCGTGGTGCGCGACCGTCTGGGCCTGGACGCGCAGGCGGTCACCGAGTTGCGAGCCGACCTGGCGGCCGACCCGGTGTACGACCGTGCGCTGCTCGACGCGGTGGCGGCGCTGCGCGCCAGGGCGGCCACCGCGTTCGTCAGCAACGCCTGGCCCGACGCCCGCCCCAACCTCGGCGCGGTGCTGCCGGCCGCGGAAGTGGCCGTGCTCTCCTGCGAGGTGGGGTACGCCAAACCGGATCCGCGCATCTACACGCACACTCTGCGCCTGCTGGGCGCCGAGGCGTCCGAGGCGCTGTTCGTCGACGACGTGGCCCAGAACGTCGAGGCGGCACGGGCCCTGGGCATGGCCGTGCACCTGCACACCGACTCCGCCGGCACGCTCGCCGCGCTCGACGCGTTCGCCTCCCGCCTGCCCCGGGCCACCGGCCCGGGGACCGACGGCACCGAGTAACGTGCGCGCATGGCCATACCGGGGGCGCAGCCGCAGCAGCCGTACTCACAGCAACCCACCTCAACCGCGATGCCCGCGTACCAGTTCAACCCGTACGCGCAGCCGCACACTCCACCCACGGGACCACCCGGGCCACCGCCGGGGACACCGCCGCACCGCTCCACACCACGCTGGCTGTGGGCGCTGGGCGGCGTCGTGATCGCGTCCGCCACCTGGGCCGCGACGCTCATGGCCACCGGCGCGCTCGACAAGGGCGACGAGGCGACGCCGGACTACCGGGGCCACCTCTTCCATCACGACATGTGCCAGGCGGCCGAACTGAAGTCGTTCATCGCACAGTACGAGCTCAGCGAGTCCGCGGCGGACGACCCCGACGGGTACTCCTCGCAGCAGAAGGGGCTCGACGTCAGCAGTTGCAGCCGCACCATGACCGAACGTGGCGAGACCTCGCGGACACCGCCGACCACGTACGTGACCACGCACGTCGAATGGCACAAGAAGGCGGACCCCGCGGGGGAGTTCGCCTCCGAGCAGCGCACCTGGCTGGACCAGAAGTCGGAGAGCTACCAGTACAAGGTGACCCCCGTGAAGGGGTTCGGCGACGAGGCGTACCTGGTCAAGGAGGAGCGCGCCAACAGCCTGGGCAGCCTGAAACTCCAGGTACGCGCCGGCTGGATGACGTACGAGATGAGCTGGAGCTGGTTCGGCGGCGGCCCTGACGACGACTTCGAGCCGCCGCCGGCGCAGACCGTGCTCGGCTGGATGAAGACGGACACGCGTGCCACCCTCGCGGCCCTGAAGAAGCCGGACTCCAAGGAGGCACCAGGCCGCGACCCGGGCGCCTGAACACACCAGAGGCCCGCCGCCGCGCCCGTGGACGCGGCGGCGGGTCCCATGGCCTCAGCGTGACGCGCCGTCCGTGAAGCCCTCGGGAGCCCGCTTGGGCCACACCGTGTAGCTCGCACCGATGACCAGGCTGATCCCCGCCACCAGCCCCATGCGGGCCTGCCACGCGTGCAGCGGCCCGGCCTGCTCCCCCTCACCGACGTACCAGACGGCCAGCTGGAGAAGGGCCGCGGCGAGGGCCG
Source organism: Streptomyces reniochalinae (assembly GCF_003323735.1). Lineage (GTDB taxonomy): Bacteria > Actinomycetota > Actinomycetes > Streptomycetales > Streptomycetaceae > Streptomyces > Streptomyces reniochalinae. The sequence continues at coordinate 53,636 of NZ_QOIM01000022.1, read as the reverse complement.
CAGCACCGACACCGCGCGCGGCCATCTTCCACTCGTGCACGGCCCGCGGCATCCCGTACCGGGGCGGCCCCACCGGGCGCGGACCCCGGCCGAGCCGGTACGCGGCATGGCCGTCGGCCCACTTCACCACGTAGTGACCGTGGGTCGCGGTGAAGCCGATGTAGACCGCGGCCAGCCCGTGCTTCCAGTCGGGCTCTGCGCCGTTCTTCAGGTCGATCGCGGTGACGACCAGCAGCACGACCTCCAGCAGCGGCTCGCACAGCAGCACCGCGGCGCTCGTCTTCTCCATCCTGGCCAGGTAGCGCAGCGCGAGGCCGGCTGCCAGCAGCACCCAGAAGCCGACTTCGCTGACGACGATCAGCGTCACGATCATGGCGGGGTCCTCCAGGCGGCTGTCACGGCGCGGACGTGCCACACCACGGTGGCCCACGCGGCGACGGCGCGGCGTCGTCGGGCGTGACGATTCCGGCTGGTGCGCGACTGCATCGAAAGATGCAGTCGCACCCGGCCGGCGCTCGGCCCGGCGGAGGAGGCCCTGGCACGGGGCGGTCACGGGACAATGGGGCCATGACCACCGCCGCTGCCACCGCGCCGACCCGCGCGCCGCGCTCCTGGCGTCCCCACCGCGACGACGTGCTCATCACGCTCTCCGGTGCCGTCGGCGGCCTGTTGCTGTGGGCGTTCGATCTGGCCAGTGACCCGATCGTGGCGCGCGGCCCCCGCTGGCTGGTGCTGGTGCCGCTCGCCGTGATGTGCCTGGCCGCGCTGGTGCGCCGTACCGCGCAGCCCTACGCGCTGCTCATCGGGCTCCTGGCGCAGGTGGCCGACCTGCTGACGGGCTCGCTGCTGGCCACCCTCGTGCTGTTCACGGACCTGCTCTACGCCGGGGTCCTCTACGGATCGGCGCGCTTCTCGCGCGCGGTGCTGCGCGGCTCGGTGGCCGTCACCGTGCTCTTCTCCGGCTCGCTGCTGCTCGCCTTCCACCGCGCGGAGATGCTGCTGCTCGTCGCCGCCTGCGCGGGTGTCCTGCTGGTGCCCACCACCTCGGGCGAGATGATCCGCAACCACCGGGACAAGGCGGCAGCCGAGCGGCAGCGGGCCGAGCAGACCGCGCTGCTCGCCGAACTGGACCGCAAGCAGGCCATCGACGCCGAACGCACGCGCATGGCACGCGAACTCCACGACGTCGTCGCCAACCACCTGTCGGCCATCGCCATCCACTCCACGGCCGCGCTCTCCCTCGCCGCCGGCGAGAGCGGCTCCGGCAGCCAGGACGCCAACCGCGAGGCGCTGGGCGTCATCCGCGAGAACAGTGTGCAGGGCCTGGCGGAGATGCGCCGCCTCATCGGGCTGCTGCGCAGCGCGACCGGGGCCGACGAGCCCACCGCGACGCCCTCGCTCGACGGTCTCGACGCCCTGCTGGAGCGGGCCCGCGCGATGGCGGGCGACGGCCGCACCTTCGTCCTCACCGACCGGCGCGCACCGGGTGATCCACCGCTGCCGACACCGGTCGAGCTGGCCGCCTACCGGGTCGTCCAGGAGGCGGTCACCAACGCGCTCAAGCACGCCGCCCCCGGCGAGGTCACCGTCGCCGTCGCACCGCACCACGGTGACGGCCCCGGCGCCGGCGCCGGCGCCGGGCTGTGTCTGCGCGTCACCAGCCCGCTGGCGGACCGGGAGGAGCCCGGCGGCCCCCCGCGTGCCCCGGGCGCCGGGGCCGGCCTGACCGGTATGCGGGAGCGCGTCGAGCTATTGAACGGCACCCTGACCGCGGGCCCTTCCACAGCGCCCGGGGGCCGGCACGTCTGGAACGTCCACGCCGTGCTGCCCGCACAGGAGGAGACGGACCGCGCACCGGGAAGCGCCCGCGGGAACCGCCGCAACGAGCGCAGGGAGACGGAAGAATGACAGAGCCCGGCACCGGGAGCGGGGCGGACAGGTCCGCACCGGCGGAGCACGACGGTAACCGGCCGCGGCAGGCGGCGGGCGACGGCGCTCCCATCCGTGTCCTCGTCGCCGAGGACCAGCAGGCCGTACGTGCCGGGATCGTCCTCATCCTCCGGCACGCCCCCGGCATCGACGTCGTCGGTGAGGCGGGCGACGGCGAGGAGGCGGTGAGGATCGCGCAGACGCTGGAGCCCGACGTCGTGCTGATGGACATCCAGATGCCCCGGCTCGACGGCGTGAGCGCCACCCGCCGCATCGTCGAGGCCGGGGCCGGGGACGTGCTGGTGCTGACCACCTTCGACCACGACAGCTACGTCTTCGGGGCGCTGCGCGCGGGCGCCGCCGGATTCCTGCTCAAGGACAGCGAGGCCGCCGCGCTCGTCGAGGCCGTCCGCACCGTCGCCCGCGGCGACGGCATGATCGCCCCCGCCGTGACCCGCAGGCTGATCGCGGAGTTCGCCGGCGGCGGTCCAGCGCGGGGAGCACGCAGCACTCCGGAGCCTCCGCCCGGTCTGAGCGGACTGACCCGCCGCGAGCGCGAGGTCCTCGGCTGCCTCGGCGAGGGCCTCTCCAACGTCGAGATCGCCGACCGCCTGACCATGGCGGAGGCCACCGTCAAGACCCACGTCAGCAGGCTGCTGGCCAAGCTGGAGCTGCGCAGCAGGACCCAGGCAGCGGTCCTCGCCCAGGAGGTGGGGATCACCGCCCCGTGAGCGTCCTGCCGACGGCGGGGCCCCGCCGTCGGCCCCTAAGAGGACATCCGGACAATTGAGCGAGTCCGATCCGCGCACAGGGGGAGGTCCGCCGTGTCGGGCGTGCTCACCGGCTTCGCCGTCATCGCCGCCGTCATCGGCACCGGCTACGTCCTGGGCCGCTTCTCCCTCCTCGGGGACGGCGGCCGCGAGGTCCTCACCAAGCTCGCCTTCCACGTCGCCAGCCCGGCGCTGATGTTCGAGACCCTCTCGCAGGCCGACCTGACGGTCCTCGCCTCCGCACCCCTCGCCATCACCGCGCTCTCCGCCATGGCCATGGCCGGCGGCTACGCCCTCGTCGGCGCGGCGCGCCGCTGGCCCGCCGCGCCGACGACGGTCGGAGCGCTGTGCTCCGGATACGTCAACGCGGGCAACCTCGGCATCCCCGTCGCCGCCTACGTGCTGGGAGACGCCTCACTGGTCGCCCCCGTGCTGCTCTTCCAACTGCTGGTGATGACACCCGTCGGACTCACCGTCCTCGACGTCACCACCTCGGGCGGCGGCGACAGCCTGCCGCGGCGCCTCACCAGCCCCCTGCGCAACCCCATCGTCATCGGCTCGCTCGCCGGGGTCACCGTCGCCGCCACCGGGTGGCGGGTACCGGAGCCGGTCATGGAGCCCTTCCACCTCATCGGCGCGATGTCCGTGCCCGCCGTGCTGCTGGCCTTCGGCATCTCGCTGTACGGCAGCGCCCTGCCGGGGCGGGACGGCGACCGCGGGCCGCTGGTGCTGTCGGTGCTGCTCAAGTCGCTCGGCCAGCCGCTCGTCGCGTGGGCCCTGGGCGCCTTCGTCTTCGGCCTGGCGGGGCGGGCGCTGTTCACCGTCGTCGTGACGGCCGCGCTGCCCTCCGCGCAGAACCTGTTCGCCTACGCGAGCCGCTACGGGGTCGCCACACGGCTGGCCCGCGAGTCCATCCTGATCTCGACCGTGCTGGCGGTACCCGTGCTCTTCACGATCGCGGCGCTGCTCGGCTGAGCGCCCCGCCCGGGCGAGACGTTTACCCCCTGCCCGCCCCGCCTGAGGACCTCGGCTCAGGCCACGTTGACGCGCTGCCCCGGAGGGGCGGCCTCCAGCCAGGCGAGGAAACCCGTCAGCGCGTCCTCGCTGAGCGCCAGCTCGACCCGCACCCGGTCCGGCCCCACCGCGCACGCCAGCACGACGGAGTCGGACAGCAGCGCCTGCTCCTCGTCGCCCAGCGGCGAACGGCGCTCCAGAACGTCGATGGCCCCGCGCACCAGATGGTGGCGGGGCCTGAGGGCGTAGGAGAAGACGCGGAACCACTCGATGCGGTCGCCGTTGTAGCGGGCGATGCCGTACGCCCAGCCTTTTCCCTTCGGCTCGGCGGCCTCCTCCTCGGATACCGCCCACCGCAGGTTGCAGTCGAACGTTCCGCCGGACCGCTGGATCAGCCGCCTGCGTACCCCGAAGGCGAAAAGCCCCGCGATCACCAGCAGAACGACCACGCCGCACAGCAGCAGAGCGAGGACCATCTTCATCGACCTCCTCGCTGTCTCCGGGACCTGCCGCGGGCAAGTCTCTCAAACGCTTCTGTATGGCTTCAGCCGCGGACGGCCCCGGGAGAGATTCCGGGACCACCCGCGGCTGAGTGTCGTCCTGCACGCGCCGCTGCGGGGCGGCGTACGTCAGCGAGCGGCGGTCACCGCTCGCAGCCGAACGTCGGCACGCCGCTCGGCGCCCTCGTCGGCCTCGGACTTGGCCTCCTCCAACGCGCGCTCCGCCCGCTCGACATCGATCTCGTCGGTCAGCTCCGCGACCTCTGCGAGCAGGGAGAGCTGATCGTCGGCGAAGGAGATGAATCCGCCGTGCACGGCGGCGACGACGGTGCCGCTGCCGCTCTCACCACTCGTGCGGATGGTGACAGGGCCGGACTCCAGCACGCCGAGCAGCGGCTGGTGGCCGGGCATGACACCGATATCACCCGAGGAGGTGCGCGCGACGACCAGGCTGGCCTCGCCGGACCAGACCTTGCGGTCGGCGGCGACCAACTCGACGTGCAGCTCAGCCACTGTGGCTCCTCAGCTTGGGATGGGGAAAGGATAAGGGGTGCGGTGCGGGGACGGGTACGCGCACCCGCCCCGCCGCGGAGCACGACCGGCGCACATGTGCGTACGACCGCGCGCGGAAGCACGCAGGAGCGCCGAAACCTCTCCCGCCCGGAGCGTGGAGGCCACCGGACGGGAGAGAGGAGCGTCAGGAGACGCCGAGCTCCTTCGCCTTGGCCTTGAGGTCGTCAAGGCCACCGCACATGAAGAACGCCTGCTCGGGGAAGTGGTCGTACTCGCCGTCGGCGATCGCGTTGAACGCCGCGATCGACTCGTCCAGCGGCACGTCCGAACCGTCCAGGCCGGTGAACTGCTTCGCCGCGTGGGTGTTCTGCGACAGGAAGCGCTCGATACGGCGGGCGCGGGACACCGTGAGCTTGTCCTCCTCGGACAGCTCGTCGATGCCGAGGATGGAGATGATGTCCTGCAGGTCCTTGTACTTCTGCAGGATCCCCTTGACGCGCTCGGCGCAGTTGTAGTGCTCCTGGGAGACGAAGCGCGGGTCCAGAATCCGGGAGGTGGAGTCCAGCGGGTCCACCGCCGGGTAGATGCCCTTCTCCGAGATCGGACGCGACAGCACGGTGGTGGCGTCCAGGTGCGCGAACGTCGTCGCCGGGGCCGGGTCCGTCAGGTCGTCAGCGGGCACGTAGATCGCCTGCATCGAGGTGATGGAGTGGCCGCGGGTCGAGGTGATGCGCTCTTGGAGCACACCCATCTCGTCCGCCAGGTTCGGCTGGTAGCCCACCGCGGAGGGCATGCGGCCCAGCAGCGTGGAGACCTCGGAACCGGCCTGGGTGAAGCGGAAGATGTTGTCGATGAAGAACAGCACGTCCTGCTTCTGCACATCGCGGAAGTACTCCGCCATGGTCAGACCGGCCAGCGCGACGCGGAGACGGGTGCCCGGCGGCTCGTCCATCTGGCCGAAGACCAGCGCGGTCTGCGGGAGAACGCCGGACTCGTCCATCTCCTCGATCAGGTCGTTGCCCTCACGGGTGCGCTCGCCGACGCCGGCGAACACGGAAACGCCCTCGTGCAGCTTGGCCACACGCATGATCATTTCCTGGATGAGGACCGTCTTGCCGACGCCCGCACCGCCGAAGAGGCCGATCTTGCCGCCCTTGACGTACGGGGTCAGCAGGTCGACAACCTTCAGGCCGGTCTCGAACATCTCGGTCTTCGACTCGAGCTGGTCGAACGCGGGCGCCTTGCGGTGGATGGACCACCGCTCGGTGACCTCGGACTCGGCCTCCGGCTCGTTCAGGATCCTGCCGAGGGTGTTGAAGACCCGGCCCTTGGTGACGTCACCGACGGGCACCGTGATGCCCGCGCCGGTGTCGGTCACCGGGGCCTGGCGGACCAGGCCGTCGGTCGGCTCCATGGAGATGGCGCGGACCATGCCCTCACCGAGGTGCTGTGCGACCTCCAGGGTCAGGGTCTTGCGCTTGCCGTCCTCGGCCGGGTCGAGAACCTCGACCGTCAGCGCCTGGTAGATGTCCGGCATGGCGTCGACGGGGAACTCCACGTCGACGACCGGGCCGATGACCCGGGCAACACGGCCCGTGGCGGCGGCCGTCTCAACAGTGGTGGTCATGGTTAGCGGTCACTCCCCGCGTTAGCGTCAGCCAGCGCGCTCGCCCCACCGACGATCTCGCTGATTTCCTGGGTGATGTCGGCCTGGCGGGCCGCGTTGGCAAGCCGCGTCAGCGACTTGATGAGTTCCTCGGCGTTGTCGGTCGCGGACTTCATCGCCCTGCGGGTGGCGGCGTGCTTGGAGGCAGCCGCCTGGAGCAGGGCGTTGTAGACCCGGGATTCGACGTACCGCGGCAGCAGCGCGTCCAGCACGTCCTCGGCCGAGGGCTCGAAGTCGTACAGCGGAAGGACACCCTTGCCGCCGGCCGCCTCCGTCGCCTGGTCGCCGTCGAGGGTGAGCGGCAGCATCCGGTCGCGCACCGGCGTCTGCGTCATCATCGAGACGAACTCGGTGTAGACGATGTGCAGCTCGTCCACGCCGCCCTCGGCGGTCTCCTGCTGCACCGCCTCGATCAGCGACGCAGCCACCGTCTTGGCGTCGGCGTAGGTCGGGTTGTCCGTGAAGCCGGTGAACGACTCCTTGACCGGACGGTCACGGAAACCGTAGTAGGCCACACCCTTGGAGCCGACGATGAAGCTGACGATCTCCTTGCCCTCGGCGGTCAGCCGCTCGTTGAGCTGCTCGGCCGCCTTGATGGCGTTGGAGTTGTAGCCGCCCGCGAGCCCGCGGTCGCTCGTGATGAGCAGGACCGCGGCCCGCTTGGGCTGCTCGGCCTCGGTCAGCAGCGGGTGCGAGGTGGCGGAGCCGCCCGCCACGGCGGTGACCGCGCGGGTGAGCTCCGTGGCGTACGGCTCGGACGCGGCCACCCTGCGCTGCGCCTTGATGATGCGCGAGGCGGCGATCATCTCCATCGCCCGGGTGATCTTCTTGGTCGCAGTGACGGACTTGATCCGCCGCTTGTAGACCCTGAGCTGGGCACCCATGCTCAGCCCTCGCCCAGCAGCTTGCCGTCCGAGGTCTCGAACTGGGTCTTGAACTTGTCGACCGCGTCGCCGAGCGTCTGGATGGTGTCGTCCGACATCTTGGCACCCTCGCGGATGCTGGTCAGCAGGCCCGACTCCTCGCGGTGCATGTAGTCCAGCAGCTCGCGCTCGAACCGGCGGATGTCCTCGACCGGCACGTCGTCCATCTTGCCGTTGGTGCCGGACCAGATGGAGACGACCTGGTCCTCGGTGGAGAACGGCGCGTACTGCGGCTGCTTGAGCAGCTCGGTCATGCGCTTACCGCGCTCCAGCGCGGACTTCGAGGCGTCGTCCAGGTCGGAACCGAAGGCGGCGAACGCCTCCAGTTCGCGGTACTGCGCCAGGTTCACCCGGAGCGACCCGGTGATCTGCCGGACCGCCTTGTGCTGCGCGGAGCCACCGACGCGGGAGACGGAGATACCGACGTTCAGTGCAGGGCGCTGGCCCGCGTTGAACAGGTCGGACTCCAAGAAGCACTGTCCGTCGGTGATGGAGATGACGTTGGTCGGAATGAACGCCGAGACGTCGTTCGCCTTGGTCTCGACGATCGGGAGACCCGTCATCGAGCCCTTGCCCATGTCGTCGGAGAGCTTCGCGCAGCGCTCCAGCAGCCGGGAGTGCAGGTAGAACACGTCACCCGGGTAGGCCTCACGGCCCGGCGGGCGGCGCAGCAGCAGGGAGACGGCGCGGTAGGCGTCGGCCTGCTTGGACAGGTCGTCGAAGACGACCAGCACGTGCTTGCCCTGGTACATCCAGTGCTGGCCGATGGCCGAGCCGGTGTAGGGGGCGATGTACTTGAAGCCGGCCGGGTCCGACGCGGGGGCCGCGACGATCGTCGTGTACTCCAGCGCACCGGCCTCCTCCAGCGCGCCGCGCACGGACGCGATGGTGGAGCCCTTCTGGCCGACGGCGACGTAGATGCAGCGGACCTGCTTGTCCGGGTCGCCGGAGCGCCAGTTGTCGCGCTGGTTGATGATCGTGTCGACGCACAGCGCGGTCTTGCCGGTCTGGCGGTCGCCGATGACCAGCTGGCGCTGGCCGCGGCCGATCGGGGTCATGGTGTCGACGGCCTTGTAGCCGGTCGCCATCGGCTCGTGCACGGACTTGCGGTCCATGACCGTGGGCGCCTGGAGCTCCAGGGCACGGCGGGCCTCGGGCTCGATCTCACCGAGACCGTCGATCGGGGCACCCAGCGGGTCGACGACACGGCCGAGGTAGCCGTCGCCGACCGGGACCGACAGGACCTCGCCGGTGCGCTGCACCGACTGGCCCTCCTCGATGCCGCTGAACTCACCGAGGACGACCGCACCGATCTCCCGCTCCTCGAGGTTGAGGGCGAGGCCGAGGGTGCCGTCCTCGAACTTCAGCAGCTCGTTCGCCATGGCCGAGGGCAGCCCCTCGACCTTCGCGATGCCATCGCTGGCAGCGCTGACCGTACCGACCTCTTCCCGCGAGGCCGCGTCCGGCGTGTACGACTGGACAAAGTTCTCCAGCGCGTCCCGGATCTCATCCGGCCGGATCGTGAGCTCCGCCATCTGGGTTCCCTGCTCTCCTTGTTGGGCCCGTAAGTTGCTGCGGGCACCGGGGGGCGTCTCCCCCGGCTCCCATGTACGGCCCAACTCGGGCCGCGTTCATGCTTGTTGAGTTGGTTGGCGCGCACGCGCCGGGTCCTGCCGCGACCTCGGGGCTCGGGTGTGCCCTTCAGCCCGCCATCCGCCGCTGCGCCCGCTCCAGCCGGTCGGCGACCGAGCCGTTGATCACCTCGTCGCCCACCTGGACCCTGATCCCGCCGAGGATCTCGGGGTCCACGTCCAGGTTGAGGTGGACCTGGCGGCCGTACAGCTTGGCCAGCGACGCGCCCAGACGCCGCTTCTGCTCGTCGCTGAGCGGCACCGCGGACGTCACCACGGCGACCGAACGGTTGCGACGCTCGGCTGCCAGCTTGGACAGGGCTTCCAGCCCCGCCTCCAGGCTACGTCCCCGCGGCTGGATCACCAGGCGGGTCACCAGCCGCTCGGTGGCCGGGCGCACCCGGCCGGCGAGCAGCGTGTTGACCAGGGCACTCTTGGCCGCCGGAGCCGCTGTCCGGCTGGTCAGGGCCGAGCGCAGGTCGGGCGAGGAGGCCGCCGTCCTGGCGAAGCGGAACAGCTCGTCCTCGACGTCGTCAAGCGAGCCGTCGCGCTCCGCCGCCACCAGATCGGCCAGGTCGGCCAGCTCCTCGACCGCGTCGACCAGGTCGCGCGGGGTGGACCACCGGGAGCGGACCATGCCGGAGATCACGTCGAGCGCCGGGCCGCTGACCTGGCCGCCCAGCACGCGGTGGGCCAGCGACGCCTTGGCCTCCCCGTCCTGCGCCGGGTCGGTGAGGACCCGGCGCAGCGAGACCTCGCGCTCCAGCAGCGCGGTGACGGCGGCGAGCTCGTCGGCGAGGGCCGCGGCGTCGGCCGATGTGGAGTCGGTCAGCGCGGTCAGGCTCTCGCGTGCGGCGGCAAGCGCCTCACGGCTCGCTCCGTTCATCGGTCACGCTCCTCGACTCGCTCGCCGGCGCTCGCTCGACTCGTCGCCGTTCCGGCGTTCATCGGGCGGCTCCGTTGGCATTCGCCTCCGTCTCGGCGGTCTCTTCGAGGCCGTCGAGGAAGCGGTCGATCACGCGGCTCTGCCGGGCGTGGTCCTCCAGGGACTCGCCGACGAGCTTGCCTGCCAGGTCGGTGGCGAGCTTGCCCACGTCCTGGCGGAGCGTGGCCGCGGCCTGCTTGCGATCGGCGTCGATCTGGGAGTGACCGGCTGCGATGATCTCCTCACGCTGCCGCTGGCCCTCGGCGCGCATCTCGGCGATGAGCGCCGCGCCCTGCTCCTGTGCCTCGGCACGCAGTCGGGCGGCCTCGTGGCGGGCCTCGGAGAGCTGGTCCTTGTACTGCTGGAGTACGTCGGCAGCCTCCTGCTGAGCCGCCTCGGCCTTCTCGATGCCGCCCTCAATGGCTTCACGACGCTCTTCCAGCACCTTGTTGATGCTCGGAAGGAGCTTCTTCCACAGGAAGAAGAAGACGATGGCGAATGCGATCAGGCCGATGACGAACTCTGGAATCGGCGGGATGAGCGGGTTCTGCGGAACCTCGGTCTCCGCCATGGGTACCAGGGCGTTCACGTCAGTGCCTTCCGTCGGAAAAAGGGTTCGTTCGCTCGGCCGTCAGGAACGGAAGATGAAGCCCATGACGATGCCGATGAGGGCCAGCGCCTCACAGAAGGCGAAGCCGAGGATCTGGTTCTGACGGATCAGACCGGCGGCCTCGGGCTGGCGGGCCAGCGCCTGGGTGCCGTTACCGAAGACGATGCCGACGCCGATGCCGGGGCCGATGGCGGCGAGACCGTAGCCGATGGAGCCGAGGTTACCGGTGACGCCTTCGGAGGCGGCGATGTTGACCATGTCGAGAGCAGCGGACATGCCGTTACTTCCTTCTCTGTACGGACCGGCGGGGGTTGGCCGCCGGACAGCTGGGGGTTGTGCGGGGAGCGGGCCGGCTCAGTGTTCCTTGACGAGCGCGCCCTGGATGTAGGAGCAGGTCAGCAGAACGAACACGTACGCCTGGATGACCTGGATGAACAGCTCGAACGCGATCATGACGATGGTCATGATGAAGGAGACGGCCGAGTAGGCGATCCCGATACCGTTGAGCATGTACCAGGTCGCGATCGTGAACAGCGCCACCAGCATGTGGCCCGAGAACATGTTCGCGAAGAGCCGGACGGAGTGCGTGAAGGGGCGCACCAGCAGGTTCGAGAAGAACTCGATGACCATGACCATCGGCAGCACCGGGCCGAGGGACTTGTCGTAGCCGGTGAAGTTCTTCCAGGCGCCGGTCCAGCCCTGCCGCTTGAAGGTGAGCCCGACCCAGACGATGTAGACGATCAGCGCGAGACCGAGCGGAATCGAGAAGATCGACGTGACGGGGAACTGGGCGAGCGGGATGACCGCCCACAGGTTCATCACCCACACGAAGAAGAAGAGCGCCACCACGAAGGGGACGTACTTCTCGCCTTCCTTCTTGCCGATCGTCTCGTAGACGACGCCTCGGCGGATGAAGTCGTATCCGGCCTCCGCGATCATCTGGAGCTTTCCGGGGACGATCTTCGGCTTGGCGAAGGCCGCCCAGAAGAACCACACGATGGCGAGCGTGCCGACGAGGGCGAGCAGGATCGGCTTGTTGAAGTCGAATCCGCCGATGCTGAACATCGGCTCGAAGACGAACGAGTGGAGCCCGGGAGCCTCGAAGCCGCAACCACTGAAAAGGTGGCAGTCGGTCTCAAAGGCGAGCATCTGGTCAGCACTCACCGCGGGCTCCTTCTGCATGGCGCATGAAAACGGCTACCTCGTTGTGTCGGCGCGGCCTGCTGCCACGGAACGGCACTGGTCTGGGTCGTACGAATCGGGGGCGGCGGCTGATCAGGGCGTCAGAGCGTCCGTTTCGTGGCGTGAGGGCCGGAACGGAGCGGAGCTCTGCCGCCGCCGTCTGCTGCGCCGCAGTTGGCAACGGACGATAGCAGTTGCTCGAACGAGCGCTTATCCCGCCCCTACGTGGCACTGGCCTTCTCGCTGCCACCTGAGGAGGGCTCGACATACAGGATCTTCGCCTTCATGTGCGCCCTGCCCTGGGCGGCCACCCACACGATGGTGGAGCCGAGCAGAGTGAACGCGAAGGTCTCGGTGTCGAAAAGAGTCGTATCCCGGAAGACCACCAGCACCACGAACAGCAGGAGAATCTGGGTCGTATAGAGCAGGAGGCCCATCGCCTGAAAGAGGTGCGGGAGAGAGCGCGCCGTCCGCTGGAGGACGTAAAGGCCGAGCCCCATGAAGAGGATCACGACGAGTGCTCCGGCTGCGCCGCCGATCGCTCCCTTGCCTCCTGCGAACACGCCGCTGATCGCTGCGGCCACGACACCGGCTACGGCGGTCGGGACGGCGCAGTGCAGCAGCATGCGTGCGTCGTTCGACTGCATGTGGTGTGCTCCGGGGGAACTCGGGGAAATGTGAGTCGTCGGGTGACGAGAGTAGCCCGGCCCGGAGGGCGGACCGACCTCCCGCAGAAGCGCCCGCACCAGCGCGGCACTTCGGTTGTCACCGGGTTTCGTGAACGGTATCACAAACTATTTGATGAGGTCTTTACCTACTTCGTGTGCTGCCGGTCACACAGAGGCATGAGTCTGTGCGCACCGGGCTGACGCCGAACGCTATGTCTGGTATTGACGCATTCCGCCGCGGCGCGGCAGCCAACAGGGCGGGTCAGTCCCGGGTGTTGATCTTCTTCGGGCGGGTGAACTGCCGACGCTCCCCCAGCGCCGTCGCCCCCTCAAGCCCCGCCAACGCGGGCGCCCGCTCCCCCTCCTCGGCGTCCTCGCCGGCCGGCTCGGGGTCCTCTCCGGGACCAGGCGGCGTCGGGTCCACCCCGGCGGCGCCCTGCGCCTGGGTCGAGCGCCGGTAGCGGGGCGGCAGCATGCGCTGTGACCAGGCCGGCACGCGCGGGGTGTAGCGCGGCAACAGCAGCACGATCAGCCCCACGGCGCTGAGCAGCACGATGGCCAGCACGATGGCCAGGCTGGAGGAGCGCACGGAGAAGGCCACGGCGCCGAAGGCGATCAACGCGGCCCAGAAGTACATGATCAGCACCGCGCGGCTGTGCGAGTGCCCGATCTCCAGCAGCCGGTGGTGCAGGTGGCCACGGTCCGCCGCGAACGGGGAGCGCCCGTTCCAGGTGCGCCGCACGATGGCCAGCACCAGGTCGGCCACGGGGATGGCGATGATGCTGAGCGGCAGCAGCAGCGGCATGTAGAGGGGCACCATCGTGTGCACCGCGCTCTTGACCGAACCGGTGTGCTCGACCATCAGGTCAGGATCCACCTGGCCGGTGATCGAGACGGCGCCCGCGGCCAGCACGAGGCCGATCAGCATGGAGCCCGAGTCGCCCATGAAGATCCGCGACGGGTGCATGTTGTGCGGCAGGAAGCCCAGGCACATGCCCATCAGGACCGCGGCGAACAGCGTCGCCGGAGCCGCCGCCTCGATGCCGTAGCCGTACCAGATGCGGTACGCGTACATGAAGAACGCCAGCGCGGCGATGCAGACCATGCCGGAGGCCAGGCCGTCGAGGCCGTCGACGAAGTTGACCGCGTTGATGGTGATCACGACCAGGGCCACCGTCAGCAGCGTGCCCTGGAGCGGTGTGAGGGCCACGTTGCCGACGCCCGGGACCGGGAGCCACAGGATCGTCAGCCCCTGGAGCACCATCACGCCGGCGGCGATCATCTGCCCGCCGAGCTTCACCAGCGCGTCGACGCCCCACTTGTCGTCCAGGACGCCGATCAGCCAGATCAGCCCGGCCCCTGACAACAGGGCCCTGGGCTCGTCGGACAGGGTGAACAGCTCACCGATGTTGGTGAGTTGCGAGGCCACCAGCAATCCCGCGCACAAGCCGCCGAACATGGCGATGCCGCCGAGCCGCGGTGTGGGCTCGCGGTGCACGTCCCGCGCCCGCACAGGGGGCATCGCGCCCGCCGCGATGGCGAACTTGCGCACCGGGCCGGTCAGCAGGTAGGTGACCGCGGCTGTGACGCACAGCGTCAGCAGATACTCACGCACGGACTCCCCAGAGGTCTCGCGGGTTGCTCGGGCCCACACCATAGGCCAACGTCAACGAGCCGAACTGCTCGGACCACAGCCTATGACACATGGTGACGGCCTCGTACCCTCCGCGGCCGCCACCGGTACCACGGCAGGTTCAAGGCCGTCACCGGTACAGCGGGCCGCCGGGGCCGCGGCCGGCCGCGCCCGCCGCCGCCGGCACCCCCGTCAACGCGGTGACCACCGGGTCCAGCGCCTGGCTGATCTCCTCGCCGACGCTGCGGAAGTACGGGATCGGCGCCCCGTACGGATCGTGGATCTCGTCCGCCTCCGGGCTGGGCGCCAGCAGCCAGCCGCGCAGCGCCGCGGCCGCCTGGACCAGCGCGTGCGCCCGCTCGACCACTTCCTCACGGCTGCGCGCGGCGGGCAGCGTCGCGGGGTCTATGGCCCGCACCAGGCGGGTGAACTCCTTGAGCGTGAAGGTGCGCAGTCCCGCCGAGTGGCCCATGGAGACGACCTGGGCCCGGTGGTCGCGGGTGGCGGTCAGTACCAGGTCGGCGCGGACCACGTGTTCGTCCAGCAGCTCGCGTCCCGTGAAGCCCTCGGCGTCCGCCCCGTACTCCAGCAGGACCGCGAGGGCGTTCTCCTCCATGGGCGCGCCCTCGTGCCCCCAGGTGCCCGCGCTCTCGACCACGAGGCCGCCGGTGCGGCTGGCGCCGAGCCGTTCGGCCAGGGCATGCCGGGTGAGCCGCTCGGTGATCGGCGAGCGGCACACGTTGCCAGTGGAGACGTGGAGGATGCGGAACGCGCCGGCGGCGCCGTTTATGCCGCCGGACTCGGCCGCACCACGCCCGGGTGGGGCGGTCACTACCCGGCCACCTCCAGGTCGGGAACCACCTTGCGCAGCTCGTCGGCGTCGAGGGCACCGGCGCGCAGCAGGAGCGGCACAGGACCTGAGACGTCGACGATGGAGGAGGGCACGTTGTCCTGGGTGGGCCCGCCGTCGAGGTAGACGGCGACCGACTCACCGAGCATCTCCTGTGCCTCGTCACAGGTGGCGGGCGCCGCGCGCCCCGTCAGGTTCGCCGAGGAGACGGCCATCGGGCCGAACTCGGTCAGCAGCTCGATGGCGACAGGGTGCAGCGGCATCCGCACCGCGACGGTGCCGTGGGTCTCCCCCAGGTCCCAGGTCAGCGACGGCTGGTGCTTGGCCACCAGGGTCAGCGCGCCGGGCCAGTAGGCGTCCACCAGTTCCCACGCCTGCTCGGAGAAGTCCGTGACCAGGCCGTGCAGCGTGTTCGGGGAGCCCACCAGCACCGGCGAGGGCATGCCCCGGCCGCGGCCCTTGGCCTCCAGCAGATCGCCGACGGCGTCGGCGCTGAAGGCGTCGGCGCCGATCCCGTAGACGGTGTCCGTCGGCAGCACGACGAGTTCCCCGCGCTTGACGGCCGAGGCCGCCTCGCGCAGTCCAGTCGCGCGATCGGTCGCGTCGGAGCAGTCGTAACGCCGTGCCATCACGGCACCTCCCTGCGTGCTGTGGCAAAACGGGGCCGGTTGTTGAGGTCGGGGTGGTCCGCGGCGTCCGCCCAGCCGCGGTCCTCGGTGAAGATCCAGGGCACCTGGCCGCCCTGGGTGTCGGCGTGCTCGATGACCACCACGCCGCCGGGGCGCAGCAGCCGGTGCGCGGCGCGCTCCAGCCCGCGGATGACGTCCAGGCCGTCCTCACCCGAGAACAACGCCAGCTGCGGGTCGTGGTCGCGGGCCTCGGGCGCCACGTACTCCCACTCGGTGAGCGGGATGTAGGGCGGATTGGAGATGACCAGGTCGACCTGGCCGTCCAGCTCGCGCAGCGCGGCGCGCGCGTCGCCGTGGTGGAGCGACACCCGGGAGCCCTCGACGTTCCTGCGGGCCCACTCCAGGGCTGACTCGTCGAGCTCGACGGCGTGCACCCGCGAGCGGGGCACCTCCTGGGCGAGCGCCAGCGCGATCGCCCCTGACCCGGTGCACAGGTCCACGATCAGCGGCTCGGCGACGTCCATGGCGCGCACGGCGTCTATCGCCCAGCCGACCACGGACTCCGTCTCGGGGCGCGGCACGAAGACGCCGGCGCCCACGTGCAGCTCCAGGTAGCGGAAGAACGCACGCCCCGTGATGTGCTGGAGCGGTTCGCGGGCCTCCCTGCGGGCGACGGCCTCCCAGTAGCGCGCGTCGAAGTCGGCGTCGGCGACGCGGTGCAGCTCACCGCGTCCCACGCCGTGCACGAACGCCGCGAGCTCCTCGGCGTCGAAACGGGGCGAGTCCACGCCCGCGTCGGCCAGCCGCTGGGTGGCCTGCGCCACCTCGGCGAGCAGCACGTTCACTCCGTTCCCCTCCCCGGGGCCAGCACGGTTGTCGGCGTCTTCCGCGTCACGGCGTACCCCTGCGCGTCACTGTGCCGCGGCCAGTTTGGCCGCGGAGTCGGCGTCCACACAGGCCTGCACGACCGCGTCGAGCTCACCGTCCAGCACCTGGTCGAGGTTGTAGGCCTTGAAGCCGACGCGGTGGTCGGAGATGCGGTTCTCCGGGAAGTTGTAGGTGCGCACCCGCTCGGAGCGGTCCACGGTACGGACCTGGCTGCGGCGGGCGTCGGACGCCTCCTTCTCGGCCTCCTCCTGCGCCGCGGCCAGCAGCCTGGCGCGCAGGATGCGCAGGGCCTGCTCCTTGTTCTGGAGCTGGCTCTTCTCGTTCTGGCAGGAGACGACGATGCCGGTGGGCTCGTGCGTGATGCGGACGGCCGAGTCGGTGGTGTTGACCGACTGCCCGCCGGGCCCGGACGAGCGGTAGACGTCGATCCGCAGGTCGTTCGGGTTGATCTCCACGTCGACCTCCTCGGCCTCCGGCAGGACGAGGACGCCGGCGGCGGAGGTGTGGATACGGCCCTGCGACTCGGTGGCGGGCACCCGCTGCACGCGGTGCACCCCGCCCTCGTACTTCAGCCGCGCCCAGACGCCCTGGCCCGGCTCGGAGGCGCCCTTGGTCTTCACGGCGACCCGCACGTCCTTGTAGCCGCCCAGGTCGGACTCGGTGGAGTCGATCAGCTCGGCCTTCCAGCCGTGCCGCTCGGCGTAGCGCAGATACATCCGCAGCAGGTCGCCGGCGAACAGCGCGGACTCGTCGCCGCCCTCACCGGCCTTGATCTCCAGGATGACGTCCTTGTCGTCGCTGGGGTCGCGCGGAACGAGCAGCAGCCGCAGCCGCTCGGCGAGCTCCTCGCGGCGGCGCTCCAACTCCTTGACCTCGGCGGCGAACTCCGCGTCCTCAAAAGCCAGTTCCCGCGCCGTGCCGATGTCGTCCCCGGTCCGCTTCCACTCGCCGTAGGCGGTGACGATCGGGGTGAGCTCGGCGTAGCGCTTGTTCAGCCGGCGGGCACCCGCCTGGTCGGCGTGGATCGCCGGGTCGGCGAGCCGCCGTTCCAGATCGGCGTGCTCGCCGACGAGTTCCTCGACCGCCTCGAACATCGTGGTCATCCCTTTACTGACGGCTTACTGGCGGACCGCTTACGCAAGGACGCTTACGGAAGACGTGAGGCGCCCGGGCGGGCCGCGCGCCTCAGCCGGGCAGGCGGCGTGCTCCGGGCGCCGAGCACCAAAAGAGCGCCGGGCCGGGCTGCCCGGCACGGGGCAGCCGCGGACCGGCGCTGCGGTGTCGCTACTTCTTGGCGGTGCCGGCGTTCTTGCCGAAGCGCGCCTCGAAACGGGCCACGCGGCCACCGGTGTCGAGGATCTTCTGCTTGCCGGTGTAGAACGGGTGGCAGGCCGAGCAGATGTCGGCGCGGACGACGCCTTCCGACATGGTGCTGCGCGTGGTGAACGAGTTGCCGCAGGTGCAGCTCACCTGGGTCTCGCGGTACTCGGGGTGGATGTCGCGCTTCAAGGTCACTCCTAGGTTCGGGAGGGCGCCGGGTCGGGAGACGGGTTGTTTCCCGTGAACCGGGGCCGACGATCCAGTTTGCCACTGGTTGCCGCACCCCCCAAAACCGGGGGGCCGAGCCCGATATTCCCCGGGTCCCCGGGCCTTGTCGGCAGCGCCCGGGGGCCCGGGTGGTTCCGTCGCGAGACGGGCCCCCTCAGCGCCCGGTCTGCTCCTCGGCCGCCGCCCTGGTGGCCTTCTTGCCGCCGACCACACCGCCTATGTCGGTCCTGTCGCCCGCCGAGCCCTTGGTCGCCGACTTCGGCACCGGGGTGTCGTGCCGGAGCGCCCGCCACACCTTGTCGGTCTTGGAGTCGATCTGGACCACCCGGTTGGGGTCGGCCGGGTCGTACCGGACCGGCAGCGTCGTCATCTGGATGTCGTCGGACTTGATGCCCTTGAGCATCTTGGCCATGCCGGTCAGATCGCCGACCGAGTCCAGCTCCGAGTCCGTGGTGATCGCCGAGGTCGCGGTGTCGGCCAGGTCGTAGAGCTTCTTCGGGCTGCTGAAGACCCCGATGCTGTTGACCTGGTCGATGAGGGCCTTCACGAACGCCTGCTGGAGCTGGATGCGCCCCAGGTCGCTGCCGTCGCCGACACCGTGCCGGGTACGCACCAGGCCGAGCGACTGCTCGCCGGTGAGCTGGTGGGTGCCGGCTTGCAGGTTGAGGCGGCTGTTCTTGTCGTGGATCGGCTTGGAGGTGGTCATCTCCACCCCGCCGAGGGTGTTGATGAGCTTCTTGAAGCCCGCGAAGTCCACCTCGAGGTAGTGGTCCATCCGTACACCGGAGAGGGACTCGACCGTCTTGACGGCGCACGCGGGGCCGCCGACCTCGTAGGCGCTGTTGAACATGGCCCGCTGGGCCGGAACGTTCTTGTGGCCCTCCGACGCGTCGCCCTTGCACGCCGGGCGCTGCACCAGCGTGTCCCGGGGTATCGAGACGACCGACGCCTTGTCGTGCTTCTCGTTGATGTGCAGCACCATCGCCGTGTCCGAGCGGGCGCCGCCCTGGTCCTGGCCGTACTTCGCGTTGTCACCCGCGCGCGTGTCCGAGCCGAGGACCAGTATGTCCATCGAGCCGTTGGGCACGTCCTCGGGCCGGTCCGTCCCCAGGGCCGCGTTGATGTCGACGCCTGAGATGTTGCCGTCCAGCTTGAAATAGACGAACCCGAGACTGGTACCGCCGAGCACGACCGCACCCGCCACGGTCCAGGCGGCGGCTCGCATGGCGCGCCGACGCCCGCTGCGCGGCCTGCGGCGACGGCCCGTGGCACGTATGCCCCGGGAGCGGCCTCCTGCCGCCGTGTCGCCCTCGTAGCTGTCGCCCGCCATTGTCACTTCCCTCAGTCCTGCTCGTGGCGTGTCCTGTGTGGACGCTTTGTCCTGTGTGGACGCTGGGTCTCGCCGGAAGGGTTGCACAACGCGTCACCACACGCGTCGGCCGCGCGCGGCGGGACAGCGGCGCGCGAACGGGCCCACATCTCGCCCTTGGTCCCGTTTTACCTGCGACGACGTACCCACGCCCGGCGAGCCGACACGGCCGCGCCGCGGAGCGGGCCTGTGGGCAAGCTCTCAGCGCCGCTGGGGCCCCGCTCCGAGCAGCCAAAACAGACGGCGAGGGCCGCTCCACCGTACGTGGTGGAACGGCCCTCGCCGTGATCCGTCCGGGCGACGCCTCCGCACGGGCACCCGCGCGCGAGCGGCCTGTCGGCCTCAGTCCTGGCCGTTGGGCGTCGGGGTCGTCTTCTGGATCTGGAGCAGGAACTCCGCGTTGGACTTCGTCTGCTTCATCTTGTCCAGCAGCAGCTCGATGGCCTGCTGCTGGTCCAGCGCGTGCAGCACGCGACGCAGCTTCCAGACGATCTGGAGCTCGTCGTTCGCCATGAGGATCTCCTCCTTGCGGGTGCTGGACTGGTCCACGTCCACCGCGGGGAAGATCCGCTTCTCGGCGAGCTTCCGGTCGAGCTTGAGCTCCAGGTTGCCGGTGCCCTTGAACTCCTCGAAGATGACCTCCTCCATGCGGGAGCCGGTCTCCACCAGCGCCGCCGCGAGGATCGTCAGGGAGCCGCCGTCCTCGATGTTGCGCGCCGCGCCGAAGAACTTCTTCGGCGGGTACAGCGCCGTGGAGTCCACACCGCCGGACAGGATGCGGCCCGAGGCCGGCGCCGCCAGGTTGTAGGCGCGGGCGAGGCGGGTGATGTTGTCCAGCAGGATCACCACGTCGTGGCCCAGCTCCACCAGCCGCTTGGCCCGCTCGATGGCGAGCTCGGCGATGGTGGTGTGGTCCTCGGCCGGGCGGTCGAAGGTCGAGGAGATGACCTCGCCCTTGACCGACCGCTGCATGTCGGTGACCTCTTCGGGACGCTCGTCCACCAGGACGACCATCAGGTGGCACTCGGGGTTGTTCCGCGTGATCGAGTTCGCGATCGACTGGAGCACCGTGGTCTTGCCCGCCTTCGGCGGGGCCACGATCAAACCGCGCTGGCCCTTGCCGACGGGCGAGACCAGGTCGATGATCCGCGGGGTGAGCTGGTTCGGCTCCGTCTCCAGACGCAGCCGCTCCTGCGGGTAGAGCGGGGTCAGCTTGTTGAACTCCGAGCGGCCCTTGCCGTCCTCCGGCGACATCCCGTTGACCGAGTCGAGACGGACCAGCGCGTTGAACTTCTCGCGCCGCTCCCCCTCGCGCGGCTGCCGCACCGCACCGGTGACGTGGTCGCCCTTGCGCAGGCCGTTCTTGCGGACCTGGGCGAGCGAGACGTACACGTCGTTCGGGCCCGGCAGGTAGCCGGAGGTGCGCACGAACGCGTAGTTGTCGAGGATGTCGAGGATGCCGGCGACCGGGATCAGGACGTCGTCCTCGGCGATCTGCGGCTCGAATTCCTCACGGCCGCCGCGGCGGCCCCTGCGGTCCCGGTAACGGCCCCGGCGCCCGCGGCGGCCACCGCCGCCGTCGTCGTCGAAGGCCTCGTCCCGGCGGCCGCCGCCGCCACCCGACTGGTTCTGCTGGCTGCCGCCGTCGTTCTTCCCGCGGTTGCGGTCGCGGTCGCGGTCACGCTGGCGGTCCCGCTTGGAGGGACGGTCCTGCTGCTGCTTGCCGTCGCCGGAGGGGCCGCCCTTGCCGCCGTCCTTGTCGGACCGCTCGGCCCTGGTGTCCTTGCCGTCCTGCTTGCCGCTGTCACCGCCGGACTTGGCGTCGCCGCGGCCCTCGGCGGCGTCGGCGGAGTCGGCCTTGCCGCGGCGCGCCCGGCCGCCCTCCTGGGCCGCCTTGGCGTCGCCCTCGGTCTGCCCGGGGATGTCGATCTGCTGCTGCTCGGTCTCGGCATCGCCCGTACGGGTCCGCGAGGTTGCGCGGCGCTTCGGCTTCTGCTCGGCGGCGGGCTCGCCGCCCTCGGGGGACTTGGCGTCCTTGGCCGCCTGGTCCCCGGCGTCCTGGTCCCCGGCGGGCTTGGCGCCCTTGCCGTCCTTGCTGTCGGCGGGCTTGGCGCCCTTGCCGTCCTTGTCGGAGGCGCCTTGCGAACTGCCGCCCGCCTGGCGCTCCTTGATGACCTCGATCAGCTGGCTCTTGCGCATCCGGGCGGTGCCCCTGATGCCGAGGCTGGAGGCGACCTGCTGGAGCTCCGCCAGCACCATGCCCTCGAGCCCCGTGCCGGAGCGCCGACGCCTGGGTGCGGCACCGGAGGCCGCAGGCGCGGCGGAAGCGTCCGTAGCGGCGGGCGCCGCGGCACCGTCGGCTGCGGTATCGGCGTTCACGCCCATCAGATCGGTGGTGTCGCTCACGAAGGGTCCTTCCCTGGAGCGGACGTCGGCCAGTCTGGCTCGGCGACCGGTTGTGCTGTCCGGCTGTGGTCCTGTGCTGGGGGACTTCGCCGGGGCGGTGGTCCCGCCTCGATGTACGGCGGGGAGATCAGTACGTGGGTTCGGCGTGAAGCCTCGACACGGATGTCCTTCACGTCGGCTCCGGAGCGTGTTCGCCCCTGCCCGACAGTGGTCCGAGCAATACGGGGGGCTCCTGGAAGAAGAGGTGGCCCCTGCTGGGGCTGCCAGGGGAACACGCAAGCACCGCACTCCTCGAACCATCGCACTTTTCTGTGCGAGGTCCACGAGACTGCGAGTGCAGACTTGAGGTTAACACTACCGGATCCAACAAACATTCCCCCTCTCGAAGATCCGCAACCCGGTGTCACCGGGGCCGGTCGCCCGATCCCCCCGGCGCCTGTCCCGCACCCGGGGTGACGGAGCCGCCACCCACGGCGCCGCCGCTCGCGCTGCCGCCGTCGGAGCCGCCAGGACCGCCCGCGGGGCCCGCCGAGAGGGGCAGCACGCTGGCCCCCGCGGCGTCGAGGGCCAGCCGGTTGGCCGTCCAGCCCTCGCCCGCCAGCCGGGAGACCTTGTCGGCCTCGCCCTCGTCGGCGGCCAGCGCGAGCACCGTGGGACCCGCGCCCGAGATGACGGCGGGGACGCCCTCGGTCCGCAGCCGGCCCACCAGGTCGGCGCTCTCAGTCATGGCCGGGGCGCGGTACTCCTGGTGCAGCCGGTCCTCGGTGGCGGCCAGCAGCAGCTCGGGGCGGCGCGTCATCGCCTCGACGAGCAGCGCGGCACGCCCCGCGTTGAAGGCCGCGTCCACGTGCGGCACGGTGCGTGGGAGCAGCCCGCGCGCGGTCTGCGTGAGCAGGGGTTTCGCGGGGACGAAGACCACCGGGACGAGGGATGCCGCGGGCTCCATCCTCACCGCCCGCGCCGCACCGCCGTCGGTCCACGCCAGCGTGAAACCGCCGAGCAGACAGGCGGCCACGTTGTCGGGGTGGCCCTCGATCTCGGTGGCCAGCTCCAGCAGCGCGGTGTCGTCCAGACGGGCCTCACCGCCGGTGGTCACGGCGCGGGCCGCCATCACGCCCGCGCAGATCGCCGCGGAGGAGGAGCCGAGGCCGCGGCCGTGCGGAATGCGGTTGGCACACACGATCTCCAGGCCGCGCGGCTGCCCGCCCAGCAGGTCGAAGGCGGTGCGCAGCGAGCGGACGAGCAGGTGGTTCTCGTCGCGGGGCAGCGTCTCGGCGCCCTCTCCGGCGATATCGATGTGCACGCCGGAGTCGGCGACACGGACGACCACGTCGTCGTAGAGCCCCAGGGCGAGGCCCAGGGTGTCGAAGCCGGGGCCGAGGTTGGCACTGGTGGCGGGGACGCGCACCCGGACGGCGGCGGCGCGGAACGCGGGACCGGCCATCTTCCGATGACACTCCTTGGTTCGGTTGTGCGGAGCACCCCGGACCGTGGCTGTGCCGGATGACCGTGGCTGTGCCGGAGTGGCCACCGCACCGCACAGGTCCCGCTGCGGGGACGTTACGGGGGTCGGGGTGAAACTCAGCCTATCGAAGGTGGGTTCACTGACGACATAGGGCGCACGGGAGGCGCACGATGCGTGTCGCGAGCCTCTCCGTGCTTCCGCACGGTACGTCCGTGCGGAGCGTGCCGGACGGGGCCACGCCCCGTCCGGCGGAGTCCACCACGGGAGCCCGCGTCCGTTCGGGCGGGCCCGTGTCCCTTCGGAGCGGGCCCGCGTCGCTTCGGAGCGGGCCCGCGTCGCTTCGGAGCGGGCCCGTGTCGCTTCGGGGTCGGACCGGCCTCCCGGCGCGGGCGGGGCAGCGGGCTGCGGCCGAGCCCGCCGGCGGCTTGAGGGGGTACGTCTCTGCCGCCTCTCAGGCGGCAGCGCTTCCCCGGGCCCTGCCGCCCGCGTATGTCCCCAGACCCCCCGTCGGCCGCCCCGGCCGGGGCCGGGCTTGCGGACGGGCCCCGGCGCGGCTCAGGCCAGGCCGAGGCGCTCGGCCGCCGCGTCGGCGTCGACGGGGACGACGATGGGCTGCGGCGCACCGGCCACCGCCCAGTCCGGATCCTTGAGGCCGTTGCCGGTGACGGTGCAGACGATGCGCTGCCCCGACTCGACCTTGCCCTCCTCGGTCGCCTGGATCAGCCCGGCGACCGACGCGGCCGAGGCAGGCTCCACGAACACGCCCTCCTGCGCGGCCAACAGACGGTAGGCGCGCAGGATCTGACGGTCGGTCACCATGTCGATGAAGCCGGCCGACTCGTCGCGCGCCTGCTCGGCCAGCGTCCAGGAGGCCGGATTGCCGATCCGGATGGCGGTCGCGATGGTGCTCGGCTCCGTGACAGCCTCGCCGCGCACGATCGGCGCCGCGCCGGACGCCTGGTAGCCCCACATGCGCGGCGCACGGGTGGCGGGCCCGCTCTCGTGGTACTCGCGGTACCCCTTCCAGTAGGCCGTGATGTTGCCCGCGTTGCCCACCGGCAGTACGTGGATGTCGGGCGCGTCGCCGAGCATGTCGACGATCTCGAACGCCGCGGTCTTCTGCCCCTCGATCCGGACCGGGTTGACCGAATTGACCAGCGAGACCGGGTACTTGTCCGACAGGCCGCGTGCCAGCTCCAGGCAGTCGTCGAAGTTGCCGTCCACCTGGAGGATCTTCGCGCCGTGCACCAGCGCCTGCCCCATCTTGCCCAGCGCGATCTTGCCCTGCGGCACCAGGACGGCGCAGACCATGCCGGCCCGTACCGCGTACGCGGCGGCCGACGCGGAGGTGTTGCCCGTGGAGGCGCAGATGACGGCCTGGGAGCCCTCCTCCTTGGCGCGGGTGATCGCCATCGTCATCCCGCGGTCCTTGAAGGAGCCGGTGGGGTTGGCGCCCTCCACCTTCAGGTGCACGTCGCAGCCGGTCAGATCGGACAGCACCCGGGCGGGCACCAATGGCGTGCCTCCCTCGCGGAGCGTGACGGGAGTGGTGTCGGGAGCGACCGGGAGACGGTCCCGGTACTCCTCGATGATGCCGCGCCACTGCGGACGCCCCGCGCCACGGGCGGCGGCCGCGGACGCCTCTTCGGGGATCTGAGACATCTCAGGCTCCATGACGGTCACTGTTCCTTGGCTCCCTTACTGACCCTTGTCCGGCGCTGCCCACCGCGCCGGGCTGTTCGCGCTGCCCACCCGACCCGGCGCGCGGGAGCGTCGCCCCCACGCGCGGATACGGCCGTGCCGCGCATGCTCACTCACCCTCGACCCGCATGATGCTGGCCACCCCGCGCACCGTGTCGAGACCCCGCAGCGCCTCGACGGTGGCGCTGAGCGCCGCGTCCGGGGCCCGGTGGGTG
This sequence comes from Streptomyces reniochalinae, assembly GCF_003323735.1. Classification (GTDB taxonomy): domain Bacteria; phylum Actinomycetota; class Actinomycetes; order Streptomycetales; family Streptomycetaceae; genus Streptomyces; species Streptomyces reniochalinae. The sequence continues at coordinate 28,601 of NZ_QOIM01000022.1, read as the reverse complement.
ACGACGACGAGCCAGGCCCCGTCGTGCGGCCCTTCCTTCCCCTTCTGGCGCACGGTGTCGATGGAGACCCCGTGCTCGGCGAAGACGGTTGCGACCTGCGCGAGGACGCCGGGTTTGTCGGCGACGTCCAGGCTGATGTGGTAACGGGTGACCACCTCGCCCATGGGGGAAACCGGCAGCTGCGCGTACGCCGACTCGCCGGGCCCCCTGCCGCCGCTGAGCTTGTTGCGGCAGGCGGCCACCAGGTCGCCGAGCACGGCCGACGCGGTGGGCGAGCCGCCCGCGCCGGGGCCGTAGAACATCAGCTGCCCGGCCGCCTCCGACTCGACGAAGACCGCGTTGTACGCCTCACGCACCGAGGCCAGCGGATGGCTGAGCGGGATCATCGCGGGGTGCACCCGCGCCGTCACCGAGCGGCCGTCCGCCGCGCGCTCGCAGATGGCCAGCAGCTTGACGGTGCAGCCCATGCGCTTCGCGGAGGCGATGTCGGCGGCCGTCACATCGGCCAGGCCCTCGCGGTGCACGTCGTCCAGGCGCACCCGGGTGTGGAAGGCGATGCCGGCGAGGATGGCGGCCTTCGCGGCGGCGTCGAAGCCCTCCACGTCGGCGGTGGGGTCGGCCTCCGCGTAGCCGAGCGCGGTCGCCTCGTCCAGCGCCTCGCTGTAGCCGGCGCCGGTGGACTCCATCCGGTCGAGGATGAAGTTGGTGGTGCCGTTGACGATGCCCAGGACGCGGCCCACCTCGTCACCGGCCAGCGACTCGCGCAGCGGCCGCACCAGCGGGATGGCGGCGGCCACGGCCGCCTCGTAGTAGAGGTCGACGCCGTGCTTCTCGGCCGACTCGTGGAGCGTCGCACCGTCCTCGGCCAGCAGCGCCTTGTTCGCCGTCACGACGCTGGCGCCGTGCTCGAACGCCGAGGTGATCAAGGAGCGCGCCGGCTCGATGCCGCCGATGACCTCGACCGCGACGTCGACGTCCTCGCGGGCCGCCAGCGCCGCCGCGTCGGTGGTGACCAGGTCGGGGTCGATGCCCGCACGGACGCGGTCGGGGCGGCGGACGGCGACCCCCGCCAGTTCGAGGGGGGCGCCGATCCGCTGGGCGAGGTCGTCCGCGTGCGTCGTCATGATGCGTGCCACCTCTGAGCCGACGACCCCACAGCCCAGCAGCGCCACCTTCAGCGGACGCGTACGCATCATTCGACCTCTTTTTCCGTCTGTCTTCCGTCTGGTTTCCGTCTGACGTCCGTCTGTCCCGAGCACAGCTGTCGGTGCTCAAGTCTCACTTACCGGACCGGAGATTCCACGCCGGGTCCAGTATGTGGGACGTATATCTCGCTAGCCGACATCGAGCCGCAGGAGATCCTCCTCCGTCTCGCGCCGCACGATCTCCCGCGCCTGCCCGTCCCGCACGGCGACCACCGGCGGACGCAGCGCGTGGTTGTAGTTGCTGGCCATCGACCTGCAGTACGCACCCGTGGCCGGCACGGCCAGCAGGTCACCCGGCGCCAGGTCGGCCGGCAAGAACGCGTCCCGCACCACGATGTCACCGCTCTCGCAGTGCTTGCCGACCACCCGGCTGAGCATCGGCTCCGCCTCGGACGAACGGGAGACCAGCGCCACCGTGTACTCGGCGTCGTAGAGCGCCGTGCGGATGTTGTCCGACATGCCGCCGTCCACGCTCACATACGTGCGCAGCCCCTCCAGCTCCTTGAGCGTGCCGACCTCGTACAGCGTGAACGCCGTCGGCCCCACGATCGCCCGCCCGGGCTCCACCGACAGCCGCGGCACCGCCAGCCCCGCCGCCTCGCACTCGCGGGTCACGATGTCCCCGAGCGCCTTGGCGATCTCGTGCGGCTCACGCGGATCGTCCTCGGGCGTGTACGCGATCCCCAGACCGCCGCCCAGGTCGATCTCCGGCAGCTCCACCCCGTGCTCGTCCCGCACCTCGGTCAACAGGCCCACCACGCGACGGGCCGACACCTCGAAGCCCGCCATGTCGAAGATCTGCGAGCCGATGTGCGAGTGGATACCGGTCAGCTCCAGGCTCTCCAGCCCCAGCACCCGGCGCACGGCCTCCGCCGCCTGCCCCCCGGCAAGCGCCAGACCGAACTTCTGGTCCTCGTGCGCGGTCGCGATGAACTCGTGCGTGTGCGCCTCGACACCCACCGTGACCCGGATCTGCACCGGCTGGCGCCGCCCCAGCCCCCTGGCGACGTGCGCGACCCGGGCGATCTCCTGGAAGGAGTCCAGCACGATCCGGCCCACCCCCGCCTCGACGGCCCGGGCGATCTCCTCGGTCGACTTGTTGTTGCCGTGCAGCGCGATGCGCTCGGGCGGCATCCCGGCAGCCAGCGCGGTCGCCAGCTCGCCCCCCGAACACACGTCGAGGTTCAGCCCCTCCTCGTGCAGCCAGCGCACGACCGCGCGCGAGAGAAAGGCCTTGCCCGCGTAGAAGACGTCGGCGTCCCGCCCGAAGGCGTCCCGCCACGCACGGCAGCGGGCCCGGAAGTCCGCCTCGTCCAGCACGTACGCGGGCGTGCCGAACTCCTCAGCGAGCGCGCGGACGTCCAGCCCGCCCACCGCGACGGCGCCCCCGCCGGCACGTTCGACGGTCTGCGCCCACACGCGCGGGTCCAGCGCGTTGAGGTCGGCGGGCGGCGCGGTGAAATGCCCCTCGGGGAGGACGTCGCCGTGGCGGGGTCCTGCGGGGTGTGCGGAACGGCTCATGATCTGGAGTCCCTGTGTCCCTTGTACGTCTCAGATGTGTGCGGGTGCGGTGACGCCGAGCTGGGACAGGCCGCCGGCCAGCACCGCTCCGGTGGCCTCGGCGAGGGCCAGCCGGCCGCGGTGGGCGGCCCCGGGTTTCTCCTCACCGCGCGGCAGCGGCTCCGCCGTCTCCTGGAACACCGCGAAGGCACCCGCCACCGCGTCGAGGTGGCGCGCGAGCCGGCCCGGCGCCGTGACCCGCGCCCGATCCGCCAGCAGCGCCAGCAACCCGGCGCCCGCGGGCGCCAGCGGTTCCGCGTCCTCGGCGACCGGCTCCACACCGAGCCGCCTCCCGTTCCGCAGCAGCGAGCAGCTGCGCGCGTGGGCGTACTGCACCCGGAACAGCGAACTCGCACGCTCCGTACGGACAGCGAGCGCCGCCGGACTCTCCCCGGTGCACTCCGCCCACCGGGAGATGTCCCGCGCGGGCACGTCCGTCGGCACGACACCGGGCTCCGCCACGGGATCCGGCGCCCCGACCGGCCGCCCCGCGACCAGGCCGCGGACCAGCGCGGCGCGGGCCCGCGGGGTCAGGGTGACGTTGACGAACCCGTCACCGACGACGCGGGCGTCGGCGACGTCATGCCCGTGGGCCGCCCCTTCCCGAGACATCTCTCCGCACGTTTCACCCCGACTCGTCGCGGGCTCGACCAGACGCGCACACACCAGTTCCGCGATCTCGCGCGGAGAGCGCCCTGTGAGCGCGGCGGCCCGGAAGGCGACCCCGGTCGCGTAGTCCCCGCCTCCCCGCCGCGGCGGCGACTCGACGACGACGGGCACATCCCGCACGTCACCGAGATCGTCGAAGAGCGCACGGCACAGCACGTGCCGGATGATGCGCGAGAGCTGGGCGGGTGTCACAGAGCAAGCGTATGGGAGGCGGGGCGGGTACGCGCGAGCCGGTTTCGCCTGCTGGAACGCCACCGGAGCCGCGCGTGGCACCGCCGGCCACACACAGCTGCCCACCGCTCACCATGCGCGCAGCCCACAGAGCGGACGCCCTTCGGCGTCACGCCGCCTCGGGGCCAGGGCCACGGTTCAGGACCGGACTAGGGCTCAACGGCCTCGGTCACGGCCCCCCGACCGCCACCCTCGCCCTCCGCGGCGGGATCCGGCCTCCCGTGCATCAGCCGACGCACCATCCGCACCAGCTCGGCAGGCTCGAACGGCTTCGACAGAAAGACGTCCACGCCTCTCTCCCCACCCACCACGCCCTCACCCTCCAACTCGGTGCACGCACTCACGAGCGCGAGCGGCAGGTGCCGCGTCCGCGGATCGGCCCGCAGTCGCTCCGCCGTCCGCACACCGTCCAGACGCGGCATCACCGCATCGAGCGTCACCACGTCGGGCTGGACCCGGTGCACCACATCCAGGCACTCGGCGCCGTCGGCGGCGGTCACCACCTCGAAGCCCTCCAGCTCGAGATTGACCCTGATCAACTGCCGGATGACGCTGCTGTCGTCGACAACCAGCACCCGGCCGGACATACCTGGCACACCCAGAAGCCTAGGCGGACCCCACCCTTCGCGTCCGGCTTTTGCCCATTTCCACCGCCCCTCCCGCACCCCTCTCCCACCGATTTCCACCCCACCACCGGTGACCTGGTACTGTTCTACCTGTCGCCGCCCAAACGGCACGCCCCCGTAGCTCAGGGGATAGAGCAACGGCCTCCGGAGCCGTGTGCGCAGGTTCGAATCCTGCCGGGGGTACTTTGATTCAAGTACCGAAACGCCCCGCCACCAGCCAAGATGCTGAGTGCGGGGCGTTTGTCGTTTGGTGATCAGATGCGGCTGAGCGTTGCCGAAAGCAGCTCCATGACGGTGATCACGTTGTAATGGCGTCATGATCTTGGTCGCTGTCGCGGCAGGTCAGGGCCGCTTTTCGAGGACCCCGGCGCAGCGGTTTCGAGCACGACGAAAGCCCCGGATCTCTCCGGGGCTTCAGTCAGACACTCACTCGCTGCTCACTCGTAGTCCGTCGCTTCCTCCTCTCCCAGACCCTTCATGATCCGTTCGTTCATCTCGGCCTCCTGGCCGTCGATGCACTTGGCGTAGATCTTGAGCAGTACCTCCACCGAGTGGCCGGCCCGCCTGGCGACTTCCGGTGCCGGTACCCCGGAGTTGAGCCACTGGGACACGCAGGCATGCCGCAGGTCGTACGGCTTGGCCGCCAGCACCGAGGAGACCTGTTCCGCCAGCAGGCCGAACTCCCGGGCCCGGGTCCACACCCGGTAATAGGACGACGAGGCCACCACGTTGCCCCGTTCGCTGTGGAAGATCCGGCCGTCGTCAGCAGCGCCGAACTCGTCCAGGTGCTCCCGCAGCATCCGCACCAGCGGAGGCGGGATCGGGACGATACGCACCTCACCCGCGCTCCGCTGCTTAAGGCCGCGCCGGTCGTGCGCCTCGCCGCTATCGGTCCAGGACTTCCCGGCCGACGGTCGCGTCTCCTCCACCGTGATGCGGCCCCATCCCTTGGCAGGAAGGTGGCAGTCAGAGCGGCGGAGACCGAGCGCTTCTCCAGGCCGGGTCGCCGCGTAGTACATGCAGCCGAAGAAGGCCCGCAGTCGACGCCCGGACGCCCGCTTCCACCCGCCGACGTAAGTAGCAGCCGTGAGCAGCTCCCGCGCCTGCCGCGGGTTGACCACGACACGGCTGTCGACCTCCTGCACAGGTTGCTGCCCACGCTTCCGCCGTACCTTGTCGAGCGGATTGGCGCTCAGCAGCTCCAGCTCCACGGCGTACTCCAGCGCGTTGTACGTGACCGCCCTACGACGCCGATACGTCTGGTTGGCCGCAGGGTTGCCGTCGAGCTTCCGGCCGAGCGCATCCACCAAGGTGTGCACTTGCTCGATGTCCGCCAGTTCCGCGACGGGCAGCGAGGCCCGCTCCAGCCAGCGAACAGCCGCCGTGATCTCGTTCGGTTGCTCACACTCGCGCCGATGGGTCGGCAGTACGTACGAGCGCAACGCCCGGCGGAGGCAGCGCACTTCGGGCTGTCCGCGCATCGCTTTCGTCAGGGCCGGAACGGCGACCGCCAGGGCGTCCGTCATGCTTTCCCGCTGCTTCGCTGAAGCAGTCGACCAGCGGCGGTCGACATACTTGATCGCCAACTCCAACAGGCTCAGTGCGGCCCTGCCTCCCCGCAGGGCGTCCGGCAACCCGGTCACCGTGTCGAAGGGCTCGCCCTTGTCGACCGCCCGGAGCAGCTTGGCCCGGAAGCGGTCGGCGAGTGCCTTCGTCTTGTGCGACTCACTGAATGCCTGCCCGTCGACAGACCAGCGGACGAGATAGGTCGGCTTCTTGGTCATCCGGTTCGTGGTGAGTTTCCAGACGGATACCTTGTACGACTTCATGTCGCCCCCTCCGCCCGGTCGTCCAGCCATTCCTCCAGCGCGTCCCTGCGTACCCGTAGCTCGCCGTTGGGGAGGCGGATACACCGTGGAGCGGTACGCAGCTCCCGCCAGCGGTAGAAGGTGCGCGGAGAGACGCCGCCCAACTCGTCCAGGACGTCCCGAACGGTGAGTAGCTCTGTGCGGTTAAGCACCATGCCGGTCACCGCCTTCCCGGACCGAGGTCGCGAGGAGAGCCGCCTCCGGGCTGTAGCCGCGCCCCGCGTACCGCCACTGGCCGACGAGGACCACGTCCCGCTCGTCCAGGTCCAGTGCTGACCGCTGTTCGCGCGCACGATGCTCCGCTCGGGCCGAGCGCAGCGCGCCGAGAGTGGTCGAGTATTGGCGGGACTTGGTCGAGAAGTGTCCCCGGTAACCGAGCATGTGTGCCCAGCGCCGCAGCCTCAGCTCTTCGAAGGAGGGCAGCGCGCCGAGCCACCAGCAAGTACCGATCATGCGGAGGACGTGATCCCGCACGGGCAGCGTGGCCAGGTCCTTGCCGTGGTGAATACGCCCGTCGACAGCCCCGGCCGACTCGGCGCCCTTGGTGGCGTACTTGGCGATGTAGCCAGCGACTGCCGACGAGGTCAGCGAGTCCGCCGACTCGGCCGCCGGAACGGCACGAACGTCCAGCTGCCGACCGAACCGCAGCACGCGCGAACCGACCACGTCAGCGCCGTGCGCGACCACCCGTACTCGGCCGACGGCCTCCCGCACCGCGTCCGACAGGAGGGCCACCGTCGCCCAGTGGGGAGGCGCCTCCCCTGGTCCGTCGGGACCGTCGAGTCGGACGACGGCATGGAAGTGGACGAGGCCCCGCCGCTGGTACTCCGCCACCTTGGCGTATGAGAGACGCACAGAGTCCGCCAGCGCCGTACGAGACAGCCCGGCACGCCGAGCCACCACACGGCGAAGCTCCAGCGTGAAGCGGTGCCACAGCTCACCGGATTGCGCCTGCCAGAGCACGGCGCCGGCATAGTCGTAGCAGCGCGGACACAGCGGCTCACCGAGCTGCGGATCGTCCGCCGAGTGCCGAATGTGACACCCGATCGGAGCGCCATGCGGACACCGCTCCCCCGCCTTCCGCGGACGGCAGGCCAGCACCCGGCCGCCCCGCTCCCGTCGTGAGTGCACCGGGCCGAAGCTCGGAGCGGTGAGGGTGGCGAACAGCCGGGGGTGCCCGCTCACCGTCTCCGCAACGGCCTTGCCGCCGACGAGTCCGGCCCGGATGAGCTGGTAAGTGTCCGCGCGGTAGAGCTGAGCGCAGGTCGGGCAGACCGTTGCCCGGCGGTTGCCGCACGCGACCAGAAGCCGACCACCGAGGGCTTCCGAGGTGTACGCGTGCAGCGCCACCCCGGTGGTTGTGTCCACGTACCCGGCGGAGCCGACGAGGTGGACAGGGTTGGTGCAGCCGCCAAGGCGGAGAATGTTGCGCCGCCAGCCGTCGAAGTCCGACCGCCCAGCGCGCTCGACAAGCGCCGAGACTGCTTCACGGACCTCAGTCATCGGCCACCTCCGAACGCCTGCCGCATCACTGCGGCGATGGCTTCCGGCGGAGTCTTCGCGGAGAAGCGCAGACTCGGGTTCGTCAGCCAGAGCGAGGCAGCGTGGCCCGGGCAGACGCGCCGTTCAGCGCCCTCACGGTCGGCCAACATCACCTGTTCGCGTCCCTGGCACGAGCGGTAGTCGTCCTCTTTCAGGTCGCACCAGGGACGGCGCGACGGTTTGCGCGATCGATGCGCAGTGGACAAAGTGAGACTGCTCCTTTCACTGCTGACGTGGCGGATGGAGTGGGTTCCTGGCGGGGTCGGGTTTGGCGACTTCGCGCCCCGTCGGGAACCGTTATTCGTGGAGATCATTCGGGCGACGCCTCCTTTCAGCTCAGTTGGCTGAGGAGTCCGCCGAGGCCGTCCAGGACCTCCTGGACGACAGGTCCGGCGCCGGTCTCTGCCAGGAGAAAACCGAAGGTCGAACAGATCAGCACCTCGGCCCACCGGAAGTACCGGATGCGCAGCAGGAACCAGATCAGGAGGCCGAGCAGCACCACGACGGATACGGAAACGATCACGGTGATCCACCCCCTCTCTCACTCGGTCTCTTCGCCGTCGAGTCGTTCGAGCCGCACGCTGGGAACGTCGTCCGCCGAGGTCCCGCCCCCCGCTGTGACCAGTTCCGGTACGTAGGGCGTGAGGTGTGCGTACTCGGCAGCCACGCGCTCTGCCTCCGCTTCCGAGACCAGGTGGGAACGGGCACGGTCCCAGCCATCGGCCGAGGCAAGGACTGCCGTACCGGCCTGTTCGGGCGTGATCGCCTGCGCGGCATGCAGCGCATCGGGGTTGAGATCACCGAGCGCCATTTCCGCCGTACCGGGGTCGGCCACCCGATGGCAGACTCGGCCGGCAAGCTGAGCGCGGAGAGCCGTTACGCCCGGTCCGAGGTCCGAGCCGACCCGTTGCCCGGCGACGACGAGAAACACACCGAGTGCCGCGCCGAGTTGAGCGAGTCGGATGAGAGCCGTACTCGTCGCTTGTGCTTCTTCCTTCTCGTTGCGGCTGGCGATCAGGAATAGCTCCGCCAACTCGTCCACGATCACGACGATCGGTACGGGACGTTCGTCCTCCGGGAGCCCCCAGACGTTGCGGACCCTGGCCGCACGGCAGACGTTCATCCGGTCCAAGGTCAGGTCGACCAGAGCCCCGAGAAGCTCGACTGCTTGCGTGCGATTGGTCGCCAGCGCGGACAACCGAGGCGCGTAGAGGGAGAGTTCCATCCCACCCTTGCAGTCGATACCGACCAGGGCCACCGGTTGCCGAGCGAGGCCCGCGACGAGCGCATTGATCAGCGTGGACTTACCGGAACGGGTAGCTCCCACGATCAGCCAGTGCGGCACTTTCCGCAGGTCGATGACCCACTGAGCACCGGTCTCCACCGCCCCGACGGTGACGCGCAGCAGCCGATCCGCCCCGCGCTGATTCGGTACCTGTGGCGCCTTGAGCGGATCGCTGACCGCAGCCACCACTCGAACGAGACCGGGCTTCCAGGTCGTCACGCGGACCGCGTGCACCTCCCAGTTGTGGGCCATAGCCGGAGCCGCCTTGACGAAGTCCTCCGGCACCTGCCCCGGCAGCAGCCGGACGAGGAACCAGAAGCCGCCCCGACTCGGCCGTACGAGCCCCCGTTGAGGAACCCGAGGTTGGGGCGGAGGCGCTCCGTTGCCGACGAGCCCGGAGACGACCGTCAACGCCGCCTTACGACTCACGGCCAGTCCGCAGCCTGCCATTAACGGCCGCCAGGTACGCGCCACTCGTATGCACACGACCGGAAACCCGAGGCACACCCACCAGGCCACCGGATAGTGGCGGCGCAGGGCCGGGCCTGCCAGAAGCAGACCCGACACCAGCGACACGGCCGCCACGAGAACCCAGCCCGACGAGGCGGACCCCGCCGAATTCGCGGAGGCCATCACAGTCACTGTCCGGCCCCCTTCCCGGGCGCCGTCGCCGACGAGCCGGAGCCGGACGAGGCCGCCGGAGCCGTGAGGGGCTTGATCTCGGTGGCGCGGAACGAGACGCCGTGTCGCCCCTCGTTCTCCCACGGCGTGGCCACCAGGTCGCGGACCTGAACGGGCACCCCGTTCTGCACACCCGACGGCTCCCCCGGCACGTTCACCGTGACGACGTCGGCCGACCTCCCGGACATCAGGCAGAGGCCCACCTGATAGACGGTCTGGCCGGTGTCCCGGTCGACGCGAATCTGCCCGGTCTCGCGGTTGGCGATGCGCGGCGTAGGGGCAACGGCGCAGATGATCCCCGTGAACTTCGCCGTATCGATCGGTAGAGCTACCACTGTCTGAACTCCTTGTCTCTCGCACCCGGAGGCCCTTCCTCCAGGTTGCTTAACAACCCGTAGTACGGGTTGCGCGAGTCCAGAGTGGCCACCCGTAGTACGGGTTGTCAACCGTGTTGGGATGAGAGACGCTGTCCCCGTTCGGAGACGATTCGTCTCCGGATCAAGACAGCAGAGGCTTGACCAGCGATTCGGGGAGTCAGATGTCATCGCAGAGGGCCAGCGATCAGCAGAAGCAGCCCAAGTACCGGCAGATCGCTGACTACTTGCGGGCCGGCATCATGGACGGCACTTACCCATCGGGCCAGCCACTGCCGTCAGAGGAGACGTTGGCGAAGCAGTTCAGCGTCACGCGCCCGACAGTGCGGCAGGGCATCGCCGAGCTACGAGCTTCCGGCTTGGTCGAAGTCATGGCTGGCCGCGGCGGCTTCGTCCGCTCCCCCCATAGCCGCCCGAGCCTGACGCGCCCACGCGGCGTACGCCGGGAGCCCGACGGTCGATACGTCGAGGCAGACGGCATGCGTTGGACCAACGCCGAGGAGCCCACGGCCACCCGAACAGACGCCCCGGTCGCCCTAGCGGACCTTCTCCGCGTGCCACCGGGAGAACCGCTGTTCACGTATGACGTACTCCAGACCGCGGAGGGGAGTCCGCTCCGCCAGCTCCACCGGACGTACGTGCCGTTCTCCGTACTGGTCGGCACCAAGTTCGAGGAGGAGCCCCCGCCTCCCGCGCCGGACCTGTACCGAGCCTTGACCGCCTTGGGTCATGAACTTCACTTCACCGAGTACGTCCGCACTCGCATGCCAATGCCGGACCAAGCTGAGTCCCTGCGCCTGCCGGATGGCGTCCCGCTCCTCCAGCTCCTCCGGGTCACACGCAACTCTGAGGGTCAACCGCTCGCTCTGGAAGAGCTGCATCTACCGGGCGACGACTTGGAGTTGACGTATCTTCTCTGACCGGATGTGGTTCAGACTTTCTCTACGTCTTCAAGGCGCCTCGCTCCGCTCGGCGCGCGCGGCCCGGCGGTGCCGCGCCGCCGCTCCTGTCTCCGCCCCGCTCCGGCACACCCCCGCCGCGACGCGCGGCAGCAGCGAGCCGGCACTTGAGGTCAGAGAGGGCTACGTCGTGGCTGGGGCGGTCGGCTCCACGGCTTTAGGCAGCCACTTTGGCGCGAGCCTCGAAGATCAGGGGGCCGATCGGGCACTACGCGGGCAGGCAGAGGCTGCCCGATCCGCTGGCGAGCGTAAGGCCCCCTGATCTCTCGCGCCAAAGCAGCTCCAGCCCAAAGCCGCTCCACCGACCTCGTACCACTGGCAGAATCATCAACCCCGCCCGGCCAGGTTTGCGAGAGCGAGAGAACTTCACCCAGATGAACACGGCAGAATTTTCCGAAATGATTGATTACTACCTGAGTCAACTAGCCTCACGAAATGAGCATCATCGATTTGAACGACTCTGTACAGAAATTGCACGACGCCGCATTGCCACCAATTTCCTGGTGGCTACTGGCCCGGTGAGTGCAGGCGGCGACGGAGGAAGGGATGCAGAAAGCTTCGAGAGTAGTCTTCCGTACGAAGTCTCCACGTGGTTTTCTCTCCGGGCTACCACCGCAACTGTGGCCTTAGCTTGCAGTCTAGAAAAAGAGTACGTCAAAAAGATAAAAAGCGATGCGACAAGGATCGCCGCATCTTCGGATCGGAGGTTCGACCGGATCGTATTCTTCTCCAGTCAACCCATCCCATCCGGCAAGAGAATAGCTCTCAGTAAGGAACTATCCCTCGACGGATGCACGCTAGCCATCTGGGATCGCACTGCAATCTCTCGCGCCCTATCGGAGCCGGACCTGCATTGGGCGGCTCAACATTACCTGGATGTCCCGGCAGAGTTGGTGGAAAGTGTGCAGCCGACAGAAGATCCGGACGGTGATGCGATGGAAAATATATACTACGTGCCAGGACAGGCACTCGTGGATGTAATCCAAACTGCACTGGCGATACCGAAAAGCGAAAGCAGCTCCATTCCCATCGAGTTAATCGAGAAACAGCGCCGATACGCGGCCTTGCATCTCGCGCTAGACGGACTTCCTCTCACTAGACAGCACGCTTATGAATTGAGCCGAAAAAGCGACGAAGCGGCAAATGAATTGCGCAACGCAGGAAGCTCCGGCGCAGAGGCGCTTAGGGTAATGAGGCTTCTCGACTAGCAATTCTGGAAAATGGTGCCCACCACCGCAAACGAGCCGAACAACTCCGAATCGGATCCAGTGCAGCAACGAAGTACAGCAGCAACAGCCGCCCCTGACCGGCAGTCCATCTGACGGGCATCACGGAAACCTCTATGACCCCCGCTGACTGATATTTTTGGAGATTGCAAACTGAACATGCACCCTCCGGTCAGCCCCGCACCACAGCGCACCAGAACGCACGATGGCCCCCGGTCAACAGCAGTTACCTGCCCTACTCTCGCGCGCCAAAGCCGCTCCACCGACCGCGTGATCACGTGCACCTAGACAGTTATTCTTCGATCGGCGGCGCATACCGATCAGTACCGATAGTTTTCGCGAACTCCCGCTCGAAAGAAAAGGAATTTTGGCTGGAGATTACGAACCGGGACGCCATGAAGACTTGGGCAGAGTTCTCACTCTGAACCATTTCCTCAACTAGTGCTACCGGCGAAATTTTACAGTCGAAGCGAGAGATATTCACATTATGCCATGCCCCCTCGTCGGGATAGCAATACATGATCACATCTGGGGCGAGTGGATATACTACGTAAGCGTCTTTGCTGAGATTCCCAGGCTTGACCCACATTCGGTTGTCGGACGTCCTGAAGGCCAACGGGTTATCGGACGTTACGAAGCGTGCCGAAGTTTCATTTAAGGCAAAAACCCAAGCACACCTGCTCATGCGGTCGGCAAACCGGGAGATCAGATCGTCACTCCAGAGTACTTCAGCATGGAGAGACCTGATCTCCTCATCGGAGCTAACTTCATATCCGTGTAGCGCAGAGAAGGCCACCAAAATAGAGCGAGCGTCAGCCGTCCGCAAAGATTGAAGGGCCAGGAAAAGGCTGACTATTTCTCGGTTCACATCTGGCACAGGTAGCGAATCGCCCGGATTCCCGTGTCGAATCCATTCGAGCCATTGCCCCGTGATTGCGGATACTTGCCCTTCAAGGTCCGCAAACTGCCTCTCCAGCTCGACCGGGTCGTAGCCATGCTCAGCCAACTCGGGCAGTAAGTAGAAATTCGTCTCAGCGGCTATAGCTTTCGGCTGCGTTCGGAACACCCTATCACTGGTCTTATCCCAGACCCACAAGCGTTCCACTGAGTCAACGAATCGACGCAGATAGAATTGCGGAACATAATGGTGAAGCTTCGGGTCGCCCACACCGCTCCCCTCGCCGTCAACGCAAGTCAGCGTGATGGTACGAGCCGTATCCACGACCAGCAACGGGGTATTACCGGCCGATGCGGTTGCCGAAGGCGGGGACGGCCGGGCGAGTCCCAGCCGCGTCGGGTCCCTCCAGAGTCGCGTGCGCCCCGCCCGTAGGTCGCAACGAGAGGCCCAACCCAGCCTGTCCGCCAGCGCTGCACCACATCCGCACCAGATGCGCACCAGAACGACCGGCGAAACGCGGTCAACAGTGGTCATCACGCAGCGCCCAGCGCCTGCTCTCGAAGCACCATCCGCCCAGCTCAGCGCTCCAACTCCTCCTCAGCCACCCGTGGTTCCCAAGCTCATAGCTCAGCCGAAAAGAAGGTGGCCCGTCTTTCGGCTCGGGCTGCGGCGCTGGGCGCCGGTCCCGGCCGACGACGAGCCACCTGCACTGCTTGGCACGCTTGTTCACCGAACCGAGTTAAGCCGCTGAACTGTCAGCAGCCCCTCCCAGCCCAGGCCGGCCATCTTCCCGCCACGCCATCTCAGCCATCAGCCCACTCGTCAGCATGTCGGCCAGCAGCCGTGCCGCGTCCGGCCTTACCGCACCGAGATTGACGACGCCGTCCCCGAAGACGTTCACGTCTGCCTTGAGCCCCGGTAGGTCCACCTCCAGACCGACCGCGCGCAGCATCTCCGCGAGGCCATCAGCGCCACGCTTACCCTCCGCCCAACCGCGTACGTAAGCCACACCTGGGGTGAGGCAATCCGCAGGTCGCGCGCATACGCCCATGGGGTCCGTCACGTCGTCCACCTCATCCGCTCTGCTCAGTCGTTCCGCTGCTGACGGCTGTTCGTGCCCGTGCCCGGCACGTCGTACGTGCTCTCCAGTGCCCGCCGCAGCAGCTCCGTCAGTCGCTCCGCCGTCTCCGGCGCGATGCGGCCGAGTTCGATCAGCCCGTGTCCGAAGGCATTCAGGTCGGCACGCAGGTACGGGAAGTCGCGTTCCATCCCGGCAGCGATCAGTACGTCGCGAAGGCCCGAGACCGCGTCGCGCGCTGCGTACCATTCCTCGCTGTCGATGGGGGACCAGCTCGCGCTGTCACCGCCCTGCTCGTGCTCAGCCGGCATGAGTGGCCTCCCCGTCCGTGGAGGCAGCAGACTGTTCGCGACCGTAGCGGTCGGCCCGAGCCACCACGGACGACGCGGCCACAAACATCGCCGCCAGTGCCGTAATCCGTGCAGGAGACGCCTCCGGGCGTCGTATGGGAGCCCGAAGCCAGATGTGGCGGTCTCCCGTCAGCGGCATCGGTCCGGGGACGACCACCACGGAGCCCTCTCCCAGGTAGCGGTACTCCGGCGCTTCGCCCGACGACTCCTGCCGCACCATGCGGCTGAACGGGTCACAGGCCCAAGTGGGGACGAAGAAGCCGACCTTTTCGGATGCACGGTCCGCCATGACGGGCCCAAGCGGCATTCCGTGACGCTGGAGCTGGTCGAACGTCTCCAGTCCGATCCGCTGTCCGACAACCACGACGTCGAAGAAGCGCCCGGCGGGTAGCGCGCAGGGGCGCCTGGGGTCAACCGCCCAGTACTCCCTGCACACTTCCGGGTCATCGGACGCGTGGGAGATCCACTGAAGTCCCCTTCTTGTCATCATCTGCACGGCGAGTCACCTCAGTTGGTCCAAGCTCAGCCTGTTGGCCTCGCTGGAACCACCTTGGGCTCTACCCCGCTGAGCTGGGCAGATGACGAGAGGTGACGAGGGGTGACGTGCTCCCAGCATCCGCGTCACCCCGGAGCACCTGGCGACGCACCCAACCATCTGGGCATTACGAGCAGACAACAGCCGCCCACATTCCGTAAGTTCGGAGAGGCGCACAGGCCGACCTACGCGAACGGCCGTCTGGGGAGGTGATCAGCACGGAAGCGAACCGATCCTGCGGCGACCTTCTCCGCGAGGCTCGCAAGGCCCGCGGATGGGGCCAGCTCCGGCTGGTCAGCGAACTGCGGCAATGCGCGAAGCGCCATGGGAAAGCACTCCCGTCCGATGCCAGCGTGAAACGCCGCATCGCGACGTGGGAAAACGGGCACAGCGTGCCTGACGAGTTCTACGGGGCGCTGCTCTGCGAAGCGCTGGGCATTGCTCCCGCCGAGTTGGGGCTGAGCAACGCAGGCCAGGATTCCCGGTTGATGGAGACACGCTACCCGCCGAGCCCGGAGGACGCGTTTCAGACCGTCAGCCAGTTGTGGCGTGCAGACTTGCACGGATACGAGCCACTGTTGCTCTCCGAGGCATCAGAGCACGCGTGGAGCGAGGCGTCCTTGCGATGGCTGGTCGCACCCGAGCCGTCATTCCCCTCTACAGTCCGTGCGACTGGCACCCGGGTGGGCCTGGCCGACGTAGCGATGATCAAGACCACCAGCGACATGTTCGCCGCTATGGACGACCGGTTCGGGGGCGAACACGCGCGACAGGCCGTCGTCCAGTACCTCAGCCAGGACGTGTCGCCGCTGCTCACGGGTCAGTACACGGAAGCCGTCGGCCGAGCCCTGTTCTCCACCGTCGCGGAGTCCACGCTGCTGGCAGGTTGGATGTCGTACGACGCGTGCCATCACGGCCTGGCTCAGCGGTACTTCCTCCAGGCGCTCCGCCTCGCCCAGGACGGCGACGACCGCCGGCTGGCGGGGAGCATTCTCTCCGCGATGAGCCACCAGGCCACGTTCCTCGGCAACTACACCGAGGCCGCGACGCTCGCCCGTGCCGCACGTATGGGAATCGCGGGAGTGGCGACACCGACGCTGACGGCCCAGTTCCATGCGATGGAAGCACGCGCGCTGGCTCGTACTGGTGACGCCCGCTCGTGTGAGCTTGCCCTGAGCGAGGCCACCAGAGCGCTGGAAACCCGCAACAGCGGCGACGAGCCGGAGTGGATCACCTATTTCGACGAGGCCGAGCTGGCAGCCGAGGCCGCCCACTGCTTCCGCGACGTGAACAGCGCACGCCGAGCAGTAGCCCATGCCGAGAACGCCATGAGCGGCAGCCCCGTAAGGAGCGACTTCTTCGCGACGATGGTCCTTGCCGATGCGCATCTTCGGGCCGGAGATCCCGAGGAGGCATGCCGCGTAGCCCTTGATGCGCTTGACCTCGGCGAACAGCTCAAGTCAGCGCGATGTGTCAGCTATCTCGCCGAGTTTCGACAGCACCTTACGGAACCACGTGAGACCGCTGTCGTACGGAGCTTCCGTGAGCAGGCAGCGGAACACCGGCTGTGGCTGGCGGCCGGAAAGCTGGCTGAGCCGTAGAGGGCTGCTACCTCTTGCAGCTCCGGCAAGAGGTGAGCCCCATTTCTTGGGCCCGCGCTTCGGGCATCGTCTCCTGACCCCCGTATGTCTTCTGCTTGCCGTTGAGGTGCGGACAGGCCGAATCAGTGTGGTAGCTCTTCCGGTACTCGCCGATGCGAACGTGGACGTCTGCCATAAGTGATCACCTCTCGTCAGAACGGCTTCCAATCGGCGCGGCTCGCACCCGACCGGAGAGTCTTCATACGCCGCGCGAATTCCTCCGCCGACTCCTTGCTACTCGTCACCTGGTGTCCGAGCCACAGCGTCATCATCAGCTCGCGCACGTCGGCCAGTACCGGGTAGCCCGGCCAGTTCATGAGGTCGAAGCCGTAGTGGTGCACGAAGGACTCGTACTCAGCCCGCGTGTGCCAGCCGAAGCGCTCGTAGTAGAGCGAAGTGAGGACCAGATCCCACTCCCGGGGAGCCAGCGCGAAGCCGTCGAGGTCGATGAGGACCGCGCGTCCGCTCCGGTCGCGGAGGCAGTTTCCGACGTTGGCGTCTCCGTGGATCATGCCGAAAGGTAGTACGAAGTCCAGACGGTCGTACGCCTTGGTCAGCTCTCCGGCCCGCTCCTCAAAGAACGTACGGTCTGCGTCCGCGACGCTGTCGAGCGTACGCAGCGAGTCCCAGACCTTGGCGAACGGATCGAAGTACGGCAGCCCGAGCGACTTCGGCTCCTCCAGCCAGTGCAGCCGCTTCAGCAGGTCGGCCAGCTCGTCCAGGCGGGCGTACTCGACTTCGTCCTGGAGGTTCTCCCAGTAGGTGACGACCCGGCCGCGGATCAGGACCGGCTGTTCCACGTCACTCAGCACCCGGGTGGCGGGGAAATCTTCCGTCTCCAGCCACCGTGCGACGCCCACGGCCCGTTGCATCTCTTCCAGGGCCTCGGTGTCTCGCGCGATCCGGACGACCACGGGAGCGGTCGACAGCCGGTACACGGCGTTGGACCCGAGCCGCAGCAGCTCCGCTCCCCCGGAGTCGAGGCCGGCCGAGCTGCACGCCTCCCGGAGAACCACGCCCCCACTCTCCTCGGTGAACTCCGTTACCCGCGCACTCGACTCGCCACCGTCCGACCCATCCGAGACCATGGCTACGACGCTACCGGCCCCGTCGCGAACCCGGCAGGCCGTTCACGTAGCAATGGCGTAATGATCTTGGTCATCCGGCGCGAACTACACCTCTCCCCCGCAGGTCAGCGTTCGCCCGCCGCCCGGCGCTTCCGTGGCCTCCGGAGCCGTGTGCGCAGGTTCGAATCCTGCCGGGGGTACTTCGACTGAAGTGCTGAAACGCCCTGTGACCAGGTTGGATGCTGGTTGCGGGGCGTTTGTCGTGTGGGCGGGCGGATGCTGTGGGACGTCGCCGCTGGGATGCGCAGCGCGCGCGATCGTGATCAGCTCGGACTCCCGTTTCGTCGGCGTCGCCGGGCTTGTATCGACGTCCCGTCCGTGGCGGTCGTGGTCGACCTCATGCGCGCTTTCGCGATCGCCTTCCGGGCTCTTGCCCAGGGGGTGGGAGAGACTGCTCTAGCTGAGTCGCTGGACGAAGCCCTGGCTCTCACGGCAGCACATCCCGGTCGCGTGGCGCCCGAAGACCGGCCGACCGCACCCGGCTTCGACATGGTCAACGGCCGATGAAGAGCTGACGGAGGGTGTGCGTCAGCGCGTCCATGCTGATGACGTCTTTCTCTCCCGTTCGCCAGTCCGCGGCGCCCGTCTTGAGCAGGAGCGCGTAGATGCTCTGTACGGGGCGCTCTGCCGGGTCAGCAGGCGGCTCACAGCGAATTGGGGCTGTGTGACGGTTCGAGGTTCGTGTGTCGATCCGCGAATCCAGTCGACGACGTCGGGGAGGCCGAGGTTGAACCGTGTCTCGGTTGTGCCGCCGTACAGCTCACCGAAAACTCCGCACCCGTACCAGCGAGTGAGTTGTCCTGCGCACCCGCGGTTTTCGCGTCCTTGCCGGCGAGGGCGAAGGTCGCGGCCGGCGGAATCAGTTGTGCGCCGTACGGCAGGAAACGCGTATCGAAGACGAACTGCTGGCGCAGAAATGTGGCGGCGGGATCGAAGCCACCGACGACATCGGGCGCGTATCGGCGGTAGTCCTCCAGGCCCAGCGCGAGCATGTCCTTGAGCTTGCAGCCGCGAGCATGTCCTTGAGCTTGCAGCCGATACGCGGCAGGCGGTCGCCCTCGTCCGTACCGGCCGGCTCTGCCTCTCGACGCCGCCGCTCGGCGGTGGCGAGGAGCGTGACCGCCTGGAGGAAGTCGTGTTGGAGACCTCTCGCAGGAGGCGTACCCGGGTGCTTCCCAGGCGGAGCGGCACTCATGCCAGTAACGCCCCGCACCGCACCTGCTCACTGGTGACCGCGCGCCCTCGAACGGCCTGCACTTGAAGCAGACTTTTCCGCCGTATCGAGCAGCCGAGCAGCATGACGGTCCCGATCGGGTTGAGGGAGACCGAGGTCAGCAGACTCGCGAGATGGCGTCAGGGCCAGGGTCAGACCCAGCCGCGCTGGAACTCGGCAGCTGGATGTTCCCCGCCTCGACCGACCCAAAAGATCCCGCAAGGACCGCTTGTCGATGCAGAAGGTCTCGGTCGCCACATGTCCTCCTCGTGCAGCACAACACGTCCGTCGGCGCTCGGCCGCAGGCTCCCAGTGCGCTCGGGCTCCCCGATGCCTGTCCCCGCCCGACCCACCGGTTCCCACCCGACCCACCGGCCCGTACTCGCCCTCCCCCGCTGTCCGAGCTTCGGTTCTCCAGCCTCCTTCTCGGTGATTTTGGTGACGCCCGGGAAGGCCAGCGGCACCGGTCCCTGCCGTGCGCGCAGACGCGCGCCGCACGGAGGTGCCGGCTCACCTTCTCGGAGTACGTTCCGGGGCCCGGCAGCACAGCGGCGGGTTGGACGCTCAGGCACCCGGCGTGGGGTGGAGCAGAAGCGTCCCGGCGCTCGGGGTGTGCGGCTGCGGTCGGACGGAGGCGCAAAGGGCGAGAACAGGGCAGGGAACATCTCTTCGGCGGAGGGCGCGAGTTGGCGCACGTGTCCCGGCACGGTGGGGCGAGGACGGTCCGGCTGACGGGGCACACGTCAGCGGCCGCTCAGCGTGGTGTCGGTGAGGCGGGTGTCGGGAAGCGCTCGACGGCACGGAAAGAGCCGGGTGCGAGGTGCCGAAACGGGGCCGGAGTATGCGTCATAGTCGTGGAAAGACCCCTGATCACACGCATGGAAGCTCGGTTTCAGCCGGCCGGGACGGTCGGGCGGGGGTCGTCCTCAGCCACCGAGGCATGGGAGCGCTGACTGATGTACCCCGCCCTTGCTGTCTGGCCCATCACCGTCACTCTGGTCACCGCGCTGGTGGCCTTCATCGTCATGACCGTCCTTTCCCTGGCAGGCACCCAGCCCGCCGACCGGCCCGCGATCCTCCAAGCTCTCGCCGATGTCCTCCGCGCCTTCCGGGGCCGGGAGAGAGGGCGGGTGCGGGGACAGGATCGGGGCCGGGGTCGGAGTGGGCCTCGCTGAACCGCTCACCGTCAGAGCGGTCAGGGCGCGGGTTCCTCCTCGGCGTCGGCCACCGCCTGGAGCTGCTGGACGTATCCCGGCGTCCAGCCGGTGACATCGGCGACGGTGGTGTGGACGCCGGTGGGGTCGTCAGGGTCTCGGAGGAGGGCGACGGCCTCCGCCTGGAGGTCGAGGCCCGCCGCGTTGAAGGCCTCCTCCGCCTCGTGGTAGCGCTTCGCGGCCAGTTCCAGCTTTGCGGTGTCCATGGAGGAATGGTCGCTTACGGGACGCCGGGGGGCCAACGTACCCGCGTCGCCGCGCGGGGCGACTTCGACGCGTGTTTCCACGCACCTTCGGGCTCTCTCCTCGACCCGCCAACCCGTGGCACGGGAGGCGACCTCCGCAAGCAGCGGGCCTCGTCGGCGGCGTTCAGTCCGCGGGCCCCCCACCGCGACCGCCATGACCGTCATGACCGCCACCGTCACGCCCCTCATTGCCATGACCCTCACCGTCATGGCGGTGCCACCGGCCCGCCCCTCGCGCACGGTGCCCCTCGTGCCCGGCTCCGTGCCCGTGGCTGTGTTCATGCCCATGTCCCCGACCGTGCTCGCGATGCGCCCGTACGACCGCCACCGGGCACTCGGCGTGGTGGAGGACGGCCTGGCTGACGGAGCCGAGGAGCAGCCCGGTGAAACCGCCGCGGCCGCGGGCGCCCACGACGAGGAGTTGGGCGTCCTCGCTCGCCGAGAGCAGCGCTTGCCGGGTGTACTCCTGTACGAGGCGCGGCGTCACCGCGACGTCGGGGTACCGCTCCTGCCAGTCTGCGAGGGCCGTGGACAGGACGCGTTCCTCCTCCGCGCGGAAGAGGTCGACGTCGTAGTAGGTGGGCACCTGAATGCCCGGGCCCGCTGCGATGGGGCCGCTCCAGTTGTTCCAGTTGTGCATCGCGACGAGTTCCGCGCCGCGCAGCGATGCCTCCTCGAAAGCCCAGCCGACAGCGGGGTCGCCCACGTCGGAACCGTCCACTCCGAGCAGAACCGGGCCTGTGGGGTGTTTCCTGCCTCGCGTGACGAGAACGGGGCACTCCGCGTGCGCGGCCAGGTAGACGGCGACGGAGCCGACGAGCAGTCCGGTGAAGCCGCCGAGGCCCCGGGTCCCGACCACGACGAGTGCGGCGCCACGGGACTCGGTGGTCAGGACGGAGAGCGGGTCGCCGCTGACGACCGCGTGCGTGACCTCCAGGGCGGGCCGGGAACTCTTGGCCCTGGCGGCGGCCTGTTCGGCGGTCTTGTGGGCGAGGTTGCGCAAGCCGCCCTCCGGCGGGCCCATCACGGAAGGCCCGAGGGGGACCTTCATCGTGGGCCAGACGAACGCGTGGACGACGTGCAGCGAACCGCCGCGGAGTTCGGCTTCCCGCGCCGCGACGTCCACGGCTTCCAGGCTCGACGCTGAGCCGTCGACGCCCACCACAACGGTCCCGGTCACGGCCGCACTCCCTTCCGGGACCGCACGCCGCGGCGCTCCGCCTGCGCACGTCCCGTCTCCAGGGATACCGCCCGCCGTGCCGTACGGCAGCAGGAGTTGACCCGAACGGGCGGCCGGAGAGACCGGGCGACCCCGGACAGACATCTGGGAGGGGGAGGGCGGGCCCCTCCGTGTCGACTCGTTGTGCCGGCCACCCTGCTCCAGGGGCAGACGGGCCGCCGCTGCGAGCGGTGGCGACGGTGGTCAGGCGTGGATGCCGCGGTTCCCGAACGCGGGGTTCAGTACTCCGACGACGTCGAGGGTGTTGCCCACGACGTTCACCGGGATGGTGAGCGGCACGGAGACGTCGTTGCCGGTGACCGCGCCGGGTGAACCGGTCGCGCTCCCGGCGGCTCCGGCGTCGGCGAAGGCGGGCGCCGAGGCGGCTCCGACGGCCGCTCCCGCGGCGGCGAGGGTCCAGGCGGCCTTCTTCGTGGTCTTCATGTGTGCTCCTGGCCATGGTCGTTGGCGGCACCGGCCCGGTGCCGTGGCCTGGTGAACGCGTGGATTCGGGAGCGGGCACGGCCTCGTCGGCGCTTCCGCCGATCGGCCGACGGACCACCCGCGCGGGTGGAGTTGTCACCCGGAACGATGAACCGACGTTTGGCGCGCGTCACTCGTCGTCCGGGTGAACGTGCGCAACCAACACCGTGCGGCTCAGTTGTCCAGTGCGCTCCGCGTCGAGCTCCACTTCAGGAGGACTATCAATGATCAAGAACGCGCTGGCCACGGCCGCCGCCGCGACCGCCATCGTCGGCGTGGCGGCCCCGCAGGCCTCGGCCATCGGCAACGACCACGGCACCACGACGGTGAACGGCAACGGCGCGGCCCAGATGTACGGCAACTCCGCGACCTATGGGAACTGGAGCCCTCAGTTCGCCCTGATCCAGGGTTCGTTGAACAAGCCCTGCATCGGTCTGCCGCTGAAGGGCAACGCCGGCTCGCTGGTGGGCCTGGTCAACGTTGCCGTCCAGGACGTCAACGTGCTGTCCAACCCGCAGAACCAGCAGTGTGTCGAGAACTCCACCCAGGCCAAGGGTGACGAGCCGCTCTCGCACGTTCTCAACGACCTTCCCATCATCTCCGGGAACGGGGAGGGCAACCGCTGAGGCGGTTCTCCGCCGCGATCTGAGGCGGCTTCCCACCGCGACCTGAGCGGAACGCGGGCAACAGGGCCCGGGGCGTACACGCCCCGGGCCCTACGCCCATGTGCGGGTGGTTCCGACGGCGGAACGCACAAGCGTTTCGCCACCCCTTGCGAGTGACGGATACGACGCGGACATTAGGCCATCCGAGGGAGAGACCGGGGAATTCGGCATAACTCGTGTCGTACGGATCGCGGCCTCGTTACGAAGGACGACAGCGGAGTTGCGGGCGATCAGCCAGCACTCGTGGACATACGAAATCCGTGGTCCAGGGAAACCCGCTTGAGAAAGGACTCCCACGTGAAGTACACGAAGGTCGCGACCGTTGCCGCCGGCACCCTGATGGCCCTGGGCACCGCCGCCGCTCCGGCTCTCGCCGACTCGGGCGCCCAGGGTGGCGCCGCGAACTCCCCGGGTGTCATCTCGGGCAACGTGATCCAGGTTCCGGTGCACGTGCCGGTCCAGGTCTGTGGCAACACGATCGACGTCATCGGTCTGCTCAACCCGGCGTTCGGCAACACCTGCGTCAGCGACTGACGCCCCCCGCCCTCGTGTGCGGGAACCAGTTCGGACCGGCTCCGGTGCGTTGGGCGTCGAGCCTGCGTACCGGAGCCGTCCGGTTTCCCACGGTGCGGACCAGGGGGACGTGAAGTTCAGCGTGTCCGCCCCGTCCGCACCTTCAGCAACAGACTGAGAGCAGGAAGAGACCATGCGAAAGGTCTTGAGGAAGAGTCTCCTGACCGCGGCCGCCACCACAGGAGTGCTCGCCAGTGCGGCCGGGTACGCACAAGCCGACGCGGGAGCCGGTGGTGGCGCCGCCGGCTCCCCCGGCGTGCTGTCGGGCAACGCCGTGCAGGCTCCGGTGCACGTGCCGGCCAACGTCTGCGGCAACACCGTCGACGTCGTCGGTGTGCTGAACCCGGCGTTCGGCAACTCGTGCGTCAACGAGCCCTCCGGCCACCACGCGCCTCCGCAGCACCACGAGCCCGAGGAAGAGCCGAAGAACCCCCCGCAGCGGACGGAGGAGGAGCCGCCCAAGCAGGAAGAGAGCACGCCCGAGCGCACTCCTGAGAAGCCCGCCGAACCGGTGGAGGAGCCGCGCGCACCGGAGGCCGAGAAGCCCGCCGTACAGGCCGACGCTCCGGTCGAGAAGGCCGCCCCGCAGGCGGCGCCTCAGCAGGAGGAGAAAGCCCCCGAGATGCTGGCCGAGACCGGCGCGGAAGGCCCCTGGGGCGCCGCGGTCCTCGGCCTCGGCGCGCTGTTGGGCGGCACGGTGCTCTACCGCCGCGCAGCACGGAACCGGGTCTGATACCTCGCGGTAAGGCGTCTTTGAGGAAAAGGCGTGCCTTACGGAAAGGCGTCTCTTCTCGGGAGACATCCCTCTCGGAGAGAGGTCCCCTCGCGGGAAGACGCCGACCCCTGAATCGCGGAACGGCCCCCGGGCTGTTCCGCGATTCTGTGATTCCAGGGTCTCCCGCAGGACCGTAGAACCCGTCCGCGAATCCGGGTCGCCCGCCGTGTTCACGCGTTCTCACATCCGTGGGTTCATCAGTTCGCGAGTTCGCATGTCCAGGGGCGGTCCGCTCTTCGGGGGTCACGTCCGCGCGTCCCTCGTTTCCGGCGGACGAGTTTCCGGCCGACGAGTGGGTCGTTAGCAGGGCGCCCTGGAACCTCCGACATCTTCCGGGAGAAGAAGCACCCCATGAAGTACATGAAGACAGCCGCCGCCCTCGCCGGTTCCGTGATGGCTCTGGGCGCCGGTACACCCGCCTTCGCCGCCCAGCCCGCCGCGGGGCCGAACTTCAGCCTGAACGGCTCCCTCGACCAGGCTCTCGCCAGCGGTGAGCTGCTCGCGCAGCCCCCGGTGGGTGTCGCGGGCCCGCAGGTGGACGCCCTCAAGGACGCCGTGGGCAACACCCTGCGGGACGGCGAGCTGACCAGCGACCAGAATCTGCTGGGCGGACTGCCGCTGACGAAGTGAGCCCGATCGGCCGACCCGGGTTTTCCCCGGTCACGGAATATTCACCATTCAGGTGAAAAAGAACAACTCAGAGGACGGTCGACAGTTGAACCCGGCGTCCCAGACTTCCGCACTCTTCGAAGAGGAACGGTAAAACCTATGATGAAGAAGGCTCTGTCCACCGCCACGGTGGCCGTCTCGCTCGTCGGCATGTCCGCGCTGGCCGCCCCGCAGGCGTTCGCCACCGGCAACGACACCGGCACCACCACGGTGAACGGGAACGGCGCCGACCAGAGCATGGGCAACGCCGCCACCCACGGCAACGGCAGCCCGCAGTTCCAGGCGGTCCAGGGCACCCTGAACAAGCCCTGCGTCGGCCTGCCGGCCGACGTCAACGTCGGCTCCGTCGTCGGCCTGGTCAACGTGGCCGTCCAGGACATCAACGTTCTGCACAACCCGCAGAACCAGCAGTGCTCGGACAACTCGTCGCAGGCCAAGGGCGACGACTCCCTGTCGCACATCCTGGACGACATCTCGGCCCTGTCCGCGAACGGCGAGAACAACAACTGAGCCGGCGGGCCACGCGCCCGTTGCACACCACACGGAAGAAGCCACCGGCACCCTGCCGGTGGCTTCTTCCGTGTCGGCACGGCCGGGGTCAGCCGGGCAACGCCTCGGTCAGGGTGCTGGTCACCGGCCCGACGAGCGGCAGTTCCCCGAGGGAGGCCCCGCGCGCGAGGGGTCCGGTGACGGCCGCGGTGCTCACTGGCTTGAAGTCGGCGACCTGGGTGCCCACGGAGTTGTCCAGCGGGTCCGTTCCGGTGTTGGCCAGCGGGTTGATCTGGAGGTCGTTGACCGTCTCCAGCGTCCTGCCCACCGCCACGCCTGTGCCCCGTGTCGTCTCCCTGACGGGAGCCGACAGTCCCTTGCTGACAGCAGCGGCCGCGGTGCCGCCGCCGCTTCGTGGCGCCTCGCTCCCCTCCGCGGCCATCGCGGTCGGCCCGCCCGTGCCGAGAGCTACGCCGAGGGCCGTGGTCAGCAGTCCAGTCCGCATCAGGACACGGGTACGGCGAGCGGGCGCCTTGTGGCGGGCGTGTGCAGAGTTGAGCATGTGTCACCACCGAGTAGGAGTCGCACGGAGCACGGACACAGCGTCCAAAGACGCGTTGTGACCGTGTAAACGCACACGGTAGTCGAGCCATGATGCGGAGTTCCACCTGCGTCCCGGCCGCGAGTGGCGCCCACGAGGGCCGGAACGACGGACGTCAACGCGGTGGCGACGCACGCGTGAACGAGCGTGCCCCCTGAGGCGTGTTCGCGTCTTCACAGTGGTCATTCAGGGTGATTCCGGGACGATGAACAGCCTCCTGCGCCGCTAGGGTGCCGGTCCATGACTTCCCCCCAGGCCGCCCAGGGCGGCACCCGGCAGCGCGACTTCGGAACCCTCACCGTCCTCGGCTGGGCGGGCGAGTACGGGGACGGTCGGGACATGGCGTTTCTGCTCGTCTACTCGCTCGGCGACGGCGCCGGGGGCCGGGAGGCGACGGTCGCCGCGATGCGCAGACTCGCGGAGGAGGCGGGGCTGCCGGTGGGGACCGAGGCGGTGGACGCGGCCGCGGCGGGACGGCGGTTCCCGGTGACGCTGATCGTCGAGGGCGGCCAGGCGGCGCTGACCATGCCGAAGCTGACAGCCCAGTATCCGGCCCCGCCGGAGTGGGTCGCCGCCGCACGGGAGCGGGGGCGCGTCTACTTCATGCTGGCGACGACGCCGTGGCCGCAAGCCCCCTCGGGCGCCGCGGTGGGCGAGCAGGCACTGAGGGAGTACGTGAGCGAGGAAATGATGTCCTCCGCCGCACACTGCCTGCTGCCCGTACGGACCCTCGCGGGCTGACCACACGGGGCCCGCCCGGTGGCCCGCGGAGTGGGCCGCGACAGGGCCCGCCCGGTGAGCCGCAGAGTTGGGCAGCAGAGCCCACAGGGTGAGCCGCGACGCAGCCACAGGGTGAGCCGCAAAAGGATCCACCTGGTGCGCCGCGTGGAGGCACCGGGCGGCCGGCCCGGCCCCCGCCTGACGGTTCGGCGGGGGGCGGCCGGGCCGCGGTTACGCCCGAGGCTCCATCTGCGGGTCGACGGGGGCGCCGGTGAGCCGGTTGGCCAGCGTGGAGAGCGTATAGACACCGATACCGAGGACGACTTCGAGGGCCTGCTCGAGGGTGTGGCCGTACCCGAGGAAGGTGTCGAGCACCTCGCGGTCGACATCCCCCGCACGGTCGAGCACGCCGTGCGTGAAGACACGAACGGCTTCCAGGCGTTCGTCGGGGAGACGCCGCCCGTCGCGCAGTGCCTCCACCAGCTCTTCTCCGGCACCCAGGGCGGACAGCTTGCGGGTGTGCATCTGCACGCATACCCGGCAGTCGTTGCGGGTCGCGACGGCCAGGATGACGGTCTCGCGGGCGAGCGGGTCGAGGGTGGTGTCCTCGAACGCTGCACTCATCCTCGTGAAGCTCTCCAGGGTGCGCGGGGAGGCGGCCAGGCGCGCCACCGCGGAGGGAAGAAAGCCGAGCCGTCGGCTCGTGGCCTCCATGAGGGGGCGGGAGGCGGCCGGGGCGGTCTGCGGTGTGAGGTCGGTGAACTCGTTGAGCTCGGTGCGCATGGCGGACGTCGCTTCAGGCACGCGGAAATGCCCCCTTAGGGTGGTCAACGTGGTTGTCGAAGAGAAGGTAAACCAGGTTGTCGGTTCTGTCGAGGGAGAACCCTCTCAGCGGTGGGGGTTCGAGCTGCCGTTGCTGCTGTTCGCCGGATTCCGCACCCTCATCGACCAGTTGCACACGGAGCTCGCCGACCACGGCTACCCCGACCTTCGCCCTGCGCACGGCTTCGCGATGCAGGCCATCGGGCCGGACGGGGTGACCGCGAGCGAGCTGGGACGGCGGCTGGGGGTCTCCAAGCAGGCGGCGGGCAAGACCGTCGACCGGCTCGCGGCCCTCGGCTACGCGGAGCGGGTCGCGGACCCTCAGGACGCGCGGCGCAAGCTCGTCCGGCTCACTCCGCGCGGGCTGGACGCGCTGACGCTCTCGGCTGCCGTCTTCCAGGAGCTGCGCGGTCAGTGGGCCGACCGCCTGGGCACCGGGCGGCTGGCCGAGCTGGAGGACGCGCTGAAGAGCGTCGTCGGCCCGGCGGGGTTCCGGCTGGATGCCGCCGGATGGTTCGGCGGCTGACGCACGGCCTCGGGCGCCTCAGCCGCCCGAGGCGGGGCCGCCCTTCGGCTCGTCGCTGCCGGGTTCATCGTCGACGACCTCGGCGTCCACCACGTCCTCCTCGCGCGCGCCGTCCTGCCCTTCGCCCGGCTGCGTGGCGTCCGTCCGGCCGCCGGCGGAGCCGGGGACGTCCTCCTGGCGCTCCTTGGCGCGGGCGTACATCGCCGTGCCGACCCTCTGGGCGGCAGCGGTGGTGCGCTCGACCGCCTGACGCAGCACCGTGGTGTGTTGCGCCGCCTGTGCGGGGTTCTCGGGCGTCTCGGCCAGCCGCGCCCTCAGATCGTCGAGGGCGCCCGCGACCTCGGAGCGGGTCTCGGCGGGGACCGCGCCGTCGTCCGTGTCTGCCAGCAGGCGCTCGGTCTGATGGACCAGTTGCTCGGCCTGGTTGCGGGTCTCGGCGGCCTCGCGGCGCTTGTGGTCCTCCTCCGCGTACTGCTCGGCCTCGCGCATCATGCGCTCGATGTCGTCCTTCGGCAGGCTGGACCCGCCGGTGA
>NZ_QOIM01000042.1 GCF_003323735.1 Streptomyces reniochalinae | reverse complement strand
TGAACTCCGGTGTGAACGAGCGGCGAGGACGCGGCTTCTTCTTCCCCATGCTCTCCATGATGGACATCCTTCCGGGGCAACGCCCCTGATCTCGAATGTCCGTCAAACCGAATCAAGCCCACTCACGCTGCGGTTCGGTAGCGCCTGCCGATCGCCTTCCTTGCCTTCTCTGCTGCTCCGGACACCCGGTGCACGTACCGGCGGAGCGTGAACGCCGGGTCCTCGTGGCCGAGGAGGTCGGCGAGGGTGTAGACGTCGACGCCTTCGTTGATCGCTTCTGAGGCGAACAGGTGGCGGAGGGCGTGCATCATCTTGTCGCGGCAGTCCTCCCACTTGCGGCCCCTGCCGACGGGCTTGTCGTTCAGGGCGCTTATGACGCCGATCGTCTCCAGGGCGCTCTTCCAGAGGTAGTTGACGTAGTTCTTGTTGAGCGCCTTCCGCTCGCGAGTGGTGAACAGCAGCCGCACGGTGACCGGTCCACCGCCGCGCTCGCACCACGGGAGGGTCACCTTCGCCGGCGGGTGGTGGCGCATGTGCTCGGCCAGCAGCTCGGCCAGTTCCTCGCCGACTGGTACGTAGCGGTCCTTGGGGTCGTCCTCCGTACCGCCCTTGGGTGGAGCGAAGACCAACGTGCCCCGGTCGTGGACGACCTGACGGCGTATGTGGACGACCTTGTCCTCGGCTTGCCAGTCGACGTCGTCGGGGCTGAGGCCGAAGATCTCTCCCTGGCGCATCCCGAGCCCTCGCCCGCAGTCGACGGTGGCCTGGTAGCGGGCGGGGAGGCACTTCCGCATGGCGTCGGTCTCCTCCCAGGAGAGAGGCACCTCCCGGGCGGCCTTCTTCGATCGTCGCGGGCGCATGCGCTGCACCGATCCGGCCACGCAGGGGTTCTTCGGGACCAGGTCGTCGTCCACGGCCATGGCCATGATCGAGGTGAGATGGGTGAAGACCAGGCCCACCGTCGTCTCGTCCAGGACCTGGCGGCGGCGCTTGATCCAGGTCTGGATGGTGGAGGGCTTGATCTGCCGCAGCTTCATCGCGCCGAGCGGCTCGATGATGTGGTTTCGGACGCGAGACTCGTACTGGGCGTAGGTGCGCGGGTTGTCGAAGGTCTGGTTATCCAGCCACTGCTCGGCCAGCGCCTTCAAGGGAGAATCGCCCTTCCGCGGGTCGATGTACGTTCCCTCGTCGACGGCGTTCTGCATCTTGGCGAGATGCTGGCGCGCGTCTTCGTACCGAGCGAAGCTCTCGCTCTCCTGCTCGCAGTCGGGGTCGCGCCAGCGGGCCAGCCAGCGCTTTCCACGCTCGTGCTCGCGGGACGGCACCTTGTTGTGCGCCTTGCACCGTTCCTCGTCGGTCCGCGGGCGCTTCTTGTGCCAGCGGTCGTACGGCTCAGCCAAGGGGCGCCGCCGGAGGAACGAAAAGCAGGCTGCAGGGGTGGACCCGGAGGGCAGCAGCGATGGCGACGAGGTCGTCGACGTCACAGCGGCGACGGGCTTGCTCGGTACGGCTGAGGGCGGTGGTGGCCAGGGGCCGGCCGAGCGCAGTACAGCGGTACGCGACCACGGACTGGGTCAGTCCGAGCGATCGACGCACACGCTCGATATTCCGCGCGGTATGGATACCGACGGGGCCGAATTCAACGGTTCGTTTTGCCATGACAGATAGCTCTAACTTGGAGTCGCAGACGCTGGCAAGAGTTGGTTCTAGAAGTCTCTACAACTCGCCCTGGCCAAGTCGGAGCGTGACAGGAAACCGCGATTCGGTGCGGCCGGAATTTTCTGGTACGGTCCCGCGGCGTTGTGCCGCCTGACCTTTACACCGCGCCATGAGCTGGTCCTATGCGGCGAACGACGTCACCCACTCCCCCTGGGCAATCGCGGGTGAAACCGGACAAGGTGACCGCCTGGAACACGGCGATGAAGATCCACAGCGGATTCGGGTCTACCGTAGAAATGCCTCCGGCGAGCTCGTTTGGCGAGGCCGCAAAAATTCCTCACAATGCCGCTGGATGTACCGGCCAACCTATGGCTATCTTGTCCATCCCCCGACCCCCAGCGAAGGAACTCGTATGCCCGAAAACTCTCGCCGCGCCTCCAACTCCAGCGGCTCGGGGCGCACGCCTTTGGCGGCCCCCGACGAAGTCGCCGACTACCTCGGCGTCCCAGTGAAGACGCTCTACCAGTGGCACCACCGCCGCATCGGCCCGAACGTCCTGAAGGTCGGACGCCACCTGCGCTACCGCTGGCCGGAGGTGGAGGAGTGGCTGACGGCCCAGTCCACGTACGGGCTCTCGGCATAGGCGCGCAGCGGCCCTCGGCGCACCAACGCCGAGGGCCGCTGACTCCTCAACTCATCGCCCGTGTCTGAACGATCTGCCTGAGGTGGCCGGGGCCGCAGACCCCGCACCACCAGTGAGGACGTGCTGTGCCGCAGCGTACGGTTCCGCCGTCGCGCCCGTCGCCCCAGTCCTGGGACCGCCCACCTGAGGAAGCGGAGCCGTCGGCGCCCTTCTCCGCCCCTCCGTGCGACCTGGAGGCCGAGCGTTCCGTGCTCGGCGCGTGCATGCACGCGCGCGAGGCGTGGGACGAGATCCAACAGCACCTGGAGGCTGCGGACTTCTACCGTCCTGCGCACGAGACCGTATGGCGCGCGCTCTCCCACCAGCACCACAACGGCGACCCGGCCGACCCCATCGCCCTCATCGACGCACTGCGCACGAGCGGCGATCTGGAACGGGTCGGAGGACCGGCGTACGTGCAGAGCCTGGCTACGTTGTCGCACGCGGGCGGCAGCTCGGCGTATTACGCGCAGATCGTGCGGCGCATGGCCGACCGCCGAGCCCTCCAAGCCGCCGCGCTCCGTGCCGCCCAACAGGCCACCGACCCCGGCGTGGAGCCGGAGCGGGTGCGTACCGAGCTGGAGACCTCGGTACGCGACGGACGTGAACGGGCGAACGCAGCAGGTGGCTCGCGGCTGGCGCGCTACGCCACCGACGGGTGGTCCTTCATCACCGATACCGGAGCGGACACCGAACCGCTGTGGGGCACGCGGGAGCAGACCGCCTGGGCAGAGGGCGAAAGCCTGATGCTGGTCGGGCCACCGGGGGTGGGCAAGACCAGCCTCGCCCACCAACTCCTCCTCGCCCGCCTGGGCGTCTATGCGGCCGTCCTCGATCTGCCGGTCGCCGAGAGCCGGCGCGCCCTGTATCTCGCTCTCGACCGGCCGCCCCAGATCGCCCGTGCGCTGGCGCAGGGTCTGGGGCCTGCCGATGAGCCGAAGCTGCGCGACCGGCTCGCGGTGTGGTCCGGCCCCCTGCCCGCCACCCTGGACAAGGAGCCTCACCTCCTGGCGGAGCTGGCCGCCGCCCACCGCGCGGACACCGTGGTGATCGACAGCCTCAAGGACGCGGTCAGCAAGCTGACCGACGACGAGGCCGCCATCGCCTACAACAACGCCCGCCAGCACGCGCTACGCGAAGGGGTGCAGCTACTGGAGCTGCACCACCAGCGCAAGGCCACCGCCGAAGCCCCGCGCGGTCAACGCCCTGTCCTGGACCGGGTCTACGGCTCCACGTGGTTCACCTCCGGAGCGGGCAGCGTGCTCTTCATCGCCGGTGAGGCCGGTGACCCGGCGATCACCGTCCACCAGCTCAAGACGGTGACCGGGGAGATCGGCCCGCTGCCGGTCATCCACAACCACGACCGGGGCACCTCCTACGTGGAGCAGAGCCTCGACCCGGTCACCCTGCTGCGGTCAGCCACCGACGGGCTGACCGCCCGGGAACTGGCCACCGCACTGACCGGCGAGGCCACCCCGGCACGCGGTGATGTGGAGAGGGCCCGACGCCGCCTGGAGCGGCTGGTGAAGTCCGGCCTGGCCACCAAGACCGAGGGCGCCGCCGGTGGCTCCGGAGGCGGTAACCAGGCCCGTTACCGTCCCTCCGCCCGGCACCTGACCGCAGCCTCGTGACCGCCAAGACCGGGCTGACCGTGCAAATGCCCTCCGCAATCGATCAGCCACGCAGGGCACTTGGAGCGTTCACGGGACCGTACACGCACCCCGTGTACGCGAGACCGTCCACGCACCGTTCACGCCGTACACGCTCACCGAGAAACCCCAGGTAGACCGTTCACGGCGGCGTGCACGCCGTACACACGCCGTGGCGTACACGCGCGAGCCCCTCCTTAGAGAGGGGCTCGCGTGTACGCCCCTCCGTGCACGACCCCATGACCACTGCGAACGCGCCGCAGTGACCGGTCCGCAACGACGCAGCGGATCCATCCGCTCAGCCCCGGACCAAACCCACCCACGCCCAGAACCCAGGAGATGCACGTATGCCCGACCGCCAACACCGCTCCATAAATCGTGCTCTTGCCGATCCCCGCGCGCACTCGACGGCAGGGAACAACGACGCAGCAAGGTATGCCGTTGGACCGTCCAAGGCCGGTCTCAACGGGGGTGCCTCCGCCCCAGGGGTGGCGGAGACGCGCGGGCACCAGGGGGTGCCCACACAGGCGACGGTCGCCGTTGGCACCGGCCGCGCCGCGGAGGAGGCCGCGCTGCACCGCATCGCCCGACGGCGTCAGCGCAAGGACATACAGCGGCAGGAGCGGGTCGATGTGCGCTACAGCGCCGAGGAGAAGGCCCAGATCCTCACCAGGGCCCGGTCGTTGAACATCGCCGGCGCCCACCTGGTCGGCGCCGCAGTCATGGCCTACCTCGACGGCGACCTCAGCCTGCCGGGCCAGCGCACAGCAGTTGACGACCTCATCGATGAACTCGCTGCCCTGCGTAGGCAGGTCGCCTATATCGGCAACAACGTGAACCAGGTCGCCTTCCGGCTCAACAGCGGCGGCGCCCCACGCCCTGTGGATACCGCCGTCCTGGGGCAGGCCGAGAAGGCGCTGGAGACCGCCCAGGCTACGGCGGCTGCGATCGACACCGCTTCCGACAAGGCCGTGGCCGATCGTGCGAGGGCCGCATGATCGCCAAGATCAGCCGGGGCAGGGACACCGGCAAGCTGCTGCGCTACCTCTACGGGCCCGGCCGAGCCAACGAGCACACCGACCCCCACCTGGTCGCCTCCTGGGAGGACTTCGCCCCCGACCCCGGCCGCAGCCGTGGCCCCCAGGCCGCCCACCGGCAACTGGCCCAGGCTCTCGACCTGCGCGTGCAGCAGGCCGGCCAGGCCGCGCCCGCCCAGCACGTGTGGCACTGCTCGCTGCGTGCCACCCCCGAGGACCGCACCCTCACCGATGCCGAATGGGCCGCCATCGCCCGCCGCATCGTGGCCGCCACCGGCATCGCTCCCGAGGGGGATGCGGACGGCTGCCGCTGGGTCGCCGTCCGGCACGCCGAGGACCACATCCACATCGCTGCCACCACCGTCCGCGGCGACCTGCGCCCCGCCCGCCACTGGAACGACTACCTCACCGCCGACCGCGAACTGCAGGCCGTCGAGAAGGACTACGGACTCCACCAGCGCCCACGCGGGGACCGCACCGCCGCCCAACGCCCCACCCGCGCCGAAACCGAGAAAGCCCACCGCACAGGCCGCCAGCACACCGCCCGCGAGCAGCTGCGCACCACCGTGCGCACCGCGGTCTCCGCCGCAACCAGCCCGCAGGAGTTCCTCCACCTGCTCACCGAAACCGACGACGTCCTGGTGGACGTGCAGTACTTCCCCTCCGGCGACGTACGCGGCTACAAGATCGCCCTGACCGGAGACACCAACAAGACGGGCGAGCCGGTGTACTTCTCCGGCTCCACACTCGCCCCCGACCTCTCGTTCCCCAAGATCCGCGAACGCCTCGACGCCACCGACCTGCCACCAGCCGCTGCTCTGGGAGACATCCGGCGCCCCGACCCCTGGCACCAGGCCACCGCCAGCATCGACCGCATCCCCTCGCTCCTGGAGCGCGGGCAGGACGACGCGGCAGCCCATGCCCACCTTGCCGCCTTTGGTGAAGCACTCGACGCCCTCCCCCTCCTCGCCCCCAAGCAAATGCAACCCCAACTCCGCCAGGCCGCAACGGCTTTCGAGCGCGCCACCCGCTCCCGCATCTAGGCCGACCACCAGCACGCCCGCGCCCTGCGCGGCGCCGTCAAGACCATGCTCCGACAGCCCCCGACCAAGGACGGGGCAGGCTTCGCCATGGTGCTCGACGCCGCCATTCTCGCCATGGCCGCCGCTTCCCGCTGGCATGCCGCCCGGCAGCACGCCCAGCAGGAAACCGCCGCGCGCCAAGCGCTGCACCACGTCCAAGCCGCCTACCAGCAGGCAGCCGCCCAGCCCCTGGTGAACCTCCGTGAACGCGCACCTGCACATCAGGGCGCTCATCGCTACGCCCACCACGTACGCCAGGTCGTGCCCGACCACGCCGAGCGCATCCTCGCCGATCCCTCCTGGGGCGCCCTGACCAGCGCACTGGCCACGGCCGGGAACATCGGCCACAACCCCGCCCGCCTCCTCCAACAGACAGCCCAGCAACGGACGCTGGACGACACGCGCTTCCCGGCAGAGGTCCTCATCTGGCGCCTTCACCGTCTCGGGCAACGCCCCGCTCCCAGCGCCCGAGCTCAGGCCGCCCAAGCGCGCAGCACCCACGCCCGCTTGGCAGCCCAACAGCCCAGCCAGCCTCCGGCTGCCGCGCAGCACCGGCTTACTCCTCAAGACACGCATCGGCGCCAACGCTGATCTCTCCCGCATAGCCAGCGGTAGGAGCTGTCAGGGCCCAGGGGCGTGGCTTTCGTGTACTGGGATTGCGCCGAGATTCTTCCGACGCAGTTGGTCATGGACCATGTAGTTGAGTTCGGCGATGCACTGCCCACAGCCGTACATGGCACCGGTTGCACCGGGGGCGTGAATGGGCCCGAGCCAGAGGACGCGTGTGCTGCCGCGTCGGCAGTAGAGCATGCAGCGGCCGGTCACCCAGTGGTTGCCATCGTCGGTTTGCGCAGTCAGGGGCAGCGGGCTCACAGCGGTTCCCTGGCCATGGGCTGTTGTCCGAGGTGCGAGGCGGTGTGTGAGGCCCAACGTTCCACTGCGGTGAGGTGTTTGGGCAGCAGGCCGACGTGGGGGTCGGGTTGGATGAGGAGAGTTGGCAGGCCGCGGGCGGTGCGTTGGGCGGCCCAGGCGTGGTCGAGGGCAGTGAAATCGTCGTCGATCCATGCGGTGGGAGTGTCGTCGAGCCAAGCGTCGACGAAGTCGCGTTTCCACAGGTAGCCGTTGGGGTGGCTGGTGGTGATCTGCGGACGCGGGAGGTTGAGGTGCGGCCAGGCCGGCAGTCCGAGGAGCGGCGCGATGAGTCTGCTCGCGTCGTCTCGCCAGCTCGTGCACCACTGCGCGGTGAGCCTGCTGGTGGTCGTGAGCGCGCTGAGCATGGCGCCGTGGGCGGGGTTGAGCCAGACCGGGACCGGCCTGGTGGAGGGGCGTCCGGCCGGTACGACGTGGTGGCGGACGTGGTCGATGGGGGTGGCGCCGTCGGGGGCGGGGAAGGGGATGAGGACTCCGTCGATGTCTATGAGCAGGTGGAGCTGACGCATCGGTGCCTCCTCGGGTGAGGTGGGGGTGAGGCCGGTTCGGGTCAGGTTTTGCGTGCGGTGATCAGAAGCGTGGTGGGGCGACGACTCCCACCGGGGTGGCTGACGGTCTGGCTGGTGATCTGTCGGAGTCCGGCGCGGTGGAGGTGATGGCTCCAGGCGGTCGCTTCCAGGTCCCAGCGGACGATGGGGAGTCGGCTGCGGTCGGGAAGGGTGAGCAGGTCCCGGCTGGGGGAAACTCCGGGCTCCGGCGTACCTCCGCGTCGTCGTGGGTGGGGCGCGGCGAAGGCGAGCAGCCCGCGATCGGTCAGGCAATCCGCAGCGGCCGGTAGCAACAGCTCGGGAGCCACCAGTCCGATGGCGCCGAAGACGGAGTAGATGGCGTCGAAGGGCTCTTGGGCTGCGTGGAGGTAGTGCAGCGCGTGCCCGGCGGAGAAGGTGAGATGGGGGATGTGGCCGTAATGGCTGCGGGCACGTCGTATCTGGAGACCGACGAGGTCGATGGCGGTCGCCTGGACGCCGTGGTGGTGGGAGAGGTGGGCGGCGTTGTGACCGGGGCCGCAGCCGAGTTCAAGGGCCCGCTTGCCGTGCAGACGCGTGCCGAGGAGCTCGGCACCGGGGCCGTGCCCGCGATGCGGTGTCCACTCCATGCGTGACGGTGGCACGAGCGGTTCGGCCGGTCCGTCGGCCAGACGTTGCAGCGCGTGCGAGTGCCAGGGCGAGGGGTGTGCAGCGAACATCTACGCCTCCAACAGCCGTACCGCCTCCGCGAGGTGGCGGCGTACGACCTTGAGGTAGGCGGGATCGGTGGCCGGGTCGTTGATCCAGCGCACGGCCAGTTCCATGAACCACTCCACCGCCCAGACGCGGTGCCAGCCCAGCGCCCATGCCTCAGCAGTCAGGCCGCCGCGCTCGGTGAGGGCATCTGGGGTGCCGCCTGCCGCGACGTAGGACTCCAGCAGCCCGCGCAACCGCGCGGGGTCGGGCTCGTCGAGAGTGCCGTGCCAACTGGCGAGATCGAGCAGTCCGGGGCCGGTGAAGGCACGGGCGAGGTCCAGCAGGCGCCATCCGTTGTGGGTGATGTGCAGGCTGGTGGGGTGGAACTCGGAGTGCACCCAGCCGAAGGGGGCCACGGTGGTGCCACGGGCCCGCGTGGCAGCGGCTTGGGCGAGGCAGTCGAGGGCGCCCTCGACGTCCCCGGCGTCCGTCCAGCGCTCAGTCTTGCGCAGCTGGTCGAGGTGGTCGAGAGCCCTCCTCGGGAGGGCGCCAAGGCGAGCCTCGTCCAGCAGAGGGAGGACGGTGGTGGGGCCGGCGGCATGCAGCACGACAGCCGCTGCGGCGCCATCGAGGTCATCACCTTCGCGAGCCGGCTCCCCAAGGTCGTCCATCAGCATCCCGAGCCAGCCCTCCCGGTGCGCGGAGGCGTGCACCCGGGGTACGGGCACACCACGAGTGCGCGCCATGCGCAGAGCCTGGTCCTCGTTGTCGAAGGGGGCGCGGGCGTACTTGAAAACAGCCGTCGAGCTGTCGGGGAAGGTGACGCGCTCGACGCCGGACATGGACCACACGCGCACCGGGGCACGAGCGGGTGCCGAGCGGCTGGTGAGGGTGGACAAGTCGGTGAGGAGTTCGGCAGCGGCGTTCTTCTGGTCCATCACGAGGCTCCAGCGTGGGTGGTGCCGCTGGGCGGGCGGTCGGGGCCTCGCCCGCCCAGCGGCCGTACAAGGGACGTCCGTTGCGGTCAGTTCTGGATGGGGCGGTGGGCGTAGACCCGGTCGATCAGGTCACCCTTGAGCGCGGCCAGTTCGTCGCGGAAGGCGGGCATCGCGGTGCCGTAGGGAGCCACCACTCCGCCCGATTGCTCCGGTACGGACTGGCAGCCGTGCACCAGCCGACCACCGAGAGCGGCGTGCGCCTTGATGGACTCGATCCGGCGGTGCTCGTTGAACCAGCCGCCGTGGTAGACCTCGTCCAGCATTCCGCCCATCTCCTCGTCCAGATCGAAGACGACGGAGGTGGCGGCGGGGAAGAACCAGCACGGGCCGATGTTGGAGATGTGGCCGTCCGACTCGACCTTGTTCAGGGCCATCAGCGTGGCCGCCTGCCGCAGCATCCGCAGATGATCAGCGGTGATCTGCGGCAGGCCGAGGCCGTCCAGGTGCTCGTCGCGGAAGAGGTAGGCGTACACCTGCCAGGCCGTGGCCAGTACCTGGGCGGCGTCGGTGGTGGAGGCGGCGTGCGCCTTGATGAACTCCAGCGCGAACTGCTCGACCGCGCTCTCCGCGGTCTCCTGGGCGGGCAGCAGTTCGGTCTTGACCAGGTTCCAGTCGGCCAGCAGCCAACTGTGCGCCTCGAAGCGGAAGAAGTACGCGTCCGGGTCGAGGGTGAGACGGTGCCCGTCCACGGTGATGCCCGGCAGGCGGCTCCAGCGCGGGTCGAACGCCTCCGGCAGCTCGACCGTGATCGTCGTGTCGGCGAGAGTGGTCATGCCTGTGCCTCCGTTGCTCGTACGGATGGGAGGCCGCCCGGACCAGGGGTGGGGAGCCTGGATGGGATGTGCCCGTGTGCTCCGGGCGGCCTGCAAACAGTGAACCGAGCAACACTCACAGTCGGTACGGTGGAGAGCACGCAAGGTGGTATACGCGGTTTACAGCACTGTCCGGGGAGGGGCTGTGACAACGCGGCACGAACCCAACACCCGACTCCGGGACGCGGTGGCCGCATCCGGCTACACCTACGAGGCGCTGGCCCGTGCCGTGCGCCAAGTGGCAGCGGAGAACGGCGAAGTGCTGCAGACCGGCAAGGCCAACATCTCCCACTGGATCAACGGCGTGCGCCGCCCCACCGGCCGCATTCCGCAGTACCTCGCCGAGGCTCTCTCCCGACGGACCGGCCGCAGCGTCACCACCCGCGAGATCGGTCTGCGCGGCGACGACGCTCCGCTCGCTTCCGCTGAGGACCCGGTCGCGACAGCCGCCGACCTGGGCCGCGCGGACGTCGAACGCAGCCGCTTCCTCGCCATCGCCGCCTTCACCACCGTCGGGGTGACCATGCCCCTCGGCTACGACCACGAGGCCACCTCCCGGCTCCTGCGCGCCCGCACCGGCCAGATGACCATCGGCGAGGAGGACGTGGCCGTCGTACGGCACATCACCACCGCCTTCATGGCCGCCGACGAACGCCTGGGCGGCGGCCACGGCCTGACCACCGTCACCGCCTACCTGGCCGACACCGCAGCCCCGTTGCTACGCGGTCGTTTTCCCGGCGAGCATGTACGCCGCCAGGCATTCGGGGCAGTGGCCGAACTCGCCTACCTCGCCGGTTGGAAACACCACGACCTCGGCCAGGAAGGCGCCGCCCAGCGCTACTACCAAGTCGGCTACCAACTCGCCTGCGAGGCCGACCCACACGCCCACGCCGCCTGGATGATGCGCGCCCTCGCCCACCAGGCCCTCAGCCTCAAACAGCCCCACCACTGCGTCGACCTCGTCGAAGGCGCCCTGACCCGCGGGCTCGGCCACGTCGACGGCCAGACCGAGGCCCTGCTCCACATCACCCACGCCCGCGCCTACGCCGCCGTCGGCGAGAAACCCCTTGCCGCCCGCGCCTTACTGTCCGCCGAAGACGCGCTCCTGCGCGACGACGGGCCCCAGCCCAGCTACTCCCTGGTCTCCGGCCCGGCGGCCGGCACCGTCGCCAGCCACACCGCCCGCACCCTCACCGATCTTGCCGACCACCCCGGCACCGAGCTCCAACACCGTGCCGCCCTCACCCGCTGGGACTCGCACAAGTACAAGCGCGTGCACGCCCTCACCCACGCCGACCTCGGCGACAGCCTCGCCGCCCAGGCCCGCGCCGACGAAGCCATCGCCGCCTGGACTACCGCCCTGGATCTGATGGACGGTATGACCTCCGACCGCACTCGCAAGGCCATCGCGTCCATCCGCCCCGCTCTCGCCACCTACCAGCGGCGCAAAGTCCCCGGCGCCGCCCAGCTCCACCGCCGCGTCCGCGAAGCGCTCGTCTAGCATCCCCACCACCCCGGCGAACGAAGGGAACACCGTGGCCCAGCCGCACACCGACAACCCGCCCAGCACCCTGCCGCCCGCCCTGGAATCGATGACCCTGCTGGTCGCCGCGGTCATCGTCCACGACACCGCC
The DNA here is from genome assembly GCF_003323735.1 of Streptomyces reniochalinae. Lineage (GTDB taxonomy): Bacteria > Actinomycetota > Actinomycetes > Streptomycetales > Streptomycetaceae > Streptomyces > Streptomyces reniochalinae. The sequence continues at coordinate 793,073 of NZ_QOIM01000042.1, read as the reverse complement.
AACGACCGCGTCCTGCTCCTCCAGCGCGGCCCCAACGCCAAGTTCGCGCAAGGGAAATGGGACCTGCCGGTCGGCAAGAACGACCCCGGTGAGCCCATCACCGACACCGCCGTACGCGAGCTGTACGAAGAGACCGGCCTGACGGTGAAGCCCGAATCCCTCCGCGTCGCTCACCTCATCCACGGCGCCCGCGGCGTCGAAGCCCCCAACGGCTTCTTCACCGTCGTCTTCACCACCCACGACTGGACCGGCGAGCCCGAAAACCGCGAGCCCGGCAAGCACGCCCAAGTCCGCTGGGTCGACGTCAAGGCCATCCCCGAAGAGTTCGTGGACACCACCGCCAGCGCCCTGCACCGCTATCTCACCGACGGACCCCAGGTCTCCCTCGACGGCTGGCGCTGACGCCGTCCCAGGAGCTCATTCTAGGTTCACGATGCGACTCGCCCGACCTGCTATCAGGCGGCGAGCCGACCGTTGCTGCTCAGGAGGCTCATTGGCGGGTGTCATAACTCGTCGTTGCCATCACTCGTCCCTTCAACGGGCGATGTAAAGGTAGCGACCATGGCCTCTAGCAAATTTCCGGCCCGTTTACGCGTGGCTGGGTCCTCCAGAGTGGCAAGCAGTTCGCTTGCTCGTGCGCGTAATGCGGCCATCTCGTCGTCCGCCCTGCGCTCGGGGTCGGTTCTGCGTAGCAGGTCGGCGATCAACTCATATGCATCCAGTACCGACTTCGTCTTCTGCTTGGGGTCCCCTGTGGCGAACTGCAGGTCCGCGTAACGATCGACCCACCAGACTGGTCCGAGGTGCTGGTCGAGCAGCCGCTCACGGAGGATTTCCAGGCGTGCGGTTTCGGCGGCCTCCGCCAGCCGCTGCTGTTCGGCAGCTTCTACACGGCGCCGTGCGATGGCCACGGTGTGATCCGCTACAGAGAGACGCACACGTCCGGTAACCTCCAAACGCGGGTCTCCGCAGATTGGCTGGCCAAGCTCGGCATTCACTGCGTCCTGCGCTTCCCGGTTCAACAGCACCGGATAATCGGCGCAAATACGGGAAGCGAGGTCACGAAGGAGTGACCGTGCCACTTCATCGCCGTACAATAGTGGCCCTTGCTCCGGCACACGTTGCCAGCCGTAGGTGATCCTGGCCTCGAAATACAGCCCATGGTTAGCGCTTTCGAGACGGGTGATGAAACGCGTGCCGCTGCTGCCACGGTCTCGTCGACGGGGCATTCTCACCACCGTCACGCCACCTGCCGCGCTTCGTCGCGACTACCGCGATCGGCACGATCGCGAACGGTCTGCACAAATGCCCCTCGGAGCTGTCGACGGAAGGCCCCCTCACCGCCGATGACTCGATCAAGGTCATCACTAAGGGCATCTGCCTGCTCAGCGAAGATTGCGCTGATGACAGCTTCCACCGCATCAGCGGGAAGCAGCCCGGCCTCGGCCGCTGCCGCCCAACGAGCGAGGACCCGAGATGCTCTGGGGCGCAGGCCGGGACTCGCCCAAACAGCTCCCCAGCCCTTTTGCAGCAGACTCTGTACGGCCTGGCCCAGTTCACCATCCCTTGCCAACAAGCCGAGTGCCGGGTCGGTATTTCGTTCTTCGAGTGCTGATCCTGACTGGTCGAAAGCGTTGAGGAAGAGTGTGCGATGGCGTCCGTCCGGTACGTCACCTGTTGCCCAGTCGGAAAGGGTCTTCAGCGTTCGTGCCCCTTGGTCGGGGTCGGTGAGGAGTACGGCTACGGTGGTGACGGCCTCCTGGCGTATGGACTCCCCGGACTCCCGCTCCAACACATACTGCATGCGCTTTAGGGCGATTGACGGGTACTCCTTCCCCATTTTTCCGCGACAGACCGTGATGACCGCACGCTGACGATCAGGCTTGGTGATTGCCTTTGCCCAGCCTCCGAGCTCCTGCCGAACACGGGCTCCATTAGCCGGGTCAAGGCTAAGCTGAGCAAGCACGTCGCAAGCGAGATTCGTGTGCTGAGCGCTGTCGGCTTCCAGCCACTGTTCGATCAGTTCGAGGACGACGCCGACTCCCTCGCTCTCGGCTACACTTCCTAGCGCCTCGGCGATCTTGTCGAGATACCCGGCAGCAATCCCCTTCGGTCCGCTGATCTCGCCGAGCCAGCGTCGCAGGAGCGGAACTACCTGCGGGCGAGTACGCCACACATGCCTGAGCAGCGCCGGCCCCGCCCCGGGGCGCTTGTGGTTGATGGAGATCTTGCCGTTTGCGAAGTGCAGATCCGCAGCCTCACAGCGCTGGGCTTCGTCAGCTCCGGCTAGAGGGCCGCCTATGCTGCGAGGCCAGTTGAACTCCTCGTAAGGCAAAAGGAGATCCGCCGCGTCCAGAACGATGCGCCCGTCAGCACCGTCTAGGCAAGCTGCGGCGATCTGCCGCGCACGGACTGCCGGCGCGGACTCATCGTCACCGCCGAACCACTCGGTGAGCTTGTGTTTCCAGCCGCGGTACTGGTCCACAGCTTCCCTGTCATTCGGTCCATCAGCTGCCAGCATGATTTCGGCCAGCCGGACCGCCTCGCCAGGCGACTCATCACCGTTTAGTAGTTCCGCGAAGTCGCTCTGCCCCGATTGCAGCCAAGCCACCCGAGAGCGCTGGACCGGATCGGGGGCAGTCTCGATACGGCGGCGCACCACATCGACGGGCTGCGGACGGTCGACTTTGATAGTCGGTACGGCAGCCTCAGACTGACCTGGCGTGAGGAGCGGACCCGCAACGTACTCGGTGGCAACGATCATCAGGCATGAGCTGATTTCCTTCGCACGCTGCGCATAGCCGGGAAGCTGCTGGATGAATTTCGAGCTGAGCGGTGACTGACTCCCCGTCAAGTTGAGCAGGTATCCTACGCCCGGCCTACAAGGAACGAGTGAAGTATCCTCCTCGTCCCAATCCGGGTACAGCTCATATACAGGCCCGAAAGAAGGGAGCCAGGAATCCAGGATCCGCAATGCTGTTGTGCGGCGACCCGAGCGCGGCCCCCCCACCACGATCATCACGCCGGGCCCAAGCGAAGAGTCTTGTGACGGAGGGGCTAATTCCGGCCGGGCAGCACGCACCGCTGGCGAGACATACTCCGCACGTAAGATGCTGGACCTCCCCAGGGCATGCGGAATCAACTGCTGGAGCCCTGTGTACTGCGTGAAGTCACCCGCTACGAGATATGCGTCTCTGCCTGCGTCGACCCCTTCGGCCTTGAGTCTGTAGTCGTCATCCTCGCTGTCGTGGTGCCCAGTCACTTCTCCCCCTTGTTGATGTTCACGTCACGGCCGCCAAGGATGGCGTCGCCTTTGGCCTTGATGTTGCGGAACGTTGTCCGGTGTTGAGCGATGCCACCTGCGGGAACGTCGCGTAGCTCCTCCGGGAGACCACGCACGGCCTCGGCTGCTTCATCTGACCGCCCTGCAAGGACGGTCAGAAGCTGGGTCACGTCCTGGGCAGCAGCCTGGCTGAGAGTCGATCGCACGGGCTCTGGCGCAGTTCCGACGGTTTGCTGGTAGCCGTCGAGTCGCTCCAGCACCGTGTCGGTCTCTTCCGGTGCATGGCGCCGGAAGAGACCGAGCACGCGATCTCTTGCGTACTCCCACGTCGCGGTGCCCATCGAGCCGACAACGGCCGCACCGGCCATGCCTGCGAACTCTGCTGGCGTAGTCACCGTGGTGCTCCTCTCTTGGAGATGTGCCGCAATTAGGGTGCTACGACCAGACACTGCAGAAAAGAGGGCAAGCGGGCTCACGGGGAAGCTTGGGGCGCGCTCGCGTCGGCGTACAGACCGCCCGCCTTGCCAGATCCTTCGGACTGTTGCCGTCTACGTGAGCGGACCTGCCGCCACTGTCCGGACGACACGGCAGCACCTTCCGAAACGCCCTGCCCTGGCGCACATGAACCTTGCAGACACCTACTCAGTGCCGTTCGGCGGGCTCTGACCTGGGCTTGTAATCCGCCGTTTTGGGTCTTCCACCTGCCCGTCACCCCACTGTCCGTGCCATTGACGTGACGGCACGGCAGTCCGCACCCAGTCCGCAGCACCCCCGCTCACTCCGTCCCACCCCAACGCACCCAATCGAAAAGGCCAGGTCAGCGCACCACGGCAAACATCGCCGCGGCACACCGGCCTGGCCCACTACTTGGAGACCAAGAAGCACGTAATGAGGGCGGCTGTCCCATCGCATTGCTGGGACAGCCGCCCTCATTACCTCTGACGGAGTGTCAGCGCATTCGGTCCCCGGTGCACACCCGGTGCACAAGGACCTGGAAACCCAGGGCGACCCACGAGAACCACCGAGAAGCATCCCCGCAGGTCATGAGCCCTCTCCAGGGCTCACCCCAGGTCACCGGACACCGGCCTTTAGATGTCGAAGTACAGCTCGAACTCGTGGGGGTGGGGCCGCAGCTGCATGGGCGCGATCTCGTTGGTGCGCTTGTAGTCGATCCAGGTCTCGATGAGGTCGGAGGTGAAGACGCCGCCGGCCTGGAGGTACTCGTTGTCGGCCTCGAGGGCGTCGAGGACGGCCGGGAGGGAGGTGGGGACCTGGGGGACGCCGGCGTGCTCTTCGGGGGCGAGCTCGTAGAGGTCCTTGTCGATGGGCTCGGCCGGTTCGATCTTGTTCTTGATGCCGTCCAGGCCCGCGAGGAGCAGCGCCGAGAAGGCGAGGTAGGGGTTGGAGGACGGGTCGGGGGCGCGGAACTCGACGCGCTTGGCCTTCGGGTTGGAGCCCGTGATCGGGATCCGCATCGCGGCGGAGCGGTTGCGCTGCGAGTAGACCAGGTTGACCGGGGCCTCGAAGCCGGGGACCAGGCGGTGGTAGGAGTTCACCGTCGGGTTGGTGAAGGCGAGCAGCGAGGGGGCGTGGCGCAGAATGCCGCCGATGTAGTAGCGGGCGGTGTCGGAGAGGCCCGCGTAGCCCTGCTCGTCGTGGAAGAGGGGCTCGCCGCCGGTCCACAGGGACTGGTGGACGTGCATGCCGGAGCCGTTGTCGCCGAAGATCGGCTTGGGCATGAAGGTGGCGGTCTTGCCGTTGCGCCAGGCCGTGTTCTTGACGATGTACTTGAACAGCATCAGGTCGTCGGCGGCGGCCAGCAGCGTGTTGAACTTGTAGTTGATCTCCGCCTGGCCCGCGGTGCCGACCTCGTGGTGCTGGCGCTCGACCTCCAGCCCCGCCCTGGTCAGCTCCAGGGAGATCTCGGCGCGCAGGTCGGCGAAGTGGTCGACGGGCGGGGCCGGGAAGTAGCCGCCCTTGTAGCGGACCTTGTAGCCGCGGTTGCCGCCGGTCTCGATGGCGCCGGTGTTCCAGGCGCCCGCCTCGGAGTCGATGTGGTAGTAGCCGGCGTTCGCCTTCGTCTCGAAGCGGACGTCGTCGAAGACGTAGAACTCGGCCTCCGGGCCGAAGAACGCGGTGTCGGCGATGCCGGAGGAGGCCAGGTATGCCTCGGCCTTCTTCGCCACGTTCCGCGGGTCACGGCTGTACTGCTCGCCGGTGATCGGGTCGTGGATGAAGAAGTTGATGTTGAGGTGCTTCTCGGAGCGGAACGGGTCCAGGCGCGCGGTGGACAGGTCGGGGACGAGGGCCATGTCGGACTCGTGGATCGCCTGGAAGCCGCGGATCGACGAGCCGTCGAACATCAGGCTCTCGGTCGGGTCGAAGGTCTCCGCCGGCACGGCGAAGTGCTGCATGACGCCGGGCAGGTCGCAGAACCGGACATCGATGAACTTGATGTCGTTGTCCGCGATGTACTTCTTGGCCTCGTCGGCGTTCTGGAACATCCATCCTCCTAGTCCCGCCGCGTCGGGACGGGCTTGCTCCGGCTCCGGCTGCGGCACGGGGCCGCTCGCCTGAGACCGACCCTAGGCAGGGGCCATTTCTCCAGCATGACTCATTTGTTTCGCCGATGTTAATCGCCGGGAGACCTCTCCGGCCCTCACCATGCGGAGTTCCGCGCTCACGGTCAGCAGCGTGGTCCGCCCCGTCGAGCCCGGCGACGACCGGAGACAGCGGCCGGAAATCGGCGCGATACCGTTGACGGGTGGACAACAGGGAAGCAATCGGGTCGTGGCTGTCGGGACCGCGCGCGGCGGCCGCGGACATGGGAGCCGACTTCGGCTACCGCGGCAAGCGGCTCGGCCTGCCCGAGGAGGGGCCCGGTTCCCTCGCGCCGGTCGGCCGCCGGGTCGGTGCCCTCTTCATCGACTGGGCGCTCTCCGCCCTCACCGCGTTCGCGCTGCTGGCCGGCCGGAAGCTGGAGGGCACCAGCGACTGGGCGCTGGTCGTCTTCGTCGTCATGAGCGTGCTGATGGTCGGTACGGTCGGCAGCACCCTGGGCAAGCGGCTGCTGGGGCTGCGCGTCGTGGCTCTCGACGGGCTGGGCAAGCTGCCGGTGTGGCGCACGGTCGTGCGGACGGTGCTGCTCGGCATCGCCGTCCCCGCGCTCATCTGGGACCGCGACAACCGGGGCCTCCACGACCGGCTCTCGGGCTCCGTCCAGGTACGCGGCTGACAGCGCGGCCGCAATCGCTCGCGGGTCCGGCCGACCGGCATACCCGTGTACTCGTAGGCGACGAGTAGGCACGAGTACACGGCAAGCGAGCGCGAGTACGCGACGAGCGAGCACGAGGGGGCGGGGACCGCGCAGGTGCGCGGTCCCCGCCCCCTCGTCGTGGGACTCGTCATGGGGACTCGTCGTGGGAGAGTCCGCCGTCGGGTGGGCCCCGTCAGCGGCCCTGCGGGCCCTTCGGAAGCTTCATGCCCTTGGGCATCGGCCCCTTCGGGATGGGCATGTTGCTCATGAGGTCGCCGAGCGCGCGGAGCCGGTCGTTGATCTGGGTGACCTGCTGGCCCTGGAGCGTGCGGGGCAGCTTCATCATCTTCACCCGGAGCTTCTTGAGCTCGACCTGGTCCTCACCGTCGCCGACGACCATCGTGTGCACCGGCACGTCGCCGACCACGCGGTTCATCTTCTTCTTCTCGGACGCCAGCAGGCCGCGCAGCCGGTTCGGGTTGCCCTCGCCGACCAGGACGATGCCGGCCTTGCCGACGGCCCGGTGGACGATGTCCTGGCTGCGGTTCATCGCCACGGCCGGGGTGACCTGCCAGCCCCTGCCGATGTTCTCCAGCACGGCGGCCGCGGCCCCCGGCTGGCCCTCCATCTGCCCGAAAGCGGCCCGCTCGGCGCGGCGCCCGAAGACGATCGCGCAGGCCAGCAGGCCCAGGAGCACGCCCACGATGCCCACGTAGACCGGGTGACCGATCAGGAAGCCGATCGCGAGGAGTACACCGAAGGTGACAAGCCCCACGCCGGCCAGGATCCAACCGATCTTCCGGTCCACGCGCCGGGTCATCTTGTACGTCTGGGCGATCTGCTTGAGCCGCCCAGGGTTCTCGGTGTTGTCCTTCCTCGCCATGCGGTGAAGTTTACGTGGGGCCGCGGGTGCTGCGCCGCGCGGCCGGGGGTACAGGGTCCTCGGGGCCCTCCGCGCGGGTACGGGCGCCGGTGGCGGGGTCAGCCCCGGGAGGTCGCGGGCGCTGGGCGGTCGGCCGCCGCGTTCAGCACCGTGTCCGCTTTCCGGGCCGCCGCGTTCAGCACCGTCTCCGCTTCCAGCCGGGACCTCGCCCTGCGGCGGTCCTCCAGGACCGCCGTCCACGCGTTGCGGCAAGCCACCCGCCGGCCGCTGCCGAACAGGATGTGCTCAAGACCTTCCAGTGCCCACAGGGTGGTCCGCACTGTGCCCCTCCGTCAGTCCTCGCCTCGTTCGAACCGTGCGCGGTGCGCGGTTACAGCGTCACGCAACGGTGTTACCAGGCGGTGACCGGCGGGTCAAAGCCGGAAGAAGCATGTGCGGCGAAGCTCACTGACCGCTTCGCCGCACAGACCTCTCACGCCTCAAGGGCGACAGGGCGCCCCCCACCTTTGAGGGCGGACGCCCGCTAGGCCGCAGAGGTGTTCCCCGTCCTGCGGGCCTCGATCGCCTGCTTGTAGAGGCGTCCGGCGCGGTAGGAGGAGCGCACCAGCGGGCCGGACATGACGCCGGCGTAGCCGATCTCGTCGGCCTCGTCCTTCAGCTCGACGAACTCCTGGGGCTTGACCCAGCGCTCCACGGGGTGGTGGCGGGGGGTGGGCCGCAGGTACTGGGTGATGGTGATCAGCTCGCAGCCGGCCTCGTGCAGGTCGCGCAGCGCCTCGCTGATCTCCTCGCGGGTCTCGCCGAGGCCGAGGATGAGGTTGGACTTGACGACGAGGCCGTCCTCGCGGGCGCGGGTGAGGACCTCCAGCGAGCGCTCGTAGCGGAAGCCGGGGCGGATGCGCTTGAAGATGCGGGGCACCGTCTCGACGTTGTGGGCCAGCACCTCGGGGCGGGAGGAGAAGACCTCGGCGAGCTGGTCGGGCTCGGCGTTGAAGTCGGGGATCAGCAGTTCGACGCCGGTGTCGGGCATCAGGTCGTGGATCTGGCGCACCGTCTCGGCGTAGAGCCAGGCGCCGCCGTCGTCGAGGTCGTCGCGCGCGACACCGGTGATCGTCGCGTAGCGCAGCTCCATCGTGCGCACGGACTCGGCGACGCGGCGGGGCTCGTCGCGGTCGAGCTCGGCGGGCTTGCCGGTGTCGATCTGGCAGAAGTCGCAGCGACGGGTGCACTGCTCGCCGCCGATGAGGAAGGTCGCCTCGCGGTCCTCCCAGCATTCGAAGATGTTGGGGCAGCCCGCCTCCTGGCAGACCGTGTGCAGGCCCTCGCTCTTGACCAGGTTCTGGAGGGCGTTGTACTCGGGGCCCATTTTCGCCCGGGTCTTGATCCATTCGGGCTTGCGCTCGATGGGGGTCTGGCTGTTGCGGACCTCCAGGCGGAGCATCTTGCGACCGTCGGGTGCGACAGCGGACACGTCCGGCTCCCTACGTACTTTCGATTCAGCGGCGGGTATCAGGCTACGCCTGCGGTTGTGGGCTTCCGAACCGGCCGGAACCTCGAAGAGCTCCGGCCCGTGGCGGAAGGGGTCAGACCGCGCGGGGCAGGGGCGTCGAGGACTCCAGGACCTCGCGCAGGTGCTTCTCCATCAGGGGAAGCACCTCAAAGACGGGAACATTCCTGCCCAGCTCCTGCGAGAGCGAGGTGACGCCCGCGTCCCGGATGCCGCAGGGGATGATCTGGTCGAAACCGGTCGTGTCCGGGTCGCAGTTGAACGAGAAGCCGTGCATGGTCACGCCCTTGGCGACCCGGATGCCGATCTGCGCCATCTTGCGGTCCACCCCGCGCTGGCCCGCGTTGGAGGGGGCGTACTCGGGGCCCATCAGGCGCGGGTCGTAGTCCTCCTGGTCGAGCCGGGGGTCGAAGTCGAGCGCGAGGCCGGTGGCGGGGCGCTCCGACGCCCTGCCGAGGTCGTCGCCGAGCACCCACACTCCGCTGCGGCCCTCGACGCGGGTGGTCTCGACGCCCAGCTCGGTGCACACCCGGATCATGGCCTCCTCGAGGCGGCGCACGTGCGCGACCACGTCCACGGGGCGGGGCAGCTTCAGGATCGGGTAGCCGACGAGCTGGCCAGGGCCGTGCCAGGTGATCTTGCCGCCGCGGTCGACGTCCACGACGGGGGTGCCGTCAAGCGGGCGTTCGCTGTCCTCGGTGCGCCGCCCGGCGGTGTAGACCGGGGGGTGCTCCAGCATCAGGCAGGTGTCGGGGATCTCGTCGGCGAACCGCGCGGCGTGCACCCGCTTCTGTTCCTGCCAGGCGTCGAGGTAGTCGACGGCGTTGTCGCCGAAGCCCAGGTGGACGAAGCGCAACTCGCCCTCCACCGGACCGTTCAGCCGGGGTTCTCCCATGCCTCATGTCTCCTTCGTCACGCCCGCGGTGGCGGGCTGCTCCGCGCTCGCGCCCGCCGCCACTCTACGGCGGTCACGCAGTGTCGTCGCAGGTGGTCACCTACTCACACGTACGGATGAATACACGACGAAGGGGGCGAACGAGGTACGGCGGACCGTTACATTCGCGCCGTTCCAGCAGGGCGCCCCGGCGTCTGACACAAGCCGTGAGGGCAGGAGACCGTTAAGCCGATGACGATGGAACGATCTGGGGAGTCGGTGAACGACACGACCCAGCCATCCCAGCAGCGCATCCCCAACCGTCAGCTCGCCGCGCTGATCGCCGAGGCGGGCTTCTCCAACGCCGGTCTGGCCAGGCGCGTCGACCAGCTGGGCCTCGAACACGGTCTCGACCTGCGTTACGACAAGACATCGGTGACGCGCTGGCTGCGCGGTCAGCAGCCGCGGGGCACCACGCCCGCGCTGATCGCCGAGGTCTTCACCCGGCGCCTCGGGCGGCGGCTGACGGCGCAGGACCTGGGGCTGGACGCGTGCGCGCCGGTCTACGCGGGCCTGGAGTTCGCGGCCACGCCCGCCGAGGCGGTCGACATCGTCAGCGGGCTGTGGCGCAAGGACTCGGGCAGCCACGCCGAGCTGCGGAAGATCGCCTTCACCCCGGCGGGGCTCGTGGTGCCGAGCCGGGACTGGCTGATCGGCCGGGCCGACGAGCGGGTGGCGCGCGGCCCCGAGCCCGAGGGGCCGCTGAACCATCCGCCCGGCGGCGCGGGCCCCGGCGCCCTCGCCGGCGCGGGACCGCTCCCGGCGGGGCTCGCGGCCGGCACAGGACCGGCCCGCGGTCCCGGCGCGGGACCGGGGCGCGGGGCCCCTCCGGGACCGGCCGCCGGACGCGGAGCCGTCAGCGGGGCCGTGGGCGGGGCGTCCCTGGGCGGTGGACTGCGGGTCCCCGCCCAGTCCCGGGTCGGCGGCGGCACCGGCGTCGCCGCCAGGCCGCCGTCACTGGCCGCCGCGCGCCTCGACCGGGTCGAGCGGGGCCCGGGCCAGCGGGTATCGGGCGGCGACGTGGCGGCGTTGCGCTCGGTGTGCGACCTCTTCCGCGCCCTCGACCACGCCTACGGCGGCGGCCACGCCCGGCAGGCCCTGGTGCGGTATCTGGAACACGAGGCCGAGCCGATGCTCCGCGGCGTCTACAGCGAGCAGCTCGGCAGACGCCTCTTCGGCGCGGCCGCCGACCTGACCAGGCTGGCGGGCTGGACCTCCTACGACATCGCCGCGCACGGCCTGGCACAGCGCTACTTCGTGCAGGCGCTGCGGCTGACGCAGGCCGCGGGCGACCGCGCCTTCGGCGCCTACGTGCTGGTGACGATGAGCAGGCAGGCCGTCTACCTGGGGCACGGCAGGGAGGCGGTGCAGCTCGCGCGGGTCGCCCAGCAGGGGGTGGGCACCTCGGTGCCGCCCCTCGTGCAGGCGCTGCTGCACGCGGCCGAGGCGCGGGGGCACGGCGTGCTGGGCGAGGTGCGGGCCTGCGCGGCGTCGCTGGCCCGCGCGGAGCGCGCCCTGGAGGCGGCGCGCCCCAACGAGGACGTTCCCGTCTGGGCGCGCTTCTTCGACGACGCGCAGCTCGCCGACGAGTTCGGCCACTGCCACCGGGACCTCCAGCAGTACCGGGCAGCCGCCCAGCACGCCGAGCGCTCCCTCCAGCTGCGCGGGGCCGGGTTCGCGCGCAGCAGGCTCTTCTGCCGGGTGGTGCTGGCCACGGCCCGGCTGGGGCTCGGCGAGATCGAGCAGGCCTGCCAGCTCGCGGCCGAGGCGGCCCACCAGGCGGCGGAGATGCGCTCGGTGCGGGCCCACGAGTACGTACGGGACTTCGAGCGGCGCCTGGAGCCGTACCGGGACGCGGCGGCGGTCCGGCAGTACCGGGAGAAGGTCTCCGCCCTGGTGTGATCCCGACACGCACCGCGCTCACAACGGAACGGAGCCCGCACCGCCGCGGTCACCGTCCCGGCGGAGCCCCCCACCCCATCCGGCAAAGGCTCCGCCGGTGCGGGTCGGCACCGGCTTCCGCGCCGGAGCGGCCCCGCGGCCGCTCCCCCACCGCACCCGGCGAACGCTCCGGCACCGGTGCGGGACGGCGCCGGCTTCCGTGCGGGGACGGGCCGGTGGCCGCTTCCGCCCGCGCCCGGCGAAGGCTGCCGTCCCGGCCCCGGCGAGGGGCCTCCGCCCGGCGCTGGTGTCACGGGCGGCGGGTCAGTGGCCGGCAGGGGATTTCCATGGTGACCATGGTGGGCCCGCCAGGGGGGCTGGTGAGGGCCAGGACGCCGTCGAACTGGCCGAGGCGGCGTTCGATTCCCGCGATGCCGGAGCCCCCGGAGACGTCTGCGCCGCCCTGCCCGTCGTCGGTGACGGCGATCCGCAGCATGCCGCCGTCGAGGTCGGTGTGGTGGATGTCGACCCAGATGTGGTCGGCGTCCGCGTGCTTGACGGCGTTGGTGAGGATCTCGCTGAGGGAGAAGTAGGCCGCGGACTCGACCGGCTCGGGGAAGCGTCCCGGCAGCTCGACGTCGACCTCGACGGGCATCCGCATCCGCAGGGCGAGGGCCTGGGCGGCGTCCCCGAGGCCGCGTTCGGCCAGTACCGGCGGGTGGATGCCGCGTACCAGGTCGCGCAGTTCGGTCAGGGCCTCGGCCGAGGTCTCCCTGGCGTGGGCGAGGAGTTTCTTGGCCTGGGCGGGGTCGTGTTCGAGGAGGGCTTCGACGGCACCGAGGCTCATGCCCATGGAGACCAGCCTGGCCTGTGCGCCGTCGTGCAGGTCCCGTTCGATGCGGCGCAGCTGAGCGGCCGAGGTGTCCACGGCGTCGTGCCGGGTCTCGTAGAGCCGCTCGACGCGCTGGGTGAGCTGGGCGCCCCGGGTGGGGGCGAGCAGGGCGCGGGCGAGCTGGAAGTGGCCGTCGAGCAGGTAGGGGTTGGCGTAGCGGGCGACCAGCAGTGCGAAGGTGCCGAGCGCGGCGGCGGCCAGCGCGTCGCCGAAGGTGTCGATGTGGACGAAGCCGTACCAGTAGTCGCCGGCGACCGCGTGCCACAGCCCCGCGAGCAGTACCCAGCCCTCCAGGCCCCAGGCGATCAGCGCGGCGGGCAGGAGGGCGAGGAGGAAGCCCGCCACGGCGTCGGAGAGCAGCCAGGCGAGGTCGCGCCAGGTGGCCGGGTCCTTGAGGAGCAGCACCGTGCGTTCGACGTGCCCGGTGATCCCCGAAGGGCCGGGCGGCAGCGGCCTGTAGGGGTCCAGGACGCGCAGGCCGGCCCAGTGCCCGGCGAGTGCGCGGCGCTGGTTGGCGTGGACGCGTACGGCGTGCACGACCCACGGGGTGGTGAAGAAGCCGAGGCCCAGCAGCAGGAAGACGGCCGACAGCACCGTCACGATGAACAGGGCGAGGGAGACGCCCAGGGAGAGCACCATCAGCGGGAGGCCGCGTGCGGCGGCGAGCAGTGCGCTCGCCGCGCGGCCCCGCCGCGCTCGGGCGGGCCCCGGCGCCCCCGCCCGCTCCATGCCGTCCTGCGGTGTCATGCCCGTTCCCTTCTTCTCGGCCATCGCCCGCCAGGACCCGTGTCCAGGCGGTGCTGGATGCCCCTGTTCCGGGCACGGTGACCAGTCTGCGCGTGCCGGCCCCGTCCGCACACTCGTCTCCGCGCCCGTCTGCGGGGTGCACCTAGCACCACCTCGGAAGTCTCTTTTCGCCCCGTCGGGCAGGGGGTTTCGGCGGCTGGGGCGCGTGGTTCCGCGCTTCTAGCGTCGTTCCCGCTCGATCCAGGTACGTCCGTCCGACACCTCCAAGACCAGGAGCGGGGATCCCGTGACCAGACCATCGACCGGCTCACCGACCAGACCACCGTCAGCGCCCGGGGCCGGCGGGGCGGCCGGGCCACCGGCCTCAGGCGCCACTCCCCGCCCGGCGCGCGGGGCCCGCCCGGGGCCGGCCGCGCGGCTCGGCGGGTGGAGCACCCGGCACCGGAAGACGGCGGTGTTCGGCTGGCTGCTGTTCGTGGTGCTGACCGCGACGCTCGGCGGGATGGCCGGGCTGACGCAGCCGACCGAGGCGGAGATGTCGGTGCGGGACTCCGCCCGCGCGACCGCGATCCTTCAGGACGCCGGTATCGAGGAGCCGCCCGCCGAGTCGGTGATGGTGGCGAGCCGGGCCGAGGGCGGCTGGCGGGCGGCCGCGGCGGACGTCGTACGGGCCGTCGAGGACACCGGCCGGGTCAAGGACGTGCGCGAGCCGCTGCCGTCCGAGGACGGCAGGGCGGCGCTGATCGGCTTCCGGATGCGGGGCGCGGCGGACTCGACGGACGACAAGCCGGTCACCGAGGTCCTGGACGCGGTCGAGGAGGTGCGCGAGGGGCACCGCGGCGAGGGCGTCGAGATCCACCAGTACGGCGAGGCCAGCGCGGGCAAGTGGCTGAACGAGATCCTCGGTGACGACTTCGCCAAGGCCGAGTGGACGGCCGTACCGCTGGCTCTGGGCATCCTGCTGGTGGCGTTCGGGGCGCTGGTGGCGGCGCTGCTGCCGGTCGCGCTCGCGATCACCGCGTTCCTGGCCGCGAACGGCATCCTCGCGCTGGTCTCCAGCCGGCTGCACATCGACGAGCAGACCAACTCGGTGATGCTCCTGATGGGGCTCGCGGTCGGGGTCGACTACTGCCTGTTCTATCTGCGCAGGGAGCGCGACGAGCGGGCAGCGGGCCGGGACGCCCAGACGGCGTTGCGGATCGCGGCCGCGACCAGTGGGCGGGCCGTCCTGGTCTCGGGCCTGACGGTGATGGTGGCGATGGCGGGCATGTTCCTGTCGGGGCTGTTGCTGTTCCAGGGGTTCGCGGTGGCCACGATCCTGGTCGTCTTCATCGCGATGGTCGGCTCGGTGACGATCCTGCCCGCCGCGCTGTCCTGGCTGGGCGACCGGGTGGAGAAGGGCAGGCCACGCCTGTTCGGCAGGCGCGGCGGCGGACGCGGGCGGAAGCGGGGGCGGGCGGCGGGGCAGCCCGGGGCCGCCGGACAGGACAGGTCCGCGGGACAGGGCGGTCCCGCTGGGCGGCGCGCGCCCGGTGGCCGGATCTCCGGCGCGCTGCTGCGGCCCGTGCTGGCGGCGCCGGGGCTGTTCGCCGTCGCCGCCGCCGTGGCGATGCTCGCGCTGGCCGCGCCCGCGCTGGGCATGAAGACCGAACAGCTCTCGCTGGAGCAGCAGATGTCACAGGACGCCGAGCTGCGGGTCAGCGCCGAGAAGATCAGCGAGACCTTCCCCGGTGGTCCTTCCCCGGCGCGTGTCGTCCTCAAGGCCGACGACGTGCGCTCCGCGAAGACCCGCACGGCGCTGGCGGACTTCCGCGGTGCCCTGCGCGAGGAGGGCGCGCGGTTCGGCAGAGGCGTCGAGACGCGGGTGTACGCCGACTCCGACGTCGCCGTGATCGACGTACCGCTGGCGGGGAACGGGACCGACGCGGCCTCGCTCGCCGCGCTCGACACCCTGCGCGACCGCCTCGTCCCCGACGTCCTGGAACCGGCGGCCGCCGGTGGCCAGGCCTACGTCACCGGTGAGCTGGCCGGCTCGACGGACTTCAACGACCAGTTGCGGGACGGCATCGTGCCAGTGTTCGCGTTCATCACGGCCGTCACCTTCTTGCTGATGCTCGTGTGCTTCCGCTCGCTGCCCATCGCGCTCGCCTCGATCGTGCTGAACCTGCTGTCGGTCGGCGCCGCGTACGGGGTGATGACGGCGGTCTTCCAGCACGGGTGGGGTGACGAGCTCTTCGGCACACAGGCGGTGGGTGCCATCGAGTCGTGGATGCCGCTGTTCGTGCTGGTGGTGCTGTTCGGTCTGTCGATGGACTACCACGTCTTCGTGGTCTCCCGGATCCGCGAGGCCAAGGACCGGGGAGCGGCCACGCGGGAGGCCATCCGTGAGGGTGTGCGGGCCACGGCCCCCGCGGTGACGGGGGCGGCCGTCATCATGATCGCCGTCTTCGCGGTGTTCGCGACGCTGTCGATGCAGGATATGAAGCAGATGGGTGTGGGTCTGGCCGTCGCCGTCCTGCTGGACGCCACGCTGGTGCGCATGGTGCTGCTGCCCGCGGTGATGATGCTGCTGGGCGAGCGCAACTGGTACCTGCCCTCGTGGCTGCGGTGGCTGCCCCGGGTGGAGCACGGGGAGGCGGGGTCCGAGGAGCGGGAGCGGGCGGATCGGGCGGAGGGGCACGCGGTCTCGGCGTCGGCCGCCGTCCCCGAGGCGCCCGGCGGCGCCCGCGACCGGCAGCACGTGGGGTGAGACGCGAGGGTGGTGCCCGCCGCACCCGGCGGGCACCACCCTCGTGGGGTCAGCGGGCGCCGTGCGCCTGCGGGATCGCGTCGCCGGAGGGGGCGTCGCCGCGCCCGTAGTGGTGGGTGGTGAACATGTACAGCAGTCCCGTGCCCAGCACGATGCCGCCGCACAGCAGCACGATGTAGTTGGAGTACCAGGGCTCCTCGGGCGTGCGGGCCCAGCAGATGTTGACGATGGCGAAGATGCCGTAGGCCAGCGCCGCGCCGTTGACCAGCAGGCCCCAGCGGCCGAGGGTGAACTCCCCGGTCGCGCGCCAGCCCTTGATCCGGGCCCGCAGCGCGGCGAGGACGACCATCTGGAAGGCGCCGTAGATGCCCAGGATCGCGAAGGACACGATCTTGGTGAGGGCGTCGGCGGAGATCAGCGAGCCGAAGGCGATGAGTCCGGGGATGACGGCGGCCACCAGGAGCGCCACCTCGGGCACGGCCCGCTTGGGGGAGAAGTGGCGCAGCAGCCGGTGTCCGACGACCATGCGGTCGCGGGCGTAGGAGTAGATGAGGCGCCCGGCGGCGGCCTGGAGGCTGACGGTGCAGGAGAGGAAGGAGATGAGGACGACGGCCATCACCAGGCGCGCGCCCACGGTGCCGAGCGCGTCGAAGAGGAGGTTGACCACGGGGTCGGAGTTCTCACCGGAGATCACCGCGCCGTAGTCGGTGACCGACAGCAGCAGCGAACCGCAGGTGAAGGTGGCCGCGGCGCCGCCCACGTAGATCGTGCGGCGCATCGCCTTGGGGATGACCTTGCCGGGGTGGGCGACCTCCTCGGCGGTGTCGCCGCACGCCTCGAAGCCGTAGTACTGGTAGAAGCCGATGATGGCCGCGGCCAGGAACACCGGCGCGTAGGAGCCGCTGCCCTGCGTTCCGTAGGTGTCGAAGAGGACGCCGAGCCCGTGCATGCGGTGCGTGGACAGCAGGTAGACGCCGACGATGAGGGCGCCGATCAGCTCGGCGCCGAAGCCGATGACGGCGGCCAGGGACAGCGCCCTGGTCCCGGCGTAGTTGATGAGCGCGGCGACGACGATGAGGATGACGGTGCAGATCACCGTGGTGTGCACGCTGGCGTCGAACCCGAACAGGATGGCGACGTAGGGGCCCGCGCCGTACGCCACGCTGGTGATCGTCACCAGCAGCGCCCACATGTAGACCCAGCCCGTCATCCACGCGTACCGCATGCCCCACAGCCGCCGCGCCCACGGGTAGACGCCGCCCGCGATGGGGTACTGGGCCACGATCTCCCCGAACACGAGGGAGACCAGGAACTGCCCGCAGCCCGCCAGCAGGAACGCCCAGATCATCGGCGGCCCGCCCTCGGCCAGCGCCGAGCCGAAGAGGGTGTAGGTGCTCACGACGGGCGAGAGGTAGGTGAAGCCGAGGGCGAAGTTGGCCCAAGGACCCATCTCCTTGCGGAACTCCGTGCCGTGCTCGCCGCCGCCCCCGCTTCCCGCGTCGCCGCCGGAGGCGGGTGCGGCGGCCGCGCCGGCCATCACCGTTCGCTCCCGTCCGGTTCGGGGCCCGGGCGCCCGGTGAGCAGGTCGGCGGCGCGCTCGGCGGCGAGCAGCACGGTCACCATCGGGTTGACGGAGGGCAGGGTCGGGAAGACGGAGGCGTCGACGACGCGGACGCCTTCCAGGCCGCGCAGCCGCAGTTCGGGGTCGACGACGGCCCAGGGGTCGTCGGCGGCGCCCATCCGGCAGGTGCCCGCCGGGTGGTAGACGGTGTGCGCGGCGCGCCGCCCGTAGTCGGACAGCTCCTGATCGGTGACCAGGTTCAGGCCGGGGGCGACCTCACGGAACAGCCAGTCGCGCAGCGGTGCGGTGGCCGCCACCTCGCGGGCCATGCGCAGCCCGTCGACGAGGGTGCGCTCGTCGTGGCCCTCAGGGTCGGTGAAGTAGCGGAAGTCCAGGGCCGGGTGCACGGCCGGGTCGGCGCTGCGCAGCCACATCCGTCCGGTGGAGCGGGCGCGCGGCACGTTCGGCGTCATGCACACGCCGTGCGGGACGGCGGGGTAGCCGAGGCGTTCGGTGTTGACGGTGAAAGGCACCTGGTAGAAGTGGAACATCAGGTCGGGTCTGGGCCGGCCGGGGTCGCGGCGGACGAAGAGCCCGGCATCGGAGTCCATGGCCGAGTTGGGCGGCAGCGGCTCCCTGGTCTCCCAGACGATCACCGACTCGGGGTGGTCGAGCAGGTTCTCCCCCACCCCCGGCAGGTCGGCCCGGACGTCGATGCCGAGCGCGCGCAGCTCGTCGGCGGGTCCGACGCCGGAGTGGAGCAGCAGCCTGGGCGTGTCCACCGCGCCCGCGCACAGCAGCAGTTCGCGCTCGGCGTGCACGGTGCCGGTGGAGCCGTCCTCGTACCGGACGGCGACGCGGGTGAGCCGTCCTGCCGGGTCGGGCTCCAGCCTGTACGCCCACGTGAGGAGCTTCAGCGTCAGGTTGGGCCGGTCCATGACGGGGTGCAGGTAGGCGACCGAGGCCGAGGAACGCTTGTTCGTCGCCGGGTCGTAGGCGAGGGAGAAGAACCCGGCGCCCTCGGGGAAGGGGGCGCGGTTGAAGTCCTCGATGACGGGCACGCCGAGCGCCTCGGCGGCGGCGGTCACGAAGTCCCGGGCGATCGGGTTTTGGTCCTCCTCGCCGACGGGCACGATGTGGTTCTTCAGCCGGTGCCTGTAGGGCAGGATCGTGACCGGGTCCCAGCCCGCGCACCCCTTGGCCACCCACTCGTCCAGATCCTCAGGGAAGGGCAGGAAGCTGATGAGGGTGTTGTGCGAGGAGCAGCCGCCCAGCACCCGGGCGCGCGAGTGGACGATGTGCGAGTTGCCGCGCGGCTGCTCTGTGGTGGTGTAGCCGTAGTCGTACTCGGTCTCCAGCAGGTTGATCCAGTTGCGCAGCCGCAGCACGTTCTCGTCGCCGACGTCGCTGGGCCCGCCCTCGATGACGCAGACCCGGCAGTCGGGGTCCTCGGTCAGCCGCGCCGCCAGCACGCAGCCCGCGGTGCCGCCGCCGACGATGACGTAGTCGTACGCGCTCTCGCTCATGAGGTGCTCCTCGTCCACCCGGCGCCCCTCAGCCCTTGAACCAGCCGGAGGGGCCCGGCCTGAGGTTCTGGTAGATGTGCTTGGCCTCCTGGTACTCGCGCAGACCGGTCGGGCCCAGCTCTCGGCCGATGCCGGAGCGACCGAAGCCGCCCCATTCGGCCTGCGGCACGTACGGGTGGAAGTCGTTGATCCAGACCGTGCCGTGCCGCAGCCGGTTCGCGACCCGCTGGGCGCGGCTCGCGTCGCTGGTCCACACCCCGCCCGCCAGGCCGTAGCGGGTGTCGTTGGCCAGCTCGACGGCCTCGTCCTCGGTGCGGAACCGCTCGACGGTGACGACGGGCCCGAACACCTCCTCCTGGACGATGCGCATCGAGCGGTCGCAGTCGGCGAAGACGGTCGGCAGCAGGAAGAAGCCGTCGGCGAGTTCGGGATCGTCGGGTCGGCGGCCCCCCGTAACCAGCCGGGCCCCCTCCTCGCGGGCGATCTCCAGATAGCCTTCCACCTTGGCCCGGTGCTCTGCCGAGGACAGCGGCCCCGACTCGGTCATCGGCTCGAGGCCGTTGCCCAGCCGGATGGCGGCGGCCCTGGCGCCCAGCTCCTCCACGAACCTGTCGTGCAGGCCCTCCTGGACGATCAGCCGGGAGCCGGCCGAGCAGACCTGGCCCGAGTGCAGGAACGCGGCGTCCAGCGCGTAGTCGAGCGCCGCGTCGAAGTCGGCGTCCTCGAAGACCACGTTCGGGTTCTTGCCGCCCAGCTCCAGCGCCAGGTTCTTCACCCCGGGCGCCACGCTCTCCATGATCCGCCGCCCGGTGGACAGCCCGCCGGTGAAGGAGACCAGGTCCACCTCGGGGTGCGCGGTCATCGCGGCGCCCACGCTCGCGCCGGAGCCGAGCACCAGGTTGGCGACCCCGGGCGGTGCGCCCGCCTCCGCGATGAGGCGGACCATGGCGAGCGTGGACAGCGGCGTCGTCTCGCTCGGCTTGAGGACGAAGGTGTTGCCCGCGGCCAGCGCGGGGGCGACCTTCCAGGACGCCTGGAGCAGCGGATAGTTCCACGGTGCGATCAGCGCGCACACTCCGACCGGGTGGTACACGACGCGGCTGAGCACATCGGGGCCGACGTCCACCACCCGTCCGCCGTCCTTGCCCGCGAGCTCCGCGAAGTAGCGGAAGGCGTTGGCCACGTCCTCGATGTCGATACGGGCCTCGGCCAGCGTCTTGCCCGTGTCGAGGGTCTCGGTGCGGGCGATCTCCTCCTGGTCGCGCAGGAGGAGATCGTGGACGCGGTGGAGCACGTCAGCGCGGCGCCGGGTGGGGGCACCGGCCCACTCCTCCCGCTCGAAGGCCCGCTTGGCGGCCCGTACCGCCATGTCGACATCGGTCTCGTCCGCCTCGTCGACCGTCGTGATCACGGAGGCGTCGAACGGGTTGACCACCTCCCGCCGCCCGCCCGCCGCGGCCTGCCGCCACTCCCCGTCGATGAACAGCTCCGCCATGACGTCCGTCTCCCTCACTCGGCCCCGGCCGCTCCGACCGGGCGTCGGACCCGGCTTTCGTTCCCGACCGGGGACCGGACCGGTCCCGGCCCGGCGTCACGATGGCGCGGGGCGGCGGCGACGGCCACGGGACGCACCGGGCGTGCACACGTGAGGGGCGATAGTCGGCACTGATGGGGCAACGCGGCGCTCCCCCGTACGGACGCGCACCCCGCGGCGTGCCGGGGCCGCCGCCGACACCCTCTCCCCCGCGGGGCGGGCCTCTCCTACGCTGCGGACATGAAATGCGGACTCCTCGGCACCGGGCCATGGGCACAGCGCACCCACGGGCCCGCGCTCGCCGCTCACCAGGACGTGGACCTCGTCGGCGTCTGGGGGCGCCGCGCGGAGCCCACCGGCGCCCTCGCCCAGCAGCTCGGCACCCGGGCCTACGCCGACATCGACGCGCTGTTCGCGGACTGCGACGCGGTGGCCATCGCCCTGCCGCCCGACGTGCAGGCCCCACTCGCCGTGCGCGCCGCCGACTCCGGCTGCCACCTGCTGCTCGACAAACCCGTCGCCACGACACCCGAGGCGGCGCGCGCGGTGACCGAGGCGGTCGAGCGAGGCGGCGTCGGCTGCGTCGTCTTCTTCACCCTGCACTTCTCCGACACGACCGGCGACTGGCTCCGCGAGACGGCCCGCCGGGGAGAGACCTTCCGCGCGCGGTCCGCGGGAGACTGGCAGGTGGGGCGGGCCGACTGGCTCTCCCCTGTCTTCGGCGGCGCCGACTCCCCCTACACCGCCTCGCCCTGGCGGCGCGAGAAGGGCGCGCTGTGGGACGTCGGCCCGCACGCGCTGTCCGTACTGCTGCCGCTGCTCGGCGAGGCCGAGAGCGTGACCGCCGCCCGCGGCGGGGTGGGCGACACCGTGCACCTGGTGCTGCGGCACGCCTCCGGCGCCTCCAGCACATGCACGCTCAGCCACTCGGTGACCCCGGCGGCCGCCGGGGTCACCGCTGAGGTGCGGGGCGCACCGGGGATCGCCGAACTCCCGCTCCGCGAGGAGGAACCCGCCGTCTCCTTCGGCCGGGCCCTCGACGCCCTGCTGGAGACGGCCCGCACGGGCGGCGACCGTGACCACCCGTGCGGGGCCCGCTTCGCGGAGGCCGTCACCTCGGTCCTGCACCGCGCCCAGGAGCAACTGCCGCCCCTGGAGTGACGGGGATCATGGGCGCCGGGCCGTGAGGACCGTCGCGTGCAGGTCGGGGTCCTCCGCGACGGTCGGCGTCAGACCGGCCGCCGCCAGCAGCCGGGCGGCCGGCTCGGCCTGCCGGGTGCCGGTCTCGGTCAGCAGCGCTCCGCCGGGGGCGAGCCACGCGGCGGCGTCGGCGGCGACGCGGCGCAGCAGGGCGAGCCCGTCGGGTCCGCCGTCGAGGGCGGGGCGGGGCTCGTGGTCGCGGGCCTCGGGCGGGAGGAGCGGTATCTCCCCGGTCGGCACGTAGGGGACGTTCGCCGTCAGCACGTGCACCCGTCCGCGCAGCGCGGGTGGCAGCGCGGCGAACAGGTCGCCCTGGTGGACGTGTCCGCCCGCGCGGGCCAGGTTCCGGCGGGCGCAGCGCACGGCGGCCGGGTCGATGTCGGCGGCGTGCAGTTCTCCGCGGTCCGACAGCGCCGCGAGGACCGCGGCGCCCACGGCGCCCGTGCCGCAGCACAGGTCCACGACGAGGGGCGGCGTCGCGGTGGGGGCGGCGTCGGCCGCGCACCGTACGAGGAATTCCGTACGGCGCCGGGGCACGAAGACGCCCGGTTCGACGGCGACGCGCAGGCCGGCGAACCACGCCCAGCCCAGTACGTGTTCGAGGGGGTGCCCGGCGATGCGCCGGGCGGCCATGGCATCGAGTTCGGCCGTGTCGCGTGCGGTCTGCCGCAGCAGGCGGGCCTCGTCCTCGGCGAAGACGCAGCCCGCGGTGCGGAGCCGTAGGACCAGGTCGGTCTCGGCCAGGGGGAAGTCGTCGGATCGAGCGTGCATGGGAGCCTTTCCGGATCTCAGCGCTCCCGCTGTCCCCGGCGTCCGCTCAGCGCGTCGCGGGCCGCCCGGTGCGGGGCGAGAGCACGGTGCCTGTCACAGCGGAAATGCTTCTCACCTCCCTCTCTCCGCGTCGCTCGGACGTGCGGTACCGGTCGGCAAGCCTACCCGACGGCAGCCCCGCGCACGGCGTGGATCCGGGCTTCCGGGCCGGTCGCGGAGCGCGGAGGCAGGGACAGGGCGGCACCGCCGCCCTGTCCGCCGCGGCGAGGCGCCCCCGGTGCGCCGTCGGCGGTCAAAAAGCTGTGGACACACAAGAGTTGAGCGCGATGAGATGGGAGTGCCACATCTGACGGGGAGATGCTTGTGTCATCTGGTGAGGCGAACGGCACCGACGGTGCCCAGGGGAGACCGGGCGCCGCGCCTCGTCGTCCCCGGGCGGCCCCGCGCCCATCCCCCAGCCCCCGGCGCCGGAGCAGCGGCGGCTGCCCGCGGACGGCGGCGGGCCGAAGAGGAAGCAGAAGGGACAAGCTCATCAGGTACCACCAGCACGCCTTCACACGGCGCCTCGCACGCACGGTGCTCACGCCTGCTCTCTCCCTGGGGCTCGCCGCGGCGGGCACGACCGCCTACGCGGCCCAGCCGGCGGACGCGGGCAAAGACCCCGGAAACCAGACGAAGATCATCGGTGGCCACGAGTCGGCCGAGGACTACTCGTTCATCGCCTCCCTCCAAAAGCAGCGCGGCGACGATCCGGACGGCCACTACTGCGGCGGCACCCTGATCGCCGCCGACTGGGTGCTGACGGCCGCGCACTGCGTCACCGCCGACACGCCTGAGGACCCGAGCGCCTACCACGTGCGGATCGGCTCCCTGGACCGCACCGAGGGCGGCGAGGTCGCCCAGGTGGAGAAGTTCGTGGTGCACCCGGACTACCGGCACGCGGACGAGGAGGGCAGCGCGCACGACCTCGCGCTGGTCCAGCTCTCCACCGAGGTCTCCAAGGAGCCCGCTCCGCTGGCTTCCCGGACCCCGGCGGCCGGCGACACCGTCAAGGCCACCGGATGGGGCTACACCAAGGCGACGGGGAACGACCCCTCGCAGCTGCCCGTCAAGCACCGCGAGATCGACCTGCCGGTGCTCTCCCCCGACACGCCCAAGTGCGCCTCCAACGAGACGGACGGGGACGCCTGGGGCATCCGCGAGGGCGACTTTTGCACCGACAATCCGGGCGGCGAGGCCGGAACGTGCGGAGGCGACTCCGGCGCGCCCGCGCTCACCGAGGTGGCG
This sequence comes from Streptomyces reniochalinae, assembly GCF_003323735.1. Classification (GTDB taxonomy): domain Bacteria; phylum Actinomycetota; class Actinomycetes; order Streptomycetales; family Streptomycetaceae; genus Streptomyces; species Streptomyces reniochalinae. Next base: position 769,062 of record NZ_QOIM01000042.1, on the reverse strand, counting down.
GGCCGCTGGCAGCTGGCCGGTGTGACGAGCCGGTCGGTCGGTGACTGCGCCTCGACGCCCGACATCTACCCGAGCGTCGCCGAGCACAGCGACTGGATACGCGACGTCATCGGCTGAGCCCACTGCCGAGCCCACTGCCCCGGCCGCTGGGCCGCTGCCCCGGCTGCTGAGCCGGCGGGCCGCTGGGCGGCTGGGCCGCTGAGCCCCGGCTCGGCAGCCGGTGCGCCGCACCGCACCGCGCCACAGCGCACCGCACAAGGGGCCCCCGCTCCGACCGGACCCGGGGGCCCCGACGGGCCCGTACGGGTAGATTCGTGGCTCCACCGCCATACGGCCCAGCCGGCCACCGTGTTTGGAGTTTTCCGTGCGTGTCGTGATCGCTGAGGACCTCTTCCTGCTCAGGGACGGGCTCGTCCGCATGCTGGAGGCGTTCGACTTCGAGATCGCGGCGGCGGTCGACAACGGCCCCGAACTGAGCCGGGCGCTCGCCCAGCTGGAGCCCGACGTGGCCGTGGTGGACGTACGGCTGCCGCCGTCGTTCACGGACGAGGGGCTCCAGTGCGCGCTGGAGGCGCGCCGCAAGCGTCCGGGGCTGCCGGTGCTGGTCCTCTCCCAGCACGTCGAGCAGCTGTACGCGCGCGAGCTGCTGGCGGACGGGAACGGCGGCGTGGGCTACCTGCTCAAGGACCGGGTGTTCGACGCCGACCAGTTCGTGGACGCCGTACGGCGGGTCTCCGCGGGCGGTACGGCGATGGACCCGCAGGTGATCCAGCAGCTGCTGACGCGGCGCTCGCAGGACGCGCCGATGGGGAACCTGACGGCGCGCGAGAAGGAGGTGATGGAGCTGATGGCGCAGGGCAGATCGAACGCGGCCATCGCGGCACAGCTGGTCGTCACCGAGCGGGCCGTCGCCAAACACACCTCGAACATCTTCGGAAAGCTGGGCCTGCCGCCCTCCGACGACGACAACCGGCGCGTACTCGCCGTGCTCGCCTACCTCGACCGAGGCTGACCGCTTCGTTACCGTGCCTCACCGTACGTGTCTTTGGTCACATACGGCAGAACACCCCTCAGGTGGAGGCGCCCCCATGCACGAGCCGATCGACGAGCGCAGAAGATACGACGAATACGAGCAGTCCGATCACTCCGCGGTGCCGCGGGCCCGCGCCCCCCTCGACAGGCGGGCCGTGCTGGGCACGACGGGCGCGCTCGGCGCGGGTCTCGCGCTCTGCAGTGGGTACGCCCCCGCCATGGCGGCTCAGCGGACGGACGGGCAGCGCACCGGCACAGGCTCACGGCGGGCGAAGGCGCCGGGCGTCGACGCGGCGCAGCAGGCGCTCCAGCGGCTGCTGCCCCAGCACGCCGGGCAGGTCACCTTCCAGCAGATCGGCGGACCCGAGCGGTTCGAGGTCACCGGCAAGGCGGGCGGCGTGCGGGTGGCGGGCACGGGGCCCGTGGCCATGCTCATGGGCCTGCACTGGTACCTCAAGTACAGCTGCGACGCCCACGTCTCCTGGTCGGGCAGCCGGCTCGACCTCCCGGCGACGCTGCCCGCGCCCCGGGCGCAGCACGCGCAGAAGGCCACCGTCGCCAACAGGTTCGCCCTCAACGACACCCACGACGGCTACACGGCCCCCTACGCCGACTGGGAACACTGGGAGCGCTTCCTCGACGTGCTGGCCCTGCACGGCTTCAACGAGGTGCTGGTCACCGCGGGCCAGGAGGCCGTCTACCACCAGGTGCTCCAGGACTTCGGGTACAGCGAGGCCCAGGCCCGCGCCTGGATCCCGGCGCCCACGCACCAGCCGTGGTGGCTGTTGCAGAACATGGCCGAGTACGGCGGCCCGATCAGCACCGCGCTGCTGAAGAAACGCACCGACCTGGGCAAGCGCATCGTCGGCCGGATGCGCGAGCTGGGCATGAAGCCGGTGCTGCCCGGATACTTCGGCACCGTCCCGGCCGACTTCGCCAAGCGCAACAAGGGCGCCCGCACCGTGCCGCAGGGCAAGTGGAGCGGGCTGGACCGGCCGCCGTGGCTCGACCCGCGCACGGACGCCTTCCGCAAGGTGGCCGCCTCCTTCTACCAGCACCAGCGGAAACTCTTCGGCGACGTCGACCACTTCAAGATGGACCTGCTGCACGAGGGCGGCGACCCGGGCGACGTGCCGGTGCCCGAGGCGGCGCGGGCGGTGGAGAAGGCCCTGCACACCGCGCGGCCCGGCGCCACCTGGGTGATTCTCGGCTGGCAGGAGAACCCGCGCAAGGACCTGCTGGACGGGCTCACCGCCAAGGACAGGATGCTCATCGTCGACGGCCTCTCCGACCTGGACAAGGTCACCGACCGGGAGAAGGACTGGGGCGGGGTGCCCTACGCGTTCGGCTGCATCCCCAACTTCGGCGGCCGCACCACCATCGGCGCCAAGACCCACATGTGGACCGAGCGCTTCACCGCCTGGCGGGACAAGTCGGGCAGCAAGCTGGTGGGCACCTGCTACATGCCGGAGGCCACGCACCGCGACGCGGCGGCGCTGGAGCTGTTCAGCGAGCTGGCGTGGCGCGAGAAGGCAGTGGACCGGGGCAGCTGGTTCACCGGGTACGCGAAGCTGCGCTACGGCGGCCAGGACGCCCAGGCGGACAAGGCGATGACGGCGCTGCGGGAGACCGCGTACCGGATCAGCAGCAAGGACGGGCGCCCGCACGACAGCGTCTTCGCCGCCCGGCCCAGCCTCTCGGCCCGCTCCGGCGCCTACTACGCCACCCACACGCCCGCGTTCGACCTGCCCGCCTTCGACGGCGCCTTCTCGGCACTGCTGGGTGTCGGCGAGGGGCTGCGCTCCAGCGACGCCTACCGGTACGACCTGACCGACATCGGCCGTCAGGTCCTCGCCAACCGCTCCTGGACGCTGATCCCGCAGCTGGAGGACGCCTACAACAACAAGGACGCGGCCACCTTCAAGAAGCTGGCCGCGCTGTGGCTGAAGCTGCTGGAGCTGTCCGACGACATGTCGGGCGGTCACCGTGCCTTCCTGCTGGGCCCGTGGCTCCAGGCCGCACGCGCTGCGGGGAGCTCGACGACGGAGGACGCACAGCTGGAGCGCACCGCCCGCGCCCTCGTCACCACCTGGGCCGACCGCCCCACGGCCGACGGCGGCCACCTGGCCAACTACGCCAACCGCGACTGGCACGGCCTCATCCGCGACTTCCACCTCCCGCAGTGGAAGGCGTTCCTCGACGACCTCACGGACGCCCTCGAACAAAACCGCGCGCCGAAGAAGTTCGACTGGTACGCGCAGGAGGAGCCCTGGACGCGGAAGACGAACGACTATCCGACGCGGGCGGCGAGTGACCCGTACGCCACCGCGACCCGCGTGCGTGACGTGCTGGCCAAGGCCCCGTACCAGGCGTCGCTGAAGGTCATCGCCGAGCCCCGCGCCGTCCCGCCGGGCGAGCCGTGCACCGTACGGGCCGAGTACCGCAACGAGAACGGGCTCAGCGCCACCGGGAACGTCGATGTGACGCTGCGCGGCCTCGACGGCGCCGAGGCGCAGGACCCGACCTCGCACCGCGCCATCGAGCCCGGCGGCAGCGCCACCGTCCGCTGGCGGGTCCCCACGGGGGCGAAGCGGGCGCTGCGCGACCCCCTCGACGCGCTGGAGTACACGGTGGAGGTCCTCTCCGGCCCCTCGGGCCAGGACCGGGTGGCCACCAGCAGGTCCGACCGCCTCTACCGGGCGGGGCCACTGCCCGACGGCGTACGGACGGTGACGACGAACGACGCCGTCTTCGGGCACCTCGACGGCCGGTGGGCGATCGACGGCGCGGGAGCCGACCTGTGGAAGGCGACCGCCGAGTTCGGCGCCCTCTACCGGCCCGGGGCGCTGGCGGACGGCGCCACGGTGACGTTGAAGGTCGTCTCCCAGGAGAACAGCGGCCCGTGGGCACGCGCGGGCATCGTCGTACGCAACCGGCTGGCCGACGCGGCCTCCGGCGGCTTTGTGAACCTGGCGGCCACCCCCGCGAGCGGCGTCGTACTCTCCTGGGACAGCGACGGCGACGGCACCCTCGACACCTACCGGCAGATCACCGGCGTCACGGCCCCCGTCACCCTGCGGCTCTCCCGCTCGGGACGCTCCTTCACCGGGGAGCTGTCGACCGACGACGGAAAGAACTGGCGTACCGTCTCAACCGTCGAGGTGCCCGGTGCGTCAGGCAGTCAGGACGCCGGCGCGTTCATGACGGCGACCAACGGCGGCGGCACGGCCCGCGGACTCGCCGAGTTCGCCGGCTGGAAGACGGGCAAGCGCTAGCCGCGCGGCCCGCGCCGCGGGCGGTGCGCCCGCGGCGCGGGCGAGGGGCGGTACGGGGAGGGAACGGGACGTGACGGACGAGCGACCGCGGGCCGCGGTACAGACGCACGAGCTGATGCTGGCGCTCGTGAGGGGGCCCGCGCTCGCCGTCGTCACGCTCCCGCTCTCCATCCTGCTGTTCGTGCTCTCCGTCGTCTCGCTCGCGCTGCTGCCCATCGGGGTGGGCGTCGTCACCTTCCCACCCGTCCAGCGCGCCCTCCGCCGCTACGCCAACCAGCGGCGGAGGCTCGTCCACCGGTGGGGCGGCATCGAGGTGCCCGAACCGTACCGGCCCTGGCCGCGTGAACGCGGCGGCGGCGTCGTCGGCTGGGTGGAGCAGTGCGTGTGGCTGCTCAAGGACCCCGCGACCTGGCGCGACATCTCCTGGCTGCCCGCCGACATGACGGCCGGCTTCACCACGGCGCTGCTGCCGCCGATGCTGCCGCTCAACCACCAGCTGACCGCGCGGATGCTGGAGCCCACCCGCGAGATGCTGCTCTCCCGCCGGGTCGCGGAGCTGTACGAGACCCGGCACGACGCGGTGGACTCCTCCGCGGCCGAGCTGCGCCGCATCGAACGCGACCTGCACGACGGTGCACAGGCCCGGCTGGTCGCCATGGGCATGAGCCTGGGCACCATCGAAGCCCTCGTCGAGCGGGACCCCGCCAAGGCCAAGGCGCTGATCGCCCAGGCGCGGGAGAACAGCGCCGAGGCGCTGACGGAACTGCGCGACCTGGTACGCGGCATCCACCCGCCCGTACTCGCCGAACGCGGCCTCCCCGACGCGCTCCGCGCGCTGGCCCTGCGCATGCAGATCCCGGTGGAGGCCGACATCGACCTGCCGGGACGCTTCGACGAGCCCGTCGAGACGGCCGTCTACTTCGCGGTGAGCGAGGTGCTGACCAACGCCGCCAAGCACGCCGAGCCCTCCCGGGTGTGGCTCGACGTGCTGTACGCCGAGGACACCCCCGACGCGGGCGCCGTCCGCGTCACCGTCACCGACGACGGCAAGGGCGGCGCCTCCCTCGACGCCGGCTCCGGACTGCGGGGCGTACAGCGGCGGCTGGCCCAGTTCGACGGCGTCCTGGCCCTCGACAGCCCGGCCGACGGGCCGACGATGGTGACACTGGAAGTCCCCGCGCAGCCGACCTGAGGGCCCCCGGTAGCACTGACGGATGGACCGCCACCCGCGCGGTGGACAGGGGTGACTCCCCTCGCACGTGCCTCGTTTCAGGGAGTGTGAGTGAGCGGCCCGCGACGCTGGATGTCGAGCAGGCCGAGGCGGCCCTCGTGCGGCACTACCCTCGGCTGGTCCGGCTCGCCTACGGGATGCTGGACGGGGCGCCGCGGCGAGCGGTGACGGCACACGAGGTGGCGCGGAGCGCGCTGCCGCGCCGGTGCACGTCCACCGCGAGGCTCCCGCTGACCGGGGCGCGGGGCGAGGACCCGGTGTACGTGTGGCTGAGGTTGCGCGTGGTGCGTGCGGCGCTGGAGCGGCCGTGGTGGCCGCGCCGCCCTCCGCCCACCGAGGCCCCGGCCCGCGCCGCGCACGCGCTACGCCACCTGGAGGGCCTGACCGACCCCGCCATCCGCCAACTCCTGGGCGCCGCCCACGTACGCGACCCGGACGCGGCACTGGCCCACGCCGAGACGGTGGCGCACGCCGAGGCCCCGGCGTGCGCCGCATCGGTGGCTCGCGCCGGGACGGGAGACGACGGTGAACAGGTGACCCGCACCGAAGCCGAAGCTCGCGCCGGATCGGTGGCCCGCACCGGAGCGGCGGCAGAGGCCGGCGCGGACGCCGGGACCGACGCGGCGGCCGAGGCCGGCACGGACGCCGTGGGCGACCGCGCCGCGGCCGAGGCCCGGTTCGTACCGGCGCCTGGCCCGGCGCCCGAGGAAGGACCGGCACCTGCGGCCGGACGGACGTCCGGGGCCGAGCACGCGCCCGAGGCCGGTCCGGCAGCCGGGCCCGGTCCGGCGTCCGGGGCCGGGCAGACGGTTGGAACCGGTCCGGCAGCCGGGCCCGGGCCGGCAGCCGGGGCCGGGCACGCGCCCGGGAGCGGACAGGTGCCCGGGCCCGGTGCCGCGTGTGCTCTGTGCGCTGTCGGTGGGGCCGATCCCCTCGTCGTCGTTCGGCGGCGGCGGCGGGCTCGGGTGGTGGCGGCCGCGGTGGGTGCGGCGTTGGCCTGTTGTGGTCTGCTGGGGGTGCCGGGAGACACCTGGGGGCCCGACGCGGCGACGCGGGCTCCCCTCGTGCGGGGCACGGACGCACAGCGGGCGCTCGATCCGGGTGCGTTGGTCCGCGTGGGGGCCGACACCTGGCGGCTGGCCTCCCGCGTGGATCTGGGCACGTGGCCCGCGCGTGGCGCCCTGACGGGCGACGCGTCGTTGCTGCGCCGTGCCCTGGTCGCCTGGGCGAGGCCGCGCACGGACGTGCGGGTCAGCGCCACGCCCGGCACCGCGACGGGCCCGCCTCCTGGGCCGCCCCACCTGTTGTACGCGGGCCGGCTGGACGGTACGGCGGTGGTGGTGCTGTACGACGGGCTGCGGGTGGCGCGCTATACCGAGCCGTGGGACGCCCGGGACGGCTCGCGGGCGGCGCGCGACGGGGTCTCTGTGGAGTTGGCGCGGACGGCGGGCGCGGGGGCGGGGGCGGCGGCGTCCGGGGCGCTGGCCGTCTCCCGTACCGAGGGCGAGGTCCGCTATCTGACGGCGCCGTGGGTGGCCGGTGTCGCCCGGGTGGATCTCCTCGACCCGGGCGACCGGGAGGGCCGTGTGCTGTCCAGGGACGAGGCGGGGGTCACCGCACGCGTGCCGCTGCCCGTGACCCAGCCGGGGCACTGCGAGAGCTGGCCGGGGCTGGCGCTGGCCGGCAGCCGCGGCGTCGCGGAGGACGTCCAGCTCTACACGGACCTGGGGGAGCCGCTGCCGGCGCGGCTCACGGACGGGAAGCGCCGGGACCCGGCGACCGGTGCGGCGGCCCGGCGTCGGCTGGCGCACACGGTCTGCCGGCTGCCCGCGGTGCTCGACAGGGGCGTGGAGACCGTCAACACCTGGGAGTTCGCCCGGCAGCGGCTGCCGGACGGTGCGGGTGAGGCGGCGTGGGTGTGCACGAGGGCGGAGACGTGGCGGGGCACGGGCGCGCGGGTGCTGACCGGGTTCCAGCCGCCCGCGGCGGCTCCGGGACACCGCGGAGCCGTCACGTGGCGGGCGCGGGACACCCGCGCGTGCGGCCCGCGCTCCCACGAGGTGCTCGCCGGTGCGCTGTGGAGGTCGGAGAGGGGCGACTGGTACGTGCTGGCCGCGGCCGACGCGGGCGTGACGCGTCTGCGGGCCCGCGGCCGCGGGCTGGCGGAGGGGCCTGTCGCGGCGGTGGGGCACACGCTGGCGGCCCGCGTCGGGGGCCGGGACGCCTCGGTCCGGCTGGCCGGTGAGCGCGCGGACGGCTCCACGGAGCACGCCAGGACTCGGCTGGGTTAGCGTGACCGGGGAGACGGCCTCGCGCACGGGGCGGGAGCGGGGAGACGAGGACGATGATCCGGGTACTGCTGGCGGATGACGAGGTCATGATCAGGGCCGGGGTGCGGGCGATCCTCGCCTCGGCCGGGGATCTGGAGGTGGTCGCCGAGGCGGGCGACGGCCACGAGGCCGTCGACCTGGCGCAACGGCACCGCCCTGACGTGTGTCTGCTCGACATCCGGATGCCGCGGCTCGACGGGCTGCGTGCCGCCGCCGAGCTGCGCCGCACGTGCCCGCAAAGCGCCCTGATGATGCTGACCACGTTCAGCGAGGACGAGTACATCGCCGCGGCGCTCGGTTCCGGCGTCGCCGGTTTCGTTCTCAAGTCCGGTGACCCACAGGAGTTGCTGGCCGGTGTGCGCGCCGTACACGGAGGTGGTGCCTACCTCTCCCCCACGGTCGCCCAGCGTGTCATCGCCCACCTGGACACCGGCGCGCTGAGCCGCCGCACGGACGCGCGGGCGCGCACGGCGGTGCTGACGCCGCGGGAGCGCGAGGTGCTGGGCCTGGTCGGCGCGGGCCTGTCGAACGCCGACATCGCCGCGCGGCTGCACGTCGTGGAGGGCACGGTGAAGACCTATGTGAGCCAGGTCCTCGCCCGGCTGGACATGCGCAACCGGGTGCAGGCGGCGATCCTCGCGCACGAGGCGGGCCTGGTCCCCGCGGCCGGGGACGCCCGCGTGACGGGGGACGCCGGGGACCGGGCCTGAGAGCGGCCTGTCAGGGTGGCGGCGCCTGTGCGGTGGAGCCGCGGACGACGAGTTCCGGCTGGAAGACGAACTCCGTGTCGGCCATCGGGCTTCCGCCCATCGGCTCCAGCAGGGCGCCCACAGCGGCGTTGGCCATCGCGCGGACCGGCTGGCGGACGGTGGTCAGCGGCGGGTCGGTGAACGCGTTGAGTTCGGAGTCGTCGTAGCCGACCACCGAGACCTGTCCCGGCACGGTCAGCCCCCGCTGCCGCGCGGCGCGTACGGCGCCGAGCGCCATCAGGTCGCTGCCGCACACCAGCCCGGTGCAGCCCGCGTCGAGCAGCGCGCCGGCGGCGGCGTGCCCGCCCTCGACGGTGAAGAGGGTGTGCTGGATGTGCGGCTCCTTCCCCGCGGGGTCGCCGGCGACCGCCTGCCGGAACCCGGCCACCTTGCGGCGGGTGGGCACGAACCTGTCGGGGCCGACGGCGAGCCCGATGCGCCGGTGCCCCAACTGGCGCAGGTGGCTGACGGCCAGGGCGGCGGCCGCGCGGTCGTCGGGGGAGACGAAGGGCGCGCTGATGTGCTCGTTGTAGCCGTTGACGAGGACGAACGGCACGCCCCGTGCGGCCAGTCGCGCGTAGCGTGCGGGGTCCGCGGTCAGGTCGGCGTGCAGTCCTGAGAGGAAGATGATGCCGGACACGTCGCGTTCGACGAGTTGGCCGACCAGTTCGTCCTCGGTCGCGCCGCCCAGCATCCGGGTGCCCAGCACGGGCGTGTACCCGTAGCCCGACAGGCACTGCTCGATGACCTGGGCGAACGCGGGGAAGATCGGGTTGGTCAGCTCGGGGATGACCAGCCCGACCAGGCCCGCGCTGCGCTGCCGGACCCGGGCGGGGCGCTCGTAGCCGAGGACGTCGACCGCGGCCAGCACCCGCTGCCGGGTGGCGGCGGCCACGCCCGGTCTGCCGTTGAGCACGCGGCTGGCCGTCGCCTCGCTGACCTCGGCCTGGGCTGCGATGTCGGCGAGGCGTGCGGTCAGGGCCGTGCTCATCCGCGGACCCACCAGGCGGTGGTGTCCCCCGGCAGTACGGTCTCGCCCGGTGCCGCGCCGGTGTCCAGGCTGCCGCTGGCCAGCAGCAGTTCTCCGGTCGCCAGGTCGAGCCGCACGGGTTTCGTGCGGGTGTTGGCCGCGCACACGAACGCGCCGCGCCGGAACGCCAGCACCCCCCGCGGTGCGGGCAGCCACTCCAGCGGGTCGCCGTCCCCCAGTTCGGGCCGCTCGCGGCGCAGCCGCAGCGCGGTGCGGTAGAGCTCCAGGGTGGAGCCGGGGTCGCCGGTCTGTGCGGCGACCGACAGCGCGCCCCATCCCGGTGGCTGGGGCAGCCAGCTTCCGCCGCTGCCGAACCCGTAGGAGCTGCCCGCCGCCGCGTCCTTCTCCTCGTTCCAGGGCAGCGGCACGCGGCACCCGTCGCGCAGCCCGTCCTGTCCGTTGGCGCGGAAGAACGAGGGGTCCTGGCGTGCGCCGTCGGGCAGTTCGGTCACCTCGGGGAGTCCGAGTTCCTCGCCCTGGTAGACGTAGGCGGAGCCGGGCAGCGCGAGCATCAGCAGCGAGGCGGCACGGGCGCGCGCGTGGCCGCCGCCCAGCCGGGTGCGGTGGCGTACGACGTCGTGGTTGGACAGGACCCAGGTCGCGGGCGCGCCGACCGCTCCGAGCGAGGTGAGGGAGGCGTCGATGACGGTGCGCAGCGCCTCGGCGTCCCACCCCGTGCTCAGGTAGTGGAAGTTGAACGCCTGGTGGAGTTCGTCCTCGCGTACGTACAGCGCGGTGCGCTCGGCGGTGGGCGTCCACGCCTCGGCCACTCCGACGCGCTCTCCGGGGTACTCGTCGAGTACGGCCCGCCAGGAGCGGTAGATCTCGTGGACCCCGTCCTGGTCGAAGAACGGCAGTTCGGCGGTGCCCAGGAGCCGCAGTTGTCCGCTGCTGCCCATGTCGGGCAGTCCGGCGGCCTTGACGAGTCCGTGCGCCACGTCGATGCGGAATCCGTCGACGCCCTTGTCCAGCCAGAAGCGCAGCACGGAGCGGAACTCGTCGCGGACGGCCGGGTTCTCCCAGTTGAAGTCGGGCTGTTCGGGTGCGAACAGGTGCAGGTACCACTCGCCAGGATCGCCCGGTACCGGGCTCCAGGCGGGTCCGCCGAAGACCGACTCCCAGTCGTTGGGCGGCTCGTGGCCTCCTGGCCCCTTGCCGGAGGCGAAGTGGTAGCGGCGGCGGGCCGCCGGGTCTCCGGCGAGGGCCCGCCTGAACCACTCGTGCCGGTCGGAGGAGTGGTTGGGGACGACGTCGATGATGACGCGCAGCCCGAGTGCGTGGGCCTCCTCGATGAGGGCCTCGGCGTCGCGCAGCGTGCCGAACATCGGGTCGATGGAGCGGTAGTCGGCCACGTCGTAGCCCGCGTCGGCCTGCGGGGACGCGTAGAAGGGACTCAGCCACACGGCGTCGACGCCCAGCCTCGCCAGGTGGGGCAGGCGCCGGCGGGCGCCCACCAGGTCGCCCATGCCGTCGCCGTCGCCGTCGGCGAAGGAGCGCGGGTAGATCTGGTAGATCACCGCGTCCCGCCACCACCGGGAGGCGGCGGGCGCCCTTTCGGCCCGTGCTGCCGTCTCGAGCGCGGGGGCGTTGTTGTGCTGGTCCATCACGTCCCAATCGTTGCCCCGCCACCGCGGGGAGAAGGAGGAGACCGGGCGGGCGGGTGCCGGGAGGGCACCGGCGGCCCGGCCGGGTCCGGGAGCAGGGTCGGCGGGGCTAGGCTTTCGTCGCTCCGGCGGTCAGCCCGGAGACCAGGTGGCGCTGCGCGAAGCCGAACACGAGGCCGGCCGGGACGGCGACGATCACGGCTGCCGCCGTCATCGAACCCCAGTCGGTGCCGTAGCGGTTGACGAAGTTCTGTAGGCCGCCCGCCAGCGTCTGGTTCTCCTCGCCCGTCATGAACGCCGTCGCGTAGGCGACCTCGGCCCAGGCCGTGACGAAGGAGTAGAACCCGGTGACGGCGATGCCCGGCTTCGCCAGCGGCAGGATCAGCCGCCAGAAGGTGCCGAACGGGTTGAGCCCGTCCACCCGCCCCGACTCGTCGATGTCGACGGGAATCGTGTCGAAGAACCCCTTCATCATCCACGCGCAGAACGGCACGGCCACCGTCAGATACGTGACGATCAGGCCGGCGGGCTGGTTGAGCAGGCCCAGGTTCGCCATGGTGTTGTACAGCGGCACGATGAGGACCGCCATCGGGAACATCTGCGTGATGAGCAGAATCCACATCAGCGGGCGCATGCCGGGGAAGCGGAAGCGGCTGAGGGCGTAGCCGGTGGTCGCCGCGATGAACACCCCGATGACGGTGGTACCGACGACCACGGTCAAAGAGTTCCCGAACCACGACAGGAAGTGGGTGTCGGCGACGACGTGGCGGTAGTTGCCGAAGGTGAAGTCCTTGACCAGCGCGGTCGTGAACGACTCGCTCTTCGGCTTGAACGAGGTGACCAGCAGCCACAGCGGGGGAAACAGCGCGCAGACCGTGCCGGTCAGCAGCCCGGCATGCAGCCCTGCGGAGGCCGCCGGTGTTCTCCTCCGGCGTCGTGGCCCGCCACCGCGCTCGCCCGCCACGCGCCGGCTCGCGTCGCGCGGGCCGGCGCTCTCCGGCTCTTCGGTGCGTGTTCCGGCGGTTCGCGACGGAGTCGTCGTCACCACGCCTCCCCTTGGCGGCGCAGCGCGCGCCGATAGACGACCGTGAACAGCGAGAGCAGCAGCAGGATGAGGACACCCCAGGCGGCCGAGGTGGCGAAGTCGCGGGGGCTGTTGACGAAGGACAGCCGGAAGGCGTACGTCACCAGGATCTCCGTCGAGTCCCCGGGGCCGCCCTTGGTGAGCAGGTAGATCACCGGGAACATGTTGAACGTCCAGATGGTGCTCAGCAGGACCACCGTGCTGCTGACCGCGCGCACCCCCGGCAGCGTGATGTTGCGGAACCGCTGCCAGGGCCCGGCGCCGTCCATCTCGGCCGCCTCGTACAGCTCGCCGGGTATCGCCTGGAGCGCCCCCAGCATCGCCACGATCATGAACGGCACGCCCAGCCACACGTTGACGGCGACCACCGACAGCTTCGCCCACGTCGGGTCCCCGAGCCACGGGACCGCGTCGATCCCGCCACCCTCGAGCACCTTGTTCAGCAGCCCGTTCTTCTCGTTGAACAGCATCTTCCAGGCGAAGACGGAGACGAACGCGGGGATCCCCCACGGCACGATCATCGCCACCCGGTAGAAGGTGCGGCCCTTCACGCGCCGGTTCAGCATGTTCGCGAGCGTCAGCCCCAGCACGAAGGTGACGCCGACACACCCCGCCGTCCACACCGCCGTCCAGCCGAGCCGGTCCCAGAAGACGCTGTCGGACAGGATCCGGCGGTAGTTGTCCAGGCCGATGAAGTCGTAGGTGGCCGGGATGTCGTTCACGCCGATGTGGCGCTCGACGTTGGCCTCGTCGGCGTCGGTGAGGGAGAGGTAGACACCGCGGGTGAGGGGGTAGCCGATGATCAGCCCGATGACCAGGATCACCGGGGCCACCATGGCCCACGCGTACCAGTGTCTCGCCGACAGGGCGATGATCCGCTTCATGTCTGTTGCGCTTCCCTTCTCCGCGGGGCGGCCGTTTCCGGCCCCCCGGGGAGTGGCCCCTTACTTGTAGTCCTTCAGGAGCTTGCGGAACTCCTCCCCGACGTCCCGCGCTGCCTTCTCGGGTGACCTGCCCTGGGCGAGGACCCCGTCGACGCCGACCCTGACGGGCTCGAACAGCGAGTTGCCCTCGGCGATCCACGGCCGCTGTACCGCCTTGTCGACCGCGGGCCGGAAGAACTCGACCATCTCGTTGCTCCGCACCGCGGACTTCTCGTACACGGACGTGCGCGTGGGCAGGAGGGACAGCTCCTTCGTGGTGCGGGTCTGCACCTCGGCGCTGCTCATGTACTTGACGAATTCCTGCGAGGCCCGCATGTTCTCGGTGCCGGCGTAGACGGAAAGGTTCCAGCCGCCCTGCGGCGAGCCCTGGGCCCTGCTGCCTGCCGGGACGGCCGCCACCCCGAGGTTGTCCTTCTTCGCGCCCTTGAACTCCTTGCCCTGACGGGCGAGGGCGAGGTCCCAGGGGCCGTCGACGATCATGGCGACCTTGCCGTCCTGGAAGGCCCTCATGCCGTTCTCCTGGCCGTCGCTGCTGTCGGTGACCGCGGCGCCGGAGTCGACGAGGTCCTTCATGGTGGCGAGGGCGCGCACACCGGGTTCGTCGTCGACGGTGACCTTCTTGTGCCCGGGGTCGATGAGGTCGCCGCCCTCGCCGTAGAGGTAGGGCAGGAACCAGTAGGGGTCGTCGCCGCGCAGGTAGAGCGCGGTGGCGCCGGTCTCGTCCTTGATCTTCCCGGCGTTCTTCTTCAGCTGTGCGAAGGAGGTGGGCACCTTCACGCCCGCTTCCTTCAGCAGCCGCTTGTTGTAGAAGAGCCCGAGGGTGTCGGTGACCTGCGGGACCGCGTACGTCTTGCCCTCGAACCTCGTGGAGCCCGCCGCGGTCTTCAGGTAGTCGTCCTCGTCGTGCAGGGCCGGAGTGCCGTCGAGGGGGGCGAGATAACCGAGGTTGGCGAAGTCGGCGACCCAGGCGACCTCCGTGCGCATCACGTCGGGGGCACCGGAGTTGCCGCCTGCGGCGTTCTTGAACTTCTGGTTGGCGTCACCGAAGTTGACGTGCACGTACTTGACGTCCACCTTCGCGTGTTTCTTCTCGAAGTCCTCGGCGATCTTCTTGTAGGTGTCCTTCTCGCCCTCGTTCGAGGTGTCCCAGAAGGTGACGGTCCCTTCGATCGCGCCGCTGGAGGCGTTGCCGCCGTCCGCGTCGCCGCCGCAAGCCGTTGCCGCAAGAGCCAGTCCCGCTATCAGCGCGGTGGCGCCTATGCCACGCCGCATGTCCGATCCCTCCGCAAGGTGAGAGCGCGCGCCGTGAGCGGCGCTCGGCTGCGGAGGAACGTAACAGCGGCGCCACACGATTGAAAGAGCTTGCGGTAAATTTCTGCAAGGGCCCCTGTCGGCCTGTCGCGCGCACCCGCGGGCCACGTGACTTTGGGCATCAGCCCGCGATGTGGCCGTTGAACACCGGCTTGCCCCACTTCGCCCCCGCCCCCGTGGCTGGTGGCGCGACGCCGTCAGCCACCAGGTCTACGCCCGCTCGTTCGCCGACGGCGACGGGACCGGGGACCTGCCGGGCGTACCGGGGGCGCCTGCCGTACCTGGCCGGACTCGGTGTGGAGAGAAGGTTCGACTCCGTGCCGCGGTTCTGGCTGGGAGTCGCGGGACTCCACGGAGGCCGGGGCGGGTGCCGGACGGCTGCGGATCCCGGCTCATTCCTACACCTGGTGGGCAGCGTGAGGCACTGCCGGTAAGGTCCGGTCCTGTGACCGCACGGCTAGCTGACATCGCAGCGCAGGCGGGGGTCAGCGAAGCCACGGTCAGCCGGGTCCTCAACGGCAAGCCCGGCGTCGCCGCGGCCACCCGCGAATCCGTCCTGGCCGCGCTCGACGTCCTGGGCTACGAGCGCCCCGTCAAGCTGCGCCGCCGCAGCGAGGGCCTGGTGGGGCTGATCACGCCCGAGTTGGAGAATCCGATTTTCCCGGCCTTCGCACAGGTGATCGCGCAGGGCCTCACCAGGCAGGGCTACACGCCCGTGCTCGCCACCCAGACGCCCGGCGGCTCCACCGAGGACGAGTTGACGGAGATGCTGGTCGACCGGGGCGTGGCCGGGATCATCTTCGTCTCCGGGCTGCACGCCGACACCACCGCCGACACCGGGCGGTACGAACGGCTGCACGGCCAGGGCGTCCCCTTCGTCCTGGTCAACGGCTACTCCGCGGGCGTGCGCGCCCCCTTCGTCTCCCCCGACGACCGGGCCGCCATGCGGCTGGCCGTCACCCATCTGGCCTCCCTCGGCCACGAGCGCATCGGCCTCGCGCTCGGCCCCGAGCGCTTCGTCCCCGTCCAGCGGAAGATCGAGGGCTTCACCCGGACGATGCGCGAGCACTTCGCGACGGACTGCGCGCCGCTGATCCAGCACTCCCTCTACACACTCGAGGGCGGCCAGGCCGCGACGGGCGAGCTGCTGGCGCGCGGGTGCACCGCCGTCGTGTGTGCCAGCGACATGATGGCGCTCGGCGCGATCCGCGCCGCCCGGCAGCGGGGGCTCGCCGTTCCCGACGACGTCTCCGTCATCGGGTTCGACGACTCTCCCCTCATCGCCTTCACCGACCCGCCCCTGACGACGATCCGGCAGCCGGTGACCGCGATGGGCCAGGCCGCCGTCCGCACCCTGCTGGAGGAGATCGACGGCACCCCCGCGCCGCACACCGAGTTCGTCTTCCTGCCTGAGCTGGTGGTACGCGGATCCACCGCGTCCCGCAGGCATCCCTGACACCTCTCGCCCGCTCGCCTCCACCGCGGGGTGGAGGCGAGCGGGCCAAGACCCGACCGCAGGATGATCGGCCGGTTCACCCCGTCTGGCAGACTGTCGCCCTATGGGGGTACCGACCACGAGGACCGAAGAAGACACCCGGCACGAGACGGACGAAGCCGCGGCGCAGCAGACCCCTGCGCGCCCGGGGACGGGCGAGGACGCACGCCCCCGCAGAAGCGCCCTGGCCAGGTGGCGCTCTCCCAGGCACCCCCGCCTGTGGTTCGAGATCGCCCTCATCGCGATCAGCTACTGGACGTACTCCCTGATCCGCAACGCCGTCCCTGAGCAGCGCGCCGAAGCGCTGCGGAACGCGGACTGGATCTGGCGCACCGAGCACACCCTCGGGATCGCCGTCGAAGCCTCCGTCAACCACGCCATAGGCGGGGTGACGTGGCTGATCGTCACGATGAACTACTACTACGCCACGTTGCACTTCGTCGTGACCATCGGCGTGCTGGTGTGGCTCTACCGCGCCCACCCCGGGCGGTACGCCGCGACACGGCTGGTCCTCTTCGCCACGACGGGGTCGGCGCTGCTGGGCTACTACCTCTTCCCGCTGGCCCCGCCCCGGCTGATGGGCGGCGGGCACTTCATCGACACGGTGAACGTCCACGAGACGTGGGGCTCCATGGCCTCGGGGAACCTGGCGCAGATGTCGAACCAGTACGCCGCCATGCCCTCCATGCACATAGGGTGGTCCGTCTGGTGCGGCATCACGATCGCCATGCTGGCGCGGCCCGTGTGGGTCAAGGTGCTGGGGGCGCTGTATCCGGCGACGACCCTGCTGGTCATCGTGAGCACCGCCAACCACTTCTGGCTCGACGCCGTCGGCGGTCTCTGCTGCCTCGCCCTCGGCTTCGCCCTCTCCTACGCGTGGTACGGCCGCGTCTCCTACCGGCTGCCGAGGTTGGCCGCCGCCCCTGCCTGAGCTCGCCCCGGCCCCGCCCTTTCACCGTTTCCGCGGGGTGTGCCCCACATCCGCGGTGACGCTTCGCTCGTCCTCAAGCGCCTGGGGGCACCTCCCGGACGAAGTCTGGGGGAGCTTGAGGACCGGGGTCTGGGGGCGGAGCCTCCAGAAATGGGTGAAAGGGCGGGCCGGGGTGGCGTCACTCCGTGTCGTAGAAGAGGCGGTCGACGACCGCGCGGGCCCGGCGCGTGACCCTGCGGTAGTCGTCGAGCATCTCTCCGACGTGTCCGGGGTCGTAGCCCAGGTAGCGGCCGACGGCGGCGAGCTCACGCGACTCGGAGGGGAAGGTGTCGCCCGGCCGTCCGCGCACGAGCATCACCGCGTTGCGCACCCGCGAGGCCAGCACCCACGCCTCGTCGAGCACGTCGGCGTCGTCGCCCCCGATCAGCTCGGCCTCCCGGGCGGCCGCCAGCGCCTCCCGCGTCCTGGTGGTCCGCAGCCGCGGCAGCTCGTGACCGTGCCGCAGCTGCGTCAGCTGCACCGTCCACTCGACGTCGGTGAGCCCGCCGCGGCCCAGCTTGGCGTGGGTCGTCGGGTCCGCGCCGCGCGGCAGCCGTTCGCTCTCCATACGGGCCTTCAGGCGGCGGATCTCCCGTACGGAGTCGTCGCCGAGCCCGCCCGCGGGATAGCGGAGCGGGTCGATCAGCTCCATGAACCGCTCCCCGAGCCCGGCGTCGCCGGCGACGAACTCGGCCCGCAGCAGCGCCTGGCTCTCCCACACCACCGACCAGCGGCCGTAGTAGGCCGCGTACGAACTCAGCGACCTGGCCAGGGCGCCGGACTTGCCCTCGGGCCGCAGGTCGGCGTCCATCACCAGCGGCGGATCGGTGGTGGGCAGCTGGAGGAGCCGCCGCATCTCGGTGGCGACCGCGAAGGCCGCCTTGCCGGCCTCGTGCTCGCTCACCCCCTCGCGCGGCTCGTGCACGAACAGGACGTCGGCGTCGGAGCCGTAGCCCATCTCGTGGCCGCCGAAGCGGCCGACGCCGATGACGGCGAAGCGGGCGGGCAGCTCGTCGCCCCACTGCGCGCGTACGGCGGCGCGCAGGGCGCCGGCGAGCGTGGCCGAGTTGAGGTCGGTGAGCGCGTTCCCGACCCGGTCCAAGGCCGCTCCGGGCTCCTGCTGGGCCACTCCCTCGGTGCCGTAGGCACCGATCAGGTCGCCCGCGGCCGTACGGAACAGCTCCCTGCGGCGGACACCGCGCGCCGCGGCGACGGCCGCCTCGGCCCCTTCCGCACGGCCCACCGCGGACAGGGTCTCCTGGAAGAGCGCGTCCCGGGAGCGGGGCCGCAGCCCGTTCTCGTCGCCCAGCAGAGCGACGGCCTCGGGGGCGCGCAGCAGCAGGTCGGGGGCGAAACGCCCGGCGGACAGCACGCGCGCCAGGTTCTCGGCGGCGGCGCCCTCGTCGCGCAGCAGCCGCAGGTACCACGGCGACTTGCCCAGCGCGTCGGAGACCTTGCGGAAGCCGAGCAGGCCCGCGTCCGGGTCGGCGGAGTCGGCGAACCAGCCCAGCAGCACCGGCAGCAGGGTGCGCTGGATGGCGGCCTTGCGGCTGACGCCCGAGGCCAGCGCCTCCAGGTGGCGCAGCGCCGAGGCCGGGTCCGCGTACCCGAGGGCCTCCAGACGCTGGCGGGCAGCCCGTGCCGACAGACGCTCCTCGCCGGGCTCCAGCTGGGCGACCGCGTCCAGCAGCGGCCGGTAGAACAGCTTCTCGTGCAGCCGCCGCACCGCTGAGGCGTGCCGCCGCCACGCCTTGTGCAGCTCGGTGACGGGCTCGCTGCGGTAGCCGAGGGAACGCCCCAGACGGCGCTGGTCCGCCTCGGAGTCGGGCATCAGGTGGGTACGGCGCAGCTGGTAGAGCTGGATGCGGTGCTCCATGGTGCGCAGGAAGCGGTAGGCGGCGTCGAGCGCCGCCGCGTCCTGCCGCCCCACGTAGCCCCCGGCGGCCAGCGCGTCGAGGGCGTCGAGCGTGGTGGGGCTGCGCAGCGTCGTGTCGCTGCGGCCGTGCACCAGTTGCAGAAGCTGTACGGCGAACTCCACGTCCCGCAGCCCGCCGGGCCCCAGCTTCAGCTCGCGCTCCACCTGCGCGGCGGGGATGCTGGCGACGACACGGCGCCGCATCTGCTGCACGTCGGTGACGAAGTTCTCCCGCTCGGCCGCCTGCCACACCAGCGGCGTCACCGCGTCCACGTACGCGTAGCCCAGCTCCGCGTCGCCCGCCATCGGCCGGGCCTTGAGCAGCGCCTGGAACTCCCACGTCTTCGCCCAGCGCTGGTAGTAGGCCAGGTGGCTGCTGAGGGTCCGCACGAGGGGCCCGTTACGGCCCTCGGGGCGCAGATTCGCGTCCACCGGCCAGATCGTGCCCTCGCCGGTCGTGTCCGAACAGATGCGCATCATGTGCGCCGCGACCCGCGTAGCCGCCCTGAGTGCCTCCGCCTCGTCCTGCGGGCCCCCCGTGCCGGACGGCTCCGCGACGAAGATGACGTCCACGTCCGAGACGTAGTTGAGCTCGTTGCCGCCCGCCTTGCCCATGCCGACGACGGCCAGCCGGCAGGCCGCCGCGTCCTCGGGAGCCGCCTGCCGGGCCTGCGCCAGCGCCCTGCGCAACGTGGCGGTGGCCAGGTCGGCGAGTTGCGCTGCCGTGTGCGCCAGGTCGTTGGTGCCGCACACGTCACGGGCCGCGATGCCCAGCAGCGCCCTGCGGTACGCGACGCGGAGCGTGTCACGGTCATCGGCCTGACGCAGGGCCGCCTCGAACTCCTCGATGCCCGGATGCAGGTCGGCCGACTCGTACGTCGCCAGCGCCCGCCAGTCGTGCGGATGGCGGGCCAGGTGGTCGGCCAGCGCGTCCGAGGCCCCGAGCACCCCGAGGAGCCGGTCGCGCAGCGGTTTCGCGGTCAGCAGCGTGCCGAGGAGAACCTGCGGGTCCTCCGCCGCCTCCGCCTCCGCCTCCAGCGCCTCGACGAGCCGGAGCAGCCCCAGCAGCGCCAGATCCGGATCAGCCGTGGCCCCCAGAGCGTTCAGAAAGAGAGCGTCGTCCCGCACGGATGCCAGCGGCGGACTGTCCAACAGCCTTGTGGCCGCGGCGGGGTCCGTGAACCCGTGCCGCAGCAGACGCCCATACGTCGTGGGCCGCCGCCCACCTTGTGCCACGCTCACTCCTCGACACCTCTCACCCTGGGTGACCTATTGTTTCCCCCTCCCCTAGAGCCCACCACCCGCCCGCAACCACCGACCCACCTCTCGTCAGAGGGAGCCGGCTCTCCCCCAGAGGGCTCCTAGGGGGGGCGGAGCCCCCCTAGCGGGGGGCAGTTGGGGTGGGGGTCCCCCCGGACGGAGTCTGGGGGAGGAGCCGCCCCAATGCCCGGCCGGCGAGGCAAAGGGGGTCTGGGGGCGGAGCCCCCACCACGGCCGCCGAGAGCCCCCTCACGAAGAAGGGGAAGACCATGGGGGCACCCCGAAGAAGGGGTCACAGGGGCTGAAGCCCCAACCGAAGGGGGCTCACAGCACGGGAAGCGACTTGCGCAACTCGAACGCCGTCACCTCGGAGCGGTACTCCTCCCACTCCTGCTTCTTGTTCCGCAAAAAGAAATCAAACACGTGCTCCCCCAGCGTCTGAGCGACCAGCTCACTCCGCTCCATGGCACTGATGGCCTCGCCAAGGTTCTGCGGCAGCGGCTCGATCCCCATGGCGCGCCGCTCCGCGTCGGAGAGCGCCCACACGTCGTCGTCGGCCCCAGCGGGCAGCTCGTAGTCCTCCTCGATGCCCTTGAGCCCGGCGGCGAGCAGCACCGCGTAGGCGAGGTAGGGGTTGGCTCCGGAGTCCAGCGACCGCATCTCCACGCGGGTCGACCCCGTCTTGCCGGGCTTGTACATGGGCACGCGCACCAGCGCGGAGCGGTTGTTGTGGCCCCAGCAGATGTAGGAGGGGGATTCCCCGCCCTCACCCGCGGTGCGGTTCGCCCCGCCCCAGATGCGCTTGTAGGAGTTGACCCACTGGTTGGTGACCGCGGAGATCTCGCCGGCGTGCTTGAGGAGGCCGGCGATGAAGGAGCGGCCGACCTTGGAGAGCTGGTATTCGGCGCCGGACTCGTAGAAGGCGTTGCGGTCGCCCTCGAAGAGGGAGAGGTGGGTGTGCATGCCGGAGCCGGGGTATTCGGAGAACGGCTTGGGCATGAAGGTGGCCTGGACGCCCTGTTCCAGCGCGACCTGCTTCATGACGAGGCGGAAGGTCATGATGTTGTCGGCGGTGGAGAGCGCGTCGGCGTAGCGCAGGTCGATCTCCTGCTGCCCCGGGGCGCCCTCGTGGTGGGAGAACTCGACGGAGATGCCCATGGACTCCAGCATGGTGATGGCCTGGCGGCGGAAGTCCATGCCGACGTTTTGCGGGGTGTGGTCGAAGTAGCCCGAGGAGTCGGCGGGGACGGGCCGGGTGCCGTCGACGGGCTTCTCCTTGAGCAGGTAGAACTCGATCTCGGGGTGGGTGTAGAAGGTGAAGCCGAGGTCGGAGGCCTTGGCGAGGGCCCGCTTGAGGACGTAGCGCGGGTCGGCGTAGGAGGGGGAGCCGTCCGGCATGAGGATGTCGCAGAACATGCGGGCGGTGCCGGGGGCCTCGGCGCGCCACGGCAGTATCTGGAAGGTGCCGGGGTCGGGCTTGGCGATCATGTCGGATTCGTAGACGCGTGCGAAGCCCTCGATGGCGGAGCCGTCGAAGCCCATCCCCTCGTCGAACGCCTGCTCCAGCTCGGCGGGCGCGACCGCGACCGACTTCAGGAAGCCCAGGACGTCGGTGAACCAGAGCCGGACGAACCGGATGTCCCGCTCCTCCAGCGTGCGGAGCACGAACTCCTGCTGCTTGTCCATCGGCAATCACCCATCCTCGCTGGTCCGGTCAGCCTCCCCGGTCCGTATGGCCGAGGTTGCGTCGGTGACACCTCCTAGCGTCCCGCCGCACAGTTTCTGGCAGGTTGCGCACGTGTTGACGGTGCCCCACGCCCATTGCACCAGACACCGGCCCCCCGGGCCGCCGCCGCGTCGCGTCCCGGGCTCTCCTCGCGCCGGGGACGATCAGGCGGCGGGCTCCTCGCGCCACGCGGCGAGCAGCCGGCGGTAGGCGTCGGTCGCCGCGTGGAGCTTGTCCACCGAGCAGGTCTCGTCGGTGGTGTGTGCCTGTTCGGGGTCGCCAGGACCGTGCAGGAGTACCGCCGGTGAGCCGAGCTTTCCGGCGAGCACGGACGCGTCGGTGAAGTAGGTGGCGTAGTCCGCCGCCGGTACCCGCGGGTCCTGACCGTCGGCGCCGGACGCCTCTGCTGCCGTGCCGTGCAGCGCGGCGGCGAGCCGTCCGACGAGCGGGCCGGCCGGGTCGGTGGCGATGCTGGGCAGGTCGAGGAGACGTTCGATGCGGGTGCCGGGCGCGGCGAGCGCGCCGACCTTCGCGAGCGCGTCCTCGGTGCCGAAGCCGGGGACGGTGCGGATGTCGAGGTCGAGTTCCGCGTGGTCGGGCACGAGGTTGGGCTGCACTCCGGCACGGAAGGCGCCGGGGTTGACGGTGACCGGGCCGTGCGTGGGGCTGACGGGCCAGGCGTCGTACGTGTGCAGACGGGTCGCGGTGGCGGCGAGCGCCACCAGCGCGTTCTCGCCGAGTTCCGGCCGGGAGCCGTGGGCGCTGCGCCCCTGCGCGGTGAGCCGCAGCCACAAGGCGCCCTTGTGCCCGAGGACGAGCCGGTTTCCGGTGGGTTCGGCCACCAGCAACGCGGGGCTGGGCGCCAGGTCCGTCAGGTGCCGTGCCCCCTCGCAGCCGGTCTCCTCACCGAAGGTGAACACGAGCTGGAGCGCGGCGCCCCGCACCCCGGCGCTCCCGGCTCCCTGCGCTGTTCCGGACGCGGCCACGTGGTCGAGGGCGGCGCAGACGAGGGCGGCGACCCCGGCCTTCATGTCGCTGCTGCCCCGGCCCCGCAGCCGGTCGCCGTGCACCTGGCCGCTGAGCGGGTCGAAGGACCAGCCGGCGGGGTCGGCGGGCACCGTGTCCAGGTGCCCGGTCAGGGTGAGCGGGGTGCCCGCTCCGTACCGGGCGACGAGGTTGGCCCGGCGCGGCTCCGGTTCGTCGAGGCGCACGGCGAAGCCCGCGTCGTCCAGCAGTGTGGCGAGCAGGGTCGCGGCGGGCTTCTCGTTGCCGCCCCGGGTGTCCAGGGTGATCAGGCGCCGGGCGAGCGCGAGCGGGTCACGGGGCGGGGCGGCGGGGGGTGCGGCCACGGGAGGGGACGGGCGGGGCGGCCGGGTGTCGGTCATACGGGGCTCCCTTGTCGGTACGGGGGCGGGTGCCGCGCCGGGGCGGCCGTCAGGCGCCGGGCGCCGTGGCCGAGCCGCGGATGACCAGGTGCAGCGGGAAGACGCGGGTGACGCGCTCCCCGGCCCGGTTCTCGACCCTGGCCTGGACGAGGTCGAGCGCGGAGCGGGCGAGGTCGGCGACAGGCTGCTGGAGGGTGGTGAGCTTGGGCCGCAGCCACTCGCCGACGCGGATTCCGTCGCAGCCGACGACGGACAGGTCCTCGGGGATGCGCAGCCCGTGCAGTTCGGCGGCCGAGAGCATGCCGACGGCGACGATGTCGCTGCCCGCGAAGACGGCGGTGGGCGGTTCCGCGGCTCCGGTCAGGTACGGGAAGGTGCTGGCGCCGAACTGCTCGGTGTAGGGGCCGTGCAGGACGAGGGCCTCGTCCACGGGCAGGTCCGCGTGGGCCATCGCGTCGCGGAAGCCGCGCAGCCGGTCACGGCTGGTGGACAGCTCCGGCGGGCCCGCGACGTGCGCGATGCGGCGGTGTCCGAGCTGGGCGAGGTAGGCGGTGGCCTGGTAGGCGCCGCCGTAGTTGTCCACGGAGATGGCGTCGGCATGCGAGGTGTCGGCGATCTCCTCGTCCAGGACGACGACGGGCAGCCCGCCGCTGATGGCCTTGACGAGCCGGGGGTTCCGGCGGTGGATGCCGACGTAGATCATGCCGTCCACCGCGTCGGTGCGTGCGACGAGTTCGCTCAGTCCGGCCTCGCGGCGGGACTGCCGGCCGGTGACCCCGACGACGAGCGAGATCCCGCCGGCGGCGGCCGTGGCGGCGATCTCCTCGGCCAGCTCGGCGAAGAACGGATTGACGAGGTCGGGCACGATCAGCGCGATGACGGGGCTCTCGGCGGGGGCGGTGGCCTGTGCGGGCGCCGGGGCCGCGGCGGGCGGCGCCTCGTATCCCAGGTCGCGGACCGCGGCGTCGATGCGTCCGGCGGTCTCGGGGTTCACCTTCAGTTGCCCGCGCAGATACCGGGACACCGTGGACGCCGAGACGTGCGCGTGTTGCGCAACACGGGCCAGGGTCACGCTCTCCTCCTCTTCGCCGGTGTGCGCATGTGACTCCAGAGTGTACCGAGTGTCTTTCTTCTTACACCCATTGACTGTGCACAACGGCAGTCTTAACGTTGCGCAACAACAAGCAATACGCACAAATTTTGCGCAACACCTAGGAGACAAGCATGGCCCGCGTCCTCCTCGCAGGCGAGTCCTGGATCAATGCCTCGACCGACTTCAAGGGCTACGACGCCTTTCCCCACGCCCAGCTCGAAATCGGCGCCACCCCGCTCATCGAGGCCCTGGAGGCCGGGGGGCACCAGGTCACGCACCTGCCCTCGCACGCGGTGGCGACCGACTTCCCCGAGACGCTGGAGAAGCTCGCCGCCTACGACGTCGTGATCCTCTCCGACATCGGCGCCAACTCCCTGCTGCTGCCTCCGCAGGTGTTCGCGCAGGGGCGCCCCTTCCCCAACCGCCTCAAGCTGCTCGCCGAGTGGGTGGGCCGGGGCGGCGGACTGGCGATGGCCGGGGGCTACCTGAGCTTCCAGGGCTTCCAGGCCAAGGCCAACTACCACGACACCCCCGTCGAGGCGGTGCTGCCCGTCTCGATCCTCCCCTACGACGACCGCGTGGAGTGCCCTGAAGGGGTCACCGGCGAGCTGTCCGGTGAGGGCCACCCCGTCACCGCCGGGCTCGACGCCACCTGGCCCCTCCTGCTCGGCTACCAGAAGCTGACCGCCAAGCCGGACGCGCAGGTGCTGGCCACCGTCGAGTCCCGCCCGCTGCTGGCCGTACGGGACGAGGGCGCGGGGCGCACGCTCGCCTTCGCCTCCGACATCTCCCCGCACTGGGCCCCCACCGAGTTCGTCGAGTGGGCGGGCTACCGGCGGCTGTTCCACCAGGCCGTCAGCTGGCTCGCGGGAAGCGAGGAGTGACCCCCCGTGGCACCCCCAGGGGGCGCGGTGATGGGCAGCCTCAGGAGGGCGCGGCTGAGCACCGCACGGCCGCCCCGTAACGCAGCGACGAGCACACTCCGTGACGGAGAGGCGAGCGCACCCCGCGGCGGAGAGGCGGTCGCGGCGTCGGCGGTCACCGCCCGGCGGAGCCGTACGCTGGTCCCGGAAGGGGACCTCGTCGCCTTGGAGGCCGACGGCAGCGCGGTCCCGCCCCGCGGCGCCCGGCGGGCCGTCCGCCTCGCAGCCCGCACCGGCCCGGCCGGGGCCACCACCGCGGCCGGGGAGAGCTTCCGCACCGCATCGGCGGACGCGCCGCCCGGCAGCGCCGCCCTGCCCGGCGCGGCCCCCTGAGCGAGCGCCGTCACCACCATCCGGCGGGTCGCCCCCAGCTCCCCGCCGGTCCGGTCCGACATCCCCGGGTCCCCTTCCAGAACGCAGCGCGAAAGGGCGGCGACACGATGACCCACCTGACTCCCCCGGCCCCGGCCCCCGCCGTGGCCCCCGAACCCCGGCAGCGCACGCCCCGCGGCGCGACCACCGCGCTCCTCGTGGTCGCGACCGTGCTGGCGGGCACCCTCAGCCCCCTCCAATCCACCGTCAACGGCGCCCTCGGCAAGGAGATCGACGACGGCAACGGCGCCGCCGTCATCTCCTTCGGCAGCGGTCTGATCCTGATGGCCGTCCTCGTCTTCGCCCGGCCCACCACCCGCCGCCAGGCCCTGGCCCTGCCCCGGCTGATCCGCAGCGGTCAGATCGGCTGGTGGAACTACCTGGCGGGCCTGTGCGGCGGCGCCGTGGTGCTGTCCGAGGGGATCGCCGTCGGCGCCCTCGGGGTGGCCGTCTTCCAGATCTCCCTGATCTGCGGCATGGTCATCTCCGGCGTGATCTGCGACCGTTTCGGCGTCACCTCCGAGGTCAAGCAGCCCGTCTCGGCGCCCCGGCTGCTGGGCGCCGTGCTCGCCGTCGGCGCCACCACCCTGGCCATCTCCCCCGCCCTGCACGTGCCCGGCGCGGTCGTCATGGCCGTGCTGCCGTTCGCCGCCGGGCTGCTGGCCGGCTGGCAGCCCGCGGGCAACGCGGCCGTCGCCCGCTCCAGCGGCTCCGTGCTGGTCTCGATCGGCTTCAACTTCCTCGTCGGCTTCACGGTGCTGCTGATCGGCTACCTGATCCGGCTGGGGACAGGATCCGGCCACTTCGCGCTGCCGGACACCTGGTGGATGTACACCGGCGGCGCCCTCGGGCTGCTGTCGATCGCCTTCATGGCGCTGCTCGTGCGCGGCCTCGGGCTGCTCCTCCTCGGGCTCTCCTCGGTGGCGGGCCAGCTCCTGGGCTCCCTGATCCTCGGTGCCATCAGCCCGTCCCTGGGGGAAGGGATCCACCTGGTGACCATCGGCGGTACGGTGCTGGCGCTCGTCGCCGCGGGGATCGCGATGATCCCCTCCCGTGGCCCGCGCGACACGAACGGTGCGGAGCAGTCATGACCACTTCCGCGGGCGCAGCCTCGCAGACCCCGTACGGGCCGGCCGTCCAGACGGTCCTGGGGCCGGTCCCCGCCGACCGGCTCGGGCTCGTCCTGCCGCACGAGCACCTGTTCAACGACCTGTCCGGGGTGCGGAATCCGCCCTCCTACGGCTTCACCGAGGAACTGCCCGAGCGGCCGGTGAGCGCCTCGGTGGCCTGGGCGCTGCGGCACGACCCGTACTGCAACCGCGACAACGTCGCCGCCAAGCCGCTGGCCGACGTGGTGCGGGAGATCGACACCTTCCGTGACTGCGGCGGCGGAACCCTGGTCGATGTCACCTCCAGTGCGGCGATCGGACGGAGTCCGGAGCTGTTGCGGCAGGCGTCCGAGCGCAGTGGCGTCCATGTCGTGATGGGGTGCGGCGCCTATCTGGAGCGGTTCGAGGGCGAGCGGATCGCCGCCGCGGTCGAGGAGCAGGCGGCGCGGATCGTCGCGGAGCTGGACGAGGGCATCGGCCCGCACGCGGTACGGCCCGGCATCATCGGGGAGATCGGGGTCTCTCCCGCGTTCACCGAGGCGGAGCGCGCCTCGGTGCGGGCGGCCGCGCTGGCTCAGCTGGACCGGCCGCACATCCCGCTGATGCTGCACCTGCCGGGCTGGCAGCGCCGGGCGCACGAGGTGCTCGACCTGGTGCTGGACGAGGCCGGGGTGGCGCCCGACCGGGTCGTGCTGGCTCATATGGATCCCTCCGGGCACGACGCCGCCTACCAGGATTCGGTGGCGGCACGCGGGGTGTGGCTGGAGTTCGACATGATCGGCATGGAGGTCGCCTTCCCCGGGGAGGGGGCCGCCCCGTCGGCTCCGCACACGGCCGAGGCGGTCGCGCGGCTCGCCCGGCGCGGGCACGCGGGGCAGCTCCTGCTCAGCCACGATCTGTTTCTGAAGCAGATGTGGACCCAGCACGGTGGCAACGGGTTCACCTTCGTGCCCACCGTGTTCGGCGAGATGCTGGCCGACCGGGGGCTGGATCGCGCGTCGATCGCCCGCCTGACCCACGACAATCCGGCCCGCATGCTGGCCCCGGGGGCGGCCGGCTGACCGCACGACGCCCGCCGGCCAGTGCATTGTCACTGGTCAGCGAGGCCCCTCCGGCACGGGGAATGCACACTGGTCCGAGAGCATTGACGAGGATGTAGTTCAACGGTCAACTACTTCATCGACGAGCGCACGAGGACGGCGAGCAC
Source organism: Streptomyces reniochalinae (assembly GCF_003323735.1). Lineage (GTDB taxonomy): Bacteria > Actinomycetota > Actinomycetes > Streptomycetales > Streptomycetaceae > Streptomyces > Streptomyces reniochalinae. The sequence goes on along the minus strand of NZ_QOIM01000042.1, from coordinate 741,017 downwards.
CATGACGGCCACCACCCCCATCCAGTTCGGGATCTTCACCGTCGGCGACGTGACCCCCGACCCGACGACCGGGAGGACGCCGACCGAGCACGAGCGGATCACGGCGATGCTCACCCTCGCGCAGAAGGCGGAGGAGGTCGGGCTCGACGTCTTCGCCACCGGCGAGCACCACAACCCGCCGTTCGTCCCGTCCTCCCCGACGACGATGCTCGGCTGGATCGCCGCCCGCACCGAGCGGCTGATCCTGTCCACCTCCACGACGCTGATCACCACCAACGACCCGGTGAAGATCGCGGAGGACTTCGCGATGCTCCAGCACGTCGCCGAGGGCCGGGTCGACGTGATGATGGGCCGCGGCAACACCGGGCCCGTCTACCCCTGGTTCGGCCAGGACATCCGCCAGGGCATCCCGCTGGCCATCGAGAACTACGCGCTGCTGCGCCGCCTGTGGACGGAGGACGTCGTCGACTGGCAGGGCCGCTTCCGTACGCCCCTCCAGGGCTTCACCTCCACCCCGCGCCCGCTGGACGGTGTCCCGCCGTTCGTGTGGCACGGCTCCATCCGCAGCCCGGAGATCGCCGAGCAGGCCGCCTACTACGGTGACGGCTTCTTCGCCAACAACATCTTCTGGCCCAAGGACCACTTCAAGCGTCTGATCACCCTCTACCGAGACCGCTTCGAGCACTACGGGCACGGCACGCGCGAGCAGGCGTACGTCGGCCTCGGCGGGCAGGTCTTCATGCGGAAGAACTCGCAGGACGCGGTGCGGGAGTTCCGGCCCTACTTCGACAACGCACCCGTCTACGGGCACGGCCCCAGCCTGGAGGAGTTCACCGACCAGACGCCGCTGACCGTCGGCAGCCCGCAGGAGGTCATCGACAAGACGCTGACCTTCCGCGAGTCCTTCGGCGACTACCAGCGGCAGCTGTTCCTGATGGACCACGCGGGGCTGCCGCTGAAGACCGTACTGGAGCAGTTGGACATGCTGGGCGAGGAGGTCGTGCCGGTGCTGCGCAGGGAGATGGCCGCCGGGCGCCCCGCGGGCACGGCGGACGCCCCCACGCACGCGGCCCGCGTGGCCGCGCGCGACGCCGAGCAGGAGGGAGCCGCCGTATGAGGCCCGTGAAACTGGCCGTCGTCTCGGCCGGGCTGAGCGAACCGTCCTCCACCCGGCTGCTGGCCGACCGGCTGGCCGAGGCGACCCGCGTCGCCCTGGAGGACCAGGAGCGGGAGGTGGAGATCTCGACGGTCGAACTGCGGGACGTGGCCACCGAGATCGCCCACAGCTTCACCACCGGCTTCGCCGGCGCAGCGCTGCGCGAGGCGAGCGAGCGGGTGACGGAGGCGGACGGGCTGATCGCCGTCACGCCCGTCTTCTCCGCGTCCTACAGCGGACTGTTCAAGTCGTTCTTCGACGTGCTCGACAACGACGCGCTCGCGGGCAAGCCCGTGCTGCTCGGAGCGACGGGCGGCACCCCGCGCCACTCCCTGGTGCTGGAGCACGCCATGCGGCCGCTCTTCTCCTACCTGCGCGCGGTGACGGTGCCGACCGCCGTCTACGCGGCGACCGACGACTGGGCCGCCGCCGACGACGGGCTCACCCCCTCGCTGCCCCGCCGGGTCGCCCGCGCGGGCGGGGAGCTGGCGGGGCTGGTCGCGCCCCGGGCGACGCAGGAGCCCGGCCCCGAGGCGGAGGAGGTCGTCCCCTTCGCACAGCAGCTCGCGGCGCTGCGGGTGGAGGAGGAGTGAGCGGCCCGGGCCCGAGGCGCCTCGGGCCCGGGGCGGGTGACCGTGCGGCGGCCCCGGAGGCTGATGCCTCCGGGGCCGCTGTGGCTCAGCGGACGGCCCGCTCCACCCCGTCGACGAACGCGGTCCACGCGGTCGGTGAGAACGCCAACGCGGCCAGGCCGGTGTCCTTGCTGTCACGCACGGGGACGGCCCCCACGTCGGACACAAGCCCCGGGGCCCACTCGACGCAGTTGCCCCCTTGTTTGTCGCTGTAGCTGGACCTGATCCACTGCGGGCCCACGGAGCCTCCCGGCTGCCGACACGTTGAAGTCAGCGCTCGTCGCGCTTCATGTCCTCTACGAAGGCTGCCCACGCAGCAGGCGAAAACGCCAACGCTGCTCGCGTGGTGTCCTTGCTGTCACGCACCGGGACGGCTCCCCCGCCGCACACGCGCCCCGGGGCCCACTCGACGCAGTTGCCCCCTTGACCGTCGCTGTAGCTGGACCTGATCCAGGTTGCGCTCATGGAGCCTCCCCGCCATCGGCGTATGGAAGTCAGCGCTCGTCGCGCTTCACGTCCTCTACGAAGGCTGCCCACGCGGCAAGTGAAAACGTCAACGTGGCGCGGCCTGTGTCCTTGCTGTCACGCACGGGGACGTCGCCCGCGCCTGACGTGAGACCCGGGGCCCACTCGACGCACTGGCCCCCTTGGCTGTCGCTGTAGGTGGACCTGATCCACATTGCGCTCATGTGCGCTCCTCACGTCGCTGATTAGGGCCTCCGAGGCTTGCGGACCCAGTGAGCAAGCCCTCAACTGATCATAGAGACCAGCGACTTTGGTGACGGTTTCCGGCGTCTCGTACGGCTGCCCTCCCTGCGGCCCTTCAACGTACACAGCCGTCTTCCCGCCGGAGAAGTTCAACAACGTGAACGGAGCAGTCACCGACACGCCCTCTGCACCGAGAGGCCGTACTTGGAGCGTGAGCATTGGGTAGTGCTTCATCGCATGGAGGAGAAAGCCCAACTGCTCCACCATGATGTGCGCTGAGCCCACTTCCGCCCACAAGCACGCCTCGTGCAGCACAACCCACACGTGCGGTGGATCCGCCTGCTCAAGGACCTCCCGCCGCCGCAAGCGACTCATCACCGCTGCGTCGAGGTCGAGCCCTGACGTAGCCAAACGCCCCCCGCCGAGGACCGCCCGTGCGTACCTCTCGGTCTGAAGCAGTCCCATGACGAGAACCGTCGAGAAATCACGGATGTCGGTCGCTCTACGCTCAGCGTCGATGTACGGAGCGAACCACTCCGGGTACTCACCCTCGACCACCCGTCGGAGCTGGCGGACGAACAAGTCCCCCGTGCCGAAGACGTGATCGCACGCCTCAGCGAATCTCATGGAGGGCAAGATCTTTCCCGCCTCGACCTGGCTCACGTAGCTCTGCGTATAGCCGGTGGCGGAAGCGAAAGCCGTCTGTGAGATCCCCGAGCTCTCCGAACTCGCTGGATGTCGGCTCCGAGTCCCGGGGGGATATTGATGTGCGCTAAGCCTTTGCGCGGCAGAGCCATGCTGACCAGCTCCAACTAGAGGCGAGGCCTGCCACCTTCGGGCCGAAGCCATAAAGAATGGCACTTATACCGCGTCATCGTAGCCCTCCACGTGTTGTTCTCACCACAGTGAGTCACCAACTCGACCAGCGGGTGGGAACGATGGAGCATTCGGAAGGCGGGGGCGCGGCACGCCCCTGCGAGGACTGCGCGTGGTATCGCACGATGATCAACCGCGCGGCGGGCGACCCGCGGCCCCGCGCGGACCTCGAAGCCCTCTTCGGCGCACACCTGCGTCGAACCCACGCGCCGGAGGCACCCGCCGAGGGGCGCCGGCACCTGCGGGGGCTGTGAGGTGTGGGCCGTGGGTGAGGTCGCCCAGGACCGGAAGACCGGGAAGACGGGGACGATCATCCAGGTGACGGGGCCTGCCCCGTTCATCCACCGCCTCATGCTGGACGAGGGGGCCCCGCCCATCGTCGTCTACCGGTACGGAGACCAACTGCGCCGCGTCCCGGGCCGGACGGCCACAGGCTCAGCCGCCGGGCCGGGGGCGGAGCGCGTCGACGATGAGGTCGAGCAGGGGGCCGATCCGGCGCGGAGCGCCACCCGCGGGGGTGGCGTGGAAGAGGCCCAGCAGCAGAGTGAGGACGTCGTCCGGGTCGACGTCGCCACGGAGTGAGCCCGTCCGCGCTCCGGCCTCCAGGACGGCCGCGACCGCCTCGGTGAGGCGCCCCCGCGTGTCGGGGGTGGCGATGCTGCCCGAGGCCCAGCCGGCGCGGAGGGTGTCGAGGAGGCCGCGTTTGGCGGCGACGAACGCGGCGTAGCGGTCGAGCCAGGCGCGCAGCGCCGCCTCGGGGGGCAGCTCGGCGAGCAGCGCGGGGACGGCGGTGACGACACCGTCCAACTCGGCGGCGTAGACCGCCTCCACGAGCGCTTCGCGGGTGGGGAAGTGGCGGTAGAGCGTGCCGATGCCGACGCCCGCCTCGCGGGCGACGGCGTCGAGCGGGACGGCGCCCTCCGCAGTGGCGAACACGGTGCGCGCCGCGGTGAGGAGTTTCTCGCGGTTGCGCCGCGCGTCGGCGCGTGCGGGGCGACCGGACGCGGGGCCGGGAGGCGGCTCGGGCGCGTTCAAAACGGAGGACCCTCCGGTAGTGTTACGGTCGATAAGCGGAGACCCCTCCGCTTACTCCATCGTCTCACGGGAGCGGCACCTCATGACGACCTCTCCGACCCCTTCGTCCGACCACACCACGGCCACCGGCGTCCCCCGCGCCGGAGGGCCGGGCCGACTCGCCGGCCGTACCGTCTCCCGCGTCGGCTACGGCGCCATGCAGCTCGAACGCCTGAACGGCGACCGCGCCTCGGCCGTTGCGGTCCTGCGCCGCGCCGTCGAGCTGGGCGTGGACCACGTCGACACCGCCCAGTTCTACGGCGACGGCTTCGTCAACGGCGTCATCCGCGAGGCGTTCCGCCCCGAGGACGGCGTCCTCGTCGTCACCAAGGTCGGCGCCACCTCCGACCCCGGCGGCCGCTTTCCGCTGCGGCTGGCGCAGCGGCCCGAGGAGCTGCGGGCCGAGGTGGAGGCCAACCTCGCCGCCCTCCGCCTGGAGCAGCTTCCCGTGGTCAACCTGCGCCGCGCGGAGACCGGTCCGGGGCTGCGCGCCGAGGGCGAGCAGCTCGTCGACATCGACGACCAGCTCGCCGTACTGACCGCCCTGCGCGACGAGGGCAAGATCGACAAGCTCGGGGTCAGCAACGTCGGCCCCGACGAGCTGCGCCGGGCGCTCCCGGTCGGCCCCGTGTGCGTGCAGAACAGCTACAGCCTCGTGTCCCGCGGCGACGAGGAGATGCTCAGGATCTGCCTCGACGAGAACATCGCCTGGGTGCCGTACTTCCCGCTCGGCAGCGCGTTCCCCGGCATGCCGAAGGCGACCGACGAGCCCGCGGTCCTCGCCGCTGCGGAGTCCCTGGGAGCCGCCCCCTCGCAGATCGGGCTGGCCTGGCTGCTCCACCACGCGCCGAACGTGCTGCTCATCCCGGGCACGGCCGATGCCGCACACCTGGAGGCGAACGTCGCCGCGGGCGCGCTCGCCCTCGACGACGCGACACTCGCCGCGCTGGACGCCGTCCCGACCCGGTCGGGAGAGCCCACCTTCGAGTGAGAGGCCCCGGCCCCCCGCGGCCTCAGCGCTCCTGCCGCCGCAGCGCCTCCTCGGTGACGGGCGTGAAGAAGTTGACGAGGTTGCCGTCCGGGTCGCGGAAGAGGAGGGAGCGGTTGCCCCACGGCATCGTCGTCGGCGCCTGGACGACCGCGCAGTCCAGCGAGGACACGCGCTGGTACTCCGCGTCGGCGTCGTCGACGCGGAACTCGACGATCACCGAGTGGTTGGCGGCGGGGCGGGCACAGTCGTCGCCGAACAGTGCCAGGGTGCGGCTGCTCGCGAGCGCGAGCGTGCAGGACGGTGTCACCAGCTCGGCGAAGTCGGGCGTCGCCCACCTCGCCGCGACCCGGGTGACCTGCTCGTAGAAGGTGACGAGGCGAGCGACGTCGTCGGTGATCATCCGGATGGAGACGCAGTTCATGACGGTGGCCTTTCGGAAAGCGGGCCCCGGGTGCGGGGTCTCTCGCACGCTAGAGGCGATACCGGGCAGGATCCGCCCGGTATCCGCGGGACAATTCTCCGATGCCCACCTCGACCGCCCGGGTGCTCGCTCTGCTGGAGATCCTCCAGGGCGGCGGCCTGCGCACCGTCCCCGACCTGGCCGCCCGCCTCGGCGTGGACGAGCGCACCGTCCGCCGCTACGTCGGCCACCTGCTGGACCTGGGCGTGCCCGTCGACGCGGTGCGCGGCCGCCACGGCGGCTACCGGCTCGCGCCCGGCTACCGGCTGCCGCCGCTGATGTTCACCGAGGAGGAGGCCCTCGCTGTTCTGCTGGGTCTCCTGGCGGGCCGCAGGACCGGGCTGTCCGCCAGGGACGTGGCGGCGGGTGAGAGCGCCGCCGCGAAACTGCGCCGCGTTCTGCCGGGGCGCCTGGCCCAGCGGCTGGAGGCGCTGCTGGAGACCGTCGGTTTCACCGGGCCGCCCCGTGCGGCCGCCCCTCCGGAAGCGGGCGTGCTGCTCGAACTCGCCGGAGCCGCACGCCACCAGCACCCCGTGGCACTCACCTACAGCGACCGCAGGGGCCGCGTCAGCGACCGCACGGTGCTGCCTTACGGTCTCGTGGCGCATTCCGGGCGCTGGTATCTGACCGCCGCCGACCGGGCCGCCGGGGACGGCGAGGTACGCACCTTCCGGCTGGACCGGATCACCGCCCTGTCCGTGCAGTCCGGCTCGTTCGAGATCCCGGCGGGTTTCGACCCGGTGGCCACCGTGCTGGACGGCATCGCGCGCACGCCCTGGGCCCACGAGGTGGTCCTGCGCATCCGCGCCGACGTCGCGCACATCCGCCGCCAGCTGCCCGCCGGGCTCGCCACCTTGTCCCCGGCCGGGGCCGGGGCGGCCTCCGCCGCGCCCGAGGAGGCGGACGACGGCGCCCGGGAGGACAGCGCCGGGGCCGGGTGGGTCGAGGTCCGGCTGAACGCCGAGCGGCTGGAGTGGATCCCGGCCGTACTCGCCGCCGTGGACCGCCCGTTCGTCATCGAACGACCCGCCGCACTGCGCGACCTGGTACACGCGCTGGCCCGTCGCCTCGACGAGCACGCCACCGCCGACGGGAGCGACGGGACCGGCACCTGAACCCCCGGGCTACGCGCCCCACCGGCTCGCCGCGTCCGGTCACCGCCCCGCGAGGCGGCAGAGGCGGGCGGCTCGTCGCGCCCCGGGGGCGACGGGGCGGGGGACGCGTCGCCGGGCGGGGATGCGGGGCCGGGTGGGGCGAGGTGCCAGTCCTCGTCCTGCTCGCAGGACCTGTCGCGGACCGTGGAGAGCGCCGCCCAGGACAGCTCGCCGTGCGGGTCGAGGGCCCGCACCGCCGACAGGGCGGGCCGCAGGGCGGGGTCCTTCTCCAGGCAGGCGGCGATCAGGGGCAGCAGGTCCTGGAGCTGAGACGCGCGGAGGCGCTCCGTGAGTTCTCCTTCGCCCGGCCGGTAGGCGTCGTCCGCGCGCACGACCGCGGCCCGGTGTGTGTGGGGCACACCGGGCCGCGGAAGGTGGGGGGTTACCCAGCGAACTGGGTGGAGGGTGTCACTCGGGTGTCACTCGACGACGTTGAGGAGCAGGTTGGGCGAGCCCTCGCCCGGGTTGCCGACGACGTCCTTGGCGGCACCGTCCGTCAGTCCCTTGGAGACGGCCTCCGGGGTGGCGTCCTTGTGTCCGGACAGGTAGACCGCCGCGGCGCCCGCGACGTGCGGGGAGGCCATGGAGGTGCCGGAGATGGTGTCGGTGGCGTCGTCACCGGTGTTCCAGGCGGCGGTGATGTCCACGCCGGGCGCGTACAGGTCGACGACCTTGCCGTAGTTGGAGAAGTCGGCCTGCGCGTCCTTGTTGTCGGTGGCACCGACGGTGATGGCCTCGGGCACCCGGGCGGGCGAGTTGTTGCCCGCGTCCGAGGACTCGTTGCCGGCGGCCACCGCGAAGGTGACGCCCGCCTTGATGGAGTTCTGCACCGCCGTGTCGAGCGCCTCGTCGGCGCCGCCGCCCAGCGACATGTTGGCCACCGAGGGGGCCTTGGCGTTCTTGGTCACCCAGTCGATACCGGAGACGACCTGCTCGGTGGTGCCCGAGCCGTTGTCGTCCAGCACGCGGACGGCCACCACGTCGGCCTTCTTGGCGACGCCGTGTGCCTCGCCCGCCACCGTGCTGGCGACGTGCGTGCCGTGGCCGTTGCCGTCGGAGGCGTCGTCGTCACCGTCGACCGCGTCGAAGCCGCTGCTGGCGCGGCCGCCGAAGTCCTTGTGCGTGGTGCGCACACCGGTGTCGATGATGTAGGCGGTCACGCCCTCGCCGGCGCTGTCCGGGTAGACGTACTTGTCGTCGAGGTTCAGCTCGGGCGTGTCGATGCGGTCCAGGCCCCAGTTGGGCGGGTTGGCCTGCTCGGCGCTGACGGTGTGCTTCTGGTTGGCGAAGACCTTGTCGACCGCCGGGTCCGCGGCCAGCTCCTTGGCCTCGCTCGCGGACATCTTCGCCGAGTAGCCGTTGAGGGCCTTGGTGAAGGTTCTGCGGACCTTGCCGCCGTGGTCGGCGATGACCGTCTTGCCCTTGGCGGCGGCGGACTTGGTGCTGACCGCCGACTTCTTCATTGTGACGATGTAGCTGCCCTTGACGGCGTGTGCCGACTTGGCGCCCACGACCGTTCCGGTGGCCGGTGCCTCCGGGGCCGCGCTGGCGGGAAGCGCCGTGACGGTACCGATGGCGGCGGCCGCGACCGCCGCGGATATGCCGAGAGCAACCTTCTTGCGCGTCACTGCCATGGGGAGGGTTCCTCCTCGTGTGGGGGGTGCGCCTGTGGGGTGCGCGTTCGGCACGCTAAGCGCATTGTCATTGGCAGGACAAGAGGTGGCTTGCCCGGACCGACGAAGGGTCAATTGCCGTACGGGCGGTCATTCTTCGCGGCTCGGTCAGCCGGCGCACACCCTTCCCCCGGCGCACGTTTACCGGCGCTGACTCCTCGCCGCCCAGCGCCGCCGCGCGGAACCGCTCAGTGGACCGGCCCGTGGGTCGGCTCGGGAGCCGGCTCGTGCGCGGCGCCCGCCTCGCCGCGGCCGGCCGCGCCCGGCGCCTGCGGCACCCAGCCGAGGCTCGCCGCGCGCATACCGAGCTGGAAACGGGTCGTGGCGCCCAGCCGTTCCATCAGCCCGTGCAGCCGCCGCTGGAAGGTGCGGTAGCTGATGCCGAGCTGACGCGCCATCACCTGGTCGGTCATGCCCGTCGTCAGCAGCGCCAGCAGCCTGGCCTCCTCGTGGCTCGGCCCGTCGGGCGCGCCGGGGCGCCGCCCGGCCAGGTACTCCGAGATCGGCAGCGCTCTGCCCCACAGCACCTCGAAGAACTCGCACAGCACCTCCAGCAGCCCTGAGGGGTGGACGACGACGCTGCTGGCCAACTCGTGCGGCGCGGCCCGCAGCGGGATCAGCGCGATGTGGTCGTCCGCGATCAGCATCTTCGTCGGGGTGTCGGCCATCACGCGGGCGTCCTCCCCCAGCCGGGCCGCCGCACCGATGTCCCCCTCGAACCGGTGGGAGGCGGCCAGCCCGTCGGTGTCGTAGATGACGCGGTAGCCGACGCCACGGCGCAGCATCTGCGCCTGCACCGGCATCATGCCGGTCTTCGGATCGAGGCGGTCCGGATCGCTGTTGGCGTACGGCGGCCGGTCGATGCCCCGTATCTGGGTGCGCGCGCTGCGCTGGAGCTGGTCGACCTGGCGGATGACGGCCGCCCGCCCTGTGACGATCTCCACCAGGTCCAGGGGGTCGCGGCCCGGCGCGTTGGCCCGGAACCGCGCCGCCAGGTGCTGGATGTGGCGGCGGGTCCTGTGGATCTCCTCCTCGCGGGCGAGCAGCAGCGACTCGAAGGCGATCTCGGGCGCCACCGGAAGGTAGCGCGCCTCGCCCTGGCCCCGGTCGGCGGCGAACCGTCCGACCAGGTTGAGCTTCTCCAGCGCGGTGAGCGCCGCACGGACGCGGGCGGCGCTCAGCCCGGCGGCGGTGCGCAGTTCGCCGACGGTCACGGCGCCGTCCACCAGCGCCTCGTAGACCTGCTGCTCGACCGGGTCGAGATCCAGAGCCTCCAACATGCTGGGCATCCTCAGCTCGGTGGCGAGTTCACGTCAATGACCGAACCCCGCCAGCACCGCGCCAAACACACAGGAACCCTGTGGAAACCGGCCACGGGGAGTGTGCGCATACCCCGCCAGGGCATGCGGCTAGGGTGGAGGCCATGCCGACGGAGCAGTCCACGCGCCACTCCCGCACCCCGTGGTGCGCCCGCGCGCTGCTGCTCGCCGCCCTGCTCCTGGGCCTGGTCACCATGCACACGCTGGGCCACCCCTCGTCCGAGCCGGCGTCGGCAGCACCGGCCGCACCGGCGGCCTCCATGGCACTCAGCGGCGACGTGGCCCTGATGGCACCGGCCGAGGCACCCACCGTGCCCGCCGCCGACGCCCTGTCCTCCGCCCAGACCGAACCCGGCGTGGGTGGCGTGGGTGGCGCTCATGACTCGTCCGTCGACCACGCCACGTACGCCGCGCCGCCCCAGCCGGGAGAGCAAGGCACCGGTCACGGTGACGGTCACGGCACCGGGATGGACCCCGCCTCCGTGTGTCTCGCCGTGCTGGGTGTGTGGTCGGCCGTCGCGCTGCTGGGCCTGCTCGTGGCGCTGGTGCCGCGTCGGCGCGGGGCGGACCTCGCAGCCGCGTACCGCACCCGGCTGCTGCCCGCCCTGTGGCCGCTGCCGCCGCCCAGAACCGCCGTCCGTCTCGCGCGGTTGTCGATCCTGCGGACCTGACAGGGCCCGCACGCCCGCCCGTACACCCTGAGGGGAAGCCACCGGCCGCCCGTCGGGGCCCCTGACGCGCGCGGAAGCCGCGCGCGGGCGTGCGTGTGCCCAGGTACGACATCAGGAGACGACCACGTGAGGTATCCCCATGCGCTCCCTTCCCACCCGTCGCACCGTGCTCGGCACCGGTGCGGCCCTGGCCGCCGGCGGTCTGCTGGCGGCCTGTTCCGACGCCCGGAGCACCGACAGCGCGGGCGGCGGGCGCCGCTACGTCGAGCCCGACGGCGCCGAGGTACGCACCGCAGAGGCCGAGCGGCTCAAGAACAGCACGGGCCGCACCGAGAAGGTGCGGCTCACCGCCACCCGCACCCACCTGGAGCTGGGCGCCGGCAAAACCGTCCCCACCTGGGCGTACGGCGACCGGGCGCCGGGTAAGGAGGTGCGGATCACCGCGGGCGACACGCTCGCGCTGACGCTCGCCAACCACCTGCCGGAGGCGACGTCCCTGCACTGGCACGGACTGGCGCTGCGCAACGACATGGACGGGGTCCCCGCGCTCACCCAGCGGGAGATCGAGCCGGGCGCCGACTTCACCTACCGCTTCGCCGTAGCCCACCCGGGTACGTACTGGTTCCATCCGCACTCGGGCGTCCAGCAGGACCGGGGGCTGTACGCGCCGCTGATCGTGGAGGACCCGAAGGAGCCGTTGGAGTACGACAAGGAGTGGGTGGTCGTCCTCGACGACTGGGTGGACGGTGTCGAGGGCTCCACGCCGGACGGCGTCCTGGCCGAGCTGAGCAAGGGCATGGATCACGGCGGCATGGACGAGGGCGGCGGTCACGGCAAGGACGGCGGGGGCGGCGGGGACGCGTCCGGCGGGCACGGCATGCACGGGATGAGCGGTGGCTCCCGCCCGGCGAAGCAGCCAGAGAAGGGGCCCTCGCGGATGATGAGGGGGGCCACGAGTGAGCTGCTGGGCGGCGACGCGGGCGACGTGAAGTACCCGTACCACCTGGTCAACGGCCGCACCTCGCGGGATCCGGAGACCTTCCGGGCCCGGCCGGGCGACCGGGTGCGGATCCGGCTGGTCAACGCCGGCGGCGACACCGCCTTCCGCGTCGCGCTCGGCGGTCACCGCATGACCGTCACCCACACGGACGGCTACCCGGTCGAGCACGCCGCCACGGACGCGCTGCTGCTGGGCATGGGCGAGCGCTACGACGTGCTCGTCACCGTCAAGGACGGTGTCTTCCCACTGACGGCGCTGGCCGAGGGCAAGAAGGAGCAGGCCCGGGCGCTGCTGCGCACCGGCGGGGGCGCCGCGCCGTCACCGAGGGCGCGCCCCGCGGAACTGGACGGCACCCTGCTGACCGCCGGCAAGCTGCGGGCCGAAGGAGCGGTCCGCCTGAAGGCCGGCAAGCCGGACCGCACGGTCACGCTGGAGCTGACGGGTTCCATGGCGCGGTACGACTGGGGCCTCAACGGCAAGAAGTACGACCCGAAGCAGCGCTACCCCGTCACGGCGGGCGAGCGTGTCCGGCTGCGCTTCGTGAACAGGACGCAGATGTGGCACCCCATGCACCTGCACGGCCACACGTTCGCCCTCCCGGACGGCGGGCCGCGCAAGGACACCTCGATCGTGCTCCCCGGCAGGACGCTGGAGGTGGACTTCGACGCCGACAACCCCGGGCTGTGGATGGTCCACTGCCACAACGTCTACCACGGTGAGGCGGGCATGATGACAGTGCTCGGCTACCGCAAGTGAGCACGTGGGGCGGGCACCGGACACCGGCCGGGGGCCCGCCCCTAAACGTCAGCCCGACGATTACACTCGGGCCCGTGGCTCAACTACGTCTCGCGCTGAATCAGATCGACTCCACCGTCGGCGACCTGGAGGGCAACGCCGCGGCCGTCCTCCGCTGGACCCGGCACTCCGTCGAGCAGGGCGCCCACCTGGTGGCCTTCCCGGAGATGATGCTGACCGGCTATCCGGTCGAGGACCTGGCGCTGCGCCGGTCGTTCGTCGAGGCGTCCCGCACCGCGGTGCGGGACCTCGCCAGGCGGCTGGCCGACGAGGGCCTGGGCGAGGTGCCGGTCGTCGTCGGCTACCTCGACCGCTGCGCACAGGACAGGCCCCGCTACGGGCAGCCCGCCGGGGCGCCGCAGAACGCGGCGGCGGTGCTGCACCGCGGCGAGATCGTGCTGACGTTCGCCAAGCACCACCTGCCCAACTACGGCGTCTTCGACGAGTTCCGCTATTTCGTGCCAGGCGACACGATGCCCGTCATCCGCGTCCACGGCGTCGACGTGGCCCTCGCCATCTGCGAGGACCTGTGGCAGGAGGGCGGCAGGGTACCGGCCGCACGCGGTGCGGGCGCCGGGCTGCTGCTGTCCGTCAACGCCTCGCCGTACGAGCGGGACAAGGACGACACCCGCCTGGAGCTGGTCCGCAAGCGCGCGCAGGAGGCGGGCTGCACCACGGCCTACCTGGCGAAGACCGGCGGCCAGGACGAGCTGGTCTTCGACGGCGACTCGATCGTGGTCGACGCGGGCGGCCGCGTCCTCGCCCGGGCGCCCCAGTTCGAGCAGTGCTGCGTCGTCCTCGACCTGGACCTGCCCGCTGCCGCCGCCACGCCGCCCTCGGGGACCGTGGACGACGGGCTGCGCGTCGAGCACCGGGTACTGAGCGCCGAGCCGCTCGCCCCGTACGAGCCACAGGCCACCGGCAGCGAGGCGCCGCGCATGGAGGACGACGAGGAGATCTACACGGCACTCGTCGTCGGCCTGCGCGCCTACGCCGCCAAGAACGGCTTCAGCTCGGTGCTGATCGGGCTGTCCGGCGGCATCGACTCCGCGCTGACCGCCGCCCTCGCCTGCGACGCGGTCGGCGCCGAGAACGTCCACTGCGTCGCCATGCCCTCGCGCTACTCCTCCGAGCACTCCAAGGAGGACGCCGCCGAGCTGGCCGAGCGCACCGGGTGCAACTTCCGCACGGTCGAGATCGAGCCGATGTTCGCCGCGTACATGGGCTCCCTGGAGCTGACCGGCGTCGCCGAGGAGAACCTTCAGGCCCGGCTGCGCGGCACCCTGCTGATGGCGCTCTCCAACCAGGAGGGCCACATCGTGCTGGCGCCGGGCAACAAGTCGGAGCTCGCGGTGGGCTACTCGACGCTGTACGGGGACGCGGTGGGTGCCTACGGGCCCATCAAGGACGTCTACAAGACGAACGTCTTCCGCCTGGCCGAGTGGCGCAACCGCGCGGCCGGGGAGCACGGCCGCACCCCGCCCATCCCCGAGCGCTCCATCACCAAGCCGCCCAGCGCGGAGCTGGCGCCCGGCCAGGTCGACACGGACTCGCTGCCCGACTACGAGGTGCTCGACGGCATCCTGAAGCGGTACGTCGACGGGGACCAGGGCGCGGCCGACATCGTCGAGGCGGGCTTCGACCCGGAGACGGTACGCCGTGTGCTGCGGATGACCGATCGCGCGGAGTACAAACGGCGCCAGTACCCGCCGGGCACCAAGATCTCCCCCAAGGGCTTCGGCAAGGACCGCCGCCTGCCGATCACGAACGGCTGGCGGGAGGGCTGAGGGGGGACGACGGCGTTGCACGCACGTCCGTCACAGCACATCCGTCACCGCACGTCACCGACGCGCACGAACGTCCCGCCGCGGGAGCACGCGGCGGGACGTTCGTCTCCTCCACGCCTCAGCTGCCCGAGTGGACCTCGACCGGGCGCTCGCCCGCACGGGCCACCACCCGCGACTCGCCGCGGGCCGCGGTGCCCGCCACGAGCGCGATGGCCAGACCGGCCAGTGCGAGGACCGCGCCGACGAGGGTCGGCGACATCCAGCCCCAGCCCGCCGCGATGACCGCGCCGCCGAGCCAGGCACCGCCCGCGTTGGCGAGGTTGAACGCCGAGTGGTTCGACGCCGAGGCCAGCGTGGGCGCGTTCGAGGCGGCACGCATCACCAGCATCTGGACGGGCGTGGTGATCAGGAAGCCGACGGCGCCCAGCAGCCCCACCAGCACCAGCGCCGCCCACTTCACGGGTGCCGCGAAGTGGAAGACCACCATGATGACGGCCATCAGACCGAGCGCCGCGTACAGGGTGCGGCGCGGGGCCCGGTCGGTGAGCGGCCCCGCGACGAGCGTGCCGAGCGTCATCCCGATGCCGAAGAGGGCGAGCACCCACGTCACGGAGGACTCGGCCAGCCCCGTGACCTCCGTCATCATCGAGGCGAGGTAGCTGTAGACGGCGAAGACGCCGCCGAAGCCGAAGACGGCGGTCAGCAGCCCCAGGACGACCTGGCGGTTACCCAGGGCGCGCAGCTCGTGCCTGACCCCGCCCTGGTGCTCCAGGGGCAGGCGCGGCACCAGCAGGGCGAGGGAGACCATCGCGACCAGGCCGATGAGGGTGACGACCACGAAGGTGGCGCGCCAGCCCAGCTGCTGGCCCAGCGCGGTACCGCCGGGGACGCCGACGATGTTGGCGACGGTCAGGCCCAGGAACATCGTGGCGACGGCACGGGCGGCCCGGCCCTCGCGCACCAGACGCGCGGCGACCACGGCGCCGACGCCGAAGAAGGCGCCGTGCGGCAGCCCGGCCAGCACCCGCCCCGCCAGCAGGGTGCCGAACCCGGGCGCGAGCGCCGAGGCGAGGTTACCGAGCGTGAACAGCGCCATCAACAGCAGCAGCATCAGCTTGCGCGGGACGCGCGCGCCGACGGCGGTGAGCAGCGGGGCGCCGAGGACGACACCGAGCGCGTAGGCCGAGACGAGGTATCCGGCGGTCGGTACGGACGTGCCGAGATCGTCGGCGACGTTCGGCAGCAGGCCCATCATCACGAACTCGGTGGTGCCGATCCCGAAGGCGCCCACAGCGAGTGCGAGCAGAGCCAGAGGCATGCGGTAAGAACCTTTCGGGCGATACGGAACGATCAGGGGGTGCGCGGGCACGCGCGGAAGGGCAGGGCGGCGCAGCGCCGGGACGCCCTGAATGTTTTGCCGAAGAACAAAGTCTCGCAGCCAGATGTTCCACCGCGCAAAACACGACGTTAAGGGCAGGCGAAACCGGCTGCGTGACGCGCCCTTACGCCCCTGTCGTGAGCGGACGGACACGCAGGGTGCGTGCCCGCGCTCAGTCCGTGAGTCTCAGCTTCGCGGCGATCGGCAGGTGATCACTGCCGGTGGACGGCAGGGTCCACGCGGAGACCGGGTCCGGACCCTTGACCATGATCTGGTCGATCCGCGCCATCGGGAACGAGGCGGGCCAGCTGAAGCCGAACCCGTTGCCCGCCGCGCCCTGCGCGGAGCGCAGCTGCGAGGTGATGGGGGCGAGCGCCCGGTCGTTCATGGTGCCGTTCAGATCGCCGAGGAGGACCACGTTGTCCGCCGGGTCGTCGGAGAGTGCGTCACCGAGCGCGTTGGCGCTGCCGTCCCGCTGCCCGGCCGTGAAGCCCGCGCGGAACTGCACCCGCACGGACGGCAGATGAGCGGCGTAGACGGCCACATCCCCCCGGGGCGTCTCGACGGTGGCGCGCATGGCGCGGGGCCAGCCCATCTTGAGGTCGATGGACCGGGCGCCGGTCAGCGGGTACTTGCTCCAGATCCCGACCGTGCCCATGAGCTTGTGGTACGGGTACGCCTTGTCCAGGCCCTCCTCGTAGGAGGCGGCCTGCGTGCGCGAGACCTCTTCCAGCGCGATGACGTCGGCGCCGGATGCGGCCAGCTTCCCGGCCGTGCCCCGGGGATCGGGGTTGTCCGCGTTGACGTTGTGCGTGACGACCGTCAGATCACCCGCCGCGCTGGTCGACTTGTCGCTGAAGACGCCGCCGAACAGGTTCAACCACACGAGCGAGGGCAGCACCAGGGCCAGCAGCGCGGTGGCCGACCGGCGCAGCACCCCCGCGACGAGCAGCACCACGATCCCCAGGCCGCCCCAGGGCAGGAACGTCTCCCACAGCGAACCGATGTTGCCGATGGAGTTGGGGATCTCCGCGTGCAGGAGGAACGCCAGGGCGAGGACGACCGCGAGCGCCGCCGGCACCCAGCCGCGCCGCCACTTGCCCGGTCCCGACCAGCCGGAGAAGGCCCGGCCCTGGCGGCCACCCGGCCGCCGTGCGAGCCGGGAGAAGAGTCCCGCCCGCCGGTCGCCGTCTTCGCTGTGCGTGGCCTCCGCCGTGTACGCGCGCGCCATCCGCCGTCCTCACTTGCCTGTGCTGGTGCCCGATGAACGATAGGCGATGCCGGTTCTCAACCAGTTGAACGCTTCGGTCCAACTGCTGCTTTCGTCCGCAACCGGCGGGGTCGCCCGGAACCCGGAGGGGTTGGGTAGGGAATCTGGTGAGAGGACGAGGGGAGGGGCCTGCCGGGTTCCGGCTGGTCGAGGCGGTTTCGCGGCTGTGACACAACACGCGTCCCACACCTCTCGTAGGCCCCGTGCGCCTCGTACGCCCCGTACGCAGAGGGCGCGCGGCCGCGCGCACAGAGGGCACACGCCCGAAGCGCCGGGTCGGCCGAGGTGGCGCCCCCTACCCGGGTGCAGCGGGTGCGTGCCAGCATGGGCCCTGATCCGGAGACGCCGTCAGGGCGCTTCGAGACGACAAAAGTAGGAGACAGAGCCATGCCACAGACGCTCTACGGGGGAACCCGAAACCGCCGTGTGACCGTACGCGACCTCGCACTCGCCAAGGAGCGGGGCGAGAGGTGGCCGATGCTCACCGCGTACGACGCGATGACCGCCTCGGTCCTCGACGAGGCCGGCATCCCCGTCCTGCTGGTCGGCGACTCGGCCGGCAACTGCCACCTCGGATACGAGACGACCGTCCCCGTCACCCTCGACCAGATGACCCTGCTGACCGCCGCGGTCGTCCGCGGCACAGGACGGGCCCTCGTCGTCGCCGACCTGCCGTTCGGCTCGTACCAGGAAGGCGAGGTCCAGGCCCTGCGCAGCGCCACCCGGCTGGTCAAGGAAGCCGGGGCCGGCGCCGTGAAGCTGGAGGGCGGCGAGCGCTCCGCCGGCCAGATCGGGCTCCTGGTGCGCTCCGGCATCCCCGTGATGGCGCACATCGGACTGACCCCCCAGTCCGTGCACGCCATGGGCTACCGGGTGCAGGGCCGCGGCGAGGAGGCGGCGGACCAGCTGATGCGCGACGCCAAGGCCGCCCAGGACGCCGGGGCCTTCGCCGTCGTCCTGGAGATGGTGCCCGCGTCCGTCGCCGCGCAGGTCACCCGCGCCTTGCAGGTGCCCACCGTCGGCATCGGCGCGGGGGCCGACTGCGACGCGCAGGTCCTGGTGTGGACCGACATGGCCGGTCTCACACCCGGCAAGCTGCCCCGCTTCGTGCAGCGGTACGCCGACCTGCGGGGCGCGCTCACCGACGCCGCGCGCGCCTACGCCGAGGACGTCGTCTCCGGGGCGTTCCCGGCATCCGAGCACTCCTACGAGTGACCCTCTCCCCCGCCGTCCTCTGCCCCTCCGCCGCCTCCCGGTGGCGGAGGGGCGGGGACCGACACCGCCGCGGCCCCGGTCTGTCGGCGGCGTGTCGGTGGTTTGTCGGTGGCACCTGGCACATTGACGGACATGACGAGCGAGAAGACGACGAACGCGGTCGAGGTCCGCGGCCTGGTCAAGCACTTCGGTGAGACGAAGGCCGTCGACGGCATCGACCTCGACGTGCGCGAGGGCACGGTCATGGGTGTCCTCGGCCCGAACGGGGCGGGCAAGACGACGCTGGTGCGGATACTCTCCACGCTGCTGCACCCGGACGCCGGCACGGCGATGGTCGCGGGGTACGACGTGGTGCGCCAGCCCCGCCAGCTGCGCCGCACGATCGGCCTCACCGGGCAGTACGCCTCGGTGGACGAGAAGCTGTCGGGCTGGGAGAACCTCTACATGATCGGGCGCCTGCTCGACCTGCCCCGCTCCGAGGCGCGCTCGCGCGCCGACGAGCTGCTGGAGCGGTTCTCCCTCACCGAGGCGGCCCGGCGCCCGGCGAGCAAGTACAGCGGCGGCATGCGCCGCAGGCTCGACCTGGCGGCATCCATGATCGGCCGGCCGAAGGTGCTCTACCTCGACGAGCCCACCACCGGGCTCGACCCGCGCACCCGTAACGAGGTGTGGGAAGAGGTGCAGAACATCGTGGCCGAGGGCAACACGGTGCTGCTCACGACGCAGTACATGGAGGAGGCCGAGCAGCTCGCCAGCGAGCTGACGGTGGTGGACCGCGGCCGGGTCATCGCCGAGGGCCGGGTGCCCGAGCTGAAGGCGAAGGTGGGCGGCCGCACGCTGGAGATCCGCCCCGGTGACCCGGGCGAGCTGACGCGGATGGTCGGCGCCCTCGCGCAGGCGGGCCTGGACGGGGTGGCGGGTGCCACGGCCGACGAGGCCCAGGGCGTGGTGAGCGTCCCGATCGTCAGCGACGAACAGCTGACCGCCGTGGTGGGGCTGCTGGGGGCGCGCGGTTTCGCGATCGCCGACATCGCCACCCACCTGCCCAGCCTGGATGAGGTGTTCCTGGCGCTCACCGGCCAGAAGGCCACCCACAAGGACGACGAGAAAGAACTCGAGGAGGTCGCGGCGTGAGTACCGCCACCATCAAGGCCCCCGAATCCGGGAAGACCCCGCCCGTGCCAGGCGCCGGTCAGGCGTCGGCGAAGCCGGGAGCGGACGACGGACGGATCGGGCTGCGGGCCAATCTGCGGCACATCGGCGCGCTCGTGCGCCGGTGCGCCCTGCAGATCAAGCAGGACCCGGAGTCGATGATGGACGCCCTGCTGATGCCCATCGTCTTCACCCTGCTGTTCGTCTACGTCTTCGGCGGGGCGATCGGCGGCGGGGGCGGCGGCGCCAGCCGGCACCAGTACGTGCAGTATCTGATCCCCGGCATGATGGGCATGATGAGCATGTCCATCGCGATGGCGGTGGGCACCGGCATCAACGAGGACTTCCGCAAGGGCGTGATGGACCGCTTCCGGTCCATGCCGATCGCCCGCTCCTCCGTGCTGATAGCCAAGTCGCTGGTCGAGGTCGGCCGCATGCTGGTCGCCATCGTCGTGCTGCTGGCCGTGGGCCTGCTGTGCGGATTCGAAGTGAACGGCCACTGGCTGGGGATGCTGGGAGCCGTCGGCCTGACGGCGCTGTTCGGCGCGTCCCTGCTGTGGATCTTCATTCTGGTCGGCCTGTCGATGGAGACGGCGCAGGCCGTCCAGGGCATCTCCTTCCTGGTGCTGATGCCGCTGCAGTTCGGCTCCTCGGTGTTCGTCTCGACGGACACGATGCCCGGCTGGCTGGAGGCGTTCACCAAGGTCAACCCGTTGACACATGTCGCCGACTCCGCCCGCGGGCTGATGCTGGGCCAAGGCGCGGTGGCCGGCCCCGTGATGTGGACGGTGATCTGGTCGGTGGGCCTGACCCTCGTCACGGCGCCGTTCGCCATCGCGAAGTTCCGGAAGAAGGTCTGAGGCGGTGCCTGGCGGCCTCCTCCGTCAGGCACCCGCCTCCCGCCGGGTCCCCTGGACGAGGGCGACGGCCTCCTCGAGAGTGAGGCCGCCGCCCTCGCTGTGGGTGTCGGCGTACTGGCCAGGCGACAGCACGGCCCGCACCGCCTCCTCGGCGGCCTGGCGCGCCTCGCGCTCGGCCGGGGGGAGGAACGGCCCGCTCGGCAGGGTGGTCAGGGCGTCGGCGGCACCCAGCAGCCGCCCCGCCTCCGCGCCCCTCCCGAGCGCGGCCATCGCCCGTGCGGCCGTGACGAGCTGCCTCTGGGTCAGCTGCGGACTGACCACGTCCGCCATCGCCTCGCAGGTCCTGCCGATGGACACCCTGAGCTTGGCCAGGGCCTCGGCAGGTCTCCCCGCCACGACGTGCGACCAGGCGAGCATGCCCTGCACCATCCCCACGAAGAGCTGCGGCACCCTGTCCTCGAACTCCCGCTCCAGCGGCTCCAGCAGCGCCCGTGCCGCGTCCGGCTCTCCCGTGCGGATCAGGTGGGCCGCCAGCTGGATCGACGCGAAGTTGGGCCCGCCCCCTCCGGCGTACTTGGCCTCCTCGGTCGCCTCCCGCATCAGAAGGTCGCCCTCGGCGACCGACTCCGGGTCCGCCAGCTCCACGAGCACGGAGCCGAGCCGGGACTTCAACCGCGGCACCTGGCTGTGCGCGCCCAATTCCTGGGCGCGGGCGATGGCCAGCCTGCAATCGGCCGCCGCTCGGGCGAACTCGCCGCGGGCGCTGAGCGCTTCGGACCGGCCTGCGAGCGCTTCGGCCTCTCCCCAGGCGTCCCCGAGCCTGCGGAAGATCTCCAGGCTCTCGTCCGCGTCGACACCGGTCTGGTCCCACGCGTCGGGAACGTCCGCGCCGATCTTGGAGCGCAGCTGGAGCGCGAAGGCCAGCTCCCACTCGTAGCCCAGGTCGCGGCAGCCCTGGACGTGTGCGTCGGTCAGGTCGTGGAGGGCCTCGTAGTTGCCGCTGTGGAGCCAGGCGAACATCCACATACAGCCGGGGATACGGCAGACCTGAGGCATCCCGGGGGTGTAGGAGCGCATGATGGTGGCCAGTTCGGCCTGCCGCTCGGGGCTCCGCAACCGCTCGACGCCCTCCTCGGCGTCGGCCAGGACCATCAGCCGCACCCCGCGTCTGGCCTCCCACAGCTGTTCCTCGCTCATGGGCGGCGGGTGGTGGGTGGCCGACTCGTACAGCGGCGGCACCGTGCGCTGCTCCGCGAAGGGGGCGGGACCCAGGCGCAGGGCGGCCTCACCCCAGGTGAGGGCGTCGGCGCGGTGCCCGCGCAGCTGCCAGAACCAGCCCATGGACAGGATCACGCACAGTGCCTCCTGCTCCTCGCCCGCGGCGACGGCGCGGCGCAGCGCGGTGCGGATGTTGTCGTGCTCGCGCTCCAGGCACTCCAGCCAGACGGCCTGCCGGGGCCCGCGCAGCAGCGGGTCCGCGGTGCGGGCCAGCTCGCGGTAGGCGACCAGGTGACGGGCCTCGGCGCGCTCCCGCTCGCCGGGCAGCGCGTCGAGCTTCTCGGCGGCGTACTCCGCGACGGTCTCCAGCAGCCGGTAGCGCATCCCGGCGCCGCGGCCGTCGCCGGGCGCGGCCACCACCAGCGACTTGTCGACAAGGGAACTCAGGAGCGCGGCGGTGTCGGCACCGGCGCCGCCCTCCCGCGCTGCCGCGCACACCTCCTCGGCCTGCTCCAGCTCGCAGCCGCCGGCGAAGACCGACAGCCGCAGCAGCACGGCGCGTTCGGGCTCCTCCAGCAGTTCCCACGACCAGTCGACGACCGCCCGCAGAGTCTGCTGCCGGGGCAGAACGGTACGGCTGCCGCTGGTCAGCAGCCGGAACCGGTCATCGAGGCGCCGGGCGAGCTGGCCCGGGGTGAGCGAGCGCAGCCTGGCCGCGGCCAGCTCGATCGCCAGCGGCAGCCCGTCGAGGCGGTGGCAGATCTCCGCGCACGCCTCCGGATCCTCGTCCGTGGAAAACCCCGCACGCGCGCGGGCGCCCCGGTCGGCCAGCAGCCGCAGCGCGACGGGCTCGGGCAGCGGCCCTACGGGCCGCACCGACTCCCCTGGCACGCCCAGCGGTTCGCGACTGGTGGCGAGCACGGTCACTCCTGGGCACTCCACGAGCAGCGTCTCGACGACCCGCGCGGCCGCGTCGATGACGTGCTCGCAGTTGTCCAGCACCAGCAGCATGCGGCGGGCCGCGCAGTGCTCGACGAGCTGGGCCACAGGGTCCCCGGCCGTGCGGTCGGCCGCCGCGTGCAGGCTCTCGGCGCTGGAGCCGATCAGGACGGTCTCCCGGCCGCCGAGCGCGGTCAGGACGGCCTCGGCGACCTCGGCGGGCCCGTTCCGCCCTCGTACGGACGCCAGTTCGGCCACCCACACGCCGTCCCTCCACGCGGCGCCACCCTCCGCACCGGTGCGGGCCGCCGTCTCCAACGACAGACGGGTCTTCCCGGCGCCGCCAGGACCGGTGAGCGTCACCAGCCGCGCGCCGCCGAGCTCCTGGCCGAGCGCGCCGATCTCCTCGTCCCGCCCGACGAAGGAGGTCAGCCGGGCCCGCAGGTTGCCGACCGGCCGGACGGACCCGGCGGGCGGGGAAGAAGGGGATGCCGGGGAGGGCAGACAGGAGAGGCCGGCCGGGGAGGACGGGTCCGGCGCGGGGTCGTCGGCGGCCAGCAACGCCGCGTGCAGCGCGCGGAGTTCGGCGCCGGGGCCGGAGCCCAGGCGGTCGGCGATCCTGGCGCGGACGGTCTCGTACGAGGCCAGCGCCTCGGCGGTGCGGCCCGCACCGTGCAGCGCGCGCAGCAGCAGCGCCTGGAGGGACTCGTCGAGGGGGTGCGCGGCGGCCAGCTCGCGCACCCCAGGCAGCACCGTCTCGGCCCGGCCGAGGGCGAGCGCGGCGCGCATCCGGTCGCGGCGCGCGGTCAGTTCGCGGTCCGCCGCCCGTACCGCGGCGGGCCCGCCCCCGTCGGGCAGGTCGGCCAGCGCCGGGCCACGGCAGAGCGCGAGAGCGTCGTCGAGCAGCGCCGTCGCCTTGACGGGATCGCCGTCAGCGAGCGCGTCCGCGCCCTCGTCCGCCAGCCGTTCGAACCGGAAGAGGTCGACGTCGTCGCGCGTCACCGCCAGCCGGTAGCCGCCCTCCGCCCAAACGACCGCGTCCCGCCCCAACGCCCTGCGCACCCTGCCCACCAGCGCCTGCACGGCGGCCGTCTCGTCCGCGGGTGCGTCCTCGTCCTGGGCCCACACTGCGGCGGCCAGTTGCCCGGGACGTACGGCGCGTCCACCCGCCAGGGCCAGCGCGGTCAGCAGCGCACGCAGCCGCGCCCCGCCGACCGGCACGGCCGTGCCGTCCTCGCGGAGAACCTGCGTGGCACCCAGAACGCGGTAGAGGTAGCGCACCCCCCACATACTGCCACCGGGCCTCTCGGGGCCCCTTCCCGAGGGAGGCGCCCGTGCCGGGCCAGGCCGTGCCACCGCGTCGGGCCCGGCGAAGCCGTACGGGCGGGTTTGCCCGGTTCGCGGCGGGGCACTCGGCGGCCGACGTACGCACGCGCACTGCCAGCGGAGGTACCCCGATGCCCGCTCGCGAGGAGCTGCCCTCGACGCTCCGCCGTTCCCCGGACAGCGCCCGGCGCACCTGGGCGAAGGCGCACGACTCGGCCGTCAAGGAGTACGGCGAGGGGCGGCGCGCCCACCAGACGGCGTACGGCGCGCTGAAACACACGCACGAGAAGGTCGGCGACCACTGGGAGCGCAAGAAGGACGCCCGCAAGGGACCGTCCGACCCGCAGTCAGCACGCCCGCGCGGCCGGGGCGGACGCAGCGGTCAGGGTGTCGACGAGGGCGCACCGAAACAGCACCTGTACGAGGTGGCCAAGCGGCTCGGGGTGGAGGGCAGGTCGCGGATGACGAAGCCGGAGCTGGAAGCGGCCATCCGCAAGGCCAACAGGGCCAGGACGCGAAAGGCCCGCTCCGGCTGAACCGTCGCGGAGCGAGCACCGCGACGGCTGTGGGCGCGGCGGTGGAGCGGGCCGGTCGCCGCACCCGCGGGCGTGGGGCCCGCGGGTGCGGCGACCGGCCGGCGGCCTGCGGCGGCTGGTGTGGCCGGTGTGCGGCACTCCGTCCGTGTGCCGTCGAGGCGTCGTCTCAGACGCGGTGGCAGTCGGCCCCGCGAACCCACTTGGGCGTATTCGCGTAACCCGAGGCGTGCCCCCGCCTGCTCGTGCAGACCACCCGGTGGTGCGTGCGGCGGCTCTCGATCACGAAAGCGTCGCGGATGCGGCCGTGGCGAGGCGCACGCACCTCCCGCAGGAGCACGGCACGCACGCCCCGGGCGAGACCCGTACGCACGACGAGAGCGGCCGGGTCCGCGCTCAGAAAGCGGCGCGGGGGGAGTCACCCGCGGGCTCCGCGTGCGGGGCGCCGCGCGGAAGGCACCGCGTGCGGGGTTCGCGGGGCCCGCGTCCTGCCGGTACGGTCAGACCCCATGACCAGCGCCTCTCCCCATCCGGAACACCACCGGATCAGCCCGGTCTTCCTCGGGCTTGTCGCGATCATGGCGGTCTCCGGCTGGGCCGTCTGGTACGGCTGGGCGGACGTGACGGGTGTCTCCGTCTTCTTCTTCGTCGTCGCCGGGTGGATCGTCTCCCTGTGCCTCCACGAGTACGCGCACGCGCGCTCCGCGCTCGGCGCGGGAGACGTCTCGGTCGGTGCCAAGGGCTACCTGACCCTCAACCCGCTGCGCTACACCCACGCGCTGCTCAGCATCGTGCTGCCCGTGGTCTTCGTGATCCTCGGCGGCATCGGCCTCCCCGGCGGGGCCGTCTACATCGAACGCGGCCGCATCACCGGACGCTGGAAGCACAGCCTCATCTCCGTCTCGGGCCCCGCCACCAACGCGCTGTTCGCCGGGGTGCTCACCGCGCCTTTCTGGCTGCACGGCGTGCACGACGTGCCGGTCGCCTTCCGCTGCGCCCTCGCGTTCCTCGCCCTGCTCCAGGTGACGGCCGCGCTGCTGAACCTGCTGCCCGTACCGGGCCTGGACGGCTACGGGGTCATCGAACCCTGGCTCTCCCCCGCCGCCCGCAGGCAGGCCGAACCCTTCGCGCCCTTCGGAATCCTCATCGTCTTCGGATGCCTGTGGATCCCCCAGGTCAACGCGGTCTTCTGGGACGTGATCGACACCATCCTGCGCGGCATGGGCGTCTCCGAGCTGGAGACCTACCTCGGCCTGGAGTACTTCCGCTTCTGGCAGGGCGAACCCCAGAACGTACTGCTCCCCTAGGGAGTGTCTTCAAAGTAGCGGCGTCCGCCCGGAGGGCGGGCCTGGCGGTGTCTGGTGCGTGCGCTCGCAAGGCGGAGGAGGGAGTCCCTGCGTGGGGGCACCTCCCGGGGCGAGCGAAGCCGAGCCCTGGGGGAAGCGGCGACCGACGGCAACGCCGCGAGCGTGCGTGCCAGACACCGCCAGGCAGGCGGGACTTTGAAGACACGACCTAGGGCCTCCCGCCCCGGTCCTCAGCTCGCTCGTCCCGGATCTCAGCCCGCGCTCTCCGTCGGCGCGGACGACGGCCGACGGCGGTGGTAGTACCACGCCATGTTGGAGGTCAGACCAGCCACCAGCACCCAGAGCACGCCGAACCACTTGCCGTTCGCGAACGAGACCACGGCGGCGACGACGGCCAGCAGACACAGGACGGTCGCGTAGAGGGCCAGGCCCCTGGGGGCGCGGCGGGCGGGGGCTGACATGGCGCTGACTCCAATGAGAGACGGGTGTGCGCCCGCCATTCTCCCTCACCCCTCCCGGCGGGCGAGCCGCCGCCCGTACACCACGTCGATCAGGGCCACCACCAGCGCGGCCGCGACGAAGCACAGCGCCGTGAGCAGTCCGAAGTCCAGCGCCGTCGCCCAGTTGCGGCTGCTGGCGAGCCAGGCGAAGAAGACCGCACCGACAGCGGCGATCCCGGCGGCGGAGCCGATCCGCTGACCGGTCTGGATGACACCCCCCGCGGCACCCCCCTGCGCGACCGGCACCGACTGCAGGGCGAGCGTCTGGTTCGGGGAGATCACCAGCCCCGAGCCGAACCCCGCGCACAGCATCGGCGCCACCAGGGCCCAGCCGACGGCGCTGTTCTGCACCTCGTGCACGGCGAGGCTCGCACCACCGAGCCCCAGCAGTACCAGGACCAGTCCCGCGGCGATCAAAGGACGCCCGACCCGGGTGATGAAACGACCGCCGACAACGGCCGAGACCGCGGAGCCGACAGCGAACGGCGTGAGAGTCAGCCCCGCCTGAAGGGCGCTGTAGCGCATCCCGTTCTGCAGGAAGAGCGTGAAGATGAAGAAGATCGTCGTGAAGCCGGCGAAGTAGAGCAGTCCCAGCAGCGCACCCAGCGAGTACGACCGCTCGCTGAACAACCGCAGGTCCACCAGAGGCGCCTTGCCGTGCCGCAGATACCTGCGCTCCCACCACAGGAACACCACGGCGAGCAGCGCACCCAGCGGGACGAGCAGCCACTTGGTCTGCCCGTGCCACTGCCTCTCCTGCACCAGCGGCAGCATCACGGCGATCACCCCGGCCCCCAGCAGCAGGACACCGACCGGATCGAGCGACTGCCGGTGCGCCGTGTCGCGCTCCGCACACGCCGGCGGAACCAGCCGCAGAGCCAGGAGAAAGGCCACCACCCCGATGGGCAGATTGACGAAGAAGACCCACCGCCAGCCCTCGGAAGCGCCGAAAGCCTGGATCAGCAGCCCGCCCAGCAGCGGCCCGACAGCCGTCGAAAGGCCGATCGTGGAGCCCAGCAGCCCGAACGCCCTGCCGCGCTCGGCACCCCGGAAGAGCTGCTGGATCATGCCGGAGATCTGCGGCATGATCAGGCCGCCCCCGATGCCCTGGACCAGCCGCGCGATCACCAGCCACGTGGCCCCCTGCGCGAACCCGCAGGCCATCGACGCGGCGGTGAACAGGACGAGCCCGCCGAGAAAGGCGGTACGGCGGCCCAGCGCGTCACCGACCCGCCCCGAGGGCACCAGCACGAGACCGAAGGTGAGCGCGTAGCCCGACACCACCCACGAGAGAGCGGACTCCGAAGCCCCGAGCCCCTGCTCGATCGCGGGAAGAGCGACGTTCACGATCGAGACGTCCAGCAACGACATGAAGCCGACCAGCAGGCACACCGTCAGCGCCTTCCAGCGCCTCGGGTCGGGCGTGTAGGCCGCGTCGCCCGTGCCGTGGGCGCCGCGTGCGCCGTCCGAGCCGCCCGGGCCGTTCGCCCCGTTCGCGCCGTTGCCGTTCGCCGTCGTCCCGCTCGCCCCGGTCCGCCCGGTGGCGGGCGCCGGCTCCTGTCCCATCCGTGCCTCCTGGCGGGCGCGCACGCCCCTGTGGCCGGTCACCGCTCACCCCATCATGGGCGGGGCACGCGCGACCCGCATGTCCGACGACAGCGGGTTCCCGCACCCCCGCGGCTGATACCTGCTCCGTTCGGGCCCTGCGCGGACCCTCGCGGGGCCGGGCGGGAGCCCGCGCAAAGCCGGGCGGGCTGCGCGGGGCCGGGCGGGAGCCCCCTGGAGACCTCAGCGGTGGGCCTGGTGGGCCAGGTTCTGTGTCAGGGCGCTGACCCGGTGCCGGGACAACCGGGTCCTGCCGTCGTCGCCGACCGTGACCACCAGTGCCAGGTCCCCGCCGCCGGCCGTCGGAAGCCGGACAGCGGCGACGTTGCCGCCGGGCGCGACGAGCGGAGCGTCACCGGGCTCGGCCTCGTGGACCTCCTGCGCGTACCGGCGCAGCGCGCCCCGCCCCATCCGGGCGTCGTGCTGGATCTGCGGCAGCATGACGTCGACCGCGTACCCCCGGGCCACCCCCACGGTGAACAGACGGGCCCGCTCGGCGCCGACGCGGTAGCCGCAGCCGACGAGTGCGCCGTCCGCCCGCGCCAGCGGGGTGTCGAGGTCGTCGGGCAACTCGCCGTCCACGGACCCGGACTCGACACGGCCGACCTCCGCGCCCGCGGCCCGCAGCGCGGCGGGCACGTCGTAGGGCACGGGACAGCTGCTTCCGGGCTCGGCCGCCAGCTTCCGCAGGGCGCCGACACTCAGCGGCGACCGGGCCGGCTTCGCCTCCTCGCCGCCCTCATGCTCGTCCCTCGTACCGCCGTACCCCGAGCACGCCGCGAGGACGGCCGCCACCACGGCGGCGACCGTCAGACCGCCGCCGGGGATTCTGCGCTTCCCCACCCCACCCGCACCCATGCCCGTGCCCGTATTCGTGCCCGTATCCGTATCTGTGCCCGCCGCCGTTTCGTGCGCGGCGGCTCAGATGTCGGTGAGACGGACGCCCGCGTGCGCCTTGTAGCGGCGGTTGACGGAGATGAGGTTGGCCACCAGCGACTCGACCTGGTGGGCGTTGCGCAGCCGGCCCGCGAAGACGCCCCGCATCCCGGGGATGCGGGCGGCGAGCGCCTGCACGATCTCGCAGTCAGCGCGCTTCTCGCCCAGCACCATCACGTCCGTGGCGATCTCCTCCACCTCCGGGTCGGAGAGCAGCACGGCGGACAGGTGGTGGAAGGCCGCGGTGACCCGCGACTCGGGCAGCAGCGCCGCGGCCTGCTCGGCCGCGCTGCCCTCCTCGGGGACCAGCGCGTAGGCGCCCTTCTTGTCGAAGCCGAGCGGGTTGACGCAGTCGACGACCAGCTTGCCGCGCAGCTCCTCGCGCAGCGACTCGACCGTCTTCGCGTGGCCCTCCCACGGGACGGCGACGATCACGATGTCGGAGCGGCGCGCGCACTCGGCGTTGTCGACCCCCTCGACGCCGTGCCCGATCTCCTCGGCCGCCTGCCGGGCCCGCTCCGCGGCCCGCGAGCCGACGGTGACGGCCATGCCGCCCCGGGCCAGCCGGTACGCCAGCCCCCGCCCCTGGTCCCCGGTCCCGCCGAGCACGCCGACGGTCATCCCGGACACATCAGGCAGGTCCCACGGGTCCTTCTTCGGTGCGGTGTTGCCGGCGGCGTCAGAGGCAGCTGCATTCATACGGCGCATACTGCCACCTTCCGCGCCGCGCGCGGCCGACAGGCACCGTGAAGGTGATCACGCCACCCCCACGCGCCCGTCACCCGTGCGCACACGACAGCTTCCCCGCGGCCTCGGCCATCACGACCTGCGCCAACTTCCCGAACGTCTCGTGCGCCCGCTCGGGGTCGTCCTCGACTTCGGAAGGTCACTGCCCCTCGCAGTGGAACTCGCTTGCCACCTCGGTCATGGCAGATTGAGCCAGATCACCAAACACTTTTCGGGAACGGTCGGGATCGTCAGTGAGCGGGGTGTCATTAGCGTGGACATCGAGAAGAAACCTGGTGAAATCAACCTGCAAGTCACCTTCAGGGCGCGGACAGTCCACAGCAGCGACGGCGCCGGCAGACCAGGTGGCCACATCGTAGCGGCCTGCGTACTCACGTGACGTGTTCCGAGCGCCGTAGGACTCGATCACCTCAAAAGGAGTCGAGGGCTCCACCTCGTCTCCTTTTTTCACCCAGTTTCCGGACAGCGAAACGACAGGCAATCCGTCGACCAGGTACGTGCACCCTTGGGCAGCCACCCGCAAACTCCCCAACTCGTCCTGCTTGTCCTGCCGCGACAGTCTTTCACCTGGGCCAAAAAGAGCAGAGTAGCTCTTTTTCGGTAGCCTCAGCCCACAGAAGGTGTCAGGAACAGCGTATTCTCGCTCCGGCTGCTGAGCGCACGCGGAAACAAGCGCAACGCAGCAGGCCAGAAGGGTGAATGCCCGGAGACATCTTCCACCGCGCGAAACCCGATTCATTGTCAGCCTATTCTGTGGGCTCGACAGTCGCGTGGCCGCGAGACGTCCCTGCGCCATCCTGGAACCCGGCAATGGCTTCCCTTCGCGCACCGGCGATCGCCCCTTCAAGGATCTCCGCTCTCAGACCTGAGTCCTTGCCAAAGTTCTCGGCCCAGCCCCGGTAAAAATCTCTCACGCTCTCCTGAGTGCTCGTGAAATTATATTTACTTTCCACATCGCCCTTCGCCGCCTCTTGGGGCAGGTCCCTCTTGATATGCTCCACAACCGCGGAAGACAGTTCCTCCTGAGCCCAACCAACCGGAGTTGACACAAGGGCCCCGCCCCCTCCGTCACCTCCCAGGTTTCCGGTCCCGAGACCTACAAATCTGTTCACCCACTCGCTCGCTTCATCCGCCTTCTCGTTGAAGTCCCTGGCCTCCGCGACCTTGTCGTCAAACAGCGCGTCGGCTCGGGCCTCACTGAGAACTCCGTTGACATATGCCCCGCCCACTACGGCGTCGCCGACATAGTCGCGGACATCGCTGGCATCGGCTCCATGAGGGAGATCGCGCATCACTGCCTGCAAGTGCTCCACTGTGTACATCTGCTGGGATGCCTGAACCACCCCGTACCCGTACGGGTCGCGTCCCACCTGGTTCAGGGTCTCGTGAAGCGCGCCCGCGTCGAAGTTCGCCACGTGACCTCTTACGGGGAGTTCCTTGTCCCCGTACATTTCTCGCTGTACGTTTCCTGGGTAGTCGGCGATCATCTCGCCGAGCGTTCCCCGGAATCCGGTGAAGTCCTCGCCCTTGGCGAGCGGTGAGACCTCCCCCTCCCGGGCAGGCCCACCGAACACCCGCACGGCCTCTTCCATGACTCCGGCGTTCTCCGCCGAGTGAAGCGGGGCGTCCTTGGTCACCACGGCGTCCGGAAGGCGTCCCGTGGCGCCGGCCTTCAGCGCGGCCTCGAAACCTTCCCGCGCATCCTTGTCGAGTTTGCCGTGATCGTCGTAGCGACCGGTATCGACGATCTCCCAGTCCCGGTCGTGGACGAGGTACTTCATGCGGTCGTTCTTGCTGACCTCGTCGTCGGACAGGTCTGCGTCGGATGCGGGATCCAGGTAGCCTGCGGCGATCTCCGGGTCCTTGGACATGATTCTCAGAAGACCGTCATACGGATCGTTTTCGAAGGTGCTGTTCCTCATCTCAGGAAGAAGGCTTCCTTCGGAGACTCCCTTGTCGAAGCCCCCGTGGTCCCAGATGTCGGGGTGCTTCTCCTCTGCGGCACGGATGTCGTCGCCCAGGTCGTAGAGCATCTGCGGAGAGTAGCCGTCGCCGTGTTTCATGAGGGTGATCAGGCTCTGATAGCCGCGGCCTTGGTAGGAACTGCCACCGACACCACCGGCGTCCCGCAGCGTGTAGGACCACTCGTCGGCGCCCGCTTTTCGCATGTGCTCGCGCCACTTGCCATAGAAGGCGCCATCCTGGCTGCCGAGCCAGGATGTGTACTTCTTGCCGTACTCGAGTGAACTCGGCTTGATCTTCTTGCCATTCCCGTCACGGAAGACCGGGACTCTCGTCGCCGAGGCCAGTGACGTGGCCAGCGATTTCTCCATGCCGAGGTAGGCGCCTTGATTGTCCTTGTCGACGCGGTAGGCCAACGCGTTCAGCTGGTTCGTCGCATCGATGAGCCCGTCGGGCCGCAAGGAGTTGAGCAGCGTGCGGCTGAACTGTTCGTCGTCGGGGTCCGTCCGGAGGAGTACCTGCAACTCGTGCCGTTCGGCTGGGCTCAGCCCGCCGTTCTGCTCACGTGAGTCGAGGCGTTCGATCAGGGCGGCGGCGCGCTTGCCGGCGTACTTCTCCACATCTCCGACGGCCTCGCTGTTGAACCCGCCGTCCTCGCCCTTGCCGTCCTCGTCCGTGGCGGCGGCCTTGAGGGTGAGCATGTTTTCCTGGTCCACGTCGTCGACGTGTTTGACCGCGTCCCTGATGCGGCCGTTCCACTTGGTCTCCTCGTCAGCGCGGCCGGGGTCGCGCAGCGCGCTCTGTGCCTCGCCGCTCGTCATGCCGCTGGTGTCGAGGTTGCACTTGCCGTACGCGTCGACCTTCATGCCGCCCTCGTGGACGGCTTGGTCGCGGACCGTCTTGAGGTGTTCGCGGGCGGCGGTGAGCCGGTTGTGGCAGTCGTCCAGCAGATCCGCGATCTTTCCCGCCTGCTTCTTGGCCGCGGCGAACTCGTGTGCGGTGATCTTCGAGGACTTCCAGAAGGCGTCCGCCGACTCTCCTGACCAGCCCTTGAGCCTTTTCCGGACGCTGCCGTGGTAGGCGTCGTGGAAGATGTCGCAGCGGTCCCTCAGGATGCGCCAGTTCTTGGCTGTTTCGGTGAGGGAGGAGAAGTCGGCGTTCATGATGTCGTGGTAGGTCAGTTCCACGTCGCGCGCCTCACAGGTCGTTGAGACGGCTGCCGTGCACCGGCTCGAGCGCCTTGTTGAGGCTGCGGACCCGGTCGGCTTCCGAGACCTCGAACGCGGTCTTGGTGCCGTACAGGGCGTTCATCTCGCCACGTAAGCGGTGGGAGATCTTCTGCCACGCCTCGCCCCAGCGCTCCAGGCAGAAGTCCAGGCCCTTGCGGGTGTCCCAGCCGCGCAGGACGCCGTGGGTGGTGTTGCTGCTGCCGAAGACGCTGGTCGAGGCGAGTGTCGCCTTGCCGCCCTCGTAGGTGGCCGCCGGGCCGAGGTCTTCCTTGATGAACTTGGCGGCGGCTGCCTTGTCGGAGGGCGTGACGACCAGGTCCGCCCTGCCTCCGCCCCCTGTCGGGGCGCTCCCGGCCCCGTTGAGTCGCATGGCGGTCTCACTCGCGCGGGACCACTCCTGCTCGAAGGACATGCCTTCCCCCCTGTCGTCGGCGAACTCGATCCCCCGTGTTCTCGCACCGCGCTTTGTGTCCGTGTGGGTGCGTACCGTGACAAGGGGTGACCATACAGTCCCCCGGACGCCTGGCGTCAACTGTTGCCGGCCGGTGGTCTGCGGACTACGCGGCTCCGGTGCGGGCGGCCATGTGGCGTTGGCGGGCCGCCTCGTAGAGGACGGCGGTGGCGGCGTTGGCGGCGTTGAGGGAGCTGGCGGCGCCGTGCATGGGGATGCGTGCGGTGCGGTGGCTGCGGTCGCGCCAGGCGTTGCTGAGGCCCGTGGTCTCGTTGCCGATCAGGAGGAGGGTCGGTCCTGTCAGGTCGGTGTCGTGGAGGAGGTCGTCGCCGGCTTCGTCGGTGCCGACGAGGGTGATGTCGTGGTGGCGCAGCCAGGCGTCGAGGTCGCGGGGCGAGGGGATGCGGACGGCGGGGAGGGAGAAGAGGGATCCGGTGGAGGCGCGGACGGACTTGGGGTCGTAGACGTCGGCGGCGTGGCCCGTGACGACGAGGCCGTCGGCGCCGAAGGCGTCGGCGGAGCGGATGAGGGTGCCGATGTTGCCGGGGCTGGTGGGGCGGTCGAAGAGGACGCCGAGGAAGGAGGGGCCGACGGGGATGCGGCTCAGGTCGTCGTCGGGCATGCGGGCGACGGCGACCAGTTCGGCGTCGCCCTCCTCGCGTTCGCTCAGTTCGGCGAGGAGTTCGGGGGCCATGGCGACGCGGTCGCCTGGCACCTCGGGTGCCTCCAGGAGGGAGCGCGCCCAGTCGGTGAGGCGGCGGCCCGCCGGGTGGAGGAGGGCGGTGAGCGGCCAGCCGTGTTCGACGGCCAGCGTGAGGGGGCGTACGCCCTGGACGAGGAACTCCCCGCCGCGCTGCCGCTTGGTGCGGTTGGCCAGGAGGGCGTGCCACTGCTGGAAACGGGCGTTGCGGGTCGTGATCCGCACGGTGTGCATGCGGGCGAGCGTAGCCGCCGGGGCTCGCCGAAGCGGGCGAGGGAAGCCGTCGCGGCATGCCCGGGCGGGCGGGGGAAGGGCCGTGGCACGCCCAGACGGGCGGGGGGGGAGTCGCCAAGAAGAGGATGTGCCGGTCCATAAACGTCGGGTGCACCATGTGGAGATCTTGAGACGGCTGGCCACTCAAGTGGCGAGCGGCCTGACTCGCATGTTCTGCTCTTCGCACAGTCGGGCGGAACCGCTGCTACCGGTTTCGGATGTGCCCGTTTTTCCGGGCCTGTCCTGGCCCGACTGATGAGCGCCCTGATCGGTTATTCACGCCGCCTGGGGTGATTCCCCCTCATAAAACCGGAAGCAATGAAGGGAAACGCATTCATGCGTCACCACATCGAGACCGCTGAGCTTGCCGACGCCGAGCTGGACGCCGTTTCCGGCGGCATCCTCAACGAGGCCGTGAACGAGGCCGGCGCGACCGTCGGCGGCGTGGAAGGCCTGGTCGGCAACACCGTCAACGGCGTCAGCACCGACGGCCTGCCCAGCGTCGGCGTCACCCTGGGCGCCCAGTCCTGAACGAGTCGCCCGGCGCGTGAAGGTGTCATCGGCTGACATAAGCCTGTCACTGACCGACACCTTCACCACGCCGTACCGGAACCGCTCGTCATTCCGGTGACGCGGGCCCGAACCATAAGCCCCGGACTTCGTTCCGGGGCTTATGTGTTACGTTCATGCGCCGTTGTCGCCCGCTCTGTGGCCGACTTGGGTGAAACAGTGAAGGAAAGGTGACGTGGAGTTCCGGAAAAAGGCGCTGGCAAAATTGCAGTCGCCGGAAGAACTCGACGTTCCGGTGCGGTTCGCACGGCCGCAGGGCCTGCTCGTTCTCCTCGTCACCCTGATCGTCATGGCGGTGGGCTGCGTGTGGTCCTTCACCGGCACGGTGTCCTCCAAGCTGACCGCGCCCGGCGTGCTCACCCACGCGGAGGGCAGCTACGTGCTGCAAAGCCCCGTCGCGGGGCAGGTGATTGCCGTGCACGTGAAGGAGGGCGAGACGGTCGCGGACGGCGCGGCCGTGGTGAGCGTACGGACCGACCGCGGGGTGCGGGCGGTGCGCACGGTGGCGCGCGGCCGGGTCACCTCGCTGGCAGCCGAGATCGGTTCGGTCGTCACCACGGGCGCGGACGTGGCCACCGTCGAGCGGGTCAAGAGCGCGGACGACCCTCTCGTCGCGATGCTCTACGTTCCCGCCGACAAGGGAGCGGCCCTCCCGGTGGGGGCCACCGTCGACCTGACCGTCGGCTCGGCGCCCGCCGACCGGTTCGGGCAACTGCGCGGCACCGTCAAGGCCGTCGGGCGCGTCCCGCGCACCGCACAGCAGATCAGCGGCTTCCTGGGCGACCGTGAACTCGCCGAGCGGTTCACCCGCGGCGGCAAGCCCCGCGCGGTGCTGGTCTCCCTGCAACGCTCGTCGGCGACCCGGTCGGGCTACGCGTGGTCGCGCGAGGACGGGCCGCCCTTCACGCTCGAGACGGCGACGCCGGTCAGCGGCGCCGTCCACCTCGCCGCGCAGCGGCCCGTCGACTGGCTGCTGCCGTGAGCGGCACGCCCGAGACGCCCGCGCCCCGCGCCGGTGACCGTGACGGTGCCCGCGGCCGTGACCCGCGGCGCAGCCGGCACCGCAACGAGCACCGGGCCCGCCCCGCGGCCAGGACGCCGGGGCCGAGGACCCCGGGGCCCAAGGCGCCCGGGCCCAAGGCGCGCGGGAGTGTCCGTACGCCCACGGTGCTCCAGATGGAGGCGGTCGAGTGCGGCGCCGCGGCGCTGGCCATGGTGCTCGGCCACCACGGGCGCCACGTGCCGCTGGAGGAGCTGCGGATCGCCTGCGGCGTCTCCCGGGACGGCTCCCGGGCGAGCAGTCTGCTGAAGGCGGCGCGCGGATACGGGCTGACGGCAAAGGGCATGCAGATGGAGCCGGCGGCGCTGGCCGAGGTGCGGGCGCCGGCCGTGCTGTTCTGGGAGTTCAACCACTACGTCGTCTTCGACGGGATGGGCCGCCGCTTCGGCCGCCGCGGCGTGCACATCAACGACCCGGCGCGCGGGCGCCGCTTCGTGCCGATGGAGGAGTTCGACACCGCGTTCACCGGGGTGGTGCTCACCTTCGCTCCGGGCGAGTCCTTCCGCAGGGGCGGCCGCAAGCCGGGCGTCCTGGGTGCGGTGCCCGCGCGGCTGCGCGGCACGTCGGGGGCGATGCTGGCCGCGGTGGTGGCCAGCTTCCTGCTGGTGGTCGTCGGCGCGGCGGTGCCCGCGCTGAGCCGTACGTACATCGACACCTTCGTCTTCGCCGGTCAGGACTCGCTGCTGGGCGTGCTGTTCGCGGTGATGAGCGCGGCCCTCGTGCTGACGGCGGTGCTCACCGGGCTCCAGCAGGGCAATCTGCTGCGGGCCCGGCTGATCTCCTCGACGCTGACCAGCGCACGCTTCCTGCGCCACCTGCTGCGGCTGCCCGTGACGTTCTTCGCGCAGCGCAACCCGGCCGACCTGGTGCAGCGCTTGCAGTCCAACGACACGGTGGCCGAGACCCTGGCCAGGGACCTGGCGGCGGCGGGCGTGGACGCGGTGGTCGTCGTCGCGTACGCGGTACTGCTGTGGACCTACGACCCCCAACTGACGCTGATCGGCGTCGGGATCGCGCTGTTGAACGTCGTCGCCATGCGGGTCGTGATCAGACTGCGCGCGACGGGGACGCAGAAGCTGCGCGCCGACCGGGCGAAGCTCACCAACACCTCATACAGCGGTCTCCAGCTCATCGAGACGATGAAGGCGACCGGCGGCGAGGCGGGGCACTTCCGGCGCTGGGCGGGGCAGCACGCCACCACCCTCGACGTGCAGCAGCGGCTGGGGGTGCCCAGCGCGGCGCTCGCCGTCGTGGCGCCGACGCTGGCCGCGCTCAACAGCGCCGCGATCCTGCTGATCGGCGGGGTGCGCGCCGTGGACGGTGCCCTCACGGCGGGCCTGCTGGTGGCCTTCCAGGCGCTGGTCACCAGCTTCACCGCGCCGCTGACCCGGCTGAACGCGGTGACGGGCCGCATCCAGGACTTCGCCGCCGACGTCGCGCGCCTCAAGGACGTCGAGACGTTCCCCGCCGACCCTCTCTACACGCGCCGCGAACCGCCCGCCGGCACCCGGCGGCTG
The DNA here is from genome assembly GCF_003323735.1 of Streptomyces reniochalinae. GTDB lineage: Bacteria > Actinomycetota > Actinomycetes > Streptomycetales > Streptomycetaceae > Streptomyces > Streptomyces reniochalinae. The sequence continues at coordinate 703,973 of NZ_QOIM01000042.1, read as the reverse complement.
GCCGGACACGTGACGCTGGAGAACGTCACCTTCGGCTACAACCCGCTCGACAAGCCGCTGCTGACCGGGTTGTCACTGGCGGTCGGTCCTGGAAGGCAGCTCGCGCTCGTCGGCGGCTCGGGCAGCGGCAAGTCCACCGTCTCGCGCCTGCTGGCCGGGCTCTACACGCCGTGGGAGGGCGCCATCCGCATCGACGGGCAGCGCCTGGAGGACCTGCCGCGCGGCTCGCTGGCCGCCTCCGTCTCCTTCGTCGACCAGGACGTGTTCCTCTTCGAGGGCACGGTGCGCGACAACGTGGCGCTGTGGGACCCGTCTTTGACCGACGAGGCGGTTCAGGTCGCGCTGCGGGACGCCGCGCTGTACGAGGACGTCGCGCGGCGGCCCGGCGGCGTCCGCAGCCGCGTCGAACAGGACGGCCGCAACTTCTCCGGCGGGCAGCGGCAGCGGCTGGAGATCGCCCGCGCGCTGGTGCGCGACCCCAGCGTCCTCGTGCTGGACGAGGTGACCAGCGCGCTGGACGCCGAGACCGAGGCCGTCATCATCGACAACCTGCGCCGCCGCGGCTGCGCCTGCGTGGTGATCGCGCACCGGCTGAGCACCGTGCGCGACAGCGACGAGATCGTGGTGCTGGAGCGGGGCGCCGTCGCCGAGCGGGGGCGCCACGAGGAACTGCTGGCCGCCCAGGGCCCGTACGCGCGGCTCGTGCGGGAACACTGAGTCCGGCCCAGGAAACCCGAGGAAACCCCAGGGAAACCGAGGTACCAGGTGACGTACGCACAGCCGGCCCACCAGCAGCCGCAGCAGGTCTCCCCCGCGGCCGACGTGGTGCTCTCGCACTTCGCGGGGCTTGGCACGGCGGTGTGGCACACGCCCGGCAGCGGCATGTCGCTGGAGGGGCCGCACGTGCTGTGGCTGGTGGCCGAGGGCGCGATGGACGTCTTCGCGGTGGACGCGGACAGGGAAGGGCACTGGCACTTCCTGGGCAGGCTGGAGGCGGGCACGCTGCTGCTCGGCCCGGTCCAGGGCCCGCGCCACACCCTGGTGGGACGGCCGGTGCGCGGCGGGGTGCTGCGCCGGATACCGCTGCGGGAGCTGGCCTGGGACGGGTACGCGGACCCGTGGGCGCAGCAGGCCGGCAGCTACGCGGACCCGTGGACGGCGCAGCAGGTGCTCGGGCCGCTGGAGGACGCGTTCGCGCGAGGCGTCGGGCGGAGCCTGCGGGTGCTGTTCGAGGCGCCGCTGGACGGGCAGCCCCAGCAGGGGGCCCCGTACGAGTCGCCGGACGAGTCGCGGTACGGCGGCGCGGGGGGCGACGAGGACATCTTGTGGATGCCGCTGGCCCCCGGCTGCGTGCGGTACGGCACGGACGCCGCCGCGTTCCTGATCGACGGGCCGACCTGGCAGCACATGGTCGACCAGTTGACGAGGCTGCTGCTGACCCTGGACCGCTGGATCGAACGGCTGGAGCGCGCCCACGAGGACCGTACGGCCGCCGGCATCGAGGCGGGCGAGGCCGTGCGCGAGGAGGCCGACCAGGCGCTGCTCGCCTCGCTCGGCGGCACGGGCCGTGACCAGGGCGGTGCGGGCGGCAGCGGCGGGGATGACGCCGTGGTGGCCGTCTGCCGGGCCGTCGCCGAGGCCGCGGGGGTCACGCTGCACGTCCCGGACGACGGCCTGCCCCCCGGCGACCGTACGGACCCCGTCGAGCGCCTCGCGCACCACTCGCGGTTGCGCACCCGGCCCGTGCGGCTCGCGGGCACCTGGTGGAAGCAGAACGCGGGGCCGCTGGTGGGCAGGCGGGCGGCCAGCGGCGCCCCGGTCGCGCTGCTGTGGCGGCGCGGCCGGTACGAGGCGGTGCAGCCGGGCAGCGGCAGCCGGTGGCGGATCGGCAGCCGGAACGCGGCCACGCTCGCGCCGCGGGCGCAGATGTTCTACCGCCCGCTGCCCGAGGAGCCGCTGCCCGCGCGGCGGCTGCTGCGCTTCGCGCTGCACGGCGCCCGCGGCGATCTGCTGACCCTGGTGGCGTGCGGTCTGGTGGCCGTCGCTCTCGGCGCGCTGGTGCCGGTGGCCACCGGGCAGGTGCTCGGCGTGTACGTGCCGAACGCGGAGAAGGGGCTCATCGCGCAGGCAGCGGCCGCGATCGTGGGCACGACGGTGATGGCCGCGGCGTTCATGCTGGTGCAGAACACCTCACTGCTGCGCCTCGAGGGGCGGATCGAGGCCTCCTTGCAGCCGGCCGTGTGGGACCGGCTGCTGCGGCTGCCGACCCGGTTCTTCGCGGAGCGCTCCACCGGGGAGCTGGCCAGCGCGGCGCTGGGCGTCAGCTCGATCCGGCGGGTGCTGTCGGGCATCAGCTCCGTCGTGGTGCAGTCGGGCACGGTGGCCGCGGTCAACCTGGTGCTGCTACTGGTCCACAGCGTGTCGCTGGCGCTGATGGCGCTGGGTGTGCTGGCCGTCATCGCGACGGTCTTCGCGGGGCTGGGCCTGTGGCAGCTGCGCTGGCAGCGGCAGTTGGTGGCGCTGAACAACAAGCTCAACAACCGGGCCTTCCAGACGCTGCGCGGGCTGCCGAAGCTGCGCGTCGCGGCGGCCGAGTCGTTCGCGTACGCGGCCTGGGCCACCGACTTCGCGCGCAGCCGCGAGCTCCAGCGGCGGGTGGGCCGCATCCGCAACCTCAGCACCGTCGTCAACGCGGTCTACCTGCCGCTGGCGATGCTGCTGCTGTTCGTGCTGCTGGCGGGCCCTGCCCGGGGCTCCCTGAGCCCCAGCGGGTTCCTCACCTTCACCACGGCCATGACGATGATGCTCACCTCCGTCACGCAGCTGACCAACTCGCTGATCTCGGCCGCCGCCACGCTGCCGATGTACGAGCAGCTGAGGCCCGTGCTCCGGGAGCCGCCCGAGGTGCGTGGCGGCAGCGTGCGGCCCGGTGAGCTGAGCGGCGCGGTCGAGGCCCGCGAGGTGACCTTCCGCTACACCGAGGACGGGCCGCTGGTGCTGGACGGGGTCACCCTGCGGGTGCGGCCCGGCGAGTTCGTCGCCGTCGTCGGGCCCAGTGGCTGCGGCAAGTCGACGCTGCTGCGGATGCTGATCGGCTTCGAGAGGCCCACCTCGGGCGAGGTCCGCTTCGACGGGCAGGACCTCGCCGCCCTCGACCAGGCGGCGGTGCGGCGCCAGTGCGGGGTCGTGCTCCAGAACGCGCAGCCGCACGCGGGCTCCATCCTGGAGTGCATCTGCGGCGCCGAGACGTTCCCGCTGGAGGAGGTGTGGGAGGCGGCACGGATGGCGGGGGTGGCCGACGACATCAAGGCCATGCCGATGGGGCTGCACACCGTGCTGTCCGACGGCGGCGGCACCGTCTCCGGCGGCCAGCGGCAGCGTTTGATGATCGCCCAGGCGCTGGTGCGGCGTCCCCGCGTCCTCTTCTTCGACGAGGCGACCAGCGCGCTGGACAACGAGACCCAGCGGGTGGTGGCCGAGTCCACGCGTGCCCTGCGGGCGACCCGGGTGGTGATCGCCCACCGGCTGTCGACCGTCATGGACGCCGACCGCGTGCTGGTCATGTCCGAGGGGCGGGTGGTGCAGGAGGGCGCCCCCGCCGCCCTGCTCGCGGACGCCGCGGGGCCCTTCCACGACCTGGTGCGGCGCCAGAGGTACTGAGGTGCCGCCGAACCGTCACCCCCTTGGGGGGTGACGGTCTGGCACATGTACCCAGGGGCTCCGGCTCCGGGTACGCGACGCCGGTTTCCGGGACGCCGGCGCGGGGCGACCGTATCGTAGGGAGAAACGGTCAAACGAAAGGGTCACCGCCGTGCGCGAGGGGGCCGCCGCAAGGCGGGAGAGGGTGCTGGAAGCGGTACGGACACGGGGCGAGGTGCGGGTCACCGTGCTGGCGGAGGAGCTCGGCGTCTCCGTCGTCACCCTGCGGCGCGACGTGGAGGAGCTGGCCCGCCGGGGCGAGGTGCAGCGGGGGCACGGGGTGGCGAGGTCGCCGTCCTCCGTACCCAGGCCGCGCGGGATCTGGCCGGTGGACGGATCGGCTCCGGCGGTCGGGCTGATCGTTCCCGAGCACCACTCCTACCTCTTCGAGGCGGTACGCGGCGCCCGAGCCGCGCTGGAGGAGGCCGGGGTGCGGATGGCCCTGCACATCGCCCGGCACCACCCCGGCGCCGAAGAGGCCATGGCACGCCAGGCGTTGGAGCAGGGCGCCCGCGGCCTGCTGGTCTCGCCGCGCTGGCGCGGCGCCGAAGCGGCCGCGCTCGACGCCCAGTGGCTGGCCGAACTGCCCGTACCGGCCGTGCTGATGGAGCGCAGGCCCCCGCCGGGATCCCCCTTGCACGCGCACGACTCGGTGTGCAGCGACCACTGGTACGGCGCGCACCTGGCGCTCGACCACCTGGTCTCACTGGGGCACCGGCGGATCGTGCTGGCGGCGCGGGACGACAGCCCGACCGCCCGCACGCTGCGCGCCGCCTTCGCGCAGATCGCCTCCCGGCGCCCCGAGGTGGAGGAGTGGGCGGTGGTGCTCACGGCGGGTTCCGCTGCCGCCTCGGCGCCCGACCCGACCCGCAGGCCGGGGACGGACGAGCACGAGGCGTCGCTGGTGGACCTGCGCGCCGTGCTGCGCGAGCACGGCGCGACCGCCGCGGTGCTGCACGCGGACGTGGACGCGCTGATGCTGGTGCAGCAGTTGCGCGAGGGCGGCGTGCGGGTGCCCGAGGACTGTTCGGTGGTGGCCTACGACGACGTGGTGGCGGGGTTGGGCAGTCCGCCGCTGACGGCGGTGGCCCCGCCGACGGAGGCGATCGGACGGGCGGCGGCCGAGCTGCTGCTGCACCGGGTGGGGCGGCCGACGGGCGCGGCGCCCGAGGCGGTGCGCCGGATGGAGCTGCTGCCCGAGCTGAAGGTGCGCGGTTCGGCCGTGCGGGCCCCGGCGGGCTGAGCGGGCGCGGCCCCACGCGTCCCGGGGCGGCGTCAACACCCGCCGTCACCCGATCGTTTGACCGCTTTTCTTTCTTCTGATCGTTCCATTGACCTCATTCGTTCGAGCGATCAGGATGCCGGTGTTCCCCTCCTCTCCCGAAGGAGGCACCACCGTGCACGGCCGACGTTCTCCGCGGCTCTCCGGCAACACCCGCACCCGCACCCCCCGCACCGCCCGTTCCCTCCTGACGGCGCTCGCCGCGCTGCCGCTGCTGCTGACCGCCGCCTGCTCGGGCGGCGGCGCCGGCGCGGTGACGGAGCGCGCCGGCGCACCCGTCCACCTGACGTTCTGGTCGGCCCTGCGCGGCAGCCAGGAGGTCGTGGACGCCTACAACAGCAGCCAGGACCGCGTCCACGTCGACTTCGAGCAGGTCCCCTCCGGACAGCAGGGCGGATACGCCAAGCTGAGCAACGCCGCCCGCGCGGGCAACGCGCCCGACGTCGCGACGATCGAGTACCCCCAGGTGCCGGGCTTCGCCATCGACGGCGTGGCCCGCGACCTCACCGGCCTGATCGACACGCGGCTGCGCGAGAAGCTGCTGCCGCAGGCGCTCGACCTCACCACGTTCGAGGGCCGCACCTTCAGCGTGCCGCTCGACGTCGAACCGATGGTCTTCCTCTACCGCCGCGACCTGTTCGACAAGCACGGCATCGACGTGCCCCGCACCTGGGACGAGTTCGAGGAAGCCGCCCGCGAGGTCAAGCGGGCGGCCCCGGGATCGCGGATCGCCACCTTCCCCACCGACGGCGGCCACCACCTGGCCGGACTCGCCTGGCAGGCCGGCGGCCGCTGGTTCGACACCCGCGACGAGTCCTGGACCGTGTCCATGACCGACGGGCCGACCCGCCGAGTGGCCGCATACTGGCAGCGGCTCATCGACCAGGGCCTGGTCTTCCTGAACCCCGTCGACACCCAGGCCGGGACCGCGCAGGTCGGCCGCGGTGAGGTCTTCGGCAAGGTGACCGCGGCCTGGGACGCGGGCGGGATGATGTCGGCCCAGCCGGGCCAGAAAGGCAAATGGGGCGTGGCCCCGCTCCCCCAGTGGGACGAGCGCCACCCGAGCCTGGGCGTGATGGGCGGCTCCACCTTCGCCGTCACCAAGGACAGCGCCCACCCGAGGGCGGCCATGGACTTCATCGAGTGGCAGGTCTCCAGCCCCGACTCGCTCAAGGCCCGGCTCTCCAGCGGGATCAGCAGCCAGTACCCGGCCGCCGGCGGTCTTGTGCCCGTCGCCCGCGAGGCGATGGACACCAGCTACTTCGGCGGACAGGACATCTACGCGCTCTTCCGGCGCGAGGCCGCCCTCATCTCGCGGCGCTGGACGTGGGGACCGCGGATGACGGCGACCCTCAAGACCGTGCAGACCGGACTGGCCCGCGCGGGCGGCGGCGAGGGCACCGTCCTCGCCGCCCTCGAAGAAGGGCAGCGCTCGACGATGCCGGATTTGACGTCCCTCGGGCTCGACGCGCGGGAGGGACGGCGATGAGTACCGCACCGACGCCCGCCGCCCCCGCGAACACCCTCGCGCCCGCGGCGACATCCCAGGGCCGTACCGCGCGGACGCGGGGAACGGCGCGGCGGCGCGCGATGGGGGCGTGCGCCGCGCTGATGACACCGTTCTTCGTGCTGCTGGTCCTCGTCTTCCTCGTCCCCGTGGGCGGCGCCGTCTACCTGAGCTTCTTCAGCGACGACCAGCCCGGTCTCGGCTTCGGCCCCGAACGCACCGTCTTCGCGGGGCTGCGCAGCTACGAGGCGGTCCTCACCGACCCCACCTTCCTGGCAGGACTGGGCACCACGGCGCTCTACTGCCTCATCTACGTCCCGTCCATGGTGGCGCTGGCGCTCCTGCTGGCCCTGCTGCTCGACTCGGGAGCGGCCAGGCTGCGGCGCACCGCGCAGCTCTCGCTCTTCCTGCCGCACGCCGTGCCGGGCATCATCGCCGCCGTCATCTGGCTGTACCTGTACACGCCGGGGCTCAGCCCGGTCGTCGAGCTGCTCGGCAAGGGCGGCGTCTCCCTCGACCTGCTCGGCGTGGACACCGTGCTGCCGTCCATCGTCAACATCGCGATGTGGAGCAACCTCGGCTACAACGTCGTCATCTTCTACGCCGCGCTCCAGGCCGTCCCGCGCGAGTTGACGGAGGCGGCGCTCGTGGACGGCGCGGGGCCCGTGCGCACCGCGCTGCGCGTCAAAGTACCGCTGGTGCGCAGCTCCGGCGTGATGGTCGTGATGTTCACGCTCATCTGGTCCCTCCAGCTGTTCACCGAGCCGATGCTGCTCAGCCAGGCCACACCGGTGGTCGGCGGCCGCTACACGCCGAACATGTACATCTACGACGCCGCCTTCACCCGCAACAACTACGGCCTCGCGGCGGCGGCCTCGGTGGTCCTGCTCGCCGTCACCGTCGCCCTGTCCTACGGGCTGAGCCGGTGGAGCAACCGCGCCGGCCACGCGAGCGGCTCCAGCGAGGAGGGTTTTGGATGAGCGCCCCCACCACCCCGCGCGCACCGCTGGGGTCCGGCGCCCCGCGCGGGCCCCGCCCCCGGCGTACGCGCCGCGCCGCGCGCGCCGGGCACACGGCGGCGTCTGCCAGGCCCAGGCTGCTGGGCCGGGTCGCCGTCAACGCGGTCGTCGGACTGTCCGTCCTCTACACGCTGCTGCCCGTCCTGTGGCTGCTGCTCGCCTCCGCCAAGAACCGCGGGGCGCTCTTCCGCAGCGACCTGCTCTCCCTCGGCGACTTCTCCTTCGCCGACAACCTCGCGGCCCTCTTCGCCATGGAGGACGGCATCTACGGCCGCTGGTACCTCAACAGCCTGCTGTACGCGGTGGCCGGCGCGGCCGTCTCCACGATGATCAGCGTCGCCTGCGGGTACGCCTTCGACAAGTACCGCTTCCGGGGCAAGGAGAAGCTGTTCGGACTCGTCCTGGCGGGCGTGATGGTGCCACCCACGGTGCTGGCCCTCCCGCTGTACCTGATGGCGTCCGAGGTAGGAATGGTCAACACTTTCTGGTCGGTGTTCGTCCCCGTCCTCTTCAACCCCTTCGGCGTGTACCTGGGACGCGTTTTCAGCCAGGGGTACGTGCCCGACGAGGTGCTGGAGGCCGCGCGGATGGACGGCGCGGGCGAGTTGGCCTCCTACTTCCGGGTGGCCCTGCGGATGCTGGGGCCCGGGCTGGTGACGGTCTTCCTGTTCCAGCTCACGGCCATCTGGAACAACTTCTTCCTGCCCATGGTGATGTTGTCCGACCAGAAACTGTTCCCGGTCAGCCTCGGGCTGTACGTATGGAACAGTGCCGCCGTGGTGACGCCCGACTACTACCCCGTCGTCATCTCCGGCTCGCTCCTGGCGGTCCTGCCGCTGATCGCCGCTTTCGTCCTCCTCCAGCGCCACTGGAGGTCCGGGCTGACGGCGGGCAGCGTCAAGTGAGACCGCCCACGGACCACCGACGCGACCACGCACCCGACGCCAGGAGCCCCATGCCCGACCCCGGCACCGCCCCCACCCGCGCCACGGGACCCGAACCCGCCACCACCGCCGGACACGCCCCCGCCACTCGACCCGCCGCGGCCCTCGCCATGGGCCGCGAGGCAGCGGACGCGGTACTCAAACCCGCGGTCAGGCGCCGCCTCGGCGAGGCCGTCGACCTGGCCCCCGCCCTCCTCACGGACTTCACCACGGCGACGGCCAGGGAAACCCTCGCCACCACCGAACTGCTGGTCACCGGCTGGGGCTGCCCGCCCCTGGACGCCACGGCCCTCGCCCACGCGCCGCGGCTGCGTGCCGTGGCGCACACGGCGGGCAGCGTCAAGGGCCACGTCACACAGGAGTGCTGGGCGCGCGGCATCGAGGTCTCCTCGGCGGCGGCGGCCAACGCCGCACCGGTCGCCGAGTACACGCTCGCCATGATCCTGCTCGCGAACAAGCGCGTCCTGCACACGGCCCGCGCGTACGCCGCGCGGCGAGGCCGCCAGGAGCGGCTCTCGGCCGACCCGACGCTGGGCAACTACCGGCGCACCGTGGGCATCGTGAGCGCGTCCCTCGTCGGGCGCCGGGTGATCGAGCTGCTGCGCGCGCACGAACTGCGGGTGCTGCTCCACGACCCGTACGTCACCGAGGCGGAGGCGGCGGCGCTGGGCGCGACGAAGACGGGGCTGCCCGGCCTGTTCGCCGCCTCCGACACGGTCAGCGTCCACGCCCCTCTCCTGCCGGCGACCCGCGGCCTGGTGAGCCGTGAGCTGCTGGCCCTCCTCAGGGACGGCGGGACGCTCGTCAACACGGCGCGGGGTGCGGTGATCGACCAGGAGGCGCTGACCGACGAGGTGCTGGCGGGCCGCCTGCACGCGGTGCTGGACGTCACGGAGCCGGAGGTGCTGCCCGCGGGACATCCGCTGTGGGGATGCGAGAACGTGCTGCTCACCCCGCACCTGGCCGGTTCGCAGGGCAACGAGCTCGACCGGCTGGCCGAGTCGGCCGTCCAGGAGGTGCACCGCTGGGCGGCGGGCGAGGGGTTCGCCCACGCGGTGCCCCCCGAGCGAAGGGAGCTGCTGGCGTGAACGGCGTGCACGGAGCGGGAGGGGCGGGCGTGAGCGGGCCGGGCGGCGTGGAGCCGCTGACCATGCCGGCACACGACCGTGCGCTGAGCCCGTACACCGGCTACACCCGCGCCCACTGGGAGGCGGTGGCCGACGGCCTGCTGCGGGCCGCCTGGCGGTGGGCCACCCCGCACGGCGCGCTGCTCCACCTGCCGGGGCGCGCGTCCGTGTCGGGAACGCGTTCCGACGGTCTCGAAGGGTACGCGCGCACGTTCCTCGCAGCGGCGTTCCGTGTCGCGGGAGCGGGCGGCCACGACCCGGCGAACCTGCTGGAGCGGTACGCCGACGGGCTGCGCGCCGGGACCCGCACGCCGGGGCGCCCGGACGCCGAGTCGTGGCCCGAGGTGCTGGACCACACGGTCGCGGGACAGCCGATGGTGGAGGCGGCGTCGGTGGCACTGGCGCTGCGGCTGACCAAGCCGTGGCTGTGGGACCGGCTGGAGGAACCCGCACGGGAAAGCACCGAGGCGTGGCTGCGGGGCGCGCTGCGGCGCTCCCCCGCGCCGAACAACTGGTACCTCTTCCCGCTCTCGGTGGCCGGGTTCCTCGACGCGGCCGGGCGCGGGGACGCCGAGACGCAGACCGCGACCGAACGGGGGCTGGCTCTGCTGGAGGGCTGGTGGCGGGGCGAGGGGTGGTACGCCGACGGCGACGGGCGCGCCTTCGACCACTACAACGGCTGGGCCCTGCACCTGTACCCCCTGCTGCACGCGCACTTGGCGGGCGAGGAGGACCGCTCGGCACGGTACGGGGCGCGGCTGCGCGCGCACCTGGAGAGCTACGCGCTGCTGTTCGGCGGCGACGGCGCGCCGGTCCACTTCGGCCGCTCCCTCACCTACCGGTTCGCGGCGGGCACCGCCGTCGGCCTCGGCGCGCTGACCGGGCACACGCCACTTTCGCCCGGCGTCTCGCGCCGCCTGCTGAGCGGAACACTGCGCTACTTCCTGGACCGGGGAGCCCTCGACGCGGACGGGCTGCTCTCGCTCGGCTGGCACGGCGGGCACGAACCGACCGTGCAGCACTACTCGGGCCCCGCCTCCCCCTACTGGGCGTCGAAGTGCTTCGTCGCGCTGCTGGCGCCGCCCGAGGACCCGCTGTGGACGGCCGTCGAGGAGGCCGCGCCGAGCGAGGGCACGGACCGCGCGCTGGCGGTGGCGGCGCCGGGCTTCCTCATCCAGTCGACCGGCCACGACGGGCTCGTGAGGCTGCACAACCACGGCAGCGACAACGTGCACGCCGACGAGGGGGAGGCGCACGAGCGGCAGGATCCGCTGTACGCGCGGTTCGCGTACTCGACCCGGACCGGGCCGACCGCGCGCGACAACCCGCCCGACAACCACCTGGCGCTCGCGCTCCCCTCCAGGCCCGGGCGGTGGAGCGCCCGCAGACGCATCCATCCGCTGGGGGCGGGCTCGGCGGCGGACGGCGGCTGGGGCTGGGCGGCGTCCTGGCACCGCCCCGCCTTCCCTGCGGACGTGCCCCGGGTGCCGGGGCTGCGGGTGGAGAGCGTGACGGTGGTACGCGGCAGCTGGGAGGTGCGGGCACACCGCGTTCTGGGCGCCCCCGCCGGTACGCGCCTGCGGCTGACGGGCTGGGCGGCCGGTGACGAGGTCGCCTCGGCGCTGCTGCCCGCGTACGGGCTGGAGACGGTGGAGCCGCTGCCCGCTCCGCACGGCACGGCGTACGCGCGGTGGGTGCGGGTCCCGGCGCTGGAGGGCGAGGTGGCGGGTGCCCGGGTGTGTGTGGCGCTCGTATCGCTGGGTGCCGGCACCGCCCTGACCCCGGCGCCCGAGGTCTCGGTCGCGGACAGCACGGTGACGGTCAGATGGGGGAACGAGGCCGTCCCGGCCGGGGTCGGCATCGGATTCGACCCACCGGCGGCCGAGGCCCAGTGACCGGTCGGCAGCCCGCATGCCGACTGCCCGCCACCCCGGGGGAAGGCGGCGGGCAGTCGGGGTACGGGCCCGTACGGATCAGCGGGGATCAGTACGGTCGGTACGGATCGGTACGGTCGGTACGGCTCAGTACGGGCCGTTGACGTTGTCGATCGAACCGTACCGGTCGGCCGCGTAGTTGCACGCGGCGACGATGTTGGCGACCGGGTCGCGCAGGTCGTTCGCGGTGCCCTCGACGTGGTAGGAGTCGAACGTGGGCTGGATGACCTGGAGCAGGCCGATCGACGGCGTGCCGTTCTGGGCGTTGATGTCCCAGTCGTTGGAGATGTCCGGGTCGCCGCCGGACTCCCGCATGATGTTGCGGTGAATGCCCTCGTAGCTGCCCGGGATGCCGTGCTGCTTCATGACACCCAGCGCCTCGTTGATCCAGCCGTCCAGGTTGTCCGACTGGGTCGTGCGGACCTCGCCCGAGGGCTGGGCGGCGGTCTGGCCGGCGCCCTGGGTCTTTTCACCCTCGCTCTCGCCCTGCTTGGCGTCGGCGGACGCGGACAGGCTCAGCTCCTGGCCGGGGCGGATCAGGTTCGGGTCGTCGCCGATGGTCTGCCGGTTGGCCTCGTAGACGGCCTTCCAGCCGCCCTTCACGTCGTGGCTGGTCGCGATGTGGTACAGGGTGTCGCCGCCCGCGACGGTGTACTCCTGCGAAGCCTCGGACTTCTGCTCGCTCTTCACCTGCTGGGTGGCGGCAGGCGCCTGGGCGTGCGCGGCGGCCGGGGCCGGCGCGGCGCTGGCGCTGCCCGCGGTCAGCAGCGGAGCCGCGATTCCCGCACCGCTCGCGGCGAGCACGAGCGAAATACGGGAAAGACGACGGGTGTGGAAGGTGTGACGCACGCGGCCATGAAGGTCACGGAACATGGGGGTGTCCTCTCCTGGCGCCTGCGAGGTGAGCTGTCGGATTCGGGCTGGAGTTGCCCGGCCATTTCCGCGCACCGAGTACGCGGAGCTGACTTCACCCCAAGCCGGGCCACGGTGTGCGGCACGGCACTTACCTGGGTCCCCCGCTCCTGCCGAAAGGGTCTGGTGAGCATTCCACCGGCCGGGCGGCAGGATTCGGCGCCCCGGTAGTGGATCTCCCGACGGGCGTGGTTGTCGGAAGCGAGGACACAGAAACACAGCGAATTCGTTTTGAACAAGACGATCAGGGGGAATTACTAAAAAGCCTAGTAATTGATCAACGAATTTCTCCACGCTGCGCTGTGGATCATTTTCTCAGCGTGAAAAGCGGTTGCGCACCGATTTCTTCGAAATGGCCCTGCGCGTAGGGCTCTTGACACCCGGAGGCGATTCTCGGCGCCACTCGGGGAAGTGCCGGTGTGATTCACGACACGAAGCCCACGTAAACCGGGCAAATCGCCCCTAGTAGGCCATGACGGTTCTTGTGGCCATAAGTTGAGGGATTACCTGGCGGATGCGCTGCTCGGCACAGCAACAGCCGGCCCCCGTGGCTCCCGCACCGGTGCGGGAGCCACGGGGGCCACGGGCGGCGCGCAATAGAGAGGAGGGCTGCCTGGGGGTGGAGCCGGCAAAACAGGGCCCCCTCACGGAGCCAGGGGATCGCGTGAGAGGGCCGGCGGGGTCGGCCGTCGCCTACCCCGCGTCCTCGTCGGAGCCCCGGCCGCGGTCGCGCCAGCGCGGATCCTGCTCCCACTCGGAGGTACGCTCCCGCGCCGTCTCCAGCGCGCGTTCCGCCTCCTCGCGGCTGGCGTAGGGGCCCATCCGGTTCTTGCCCGGGGACTGCGGCCCCTCCTCCACCGTGCCGTTGTCCACGTTGAAGAACCACTCACCGGGCCTGCCGACCGTCTTGCGCTTGAACAAAGCCATGGGTCCATCGTCGCGCACGGGAGGGCCTGATCTCAGTGGACAGGCCCGATTAGACTCGCGGACATGTCTGGCCAGTCACTCCTCGTCCCCGGCACGCTCTCCCCGCCCCGGGGCGTCCCCACCTCGATCCCGCGCCCCGAGTACGTCGGCAAACCCGCGCCCGCCCCGTACGACGGGCCCCACGTGCAGGACGCCGAGACGGTCGAGAAGATGCGCGTCGCCGGACGGATCGCGGCGCGCGCCATGGAAGAGGCCGCCAAGCACATCGCGCCCGGCGTCACCACCGACAAACTGGACGAGGTGGCGCACGCGTACATGGTCGACCACGGTGCCTACCCCTCCACGCTGGGCTACCGCTCCTTCCCCAAGTCCCTGTGCACCTCGGTCAACGAGGTGATCTGCCACGGCATCCCCGACTCCACCGTGCTGCGCGACGGCGACATCGTGAACCTCGACGTGACCGCCTACCTGGACGGCGTCCACGGCGACAACAACGCCACCTACCTGTGCGGCGAGGTCGACGAGGAGTCGCAGGCTCTTGTCGAGCGCACGCGGGAGTCGCTGAACCGCGCGATCAAGGCCGTCAAACCGGGCCGTCAGCTCAACATCATCGGCCGCGTCATCGAGTCCTACGCCAAGCGCTTCGGCTACGGCGTCGTCCGCGACTTCACCGGGCACGGCATCAACAGTTCCTTCCACTCCGGGCTGATCGTCCCGCACTACGACGACCCCCGCGCGACGACGGTCATCCGCCCCGGCATGACCTTCACCATCGAGCCGATGCTGACGCTGGGCACCCACGAGTGGGACATGTGGGAGGACGGCTGGACGGTCGTCACCAAGGACCGCAGGCGCACCGCGCAGTTCGAACACACGCTGGTCGTCACGGAGACGGGCGCGGACATCCTGACGCTCCCGTAAGGCGCGCGCCCGGGCGCATTCCCGCGCGGACAGCGGGGTACGGGTTTCCCGACAGGGTGTCGGCAACTGCTTGACTTAGGTAAGCCTAAGTAGCAGGATCGCTCCCTGTCGGCGCACCCACGCCCGACGCCGTCCACCCACGGGAGCCAGCTGTGTCCTCCGCCTCCTCGCCCGCGACGGACTTCTCCACCCGCATCCGCACCGCCTCGCAAAGCCTGCACACCGAGGCCAACACCTCGACCTTCATGAGCGACATGCTCGGCGGGGGGCTCGGCGTGGCCGCGTACACCCGCTACACCGAACAGCTCTGGTTCATCTACAGCGCGCTGGAAAGCGCCGCGCCCGCCCTGGCCGACGACCCGGTGGCCGGGCCCTTCCTCCGTGACGAACTCCTCCGGCTGCCCGCGCTGGAACGCGACCTGGCCCACCTGCACGCAGGCGAGACGGCCTGGCGCAGGACCGTGTCACCCCTGCCGGCCACCGCCGCCTACGCCGACCGCATCGCCCAGGTCGCCCGCGAGTGGCCCGGCGGCTACGTCGCCCACCACTACACCCGCTACCTCGGCGACCTCTCCGGCGGCCAGGTCGTCCGGGCCACCGCCGAGAAGACCTGGGGCTTCGCGCACAAGGGCGACGGCGTCCGCTTCTACGTCTTCGACCGCATCGGCAATCCCGCCGCGTTCAAACGCGAATACCGCGCGCTGCTGGACGCGCTCCCCTGCGACGAACTGGAGCAGCACCGCATCGTGGACGAGTGCAAGAACGCGTTCACCCTCAACGTGGCCGTCTTCCGCGAGCTCGGCGCCCGCTTCCCCCTGTCCGCCTGAATCCCATCACCACGGGAGGGCTGCCCACTCAGCGCACGGTGCAGCCCTCCTTCTTCTTTTCTCCCTGGACGAATTCCTTCGCGAACCGGAGGGTGGTGTCGCGGGTGACCTCCGCGCCTTCTGCTTTTTCGGCGAAGGAGAAGCGGAAGGAGAGGGAGTCGGCCGCTTTCGTGCCGCAGGGGGTGGACAGGTGGAGACGGTTGTCTCCCTGTACGGCCCAGTGGGTTCCGCTCATGTGGACGTTCCGGGCGTGCTCCAGTGATTCCAGGGAGCTGTGGCGGTCGTCCTCGGTGAGCGGTTCGTCCAGCTCGGTGATGTCGACGCTCACGGCGAGCGGACCGTCGACGACGACTGTCTGGCAGCCGGTCACGGTCCCGTCGTCGTCGATCAGGCGCCGGGACTGGTGCAGTTTCTCCCCGTCCGGGAGCAGCGGCTCGACCACGCTGCCGGGCATCGGCACGTCGCAGATCCGGTGGGGGACGGCGTACTCGCGTCCCCCACCGGAGCAGCCGGCGAGGGAGAGAAGGCCCGCGGCGGCGAGTGCCACCGCTGCGGTCTTTCGTGTGGTGGGCGTGTTCACTGGTCTCCCGAATCCTCCCGGGCGTTGGCCTTGCCGTCGTTCGCCGCAGCGTCGATCTTGGACCAGGATCCGTGGTCCTCGGAGTACCCGTCGTGCTGGCGCGCCCAGTCGGAGTTCGTGCGGTACCACTCGTCCTTAAGCCCCTGCAACCGCTGCTGTTGGAGCTCGGCGACGTCCTTGTTGTCGCCCGAGACGCCCGCCTCGATGCGGGCGGTCTCGTCCTCGACGAGCATCTTGCTGAGGCCGAACGCCGCGTTGGCGGCGTGCCCGCCGCCGGGGAGGAACGAGGCCGCCTCGGCGAACACCAGGTAGCCGCCGGTACCGGTGGGGCCCCAGCCCGCTTCCTTGAGATCGGCGGCCTTCTTGTCGCCGATCGCCTGGTAGCGGGCCTCTTCCAGGAATCCGACGGTGCGGCCCGAGCGGTCGAGGCTGTCCTCGGGGCTCTCCGCCTCCGCGTGGATGTCCCGGACCATCGCGGCGTTCATACCGTCGTTGAGGATCTGGTAGCTGTGCGGATCCCGGGAGACCTGCTTGGAGACCTCCAGGAGATCGTCCCTGTCGAGCGTCTGCTCCTCGCCCGAGCCACCCATGGTCAGGTGCGCGTCTGTGCCGTGGTTGCCGATGAGTTTGGCCATGTCGTCGCGGAGTTCGGCCGGCATCTCGTCCTTCTGGCCGGCCAGTCGGTCCAGGGCCTTGTCGAACACGTCGTTGTGCGCGGTGGTGTGCTTGACGTACTCGGCGGCCGGGTCGTCGGGGTTCATGCCGCTGCCCGCGGCGAACAGCGCGTCGCCGAGGGCCTCGCGGGAGGGCAGCTTGACGCCGTCGTCGGGGCCCGTGCTGTCGGGCCGGTCCTCGTCGAACCAGACGCGACCGCCGTGGTCCTGGTCCTTGAGGAAGTAGTCGGCCCTGTCGGGGTCGTCGAAGACGCTGGTCGCCGCGTCGGGGTTGTGGCTGAGCGCCTTGAGGTAGCCGGTCATCGGGTCGGCCCCGGTGGACTTGTCGCCGGGGTCGAGGTCGGTGCCCATGCCGACCAGTCCCCATGCGGAGGGGGCGTCCGGCTTGCTGCGTTCGAACTTGTAGACGGCGTCGCCGTACTTGTCGAGGAAGCCGTCGTCGAACTTGCCCTTGCCCATGAGGCTGCTCATGATCTGGAAGCCGTAGGGCTTGGCCATGATGCCCTCGTGGCCGAACTGCTTGGTGCCGGCGTTGATGATGTCGTTCTCCCACTTGGCCATCGCGGGGCTGTCGACGCGGGTGGCGTTGGCCAGGGTCATGCTGAGGTTGCCCTGGATGTGGTCGAGCAGCTTGGCGCGGTCGCCTGTGGGGGTGTCGCCGTGGCCGGGGTCGGCCAGGTCGCGCCAGAACTGGAGGGTGCCTTCGGCGCCCATGCCGGTGGCGAAGTTCTCGGTGAAGGCGGGGTTGTCGCGCTGGTCGCGGAGGGTCTCGTTGAACTTCTTGAGTTCCTTCTCGTCCAGCTCCCACACCTTGACGTCGCCGTCCTTGAGGCGCTTCGTCCAGTACTGGGCGTCCGCCTTGCCCTGTCTGCGGTCGGCCTTCTTGAGGGAGTCGGCCGCGGATCCGGAGAAGTCGTGCTTGCGTTTGGCCATGGCGCGCAGTTCGCGGGCCGCGATGCGGTTGCTCTCGCCGGCCTCCCACAGCACTCTTTTGACTCTCTTCTCGGCCGCGTCGAGCTCTGCCTGGGTGGGGGGTTTGATGTCCGCGTCGCCCGCGGCGGCACCGGAGGGCACCGAGCCCTTCACCGCGTTGTTGTCGTGGACGTAGACGTTGTCCTTGGCGACGTCGGTGACGACGGTCTCCAGGTCTTCCTTGTGCTGTTTGAAGGCTTTGCGAGCGCTCTTGAGGATGCCGAGGACGTCTTCGGCCTCCTCGACCAGTTCGGAGAACTGGGTGGCGGTCTTGGTGACGAACTCCCTGGTGACGGTGGCGTTCTTGCCGGCCCAGGTGGCCTTGGCCGCGGCGGAGCTGAGACCTGTGGCGGTCACGCCGGCGCCCTTCGAGCCCCCGCCGCCGTTTCCACCGGCGCCGCCGCCCTTACCCCCCTCACCGGTGGCGAGGGTGCGGAGCCGCTCGACCGTCTCCGTCCAGTCCGTGATCGCGGTGTTGAGTTTCCCCAGCCGCAGGTCGCGCAGCTGTCCCACTGTGGGTATGTCCATGGCGCCCGTCGCCCCCTACTTGTCGTACTTGAGGTACTCGTCGAGTTTCGCGATCGAGGACATCTGCGAGGTGATGCGGTCCTCGTCCTTGGCGTGGGCGCCTCGCGAGTAGTCGAGGTGGTTGGAGATCTGGCCGCAGGCGTCGCCGAGCGTCTTGAGTTTGGTGTCCCAGGAGTCGCACGCCTCGCTCAGCGCCGTGCCCATGTCGAAGCCGTCGTCGGCCAGTGAGCCGGCGGCCTCGTAGCTGGCGTGGCGCGCGTGCTTGCCGTCGACACCGAGCTGGTGCCGCAGGTCGTACGCCATGTTGCCGAGCTTGCCCAGTTCGTCGTCGTGGACGACGAGGTCCGACGCGCCGCCGTTCCCGCCCGAGCCGCCCGCGGCCGGGCGCCCGGCGAGTTGCATGCGGGTGTCGTCCCCCGCGGCGGCGGCGTTCGCCTTGGCCTGCTCCCACTCCTCGAAAGCCACTGTTGCCTCCCCCGTCACTCCGTCATTACCAACAAGATCCGTACCAAGAGGATCCGATTTCAACTTGGGGAGACACCCCTGTGCAAGGCAACGGTTCCGGGCCACCGGCATCCGTGCTCTCCACCGCCGCTCCAGGCCGAAAATCCTTTGCCGTCGCGGGTGCACCGGAGCGCACAATGGGTGAGCGCCGGGCCGCACGACCGCGGCGGCGCCTGGCGGTTCACGCGCGGTTCACGTGTGTGTTTGCTCGTTTGCGCGGACGTCGCGTGCGCGTGCGCGCGGACGTCGCGCCGGAAGTCACCGAGCGGTTTCGGGGGAGTTGGTCAGTCATGAGTCACGTCGAGATGCCCGGGGCACGGGTGCCGATCCGCATGTGGGCGGACCCGGCGTCCGTGGAGGACGCGGCCCTGCGGCAGTTGCAGAACGTCGCGACCCTGCCCTGGATCAAGGGCCTCGCGGTGATGCCGGACGTGCACTACGGGAAGGGCGCCACGGTCGGGTCCGTCATCGCGATGCACGGGGCGGTCTGCCCGGCGGCGGTGGGCGTCGACATCGGGTGCGGCATGTCCGCCGTGCGGGCGTCGCTGACCGCGAACGACCTGCCCGGTGACCTCTCACGGCTGCGCTCGCGGGTCGAGCAGGCCATTCCGGTCGGCCGCGGGATGCACGACGAGCCGGTGGAGCCCGGCCGCGTCCACGGGCTGCCGACCAACGGGTGGGAGGACTTTTGGGCGCGGTTCGGCGGCGTGGCAGAGTCCGTACGGTTCCGGCAGGAGCGCGCCACCAAGCAGATGGGCACGCTCGGCGGGGGCAACCACTTCATCGAGGTGTGTCTCGACACCGAGGACCAGGTGTGGCTGATGCTGCACTCGGGTTCGCGCAACATCGGCAAGGAGCTCGCGGACTTCCACATCGGGGTGGCTCAGAAGCTGCCGCACAACCAGGGACTGGTCGACCGCGACCTGGCGGTCTTCGTCGCTGACACCCCGCAGATGGGGGCCTACCGGCACGACCTGTTCTGGGCGCAGGAGTACGCCAAGCACAACCGTGCGCTGATGATGGGCCTGCTCAAGGACGTCGTGCGCAAGGAGTTCAAGAAGGCGAAGCCGGTCTTCGACGAGACGATCTCCTGCCACCACAACTACGTGGCGGAGGAGCGCTACGACGGTATGGAGCTCCTCGTCACCCGCAAGGGCGCCATCCGTGCGGGCGGCGGCGAGTACGGCATCATCCCCGGTTCGATGGGCACCGGCTCCTACATCGTCAAGGGCCTGGGGAACGCGGCGTCGTTCAACTCGGCCTCGCACGGCGCAGGCCGGCGTATGAGCAGGAACGCGGCCAAGCGCCGGTTCTCCGAGCAGGATCTGGCGGAGCAGACACGGGGCGTCGAGTGCCGCAAGGACGCGGGGGTGGTGGACGAGATCCCCGGTGCGTACAAGCCGATCGAGCGCGTCATCGACCAGCAGCGCGACCTGGTGGAGGTCGTCGCCAAGCTGAAGCAGGTCGTGTGCGTGAAGGGATGACGCGGAGACCGGCCCCGCGCCACGGGGTACCCCCTCTTCCATGCGTCACCGCCTAAGGGGGTGACGCATGGAAGAGGGGGTACCCGGCGCGGCGCGCTGCGGGAGCGTCATCCGTCAAAGGGAACGACACGCCGACGGGGGTGCCCCGGCGAAAGGGCACGGCCGGGGGCCCCTCAGGCGGCCGGCCGTCTCACGGCGGCCGCCCGGCTCAGTGCGTCGCGCAGCCGGTCGCGGGCCTCGGTGTGGGCGGCGATGCGGGCTTCCAGGACGGCGAGCCGTTCCTCGACGACGCGCAGTCCCTCGGGGGAGGGCGCACCGGCGGTGATGTCGCCGTCCAGGCAGGCGGCGAAGAAGCCGACGTCCTCCAGCGTCAGCCCGGCGTCGATGAGATGGCGGATGTTGCGGATACGCACTTCGGCGGACGCGTGGTAGACGCGGTAGCCGTTGGCGGCTCGCTCCGAGGTGAGGAGATCCGCCTGCTCGTAGTGGCGCAGTGCCCGCGCCGTGGTCCCCGTCCGCCGTGCCAGTTCACCGATGCGCACCGAGGCTCCCCCTCCGCCGGGCCCAGTGGAACGTACCTTGGACAGTGGTACCACGCGCCTCACGCCACCACCGCGCCGCCGTCCACGGGCAGCACGACCCCGGTGACGAACGCGGCCTTGTCCGAGGCCAGTTGGACGAGCACGGAGGCGACCTCCTCGGGCCTGCCGACGCGGCCGAGCGGGGTGTGGCCGATCTGCCACTTCCTGAGGGCCGCCCGCCGCTCCGCATCGAGGCCGCGGTGTTCCCCGATGGGGGTGTCGATGGCGCCCGGGGCGACGGCGGCGACCCGGATGCCGTCCGCCGCCAGGTCCACCGCCCAGCCGCGGGTGAGCACCTCGAGGGCCCCCTTCGTCGCGGCGTAGAGGGAGTTGCCCGGCCAGGCGCGCTGCCCGAGCGCTGTGCTGACGTTGAGGATCACGCCGCCCGCCGGTGCCGTCCGCAGCGCGGGCAGCGCCGCCTGCGTCAGCAGGACGGGGGCGGTGAGATTGGTGGTGAGCTGCCACTCTATCCCGGCGGGGGTGTAGCCGCCCAGGCTCTCGTCGCCGACCACGGCGGCGTTGTTGACCAGCACGTCGAGCCGGCCCGTCGCCTGGAGCGCCGCCTCGACGATGCGGTCCGGCGCGTGCGGGGCGGTGATGTCGGCGGATACGGGCGTGATCGTGCCGGAGCCCGGTTCGGCGGCCGCCTCGCGCAGCGGCTCCGCCCGGCGGCCCACGGCGATGACGTGGGAGCCGTTGGCGGCGAACGCGCGGGCGG
The DNA here is from genome assembly GCF_003323735.1 of Streptomyces reniochalinae. Taxonomy (GTDB): domain Bacteria; phylum Actinomycetota; class Actinomycetes; order Streptomycetales; family Streptomycetaceae; genus Streptomyces; species Streptomyces reniochalinae. Next base: position 682,833 of record NZ_QOIM01000042.1, on the reverse strand, counting down.
TGGCCCGGCCGATCCCGGTTCCCGCACCGGTGACGACGACGGTGCGCGGACCGTCGCCTGGGCGGGAGGCGGAGCCGGAGGGTGAGGTGTTCTCGGTCATGTCCGCATCCTCGAACCCTGCCGCTGACGTCAAGGTCAAGCGCTCGGCACGGCGGTGGGTCCCGGCGGCGATCTTCTACGACGAATCACCCGGAATATACGCGCACTGTGCTACAACCCCCACCGCACTCTCCGCACTTCTTGCGAGGAAGTGAGCAGATGGCCACGCAGCGTACTCATATGCCTTAAGGTCTGGTGGATGTCGGCGCCTCACCACAAACGTGGCGGTTCTGTGCGCTGTGTGGGGGTTCCGCGTACCTGGGGGGTTCATGCGGCGCGACTTCGCGTTTGTGTCCGAGCTGGGGGAGCCGGCCGAGCCGGAGCCCGGCAGAAGGCCCGGAGCCGTACCGGCACCGGTCGAAGCCGGCCGCACCGGTGGCAGGCACAGGGACGACATCGCGGCCGGAGACGTCACCGCCAGCCGGGAGAAGTGCGGCTGGTACCGGCCCGTCGCGCTGGCAGCCGACGCCGTCGGAGGCACGCTGCCCGTGGCACTGCTCTTCCACCAGGCGTCGCAGGCGCACACGGCCGCCGCGACGGCGACGGTCGGCGGATGCTGGCTCGGCGTGCTGGCCGCCCACCAGCGGTACGGCCGCCGCTGGCTGGGCGAGACCAGGGGACTGCTGGCGACGGTGCACGACTGGCTCACGCTCGTCGGGGTGCTCGCCGTCGTCCGGGTGGTGACCGGCGAGAACTCCCCGCCCGCGGTCGCCCTGGTGGCGCTGACCCCCGCTCCGCTGCTCACCGCGGCATGCCGCTCGGTGACGCACCGGCACCTGACGGCACAGCGCCGCCAGGCCCACGCGGTGCGGCGGGCGCTGGTGGTCGGCGAGGGCGGCGCCGTGGACCGGGTGGTGGAGCAGTTGGCCAGCCGCACGGACCATCCCTACGTCGTCATCGGCGCCGTGCCGGTCGGTGGAGCGGCCCCCCGCAGCGGCGTGCCCGAGGCCGGGCAGTTGGACGCCGCGCCGTCCGGGGACGGCAGAGACGGCGGCACCGTCGACGGTGCGGCCGTCCTGGCGGCCATCCGGCTGCACCGGGTCGAGACGGTGCTGGTGGTGCCCGGGGCGCTGCTGTGCGGCGAGCGGTTGCGCACGCTGACGTGGGCGGTGCAGGACGCGGGGCTGCCGCTGGTCATCGCCTCAGGGCTGGCGGACGTGGCGCTGCGCCGGGTGCGCCCCTCCACCGCTGCGGGGCTCCATCTGCTGCACGTCGACCCCCCGGTGCGGCGCGGCCCGCAACTCGCGCTCAAGGCCGTGCTGGACCGGGTGGGTGCCGCGCTCGGACTGGCGCTGCTGGCGCCGCTGTTCGCGCTCGTGGCGCTGGCCGTACGGCTCGACTCCCCCGGGCCGGCGCTCTACCGGCAGGTCCGCGTCGGCCACCACGGCACGCCGTTCACCATGTGGAAGTTCCGCTCGATGTCCGTCGGCGCCGACCGGCTGCGGCCGCATCTGGCCGCCGCCAACGAGGTGGACGGGCCGCTGTTCAAGATGCGGACCGACCCGCGCGTCACCCGCGTCGGCCGGGTACTGCGGCGCACCTCGCTGGACGAGTTGCCGCAGCTGGTGAACGTGGTGCGTGGGGAGATGTCGCTCGTGGGCCCGCGGCCTCCGCTGCCGGAGGAGGTGGCGGACTACGGGGCGACGGCGCTGCGGCGGCTGGCGGTGCGGCCCGGGCTGACCGGGCCCTGGCAGGTGAGCGGCCGCTCGGACCTCTCGTGGGACGAGAGCCTGGCGCTGGACCTGCGCTACGCGGACAACTGGTCGCTGACGACGGACCTGGACCTGCTGGCCCGCACCGTGCGGGCCGTGGTGGACGGAAGAGGCGCATACTGAATGGACCCCCGAGCCCCCGAAGCGTTACGCACCCGCGCAGGGTTACGCACCCGCCGCAGCCCCCGGCCGCCCTCGCCGCTCCGGCCGATCGGGCCGATCCGGTCGATCCGGCCGATCCGGTCGACTGGGCGGACCGGACCGCCCCTGCCGGCCGGGCCGCGTGGACAGCTCCGACTCCTGCCACCACTCGTACGTGAAGCGGATACCCTCCCGCAGCGGCACCCGCGGCCGGAAGCCGAGCGCGAACAGGCGGCTGACGTCGAGAAGTTTGCGCGGGGTGCCATCGGGGCGGTCCGTGTCCCAGGTGACGCGCCCTCGGTAGCCGACCACGTCGCGCACCGTCTCGGCGAGCGCCGCGATGGTCAGGTCCCGCCCGCAGCCGACGTTGACCGGTGCGGGACCGTCGTAGTCCCGCAGCAGCAGGACGCACGCCCGCGCCAGGTCGTCGACGTGCAGGAACTCGCGGCGCGGCGTGCCGCTGCCCCACAGCACCACCTCGGGCGCCCCGTCCCGCTTCGCCTTGTGGAAGCGGCGCACGAGGGCGGGCAGCACGTGCGAGGTCTCCAGGTCGAAGTTGTCACCGGGCCCGTACAGGTTGGTCGGCATCGCGCTGATGTAGGCGGCGCCGTACTGCTCGCGGTAGGCGCGGACCTGGGTGATGCCCGCGATCTTGGCGAGCGCGTACGGCTCGTTCGTCGGCTCCAGGGCGCCGGTGAGCAGGGCGTCCTCGGTGATCGGTTGCGGCGCGTGCTTGGGATAGATGCAGGACGAGCCCAAAAAGAGCAGCCGGGGGACGCCCGCGGCGTGGGCGCCCGCGATGACGCTGAGCTGGATGCGCAGGTTGTCCTCCAGGAACGGCACGGGCTGCGTCTTGTTGGCCATGATGCCGCCGACCCTGGCGGCCGCCAGTACGACCGCGTGGGGGCGCGCTTCGCGCAGCCAGCGCGCGGTGGCGGGCGCGTCGCGCAGGTCGAGGGCGGCGCGGTCGCGGGTCAGCACCTCGTAGCCGTCGGCCGCCAGCCGGCGGGCCACGGCGGAGCCGACCAGTCCGCGGTGGCCGGCGACGACCACGCGGGCACGGTCAGGCAGCAGCGTCCCGGCCCCGGTGACGGGGTCGGGAACAGGAGCGGGGCCGGGGACCGGGGCGGATCGAGGGGTGGCGTGCGCGGGCGTCGTGCGCGGCGTCGGCGTCATGGCGTCGCATTGTGCCACCCAACAGCCCCGAACGGGCAGATAAGCGGCAAAGAGTACGAAGCCCGCGCACCGGATGAGACCGTCATCCCGGGACCGGCCGAGAGCACGGCAGGTCTCCCCGCCACCACGGACACACACCACTGAGGACGGCGCCGCATGGGCAAGAGCGTGGGCGACAGCGTGGGCAAGAGCGCGCTGATCACCGGCATCACCGGCCAGGACGGCTCGTACCTGACCGAACTGCTGCTGGAGAAGGGCTACACGGTGCACGGCCTGCTCCGCCGTTCCTCCTCCTTCAACACCGGCCGCATCGACCACCTGTACGAGGACCCGCACGACGAGGGCCGCTCCCTCGTCCTCCACCACGCCGACCTCGCCGACGGCGTCGCCCTCGTCAACCTCCTGCGCGACCTTCGCCCCGACGAGGTCTACAACCTCGGCGCCCAGTCCCACGTGCGCGTCTCCTTCGACTCGCCGCTCTACACCGGCGACGTCACCGCCATGGGAACCCTGCGGCTGCTGGAGGCGATACGGGCCAGCGGCATCGACACCCGCATCTACCAGGCCTCCTCCTCCGAGATGTTCGGCGCGGCCCCTCCCCCGCAGAACGAGGCGACGCCCTTCCACCCGCGCAGCCCGTACGGCTGCGCGAAGGTCTTCGGGTACTGGGCCACGGTCAACTACCGCGAGGCGTACGGCCTGTTCGCGGTCAACGGCATCCTCTTCAACCACGAGTCCCCGCGCCGCGGCGAGACGTTCGTGACCCGCAAGATCACCCGAGCCGTCGCCCGCATCAGGGCCGGGCTGCAACGCCACCTCTACCTCGGGAACCTGGACGCGGTGCGGGACTGGGGGTACGCGCCCGAGTACGTCGAAGCCATGTGGCTGATGTTGCAGGCTCAGCGGCCGGACGACTACGTGGTGGCCACAGGATCCGCCACCACCGTGCGGGCCTTCCTGGAGGAGGCCTTCCTCGCCGGCGGACTCGACTGGCGCGAGCACGTGCAGTTCGACCCCGCCTACGAGCGGCCCAGCGAGGTGGACGCGCTCATCGGCGACGCGGCGAAGGCGCACGACCTGCTCGGGTGGAAGCCGCGCGTCACGTGGGCGGAGTTGGCACGCGTCATGGTCGAGGCCGACATCGCGGCGCTGGAGGCGGAGTTGTCGGGTGAGGCGGTGCGCGTTGACCGCCGGTGACGCCGGGTGTCCCCCGGCCGGGGACACGCAGCGCCGGTGACGCCGGGTGCCCTCGGCCGGGGACACGCATCAACCACAGCAATTGGGGAGCACAGTGAGACGAACGAGGACCCTTCGCAAGGCGGGGGCCCGCACGACGGGGCCCCGCAAGGCGGCCGTGGCCGCGACCGTGCTGGCCGTGGCGGCCGCCACCACGGCGGTGCCGGCCCTCACCGAGCGGGGCGCCCGCCAGGCGGCGGCCCTCACACCGCCGGTGGCGATGACGGCGGACACCTTACCGACGTGGCAGACGAACGGCGTCGTGTGGGCGATGGCCCAGTCGAACGGCACGGTCTTCGCGGGCGGCACCTTCTCCGCGATCCGTCCGCCGGGCGCGGAGCCCGGTGCGAAGGAGCGCGAGGCCGTCAACTTCGCCGCGTTCGACGCGGCGACCGGCGAGCCGACGGACTGCCGCCTGAACTTCACGGTGGGCAGCGGCACGGCCACCGTGCGGGCGCTGACGGTCTCGCCGGACGGGAAGACGCTGTACGCCGGCGGGAACTTCGCCGCCGTCAACGGGACGAACGCCAGCCGGGTGGCCGCGATCGACCTGCCCTCCTGCAAGGTCGAATCCGGCTTCCAGCTGACGGTCTCGGCGCCGGTGCACGCGCTGGCCGCCACCGACGACACCGTCTACCTCGGCGGTGACTTCACCACGGTGGAGGGGGAGAAGCGGGCCAAGTTCGCGGCGGTCTCCACCGAGGGGCAGCTGAAGTCCTGGAAGGCGGACGCGGACAAGGCGGGCCGGGCGGTGGAGGTCACGCCGGACGGGAAGAGCGTGGTGCTGGGCGGCGACTTCGAACAGGTGCGCGGGGCCGACTCGCACGCGCTGGCGGTCGTGGACGCCTCGTCGGGCGCGCTGAGGAAGAGCTATCCGAACCGGTTCGTGCCCCGCAACAGCGTGGTCAAGGGGCTCTACGTGGACGAGACCGGGATCTACACCGGCAACGAGGGCACGGGCGGCGGCGTGTTCGACGGCCGGATCGCGCTCGACCTGGACGACTTCGAGCAGCGCTGGCGCGACACCTGCCTGGGCGCCACCCAGGACCTGACCGTCTACAAGGGCGTGCTCTACAGCAGCTCGCACGCGCACAACTGCGAGAGCATGGGCCAGTTCCCCGAGCTGCACGAGCGGCAGCACCTGCTGGCGGAGTCGGTCGACGATCCGACACCGCTGCTGTCGTGGTTCCCCGACACGGACGACGGGCCGCTGAACGTCGAGCAGGTCGGGCCGCGCGCCATGGTGGTCTCCTCCGGCGGCGGCAAGGACTACATGTGGGTGGGCGGGGCGTTCACCCGCATCACCAGCGACGGCAACAGGCCGCAGCAGGGGCTGGTGCGTTTCGCGAACGGCCCGGACACCGGGGCGCCTTCCGTGCCGGACGGGGTGAAGGCCGCCAACACCACCAAGGGCGTGCGGGTCAGCTGGCCGGCGAGCACCGACCTGGACGACCGGAAGCTGACCTACCGCGTCTACCGCAACGGCGGCGGAGAGCCTGTGGGCACGGTCACGGCCGACTCCACGTTCTGGGAGAGGCCCACGGTCGCCTTCACCGACACCTCGGCCAAGCCGGGCACCGACTACTCCTACCGGATCACGGCGAGCGACGCGGACGACACCAACACCAGCGCCCGCTCCGAAGCGGCCACGGTGACGACGCCCGGCACCCCGACGGAGACGACGCTGGAGCGGGAGGCGACGGCCGACGCGTACGTGAACGGCGCGGCCGTGAACGCCACGTACGGCACGCACCAGCAGCTCGCGGTGCGCGGCTCGTCGCCGTACATCGGCTACGTGCGCTTCGACGTGCCGTCCCCGCCCAGCGGAATGGTGCTGGAGGAGGCCACGCTGACCGTCACGACCAGCAGTGAGCCGAGCGCGGCCAGCGGCGACACGGTGGACGTCGTGCCGGTGACCGGTTCCTGGTCGGAGAAGGAGGTGACCTGGGCGAAGCGTCCCGCCGTGGGCGAGACGCCGCTGGGCGGCCTCGACGGCGCGGCCGACGTCCGTACGGACTACGACGTGCCGTTGCGTGCGGGCGCGGTCCGGGAAGCGGCGGGCGACACCCTCGACCTGGCCCTGACCTCCTTGGGCAGCGACAGCCTGTGGCTGTGGGCCCGCGAGTCGGGCGGCACGGGCCCCAAGCTCACGCTGACCTACAGGAAGCCGTGAGCGCCGCCAAGGTCTCACGTGCCGTGGCGGCCGCCCTGGTGGCGGCCGCCCTGGCGCTGACGGCCGGATGCGGCGGCGGTGAGGGCGGCCGGCAGCACGGCGACCGTGCGGGCTCCGACCAGGCGGGCCGCACCGGCGCCACCGCGACGGCCTCGCCCCGTCCGAGCGCCTCCGCCGGGAAGGACGGCGAGGACGCACCCGACGACAAGGCCACGGCGAAGGTGCCCCGCTCCCGGCTGACGCCCGCCACCGGGTCCTTCACCAGGAAGGAGAAGGACTACCTGGTCGACCGGGTGCCGCGGGGGCTGGAGCCCGCCGCCGTGCTGGAGGCGGGCCGCAGAGCCTGCGAACGGATCGCCACGACGGCCGAGAGCAGCGAGAAGGACGCGGTCAGCGCCCTGAGGGCGGGCGAGATCGACCAGGCCGGACCCGCGATCCGGCACCTGTGCCCGAAGTTCGCCCCGCTGCTAAAAGCAGCCGGCAAGAAGTGACCCCCGCACCCCCTGGAGACCGACCGCTGTGGAGAGAGCCGCTGTGGACAAGCTGCCCGTCGTCGTCGCGATTCCGACGAGGAACGAGGCCCGGAACATCGCGGGCACCGTGCGGTCCGTGATCGGCCACTTCGCGCACGTCGTGGTCGTCGACTCCGGCAGCACCGACGACACCCGCGCCCTCGCCGAGGCCGAGGGCGCCGAAGTGGTGCCCTACACCTGGGACGGCCGGTACCCGAAGAAGAAGCAGTGGTGTCTGGACCACGTCCACCCCGAGGTCGACTGGGTCCTCTTCCTCGACGGCGACGAGACGCCGAGCGAGGAGCTGCTGCGCGAGATCCGGCGCGTCTTCACCCCGCCGCCCGGCCGCACCGTACGCCCTGCCGCGTTCGACATCCCGTTGGGCTACTGGTTCGCCGGGCGCCGGCTGCGGCACGGGTACACGATCGTCAAGCGCGTGCTGCTGGACCGCACCCGCTGCCGCTTCCCCGAACCCGACGACCTCGCCGCCCCCGGCATGGGCGAACAGGAGGGCCACTACCAGCCGCTGGCCCCGACGGCCGTCCGTCTCGCCGCGCCCCTCGAACACCGGGACCTCGATCCGGTCCGCACCTGGTTCGAGCGGCACAACCGCTACTCGGACTGGGAGGCCTGGCTGGAGGGGCGCCCGCGGGTGAGGGAGCAGATCCGGCAGGCCAAGACCCGCCAGGGCCGCCTCTTCCACCGGGCCCCGCTCAAACCGCTGGTGTCCTTCGCCTACGCCTACGTCTACCGGCGGGGCTTCCTCGACGGCCGCGCCGGGTTCGACTACGCGCTCGCGATGAGCTTCTACCGGTGGCAGATCGGGCTCAAGGCACGCGAGGCGGCCGACCCGCCGGGCGCCGGTACCGGGTCCGGGGCGAGGGGGCGGCGCTGACCCGCTCGCACGCCGTCGCGTACACCCCGCGCAGCGTCTCCACGACCGCGTCCAGGGTGAAACTGTCGCGCGCCAGCCGCCACGCCGCGCGGGAGGCGGCCTCGCCTGCCGCCGGGTCCAGCAGCTCCAGTACCGCCCGGCCCACCCTGGCCCCGTTCTCCGCTGCGCCGGGTCCTTCCGGTGCGCTGTCCACCAGGCGGCCCGCCCCGGCCGCCGCCACGTCCGGCGCCAGACCGCTGGTGCGGGTCACCACGACGGGCAGCCCCACCGACAGGGCCTCCAGCACGGAGACGGAGAACGCGTCCTTGACGGAGGGCAGCACGAACACGTCGCTGGAGCGGAGCCGCTCCATGACGCCCGCGTGGTCCAGCGCGCCGGCGTACTCCAGCGCGTGGCCCACGCCCAGCGAGCGGGCCAGCGCCAGCAACTCCTCGGCCAAGGCCCCCGTGTCGGGGCCCGCGAGAACGAACCGGGCCTCGGGGCGCTCGGCCAGCACCGTGGGCATGGCCCCGACGAAATCCTGCGGCCGCTTGCCCTCCTGCACCCGCGCGCAGTACAGCACCGTCGGCGGCCGCCCGGCCCGCGGCTGGGGGCGCGGCGGCTGCGGTGCCACCCCGTTGACCAGCCGGTACGAGGGCCCCATCGGCGCAGGCGCCGTCACCGCCTCGGTCAACTCCCGCTCGCTGCCGGTCAGGTGGAGCACCGCGTCGGCCTGTCCGAGCACCCAGCGCAGGCCCAGCACGTCCACGGCCTTCGCCACCCGCTTCTCGGTCGGGTCGATCATGCCGTGTGTCTGCAACACCAGCGGCCGGCCCATGCGGGCTGCCATCATCGCCACGGGGAGCGTGACCAGATCGCGCATCAGGTGGACGTGCACCACGTCCGCCGAGCGGAGCAGGCGGGGGGCCGCCGCGAGCAGAGCGGGGGACGTGATGCCGCTGACCTCGAAGCGGGGCAGCACGTGCCGGGCCTGGAAGAGCCGGGCGGGTACGCCGTCCACCGTGCGGGGCAGCACGCCGGGGAAACCGTCCCCGAGGGCGACCAGGGCCGCGCTCTCACCCGCTTCCCGTAAACCCCGGCACAGGTTGAGGGCCACGCGCGTGGGCCCTCCGAAGTCGTGCGTGGGCGTGTGCAGCGTCACGACGTGCAGCGCTTTCATCGGTGTCCCCTCCCTGGCCACTGGTAGGCATATTACCGGATTTGCCCTCAATCACTCCGGTTCTTCCCGTTTCTCCTTTGCGGTACGGCGGGGGCGGGGAGCGTGAGCACCCGCACCGGCACCGCCGCGCCACCGGGCCGCCTCCCCTCGCCCACCGCCCCCCGCGCCGTCCTCTCCCGCGCCCTCGCCATCCCGCTGGTCGCGGCGCTCGTGGCGGTGCTCCCCGCGGCGGTCGCCACCCAGCCTGGCCCTGGACCCCACGACGCGGTCTACTGGCTCCAGTCCGCCACCTGCGCGTACGCGGGCACCCGCCTGGCGGCCATGGTGCTGACCGCGCACCGGCGCCTGATCCAGGGTGCGTTCTGGCTGTTCGGCTACATCGCGATGGGCATCGCTCCCCTGGCGCAGACGGTGCTGGACCGCACGCCCACACCTGTGGTGGGCCCGCGCTCGGACACGGTGCTCGCCTCTGCGCTCGTCCTGGCCGGGATGGTGGCCTTCGACGTGGGCGCGCTGGTGGCGCGGCACCGGCCACCGCTGCGCGGCCGCATGCAGGAGCGGCGCAGGCCGCACGCGCGCGTCCACACGCGCCGCCTGTACGCGCTGTGCGCGCTGGCACTGGTGTGCAGCGGCCTGCTGATCGGCGAACTCGGCGGCCCGGCGGTCTTCTTCTCCAACCGCGAGGAGGTCAGGGAGAGCCTGGGCGCCGCCGCAGCGGAGGCCACCTCGCAGGCGGGCTCGGCGTTCCTGCGCGGTTTCGGCACCGTGCCGGCGCTGCTGGCGCTGCTCTTCCTCACGCGCTGGCTCGTCGTCTCGCGGACGGCGCGCCGCCGCCCGCTGGTGCCCGTGCTGTGGCTGGCGATGCTGGGCCTCAACGCCGTCGTCAACAACCCGGTGTCCAACCCGCGCTACTGGTTCCTGACGGTGCTGTTCTCGCTGCTGTTCACGGCGTTCCCGCGCAGCCCCGTGATGTACCGGGCCGCGCTGGCCACCGGGGTGGCGATCGCGCTGGTCGTCTTCCCCTTCGCCGACCGGTTCCGCTACGAGGAGGGCACAGAGCGGCCCAGCCGGTCGACGGACTCGCTGCTGGAACCGCTCACCATGAAGGACTACGACCAGGTGGGCATGGTCGCCAACACCGTCACCTTCGCCGGCTCGGGCGAGGGGCACAGCTACGGGAGGCAACTGACCGGCACCGCGCTGTTCTTCGTGCCCCGCTCGGTGTGGACGGACAAGCCCCACGACCCGGGCACCCGCGTCGGCACGTGGATGGGCATGCCCTACCCGAACCTCTCCTCCCCGCTGTGGGCGGAGCTCTGGCTCGACTTCGGCCCTTACGGCATGGCGCTGGGCTTCGCCGCCGTCGGCTACGGCGCCGCGCGCGCGGACCGGCGGTACGCGCGGCGCACGGCCGAGGACGGCTGGGCCGCGGCGACCGCCCGCACGGGTGCGCCCCACAGCCGCGCGGGGCCCGGCAGCGTCACGGCCGTCGTCGTGCCCCTCGTCGCCGGATACAGCTTCATCCTGTTGCGCGGCTCGCTGCTCCAGGGCATGGGCCGGGTGGCCATCGCCGCGCTGTGCGTCCTGTTCGTCACGACGCTCCGCGAGGACCGCCGGGCGCACGGCGCGCCGAGGTGAGGGCCCCGGCCTCGGCCCGCTCCCCCGACCTGAGCACCCGCGCTGCCCGCGACCAGCTCGCCGCGCCCTTCGCCGCCGAGCCCGCGCACAGCCCCCAGGCGGCGCCGAGCACCCCGCCGAGCGCGTAACCGCCGAGCATGCAGCCGACGGACGCGAGGGAGAAGACGAGTTGGATGGGCAGCGTGGTACGCGGACGCAGCACCCGCAGGGCCAGCAGCCCGCACGTGCCCAGCGCCATCGCCGCGTACTGGCTGCCCGTCGCGGGCAGCAGCCGGGACGCGGCCGACCACGTGTCCCCCAGCAGCGCCCGCCCGTACGCGCCGGGCAGCAGCACCAGCACCGCCGTCCACGCGGCCGCCGCCACGGCCAGCACTCCCCCGGTGGCGCACGCGGCGCGGGCGGCCCGCCTCTCGCCGCCGGCGCGGTGCAGCAGCGGCGGTCCGAACCCGGTGGCCGCGTTGAACAGCACGTTCAACGGGCCGTAGAGCGTGGCGGCGCCGCGCAGCGCGCCCACCGCCAGCGGATTCGCCACCAGTCCCAGGCCGATGATCGCGAGCTGCGTGCCCGCGTTCCCGACGCCGAACTCCACGGCGAACCTGCGCCCGAGGTGCCCGGCGCGCAGATAGCGGGCCGGGTCCTGGCCCGCGCCCCGGGTGTGCCGGCGCAGCAGCAGCGAGGCCGCGGCGAGTGCGGGCAGCGTGGCCAGGCCCCAGACCAGCAGCAGCCGGTGCGCGCTCGCGCCGTGCGGCTGGACGGCCAGCGCGGGCACCGCCACCACCAGGCGGAGCAGGTCGGCGCCGAGGGCGTGGTGGGGCCGGTGCAGGGCGGAGAAGGCGTAGCGGGTGGTCTCGTGGGTGAGGACGAGCGGCAGCACGAGCGCGAGTGCGGCCAGCGCCGTCGCCGTCCCCCCGCCGCTCGACGCCCACAGCGTTGCTGCCGTGGGCAGGCCGACGGCGGCCGAGGCCGGTGCGGTGAACGCCACCGCCGAACGGCACGCGCGGGCGACGCCCGCCGGGGCGCCCTTCTCCAGGACGAGCGCCTGGCCCACGTACGCCACGGTGAGGCCGAGGACGACGGTGAAGACGGTGTAGACGAGGGAGAACGTGGCGAAGGCGTGCACCGTCGACTGGCGGGCCGCGACGACGAGCACCGCGATGTTGGTGCAGGCCGCCACGCCCTGGTCGGCGACGCTGCACAGGAGGGCGGCCGTGCGGGTGTGCCGCCGCCGCCCTGGCCGCGGCGCCCCCGGTCCTTCCCGCCCTCCCGTTCCGGCCCGGTCGTCCGGGGCTCCGTCCTCAGGCACCGGTCCCCGCTCGGGGCGCCGCGCTTCCCCGGGCTCCGTCACCGGCCCGTCACGCGCAGGGCGACACCCTGCCGGGTCAACTCGGTCTCGCGCGGGCCCGCGTGGGCCCTGCGCGCAGGTGTGGAGGGTGGCGGCGGCGTACCGCCGCGCGGGGCGGCGGTCCCCGCGCCCTCCCCGTGCAGCAGCGCACCCAGCACAAAGCCGCCCGCCCCCGCGACCAGTTCCCGCACCCGCGCGAGGTCGTCCCGCCGCACCTCGCGCGGATCGCACACGATGAGCACGCAGTCGACCCGGTCGATGAGCGCGATGGCGTCGGCGTACGACAGCACGGCGGGCGCGAGGACGACCAGCACCCCGTCGCGCTCGTCGGCGTGCCCGATCAGCTGGGTGACGGCGGAGGAGGTCAGCGCGCGGGAGACCTTGCTGACGCGGTAGCCGGGGACGAGGTCGAAGACGCCGGACTCGCCCGCGTCGATGGGGATGCGGTGTCCCGCGGGCCAGCCGATGGTGCCGTGGCCCGGGGCGCGGGCCCAGCCCGGCTGGATGCCGTCGGCCTGCCTCAGCCGTTCGGTGAGGGAGGGGGTGCGCAGGTCGGCCTCCAGGAGCAGCACCTCCCTGCCCATCTCGGCGAACGAGGCGGACAGGTTCACGGAGGCGGCCAGTGCGGTGGCGATGCCGCCGCGCGGGGAGACGACGAGGACGCGGCGGCGCCGCGCGAACGTCTCGTCGTAGGCCAGCCGGAAGGCGACCGAGCGGTACTCCTCGGCGAGCCGGCCGTCGGCCAGCAGGGAGCGCCGCGCCCGGCGGCGGCCGCGGCGCCGGCGGCGCGGCAGCGTGCCCAGGACGGGGGCGTGCAGGGCGCGCACGACGTCGCCCAGGGTGCGTACGGCCGGGTCGAAGACGAGCCGTACCCAGGCGGCGAGCAGGCCGAGCCCGATGCCGACGGCGGCACCGAGCCCGAGCATCAGCGGCAGCCCGGGGCCCGACGGCGCGGTGGGCGGCGCGGCCTCGGTGACGACGCGGCCCGGTGTGGTGTCCTCGGCGCGCAGGTCGCTGATCCGCCCGTTGATCTCGGCGATGCGGCTGACGACGGAGGAGTGCGCCGACAGGGTGCCGTCGAGCGCTCCCTCCTTGCCGGATGAGGCGATCTCCTCGGCCAGCCGGTCGCGTTCCTTGGTCAGGGGTGCCCGCTGCTTCTCGTAGCGGTCGACCATGTCGGCGACGCGGTCGGCGGCGTCCCTCTCGCGGTTGTCGAGGTAGGCGTGTGCGAAGGCGTCGGCGCCGCGCGCGGCGTCGTCGGGGCTGTGCGCGGTGTAGGCGAAGCGCAGCATGCGGGTCTCGGGCGGATTGGTGACCTGGAGGTCGTCGAGCAGCCGAGGGGGGTCCGTAGAGCTGTCCAGGGCGCGGGCCGCGCGCTCGGCGACGACGCTGCTGGAGGCGGTGCGCCGCTCGGAGCCCATGCTGATCTCGCCCGCCGAGGTGTTCTCGCCGCTGCTGTCGGTGGGCAGCGGGCGGACGGTGATCTCGGTGGTGGCGGCGTAGGAGTCGGCGCCGCGCAGGCCGAGCCAGCCGCCGCCGAGCAGGCCGAGGACGACGCCGAGCGCGATGAGCCAGCGGTAGCGCAGGAGCTGGCGGAACTGGTCGCGCAGCAGGTCGGGTTCGTCGTACGCGGGCGAGCCGGCCGTCTCGTCGCCCTGGTGCCCGTCACGGGCGGTCATGCCACGGCGCCTTGCTCGCGGGCCGCACCGCGTACGGCGGGCGGCCGGGGTCTGGCGAGGTGTCTTCCGCGCGCGGGCCGTGCCCGTCGCATCCTGAGCGCCTCCTCCAGCAGGGCCGTACATCGGGTCAGTCCCGCCTCGCGGCCGAGGTGTCCGGTGGCGTAGTCGCGGCCGGCGCCGCCGAGCGCGGCGGCGCGCGCCGGGTCGGCGGCCAGGGAGCGGGCGGCGGCGGCGAGCGCGGACGGGTCCTCGGGCGGCACGAGGAGTCCGGCGGCGGAGCGGCGCACCTCGTGCGCGGTGCCGCCGCCGTCGGCGACGGAGGCGATGACGGGGCGTCCCGCGGCGAAGTAGGAGGTGAGCTTGGACGGCACGCTCATGTCCAGGACGGAGGCCCGCTGGGTGACGGCGAGGGCGTCGGCGGCCGCCAGGACGTCGGGGAAGTCGGCCTCGGCCGCGGGCGGCAGCAGGTCCACGTTGGGCAGCGGCGCGGCCAGTTGGGCGAGGTGGGCACGCTGATTGCCCTCGCCCATCAGGACGACGCGTAACCCGGGAGCCAGGCGGGCCGCCTCGATCAGGACCTCCAGGCCCTGCTTGAGCCCCATGTTGCCTGAGTGCAGCACCACCGTCTCGTCCTCCCGCCAGCCCAGCCGGGCCCGGGTCGTGGCACGCGCACGCGTGGGCGGTGCGATGTGCGTCCAGTTGGGGACGGTGCGCACCCGGGCCTCCCGCACGCCCAGTGCGGTGACGCGGGCGGTGAAGCTCTCGTGGATGACGCCGACGAGCGCCGCGGAGGCGAGGACCCGGCGTTCGACGGCCGCCGCGAGTGCGGCGGCGCGGTCGCCGCCGCGGATTCCGCTCTGGGCGGCAGCGGCACCCATCAGGTCCTGCACGACGGGGACGAACGGCACCCCGGCCGCGCGGGCCAGGCGGGCGGCCAGCACGCCCCCGGCGAGGCTCGGCAGCTGGGCGACGACCACGTCGGGGCGGCCCGCGAGACGCGGCGGGGCGAGCAGCCCGTGCGCCAGGATGGACGCCTCGTACAGCGCCCGGCGCGCCGCGGTCTGCCGGGGCGGGACGGTGTGCCTGCGGCGGTGGACGCGTACCCCGCCGCGCACTTCCGTCGCCCGCCACACGCCCCGCCAGGCGGGATCGGTACGCCAGGCGGGGTAGTGCGGCATCCCCGCCAGGACGTGCACCTCCCAGCCGTCCCGTGCCGCCCAGTGCTCGGCGAGTTGCGCCGCGTACGGCCCGATGCCCGCCTGCTCCGGTGCGTAGTTGGTCGACACCAGCAGCACCCGCCGGGCGGGCGCGGCGAAGCCGTTCACCATGGAAATCCCCCCATACATCCGCCTCTCTCTCCCCTGAGAGCTCCCCTCGCGTCCCCCTCCGGCAGGGTAGCGCCTGCGGTGCGCGGTTTCCCCAACATGTCCCCGTTTCCTGCGGGTTGTGGTTGCATGCAGCGATGCGACCCGCGGCCGTGGAGCGCCGCGGGCACCACCCGGCCGCCGCCGGGGAAGGCACACGTCCTGGGGGGACCAGCCATGACGCACACCGTGGGCTACGCGCCCGGCGCCTACGACCTCTTCCACGTCGGCCACCTCAACCTGCTGCGGCACGCCCGCGCACGCTGCGACTACCTGGTCGCGGGCGTGGTCTCGGACGAGATGGCCGGGCGCGCCAAGGGCAGACCCCCCGTCATCCCGCTGGTCGAACGCCTCCAGATCGTGCGCAGCATCCGCTTCGTGGACGCCGCGTTCGTGGAGACGGTGCCGGACAAACTGGTCACCTGGCAGCGGATCCGCTTCGACGTCCTGTTCAAGGGGGACGACTGGCGGGGTACGCCCAAGGGCGACAAGCTGGAGGCGGACTTCCGTACGGTCGGCGTCGAGATCGTCTACTTCCCGTACACCATGCATACCTCCTCCACTCAGCTGCGCCGCGCGCTCGACGCGCTGGCGGGACCCGAGCCCGTCACGCCCGAGACGGCGCGGACAGCTCCCTGAACCACTTGCCGCCGAAGGCGACGAGGAACAGCGCGTAGCACCCGAACAGCACGGCATAGGCGGCCCGGAACAGCTCCGGGCCGCCCAGCAGCAGGAACAGCACGCAGAAGACGCCGTAGTCGACCGGCAGCAGCGCCACCGCACGCCACGTCGAAGGGGGCCGCGCCGCACGGGCTCTTCCGCCACCGGGCCGCAGCTTGTCGGTGAGCAGCCCGCCGAAGAACACCAGTACCGCCACCATCTGGAAGCCCAGCGGCACCAGCAGCCAGCCCTCGCCGGGCAGTTCGCCGAAGCGGTGGAAGGAGACCAGCACGGCGGCGTGCACCGCCACGATCTTCGCGCAGTCCACGACGTGGTCGAGCCACTCGCCCGCCGGGCTGCCACCGCCGCGCAACCTGGCCAGCTGCCCGTCCGCCGAGTCCAGCGCGAACCCGACGACGAGCGCACCCCAGACCGCCACCCCCAGCCCCCACGAAGGCCGCACCAGCGCCACGGCCGCGATCCCCGCGAAGCTGCAAGCGGCGCTCGCCAGCGTGACCAGGTTCGGCGTCAGCCCCACCCGGTGGGCGGCGGCGGCCAGAACGCGGCCGAGGGGCCGGTTGACGTACCGCGAGTAGAGGGAGACCCCCTTCGATGTCTTCTGCGCGCTCCGTAACGCCCCGAGAGCGGCACGGAACCCCTCCAAGGGCGGGCCCGATGGTGTGGTCGAAGACATGTGTCCCCCTCGCTCGGTGTGCCGCGCATACTGTGCCA
This sequence comes from Streptomyces reniochalinae, assembly GCF_003323735.1. Taxonomy (GTDB): domain Bacteria; phylum Actinomycetota; class Actinomycetes; order Streptomycetales; family Streptomycetaceae; genus Streptomyces; species Streptomyces reniochalinae. The sequence goes on along the minus strand of NZ_QOIM01000042.1, from coordinate 666,315 downwards.
GGCACCGCGCGGGGAGCCACACCCCGCAAGGTAGGGTCACGTTCGCCAACAGCACCGGGAGGGGTTGAACAGGTGAAGGGGACGAGGACTCGGGGGCCGGCGCGCATACCGTTGGCGGCGACCGTGACGGCCGGGGCGCTGCTCGCCTCGCTGACCGGCTGCGTCACCGTGCACGGTGCCAGTGCCGTGGTCCCCGCGCTGAGCAAGGCCGAGGCGGCCGACGTCCTCGCCACGTTCGTGAAGAAGAACAACCGCGCCAACACCGCCTACGACGTCGACCTCAACGCGACGATCGAGACAGGACCGCTCGGCGCCATCGACCAGGCGGGGCTCACCTCGCGCAAGAAGGTCAGGCCCGAGGGCAACCCCGACTACAACCGGCTGAAGCTGACCGACACCCACTACCTGATCCCCGAACAGGCGGGCTGGCCCAAGTTCTTCGTCACGGACTCCCGCAGCGACCGCGAAGGGCAGGGACGCTGGCTGTTCGTCTTCCAGCGCGACCGGGCCGACGGGCCGTGGAAGGCGTCCTACCTGTCCGTGATCGACCCCGACGCGGTGCCGGAGTTCGCCAGGGACGAGCACGGCCATGTGCGGACCGTCCCGGTCGCCGGCGGCGACGCCGGACTGACCGTGCCGCCCGACGAGCTGAGCAAGCGGTACGCCCGCTACCTCCAAGAAGGCGCGGGGGACGACTTCGCGGCAGGGCCGCACACCAGCGAGCAGCGGGAGGAACGCGTCGAGGAGGCGAAGCGCAAGAACGTGCGCAACGAGTTCGCCGACCAGGCGGCGGAACCGCCGCGGTACGCGCCCTTCGGGCTCCGCACGAAGGACGGCGGCGCCCTGGTCTTCTTCGCCACCCGCCACCACCACAAGCAGACACTGCCGCGCGGCTACCACCCCGACGTCAAGAACCCGCTGGTCAAGGCGTTGATGAAGGGGAAGCCCCAGCAGTCGGTCACCTATGTGCGGATGTCGGAGCAGGCCGTGACCGTTCCGACCCAGAAGTCCAACGGCAAGGTCACCTTCCTCAGCCGCGTCGAGGGCCTGACCTCGGCCCACGGCAGCTGAGCGGGCGCGCCCCTCCCCGCGCCGCCGGACCGGGCCCGCAGCACGGGTGGAGCGCGGCGCTCAGCGTGCGGGCCAGGGCGCGCGCTCTTCCAGGCCGTCCACGGTGATGGCGTACTCCGCGCAGGCGTCGGTGAGGGTCTCCAGCAGGGTGAGGGGTTCGGGGAGCTGCGCACCGGCGGCGGGAGGCCGCAGCCAGCGCACCCCCTCGTCCTGGTCGGGCAGCCGGGAGGGCGGCAGCAGCACGTAGCTGCCCCGGCAGTGCCAGCGCAGCCCGGGGTGCTCCTCCATCGTCTCGGGGTGGCTGTCCAGCTCGCAGGGCCACCACTCGTCCTCGTCCTCCGGCCTGCCCCGCGTCCTGGTGAAGAAGAGCATCCGGTCCTCGCCCAGCAGCGCTACGGGCCCGAGCACGGTTTCGGCCGCGGTGCCGGAGCCGGTGTCACCGTCGGCCCCTGGGCCCCCCGCGCTGTCGGCGTCGCCGGAGTGGCCCCCGGTGCCGGGCACGCCGTCCGCGGCGGCCTCGCGCTCCCGTTCCTCCAGCCGGGCCAGCGCCGCGTACCCCGCTTCGGCGGGCACGTCCAGGACGTCGTGGGAGCGGCCCGTGGCGGTGACGAAGTTGGCCTGCGGCTCGGCGTGGAGCCAGCGTTCGATCTGGGCGCGGTCGGTGGTGGCCTGGGTCTGCCAGGCGAAGGAGAGGGGGTGCCGTCCCGGGGTGGGGCAGCCGATCCGTACGCAGGAGCAGCCGTATCCGGAGGGATGGGCCGCCGGGGCGAGGGGGAAGCCGGCCTCGGCGGCCGTGAGCAGGAGGTCCGCGCGCTCCGCGGCGGCCTCGCCGGCGCCCGCAGCCGCTCGGCCGCCCCGTGGTGACCAGCGGCGTGACCGGGGCGCGCGGCCCGAGGGCGGCTGCGCGGGGGACCCTGGGGAACCGTCGCCGCCGCGCGCGGCCTCCGCCTGGGCGGCCCGGCGGCGCAGCCACTGGGCGATCCTGCTCTCGCGTTCCATCTACCGCCTCACTCCGCGACTGTGGTGTCAGGGCGCGTCACGAATTCCGAGGGTACGCAGCGCGTCGGCGCGCTGAGGGGGAATCCGCGGATCACGGATGACTCCCCTCTATCCTGCGCTGTCCGTCGCGCGATCGGGAACGCGGGGTCGGGCGCGTCACCCGGGAGGACCACCCGGGCGGGCGTCCTGCCCGGCGGATCGTCCGGGTCCCCTCTAGCTTGGGTCCATGGTCACAAAGGCGGTTTTCGTCCCTATGGTGCGGTTGGTCCCCGTGGCGCTCGCGGTCGCACTGGCGGCCCCCGCGGTGGGGGCCGACGAGGCGGCTGCGGCGACGGCGACGGCGGAAGCCTCCAGGGCGGCCGTGCCGGCCGGGACCGCGGAGGGCGGCAGGGACCGGCCGGGGCCCGAGGGCGGCGGTGCGGACGGCGGCGGGGCCGACGCGCGGCTGCCGGGCACCCCACAGCTGACCGGCACGACCGTCACGGCGCACCGGGGCGGCGCCAAGGAGGTGCCGGAGAACAGCATGCAGGGGCTCGCGGCGACGTTCCGGCGCGGCTACGCGCGGGTGCTGGACACCGACATCAGGCAGCTGCGCGACGGCACCCTCGTGGCCATGCACGACGCGACGCTCGACCGCACCACCGACAAGAGGGGCAAGGTGAGCGCGCTGGACTGGAACGACTGGCAGGACGTCAGGCTCACCCCGCAGCGGGGACTGCCGGGACACTGGCGCCCCGAGCGGCCGCCGTCGGTGCGCGAGATCCTGGAGCGGTTCGGCGGGAAGGGCCTGCTGATGCTGGAGCTGAAGGACCCGGCCGGGCTGCCCCGGCTGGCGCGGCTCATCAGGGAGCGGCACCTGTCCCACTCGGTGCTGGTGGAGTCCAACGATCCGCGGGTGGCCGAGCGGGCGCACGCCCGGGGTCTGCTGACGGCCGTGTGGCGCTCGGCGCGGCAGCTGGCCGGGGACAGACCGGAGCGCTGGAAGCGGTACGTGACGATGCTCAGCGTCGACCGCGAGACGGCCGACAGGCACGTGCGCAAGGCGGTGCGCTCGGGCATCACCTACGTGTGGTCGCACACGGTCAACAGCCGTGCCGACCGCGACCGGATGCTGAAGCTGGGCTGCGAGGGCATCGTCACCGACAAGCCGGGCAGCCTGGCACCGACGGCCGCCCGTCCGTAACCGGTCGCCCGTGCGGGGTCACCCGCGAGGCGCGAAGGCCCGCAGCGCCATCTCGACCAGCTGGTCGGTGAACTCGTGGGTGAGCGGTCCCGAGCGCGTGAGCCAGCGCTGCTGGAACGGCCCGAGCAGCATCTCGACGGCGAGGCCGAGATCGAGGCCGGGGTCGATCTGGCCGGCTTCCTGCCCGGCGCGCAGCCGTCTGGCGTAGACCTCCAGGCCGGGTTCCTGGAGCCGGGCCAGGAACTGTTCGGCGAGCGCGGCGTCGGCGGCGGAGGCGACGGCCAGTGCGCGGTAGGGCGCCTCGAACGCGGCGTCGGAGAACTCGTCGGCGGTGGCACGCAGCACGGTCTTGAGGTCGGCCTCGATGTCGCCGGTGTCGGGCAGGCCGCCCTGGTAGTCGTCGTCGTGGACGACTTCGGTGAACGCGTCGAGCAGTACGGCCGCCTTGGAGGGCCACCAGCGGTAGATCGTCTGCTTGCCGACACCCGCCCTGGCGGCGATGGCCTCGATGGTCAGCTTCGGGTACCCGACGTCTCCGACGAGTTCCATGCTGGCGCGCAGAATCGCCTTGCGGGAGCGTTCGCTGCGCCGGGAGACGTCGGGGGTCTTGGCGGTCGTGGGTGACATGGCTCGAATCTAGCAGCGACCAGAGACGAGACGAACCGTCTTGACAAGACGATACGTCTCGCCGCATCCTCGGAGAGCGACAAGGCGAGACGATACGTCTCGACCACTGTCGCGGGACGGACGAACCCGTGGAACGACGAGAGGAGACCTTCATGAGCAAGGGACGCGGCGGAAAGATGCTGGGCGTCGGCGGGACCCGCTCCCACCTGTCCCGCACGCAGCTGCGCGGCACCGGCGGGCACGGCGGCCACGGCCCCGGCGGCACCGCCGATCCGCTCACCCAGAAGCGCGAACTGCTCCGCGCACTGCGCGAGTCGCGCGACTGAGACGCGACGCCCGCGTGCGAGCCCGCGCAACGGAACCGCCGCCGTGCGCTGTTGGCCGGCCGCCCGCGCAAAAGGGCTCCTTGGGGGGAATCATGGGCACACCGCATCGTGTGCACCACCTCCTGAGGAGCCTGAGATGTACGCAACCCGTCGCTATCTGATGTGCCCTCCGGTCCACTTCCGCGTCACGTACTCCATCAACCCCTGGATGGACCCCGCCAAGCCCGTGGACCTGCCCCTCGCGCTCGCCCAGTGGGAGGCGCTGCGCGACCGCTACCGCGCGCTCGGACACACCGTCGAACTCCTCGACCCGGTGCCAGGGCTGCCCGACATGGTGTACGCCGCCAACGGCGCCACCGTCATCGAAGGCCGCGTGCTGGGCGCACGGTTCGCCCACCCCGAGCGCGCCGCCGAAGCGCGGGCCCACCGCGCCTGGTACCGCGCGCACGGGTTCGGCGACGTCACCGAACCCGCCCACATCAACGAGGGCGAGGGCGACTTCGCCGTCACCGCCTCCTGGCTGCTGGCCGGCCGCGGCTTCCGCAGCAGCCCGCTCTCCCACGGGGAGGCGCAGGAGTTCTTCGGGCGGCCCGTCATCGGCCTCGACCTGGTCGACCCCCGCTACTACCACCTCGACACGGCGCTGTGCGTCCTCGACCCGGACACCGAGGACGTGCTCTACCACCCGGCCGCGTTCTCCCCCGGCAGCCGGGCCGTGCTCGCGCGGCTGTTCCCCGACGCGCTGCTCGCCGACGAGTCCGACGCGCTCGCGCTCGGCCTCAACGCCGTCAGCGACGGCCACCACGTCTTCCTGCCCGAAGCGGCCACAGGACTCTTCGCACCGCTGCGCGCCCGCGGCTACGAGCCCGTGCCGGTCGCGCTCACCGAACTGCTCAAGGGCGGCGGCAGCGTCAAGTGCGTGACGGCCGAACTGCGGCCGTGAAGAGCCGGACCGCGGCCGTGAACAGCGGACGGTGCCGGTGCCGGAGGGGCGCGGGGTGCCGGTGCCGTTACCCAGGGGCACGTCGGCTCGTCTCCCTGACGAAAGGGGGCGGCGCCCCGGGTGGCCGGAGGGCACCGCGCCGTGGCGAACGAGCGAGGAGGAACGATGGCACGTCTCGACATGGGAAGCGCGGCTGGCGAGCCCTACAAGGCGCTCGGGCGGGCTCAGGTCGCGCTCGACACCGGGCCGCTGGACGCGACGGTGCGCGAACTCGCCAAGATCCGCGCCTCCCAGCTCAACGGCTGCGTCTTCTGCGTGGACCTGCACACCCGCCAGGCGCGCAGGTCCGGCGAGAGTCAGGACCGGCTCGACCAACTGCCGGTGTGGGAGGAGTCGGAGCTGTTCACCGCGCGGGAGCGGGCCGCCCTCGCCTACACCGAGGCGGTCACCCGGCAGGTGCGCGTGGCCGACGCGCTGTGGCAGGAGGTGTGCGAGCGGTTCCCCGACGAGGCGGAGCGCGGTCACCTCGTGGCACAGGTCGCCCTGATCAACGCCTTCAACCGGCTGGGCGTCCCCCTGGAGCTGAGGCCGGCGCGGACGCCGGGCGGCTCGCAGGGAGCCTGAGCAGGCGCCCTGCGCCCGGGCCTGGCGGGGGCGGGGTACGGCCGGTGCGGGGCGGGCCGGAGCGGGCCGAGGGGCCGGCCCGTTGGCGAGCCGGCCCCTCCGTGGCGTGGCGTGTCACAGCAGCCGCCCGCGGCCCCACGTCATGACGAAGACGACGACGGCGGCGGTGACGGCGAGCATGATGCCGGCTCCGAGCCACTGCATCGTGTGCATCTGGGAGACGGGCAGGTAGTCGATGGCCCGGCCGACGACGTGCTTGGACTCCAGGCACGCGGTGTGCGCCTTGGTGTGCTCCTGCTGAGCGAGGCAGGTCATCCAGTCCAGCTTCTCTCCCGAGCTGGTGAGGAAGGACGCGCCCTGCCCCTGCTGCACCGCCTGGTCGGGCAGGGCCGGAAGCCCGCCACCTGCGCCGTCGTGGGTGGTGGCCGTCATGACGTTCCCCAAATCCAGGCGGAACCTGTCCCACACGACGCTCATCGCCCCGACGACGCCGAGCGTGACCACCATCGACACCAGCGTGCGGCGCAGCACCATGCCGACCGCCACGCCCACCGAGAACGTGAGCAGCGCGTAGGCGACGGGCAGGGGCCCCGTGCCGTCGAAGAACACGCTGCTGGTCCATTCCAGGGTGTCGGCACGCCCCCTGAGCGGGCTCCACCACCAGTTGAACACCGCGCCGAGAACACCGGTGCACAGCGCGATCAGCCCGGCGGTCATGGCGAGCTTCGTGGTGAGCCACCGCAGCCGGCTGACGGACTGCGAGGTCACCAGCTTGACGGTGCCGGACTCCAGGTCACCGGCGATCAGCGGGGCGCCGAGGAAGACACCGAGCAGGACGGGGACGTAGCCCAGGAAACCCCCGAAGGTGAAGAGGCGGTCGGCGTACTTCTCGAAGTCGGGCGGCAGGCCGTCCGACGTCCTCCCGGACGCGTCCAGGGCGTTCAGCTGGTCCATCATCTGCCCGCGCAGCCAGACCATGGCGACCACGCCGAGGAGGGTGAGGCCGATGAGGGTCCAGTAGGCGGCGCGGTGCTGGCGCCACACGAGCCAGGCCGTGCCGCCGAGCCCGGGTCCCCACCGCCGGGCGGCGCCTCCGTCGCGTGGCGGCCCCGCGGGTACAGAGGGGGTCAGGTCGAGGGTGGGAGTCGTCATGCTGTCACCGTCTCGGGCTGGTCGCGGGTGAGGATGTCGTGGATGTCGCCTGGCTGGGCGCTGGGGGCGATCAGCGCCGGCACGTCGGGCGACCGCAGATAGCCGAGGAGGAGCTCCTCCAGGGTGGGAGGCGCGGCCCGCTCGCCGTACTCGAGGGGACCGCCGAGGCGCACCAGGACGCCAGGCCGGCCCTCGTCGCCGCGGGCCCCGAGGGCGCCGCGGGACTCGATGACCCGGTGCGGTGCGAGGTGGGGCGAAGGGCCGGCGTCCGGGGCGGCGAGCAGGGCGTGCGCGGCGCGCAGTTCGTCCACCTCGCCCGCGAGCCGCAGTCCGCCGTTCGCGACGACGAGGAGGTAGTCGCAGATGTACTGGAGCTCGGCGAGCATGTGCGAGGACACCAGCACGGTCGTGCCGTGCTGCGCGGCCTCCGCCGTCAGCGTCTGAGTGAGTTCACGGCGCACCAGCGGGTCCAGATCGGACATCGGCTCGTCGAGGATGAGCAGGTCGGGGCGTTTCCCGAAGGCCAGCGCGAAGGCGACGCGGGTGCGCTGCCCACCGGACAGGGTCCCGATCCTCGCCGTCAGCGGCACCTGGCCCGCGCTGACGATCCCTTCCGCGACACCCTGGTCCCAGCGGGGGTTGAGCTCGCGGCCGAGCCGCAGGGTCTCGGCCACGGTGAAGCGCCGGAACAGCGGTTTCTCCTGGGACAGGAACGCGGTGCGCCGGACCGCCTCATCCGACCCCGGTGCCTGGCCGAACACCCGCAGGCCGCCGGTCGTCGGCCGGATCATGTGGGTGGCCAGGCTCATCAGGGTGGACTTGCCCGCCCCGTTGGGGCCGACGAGACCGCACACCCGCCCGGCGGGCAGCCGGAAGGAGACATCCCGCAACGCCCAGCCACGCCGGTACTTCTTGCCGAGTCCGTGGGCCTCGATCGCCGGCCTGCCGAGGGGGTGCGCGTACCCCGCTCCGGCTGGGAAGTGCGTGGCTGAGTGGTTCACGTGTGGCTCCTGTGCGTACGTACGTGCGGGTGGGGGAGGCCGGGGTCGCCTGAGGTCCGTGCGGCCGCCGTCGAGGCCGGGAGCCCGGCGGCGGGACGCGACGTACGGCGTACCGCCGGACCGGGGTGGACCGTGACCATGACATGCTCCTCGGGTGAGGGAAGGCGAACGCCGCCCGGTGAGCACCACTCTTCTCCGTCGCGTGCCGCGGCGGATCGGGCGAAAGACAGATCTTGCGCGACCGGCTCCGACTTTCGGCCGGTCGGCGGGGAGCACGGTGGAAAAGATGGCGGAGGCGGCGGACGAAGCGGCCACGGCCGCGCCCATGGCCGCACCTGGGCAGGGGCGGGCGCGGGTACTGCCCGTTCCGGTAGGGGCGCTGCTGATCGTGGGCCTGGCCGGCCTCGTGGCGCTGGACCGGGCGGCCGGTTTCTACTGGATCGCGGAGCACGGCCCCGCCAAGCTGGCCGGCGCGCTCCTGGCGGTCGGCCTCGTCGCGGCCTCGCCCCGGCTCGGCAGCCGGGCCCTGCCGGCGGCCGCCTGCGCCCTCGCTCTCGTGTCGCTGTGTCTGTCGGTGTGGCTGCACCTGGAGATGCCGGCCGGATCGCAGGCGATGGGGTTCGCCGAACCCGCGGCACTGGCGTGGCTCCTCCTGATCGTCGCCCGCCGCGGGCAGCCGTCGTGGGCGACCGCCGCCGTCCCCGCGCTGTGGTTGGCGATCGTGCTGCGGCCCGTGTCGGTCGCGTTCCGGCAGTCCACCCTCATCATGGCGCTGCTCTTCGCGCTGGCAGCGGTCACGGTGCTGGGCATCGGCCTCGGGATGCGGCTGCTCCTGGCGGACCGGCGGCGGCAGGCGGCGGCCCTCAGGCTGGAGCAGCGGACGGAGTTCGCCAGGGACCTGCACGACTTCGTCGCCCACCACGTGACCGGCATCGTCGTCCAGGCGCAGGGGGCCCAGGTGGTGGCGGACCGGCGGCCCGAACTCCTGCCGCCCGCGCTGCACCGCATCGAGCAGGCCGGAACGGAGGCGCTGACCTCCATGCGGCGCATGGTCGGCATGCTGCGCGACGCCGACTCGGACGTGGCGCTGACGCCGCTGGCGGGTATCGACGAGGTGCGCACGCTCGTCGAGGAGTTCTCGACGATCGGCGGCGCCCGGGCCCGGCTGGAGTCGGAAGGGTCCTTCGACGACCTGCCGGTGGAGGTGACCACCACCGCCCACCGGGTCGTGATGGAAGCCCTCACCAACGTGCGCAAACACGCCCACGGCTGCACCGAGGTGCGGGTGCGCGTGGCACGCTCGGCGGACCGGGTCACCGTACGGGTCAGCGACGACGGAAGGGCGCACCCGGTGTCCGACAGCGGCTTCGGGCTGCGGGGCCTGGCCGAGCGGGTGGGCCTGATCGGCGGAACCGTCCAGGCGGGCCCGGTGACCACAGGCGGCTGGGGCGTCGAGGCCGCGCTCCCGGTGTCCCCGGTGCCCGCGGCGACCCCGGCGTCCCCGGCGCGGGGAGCGGCCTCGTGACGATCCGGGTGCTGATCGCCGACGACCAGGCCATGGTCCGTGCCGGGTTCGCGATGGTCCTGGCGGCGGAGGACGACATCGACGTCGTCGCGGAGGCCGAGGACGGAGTGCACGCCGTGGAACTCGCCGAGCGCCACCGGCCCGACGTGGCGCTGATGGACATCCGTATGCCCCGCATGGACGGGCTGGAGGCGCTGCGCAGACTGACGCGGCCCGGCACCGTGAACCCACCGAAGGTCGTCGTGGTCACGACGTTCGACGACGACGCGTACGTGCAACGCGCCCTGAGCGAGGGCGCGTCCGGCTTCCTGCTCAAGGACTCGGGGCCCGCTCTTCTGGTCGAGGCCGTCAGAGCGGCGGCCTCGGGCGAGGCCCTGGTGAGCCCGGCCATCACGGTCCGGCTGCTGGAGCGCCTCAACAGCGCGGGCCCCTCCCCGCGCGAGCCGCACACGGCGCTCTCCCCGCGGGAGGAGGCCCTGGTGCGGCTCGTGGCCAGGGGGCTCACCAACGCCGAGATCGCCACCGAACTGACCATCTCGGTGGGCACGGTGAAGACGCACCTGACCAACGTGCAGACCAAACTGAACGCCCGCAACCGCGTGGAGATCGCCGCCTGGGCCTGGGAATCAGGACTGGTGGACGGGCGCGGGTGACCGGCGGAGAAGCCGTTGCCGAGGACGCGACGCCGTCGCTACGGTCGCACCGCCGCGTACGACACGTGCTCACCGAGCGCCCGGCCCTGCGCGCCTGGGCCACGGCCGAGGCCACCGCGGTCCTCGACGGCACCGGGTTCACCAGGTGTCGCCCCAGTCGGTCTTGCGGGCGGCCCGGTAGGTGTCGGCACCGTCGCGCTTGGTGACGGTGCGGCGGGTGAGGCCGCCCTCGGGCGCGCACAGGTCCAGGAGCACCTGGCCCTTGCGGAGCAACGGCCTGCGCACCACGCGCGCCGGTCCACCGGCGCCCACGGCCTCGCCGAGGCCGTCCCGGACGGCTGCCACGTAGCTGTACTTCTCGTCCTCGTATCCGAGTTCGCCGCCCTTCACCCGCCGGTGGAGGGAGGAGCGGGCGACCCGTACGGCGAAGTGGCACCAGTCCTGTCCGACCACAATCGGACAGGTGGCGTCGTGCGGGCAGGGCGCCAGGACGCGCAGGCCCGCCGCCAGCAGCGCGTCGCGGGCCTCGCGGACGCGCAGGTAGCCGTCCGGAGTGCCGGGCTCCACCAGGACCACCGCGCCCCGCGCCGCACGGGCCGCCGCGTCCACGACCGCCCGCCGGTCGTCGGCGTCCAGCTCACCCAGCACATACGAGGCCGTCACCAGGTCGGCAGGGCCCATGGCCGGCACGGAGCCGCGCAGCGACCCGGCCCGCCAGGCGGTCTCCCGTACGGCGTCGGCGGACGACGCCAGCTCGCGGCCGAGAGCGAGCGCGGGCTCCGCCCAGTCGAGGACCGTCGTCGCCCTCGGCGCCGTCCGTGAGGTCTCCCACACCTGCGCCGCGGCCCATACCGCCGCGCCGGTGCCGCCGCCGATGTCCAGGTGGGAGGCGGGGGCCCAGCCCGGGGCCCGGGCGGCGAGGGCGTCCAGCGCGGCGGAGGCGGCGGCGAAGGTGGCGGGCATGCGGTAGGCGGCGTAGGCCACCGCGTCCGCGCGCTCGCGCAGTACGGGCGCGCCGGTGGGCGTCTCGCCGCGGTAGTGGCCGATCAGCCGCTCCACGGCGGCCGACGCCTGCCGCGCGGGCAGCCCGTCCACGAGGGCGGCGAGCGCGCCGCGCAGTTCTTGCTCCATCACTACGCCAGTGTAGGAAGTCGCGGCGTGTCGCCCGCCGCCTCGCTCCGGCTGCCCGCCCCTCGCGGCGGGGGCCCGGCAGCCCCGGCACCTCGCTCCGGGAAGCCGGGCAGCACCGGCGCCCCGCCCCGGCCGTACGCGCTCAGCGCACCGCCCGGGCCAGCCTGGTGGCCGCCGCCGCGCGGGGGCGGCTGTCGGCGGGCCTGCGCACCGGGTGCACCGTGTTGGCCAGCAGCACCAGGAAGGTGTCGGTCACGGGGTCGAGTACGAGGCTGGTGCCGGTGAAGCCGGTGTGCCCGGCCGCCCGGGAGGCGGCCTGCTCGGTCGCGGGCACGGCCCCGCCGGTCCCGGGCGCGGCCTCGTTCTCGGACGGGGGGCAGGACGCGGACGCCGGACCGGGTGCGGATGCCGGGCCGGGTGCGGATGCCGGGCCGGGTCCCGGTCCCGGTCCCGGTCCGGGGGGCCGTGTCGCGAGTTCGCCCATGAACCAGGCGGCGCCGGTCTGGAAGCCGAGGCCCGGCGGGTCGAGCAGGGCCGAAACCGAGGAGGGGGCCAGAATGCGGGCCGGGCCGTAGGCGCCGCCGGTCAGCAGCGTGCGGCACAGGACAGCCAGGTCGTGGGCGGTGGAGAAGAGCCCCGCGTGCCCGGCCACGCCGCCCATGGCGTAGGCGTTCTCGTCGTGGACGCGTCCGTGCACCAGGCCCCGGTTGAGCTTGGCCCAGGGTTTGCGCTGGTCCTCCGTGGCGGCGATGCGGGGACGCCAGGAGTGGGGCGGGCGGAAGCGGGTCCTGGTCATGCCGAGCGGCTTGGTGATGCCGTCGCGTACCAGGGCGTCCAGGGTCCGGCCCGTGACCTGGCAGAGCACCCGTTCGAGCAGCAGCAGGTTGAGGTCGGAGTACAGGTGCCGGCCGCCGGGCTCGGTGAGGGGCTTCTCGGACCACAGCAGCGCGGCGTGCTCGGCGGTGTTGTGCTCGTAGAAGGGCAGCTCGGCCCGTAGCCCCGAGGTGTGGGTAAGCAGGTGGCGCACGGTGATGCCGTGGTCGGTGACGAGCCCGGCACGGGGGTCGGCGTACTCGATGACGAGCGCGTCCAGGTCGAGGGCGCCGCGCTCGACCTGCTGGAGGGCGGCGACGGCGGTGAACAGCTTGGTGAGGGAGGCCACGTCGAAGACGGTGCCGGGCCGCATCGGCAGCCACTTCTCCCGCGGCAGTTCGACGGGCCGCCCGGCCTCGGGGTCCCAGGCGGCGTAGCGCAGCGCCCATCCCGCCGCGTGCTCGACGGCGACGTACGGGCCGCGGCCGGCCAGCACGACGGCGCCCGCGCACCATCCGGTGGCGGGCAGCCGGTCGATGCCGCCGGTCAGGTCGGCCAGGTGTTCGGTGGCGAGCCCGGCCTTGCGCTGGAAGCGGCGCCGCTCGGCACCCTCCAGCGAGGCCGCGCTCTTCAGTCGCGTACGCGCCATGGGCGGCAGAGTCCCACGAAGGCGAGCGCGGCGAGTGCCACCGCGCTGAACTGGACGAGCGCCATGGGCACAGCCGTCTGCTCGCCCGCGACGCCCACCAGCGGCGAGGCGAGAGCGCCGACGAGGAACTGCGAGGTGCCCAGCAGCGCCGAGGCGGACCCGGCGGAGTGCGGGGTGCGCATCAGCGCCTGCGAGTTGGCGTTGGGCATGATCAGGCCCATGCCGGACATCAGCACGCACAGCCCCGTCGCCAGCGGGGCGAGAGAGACCTCACCGAACACGCCGGTCGTCATCACCAGCAGCGCCACCGTGGCGGCGCCCACCATGCACAGCCCGAAGGCCAGCACCCGGTCCAGGGAGACCCGGCCGACCAGCACCTTGCCGTTGAGCTGCCCGAAGGCGACGATGCCGATCGAGTTGACCATGAACAGCAGGCTGAAGGTCTGCGGCGACGCACCGTAGATCTCCTGCATGACGAACGGCGACGCCGACACGTAGGAGAACAGGGCGGCGAAGGCCAGGCTGCCGGTCAGCAGGTATCCGGCGAAGACCCGGTCGGCCAGCAGCGCGCGCATACTGCGCAGCGCGTCGGACAGCCCGCCCTTGTGCCGCTGCTCGGCCGGCAGCGTCTCGGGCAGCTTGCGCAGGACCACCAGAACGAGCAGCAGCCCGATGGCGGAGAGGATGACGAAGACGCCCCGCCAGTCGGTGAAGCGCAGCACCTGGCCGCCCAGGACGGGCGCCAGGATCGGCGCGACGCCGGAGATCAGCATGAGAGTGGAGAAGAACCGGGCCATCGCCAGCCCGTCGTACATGTCGCGGACCACGGCCCGCGCGATCACCACCCCGGCCGCACCGGCGAGCCCCTGGACGAGCCGGCAGACGGTGAGCGTCGCGGCGGTCGGCGCCAGCGCGCACGCGACGCCCGCGACGACGTAGGCGCTCATGCCGATCAGCAGCGGCCGGCGCCGCCCGAACCTGTCGCTCATCGGGCCGACGATGAGCTGGCCGACGGCGAGCCCGATCAGACAGGCCGTAAGGGTGAGCTGAGCGGTGGCGGCGGGCACGTGGAGCGCGGCGCCGACCTCCGGCAGCGCCGGGAGGTACATGTCGATGGACAGGGGCGGGAGCGCCGTCAGCCCGCCGAGGATGAGGGTGATCAGCAGCCCCGCGCGGCGGCGGCGCGTCAGACCGGGCGCGGAGGCCGCCGCAGCGGCGGCGGAGTCCTGCCCAGGGCGGGAGGGGGAAGCGGAGGGAGACGGGGACGGGTGGTGCGCGGGCTGCGAGGTCTCGGCGGGTATTGCGGCCGGTTGCTGGGGGCCGGGGCTGGTCATGCACCTCTCCAGGAGATTGTCACGGGCGCGAACATTCTCCCAGGCTTTCCGGCGACGGCCCATGTCTTTGTTCGCCGACCCCCTCCCCCACCTGGCCGGAAACGGGCCCCGTGACGAACCCCACACCGGGCGGCGGCGCGCAAGGGGCCGCGTACGCTGCGCCCATGACGCAGGAGCACCAGCAGCAGCACGACGGCCACGGCGCGCCCGCCCCGGCCCCCCGGCACAGCACCGCGGTGGTCACCGGCGCGGGCTCCGGCATCGGACGGGCCGTCGCACTGGAGCTGGCCGATGCCGGCTGGTCGGTGGCGCTGGCGGGCCGCAGGCACGCGGCGCTGGAGGAGACCGCCACGCTCGCCGGCGGCAACGCGACCACCCTGTGCGTGGCCACCGACGTCACGGAACCGGCGGCGGTCACCGCCCTCTTCGAGACGGTGCGCGACACCTGGGGGCGGCTCGACCTGCTCTTCAACAACGCGGGCACCTTCGGGCCCGGCGTCCCGCTGGAGGACCTCACCTACGAGCAGTGGCGCACCGTCGTCGACGTCAACCTGCACGGCGCCTTCCTGTGCGCACAGGGCGCCTTCCGGCTGATGAGGAGTCAGCGCCCCATGGGGGGCCGCATCATCAACAACGGCTCCCTGTCCGCGCACACCCCGCGGCCGGGTTCGATCGCCTACACCGCCACCAAACACGCCGTCACCGGCCTGACCAAGTCCCTTTCCCTGGACGGCCGTCCGTACGACATCGCCTGCGGCCAGATCGACATCGGCAACGCCGCCACCGAGATGACCGCCGCCATGACCCGGGGCGTGCCCCAGGCCGACGGCACCGTCGCCGCGGAACCCACCATGGACGCCGCCGACGTCGCACGCACCGTGCGCCACATGGCCTCCCTGCCCGGGGAAGCCAACGTCCAGTTCGCGACGGTGATGGCCACGAAGATGCCCTACATCGGGCGCGGCTGACCCCGGATCCGGCCGCCCGCACCCACGCCCCAGCCGGAGCCCTGAGGCCGAGATCACGCTCCCGCGGCCGTCCCGGCTGTGGCCTGAGCGGGCCACGGCGCAGCAGACTCGGCGCGCAGCGACCCGTGAAGGAGCCCCACCGTGACCGACCCCGCGCCCGCGTCCTCCCCCGCCTCTTCCTCCGCCCCGGCCCCCGCGCACTTCGCGAACTACCAGAACGAGATCTACCTGCACGGCCTCGAGGACCGTGTGCCGCCGTTCACCACCGACGGCACGGCCCTCGGCGCCTCGGCCCGCGCCCACCTCGACGCCGGCGCCTTCGGCTATCTCGCGGGATCCGCGGGCTCCGGCGCCACCCACCGCGCCAACCGGGAGGCGTTCGACCGCCACCGGCTCGTCCCGCGCATGCTCACCGACGCGACCCACCGCGACCTGCGCACCACCGTGCTGGGCACCCCGATGCCCGCGCCTGTGCTGCTCGCGCCGCTCGGGGTCCAGTCGATCGTCCACCCGGACGCCGAGCCGGCCACCGCGCGCGCCGCGGCCTCGCTCGGGCTGACCATGACGCTGTCCACCGCCTCCTCCCACACCCTCGAAGACGTCGCGGAGGCGACCTCCGAGGGCAGCGCGGACGCCGCGGGGGCGTCACGCTGGTTCCAGCTCTACTGGCCGAACGACGACGAGGTGTGCGCCAGCATCCTCGGGCGGGCGCGCCGTGCGGGGTACACCACGCTCGTCGTCACCCTCGACACCTGGACGCTGGCCTGGCGGCCACAGGACCTGGACCGGGCCTACCTGCCGTTCATCCGGGGCGTCGGCACGGCGATCCCCTTCTCCGACCCGGCCTTCCGCGCGGGGCTGGCCAAGCCTCCCGAGGAGGACCTGGCCGCGGCGGTGCTGCGCTGGGTGCCGATGTTCACCGGGACGGACAGGTCGTGGGACAGGCTGCCGTTCCTGCGGGAGCACTGGGACGGGCCGATCGTCCTCAAGGGCATCCAGCACCCGGACGACGCCCGCCGCGCCGCCGACGCGGGCATGGACGGCATCGTCGTCTCCAACCACGGGGGCCGGCAGGTCGACGGCGCGATGGCGTCGCTGGACGCGCTGCCCGGAGCCGTACGGGCACTCGAAGGCACGGGCGTGGAGGTGCTGTTCGACTCGGGGATCCGCACCGGCGCCGACGTCCTCAAGGCGCTCGCGCTCGGCGCCCGCGCCGTGCTGGTCGGACGGCCGTTCGCCTACGGTCTCGCGCACGGCGGCGAGGACGGCGTACGCCACGTGCTGCGCTCCCTGCTGGCCGACCTCGACCTCACGCTGGGCCTGACCGGTCACCGCACACCGGACGAGCTCACCCCCGGGGACCTGCACCTGCGCTGAAGAAGCTCCCCTGAGGGGACGCGGCCGCGGCCGTGCGGTGCCCCGCCCGTCGCCGGGTAGCATGGACGGCACGGCGGACGAGCCGGCCGGACGGTCGCGTCGAGGAAGCGAGCCGCTTTCTCGCCGAGGAACGTCCGGGCTCCACAGGGCAGGATGGTGGGTAACGCCCACCCGGGGTGACCCGCGGGACAGTGCCACAGAAAGCAGACCGCCGGAGCCGTATCCGTACGGCTTCCGGTAAGGGTGAAACGGTGGTGTAAGAGACCACCAGCGCCCAGGGCGACCTGGGCGGCTCGGTAAACCCCATCCGGAGCAAGGTCAAGAGGGGCCGCACTCGCGGCTCTGCGCGGACGACCGAGGGCTGCCCGCCCGAGTCCGCGGGTAGACCGCACGAGGCCGGTGGCAACACCGGCCCTAGATGGATGACCGTCGCCTCCGGGCGCCGCAAGGCCCCGAAGGAACAGAACCCGGCGTACAGGCCGACTCGTCCGCCCCCACCTGGGGCTTCACCCTGGAAAGGGCCTCTGACCAGCGACGGAGGCCCTTTCCAGGCTTTCACACCCTTACTGCTTTACGCGGCTCGAAGTCCCTCACAAGTCCCTCGGACAGAGCTGAAAGTCCCTGAAAAGTCCCTGGCGGACTCCGCCTCCAGCCCTGGTGGGGAAAGGTCCGGCGCCACGCTCATCCGCCTTCCTCAGCCTGCCCGGAGGGGGCCTGGGCACGTGACTCGCTGGCCCCAGCGCGTGCCGCATCTCTGCTGCACACAGAACCTACGACCTACGCATTACGAGCACACAGGCGTTCATGCTGGCTCGTGCCGAGTGGTGCCGCAGAGTGACATCGTGCCTGATCAGAACACGTGCCAGCGTCCAGGAGGCGCGCCCTCGTGTTGCACGGTCCATGAACGTCCGTCCAACCGCTGTCCAGTCAACGCCATATGGGCGGTGGCGGGACGCTGCAGTTTGAGCGTTGTCGGCTCTCTACAGCTCACTGCCGATGATCACGTTCTGGTCGCCGACGGTCCCCCGGCTTCCCCCGGTGCGACCTCGGCAATGAGCCCCTCAATTCGAGTTCTGATTTCGTCGCGGATGGGCCGCACACGTATCGCTCCCCTGGCGACGAAATTTCACGCACCAGCCCCTCGTCACTTCCCAGGCCAGAGCCGAGGAGAGCTGATGCGCTGTCTGGACTGCCGCGAACAGGAAGCTGACGATCCCGTCGTCGGCGCGTGCCAGAGCTGCGGGGGCTGCGGTCTGCGCCGCCCATGCCCACATCGGCACCCGCCGCAGCCGGCACGGCATGCTCCCGGTGCTCCCCGAGAGGCCGAGGTACGCAAGGTGCAGTGCGGGGCCTGCGCGGCAGTCCGAGCACCCGTCCCCCGAGCGCCGTCCGCGTGAACCGGGAGCGTGTGACGGACATGGTGGTGATCGGCGGGGGCCAGGCCGGGTTCGCCGCCGGGCACCACCTGCGCCGCCGCAAGGTGGACTTCGTCATCCTCCACGCTCAGCCATAGCCAGGCGGAGCCTGGCGCTATATATGGGCGAGTCTGCGGCTGTTCTCACCGGCGAACTCCTCCTCGTCGCCGGGCCGCCTGATGTCGGCGCAGCGAGGTGAGCTGTACCCGGAAGCCGCACACGTCGTGGATCTGATCGGCGGCCTGCGGCCGTTGCGTGACCCGGACGCGCCTTGCTGGACGAGGACGAAGTTCCCGAGAACTGAGCTGGCACCGGGACGGGGCCGGGTCAGTCGTGCGGTGGCCGGTCGGTGAGCTGGTGGTCGGCCAGGTTCAGGGCCTCGTCCACGACGCGCCGCAGGTGCCCGTCGGCCAGGGCGTAGACGACGCGGCGGCCTTCCTTTCGGGTGGTGACCAGTCCGCTCAGCCGTAGGCGGGCCAAGTGCTGGCTGACGGCCGGGCGCTGGGCTCCGCAGACCTCGGTAAGCGTGGTCACGTCCGCCTCCTGCTGGGTGAGGGCGTGCAGCAGGGCGAGACGGGTTCGGTCGCCCAGCAGGGCGAGGATTTCCGCGGCGAGGGCGAACTGTTCCTCGCCCGGGCTGTGCGGGTGCGCATCATGCGCAGTTGATAGGTGCAAGCTTGCGCTCATACGCACATAATGGGGGTCGGTGCCGCCCATGTCCAACGGCGGCAGCTTCGCCCTGCCCGCACGCTGCCGAGGAGGAGCCGATGCATCACGACCACGGCCACCACGAACACCCCCACCAGGAGCCCGGGCACCCCCACGACCACGGCCATCCCGGCGGCGGACGGCTCGCCCGCCTGTGGCACAGAGCCGGTCATTTGCTGGTGCCCCATTCGCACGAGGCTGCCGACAAGCTGGATTCGGCACTGGAGTCCTCCGGCCGCGGGATGCGAGCGCTGTGGGTTTCCCTGGTCGTCCTCGGCATCACCGCTCTCGCGCAGGCGGTGATCGTCGTCATCTCCGGATCGGTGGCGCTGCTGGGCGACACCGTGCACAACGCCGCCGACGCCCTGACCGCCGTCCCACTGGGCATCGCCTTCGTCCTCGGCCGTCGCGCGGCGACCCGCCGCTTCACCTACGGCTACGGGAGGGCCGAGGACTTGGCGGGCATCGTCATCGTCGCCACCATCGCCGCTTCCGCCCTTTTCGCCGCCTGGACGGCCGTCGACCGGTTGCTCAACCCGCGCGAGATGACACACCTGTGGGTGGTGGCCGCAGCCGCAGTGGTCGGATTCGCTGGCAACGAGTGGGTAGCCCGCTACCGCATCCGCGTCGGCCGACAGATCGGCTCGGCCGCTCTGGTGGCTGACGGGCTGCACGCCCGCACCGACGGCTACACCTCCCTCGCCGTCCTCCTCAGCGCCGGCGGCGCGGCGATGGGCTGGCAGCTCGCCGATCCGGTGGTGGGACTGCTGATCACCGCGGCGATCTTGCTGGTCCTGCGCGACGCCGCCCGCGAGGTCTTCCACCGCATGATGGACGCCGTCGAACCCGTCCTAGTCGATGCGGCCGAGACCGCCCTGCGTACCGTGCCCGGAGTTCGCGAGACCGGACAACTGCGGCTGCGCTGGATCGGGCACCGCCTCCGCGCGGAAGCGGGCATCGTCATCGACGGCTCCCAGAGCGTCCGGGACGGACACGCCATCGCCGTCGAAGCAGAACACGCACTCCTCCACGCCGTCCCCAAGCTGACCTCCGCCGTGATCCACACCGACATCCAGCCCGCGGCCGGCGAGGGCGACCCCCATCACGCCCTGGCCCACCACACCCACGCCTGACAGCCTCCGGCCCGCCGAACAGGAGCACACAGCCGCACGAGCCAGACAGCCCCGCACTTAACCCAGTTCACTGCCTGCGAGGAAGTCCCGCCGCACCTACTGGTGGCGGGGTTGATCGCCATGGCGCTCGGGGGCTCGTCGTGGCCACCTCCGACAATGGCACCGGCACCGGCCGAGGCGGAGCCTTCGTCGCCCTGATACTGGGGCTGATCAGCCTGGCCCTCGGCGCCCTGGCGCAGACCCGCACCCGCCGCACAGACCGGCAGACCGGCAAGGGCCGCAATGCCATAGGCGAATCCAGGAGGGGCTGGACTTGACGGCGTCGCAGGAACAGCCCACCGCTAGATGCGGAAACCTCGAACGAGCACCCGTGTGGGGCACCGCCTGTGATCACCCCCACGGCATATCCGTAACGGAGGACCGCGCCCTTGGATGTCCGACGGTCTCGCGATGCCTACGATGGGTGCTGTGAACCGCAATGAGCATGGCTCGGCCCAGCAGCATGTGCTGCTGGGCCGAGCCATGCTCATCGTTCTGCTGCTGGGAGGGCTGCTGGGCATGCATGGGCTGGGCTCCGCCAGCCCGCCCGGTGGAGGCGAGCACCATAGGGCGATGCCGACGGCCTCGCACCACAAGCCCACGTACAGCCCGAAGCCGGAATGGGCGTGCCACGGCGGTGTCCCCGCCCATCACAGCGCGCACGCGGACAATCCATGCGCGGCTGCTGGAGCGGCCAGCGCCCCAGCGGCTCCGGCCCTGGCCGTCTCGCCGCTACCGTTGGCTGACCTGGCTGCTCAGCCGCAGCCGTCTGTGCGCTACGAACCGGAGGGTGGACGGGCTCCACCGTCCCTGTCGGAACTTCAGCTCCTGCGGATATAGACGCTGCCCACGCGGCGCAGGCCCTCCCTCTCGGGAGCCGGTCGGCGCCTCGCATCGGCGTGTTTTGATCCGAACCAGGCAGGAGCAACCAGCATGACCAAGACCCGTTCCCTCATCCGCAGCACGGCCCTGACCGCCACCGCCGCAGCCGCCGCGCTCGCCCTGACCGCCTGCGGCAACGGTGACGACAAGTCCTCCGGTACCCACGAGGGACACGACAGCGGCTCGTCGTCGTCGGCCCCGGAGAAGAAGGCCAGGAACCACAACAAGGCGGATGTGGAATTCGCGAAGGGCATGATCCCCCACCACCGCCAGGCGGTGGAGATGTCCGACATGGCGGCGTCCCGCGCCTCCTCCGGCAAGGTCAAGGGCCTCGCGAAGAAGATCGAGAAGGCTCAGGGCCCCGAGATCAAAACGATGTCCGGGTGGCTGAAGTCCTGGGGAGAGAAGGTCCCCGAGGACATGTCCGGCATGGACCACGACATGGGCCAGGGAGACAGCTCCGAGATGCCCGGGATGATGGACCAAAAGCAGATGGCCGAGCTGAAGAACGCCTCGGGCAGGAAGTTCGACAAGCAGTTCCTGACCATGATGGTCGGTCACCACAAGGGCGCCGTAGAGATGGCCGAGACCGAGAAGAAGCAGGGGAAGTACGACCCTGCCAAGAAGCTTGCCGGTGACGTGATCAGCGCTCAGACCAGTGAGATCACCCAGATGAACAAGCTGCTCGGCAGGAGCTGACTCAACGGCCGCGAAGGGGTGACGCGTTGGCACGCCCACGCTCACCACTCGTGCTCCGCAGCCGGGCGCCCGACAAGGCGACGGCTGTGGGGCACGAGGCCCGACAGAATTTCCTGGGAGTCCGTTCCCTGCGTTCTGCTGCCAAAGCAGGCGCGGCCGGTGCAGTCGTAGCCGATGTCCTCGACCGCTTTTCGATCCGTGCGGCGCCGGGTTCGCAAAAGGAAGCCACGGCCTCCGCGAACAAGGAGCAGATCGAGGTGTGAGTGGTGGAACTTTCCGCCACTCGAAAGATCCCTCATAGAGCACAGGAGCCACGGAAGCCGTGGGAGCCGGAGTTCAGCTCCCACGGCTTCCGCATGTCACACCGTTGCCGTCTGCGATTGGAGCGGGGCGAGCTGTCCGGTGCGGTGGAGCCCGTACAAGGCTGCCGCGCACGCCAGGCCAAGGGTGCTCAGCACCAGCCAAGGCAGTGCGGACAGTCCCGCCGCGCGGGCGGCATCGAGCGCGGTCCCGGTCAGCAGATTGCCCAGGGCGATACCGAGGCCGCTGATGGTGTTGTACAGGCCGTAGTGCGTGGCCACGAGCCGGTCGCCGCTGAGGCGGACGATGGTGTCCATCTCGAAGGGGTAGGCGACCATCGTGCCCATGGCCAGCAGGAGCGCGGTGAGCGCCGGCGGTACGGCCACCAGCAGCCAGCGCCCCGCTCCCCCGTCCGGCACGGGCACGGCGGTCGCCGCGAGCAGCGGCAGGAAGGCGCCGCCCATCAGCAGGAGACCTCGGCTGAGAGCTTGGCCTGGGCTGATGTGGGCCTTGCACCAGGCGGTCACCCGGGTCTGGGCGAGGATCGTACTCAGCCCGGAGACCGCGAACAGCAGCGCCACGGCCGAGGTCCCCGTCAGCCCTTGTCCTCCCAGCCGCCGGACCTCTAGCGGAAGGGCCAAATAGATCTGGAAGGACAGGATGTACGAGCCGACCATGGCCAGGGAGAAGAGCAGGAACGGGCGGTTGGAGACGACCACACGCCACTGCGCGAGCACGCTCTCCTGTCGCTCGCCCGACGCCCGCTCGTTGGCCCGGCGAGCAGGAAGAGCCCGAATCTGCACGGCGCTCAGCAGCGCGAAGATCCCGGCCGAGACCAGGCACGTGACGCGGAAGCTCACCCCCATCAGTGCCATCCCGACGACGGGTCCGAGCAGGATCCCGGCCTGGTAGTAGACGTTGAAGAGCGCGAACGCCTCCACCCGCCGCTCGCCCGCGTCGGCTGCCAGGTACGCCCGTACGGCCGGGTTGAACAGGGCACCCGCCAGCCCGGTCGCCGCCGAGGCGGCGAGCAGGGCGGGCAGCGAGTCGACCAGGCCGAGCACGGCGAAGCCGGCGGTACGCAGCACGCACCCGGCGATGATCAGCGGCTTGTAGCCCAGCCGATCGGCGAGCGTGCCGCCGACCAGGAACATGCCCTGCTGGCTGAAGTTCCGTACGCCCAGGATCAGTCCGACCAGCCATCCGGCCAGCCCGAGGGTGCCGGACAGGTGCTGGGCGAGGTACGGCATCAGCATGTAGAAGCCGAGGTTGATGGTGAACTGATTGACCATCAACAACTGGACGCTGCGCTCGTAGCCGCGCGTCTGCGCGACCAGGGACCCGGCCGGTTTCCGCAGGGACGTCGTCACTGGCTCGCCTCCTCGGCCGCGGGGCGGGAGAGCGGGTCGGCCACCTCGGAGCAGCGCGTCCACCGCGTGACCTCCTTCTCCGCCAGGCTGCCGATCACCTCGGGCTCCGGCGTCGGCCGGGCGCCGAGGAGGCCGTGGGTGGCGCAGTAGTCGTCATCGAAGACGGTGGTGAGGTAGCGCTGCGGGCCGTCGGGGAAGACCGCCGCGATACGGTCGGCGGGCGGCAGCGTACGGGCGAGCCACCCGGCGACCAGTGCTACGGCGCCGACGCTCCATCCGCCGGTGGCGTAGTGCGAGGTGGCGAGTCGGCGGGCCGCCCAGACCGCTTCGCCGGGCGGGACCCAGTGGACCTCGCTGAAGTGGTCGTAGGGGACGTTGCGGGGGTAGATGCTGGAGCCCAGTCCGCGCATCAGCCGGTCGCGTGCCGGTTGGCCGAAGATGGTCGAGCCGATGGTGTCGACGCCGATCAGCCGCAGTCCGGGGTGGAGCTGGCGCAGCACGCGGGAGATCCCGGCGGAGTGGCCGCCGGTGCCCACGCTGCACACCAGGACGTCGATGTGGCCCATCTGGGCGGCGAGTTCGAGGGCGAGCGGGGTGTAGGCGGCGACGTTGTCGGGGTTGTTGTACTGGTCCGGGCACCAGGAGCCGGGCGTACCGGCGAGGAGTTGCGTCACGCGGTCGCGGCGGGCCTGCTGCCAGCCGCCCGCCGGGTGGGGCTCCTCGACGATCTGGACCTCGGCGCCGTAGACGCCCAACAACCGTGCCATCGAGGGTTCGAGGCCGGGGTCGGTGACGAGGGTGACGGGGTGGCCGTGGACCAGTCCCGCCAGCGCGAGTCCCAGGCCGAGGGTTCCGCTGGTGGACTCGACGACCGGAGCGCCGGGGTGCAGTTCCCCGCGTGAACGGGCGCGCTCGATCATGTGCAGCCCGGGGCGGTCCTTGATACCGCCGGGGTTGAAGCCCTCCAGCTTCGCCCAGAAGCCACGCCCAGCAGGCGCGAAGGGCTCGGTCACCCGAATCAGCGGCGTACGGCCGACCAGTCCGGCCAGCGCCGAACGGTCGGAGGGAAGTGGGTCGAAGTGGGCGGTATCGCTCGTATCGAGAAATGAAGAGTGCATCAGTCCGCTCTCGTTCGAAGTTCGAAGGTGGTGTGTGCGAGCTTCGGCACGAGCCGCCGCTCGCGGCGGCCGTGCCGAGCCGCTCCTACACGCGCCACCGGCAGACGAAGAGCAGGGTGCTGCGACCAGGCCGTATCAGCGCCGGTCTCTCGGGGAGGAAGGCGGACGCGACGGCGCACGCCGCCACGCCCATGGCCACGAAATCGGCCGGACCGGACGACGAGCCATGGGCCGCCTCCTGTGCGACACGGGGGCTTTGAGGGGACTGGGCGAGGTGATCGCCGGCGGAACAGGAAACGGGCGCGTGAGGGTGCGGAACCGGGGCCGCGCCGCCCACGGCGCGGTCGACGGCCACGACACGTGTGTCCTGTACGGGCACATCGCCGGTGTGGCCCTCACCGGCTGGCGCACAGACGGCCGCTGCCATGATCAGCAACAGGCTCAGCAGGCGCCGCACGAAAATGGCTGGGATGCGGTACGACGTCACGGGTCCTCCGTGCGGCACTGCCCGGCCTCACGGGGAGCGGGCAGCGCGCACAGGTCGGCAGACGGAAGTGGCGGAAGCGCAAGGGCGGGGAGGGCCCCGCCCCGCCGTCTAGATCCGCAGAACCGTCGTCGCCCGCGACAGGTCCGTACCGTCCGCCGGACAGCCTCCGGCAGCGTGCGCGGCTCGCTTCACAACGGATTCGTCCCGCGCAGACGCCATCCATGGCGCAGGGGCCGGACCCGGGACATCAAGGACAAGGCCGTCCTGCGGCTGCCCGGCGAGACACTCCAGCGCCTGGTGAGCGCCGCTCGGGTGCCCCTCATGCTCCTCATGTTCATGGTGCACCGCCGCTGTCCCGACCTGCGCGGAGGCGGGCTGGGCGGCGACGGCCCCTCCATGGTGCCCGGCAGCATTCCCCGCGCCCGCACCATGCGCATACAGCAACCCCAGCAGAAGCAAGGCCAGCCCAAGCGTCCAGAGCGGACCCGCTGTTGAGCGGAGCCGCCCGACACCCGGCTGCAATCCTGCTGTGACCACGTCGTGATCCTAACCATTCACCCGGAAGCCCAGGACAACATTCCGGACAAAGCCGAGGCGCGAAAACACGTACGGATGCCTCGGCTTGCGTACCGACGCGCGGGCCGATCGCTCCCGGCGGCGTGCCAACCAGGTCACAGACCGAAAGCCTCTCCTTCGATGAGGATGCGAAGACCATGACGACGAGGACCAACGACAGCAGGATGTGACTTCGGCGCGCGAGGGCCCGGGCGATAACCGGACGGGAGGCGAAGAGCTGGCCGCGAAACACTAGACGGCGACGAACACAAGGAACACGACAACGAACGCGCTCATCCCGCCAACGGCGGCGGTTGCGAACACTGGGACGTAGACACCGATGTTGTCGCCGCCGTTGGCGAAAGTAACCGCGGCGACCTCCAACGGACTCGGCCCGCCCCCTTTGGCCTACCCCTCGCAACCGTCGTGGTGCTCCTCCCACGCCTGCCACCCGGCCTTGAGGCCCAGCGCGAGCGGCAGCAGACGGAGGTAGGGGATGGCCGTCTCGGGAACGTGGCGCCGAAGGCGCCGGCCACCGCGACAGCGAGGATCGCGGCGAAGCCCAGGTACTGGCCGAGCACGATACGGCGCGTGGAATGGCTGGGCGGGCGGCAAGTCGATGCCGATCATCGACGCCGGGCGCGCTGCCGCGCCGCCCGGTGTCACGTCACGGTGTGCCGGGATCCCCACGACCATGCGGGCTCGGAGTATCAGCGCAACAGCGCCTCGGCTTCGGTGCGGTGTGGGGCGAGAGCGACGTACGTCGCCAAGAAGCCCCGCCGACAGTGCCGTGGGCGAGGGCACACCGGGTGAACCCCCTTATCCGCGCCCGGCTCCGCGACGAGGCTCAAGCCAAGCCGTTCTCCTCGCCGAGCACTTCCCGCGCCAGCTCGGCCAGTGCCTTGCGGTCTTCGGCCAGAGCAGCCCGCCCAGCGTCGGTCGCTCGGTAGACGCGACGTACCCGTCCGTCCACCGTGCGCTGCTCGGAAACGAGCAGGCCGTCGCTCTCCAGCCGGTGCAGCGTGGGGTAGAGAGTTCCGGGGCTGATCTGGTAACCGTGCCGTGCGAGTTCCTCGGTCATCCATGCGCCATGGATCTCCTCATCGGCGGCGTGATGCAGGATGTGCAGTCGCACCGCGCCCCGTTGGAACTCCCGCACCGCGCCCACCTCCTCCCACGCACATCCGCGACTATGACGAGACCGATATCGGCCTTCGAGTCTACGACGGCCCGGTCCGAGAGGGTCGGTCTGTGGTTCCGGGACCAGTTGGTGCCCGATGTGGATGACGTCCAGGTCTCGACGGTCGACCGCCACCCGGCTGGACTGCGCGTCAAGCTCGCCTCCGGGGAAGAGATCCACGCCGCCGCGGTGATCGTGGCCAGCGCCCTGACGGATTCGCACACCCGCCCGAGCCTCTGGCCAGGATCAGCCCGGACGGCTCTTCCCCTCCGGGCCCGGTCTCGCACAGCTCCCAGCACCACGATCTGATCAGGTTCGCAAGCGGAAGGATGGTCGTCCTCGGAACGGGCCAGTCCGCGCTGGAGAGTTCCGCGCTGCTCCACGAAGCGGGTACGGAGGTACGGCTCCTGACGCGCGGTCCGCACGTGACCTTCGGCGGGCCACCGACGCCGGGCCCGCACTGGCAGCCAGACACACCAGTGGGCCGCTCCTGGGCGCTGCACGCGGTCGTCCGCTATGTGCCGCGCTCCTCCGCTTACTGCGGACAGCGGCGGTCCGCGTGTATCCGTTCAGCAGCAGGCGCAGCCTTCCCGGCAGCCGCACGCGTCGCCCTCTTGCTGGGGCGTCGCGGGCCCCGAGGGAGACACGGCCGGTGTGGGGGCGCAGCATCCCTTGCCCTGCCAGGCTTCGCGGCCCTCCTTGACCGCGATGCCCGCGATGACGAGGGCGGCGACGGGGTCGGCCCAGGTCCAGCCGAGCGTGGCGTTGAGTACGAGGCCCACCAGGAGGACGGCCGAGAGGTAGGTGCACAGCAGGGTCTGCTTGGAGTCGGCGACGGCCGAGGCCGATCCCAACTCGCGTCCGGCCCTGCGCTGGGCTGCGGACAGGAAGGGCATCACGGCCAGGGACAGTGCGGCGATGACGATGCCCGGCAATGACCGGTCGGCCTCGCCCCCTCCGGCCAAGGCACGGATGGAGTCGACGCTCACGTAGGCGGCGAGCGCGAAGAAGGAGACCGCGATGATCCGCAGGGTGGTCTTCTCCCGCGCCTCGCGCACGGCATGGTCGCGGGCGGAGAACTGCCAGGCGACCGCGGCGGCAGAGGAGACCTCGATCACCGAGTCCAGCCCAAAGCCGATCAGGGCAGTGGACGAGGCGAGCGTTCCCGCTGTGATCGCGACCACGGCCTCGATGACGTTGTAGGTGATGGTGGCCGCGACGAGCAGCCGTACCCGCTTCGCAAGAAGGTCGCGCCGGGCCGGCGTTGGGCCTATGGATATCTCCGCGGACATCAGCAGCAGCCCTTCTCCTCGGCGTCCGGGCAGGTGCGGTCCGCCTCGACGGCGACCACGGCGGTACGCAGGTCGTCCAGCGCGTGCCCGAGGCGGTCGTCGGCGAGTTCGTAGCGGGTTCGGCGGCCGACCGGCACGGCCACCACCAGCCCGCAGTCGCGCAGGCACGCCAGATGGTTCGACATCCGCGTACGCGAGATGCCCAGCTTCTGCGCAAGATCGGCGGGGTGGGCCGGGGCTTCACGCAGGGCGAGAAGGATCCGGCAGCGGATGGGGTCGGCGAGCGCGCGGCCGAAGCGCGCCAGCACCTCGATGTCGGAAGCGAGAGTCAGCACAACCTGAGAGTACACAATTTTCTGAATTCAGAGCAAGGTGAATCATCGCGCAAGCTCTCCACTCTCCAGGGGCGCGGCCCTCACGTCGTGCGGCACCCGGTGTTCCAGTCGTCGGCCCGGAGCACCGGGCTCAGCTACGGGATCTACGCTTGCCGTGTCCGGTACGGCCGGGAAGGCAGCCCCGAGGAGGAACCGCGCACGTGGCCACGCACGAACAGGGCGACGAGCTGGCGCGCGCGCAGCGCGCGCACTGGCAGCAGACCTACACCTCGCACCCCGGTATGTACGGCAACCAACCCTCGGCCCCCGCCCGCTACGCGGCAGAACTTCTTCTGCGTGCCGGAGCCCGGGACGTCGTGGAACTGGGCGCCGGGCACGGCCGGGACGCGCTCTTCTTCGCGCGCCAGGGCTTCAGCGTCCAGGCGACCGACTTCAGCGGCGTCGGGCTGGAGCAGGCGCGGGACGCCGCCCGGAGCATGGGCATAGGGGCCCGTCTCACGACCGCCCTCCACGATGTCCGCGAACCGCTTCCCCTGGCTGACGCTTCCGCCGACGGGGTCTTCGCGCACATGCTGCTGTGCATGGCGTTGTCCACGGAGGAGATCAAGCGCCTGGTCCGCGAGGTCCGCCGTGTCCTGCGCCCCGGCGGCACGTTCGTCTACACCGTCCGCCACACAGGCGACGCGCACTACGGCACCGGTATCGCCCACGGCGACGACATCCACGAACACGGCGGCTTCGCCGTCCACTTCTTCTCCCGGCACCTCGTCGACGCCCTCGCCGAGGGATGGGAGCTGGACGAGGTCCATGCCTTCGAGGAGGGCGATCTGCCCCGTCGTCTGTGGCGCGTCACTCAGCGGGTGTCGCGCTGATCCCTAGCGCGATATGAGCCACAGGCATCATTTCGCCAGCAGTGGACCGAAGATCTCCCGGGCGAGGGATTCCGCCTGCCGGAGGCTCAGCGGCACCGCGTGCATGTCCGGGTGGTTCTCGGCCCAGCTTGCCGCGGACGTCCGGTCGGTGAAGAAGTTCAGCGCGGAGCAGCAGACGTCCACCGCCGGGCCGGAGCACGAGCCGGAGGAGGCGAGGACCACGGCAGACTCCGGCGTCCAGGCCACCTGCCCACGCCGGAAGTAGACCGTCACCTCCCGCCCGTTGACAGGGTCCAGCGAACGGATCTCGGTATCCCGCCCGAGCATCGGGGCGATGCCGAGCGCGTCCACCGCGCACATCGCCCACACCCGCGGGCCATCCTGGATGCGCACGTGGTGATCCGTGGGCACGGGCGAGAAGGGATAGGCGGCCCGGAGGCGGCCCTCGCCGTCGAGGCTCAGGAAGTCGGCCGCGTCCAGCTCAGCCAGAACCTGCCGGGCGGGAACGCCGAAGGGTTCCGCCGCCGCGTCGAGTTCACGGTCCGCGGGCGCACGACCGTGGGCGGCGAACGCGCGCAACACCGCCTGCTGGACGGCGCGCAGACCGCCCTCCTCCGGCGCCAGACGCCCTCGACCACCCCGCCCGGCCACCTCGGCGACGAGTTCCACCGCGAACACCTCGTCCACTAGCGCGCGCAGCCGCGCGACGGAGGGCACCCCGTTCACCGCCTCGTGCTCGGGCCCGTACAACCGGCACGACACGCTCGCCGTCTCCCCTCCCCCGGCGAACGGGTCCGTCCCGTTGACCAGCAGTGTCGGCGAGCCGACCATGCCCAGGCGTACGGCTTCGCCTTCGTCCCGCACCACACGCCACTCCACCCGCACGCCTGCACGGCCGTCGAGCACCTCGTCCAGCCGCTGCCGCAGCACCCCACCTGTCGGGCAGTCCGGGACCGCCAGCACTGTGATCTCCATGCCGCCGACGGTAGACCTTCCAGTGCGCTGGAAGGTCAAGGCGTACGGTGACGCTATGCGTATCGGAGTCCTCGCAGCCAAGGCGGGAGTGAGCACGAAGGCCGTCCGCTTCTACGAGCAGTCCGGGCTGCTGCCTGACCCGCCGCGTACGCCTTCCGGGTACCGCGACTACCCGGCCGCGACCGCGGACCGCCTGGCCTTCATCCGCAACGCCCAGGCCGCCGGCCTCGCGCTCGCCGAGATCCGGGGCGTCCTGGCCATCCGGGACGGAGGGCAGGCGCCGTGCGCGCAGGTCGGGGAGCTGATCACCGCGCACCTGCGTCAGGTCGAGGAACGTATCGCCGAACTCACCCGCGCCCGCGCGACGTTGCTCGGTCTCAAGGCCGCATCCGAGTCCACCGACCCCAGCACCTGCCCCGAAGGCCCCATCTGCCGCATCCTCAATCACACTTGAGAGACCGTCCCGGAATCCCCGCCCGCACTCCCCGGAAAGCCCCACCGTGCTCATCGCCCGTTCTGTCGCCCTGTTCGTCGTCGCCGCCCTGTTCGAGATCGGAGGTGCCTGGCTCGTGTGGCAGGGCGTCCGGGAGCACAAGGGCTGGATCTGGATCGGAGCCGGGGTGATCGCGCTGGGCCTGTACGGTTTCGTCGCCACGCTCCAGTCCGACGCCAATTTCGGGCGGATCCTCGCCGCGTACGGCGGGATCTTCGTCGCCGGGTCCATCGCCTGGGGCATGGTCGCCGACGGGTACCGCCCCGACCGCTACGACATCATCGGCGCCCTGATCTGCCTCGTCGGCATGGGCGTTCTCATGTACGCACCGCGCGGCGAGTGACTCGCGCGCCCCTCCACAGCACGTTCACTCCCAAGGTTGGCGACACCGGTATCGTGTT
Source organism: Streptomyces reniochalinae (assembly GCF_003323735.1). GTDB lineage: Bacteria > Actinomycetota > Actinomycetes > Streptomycetales > Streptomycetaceae > Streptomyces > Streptomyces reniochalinae. The sequence continues at coordinate 635,685 of NZ_QOIM01000042.1, read as the reverse complement.
CCGATATCGAGTTCCGTAAGGGCGGGCCTGTCCGTGCCACCGAGGGAGTGGGTCATGAGCAAGTCATCGACCAACGCAGAGGTCCCGGATGAACTGCAGCGGCGGCTCGGAGTGCCCGATGCGGTGATGATCGGCCTCGGGTCGATGATCGGCGCCGGGATCTTCGCCGCCCTGGCCCCGGCGGCGGATGCTGCCGGCTCGGGACTGCTGCTCGGCCTGGCCCTCGCCGCCGTGGTCGCGTACTGCAACGCGACGTCCTCGGCGCGGCTGGCCGCCCGCTACCCGGCCTCCGGCGGCACCTACGTCTACGGCCGCGAACGGCTCGGCGCCTTCTGGGGATATCTGGCCGGTTGGGGGTTCGTGGTCGGCAAGACCGCCTCCTGCGCGGCCATGGCTCTCACGGTCGGCGCGTATGTCTGGCCCGCTCACGCCCATGTCGTGGCGGTGGCCGCCGTGGTGGCGCTGACCGTGGCCAACTACGCGGGGGTGCACAAGTCCGCGCTGCTCACCCGGGCGATCGTCGCCGTGGTCCTGGCCGTTCTCGCCGCCGTGGTGGTGACCGTCCTCACCTCGGACGGCGCCGAGACGACACGGCTGAGTGTCAGCGACGATGCCACCTTCGGTGGCGTGCTTCAGGCGGCGGGCCTGCTCTTCTTCGCCTTTGCCGGATACGCCCGCATCGCCACCCTCGGCGAGGAGGTCAGAGACCCGGCGCGCACCATCCCTCGCGCCATCCCCCTCGCACTCGGCATCACCCTGGCCGTCTACGCCGTTGTCGCCGTGGCCGCGCTCATGGCCCTGGGACCCCATCAGTTGGCGGATACCGCCGCGCCGCTGTCGGACGCCGTACGGGCCTCGGAAGCGGACTGGCTGGCGCCGGTCGTGCACGTCGGGGCCGCCGTAGCAGCTCTGGGCTCACTGCTCGCGCTGATCCTCGGCGTCTCCCGCACCACCCTGGCCATGGCCCGTGACCGCCACCTGCCGCACGCCCTGGCCGCCATCCACCCCCGCCACCAAGTCCCCCACCGGGCCGAGTTGGTCGTCGGCGCCGTGGTGGCCCTGGTCGCCGCGACGGCGGACGTACGCGGGGCGATCGGCTTCTCCTCCTTCGCCGTCCTGGCCTACTACGCCATCGCCAACGCCTCCGCCTGGACCCTCACTCCAGCCGAAGGACGACCCCACCGCCTGATCCCCCTCCTCGGACTGGTCGGCTGCCTGAGCCTGGCCTTCGCCCTTCCGCTGACCTCGGTTCTCTCCGGAGCCGCGGTGCTCGCGCTCGGCGCCGTGGTCTACGGGCTACGCCGCCTCCGTAGCGCGCGCAGCGACCACACGCTGGGCATGTGACACGTAGGTGCGAAGAACCTCTGGACTTTGACCTGATGCTCGGCGGTATCGACCGCCCGCCTCCGGAGTGGCCCATCACCGAGGGTTTCGCCGTCGGCCTCGCCCAGCAAGCGGGCCCAACGTGAGCTTGGGTCGGCCAACAGCGTTCACGACGAAGAATGCGGTGCCCTACCTATGCGTTGCCTACCGGGAATAAACGCGCGCCGGTTTCCGATTCCTCCCTCGCAGTGATCGTGCGGGAGTGGGGAGGAGTGCATGGGTGACCTGAAGGTCTTCCGGGTCAGGGGTGGCCGGGCGACGGAGATTCCGGGTTCGTCGGTGGCGGTGGAGCGGGAGTTGCAGTCGCTGATCGAGGCCAATATGGAGGCGATGCTCGGTATTCGTTTCCTGGCCTCGGAGTACCGGACCGGTCGGCGGCACCGGGGTCGGGTGGATTCGCTCGGGCTGGATGAAAGCGGGACGCCGGTCATCGTCGAGTACAAGCGGTCGCGCGATCAGAACGTGATCAACCAGGCGCTCTCATATCTGGTGTGGCTGCGGGACCATCACCATGAGTTCGAGCGGCTGGTCTCCGACCGGTTCGGTGCGGAGGCGGCCGGGGCGGTGGACTGGAGCAACCCGCGGGTGGTGTGTGTGGCAGGGGAGTTCACGTACCACGACACGGTGGCGGTCGAGGAGATCGGCCGTCGGATCGACCTGGTCTCCTACCGGGTCTTCGACGACGTACTCACGTTGCGGCTGATCGCCTCGGTCGCCGGCGCCGGCGGGTCTTCCTCTCGCGGCAAGGCGCCGACGGTTTCGAGCGCGGCGGGGCCGGTGGTGAGTGTGCCGCAGCAGCGGCTGGAGGGGGCTCCGGCGAAGGTGAGGGAGTTGTTCGGCGCGGTCGATGAGCGGCTGCTGTTGCCGGAGGGGGCGTGGATAGAGCCGCAGCAGCTCTACGTCGTCTACCGGCGGTTGCAGAAGTTCGCCTCGGTGCGGGTGTTGCCGCGCAAGGAGGTTGTGGCGGTGAACCTGAAGCTCGATCCGGCGACGGTGAAGTTGGAGGAGGGCTTCACCCGGGATGTGACCGAGATCGGCTGTCACGGCATCAAGGGGGTCGAGGTGAGCTTGCGCTCGCGCGCCGACCTGGAGCGGGCCGAGGAGTTGATCGCGCGGGGCATCGCGGCCTCCTGACCACGCCGTACGAAGGGACGGTCGCGTGCCCATGTCGGGTATGCGACCGCCCCTTCGCGCGTACTGCCGTGCGCCCTGGTCTCCCGCCTGGGGTCACTCCTCGGGCCCGGCGAGGCCGAAGTCGTCCTGGGTCAGCTCGTGGGCCATGCGCTGTTCGGCGATGTCGGCGTAGTGGTCGGACAGTTCGATGCCGACGAACTGCCGTCCCTCGCGCAGGGCTGCGACGCCGGTTGAGCCGGAGCCGGTGAAGGGGTCGAGGACCGTGCCGGCTTCGGGGCAGATCTTGACCAGTTCCTGCATCACCTCTACGGGCTTCTGCGTGATGTGCACGCGGTCCTTGCGAGGCTGGCTGGCCTGATAGAGGCCGGGGAGGTAGACGGGGTTGCGGTTCGCGTCGACGGGGCCCTTGGTGCCCCAGACGATGTACTCGCAGGACTGCTTGAGCCGTCCCTTCTGTGGGCGGGAGACCGGCTTGTGCCAGGAGGCGATGCCCCGCCACGTCCACCCCGCGGCCTGCAACGCGTCGGTGGTGGTCGGAAGTTGGCGCCAGTCGGTGAAGACCAGCGCGGTGCCGGACTCGACGGTGGCCCGGTAGGACTCGGTCAGCAGCAGCGAGAGCCAGTACCCGTAGGAGCGCTGGTCGCGGTTCTCGCCGGGGAAGTTGGCGAGCTGGTGTCCGGCGTCCACGGCGGTGTACTTCGCCTTCGCGGTCCTCCCGGTTCGCTCGCTGCTGGTGCGTCCGCCGGAGTTGTAGGGCGGGTCGGTGATCAGGGCGTCGACGCTGGCGTCCGGGATGTCGGACAGGACGCTCAGCGCGTCGCCTCGGTGCAGGGTGTAGGGCATAACGAGGTTCTCTCTCAGGATGTGGTGCGCGCACGCCCGACCCCGTAGGGGGGCGGGTGCGTGGCAGGGGAACGCCGGGCGAATTGCCCCTTCGGGTTTCGGGGGCGGGGGCCGGTGCGCGCTGAAGAGTAGTGCGGGATTCCGGCCGCACCAAGCCAGAATCGGGCCTGGATCGACGCCTGGATCGGCTCGTTTGGTGCGGCCGGAATTCGTCTCTACAGTCTCGGCAAGCTCATCGGGAAAGAGTCCGCTCCGCCCTCGTTGAGCTGTGCTGATGCGTGTTGCGCCGTCCAACGGGCGCTTCGCTTCAGCGTGCTGTCGAACGTCTCCTGACGGGAGAAAGGGCATCGTGGAATGTGGCGCGTGAGATTACCAGCGCGGCTTGCTGCCGCTCTCCGCTAAAGCGGCCCGGTGGCCGGGGTGAGCAGACCCCGGCCACCGGATCCGCCACCCCCAGCAAGGGGGTTTCGGATTCTTGACCGGCGCGGTGCCGGTGGCCTTTTCGACGAGAGCGCCCGCACCGCGCCGCCTACACACAAGGAGTTGCCGATGCGGCACCCCCTGAAATGTCCGGCTCCACGGCAGGACGGTCGGCTCGCTCCCCGTCCGGTGACCGGTCCGCGCTCGTGAACAAGACCCTGGTGGCCGTCGGTGCGGTGGTGACCGCGCCGATGCTGCTGATCGCTCCGCTGGCGATGGCGATGGCGATGGCCGGTGCGCACGGCGCCGAAGCGGCCTGTAAAAGACGACGCGGGCGGCGACGTTGATGCTGCGGCGGTCAGCAAGCAGGTGCGCTCGATCCTCGATGGCGGCAAGGCTGGTTCGGTCCACGTGGCCGGGCTCGATGCCCCCACCGAGCAGGTCCCGAACGCGAAGAAGATCCAGGCCACCGGCGTCGCGCTGAAGATCCCGCCCCGGGGTCAGGTGGTCGCGCTGGCCACAGCCCTTCAGGAGTCGGGCCTCCGGAATCTGAACTACGGCGACCGGGACTCGCTGGGTCTGTTCCAGCAGCGACCGAGCCAGGGCTGGGGAACCGCCCAGCAGGTCCGCGATCCTGTGCACGCGGCGACCTCCTTCTACACGCATCTGAAGAAGGTCTCGGGCTGGCAATCGATGACCGTCGCCCAGGCCGCTCAGGCGGTCCAGGCGAGTGGGTTCCCCGACGCGTACGCGAAGTGGGAGTCGCTGGCCACGGCGCTGCAGAAGGCCCTCGCCAAGTCCCTCAAGGGTGGCGGCGGTTCCGGCAAGGACACCGACAAGGGCAACGGCGACAAGGCTGATGCTCCTGCCGGGGGTGAGTGCGGCTACGAGGACGGCTCGTCGTTCGGTCCGATTCCGAAGGGGTCCGTACCCAAGGGCTACAAGATCCCGGCTTCGGCGCCCAAGCCGGTCCGTACGGCGATCCGGTGGGGCCTGGGGCAGCTCGGGACGCCATACCAGTGGGGCGGCTCGTGCGCAGACGCGCACGGCAAGGGCCCGATGGGCCGCTGCGACTGCTCCTCGCTGATGCAGGCGTCCTACAAGGCCGGCGGCATCAAGCTCTCCCGGACCACGTACACGCAGGTCAAGGAGGGCAAGGCGGTCAGCCCAGAGCGGCTGAAGCCAGGGGACCTGCTCTTCACCCGCGGCTCGGCCGCCCGGCCGGAGCACGTCGGGATGTACATCGGGCACGGCCTGATCCTGCAGGCCCCCCGCACCGGCGACGTCACCAAGATCACCCGGCTCGCCGACTGGCGTCCCTCCATCCTCGCCGCACGTCGCGTCGCCTGACACGCCCCTCCTCTCCCCTCTCTCGCACCACTTCCGGGCTCTCGCCTGCCCGAACTCGAACAGGAGTTCCCCCTTGAAACTCGCGCAGCGTATTCAGTACCTGGCCTACGACCCAGGCGTTCACCCGAAGGAGGGCGGCCTGCCGGGCCTTGAGGTCTTGAAGAAGGTGATCGGTTCGATCAATCTCTTCGGGATCATCGCCACGGTCGGAGCCCTGGCTCTCTCGGCGGTGATCTGGGCCTGGGGCCACCACAGCGGCGGCCACCAGGCCGAGCAGAACGGCAAGAAGGGAACGACCATCGCCGCAGGCGTCGCCCTGCTGTTGGGCGCCGCGAACGGGATCGTCGCCTTCTTCTCGGCGATGGGGACACAGGTCCACTGATGCCGACCCTGAAGAAGCGATTCCCCAAGCCGTCAGATCAGCCCGTCGAGGAGTCATCGGTACTGCGGCGGTCGCTGATGATCGGCGTCATCCTGGCGGTGCTGCTAGCTGTCGCCGGGATGGCCGCCTACCTCACCCGGCCGGAAGCCCCGGAACCACAGTCGGGTGGCCATCCACAGTCCGCCGCTTCACCGCACTCTCCGACGCCCCAGCCACGTGCGAGCGAGGCTGTCGCCGCACCGCCTCGTACCGACGATCCGGTGACGTTCGCGAAGGCCGCGACCAAGGCGCTGTGGACGTATGACACCCAGCGCTTCTCCCGCTCCGAGCATCTGGCCGGCCTCGAGCGGTGGATGACCGGCGAGAAGAAGTACGCCGACTGGAAGTCCGTGAGCGGTGAAGTGCCCGGCAAGGCGCTGTGGTCGCGGATGCACGACAACCACCAGCACGCCACCGCCAAGGTGAGCGAGGGCCGCTTCCCCGAGGCGTTCAAGACCGCCCTGTCCCAGGACCCCGGCGGCATCACCCAGGCGTATGTCTACGCCGTGACCGTGACCGGCAAGCAGTCCCTGGCCTGGAAGGGCTCGGGCGCCGGGGCCGAACCCCGCTCGACCACGCTCGCCGTCCAGTGCCGCCCTGATCACGACTGCGCCCTGTCCGGCGTGCTGCCGGAGGTCGCCCCGTGAGCCGCGCCGCAACATGCAAGGAGGTGCCTGATGGGGGCCTGTGACCTTCCCCTGATGAACACGGTCTGCGGCGCCGTCGGTGGCGTGGCCAGCGAGACCGGTGAGGCCATCACGGACGGCATCGGTGCCTGGATCGCCAAGTCCATGGGCGAGGTCGCCCAGTCCGCCGCCGACCTGGCCTCCAAGGCGGTGGACAAGACCACCGCCGTCGACCTGAACGCGACCTGGTTCCGCGACAACTACGAACTGATCCTCCCCATCGGACTCGTGCTCACGGTGGGCACGTTCTGTCTCCAGCTCACCCGCGCCGCCTGGCGCCGCGACGAACGCGCCATGGCACAGGCCGCGTTCGGGACGATGATCGGCGTCCTGTTCGCCTTCGCCGCCATCGCCTGCACCACCGTCGCCCTCACCGTCGTCGACGCCCTGTCCGCCGGGCTCTTCCAGGCGGCCAACTCTTCGGTCGATGACGCGATCCGCCGCGTCATCAAGGTCGACAACCTGGGGGCCACGTACGGCCTGGGCTGGGGCGTCTCGGCCATCGTCGCGCTCGGCTGCGCGATCGGCGCGTTCTTGTACTGGGCCGTGATGATCGCCCGAAAGGTCGGCATCCTCGTCCTCGTCACGCTCGCGGTCTTCGCAGGCGCGGGCGGCGGCTGGGAGGTCGCCAAGCGCTGGCGACGCGGGTGGATCGAGGCCACCGCCACCCTCATCGTCTCCAAGCTGTTGATGACGATCGTCTTCCTCCTCGGCGTCTCCGCGATGGGCAAGTCCGACTCCGACGGCGGCATGGCGGCACTCTCCGACGCCGTCTCCGGCATCGTGGTCATGGTCCTCGTCCTGCTGTGCCCGTACGCGACCTACAAGTTCGTGCACTGGGCGGCCGACGGCGGCGGCCACGATGACCTGCACCGCTCCGGCGTCGCCGGAGTCGGCACGGCCGCCGGGGCTGCGAAGACCGCGGGCCAGCTCGCGATGCAGGCCAAGATGGGCGGCATGGCGCCGCAAGGGCCCTCGAAGGTCCCCGGTCAGGGCAGCGGGGGCGTCGCCTCGGGGATCAACCCGAGCGGTTCGGGTAACGGCTCCGCTGGCAGCGGCGGGTCTCCGAAGCAGACCCACTTCCGCTTCGGTGGGAGCCCGAACGCTGGGGGCGACAAGGGCAAGGCCCTCATTCGCCGACCGCCCACCGGCGGTGACCAAGGCCAACCCCTCATCCAGCGCCCGGGACAGGAATCCGGGTCGGGTGCGGATTCGGCTCCGGTCTCCTCCGGCCCGACGCCCCAGGGCGCCACTGGCGGATCGTCGGGGAGCCGGCATCAAGCGAGCGGTCCGCCGCCATCGAGCGGCCCGCCTCCCCAGGGCGGTGCCACACCGCAGCGGTGGGTCTACCCCGGCCCACCCGGTGATTCCGGCACCTAGAGCCACCTCTGACGGGGGCGGGCTCAGGCCCGCCCGGCCGCCCGCCCCCGTCCTTCTTCCCTCTTCGCCTCTGCTTTCAAGGACGGCTCTGCCCATGCTCTCCGAAACCTCCCCCTCCGACGGCCCGGCCACCGTGAAGTTTCCCCATCGCACACGTCGTGGCGTCCTTATGGGCCTCTCTGTACCGCAGTCGCTCGGTGTCGCGGTCACCGGCCTGCTCTTGCTCACGGTCCTGCTCACCTCCGGCGTCCTCGGCGCGCTCAAGCTCCTCCCGCTGTGGGCCCTGCTCCTGGCGGGCGTCTTCGTACGACACCGGGGACGGTCGCTGGCCGACTGGGCCCCCATCGCCGCGCGCTACGCACTGCGCCGCGCGAAGGGCCAGTTGGTGTGGCTGGCCCGGCCCACCACCCGGCCCCGCCGGGAGGGACAGCTCCACCTGCCCGGTACGACCGCCTCGCTCCGCGTCGCCACGGCGCCCAACGGTCACTTCGGCGCGGTCCACGACCCACACGCCGGAACCCTCACCGCCGTGGTCCGCGTCTCCGCCCGCGCCTTCGCGCTGCTCGACCCGGCCACCCAGTCCGCCAACGTCACCGGCTGGGGCCGCACCCTGGCCGCGCTCGCCCGCACCGGACACGTCGCCCGTATCCAGGTCCTGGAGCGCACCGTCCCCGACAGCGGGGACGCCCTCAACCGGTACTGGCACGAACACGGGGACACCGAGACCCCGCTGGCCGGGGACATCTACCGCGACCTGCTGGACGCCGCCGGGCCCGCCGCCGCGCCACACGAGGCATACGTCGCCCTCGCCCTCGACATGAAGGCCGCCCGCCGCCTGATCAACCAGGGCGGTGGAGGACTCACGGGGGCCTTCTCCGTGCTGAACCAGCTCACCTCCACCTTCGACCAGTCCGCCCGCAACGCCGGCCTCGCCCCGGGCGGCTGGCTGTCCGCAGGCGAGGTCGCAGCGGTGATCCGGACCGCCTACGACCCCGCCTCCTCCGCCGCGCTCGACCAGTGGTCCGAAACTGGACGCCCGCAGGCCGACCCCGCTGCCGCCGGACCGGTGGTCCTGGTCGAGAAGGGCGACCGCATCCAGACCGACACCGCCCACCACGCCACCTTCTGGATCGAGAACTGGCCCCGCACCGAGACCAGCCCCGGGTTCCTCCACCAGCTCCTGTTCACCTCCGGGGTACGCCGCACCCTCTCGATCACCTACACCCCCAAGGGCCTGGACTCTGCCCTCAAGGACGTCCAGCGCAAGAAGGCATCGGTCATCGCGGACGCCGCCGAGCGGGCCCGCAAGGGGCAGGTCGACTCCGAGGAGGACGCCGTCGAGTACGCCGACGTCAAGGAACGCGAACGCCAGCTCATCGCGGGACACGCGGACGTGGCCCTTACCGGGCTGCTGACGGTCAGCGCCGAGTCCGGTGACGAACTCAACTCCGCCTGCGCCGCGATCGAGACTGCCGCCGTGGCGACCATGACCGACCTGCGCCGCCTGACCTGGCAGCAGGCCGAAGCCTTCACCCGCGCCACCCTGCCCCTCGCCCTCGCGGCGTAACCAACCCACGCCAGTCCCCTTTGCCGCGCTCGACCGAAGGCCCCTTCCCCATGCCGACCGATCCCCTGCCCGACCTGGCCTCGGACTTCGTGCCGTTCGCCACCGCCGCGCTCGACTTCCACCGGGCGATCAACCTCCCCGACGCACCCGTCGCCGCCTCCCGTACAGAACTGGACTCCCTGCACGCGCATCTGGTCGCCCTCTACGGGCTCCTCGACGCACACACCGCCCGCACCACCCCCGTGACCGGCGTCGAGGGCGACCACCTGCGGGCGTGCCGGATCCGGCTGTGGCAGGCCGCCGACCACCTCCACGCCGCCTTCCACTCAGCCCCGCACCCGGACACCGGCCGCCCTCCGGCACGGGAGGCGTGCCGGGCCCGGCTTCCCGAGGGTGCGCCCGAACTCACCGTGTGCCAGCGCCACCTGGCCACCTCGGCTCGGGTGCGCCGGGATCACACCCCGGCCGATCTGCGCGACCCCTTCACCGGCCTCACCCGCCACTGACCACCAGGAGCACCACCCGCATGCCCCCCTCGATACCCACCCGCGCCACCGCCAGCCCACTATTCGTCCCGGCCAAGAGCGACCGCCACACCTCGCGCACCGCGCGGGCCCACCTCGCCAGCGCCCGCGACCAGGCCCGGAACGCCAACCGCCCCGAAACCCGTGCCACACCCTCCGGCCTCGATCCCGACCTGCGGGCCACCTACCCCGCAGCCGGACGTCCCGGTCCCGCCTCCGCCCGCGGCGGCAGCCTCAAGCTCCCCGCCCATCGCATGACGACCGCGACGGCCTCCGGCGCCTACCCGTTCCTGGCCGAAGGCGGCCTGGGCGCCCAGGGCATCTACATCGGCCGCGATGTCCACGCGGAGGCCGCGTTCTGCTACGACCCGTTCTCGCTCTACGGGCGCCTCGATGGGTTCACCAACCCCAACATTTTGTTGGCCGGGGTCATCGGGATGGGCAAGTCCGCTGTGGCCAAGTCCCTCGCCGTACGGGCCGTCGCCTTCGGATACAAGATCTACGTCCCCTGCGATCCGAAGGGCGAGTGGACCGTCGTCGCAAGGGAGTTGGGCGGCCAGACCATCGCGCTGGGGCCTGGCCTGCCCGGACGTCTCAATCCGTTGGATGCCCCCGCGCGGCCGAGCGGGACCAGCGAGGAGGACTGGCGCGGTGAGGTCCGCAAGCGCCGCCTGCTCCTCCTCGGTTCGCTGGCGAAGACGGTGCTGCGGCGTGAGCTGCATCCCATGGAGCACACCGCGCTCGACGTCGCCCTCGACGAGGTCGTCGCACACGCCGAGGCTGGCGGGAGCACGCCGCTGCTGGGGCAGATCGCGCACGTCCTCGGCTCGCCGGACCAGCTCGACGCCGCACTCGGCGAGCCATCCGGCCGTCTCGGGACTGCCGCCGAGGATCTCGCCCACGCCCTGCGGCGCATGGTGCACGGGGACCTGGCGGGGATGTTCGATGCGGAGTCGACCGTCGCCTTCGACCCGGGCGCTCCGATGCTGTCCATCGACCTCTCCCGTCTGGGCGGCGCGGGGGACGACACCGCGCTCGTGCTGGCGATGACGTGCGCGTCCGCGTGGATGGAGTCCGCGCTCGCCGACCCCGACGCCGGTCGGCGGTGGGTGATCTACGACGAAGCCTGGCGTGTCATGCGGCACGTCGCGCTGCTGGAGCGCATGCAGTCCCAGTGGAAGCTCTCGCGGGGGCTCGGCATCGCGAACCTGATGGTCATCCACAGGTTGAGCGATCTGCTGACCGCAGGCGACGCGGGCTCCCGGGGCCGCGCTCTGGCCGAGGGCCTGCTCACCGACTGCTCCACACGGATCATCTACCGCCAGGAAGCCGACCAACTGGCCGCCGCCTCATCCCTGCTGGGGATGACCGGTGTCGAGGCCCAGGCCGTCTCCGCCCTCACCAAGGGACGCGGCCTGTGGAAAGTCGCGGGCCGAAGCTTCATCACCCAGCACCTGCTCCACCCGCGCGAGCGCGAACTGTTCGATACCGACGCCCGCATGCACGGCTGACCAGCCAGAACGCCAAGGCGGGCGGTGCCGGGTACCGGGTTCGGCACCGCCCGCCCCCGACCTTGCGAAGGAGCACACGATGCCTCTCGATCCGACCACCCGCGAGTCTCTCCTCGCCGCACTCCCCGAGGCCGCCGGACGCGGGCGCAAGGCGCTGGAGGACTGGGACGCCGTCTCCGACAGCCTGTGCGGCGACGACTTCGAACCCCTCGATGAGCGGTACGACACCCGCCAGCACCAGCGGGACGCCGAAGCATGGGCCGCCTTCGAGCCCTTCCTCGACCATGGGCCCGAACTGCTCGCCCAGGCCGAGGAGGACTTCCGCGCCCTCCACCAGGACTACGGGAACCCCGGCTTCGAGACCATCCGGCGCCGCAGGTCCCAGCTCACCGCCCTGCACGAAGCGGTCGAAGGGGGCCGCCAGGAGCGCGCTGCCTGGGAGTACGCGGAAGAGATGGTCCTGCCCGACCACCCCAAGAGCGCCGAGTTCCGGCACAGGTCACAGATCCTGCGCAACGCCGAGGGCTGGCACTACGCCATCACCTTCGCCGACAACGCCGACGTCCTGGTCGAGATCGACCAGGCAACCCGCGCGCGTACAGGCGCCGGTCGCGGCTGGACGACTCAGGCCGAGGCCGCCCGCGCCCGCTCCACCACCACAGCCGCACCCACCGCTTCACCGACCACGCCCGGACCTTCGACCGCCGCGCCGTCCGGGCCCGAGAGGACGCACCGGAGGCGCTAGCGAAAATCTCCGGCACCACCAAACCCCGATCCCGGGCGGATCCTCGCCACCCGCACATCCCCGATTCTGCGAGGTGCAGCTCTCGTGGCGGAAGCAGCTCCGCACATCACCATCGGCCACCACCCCGATGCCGGCGTCGTGGCCGCCCCCTCCCACGAACACCACGTCACCGACCACCTGCTCCGCCGGGTCGGCTTGGACCCCCTCCCCGACAGCCACCTCTACGCCCTGACCGAGCCCGGCCGCGACCCGGTACGCCGCACCCAACTCGCGGTGCAATCGCTGCGGGCCGCGCGCCAGAACGTCCATGCCGATGCCGCCTACGACCTTCTCCCCGGCGAGCGACCGCAGGAGCCGTCCCTCGCGGCGGCCTCCGCCCAGCAGCGAAGGGCCCAGGCGGCAACCGCCGTCTCGCCCACCCGCACGGGCACCGCCCCCGCGCGGTCCGGCCCGCTGATCGAGAGCACGTACCGCCCAGCCCGGCCGTGTACCGGCAGCCCGCGCACCACCGCTAGGAGAAACGTTCCTGTGTCCCTGGAACTTGAACCCGATGTCGCCTTCGGTTCTATCCCCGAATTCGGTGTCGCCGCTGCTGTCGCCGATGACCGCCCCTTCCTCGACGAGGTCCTGCGCAAGCACCACTTCGCGTACAACGCCCGGCTGGATGTGTACCTGCTGCCGTCCGGTATCCCTCACAACTCAGCCGTCGAGGCGGTGGTCGCCGCCACGCACGAGTTCCAGGACGCGGGCCTGTCGGTCGCCGCCGATCCCCGCGCTGTCGTACCGCCGCCCGCCTTGGCACTGGACGACGCGGAAGTGCAGAAGCCCGTTCCTGGTCAGTCCCTGCCTGCCCTGACCGCCGAGCTGCACGAGCTGCGCCACCCCTCTGACGTGTCTGACCGGCTGCTGCAGGCTCTGGACGAACAGACCGGCGCGATCGGTGACCTGGAGCAGTTCATCGACACGGCTGCCGCCTGGTGCGACCGGCTCGACTCGGCCGACGGCCGGGAGCTGGCCCTGCATCTGCGCAGCATCGCGCACCACGTCTCTTTCCTGGGTGACCAACTCCACCGTGCTGCGCTGGAGATGGACGACATGCCGGACACCACCCCGGAAGACGCTACGCCCCTTGCCGAGGTCCCGCTCCTTGAACGCCATACGTGGCTGCCGGTGACGCACACCGCACGGTCCCGCGCAGCTATGGCCTCCTCACCTCACCGACCACCCGCCTCCCCGAAGCCACCAACCACAGAGGCGGTCCGCCCACCGGCCGCACCACCCCACCCGCGACACACCCGCTGATCCCGCAACCCCGCGACCCCGAACGGAGCTTGACCCATGGCCGTGAAGAAGATCTGGTCCATCGACCACGCCTGCGGACACACCACCGAGGCCGACCTCTCCGCCCGCGCGGCCGACCGGCGTGCCGGCTATGCGCGCTGGCTCGCTTCCCGTGACTGCTCCGAGTGCTGGCGTGCCTCCCGCGAGGAGGACTCCGAGTCGAAGGCCGAGTGGCTGGCGAAGAAGCGTGCCGAGGAGGCGGCCAAGGCCGAGGAGTGGGCCGAGCAGTACCGGATGCCGCCGCTGGATGGCAGCGAGCGCGCGGTCGGCTGGGCGACGCGCTGCCGCCACCAGCTCGTGGCGTCCGCGTACACCGGCCTCGTTCTCGAAGGCGGGATGGACGAGGCCGAGTGGGAGGCCATCGAGGAGGCCGTACGGCCGCTGACCCGGGCCGGGTGGTGGATCGACAACAGGGACGCCGACCCGTCGGATCTGCCCGAGCTGCTGGAGGCCGCCGGTGAGGCCGACCGTCCCAGCGAGAACCCCCACTTCTGAGCAGGGAGGTCCCGTGCCACTCGACCCCCATGTGACGCGTACGCCCACCGATCCGGAGGGCAAGCGCACCTACGGGCACCAGATCCTCCATCTCACCGACCGGCTCACCGGTGCCGAGACCTACGACCAGGCCGCCGAGGCGACCGAGCACGTGCTGGACGAAGCCGACGGCGTGCTCGCACGGCTCGGCCAGTTCTTCGAGGCCGCCGTCGAAGAGTCCAGGGCGTGCGGGACCGACGAGGGCTTCGAGCTGGCCTGCCGGTTCGAGGACGCCGCCGCCACGCTCACCGATCTCAGCGACGAGCTGCACGGCGCCAGCGACGAGATGCGGGCGCTCGGCCCGCTCCCGGAGCCGCGCTGGCAGGCCCAGGTCGCCCGCTACTACGCCACGGCCCCGCAACGTCCCGGTCCCGCAAGCCCGACCTCCGCCGTACCGGGGCCGCCCGCCGCGCCGGTACGCCCCGAGCACGCCCCACAGCCCCGCCACCACCGCTAGGAGCCCCTCTCCCATGACCACTTCCAGAGCCTTCCCCTCCCTCCGCGCCCTCCTCGCCGCTTCCGCACGTTCCTGGATCTCGTCTTGTCTGCTGCGCGTACCAGGACGCCCTCGACCACCACCGGTACGGACGTCCTGCTCTATCTCCTGCTCGGCATCGCCGCCCTCGGTATCGGCGGCGGCAGCCTGGCCTGGCTGTTCGGCAACCTCACCAACACCGCCTTCGGCTCCGGCCCGTGGGTTCCGCTCGAACCACTCCAGGCCCTCTTCCACCCCGAGACCCTGTGGCCCCATCTCGACCGGCCCGCCCTGCTCACCGGCTGCTACGCCGTCCCCGCCGTGCTCCTGCTCACGGCCGCCGTGCTCGGCGCGAAGCTGTGGCTGCGCTTCCGCACCAACAAGCAGGGCCTCGCCGACCACCGCGATCTGGGTGACCTGCTGCCGAAGAAGGCCGCCGTCAAGGCCACCGGCCTGCGCCCCAGCCTCACCGGCAGCAAACCGGCGGATATCGCTCCCGATGACCGCGGGGTGCTGCTCGGCTCGTTGAAGCCCGGCTCGGCGGAGGTTCGTTCCTCCTGGGAGGACGTCCTCCTGGCCATCATGGCGCCCCGCTCCGGCAAGACCTCCGGCCTCGCGATCCCCGCGATCCTCCGCGCACCCGGCGCGGTCCTGCTGACCTCCAACAAAGCGGCCAACGACGCCTACACCGCGACGCTCGACGAGCGCGCCAAGGTGGGCACCGTATGGACGCTGGACCCTCAGCAGATCGCGCACGCCGAGCAGACGATGTGGTGGGACATCCTCTCCGATGCCCACGACCTGACCGGGGCCCGCCGTCTGGCGCAGCATTTCGTCACCGCCTCCATTGACGAGTCCACCGCGGGGGACTTCTGGTCGACGGCCGCCGCCAACACCCTCACCGCGCTCTTCCTCGCGGCGGCGCGGGGCGGGCGGCCGGTGACCGAGGTGACCGCCTGGCTCGCCTCCCCTGCCGACCGCACCCCGATCGACCTGCTCACCGACGCGGGACTGGACGCCGTCGCCGCCCAGCTCCAGGGCACCGTCGCCGGAGCCGTCGAGACGCGGGACGGCATCTTCGAGAACGCGCGACAGTACGCGGCATGTTTGCTCGACCCACGCATCGCCGCCTGGGTCACCCCGCCCCACCGCACGTCGCAGCTACGGGAGTTCAAGCCGGAGGCGTTCTCCTCCAGCCGCGACACGCTCTATCTGCTCTCCAAGGACGGCGGCGGATCGGCCTCGGCGATCATCGCCGCCGCCGCTGACGCGGTGATGCGGGCGGCCGTCATCCAAGCCGAATGCGACGGCGGACGCCTCGACCCGCCGCTGTTGAGCGTCTTGGATGAGGCGGCGAACGTGTGCAAGATCCAGGACCTGCCCGACCTCTACTCCCACCTGGGGAGCCGTGGAGTCATCCCGATCACGATCCTGCAGTCCTACCGGCAAGGTCAGCGGGTGTGGGGCGAGACCGGGATGGACGCTCTGTGGAGCGCGGCGACGATCAAGCTCATCGGATCCGGGATCGATGACGCGGACTTCGCCGACAAGCTCTCCCGCCTGGCCGGGGACCACGACGTGCAGACCCTCTCGGTCTCCAACAGCGAGTCCGGGAAGTCCTCCTCCGTGAGCATGCGGCAAGAGCGCGTGCTCCCGCCGGACAAGATCCGGGCTCTGCCCAAGGGCAGTGCGCTGTTGCTGGCGACCGGGGTCCGACCGGCGCTGCTGGATCTCAAGCCCTGGTACCGCGAGCGGGACGCCGACCGCCTCGGCGCCGCCTCGAAGGAGGCCACCGCCGCCATCACCGAGCGTGCTCTGGCCAAGGACCGGCCCGGCCGCGATCAGTACGGACCGGCGGCGTGACCGCCGCTCCCCTCAGCAGCACCCCGACGAGACGAACGGGCTCCGCCACAACGCCCCTCCGCCCAGCCCACCCTCCCCTTGAGGTGCCCAATGACCTGCCCCGAACCCACCTGGGCCAGCATCCGTTCCTCCGAGCAACTGGCCGACACTCCCGCCGTCCGCCGGGGCGAGCGCTGGTGGCTGGTCGCCCCCAGCGGCGCCACCCCAGCCGACGAGCCCGCGCTCACCCGTGAACTCGACTCCCTGGCAGCCGACATGAACGCCGCGAACCGGGCCGTCGCCCACCTCGGCATCGACGAGCCCGACCAGGGGCTGGAGTGACGCCGCTGCTGCAAGCGGAGCAGGCCGTCCTGGGCGCGGTGCTGCTGGAGCCACGCCAGCTCGGCCGCCTGTCCGGATGGCTGCGCCCCGAACACTTCTACCGGCCCGCGCACTCCGCCATCTACGCCGCCATGCTCACCCTCCGCACCGGCGGCCACCCGGCGACGAAGCTCGCGCCCGACGCGCCGGTCCCCCTGGCCTGGCTCAACGACATACGCGAGGAGGCGAGTACCCGCACGCGCGGCGTCACCACCGGCTACGTCCACTCGCTGGCCTCCGCCTGTCCGCGTCCCGCGCACGCGCCGGTCTACGGACGGATGGTGCTGGAGGGCGCCATCCACCGCAGCGTCACCCAGCACGCCGTCCGCCTGCGCCAGGCCGCCCGCGCCGATACCGCCCGCGGCAGCGGCGTGGACGAGACCCTGCACCGCGCGCAGGTCCTGCACGACGTACTCGACGACCTCAGCCGCCGCTGGGGCTTCGAACCCCGGCCCGTCGAGCCGAACACCGCCGTCGCCGGGCCGACGGCCACGACTCCAGGGCAGGTTGCCGAGCGGGTGCTGGCCGACGAGGAGTTCCTCCTCGGCGCGCTCACCGCCCACCCCGAGCAGTTCGCCCAGGTGGCCGACTGGCTCCGCCCCGGTGACTTCGCCGACCCCGGCCACCGGCAGGTCTACCGGGCACTCGGTGCGTTGGGGCACCGGGGCGAGCCGGTGGATGAGCTGACGGTGCTGTGGGAGTGCCAGCGCCGAGGCGCCCTCACCGACGGCTCCCTCGATGCCGAGCGCGTGCGCCGCATCTGCCACGTCCCTGTCGCGGGCTCGGCCGAGCACTTCGGCGAGCAGGTCCTCGACTCCTCCCTCCTGCGCACCGCCGCCACCTCCGCACGACAGGTCCAAGCCCTGGCCGACGACGAATCCCTCGCGCCCGGCCAGCTCATCAGCCAGGCCCGGCACGCCCTCGTCCCGCTCGACGAGGTCCGCCGACGACGGGACGGTCCCGGGCCGGAGGAGGCGGCGACGAAACCGTCGGGTGTACCCCCTCCGGCCCGTACCGCCGCCGCACGGGCCCGCAGCCCCACGCCCCGCGCCGAGAACAAGCCGCCACCGAGCGCGACCGCGTCTGCACCCACCGCCGCAGCCCGACGTTCCCGAAGGAATTCCCCATGACAGACCCAGCCGAGCGCATCGAGACGGAACAGGCACAGCTCCTCCTCATGGCGGAGAGGGCTGAACGGCTCCGTGCGGGCGTCACCGTGCCCTCCTCTCCGACAGATCAGCCGGATCTGGCCGGGGCCTCCAAGCAACTGGCGTCCCTCACCGGTCTGGTGCGGGACCTGTCCGACGAAGTCCTCTTCCGCTCCGCCGAGGCCGGGCCACGTACCGACCACGACCGCGTCATGAGCGCGTACACGGACGCGGCACAGCAGGCGGGCGAAGCGGTGGCCAACTACAGCACCGCATACGCCGAACTGGGGTTCCAGCATCGCTACCGTGGCCAGGGCGCGGGCCCCGATCTGCGCGATGCACGCGAGCATTCGTTCGCGTGCATCCAGGACCGCCTCGACTGGACCCGCGACAGCCTCGCCGACGGCGCCACCCGCCTGCGGCCAGTCGCCGAGGACCTCGGCGGCACACCGGCCCGGACCCAGGCTTCGCGCTGCCGTACGACGCAGATGATCTCCGGTCCGCACGCACAGGCCGTCGCCCCCGCACCGCCTCACCACGCCCGCACGCGCGCGCCGGGACGCACACGGTGATGCCCTCCCGACTCCGAGCAGGTGCGCTTCCGCTGAGAACCACCCGCTCCGTCTTCCCCGAAACCTCAACGCACTGGCAGGAGCATCTTCATGAACGACCGTCCCCAGGCCGAGACCGAACGGCAAAACGCACTGCGCCGAGCAGCCGACTTCGACCGCCAGCGCGATCAACTCAGGATCGACCACGCCCAGGACGGCCTCCCTGCCTTGACAGCCGCCGTACGCCACCTGGACCGCCTCACCGCTCTCCTGCACAGCGTGTCGGCCGAAATCCTGCGACGGGATACCGACCGCGCTTCCGACCCCCATCTGGCATCGTCCCTGCGCGCCTACGCCGAAACCGCCGAGCAAGCCGGCCGGGCCGTAGGCCACTACAGCACCGCCGTGGGGGAACTCGGATTTCTCCACGGTGTCGCCGCCCGTCAAGAGACCCAGGTTCTGCGGGACGCCCGCGAGACCGCCATCGCCGTGGTCCGGGAGAACGCAGGCCAGAGCGCCAACAGCCTCGATGCGGCGAGCACTCGCCTGCACAACGAGGCTGCCCGCCTGAAGGAGACGGACGCCCAGTCCGTCTCCCGTGCAGCCCGCACCCGTTCCACGCACGCGGACCACGCCCGAGGCCAGGCTCCGGCCGAGGTAGAAACACATGCGGAAGCCCCCGCACAGCAGCCTTCGCATGCACCCGGGGCCGTACGTGGACGATGACCCGACGACGGGCGAGCGTGGCCCACTGATCGGGAGCCTGTGTTCCGGCTACGGCGGCCTGGACCTGGGCGTCCAGGCCGCCCTCGGCGGCACCCTCGCCTGGCACGCCGAGACCGACCCCGGCGCCAGCCGCATCCTGGCCCGCCACTGGCCCAGCGTGCCCAACCTCGGCGACATCGCCACCGTCAACTGGGCGGAAGCGCCGGAGGCGTGCGTCCTGACGGCGGGTTTCCCCTGCCAAAGACGTCTCGATCGCCGGACCCCGTACCGGCCTGCTGGAAGGAAACCGCTCAGGGCTGTGGCACCACGTGGTACGTGCCATCGACGCCCTCGACCCCTGCCTGGTGGTGATCGAAAACGTACGGGGACTCCTCACCTCCCCCGCCGCTACCGCTGGCGACCTGGAACCGTGCCCGTGGTGTCTGGGAGACGGCACAGGCCGGCCTGCTGTGCGGGCACTCGGTGCCGTACTCGGCTCCCTGGCCGACCTCCGGCGTGATGCGCGCTGGTGCGTGCTACGCGCCTCCGACGTCGGCGCACCGCACCGAAGGGAACGGCTCTTCCTGGCCGCCTGGCGACGAGAGCCCGTTGCTGAAGACGCCGACCAGCAACATCGCTTCCAACGGCGGCAGCCAGCACCCGTCGAAACGGAAACAGGGTGGGCACGGTCCGAATCTGGCCGACGAGATCGAGTGGCTGCTGCCGACCCCGAAGGCATCCGACGGCATCAAGGGCTCACCCCGTCAGCGCCATGGCAACGGCGACCTGACGCTCCCCTCGGCGGCGGCGCAACTGAACAGCCAGGCCACCACTGGTCGCGTCCAGGCGAAGTCCCCTCCCGTCCTCTTCGACGTCTCGACGCTGGCGAAGAAGGCCCCCGGGAGTGGGGGCGGTACGGCGACGCCATCGCCCGATGGGAGAGGTTCACCCGCCCGGCACCGGCGCCGACCGACGACGCGGGCCGCCTCTCACCGCGGTTCGTGGAATGGATGCAGGGCCTCGAAGACGGCTGGGTGACCACCACCCCCGGCCTCGGACGCCCGGCCCAACTTACGGCGCTGGGTAACGGTGTCGTGCCGCAGCAGGCCGCGAGGGCGATAGGGATCCTCGATCCGCCCACGGTCGCCTGCCGCCACCGCTCCTGCGGTTGAGCCACCCCTCTACACCCGGTTCCCCGGCCGAGCCAAACCCTCCCTTCTCCGGATCCTCGACACCCCCAACACCCGAGCAGGAAAGGGGATGTCGATGTCGGAGTCCGCCGACGAGAACGAGCCGGTACGGATACCGGATCACAACCTGGATGACCTCGTCTCCACGGTCAGTGGTCTGGTCGCCGAGGCTCGCAAGCAGGGCGAGACCCTCGCCCGTCTCACCGACGAGCGGCCGTCGCAGGACGGCGAAGAGGACGAGCCCGGCCGGGGAACCAGTGGCGCTCCAAGCAGGAAAAGCGACGGGGAAGATCCTGCTTCCGTCTTCATTCTGGCGCTAGCAGGCACCTCGTACGCGCAGGAGTTGGCGGCGCTGAAGGTGTGGGTGGAGGACCTGCTGCTGCCGGTCTACGGACGCGAGATCACCTCCACCCGCCCATGGTGCCCGCAGTGGACCGAGCACCCCGAGGCGGTTGCCCGTCTGCACGCGCTGTGGCTGGCCTGGCAGCAGTTCACCGACACCGAGGCCGGGCTCACCGGGCCCTCCCTGTGGCACCGCGACCACCTCGACCCCGGGCTAATGCAACTGCGGGCGCCAGACGGCCCGTTCGGCGCGTGCACCACCAGCCCATCCCGCCCGAACCACCGGCTGCTGGCCCCCCCGGACCCGTCGGCGTACGAGGCGGCGGCGTGACGGGCCCGGACTACCGCATCGACGGCTTCGCGCCCGCCTCCGCCCTCGTCGAGGACGACTTCCACGCCGCGACGCTCTCCGACGACATGTACACCGAGCTGGCCTCGCACCACACCAAGCGCAACACCTTCCTGCTGCTCTACGACAGCACTGCCGTCTGGGACGTCCCCGGTACGGCCGAGTACGTCGGAATGCGCGTCCAGCGCGATCTGTTCGAGGGCACCTTCACCTTCGAACACATCCGGCAGCCCACCGTGCCGATCACGCAGAACTGGCTCATCTCCCGTGGCTGTCCACCTGACGCGATCGAGCTGAGCGCCCCGCCCGGTCCGCGCCCGGCTGACGGGCTCACCTCCCGGCTGGAGGACATGCTGCGCGCCAATCCGGACGGCCGGTACACGCTGCTGGACCACCACACGCACAACCCCAGCAGCTTCAACGAGGGCATCGAGGTCAGCGCCCTCGTCCACGACGGCCACCCCGGCTCGACCGAGCGGCCCTACCGGCTCTTCCTGGAAGAGACCACGCCATCCCTCGACACGTACACCGTGCGCGAGGGCGCGTTCACCAACCCCGAGGCGGTCGACGCCTGGTTGCGGGACCGGGACACGCCACTGCCGATGGCCCCGGCGCCCGCACACCATCCCGTCGACCGGCGTGCCACTGCCGCCCTCACCCGGACCACAACCAACGCCATGGCCAGCACGCAGCCGCCCCTGCCGGGGATCACTGCGGTGCCCGGCACGGTTCAGGCCCGTTCCAGGGGGCTCTCGTGAGCGCCCGCTACGCCTTCGCCGCCCACCCCGAAGCTCTCGCCGATCTGCGCGATGCACCGGAGAAGATCCGCGACCTGGCGCTGCTCGAACTCCAGCACCTGGTCCACGGCAACGAACGCGGCGCCCCGCTCCAGCGGGAGTTGGCGGGCTGCCACAAGGTCTACGTCGACCCGCAGACACGGTGGCGGATGGTCATCCAGTACCGCGACGCCCCCGCCTCCTGCCAGCACAACCGGGAGATCTGCCTGCTGGCCGTCGGCGAACGGCAGGACCACGCCGCCTACAACGCCGCAGCCCGGCGCCTGGCACGCGAACACCAACACACGGATGGCGACCCGCATGCCCGACGGGCACGGGCCGCCCGCGCCCGCTCCACCCACGCCCCACTCGGCCGCACCGAACCTGCCGCACCGGCCCCGGATTCCTCAACGCCGCAGCAGCGTCCGCGGCACGTGCGCTGACCAACTCCTCGGAAACGGAACGCTTTTCATGCCTGATCAGCCAGAGAACGAGCACTGGCGCGAGTACCGAGTCACCCCGCGCTACCTCGCCGGATCCGGCGGCTTCGGAGATCCTGCCTTCGCACCGGTCAGCCACTGGCCCCGCCACGACCCTGACGACGACAATCTCTGCCAACTTCTGCACACCAGCCCGGACGGCCGCATCCGCCTCGGCTGGTTCGGCGACGACTACGACCCCGTCAAAGTCACCGCAGCCGAGGACGCGGTCGGCCCCGCTCGGTGGACGGCCCGCTTCAATCAGAACTTCCCGCCGGAGATCACCGCCGGTTTCACCAGTGCGCTGGCCCAGGACTGGGAACCGGACGGGGAACGCTTCCTCGCGCGGCCGTCGATCTACTGGGCCGACAGCGTCGAGCCTCTGCTCGACGCGGGGTGGGAGCGGCTGCGGGCCTCCGAGCCCGGCACGGTGGAACTGCGGGCGCCCGACCGGCAGGCCGGGGCCTGGATCGACACCCGCGACCACGGCCGAGAGGACGAGACCGTGGTGCTGTGGGCCGGGCCGAGGGGATACCTCACCCGCGCCGAGGCGACCTTCACCTCCGACACCCCCAGCCACCTCATCGCCGCCACCGCCGCCGCGCTGAACGACGCCACGCCCGTCGTTCGTGAGCGGCACATGATCCACCGGGACGTCGAGCACCTCGTCCGCCTCGAACCGGTCAGCGCCCGTGCCCAGCCGCGTACGGGCGCTCCCACCCCGCTGGATGCCAAGCACGCGGCCGTCTCCGCCGCCCTCCACCGCGCCTCGCACAGCGAGCCCGGCGCCAGGCGTGCCCAGGCCGCGCGTATCCGCACGACGCACCCCCGGCCCCGGCCGAGCGCGACACCCGCCGCCCCGGCGGCCCGCGCCGACGCCTTCGCCGCCTCGCGGACGGCTGCCCGCCCGCGGCGCTGAACCCTTCTGGAGAACCACCATGCACGCCCCCACTCCCCGCGCCGCCCCCGCGAACCGGATCCACCACGCCGTCGGCGTGCTCGCGCCGTTGTGGACTTCCTGGACATTGGAGACCCTCCGCGAACGCGGGCCGCTGCGCGCCCCTCAACTCGCCTCCGCCACGCCGTGGCTGAACACAGCCACCCTTCACCAGGTCCTGCTGCGCATGCGCACCAGCGACCTGCTCGCCAAGCCCGAACGCGGCTGCTACGCGGCCTCGCCCCTGGGCCAGGACACACGTCCCGTCCGCCACACCCTCGCCTCCTGGCACGCACGGCACTTCGAGGTGGGCGCTACCGCCTGGAGGCAGCCCGACCGCGTCGAGGACGCGCTGACCCGGCTGCGCGGCAAGGGCACCCTCGACGTACTCACCACACTGGAAGAAAACGGCCCTCTCCGGCCGGGCGCGTTGCGCGAGGCCACGGGGCTGGCGACCGGGTCCTTCCACTACCGCACCCAGCAGCTCCTCGACGATGGCCTCGTCACGCGCCTCGGCCCCGACCAGCGCTCCGCATACACCCTGACGCCCGCCGCACGAGGGCTCGCGCCGGTGTACGCCGAGCTGCACGACTTCGGCCGCCGCACCCAGGCCAACGGCGCGGCAGGACAGGCCAACGAGCGCTCTGCCGTGGCGAGTCGGGCACACGCGGCCCGCCAGCACTCACCCAGCGCGCAGAGGGTGACCGGGCTGTTCTCGCATCCGGACCAGCCGCCGCCGCGCGTACCGGCCTACGTCACCGCGCTCTCCCACCCGGCCCGCAGGCGGTGAGCGGCGTGCCCAGCCACAGAAGACCTGCCCGCAACGGCGCCCGCCCTGGCCCCCTGCGGCCGGGCGCGGGCGCCCGTGCTCCCCCCGGATACTCCATGCCGCACCGCACCACCGTCAGCGGGGACGTGCTCGTCGCGCCCCGCTATCTCGCCGGGACCACCGGCACCGACCCCGCCGCGCCGCTCCTGGACGCCGCCCCAGGCTGGAGCCACACACTCGTCGGCCCCGACCACTACTACGCCAGCTCCTGCCAACGCCTCCGCGCCGCCCGGCGGAACGGCGAGTGGACCTTCACCTACGCCCAGGACCCGCTCGGTATACCGGACTGGTCGGCGCACTTCGACCGCACCACCCCCGACGAAGTCCTCGCCGCCTTCACCGAGCGGCTCACCGACGGCCTGGACAGCTACTTCGCCGACTACCTGTCCGGCGGGCCGCTCCACACCGGGCAGACCCCCGCCAGCGTCTTCGCCGAACACGGCTGGGAGCCCGTTCGCGGCACCCGGCCCTGGCGCACCCTCGCCCCCGACGAGCACGCCGCCTTCCACATCCGCACCGGCTACGTCGATGACCCCGAGGAGCTGCGTCACCGGGGCGCCGCCATCTGGAAGATCACCGCTGGCCCCGATCCGGTCAACCGGCCGACCTGGTCAGCGCACTTCACCGGCCACACCCCTCAGCCGCTGATGACCGCAGTCGCCCTGGCCGTGGCCGACCCCGAGCCCGCCCAGCGCCCGGCACATCGCGTCCCCGAGGCCCATCGCGATCTGGTCGGCCTGCGGCCCGCCGCGCACTCCGCACGCGCAGCGGCAGCTCAGGCCCGTGGCCGCTTCTCCGCAGCCACGCAGCCCACCCGTGAAAGTCCTCCGCCGTCCTCGGCCGCGCCCACGCCCTCGCCCTCGCCCTCGCGAACAGCCCGAACGCGCTGAGACCAACCCCCTCGCCCTGAACTGGAGTTACTCCATGCCCGAACCCCACCCCGACACCACCGTGCTCGTCTCGCCCGTCTACCTCGCCGGGGAGGGCTCCGCCGAGCCCGCGCTCCGCCCTCTCCTGGAGGCGGGCTTCCGGCAGGAGGACGACGCGCTCGGCAACGCCCGCCTCACCTCTCCCACACAACGCCACCGGGTCGACTACATGCCGCGCGGGCTCACCCAGGTCCAGTGGCGCATCAGCGAAGGGCCCGACCGCTACACCCCGCCCATCTGGCAGGCCGCGTTCACCGACAACACGCCGCCGGAGGTCGTCGCCGCCTTCACCACGGCCCTCGCCCAGGATGAGAGCCCGTGGCCGGGCGGCCGTCGGCCCCGGGCCGATGATGTGCTGCGTCCTCTGGCCGAGGCTGGCTGGCGCCGCCGGGAGAACGAATGGGAGATCGACTTCACCTCCCCTGATCACCTGGCAACGGTCAGCTACGACACCACGCCCGGCCATCCTCTCGATTCCGGCTACGAGCCCTGGCTCATCTCCGGGGCACGCAACCTCGGCCACGGCCACGACTGGTACGCCGCCTTCACCACCCACACCCCGACCCGCCTCGTCACCGCCGTCGCCACACGGCTGAGCAGCCCCGAGCCGGTCCCGCGCACCACCACCGAAACCCTGCACCCCGAGGCGACCGTCACCCACAGTGCCGTGCGCTCATCCACGCCCACCGATGCCTCTCGGGCCTTGGCCGCCCGCAGCTGTACGCGCGCCACCACAGGGGGCTCGCAACCCCAGCCGAGCCCGATGCCGGTTCACAAGGCCAACCAGGCGGCCAGCGCCCGGCCGCGCCACCGAAGGTGACGTCCCTGCCGTCCGAAGCGGTCACCCGTATCCGGGGGTGTCACCCGCGGACGGGTCTGGCGGTCGGGGGCAGCCGAGGACCTGGGCGAGTTCCTCGACCGTCACCTCGATCCGTCCGCCCCGCGCCGCCCGAGCCCGTCCCACCGACGCCGCCTCGGCACCATCAAAGCTCTCGCCGAACCGACGCCGCTCATCCGCATCCACGCGCCCCCTCCTTCTTCATCAGGTCGCCCCCGCTCAGCCCGCGGGGGCGACCGATTCATTCCCAAACGAGGAGTCCATCCGCACCTTCCCGGGCCGAGTTCGCCTGCGGCAGACACCAACCCGGCCCACGGACTGGAATGACGGCCCGATTCCAAGTCAACGTACGGACGGCTCGAAAACCCGCAGGTCAACGAAGGGATTCCCCGTGACGTCCAACACTCTTACACCCGCTCGCCCCGACTCCACCGACCGCGAGTGGCTGCTCGAATGCCACTGCGCCGACCCCGTCCTGCGGCTGCTGGACAACTGCGACTGGACCACGGTCGACGCCCCCCAGGCCAACGTCTACTGCGCCAGCCCCGACCGCCGCGTCTTCGTCGGGTTCCTGCCCGAGAGCCCGGAGGCGGCCTTCGGCGAACTGTGGCACATCAGCGTCCACGGACCCGACGGCCGCCGCGCCTGGAGCACCACCTTCGACCACGACGTCCCCGCCCACGCCGTCGCCGGATTCCTCGCCGCGCTCATCGCCTACCCCGACCGGTACTGCGAGTGCATCTGACGCCCACGGCACGGCCAGCCCACTCTTACAGCCCACACCACGGAGGCCTCGTGTCCCGCACACTCACAGTCGGGCAACTGATCCACCAGTTGCAGACCCTCGACCACGACCAGCCGGTCTTCCTCGCCATCAACCCCGACTGGCCCTTCGCCCACCGCATCAGCAAGGTCCTCACCGTGCCCGACGGGCCCGCCACCATTGTCTACATCGCGGAGAACGGCCAAGAGGGATACCTCCCCCCGGCCGTACGCACCGAACTGGCCTGGTCCTGAACTTGCCCCGAGGGCCCGTGACGCGACTCATCCCGCCGCGTCACGGGCCCTCGGCGGCACCGGCAACTTCGTAGACGAACAAGGAGGTCCCGTGAGCGGCATGCTCGGCAAAACGGTCCCCGGGCACGGACGACCCTGCGTCCGCGCAGGCCAAGGCTGCACCTGCTACTACTACCCGGACGAGAACGGCACCCGTACGCGCTCCGGGGCACAAAAGCACAGGCGGCGTATCGCCCGCCGCCGCGAACAACGCTTCTGGCGAACCGACTTCGATGCCCCGGAGCGCGCGTGACCACCGCTCGACATCCTCGTACACCGGAGCCGGAACCGGGGGCGGAGAACTGCCCGTTGCTGGCCGACGTCGCCCCACACCCCACGCCCGCATGGGCGCGGGGCGCGCTCATGACGCACGTCCCCGCCGCTGTGGGGGCGTCGGTGCCGGTTTCCTGGTCGCGCCACGGAACCAAGATTCCTGATGGCGCCGTTCTGCTGAGCTGGCGCTCGACATCCAACGGCGCCACGGACGTCTCCGCCCAACTCGGCCTCGCCAGCGGCGAGGTCACGCTGGCCCTCTGGCCGAACCTCTGCGGCAACTGGGTACGCATCGTCCACCCCACCCTGCACGAAGTCCTTGGCCTGCACGCTGCGATGTCGCTGGCGAAGGACGCGCTGCGACTCGCCAACCACCTGCTCGACGCACGCTGATCAGCGCCCGGCCCTCGCGACAACCCAGGTCAGCAGCAGACGCGGAGATAGTCCTGGAGGTCGGTGAGGGCGGCGGAGACACCTTCCTTGTCGCTGCGGTAGAGGACGACTTTGCCGATGCGGCGGGAGGTGAGGATGCCGCCCCGGCGGAGGAGAACGAGTTGCTGAGAGGCGGTGGGCTGGCCGATTCCGGCCTGCTCGGCGACCTCGTTGACGGAGAGTTCGGCGCCCCGGGCGAACAGGAGCATCACCCGCTGACGAGTCGGATTGGCGAGGGCCTTGAGGAAGTCGTGGGTGGCCGTACGCAGCTCCGGTACCTGGTCAGCGCTGTCGGGCCGAGTGTCTCCTGCTGCCATCTCGCTCTCCCGTCTCTGCGCTCATCTCTGATTGGAGCCTAGCCCCCCGTCTTCATATTGCTATTTTGAGATACGTCAATACACTGAGGTCATGCTGAACACGAGACGTCCTGTGATCGTCGTCGGCGGCGGCCAGTCCGGCCTTGCCGCCGCCCACGCACTACGCGCGGCACGCCTGCCTTCCCTCGTCCTGGAGGCCGCCGAGGAAGCGGTGGGCTCCTGGTCGCACTACTACGACAGCCTGGCCCTCTTCTCCCCGGCGCGGTTCTCCACGCTGCCTGGAGCGCGGTTCCCAGGGAACGGGGAGCAATATCCGCGGCGGGATGAGGTCGTGGAGTACCTGCGGTCGTACGCACAGCGGTTCGACGCCGTCGTGCGCTACGGACAGCGGGTGAAGGCGGTGACGATGGCGCCCGACGGCGGGTTCGCATTACGGGCAGAGAGCGGCACGGAGTACGAAGCGTCGGCGGTGATCGCGGCGAACGGGTACTTCGGGAACCCCTACCGGCCCGAGTTGCCAGGACTCCGGGAGTTCGCGGGCACGGTGCTCCACGCGTGCGAGTACCGGGCACCGAAGGCGTTCGAGGGGCAGCGCGTGGTGGTGGTCGGGGGCGGGAACTCGGCGATGCAGATCGCCGCCGATCTCGCTGGGGTGGCGCGGGTGACTCTGGCCAGCCGGGCGCCGCTGCGGTGGCAGGCACAACGGATCGCGGGGCGGGATCTGCATTGGTGGCTGACACGGACGGGGATCGACTCCGCGCCGATCGGGCGGTGGCTGGGCGGCAAGTCGATGCCGATCATCGACGACGGGCGGTATCGCGCGGCGCTGGAGTCCGGCAACCCTGACCACCGCAAGATCTTCAACCGGCTCCACGAGAACAGCGTCGAGTGGCAGGACGGAACGCGCGAGAACCTCGACACGGTCGTCCTGGCCACCGGCTACCGACCCGACATGCGCTACCTGGCCGAGACAGGCGCACTGGACACCAAGGGCATCCCGTTGCAGCGGGCCGGGCTCTCCACGGCCGTGCGAGGGCTGGGCTATGTGGGACTGGAGTACCAGCGCACCAACGCCTCCGCGTCGGTGCGTGGAGTGGGCCGGGACGCGGCGTACGTCGTCAGGAAGCTGCACCGTCGAGGCCGATGAGCGCCACGGGAGAAGCCACCGCGGACACCAGAGCACCGGCCTGGGGCGGTCACTTCGTGGCCCCCGAGGCTTGCGGGGCGATCTCGCTGATCAGCGTCTCGATGAGGGTCTTGATCTCGTCGCGGATGGGCCGTACTGCTTCGACTCCCTCTCCGGCCGGGTCGTCGAGCTTCCAGTCGAGGTAACGCTTGCCGGGGAAGACGGGGCAGGCGTCGCCGCACCCCATGGTCACGCATACGTCGGACGCCCGGACCGCGTCGGCGGTCAGCACCTTGGGGGTCTCGGTGGCGACGTCGATGCCGACCTCGCGCATCGCCTCGACCACGGCGGGGTTGACCGTGTCCGCCGGAGCCGAGCCCGCGGAACGGACCTCGACGCGGTCTCCGGCGAGGTGGGTGAGCCAGGCGGCGGCCATCTGGGAGCGGCCGGCGTTGTGGACGCAGACGAACAGGACGGAGGGCTTGTCGGGCATGGCGTCTCTTTCGCTACGGATACCTGCGGGCCACGCACTGACGCTGATATCAGCACCCGCTGGCATCACTCCTTGGTGATGTGAGAGTATCAGTGCATGATGATGTCAGCCAAGACTGAGGCGATTCCGGCGCCGGAGGGTGCGGACCTGATCCGGGTGATCGCGGACCCGCTGCGGTACGAGATCGTGACGCTGCTCGCCCGCGAGACCCTGTGCACCACACACCTGGTGGAGGAGACCGGCGCACGGCAGACCAACCTCTCCAACCACCTGCGGGTGCTGCGTGAGGCGGGGGTCGTGGAGACCGAGCCGTGCGGCCGGTTCACGTACTACAGGCTCCGTCCCGAGGTGCTGACCTCGCTCGCCGGAGCCTTCACCGAGCTGGCCGAGACCGCGCGCACCACCGTCGCCACCGACCGGAAGAGGCCCTGCCCGTGAGTAAGACGGAACCCACCACGGACACCAGGGCCGACATGACCGGCGGCTCGGCTGCTGGATCCGGCGAAGGGTCCAGCGTCTCGAAGCAGCTCTCCACCCTCGACCGCTACCTCGCCGTATGGATCCTGGCGGCGATGGCCGTCGGCCTGGGTCTGGGCCGGATGATCCCCGGGCTGAACGACGTCCTGTCCAAGGTCGAGATCGGCGGGGTCTCGCTGCCGATCGCCCTCGGCCTGCTGATCATGATGTACCCGGTGCTGGCCAAGGTCCGCTACAACAAGCTCGACACCGTCACCGGCGACCGCAAACTGATGGCATCCTCCCTGGCCATCAACTGGATCATCGGCCCCGCCGTGATGTTCGCGCTCGCCTGGATCCTCCTGCCCGACCTGCCCGAATACCGCACCGGGCTCATCATCGTCGGACTCGCCCGCTGCATCGCCATGGTCATCATCTGGAACGACCTCGCCTGCGGCGACCGCGAGGCCGCCGCCGTCCTCGTCGCCCTCAACTCCGTCTTCCAGGTCATCGCCTTCGGCGTACTCGGCTGGTTCTACCTCGACCTACTGCCCGGCTGGCTCGGCCTGGGCGAGGGCCAGCACCTGGACATCTCCATGTGGAAGATCGCGCTCAACGTCGTCATCTTCCTCGGCATCCCCCTCGTCGCCGGATACCTCACCCGCCGCCTCGGCGAGAAGAAGCTGGGCACCAAGCGCTACGAGAACCACTTCCTCCCGAAGATCGGCCCCTTCGCCCTCTACGGCCTGCTGTTCACCATCGTCATCCTCTTCGCCCTCCAGGGAAAGACGATCACCTCGCAGCCCCTCGACGTCGTGCGGATCGCGCTGCCGCTGCTGGTCTACTTCGCGGTGATGTGGTTCGGCACGTTCGCGCTCGGCAAGGCCATCGGCCTCGCCTACGACCGCACCGCCACCCTCGCGTTCACCGCCGCAGGCAACAACTTCGAACTGGCCATCGCCGTAGCAATCGCCACCTTCGGCGTCACCAGCGGCCAGGCACTCTCCGGAGTCGTCGGCCCGCTCATCGAGGTCCCCGTCCTCATCGCCCTCGTGTACGTGTCGCTGGCCTGGCGTCGCAAGTTCAGCCCCCAGGCAGTGGCCACCACCGCCTCGCCCACCTCACGAGGGGAGCGCTGATTCCCATGCAGTGCCTTGAGTGCCACCAGCACCAGCACGAACAAGAAGCGGTCGCGGTCTGCCAGACCTGCGGTGCCGCCGTGTGCGAGGAACACGCAGTGATCGGCACCCGCCGCATCCGGCGCGGTCCGATCTTCGGCGCCCCCGACGAGGCCGAGGTGCGCAAGGTGCAGTGCGCGGCCTGCGCGGCTGCCCGCGCCCCGGTACCGGGCGCCGTCTCCTCGTGAGCAAGGCCGTTCACGACGTGGTGGTGATCGGCGGCGGCCAGGCAGGGCTCGCCGCCGGTTACCACCTGCGCCGCGCCGGACTCGACTTCGCGGTCCTGGACGCGCAGGAGCGGCCCGGCGGCGCGTGGCAACACATGTGGGACTCACTGCACCTCTTCTCCCCCGCCGCCCACTCCTCGCTGCCCGGCCGCCCCATGCCCGTACAGCCGGGTCAGCCCTACCCGCAGGCCGCCCACGCGGTGCGCTACCTGGCCGCCTACGAACAGCGCTACGAGCTGCCCGTCCACCGCCCGGTCACGGTACGCGGCGTCCATGACGAGGGTGAACTGCTGCGCGTCGAGAGCGACTCGGACAACTGGTTCGCCCGTACGGTCATCAGCGCGACAGGCACCTGGTGGCGCCCGTTCTGGCCCACCGTGCCCGGCCAGCGTGTCTTCGCGGGGCGGCAGTTGCACACCGCCGACTACCGCAGTCCCAAGGACTTCGCCGGACAGCGCGTGGTCGTGGTCGGCGGCGGCAACTCCGGCGCGCAGATCGCCGCCGACCTCGCCACCCAGGAGGACATCGGCCTGACGTGGGTGACCCGCCGCCCGCCACGCTGGCTGCCCGACGACATCGACGGCCGAGCCCTCTTCGACGCCGCCACCGCCCGCCGCCGCGCTCTGGAGGCCGGACGCACCGACACCGGCGGCGTCGCCGCGCTCGGCGACATCGTCGCCGTCCCGCCGGTCCGTGCCGCACGCGAGCGCGGACTGCTCGCCGCGCGACCGATGTTCGCCCGCCTCGACGCGAACGGGCCCGTCTGGACGGACGGATCCCGCCAAGACGCCGACGCGGTCATCTGGGCCACCGGCTTCCGCCCCGCCCTCGCCCACCTCACCCCGCTCGGGCTACGGAGCAACGGGGGCCGCATCCCGACCGAGGGCACCCGCGCCCGCGACGAGCCCCGCCTGCACCTGCTCGGCTACGGCGACTGGACCGGACCGGCCTCCGCCACCCTCATCGGCGTCGGCCGCCCTGCGCGCGACGCCGTACGCGAGATCGCCGCCCTGCTCACGTGAGGGGCGCTGCGGCTCAGTCGACCAACGGGCTGCGGCGTTCGATGAGCACCGTGTCCCGCCACACCCCGTGATGCTGCGTGATCCGCTCCCGGCGGCCGACCTGCCGGAATCCGGCCCGCTCGTGCAGCGCGAGGCTCGCGGTGTTCTCCGGGAAGACGCTGGATTGCACCATCCAGATCCCGGCCGCCTCGGTCGAGGCCACCAGCGCCTCGACCAGCGCCCGAGCCACGCCCCTGCCGCGCGCTTCGGATGCGACGTAGACGGAGTGCTCGGCCACCCCGGCGTACACCGCCCGCGAGGACGTGGGACCCGCGGCGACCCAGCCGACCACCTTCCCGCTGGCCTCTTCGACGGCGACGTAACGGTGCAGCGGCAGCTTGCCCGTATCGAACGCCTCCCAGCTCTGCGGCTCGGTCTCGAAGGTCGCCTGGCCCTCCTCGATCCCCACCCGGTACAGCTCCAGCACCCGCCCGGCGTCCCTCTCCTGCATCGGCCGCAGGGTGAAGCCGCCGGGGGCTGGGGGCTTGTCCGCCCGAACGAGCGCGGAGTGCAGCCCTGCGCCGGCCTCGGCTGTCGGCGTGATGCGGATGTCGGTGAAGCCCGCCGCCAGGAGCTGAGCGCGATACTCGTCCGCCGTCAGTGTGCCCCCGGTGCACCCGACTTCCCGCTCGGCCTCTTCCCTCTGCGCGGGGTCGAGTCCGGGGTGGGCGAGGACGTCGCTGACGCCGAAGCGGCCTCCGGGGCGCAGCACCCGGTACGCCTCAGCCAGTACGCGCGGCTTGTCGGCGGACAGGCTGATCACGCAGTTGGAGACCACCACGTCCACATGCCCGTCGGGCAGCGGGATCTGTTCGATCCGGCCGTGCAGGAAGCGGGCGTTGTCCACCCCGGCCTCCCGCGCGTGCCCTTCGGCCAGGGCGACCATCCCGGGGGTGGCGTCCACCCCGTAGGCGATTCCGCCCGGTGCGACCCGGCGGGCCGAGAGCAGCACATCGATCCCGCCGCCCGGGCCAAGGTCCAGTACCCGCTCGCCCGGGGCCAGTTCGGCCACCGCCACCGGGTTCCCGCACCCCAGGCTGGCCCGCACCGCTCCCTCGGGCAACACGCCAGCAGCCTCGTCCCCCTCGTATCCTGCGGCGCCGAACCGGCCTGCGGCAAAGGCTTCCTCGCCGCAGGCGGCCACGACCGCCTCGCCCGCCCGCGCCGCCTCGGCCAGCGCGCCGTAGCGGGCCGTGACCTCCGCATGTGGGGTATCGCCGGACTCGTGCTGAGGCATGGGGATCACTCCTTGTCGGATTCGGTGCCTGGCCGTTCGGGCGCGGGGTGGCCCATCACGACGTCGGCGGCGGAGGGGAAACAGCTCACGCACTCCTCGTTGATCCGGAAGTAGCTGGCCGTCCGCACCCGCTCCACACGGACGAAACCGACCGCGGCGAGCTGTTTGAGGTGCTGGGAGACGGTCGACTGCCCTATCCCCACGGCCTTGACGATCTCTCCGACCGTCATCTCCCGCCCGTGCCGGGCAAGCAGCGAGACGATCCGGATCCGGGTGGCATCGGCCAACGCCTTGAACCAGGAGGCGTACTCCTCGGCGGTGGGACGGTCGAGAGGTTCCACAGTTTCCATCGTTCATCGACGATAGGCGATGAACGAGCTTGGCGATAGAAGCGCCCCACCCCTGTGCGAAAGTCCGCGCAGCGGCCGTCCGACGCCACCGCCCCGGACCACCCCTCACCCACTCCGGAATCCCCGCAAATCCTTGGGCACTTGCGGGACTTCGGACATATCATCGCGTCACCGAAGAAGCAGGAGATCGATGCCATGACGGATGAGCAACCGGAGCACGACGAACTTCCGGAGGAGCCGGAAGCCTCTGCCGAACCGGCTCCCGCCTCCGGCTCCAGGCGGCGCCGTCCCGGGCGCGGCGCCGCAGGGCTCACAGACTCCTTCGCCAGCACCGGCTTCCGAGTCGCCGGGGGCAGCAGTGTCGGGATGGCCGTGCGTCAGGCTGCGGCTGTCTCCTCGTTCGGATCCGCGCACGTCAGGCTCCGGGAGTCGCTCACGCCCGCCCTCGATCTCACCAGCGGGGCACTGCTGGGGCCACGCTTCACGTTCGCCGCCGAGGAGTTCGTGCGCCACTCCGGCATTCAGGAGGTCTTCAGCAGCCCTCTGCACGGCCTGGATCTCCGTCACCTGATGCCCGGGGCGCCGATGGGGAGGAGCGGCGCTTTCGATTTCGCCCGGAAGCTGAACAGCCGTTGGTCCGCCCTCACCGAGCGGATGGAGTTGCTGCTCCCGGACAACTGGCGGGGCGAAGATCTCGACTTCGATGCGGTCCTGCGGGTCCTGGAGGACGGCATACCACTGGTCTGGGTACCGTCCTCCGAGGTCATCCGCGGGCTGGCCGCCGAGGCGGATGCCGCCGCGCGGCGCACGGTCCTCGAAGAGCGCGCCGCCACCGTCATCGAGGACTGCCGGAGCGCCATCAAGGCGATCACCCGGGAAGACCTGACCGCTCACGCCGCCCATGTGAACGACTGTCTGTCCTTGATCACCGAAGGCCGCTGCGCCGCCGCGCAGGCCCTGTCCGCCTCCGTGTGGGACACCACCTTGCGCGCAGTCGCCCGAGCGGACCCCGCACTGCGGAACGGGAAGAGGATCACGTACGGAAGCGTCAAGAAGGGGATGCCGAAGGCCACTCTGGGCACCGCAATCGGCCAGTTCCGGTCCTACTGCATCCACACCAGCGTCC
Organism: Streptomyces reniochalinae; assembly: GCF_003323735.1. Lineage (GTDB taxonomy): Bacteria > Actinomycetota > Actinomycetes > Streptomycetales > Streptomycetaceae > Streptomyces > Streptomyces reniochalinae. The sequence continues at coordinate 600,743 of NZ_QOIM01000042.1, read as the reverse complement.
ACGCGGCCTGCGTCAACTTCGACGGACCCCCGACTCCGGTCCCGGAGCACTACTCCCGGCACGCGACGTCCCACGCGGTCGGCCCCACTCAGTACACCAAGGCCAATGCGCTGGCGGCCGTGATGCTCGCCGTCGGCCTGCTGCGCGAACTCGAAGAGACGCAGCGGCCGATCATCCTGGCAGAGTGACGCCCCGACGGCCCGACCGCGGGCATCCGCTCAGCGCGTGATCGCACCCATCCGGGCCAGAACCCCAGGGGCAACGCGGTAGTAGACCCACGTCCCGCGCCGCTCGGAGACGACGAGGCCCGCGTCGCGGAGTTTCTTCAGGTGGTGGGAGACGGTGGGCTGGCCAACCCCCAGGTCACCGAGGTCGCATACGCACACCTCGCCGTCCGGGTGCGAGGCGACCCGGGAGAAGAGCAGCACCCGGATCGGTTCCCCGAGGGCCTTGAACATCGCCGCCATCGTCTCCGCGTCCTCCCGCGAGAGGTCCGGGGAGTCCAACGGTGGGCAGCAGGGCACGGCGTCTTCCTCGCGGTCCGGCTCGGCCAGCGGGCGGTCTTTCAGCTTCGACATGCCTCAATATTGACACTCGTCGATCCAGAGTGCCAGACTCCATCTCACTACATCGATGAATCTCGAATCAGTGATGAGGGGGACTCCCCATGTCCGAGCAGCACCCCGCCCTTCCCGTCGCCGTGATCGGCGCCGGCCCGATTGGCCTGGCCACGGCCGCGTACCTCCTGGAACGCGACATGGAGCCGCTGGTCCTGGAAGCCGGTCCGGGGGCGGGTAAGGCCGTATGGGAGTGGGGGCACGTGCGGCTCTTCTCCACCTGGGACGAGGTCATCGCTCCGGCCGCCGAGAAGCTCCTCGCCCCCACCGGCTGGGAGCGCCCCGAAGGAAGCTCCTACCCCTCCGGCTCCGACTGGGCCGCGCGCTACCTCCAGCCGCTCGCCGACGCGCTCGGCGAGCGTGTGCGCTACGACGCCCGCGTCACCGGCGTCTCCCGAGTCGGACGCGACCGCGTCGTGGACGCCGGACGCGAGGACCAGCCCTTCGTTCTCCACTTGACCGGCCGCGACGGCAGCGAGGAGCGCGTCCTGGCACGCGCTGTAATCGACGCCTCCGGCACCTGGGACACCCCCAGCCCGCTCGGCGGCAACGGCCTCCCGGCACTCGGCGAACGCGGCGCCGCCGACCGGATCACCTACCGCGTCCCTGACCTCAACGACCCTGCCGTACGCGCCCGTTACGCGGGCAAGCGCACCGCCGTCATCGGCTCCGGCGCCTCCGCCTTCACCGTGCTCGCCACCCTCGCCACGCTCGCCGAGGACGAGCCCGGCACGCACGCGGCCTGGGTGCTGCGCCGGGGCATCGGCGGCGACACCTTCGGCGGCGGCGAGGCCGACCAGCTCCCCGCGCGCGGCGCACTGGGTCTGCGCGCGAAGGCCGCCGTCGAGGCCGGACACGCCACCGCCACCACCAGCTTCCGCACCCAGGCCGTCGAGCGCGACGGGGAACAGCTCGTCCTGGTCGCCGAGGACGGCCGCCGCCTCGACCCCGTCGACGAGGTCATCGCTCTCACTGGCCTCCGCCCCGACCTCTCCTACCTCGATGAACTGCGCCTCGACTTGGACGAACGCCTCCAGGCTCCGGTTGCCGTGGCCCCGCTCATCGACCCGAACGTGCACTCCTGCGGCACGGTCTACCCCCACGGCGCCAAGGAACTGTCCCACCCGGAGCCTGACGTCTATCTGCTCGGCATGAAGAGCTACGGCCGCGCCCCCACCTTCCTCGCCATGACCGGCTACGAACAGGCACGCTCCGTCGCCGCCGCGCTCGCCGGGGACCACGAGGCCGCGGCCCGCGTTGAGTTGATTCTCGCCGAGACCGGCGTCTGCGGCGGCTCCGGACTCATCGATGAGCCCGAAGCCGAGCAGGGTGAAGGCGGAGGCTGCTGCGCCACCCCGGCAACTGTCCAGATCGGCGCCCCCGCCACCGCGACGGGTGGCGGCTGCTGACCCGGGCCGTGCCGCCCAAGACAGGTACGCGGGCCTCGACCGGAGCCGGAGACGGCATACGGTCGCGGCCCCGCGCCGTGCTGCCGGCGCTGTGCGCTACCCAGATCACGAGCTGGGGCGTCCTCTACTACGCCTTCCCCGTCCTGCTGCCACGCCTGAGCGCAGACACCGGCTGGTCCGCCACCGCGATCTCCGGCGCCTTCTCCGCCGCCCTGCTCATCTCCGCTCTCGCGGGCATCCCCATCGGCCGCATCCTCGACCGGCGCGGTCCCCGCGCCGTCATGACCACCGGGTCCGTCCTCGGCACAGCCTGCGTCCTGGCCATCGCGACAGCCCCCAACTTCGCCGTCTTCATCGCGGCCTGGCTGTGCGCGGGCGTCGCGATGGCCGCCACCTTCTACCCCCCGGCCTTCGCGGCCGTGACGCGCTGGTGGGGACCCGACCGGGTCCGCGCCCTGACGATCGTCACCCTCGCCGGCGGACTGGCCAGCACACTCTTCGCCCCGCTGTCCGCCACCCTCGCCCAGCACCTCGGCTGGCGAGCCGCCTACGCCGTCCTGGCGGCGGTCCTCGCCCTCGTCACCATCCCCGCCCACGCGCTGAGCCTGCGCGCCCCCTGGCCTCCAGCCCCAACGACCATCCCCGCCCCCGGAGCAGAGCACGGCCGCACGCCTGTTGCCCGCACGGGTCCGTTCCTGATGCTCACCGCAGCCATGACGCTCTCCGCACTCACCGTTTACGCCGTCGTCATCGCACTGGTCCCCCTCATGACCGAACGCGGTGCCACACCGACCCAGGCCGCCTGGGCCCTCGGACTCGGCGGCCTCGGACAAACCCTCGGCCGCCTCGGCTACGCTCCACTCGCCCGCCACACAGGCACCACCGCGCGCACCGTCCTCCTGATCGCGGCCGGAGGCGCCACCACCGCAGCCCTCGCACTCGTCCCCGGCCCCCTACCTCTACTCATAGCCCTGTCCATGGCCGCAGGCATGGTGCGCGGCAACCTCACCCTCCTCCAAGCCACGGCCGTCACCGACCGATGGGGCACCCGCCACTACGGCCGCCTCACCGGCCTCCTCAGCGCTCCCATCACCCTCGCCACCGGCCTCGCCCCCTTCACCGCCTCAGCCCTGGCCGAGCCCCTCGGCGGCCACGCCCATCTCTTCCTCGCCCTGGCGGGCCTCTCCCTCGCAGGAGCCCTGCTGGCGCTCAGGAGCCAACCCCGCGAGTGATCGGCTGTCCGCAGCGGGACGTACGGTGACAATGCAGCCACTCTCGCTAGCTCACGACTGCGGGCCACAGGACAGACGTCGACAGGTCAGCCGCGTGTCAACACACGCGTGACCGCCCGTCGGCAAGGTACAAGTTCAAGCTCACGAGACTGGTCGCGCTTCAGAACGCCTCCGGGCCGTCCTTCACGGGGTCCCATCGGCGGGAAGGTAGGTGCCGGCCAGCGTGCCGTCGTATCCGACATCGCGTGCGATGGCTTCGAGGCTCGGATAGTTCTGGCCGCCTTCGCCGGTCATGGCCTTGAAGTCGGCGCGGGTCAGCTCCGGCTCGTGCCACTGGTGGGCACAGCGGCAGCGGAGGAAGACGCGGCCGGGTACGTCGCAGATGACCAGCCAGTCACGGCGGGCGCCGCACTTTGGGCACATCACGGTGATGCCGGTGATGGTGATCGGGTCCAAGTGGTGGGTGGTCTGTATCCGGGGGGAGTCCTCCGGTTCGCTCTCTGCTTGCAGTCGCAGCAGCGGGTCGTCCCCGGACGTGGTCTCCGGCGGGATGGCTCTGGGCTTCTGGAGGTTTTCGGTGGGCATGCGCATCGACTCCCTGTGCTCTTCTGACCAGCCATAACAGGCCAGGCCGGCACCGTCCAGCCCTTTGTATCGTGTCTTCAGCGCCTCGGCAGGTGCTCACGCGAGGCGGGGTGCTGCGACGGTGTGGTGGTGTACTGCCTTGCTGGCTGGTGCTGTTGTTTCGTGGTTCGTGTGTCGGTGCGGGCTCGCGGCGGGTCCGCGGGGAGGCGGCCGAGGCGACGGAGTCGCCAGACCAGGACGTCGGTTGTTCGGTCAGCGGTGTCCAGCTCACGCCATTCGACCGCCCTTTGGAGCAGGAGGTCGGGGTCATGCCCGGCGTTCTCGGCCTGGTCGAGGGTGGCGATCAGGGCGTCCCAGCCACGCTCGCGGCGCAGGCTGTCGGCATGCCCGGGAAGAGCGGCTTCGACCGTGCCGACGTGGCGTGTCCGCACACGCTCGGGCAGGTGACGCCCCTGCGCACGCATGGCGCGCATCGGTGTGGCGGCGGCGGTGCGGTAGGCGGCCCGGAGCTGTTCGGCGGATTGCCTCGCGGCGGCTGCTTGTTGGGCGTGCTGGCGGGCTGTGTGCCAGCGGGCGGCGGCGAGGGTGGCCAGGACCAGGGTGGACAGGAGCATGGCGGTCGCGCCACCGTCCTCGCCACGCCCCAGGGCGTTGCCAGCTCGGATGATGCCGCGTGCTGCGGAGCGGATGGCGCGGTCGTCGGCGCGTTCGGCGCGGGTGTGCCATCGGGTGGCGCGTTCGAAGGCGCGGGCTGCTTCGGTCGCCTGCTGCCGGGTGGAGGCTGGAGAGGTCTGAGCGAGTGCGTCGAGGACTTCGCCCACTCCGGAGAGCTGCGCGCCAGCCTCGGCTTCGTCGCCGTCGGCGAAGGCAGAGGTCGCACGGCCGACGATGCCGGTGGCTTCGCGGCGGGCCTGTGCCGGGCCGCCACCTTGTCGTGGGCGACTGACGTCTGGCTGGTCCTCGGCTTCGTCCGGGCTGCCGAGGCGCCTTCGGATCTTGGGGAGGGAGAGGTCAGGGGCGAGGCGGGAGCCGGGGAACCAGATCGGCTCGCCCGCCCTGTTGCGATCACCCGGCAGGGCAACCATGTATCCGAGGACGTCACCGGAGGGGGCGAGCCGTCGGTCGATACGTACTCCGGCCTCGGTGAGACGGCGGAAGAATTCGGCCTCGTCCCCGGCGCCGGCCACGGCTTGACGCACGTGGTCGCGCAACAGCTCGCGGGCGGTGGCGGTGCGGCCCGCGCGTTCGGCCTTGGCGCGCTCGGCACTGGTGGGCCGCTGCGCGGCGGTGCGGTCGCCGGGGTTGAGCTGGCGCAGGCCGAAGTCCTTCTCGATCGCTCGGCATTCGGTCTGGGCGCGGTTGTAGTCGTCGTGCCGCCGTGGGGAGCGGCCGTCTTGGCGTTTGAGGGTGGCGACGATGTGGATGTGGTCGTCCGCGTGGCGTACGGCGATCCAGCGGCAGGCTTGGTCGTCGCCGTCTTCGGCGATGCCGGTGGCGTGGACGACGCGGCGGGCGACCTCGTCCCACTCGGCGTCGGACAGGTGCCGGTCGCCCGGGTCGGCGCGGACGGGGCAGTGCCACACGTGCCGCTTGGGGCGGCGGTGCTCCGGCACGGCTTGAACGGGCAGGTCGAGGCGCTCCTGCAACTGCTGGAGCGTTACCTGCGGGTCGCGGCCGGGGTCGGGGGCCAGTTCCGGTTGCCAGGAGGCGACCAGGTGGGGGTCGAGGTGTTCGTCGCGGCGGCCGGGACCGTAGAGGTAGGCGAGCAGGCCGTAGGTCCGGCCGCCGAGGGAGATGTCGGGCACCACGGCGGTCAGCGCTTCGCGATCTCGGTGGCGGCGGCCTCGACGCGGGCGGCGGCCTGCCGTACGCGGGTCAGGGCGTCTTCGGCGTAGGGGGTCTCGCCGCCGCTATTGAGCGCCTTGGCCACCTGGTTGAGGTTGTTGCCGACGCGGGCGAGCTGGGCGGAGGCGCGCATCAGTTCCTCGACGAGGGAGCGCTGGTCCATCAGCCAGGTGTGCGGGCCGTCCTGGGCGCGGGCGACGGCGACCGCGGCGTCGGCGAGAAACCCGGCGACCCGCAGGCCCATCGCTTCGGCGCCGCGTTGGACGTCGGTGAGTTCGTCGGCGGTCAGGCGGACGCTGCGCACGCGGTCGCGCTGCTGGGACTGACGAAGACGCGGGCGCATGCGCGTCTCGACAGCGGTGCTCGGCGGCATCTCCTCCCCTTTCGGCTGCGATCCGCCCTCGGTCGCGGCCTGGTCCGGCGCCCCCTGGTGCCGGACCTCCCCCGCCCCCGTAGGGGCGGGGGCATGTCCTTGCGAAACTCCCTCGACGGCGGGGCCGTCGAGGGAGTTTCGCAAGGTATAGCTTGCTCGGCCTCGTGCCGGCTGGTCATACGAGTTCCCCTCGGACGGGATGGCCGGGGTGTTCAGGTGCCTCATCGGGCTCCGTCTCCGGCTTCGACGCGAACTTCCCGCAGCACGGCGGCGATGTAGTCGAGGGCGAGGACGGGGTGATGCAGCGTGTGCGGGGCGCTCGACGGTGTCCGCCACACGGTCCAGCTCCCGTCGCAACCGGACTCGGCCCGGTCCAGGTGGCCGTGGGCGCGCAGAACTGCGAGCCACACGTCGATCTCCTCGGTGGACGGCGGGGTGGTACGCACTGGGGGTCTCCCAAATGGAAGTGGTAGGGCTGGAGGGGTCGTGGGCTGACCGGGTAGGGCGGACACCCCGCTGCCGGTGTCCGGGCTACCGGGTGACCGGTGTCCGGAGTGACCGGACGGGGTGTCCGCCGGGTGGGTTCGCACGGTCAGCCGGTGGGCCGGAGCGTGCGGTGGCCCGCTTCGGTGCGGAGCTGCTGCATCAGCTCGGTCAGCCGGTCGTTGGACAGCGGGAGTCCCTGCCCCCGGATGGCGTCGGCCACCACCTGGCGGGTCAGCTTCCCGGCCTCGGACACCGCGCGCCGAGCGATCGGCAGCAGGTCCTCGGCCTCACCGGAAGCGGACGGGGAGCCCGTCTCCGCATCGCCGTTGCCCGCCGACGGGCCCGGAGCGGGCGTCGTCCCGTGGGGGGCGGGTTGACCGGATCTCGCATCCGGCCCTCCGCCGAGGACACCGTCGTGCCCCTCGTGGTGTGGTGCGTCGTCGGAGGGAGCGACCGGTTCGGCTGCGGAGCCGGTGACCGGCCGTCCGCTCCGGCCCTCCGAGCGGGTGTCCGCCGGACGGCCGGAGGCCCCGGCGGACAGTGCGGAAGGCTGGTGGCCGGTGACCGGCCGGTCAGTGTCCGGGCTGTCCGCAGTGCCCCGGCCGGACCGGCTGTCCGCAGGGACACCGGTGACCCGCCCGGCGCGGACGACCGAGGTGTCCGCACCGGCCGTGTCCGGGTGTCCGGGCTGTGCGGCGCGGCGGGCGATGAGGATGTAGAGGTGGACAGCTCCGGCCAGGGCCAGCGGGGCGAGCGTGGACAGCACGCCGACCGCAACGTCCCCGAGCCGGAGACCGCTACCACTCTGGGCCCGGTCGTTGAGGCGCACGGCGTGCAGGGCATTCGCCCAGATACTCGCGGCGGTCGCGGTGCCGAACAGCGCCCACACGTAACAGCGGGCGCCGAGGGAGGCGCTGCGCATCACCAGCACCGCGCGGACCCCGTAGCCGATGAACCCGTCGATGACGAAGGGGAAGAGAAAGGTCAGCAACCCGCGGATGTGGATGGCCACAGCCATCTGCTGCAGCGCGTCGTACGAAAGGGCGCATCCGGCGGCTCCGAGGGCGACGATGGCGGCGCGGTCCCAGCCGGTGATGCGCACCGGTATCGCGTCGGTGTGGGTCACGCGGCCGTCCCCAGGTCATCGCGGGCGGCCTGAGCAGTGGCCAGGGTCTGATCGCTGCTGGTGCCGTGGACGGCGCGGTTACGGATCTCGCGGCGCAGCTCGCGGTAGCGCTTCTTCGCGTGCTCCTCGGTGATCTTCAGCAGTCGTGCGAGGTGCTCGGCCGGTACGCCGTTCTGGTACGCGGTGCGCGTGACCGCGCGGCGTTCGGCATCGGTGAGGTGGATGTCGTCCCCGGCCAGTGTCGCGTTGACGCGGGCGTAGTCGAGGCGCAGGTGGAGCTTGCTGTGCAGCGGCTCGCGTTCCTCCTCGGTCATCCCTCCCCGGATGCCCTCGCGGTCCCCGGCCTCCATGGCGGCGTCCAGGCAGGTTCGCCGGACCGGGCACTGCGCGCACAGGGCCTTGGCGGCGTGGATGCGGTCCATCTCGTCCGGCTCGGGGAAGAAGATCTCCGGGTCGACCGGGTTGGTCGTGGTGGACAGGCAGGCGGCCTGGTTGTGCCAGGTGTGGTCGCCGAGGGTGCGCGGCTCGGCGGTGTGGGTGTGGTGCATGCGGGTGTCTCCGATCGGCCCCGGGCGCGTTCGGGCAGGCGCGGCCCGGGGATTGGTGCGTGAAGGGAGGCGGACCGTTGGTCGCGCGGAAAAGGTCAGACGGCGGTGAGGCGGCGGCGCTCGGCCGCAAGGGCCCTTCTGCGGTCCGGGCCGTCGAGGATGACCTTGTCGGTCATCTCGGTCAGCCGGGAGGCGACACGGTCTCCGATGTGTGCGCGCAGGTCACTCATGCCGAGGTTGGTGGTCACCAGGGTCGGGATCATCTGCGTGTAGCGGCGGTCGATCAGCCGCGTCGTGATTTCCTCGGTCCACTCCGACGCCTTCGCGGCGCCGAGGTCGTCGATGATCAGCAGCGGGCAGCGGGCCAGGTCCTGCAGCTCCCGCTCGCCGTCGCAGCCGGGGCGGGGTCGCAGTTCGGCGTACAGGTCGGCTGCGGTGGTCGCCTTCCACCGCAGCCGCACCCCGGCGGCCAGCAGGCTGCGGACGGCGCCGTACGCCTGGTGGGTCTTGCCAGTGCCGGTGGTGCCGACGATAAGCAGCGAGCGGCCCTGGGCGATGCCCGGGGAGCCGTCCGGGCCCCGGCGCCCGGCGGCGGCGACCTCGCCCACCCAGGCGTCGACAGCCGGGTGGTCGGCGACGGCGCCTTGGTAGCGGGCGGGGATGCGGGCCTGGGCAGCCTCCAGCGCCGGGCTGGGCTCGGCCTCCTCGAACACCGGGGCGTTCGGGTCGATGCCCCGAGACTTCAGGATGCCGGTCAGGCGGCGGGCGATGCCGCCGACGGGCTGGGCGTCGTGATCGCGCATCACAGCTCCTCGGCGTAGGCGGCGGCAGGGTCGGCGGGGTTGGCCCAGGCCCGGTGACCGCGCACGGTATTCGCAGATTCCGGCCGCACCAAGCCACCAGCCGGGCCGGTGGCGTTCATCGCCTCGTGCACCAGGCTCGGCAGCGTGCTCGGATGCAGCCCCTTCGCCCGGTGGCGGGCCAGCCCGGCACGGACGTGGGCCGGGTCGATGCCCTCCTTGAGCAGCTTGGCGACCTCGCGCCCGAGGTGTCCGAGCACCCCGTTCGGCGGACGGTGCGCGCAAGAAGCGGCGTACTCGCCGATGAGCTGCTGGGTGGAGACGGACTCCTGTGCGGGGGCGCTCGCGCCCCCCGAAGGGGAAGATCCTAGATCCACGTTCCTAGGTCCTAGATCCGGACCATGAGGGCTCATGGAGGACTCATCGCCTCCTCCGTGAGGACTCACTGAACCCTCACTGAATGCGAGGTGACCTGCGGTTTCGTCGTTCACGGAGCCCTCACGCACTGCTCCGTGAGGACTCACTGAGTCCTCCGTGAGCCCTCCGTGATCCCTCCGTGAGGACTGAGGGAGGGCTCCCGCAGTCTGCGCCGCATCGTCCGTGGCAGGCCGCTCGGCGTCGTGGAGCGGGCAGTCGGGATGCCGCATACCGCTAGGCCGGTTGATCCTCTGGTGCCGCAGGAAGGTAACGACGTGCAGGTACCGCTTGCCGTCGACCTCGTAGCGGCAGATCAGCCCCGCCGTCGCGAGCTGGGTCAGATCGTCCTCGACACCGACCGGGCCGTGCTCGGGGCGCAACGACCACAATAGTCCGGCGATAACGGCGGGCTGGTCTCGGAAGCGACCGTGATCGTCGCACTGGGTCAGCAGGCCGAAGAACGTCCGCTCGGCGTGGATGCTCACCTCGGCGAGCGACTCCGAGGCGAACGCCTCGGGCTTGAGCGTGCGAATCCGGGCCATGCTCAGCACCCCCCGTCGACAGCGGCGTATCCCACGGCCGTGGGCCGCAGCGTGCCCGAAACGAGGTCGAGGTCGTGCGGCTCGTCCCAGTCCAGCTCCGGGCTGGCCCGGATAACCCAGCGGGCAGCGGTCAGCCGCTGGGCGCGGTTCAGGATCAGCAGCCGCCCCCGCTCGTCGTAGGCGCGAGCGTAGGGGCTGGGCCAGCAACGGTCCGGTTCACGCTGGGAGACACGGATGACGCAGGCGCGGGGGATCATGTCGGCGAGCAGCTCGGCAAGGCGTGCGTGGCAGGCGCCGGCGCCGGCGCCGGAAGCACCGTCCTCGGCGGTCGTATCGTGGCGCACGCTTCCGGCCGGAGGTGCAGGCATGCGAAGATTCCTCCCTCGTAGGCGGGGCAGGGCGGCAGCTCTCGTCGAAAAGGCCAGCCGGTCTGCTCCGGTTATGTATCCGCCCCGCTGGGGCGCGGCCGGTGTTCGAGGTAGTCCCCTCGGGCACCGGCGCCGCCCCGGACGGCGTCCGATACTTAAGTACCGGACGGGGTCGCCCCAACACTTTGGCGTTGGTGACGGTGACCATACGTGACCTCGATCGACGCATGTCAACCCTTGAGTATCCAACCCTGGGATTTTTCGCCTGAGCCGACACTGGAGTATCGTCCGGTCGTGGGCGAGCGAGAGGAAGGACAGGGTGTCTGACGATCCAGGAACGCCACTGCTCACACAGAGGCTGAATCACCTCTTTGAGACCGTGCCCAATCCGGCGACGGGGCGCCCCTACACCAACGCAGAAGCGTCACGCACCATCGAGGCGGCAGCGGAATCCGAAGGGTCCACGGTTTCACCGAGTGCGATCTCCCAGTTGCGGCAGGGCACGAAGACGAACCCGACCGCCACCACGCTCGCAGCCGTGGCCCGGCTGTTCGGGGTCACGCCCAACTACTTCTTCGATGTCGATGAGGCGGAGTCCGCCCGTGCAGACGCAGCCCTCGAACTCCTGAGAACGGCCGAGGACAGCAGTGTGCGAAATCTCGCCTTCCGCGCCAACGGCCTGTCTGCCGAGAGCCTCGAAATGATCAAGATGGTCATCGAGCGGGCGCGCAAACTCGAAGGTCTTGAAGGAAGACCTGACAGCGAGTAACAGATCCACTTCCGAATGAATCCAGTCACCACAACTGGTTGAATGCACAATAAGCTTCTCGTCTGATAGCTTCACTCGACACGCAACCGGGAGCGGGTATCCATTCCGGTGACGTGTGCAATTGGGGGGTGAAGACCGTTCAAGGACCGACGAGATGCTCTACCACCAGCGCCGCGAGGAATATCTACGCACTCGATGCGCGGAACAGCTAAGCGGAATACGGGCCCCACGTCCGTTCTCCATCGAAGAATTTTGCGAACGCCTAGGCAGCGGCCGAGGCAGACCGCTTCACTTGCACCCCTTGCCAGAAGTGGGCGGAGTAGAAGCACCATGCGGGATATTCGTTTCCTTCGATGAGACCGACCACATTTTCCACGTGATCGGCACCAGTAAGCGGCATCGAGAACAAATAATTCGTCATGAACTGGCGCACATGCTCTTGGGGCACCATGTCACCAGTGACACCTCGGCAATCGTCGCGGTCCTATCCCATCTCATCGACCCGGACAAGATCCGTGCGGCTTTTGGGCGGGCTTCCTACGACACCCAGCAGGAACGTGATGCCGAACTGGCAGCCTCGTTCCTCGGAGAGATAATCGACAATCTCCCGGCTGACAACGCTGGTGACAACGGCTTGGACGACGTGCTGGCTCACCCCCGCAAGCGCGAGTCCGGCAGATACACATGAGCGCTCAAGCACTAGTCGCGGGAGCCTTGTGGATCGTCTCCTTGTGGCGCCTGCCGTCAGTTCGCCACTCCCACCGTCAACGGTCCCTGTGGGCTGCTTTCACCTTCCTGGCTATAGCGCTCACCTTTGAGCCCCGCCCCGTGGCGGAATCAATCGATTCGACGATGGGAGTAACTGGCCTTGCCCACCTGCTGAAGTACCTGTTTGGCATTATTTCCGCTGCCGCCGTTCTCGACTTTGTTGCGAATATGGCACGTCCCGAAGGATTCGCTCCACGCTTGCGATGGGCAGCCGTGATAACCGCCCTCCCGCTAATGGTTCTGTTCTTCGCCCTCACGCCCGGCCCCCAGGCGGAGGACTTTTTCGAATCCGTCCGGCCGTCACTCTTCGCCGCCGCTTACAAGAGCGTATTCACGCTCTACATCGGCTGCGCCATGACCATGGCTAGCTGGCTCTTTCTTAGCGGTGTGCGCCATTCCCACGGATGGACACGTGGTGGCCGATGTTTCCTCGGCGGCGGCACAGCAATAGGTGCCGCGTACGCTCTGCACCGGCTCCTGTCCCTGGCCCTTCTCGCATCGGGGCACGCACTTCCCGGTGGAGAGTCTCTGGCAGACGGGCTTTCCGAGGGGCTCAAATTGACTGCCATCGCCAGCATCGTTCTGGGGAGTTGCCTCCCTCCCATCGCTGTTGCGACTGAAGCGGTATACAACTGGCGTACTTACAGGCGACTGGAATCTCTGTGGGAGGAACTCACCACGGCCGCACCCGACGTCGTGCTGCCGACGCAGGCGCCGTGGCACAAGATCAAATTCCGGCTGGAGCGACGTGTCGTCGAAATTGGTGACGCATGCCTGGCCCTACGTGAGGTCGTACCAGCCAGCGTCCAGGCGAAGGCCCGGACAGCAGCGGCTCAAGCCGATATCCCCGAAGCGGACAGAGCCGCAGCAGCGGAAGCCGGCTGGCTCGCCACCGCCGTCCGAACCAACCACGTCCCCGCAACCCAGTGCCCGGACGACCGCCCCGTGCCCGGCGTGGTCGACACCTCACCGGAAGAAGAGGTCGCCTGGCTCCTGCACGTCAGCGACCTCTACCGCACGCCCCTCGTAACCGAGTTCGCCGCCGCCGAGGCCGCAGCGCTCTCCCGGCACAGCACCGAGCAGGGAACCTCACCATGACCGACAGCCACACAGCCAGCCCACAGGAGTCCGCGCTCGCCCGCACCGTCACCGACAAACTCGCACCAGCCACCTGGATCACGCTCGTCACCGTGCTTGTCGGCTGGCACGCGGCGGCCTGGTCCGGTCTCGCCTGGGCCGTCCTTGGCATCCTCTTCGCCGCCGTGATCCCCCTCCTGGTGATCAAGTACGGGATTCGCAAGGATCACTGGGCCGACCGGCACCTCGGAGCCAAGAAGGGGCGCCTGGTCGTGATGGTGGCCATCCTGGTCTCCGTCGGCGTCGGTATCGCGCTGTTGGTTGGCCTCGACGCTCCGCGCGAGGTCGTGGCCCTGATCGCGACGATGCTGATCACCCTCGCTGTTCTCGCGGTGATCACCACGGTCTGGAAGATCAGCGTGCACCAAGCCGTCTCCGCCGGCGCCGCGATCATGCTCGCGCAGACCTACGGCTCGTGGATGTTGCTGCTTTACCTCCTTGTCGGCCTCGTCGGCTGGTCCCGTGTCGCCCTCGGGGACCACACCCGCGGGCAGGCCCTCACCGGGACCCTGCTCGGCGCAGTCGTCGCTGCGGCGAGCTTCGCCCTCCTTCGGTGAGCTGCCGGCAGACGACTACGTTCGTGAGTCTCCAGTCGTTCCTTCCCACGGTGTGGGTTCGTAAGTTGAGAGCGCCGTTGAACCGCTAAGTGGCGCCGGGCAGGCGGCCGAGGACCGGCATGGCTGTGAAGGCTTCGGCGTGGGCGACTCCGGTGCGCTGGCCCCACAGAGTGCTCAACGTGTGGGCCATGGGACCGAAGTGATCGTCGATCGGCTGCGAGGCGTGTTCGGCGAGGGCACGCTTTCTCGGTCGGTAGGTGGTGTTGATGTCGACGATCACGATGGCGCCGAGTGGGCCGTTCAGGGTCAGCGAATTGCGCCTCGCAGGAGTCCCGTCGGCAGAACCGGTCCCTGTCCAGTTCCCAAAGGAATACGGACAACTTGGACTGGCGAGCTTGTACCTGCAGCGCGCACCTGTCACTTCGAGGCAAGGCCACCGCAGCCCGAGAACCTGCAGGCGCGGGCGGCGGCGCTCTGCTGGTCAGTCTTCGTACTTGCTCAGGGCGATGCCCAGGGCCATGAAGGTGGGGGCCCACTCGCCGATGAAGATGCCCCAGCGGTCGGCCCGGTCCACCTTGGCATTTTCGACTTGGGTTGACGCGTTCCAGGTGAGCACGGAGGCTCCGATGGACGCGAATGCGGCCAGGTAGGCGTGCTCGCTTTTCATTCCCGCGTCGTGCAGCGCTTTGACGATCATGCTGGGCTCCTTGGGTTCGCCAGTCGGGCAGTGCCTGTGTCCTCATCAGAACAACGCCGCGCAGAAGCTGCCACGCGCGCGGGGCTGAACCGGTGAGCCGCTATCTGTTTCGCTGCTCGGAGATGAGGTACCGCTGCATACCGGGTCGAGGCCGGGAGGTAGCCGTGTACCGACATCGGCGTGAGCAGGTTGTCGTCATCACGGGCGCCAGCGCCGGCGTGGGCAGAGCCACGGCTCGTGCGTTCGCTGCGCGTGGGGCGCGCGTCGCGTTGCTGGCACGCGGACGCGGTGGCCTTGAGGCGGCTGCCGGAGAAGTGCGAGCAGCGGGCGGTCAGGCGCTGGTCATGTCGGTAGATGTCACCGATCACCAGGCACTGGACCAGGCTGCCGACATGGTGGAGGACACCTGGGGGCCGATCGATGTGTGGATCAACAACGCGGCCACGGCGATCTTCGCCCCGGTCTCGCTGGTGGGCGCGGACAGCTTCCGGCGCGTCACTGAGGTCACCTACCTGGGTTACGTCTTTGGGACCCAATGTGCACTGCGGAAGATGCTGCCCCGCGATGCCGGAACGATCGTGCAGGTCGGCTCGGCCTTGGCCTACCGCGGCATTCCCCTGCAGGCGGCCTACTGCGCTGCCAAGCACGCCATCCTGGGCTTCCATGAGTCGCTGCGCTGCGAGTTGCTGCCGACGGGCAGCAAAGTCGCCGTGACGATGGTGCAACTGCCTTCGGTCAATACGCCGCTTTACGACTGGATGCCCGCCGAGGCCGGCAGGCAGCCCAGGCCCGTGCCTCCTGCCTAACATCCCGATGTCGCGGCGCGCGGTATCCTCCATGCCGCGGACCATCCGCGCCGCCGCGAGTACTGGGTGGGCGGCCAGAGCCTCGTGACCATACTGGCGACCAAGGCGGCGCCTGCCATCGTGGACCGGGTCCTCGTCGCGGCGGGCTACTGGCTCGCAAGCTCCTCGAAGCCGCACCCCGCTCCCCCCTCGAACCTGTGGGCCGCCGCAGACGATGATCAAGAACGAGGCGTCGAAGGCCACTGCGTGAGCTACACCCGGCGCTTCTCCATGCAGTTGTGGGCCTCACACCATCGCGTGCCGGTCGCCGCCATCGGTGCTCTCGCCGCCTGGGCTCTCGTGCGCCGTCTCGCGTCCGCTCAAGCCCGGTCTCTGAAAGCTCGCGCTTGCCAACGGCTGGCGCTGAGGGAGCGCTGATAGGCAGAACGGCGGAGATCCTCGGGATGGACGCCGAGGAGGCGGACGTCGCCGGGTGCCGGTGGCCGGTCAGGGCAACGGAGCGCGGACCAGGGCCGCCATCGCGCCCGGAGCGCAGGGGCCACTGTCCAGAAACCGTACCGCGCAACGCCGGCACCGCCCGGCTGGTGCCGCAGCTGCCGAGGGGACGTGTGTTCGGCGCCCGGTGCGTGCCGTCCGGCCCGGGCGAGGCAGGAGCCGCTCCTGCCCACCGTTGACCGGACTGTCTCCGCCGCCATGCGGGTAAACAGTGCTCTTCCCAAAGGCCCGTGTACCGCGGTTGTCGTGCATCGCGCGGGTTTGCCGGAGTGCTGTGCGGGCGGCCAAGAGCCCCTGGGAGGGCTACTAAGCAGTGTCCCCACTGAGCAGTGTCCCCCTGGGGCGTGGCGCGCGGCGGGTATCAGCACGCTCCGATCAGGGACGCGGTGATGGAGGCGGACAGCGCCACGAGGGGCAGTCCGCCGCCCGGGTGGCTGGAGCCGCCGACGAGGAAGAGGCCAGGGACCGGCGACCGGTTGGCCGGCCGCAGGAAGGCAGCACGGAGGCCGTTGCTGGAGGTGCCGTAGATGGCGCCCCCGGGTGCGCTGTGGTGCCGTTCCAGGTCAGCGGGTGTGCGTGTCTCGTACCACAGCAGGCGGTCACGCACATCGAGTCCCCGGTCTGCCAGAACGTCCAGCACGTGCTCCGCATAGCTGTGCCGCAAGCCGGTGGCCTCCCAGTCCACCGTTCCCGCTGCCTCGCTTGGGGAGTGGCGTGGGGCGTTGACCAGAACGAACCAGGCTTCGTGCGCGTTGTCCGGGCGCAGGGCCGGATCGTCGGGGGCGCTGATGTAGATGGCTGGATCGGTGACGGGCCGGGCATGGCTGCCGAAGAGCGCGTCGAACTCCGCGTCGTAGTCGCGGGGGAAGAAGACCCGATGATGCGGCGTACCGCGCTCGCGTCCCCGCAGGGCCATCAGGAGGGCGAACCCGGAAAACGACGGGACCGCGCGGCGCAGCGCGGTGTGCGCCCCCTGAGAACGCGGATCAGCGGTGAGGCGGCCGTAGAGGTGTGCGGCGTCGGCGTTGGAGATCACCACGTCCGCCGCCAGTGCGCTGCCGTCCCTGAGCCGTACGCCGTCGACGCGAGTGCCCGCAGTGGTGACCTCGACAACCTCGCAGCCGTGGTGGAAGCGGACACCGCGCTCCAGGCACCGTTCGTGCAGCGCCTGGGCCAGGCGGTGCAGTCCGCCCTTCACATACCAGGCGCCGTAGTGCTGCTCGATGTGGGCGGCGACCGCCATGACCGCGGGGGTCCGTCGCGGATCGGAGCCCGTGTAGGTGGCATAACGGTCCAGCCAGGTGCGCAACCGCCAATCGTGCAGGTGTCTGCTGCCCATGCCGCGCAGGGTTCGCCACGGCGCGATGGCCGCCAGGTCGCGTAGGCGTGTCGCGTGGCGCAGAAGGTCACGGGGCCCCTGCAGAGGGCGTTGCATGACTGTGTCGTTGACGATGTGCCACAGCCGTGCGGTGGTCTCGTGGAGGCTGCTCCACTGCTGACCGGCCCCGTCGCCGAGCGCCTGGTCCAAGGCGGCCGGCACCTCTCGCGAATTGCCCGGCATGGAGAGTTGGGTGCCGTCGGCGAAGCGGTACCAGCACGCCGGGTCGACTCGCGACAGGTCGCAGTAGTACTCAAGAGGCGCACCCGTGTCGGTGAACAGCTGGCGGTAGACGTCGGGCATGGTGAGCAAAGACGGGCCTGTGTCGAAGACGAACCCTTCCCGGCGATGCACACCGAGTTTCCCGCCGCTTACTTGGGTCCGCTCGCAGACGGTGACGCGATGTCCGCCGACGGCGAGTCGTGCGGCTGCGGCCAGTCCGCCCATGCCCGCACCCACCACGACAATGCGAGCCATCAGCCGCCCCCTCCTCGCTCCGGTGCCTGACGAGACGTTGTCGTGCCGGTCGGCTGACGAAGCGGCGGCGTGGGCGCGCTTCTCGCTGCGCGAGGACGTCGCCACCGATGGCGTCGCGCGCTGCCGCGGCAGCGCGCTGCCAAGCCCACACGGCCTGAAACGACTGTCAGGACTGACCTGCTGCGCCAAGCCACCGAGGCCATGGGTACAGCGGTGACGCCCATCAGCAGTCCTCCGACGAGGGCCACCGAGGGCCGGCCGAAGAAGACGGCGGCGGCCAGCACGCAGGAGGCGTAAGTCCACAGATACAGCGTGACCGCTGGGCCGCTGCACGCGCCGTCGAAGCGCACCTCAGCGCGAGGGGCCCTGGCGGTGCGCCCGACCGCGGTGTCGAGCGCGGCCATCATGAGGGTGGCCACAACCAGCCAGCCGGCGAAGTTGGACAAAGGAATCCCCGTTACACCGGGTAGCGCGGGGTGCGGGTCGTGCCACCGCCAGTGGCCAGCATCGACCATCTGCGGGTCCAGAAACACATCCCAGGACGCCAGCGCCCATCCCCCCAGCAGAGTCGTGCGCAGCCGGTTGTGCCGCCGCGGGGTGCGGTCGCGGTTGCGGACGGTCAGGACGCGAGCGACGACGAGTGCGGGCCAGGCCATCATGGCCCACGCCAGCGGCACGACGAGCGGGACACCGGCCAGCGAGGGACCCAGCGTGTCGCTGTACTCGTAGGAGCCGAAGGGGAAGCCGCTGCGCAACCCCACGACCTCCACAGCCAGGCCGCCTCCTGCGGCCACCAGCAACACTGTGAACGCGCCCCGGCGACCGTGGCACCGGGAAGCGTCCAGCAGCGAAGCACTGCAGAAGAACAGCACCGTCACGATGGTCAGACTGTTGCGCTGGGAAGGCGTCGCGAGCGGGTAGAGGATCTGGCACACGATGGCGATGCCGGCCAGGCCACACACCGTAGCCGTGAGCCGACGATGCCGTCCAAGCGCTGGCGCAGGTGCCGGGGGCTGAACCGACTGCAGCATGGGCATGAGCTTAGAAAGGCACACATCAGCCGCGCAGGAGCTGCAGGCCCATTTTCCGCCCCCGCAGTGCCACTGGGCGCCCAACGCAGCACGCTGAGACGTCCATGCGTCATGTACCGCTGCGTACTCAGCACTCGTTCGGCGCAGCAGGCGGGCGTGTCGCGGCGATCCCCGTCGGCGCGGCTGGGACGCTCGATTACCCCACTGGGCGTCTGCTCGGGAGAGTGAAGTGTTTACTCCGGCGTTTGTAACTCCCCGCCCACGCGAGGTGAGGCCCGGCCGTGACAGGCGCGCCGTACGGCACACGGCCACGCCGGGCGATCCACACGCACCCAGGAAAGCGCGAAACGTCGCGGTCATCGGCGGAGGCATCGCCGGCATCACCGCCGCCACCGCCCTGGCTGAACGCGGCGTACGCGTCGACCTCTTCGAAGGCCAAGCATCACTGGGAGGGCGGCTGGCAGGCTGGCCGAGCACACTGCGGGACGGAAGCCAGGTGACCATGTCGCGCGGCTTCCACGCCTTCTTCCGCCAGTACTACAACCTTCGGGCCCTGCTGCGCCGTGTCGACCCACAGCTTGAGTTTCTTTCCCCCGTGCCCGACTACCCCCTCTGGCACAGCGCCGGCCACCATGACAGCTTCGCCGGCCTGCCCAGAACCCCGCCATGGAACGTGGCAGCGTTCATCCTGCGCAGCCCTGCCTTCTCCATGACAGACCTCAAAGCGATCGACCGACAGACCGCACTGTCGCTCTTCAACGTCGGCGTCCCCGAGACCTACCGACGACTCGATCACCTCGACGCCCGCACCTACCTGCGCTCCATGCGTTTCCCCGAGCGCGCCCACCATCTGGCCTTCGAAGTTTTCTCCCGCAGCTTCTTCGCCGACCCGTCCCAGCTCTCCGCTGCCGAACTGGCCGTCATGTTCCACCTCTACTTTTTGGGATCGAGCGAGGGACTTCTCTTCGATGTCCCGACGCGGCCCTTTCCCCAAGCCCTGTGGGAGCCATTGGGTGACTACCTGCGCGCCCACCACGTCTCCATCCATACCCGCACGCCCGTCAAGCGCCTCGTGGCGGACACCACGCACGAGCTCACGGTCGAGACGGAGGACAGTGGCCCGCAAGGCGGCCTTCGAGGCCAGCGGTTCGACGGCGTCGTCTTGGCGATGGACACCGACGGCCTGAAGAAGCTCGTCGCTTCCTCGCCGAATCTGGGAACCGGCACCTGGCGCCGCCGGATCGACCAGCTCCGCACCGCCCCGCCCTTCCAGGTCACCCGCCTGTGGCTGGACCGGCCACTGGATTCCACCCGCCCCGCCTTCCTGGGCACAGCCGACTGCGGCCCCCTGGACAACATCAGTGTCCTCAACCGCTACGAGCAGGAGGCACAGGCCTGGGCAGAGCGCCGCAACGGCGCCGTCGTGGAACTGCACGCGTACGCGCTCCCCGGCAGCCAGGATGCAGCACGTACGCGGGAACGACTGCTCGAAGAGCTGCGACGCATCTATCCGGAGACTGCCTCCGCGCGCGTGGTCGACGAACGTACCGAAGTCCGGGCCGACTGCCCGCTCTTCCCGGTCGGCCAGTTCGACCGGCGGCCGACCGTTGCCACCCCCGATCCGCGCGTGATGTGCGCAGGTGACCTCGTCCGAGTCGACCTCCCCGTCGCCTTGATGGAGCGAGCCGCCACAAGTGGCTTCCAGGCAGCCAACGCGCTCCTTGCCCGGTGGAAGCTGCCCGGGCACGACATCTGGAGCGTGCCCACGGGCGGCCGTGCACGGATCCTGCGTGCCGCGGCCGCCCGCACCAGCGACCGTGCCCCGTGACATCCCTCCATCGGCAAGGCGCGAGTAGCAACCGCAGGCGACCGGCGTGCCGAGACTGCGAACGCCGACCGTGTGCCTGAGCGTGCGATGCCGCAAAGGGCCGACCTGATCGATCTCCGCACGTGCCGCGCACCTACCCGAGCCGCTGGAACCCATCACGCGCCGCACGTGCGCGGCCCACCACACCCGACCGGAGGCAACATGACACAGGAACGCAGCATCTACACAACGACGGCCCGAGCCCGAGCCGGCCAGGTGAAGGTCGAGGGAACCGGGGAAACGCTGCCGGTCGCCCTTCCCACTGCGTTGGGCGGGGCCAACGCCTGGGAGGGATGGAGCCCGGAGCAGTTGCACGCCGCTGCCCTGGCTTCCTGCATGCAACAGTCCTTGGCCCTGGCAGCGAGTGTCCGCGGCCTGTCCGTGGAGAACAGCAGCGTGACCGCCGACGTCTCACTCGAACACAGCGGCCCGCTGCGATACGCCTTCCAGGCCAGCATGCGCATCGACCTGCCGGACCTGGAAGCCGGCGAGTACCAGAACCTGATCGCCGAAGCCGCACGCGCGTGCCCCATGGCTTCCGGCGTCCACATCGACGGTCTCTGAAGCCCACGACGGTGCCATCTTGTCATCCAGCGTCTCGGACACGCTCAGTCGCGGAACAGAGCTTCGAGGAGCTGAGCGGCTCTGACAGCGTTCTTGCCAGGCAGCGCCGAGACCACGAGCGCCTGGACGGCCTTATGGAGCGCTACTGGGCAACCGACAGCGCAGACTTTGAGCGGACCGTCAAGGAACTGATCCGGCTGGCCGCCAGCCATACGTTCGCCGAGGGATCGTGTGCTGTGGCCGGTCGCGCGCGGTCTCGTGTCAGAAGGCTGAACAGTTCGAACGGGACTGCAACGACCTCCCGTAGGGGGACCGACCGGCCCAGGTGACCGTCGTCCCCGGGGGCCGCTCGCCCCGAAGAGGCACGGGCCGCCTCCCGGGCACGACGGGTTGACTCGAGTCTCAGAAGTTGTTTTCGATCTCGGAGCGTCTGAGGTGTGACTGAGCGCGATAGCTGGCCCTTGATCGCGCCAGCTGGCCGCAGAGCGCGCGATGGCCCGCTTGACGTCGTCCTGAGTGATCTGACGAGGCGCAGGCCGGGAGTGGGCGACTTGGCACCTGGCCGCCCCGGGCCTCGTGGGGCTCGGCATGTCACGCCCACCCTGGACCGGACCAGGCCACCGAGGCCGCATTGTCCTGCCGGTAGCCCTGAACTCTGTCGTTTCCCCGTCCTGATGTACGACTTCGCCTGGCCGGTGACTGGCGTGCACAGACCTCCCCCTCGCGCACGCTACGGGCTGGCCAGAGCACGGGGAACGACACGATGAGCCTGGACTCTGATGTGCAGGATGTCCTGGCTGCGGAAGCTGCCAGGCTGATCATGATGCAAGGTCATTCCGCACCCATCGCTCCGATTGCCGTCACCACGTCCGGCGGGTCGACATCTCGGCCGAGCGGAACCCCTGCAGCCCGCTGGTCTGGACAGCGACGGAATCGCCAGCCGGCCGATGTACTGCTCAGACTCCTCCTGCCGTGCCTTGACCGGACGTCCGACCCGCGGCTCTCCGCCGGTGGGTCACGATCGTTGTCCGAGGTGACCGGTTGACATATTTCGTACCGGTGTGAGGCTGGAGGAGGCAGGGTTGCGCCGCCAAGTCACGTAGAACTGGCAATGCTCATGGGGTCCAGTCACCCACCCGTTCGCGGCGGCGACAGATGAACTTAGTCCCTGGCCCGCAGGGGGACGGCTCCGGGACGCGAAGTGAGGCGATCGAATGGACCGGGTTCCCGAGGTGGCCGTGGTCGGGGCCGGCATCGTCGGACTCTGCACCGCCTACGCACTGGCCGAACGCGGAACGGCGGTGCGGGTGTACGAGAGCGGCGTTCCAGGCCACGGGCAATCCGGTGGCCAGTCCCGCATATTCCGCCACGCGCACGACGACGCCCGCCTGGTGGAATTCACCCGGGAGGCCCGCGCCGTTTGGGACGAGTGGGCCGACCGGTTGGGCGCAGAGCTGGTCTCCCGGGACGGAGTGGTCGCACTGGGCAGTACCGTTCCTGGGAGACTGCGCATTCTGCAGGATGCCGGCGGCATACCGGCCCGCACCGTGGACAGCGCCGAGCTTCACGCGCGCATGCCGCTGCTCGCCGACTACCGCGGTCCCGCGATGCTCGATGAGGGCGGCGGTGCCATCCGCACCCGTGCCGCGGTCGAGCGGCTGGCCGATGCGCTGGGTGACTCGCTGGTCACCGATGAAGTCATCTCGCTGTATCCGACGGGCCGCGGCACGGTGGAGGTGGTCAGTAGCGTCGGCCGCGAAGAGTACGCGACGGCCGTGGTGTGCGCGGGCGTGGGCACCGCGCGGCTGGCGCGCAACGTGGGGCTTTCGCTGCCGGTACAGCCGGCAGCCCACGTCCGCCTCACCTTCCAGGTCAGGGGAGCGCCCCCGGAACGGGTCGCCTGCCTGCAGGACAGCAGCGGCGACTTCGGTGAGGTTGGCGTCTACGCAGCCCCTTACCCGGGCAACAGCCGGTATGCGGTGGGGCTCAGCGAAACGGTCGAGGTGCGGGAGGACGGCAGCTTCGCGGACGCCGAAGCCTTGACGGCACTCAGTGACCGCGCCCGCGCGTACATCTCCCACGCATTGCCCGGCCTTGACCCCGAGCCCGTCGAGCGCCTCAACTGCTGGGTGACAAGCCTGCCGTGGAGTGAGGACGGCATGGCGGTCTGGGAAGCCGACAGAATCTTCTTCGCCGCCGGGCACAACCTCTTTAAACAGGCACCTCGACTGGGACGGGCCTTGGCCGGCGCGGCCATGGACGATGAACTCGAGGAGAACCTGCGGCCGGCGGCAGCACTCGGCCAGCCCCGCTGAACGCCCCAACAGTCGGCGCATCCTGCTCCGACGACGTGGTACCTACGTCGGTGATCGCGGTGCCATCCGATGCGCGATCGTGGTGCTGTTGGTGGTTGGCAGTCTTTGGCCACCGTTACATCCAGGAGGAAGCCATGGCGGATCCGAGGACGGTCATCCTTCCTTGCGGGGTTGCGGTCACGGTGCTCGGTCAGGGCACCTGGGGGATGGGGGAGGATCCCGGGCGCCGCGCGGCCGAGGTGTCGGCCCTGCGCGCCGGGCTGGACCTGGGGATGACCCTCGTCGACACCGCGGAGATGTACGGGGACGGCGCGGCGGAGGAAGTGGTGGCCGAGGCGGTGGCCGGACGGCGGGACGAGGTCTTCTTGGTCAGCAAGGTGCTCCCCACCCATGCGGACGCCGGTGGAGTGGCCGAGGCATGCCGGGGGAGCCTGCGTCGTTTGCGCACGGACCGGATCGATCTGTACCTGCTGCACTGGCGTGGAGCCGTGCCGCTGGAGGAGACGGTCGAGGCATTCGAGTCCCTGGTGCGGGAGGGTGCCATCCGCTCCTGGGGAGTGAGCAACCTGGACGTGGATGATCTCGCGGATCTGCCGCCCGGAGCCGGGCCGCAGACCGACCAGGTGCTGTACAACCTCAGCCGTCGAGGGCCTGAGTACGGTCTGCTGCCCAGGTGCCGTGAACTGTCGATCCCCGTCATGGCGTACTCGCCGGTCGAGCAGGGCCGTCTGCTCGGCCACCCGGCGTTGCGGGACGTGGCAGCTGCCCACGGTGCGACGCCCGCGCAGATCGCCCTGGCCTGGGTCCTGCGGCACGAGGACGTCATCGCGATCCCGAAGGCGTCTTCCCGCGCGCACGTCGAGGAGAACAGAGCGGCTCTGGAGGTGGACCTGACCGCCGAGGACCTCGCGACGCTGGACCGGGCGTTCCCGCCGCCGGGGAGCAAACGGCCGCTGGAGATGCTGTGACACCCCTGCAGCGTGCCCGACCGGGCTCCGCCCGGAGCCGGGTGGCCCGACCTCACCGGTGGCGGCAGAGGGCGTCGCACTGTTCCTGCAAACGCGGGCATTTTCCACAACGCCCTTGGACTTCGCCGAGACCGTCCGCCAGCTGCTGGAAGAGGGCTGGACGATCGAGCCGGAGGACCTGGCGCGCATCTGGCCGTACCTGACCGTGAGTACTCCAGCCCGAGGTGTCCGACCGAAGCTGGACGTGGACTGCACTCCGCTGCGAGAGCAGGACCTCACGGCGGCCGGCTTCGGTCAGACCGCCTGACTGGCCGGGGCCGGGTCGTCGCCAAGGCCACCCAAGGATCGTGATGACCTGGGACGAGCGCCTGGGCATCATCTCCAACCCGAACACCCACAGAACTTGGTCAAGTCCTGTTCGGGGTCGGCGCGGCCGTTAGAGCGGAGTCCAGAGAGTCGCCGCCTGGTCCACGAATCGGACGCTGGTCACCCGCGGACTGCGTTTGCACGTGAGGCGAAGCCAGGTGACGGTGGAGACAGCTCGAACACTTTCACGGCGGCGAGCCACTTCGCCCCGGAGAGGAGCACGCGCCCCCCGAGGGCTACCAGCACGTCGACAAGCGCGACAACGGCTGGACCAAGGTCCTGCTCCACCCCGACGGCGGCTGAAGCGCTGGCCCATATCCCCGGAAACGACTTCAGGAAGGAGCTCGCACCATGACCAGCATCGAGACCGTCTCCCTTCAGGACGCTCGGCGGGTCATCGACGCGGGAGAGAAACGAGCGCAGGAGCTCGGGCAGCCGAGCAACATCGCCGTGGTCGACGCCGGCGGAACCTCGTCGCCCATGCCCGCATGGACGACGCATTGATCGGCAGCGTCGACATCTCCATCAACAAGGCCTTCACCGCCCGCGCCTTCGACATCAGCACCGCCGACCTCGCCGAGAACGCCGCTCCCGGGCAGCAGTTCTACGGCATCAGCGGCTCCAACCAGGGCCGCGTGATGATCTTCGCCGGCGGCCTGCCTCTCCACCGCAACGGACAGGTGGTGGGCGCCGTCGGGGTGAGCGGAGGGTCAGGGGACCAAGACCAGAGCGTCGCCCAGGCGGCTGCCGCATGCTTGTAACCCCCCGCGTATCCCGCCCGCGTCGCGAACCGCGCAGGAGAGCACAGGAGTCGTGCGAAAGCCGCGTAGGAGAGCAGAGGAGTCGTCATGACGGGCAAGCGCGGGTGTGCCGCCACCTCGGCCGATGTTGATGATGATCTTCGTTTGTGGCATCCCGCTCCCCCACGACGGCCAGGTCCTGGGGCTCGGTAGGAGTGATGGGGGGCAGCGGCGAGTAAGATCAGACGGTCGCCGAGGCGGCCATAGCGGCGTTCTGGTGATCGCGGCGACGCGAACCAAGGAAAAGGAAGAGGAGAGACCCAAGATGGCAACACAGGTCAGCAAAGCACTTCTGGTACGCCTCGAAGCACTTCCCGGCAGGGAGGACGACGTCCAGGACTTCTTGAACCAGGGGCTGTCGATCGTCGAGGGGGAGCCCAAGACCGTCAGGTGGTTCGGAATCCAGTTCGGACCCTCGTCGTTCGGAATCTTCGACGCCTTTCCCGACGACGACGGACGCCAGGCGCATCTGTCGGGTGAGGTCGCGCAAGCGCTCGCTGAGAACACGGGTGAGCTCTTCGAGGAGCCCACGATCGAGCAGATCGATGTCCTCGTGGAGAAGCCGCCCGCCTAGAGCAGGTGCTGCCCGCGGGGCGGCGTGGTCAGCCGTAGCTGTCGCGGATAGTTGGTGGAGAGCCAGGGCTCGATTGACGTTCTGGTGGGGCGGTGCCGGATGTGGGGAGTCCGACGAGGGCTTCAGGGTGGGGCGAAGGGCTGGGGGCCGTGCCACTGGAGGAGGACGGTGGTGGCGTCGTCGCAGAGGTGTCCGTGGTGGCTGTGCATGAGGCGGCGCAGAGTCTCGGGGAGGGGCACGCCTTCATCGATGTGGCCGGTGAGGAAGGCAAGGAAGCGGTCGAGGCCGAATTCCTGGCCGGTTCGGGAGCGGGCTTCAGTGATGCCGTCGACGACGTATCGGATCGCGTCGACGATTTCGCGACGGGAGTGCTTCTCCGGCAGGCCACCGCGAGCCGTGTCGCAGGCCGCCGGCGGCAGCAGCGGTTCGACCAGAGCCCAGTGGCATCAGTGGTATCCGACGGATAGCGAGGATGACGCATGACGGCCGCCCCAGCGATGTGACGGAGGCCGCCCGATCGGCGACGGACGGTCCCCTTGCGGACAAGATCTCCGGGACCGGCTATGAAATCGAGGGTCGCTCGAAAGAGTTGAGCTGGGCGACGATGTGATTGACCCGCTTGTCGTTCGGCTGGACAACGCTCCGAGACCGGATCTGACCTGGTAGGCGGACAGGTCCGTCGCGCGGACGAGCTGGCCGAAGTCCAGCCCGGCCGAGCGGTCTTCGAGGAGTACGAAGCGGACGGTGTCACCGCGGCGTCTGGCCGCATCTCCCTTCCTGCCGTGGTCTGTCGTGGGCCGGGCAGGCCGGGTTCCCGGCGCGCCACCGACCAAGCGAGACAATTCGCACCTTTTGACATGTCTTGTGAGGGTGGGACAGTGGGAGTGGTGAGGTCGTTATGTGGGTGACGTGCCCACCAGACATGGGGACGGGCCAGGCCAACCAGGCTGATCGAGCAGGGCAAGGACCAAGGTCCTCCTCCCCGACGGCAGCTGAGCGGAGGGCACGGACCCGAACCGGTCCTCCGCCGATCACCGGAAGGAACCACGCACCATGACCAACGAACTGCACGGCAGGAAGGTCGCAATCCTGGCCACGGACGGCGTTGAGCGCGTCGAGCTCGAAGAGCCTCTCGGCGCACTGCTGGGCGCTGGAGCGCAGGCTGAACTCCTGTCCCTCCACACCGGCGAGATCAACGCGCGCCAGATGGACATCGACCCGGCCGGAGCCTTCACCGTGGACAAGAAGGTCGCCGACGCACGCGTGAGCGACTACGACGCGCTCCTGTTGCCCGGCGGAACCATGAACCCCGACCAGCTGCGAACCGACCCCGACGCCGTCGCCTTCGTGAGGGAGTTCGTGGAGACCGGCAAGCCCGTTGCCACCATCTGCCACGGACCCTGGACCCTGGCAGAGGCAGACGTGCTGCACGGCCGCCGCCTCACCTCCTGGCCCAGCATTCGTACTGACCTGCGCAACGCCGGCGCCGAGGTCGTCGACGAGGAGGTCGTGATCGACCGCCAGCTGATCTCCAGCCGCGGCCCGCAAGACCTCCCCGCCTTCTGCAAGGCGATCATCGAACACTTCGTCAACGCACCGCAACCCGCCTGATCGGCAGAAGACGCGCTTGACCGGGCGCTTGTCACGCAGCGTTAGTGCGATGGCACGCAAGAGGGTGTGGCGCTGGCCTGCATACCTCGGATGGAGCCCTACGTTAGGAAACCCGAGGTCGCAAAGTCGCCCAAATGACCGCCGACACTGACTCGGCCGAGTCACCGTGAATCAGCAGAGGAGATCGTCATGGCAAGCAGCAACCGCGCCGTCACCTTTCAGAACGCGAAGGACATGCGCGTTGAGTCCCTGGACTTCCCGAAGCTTCAGATGCCGAACGGGAAGAAGGCCCCGCACGGAGTCATCCTCAGGATCGTCGCCACCAACATCTGCGGTAGTGACCTGCACATCTACCGCGGGTCCTTCCCGGTGCCCCAGGGCATGGTGATGGGGCACGAGATGACCGGGGAGGTCATCGAGGTCGGCCCCGACGTCGAGTTCCTCAGTGAGGGCGACCTCGTCTCCGTCCCGTTCAACGTCGCCTGCGGCCGATGCCGCAACTGCCGGGCGCGCCGGACCGAAGTCTGCGAGACCACAAACCCCAAGGTGTCCTGCGCAGCGTACGGCTTCAACCTGGGCGACTGGACCGGCGGCCAGGCCGAGTACCTGTTCGTCCCGTACGCCGACTTCCAGCTCCTGCGCTTCCCGGACCGGGACCAGGCCATGGCGAAGATCCGTGACCTGGCGCTGCTCTCGGACATCCTGCCCACCGCGTTTCACGGTCTCATGGAGGCCGGTGCCAAGCCGGGCTCGACCGTGTACATCGCCGGCGCCGGCCCGGTCGGCCGCTGCGGCGCAGCAGCTGCGCGCCTCCTCGGGGCGTCCTGCATCATCGTGGGCGACTACCACAAGGACCGCCTGGAGCTGGTGAAGAAGAACGGCTGCGAGACGATCGACCTGAGCCAGGACGCGGAGCTCACCGACCAGATCGAGGCCATCCTGGGCGAACCCATGGTCGACTGCGCAGTGGACTACGTCGGCACCGAGGCACACGGCATCGGCCGCGAGGCCGAGGACATGGACCCGGCCTACGCCATCAACCAGGTGCTCGACGCCACCCGCGCGGGCGGGGCCACCGGAGTCATCGGCGTCTACGGCGCCGACCCGCTCGCGAAGTCGAAGGCCGAGCAGGAGGGAACGTACCCGATCGACTTCGGCAAGGCGTGGATCAAGTCGCCGCGGATCGCCGCCGGGCAGGCACCGATCATGCACTACAACCGCGAGCTGATGATGGCGATCCTGTGGGACCGCATGCCCTACCTGAGCGCCATGCTCAACACGAAGGTGATCAGCCTCGACGACGCCCCCGACGCCTACGCGACCTTCGACACGGGAGTGTCCGAAAAGTTCATCATCGACCCCCACGGCCTCATTCCCGCCTGAGGCCCGCCCTCATCCGTCCCTGCGAACTCATAAGCGACGGCGTAGTGGGCAGTCCGTCACCCCCGACGACGCGACGGACTGCCCAGGTGCCCCCAAGGAGCGGTTAGTACCCGCTGACGCCGTAGGCGCTCAGCGCATCAGCCATCGGTTGGAAGAAGATCGTGCCGCCGCAGCGCAGTCGCCGACCGCGACAGGTGGGCGGGAGGCGTGGGCGGCGCTGTGCCTCGCGCCAGTGCAGGACTCCTGGTAGAAGACGTTGCCGGAGCGTGCGGCCGTTATCTGCCGAGCTGACTGGGGTCCATGCTTTCTTGGACGAGCGCTTCATCGTCGGTTGTCGGTACGGCGGGAGACGCGATTGCGGCTGCTGTATCTCAAGCGCCGCACCGACTGTGTTACCAAACGCCGACTCGTTTCGCTGGCGCCGGTTCTGCCGTACCCCGGTGCCGCAGCGGACCGCGGACGGTGGATGAGCTCGGACACGACGGGCGTGCAAGCACACTGGCCCTCCTCGACCTCATGGCTGACCGCTACCGGTGCTCCGGAACCGAAAAGAGCTTGCGGTCTCTCGGGCCAGCGGCACGTTCACCCGGCCAGCCAAGGCACAGGCTGCGGACCGTGCTTCCTCCACCCAGATGCCCCTGGCGGTCCTTGATCAGCAGCCTTCGACCTGTACGCGTGGCCCGGCCCGGAGCCGGGCGAATAACCAGTTCAGGCGCACGTACTGGGCTTGCTGGCCCAGGCGGAGCCCGCCCCGTTGCGGGTCAGACGCTTGGTCATCAGCGTGATCGCCGCCCAGGTGATCAGCGTTTCGGAGTGCTGGACGAGCCGTTCGTAGTCCCTCGCGTGCCGGCGGGCGTTCATCATCCATGCCAGCGAGCGTTCAACGACCCAGCGGCGGGGCAGCAGGACGAACCCGGAGGAGTCCTTCGGGCGGGCAACGGTCTTGATCGTGAGGTTCAGATGCTTCTTCGCCCAGGTAATGAGCTTGCCCGCGTAGGCGCGGTCGGCCCAGACGATGGTGATCTCGGGGTGCATGAGACGGAGACGGAAGAGGACTTCCTTGGCCGCGGCGGAGTCATGCAGATCGGCCGGGGTGACCATGACCAGCAGCGGCAGGCCGCGGGTGTCGACCACGAGATGCCGTTTGCGGCCATTGATCTTTTTGCCTGCATCGTAACCGCGGGAGTTCTTGCCGACGGTCGATGCCGCTTTGACTGACTGCGAGTCGATGATCGTCGCGACGGCTCTGAGGCCTTTGCCCACCTCGCGGCGGATCCGCTGGGTCAGGGCGTCACGGATCTGACCGATGACACCGCGGGCAGCCCAGCGGGCCATGAACCCCCAAACGGTCCTCCAGGGCGGGAAGTCCGCGGGTAGGGCCCTCCACTTGCAGCCGGTGTCCACGACATATCGAATCGAGTCGACGATCTCGCGCCGGGGGTGCTTCTCCGGCCGGCCGCCGCGGGCGGTGTCGCAGGCCGGCAGCGGGCAGCAGCGGTTCGATCAGGGCCCACTCGTCATCCGTCATGTCCGACGGATAGCGGCGCTGACGCACTTCCCCTCCCGTCTGTGACCTGCTGCGGGGCCGGCCGGCTTCGCCGGTCGGCCCCGTGGATCGGTCAGGCGCTGGCGATGAGGTCGAGGGTGGATTCGATGGAGTTGAGCTGGGCGACGATGTGCCGTACCCACTTGTCGTTCGGGTGGGCGGCGGCGTGCGGGGCGACCGTGCCGGTGATGAACCGCCGGAACTGGGTCAGCTTCTCGCCCACGACCTGCCGCTCGTAGGCTTCGAGCGCGGCCCGCTCCGCTCCGAGCTGGTAGCCGTCGAGACGGTTCCAGATCAGCGGAGGCCAGCCCTTGGACGCGGCCTCGTCCTTCAGCGCGGCCAGGCCGGAGCGGACCTGGTGCGGTGAGAGCGCGCTCGCACGGACCAGCTGGTGAAACTCCAGCCCGGCCGGGCGGGCCTCGAACAGAACGAAGCGGACGGTGTCCGCGTGTCGTCTGGCCGCGTCCCCTTTGCGCCGGGAGGCGCGGGGCACGACTACTCGCCCCGCAGGATCGCCGCGAGCTCGTCGTCCATGTCGACCTTGCCGGTGTCGACCGCCGTTTCGATCCAGTCCAGAGTCGCTTTCACCTTGGCTACGTTCTGGTGGACGATGGTGCGTTCGTCCTCCGACAGTTGGCGGTCGCGCAGGCCGGGGACGGTCCGGCCAGCTGCGGCGACGAACGCGTGGAAGGCGGTCACCAAGTCAAGGAACTCCACCGTCCGGTCGATGTTGCGGACTGCCGGGGCGACGGGGTTCGAGCGCTCGAAGTGGTCAAGGGCTTGCCGACTGCGCTCGGCCTGGGCAGAGTTGACCTGGAAGCGGGCGGTGTCATCGCTCATCGCCTTGAACGCGACGTCCGGCCTGCGGAGCAGGCTGGTCGCGGCGGTCGTCGCGACCTGCTCGTCGCGGGTGAATTCCTCCACCACCCGGACCTTGTCCTCCGAGGACACCTTGGCCGCGACCTGGGGACGCTTCAGGAAGTCGGTGGTCACCGCAGCCGCGACCTCGGCGTCCCGGGCCAGCGAGTGGATCGCGGTAACCTTCTCCTGCGGGGTGATGGGCGTCTCGACCTGCTGGCCGACCTGTCGATTGGCGTCGTCCTTGGTCCAGCGGGCCTTTCCCTCCGGGAGCGTCAGGATCGTCGCGAACCGCCTCTCCTCGTCCTCGATACTCGCCAGCGACCGGTGGACCGTGTAGGACGCGAGCTCGGGACGGCGTCGTTCCTTCGGCCACCGCGACGCCACCCACCTGGCCGTCTTCACCGTGGAGAACCTCAGGCCGATGTCCTCGGCCAGGCGCGTCAGCGATTCCTCGACCGTGTACTCGCTGTCCCCGGTTTCGCCGCCCCGCTGCCGCATCGGTTCGACCTCCAGGGCCCGGTCCCCGATCGTGAACTGGCCGCGGGTCTGCTGTTCGACGACGTCCCGCAGCTCGGCCACGATCTGCTCGTAGCGAGACTGGCTGACGGCGCCGATGGTCTCGTTCTCCTCGGACATGGCTTTCACCATCCAAGTGCGCTCCCAGGCGCGGCACTTCGGGCCGTGACAGGACAGGGACCGCATCTGTTTCCGAGAGTCAGACCGTAAATATGAAGATCGCAAGGAATGACCGCAATTGACCGTTCCGTGAACGAAACTGGTCCAAGGATGCGTTCGCTCAGTGGTCACTGTGCACGATCCGCGTACGGATCCTTCCGCTTCCGCCAGGCCCCCACGACGCAGCGCCGCGAGCAGAACCGGGCGTCCGAGCGACGGTCGACACCCGCCACCCAGCGGGCCCCGCACTCGGGGCACTCGACCAGGCCGACCTTGTCCCGGACAGCTGCCAACCGCTTCCTCAGCCGCTGTTCCTTGCGCCACTGCCTGGAACGACAGACCGACGAGCAGAACACCGCCTCGGGCCGGGCGTCCGGCCTCAGCCGTTCACCACAAGCCGGACAGTCCCTCACTCTGGCCCTCTCGGCACCCTCAGACACCGGTCCAGGCTAGGGGGCAAATCTACCCAGAACCTTGGATCGGAAACAGCTACTCAGTCAGGGCCACGGACAATCCGCGGCAGTGTCGCACCATCGTCATCTGGTGGGTGATGTCCATCCAGGGCCTGGACCACGCATCACCGAGCAGGCTCTCGTCTGCGCACCCCGCGAGCCCCGTGAACTTCTCCGGGGTCGCGGCGGTGTATCAGGCGCCTCGCCCGAAACGTCCCGATGCTCTCCGTGGGTGATCAAAGGAAGCGGCGGATGGGACGTACAGCTGCTTCCCCGAGGCGCTGCTGCACGGGCCTGCGCTTCCAGCGTCCGGGCGTGATGAGGTCGCCTCCCTCCCAGTCCTCGGCGAAGTGCTTGTCCAGCGTGGCGGTGAGCTCCTCGTCCACGACAGCGAGCATGACCTCTTCGTCGTGTTCGAGTGAGCGACGGTTGAAGTTGGTGGAGCCGACCAGGGAAACGATGCCGTCGATGGTCACGATTTTGGCGTGCAGCATCGTCGGCTGGTACTCGGCGATCCGGACCCCGGCATCCAGGAGGTCCTCGTAGGAGCGGCGGCCGCCCAGCTGTGAGACGCGTTTGTCCGTGTGCGGGCCGGGGATGAGGATGTCGATCGTGACTCCCCGGCGAGCTGTGCGGCAGAGCAACTGGACGAAGAAGTCGTCCGGGGTGAAGTACGCGGTCGAGACCCGGACCCGCTCCCGCGCCGACTCCAGCAGCACGCGCAGCAGGGTCTGCATGTCCTGCCAGCCGAAACTGGCCGAACCGCGGACCACCTGGACCACGGACCGACCGGTCGTGTCGTGTTCAATGAACCGGTCTTTCTCGTCGAAAAGCTCCTGGTGGCACTCCGCCCAGTTCTGTGCGAACGCGGCCGTGATGCCGTCGACCGCGGGGCCGCGAACCTGGATGTGAGTGTCCCGCCATTCACCCGGATGGCGGGCGTCCCCGCACCATTCCTCGGCGATGCCCACCCCTCCGGTGAAGGCGGTGCGCTCGTCGACCACGAGAGCCTTGCGGTGGCAGCGGTGGTTCTGCTTGAGAGGAGAGACCCACAGCGGCTTGCGGAACCACACCACATGCACGCCGGCCGAGGACATCTCATCGAGCAGGTCCTGCTGGATCGGGCTGCTGCCGAACCCGTCCAGCAACAGCCGTACGCGTACGCCTTCCCGGGCGCGTTCCGAGAGCGCGGCTGCGAAGTCACGGGCGATGTCACCGCGCCAGTAGACGAACGTCATCATGTCGACCGTGTGCTCGGCCGCTCGGATCGCCCCGAGCATCGCGGGGAAGATCTCATCGCCGTTACGCAACACGCGCAGCTCGTTGCCTTCTGTGGCGGCGATGCCGATCAGTCGTTCCAGACGTCTGCGTATCTCCTGCTTCCGTTTACCGACCGGCACAGCCGCAGAATTCTTGTCGTCATCGGCGGGACTGTCGGCCTGCTCCACAACACTCATGAGGGGGACCATACGGATCGCGACGACGGGATGGAAAAACCCCTCGTCACAGCAGTGATGCCCCTCGGACACCGGACGACGGTGGCCGGAGCTCAGCTCTCGTGCTCTTCAGCGCGTGTCGCCTCGCGGTCGGTGCGCTGCTCTTCCTTGTCGCGCTGCGCCTGACGCTCAAGCTCTCGTTCGCTGTAGGCGGCCCGGCGCACGGCGTCCTCACCCGCGAGACCGGATCCCAGAGCACCTGCGATCGTTCCCATGGACGCGGACAGCCACGCGATGGTCGCGAGGTCGGGAATGCCGGCGCCGTGCCGGAGCGTGGTGGCGAGGTAGCCGGTCGGGATGGCTACGAACGCGGCAAGCAGCGTGACGGCGTACAGCAACAGGTACATACAGAAGACACCGAAAGACACGGTCAGCGTCGTCACCGAGTTGTACAACGCCGATTCGGACCGCAGGCGACGGTTTCTCGGGCTCTCCCACAGGCCGTTGTCGAAGATCAGCCAGACGATCATCGCGAGCACCGCGGCCGCGTTGACCAGGATCAGGCGCGCGGTGCTGAAGGCATCTGCCAACTGCCAGATGTTGGAGTAGAACACGCCGAACGCGGCACCGGCAGCAGCGCCCGCCAACGCCGGCGAGAGGCTCGGGACCAGACGCCATGGACGGTTCGCCCTCACCATCCCGGTCAACAGCCGCAGCTTCCCGCGCGCCCCCGTCAGCACAAGATGCAGGGATTCCCCCTGGGTACCGAGCTGAACGTCGGAATCCTCGCTGCCGTCCTCCTCGATGTCGGCGCGCCTCTCTTCCCGATCGCTGATGATCTCGTAGGAGAACCCCAGCGCGGGCCCAGGAGACTTCCGCTCCCCACCTGACTCCTCGGCCGCGGATCGAGCACCGCCCGCGTTCCCGAGATGCGCGGCCACCAGATACGCGATCGTGTCGCGCGCCCGGCGACGCACCCGAAACGCCCCCAACGCGGGCAACGACACCAGCCCCACCCCGGCCTCAGGATGACAGTCGGCGACAATCGGCTGCCGACCAGCACGGCGCGGCAGCTCAGTCAGCAGGACAGTGACGTCCCAGCCTTGCTCCTCGCGCTGACGACGCCCGATGTCGAGTAGCGGCAACGCACCTTCCTCGTCCAAAGGCAGCAGCTGCGACGAGGTCTCCACCCGCCAGCGCTCCGGGCCATCCTCCCGCTCCGCGAGGAGAGCAGGCAGCTCCTGCCCGATCGCATCCACGAGCTCAGCCGACAGGCCAGGGTCAGCGACCAGTCCGAGAACGGCTTTTGCATCGTCTCCGCGACCGTTGCCCGCTTCTGCCGGGTCTTCCTGCGTGCTCAAAAACATCTCCCATTCGCACCGCCCTATTGCCCGGTCACGGAAGTAAGTGTCCAGGTCGGCGGCTTCTTTTCTCCGTACGTTGTTCTGCTTGCGGCGAAGTGCGTGCCGAGAAGCCCATCTCCTGCGGTACCCGGACACGCGCCGCCCAAGCCCGGGAGGCTTTCACAGCCGAAACGGGTTTCCGCAACTCGTTTTCGCTGGTAAGGCGCGCGCACATGGACCAGAGGGGTACGTATCTCCGCTCTCGGCATGCGTCTGCGCTGGTCGGGAGGTGTCAGCACCGTGGGCCCCGTATCGATGCGGTAGCCGGACATGTCGTCGAGACCGGCCCGGCCGCCGGGGGCCTGTGCCGCTTCCACGACGGTCACCGACCGCCCCTCCCCCAGCAGATGCAGCGCTGCCGACAGGCCCGACAAACCGGCTCCCACCACAACGACATGGTCGCTGGGGCCACGCACTGCCTTCATACCGGATCTACCCCCTCGGCGCTCGCGTGTCGGGGCGGAGCCGCACGAAGGGTGGCGCCGACCAGCGCGGTGAGGCTGTCGGCTGCCGCCCGGGGCATGGCCGACTCGGCGACCGCCTCCCGGGCTTCGTCCGCCAGCTCGCGGACCAGTTTTTCGACGTGGCCGCGGGCACCTACCTGCGTCACCGCTGCGCGGACCTCGTCGAGTCCGTCCTCGCTCAACTCGGGATTCCCTTGTGCGCGGGTCAGGACTTGCTGCGCTGTGCGGTGACCGCCGCGGCTGGCGGCCTCCAACGCCACGGTCATCAAGTAGGTCGGCTTGCCCTGCCGGACGTCCTCCCCTGTCCGCCTGCCCAACTGCTGTTCATCCCCAAAAAGATCGGCCAAGTCGTCTGCCAGATGGAAGGCCAGTCCGGCGCACCGGCCGACCCGTTCCAGCCCCGCGCTGAGGTCAGCGGATGCTCCGCCGAGCGTGGCACCCAGCAACAACGGGCGCTGCACCGTGTACAGGCCGGACTTAAGGTAGGCAGTGCGCAGCGCCTCGTCCGGGCAGCTTGCGCCGTCAGCCTGAGAACGCAGGTCAAGGTACTGTCCAGCGACCATTTCGGTGCGCATCGCCTGCCACAAGCGACGCGTCCGCTGCCGAGAGTGCTGCGGCAGGTCCGTCTGCTCCCACAAGTCCTGTGCCCATGCCAGTGCCAGGTCACCAGCCAGCAGAGCAGCCGAGTATCCAAACGCCTCGGCCGAGCCACTTGCGCCTCGGCTGCGATGCACGGCCTGAAAAGCGACGTGCAGGGCGGGCCGGCCCCGACGACTCGTCGCGGAGTCCATGAGGTCGTCGTGGATGAGCGCGCAGCCCTGCAGCAACTCCAGCGCCGCACCGATCTCCAGCACGGCGTCTTCCGAGACGTCGGCTGCTCCTGCCGCGTGCCAACCACACCACAGGAACGCCGGCCTCAGCCGCTTCCCGCCTCCCAGGACGAGCCGGGTGAGATGGTGGACGACTTCGTCGGCGAACGCGGCAGTCAGCACGGCGCTTTCCGTGCGGCGTTGCGCCAAATGGGTGTCGAGGACACGTTCGACACGTGCGGCGACGCTCCGCGCGCAGGAGCCCGGCGGCGCCTCGTCCGCCTCGCAGGCCGGGGTGATGCGTGTGTCCGGCAGCGGTGGTGCGGTCCGGACCGGGCCGTCGTGCCGCATCGCACTCCCTTCGGTTTCGCCGACATGTGCAACACCTGCGCTGACGAGGTCACTCATCCGTGCCGTCCGGCAGCTCCAGCCAGACGACGACCGCAGTGGTGCGGTGGCCGTTGCGCGATCACTGGGAGGACAAGGTGCCCTCGCTGCGTTCGTACTGGGACAGTGCCAGCCCAAGAGCGAAGAAGGTCGGGGCCCACTCGCCGACGAAGATGCCCCAACGGTCCGCGCGGTCCATACCGGCGTGCTCGGCCTTGTTGGAGGTCAGCCAGGTGACGAAGGAGGCGCCGATCGACGCGAACGCTCCCAAGTAGGCGTGCTCGCTGCGTAGTCCTGCTTCATGCAGTTTCTTGACGATCATGCCGTCCCTTTCTCCGTTGTGACCGGACGACACGACGAGTAACCCGCCCCCGAAAGCGGCAAACCTCGACAGAACTTATGCACCCGTTCGTGCCTTGCGATGTTGCGACGTGCGGCCCGGTCGCCGGAATATGGCGCGCATGAGCACGCACGCGACACCCTGTCGGACCTCGGCAACGCCCGAGGCGGAGGTGAGCCTGTTCTCGGTGGGTGTCGCGGCCCAGCGGCTACAGACCAAAGCGGCGACCCTGCGCGCCTGGGGGACCCGCTATGGCCTGGAGCCCTCCGGCCGTACCCCCGGTGGCCACCGGCGCTACTCGCTGGAAGACCTACAGCGGCTGGATCGCATGCTCCATCTTGTCCGCCAAGGCGTCGCCGCCGCCCAGGCAGCCCGCGCAGTCTCGGCCGGCCCCCCGCCGGACTCCACAGGGTCCGTGCCGGTCAGCGCACAGGATCTGCGCGCGGCGATGGACGCCTTCGACCCCGAAGCCGTCACACGCCTGGCCGCAGCCGCGCTCGCCCGCCAGGGCGCCGCGCTGGCGTGGACGACCGTCTTCGCCCCCGCTCTGGTGGCGATCGGCGAGCACTGGGAGAAGACCGGCTGCGGAGTCGAGACCGAGCACATGACCAGCGGCCTCCTCGAAGCCGCCCTGCGCCAGCACGCCCAAGCCCACGCCCCGAACCCGTCAGCACAGGCCCCGCTCGTGCTGCTGGCAGCCACCTCCGACGAACAGCACACTCTGCCCCTGACCGCCTTGGCTGCCGCCCTGGCAGACCGCAGCTACACCAGCGTCCTGCTCGGCAGCCTCCCTTCCCGCTACCTGATCGAAGCCATCTCCCGTACCCAGCCACACGCCACCGTGCTGTGGGCACGCGACCCGGCCACAGCCGACACCGGCATGCTGCAAGACGCTGCCAGCAGCGCGAGCGCACCGGTCTACCCGGCGGGACCAGGATGGCCCTGCTCCCCTTGCACCGGACACGCCGCATCCGTGCTCCAGACCTTGCCTCAAACCCTCGACGTCCTCACCGGCATCTGATCGCCACGCCGCAGACGACTCAACCGACCGTTTCTGGCAGTCGAACTGTCGGGCTGACTGAGGCACTTCCGGGCCCCGGCCAGACGCCGGCCGAGGCCTGGCACCCAACCCGTCAGCGCGGCGGCCATCTGCACCACCGAACGCTCCGGGCCGAACCCAGTGGTACCAGCTGGTGCGGCAGGCACAGTTCCTCCCCAGCGCTCGCAAGGCGATGGCCGCAATGACCTCGTGGCCCGCCACGTGTCCTGCACTCCGCAGCACAGTGTGTCTCCTCAGCGCACCACCAGGAATGGGGTGATGACGAGACCGGCCAAGCTGTCGGCGTGACGCCCCCTGCCCGGGCACCGGCCGAAGGCCGCACAGGCAAGCCGCCGCGGGGCTCTGGCTGATCGGGTGACCGTTCGGGCAGGATCGCAGGCATGAGACTTCTTGTGCTGGGCGGTGGATGGTTCCTCGGGCACGCGGTCGCACACGACGCTCTGAGCCGAGGGTGGGAGGTGCACGTTTTCAACCGCGGCAAGTCCGGAGCGGTCCCGGATGGCGCCAGCCCGGTGCATGGTGATCGGACCATTGCCGCAGATCTCGAACGGCTTGCTTCCGCAGGGCCCTGGGACGCCGTCGTGGACACGTCCGCGTCCGAGTTGGCCCCACGCGATGTCCTTGCAGGGGCCCGGGTCCTGGAACGAGTCGCCAGGCGGTACGTCTACATCAGCACAGTGAACGCCTATCGCGGTTGGCCAAACGAGCCGTTGACGGAAGACTCTGAGCTGCTGGACGGCCCTCCGGACGCCGATGCCGATTACGGCCGCCTCCCGGAAGGCTGGACAGGCCCCGACTGGCATTACGGTCGGCAGAAAGCGGGCGCCGAGCGGGCAGTTACCACCGTCTACGGCCCCGGGAGAACGAGCGTTCTGCGCCCGGGTGTCATCCTGGGACCACGTGAGTACGTCGGACGGCTTCCCTGGTGGTTGCGCCGTACTTCCCGCGGTGGTCGCATGCTGGCTCCCGGGGCGCCAGAGAGGACCATCCAGCCGATCGACGTGCGGGATGTGGCTGCGTTTGCTCTCGACCAGGCGGCTGCCGACAGTGGAGGCGCCTACAACTGCGTCGCGCCAGTCGCCCAGGCGACTATGAGCGATCTGCTGACAGCGTGCGTCTTGGCCACGGGCGGACACGCACAGCTCATCTGGGCTTCCGACAAGCTGCTCCTGGACCACGAGGTGAGGCAGTGGACGGAGCTGCCGCTGTGGCGCACGCATGCCGGCGTATGGCGGATCGACTCGACGCGCGCGCAGGCTGCTGGGCTGGTCTGTAGACCGCTGGCGGACACGGTCGCGGACACCTGGTCATGGATGACAGAAGGTGGCACGCCGGTGGAACACCCGCGATGGGCCGAGCACGGTATCTCGCCCGAGAAGGAACGAGCGATCCTCGCCGCGCTCGGCCGCTAGAACGGTCAGGCTTCGATTGCCAGGGGGCTGACTGCTCCGAGCCGGCGGGCCGGCGACAGCGCGCTGAATTCCTCTATGCGTTCCGCCAGGTCGACCGCGGCCGGAGCTCGCTCGAACGCGGGGCTGGTCAGCTCGATCCTGGCTGCGGTCAACCGTTCCAGTAGGCCCGCACCGCGCCACTCCGGTGGAATCTGCAGGACCGAAGCGAGCGCTTCACTAGCGCCTTCGACCTCCCGGCGCATCAGCCGCGCACGGGCCAGGTCGATGGCGGCTGGGCCGGAGACCACGATCGGCTGCTCGTTCTCGGGACGGTTGCTCAGCAAGGCGAGGGCTTCGGTAGCGGACGCTTCCGCTGCTTCGCCATCCCGCAGCAGCAAGCTCGTGGTGGCGTTGCTCATCGCCGTGCGAGCGAGGTCGAAGTCGAACTCCCCACCGATATCGTCGTGGAGCTCGTCACGGTCGCCGGCCGCCTGCTCCCCCGCCTGGCGTATGGCGCGCTGGGCCTCGCGGTCGTTGCGCAGGTGCCCGTGTGCGCGCGCCTCGATGGCGAGCAGACGGCGGCGTGCAGTGTCCCCCAAGCCACCGAACTCCAGCGCCTGCCGGGCGAGGCGCACCGCACCAGTGGGGCGCCCTTCCCAGAAGGCCATGAAGGCGAGCATTCCGTGGGC
Source organism: Streptomyces reniochalinae (assembly GCF_003323735.1). Taxonomy (GTDB): domain Bacteria; phylum Actinomycetota; class Actinomycetes; order Streptomycetales; family Streptomycetaceae; genus Streptomyces; species Streptomyces reniochalinae. The sequence continues at coordinate 560,319 of NZ_QOIM01000042.1, read as the reverse complement.
GTATGCCTGGACAGGGCCGTTTTCGATGGTTTTGCCGTACTGCGCGCTGGAACGCGCGAGAGAGACCGCGGGTGCCATCGCACCCAGGTCGAAGGAGACTGCACTGAGCAGCGCCGTAGCTTGCGCTGCCGCATAGTAGAGGCGGGTGTGCTGCTGTGGTGAGCTCGTCCGCTCCAGCATGCTTTGCGCAGCTTGGAGCAGTATCTTCGCGCGTTCGTAGGTCTGTGACGGGGCGGTCATTCCGTACGAGCGGGCGAGAACGACCAGGTCGTCGTCGAGCTGGTCGAGGCTCATCTCGTCCAGGTGGAGAGAAGCGGCCTGGCCTGCGTGTACAGCGGCGTCCTGAGCGGTCATCAGCAGTTCACTTTCGTTGGGCGCACGGGTCTGCGAAACGGCGTCTACCGGGGGCGACTGGGGCATAGGGGCCGGGCCCAGCAGTTCAGCGATGGGCCGCTGGAACATGTATTCCAGAACCCGGACGGTCGGCGCGAAGGGCTCCGTCTTGACGGCACCCACCTTGAGAAGGCGGGTCAAGTGCCGCTGGGTCGGTGCTGGAGCCACATCCGCCCCACGGCGGGTCAGGTCGCTCGCGGCGGCACGATAAGCCTCACTGAACTTGCTGTGGGCTTTGATGCCCTGCGCAGTTGCCAACTCGCAGAGCAGCGTGCGGTCCTCGCCGTTCATGGCCCCCTCCGCAGATTCGGTTCCCTCCCGGGATACCGCCTCAGTCTGCTGTAGGAAACGGTGCGCAAACAGAAGGCCGACAAGAAGTCCTCCTGAGACATGCAAGTCCTGGAAAAGTCCAACTTCCCGTCCTAGCCAACGCGTCCCCCTCTCTTGAACTCTGTGTGTTCACCTCGCGACGAGGAGGAACCAATGAGCGTGGATGTGCTCACGGAGACGGTGGAGAAGAGGCACAGGACGAAGCGCCCGCAGACCGGGACGTCAGACTCCGGTGAGCTCCGGCCGCAGACCTCACGGGCCTTCGCGGTGGTCTTCGCACCGGACAGTGCCCGTGTACCCGAGATACGGCGCACCGTTCGCACCATCCTGCGTTCTTGGAACCTGCCCGAACAGTTAGCCGAGGACATCCAGCTCGCAGTCTCCGAACTGCTCGCCAACGCACTGGAGCACGGAAACGGCGACGTCGAAGCGCGGGTGCTGCGCGTTCTCGACGAGGTGCGCATCGAGGTCACCGACGACAACCCGGAGCCCGCTCAACTGCGCCGCCCCGACGTTGATGAACTCTCCGGCCGCGGGCTGCTTCTCGTCGCTGCCCTCGCGCAGAGCTGGGGCGTCAGCCGCGACGGCCGTACGACCTGGTGCTCCTTCCGCCTCGCTGGGAGGGCCTGATGACCGCCGTAGACGACGCCACCGCCGCCACGCTGGTGCGACGCCGGTACTCCACCGATACCGAGACGCTGATCAAGTACCTGGCCTCCATGCGCCGCTGGCTGGCGGCGGAGGAAGGCATCGGCGACGACCTCTACGACGTGCTGGAGCAGATCGTCGGCGAACGGGCCCAGCCCGCCCCCGACAGCCTCCGCCGCCCCAAGCTCGACGACGCCTTGGTGCGCCTCCGGCTTCCGCTGCCGCGGCGTTGTCGGCGCGGCAGCGCCCCGCCTATGGACCCAGCAGAGGCAGCGCGGATCACCGACCACTTCCGCAGCGCGACGACCGAGCTGAAGCAGCTCGCACCGCACCGTACCGCGGTCTGCCCCGCCCGGGAGATCGCGCGCCTGATCGCTCTCGCTGACGAGCGCCCGCCACCCGACCAGGCCGTCGCGCACCTGCGGCGGTACGCCTTCGCGATCCTCGACGTCCTCGACCTGATGGGAGACGACGCGTGACACGCCCCACCACTCCTCCCGGCAAGGAGCACCTCTGTGACCATTTCTGTCGCCAGGCCCCAGCTCGCACCCCGGGAACGGCAGGTCCTCGCAGGCTTAGCAGAGGGAAACACCCTCGGAGAGGTCGCAAGCCGGCTCCGGCTTCGGGAGGGTACGGCCCGGGGCTACCTCGACCTGGCGAAGTCCAAGCTGTTCGGCGCCCGCAGTACCGAGTCCGCGATCGCGACCGGCTACGCCGTCAACGCCATCACCCAGCCGATGCCGTTGCCGCCTGAGCAACTGCTCCTGACTCCCGAGCAGCGCGCCCTCGTGCCCTTCATCGCCCAGGGGATGAGCGCGGCCCAGATGGCGGCGCAGCTCACTCGGCCGCTCAACGCCGTCCGCCGAGACGGCCGTGAACTCCTGGCGGCTGCGAAGGCGGTCAACCCGGCTCACCTGGTCACGCGGACGTGGCAGCACCAGGTCCTGACCGAGAAGCAGGTCATGACGTGGCTACCCTGACCCGCTGTGGTCGTCGCCTGACCTCATTGACCGGTCGTCTCTGCCGCGCAGGCCCCCTCGCCCGGGTGCAGGCCACTTGGCGGAGAAGACCCTCCAGATGGGCTTCCTCCCCGGCCGCGCTCCCGAGACCTGGCCGGGGACGCCGGCCGCCCCGAGGGGCGCGGCGCCGTCCCCGCCTGCCGACCCGTACCGGTGCCCCCCGGGGGCGAGCGCCCCGGCCGCCGCTCATATGGGCTGGAGGAGCGGCGGCCGGCCTCAACACCGCTACCTACCGCGACGAAAGGCACCACCACCATGACTCCCGCTCCGCGCGTTCCCGAGCGATGTCCGCACCAACCGTCCTGCCCGACCGCCGAGGCAGGCGACCGGGAAGCAGCGCAGCCTTTGGCCTTCCACCCCGAGCAAGGGTGGTCGCTCCTGTGCAATGGCGTAGTCCTGTTCGATGACACGGGAGAGCTGCTGCCGGACGGCCGCGTCGTCGGCCCGCACCGTCCGCTCAGTGATCACCTCCTGACCGCCGCATGAGCCTTCAGCAGTACTACGAAGACGGCCTGCGCGTGCCTTACGTCGCGTCCTGGCAGTACGAGGACTCCTACATGCCGACACCGGTCGAGCGGCGGCATGGCGTCGGCGGCGCGGGCATTGGCTACCAGGGTGAGGCGCGCATGGGCGGCGTCGACCGGCGAAACGGCGTTCTGTGGGTCAGGGCGCCCCTCGCACGGGGGCGGGGGCGGGCGCGGCTGGGCAGTGTCCATCCGCTGCGTCAACGGCAGGCGATGAGCCTCATGCTGTGCCAGGTCTGCGGCGCTGACACCTTCGACAGGAGCGACGAGCGGCACATGGTCCTCGTGCGTGGGGAGACACCCATCCGCGAGGGAGAGCGGACCGCCTCACCTCCCGTGCATGAGAGCTGTGCAGCCGAGTCGGTCCGTGACTGCCCGCATCTGCGCCGAGGCCACGTGGCTGCCTTCGTCCGGCATTTCCAGCCCTGGGGCGTGGCCGGCCTCCTCCACCACCCGAAGACCCTGAAGATCCGCTACAGCGGCACGAGAGACGGGCTCACTTTCGTGGGATTCGGCGATCCACGCATCCGCTGGACCCTCGCCGCCCGGGACGTCAGCACCCTGCACGGCGTGGAGGCCATCGACTTGGACGACCTCCACCTCACCGCGTGACTGGCGGCGGAAGCACGCTTTCGCTCGCCCCGAGCCGTCTCCGGGCTTTCCGCCTGGAGCGCAGCACCCTCACCGAGAGAACCGAGAAAGAGGAATCTGACATGCCGACCATCTCAAGTCCGGCCCCTGCCCTGCCGTTCGCCGCGCGGCTGTTCGAAGGACCAGTGGCTCCCACCACGCCCGAGGCCACCGGCAGCGCTTACAGCACCGCGGTCCAGGTCACCATGGCGCCCGACGGGGCGCCTCTCGTGCAGGCTCACCCGGGCGCTTCCGTGCAGAAGACCGCGGTCACCGTGAGCGGGAGGCCCGGCGACGACCCCGAGCCGATGATCACCAACTGGTGGTAACGGCCGCTTGCCACTGAAGGCAGCACGCCCTGAGGTGGTGGGCTCGACCGCGAGCCCACCACCCGCCCCAGACTGATAGGAGCCCCCATGTCTGTCCCCGGAGCTGTGGTCGTCCTGACGTCTGCTGACGACCTGGCCGCCGACAAGGTGATCCTGGAGCTCGGGAAACTCGGCACCCCGGTGCTGCGTTTCGACCCTGCCCGCCAGCCGGTCACTCTGGCGGCCGGCCACGGCCCTGCCGGGTGGCACGGCACGCTGAGCACCGGCGCACATCACGTGTGCCTTGAGGACATCGGCGCCGTGTGGTGGTGGCACCCCTCACCCCTGACCCACACCAGCCTGCGCCCCCGCGACATCCGTGACTGGGCGCAGCGCGAGACCGTTGCCGGGCTCACCGGCGTACTGCACGCGCTGCCGTGCCTGCACCTCAACCACCCCGAACGCGTCACAGCGGCCCAGAACAAGGCCGGCGTGCTGGCGCGAGCCGCCGAGTGCGGCCTGCGCGTGCCTGCCACGTGGATCGGCAACAGCTACCCCAGCGCGGCACGGTTCGCCTCCGGTTCCCCCGGCGAGCTGGTTGGGAAAGCCCTGGCGAGCCCTCAGATCAGCTTGCCGGACGGCAGCGCGCGCACCTTCTTCACCACCTCGCTGCCGCCGGACGGGCTCGACGAGACGGTCGAGAGCGCGGTCCACCAGTTCCAGCGCCGTATCGACAAGGTGTACGAGGTGCGACTGACAGTCATCGGGTCCAGCATGTTCCCGGTCCGCATCGACACCCACAGCGCCCGCGCGCGCGGGGATTTCCGCGCCGACTACGAGTCGCTGTCGTACTCGGTCATCCCCCTACCGGCCGAGGTGAGGCAAGGGATCGCCGACCTCATGGACTCCTACGGCCTTGCGTATGCGACCGTCGACCTGCTGGTCGACGGCGATGGCACCTGGTGGCTGGTGGACCTCAACCCGGCAGGCCGCTGGTCCTGGCTCGAAACCGCACTCCCCGACCTGGGCGTCACCACCGCTTTGGCGAGGCTCCTGGGTGGGACCCTCTCTCCGCTGCGAAACGACCGAGCGGTCGAAGCCCGTGGGTGACACCGAGTACGGGGCACTGCGCGTAGCAATCGGCTCCGACCGCGCCGGCGATACCTACAAGTCCGTCTTGACGGGCGATCTGCACGCTCACCGCCTGGTGGGCGGTGTCATCGAGGGCAGCCCCGGCCAGCAGTCTGCGGCCACCTACCCGGAGGTCGCTTTCGCGGCTGCTCAGCTCGTCGCGTGCGGGGAGGCGGACCGCGCGCTGCTGGTGTGCCACACGGGACTGGGCATGGCCGTGGCCGCGAACAAGGTGCCGGGCGTCCGCGCCGTCACCGCCCACGACTCACTCTCCGTCCAGGCCGCGGTCCTCTCGAACAACGCACAGGTGCTGGCGCTGGGACAGGGCGTCATCGGGCTCCAGCTCGCCCGCCGCCTTGTCGCGGAGTGGCTGACCTACCGGTTCGACAGCACCTCCTCGGCTGCCAAGAAAGTCGAGGCGATCACGGCACTGGAACGTCGTGCCAGCCACTACATGCAAGGGAGAGGCTGATGCCCACCGATCCCTCCACAGTTCCCCGCTCTCTCCATGCTCTGCGGTGGCCCGTGGAACCCGCGCAAGGCGGCTGGTACACGGAAGCCGAGCACGAAGCGCTGCGCCGGGTCCTCGCGGAGTCTGCGAATTGGCGCACCGGATGGAGAGCCACGTCCTACAGCGACCCGTTCGAGGCGGCCTTCGCCACGTACACCGGAGCACGGCATGCCGTGGCATTCAACTCGGGCGGCACCGCCCTGGAGATGGTGCTGCACCACCTGAGGCTCGCGCCCGGGGACGAGGTGATCTCCTGTGCGCTCAACTTCGTCGGGCCGCACCTCGCGGTCATCAGCCAGGGCGGTCGCCTGATCCTGGCCGAGCCCGAACCGGTCACGCTCAACCTCGACCCCGCCGATGCGGAGCGGGTGATCACGCCCCGCACCCGGGTCATTCTGGTCACTCACTGGAACGGAGCATGTGCCGACCTGCGGCCTTTCCTGGACCTCGCCGAACGTCATCCCCACCCGGTACACGGGCCGCCGGTGGTGATCGTGGACGCCGCGCGCGCGTGCGGTGGCCGGGCTCCCTCGGGCGTGCGGGTGGGGTCGGAGGGCTGGGCGACCGTCTTCTCCTTCGAGTCGAAGAAGCTGATGACCACCCTGGGCCAAGGCGGCATGGTCACCACCAACGACCCGGCCCTGGGCGAGCAGCTGCGATGGCTGCGCACCTATGGCGGCCGGGAGCGCTGGGGCACCAACCAGATGATGAGCAAGGCCCAAGCGGCGGTCGGGCTTGTGCAGCTTGCCCGGTTGGATCAGATGAACGACGCCCGTGTCACCCGGGCACACGAGCGATCCCGCCGCCTGGCCGGCACCGCGGAGCTTTCGCTGCCCCCCGCCGTGGGCGAACGGCGGCATCTGTACTACCGGCACAACCTCTTGGTCCCCGAGCCCTGGGCCGGGGCCGGCCGCGATGAGCTGATGGAGCTGTTGGCCGCCCGGTATGGCGTCGGCAGCATCGTCAACGATCCGCCCACCTACTTGGGCCACCGCCTGATCCGTGACCACACCCGCGGGCAGCGCTGCCCGCGCGCCGAGCAGCTCGCTGCCCGCCTGCTGTGCCCCTGCATGCACCCGCGCATGCGACCCCCAGAGGAGGCGGCGGTCTGCGACGCCATCGAGCAGTCCACCGCCCACATCGCCCGCACGTACGCCACCACCGACTGAGGGAGCAACGGCCATGTCCCAGCAGACCGAAGAGATCGACGGCATCCGCGCCCGCGAGATGCAGCTCACCCCGCCCTACCCGCACACCGACCCGGCCGGGTTACTGCGCATGGTGTTCGTCATGCCGTTCGGACACCCCTACAGCCTCATGTGCAACGGCCCGATGAGCCTGTACGACCTGATCAACAGGAGCGAGGACATCCCGGCCCTCGCCGAACGGGCCATCCAGTACGACTGCCTGGTCCGGGACGGCAACCAGCTCGTCATCCCGGATGGCGAGCCGTACCGCAGCATCGAATCCCCCCTCCCGGTGAGCGAGGCCGACGTCCTGGGCCTGTCGGTGATCAACAGCGGAGACCTGCACAGTGTCTTCCGCCTTCTGGACCTGGCCGGCGTCCCCAGGCGAGCGGCCGACCGGCTGCCCGGCGTCCATCCGCTCGTCGTCGGCGGCAACAGCGGACTGGCCGACCCCGAGCCGATGGCCGACTACCTCGACGTGGTCGCCCTCGGCGAAGCCGAACGCTCCCTGCCCGAGCTGCTGCGCATCCTGCACGCCTACCGCGCCCAGCCCAGCGCAGCCCACGCCCCGCTGTACGAACAGATCGTCGGCGTGCCGGGCCTGTACGTGCCGTCGTTGTACGCCCCCGACTTCCTCCCTGGCGGCGGTGTACGCCACGTCCAGCCCAAGGCCCCGACGGCTCCGGAGGCCGTGCACGCCCAGTACCTGGAGGTGGGCGACCTCCACCCGGCGCACTTCACCTACCCCCTCACCGACGGGACAGCCGCCGGCCTCCACCCCGTGGTCGGATGCCGCCACTCCTGCGGCTTCTGCAACCTGGGCGTCCCGCCCTTCCGGCAGGCCCCGCTGGACATGCTCACCCGCTACGTCGACCGCCTGGAGGACCTTCAGGTCGAGAAGGTCATCATCAGCGCGCCGACGTTCACCCAGTACCGCCACCGGCAGGAACTCCTCGAACACATCCACGCCTACGCGCAGCGGGCCGCTGCCGACGGACGCAAGGTCACCACCATCATCGGGTCAGTCCGCGCGGACGAACTCAGCGCCCACTACCTGGACTCCGTCACCGAACTGGGCGACTTCGGGCACCTGTTCACCGAGCTGAACCTGTCCCAGGCCCGCGGCATCATCACTATCGCACCGGAATGGGCCGCCGGCGACCTGGTCGCCCTCTACGGAAAGACGCAGACACGCGAACGCGTGAACAAGGCGATCGACCTGTGTCGGGCCAGCAAAGACGTCAACACGATCATGCTGTATTTCATCGTCGGAGCGCCCGGCGAGCGCTCCGCAGACCGGCTGGCCATCGCCGACTACGCCCGCGACGTACGCGAGCGGCTGGGCCACACGGACGGCAGCGTCATCGTCAAACTGCACCAATTCATGCCCAAACCGGGCACGCTCAGTCAGCGGCTGCGCATGGCCGACCCGGACCTCGTCGAGGACTACGCCGAGCAGATCGCCGACAGGCTGCGCACGCTCGTCGGAGAGGAGCAGTACACGCAGCACTACCGGGTCGTGCCCGGAGACACCAGTCGCATGCACCTCGAAGTCGTCTGCTCCCGCGGGGACCGCCGTATCGGACACGTCCTGGAAGACCTCTACACGGCCGGCACCGATCTGCGCACCCTGACCAAGGACAAGCTCGTGGAAGCACTGGACAAACGCGGCCTGGACTACAACCGGCACCTGCGGCACATGGACGAACCGGTTTTGCCCTGGCACACCAGCAACCACGTCAACCGCGACGCCGAACAGCAGTTCACCGACGCGATCCTGTCCAGGGAGGGACGGTGAGACAGCCGACGTTCCCCCTCTTCCCCGACAAGCACACCCACTCAGCCGCCCCCGACCCGGCCGAACACGCCGCCTGGGTGCGCAGCATCCACGGCCACGGGGCGAGCCTCGGCGGACTCGACGGGGTGGCGATGGTCTACCAACCGCGCCTCCTCCAGCACGCACTCCACCGCTACCGCCCGCGCGTGCTGGAAGGCTGGGTCCGCGGGCAGCTGCTGATCGTCCAACACGACGGCCGCACTCTCGGCATCTGCGGAGGGTTCGGCATCGGCGCACCGGCCGCCGTACTGGTCCTCGAACAGCTCGTTGCCCTAGCCATCACCCGCGTGATCACGGTCGGCACCGCGGCCACTCTCCAGCCGGACATGGTCCCCGGCGACACCGCGGTCTGTAACGCCGCCCTGCGCGACGAAGGCGTCTCCCACCACTACCTGCCCCCCGGACGCAGCGCCATCCCCTCATCCGACCTGACGCAGCACCTGGTAGCCGCCCTGCGCGCCGCAGGAGTCCCCTTCCGGCTCGGAGACGGGTGGAGCACCGATGCGCCCTACCGCGAAACCGTCCCAGAGATCACCCGCTACCGCACCGACGGCATCCTGACCGCTGACATGGAAGCTGCCGGCGTGTTCGCCGCCGCCGCTCACCGAGCCATCGACGCAGCCGCTGCCTTCGCCATAGCCGACTCCCTCCTCGACCGGCGGCCCCGGCAGACCCAGCCCCTCACCTTCACCAGTCTGTGCGCCCTCCTGTCCGCCGCCTTGGACGCCCTGAGTGCCAGCGTTCGAGCGTCGGCAGGCGCACACCACGCGCATTAAGGTGTCCTCCAGTCGTAACCCGCCGTTCATGAGGCCGGGGGCGCGGCCCGCCGGTCTCACCCCCATCCGCGCGCAAAGGACCAGCCCACGTGAGTCTCCCCGCCATCGGCGCCGTCGTGCTGACGATGAACGACCGGCCCATCGAGTTCCCCCGGGCGATGGCCTCCCTCCTGGCGCAGGAGGACGTCGAACTCGACATCGTCGTCGTGGGCAACGGCTGCACCCCCGAACACGTACCAGAGGGAGCACGGACCGTCTCCCTGCAGGAGAACGTGGGCATCCCCGAGGGCCGAAACGTCGGCGCCAACGCGGTCAAAGGCGACTACCTGTTCTTCTTCGACAACGACGCCCACCTGCCAGAGCCCCACGCCCTCCGGACCCTGGTCGACGCGCTCGCAGCCGACCCCGGCCTGGCGTACATCCAGCCCCGCATCGCGGACCCGGATACCGGGACCACCCTGCGCCGCTGGGTCCCCCGCCTGCGCGCCGCCGATCCAACCCGCCCCGGCACCGTCACGGTCATGGCCGAGGGCGTCGTCATGGTGCGCCGCACCGCCTACGACAACGCCGGTGGTTGGCCCGGCCACTTCTTCCTTTTCCACGAGGGCGTGGACCTGGCCTGGCGGCTGTGGAACCAGGGCTACACCGGCCGCTACATGCCCGACGTCGTCGTCCACCACCCCGCCACCGACCCGGCCCGCCACGCCACCTTCTACCGGCTCAACGCCCGCAACCGGGTTTGGCTCGCCCGACGCAACCTCCCTATCGCCTTGGTCCCGCTCAACCTGTCAGCCTGGCTGCTGCTGAACCTGTGGCGCCTTCGCGGCATGTCCGCTCTACGGGCCTCCCTGACAGGTTTTGTAGAGGGCCTGCGAGGAGGCCACGGGACACGCTCCCGAATGAGCTGGCACACCGTCGCCCGCCTGGCTCGCGCAGGCCGCCCACCGATTCTCTGACCACGTGCCGCCTCGCAGACCAAGGCGGGCTCTCTTGCCCCACGACGTGGCAGCCGAGCCGGACGCTGGAAGCGGGCCGCCGACCGGTCGCGGGGTACACCTCAACGACCACACCACCGGGCAGCGAGGCAGAGTAGTGAACGGGCCCGGACCCCGTGCTCTTTCCTCGACGAAGACCAGACCCATGGCGCTGTAGAACTCATGGGTTTCTTCGATACGGTCGGCATAGAGGAACAGGAGCCCGATGTGGACGGTCGTCATGCTGGTTAACAAGACACATGGCGCCCGCTACACGAGCGGCCGACTAACGTCTCGGAAGCCCCCTCAGCCCGAGGTTTCTCTGAACTGAGCCCGCGTGCGGTCGCACAACCTGCAGCCGAACACGCGGCGCTGTTCGATGAGATCAGCCAGGGGTGGTGCTGAATTCTAGAGACGGTCTTGGTCCGAAGACCCCGCCATGCTGGGAAGCGCCTGGTGTGTTCTCCACAGCGATCCAAATGACAGCCCGGCTTCCCCTCAGCAACCACCTGGCCGCAAGCAACCACCTGCCCACATGCGCATGCTTCACCCTGGCCAGCGGAAGCCACGCCGGGCATTCGCAATCGCTGGGAAGACAGACCTCAGTTACCACAAAACCTCGGCACCACCAAGTCGTCTTTCCCGTGGACACTCCCCTTACACCGACAGCGAGACGGGAGTCCACGTGTCCGAGTACCAACCGCACCTGCCACCACCGTCTTTTCTCACACTGCCGAAAGCTGCCCAGTATCTCGGCATCTCGGCCAACACCCTTTACGTGTGGAGGCACCGCAGGCAGGGTCCGCCTAGCTTCCGCATGGGTCGTCGAGTGATGTACCGCATATCCGCTCTGGAAGAGTGGGTGGCCGCGCAGGAGTCTGCGGACTCCCGGTCCAATCCCTCCCGTAGCCCGTTCAGCAGGCCACCACAGCGTCGAACTGCTCGCTGGAAGCGGTAACGCCTGAAGGGGGAAGATCACGAAACTTACCGCCCGCGTCGGGATTCGAACGTGATGGGCGAGGCGTTACAAGCATCAGTCGTGCAACCAACGCGAGTGACCCAAGGAGCAAGAACACCATTGCCTGGTTACATAGAAGACAGGTGGCTAAAGAAACGTCCGAACAAGGAAACCGGGAAACGCGAACGCACCACGCTTTGGGGAAAATGCACTCGGTACCGCGTGAAGGGAATCCCCGAGGTTCGGGACCGGTCGTTCGATACGGTCGCGGACGCCAAAGCTTGGCTTGCCGAGGCCCAAACCGACTCGCGACGTAGCGACTTCGTGGACGCACGCGACGGCGCGATCATCCTCAGCGAGTACGTCGAGAAGCACTGGTGGCCCTCCCAAGTTCACCCAGCACAGACGCTGGAGAGCATGCAGTACCGCATCTGGGGGCACTTGCTACCGCGCCTGGGCAATCTCGCCCTACGGGACATTGGCGTCGCTGAGCTCCGTCGCTGGTCTGCTGACATCCAGCGTGAGGTCGGAGCGGGTACCGCGCACCTGGCCTGGGTCTATTTGAAGGCCATCCTCGAAGCCGCCGTCGAGGACAAGCGGCTGTACCGCAACCCCTGCAAGGGCAGCCGCTCGATCAAGCCACCTAAGAGGCCGGAGAGGAAGGCGCGGGCGTGGCATCGGGACCGTGTCGAACGCGTGAGGGGACATCTGCCCGAGCGGTATCAGGTCACGGTCGACCTCGGCGTGGGGTCAGGACTGAGGCAAGGGGAGGCATTCGCGCTCAGCACGGACGACGTGCATGAGGACTTCGCCCACATCGAGAGGCAGGTCATCAGGTACAAGTCGCAGCTCTACTTCGGCCCGCCCAAGGGAGGCAAGGAGCGGGACGTGCCGCTCCCTCCGTCTCTGGCCAAGCGCATCATCAGCCACCAGGAGCGCTTCCCTCCGGTCAACGTCACCCTGCCTTGGCTCGATCCGGAAGAACCGGACGTTCCCCGATCTCAGCGACGCTTGGTAACGGTCCCGCTGCTCGTCTACACCACCCGACGGTCGGTGATCAACCGGTCGGTGTGGAACACGAAAACGTGGAAGCCGGCGCTCGCTGCCGCAGGCGTCATCTCACCCCTCGCTGTACCGGCGGAGGGTGAGAAGCCGTCCAGGGTCTGGGAGCCCAGCCGTGAGCACGGCTTCCATGTACTTCGTCACACGTACGCCTCCATCATGCTGGAAGCTGGCGAGTCGATCGTCTCGCTCGCGAAGTGGCTCGGTCATTCCGACCCGGCCTTCACTCTCCGCACCTACACACACTTCATGCCGCAGGCCGGCGCGCGGGGCATGAAGTCGCTGCAGTCCTGGCTCTCGAACGCACCGGTAAGTCCCTGAACGAGGAAAAGTCCCTCACAAGTCCCAGAGCGTTGGGCGGCCCGGCCCGTCGGCCCTGAAACGCAGGTCACAGCCTTACTCTGCCAGCAGCGGGCCAGAACCCGGCGTACAGGCCGACTCGTCCGCCGCTACCTGGAGCTTCACCCTGGAAAGGGCCTCTGACCAGCGTCGGAGGCCCTTCCGCCGCCAGCCCTGGTGGGAAGGGCCCGGCGCCACGCTCATCCGCCCTCCCGCCCCCACTCAGAGGGGTACCGAGCAGACGGCTCGGTGACTGCGTCGTGTGCACCACCTCGGATGTACGCAGAACCCGTAGTGTCGTTTTCGCAGATCAGAACGCATGTCGCGGTCCTGCTGTCCGTGCCCCGGGTTGCACCGTCAAAGGCGTCCGCGCTCCCCTTGCGCTCCCCCGTGTGCAGGCGACACCAGGATGCCGACGAGCCACAGCATGTACGCCCGAGGCAGCCGGTCCTCGCCGTGCCTCGGTCACACACCCCGGGACCGGGGCGACACCGGTTTCCACCGTCTCCTTGGCCGTCTCATCACCGGCCGCCGTCGGGTCCCCCGATCGATCCGACGATGACGGTGATCACGGGGCGACAGTGCCACACGGCACTGACATCCGGCCCAGTCGGCGTGGTGCCCGCCGCGGGGAGAACCGCCGTACACCGCTGAACGACCTCGCCCACCGGCTCGGCTGGTCCGACTGGCGACGACGCCACCAGGCACGATCACAGACCAGCCATTACCGCCGACAAGCCGCAGCCCAGACATGAAGATCACGATCTACAGCCGGAGTATTAGGTGCCGTGCGGTGGGTCAAAAATCCAAGTTCCAGCCAACAAGAATCCAAGGATCCGCTGAATCCTGCTAGCTATAGTCCATGCCCGGAGAGGACGGGGAACTTCCCGTCGAATCCCGGGGCTTCGCCACGGATTCCGCACCCTCACTCTGTGAGGCGTTCCCCGCACACAGGAAAACCGCACGGCGCCGCCGAAAATTATCGCGCCCCGACGCCACACACACCATGCTCCACGCTCCAATCGACCTACTGGGAGTAATCGAATGAAGCACCGCAGCAGGGGAATTTCCAAGAAGAAGGTCATGGCATTGGCGGGCGCCAGCGCCACACTGGTCACCGCGGGTCTCCTCGTCAACACGACGGCTCACGCTGACCCGGTTGACCAGCCCGACCCCACGGGAGGCGTGCTCGCGGACTATCTCCAAAAGAACTCCGACGGCTCCCTGCGGACCAACGGCCAGGGTGGCTACTTCGTCGAGACGCCCTATACCGACAACAGCACCGCCAGCAAGGTCGGGCCGCTGTATGTCGGCGAGGACTTCAACGGTTCGGGCTGTACCGCAACTGTTCTGGACTCTCCCAGCGGGCAGCTGGCCATCACCGCGGAGCACTGCACGAACAACATCCAGGACGGAAAGACGGTGAAGTTCGCGCCGGCCGCCACCGGTTCCAGTCTGCCCATCGGCGGGTGGTACGTGGACAAGTCGTTCTCCTCGACCGAGGAAGTCGACGGCTCGGCGCCGGACGTAGCCGTCCTCGCCATCCGCAAGAACGACGGGAAGACGATCTCCGAGGAAACCGGAGGCGGACTGAAGGTCCACTCCGGTGTCTCCGAAGGGGAGAGCGTGAAGGGTACGCTGCTGGGCTACCCCGTCCCTGACCCCTACGGCGGGGACACCATGGCGGCCTGCATCGGTGACTACACCTATCACCCGGGCGAGGGCCGCTCGGCCATCAGCCGGGTGGACGACCAAGAAGAATGCCAGATCGGCGGCGGCGCCAGCGGCGGTCCGTATCTGACCCCCTCAGACGGCGACGATCCGGAAATCATCACCGTCCTGAACAGCAACGGCGGATCGGCGATCTCGGACACCGTCCCTGCGCTCGTCGACGAAGCCGAGAAGTGGATCGAGCAGAACTAGGAAAACGGCGCGGCCGGCCCCAACTCACCTCGGGGTCACGGGGTACGAGTGACGTGTTCGAGGTCCCGGCCTGTCGCACCCGGGACCTCGAACACGCTGTGTCCGCCCGCTCCTGAAAGCGCGTAGCGAAACCCGGCTCGCCCGGATTCACGCCCCGGATGAACACCGCCGCACGCGCCTCACGCCACGGCGGCCCCGGACCAGGCTTCACGGGTCGTCGTCCTTTGTCGCACCGTGTGTGAGTGCGTGGGTTTCTTCGGCGCGTGCTTCGGCTTGGTTGCGGGCTTGGCGTTCTTGTTCACGGCGGCTGTAGGTGGCCTGGCGTACGGCGGTCTCGGAGTCGAGGCTGGAGCCGAGAGCTCCGGCGACGGTGCCCATGGAACAGGCGAGCCAGGCCAGTGTGGCGTAGTCGCCCAGGCCGGCAGGGTGACCGAGCTTGGACTGCAGGAACCCGGCGTCGATGACGACCAGGCCCGCCAGGAGCGTCAGCGCATACAGGAGGAGATACATGCAGCCGACCCCGAGTGCCAGGGTGATCAGGGTGGAAGCGTTGTACAGCACGGTGTCCTGCGGTGCTCGGTGCCCGTGAGGGGAGTCCCACAAGTGGTTGTAGAAAAGCAGCCAGCTGACCATGCCGGCCAGGGACAGCACCGTGATCAGCACCAGGCGGGCGACGGAGAGGGCGTCGGCCATCTGCCAGATGCTGGAGTAGAAGATGCCGAAGGCCGCGGTCGCGGCCGCGGCCGCCGTCGCGCTGGCCAGGTGGGGCACCAGCCGCCACGGGCGATTGGTGCGCACCATGCCGCACAGCAGGCGTGTGCGGCCCCGCCAGCCGGTCAGCACGAGGGAGGTGTCGATGCCCTCCTCGCCTGAGAAGACCTCTTTGAGGGGCCAGCCCCAGGTGGCCGGGGCCCTCCGCAGCCGTTGAGGGCGCGGCACTTCCGCCTCCCCTTCCTTCCCCGCACCGGAGCGGGCGACGTTCCGGCCGTGGCCGTGGTGAAGGCGGTAGGCCACGTGCAGCAGGGCCTGGCCGAGGTGGCGGCGCAGCCGGAAGCTCCCGGTGGCAGGCAAGCTGACCAGCGCGGCGCGGCGGCGCGTGCTGATGTCGGCCAGCACAGGCCGGACCACCGAGCCGCGGGGAAGATCGGTGAGGTAGACCAGCAGGTCGGTGTTGTCTTCCGTCCGGTCTCCGGCCAGCCGCAGTAGCGGTAGGACACCGTTCTCATCCAGCGGCAGTGTCCGCGCCTCCACCTCGACGCGCCAGGTGCCGGAGGCGACGTGCTGGTGCAAGAGCCTGGGGAGCCGGTCAACGGCCAGCGCCGCGGCGACCTCGCTGGGCAGCCCCGGGTCCACCATCACCCTCAGCTTCCTCTCCCCCTGAAGGTGGTCGTTGCCAGGCACAGCCCCTCCTTTACACAGCACCCGCCAAGGCAGGCGGAACGGCGACAATGAGCGATCTGCTCCGCAGCGGGTACCCAACCAGGCGCAGGCCACAGTGTTCGCTGCCGGCGAGCGCGGCTCGCCCGAACGCGGCGCTTGCCCACCACACACGGATGGCGCCTGGCCACCCTGCCAGGCGCGTCTTCCGCCCGCCCGGAGCCGAGTAAGCGCAAGGCTGATCCGACTCCGGCGCCTACGAGGCGCCGTCGATACGGTTCCTCCGTGCCCGCGCGGGTTGGGACACCGCTGCGCTACGCCTCCGACCCGCGCCGGTGGGCGTGGTGCTCGTCCTCCGCCCGTTTCGCCGAATCGCTCCCCTGGCCCCCTGTACACCCGGAATACTCGGTGTGGTCAATGCTGTTCGTTCAGTTGTTCCCGGAGGGCTCATGGGGAGTATGCGGCAGACGGTTGATCTGCGGGTGGACAAGCCGCACAGCGCTCGGATGTACGACTACCTGCTGGGAGGCAAGACCCACTACCCCGCCGACCGCGCGGCCGCCGTCAAGGCGACCGAGGGCTGGCCGGGCCTGCCGACAGCCGCACGGGCGAACCGGGCCTTCTTACACCGCGCGGTCCGCTACCTGGTGCGCGAGGCCGGCGTACGGCAGTTCCTCGACGTGGGAACGGGCATCCCCACCAGCCCCAATCTCCACGAGGTCGCCCAGGCGGAGAACCCGAGCGCCCGCATCGTCTACGCGGACAACGACCCGATCGTCCTCACCCACGCCCGCGCCCTGCTGCGCAGCAGCCCCCAGGGCCGCACCGCCTATCTCGACGCCGACCTGCGCGAGCCGAACACCCTGCTGGAAGACCCGCAGCTCGCCGCGACCCTGGACCTGTCCGAGCCGGTGGCGCTGACCCTCATCGCGACCGTGCACTTCGTACCCGACCACCACGACCCGTTCGGCGCCGTCGCCACACTCATGGACACGCTGCCGTCCGGAAGCTACCTGCTCCTGTCCCACGCGACACCGGACTTCAGCCCCGAAGAGATCAACAACGCCGTCGCCGCCTACCACGCCGGAGGCATCGAGGCCCAAGTACGGTCCTACAGCGGCATCCTGCCCTTCTTCGACGGGCTGCACCTACTCGACCCCGGCCTCGTCGTCATCACCGACTGGCACCCGGAAACAACACCCTTCGGCCCACCCGCCAAAAGCGACGTCAGCTTCTACGGCGGGCTGGCGAGGAAACCATGACCCTGCGGGCCCTCCCGTTCGCACGTCCGCGGCCTTTGGGCCCCCTGCCCTTCTTCAGCTAACGCCGCCCTCAGCGGGCGCCGAACGCCTGCGTCCACCACGGGCCGCCCTGCCCCTGACGCAGGCCGAGGCCCATCTCCTTGAACGAGCAGTTGAGAATGTTCGCGCGGTGTCCTGGGCTGTCCATCCAGGACTTCATCACCTGCTCGGGAGAGGTCTGGCCCTTCGC
Organism: Streptomyces reniochalinae; assembly: GCF_003323735.1. GTDB lineage: Bacteria > Actinomycetota > Actinomycetes > Streptomycetales > Streptomycetaceae > Streptomyces > Streptomyces reniochalinae. The sequence continues at coordinate 542,901 of NZ_QOIM01000042.1, read as the reverse complement.
GATGTTCTCGCCGTACGTGCTCCAGCGGTACCCGGCGGCGGTGATGCGCGCGCCGGGGTCCGCACCGTCCGGGTTGGTGTGGTCGAAGAAGTCGCGGGCCGCCATGTCGGCCGAGTGGCCGGCCGCGGCGGCGTCGAGCTCGCTGTTCGTGCGTACGGGGCCGCACCCCTTCTTCGCGCGCTCCTCGTTGACGAGCGCCGCGACCTCCTGCGAGGGGCCGCGCGGGGTCGACGCCGGCGTGCGGGTGGACGGCCGGGTGCCGGGCCGCGAGGGCGGGGTGCTCGACCGGGGCTTCGCGGACTTCTCGGCCGTCCGCGAGGGCGAGGCCGAAGGCGCGGTCGGTGAGGCCGAAGGCGAGGCGCCGGTGCGCGAGGACGAGGGCTTCGGACTCGGGGAGTGCGTGGAGGGCGCCCGTTCGGCCCGCGCGGCCACGTCGGGGGAACGTTCCCCGTCGTCGTCCCCCTCGGGCCCGGTGGTCAGGTGGACGATGCCCGCGCCGGTGCTCAACACCACGGCCGCCGCGACGAGTCCGGTCACCCGCCTGCGTCGCCGCGCCCGCCTGCGCCGCAGGGCGCGCCCCGCCCCGGGGGCGGTGGCAGGACCCGCGCTGGAGGAACGAGAGGAAGCGGCACCGGCGGGCGCCTGCACCGAGTGGTGCGCGCAAGCCATGCCGTGCGTCACCGCGTCAGGGGTGCCGGACGCTGCGGCCGTGGCGACGACCGGCACGAGGGCCAGCCCCACCAGCAGGCGTTCGGCCGGTACGAGGTCCGAAGAGCGGCCGGAGCAGACCGCGCAGTCGCGGGTGTGGCGGGCCAGACGCTTGCGCCACAGCGGGGACGGTACGCCGTCCCAGCCGCTGGATATGGACTCCAGGCGCGCGCAGGGCGGTTCGGCGGCCAGCGCGCGCACCACCACGCGCGCCGTCTCCAACCGGTCCTTCATCCGCCGCACTCGCACCGCGGTGTGCTGGGCCGACAGCTCCATGGCCGCGGCGACCTCGGCGCGGGTGAGCTGCCCCGCAGCCTCCAGCCACCACAGCGACAGCAGCGTCCTGTCGTCCTCGTCCAGCCAGCGGGTGGCCCGCGCGGTCTCGTGCCGCTGTCCCGACAGGCCCAGGCGCAACACGGTCGCGTCCACGAAGTCCTCGACGGGCGGCGCGGCGCGGGTGTCCTCCAGGCTGACGGGCGGCGCGGCCTCGGCGCCGTACCGCCGCCAGTAGCCGCGCACCTGGTTCATGGCGATTGCCACCAGCCAACTGCGGAAGCTCTCAGGAGAGCGCAGCCCGCCGAGGCCGTCCAGGACGCGGAGCATGGTCTCCTGCACCACGTCGTCGGTGTCCGCGTGCCCGTTCAGCGCACGGCCGACGATGTTGTACACCAGCGGGAGGTACGCGGCGGTGAGCCGGTCCCGCGCCTGCTGGTCCCCTGCCTGCGCCGCCCTGACAAGGGCGTACTGGGGTTCGCTGCTCACGCTGCTCGTGCTCCTTCTCGGTTTCCGCGGACGGTCGTCCCCCTGGCACAGGAGGTGCGGGGGCGCCGCGCGAATAACAGAAACGACAGAAACGCGACCCACAGAAACTACGGGAGCGGTCGGCGGGCGGGCCAAGGGGGACGCCTCAAGGCAGCCTCATGGGGGTGGGCATGCCTGATCGCCGCGCTCGCGAACCACGGAACGTCACCGAGTCTTTGATATCCAGGACGTCGATCTGGACCGACCTCGTCCGTCAGGTCCTGCGTCAGCTTCGACGCGGTGTCAGCCGTCGAGCTTCCTGCACACTCCGCCGCCGAAGCCGTCGGGGACGCGGTGCTCGGTCTCCTACCGGGGGCGGCGGACTGGCCCCCTCTCGAAAGACGCGTCAGCAAACGGACCGATGCGCGAGACCGTGGGGCCTCGTGAGGCCCTCCCCGCACGAGGCCCCACCTGCCTCCCCGTGAAGCGAGGGGCCCGAGCGAGCCGTTACCAGGCGTAGGCCTCGGGAGCTTCGCCGCCGGGTCCTGGCCAGATCTCGTCCAGCTTGCGCAGCGTGTCGGGGGACAGCGTCACGTCCGGGGCGCGCAGGTTTTGGGCAAGCTGTTCGGTCGTGCGGGGGCCGATGATCGCGGCTGTGAGCACGGGGTTGTGCAGCAGCCAGGCCAGGGCGACGTCGGCGGGCTGCTCGCCGGTCTCGGCACACAGTGCTTCGTACGCCTCCAGCCGGGGGCGGTACCGGTCGATGGTCTGCCGCATCTGGGGGGAGGTGCGCCGCCCGGCTTCGATCTTCTTCAGCACACCGCCGAGGAGGCCGCCGCCCAGTGGGCTCCACGGGAACAGGCCGAGGCCGTAGTGACGCAGGGCGGGGATGACTTCGAGTTCGATGGTGCGTGCGGTGAGGTTGTACAGGCTCTGCTCGGACACCAGGCCCATGACATTACGGGCGGTGGCGGCGTTCTGCGCGGTGGCGATCTGCCAGCCGGCGAAGTTGCTGCTGCCGATGTAGGTGACCTTGCCCTCGCGCACGAGCTGTTCCATCGCCTGCCAGATCTCCTCCCAGGGAGTCGAGCGGTCGACGTGGTGCATCTGGTAGAGGTCGATGTGATCGGTCCGCAGGCGCCGCAGGCTGTCCTCGGCGGCCTTGCGGATCTTGTATGCGGACAGGTACTTGTCGTTCGGGCCCGGCCCCATCGGCTGGTACACCTTGGTGGCCAGCACGATCTGTCCCCGTCGGCCACCGCCCTGGGCGAGCCAGCGTCCGATGATCTCCTCCGACAGGCCGTAGCCCTGCTCCATGTCGGGCGACTGCGGGCCGCCGTAAACGTCGGCGGTGTCGAACATGTTGATGCCCGCTTCCAGCGCGGCATCCATGATCCTGAAACTCTCGGTCTCGTCCGTCACGTCGCCGAAGTTCATCGTGCCCAACGCGAGACGGGAGACCCTCAGACCACTGCGGCCCAGGTGCGTGTACTGCATGGTGCGAAGACCTTTCCTGTGTGCGGCGCGAACGGACGCGTACCGTCCGCAGCGTGGTTTTCCGGGTGAGTCGGCGTCGGCGGCTTCCAGCATCTGGGTGGCGTGGCCGAGTGCCAGGTCGTCGGGGGCCTGGGGGCCGCCCATGCGGTCGGTACCCAGCCAGGGTCGACGGCGTTGCTGATCACGCCGGGCCGGAGGCGGGTCACGGCGGTGGCCGGCGCGGTCACCAACAGCTTGCTGTCGCCGTAGCCGTTCGGGTGCCTTCGCGCCGCGAGGTGAGGAGACCTGTGGCGTCGGCCCCGCCGGTGCTGTGCATGCTGCTGCTGAGGGAGACGTGCCGGCCGGGCCGGGCGAGCAGGCAGGTGGCCAAGCCCTGTGGCGGCGCCGGTGACCAGTACGCGTGCCATGCTTCCTCTCGTCCTCTCGGTTGGGGCGGGCCCGGTCGGTGAGTGGTCATGGTGGGGTTCAGCGGGCGACGTAGCCGCCGTCGACGGGCAGTGCGACGCCGACGAGGTAGCCGGCGGCGGGGCTGTTGAGCCATAGGACGGCTTCGGCGATCTCCTCGGCGGTGCCCAGGCGGCCGATGGGGGCCTCCGCCGCGGCGGCCTCGGGGTCGAGTTCCCCCTTGGCGATCATGTCGGCGACCATCGGGGTTTCCATCGTGCCGGGGCACACGGCGTTGATGCGGATGCCGCGCGGTGCGTATTCGAGGGCCGCGCTGCGGGTGAGGCCGATGACGCCGTGCTTGGTGGCGTGGTAGGAGGCACGACGGGGGTTGCCGACCAGGCCGCCGAGGGAGGAACAGTTGACGATCGCGCCGCTGCCCTGGGTGCGCATCTGGCGCAGCTCGTGCTTCATGCAGGCCCACACGCCGCGCAGGTTGACGGCGTTGACCCGGTCGAAGGCGCCGGCGTCCTCGTCGGCCGCGTCGGCCAGAGGGATCATGATGCCGGCGTTGTTGAAGGCCATGTCCAGACGGCCGAGGTCCTCCACGGTCCCCTCGACGAGGGCGGCGACCTGGTCTTCGTCGGCCACGTCGCAGGGAACGGCGCGGGCCTGGTGACCGGCCGAGGTCAGTTCCTCGACCGCCGTGCGCAGGGCCTGTCCGTCGAGGTCGGACAGGACGACGGCGGCACCGGAGCGGGCGTAGGCGCGTGCGGTGGCCAGGCCCATGCCGCCTGCGGCGCCGGTGACGAGGGCGACCTTGCCGGTGAAGTCGTAGGTGAGGTTCATGGTGCCTTCTTTCCGGAGGTGTGCGGGCGTTCAGTGCCGGACAGGGGGCGCCGCCGCGGCTTCGTCCTGTCGGTCGGTGTGCACGGGCCCCAGCTCCCCCGGACGCGGCCTCCAGCGCCGTGCTCAGCGAGGCGGAGTCGAGGACGTCGGCGGTGTGACCGCGGGACCGGACGCCCTCAGCGGCCAGCTCGGCCACGAGGGGCGTCCAGGTGGTCGGCGCCGCGGGAGATGAGGGCGATGCCGTGTCCGGCGGCACCGAAGCGGCGGGCGGTCGCCAGCCCCAGGCCGGAGCCGGCACCGACAAGAGCACATGTGCTCACGGTGACTCCTGCACAAGAGAAGTAGGCAGACGCTCTGGGGCAAGGCGCCGGACGCAGCCCGGCTCGGCGTGTCTCAGGGCTTGAGGAGGGTCTTGACGGCGCGGCGCTCGTCCATGGCCCGGTATCCCTCGGCGACCTGCTCCAGCGGCAGGGTGAGGTCGAAGACCTTGCCCGGGTCGATCCGGCCGGTCATGACGCGGTCGATCAGGTCGGGGAGGTAGCGGCGCACCGGCGCCGGTCCGCCGCGCAGACCGACGTGGGAGAAGAACAGCTCCTGCCCGTCGACGGCCACCTCGTGCGGGACGCCGACGAAGCCGACGCTGCCGCCGGGGCGGGTGGAGTGCAGGGCCTGCCGCATGGCCTGGGCGGTGCCCACGCACTCCAGGACGGAGTCCGCGCCGATGCCGCCGGTCAGCTCCTTGATCCGGGCGACGCCCTCCTCGCCACGCTCGGTGACGATATCGGTGGCGCCGAACTCCCGCGCGAGCTTCTGGCGCGGCTCATGGCGCGACATGGCGATGATCCGCTCCGCGCCGAACTCCTTCGCGGCGATCACTCCGCACAGGCCGACCGCGCCGTCGCCGACGACCACGGCGGTGGAGCCGGGCTCCACCTCGGCGGCCTCGGCGGCCCACCAGCCGGTGCCCATCACGTCGGAGACGGCCAGCAGGCTGGGCCAGAGCTCCTCCCCCGGCACCCCGTCGGTGGCGACGAGGGTGCCCTGGGCGTTGGGTATGCGCACGTACTCGGCCTGGCAGGTGGACATGAACTCGACGTTCAGGCAGCTCGACTGGAAGCCGTTCCGGCAGTTCGCGCACGTGTCGTCCGAGGTCGCGAACGAGCCGACGACGAACTGGCCGGGCTTCACCGAGGTGACCTCGGAGCCGGCCTCCTCCACGAAGCCGACGTACTCGTGGCCCATCGGATGGGGCGCGTCGGTCGGCTCCGCGCCCCGGTAGGGCCACAGGTCCGAGCCGCATACACAGGTCACGGCGGTGCGGATGACCGCGTCGGTCGGCTTGAGGATCCTGGCGTCGTCCACGGTCTCCAAGCGCACGTCGCCGGGGGCGTGGATCACTGCTCCGCGCATGAGAGAGGTTCTTCCTTACGTACTGAGGCGTCCGGTACACGAGGCGTACCGGTGGCCGCCGGATGCGGTTCACGGCCCGGGGCAGGCGGCGACGCCGCCGCATGGGGCCCCGGGCCCGGCTCCCGGTCTTCCCGGGGTTCCGGGGTCGGACATCGAGCGCCACGCCATCCAGGAAAACGCCCTTTCGCGCGGGTAGCGAGTCACCAGTGAGGGGTGTACCGGCAGTGCATCCCTCACGGTCCGAACGCGTCGTACCGTCGAAGGTGTGGACAACCGTGCAGAGGTCCGCGAGTTCCTCAGCTCGCGGCGAGCCAAGATCACCCCGCAGCAGGCCGGCCTGCCCGCGGGGCCACGGCGCCGTGTGCCGGGGCTGCGCAGGAGCGAGGTCGCCGCCCTGGCCGACGTCAGCGTCGAGTACTACGCCAAGCTGGAACGCGGCAACCTCGTCGGCGTCTCCCCCGCCGTCCTGGAAGCCGTCGCCCGCGCCCTCCGGCTCGACGACGCCGAGCGCGCCCACCTGCTCCACCTGGCGCAGGCCGCCGACGGCTCCGACGCGCTCACCCGCCCCCGGCGCCGCACCAGCACCCGGCAGTGGACACCGCACCGCAGCCTGCAGTGGACACTCGACGCGATCACCGCGGGGCCCGCCTTCGTCCGCAACGGCCGCATGGACCTCCTCGCGGCCAACCCGCTCGCCCGCGCCTTCTACTCCGACCTCTACGCCACGCCCGCCAACCAGGAGAATCTCGCCCGGTTCCAGTTCCTGGATCCCGCCTCGCGGCGCTTCTACCCCGACTGGGACCTGTTCGCCGACATGGCGGTGGCCATCCTGCGCACCGAGGCGGGACGCGCCCCGTACGACAAGGATCTGCACGACCTCGTCGGCGAACTGTCCACCCTCAGCGAGGAGTTCCGCACCCGCTGGGGCGCCCACGACGTCCGCCACCACGGCACCGGCACCAAGCGCTTCCACCACGCCGTCGTCGGCGATCTTACCCTCGCCTTCGAGGGCCTGGAGATGGCCGCCGAGCCCGGTCTCACCCTCACCATCTACACCGCCGAACCCGGCTCACCCTCCGAAGAAGGGCTCCGGCTCCTCGCCTCCTGGGCCGCCACCCACGTGGACAAGCTCCCGACCACGCCGTCCACGAAGGGCTGAAACACAGCGCCCTCTTTCCGACCACCCGATCAGGGGTGAGCCGGGTTCTGGGACGGCATGCCGGACGAGGGGCGGGCCGAGGCCGTCCGCGTGCCGCTCGCCGACGGCACTCTCCTCAGGACGTGCGGATCCTGGTCCTCCTGCGAGGTCAGGTGTGCGAGACGGTCATGATCTCCATGATGTGTCCGTCCGGGTCGTCGAAGTAGACGGCCCGTCCGTCGCGCGAGGTGTTGATCTCGCCGAACCGGTGGGGCTCGTGGGGCTCGGCGTAGTAGTCGAGCCCGGCCCTGGTGATGCGGGCGAAGATCTCGTCGAACGCCTCCTCGTCGACCTCGAAGGCGTAATGGTGCGGCGCGACCTCGGTGATCCCCTTGTCGGCGAAGTCCACGTCGGCGAAGTCGAGAGACAGTGAGCCGATGTGCACAGGAACGAAGGGGCCGAGCGGCTGACCCACTTCCAGGCCGAGGATCTCAGCCAGGAACGAGGCGGAGGCCCGCTTGTCCCGGGCGGGAATGATGGTGTGGTTGAGCGAGAGCGCCATTGTTGCTCACCCTTCCAAGCTGCCCGCCGGCAAGACACCGCGGGCAGACCCTTGTTCCGACGCGGGCCGTGGCGCCGCAGGGAGGCGACACGGTGCCACGATTTCGTTAGTAAGCTATCAGATAGCCCACTAACGACGAGAGACGAAACGATGCACACACACGACGACCGCACCGGGACGAGACCGGAGACCGTCATCGGCACCCCCGCACAAGGGCAGCCGGCAGGGCTCGAAAGTCTGGGCTACCAACTCGCCTTGTCGGCGCGCCGAGCACGCGCGGGATTCGAGCGCCGGCTGGCGGAAGCCGGTGCCGGCTTCGCGACCTGGACGGTGCTGGAGCTGCTGGCGTTCCACGGCCCGATGGTCCAGGGGCGGCTTGCCGACGCCTTGGGCGTGCGAGGGCCCACCCTCACCCGCCAGCTTGACCGCTTGGCCGCGACGGGTCTGCTGCGCAAACTCCCCATCGCCGGAGACCGCCGCAAGGCGCAGATCGTCTTGACCACCGAGGGCGTGCGCCTCCACGCGCGCCTCACCGCGGCCGCCGAGGCCGCCAACGCGCAGCTGATCGCCGGTTTCGCGCCCGAGGAGGTCGCAGCGCTGCGCGGGTTCCTCGACCGGGTGGCCGACAACGTCGCCTCCGAGCCCGCCACCGAGCCGCTCAGCGCCGCCCGACGCCTTGCGTGAGAGCTTCCCGCGCGTCGAGAGGCAGGTCATCGCTGATCAGCCGTGTGCCACGTCCGCCAGGCGTTGCGCCGCCACGGAGGTGACGGATTCGATGGTGTCCGCGTCGGTGCTGCCGTTCTCGATGAGGAAGGAGACCATGCAAATGCTCTTTCCGACGCGGACAGTGACGATGTCGACCAGTCCCAACCGGGTCTCAGCGGCATCGTCGCTGCGGTACACGACGCGCACACCCAGGGTGTCGTCTCCCAGGCTGCTCGTCGAGATACGGGAGAAGGTCGCGGTCATCCCGTCATCCCAGGGAATGGCGAGACCGGCGCAGTCGTCGGCCACCGCCCGCCCTGTTTCCACCGTGCGCTGTGCGCCGTCGCTCTTGTAGGTGGTCACCTCGGCGGTCATGGACACGCCGGTGCCGTCCTGATCGTAGTCACGTTCCGCACCCGCTACCGGCGTGATCGCCTCGGAGGGGAGCAGTGCCGCGTCGCAGGCGGTGTTACCCGTCGTGACGTGGTCGTCCGAGCCGTCCCCGCTCGGCAACTGAGAACCAGGAGAGGCCCGTGAGACGTCCTTGAGCTTCTTGGCCTCCCACCCCGCGCCCAGGTCCTCGGGGCGGAGGACGGCGTCCCGCGTGTCCTGCTGCGTCAGAGGGGTCACGGCCGAGGGCGACACACTGGCCGCGTCAGACGCGCGCGCCGACGTCTTCGCCGGCTGGGCATGACCGCAGGACGCCGCCAGTGAGGCGCCGACGAGGAGCGTGAGGACTTTCCCGCACGACGTTCTTCGCAGTCTTGCCATGACCCCCAACTTCCGGCTGAGAAACGCTCGTTCTCGATCGCCAGTTCATGATGTCAGACCTGGAGGGAGCGCGCTGCCGCCCCGGAGGCCATCTGCTGGATCGCACCCGGCGACGGGGGTCAGGCGCCGTGGGGCCCCGGTGCCGCGCTGCCCGTGTACGCGTTGAGTCCTGAGACGAGCCGAGTCAGGTCCGGGTCGGCGTCGAAGCGGCGCTGGTGCAGGGCGGCGATCTTCTCGCCGACCTCGGGGTCCGTGTCGTCCGTGATGTCGAAGGACACGAACCGGTCCACCAGCGGCAGCCCGATCTCGTCGGTACGGCGGTGGGCGGGGTGCATGAGGTACTCCCAGTAGCCGTCTAGATCGTCCAATATGAAGGTGGCACCCCACTCGTACGCCCCGCCGTGGTCGCGGCCGACGAGGAAGGAGCGTACGGAGGGGATGACCTCGCCCTGGTGGCGCAGACCGGCGAGAGCGTCGTCGAGTCGGTGCGGCGCGGTGCCGGGCTTGATGGTGAAGCGGACGCAGTGGTGGATCATCAGGGTTGTTCCTTTCGATCGGTCTGATTCCGTGTGTGGTTAACCACTCACTCTTGCGGCCGAAAAAGAGCCGCGGAACGCGGCGCCCGGGACGGCCGGCGGCGGGAGCCGGGGCCGGCAGGCCGGCCGCGACGCCGCGGCCGGCCCCTCCCCGCGGCGGACGCCCTCAGTAGTGGCGGAGCCCGTCGGACAGTGTCCGCGCCCACGGCGCCTCGACCTCGTGCGCGTCCGTGGCGACGACGAGATGGCAGAGCATGCCCACGGCGAAGAAGCGCTGGACGTCGGCCTCCTGAGCACCGGAGACCCCTCGCACGTACTCGACCAGCCGCGCGTAGCCGGTGCGCACCACCTCGCGGATGGCCGGCTCGGCCGCGGCCGCGCACTGGGCGTGCAGTTGGAGCAGCAACAAGTCCCGGTCCGCGATGAGCTGGGCGTACGCGTCGCCCATCGCGTCCAGAACCTCCTGCGGCCCGCTCCCCCGCGCGGCGGCGACTCCGTCGCCGAGGCTCTCGCGGACTCGGGCGAAGCAGTGCTCCACCACCGCGACGAACAGGGCCTCCTTGCCGGGGAAGAGCCGGTAGACGTAGGCCTGCGAGATACCGGCGCGCTTCGCCACGTCCGTGGTCGTGGTGCCGAAGTACCCCCGGTCGGCGAAGGCGCTGACCGCCGTGCGGAGGACCGTCCTCCGCCGTTCGTCGGCGGTCGAGAGCTGTCGCTGAGGCGCGGGAGTGAGCATGTGAGTAATAAACCACTCACATACCGGCTCTGTCAACGCCCGGCCGGCAGCACCGGTTTCGCTCACGTCAGGTGGTGGCCAGCAGCCAGTCCTCCCCGCTGGAGGGGCGGAGGCCGTCGGCGCGACCGGCGAAGTAGCGCTCGGCGAGCGAGGTGCCCGCCAGGTGCCGCGCCTCCGCGATGCCGCACTCGCGGGCCAGTTCGAGCATCTCGGGCGGGGTGTAGAAGCTGACGAACGGTGTCCCCGACGCCCGCGCCCCCTGTCTGCTCGTCCGGAGGCCCGGGCGGTCGGCGCCGTCGAGCAGGTCGGCCGGCAGCATGAAGGTCATGGCCAGCGTCGAGCCGGAGGCGAGCCCGGCGACCCGGCGCAGGGTGGCCGCGGTCGTGTCCTTGGTGAGGTAGACGGAGACGCCGGTGGAGACGACGACCGCCGGGCCGGACGCGTCGAAACCGGCCGCGACCAGCTTCTCCAGCCAGTCCTCACTCGCCTCGAAGTCGACCGGCACCAGGTGCAGCCCGCCGGGGACGCCGTAGCCCATCTCGGCCAGGCGTCGGCGCTTCCACGCCTGGGTGTCGGGCTGGTCGATCTCGAAGATCCGCAGGCGGGCGGCGAGCTCCGGCCTGCGCTGCGCGAAGGTGTCGAGGCCGGCCCCCAGGATCACGTACTGGGTCACGCCCCGGTCGGCCTGCTCGGCGACCAGGTCCTCGACGAAGCGGGCGCGCGCCACGATGGACGCCCGGAACCCGCTGGTGGCCTGCGGATCCATGTCCGGACGGGCACGCCAGTCGTCGCCGGGGGCGGCCAGCCGCAAGCCGACCTCGTCCTCGACCACATGCGGCGGCGCGTCGACCCGCAGGTGCAGCGCCCGCCAGAGCGCGGTCCGCACCGCGGTGTTGTCGGGGATCTGCGTTCTCTCCTGCACCATCCGGTTCCTCCTCCAGCCGGAGCCCCACCACGAGTGCGGCTTCCGTGTGTCGTGCGGTCTTCGTCCGTGGGGTGCCGAGGCACCGGGGTGCCGAGGCACCGTGCGGCGCGCTCAGCCGCCGTCCAGATCCACCCTGACCGTCAGCAGCCGCGTGCCCGCCGCGCGGACCACGGCGCTGTTGAGCATCGGCAGGGAACGGAGCCGGGCGCGCGCGTCGTCGTCCGGCAGCGGGTGGGCCGTGCCCGGATACCAGCGGCCCCGCAGCCGGACCCGCACGCGCGGCTCTGCCCGGATGTTGCGGACGTACTGCGCCGCTTCGCCGTGCTCGGCCACCAGCCAGAACCGGTCGCCCACGCGGCGCGCCGACCGGCGTGCGGCGCGGGCGGCCGGAGACGCGGCCCGTGGTCTCCAGGAGAACCTGCCCCGGCAGCCGGGTCGTGAGGGGATTGACGACCTTCCGTTGGAGCGCCGTGACGGCGCGGAACTTCCGCCCGCCGCCGCGGCCTTGCGCGTGCGCCATGCTGTCCCTGCCCGCCCTTCCGTCGCCGTCCGTCCCGAGGTGAGCGGCCCCGCCGCGCTGCCGGCGGGGCCTTCCGTCCACACGCAGCCAGCATGATGGATACGGAGAAGTCGAGTCTCGCACCGGGCACTGACAACGGCCCCCAGAGCCCGGGCCGTGACGGTGCGCGGCGAGAAGCCGTGGCCCTCCGACAGCGTTGCTCCGGGCACCCGGGGGGCGGCCCGCTGCCTCAGGGCCGCGTCTCAGGTCCGTCCGCGTCTCAGTCACCCCGGCTCGGACATCCCCCACGGACGCCCCTTACGAGTGCCCCTCCGCCAGGCGGAAGAGTTCCGCCCACTGCGGGGCCGTCAGCGACTTGGGGAGGGCGGAAGGGGACAGGCCCCGGCCGCGCAGCCACGGGACGATCAGCCGCCGGGGCAGACCGCGTGCGGCGAGCGGCAGGATCTCGGCCAGGCCGCGGCCCCGGCCGGTGAAGACCCGGTGGACGAAGTCCTGGTACCGCCGGCGCGTGTCGGCCGCCAGCAGCGGCTCGGGACGGCGGGTGACGGTCATCAGGCCGCCGTCGACGCCGGGCCGGGGCCTGAAGGCCCCCGCGGGAACGCGCTCGACCAGCCGGAACGCGTACCAGGGCCACCACTGGGCCGTCATCATCGTCGCCCCGCCCACGCCCGCGCGCCGCCGCGCGACCTCCCACTGGACGAGGAGGACCGCGTCCGTCCAGCCGGGCGCGTGCAGGATACGGCGGAACATGGCGGTGGTGTGGTGGAAGGGAAGGTTGCCGGCCAGGACGTGCGGGGTACGGGGAGCCTTCCAGTGCAGGAAGTCGGCCTGCCGCACGGTGGTGGCGGCCGTCACCCGCCGGCGGAGCCGGGCGGCCGTGCGGCCGTCCACCTCCAGGACGGTCAGCGGCCGGCCGAGCCGCTCCAGCGGCACCGTCAGCGCGCCGTCGCCGCCGCCGATCTCGACGACGGGTCCCCGGGTGCGGGCGACGAGGGAGACGAACCGGCGGATCGTCGCGGGGTCGGTGAGGAAGTTCTGGCCGAGTTCGTGGCGGCCGTCATGGAAGGTCGTGTGTCGTGTGCTGTGCCTGGGCACGGGAACTCCGCGGCTTCGGAAGGGAAGCCGGGCAGCCCGAAGAGCCGCCCGGCGCTGACGCGCTGGAGCGGCGGAGTTTCTCGCGGGGAGAGACGGCCGCCGCTACGGGCGGCGCGGGCGCGTCATGGCGGCGCACGCGGCGCAGGCGCAAGCCGCGAAGGCGCAGGCACTCATGGCGCGCACTCTAGGCTGCGCGCTCGGCAGCGCCAACCGCATTACCCGGCCGGGGCCGGGCCGAGCGTCCTCACATGCCGAACAGGCGGCCCATGCTCTGGGGGCTCAGGAGGCTTCCGGTCCCGGTGCCGTCGGCGGGGCGCACGGTCTCGCGCATGTCCTGCGGCCGCCCCTGCCCCTCGCCGCCCACCCGGCCGGGCGGATGCGGACACGTGCGGGGCTGCCCGGGGTGCGGCGGAGCCATTCGGGATGTATGCGCACTTCACTCGCTATACCGGCCCAGAGGTGGGGCGTGCCGACGTCCCCGGGCCCGGGAGCCAGGGCGTGGGGAGTCCAGAGGAGGTGCGAGGCGTTGGCCTGGGCTGCACGCTGGGGGGTATGACTCCACCGATCGTCGTACACCCTCCGTCCACCACCGGGGCGCGGAAGGTGACCGCCCACGCGGAGAGCCTCGGGTTCGCGCACCGGCCCGAAGACGTGGTCGAGTTCCTGCGCCGCGCGGGGCTCGACCCCGCCGACATCCAGCTCGACGACCCGAACCTGATCGAGTGGCGCGGCGGCGGCCCCGACGTGTGGGAGTGAGCGGGGCGGCGGGCGACCGAAACCGAACCAAGAGGGCAGGTGTGCGGCTCATTCGGACGCGGGAGTACCGTCGGGTACGCCCCCGGGCCGCGAAGTGAGGAGCCGATCGCACATGCCGCCAACGCCCACTCCCCTGCCGATGCCGTCCCGCCTGCCCTCGGGCAGGCCACCGCAGCACGAGCAGGAGCCAGGCAACAGGACCGCCCTGATCGAGGACCTGATGCAGCGCTTCGAGCACATCCCGCGGGAGGCCGTGCTCAAGGAGGACCTGCTCCGCGGCGGGATGGCCTTCGACGACTCGGCGCTCAGCGACACCACCGACGAGGCCACCGGCGAGGTGAAGCCGAAGTCGTACTTCATCTTCTCCTTCGACCACCGCACCCTGCCCGAGCTGGGTGAGGCCGCGCTGCGCCGCCCGCCGGAGGAGGTCGTGCTGACGGGCGGTCCCTACGACCTGCGCCGCACCGTCGTCTCCGTACGGGTGAACCCGGACTCGCCGTACCGCGTGCAGGCGGGCGAGGACGGTGCTCTCGGGCTGTACCTGGACGGGAAGCGGATCGCGGACGTCGGGCTGCCGCCGATGCCGGACTACTACCGGCACGCGCTCGCGAACGGGAAGTCCGTGATGGAGGTCGCGCCGACCATCCAGTGGGGCTACCTGATCTACCTGACCGTCTTCCGGGTGTGCCAGTACTTCGGCGCCAAGGAGGAGTGCCAGTACTGCGACATCAACCACAACTGGCGGCAGCACAAGGCGGCCGGGCGCCCCTACACGGGCGTCAAGCCGGTAGAGGAGGTACTGGAGGCGCTCCAGATCATCTCCGACCACGACTCCCTCGGCGCGTCGCGGGCCTACACGCTCACCGGCGGCTCGATCACCTCCAAGGTGCAGGGCATGGACGAGGCCGACTTCTACGGCCGGTACGCCAAGGCCATCGAGGAGCGCTTCCCGGGACGCTGGACGGGCAAGGTGGTGGCCCAGGCGCTGCCCAAGGAGGACGTGCAGCGCTTCCACGACTACGGCATCAGCATCTACCACCCCAACTTCGAGGTGTGGGACAAGCGGCTGTTCGAGCTGTACTGCCCCGGCAAGGAGCGCTACGTCGGCCGCGAGGAGTGGCACCGCCGCATCCTCGACTCCGCGGACGTCTTCGGCCCGCGCAACGTGATCCCGAACTTCGTCGCGGGGGTCGAGATGGCGGCTCCGTACGGCTTCGGCTCGGTGGACGAGGCGATCGCCTCCACGACCGAGGGCCTGGACTTCTTCATGTCCAACGGGATCACCCCGCGCTTCACGACCTGGTGCCCGGAGCCGACCACGCCGCTGGGCAAGACGAACCCGATGGGTGCGCCGCTGGAGTACCACATCAGGCTGCTGGACGCCTACCGCAGCGCGATGCAGCGGCACGGGCTGTCCTCGCCGCCCGGATACGGTCCCGCGGGCGCGGGCCGTGCGGTCTTCTCCGTCAGCTCGTTCATGGACACGCTCCCGTCGGAGGAGGGCGCGCCCGTAGCGTAAGGCGGGCCCCGCGCCCCGAAGGGGGCGCGGGGAGCGGCGCGATTGGCCACGCCCCACCCGCGGCCCGCACGCTGCGAACAGTGGCGCCCCCGCCGGAGCGAGCCCGCACAGCGCCTAGGTCGTGTCTTCAAAGTCCCGCCTGCCTGGCGGTGTCTGGCACGCACGCTCGCGGCGTTGTCGTCGGTCGCCGCTTCCCCCAGGGCTCGGCTTCGCTCGCCCCGGGAGGTGCCCCCACGCAGGGACTCCCTCCTCCGCCTTGCGAGCGCACGCACCAGACACCGCCAGGCCCGCCCTCCGGGCGGACGCCGCTACTGGGAAGACACTCCCTAGCGCCCCGTCGCCCCGTCGGTCTGCTCGCGGAGGATGTCGGCGTGGCCCGCGTGGCGGCCGGTCTCCTCGATCATGTGGATGAGGAGCCAGCGCATCGTCGGGCCTGCCACCCCCGGGCGCAGCGAGCGCGCGCCGCGGCGGCCGAGGTCGTCGCAGGAGGCGATGATCTCGTCCGAGGCGCGGATCGCGTCCTGGTAGGCGGCGATCAGCGCCTCGCCGGTCTCCCCGGCCTCCGGCGGCGCGTCGTCGTCCAGCGGCTGCTCACCGCCGTCGCCCGCGTAGCCCCACACGAACCAGTTGTACTCGACCCGGGTCAGGTGCTTGACGAGGCCGAGCAGGCTGGTGCCGGACGGCACGCCCGGCGCGAGGCCGACCTCGTCGGTGAGCCCGGCGGCCTTCGCGATCACCGCCTCCCGCATATATCCGAGGAACGCCGTCAGCGTCTCCCTCTCGCCGCCCTCCACCTGGGGCGGCCCTACATCTCCACGCGCGGAAAACCCGGTCACATCAGTCATGCGCCCGACTGTAACCACAATTGGCTGGCGGGCGCCCCCGCCTGCTGGTTGGCTACGGTGATGACTCCCCCGCACCCGCCCGTTCCCGTGGCCGGCACGAGTGGTGAGGCGGGGCGGCCACCGGGGGGCACCGGGGATGCGGGTGTGGCACGTGGGCACCGGGCGCGCGGGCGCGGCGCGCGCGAGGCCGGCGGCCGGGAGTGGCTCGGCGGGGCGAGCTGGGCGGCGCTCGGCGCGGGAATGGACGGAACGCTGCTGCGGCCCGGGGACCGGGACTTCACCGCCGCACGCAAGCTGGTCAACCCGCGCTTCGACGCGGTCCGTCCGGCCGCCGTCGCCTACTGCGCGGGCCCCGGCGACGTCGCCGAGTGCCTGGCGTTCGCCCGCCGGTTCGGGATACCGGTGGCCGTCCGCAGCGGTGGGCACTCGTCCGCGGGCTGGTCCTCGGGCTCGGGCAGGCTCGTCGTCGACGTGCAGAAGATGGCGGCGGTCAGCGCGTCGGGGCGCAGCGCCACGGTCGGGGCCGGGGCGAAACTCCTGGACGTGCACGCCGAGTTGGCCTCGCACAAGCGGACCATACCGGCCGCCGCGGCGCCGACGGTGGGGATCTCGGGGCTGGCGCTGGGCGGCGGGATCGGGGTCGTGGCCCGCGCCTACGGGCTGACGTGCGACAGCCTCACCGGGGCGACGCTCGTCACGGCCGACGGGCGGGAGCGCCGGGTGGCCGAGGACGGCGACGCCGACCTGTTCTGGGCGCTGCGCGGCGCGGGGAACGGCAACTTCGGCGTCGTCACCTCCCTGGACTTCCGCACCCATGTGGCGCCCGCCTGCCTCACGTTCTTCCTGACGTGGCCGTGGGAGCACGCGGCCGACGTGGTGCGTGAGTGGCAGCGGTGGGCGCCCGTGGCACCGGAGGAGATCTGGGCGAACCTGCAACTGTCGGCTCCGGCCGGCGGCCGCCCCGGCAGCGTACGGGTCTCGGGCCTGTCGCTCGGGGCCCGCCGCGAGGTGGAGAACCACCTCGACCGGCTGGTGGGCCGCGCCCGGGGCCCGCGCCGGGGTCCGCGGGCGCAGGGGGTGCCGGCGGATCTCTCGCTGCGGCGGCACTCGTTCCTGGACGCCGTCAAGGTGCTGGGCGGTGTCTCGGGGTGGACCCTGGCCCAGGCCCACCAGCGCGGCACGCTGCCCGGCCGTACGAAGCGCGGCAGGGTGCCCCGCCAGTCGTACGCGGTGCGCTCGGACTTCTGCACCCGTCCCCTGCCGCCCGAGGGCATACGCGCGCTCGTCGAACGCGTCGAGCGGCTGGCCCGGCTGCGCGGCGACGGGGCGGGCAGCGTCACGCTGCACGCGCTGGGCGGCGCGGTGGAGCGGCCGCGCCCTGACGCCACCGCCTTCGTGCACCGCGACGCGCGGTTCCTGGCGCAGTACGCGGCCTGCTGGCAGGAGACCGCGGGAGCCGAGGCGGTGGCGGGCCTCCGCGGCTGGCTGGACGCCACGCACGCGGCGATGCGGCCGTGGGCCAGCGGCTTCGCCTACCAGAACGACCCGGACCCGGCGCTGCGCGACTGGCGGCACGCCTACTACGGCAGCAACGCCGAGCGGCTGACCAAGATCAAGGCGGTGCACGACCCCGACCGGCTCTTCTCCTTACCGCAGGCACTGTGAAGCGCCGCGTCTCCTGACCCGCAAGAGCCCGCGCCTCGCGCGTCTCCTGACCGCAGCCTGCGCCTCGGCGCGTCTCCCTGACCGCGGCAGCCTGTGCATCGACCTCTCCCTGACCGCAGGCGCCGTGAGCCTCGCGCGTCCGGCGGCGGACGGTTCCGTACGCTGGCGGTCACACCGCCACCCCGCTTCCGGCCCGTCGTCCGGGAGCGTCCCGGACAAGGAGAAGTGCCGTGCTCGTGCTGTTGCCGCCGTCAGAAGGGAAGGCCGAAGGCGGGCGGGAGGGCCCGCTGGAGTTGGCCTCGCTCTCCCTCCCCGAGCTGACGTCGGCCCGCGAGACGGTACTGGAGGAGCTGGTCGCGCTCTGCCGGGCGGACGAGGAGAAGGCCCGCGAGGTGCTCGGGCTCAGCGAGGGGCTGCGCGGCGAGGTCGCCAAGAACGTGGGGCTGCTCACGGCCCCTACCAGGCCGGCGGGCGAGCTGTACACCGGGGTGCTCTACGACGCGCTGGACCTGGGCGGGCTCAGCGCCGCGGCCGCGCGCCGCGCGGCGCGGTCGCTGCTGGTCTTCTCCGCGCTGTGGGGCGCCGTCGGCACCGGGGACCGCATCCCCTCCTACCGGCTCTCGGGCGGCGTGAAGCTGCCCGGCACGGGACCGCTGGGCCGCTACTGGCGTGGGCCGCTGGAGTCGGCGCTGCCGCAGGCCGCAGGCGAGGGCCTGGTGCTCGATCTGCGCTCCTCGGCGTACGCCGCGATGTGGAAGCCCAAGGGCCACACGGCGGGGCGGACGGCCACGGTGCGGGTGTTGCAGTCGAAGCGCGTGGACGGTGTGGAGAAGCGGTCGGTCGTCAGCCACTTCAACAAGGCGACGAAGGGCCGCCTGGTGCGGGCGCTGCTGGAGGAGGGCGCAGAGCCGGGGACCCCGCAGGAGCTGGCCGACGCGCTACGCGACCTCGGTTTTGTGGTGGAGGGCCCGCAGGGCGAGCCCAAGCCGGGGGCCACGAGCGCGCTCGATGTGGTGGTGACGGAGCTCTAGCGGACGGCCCGCGTTGCAGGGAGCGCAACGACTGTTGCGCGGCGTGCGCGAGGAGGGGCAGCATACGCGTATGAGCAGCCCCGCCGCGCCCTCCGTCCTCGATCTCGCCCCCGTCATCCCCGTCGTCGTGCTGGACGACGTCGAGGACGCCGTGCCCCTCGCCCGGGCGCTCGTGGCAGGCGGGCTGCCCGCGATCGAGGTGACGCTGCGTACCCCGGCGGCGCCCGAGGCGATCCGGGCGATCGCCGAGGCCGTTCCCGAAGCCGTCGTCGGCGCGGGGACCGTACTCGGCCCCGACCACGTGCGGGAGGCGGTGGAGGCGGGCGCCCGCTTCCTGGTCAGCCCCGGGTGGACGGACACGCTGCTGGAGGCCATGCGCGCCTCCCACGTGCCGTTCCTGCCGGGCGTCTCGACGACCTCCGAGGTCGTCGCCCTCCTGGAACGCGGCGTGCGGGAGATGAAGTTCTTCCCCGCCGAGGCGGCGGGCGGCACCGCCTACCTCAAGTCGCTGGCCTCGCCCCTCCCCCAGGCCCGCTTCTGCCCCACGGGTGGCGTCTCGGCCGCCAACGCCGGCTCGTACCTCGCCCTGCCCAACGTCGCCTGTGTGGGCGGCACCTGGATGCTCCCGGGGGACGCGCTCGCCGCCAAGGACTGGGACCGCGTCGAGGCCCTGGCGGCGCAGGCCGCGACGGCGGGCCGCTGACCCTCCGCCCTCCACCCGGCACTCCGGCGGGAGTTACCGCAGGTGGGCCGTGTCGTTGAGGAGGCGCAGCGAGGCGTTGCCGTCGGCGTAGTAGGCGACGGCCGTCAGGGAGGCGGCGGCGAGTTCCATGCGGAAGAGAGACTCGACGGGCGCGCCGAGCGCCAGCCTGACCAGGGTCTTGACCGGGGTGACGTGGCTGACGACGAGCACGGTGCGGCCCGCGTAGCGGGCCAGGAGCTGGTCGCGGGAGCGCGCCACCCGCCGGGCCACGGCGTCGAACGACTCGCCTCCTCCCGTGGGCGGCACGTGGGCCGAGCCCAGCCAGGCGTCCAGGTCCTCGGGGTGGCGTTCGCGGACCTGGGCGAAGGTCAGCCCCTCCCAGGCGCCGAAGTCCGTCTCGCGCAGCCCGTCCTCCGTGCGGACGCTCAGCCCGAGGCGCCCGGCGACCGCCGCGGCCGTCTCCTGGCAGCGGCGCAGGGGGGAGGCGACGACGGCCTCGATGGTGCCCCGCGCGGCCAGCGCTTCGGCGACGGCGGCGGCCTGCCGCCGTCCGACCGCGGAGAGTTCGGGATCGCTGCCGCCGCTGCCGGAGAACCGTTTCTCTGGGGTGAGCACCGTCTCGCCGTGGCGCAGCAGCACGAACGTGGTGGGCGTCCCCATGTCCGGGCCCCAGCCGACGCGGACGGCGGGCGCTGTGGGCCCCGGGTCGGCGGAGTCCGCGTGTGCGGAGTCCGCGTCGGCCGGCCCTGCGTCGGTGGAGCCCGTACCGGCGGCGACCGGTGTTGCGGTGGCCGCCGTGTCGAGTTCGGCGGTGGAGGCGCCGGGCTGCCAGCTGACGCCGCGCCTGCCCGCGTCCATCGCCTCGTTGGCGAGCCGGTCGGCGTGCTTGTTCTCCTCGCGGGGGATCCACTCGTAGGTCACGGCCTCCGGCGGGAAGACGGCGCCGGCCTCCAGCGCGAGCGGCCGCATGTCCGGGTGCTTGATCTTCCAGCGCCCCGACATCTGCTCGACGACGAGCTTGGAGTCCATCCGCACCAGGACGGCGGCGTGGGCGTCGAGCTCGTGGGCGGCACGCAGCCCGGCCAGCAGACCGCGGTACTCGGCGACGTTGTTGGTGGCACGGCCGAGGAACTCGGCGGTCTCGCGCAGGGTTTCTCCCGAGGCGGCGTCCCGTACGACGGCGCCGTAACCCGCCGGACCCGGGTTGCCCCGGGAGCCGCCGTCGGCCTCGACGACGAACGTCCGGCGGGCCGGGGCACCGCCGGTCTCCGGCCGGGGGTGCCCCGAGTTCACAGGCCGGACTCCGGCGTCCGCACGAGGATGCGGCGGCAGTTCTCGCAGCGGACCACGGTGTCGGCGGGCGCCTCGCGCACCTCGTTGAGCTCGGTGATGTTCAGCTCCAGGCGGCAGCCCTCGCAGCGGCGCTGGAAGAGCTTGGCGGCACCGACGCCGCCCTCGCGCTCGCGGATCTTGTCGTAGAGCTTGATGAGGTCGTCGGGGACGGCGGCGGCGATGGTCTCACGCTCCTTGCGCACGCTCTCCACCTCCGCGTCGATCTCGGCGAGCGCCGCGTCCCTGCGGGCGGTGGACTCCTGGACCCTGTCCCCGACGGACTCGACGCGCTCGCCGAGTTCGGCCGCGCGCCCGGCGGCCGACTCGCGGCGCTCCATCACCTCCAGCACGACGTCCTCCAGGTCGCTCTGGCGCTTGGCCAGCGAGGCGATCTCGCTTTGGAGGTTCTCCAGGTCCTTGGGGTTGGTGACGGCGCCGGAGTCGAGGCGCTGCTGGTCGCGGCCGGCGCGCTGGCGGACCTGGTCGACGTCCTGCTCGGCCTTGGTCTGCTCGCGCGCCGTGTCGCTCTCCTCGGTCTGCGCGGCCACGAGCAGGTCGCGCAGCTGGGCGTGGTCGGCCTCCAGCCGCTGGATCTCCTCGTGCTCGGGCAGGGTCTTGCGCTTGTGCGCGAGCTGCGACAGGCGGATGTCGAGTGCCTGGACGTCGAGCAGGCGGATCTGATCGGCGGGCGCGGCGTTCAGTTGGGGGCTCCCGGGGTGAGGTCGTGGGCGGTCGGTGCGGTCGGGCCGGGCGTGACCGGCGAAGTGAGCGGGGACGCCTGCGGCAGCGAGGGCGCGTGCGCGGTCCACGGGTCGGTCACGGTGCGGGAGACCCGGGTGCGCAGGTCCCAGCCCTCGCGTTCGGCGATGGCGTCGAGCTGCGCGGCGGCCTGCTCGCACCAGGGCCACTCGGTGGCGAAGTGCGCGGCGTCCAGCAGGGCGAGCGGCGAGTGCTCGCGCGCCTCGGAGGCGGGGTGGTGGCGCAGGTCGGCGGTGAGGTAGGCGTCGACCCCCGCGGCGCGCACGGCGTCGAAGAGGCTGTCGCCCGAGCCGCCGCAGACCGCGACGGTCCGCACGGTAGCGGTGGGGTCGCCCGCGACGCGGATGCCCTGCGCGGTGACCGGCAGTGCGGCGGCGGCCGCTTCGAGCAGGTCGCCGAGGGCGAGCGGACGGTCGAGCTCGCAGATCCTGCCCAGCCCGCGGCGCCCGGCGGGGTCCGCGGGGTCGGGCACGAGGGGCCGCAGCACGCGCAGTCCGAGTGCGGAGGCGAGCGCGTCGGAGACGCCCGGTTCCGCGGTGTCGGCGTTGGTGTGGGCGACGTGCAGGGCCACTCCGCCGCGGATCAGGGTGTGGACGACGCGGCCCTTGAACGTGTCGGCGGCGACGGTGGTCGTCCCGCGCAGATACAGGGGGTGGTGCGTGACCAGGAGCTGGGCTCCCGTGGCGACGGCCTCGTCGGCGATCTGCTGCACGGGGTCGACGGCGAACAGGACGCGGCTGACGCGGGCCTCGGGATCGGTGACGTCGCCGCACACGGTGCCGACGGCGTCCCACTGCTCGGCGCGCTCGCGCGGCCACAGGGCGTCGAGCGCTGCGATGACTTCGAAGAGGGCGGGCTGTGCTGGCACGGGGGCAAGGCTACCTGTCCCGCCCGGGGTCTCCCCCAGCCCCCGCGGCCCCTTCTTTCCGGGCGCCGGGACCGGGACTCGTCCGCACGCCCCGGGGCCGGCGGCCGCGCTCGCGTGGGGCCCGCGGCGCGTGCGGACGCGGCCCGATCCCGGCACGGCGCGCGCCGCCGCCGCGGGCGAGGACCGCTGGTCCCAGCACACCGCGGGGCGGCGTCGCAGGCGAACACCGCCTTCGGTCACCCTTACGCGTGAAGCGTCCCGGTCCCCGTCGTGCGCCCGCGACGGCGACCCCTAGTTTCGGTCACCGGAGGTGATCGAGGCATGACGGCGAGTGTCGCGAAGGTCATGAACGAGAGCTTCACGGTCGCGGTGGACGGCTCCTATGCCGCCCGTCTCACCACGCGCGCCGGCACGGAGCTGTGGTACCCCGAGCGCTGGACGCTCGGCGGTCCCGAACCGTACGCGGTGCCGCTGCCCGTGAAGCAGCCCGAAGACCCCGGCAGCGGCGTACTGCCGCTCGCGGACGGGCGGGTGCTCATCGCCCGCCCTGCACCGGGGCACCACTCCCTGGCCCTGCTCTACCCTTCCGGGCCCGACACCGGCGAACTGCGCCTGGGCACCGTGGAGACGGACGAGCTGCGGCTGCTGCCCCCCGCCCCCTGCGGCACCCGCGCCTACGCGCTCGCCGCGGCACCGGGCGGCCGCGCCACCGACGTGTGGCAGGTGACGCCCGGCGCCCCGCGCGCGCTCGAGCGCGTCGCCCGCATCGGGGCCCGCTGCTTCGGGGGCGCCTGGCTGGACCCGGAGGGGCGGCTGCTCGCGGTCGAGGCCCAGGGGCCCGGAGGTGAGGGGCCGACCAAGACGGTCGCCGTCGATCTCGCCGCGGGCGGCGCGGTCTCCCCGCTCCTCCAGATCACCGAGCAGAGCAACGACCGCCTGCTGCTGGCCGACCCGGACAGCGGACTGCTGCTGGTGAGCTCCGACGCGCCCGGTGAGGAACGGCTCGGCTGGGGCGTGCTGGGCAGCCACCGTCCGGTCCGCTTCCCCGAGGTGCTGCACCCGTCCGGGACCCGGCTCACCCCGATCGCCGTTCAGCCGGGGCAGACGCTGCTGCCCGAACGGTGCGGGGTGGCGTTCCGCGTCGACGCCGCCCAGGGCACCTGGCCGGCCGTGTGGCGCCCCGGGCTCAGGGAGTTGCGGCACGTGGCGAGCCCGCCGGGATGGCTGACGGGCAAGGGCCTGTGGACGGCCGACGGTGAACTGCGGGTTCCCTACTCCACGGCACACAACCCGTGCGGGCTGGCCCGCATGCGCGCCCCGCTCCCGGACGGTGAGGAGCCGGCGGCCGGGACACAGCGGCGGCCCGAGGACCCCACGACGGGGACCGGCACACCCGCGCCGGGTGCGGACACACCGCCGCTTCCGGCCCCGCCCGCACCCCGGACGCCCCCGCGGGCGGCGGCCCCCGCTCCCGCCCCGGCGTCCGCTCCGCCGTCCTCCCTGCCGCCGTCCCCGCCCTCGTCCGCGGCTGGGCCGAAGTCGCCGCCCCCGTCGCCGGATCCGGTACCTCCGGCTCCTCCGGCGCCCTCCCCGGGGGCCGGCGAGCCACCGCGACAGGCCGAGCCGCAGCAGCAGGCCGGACCGCCGGCCTCAGGGCCGGGCGGTGACGTCACGGCTCTACAACATCGAGGTCACGGAGGGCCGCCCTCCGGGCTGCTGGGCTCCCTGGTCCGCCGGGCCGTTTCCGCAGGCGGCACGGGGTCGTTCGGGGCCCTGGGCGAGGCGGCGCGGAAGCCGGTGCCGCTCCAGCAGGCCCCGCTGCCCACCGGCACGGCGTGACCAGCGGCTGAAACGGCCTGAGATCGTCTGCTCCCGGTCGTTAAACTCCGCCGGGTACGACGGCAGCAAGCGATTGACGGAGTGACATCACGATGTCCGACACCCAGACCGAGACGCCGGGCGACACGCAGACGGCCGGCGAGGGGACTCACCGGGGGAAGCACAGGGGGGAAGCCGCCGCACGAGAGGAACAGACCGTACCCGCGCGGGGACGCCACCGCCGTCCCGAACCCGCGTAAGTGCCCCGCCGCGCGGCGATGTCCGCCGCGCGGCACGGCGAAGCCCCGGCCGCCCGCCCGACCCACGGCGGCCGGGGCTTCGCGCCGTATCCCCCGGCGCGCTCAGCCCTTCGTCAGGCCCAGCACCTCGCTCGCCGCGAAGGTCTCTTGCGGGGAGCGCGCGCCGAAGAAGGGGGTCAGCTTCCGGTCCAGTTCCTCCACGGTGAAGACCTCCTCGTCCGTGTCGAACTTCGCGGCCACCTTCGGCCTCTCCAGCAGCGCCACCATGCCGCCGTGCACCACCAGGAGCTGCCCGTTGACGTGGGAGGCCGCGGGCGAGGCCAGATAGCCCACCAGCGGGGAGACGTGTTGGGGGGCCAGCGGGTCGAGCCCCTGGTCGGGCACCTCGAAGCCGGCGAAGACGTCCTCGGTCATCCGGGTGCGCGCCCGGGGGCAGATGGCGTTCGCCGTCACCCCGTACTTGGCCAGCGCGCCCGCCGTCGAGGTGGTGAGGCCGACGATGCCGCCCTTGGCCGCCGCGTAGTTGGGCTGGCCCGCCGAGCCCGCGACGAACGCCTCCGAGGAGGTGTTGACGATCCGCCCGTAGACCGGGCCGCCGGCGGCCTTGGACCTCTCACGCCAGTGCGCGGCGGCGAAGCGCGTGGTGTTGAAGTGGCCCTTGAGGTGGACGCGGACGACCGAGTCCCACTCGTCCTCGCTCATCGAGAAGACCATCCGGTCCCGCAGGATGCCCGCGTTGTTGACCAGGATCTCCAGCGAACCGTAGGTGTCGACGGCCCGTCGCACCAGCTCCTCGGCCTGCGCGAAGTCGGCCACGTCGCCGTGGTGGGCGACGGCCTCGCCGCCCGCCGCGCGGATCTGCGCGGCGACCTGCTCCGCGGGACCGGCCGACGCCTCGCCGCTCCCGTCCCTGCCGGGCCGCCCGAAGTCGTTGACGACGACGCGGGCCCCGAGGCGGGCCAGCTCCAGCGCCTCGGCGCGGCCCAGGCCGCGCCCCGCACCGGTGACGATCGCGGTCCTGCCCTGCAACCAACCCGCCACTGACATCTCCGTCCTCTCGAAGTCGCTCGCGGTGGCCGTCAGAGGGAAATGCTGGTGCGCAGCGCCTCACCGGTGCGCATCTGGTCGATGGCGTCGTTGATCTCGCCGAGGCCCACCCGGTGGGTGATCAGCGGCTCTAGATCGATGCGGCCGGCTCGCCACAGCGCCACCGCACGGTCGTAGGAGCGCAGCACGTCGCCGCCGCCGTAGAGGGAGGGCAGGATGCGCTTCTCGTCGAAGAACAGCTCGAACATGTTGAACTGGAGCTGGTCGTCCATGGCGCCCGCGCCCACCACGCACAGGGTCCCGCCGCGCCGGGTGGTCTCGTAGGCGGTACGGGCCGTCGCCGACCTGCCGACCACCTCGAAGACGTAGTCGAAGCCCTCGTCGCCCGTCAGCCGCCGCTTCGCCTCGGCCAGTCCGTCGGGGGCGACGGCCTCGCTCGCGCCGAACCGCAGCGCCGCCGCGCGGCGGGAGGCGACGGGGTCGACGGCGACGATCCGCGCGGCCCCGCACGCCCTGGCCCCCTGGATGGCGCTGATGCCGACACCGCCGCAGCCGAGGACGGCCACCGACGAACCCGCCTCGACTCGCGCGGTGTTGAACGCCGCACCCAGACCCGTGGTGACACCGCAGCCGATCAGGGCGGCGATCTCGAAGGGCACGTCGTCGGGGATCGGCACCGCGCACGGCGCGTCGAAGACGGCCTCCTCGGCGAAGGTACCGGTGCCGGCGAAGCCGAAGACGTCGGTGCCGCCGGTGGTGCGGCGGAAGTTGGCGGTGCCCGCGTTCATGAAGCCGGTCAGGCACAGGTGCCGCTGACCGCGCCGGCACGAGGGACAGGTGTTGCAGGCGGGCAGCCAGCAGACCAGGACCCGGTCGCCGGCCCGTACGTGGGTGACGCCGTCCCCCACCTCCAGCACCTCGCCCGCGCCCTCGTGGCCCGGCACGAAAGGGGCGGGCTGCGGGAGGGTCCCGTTCATCGCGGACAGGTCGGAGTGGCACAGTCCGGTGGCCCGGATGCGGACGCGTACCTTGCCGGGGCCGAATCCGGCAGGCTCGACGTCGTCGACGACCTCCAGCTCGCCTTGACCGGTCTCGTGCAGTACCGCTGCGCGCATCTCGGATCCCTTCGCGTCGAGAGGTGGTCGAGGGGGGCGTACCGGCTCAGGTGTGCGTGACCACGGCGTCCCCCAGCACGGCGGCGTCGTCCCGCTCGAGGGCCGTGGCCGTCAGCTGGAGGCGTGCCTCGTCCAGGCGCCAGACGCGCACCCGCAGGGTCTCGCCCGGATGGACGACGCCGGCGAACCTGACGGCGTAGGAGGAGACGCGGGTGACGTCTCCGCCGAGCACCTGGTCGACCACGGCCTTCAACGCCATCCCGTACGAGCACAGTCCGTGCAGGATGGGCCGCTCGAACCCGGCGAGCCGGGCGAAGTCGGGGTCGGCGTGCAGCGGGTTCCAGTCCCCGGAAAGGCGGTAGAGCAGCGCCTGCTCCTCGCGGATGGGGCGGTCGGCGACGTGGTCGGGGTCCCGCTCGGGGAGCTCCATGCGGGCCGAGGGGCCGCGTTTGCCGCCGAAGCCGCCCTCGCCGCGGACGAAGAGCTGGGCCTGGCTGGTCCACAGCGGTCCCTCCTCGTCGGTGACGTCGGTGCGCAGGACGAGCACGGCGGCCTTGCCCTTGTCATAGAGGTCGGCGACCCGCGAGGTGGAGGTGGCGCGCCCGCCCACGGGGATCGGCCGGTGGGTGACGACGGACTGGGTGCCGTGCAGCACGGCCGCCAGGTCGACCTCGATACCGGGCGCGGACAGGCCGCCGACGACACCCATGCCGGCGCCCGCGACGGTGGCGAACGAGGGCAGGACGTGCAGCTTGCTCTCCAGCGTGTAGCGCAGCTCGGCCGGGTCCGTGGCGGGCACGCCGGCGCCGAGGCCGAGGTGGTAGAGCTGGACGTCCTTGTGGTTCCAGGAGATCTCGGTGCTGCGGGGTCCGGCCGCGAGGGCCTTCGCTGCGTCGATGGGCATGGGGTGGCGGGCTCCTTGCGTCCTTCGGGGTGCTCGGCGAGGTCCTGGCCCGGCCGTCCGCACCGCCGGCCGGGCCAGGACCGCTTCGGGCCGGGCCGGAATGAGAACACGTTCTAACCGATCCGGGGGCTACCTGTATAACGCAGCGTCCCGCACATGGGAAGACCTGATGCCTCATCAGGTGAGGTGGGCGCCGGGCCCGGCCGTGACATTCGTCCTGGTCGGCCGCCCACATCCGGATCTGCACCGCTGACCGCCAGGCGCCGTACCGTCGTCGCCATGACGACAGTCGCAGGCACACCGACAGCGCGGCCCGGGGCGCCGGCCGATCCCGCGCCCGAGCGGCACCGGGAGCGGGCAGCGCAGGGCAAGGGACCTGGCAAGTACACCTTCCTGCCCTGGCTCCTCATGGGACTGGGCGCCTTCTCCCACGTCGTCCAGGGAAAGGCCGGCAACCCCTGGATCGGCGGAGCCGCGCTGCTCGCCTTCAACACCCTCTACATCTACGTCGTCTTCACCGCCTTCGACCCCCGCCACCGCGACCGGCGCACCCCGCTGTACGGGCTCGCGGGACTGACCGCGGTCACCTTCGCGGTGGCCGTCGGCTACGGCGGGGCGTGGACGATGTTCTTCCCGCTGCTCTCGCTCGCCTCCGGCGCCGTACGGCAGCTGCGCGGCAGACCCCTGGGCGTGTGGCTGATCGCGCTGAGCGGCACCGCCGGATGCGTCACCGGCTGGGACCACGGCCACGGCGACATCACCAGCGCCGTGGGCATCGGCTACGGCACGTTCGTCTCCGGCATGGTGACCGCCGCGGTGCTGGGGCTCTTCGATACCGTGCGGGAGCTGGAGGACACCCGGCAGGAGCTGGCGCGGACCGCCGTGGAGCGCGAGCGGCTGCGCTTCTCCCGCGACCTGCACGACCTGCTCGGCCACACCCTCTCGGTGATCGTCGTCAAGGCGGAGGCCGTCCGCCGGCTGAGCGCCCGCGACCTGGACGCCGCGCTCGCCCAGGCCAGGGACATCGAGACCGTCGGCAGGCAGGCGCTCACCGAGATCCGCGAGGCGGTCAGCGG
This sequence comes from Streptomyces reniochalinae, assembly GCF_003323735.1. Classification (GTDB taxonomy): domain Bacteria; phylum Actinomycetota; class Actinomycetes; order Streptomycetales; family Streptomycetaceae; genus Streptomyces; species Streptomyces reniochalinae. The sequence continues at coordinate 514,626 of NZ_QOIM01000042.1, read as the reverse complement.
CTACCGCGAGGGCAGCCTGGCCACCGAGCTGGAGCGGGCCCGCTCCGTGCTGGAGGCGGCCGCCATCACCCCCGAGGTGCGCTGGTGGGGCCCGCCCCTGCCGCCGCAGACCGAGGCGCTGCTGGGCTGGGTGGTCCGTGAGTGCGTCACCAACACGGTGCGGCACAGCCGAGCCGACCGCTGCGAGATCGAGGTGCGGACGACAACAGACCTGGTGCGGGTGACGGTCACCGACGACGGACGCGGCCCCGCACAGGACGGATGCGTGCCCGGCACAGGGTGCGAACCCGGCAGCGAGGGGTGCGAACCCGGCAGCGGGGGACGCGGGACAGGCGCACCGGCCGCTCGCGTACGCTCCGGTGGCGGCCAGCGGGCCGCCACCGGCCCGCAGGCCACCGCGGCCGGTCAGCCGGCAGGTACCGGACTGAAGGGGCTGGCCGAGCGGCTGGCGGCGGCGGGCGGCACCCTCGACGGCGGTGCCGACGGGCGGCGCGGCTTCCGGGTGGTGGCCGAACTGCCCGTGGACGTCGAGACGGCCGAGGGCGCGGCCGAAGAGAGGACGGGCCGGTGACCAGGGTCCTGCTGGCGGAGGACCAGGGCATGATGCGCGGCGCGCTCGCCCTGCTGCTCGACCTGGAGGAGGACATGGAGGTCGTCGCCCAGGTCGCCTCCGGTGACGAGATCGTCCCCACCGCACTGGAGGCGGGGCCCGACGTCGCGCTGCTCGACATCGAGCTGCCGGGACGCAGCGGTCTCGACGCGGCCGCCGAGCTCCACGAGAGGCTGCCCTCCTGCACCGTGCTCATCCTCACCACGTTCGGCCGGCCCGGCTATCTGCGCCGCGCCATGGAGGCGGGCGCGGGCGGCTTCCTCGTCAAGGACGGCCCCGTCGAGGAGCTGGCCGGGGCGATCCGCAGAGCGCTGGCCGGCGAGCGCGTGATCGACCCGGCGCTGGCGGCCGCCGCGCTCAGCGCCGGGCCCAACCCGCTGACCCGGCGCGAGTGCGAGGTGCTGTCCGCCGCGGCCGACGGGTCGACCGTCGCCGACATCGCCGCGCGGCTCCACCTGTCGGGGGCGACGGTGCGCAACTACCTGTCCGCCGCCATCGGCAAGACCTCCACCCGCAACCGCGTGGAGGCCGTCCGCGCGGCCCGCCGGAACGGCTGGCTGTGACGGCGGCCGGCCGCCGGGGCGGGGAGGCGAGTTCCCTCGTCTCCAGGAGGGGTTTCCCGCGCCCTGAGGGCAGTTCGCGCGCGCTCAGGGGAGTTCGGGTGCCGGAGCGGGGTCCCGCCCGGGCACGACGGGGGCCCTCTTCAGCGTCCTGGGCAGCGCCGCCAGCATGAACAGCGTGCAGGCGCCCAGCAGAACCGCCCCGACCCGGAAGGCCATGCCGTAGCCGGCGGCGAGCGAGGCGGCGTCGTGGCGCGCGTCGGTGCGGGCCGCGGCGACCGTGGACAGCACGGCCAGTCCCAGCGCCCCGCCCATCGTGCGTCCCGTGCCGAACAGCCCGGACAGCAGGCCCGCCTCGCCCGGATCTTCGGTCGCCGTCGCGATGGTGGCCAGCGGCGTGGCGGCCAGACCCGCGCCGAGCGCCATCACCACGCCGGGCCCCAGGATCGTCGTCACGTATCCGCCCTGCGCGTCCATGGTGCCCTGCCACAGGTAGCCGAGCCCGGCCATCGCCGCGCCGGCCACCGCCAGATACCGCTCGCCCGCCCGCGCCATCAGCAACGGCGCCACCTTGGAGCCCAGCACGATCGTCAGCGAGTGCGGGACCAGCGCGAAACCCGCCTGGAGCGGCGTGTAGCCGAGCACGTTCTGGGTGTACAGCGACAGGAAATACCACATGGCGAACATCGCCAGGCCGTTGATGAAGATGGCCACGTTCGCGGCGGAGACGGCACGGTTGCGCAAGAGCCGCAACGGCACCAGCGGCTCGGGCGACCGCGCCTCGGCCAGGACGAACAGCACCAGCAGCACGAGCCCCGCCACCAGCGGGCCCAGCGCGCTGGGAGCCGCCCAGCCTGCGCTGTCGGTCCGCACGATGCCGTACGCCACCGCGCCCAGGCCCAGCGTGACCAGCAGCGCACCGGGCACGTCGAGCCTGCGCACCGTCTCCTCGCGGCTCTCCGTGAGCCAGACGGCGGCCGCCGCGACGACCAGCGCGCCGATGGGCACGTTGATCAGCAGCACCCAGCGCCAGGAGAGCGCGTCGGTGAGCACCCCGCCCACGAGCCCGCCCGCGGCGCCGCCGCCCGCGCCCACCGCCGACCAAGTCGCGATCGCCTTCGTCCTGGCCGGGCCCTCGGGGACGGACGTCGTCAGCAGCGTCAGCGTGGCCGGGGCCAGGATCGCGGCACCCATGCCCTGGATGCCGCGGGCCGCCAGCAGGTGCCACGGCTCCTGCGCGAGGCCGCCCGCCAGGCTCGCCGCCGTGAACAGGGCGAGGCCCGCGAGGAAGACCTTCTTCCGCCCGAACAGGTCGGCGGCCCGGCCGCCGAGCAGCATCAGCCCGGAAAAGGTGAGGGTGTAGGCGTTCACGACCCACTGCAAGCCCGTCTCGGACAGCGCGAGGGTGTCGCGCATCGAGGGCAGGGCGACGTTGACGACGGACACGTCCAGCACGACGAGGAACTGGCCTGCGCAGGCGGCCAGCACGACCGCCCAGAGGCGGGGCGCGGTGAGGGGCATGCGCGCAAGTGTGTCATTTCCCCCGGACCCGCCCCCGCGGTTTTCCGCCCGCCCGGCGACGGTGCGGCCGGGCGGGACAAGGCGGGCCGCGGGCGCACCCTGGCAGGTCTCAGCGGCGCAGCACCGTCACCACCGCGGCGCCGCCCAGGCCGATGTTGTGGGCCAGGCCCACGCGCGCCCCCGGCACCTGGCGGGGCCCCGCGGTGCCGCGCAACTGCCAGACGAGCTCGGCGCACTGGGCGAGGCCCGTCGCACCGAGGGGGTGCCCCTTGGAGATCAGCCCGCCCGAGGGGTTGACCACCCACCGGCCCCCGTAGGCCGTCGCCCCCGACTCCACCAGCCGGCCGGAGTCGCCCTCAGCGCACATGCCCAACGCCTCGTAGGTGAGCAGCTCGTTGACCGAGAAGCAGTCGTGCAGCTCGACCACGTCGACGTCCTCGATGCCGAGCCCGCTCTCCTCGTACACCTGCCGCGCTGCGGCCCGCGACATGGGGCGGCCGACGACGTCGATGCACGAGCCGGCGGCGAAGGAGTTTTCGGTGTCGGTCGTCATGGCCTGCCCGGCGATCTCCACGGCGTGCTCCTGGAGCCCCCTTGCGCGCACGAAGCGTTCGGAGGCGACCAGCGCGGCCGCCGCGCCGTCGGAGGTGGGTGAGCACTGGAGCCGGGTCAGCGGGTCGTGGATGACCTTGGCGGCGAGGATCTCGTCCCGCTCGTACACCTCGCGGAACTGCGCGCGCGGGTTGCCTGCCGAGTGGCGGTGGTTCTTCTCGCCCACGGCGGCGAGCTGCTCCCGCGTGGTGCCGTACCGCTCCATGTGCTCGCGGGCCGCGTTGCCGAAGATCTGCGCGGTGGGCGGACTCGCCTCGAAGCCGTGCCCGGCCGCCATGACGCCGTAGTGCCGGGCGACGGGGGAGGTGGCGAAGTCACCCGGGTCGGCGCCCGAGCCCAGGGCGCCCTTGCGCATCTTCTCGAAGCCGAGCGCGAGGACGCAGTCGTTGATCCCCCAGGCCACGAACTGGCGGGCCAGCATCAGCGCGGTGGAGCCCGTGGCGCAGTTGTTGTTGACGTTGTAGACGGGGACGCCGGTGAGGCCGAGTTCGTAGACGGCGCGCTGAGCGGCGGTCGAGGGCTGGTGGCAGTGGCCGACGGCGGCCTGTTCGACGGCGTCGTAGGCGAGTCCCGCGTCGGCCAGCGCCGCGCTGCCCGCCTCCTCGGCCATGTCCCAGTACTGCCACTCGCGGGTTTCGGGTTTGACGAAGGGGGTCATCCCCACGCCGATGACGAACGCCTTGCCGGTCATGGCTGCTCCTTGTGTCTTTGGAGAGCGTTCGGACGAGCTCGCCCAACGAGCCCGGATGAGCGAACGGGCTCAGATGAGGGGGCGCGGCTCCGGGTCACGAGGCAGTCCGAGCAGACGTTCGGCCACCACGTTGAGCTGCACCTGGGTGGTGCCGCCCGCGATGGTCAAACAGCGCGACATCAGGAACTCGTGCACCGCCCGCTCACCGGCTCCCTCGCACACCGCGCCGTCCGCGCCGAGCAGTTCGAGGGCCAGCTCGGCGATCCGCTGCTGGTGCGGGGTCTGGATGAGCTTGCGGACACTGGCGCCGGCGCCCGGATCCAGCCCCTCGACCTGCTGGAGCGTGGTGCGCAGCCCGATGCAGGCCAGCGCGTGGGCCTCGGCCGCCAGAGCGCCGATCCGCTCGCGCACCGTGTCGTCGACGCCCTCGTGCGCACCGCCGCTTGGGCCCAGCCGGGCGAGGAGGGCTTCGAGTCCCGTACCGAAGGTGAGCTGATCGGCCATGTGGACGCGTTCGTTGCCCAGAGTGTGCCGGGCCACCCGCCAGCCGTCGTTCACCTCACCGACCACCGCGTCGGCCGGGAGCACGGCGTCGTCGAACCACACCTCGTTGAACAGCGCGTCGCCCGTGATCTCCTTCAGCGGGCGCACCTCGAGTCCGGGGGTGTGCGCCATGTCGACGAGGAAGAACGTCAGGCCCTCGTGCTTGGGCGCCTCCGGGTCCGTGCGCGCCAGCAGAATGCCCCACTGCGCCCACTGCGCCGCCGACGTCCACACCTTCTGGCCGTTGATCCGCCAGCCGCCGTCCCCGGTCGGCTCCGCGCGGGTGCGCAGCGAGGCCAGGTCCGAGCCCGCCTCCGGTTCTGAGAAGAGCTGGCACCACAGCACCTCGCCGCTGAGCGTGGGCATCAGGTGGCGCTCGCGCTGGGCCTCGGTGCCGTAGGTGAGCACAGAGGGCACGACCCAGGTGGCGATCCCCAGGTCGGAGACCTTCACGCCGTGCTCGTCCAGCTCGCGCTGCACCGCCAGCTGCCGCACGGGCCCCGCGCCCAGACCGTAGGGCGTGGGCAGGTGCGGGGCCGCGTAGCCGGTCGGCGCCAGCGCGCGGCGGACCGCCGCGGGGTCCTGCCCCCGCAGCGGCGCGATCACCTCGCGCGCCTGCGCGCGGTAGCCCTCCGCCTCGTCCGGCAGCCGCATGCGCAGCCTGCGGCGGGTGCCCGCGCCCGCGAGCCGGGCGGCGCGGAGCCGGTGCGCCGCACCGGTGCCCAGCAGCTGCCGGGCCACCACGGCGCGGCGCAGGTACAGGTGTGCGTCGTGCTCCCAGGTGAAGCCGACGCCTCCGAGGATCTGCACACAGTCCTTGGCGCAGGTGTGGGCCGCCTCCAGCGCGACCGAGGCGGCGAGCGCCGCCGTCAGCCCGCGGACCGCCTCGGGGCCGCCCTCATCGCCGTGCTGCCCGCCGGCCGCATCCGCCGCCTGCGCCGCTCCTTCGTCCGGGGTGCGGGAGGCGCGGGCCGCGTCCCAGGTGAGGGCCCTGGCCTGTTCGAGGCGGACGAGCATGTCGGCGCACAGGTGCTTGACGGCCTGGAACTGGCCGATGGGCCGCCCGAACTGCTCGCGGGTCCGGGCGTGTTCGGTAGCGGTCGCCAGTGCCCAGGCGGCGAGACCGCACGCCTCGGCGGAGAAGAGGACGGCGGCGACCTCGCGTACGCGGTCGTCGTCGAGCGGCAGCGCGCGGGCCGCCGGCACCTCCAGCCCGCGGGCGGTGACCTCGGCGGTGGGGCGCAGGGGGTCGGCGCTCTCCTGCGCGCTGATGTCGAGCGCTTCGGCGTCGACGGTGAGCCACACGGTGCCGGCCGGGGTGCCCGCGGCGAGGAGCACCACGTCGGCCTGGGCTCCGCCGAGCACGGGTGGGGCGGTGCCGTCGAGCACGTAGGAGGGGCCGTCGCCGTGCCCGGGCGCCGCGGTGAGGGAGCCGGGGCCGAGGGCGAGGGCGGCGACGCGCTCACCGGTGGCCAGCGCACCGAGCAGTGCGGCGTCCACGCCGCCCGCCGCGCGCAGGAGTTCGCAGGCGAGGACGTGGGGCAGGTAAGGGCCGGGAAGCGCGGCCCTGCCGGTCTCCTCCACGACGACGGCCAGGTCGGGCAGGGAGCCGCCCCCGCCGCCCGCGTCCTCGGGCAGGTGGATGCCGCACAGGCCCTGCTCCGCGAGCCCCTTCCACCAGGGGGGCCGCTCCGGGCCCGGCGGAGTCTCCAGCGCCGCGCGCCGTTCCGTGCCGGGGACGGCGCGCGCCAGCCAGCCCCGTACGGAAGCGGCCAGGTCCCGCTGCTCCTGGGTCGTTCCGATGCCGCCTGCGATTCCGGTACTTGCGGTACTCCCGTCGGCCATGCGGGGCACAGTAGAACACGTTCCACCAAGAGGGAAGGTGCGCGCCGACGGCGAGACCGGGCGCCGTGAACCCTCGGTGGGGCCCCCGGTGGGAGGCCCTCGGTGGGAGATTCTCGTCGGGAGGCGGAGCGCCTCTGCGGCACCTTCTCCCGGCAGGGAGACGGCGGTAGGGCAGCATGACCCGGTAGCGCGCCGGCCCGGAACGGACCGCGGGCGAAACGCGGACGCGCGTCCACGACAGGTAAGGAACACCGATGAACCAGCCCTCCCCCACCCCCGGTGGCGGCGTCGCCGCTCCGCAGCCGCATACGCTCGCCGCGTTCGAGGCGGCGAAGGGTTTCATGCCGCGGGACGAGGGCCTGGCGCTGTACGCGGCGGCCGCCGAGGCGGGGGCGCTGGGGCTGCCGCTGCTGGAGGTGGGCACCTACTGCGGGCGCTCCACGCTGCTGCTGGCGGACGCGGCCCGGGCGGCGGGGGTGCCGGCGCTCACCGTCGACCACCACCGCGGGAGCGAGGAGCAGCAGCCCGGCTGGGAGTACCACGATCCCGAGGTCGTCGACCCGGTCGTGGGCGCGATGGACACCCTGCCCACCTTCCGGCGCACACTGCACGCGGCCGGCCTGGAGGAGCACGTGATCGCGCTGGTCGGACGCTCGCCGCGGGTGGCCGCGCTGTGGGGGACGCCGCTGGGTCTCGTCTTCATCGACGGCGGCCACACGGAGGAGCACGCGAGCGCCGACTACGAGGGCTGGACCCCGCACCTGGCACCCGGCGGACTGCTGGTGATCCACGACGTCTTCCCCGACCCGGCGGACGGCGGACAGGCGCCGCACCACCTCCACGAGCGCGCCCTGGCCTCGGGCGCCTACGGCCCGGGCCCCGCGACGGGTTCCCTGCGGGTCCTGCGGCGGCGCTGAGCGCGGCACCCGCGCCCCCCGCTCCTCACTCCGGGTGCCCCGCGGCCACCGCGCCGGAGGCTGCCCGGGGGCGAGGGCCTACCATCTACGCCCGTGTCGAATGGAGGCTACGTGAAGCGACGGCGGCGGACGGGGCAGCGGATGGCGGCGGCGGTGACCGCCGCGCTCGTGTGCCTGGGCACCGCCGGATGCGGCGCGTTCGGCGGAGACGGTGACGAGGACGGCAAGCCGCACGCGAAGGACGGGGGAGGCACCTCTGCGTCCTCCCCCGGCGCGGGGAGCGAGCAGGGCGACGACGCGCGGGGAGGGGAGAAGCCGGCGGACAAGCCGCTGCGCGGCAAGGTGATCGTCGTCGACCCCGGCCACAATCCGCACAACCGCGACCAGCCAGGCAAGATTTCCCGGCGCGTCGATATCGGCACGGGGAAGAAGGAATGCGACACCACGGGCACCGCGACCAATTCAGGTTACGCGGAGGCCGACTTCACTCTCGATCTGGCCCACCGGGTCCGTGCGCGGCTTCAGGAGCACGGGGCCACCGTCAGGTTGACGCACGACGGCGACGAGCCGTACGGCCCATGCGTGGATGAACGCGCGGAAAAGGGAAATCAGGCGCAAGCGGACGCGGCCATTTCGCTCCATGCTGACGGGGCACCCGCTGGAAGCCGCGGTTTCCATGTGATTCTTCCCGCATCGGTCCACGAGGGCGCCGCGGACACCCGCGACATCGTCACGCCTTCTCGACGGTTCGGTACCGATCTGCGCGACGCTTTCCGTACGGCCACCGGCGAACAGCCCGCCAACTACCTTGGTGACGGCAACGGCCTGGACACCAGAGGCGACTTGGGGGGCCTCAACCTGAGTAAGGTGCCCAAGGTCTTCCTCGAATGCGGCAACATGCGTGACCCGCACGACGTCGCCAACCTCACGTCGGCGAAGTGGCGCGAAAAGGCGGCAGGCGGGGTCACGGACGGGATCACCGCTTTCCTCACAGCCGGGAAGGGGAAACCGTGAAACCGGGAAGCGAACCCCCGGGGCCCGCCCGTAGTCTCATCCGTACGATGGGGTGCTCACCCCCGGCAGACTTCAACCATGACCAGACCGATTAAGGACCCCACGTGAACATCCGCTCGCTCACGCGAGGCGACGGTGCGGTGATAGGAGCAGCGGTGCTGCTGTTCATCGCTTCGTTCCTCGACTTCTTCTCCATCGAATGCTCCGGTTCGCTGTGCGACGAGGTACCGAACGCCTGGGACACGGAGAAGCTCCAGCTGATCCTGCCCTCGATCTTCCTGACGGGGATCCTCGGTGCCGCGGCGCTGGTCGGTGGCCGTTTCCTGCCGGAGGGCCGCAAGTTCGGCGCCGTCACGCTGCCGCAGTTCGGTGCGAGCCTGATCGTGGTCTCACTGTGGTCCATGATCTGGGAGTTCATCGTCGCCCCTGACGGCGCCGACATGGGTGCCGGGGCCATCCTCGGGCTCATCGCGGTGCTGATCGGTGCTGCCGCGGCGCTCATCACCCCGGTCGTCCCGGCGCTGGCGGCTCCGCTGGTGCCCGCCGGCGGTGCGGGGGGTCCCGGCGCGGGTGCGGCGCCCTACGGCTACCCGCAGCAGGGCGGCTACGGCTACCCGGGCGGCCCGCAGGCGGGCCAGCCGGGCCCGTACGGTGCGCAGGGCGGTCAGCCGGGTCAGCCGCAGTACGGCCAGCCGGGGCCGCAGCCGGGCCAGCCGGGGCCGGGCCAGCCCCACGGGGGCGCGCAGGGCGCCCCGGGCGCTCCCCAGGACGCCGGGTTCCAGCCGTTCTGGTTCGCCGTCCCGATGGCGCGTCCGCTCTTCCCCGAGGACGGCTCGCCGCAGCCGATCGCCGAACTGGCCCCCGGTACCTGGTACCTGGCGGTCGAACAGCGCGGCCAGGCGCTCATCGCCCAGACGCAGGACGGCCGCCGCGGCGTCCTACAGGACACCTCCAACATCCAGCGCGGCTGAGCCTCCAGGCCGCCCGCACGGGTCAGCGGCCCCTCGCCCTTCCGGGCGGGGGGCCGCTGCCGTACGCTGCCCCGGCGACCTGACGTCTTGTCAGTTGCCGGGCGGGCGGACGAAGGGGGCGGGCGATGCGGCTCGGACTGGCGCTCGGGTACTGGGGCCGCGGGCCCGACCCCCGCCACCTGGAACTCGCCCGCGAGGCGGAGGACCTGGGCTACCACTCGGTGTGGACCGCCGAGTCCTGGGGCTCGGACGCGTTCACGGCCCTGACCTGGATCGCCGCCCACACCAGCCGCATCCGCCTGGGAACCGCCGTCGCACAGATGGCGGCCCGCACCCCCACGGCCACCGCCATGCACGCCCTCACCCTCGACCACCTCAGCGGCGGCCGCATGCACCTGGGGCTGGGCCTGTCGGGCCCGCAGGTGGTCGAGGGCTGGTACGGGCGGCCCTTCCCCTCCTCGCCCCTGACCCTGACCCGCGAGTACGTGGACGTCGTACGCCAGGTACTGCGCCGCGAGGCGCCCGTGACCCTGGACGGGCGCTACCACCCGCACCCGTACACGGGCCCCGGCTCCACCGGCATGGGCAAACCGCTGAGGTCCATCACCCACCCGCTCCGCGGCGACCTGCCCGTCCTGCTCGGCGCGGAGGGCCCCAAGAACGTCGCCCAGACCGCGCGCATCGCCGACGGCTGGCTGCCGCTGTACTGGTCGCCGACGCGCGCCTCGGTCTACCAGGACGCGCTCGCCACGGCACCGCCCGGGTTCCTCGTCGCACCCCTGGCCCAGGCCAGGATCTGCGACGACGTGGCCGAGGGCCTGCTGCCCGTCAAGGCCATGCTCGGCTTCTACGTCGGCGGCATGGGGCACGCCCGCCGCAACTTCCACGCGGAGCTGATGGCGCGCATGGGGTACGCGCAGGACGCCGAGCGCGTCCAGGCGCTGTTCGCCGAGGGGCGGCGCGAGGAGGCGGTACGCGCCGTGCCCGACGCCTTCGCCGACGAGATCTCGCTGGTGGGCCCGCGCGCGAGGGTCGCCGAACGGCTGGAGCTGTGGCGCGCGGGTCCGGTGACCGACCTGCTGGTGCTGGCACCCGATCCGCACACGCTGCGGGTGCTGGCCCAGCTGGCCGGGTAGCCCCGGGGGGCGCCCCGGCCCCCGCGTTCCCGGGGAAGCCTCAGCAGCAGTCGGGGTCCAGGCCCGTCGGCAGGGCGTCGCCGCGGAAGACCTGGACCGTCGCGTCGTCGCCGCCCAGCGCCGCGACGGCCAGCAGCAGCGCCCCCGCCGTCCACGTGGTGCGCTCGACGGGCCAGACGGCCTCGTTCTCGAAGACGTACCCCGTCCAGTACATGCCGTCGTCGGCGCGCAGGTGGCCCATCCACTGGAGCACGTCCAGGGCCCGGTCGGACTCGCCCATCGCCCACAGCGCGAGGGCCAGTTCCGCGCTCTCGCCGCCGGTCACCCACGGGTTGGGGACGACGCAGCGGCAGCCGAAGCCGGGCACCACGAAGCGGTCCCAGCCCTCCTCGACGCGCTCCTTGGCCGCGGTGCCGCGCAGGGCGCCGCCGAGGACGGGGTAGTACCAGTCCATGGAGTAGCGGCTCTTGTCGAGGAACCGTTCGGGGTGGCGGCGGATGGCGTGGCCGAGCCAGCCCACGGCCAGTTCCCAGTCGGGCTGCGGCTCCTCGCGGTGCTCGGCCATCGCCAGCGCGCACCGCAGCGCGTGGTGGACGGAGGAGGATCCGGTCAGCAGCGCGTCGGTGCGGGCGGTGCCGTCGGCCTCGCGCTTCCAGCCGATCTCGCCGCCCGGCTGCTGGAGTTCGAGCACGAACGCGACGGCCGCGGTGACCACGGGCCACATGCGGTCGAGGAAGGCGTCGTCGCCGGTGGCCAGGTAGTGGTGCCAGATGCCGACGGCCGGGTAGGCGCAGAAGTTGGTCTCGCGGGCCCGGTCGGTGGGGGCGGCCGCGTCACCGTCGGCGTAGGCCGCGTACCAGGAGCCGTCGGGCCGCTGGTGGGCGGCGAGCCAGCGGTAGGCGGCCTCGGCGCGGTCGTGTTCGCCCGCGGCGTCCAGGGCCATGGCCGCCTCGACGTGGTCCCACGGGTCGAGGTGGTGGCCGCGGAACCACGGTATGGCGCCGTCGTCGCGCTGCTGGGCCGCGATGCCGGCGACGGTCTGCCGGGCCTGCTTTGCGGTCAGGACGCCGGGCAGTACGAGCCGCTCGGTGCGCTCGGGGCTGGTCACTTGGCCGCCGCCGCACTCTCGTCGGCGCGGAGCTGAAGGTCGTCGGCCTCGGTGAGGTGCGGAAGGTGCGGCTTGGTCGCGTAGGCGACGAAGCTCTTGCCGATGACGGGGTCGAGGGCGCGCTCGGCGAGCCGGGTGGCCAGCGGGCGCTTCATGATGTCCCACACCAGCAGCTTGTGGTAGGCGCGCACCGGCAGCGCTGCCTCGTCGCCGTCGCGGTTCACCCCGAAAGCGCACTTGAGCCACCAGTACGGTGCGTGCAGTCCGTGGGCGTGGTGGCTGCCGTAGGGGCGCAGCCCGGCCCCGCGCATCTTGGCCAGGAGTTCGGTGGCCCGGTAGATGCGGATGTGGCCGCCCTCCACCTCGTGGTAGGCGTCGCTGAGCGCCCAGCAGACCTTCTCCGGGCCGTACCTGGGCACGGTGACCGCTATCCGGCCGCCGGGCCGCAGGACGCGCACCATCTCGGCGAGGACGCCCTTGTCGTCGTGGATGTGCTCCATGACCTCGGAGATGATGACGACGTCGAAGCTGTCGTCGGGGAACGGCAGGGCGAGCGCGTCGCCCTCCATGGCGGTGGCGGTGGCGCCTTCGGGGGCCTCTCCCTCCTCGGCCATGGCCGCGAACCAGGCGGCGACCTCGCGGATCTCCTCGGCGTTCCGGTCGAGCGCGACCACGCGTGCTCCGCGCCGGTAGCACTCGAAGGCGTGCCGTCCCGCCCCGCATCCCAGGTCGAGCACGCGGTCGCCGGGGGCGAGCGGGAAGCGGGCGAAGTCCACGGTCAGCACAGGCGATCAGCCTTCCAGAAGGTCATGCGGGGGGGGCGGGAGCGGGGCCGACAGGGCGGCGGGTCAGCGGCTTTCAGCGACTTGCTTCGGCCTTCGGTGGCTCGTGCCGGCTTTCGGCGGCGGCGTGCGGCGGCCCGACGGGCGGCCGCGCCACGGGCGGCGCGGTCTCGCGTGCGGGCGCGCCCATGGCGGCGCGGTAGCACTCGACGGTGCCCAGCGCCGCCTTCTCCCAGGTGAACTTCCGCAGCACCCGCTCCCGTCCGGCGGCCCCGACCCTGGCCCGCAGCGCGCTGTCGGACAGCAGCCGTACGAGCCCGGCGGCCAGCGCGCCGGCGTCGCCCGGCGGCACGGCCAGGCAGGTGTCGCCGTCCCGCCCGGCGACCTCGGGGATGGCGCCGCCCGTGGTGGCCAGCAGGGGTGTGCCGGTGGCCATGGCCTCGGCGGCGGGCAGGGAGAAGCCCTCGTACAGGGAGGGGACGCAGGCGACCTGGGCGGAGCGCACCAGCGTGGCGAGTTCCGCGTCGGTGATGCCCTTGACGAACTCGACGGCGCCGCCCAGGCCGTGGGCGTCGATCGCGTCGGCGACCGGGCCGTGGGCGGGGCGTTTGCCGACGACGACCAGGTGCGCCTCGGGCTGCTCGGTGCGCGCCTTGGCCAGCGCCTCGATGAGAAAGACGAGGCCCTTGAGCGGCACGTCGGCGCTGGAGGTCGTCACGATCCGGCCCGGCGTCTCGGGCACGGACGCGTCGGGCGAGAAGAGGCGGGTGTCGGCGCCGATGGGCACGACGTGGATGCGTTCGTGGCGCACACCGAGGTCGTCGGCGATCTCCTGGCGGGAGGAGCCCGAGACGGTGACCACCGAGGGCAGGCGGCGGGCGACCCGGCGCTGCATGCGGGTGAAGCCGTACCAGCGGCGGACGGAGACCTGCTGCCGCCAGCCGTGCGCCGCCTCCAACTCCAGTCTGCGGTCGACGGTGACGGGGTGGTGGATGGTGGTCACGAGGGGCGCGCCGAGCGCCCCGGGGCCGCCCAACAGGCCGTAGCCGAGCGTCTGGTTGTCGTGGACGACATCGAACGCGCCGCGCCGCGTGGCCAGGTGGCGGCGGGCGCGCAGCGAGAAGGTGAGCGGCTCGGGGAAGCCGCCCGTCCGCATGGTGCCGACCTCCATCAGGTCGACCCAGTCGCGGTACTCGCCGCGCCCCGGGGTGCGGAAGGGGTCGGGCTGGCGGTAGAGGTCGAGGCTGGGCAGCTCGGTGAGGGTGAGGCGCCCGGAGGCGTCGGGGACCTCGTCGAGCACCGGGTAGGGCTGGGCGCCGATGACCTCGACGGTGTGGCCCAGGCGGGCGAGTTCGCGGGAGAGGTGGCGTACGTAGACGCCCTGGCCGCCGCAGAAGGGGTTGCCCTTGTACGTCAGCAGCGCGATGCGCAGCGGGCGGTCCGTTACGGCCTGACCGGTCACTCGCGGCCCCCTTCGTCACTGCGTTCCGCCGGAGCGTAGCCGCTCGCGCTAACCTAGAACAAGTTTCAGGTCGCTGTTCGGGAGGGACGGCACCGGGCGGTGGCGCCGCCCGGGACTCGCCCCGGAGTGAAGAATTTACCGGCCAGTCACTTCGGGCGAACCACCGGAGCAGGTGATTCGCGCCACCCCTGCGGGGCCTGCAACAATGCACGGCTCACCCCAGGGCTTCACGACGCCACGGAAACGGGACGAACAACGCGATGCCGACACCGCCGCAGCCCAAGCCCCCGCACACGGCCCGAGCCAAGCGGCCGTCGCGCCCGCAGCCGCTCACGCACCCGCTGACGCAGTCTCCGCCGCTGACCGAACGCCAGGAGGCCAGGCGCCGCCGCATCCTGCACGCCAGCGCGCAGCTGGCCAGGCGGGGCGGGTTCGACGCGGTGCAGATGCGCGAGGTGGCCGACTCCTCGCACGTCGCCCTGGGCACCCTCTACCGCTACTTCCCCTCCAAGGTGCACCTGCTGGTGGCCACCATGCAGGACCAGTTGCAGCACATGCACGAGACCCTGCACAAGCGGCCCCCGGAGGAGACCGAGGCGGCCGCCCGCGTCGCCAAGACGTTGATGCGTGCCTTCCGCGCCCTCCAGCGCGAGCCCCAGCTGGCCGACGCGATGGTCCGTGCCCTCAACTTCGCCGACCGCTCCGTCAGCCCCGAGGTGGACACCGTCTCCCGGCTGACGACGGCGATCATCCTGGACGCCATGGGCCTGGAGGGGCCCGCCACCCCCGAGCAGCTCTCCGCGGTCCGCGTCATCGAACACACCTGGCACTCGGCGCTGATCACCTGGCTCTCGGGGCGCGCCTCGATCGCCCAGGTCAAGATCGACATCGAGACGGTCTGCCGGCTGATCGCGGTGACGGCGCCCCCGGCGGAAGCGGAAGAGGACTGAAGGCGCGAGCCCTCACGCCCCCGCGGGGGTGAAGCGGACCGGGGTTCCCGGCGGGGCCTGGGCTGCCACGTCGAGCGCCTCGGCGGGCACGACACCGACGACGGGGTAGCCACCGGTCGTCGGGTGGTCCGCCAGGAAGATCACCGGACGGCCCTCGGGCGGCACCTGGACGGCTCCCAGCGGCATGCCCTCGCTGGCCAGTTCCCCTTCCCCGGCCCGCTCCAGCGCGGGGCCCTCAAGGCGCAGCCCGATCCGGTTGCTGGCGGCGGAGACCCGGTAGCCGCAGGTCAGCAGGGTGCGCAGCCCGCCGGAGGTGAACCAGTCGTGCCGCGGCCCCAGCACCACGGGCAGCAGCAACTCGCGCGGCGGCGCCGTCCAGGCGGCGGCGTCGCAGCAGCCCGCGGGCCGGTGCGCGGGCGGCGCGCCGAGGCCGAGCACCCCGCCCTCGCGCAGGGGCGCGGGTCCGAGTCCGGAGAGCAGGTCGGTGGCGCGGCTGCCCAGCACCGGATCCGCGTCCACGCCGCCGTCGAACGCCAGGTACGAGCGGACGCCGTGGGTGGCGGCACCGACGTCGAGGACGGCGCCCGCGGGGACGTGGACGGGCTGCCCCCAGGCGGCGGGCCGCCCGTCGACCCTCACCGGGCAGGGCGCGCCGGTGACGGCGGCGACGGTGGGACGCAGGGCCCGCACGGCACACCCCGTCAAGGTGGTCTCCAGGGTCGCGGCCGTCTCCGGGTTGCCGAGCAGCCGGTTGGCGAGGCGGTGAGCGCCCGCGTCGAGGGCTCCGGAGCGCGGTACGCCCAGGTGCGCGTAGCCGGCGCGGCCGAGGTCCTGGACGGTGGTCAGCACCCCGGCCCGTGCCGTCTGAAGTCCGCCGGCCCTCACGGTCGCCTCCCAGGGGCCGGCCCTGGCCCGGCTCGTCGGGGCCCGGGCTGCGCCTCGTCGGACTCCAGCGGGACGAAACGCACGCGCGTTCCCGGCGTGAGGAGTGCGGCGGGGGTGCGGTCCGCGTCCCACAGCACCGTTTCGGGTGCCGTACCGATCAGCTGCCATCCGCCGGGTGAGGAGCGCGGGTAGACGCCCGTGTACGGGCCCGCGAGGCCGACGGCACCGGCCGGGACGCGGGTGCGCGGATCGGCGCGGCGCGGCACGTGGTAGCGCTCGTCGAGCCCCGTCAGGTAGCCGAAGCCGGGGGCGAATCCGCAGAAGGCGACGCGGAAGGTGGCGGCCGCGTGGATACGCGGCACCTCGTCCTCGGCCACGCCCCACAGCGCCGCCACGTCGGCGAGGTCGGGGCCGTCGTAGCGGACGGGGATCTCCAGCGCGCCGGCCGCCGAGCCGGTCAGCGGCGGCACGTTCCAGCCGGGCAGCTCGGCGGCCAGCGCGCGGGCCGCGTCGGCGCTCGGGAAGCCGTCCAGCAGCACGGTCCTGGCCCCTGGGACGATCTCGGCGACGGGCGGCAGGGTGCCCAGGGCGCGGCGGCGCAGGAGTTCGGCGTGCAGGGCCTCGGTCTCCTCGGCGGTGCCGAGTTCGACCAGCAGCCCGTCGCGGCCCACCGGCAGCACGGCGGCGCGGGCCTGGCCGCGGCCCGCGCGGCCTTCCGGACTCGCGCCGCGTTCCCCGGCCACCTCGTGCGCGCTCCGGCTCACGCGAAGGCCCGGACGGTGACGCCGGCCGCGGCCAGCTCCTCGCGGACCCGCCGGGCCAGTCGCGCGGCGGCCGGGGTGTCGCCGTGCACGCACAGCGAGCGGGCCGCGCTGCGCAGCCGTCCGCCGTCGGCGGCGACGAGCTCGCCGTCCCCGGCCAGGCGCAGCGCCCGCTCGATCACCTGCTCGGGGTCGTGGAGCACGGCGCCGGGCTCGGTACGGGGCACGAGCGTGCCGTCGGGGCGGTAGGCGCGGTCGGCGAACGCCTCTGCGACCGTGGGCAGTCCGGCCTCGGCCGCGGCGGCCAGCAGCCGGGATCCCGGCAGGCCGAGCACCGGCAGCGGGCTGCCGGGGCCCCGCGCCGCTTCGGCCAGCCGCACGCCCTCGACGACGGCGGCGGCCTGCTCGGCGTCGTGGACGGCGCGGTTGTAGAGCGCGCCGTGCGGTTTGACGTAGGCGACCGCGGAGCCGGCCGCGCGGGCGAAGACCTCCAGCGCCCCGACCTGGTACGCCACTTCGGCGGCCAGCTCGGCGGCGGGCACGTCCATGGCGCGGCGGCCGAAGCCGGCCAGGTCGCGGTAGGAGACCTGCGCGCCGATGCGGACACCGCGTTCGGCGGCCAGTTCGCAGACGCGGCGCATGGTGGCGGGGTCCCCCGCGTGGTAGCCGCAGGCGACGTTGGCACTGGTGACCGAGGCGAGCAGGGCTTCGTCGTCGGTCAGGTGCCAGCGCCCGAAGCCCTCGCCGAGGTCGGCGTTAAGGTCGATCATCCGGTCCATCGCCAGCAACGTAAGCGATTGTTGAACAATCCGGCAAGAGGGCCCGGCGTCCGGTTCGCCCGGATGCCGCCCAGGACGCCCCCATCCCGCCCCCGGCCCCGCGCCGGCGCGCGCACCCACCCGAGGGAGACCCATGTCCGCACAACCGCCCGCCGGCCTGTCCGCCGCGCTGTCGGACCTGGCCGCCGACCGTGCGCTGCTGGGACGTACCAGCACGGCCGAACGCGTGGCGGCCATTCTGCGCGAGCGGATAGCCCGGGGCTCCTTCCCGCCCGGTACCCGGCTCTCGGAGGAGCGCATCTGCGGTGCCCTCGGCGTCTCGCGCAACACCCTGCGGGAGGCGTTCCGGCTGCTGACGCACGAGAGGCTGCTCGTCCACCGGCTGAACCGGGGCACGTTCGTCCGCGTGCTGACCGACACCGACATCGTGGACATCTACCGCGTCCGCCGCCTCGTCGAGTGCGCGGCCCTGCGCGGGCTCGGTGAGCCGCCGTACGACGTGGCCGAGGTGCGGGCGGCCGTCACGGCGGGCGAGAAGGCGGCGGCCGACGGCGACTGGCAGGAGTGCTCGACCGCCAACATCCGCTTCCACCAGGCACTGGCCGGCCTCGCCGGCAGCGTCCGCACCGACGAGATGATGCGCGGCGTGCTGGCCGAACTGCGGCTCGCGTTCCACATCATGGGCGACCTGCGCCGCTTCCACGATCCCTACCTCACGCGCAACCAGGAGCTCGCCGGAGCTCTGGAGGCGGGGCGGAAGGCCGCGGCCGAGCAGCTGCTGGCGGCCTATCTGGACGACTCGCTGCGGCAGCTGCTGGAGGCGTACCCGTAAGGCACCCCCTCGGGACAGCGGGTCCCGCCGGCCGCGTCGCGGCGACAGCCGAGTGACGGCCTCCGAGTGAGGGGAGGGCCTCCGAGTGACATGGCTCACTCTTGTCGGATCGTTCAACAATCCTCTAGCCTCCCGTGGAATTCGCTTCACCGGAATCCGCTTGGCGGAAGTCGCTTCATGGAAGGCGGAGGCGACATGATCGTTCTCCTCGGCGTCCTCGTGGTGGTCCTCGGCTTCGCGACGCGCCGCAACCCGCTGCTCGTCGTCGGAGTGGCGGGGATCGTCACAGGGCTGCTCGGCAAGCTCTCCCCCGTCGAGATCCTGCGGACCTTCGGCGAGAGCTTCGCGTCCAGCCGGTCGGTGACGATCTTCGCGATCACGCTGCCCGTCATCGGCCTCCTGGAACGCAACGGTCTCCAGCAGCAGGCCCGCACCCTCATCGGCAAGCTCGGCACCAAGCTGACCACCGGACGCTTCCTGACCCTCTACCTGCTGCTGCGGCAGCTCACCGCGGCCGTCGGCTTGCAGACCATCGGCGGCCCCGCACAGAGCGTCCGCCCGATGATCGCGCCGATGGCCGAGGCCGCCACCGAACGCATGAACGAGGACCGCCCGCTGCCCCGGAAGGTCCGCGAGAAGGTGCGCTCGCACGCCGCCGGCACCGACACGGTGGGCCTCTTCTTCGGCGAGGACTGCTTCCTCGCCATCGGCTCCATCCTGCTGATCACCGGCCTGGTCAACAGCACATACCACACCCACCTGGAGCCGCTGCACCTCGCGCTGTGGGCCGTCCCCAGCGCCGTGTGCGCCTTCTTCATCCACGGCGGCAGGCTGCTGCGCCTCGACCGGAAACTGGAGCGCGACCTGGTGACCGCGAACGCCGAGATGGCAGTGGCGCGCGAGGACGCGCAAGGGCGCTCCCCGGAAAGCACGGAAGGCGGGGCCGCCAAGTGATCAAATCCGAGTGGTTCTTCTGGCTGGTCGGCGCCGTCTTCGTCATCATGGCGGCCCAGATGCTGCGCGACCGCACCAACCCCAAGCGCCACGGCACGGCCGCCTTCTGGGGGCTGCTGGGCGTCTGCTTCTTCTACAGCACCTGGGTCAACGAGAAGTCCCTGCCCGCCGAACCCCTGGGGGTGGCCGTCCTCGGCCTCATCTGCGTCGGCGGCTTCAACCTCACCGGCAAGGGCGTCCCGCAGACCACCAGCGAGTCCGAACGCGCCACGCTGGCCGCACGCTTCGGCGCCAAGCTGTTCATCCCCGCGCTGACCATCCCGCTGGTCGCCATGGTGTGCGCCGTCCTGGTCGCCAAGGTCGAGATCGGCGGCAGCCCCGTACTCGAAGAGGGCAGCGAGACCATCCTCGGACTCGGCCTCGGCGCCATCGTCGCACTGGCCGTCGGCATGTGGGTGCTGCGCGAACGGCGCGTCAGCGTGCCCCTGCACGCCGGGCGCGGGCTGCTGGAGTCCATGGGCTGGGCCCTGCTGCTGCCCCAGCTGCTCGCCGTACTGGGAGCGATATTCCAGGCCGCGGGCGTCGGCACCCAGGTACGCGAGATCACCGAATCCATCCTTCCGGACGGCCAGAAGCTGGCGGCCGTCGCGCTGTACTGCGCGGGCATGTTCGTCTTCACCGTCATCATGGGCAACGCCTTCGCCGCCTTCCCCGTGATGACCGCGGCCGTCGGCTGGCCCGTCCTGATCGAGCAGATGAACGGCGATCCCGCCGCCGTCCTCGCGGTCGGCATGCTCGCCGGATTCTGCGGCACCCTGTGCACGCCCATGGCGGCCAACTTCAACCTCGTCCCCGCGGCACTGCTGGAGCTCAAGGACCAGTACGGGCCGATCAAGGCCCAGGCCCCCACCGCGGTGGCGCTGCTGGCCTGCAACATCGCCATCGTCTACCTCTTCGCCTTCTAGGAGCGGCCCCCGTGACTGCGCCCCCGCCCGCCGCGCCCGACCCCTCCTCCCCCGCGCAGGTACTGGTCACCGGGTTCGCCCCCTTCGACGGCGAGGAGGTCAACCCCTCCTGGCAGGCCGCCGAACTGCTCGCCGCC
Organism: Streptomyces reniochalinae; assembly: GCF_003323735.1. GTDB lineage: Bacteria > Actinomycetota > Actinomycetes > Streptomycetales > Streptomycetaceae > Streptomyces > Streptomyces reniochalinae. The sequence goes on along the minus strand of NZ_QOIM01000042.1, from coordinate 494,591 downwards.
GACCCCCCGCCCGGGGTCCGGGTGCGGGCGGTACGGATCAGCTGCGCCTTCGGCACGGCCCTTGAGGAGCTGCGCGCCGCCGTCGAGGACGCCGGGGACGGGCTCGACCTGGTGGTGTGCCTGGGCCAGGCGGGCGGCCGCACCGACCTGACCGTCGAACGCGTCGCCCTCAACGTCGACGACGCCCGCATACCCGACAACGCGGGCCGCCGGCCCGTGGACGAGCCCGTGGTGGCGGGCGGCCCCGCCGCCTACTTCAGCACCCTGCCCATCAAGGCCTGCGCCGCCGCGGCGCGGGAGGCCGGCGTCCCCGCCTCCGTCTCCCAGACGGCGGGCACCTTCGTGTGCAACCACCTCTTCTACGGACTCGCGCACCTGCTGGCCACCGAGCACCCCGCGGTGCGCGGCGGTTTCGTCCACGTCCCCTACACCCCGCAGCAGGCCGCGGCCCACGCCCCGACCCCACCCTCGCTCTCCGTACGCGACGCCGCACACGGCCTGGCCGCCATGGTGGCCACCGCGGCGCGCACGACGGTGGACCTGCGCGTGGCGGGAGGAGCGACACATTGAGCGGCACGACCGGACCGGAGGGCACCGTCGAGGGCGCCGGGAGCACCACAGACGCCGAGGGCGTCACGAGCCGGCGCGAACGGTGGGAGGCGCTGGTGGAGCGGCTGCCACGCTTCGCCGAGGTCGCCCTCGCCAACGTCACCCGGGAGTATCCGAACGCCCCGGCGCACCTGCTCGCCGGACGCGGGGAACTGGTGGAGCCGCGCCGGTTCCACCCCGCCTTCTACGGGGCCTACGACTGGCACTCGTCCGTCCACATGCACTGGCTCCTCCTGCGGTCGCTGCGGCTGCCGTGGAATGGCGCGGAACCCGCCCTGCGGGACGCGGTGGTGCGCACACTCGACCGGCACCTGACGCCCGAAGCGCTGACGGCCGAGAGCGCCTACCTGCGGGCCCACCCCTCGTTCGAGCGGCCCTACGGCTGGGCATGGCTGCTGGCGCTCGCCGGTGAGAGCGGCGCGTGCGCGGACACGGACATCGGCCTCACGGCGGACCAGCGGGACGCAGGGGCGGAGCCGTACGCCGAAGCGGAGCCCTACGCAGGGGCGGAGCCCTACGGTGCGGAAGAGCGCGCCGGTGCGGCAGCGTGGCGGGCGGCTCTCGTCCCCGCCGCCGGAACCGCCGCCGAGCTGCTCTGCGACTGGCTGCCCAAGGCCACCTACCCCGTGCGGCACGGCACCCACGCCAACAGCGCGTTCGCCCTCGGCCTCGTGCTGGACAGCGCCGAACGAGCCGGCGTGCCGCACCTCGTGGCGCCGGTGGCCGAGAAGGTACGCGAGTGGTACGTGCCCGACCACGGCGCGGCCACCCGCTGGGAGCCGTCGGGGCAGGACTTCCTCTCCCCGCTGCTGTGCGAGGCGGACACCGTGCGCCGCGTGCTGCCGGCAGAGGAGTTCGCCGCATGGGTGGGCCGGTTCCTGCCGGAGCTGGACGAGTCGAGAGGAGCGGACTTCCTCCCGCCACCGCGCATCTCGGACACGGCTGACCCGCAGATCGGCCACCTGCTCGGTCTGTGTCTGAGCCGCTCGGCGGCCCTGCGCTCCATCGCCGGTGCGCTGCCCAGCGGCGATCCACGTACCGCCGCCCTGCACGCGTCCGCCGACGCCAACCTCGCTGCCGCGCTCCCGGCCACCACGTCGGGGGACTTCACCACGGACCACTGGCTGGCGACGTTCGCGGCCCTCGCCCTGGGCAGCGGCATCCCGGACTGACGGACCGCTGCCTCCCGGACCGCCCGTGAGACGGTCCGGGACGGGCGCCCGCGGTCAGTCCAGGAGCGGCCGCACCTCCTCTGCGGCGAAGCGGACGAAGGTCTCGGGGTCGGGTTCGTCCGCGGTGGGCTGGAGGACGACGGTGTCCGCGCCCGCCGCGACCGCTTCCGCGACCGCCTCGGCGACAGCGGCGGCGCCGCCCGCGACACCCGGTCCCGCCTCGGGGTCCTGGCCCTCGCGCAGCCGCTCGGCGCGCAGCCGGGCCGCCGCGTCGGGTCCTGTGGCGGTGCTGAGGTAGTGGACGATCTCGTGGTGTCCCGTGCGGGAGGCCGCCGCGCGGCCCTCGTCGACGAGGTACCGCGCGTGCCGGATGCCGTCCGGTGCGGTGTTGGCATCCAGCACCGTGCCGTCCGCGGCCTCGCCGCTCAGCCGCAGCGAACGCGGCCCGCGTGCGCCCGCGAACACGGCCGTGTCCGCGGGGTCGTCGCCCGGCGGCCAGTCCAGGGCGACGTCGTCGAGCCGCACGTACCGGCCCTCGACCGTGACCCGTTCACCGCGCAGCAGCGCCCGCATGGCGTCCAGGTGCTCCCGAAGCAGCGTGACGGGCGAGTCGGCACGGGCGCCGGCCTGCCCCATCCACCCCTGCACCCCGTGGCCGAGGCCGACGGCGAAGCGGCCGGGGAAGAGCCGGCGCAGGGTGGCCGTCTCCATGGTGGTCAGCGCGACGTTGCGCAGCGGGACGGGGAGCAGGCCGACGCCCACCCGCAGCCGCCGCGTCCAGGCGAGCGCGGCGGCGGCCGCCGCGACACCGCTCTGGAGGAAGCAGTCCTCCCACAGCCACAGTTGGTCCAGTCCGGCCTCGTCCGCGGCCCGGGCGATGTCCCGCAGGCGTTCCGGGGGGAGTTGGGGACGGAAGACAGCACCAAGAGACGTCATGCTCCTGTCCTATCCCGGGTGGCACCCCTCCGGCAACGGAATACCGCCCGCGCGGCGGCCGCCGCTCTCAGCGCCCGCCGTGCTCGGCACCCGCAGGTCACTCCTCCGGCGGGAAGACCGCCTCTCCCGTATCGGCCAGGGTCACGGTGATGGCCTCGACGGGGCACCCCTCGGCAGCGGAGCGCACCTCCTCCGAGGGGGCGCGCTCCGTCTCCACGGGCCGGGACTGGCGGGCGGCGTCCAGCCGGAACGCCTCCGGTGCGCCTGCGGTGCACATCCCCGAACCGATGCACAGGTCCCTGTCCACCTCGATATGCCAGCGGTCGGCCGTGGCCATGGGCGCTCCCTTCGCTGTTCGTCTCGGATTCCGACGGTCCCGCGCCTGTGTGCCCCGCAGGCCCGTCGCCCCGCGCCCACGGGCCTGCGGAGCGGCGCTCACGCCTCGGCCGGCAGGTGGATCATCTTGTGCTCCAGGTACTCCGCGTACCCCTCCGGGCCGAACTCGCGGCCGATGCCGGAGTTCTTGTAGCCGCCGAAGGGGCCGAGCATGTCGAGGCTGAAGGTGTTCACGGAGTAGGTGCCGGTGCGCACGCGGCGGGCGACGTCGACGCCGCGTTCGGTGTCGGCCGTCCACACGCTGCCGGAGAGCCCGTAGTCGGAGTCGTTGGCGATGCGGACCGCCTCGTCCTCGCCGTCGTACGCCAGTAGGCAGATGACGGGGCCGAAGATCTCCTCGCGGGCGATCCGCATGGAGTTCTCGACGTTCCCGAAGAGCGTGGGCTCCACGTACCAGCCCGTCGGCATCGCCTCGGGCGTCCCCCCGCCCGCCAGGACCTCGGCGCCCTCCTTCCGGCCGAGGGCGATGTAGTCGAGGGAGCGCTGCCGTTGGCGCGCGGCGACCAGGGGGCCCACCTCGGTCGCGGGGTCGAGCGGATCGCCCACGGTCAGCGCCTCGGCGGCGGCCCGGAAGCGCGCGGCGATCTCGTCGTAGCGCTCGCGCGGCGCCAGGATGCGCGTCTGGGCCACGCACGCCTGGCCGTTGATCATCCACGCGAACGGAGTGATGCCCGCCACCGCCGCGTCCAGGTCGGCGTCGGGCAGGATGACGGCCGCCGACTTGCCGCCCAGCTCCAGCGTGACGCGGGTCAGGTTGCGGGAAGCCACCTCCATCACGCGTTTGCCCGCCGCGACCGATCCTGTGAAGGAGACCTTGTCGACCCCCGGGTGGCCCACCAGGTACTCGCTCACCTCCCGGCCGGCGGGGAGGATCGAGAGCACACCGGGCGGGAGTCCGGCCTCCTGCGCGATCTCGGCCAGCACGTAGGCGTCCAGCGGGGTCTCGGGCGAGACCTTGAGCACCACGGAGCAGCCGGCCAGCAGCGCGGGCGCCACCTTGGCCGCGGCCGTGAACTGCGGCACGTTCCAGGGCACCACGCCCGCCACCACGCCCACCGGCTCCCGCCGCACCAGCAGCGGGCCGAGCGCGCCCGCCCTGCGCTCCTCGTAGGGGAAGCCGGCGGCGATTCCGAGCGCCGCGTCCCACACCATCATCGCGGCCAGCGACTGCACCATCACACCCGAGGTGTACGGGGTGCCGTTCTGCGCGCTGATGAGCTGGGCGATCTCCTCGCTGCGCGCAGCGAGGGCGTCCTTGATACGGGTGACGGTCCCGATGCGCTCGGCCTGCGAACGCCCCGACCACACGCCCGAGTCGAAGGACTCGCGCGCGGCCCCCACCGCGCGGTCGACGTCGGCGCGTGAGGCGTGCGGCACGCGGCCGATGGGCTGCTCGGTGTGCGGCGAGACCACCTCGATCGTCCCGTCGCCCGCGGGGTCGGTGAACGCGCCCCCGATGTAGAGCTGCTGGTGTTCGACGTACATGCCCATGCCCTCCCTCTCCCACCGCACGGCCGCGCGCCGCGCGGTGCCGTGTGACGCCCGACACCCCGCTGACAGCGCATCAGAACTAGTACCAGTTCTAGTTCTAGGGAACAATGCCTGTGCCAGCCCTCGTCTCCAGGCCGGCCGGACCTCCCGGCGGCCGGACTCGGGTACGCAATCCTCCGGGAGCCGCCGCCATGACGGACGCGCCGCACGCGCCGCAGCCCACCGGGCCCCAGCCGGGTACAGAACCGCGGCGGGGCGCCGAACCGCAACGGGCCGCCGAGCCGCGGCCATCCACCACGCGGGCCACCGAACCGCGAGGGACCGCCGAGCGGTCCGCCCGGCCGCCGCGGGTCACCGCCCACGGGGGCGGGATCTGGAGCATCCCCGTCCCCATTCCGGACAACCCGCTCGGCCACACCCTCGTGTACGTGATCGACACGGACGCCGGACCCGTCCTGGTCGACACCGGCTGGGACGACCCCACCTCCTGGCAGACCCTCGTCGACGGACTGGCCGCCTGCGGCACCTCGGTGGGCTCCCTGCACGGCGTCCTGGTCACCCACCACCACCCCGACCACCACGGCCTGTCGGCGCGCGTCCGCGAGGAGTCCGGCGCGTGGATCGCGATGCACGCCGCGGACGCCGCCGTGGTGCGCCGCTCCCGCAGCTCCGACAAGCGGCAGTGGCTCGGCTACCTCGTCGGGAAACTCACCGCGGCCGGGGCTCCCGAGGCGCACACCGCGCCGCTGCGCGCCGCCCTGGCCGACGGCTCGGGCGGGCCGCTGCCGGGCGCACGGGCCGCACTGCCCGACCGCGAGATCGAGCCGAACGCGCTGCTCGCCCTGGAGGGGCGCCGCCTGCGGGCGATCTGGACCCCGGGCCACACCCCGGGGCACGTGTGCCTGCACCTGGAGGAGCGGCATCCCGAGCAGCGACCGCAGCCGGGCGAGGCGGCCACGGACCACGGCGGCGGACGGCTCTTCTCCGGCGACCACCTGCTGCCGGGGATCAGCCCCCACATCGGCCTGTACGAGGACCCGGACAGCGACGAGATCACCGATCCGCTCGGCGACTACCTCGACTCCCTGGAACGGATCGCCGGGCTCGCCCCCGCCGAGGTGCTGCCCGCCCACCAGTACGCGTTCACCGGGGCCGGGGCCCGCGTGGACGAGCTGACCTCCCACCACGCGGAGCGCCTCACCGACCTGCGCGCGCTGCTCGCCGAGCGGGAGCTCACCCCCTGGCAGCTCGCCGAGTCGATGCGCTGGAACCGGCCGTGGGAGCAGATCCCGTTCGGCTCCCGCACCATCGCCGTGGCGGAAGCCGAGGCCCACCTGCGCCGCCTGGTCAAACTCGGCCACGCGGAAGCCGTCCCCGGCAGCGCCCCCGTCACCTACCGCGCCGCCGACTGACGCGGCCCCGCACGGTCCGGACGCGGGCCGCTCAGGGCCGAGGGGCCGCCGGGCGCCTGGTCCCGCTACAGTGGCCGACAGACGAACAACGCCTCCGACCGGGGGAAGCCGGTGCGAATCCGGCGCTGACCCGCAACCGTGAGCGGGCCACCGCGGCGTCGTCGTCCGTACCGCCGTGCGCCGCAGCAGCAGCCGTCGCCGCAGCCGCACGGCGTACGCACGTGCGACGGCTGCCGGCGGCCGCGAGCCGGAGCACCCGGTCGAAGGTGGGCTCCCGTGGCCGTCAGGCCACCGGCACCGTCGAGGTATACGGAGCCGAGCCCGGTGCACCGTGGTGCGGACCGCGCTCTCGTGCGGACCCGTAGGGCGGGGCGGCCGTGCCCGGCTGCGGTCCGCTCCCGTCACCGAAAGGCACCCGCAATGTCACCGCGCCGCCGCCGCGCCACGGTCCTCGCCGCCGCCACCGTGCTGTGCGCGAGCGCCGCACCCGTGGCATCCGCCACCGCACCCGCGGCCCCGGTCCCCTCCCGTGCCGTCGCGGACCTGGCCCCGGCACAGGACGCGAAGCCGTCCGACCTGCCGGGCGGGCTCTACGGCGACGCCGACCCCCGGTACGACGGGGTGTGGCGGCAGTCGATGGCCCTGCTCGCCCTCGACGGTGCGGGCGCCGTGCCCGCGAAGAAGGCCGTGGACTGGCTCACGGGCCAGCAGTGCGCCGACGGCTCGTTCACCGCGTACCGCGCCGACCCGGCCGAGAAGTGCGATCCGGACACCACCCCCTCCGACGTCAATGCCACCACCCTCGCCGTGCAGGCCCTCGCGGCGGTCGGCGGACGCGGCAAGGCGGTCCGCGAAGGGGTGGACTGGCTGGTGTCCGTGCAGAACAAGGACGGCGGCTGGGGCTCCGCGGCCGACGCCCCCTCCGACGCCAACTCCACCTCGCTGGCCATCGGCGCCCTGCACGCCGCGGGCGAGGACGCGGCGAAGACGACCGCGCCGGGCGGTGCGTCGCCGTACGACGCGCTGCTGTCCTTCCAGCTCACCTGCTCCTCCAAGGGCATCGAGGACGCACCCGGCCAACAGGGCGCCTTCGCCTACCGGCCGGACAAGAAGGACAAGCTCACCCCGAACAACGACGCCACGGCCGCCGCCGCCCTCGCGGCCCTGGGCGAGGGCGTCCTCGTCGACCCGCAGGACAAGGACGCCAAGAGCAAGCCGGTGACGCCGCTGAAGTGCGCGACCGGTGACGGGGGCGGGGACACGAAGGGCGAGGGCAACGGGGACGGCGGGGGTGTACCCGGCGGGCGTGAGGAAGCCGCGGGCGCGGGCGCGGCCTACCTGGCCTCGGTGCTGAAGAAGAACGGCGGCCACTTCACCACGGTCATGCCGGGCGACGACAAGGAACAGCCCGACTACGCCAACACCGCGGACGCGGTGATCGCCCTGGCGGCGGGCGGCCATCGCAACGAGGCGAAGTCCTCCCTGACCTGGCTGGCGGACAACCTCGACAAGTGGGACAAGTCCAAGAACGATCCCGCCGCCCTCGGCGCCCTCATGCTCGCCTCCCGCGCCACCGGGGGCGACCCGGCGAAGCTCGGCGGCACCGACCTGCTGGCCCGCCTGACCGACACGGGTCCCCGGCCCGCCCAGATGCCCGACGCGGACAACGGCTCCTCCGAGTCCGAGAAGAAGGACGACGGCGCCACCATCCCCGTGTGGGCCTTCGTCCTCGTCGGCCTCGCCGTCGGCGCCGGCTTCGGCATCCTGCTGAGCGGCCGCCGCAAGAGGCAGCAGCTGTGAGGGGCCGCACGGTGCGCGCCGCCATACCGGCGAAGGCCCGGCCCTCCCGGTCGCCGGGCGCCGGTACCCGCGTCCGCGCACGCGCCCGGCCCGGGGCCGCGGTGGGCACGCTCCTGGCCGCCGTCCTCGCGGTGTTCACGGTGTGCGCGGTGTTCGCGCTGCCCGCACCGCACGCGCACGCCGCCGACTCCGCGCGGCCCGCGGCCGGGACGGGCTACCGCTACTGGTCCTTCTGGCAGCAGGCCCAGGACGGCTCCTGGGCCTACGCCACCGAGGGCCCGGCCACCCAGCGCCCCGGCGACGGTGACACCCTCGGCTTCCGCTTCGCCCTGAGCGAGGACTCCCAGCAGGCCGCGAAGCCGCGCGGCACCACGACGTTCGCGGCGGCCTGCGAGAAGACCGAGCCAGAGGACGGCAGCAAGCGCGTCGCCGTCCGCATCGACTTCGGCACCCGCGCCGACGCGCCCGAGAGCGAGACGGGGGCGCCCCCCGCACCCAGGACCCGGTGCGCCCTCGTACCCGAGAAGGCGTCAGCCGCCGAGGTTTTGGCCAAGGTCGCCTCCCCGCTCCGTTACGGCTCGGGATCCCTGCTGTGCGCCATCGACCACTACCCCGCCAAGGGGTGCGGCGAGCAGGCGGGCAGCGACGGTAGCTTTGAGAACGGCGATGGCGGCGACGACGGACAGGGCGGCGGGGACCGCGGCGCCCGGAGCGACGAGGGCAGCGGCAGTGACGCCGACGGCGGAGGCATCTCGTCAGGGCTGGGGCTGACCGCGGGCGTCGCGGCCGTCGCGATCCTGGGCCTCGCGGCGTTCTGGCAGGCCCGCCGCCGAAGGCACTGACCGATGCGCCGCTCGCTCCCGGACGCACCGCACACCCGGCACGGTGCCGCCGCCCCCCGGGGTACGGACGCTGGAACGGCGGCCCCAGGCCGTCCGCTGCCGAAAGCACCGTACACCCGCGGCCGTACGCTCTCCGCCCGCCCCCTGGCGAGAGCGCCACTCACCACCCGCAGCACCGCCCTCCACCCCGGCGCCTGGTGGCTGTGGGCGCTGGGGCTCGCCACCGCCGCGTCCCGCACCACCAATCCGCTGCTCCTCGCACTGGTGATCGCGGTCGCGGGATACGTCGTCGCCGTGCGCCGCACCGACGCGCCCTGGGCCCGCTCGTACGCCGCCTTCCTCAGACTGGGCGTCCTCGTGCTCGCCATCCGTCTCGTCCTCGCCTTCTTCCTCGGCTCGCCCGTACCCGGCACCCACCTGCTCGTCGAACTGCCGGAAGTACCGCTCCCCGAGTGGGCGCAGGGCGTGCGGATCGGGGGGAGAGTGACGGCGGAGGGCATGGTCTTCGCCCTGTACGACGGGCTCAAACTGGCCACCCTGCTCGTCTGCGTCGGCGCCGCGAACGCCCTCGCCAACCCGGCCAGGCTGCTCAAGTCGCTGCCGGGCGCCCTCTACGAGGCCGGGGTCGCGGTGGTGGTCGCGATGACGTTCGCGCCCCACCTCGTCGCCGACGTGCGACGGCTGCGGGCGGCACGCCGGCTGCGGGGGCGCGGCGAGCGCGGGCTGCGCGGCGTGGTCCAGGTCGGGCTCCCGGTACTGGAGGGCGCGTTGGAGCGCTCGGTGGCGCTCGCGGCGGCGATGGACGCGCGCGGATACGGCCGCACGGCTCGCGTACCGGTCGCGGTACGCCGCATCACCACCGCGCTCACCCTCGGCGGACTCCTGGGTGTGTGCGCCGGCACCTACGGCCTGCTGGCCGCACAGGGCGCCGGTTTCGGACTGCCGGTGCTGCTGGCCGGGCTGGCGCTCGCGCTGGCCGGGCTCTGGCTGGGCGGCAGGCGAACCGTCCGCACCCGCTACCGCCCCGACCGGTGGGGCCCGCGAGCCTGGCTCGTCGCCGCGTCGGGGGCCGCCGTCGCCGGACTCATGATCACCGCCGCCGACGCGCTCCCCGCAGCGCTCGCACCTCCCGCCGTCCCGCTCCAGGCTCCCGAACTGCCCCTGTGGCCCGCCGCCGCCGTCCTCCTCGGCCTGCTCCCCGCCGCCGTCGCCCCCGCCGCGCCTGCCCCCGCGACCGGCTCAGGCTCCGGACCCGGCTCCGGGTCCAGGTCCGGTTCCGGGTCCGAACCGGACTCCGGCACGGCGGCCGCCGCGGGCACCGGGAGCCGCACGAAGAGAGCGGGACGGCCCCCTGGCGACGTCCCCTCACCCCGGCCGGACAGCGACGACGGCGGCCCCCACAGGACCGCGCGGGCGCTGCGGGGCCGGAACGACGACGAGCAGGAGCGCGCACAGTGATCCACTTCGACCACGTCTCGGTCGTCTACGAGGACGCGCCGCAACCCGCCCTCCCCACCGTCGACGCCCACCTCCCCGAAGGGGAACTGTGCCTGCTCATCGGCGCGAGCGGATCGGGCAAGTCCACGCTGCTGGGCACCGTCTCCGGCCTCGTCCCGCACTTCACCGGCGGCACCCTGCACGGCCGAGTGACCGTGGGGGGCCGCGACACCCGCACCCACAAACCCCGCGAACTCGCCGACCTGGTGGGAACGGTGGGTCAGGACCCGCTCGCCCACTTCGTCACCGACACCGTCGAGGACGAACTGGCCTACGGCATGGAATCGCTGGGGCTGCCCGCGGCCACCATGCGCCGCCGCGTCGAGGAAACCCTCGACCTGCTCGGCCTCAACGACCTCCGCGACCGCCCCATCGCCTCCCTCTCCGGCGGCCAGCAGCAGCGCGTGGCCATCGGCTCGGTCCTCACCCCGCACCCCGAGGTCCTCGTACTCGACGAGCCGACCTCGGCACTCGACCCGCCCGCCGCCGAGGAGGTGCTCGCCGTCATCCAGCGCCTGGTCCACGACCTGGGCACCACCGTGCTCATGGCGGAACACCGCCTTGAGCGCGTGGTGCAGTACGCCGACCAGGTACTGCTGCTGTCCCCCGACGGCACCGCACGCCTCGGCGACCCGGCAGCGATGCTCGCCGTCTCGCCCGTGCGGCCACCCGTGACGGAACTCGGCGACCTCGCGGGCTGGGACCCCCTCCCCCTCTCCGTACGCGACGCGCGCCGCAGAGCGCACGGCCTCCGGGAGCGCCTGGCGACCCGTGTTCCCGGTGCGGGCGCGACCCCGGTGGCCGCCCCCGCACCGCCCACCTCAGCGGATGCCGCCAGCCCATCCGCTCCCGCCGTCCCGCCGGGTCCCGCTGTCCGACCTGCCTCCGCCGTCTCGCCCGACGACTCCGCTCCACCGCTCGCCGAGACCTCGCGGCTCGGGCTCGTGCGCGGTCGGGTGACGGCCCTGCACGACGTCAGCCTCCGCATACGCGCGGGAGAGACCGTCGCGCTCATGGGCCGCAACGGCGCCGGAAAGTCCACCCTCCTCAACACCCTCGTCGGCATGCACCGCCCCACCTCGGGCCGGGTCACGGTGGAGGGCAGAGTGCCGCACCGGACACGCCCGGCAGAGCTGCTGCGCCACGCCGGTCTCGTACCGCAGGAGCCACGCGATCTGCTCTACGCCGACACCGTCGCCCGGGAGTGCCGGTCGGCCGACGCGGACGCGGGCGCGGACCCCGGCACCTGCCGCGCCCTCGTCTCCCGGCTGCTGCCCGGCATCCCCGGCACCGCACACCCCCGCGACCTGTCGGAGGGCCAACGGCTCGCCCTCGCCCTGGCCATCATCCTCACGGCCAGGCCACCACTGTTGCTGCTGGACGAGCCCACGCGCGGTCTGGACTACGCGGCGAAGGCCCGGCTGGTGGCGCTGCTGCGCGAACTCGCCGACCAGGGGCACGCGCTGGTACTGGCCACCCATGACGTCGAGCTGGTGGCCGAGATCGCCCACCGGGTCGTCATCCTCGCCCAGGGCGAGACCGTGGCCGACGGGCCCACCCACGAGGTCATCACCTCCTCTCCCGCCTACGCCCCGCAGGTCTCCAAGATCCTCGCCCCGCAGCCGTGGCTGACGGTCGCCCAGGTCAGGGAGGCGCTGTGAGACGGCACGCTGTGAGGCGGCGCTCAGACCCGGCAGCGGGGCCGGCCTGCGACACGCCTGCGGCAGCGGAGCCGGGGCCCTCCGCCCCGGCTACGGCACCCGTGCCCCCGTCCCCGGGCCACGCCGCGGAAGGCTCCTCGGCCAACGCCTCGACCGACGTCTCGTCCTCGGCCGAGACGCCCGCTCCGGCGCACGGGCCCGCGCCAGGGTCCGAACCCGGAGCCGGACCCGAGCCCGCGTCGAAGGTCAGGGCGATCCGGCTCGGGCCGAGGTCGATCGCCGCGCTCGCCCTCACCAGCGCCACCGGCCTGGCCGCCTTCGCCTGGCCGCTGTTGGCCGGGCAGGGCTCCGGGCTGGCGCACTCGCAGGACGCGCCATGGCTGTTCGCCGCGCTGCTCCCCCTTCTGCTCGCGGTAGCCGTCGCGACCGTGTCCGACACCGGGCTCGACGCCAAAGCCGTGGCCATGCTGGGCGTGCTGGCCGCGGCCGGTGCCGCGCTGCGGCCGCTGGGCGCGGGCACCGCCGGGCTGGAGCCGATGTTCTTTCTGATGGTGTTGTCGGGCCGGGTCCTCGGGCCCGGTTTCGGTTTCGTGCTCGGTGCCGTCGCGATGTTCGCCGGGGCCCTGCTCACCGGCGGGGTCGGGCCGTGGATGCCGTTCCAGATGCTGTCCATGGGCTGGGTTTCCATGGGGGCGGGGCTGCTGCCGGGCCAGGCCACGCTGCGAGGCCGCCGGGAGCTGCTGCTTCTGGCCGCGTACGGGGCGGTCTCCGCGCTGCTCTACGGGTTGGTCATGAATATGCAGGGCTGGCCGTACATCGCCGGGCTCGGCTCCGGGCTCTCCTTCGTGCCCGGCGATCCGGTGCACGAGAACCTGGCCAGATACGGGGCGTACGTGCTGGCCACCTCCTTGGGGTGGGACGTTCCGCGGGCTCTTCTCACCGTCGTGCTGACTGCCACGTTGGGGGGCACGGTGCTGCGGGCGCTGCGCCGGGCCACCCGACGGGCCGCCTTCGACGCGTCAGCCGCGTTCGCGTCACCACCGGAGAGGGACGAAACCGGCGACGACGGGGCACGGCCGCGGCCCCGGGCGTGAGGCGACCCGGGCGGGCGTGGGCTCGGGCCGCCCGACGGAGTTACCGCGTTCCTGCCCGACCCCGACGGGCAGGAACGCGGGGTCTCAGGTGGGGTCCCGCAGGCAGGGACCCCACCTCGTGCGGACGTACCGGCGTTCGGGCGCGCCGGGTGCCCGGCCTCGCCGCCGCCGCTCTTCTCCATTCGTAGGCGACGCCCCTCGTCGCAGGGAGGCACGAAGGAGGCCGCCGTTTCCGGAGCGGCGGCGGCAGTCCGCGGAAGGGCTGTGCCTCAGCCTCGCCCGGCGAGCGGCCGGACGACGGACGCGCCGGCCCGTCTCGCACGGAGGCGTCTCGCGCCGTGGAAGGAGATGTCGGCAGGTCTCGCGGCGACACCAAACCTCTCGGCAGCGGCGCACGGAATGTGCTTACCGACGACGGCCGGGGCTGCACTCAGCCCGGCCCCCGCCAGCTCACCCAAGCGTGTCCTTCGCGACGTAGTGCGCTCGGTCATGCTTCGGTCCCCCCGTTCACTCCCCGTTACGGCCGCGAGAACGCTCGTTCTCGCTTCCGGTAAGACCGTATCGTAGAGAACGGCGGTTCTCAAGACCTGGGGAGAACGGAAGCATGAACGGCGACGACACCACCGAGACCCGCATCCTCAGCGCTGCGGACGCCCTCTTCTACGAGTACGGCGTGCAGTCCGTGGGGATGGACAGGATCCGCGACGCTTCGGGCGTCTCGCTCAAGAAGATCTACCAGTGCTTCCCCTCGAAGGGCGCGCTCGTGGAGGCCTACCTCCGACGCCGCGACCGGTGGGCGCGCACCGCGCTGGAGGAGCGCGTGGCCGACCACACCGACCCGGAGTCCCGTGTCCTGGCGGTCTTCGACTGGCTCTACGACTGGGTGGACGGACCCGACTTCCACGGCTGTGCGTTCATCAACGCCTTCGGCGAGCTGGGTGCGGGCTCCCAGGGGGTCGTCGAGGCCGTCCGCGAACACAAGTCCGCGGTCCGCACCTTCCTGCGCGGTCTGGCGTTCGAGACGGGCGCGGCCGACCCCGACTGGCTGGCCTCCCAGCTCTCCGTGCTGCTCGACGGGGCGATGAGCAACGCGTCCATCAGCGACTCCCCCACCCCGGCACGGCACGCGCGCTCCGCGGCGAGGACACTGATGCACAGTGCCGCCACCCCGGCGGAAGCGCCGACGGAACCCGCCGCGCTGCGCGAGGAGCCGAGACCAGTCCCGCCGTCGCCGGCGACCACAGCGCCGGACAGCTGACGACTCACGGCTACCCGCTACCCGCTACCCGCTACCCGCTACCCGCTCACGATGCACGGCCGTTGACGGCTTTCGCACGAGCCCACTTCAACACCACGAGCCACCCACCCACACCGGGCCCACAAGCCGATGGGCCCACGCTGCCCTCCGCTTCCTCACAACCGCTGCAAGATCGTCGCCGTGGACAGCGCGCCGCCCGCACACATGGTGACCAGGGCGAATTCCTTGTCGCTCCGTTCCAGCTCGTGCAGGGCGGTGGTGATCAGCCGGGCGCCCGTGGCGCCGACGGGGTGTCCGAGTGCGATGGCTCCGCCGTTGACGTTGACCTTGCCCAGGTCCTGGTCGAAGACCTGGGCCCAGGACAGGACGACGGAGGCGAAGGCCTCGTTGATCTCGACCAGGTCGATGTCCTTGAGGGACATGCCCGCCTTGCCCAGGACGGCGCGGGTGGCGTCGACGGGCCCGTCGAGGTGGAAGTGCGGGTCGGCGCCGACCAGGGTCTGGGCGACGATCCGTGCCCGCGGCCGGAGTTTCAGCGCCCGTGCCATGCGTTTGGAGGCCCACATCACGGCGGCGGCGCCGTCGGATATCTGCGAGGAGTTGCCTGCGGTGTGCACGGCGGTGGGCAGGACGGGTTTGAGCCGGGCGAGCGCCTCCAGTGAGGTGTCGCGCAGCCCTTCGTCCCGCTCGACGGAGCGCCACATGCCCTCGCCCGCCGCCTGCTCCTCTTCGGTGGTGGGCACCTGGACGGCGAACGTCTCGCGTTTGTAGCGCTCCTCCGCCCACGCGGCGGCGGCACGCCGCTGGGAGAGGAGGCCGAGCGCGTCGACGCGTTCGCGGGTCAGTCCGCGGTGGCGGGCGATGCGTTCGGCGGCCTCGAACTGGTTGGGCAGGTCGACGTGCCACTCTTCGGGCCAGGGTTTGCCGGGGCCGTGCTTGGAGCCGCTGCCCAGCGGCACGCGGGTCATGGCCTCGACGCCGCAGCCGATGCCGATGTCGATGACGCCGGCGGCCACCATGTTGGCGACCATGTGGTTGGCCTGCTGGGAGGAGCCGCACTGGCAGTCGACGGTGGTGGCGGCGGTCTCGTAGGGCAGGCCCGCGGCGAGCCAGGCGTTGCGCGCTGGATTCATGGACTGTTCGCCCGCGTGGGTGACGGTGCCGCCGACGACCTGTTCGACGCAGTCGGCGTGGATGCCCGTGCGGCCGAGGAGTTCGCGGTAGGTCTCGCCCAGCAGGTAGGCGGGGTGCAAGGTGGCGAGGGCGCCGGAGCGCTTGCCGATGGGGGTGCGTACTGCTTCGACGATGACGGGTTCGGCGGCCATGAGTCGTCCTCTCCAGCCCGGCTGGCTCCCCACCAGCACGACGAACACAACTAGTACGCGTTCTAGTTCTTCGGACAGTGTGGGGAGGCGGCTCCCCGCCGCGCAAGGGGTGTGCACGAGTCCGGCGTGCGCCCCGCAGGCAAGTTCCACCGCCGTGGCCCTTGCCACTTGTAGAACCCGTTACTACCTTCAGGGCGATTCTGATGGCCCGTCAGCACCGCGCGGTGGCGCCCCTGTGCCTCCCGCCTCGACGGCTTGCCCGGTGCGCGTGGTGCCGGGGCCGCTCCGGGTGCCGCCTGTGCCGTGAGGGCCCGAGACCTCGAAGAGGGAGTGGAGCCGCCGATGTCCTCCTGCCCCGCGCTGCCCGACGGGTTCGACTTCACCGATCCGGACGTCTACCAAGAGCGCGTCCCGCTGCCCGAGTTCACCCTGCTGCGCGAGACGGCCCCGGTGTGGTGGAACCCGCAGCCGCACGACGTGGCCGGATTCGCGGACGACGGCTACTGGGCGGTGACGCGGCACGCCGACGTCAAAGAGGTCTCCACCCGCCCGGAGCTGTTCTCCTCGAACCTGAACACCGCCGTCATCCGCTTCGCCGACCACATGACGCGCGAGCAGATCGACATCCAGAAGCTCATCATGCTGAACATGGACCCGCCCGAACACACGCGGGTGCGCCAGATCGTGCAGCGGGGCTTCACCCCCCGGGCCATCCGCGCCCTGGAGGACGCCCTGCGCGAGCGCGCGAGGCGCATTGTGAGCGGCGCGAGGGACGCGGGGAGCGGCGACTTCGTCACGGACATCGCCGTCGAACTGCCCCTCCAGGCCATCGCCGAGCTCATCGGTGTACCGCAGGAGGACCGCTCCCGCATCTTCGAGTGGTCCAACAAGATGGTCGCCTACGACGACCCCGAGTACGCCATCACGCAGGAGGTGGGCACCCAGTCGGCGGCCGAACTCGTCTCGTACGCGATGACGATGGCGCAGGCACGCAAGGAGTGCCCCGCGCACTACGCGAACGACATCGTCAGCAAACTCGTGGCCGCAGAGGGCGAGGGCAACCTGAACGCGGACGAGTTCGGCTTCTTCGTGATCCTGCTGGCGGTCGCGGGGAACGAGACCACACGCAACGCCATCAGCCACGGTATGCACGCCTTCCTCACGCACCCCGAGCAGTGGGAGCTGTTCACCCGCGAGCGGCCCGCAACGGCAGCCGAGGAGATCGTGCGCTGGGCCACGCCCGTGGTCTCCTTCCAGCGCACCGCCACCCAGGACACCGAACTGGGCGGGCAGCAGATCTGCGCGGGGCAGCGCGTCGGTCTCTTCTACTCCTCGGCCAACAACGATCCGGAGGTCTTCGCCGATCCGCAGGTCTTCGACATCACCCGCGATCCCAACCCGCACCTCGGGTTCGGCGGCGGAGGGCCGCACTTCTGCCTGGGCAAGAGCCTCGCCGTACTGGAGATCAACCTGATCTTCAACGCCATAGCCGACCTCGTACCCGGCATCTCCCTGGCGGGACCGGCGCCCCGCAGGCTCCGCTCGGCCTGGATCAACGGCATCAAGGAACTGCGGGTCCACTACGGATGACGGCCCCCTGGGGCCTCACGCGCCGCGCGTGTAGGCGCCCGGTGTGATGCCGTAACAGCGGACGAACCAGCGGTGCAGATGGGCCTGGTCGGCGAAGCCGCAGCCCGCCGCCGCCTCGGCCGCCGTGGCGCCGCCCTCCAGCATCCGCCGGGCGGCGCGCAGCCGCAGCTGCCGCTGGTAGTCGCTGGGCGGCAGGCCCAGCTCGGCGCGGAACGCGCGGTAGAGAGCGAACCGGCTGCACCCGGCCGCCCGCGCCAGCCGCTCGGCCGGCACTTCCTGTGCCCAGTCCTCCTCCAGCAGCAGGCGGGCGCGGCGTACGGCAGCGGTTCCGGCGCGCACACCGGCGACGCGCGCGGGGCTGTGCGCGCCCCGGCGCACCATGGCGAGAACGGCGTCCGTCAGCCGCTCGTCCCGCGCCAGCGCACCCGCCGCGGCGCCGGCCGAGACGGCGGCGTTGAGCCGCAGCAGCGCGCGCCGCAGCACCGGGTCCTCGCGCACCGGCTGCGGGAACAGCGGCATGGGGGCGTCACGGCCCGCCGCGTCGGTGAGGACGGAGCGGACGAGGTCGGGGCCCAGGTGGACGATGCGGTAGGTGAAGCCCTGTTCGACGGCCGACTCGCCGTCGTGCGGGTCGTCCGGGTTGAACGCCATCACCATGCCGGCGCCGCTGGTGTGACGCCCGCCGCGGCAGTGGAAGCGCTGCGCGCCCGTCTCGGTCACGGCGAAGGAGTAGGCGTCGTGGCTGTGCCGGTGGAAGACGTGCCCGGTGAAGTGCGCGCGCATGGCCTCCACCGGCTGGTCGGGCGCCCGCCAGTAGCGGACCCAGTCGCCCGCCGCGGTGCCGTCTCCGGCGTCCCGGCGCGTGCACTCACCCATGGGGTCAGTCTGTCAGGACCTCAACGCCGTGCTGCGGGCCGTCCACGGGCTGGCACAGCGCGCACGAGCGTTCAAGACGGCCGCCCGCGGCGCCGACAGCCTGGGCTCATGCGTTTCGATACGAAGATCGCCGTCGTCGTCCGCGCCGACCTCGCCGACTGGCAGAAGCTCAACGTGACCGCGTTCCTGGCCAGCGGGATCGCGCACGCCTCGGACGAGGTGATGGGCGGGCCCTACGAGGACGGCTCCGGCAACGTCTATCTCGCACTGGCCCGCGAGCCGGTGCTCTGCTTCGCCGCGGACGCGGAAGGGCTCGCGACGACGCACCGGCGTGCGCTCTCCCGTGGCCTGGCCACCGCCGTCTACACGGACGAGATGTTCGCCACGGGCAACGACGCGGACAACCGCGCCGCCGTCCGGGCGGTCGAGGCCGACAAGCTCACCCTCGCGGGGCTGGGGCTCTACGGTCCGCGGAACGCGGTGGACCGGGCGGTGAAGGGTCTGAAGCTGCACGGGTGACGCGGCGGGTCCGGCCGCCGCTCACGCGCCCCGCGGTGCGTCGGCGGCCGCCGCCCCACCCACCGGCGCCCCGTCGGCGGTCCCGTCCACCGGCGAGCCCTCGATAGCCGCACCGTGCACCCGCGAGGTCCCGACGGCCGCCCCGGCCACCGGCGGTCAGCCGACGGCTGTCGGGCCGGGCGGCGAACCGGAAGGGGCATTCCGGGCTGACGGGCCGGCGGCGCCCCTCCCGCCCGCCGGGACACCGTCGTCGCTCCCAGCCGACGGACCAGCGGCACCCCGCCCGCCCGTCGAACCACCGGCGGCACTTCCGTCCGAAGGACCCGCGGCGGAACCGGTTACCGGCGGCCGAGGCCGCGGCAGGCTGTCCGTACCGCCCGGCGGCGGTTCCGCGGCGGGCGCCCTGCGTTCCCGCAGCCGGGCCAGCCACCGCGCGCCGGCGAAGCCCGCCACCACGGCCAGGACGCCGCCCACCGCGTCCAGCAGGTAGTGGTTGGCGGTGGCCATCACCACGAACATCGTCATCAGCGGGTAGAGGACGCCCAGTGCCCGCAGCCAGACGTTCCGCGTCATCATGAAGACGACCACGGCGCACCACAGCGACCAGCCCACGTGCAGCGAGGGCATCGCGGCGTACTGGTTGGACAGCGAGGTGAGCGCGCCGAAGTCGGGGTCGGACAGGTCCTGCGGCCCGTGTGCCGTATCGACGTAGCCGAGGCCCGGCATCAGCCGCGGCGGCGCGAGCGGGTAGAGCCAGAAGCCGACAAGACCCAGCAGGGTGGCGCAGCCCAGTGCCGTGCGCGCCCCGCGGTAGCGGGGCACCCGGCGGGCGTACAGCCAGGCCAGCAGGGCGATCGGCACCAGGAAGTGGAACGTCGAGTAGTAGAAGTCGCAGGCGTCGCGCAGCCACTGTGTGCGCACCGCCAGCCTGTTGAGGCCGTGTTCGACATCCAGGTGCAGGAAGGACTCCGCCTCCAGGATCTGGTGCCCGTGCCCCTCCGCGAGGGAGCGCGAGTCGGGCGCGTGCCCGCGAACCCAGGAGTACGCCCAGTACCAGACGCGTATCAGCAGCAGCTCCAGCATCAGGTTGGGCCGGCTGAGAGCGCCCATGGGCTCCGGTGCGTCCCACACGGTCGCGTCGCGGCGGATGAAGGGGATGGCACAGGACGCGAGCAGCGCCGCGAACAGCACCGCGTTCTCGCCGAACACTCCGAAGACGGCGACCTTCGGGACCAGCGCGCTGCCGTCCAGCGTCATCACCATCGCGACGAAAACCGGCCACACCAGCCGGTCCCCCGAGCGCCGGCCCACCCGGCCGACCACGGCCAGCAGCACCCACAGCTGCTGGTGCTGCCAGGCGACCGGGGAGGCCACCACGGCGGCGCTGCCCACGATCGCCGCGGCCAGCAGCGGCTGCCCGTCCCGCGCGTAGCGGACCGCGCGGCGCAGCGCCAGCCAGCCCACCGCGGCCGCCGCCACGGCGAACAGCGCGATCTCGGCAGGTCCGTGCAGTCCCGCGCGCAACAGGGCGCCGTGCAGCGACTGGTTGGCGATCGCGTCGGCGGGCTCGCCCAGTCCCGCGCCCGCGACGTGGTGGATCCAGTACGCCGTGGAGTCGCCGGGCATCACGACCCAGGTGGCGAGCGTGCACAGCAGGAAGGTGCCCGTGCCGGTGACCGCGGCCTGACGGCGGCCGGTGAGCCACAGCAGCGGCAGGAACAGCACGGTGGCCGGTTGCAGCGCGCAGGCCACACCGATCAGGGCGCCCCCGGTTCCCGCGCCCAGGACGGCGCGTCCGTTGCCCAACAGCGCGGCGGGCCGCTCGCCGGATGCCGTGCCCGCCCCGTGGTGCGCTTCCGGCTCCCCTCGCGCGCCGCCCAGCAGCCAGCCGGCCAGCACCAGCAGCACGGGCAGCACGCTGGTCTGGCCCAGGTGGAAGGTGTTGCGTACGGGTATGGAGAGCGCCAGCAGGCTCAGCGCGGCCGGGACGGCGCACAGCGCGGTACGCCGAGGGACAGGCCCCGGCAGCGCCCTGGCCGCCAGGACGCCGACGGCGGCGACGAGCAGCATCGTGCCGAACGTCCAGGCGACGCCGAGTGTCTGTTCGGCGGCGCGGGTGAGCGGTTTGAGCACCAGCCCGGCGAACGGCGTACCGGTGAAGGGCTGGTCGCCGCCGTAGAGCGAACCGTGCAGGCGCAGCACGCCGTTGTCGCCGATCCAGGCGAACAGGTCGACCAGCCGCTCCTCCTGCGGGAGCCGCAGCACGGCGGTGGCCTGCCGCGCCGCCAGACAGAGCGTGAGGGCCCACAGGCCCGCCAGGAGCACGCCAGGACGGAAGCCCGCGCGGCTCCACGGCCGCGTGACACCCTGCCCTGGGCCGTTCCCGCCCCCGGACCACTTCCCGCCGCGGTCAGGGCCGCCACGCCCCTCCGCCACCGATTCCGCCGCCACGCCCCGCCGTCTCCGTCCTGTCCGCCGGTCAGCTCGCCGCCGGCCCCCCGCGCTGTTCCACCGTGCCCGGGCCGCACCGCACAGATGTGCGGCCGCGGCCTTCTCACGTCAGACGCGAGAAACCTACTCGCTACCTGACAGCCGCGCCCGGTCGGTTGACCAGAACGGGACAAGCCTTTCCGCGCGCGGCCGGGAGCGGGTCCTGCGCGGGTGCCGGGCCGCCGACGGCTGCGGCAGGTGAGGCGGGATGAGGCACGATGGGGACATGAGCATCGTCAAGATCAACGCGCTGACCGTGCCGACCGAGCAGCGGGAGGTGCTGGAGCAGCGCTTCGCCGCCCGGAAGGGCTTCGTGGAGAGCGCCGACGGCTTCGAGTGGTTCGAGCTGCTGCGCCCCCTGGAGGGTTCCGACCGCTACCTCGTCTACACCCGCTGGCGGGACGAGGAGGCGTTCCAGGCGTGGATGAACGGCCCCATGAAGGAAGCGCACCAGCGCGCGAAGGGCGACGACAGCGAGGACAGCGGCAGCGGCGGCAGCCAGAGCGCGGAGCGCCCGAAGCCCGCCGCGACCGGCTCGGAAACCTGGTCGTTCGAGGTCGTGCAGCAGGCCCCGCCGAAGAAGTGAGCCGGCCCCGGGCGCTCCCCGGGCCGGCTCGGACGAGTGTCCGGCCGGCGGTCAGCCGGGCGCCCTGCCGGATCAGGCGGCGCCGGCCGCGGTGGCGGTGAGCCGGACGCGGCCGTCGGCGAGCGGTTCGAGCCGGAGGTGTTCCAGGTCGGGCACGTGGAGGGTGGGCCGGTGCTCGGGAGCGCGGGGGCCGACGCCGATGACCGGCATGCCGGCGGCCAGACCGGCGGCGATGCCCGCGGCCGAGTCTTCGAAGACGGCACACTCGGCCGCGGGAAAGCCCAGCTCGGCGGCGCCCTTGAGGAAGCCTTCCGGATCCGGCTTGCTGGCGCTGACGTCCTCGGAGGTGACGCGCAGCTGGGGCATCCGCAGCCCGGCGGCCGCCATGCGGGCCGTCGCGAGCCCGGGGGACGCGGAGGTGACGAGCGCGTGCGGGAGGTCCCGGACCGCCGCGAGGAAGGCCGGAGCGCCGGGGACGGGCACGATGCCGTCGGTGTCGGCGGTCTCCTTGGCGAGGAGGGCGCGGTTCTCCGCGTAGTTGACCTCCATGGGCCTGCCCGGGAGCACGGTGGCCATCGTGAGGTGGCCCTGGCGGCCGTGCGCGACGCGGAGGACCTCGTCGGGGTCGAGGCCCTTCTCGGCGGCCCATCCCCGCCAGATCCGTGCGACGACGGCGTCGGAGTTGACGAGCGTGCCGTCCATGTCGAGCAGCAGCCCGCGAACGGTGATGGAGGGGGTCGTCATGCGGGGCTCCCTGGGGCGCGGGCGGTCGCGGAGGGCTCGGCGGAGCCGTCCGCCGCGTACGGCTGGGTCGGCGAACGGGGACAGATGGCCCGCCCGCCGGGTCAGGGACGCCCCTTCCGGATGCGAGGGGGCACGGGCGGGACCATTTGTTCCTCCATCATACAAACTGGGCGCCGCGCCCCGCCAGCCCGCTCACCCCGGCGTACGGGACTCCAGGTGACGGCGGGTGCTGGGGCCGTAGTCGCCGGGCGGGTCGTCCCAGAGGCGGTAGTGCGCCTGGTAGCGGAAGACGCCCTCCTGCACGCCGGAGGAGTAGACGCCGTCCTCCTCCGCGCCCCTGTCGTAGTACCCGGTCTGCTTCAGCCGCCGCTGCAACTCGGCGACCTCGGGCCCCGAATCGCCGGGGCGCAGGGTCTCGCCGGACGACGAGTCCTCCCACACCTCATGCGGACGGCCGTGACGGTGCCCGCCCTCCGCCGACCCGTCCGGACGCCTCTCCTTCCCCTCTCCCTCGCGGTCGCGGGAAGGAGAGGGGGAGGGCCGCGTGGTGTGCTCGTCACCGCCGCGGTCGGCGCGGGGCGTACCCGGTGTGCCCGTACGGGAGGGCGCCGGACTCGGCCGCTCGCTCCCGCTCGGGGCCTGCGACGTCGAGGGTGAGGCGGTCGGCAGCGCGTGGGTGGGCGCGCCGGTGGGAAGGGGACGCATCGCGCGGCCGTCGTCCGCGCCGCGGCCGTCGTCGGTGAGGATCCGGGTGGTCAGCAGGCCCGCCCCCAGCACGGCCGCCACACCGATGCCGGCCACGACCGCCAAGAAAGCGCGCTCCCCCCGCACTCGGGACAGCGTTCGTCCCCCCTCATCCCGATCCCCTCCCCTGGTACGGCCGCGTCCCTAGCGAGGGCCGTACTGTCCGGACCACGGCAGCCGCCGGGCCCGAATCGCCTGCAACTGTCCAGTGGTGGACCCTACGCGGTCCGGGTCGGTCAGGGCCAAGCACCCGTGAAAAGTCGAAACGTCCATAGACGGGCACAGAAAGGGTCAGACGTGGACGTCACGCCCGTACGGACCTCGCCCCGGCCCACCCCGGCCCTGAGTCCTTGCCGGCCGTCGCCCCGGGTCGCTCGTGCCGCTAGGGACTTCCGTTCCGAACGAGAGGCCCTAAGCCGCCCGGGGCGGCTCCGAGCGGCCCGTCTCGGCGTTCAGTTGCCGCACCAGTTCGGACAGGTCCGCGGGGCGGTCCGGGGACCACCAGTCGCCCAGCAGGTCGGACAGGAGCCGCCGACGGGCGTCGGTGAGCTCCCGCGCGGCCTGCTCGCCGCGCGGGGTGGCCACCAGCTCCAGGCCCGCCCTGGTCGCAAGACCGCGCTCCTCCAGCTCCCTGGAGCCGTCCACGACCACCCGGCGCGGGACGATTCCGGCGTCCTCCAGGAGCGCGGGCTCGACGGGCCCGTCGTTGTGGACGCGCAGCAGCATCCACGTGGCGGAAGGCGCCAGCTCGATCCCGGCCGTCGCGGCGATGCGCACGTACAGGTCCCGGCGCCCCTCGATGGTGCACAGCCGGGACAGGGCGCGGGTGACCTCGTCGGCGGAGCTGCGCTCGACGGGGCAGGGGCCCAGCGTCTCGCTCTCGTCCGGTACCTGCACGCTGCGGCGGAGCTTCTGCTCGCGCAGCAGCCACGTCAGCAGGAAGGCGAGGGCGGCGAGCGGTGAGGCGTAGAGGAAGACGTCCGTGATGGAGGAGGAGTAGGCGTCCAGCACCCCGCGTCTGGCCTGGGGAGGGAGCCGCCCGATGGACTGCGGATCGTGCTTGAGGCTCTGAGGCGTCACGCCCGGGGGGAGGCGGCTGCCGCGCAGCGCGTCGGCGAGCTTGCCGCCGAGCCGTGAGGCGAAGAGCGCGCCGAAGACGGCCACGCCGACCGAGGCGCCGACCGAGCGGAAGAAGGTGACGCCCGAGGTGGCCACGCCCAGATCGGCGTAGCGGACGGCGTTCTGCGCGACCAGCACGAGCACCTGGAGCACCAGGCCGAGCCCGAGGCCGAAGACGGCGAAGTAGGCGCCCATCTCCCACTGCGGACTGTCGGGCGTCATCCGGTGCAGCAGCACCATGCCGACCGTGGTGATCGCCGTCCCCAGCACGGGGAAGACCTTCCAGTGCCCTGTGTGGGTGATCAGCTGGCCCGACAGCGTGGAGGAGACCAGCACGCCCAGCACCATCGGCAGCATGTGGACGCCCGACATGGTCGGAGTGATGCCGTGCACGACCTGGAGGAAGGTGGGCAGGTAGGTCATGCAGCCGAACATCGCGAAGCCGATGACGAAGCTGATGGCCGCGCAGAGCGTGAAGTTGCGTACGGCGAAGATGCTCGGCGGCAGCACGGGCTCGGCCGCCCTCCGCTCGACGGCGACGAAGCAGGCCAGCAGGACGGCGGCGAGCCCGGCCAGGCCGTAGACCTGCGCGGAGTTCCACGGCCACGAGGTGCCGCCCAGCGAGGTGACCAGCACGACGCAGGTCGCGACGGCCGCGATGAGGAACGTGCCCAGGTAGTCGATGGTGTGCGGGTGGCGGCTGACCGGCAGGTGCAGCGCGAGGGCGATCACCACGAGCGCGATCACGCCGATCGGCAGGTTGATGTAGAAGACCCAGCGCCAGTCGAGGTGTTCGGTGAAGAACCCGCCCAGCAGCGGCCCCAGCACGCTCGTCGTCCCGAACACGGCACCGAACAGGCCCTGGTAGCGGCCGCGTTCGCGGGGCGGCACCAGATCGCCGACGATCGCCATCGACAGAGTGATCAGTCCGCCGCCGCCGACGCCCTGCACGGCGCGGTAGCCGATGAGCTGCGGCATGTTCTGGGCGATGCCGCACAGCGCCGAGCCCGCCAGGAAGATGACGATCGCCGTCTGGAAGAGCCGTTTGCGCCCGTACTGGTCACCGAGCTTGCCCCACAGCGGGGTGACCGCCGTGACGGCCAGCAGGTAGGCGGTGACCACCCAGGACAGGTGCTCCATGCCGCCCAGGTCGCTGACGATGGTGGGCAGCGCGGTGGCGACGATGGTCTGGTCGAGCGCTGCCAGCAGCAGCCCCAGCAGGAGCGCGCCGATCGGCAGCAGCACCCCGCGCTCGCCGGTGCGTGCCGGTGCCGCCGCCTCTTCCCCGCTCATGGGTCCACGGTGCCCCGCCGCGCGCTCCGGGGCGCGGCGGCCGCGTCCGTCCGGGGGAGCGGCGGGCGGCGCCCCGCTGCGCGCCGCGCTTCGGCATCACCCCGTCGAGTGGCGGCCGGTTCCGGCCGGGACCCGGGAGGGGTCAGGCGATGGCCTCGTACAGGCTGAAGGCCGCCAGCGCCAGCATGAGCAGGGCGGCGACGCGGGTGATCAGCCGCAGCGGAACGTACTTCATCAGGGTGCGGCCGCCGAGAATGCCCAGCGCGGCCACCGCCCACAGGGCGAGGACAGCTCCGAGGCCCACCGAGAGCGGGTCGTCGTAGCGGGCGGCGAGGTTCGCGGTCATGATCTGCGTCAGGTCGCCGAACTCGGCGACCAGGATCAGCGTGAAGCCGCTGCCCGCGACCTTCCAGAAGGACTGGTCGGCGGGCTTGCGGGTCTGCTCCTCCTCCTCTTCGTCCTTCTTGAGCAGCAGCACGGCCGCACCGATCAGGAACAGCACGCCGACGATGGCCTGCACGAGCCGGTGCGGAAGCAGGGTGAGCACGCTGCCCGCTGCGACGGCGATCACGACGTGGAGCAGGAACGCGGCGGCGACCCCCGCGAAGACGTACGACGCGCGGTAGCGGGTGCCGAGCATCAGCCCGGCCAGGGCCGTCTTGTCCGGCAGCTCGGCGAGGAAGACGACGCCGAAGACGACGGCGGCGACGGTGAGGCTGAGCACGGGGACTCCAAAGTGGTCGGGCTGCCGCACCGGCGCGAGCTCACTTCGGCACGGCAGCGTCGCTGGCGACCCGTGCACGGCGCACGGACGCGGACACTGCGGCCGAAGGTCTCGCTGGCGCGGCGCCGCCACTCGGTGGCGGGCACCCCGCTCCGGGCGCCGGGCCCGCGCGCGGCGGGCCAGTGTGTCGACGGTCCGGCGAAGAGCTACTCCCCTTCAGACGAGATACGAGCGTACGTGATGCCTCCGCCACGACGCGATCACTGCCCGGGGTGGGGTACGCCACGCCACCGGCCGCCGGGCCGACGAGACCACCGGAGCCGACCGAACACCGGTCCCGGCGGGACCTGTCGGAGCCGGCCGAACCACCGGGCCCGGCGGGACCCGTCGGAGCCGGCCGGATGGCCAACTCCCCTCCCCCGTCCGTCGTGTGGGTGTATCGCGTGTGGCCGGGAGAGCTTTCCCGGGCAGGCTCTTGAAGTGACGTGCACACGACCGTCACGCTGTGAACCGCACCACCGACACCATCCGCCCCACGATTCGGCACCGTTGCTCAACTTCCCCCCACACACAGGGAGTTCGCATGCCGCACGAACACCGCACAGGCCGCCGCCTCTACGCGCGTCGACGCTGGTCGGCCCTCCTCGCCGCCCTCGCGGCGGTCGTCTCCGCCCTGCTGGTCGGCCTCACGCTGGGCGCCTCCCCCGCCGCCGCCGAGCCCCCCGCCCCGCCGAGCGCCGAGGAAGCCACCACGATGCTCGGGGACCTCACCGAGGCGGACGAGGGCTCCATGGACGGCTACTCGCGCGAGAAATTCCCCCACTGGATCGACCAGGGTGACAGCTGCAACACCCGGGAGGCCGTCCTCAAGCGGGACGGCGAGGGCGTCGAGACCGGCAGCGACTGCTACCCGACGAAGGGCTCGTGGACCAGCCCCTACGACGGCGAGAAGTGGACCGAGCCGTCCGACCTGGACATCGACCACGTCGTCCCGCTCGCCGAGGCGTGGCGCTCCGGAGCCTCCGACTGGACCCAGGACAAGCGCCAGGAACTGGCCAACAATCTCAAGATCGCCCAGCTCCTCGCCGTCACCGACAACGTGAACCAGGAGAAGAGCGACCAGGACCCCGCCGAGTGGATGCCGCCCTCCTCCGGCTACCACTGCGAGTACGCGCGGATGTGGGTCTGGGTCAAGCACACCTACGACATGACGGCCGACGCCCCGGAGAAGGCTGCCCTGAAGAAGGCACTGGCGACCTGCTGACCGTCCTGCCCGCTCGCGGGCAGGACGGGATCCGGCCAGGAAACTGGTCGGAGTGCTCCCTCGTTCCGTACGGTGCGGGTCGAAAGCCCGCACCGTACGGCGCCGCCGGCACGACGACGCCGGTGCGGCGCGCGGTACGGCACCGCCCACCAGGGCGTGCCGTGCGGCGCGACGGGCACGAGGGACGCAAGGGAGAAGGGCATGACCGGCCTCCGACTGGGCCCACTGCTGCGCTACGTCGATCAGGACACCGCCACGGTCTGGCTGGAGACCGAAGGCCCCTGCGAGGCCGAGGTGCACTGCGAGGGCTCCACGGCGGGGGGCGCGGCGCGTACCTGGCAGGTCGCAGGGCACCACTACGCGCTGGTCACCGTCGTCGGCCTGGAGCCGGGCAGCGAGACGCCCTACCGCGTCACGCTGGACGGCCGGGAAGTGTGGCCGCTGGCCGGCTCCGCCCACCCGCCCAGCACCATCCGCACGCTTCCCCCGCCCGAGGCGTCCCCCAGCGGGACCGAGCCGTTGCGGATAGCGTTCGGCTCCTGCCGCTGGGCGGCCCGCCCGGCCGGCTCCCGGCACGACCCGGTGGGCCCCGACGCGCTGGACGCACTGGCGCAGCAGGCCCTCGCGGGCGGTCCCCTGCCCGACGTCCTGCTCCTGCTGGGCGACCAGGTCTACGCGGACGAGACCTCCGCGCGGGTCCGCGCCAAGCTCGCCGAGCGGCGCGACGTGGAGAAACCCCCGTGGGACCAGGTGGCCGACTACGAGGAGTACACCGAGCTCTACTACGAGTCCTGGCTGGACCCGGAGGTGCGCTGGCTGCTGTCCACCGTTCCCAGCTGCATGATCTTCGACGACCACGATGTGATCGACGACTGGAACACCAGCGAGGCGTGGCAGCGCGAGATGCGCGCCACCGACTGGTGGCGCGAGCGCATCCTGGGCGGGCTGACCTCCTACTGGGTCTACCAGCACCTGGGCAACCTCTCCCCGGCGGAGCTCGCCGAGAACCCGGTCTTCGCCGCCGTACGGCACGCGGAGGACGGCACGCCGGCGCTGCGCGCGTTCGCCGAGCGCGCCGACGCCGACCCTGCCGCGGCCCGCTGGAGCTACCGCCGCGACTTCGGCCGCGTCCGGCTGCTGATGGTCGACACCCGTGCGGGCCGCGTCCTGCCCGAGGCCGAACGCCGGATGGTCGACGACGAGGAGATGGACTGGCTGCACGAGCAGGTACTGGACGGCGGCCCCGGAGCCGTCGACCACCTGGTACTCGGCAGCTCACTGCCCTGGCTCCTGCCACCCGCCGTGCACGGGCTGGAGACGTGGAACACCGCACTGTGCTCCGGCGCCCGGGGCGCGCGCTGGCTCGGGTTCAGCGAGAAGCTGCGGCAGCGCGCCGACCTGGAGCACTGGGCGGCCTTCCCCCGTTCGTTCCACGCGCTGACGGAGCTCATCCAGCGCGTGGCCGCCGACCAGGAGGCCCCCGCCTCCGTCAGCGTCCTGTCGGGCGACGTGCACCACGCCTATGTGACCGAGCCCCAGTTCGACGACCTCAAGGTGTCGGGAGGCGGCCGGCCCGCACGGGTGACGCAGCTGACCTGCTCACCCATACACAACAGCATCCCCGCCGTCATGCGGTCGGGCTTCCGCTTCGGCTGGAGCCGGATCGGCCGCAGGCTCGGACAGGCGCTGATCCGGCACGCGCGCGTCGAGGAACTCCCCTTCCGCTGGCGCCGCACGGGCGGCCCCTGGTTCGGCAACATGCTGATGACGCTCACCATGCACGGCAGAGACGCCACCTACGTGCTCGACCGGGCGAGCGCCGCGACCTCGGCGCCGGACGGCACACCCCGCTCCGGTCTGGAGCGGGTCTTCAGCGGCCGGCTCAGCGGAAGCGAACCGGGCGCCGGGAGGGGCGATTGAGGCGCTGACGCGGACAGCCCCTGCGCCGGAGGGTCGGCGCGGGGGCCGCGGCGCGGCACACGGGACCGCCGCGCGAAGTGGGTCAGGCGGGGCGTGTCAGCCCCCGGCCAGGGGCACCGTGAAGCAGGCGAGCCGGGCGCCCGCCTCCCCCGCGTGACCGGCTTCCGTGCGCGTGCCCCTCTCGTGCAGCACCACCGACCTCGCCTCCCCTTTACGGAAGGTCCAGTCGTGGCGCGAGACGGCCTTCCCCTCACCCTTCGCGTTCGTGGTGAAATCCAGCCACACCTCGTTGCGCGGGTTGGCGTAGCGCGGGTCGGTGGAGGGCCGCACCGGATCCTTCTTGTTCTGGTAGTGCGGGCCCGCCGCGTCCGGCCCCGCACCGCACGGCTCGGTGTGGACGTGCGCCCCGTAGGTGCGGTTCTTCGGCAGACCGCCGACCTCCAGCTGCACGCTGGTCGCCCCGTCGGCGACCGTACGGGTGACCCCGATACGCGCCCCGGCCGGCACCTTCGCACGGTCGTAGGTGACCGCGTCGGGGCGCACGAACGCGTTGGCCGGGGAGAACTGGTCGTAGCGCACCAGGACCGACCGGTCGCTCAGGTCGGCGGCACCGGCTCCCCTACCGCCGAGCCGGAGGACACGGTGCGCGCCCTGCCCGTCGGTCACCCTCAGCTCCCGGGTCAGCCGGCCCTCTCCGCCGTCCCCCTTCCGGCGGTCGTCACCGCGGTCGTCGCCGGAGTTCTCGCCGCGGTCTCCACCGCGGTCCTCGCTGGGTTCCTCGCTCGAGTCCTCTCTGCCGACGATCTCCACCGTGCCCGAGCCCAGCCGTAGGCTGAGGTCCCGCAGGCCGACCTCCTTGCCCTGCTGGAGTGACCGCACGATCCGCGCCCCCTCGCCGTCCCCGAGGTCCTCCGAACCCCCCAGATCCGCACGGTTCCCCGGCCCCCGGTTTTCCGGTCCCCACAGATCCCGCAAGACCTTGAGCCCCCGAGGCTTACCGGCAGCGGGTACCTCGCTCGCGGAACTCGGCTCGCTCCCCGCGAACAGCGCCGTCACCACGGTGACGGCGGCCACTCCCCCCACCCCCGCCGCGCGCATACGTGCCCTCATCGTGCTGGCCTCCACCGATTCACGTTGTCCTATGGTCTGATTCAGTGCATCTGTAACCAGCCACGGTGCGAGGGCGTCGCCACGGCCACCCAGCGGCCCTGAGCGGGGGACCCGGGCGTACGCTGTACGGCGGTAACGCGCCAGCCGACGACAGCCGGGCAGGGGAGAAACGGGGACAACAGTGCCGGACATCCTGGGGTCGGTGACCGGATCCCCATGGATCTACGCGGTCATCGCCGTCTCGGTGCTGCTCGACGTCTTCGTACCCGTCCTGCCCAGCGGCGTGCTCGTCATCACCGCCGCCACGGCGGCCGCTGGCACCACGGCGGCCGACGCCGCCGACCTGCCCAGCGCCGCCGCACGGCACGCCGCCCAGAGCGGCCACCTGATGGAAGTGCTGTCGCTGGTGCTGTGCGCGGCGGGCGCCTCCGTCCTCGGCGACCTGGCCGCCTGGCGGCTCGCCTGGCGGGGCGGCGACCGCTTCGACCGCGCCCTCGCCCGCTCCCCCAAACTCGCCTCGGCCCAGGAACAGCTCGGCCGCGCGCTGTCCAAGGGCGGCGGCACCCTCGTCATCCTCGCCCGCTTCGCCCCCGCCGGACGTTCCGTCGTCAGCCTGTCCGCGGGCGCCGCACACCGCAGGGCCCGCGACTTCGTACCGTGGTCGGCGCTGGCCGGTGTGGCCTGGGCCGCCTACAGCGTGGGACTCGGCTACCTGGGCGGCCAGTGGCTGGGCACCAGTTGGCTCGGTACCGCCGTCTCGGTACTCGCGCTGTTCCTCGCCGGAGGCTTCGCCGCCTACCTGATACGGCGCGAACCGCACACCGCACAGGCCGCCGGGCCGAAACCCGTCGACCAGCAGACCCTGACGGCAGCCGGCGCGACGCTCCCAGGACCCGCGACGTTCCCCGTACTGCCGCTGTTCCTGCCCGCCATGCGCGTGGTCGGCGTCCCCGACGCCGTGCTGCCCGGCTTCCCCGGCGCCGTGCCCGGCTTCCCCGGCGCCGGCCCTGCCTTCCCCGGCGTCGCGAGCGAGCCCGCGACGAGCGATGCGGTGACGCACGACGTGGCGACGACACACGAAGCGGCTGCGGGCGAGACGGTGGTGGGCGGCGAGGGTGTCACCAACGCCGCCCCGGCGACGTCGGCTCCCGCGTGAACTCCCCCGGCCGCCGCGGCGCGCCCCAACGGCGGTCCTCGGCCGGACAGCTTCCCCTGGCTCTCCGTCTGCCCTGCTTGTGCGATCCGGCCCATGAGTGCCGCGAGCCGCACGGAGACGTGCGGATGGATCACGACTTCTCCCGGGCCAGGGTCATCCCCCGGCGCGGCGAGCGCGAGCCCCGGCCAAGGGGACCCCACGGCTCGTGCGGCACGGCCCCGACGGCGGTACCCCACTCCGGCGGCACGAGCGGATGACGGTCACACCGCCCCTCCCTGTCCCTGAGGCGCCCCTCCCCCTGACCGGCAAGTGACCGTTCCCGTGCCGGGCAGGCGTCCCGTGCCGGACAAGGCATCCCGCTCCCGGGTCACAATCCGGCGGAGCCGTCGATGCGCTCGCGGAGGAGATCGGCATGCCCGATGTGCCGGGCGTACTCAGCGATCATGTCCACCAGGATCCTCCGCAGCGAGATCGGGCGCCGGTCCACTTGCGGATCCCCGTCGCGTCCAACGACGCGGCAGCGGCAGTGATCTGCCGGGAGCGCGCGCACTCCGCCCGCCAGACGGCGAAGGCTTCGTCGACGTCACCGGTTGGGGCGGGTGTCGTCGTCCCACCGAGGCGAGCGGTGCAGCGGTGCTGGTGTACCGGTCATCGTCGCCTTCCTGGTCGTGAACGCCCGAGTCTGGCAGGCGCCACTGACAGCGGCCGGTCCGAAGTCGCCCCTGCCCGGCCGCCGATGCCGGTGCCGCCGATGTCCGCCCGCTTCACCGGCAGGGGGCGCGCTCACACCGGTGGGCTCCGTGCTGCTCGACGCCGCGCGGCCCGCCGGACCCTACTCGGTCCGCCGCACCGCCATGCACGGCCACGTGGTGAACCCGTGACCGGGTGCCGGTCCGCTGACCGGGCTTCGGCCAGTCACCGGAAGCTCATCGACGCTCGTCCGGGAGCCGGTCGCGCCGACGTCGCGTCCGGGCAGAGAACCCGTTGACCACCAGGAGCACGGCCAGAAGGAACTGGAACACGGCGGCACGCACGGGCTGCCCCACCACCAGGTTTCCGACGCCCCAGGCCACCGCGAGGACAGCCAGCACAGGGCAGGCCCACACGAAGAACCGGTCGAGGGAATGAAGCCACGCCCGGGCCCCGGGATCCATCACACGTCTTTGTGCCATGAACGCCAACTACCCCGAAAGGGACCAACCATGGCCCCGAACCCGCCCGCCGCCGGCGCCGGAGACGACCGTGCCGGCGCTCACCGCCCTCGTGGTGGCCGTCCCTTCCTCGCGGCCCTGGCAACCGTCCACACCGGTCTGTGGCGCATCGAACGAGACTGCGGCGGCCCGCGTGTGACTCCCCCGCTTTCCGTCATGAACTGACGAGTACCACCACAACACACCAAGTCCGACACTGCACTGACGTGTCCCTCTCATCACGGGATAGCATCCGGCATCCACATTCTCAGGGGGGCCATAAACCAGTACCCGCAGCACGACCGTCAGCAGCCCCAGCCGTCATTCCCGCAGCAGCCGTACCAGGGGCAGCCGCCGCGGCAGTTCCAGCCCGTACCGCCACCGGAGAAGAAGCGCACCGGCCTCAAGGTGACACTCGGCGTCGTCGCCGGGCTCATCGTCGTCGGCGCCTTCGCCGGCAGCGGTCAGGACGACGACGCGGGCAGCAAGGACAAGGCCGCCGACACCACCTCCGTCGCCCCCGCCGAAAACGCCGAGAAGGGTGACACGAAGGACGACACGAAGGCGGAAAAGGCCGACAACCCCAAGCCGGCCTCGCAGGCCGACCAGTTCAAGGCCCACATAGCCAAGAACGGCACTGCGCCGCAGCAGGAGGCGTCCAAGCACATCACCAGTGTCACCGGCGCGGACAAGCGGAACGACATCATGGACGCGGCGGAGATCCACACCGACTACTCCGGCGGCCTCACCGGTCCGCACAGCGGCGACGGCAAACTCCTCGCCACCGCCTTCGCCAGCTGGAAACACTCCGACAACGGCCTCGTCACCGTCTACGAC
The DNA here is from genome assembly GCF_003323735.1 of Streptomyces reniochalinae. Lineage (GTDB taxonomy): Bacteria > Actinomycetota > Actinomycetes > Streptomycetales > Streptomycetaceae > Streptomyces > Streptomyces reniochalinae. The sequence goes on along the minus strand of NZ_QOIM01000042.1, from coordinate 460,936 downwards.
GCCAGCGGCGAGATCCTCTCCAACGGCAACTACTGACCCCCTCACCGCGGCCCCGCCAGACCCCGTCTCCGCGGGGCCGCCCACACCCGCGGAAGCCCCGATCACCGCTGCGCACCGCGCCGTGCCACCAGGCCGCGCGTGTCCGACTCCCGCACGGCCTGGCAAGGTCGGGCAGCCCCGGTTCTCCGGCAACCGTCGCGCGCCCGGAGGCTGCCGCCACCGCACCGGGGCAGAGCGCAGGCGGCGGCCGCCTACTTCCCGGACTGGCTGATCCGCTGCTCCACCCACCTGATGACCAGCAGTACCACGCCCATCGTGACGGCCATGCTGATGGAGTCCTGCCAGGAGTCGTACCAAAGCCGGGACACGACGGCGGCGAAAATCCCCCAGGCAACGGCTAATCCGATCCACTTCAACCAGATCATGCGCTCCGCATACCCGCTCCGCTCCCGCTGATCCGCCGGGAGGGACGGCACCACGTCTCGCGGGTAGGGCGGGAAACGGCGCCGAGGGGCTGTACGCGCATTCGCTCGGAGCCGTCACGTCCCTGCGGCGACGGCCGCACGGCACCCGTGGGATGTGGGCCCTGATCACGAACAAGGCCCCTATCGGTACGCCCGACAGGGGCTACTGTCCTGCTATGACCTGTTCTCGGACCGGTGGGCACAACTGGGATCGAACCAGTGACATCCTGCTTGTAAGGCAGGCGCTCTACCGCTGAGCTATGCGCCCGGAGTGGTGGGAGGACAGCGTACCCTGCCCGGCGGTGGGCAGCGCAAACACGGGGTGGGGCGGGGAGGGCGGGGCCGTGAACGAATCGACTCGGGTGTTCGTTGACCTCGGGTGGGAGAATGACAATCGGTCGATGAGCGAGCGGCACACACGGGGAGAGGTTGCGTGGCGGCGATGAACGGCGGCGGTACCCGCCGCTGGGGCTGGGGCAGTGGCCGTGCCGAGCAGTCGCGGACCGAGGCGCAGGCGGCGAAGGACGCCGCGGCCGCCGCTTTCTACGAGCTGGACACCGCCCAGCGTGACCTGCGCATCTCCATCGAGACGATCACCGCCGTCGACGCCTCCCCCGCGGGGCGCAAGGCCGCGGCGGACTTCGCCGACTTCGGCAGACGCATCGACAGCGTCAGCCACGCGTACATCACCACCGTCGACGCGCACGATCTGGACCGCGACGACCTCGACGCCGCGGCGGCCTCCCGGGCCCGCGCCGAGCTGGACCGGGCGCGGCAGGAGCTGGAGCGGGTCAAGGGGGAGCTCGACCGGTTCGCACAGGGCCTCGGATCCCTGCTGACGCGGGCCGAGAACCAGCTCGCCCGGCTGGCCCCCGCCATCGAGCGGGCCCGCCAGGGGCTGCTGGCCGCGAGCAACGCGCTGGACGCGGTGCGGGCCCAAGGTCTCAAGGCGGATGCGCTGGCGGCCCGGCTGGCGGCGCTCTCACCCGAGCTGACCAAGCTCAACGAGGGCGCCGGCACCCACGGGGTGCAGGAGACCTTGCAGCGCGCCGACCGGGTCGTACGGGAGGCGGAGGCGATCCGCGCGGAGGCCGAGGGGCTGCCGCAGAAGGCGGCGGACATCGACAAGCGGCTGGCGTCGCTGCGCACCCGCACGGAGGCGCTCCAGACCCGTGCGGGGCAGGTGGAGCCGGTCCTCAGCGAGCTGCGGCGCCGCTTCAGCGTCGCCTGCTGGCAGGATCTGCAGAACGTGCCGCAGCAGGCCGAGCACTCGGCGCGGCAGGCGAACGAGAAGCTGGGCGAGGCCCGCACCGCGCGGGCCGAGCAGCGCTGGCCCGACGCCACGTCGCTGCTCTCGACGGTGCGGGCGCTGCTGAACACCACCGATGAGGCGGTCAAGGCCGCCGGGGAACGGCTGCGGCGGCTCAACGAGGTCGCGTTCGACCACAGCGAGGAGGTCGAGCGGACCCGTTTCGCGATCCGTGACGCGCAGCGCCTCGCGATGGCCGGGCGCAGCACGCCCGACCCGCGGCACGCGCAGCCGCTGGACAACGCGGTGGAGCGGGTGGACCGCGCGGTCGCCTCGCTGAGCGGCCGCCACCCGGACTACTGGCACCTGCTCACGGAGCTGGACGCGGTGCGCGAGACGGTCCAGCAGGTGGTGGAGCGGATCCGGCACGAGCGGGCCTCGGGCAGCTGACCCCCGGTGGCCGTGCGGAGTCGTCCGGTCACCAGGCGCCGTGTTGAGTCCGGCTCGCCACGGGAGGATGCTGGAGGGTGAGTACCGAGCGCCTCCGACCGCTTCGAGGAGGCCCCCGTGGCCGCTTCTCCCGCCCGTTCCGGCCGCCGGTCGCCCCGGCTGTCCCGGTTGCCCCGGCTGCCGCTCGGGCGCCGCATCCTCGACGAGCACATGCCCGTGCACCACAGGCTCAGCCGGATCTACCGGGCAGGTGCCGGGCTGGTGGGGCTGGTACTGACCTCCTTCGGTGTCCTGGGCCTCACCGACAACATCGGCTTCTTCGACACCGGCGGCGCCCAGGTCGGCGGGCTCAACACGAACGGCGCGCTCAGCGTGCTGTCGATCCTGGTCGGGCTGCTGCTGTTCTCCGGCACGGTGCGCGGCGGCAACTTCGCCTCCAGCCTCAACATCGTTGTCGGTGGTCTGTTCGTCCTCAGCGGCTTCGTCAATCTGGCGCTGCTGGAGACGGGCTTCAATCTGCTGGCTTTCGAGTTGCAGAACGTGCTGTTCAGCTTCGTCGTCGGGCTGCTGCTGCTCGTCTTCGGGATGTACGGGCGGGTGGGGAGCGCCCTGCCGCACGACAACCCGTACTGGCAGCAGCGCCATCCGGAACAGGACGAACGCGTCCGGCGCGCCCGGGACGTGCGCGCGCGGCAGGTGAGGGCGCGCGCACGCGGTGAGGAGCTGCGGCGCCGTGCCTCGCTGTACGGCGGCGAGGAGGAGCCGCCCGTCCCCGGCGCGGAGGCCGAGGCGGAGGCGTCGTCCGCCGCGCAGGAGGCGGCGGTCGACGGGCGGGGGTACGGTCGCGGTCCGCGTGAGTGACCGGCCTCAGGGCCGCCTCGCCCGTGCGCGAAAGTTCCTCGGCCCGCCCCGCGAGCACCTCGGCGGCCCCGCACCTCAGGGACGCGGTGCGGGCGATTGCGTTTCCGCCGTCGCCGCTGCCTTCATCTCCCGCAGGATCTGTTCGCCCGCCAGCACGCCGCGCCGCGGCAGCACCCGCAGGTGCGGCAGCTGCCAGCCGCTGTCGGCGAGTTCGCCGTGTGCCGGACGCCAGGCCAGGTCGGCGGCCTGGAGGAGGTCGGCGTCCAGCAGCGAGTCGCCGGCCGCGTGGACGCGTTCGGTACCGGCCCTGCGGGCCGCCTCCGCCACGGCGGCGCTCTTGGTCAGCGGGTGGGGCACCGCGTAGATCTTGCGGCCCTGGAGGGAGACGCCCCAGCCGTGCGGACCCGCCCAGTCGGCCAGCTCCTTGACCCAGGTGTCGGGCAGCAGGGCGCGCTCGACCACGAGGTAGGCGAACAGGTCGTCGGCGACCCTCTCCTTGAGCAACCACTCGGGCCGTGCCTGCCGCAGCATGTGCGCGCGCACCTGCGCGAGCGGCGCGCACGCGGCCAGTTGTGCGCGCACGTGGGCGCGCCAGTCGGGGTCGCTGTGGCCGTCGACGAGGAGATGGCCTCCGTTGGAGCAGACGGCGAAGCGGGACAAAGGTCCTGGCAGCCGGATGCGGCGGTACTGCTCGGGGGTACGCGTGGTGGCGGGCACGAAGACGGTGCGGCCGGCGAGGTCCTCCAGCAGTGCGGCCGCCTCCTGCGTCATGTAGGAGAGCGGCTTGTGCTCGTACGTCTCGACGCACAGCAGGCGGGGCGCCCGGTGGTCGGGCATGGTCAGCTCCAGCGCGGGGGCGGAGTAGATCAGGGTGCGGTCGAGGTCGCTGGCGACGAGCACCCGGTCCGTCGTCACCTGGCGGCCTTTCCGTCAGCGCCGGTGGCACCGCGCGTGTAGCGGGGGTGGATGATCCCGACGCAGGTGTAGGGCAGGTCGTCCGTCTCCTCGACGGGGACGCCGCGCTGCCGGGCCAGGAGCCGTACGTGGTCGAGGTCGGCGCCGGCGCCGCGGCGGGCCAGTACGCGCCAGGGGACGCGGCGCAGCAGTACGCGGGTCGTCTCCCCGACGCCCGGCTTGATCAGGTTGACGTCGCCGATGCCGTACTCCTCGCTGATGTGTTCGACGGCGCGCCAGCCCTCCCAGGTGGGGGTGCGGTCGGCGGCGGCGAGGGCCGCCACGTCCCGCAGCACGCCCTCGCGGACGTCGGCGAAGCGCTCGGCGACGGTGTCCACGAACAGCTGCGAGAGGTCATTTCCGGCCAGGTGGCGATAGAACTTGGCGCCGTGGAAGTCGTGCGGGCCCACCAGGTCGGCGCGGAGCACGGTGCGCGATATCAGCCCCGAGACGGTCGAGTTGAGGCACGCCGAGGGGATGAGGAAGTCCTCACGGGTGCCGTAGGTGCGCACGCAGGAGCCGGGGTCGGCGAGGACGGCGGGCTCCGGGTTGAAGCGGGGATGGGCGGCGAGCGCCTGGGCCAGTTCCCTGGTGATGGCGCCCTTGCCGGTCCAGCCGTCCACGAAGACGACGTCGGCCGGGTCGTGGTGGGCGGCCAGGTGGGCCAGCGCGCCGACGTCGATGCCGCGGCCCCGGACGATCGAGACGGCGTAGTGCGGCAGCTCCAGCCCTTGTGTGTGCAGTGCCCAGCGGCGCATCAGCACGCCGACGGGCGTGCCGGCGCGCGCCAGCGACACCAGCACCGGACGGGGGCCGCGCTCGGCGAGCACCGTCTCGGTCACGGTGCCGACCGCGCGGGCCAGCCGCTCGGCCGAGGTCTCCAGCGCGCTGTGGAAGAGGCGCTGGTACGCGGCGGAGGGCTGGTATTCGACGGGGAGCGACTCGGCGTAGTGGGCGCCGCCCGCCTGGATGGCCTCCTCGCGCTCCTCGGTGGGCGCCTCGAGATCGACGTCCGACAGGTCGCGCAGCAGCCAGGCGACGTCCTGGGGCGCGTACGAGGAGAAGCCGGGCCCGTACAGCGGAGTGGGCGGGGACGGCGGCTGCGGGGAGGGGACGTGGGCCGGGACGACGGCCAGCAGCACCGTGGGCGCGCATCCGGTGAGCTGGTCCAGCAGTCCGCCGGGCGCGTGCAGCGCGGGGGTGTCGCCCTCGCTGTCGACGACGGCGACGACGGCGTCGTAGCCCCCTCCCGCCACGTTGTAGGCGTAACGCTCCTGCGCTCCGGCCTGCGGGGGTGTGTCGTGCGCGGGGAAGCGCAGCGCGGTACGGATCGCGTAGCCGGGGTCGTCCACGGCCAGGACGGGCGAGCGGGTCGTGGTCGAGAAGCGGATCTCGGCGCGCCCCGCGGTGCGCTCCTCCACCGCGCGGGCGAGGAGCAGCGGCGCGTACATCAGTTCCTCGTTGCCGAGGAAGAGGACACGGGGCGGCTCCCCGGACGCCTTGGGGAGGGCGAGCGCGGAGCACACCCGCTCCGCCATGGCGGGCAGCGCCGCCTGGAGCCGTATCTGTTCGCGCGGGCCGAAGCCGTGGCGTCCGCCGTCCGGCAGCTCCGCCGGCCAGCCGAGCTCCACCCGCTCAAGCGTTCCTCCGGCCGGCGGCGGTGGCGCCGCGGGAGCTTCGCCGTGGGTCTCGACCAGCGCGCGACCACGCGCCAGCACGTCGTCGGGGAGCTCGACGCCGCCCGAGGCGAGGGCCACCACGTCGACGCGGGCGCCCAGGTCGGCGGCGCACTTCTCCAGCGCCGCCACGTCCGCCTCGGCACGGGTGTCGACCAGGGCGGCGACGACGTACCGGGCGCGCGGCGCGGCGGCGTGCAGCGCCGCGATGGTGTTGCGCACCGTCCTGCCGGTGGACAGCTCGTCGTCGACCAGTACCAACGGGCCGCCCGTGCGCAGCTGCCCGGGATCCTGGGGAAGCAGCAGGTGTGAGGTGGCGTGGCTGTGCTCCTCCTCGAAGCCGCCGAACCGGCCCACTCCCTGGACGGCCCGCCGGGTGGAATGCAGGGCGCCCACGCGGCTGCCCATGGTGTGCGCGACGGTCAGTCCGAGCCCGGTTGCCGTCTCCGCGAAGCCCAGGACGGCGGAGCGTGCGGCCTCGTCGGCGCCGAGCAGTGCGCGCACCTGTTCGCCCAGGCGGCGTCCTGCTCCCAGGACCGCCGCGGGCCGCTGCGGCACGTGCTTGCCCAGGACGGTCGAGACCAGCAGGTGCGCCCGCTTGGGGTTGCGCCGCAGGGCGAGGCCCAGGAGTCCCCGCAGCCCCTCGTCCAGGCGTACGCCGAGCCGTTCGGACACCCAGTCGCCCGGCCAGACAGCGGCGTCTGTGTCCCACGCGGACCCCGCGGCTCCCGCGGCCCACCCGCTCCGCCCGCGCACGCCGCCGTCACCCGGTGCGTTTCCGTTCACTTGACTCCCGCCGCCAGCAGCTCGACGAAGCTCACGCCCTCGCGTGCCACGCCGAAGACCTCGCCGCGCAGCAGTGTGCGCTCGGCCCAGGCGCGGTGCGGCTTCACCTCGTTCATCTTGTTCGTGTACGCGGAGCGCAGCACTCCGCCTCCGCCGCGCTCAGGGCGCAGCACGTCGGTCGCGTCGCAGAACTCCTCGTGGCTGACGACCGACAGCGCGTGCACGGGAGCCACGTGCGAGGGGTGGATGCAGGTCTTGCCGAGCAGGCCGTTGGCGCGGTCGAGGGCGATCTCGCGCAGCAGCCCGTCCATGTCGTGCTCGATCAACGCCGTGCGTATCTCCTCGGCGCGGCCGCTCCGGAACGGACTCTGCCTCAGCTGCGGCTTGAACATTCTCTCCTGTGGCCGGAAATACTCCCACACGGGCCCGGTGACGGTGAACCCGGTGCCGTCGGCACGGCCCAGCACATTCACCACGTCCCCGATGACCGAGGCGACGATCTGCACGTCGTAAGCGGTCATGTCGGGGGTGCGGCGCAGCCCGTAGGCGGAGCAGAAGTCGGTGACCCCCAGCCGCAGTGCCAGGATCCGCTCGCGGTACTTCTCCAGCGTGCGCGCGATGCCCGCCAGGGCCTCCGGCCGGGTCTCCCTGTGCAGCAGCTGCGGCGACTCCAGGACGGGCATCGCGAACAGCCGCCGCCCGCACGAGACCTCGGCCTCGGTGAGCGCCTCCAGGAACGCCACCGAGTGGTCCTCGGTGAACTTGGGCAGCACGAAACCCGACAGCAGCCGCACCGCGGGACCCAGCCTGCGCACCAGCCCGGTGATCTGCTCCGCCGCCCGCACCCGCACGAACAGCAGCGGCAGCTCCTCGCCGCCCCCCGCCTCGGCCAGCGCGCCCAGCTGGCGCACCAGATTCTCCTCGGCCCGCACAACGTCGGCGTCGGCTATCGAGTCCTCCAGGCAGAGCACCATCGAGACCACGCCCCGGGCCGCCTGCTTGCGCACGTCGTCGGCCAGCTCCTCGCGGGTGGCCGGGCTGTAGAGCGTCGCACCGAGCGCCACCGCCAGGGTGCCGACGGGCGCGTCGGCCGTGAACTCCGCCGGTGGGCGGTGGAAGAGGGCGCCGAGACGCTCTGGCGTCAGGTGCCGGAAGTGCCGCATGAAGTCCCCGTCTCGCCGATCTCGCTTGCCGCGCGGCCGTCCGCAGCCGGCTGGCGTATCTCTCCTCCCGCGGACCGCCGCGGTGGCCGTACGGCTGCTCATCGTACGTACGAGGACCGCTCGGAAGTTCCCCCGCTCAGCGCTGGGCACCGCGGACACGTACGGGTGGCAGCCCCGCCCGGTGCCCGTCCCGCGTTGTCGCGGCCGTCCCTGCGGGGGCAGGATGAAGACATGACGCACGCGATGACGAAGGGTTCGAACATCCAGCTGGAGACCACGGCCGTGCGTGCCGTGCTCTGCTGGGCGCCTGGCACCGGCGTACCCGACGTCGATGCCTCGGCGCTGCTGCTGGGCGCGGACGGCCGGGTCAGAACCGACGACGACTTCGTCTTCTACAACCAGCCCCGGCACCCCTCGGGGCTGGTACGGCACCTCGCCAAGAAGCGCGAGCCGGAGGGGCTGCGGGACACCGTCGAGGCGGACCTGGCGGCCTTGGACGAGACCGTCGAGCGCGTACTGCTCGCCGCGTCGGCGGACGGCGGCACCTTCGCCGCCGTCCGCGAGCTGCGGCTGCTGCTGCACGACGCGGGGGCGCGGAACGGCACGGCGGACAGCGCTGCGGGCACGGGAGGGAGCGCGCACATGAACGGCACGGCAGGCGCACAGCTGCTGGCACGCTTCGACATCGAACCGGAGACCGGCGCGGAGACGGCCATGGTCTGCGGTGAGCTCTACCGGCGCGGCGACGGATGGAAGTTCCGGGCGCTCGGACAGGGCTACGACACGGGGCTGATCGGCCTCGCCACGGAGTTCGGCATCTCCGTCGACGAGACGGACAACCCCGAGCAGAACGCGCCGGGAACGGCCCGGCGCCCCGAGCGCGACCCGGACGCCACGGTCGCCCACGTACCGGGCGCCGACACCGTCGGCGCCGACGACTTCACCCTGCGGCCGCCCGGCGGCACCGTCCCCCAGCCGCCGCCCGAACCGCACCCCGAGCCTTCACCGCACCCGGTGCCGCCCGAGCCGCAGCCCGAGCCGTCGCCCCGACCCGAGCCCGGGCCACCGCCCGGACCTCCCGGACCCGGGCCCCGTCCCGACCCGGTGCCCCCGGGCCCGCCGCCGGGGCCCACGCCGGGCCCCGGGCCCGCACCCGCGCCCGAGCCCGGCCCGCCACCGCAGCCGCCCTCCCCCGAACCGCCGCAGCCCACCCCGCAGCCGGACCCGGCCGGGGTGGCGGCCGGGGCCGTCACGGCGCCCCTGCCGCCGCAGGGCGCCCCACCGTTCGGTCCGCAGGGCGCCCAGTCCATCCCGGCTCCGCCCGCCCACCAGCCCGCCTACGGCTACCCTCAGCCGCCCCAGCAGCCTCCGACGACCCAGCCTGCGTACGGTTACCCGCAGCCCACCTACGGTTACCCGCAGCCCGACCCGGCGTTCGCACTGCCGCCCCAGGGGCCGCAGTTCCTCACCCGGCACTAGAGGGGCGCTCCGCACGCGGGTGGGCGTCACCACGGCAGCCGTGTTGCGCGAGAGGCCCGGTGCTGCACGGTCTCACCAGCGCGCGAGGGGCCCCGGCCGGTACCGGCCGGGGCCCCTCGCAGGTGCTCCGTTCGCCCGCGCGCTTCAGACCTTCTGCGTCTTGTAGCCCCGGCCCCACTGGAGACCCCAGCCGTAGAGCCGGTCCAGCTCGGCCTGGAAACCGTAGACGTACCGCACCTCGCGCCGCACCCGCAGCTCCCCCTTGACGTTCTCCATCAGCAGCACGGCACACGAACGCGCCTGCGGCGCCCGTTCGTCCAGCCCGACCTCCACACGTGGGCCGTTGCTGGGGAAGATCGAGACGATGGCGTGCGTACGGTCGAACGCCGGGGTGCCGTCGTAGATGTAGACGAAGAACAGCAACCGCCTGATCTCGTCCTTGTGGTCGAGGTTGATGTAGATGGTCTCGCCCGACGGCGAGCCGAACCGGTCGTCACCGGTGAGCTTGACGTAAGGCGGCGCGTTCCAGTCCCCCAGGAAGTTGCCGAGCGGCTGGACGACACCCTTGCTGCCGTCCACCAACTCGTACATGCACGCCAGGTCGAGGTCGACGTTGACGACGCCCTGGGTGTGCCCCTGCACGGCGTGCGGTCTCAGTGCCCGCAGGGGATGGCGCAGCGAGCCCCTGCTCCGGGAGCGCCCGTCCAGATCCGAACTGCGCATCCGCCACGACAGGTTGACGCGCATGCTGCCGCTGTCCGCACCCTGCTTGGTCAGCGACAGCTCGGAGTGCCGCTTGGTCAGCTCCACCGCGTACGTCGAAGGACCGCCGACCGTGTCGAACTTCGGTCCGCGCCGGGACATGCCCACACCGCGCCGCCAGTTCTCCCACAGGGAGACCATCCCGCACCCCCAACTCCTGCTCGGAACGCCCACTCACGCCACGGGGCGGCTCCGGGGCCCGCGAGACCCGAGAGGGTCCGCACCACCGCGAAGCCGCCCCGCTGGGAGCGTTCCTCGTTCGTCAGCCGGTCACACGCGTGAGGCGGCCTCGGATTGCTCGCTCTCGTCCCCGTCGCCGCCTTCTCCCCCAGCAGCCTCGATGGCACGGTTGCGCCGCACCGAGGACCAGAACGACAGGGCGATGAGTACGACACCGACCAGACCCGTGATCACCTCGTTGATCTGGAACTTGATGGTGACGAGCAGGATGACGGACAGGGCACCGATGGCGTAGTGCGCGCCGTGCTCCAGGTAGACGTAGTCGTCCAGCGTCCCCTGGCGCACCAGGTAGACCGTGAGCGACCTGACGTACATCGCGCCGATGCCCAGACCGAGCGCCATCCAGAAGATGTGGTTGGTGACCGCGAAGGCGCCGATGACCCCGTCGAAGGAGAACGAGGCGTCCAGCACCTCCAGGTAGAGGAACATGAAGAAGGCGGCCTTGCCGGCCATTCCCACGGCCGTCGGCTGCTTCCCCGCGCGCTTGGCCGCTTCCTCCTCTTCCTGCTCGCGCTCCTCTTCCTCCTCCAGCTTGTCCTCGAAGTGCCCCGAGAGTCCGCCGACGATCAGATACGTGATCAGACCGGCGATACCGGCCAGCAGCACCGTGCCGGACTTGTCGGCGTGCGCGCCAGCGTGCTGGTGGGCTGCGGTGGCCAGGGTGGTGGAGGCCACCAGCAGCGCGATCAGCGCGATGCAGACGGAGAGACCGTTGACCTTCCCGAGCCGCGAGAGGGGACGCTCCAGCCAGCTGATCCACGTGTGTTCGCGCTCGTCGAAGATGAAGTCCAGGAAGATCATCAGCAGGAACATCCCGCCGAACGCGGCGATGGCCGGATGCGCGTCCGTGACCAGCTGCTCATAGCGGTCCGGATTGTCCAGCGCGACCTGCACGGCCTCGATCGGGCCCACCTGGGCGGTGATCGCGACGATAATGACCGGAAAGACCAGCCGCATACCGAATACCGCGATAAGAATGCCGACCGTGAGGAAGATCTTCTGCCAGAAGGCGTTCATCTTCTTCAGCACGCCGGCGTTGACGACCGCGTTGTCGAACGACAGCGAGATCTCCAGGATGGACAGGATCGCCACGAGGGCGAACGCCTCCCACCCCCAGAAGAACGCCGCTGCGGCCAGTCCGACGGCTGTCACGCCGAAGGACCAGCCAAAGGTTTTCAGGAGCACTGGCTTCCCAATCCGGTATCCGGTCTACGTATGTTCACAAAGCGCCATGACGGCCGAGCCGACGGTGACGGCAGAAACGCCCGAAGACGACAGAGATGTCAAAGACGACAGAAGCGCCGAAGACAGCAGCGGCTCTCAGGCGACATTGACGCCGAAGTCTAGAGCGATGCCCCGCAGCCCCGAGGCGTACCCCTGGCCGACTGCACGGAATTTCCACTCTCCGTTATAGCGATAGAGCTCCCCGAAGATCATCGCCGTCTCCGAGGACGCGTCCTCCGTCAGGTCGTAACGGGCCAGCTCCACGCCGTCAGCCTGATTGACGACCCGGATGTAGGCGTCGGTGACCTGCCCGAAGGTCTGGTGCCGGTTCTCCGCGTCGTAGATCGAGACGGGGAAGACCACCTTGTCGACCTGGGCGGGGACCAGCGACAGGTCCACCAGGACCGTCTCGTCGTCCCCACCGCCCGTGCCACCGACCAACTCGTCGCCGGTGTGCTCCACAGAGCCCTCGGGGCTCTTGAGGTTGTTGTAGAAGATGAAGTACTCGTCACCCATGACCCGGCCGCCCGAGCACAACAGCGCACTCGCGTCGAGGTCGAAATCGGCACCCGTCGTGGAACGGGCCTTCCAGCCGAGACCGATCTGGACCTGGGTCAGATTCGGTGCGGCCTTCGAGAGGGAGACGTTTCCCCCCTTGGCGAGCGTCACGCTCATGTTCGATGTTCCTCTCCCCGGCTCTCCCGGCTAGCCCCGGCTCTCCCGTTCCCGGCCCACGGCCGGCTCATCCGTCTCCCGGCCCACGGCCGGATGGGCGCTTCCGCCTCCCGGCTCGCTCCGGGCCACTCGGTCCGCGTGCGGCCGGAGCGGCGCACCGCGGTGCCCTCAGTGTGTCCGTACCACCGGGCGCCGCACACCTCCCGATTACGGAAGCCTGCGGCGCCCGTGGCTGCCGGTCCCTGGCAGCGCGCCCCGCCGGCCCGACGCTCGGGCCCGCGGGGCGCGGAGTACCCGCCCTGGGTTCCTCAGACGTTCACGCCGAAGTCCTGCGCGATACCGCGCAGACCCGAGGCGTACCCCTGGCCGATGGCGCGGAACTTCCACTCGGCACCGTGCCGGTAGAGCTCCCCGAAGACCATGGCCGTCTCGGTCGACGCGTCCTCACTGAGGTCGTAGCGCGCCAGCTCGTTGTTGTCCGCCTGGTTGACGACGCGGATGTAGGCGTTGCGCACCTGGCCGAAACTCTGCTGGCGGCTCTCCGCCTCGTAGATCGAGACGGGGAAGACGATCTTGTCGACGTCGGCGGGCACTCCCGCGAGGTTCACCTTGATGACCTCGTCGTCGCCTTCGCCCTCACCGGTGAGGTTGTCACCGGTGTGCTCGACCGAGCCGTCGGGGCTCTTGAGATTGTTGAAGAACACGAAGTTCTGGTCGTTGCCGACCTTGCCCTCCGGATTCGTCAGCAGGGCGCTCGCGTCGAGGTCGAAATCGGCGCCGGTCGTCGTACGCGCGTCCCAGCCCAGACCGACGATGACCGCCGTCAGGTTCGGGGCCTCCTTGGTCAGCGAGACGTTGCCGCCCTTGCTGAGGCTGACTCCCACGAGTCCTCCTGGTCAGTTGTTCGTGAGGAGCACTGCGTGCCCCCGTTTTCGGATGCCGTCAGATCAACGATTCGATCCTAGTGAGCGGTTCCCCGGGACACAGCCCTCTTACAGAGCTGATCCGGGTCGCACCGGGCCCCCCGGGGGCGCCCGGAAGCGCCGTCCCGGCGCGGCGGGACGGCAATGGCGTGCGGTGACACGCGTACTCAGAGGCTTGCGAGAGCCTTGACGTAGTCGTTGAGGTCCCGCGCGTCGGGCAGACCGTTCACCACGGTCCAGCGGACGACGCCCTCCTTGTCGATGACGAAGGTGCCGCGCACCGCGCAGCCCTTCTCCTCGTCGAAGACGCCATAGGCACGCGAGGCCTCACCGTGCGGCCAGAAGTCGGACAGCAGCGGGTACTCCAGACCCTCCTTCTCCGCGAAGACACGCAGCGCGAAGGGCGAGTCGTTAGAAACCGCGAGCAGCTGCACCTCGTCGTTGACGAACTGCGGCAGCTCATCCCGCAGGGCGCACAGCTCACCGGTGCACACCCCGGTGAAGGCGAAGGGGTAGAAGAGCAAGACGACGTTCTTCTTGCCCTGGAAGTCCGAGAGCCGCACGGCCTGGCCGTGCTGGTCCTTGAGCTCGATGTCGGGGGCCTTGGTGCCGGCCTCGATCGCCATTGGCACTTTCCCTTCGGTGGACGGGACAAAGATGCCCCCACCCTATGCACCGCCCCCTGACCGCCGGGCGGCGGTCAGGGGCCGGTGCAGCGGGGCGGCAGCCCGGCAGCCCGGCGACGGGGCCGGGCTGCCGCCCGTGGTCAGGGCTTGCCCGCCGCCGGGGCGGGGCCTTGCTGCCGCTCGCGGCGGGGCGTTGTTCGCCGCTCGGGGCGGGGCCTTGCTGCCGCTGGGGGCGGAGTCGGGCCGCCGCCCCCGGGTCGGATCGGGCCGCCACCCCGCGTGGGATGGACCGGGGCCGCTGCCCCGGTGACCCCCCCGGGGGGGGAGCGGGCCGCCCACCTGGGCCAGGGATCAGCTGATGCCCCGGGGGTCGGGGGGATCGCTTCCCCCGCCAGTCCGTGGGCCAGGCTTCGTCCAGGGCAGGTGACGGGCCCCGCCCAGTCCGGGCCAGGTGATGCCCACGGAAGGTGACGGGCTGCCCGCCCGGTCCGGGATCAGGTGACGCCCAGGGAAGGGTGACGAGCCGCACCGCCCACTCCGGGGTCAGCTGGCGCCCGGGGCGGCCCGAGACGGACTGGGTCGGGGGCCCGGAAGGCCCGGGTGGGCCAGGGGCGCCGAAGCCGGGGCTGGTGACATCAAGGGTGGGCGAGTGACACCCGTGGTCGGGGCCATGGACCGGAGGTGGGGGGTGGGGAACGTGAGTCGGACGCCAGCCGGGCTGGGGGTGGGGAGCCGGAATCTCGACCGAGGGCCACGCATCGTGGCCGAGTGCCCGGGCCGGGACCGGGTGCCGGGGCCAGGTGCCCGGGCCGGAGCCGGCGGCGAAGGTCGAGAGGCGCAGCCCGGGCGCCCGGGCTGCGGGCCGGGACCGACAGCCAAGTCGAGGGCGCGGGCCAAGCCTCAGGGGCGCGGGCCAAGGCTTAGAAGCGGGGCCAGGGGGCGGGGCCGGGGCGGAGCCTTGGAGCGAAGCCCTGGCCGGGGGCCGACGGGTGCAAGGATCCCGCCCCGAGACCGCCGAGGGTCGTGGGGCTTCGGGCGCAGGTCGGCCCCGAGCACAGGTCGGGCCCCGAGCACAGGTCGGGCCCCGAGCACAGGTCGGGCCCCGGTGTTGCTCGGAGGGGTCCGAGTCGCACCGGGGCCGGCCGCGTGTACGGACACGCACGGGGCGGGATACCCGCGGCGACGGCGCGCTGTCGCGCCGTCGCTCAGCGCTTGTTCGGAGCGCCCTTCGGGGTGACCAGGCGGCTGCCCGTCCAGTCCTTGGCCGCGTTGAAGCTCTTGGTCTGGGACAGGCCCGCGGTCTTGGACGCCTCGCCGATCTCGCTGGGCTCGACATAGCCCTCGCGCCCCGTCTTCGGGGTCAGCAGCCAGACGGGTGCGCCCTCGTCGATCATCGTGATCGCGTCCACCAGCGCGTCCGTCAGATCACCGTCCTCGTCGCGGAACCACAGCACCACGGCGTCGGCCACATCGTCGTACTCCTCGTCGACCAGCTCCGTGCCGGTGCTCTCCTCGATGGACTCGCGGAGCTCCTGGTCGACGTCGTCGTCGTAGCCGATCTCCTGGACCACCTGTCCGGGCTGGAAACCCAGCCTTGCGGCGGGGTTGGTCCGCTCCTCCGCGTGGTCCGCGGTCGCGCTCACGGATTGCCTCCAGTCATGTCTCGCGAATATGGGGTTGAGCCTCGCGCGTACGCGAAGCATGGGCCGTAGTCCACACGGGCGGGCCGGATCACGCAAGTACCCGGCCGTCGATCCCGCACAAACGTTGACGTGTCATCCCACAATGCCTGATCGAGAGTGGTTCAGGCCACATTGCGGTCGCCGCGATCCGCCAGGTTTGCCCCGGCTGTGCCGGGGGAGCCGTAGGGATGCACCCGGGGCCGAACGGACGTTTGGGGTGGTCGGAGCGGAGAGCGGGCCCGCATCCCCGATGGGCGTAAGGTTGCGGTTTGACCGCCTCGCCGCCCGAGCGCGACCCGGCCGCCGGCCCGCCCCAGGACCCGCCGGGTTACCTCTCGGTACAGATGACGTCACAGCACCGGCGGTACACGATGGAGGCGGCGCGAGGCCCCCTCCGGCAGGAAGGCACGGCGTGCGCCGCCACCCGGCTCGCAGAGCACCACACGACCGATACAGCGAAGGAACAGCGTGGCTTCCGGATCCGATCGCAACCCGATCATCATTGGCGGCCTTCCCAGCCAGGTCCCGGATTTCGACCCCGAAGAAACCCGGGAATGGCTCGACTCGCTCGACGCCGCCGTCGACGAGCGAGGCCGGGAACGCGCCCGCTACCTCATGCTCCGGCTCATCGAACGCGCCCGCGAGAAGCGCGTGGCCGTTCCGGAGATGCGCAGCACGGACTACGTCAACACCATCGCGACCAAGGACGAGCCGTTCTTCCCCGGCAACGAGGAGATCGAGCGGAAGGTCCTGAACGCGACCCGCTGGAACGCGGCCGTGATGGTCTCCCGCGCCCAGCGCCCCGGCATCGGGGTGGGCGGACACATCGCCACCTTCGCCTCCTCCGCCTCCCTCTACGACGTGGGCTTCAACCACTTCTTCCGGGGCAAGGACGAGGGTGACGGCGGCGACCAGGTCTTCTTCCAGGGGCACGCCTCCCCCGGCATCTACGCCCGCGCCTATCTGCTCGACCGGCTCTCCGAGGCGCAGCTCGACGGGTTCCGGCAGGAGAAGAGCAAGGCGCCCCACGGCCTCTCCAGCTATCCGCATCCGCGGTTGATGCCGGACTTCTGGGAGTTCCCCACCGTCTCCATGGGCCTCGGCCCGATCGGGGCGATCCACCAGGCGCGGATGAACCGCTACATGGAGGCACGGGGCATCGCCGACACCTCCAAGTCGCGGGTGTGGGCCTTCCTCGGGGACGGCGAGATGGACGAGCCCGAGTCCCTCGGACAGCTGTCCCTGGCGGCCCGCGAGGGGCTGGACAACCTCACCTTCGTCATCAACTGCAACCTCCAGCGCCTCGACGGGCCGGTGCGCGGCAACGGCAAGGTGATCCAGGAGCTGGAGTCCTACTTCCGGGGTGCAGGCTGGAACGTGATCAAGCTGGTGTGGGACCGCTCCTGGGACCCGCTGCTGGCGCAGGACCGGGACGGTGTGCTGGTCAACAAGCTGAACACCACACCGGACGGGCAGTTCCAGACCTACGCCACCGAGAGCGGCGCCTACATCCGCGAGCACTTCTTCGGCGGTGACCAGCGGCTGCGCTCGATGGCGGAGAACATGACCGACGACCAGTTGCTGCACCTCGGCCGTGGCGGACACGACCACCGCAAGGTCTATGCCGCCTACAAGGCCGCGGCCGAGCACAAGGGGCAGCCGACCGTCATCCTGGCGCAGACGATCAAGGGCTGGACGCTGGGCCCCAACTTCGAGGGCCGCAACGCCACGCACCAGATGAAGAAGCTGACGGTCGACGACCTCAAGCACTTCCGCGACCGGCTGCACCTGCCGATCCCCGACAAGGAGCTGGAGTCGGGTGCGCCGCCCTACTACCACCCGGGCCGGGACTCGGAGGAAATCCAGTACATGCACGACCGCCGCCGGGAGTGCGGCGGCTATGTACCGACACGGATCAACCGGGCCAAACCGCTCCAGCTTCCCGACGACAAGGCCTACGCCACGCTGAAGAAGGGGTCCGGGCAGCAGGAGATCGCCACGACCATGGCGTTCGTACGGCTGTTGAAGGACCTCATGCGGGACAAGGAGGTCGGCAGGCGCTTCGTGCCGATCGCGCCCGACGAGTACCGCACCTTCGGGATGGACTCCTTCTTCCCCTCGGCGAAGATCTACAACCCGCTCGGGCAGCTGTACGAGTCCGTGGACCGCGAACTGCTGCTCGCCTACAAGGAGTCGCCCACCGGGCAGATGCTGCACGACGGCATCTCCGAGGCGGGCTGCATCGCCGCGGCCATCGCCGCCGGGTCGGCCTATGCCACCCACGGCGAGCCGCTGATTCCGATCTACGTCTTCTACTCGATGTTCGGTTTCCAGCGGACCGGCGACCAGTTCTGGCAGATGGGCGACCAGCTGGCGCGCGGCTTCGTGCTGGGAGCCACCGCCGGGCGCACCACGCTGACCGGCGAGGGGTTGCAGCACGCCGACGGCCACTCGCAGCTGCTCGCCTCCACGAACCCGGCCGTCGTCGCCTACGATCCGGCGTTCGGTTTCGAGATCGCCCACATCGTCCAGGACGGGCTCCGGCGGATGTACGGCTCCAGCGAGGAGCACCCGCAGGGTGAGGACGTCTTCTACTACCTCACCGTCTACAACGAGCCCCTCCGGCAGCCGGCCGAGCCCGAGAACGTGGACACCGAGGGCATCCTCAAGGGCCTCTACCGGTACCAGGCGGGCGAGCGGGGGACCCACTCCGCGCAGATCCTCGCCTCCGGGGTGGCGCTGCCGTGGGCGCTGGAGGCGCAGCGTCTCCTCGCCGACGAGTGGGACGTGAAGGCCGACGTGTGGTCGGCGACCTCCTGGAACGAGCTGCGGCGCGAGGCCGTGGCGGTCGAAGAGCACAACCTGCTGAACCCGGAGGAGGAGGAGCAGCGCGTCCCCTACGTCACGCGCAAGCTCCAGGGGGCGGAAGGCCCCAAGGTGGCGGTCTCCGACTGGATGCGGGCCGTGCCCGACCAGATCGCCCGCTGGGTGCCGGGCACCTACCAGTCGCTGGGCGCGGACGGCTTCGGATTCGCCGACACGCGGGGCGCCGCCCGGCGCTTCTTCCACATCGACGCGCAGTCGATCGTGCTCGGGGTGCTGACCGAGCTGGCCAGGGAGGGGAAGGTGGACCGCTCCGCCCTCAAGCAGGCGATCGACCGCTATGACCTGCTCGAGGTGGCGTCGGCCGACCCGGGCACAGCGGGCGGCGACGCCTGAGTCCGCCGCGCGGTGCGGGAAGCCGGCCGGCTTCCCGCACCGGCCTCGGGGCTGGGCGCGCTCCCTGGCGGGACCGCGCCCAGCCGTTCCGCCGAACGCCGCGTCGGGCGCCGCGCCAAGGGCCGCGCCGGGAGCCTCGCGCGCGGTGTGCATCTCAGTGCTCCCACACCTTGAACGCACGGGCCTTGTAGGACAGCTCTGGCGTCCAGGAGCCGGACGGGTAGGTGTCGAACTCCGCCGTCTCCGCGCACTCCTCACTCTGGTAGAGCGTGACCGGGCGGCCGGTGCGGTTGGCCGCCGACTCGACCGCGGCCCCGCCGGGCACCGGCGTACAGCTCTCGATGTCGACTCCGCGTAGCTCGAAGGTGCGCGGCTTGCCCTTGAACCGGGCCCGCTCCCACAGGCACAGCTCTCCCGTCCCGCACTTGCCCAGCTCGGGCCCCGCGTCCGCCCGGTCCTGCGCCGCGGCCTGCCGGGCCCCGGCCGTCTCGGCGGCGGCCGGCTCGGCACCGACCGGCTGTGCCGCGACCGCGAGCGCGGCCGTGGCGAGCGCGGCCACCGCCACGGCTCCCGCCCCCGCCTTGGCGCTGCGGCCCCCGCCGCGCGGGCTGCGCGCCCCACCCAGGGCTCGCGCGTCACTCACGCCTCGCGCGTCACTCACGCCTCGCGTACTGCGCATGCCTCGCATGCTGATCACTCCCCCGCTCAGGGCCGGGCACTCGATCGCCCGGCGCCTGACCAGCATCTCCGTGCCGGGAAGAGCGCGCCAAGAGCAAACGGCCCGGTTCACCAGGACAGGTGGCGGAGTTATCCACAACTCCCGAGTTATCCACCGTCCCGGCGTCACCGGGCCGTTCTGACCAGTGTGCGCACCGCGACGTCAGCGCCACCGCGAGGTATGTGCCTCACGCCGGACGCGCGGCGTATGTGCCTCACGTCGGACGCGCGACGTGAGTGCTCACGGTCGGACGCGCGTCACCACGCCGGGCCCATCGCCGGGCGGAGCCCCGTCGATCCCCCTCGAATCGCCGTCGGCCCGCGTCAGATGTGGACCGAGGGGCCCGCGTCGTTCGTGCCCCGGCTGGTGAAGACGGCGACGCCCGCGGCGAGCACCGCGACGATGCCGGCACAGACGAACGCCAGGCCCATTCCGGAGATGAACGAGTCGTGCACCACGCGCTCGATCGCGTCGGCCACCTGCGCCGGGGTGCCCTTGGGCGCGGGCGGGGCCATGCCCACCTCGGCGGCCTTCTTGAGCGCTTCCTCCTTCTGCTCGGGCAGCGGCGGCAGCTTGGCCTCAGCCCACTTCTGCGGCAGTTCGCTGCCGACGCGGGAGGCCATCACGGCGCCGAGCACGGCCGTGCCCAGGCTGCCGCCGACCTGCATGGCGGCCTGCTGGAGGCCGCCGGCGACGCCCGCGTGCTGTAGCGGCGCGTTCCCGACGATCACCTCGGTGGCGCCGACCATGACGGGGGCGAGCCCCAGTCCCAGGAGCGCGAACCACACGGCGGTGATGCCCATGCCGCTGTCGGCGTTGAGCGAGGAGAGGCCGAACATGGCGACGGCCGTGAGCACCATGGCGGCGACCAGCGGGATGCGCGGACCCACCTTGGTGATGACCGTTCCGGCCAGCGGCGAGGCGACGATCATCATGGCCGTCAGCGGCAGCAGCCGCAGCCCGCTGTCCACCGGGGAGAGGCCGTTGACGTTCTGCAGGTAGAAGGTGACGAAGAAGAGGCCGCCCATGAAGCCGAAGGCCATGAGCACCATCAGGACCGTGCCGGCGGTCAGCGGGATCGAGCGGAACATGCTCATGGGCAAAAGCGGTTCCTTGGCCCGGGTCTCCCAGAAGCCGAAGGCGGCGAAGGCCAGCACGGAGACGGCCAGGAAGCCGATCGTTCTGGCGTCGCCCCACTGCCATTCGGGGGCCTTGATGATGGCCCACACGAGGCAGAACATCGCCACCGAGAGCAGCACGACGCCCAGCAGGTCGAAGGAGCGCGGGGCGTTCTCGGAGCGCCGGTCGAGCAGCAGCACGAGGCCCATCACGAGGGCGAGGGCGCCGACGGGGACGTTGATGAAGAAGACGGATTCCCAGTTGACGTGCTCGACCAGCAGACCGCCGACGATGGGTCCGGCGGCGGTGGAGGCACCGATGACCGCGCCCCAGATGCCGATGGCCGCGTTCAGCCGCTCGGCGGGGAAGGAGGCACGCAGCAGTCCGAGGGCCGCGGGCATCAGCAGCGCCCCGAATATGCCTTGCAGCACACGGAAGGTGACCACGAGCGCGACGCTGCCCGAGACCCCGATGGCGGCGGAGGCGGCGGCGAAGCCGACGACACCGACGAGGAAGGTCTGGCGGTGGCCGAAGCGGTCACCGAGCTTGCCGGCGGTGATCAGCGCGACAGCGAGTGCGAGCAGGTATCCGTTGGTGATCCACTGGACGTCGGAGAGCGAGGCGCCGAGGTCCTTTTGGATGGCGGGGTTGGCGATGGCGACGATGGTCCCGTCGAGGGCGACCATGGTGACGCCGAAGGCGACGGTGACGAGGGTCAGCCACGGGTGCCCGCGCATCCCCTTCCGGGTGCCCCCTCCTCCGCCTTCGAGGCCGGCTGGGTCCGGCGCGTCGGGCGCGACGGTGCTGGTCTGGGTGCTCATGAGCGCGAGGGTAATGACAGCCGCTGACAATTGACAAACGGAATTATTCGCCGGTAAATGTCAGTCAGCGCTCACGTATCGTGAGCGGACCGTCGGCGTCCGGCACGGGAGAGGAAGTCCGGTACGGGAAGGAAGCGACATTGACGGGTCTGCGTGAACGGAAGAAACAGCGCACAAGGGACGCTCTGGTCGTGGCGGCCCACGAACTGTTCGTCACGCAGGGGTACGACACCACCACCGTGGACCAGATCGCGGAGGCCGTCGACGTCTCCCAGCGCACCTTCTTCCGCTACTTCACGAACAAGGAAGAAGTGGCACTGTTCGTGCAGGACATGGTCGAGGCGTGCTTCTACGGAGCGGTGTGCGCGGAACCGCCCGGCACACCGCCCCTGGAGTGCCTGCGCCGCACCCTCAATGACGTCTGGGACGAGGTCGGCCGCTCCGTCGAGGAGATCGTCCCGCTCGACCTGCACCTGAAGATGTGTCAGGTCATCGAGACCACCCCCTCGCTGCTGGCCGCACACCTGCGGCACTCGCTGCTGATGGAGGAGAAGCTCGTGCAGGAGATCGCCCGGCGCACCGGCGTGGACGCCGAGGCGGATCCGCGTCCGCGCGTCCTGGTGGCGGCGTTCTCCGCAGTGATGCGCACCGCGGCACGGCAGTGGGGCATGCGGGAGGGCACCTCGCTGGAGACCGCCCGCGAGGTGACCCGCGACTACGTGGCGCAACTGGGCCCCGCACTGACAGGCGACTGGGGCCGGGAACACCACCGGTAAACCTCCCGGACCAGGGCCCTGGTCGCACAGGGTGAACACTTCCCCGTACGGAAGCGCCGCACTGACCCGAATGCCTTGTAGGAAACGTGAGATGACTCACGCGGGCCTCGTCCGTGCCGGGACCGACATCGCGCATCTCCTAAGGTGTCGCCCCAGTGACTTACTTCTCCGCTCTAGGCAACCCGCTGTCCGGATCAGGCCTCCCCCCGTCGGGAGCCCCGGGCTCCACCGCCTGGCGCGCGCTGCTCGCCCTGGCCGTCGTCCTGGTGCTGCTGGCGACGACCGGCTGGACCGCGGTGCGCAAGCACCACGCGGACGCGGGGCCCCGCGCGGCGGCCCTGCTCGCCTGGGAGAAGGGCAGCTTCGCCGGGCGTCCGCTGCCCGACCCCGACGCCTCCGCCGGCCGTGTCTCCCGCTATTTCGCGCGCCTCGACGCGGCGCAGCGGCGCACGCTCGCCGAGCGCTATCCGCTGGTCGTCGGCAACCTCGCGGGCGCCCCCGTGAAGCTGCGTTACCGGGCCAACCACACCGCGCTCAGGCAGGCACGCGCCGTCGAGGTCAAGCGGATGACGGACGAGCGGCTGACCGACGAGGGCCGCCAGGACGCGGGACGGCGGATGCACCGCTTCAGCTCGATGCTGGCCGACGGGCGGCAGATCCTCGCCTTCGACCCGACGGGACGCGGTCGTGCCGCCGAGGTCTTCGGGGACCTGGAGCACGCCCAGCGGGTGTCCGTCGTCGTCCCCGGGGTCGACACCGATCTGCTCACCTTCGAGAAGTCCGCGCGCGCGTACTCTGCGCCCGCGGGGATGGCCCGCGCGCTACAGAACCAGCAGCGGGCCGAGGCACCCGGGGTACGCACCGCGACCATCGCGTGGGCCGACTACACCGCGCCCGTCGGGCTCGGCGTCGACGCGGCGTCCGGCGAGCTGGCCCAAGGCGGTGCCGTACGGCTCAACCGTCTGGTGCGAACCCTGCCCGTCGCCTCGGACGAGGCCGCCCCGAAGGTCTCGCTCTTCTGCCACAGCTACGGCTCCGTGGTCTGCGGTCTGGCCGCCGGTCGGCTGCCGCACAGCGTCACGGACATCGCCGTGGCGGGCAGCCCCGGCATGCGCGCGGACAGCGCCTCGGAACTCGGCACCGGCGCGCACGTGTGGGCGATGCGGGATCGCGACGACTGGATCGCGGACGTGCCGCACATGGACGTGGGCGGCCTGGGGCACGGCGCCGACCCGGTCGCGGACGGTTTCGGCGCGCGCCACCTGTCGGCCGCGGGCGCCGTCGGCCACACCGGGTACTTCGTGCCGCACACGCGCAGCCTGCACAATCTCGCCGCGGTCGGCACCGGCTCGTACGGGGAGGTGACGTGCGCCCCGTCCGACCCGGAGTGCTCCTTCGTGCCTGAGCCGCACTGAGGTGTCCCCGGGTGCGGCGGCCCCGTCCGAGCGGGCTGACCCGGCGCCGCCCCGGGATGTGTCACCGCCGCGACGGGGCGCGGAGTACGGCCGAGACCAGCAGAAGGGGGACGCGCGGGCGACCGCCGCATACGATGACCCACATGGGTGATGTACTGGCTGGAATTCACTCCACCTGGGAGTTCGCAGCGGACTCCGTGCTCATCCGCTTCGAACGGGGGATTCGCACGCCCAAGCTCTTCCAGGTGCTGTCACAGCGGCGTGTTCCGTACGAGGCGCTGAGCGCCGTCGAGCTGTCCCCGGGCAGCAAGCGCGGCACCGTCGTGCTGCGCGCCGTGCCCCGGCAGGGGGCCGATCCTCTGCTGGAAGCCGCCGCCGGGCAGCTCAAGGAGGGCAGCGACCCCTACCGCCTGGTGCTGCCCGCCGAGCGCGAGACCCTGGCCGACTACTACGCGACCGAGCTGCGCGCCGTGCTGCCCGAGGAGGCCGCCAAACCGGCCGAGCGGTACCTGGTCGCCGCACCGTCCGCGCCGCAGAGCTTCAAGGCCTACGACGGGAAAGCCTCGTTCGACGGCAGCGTCGTCGCCTTCCGCTGGTTTTGGACAGGCGCCTCCACCGCCAAGTGGAAGGCGGGTGACCAGTTCTTCCCCGTGGAAGAGCTGGAGGGCATCGAGTGGCGCTCCCCCGAGGGCGCCGGCGGCCACCTGCGGCTGCGTGCGCGCGGCGCCGAGGTCCTCGTGGACGCCGACCACGACCCGGCCTCCGTGGTGTTCGGACTCGGCTACGGGCCCGTCTACGAATCGCTGCCCTTCGCCGCCTCGGTCCTGGAGGCGGTACGCGCCGCCGATCCCGTTCCTGGCCCGGAGAGCGTCTGCACGGCCGCTCCGACGGTCACACGGCAGCGCTCCGACCCCGCCGACGTGGCGACACGCATCCGGCACCTCGGAGAGCTGCACGACGCGGGGCTGCTGACCGACGAGGAGTTCACGGCCAAGAAGGCTCAGCTCCTGGCGGAGCTGTGAGCGGACGCAACCTCGCGTCCCCTCTCGCCGACGGGCTGCGCGGCCTGGGCTCCGCCCTGGCCACCCCGGCGGCCTCCCGCGAGCCGCTGCTGCACCACGCCTCGTCGCGGTGGGTCAGGTCGCTGCCCTACGCGCTGGCGTTCGGCTTCAACGCCGTCCTGCTCCCCTCCACCGCCCAGCTGCTGTCCACCGACTACGGGCTGCACGGCAGCTGGGCCGGGGCGCTCGGGGTGGCGCAGGTGGTGCCGCTGCTGCTCGCCGTGACCCGGCCGCTGCACGCCTGGTGGGTCATCTTCACCGCCGACGTCGTCGGCGCACTGCTGCTGATGGCCACGGACCACACCGCGGGCCGTCCCTGGCCGTGGACGCCGATGGTGCTCGTGGGCTACGTGCTGCTGTGCCTGGCACTGGCGCTGCGGGAGAGCCGGCGCACCCTGCTGGCCGTCTGGCTGGTCACCGTCGTCACCTCCCTCGCGCTCGGAGCCGTCTCCCCGGAGCGCAGCGAGGGCTCGAACGTGCTGCTGATCGTGCTCAGCGGCGCGATGCTGCTGCTCGGCGCCACCCTGCGGGAGCGGGCAGAGGCCCAGCGCCGGCTCGCCGAACAGGAGACCATCAGCGAGACCGAGCGCGCCCAGCGCACGCTCCTGGAGGAACGCACCCGCATCGCGCGCGAACTGCACGACGTCGTCGCCCACCACATGTCGGTCATCACCGTCCAGGCGGACAGCGCCCCCTACCGGATCGCGGGCCTGCCGCGGGAGGCGAACGAGGAGTTCGGGGCCATCGCCACCGCCGCACGCGAGTCACTGACCGAGATGCGGCGCCTGCTGGGCGTGCTGCGCAGCGAGGACGCGCGCTCGGAGCGCGCGCCCCAGCCCGGCCTGGAACGGCTGGAACAGCTCGTGGAGGCCACCGTACGAGCAGGCGTCCCCGCCGAACTGCACCTCGGCCTGGCCGACGGCCAGGACGGTGCGCCCGGTGGCGGCTCCGGCCCCGCGCAGACCGTCACGCTGTCGGCGTACCGCATCGTCCAGGAGGCGCTCGCGAACGTCGTGCGGCACGCGCCCGGGGCCGCCACCCGCATCTCGGTGACCGTCCAGGAGCACGAGAGGAGCGGACGGGAAGGGAACGGCGGGGGAGACGGAAACGGCGCACGGGCGGACAAGAACGGCGCGAGGGAGAGGAACGGCGGGCGTCCGGACGCGAAGGACGCGAGGGAGGACGAAAACAGCGGGCGGGACGACCTGAACGGCGAGCAGGAGGACGAGAACGGCGGGCGGGCGGCCTGGCTCTTCGTCCTCGTCGTCAACGGGCCCTCCCCCGCACCCGAGGGGCCGCCGCTGGAGACGTCCGGCACCGGGCACGGCCTCGTGGGCATGCGCGAACGGGTGCGCCTGGTGGGCGGGGCACTGGAGGTCGGCCCGCTGCCGGACGGCGGTTTCCGTGTCGCGGCCCGGCTGCCGCTGCATCCGCCCGCCGGAACGCCGAAGGAGCCGTCCGGCGTCCTCAGCGACGAGCGGCACGAGGGCGCGAAGGACGCCCCGGAACACGCCGCGCCCCGACCCGCCCCGCACACGAAGGACACTCCCCCGGCATGAACGGCACCGGCACGCCAGGCTCCCCGACGGACAAGGTGACCCGGGTGGTCATCGTCGACGACCAGGCCATGGTCAGGGCGGGATTCGCCGCGCTGCTGGCCGCCCAGAGCGACATCGACGTCGTGGGCGAGGCGGCGGACGGCACAGCGGGCGTCGAGGTGTGCCGCACCGTCCACCCGGACGTGGTCCTGATGGACGTGCGGATGCCGCGGCTGAACGGCCTGGAGGCGGCGCGAGCGCTCCTCGAACCTCCCCCTGGCGTCGTCCACAGGCCCAAGGTCTTGATGCTGACCACGTTCGACGTGGACGACTACGTCTACGAGGCGCTGCGGCTGGGCGCGAGCGGCTTCCTCCTCAAGGACGCGCCGCCCGCCGACCTGATCGCCGCCGTACGGGTGGTGGCCGAAGGGGAGGCTCTTCTGGCGCCGTCGGTGACCCGGCGGCTGATCGCCGAGTTCGCCCGGCAGCGGCCGCACTCCGTCACCCGCAAGGGGCGCTCCTCGGCGCCACAGCTCCGGCTCAACGACCTGACCGAACGGGAGACCGAGGTACTGGGGCTGCTCGCGCGCGGACAGTCCAACCAGGAGATCGCCGCCTCGCTCGTCCTGGCCGAACAGACGGTGAAAACCCACGTGAGCCGCATCTTCGCCAAACTCGCCCTGCGCGACCGCGCCCAGGCGGTCATCTTCGCGTACGAGTCAGGTCTCGTGGCACCTGGCGAGCAGTAGCCCGGGCCGGCGGAACCGGACACCGGGCGCGGCTCGTGTGTCCCCCTACCCCCGTACGCCCCCCTACCCCCGTAGCACGCGGGGAGTTGGCTCTCCGGCGTGACGCCCCGGGCACGTACGGACCCGCACCCTCTTCCTCTCTCCCGCCGACGAGTCCCGCGCCGACGAGACGGGCGGGAGACACGAGGAGGGAGACCCGTCATGAAGCGCCGCCGCAAGCGTGCTCTGCTCGCCGCCCCGCTGGTGGCGGCGGTCTTCGCCGGAACGACGGGCGTCACGAGCGGTACGGAGCAGACTCCGGTCACCGGGCCACCCCCAGGAGCCGCCGCCTGGCGCGCGGACCACTCGCTGGGGCGCACGCTGCCCGACCCCGCTACAGCGGGACCCGAACGGGTCGCCACGTTCTTCGCGGAGCTGGACGAGGAGGAGCGCGGGACGCTGGTGCGGCGGCATCCGTTGACGGTGGGGAACCTGGACGGCGTCCCCCCAGATCTTCGGTACCAGGCGAACCGGGTGGCGCTCAAGAGGGAGCGGACGCGGGTCAGGAGGCTGGCGCACGCCCCCTCGGGGACGCGGGAGGATCACGGCCGGGCGCGGGAGCGGGCCGAACGGTACGGGGAACTCCTCGCGCCGGGGCGGCAGATCCTCGCCTTCGACCCGCGCGGGCGCGGGCAGATCGCCGAGGTCTACGGAGACCTCGTGCACGCCGCGCGGACAGCGGTCGTGGTGCCGGGTTCCGACACCGACCTGCACACCTTCGACGACGACGGCGCCAACCGCTACGGCAGGCCCGCCGGGATGGCCGAGTCCCTTCGGGCGGGGATGGCGCGGCGCGTACCCCGCGCCCGCGTCGCGGTGATCGCCTGGGTCGGCTACACGACCCCGGTCGGACTCGGCACGGACGCGGCCACCGGGCGGCTGGCCGAGGCGGGCGCACCGCGTCTGACCCGCTTCCTGCACGGCCTGACCCGTACCGGGGTGGCCACACCCGCCGTGCTGTGCCACAGCTACGGCTCCGTGGTCTGCGGGCGGGCCGCGCCCGGGCTGGACGGCGAGGACGCCACGGGTCTGCTCGTCTTCGGGTCGCCGGGGATGCGCGCGGGGTCGGTCGCCGCGCTCCACACCGGTGTGCCGGTGTGGGCCGCGCGCGCCCCGGGGGACTGGATCGCGCGCGTCCCCCACGTGGAGTTCCTGGGGCTCGGGCACGGTGCCGACCCCACGGACGCCGCTTTCGGCGCCCGTGTCGTGACCGCCGACAGGGCCGAGGGGCACAGCGGCTACCTGCGTCCCGGCACCGACTCGCGCGCCAACTTCGCCGCCATCGCCGTGGGGGCGTACGAGTCGGTGCGCTGCGCTCCCTCCTCGCGGGAGTGCGCCGACGCCGGCTGAGCCCTTACCGCGCCGGCTCGGGCTCCCGCCCCGGCTCCCGTCGCAGGCCGGCTGTCCTTCGGGCTGCGGTCCTACCCGATCACCGTGGTCCGGCCGGCCGACACCTGACTCGTGGAGCCGTGACCCGCGCTCGCGGCGTGACCCGCATCCGTGGAGGCGTGACCCGCACCCGGGGCCTGGCAGGTGGACGTGTGCGCCGGGCCCGTGCGGGCCGCGGGCGGTTCACCGGTCTTCCGGGAGTAGTGGCCGATCTTGTAGTCGAGCACGTCGAGGGTGTCGCGCAGTTCCGCGATCCTGGTCAGTACGCCCTCGCGCGTGGCCTCCAGGAGGGACTGGCGTTCCGCGACGGTCCGCTCGCCCTGGCGCACCAGTTCCGCGTAGCGCACCATGTCCGCGACCGTCATGCCGGTCAGCCGCAGTTTGCCGACCAGGTCCAGCCACTCCAGGTCCCGAGCGGAGAAGCGGCGCTGCCCCGTGTGGGACCTGTCGACGTGCGGCATCAGGCCGATCCGCTCGTACCAGCGCAGGGTGTGCGCGCTCAGCCCGGTGAACGCCGCGACCTCGCTGATGGTGTACCGCTCGCTTCCGTCCGGCCGCGGGCGGCCCTCGTTTCGGGCGGCACACTGCGCGGGCGGTGCCGCTTCCTGGCTGGTCCGTCGCTGCGTCTCGGTCACACTCACCAGTGAACGGTACGAAGTTGGAGCGCACTCCAAGCAAGAGCAAAGGGAGGCCAAAATCGGCCGCGGAGTGCTGCCGTTAGGCTCGTGCGCATGGAGAGCCTGCGGATGATCGAGACCTGGCCGGTGCCGAGCGCGGCGGCGGCCGTCGTACGGGCGGACGGCAGTGTGGCCGGGAGCCGGGGGCCCGCCGCGCAGCGTTTCGCTCTGGCCTCCGTCACCAAGCTGCTGTCCGCGTACGCCGTGCTGATGGCGCTGGAGGAGGGCGCCGTCGAGCTGGAGGAGCCCGCGGGGCCCGAGGGGGCGACCGTGCGGCACCTGCTGGCCCACACCTCGGGGCTCGCCTTCGACGAGCACCGCACGCAGGCCGATCCCGGCACCCGGCGGATCTACTCCAACGCGGGTTTCGAGACGCTGGCGGAGCACGTGGCCAAGGCCACCGGGATCCCTTTCCCCGCGTACCTGCGGGAGGGGGTCCTGGAGCCGCTGGGCATGGCCTCCACCGAGCTGGACGGGTCGGCGGCCAAGGACGCCGTCTCCACCTGCGCCGACCTGACGCGGTTCGCCGCCGAACTCCAGTCCCCCACGCTGCTGGACCCCTCGACGGTGCGGGAGGCGACCTTTGTGGTCTTCCCCGGCCTGAACGGTGTGCTGCCCGGGTACGGCAACCAGAAGCCGAACGACTGGGGTCTGGGATTCGAGATCCGTTCCGGCAAGTCGCCGCACTGGACGGGTGAGACGTCCTCGCCGCGCACGTTCGGGCACTTCGGGCAGTCCGGAACGTTCCTGTGGGTGGACCCGGAGGCGGGTGCCGCCTGTGTGGCGCTCACCGACCGGGCCTTCGGCCCGTGGGCGGTCGAGGCGTGGACGCCCTTCACCGACGCGGTCCTCGCCGAACTGCGCGGCTAGCGTCTGCGCCCCGCCGCGCGGAAACACCGCGCGAAGTTCAGCCGTAGCTGGGCTCCGCGTGCATCTCCCACAGCAGCAGTTCGGCTCCGCCGCGGGCGCGCAGCTCCCGCTCCCGCGGCTCGGTCAGCCGCGCCGCGTCCCCCTCGTGCAGCACCGTGTCGCCCTGGTGCGGCGTCGCTTCGCCCTCGTCCAGCACCGCCTGGCCGCGGGCCACGTGCACGTAGCCGAAGGCCGCGTCCGGCACCGCCGTGCGCTCCCCGTCGGCCAGCCGCCGCACGTGCAGCACCGCTTCGGTGCGGGGCAGCGCGAAGGGGGTGTTGTCCGCGATGCCGCGCACGACCTCGTACTCGGGTTCGGTGCCGAAGGCGCCGGGCACCAGCCACATCTGCACGAACCTCAGCGGCCCGCTCCCGGCGTTGCGTTCGGTGTGGCGTACGCCGCTGCCCGCGCCGAGCCGTTGTACGTCCCCGGGCCGCACCACCGCGTCGTGCCCGGCCGAGTCGCGGTGTTCGAGCTCGCCTTCGAGGACCCAGGTGACGATCTCGATGTCCCGGTGCGGGTGCCGGGCGAATCCCGCGCCCGGCGCGAGGCGTTCCTCGTTGCAGGCCACCAGCAGTCCGAACCCGACGTTGCCGGGGTCGTAGAACCCGGAGAAGGAGAAGGCGTGCCGGGTCTCGATCCCGGCGTCCGCCTCGCCGCCGCGGTACCGGTCAGCGGCCCGCCACACCACCTGTGCCATGCGCCCCACCGTAGTCCCGGCGGTGCGGGAAGGTGCGGCTGCCGTCCGCCCCCCGCAGCCGCGCGGCGCGCCCGGTAAGGCAGGCTTGTCCCGTGCCCGAAGCCACAGATCCACCCCAGCACCCGCATCTGGCGACCCTGCGCAGGCTGGAGCAGTCCTCCGGGAAGCTCGCCGCCGCCGCCATCGCGCGCATGGACGAGCAGTTGCCCTGGTACCGCGCGATGCCGCCGGAGAACCGCTCCTGGATCGGCCTGGTCGCGCAGGCGGGCATCGCGGCCTTCACCGAGTGGTTCCGTCACCCGGAGACCCCGCAGGCCATCAGCACCGACGTCTTCGGAACGGCGCCGCGAGAGCTGACGCGGGCGATCACGCTGCGGCAGACCGTGGAGATGGTGCGCACCACGATCGAGGTCGTCGAGGCGGCCATCGACGAGGTGGCCGCGCCCGGCGACGAGGCGGTGCTGCGCGAGGCGCTGCTGGTGTACGCCAGGGAGATCGCCTTCGCCACGGCGCAGGTGTACGCGCAGGCGGCGGAGGCGCGCGGCGCCTGGGACGCGCGCCTGGAGTCGCTGGTGGTCAACGCGGTGCTCTCCGGGGAGGCCGACGAGGGCGCCGTATCGCGGGCTGCGGCGCTGGGCTGGAACTCGCCCGAGCACGTGGCCGTCGTGCTGGGAACGGCGCCCGACGGGGACAACGAGCTGACCGTGGAGGCGATCCGGCGGGCGTCCCGGCACGCCAAGCTCCAGGTGCTCACCGGGGTGCTCGGCAGCCGCCTGGTGGTGATCGCGGGCGGCTGCGACGATCCGCTCAAGGCCGCGAAGTCGCTGATCGGCCCGTTCGCGGCCGGGCCTGTGGTGGCCGGGCCCGTGGTGGGCGACCTGCTGGCGGCGCCCCGGTCGGCGCAGGCCGCGATGGCCGGGCTGAAAGCGTGCGCGGCCTGGCCCGACGCGCCCCGGCCCGTGCTGGCCGACGATCTGCTGCCGGAGCGCGGGATGGCCGGTGACCCGGTGGCGCGGCAGCTGCTGGTGGAGGAGATCTACAGACCGCTGGAGGAGGCGGGGTCGGCGCTGCTGGAGACGCTGAGCGTCTATCTGGAGCAGGCGAGTAGTCTGGAGGGTGCCGCGCGGATGTTGTTCGTGCACCCCAACACCGTTCGCTACCGGCTACGACGTGTGACGGACGTCACCGGCTGGTCGCCGTCTGATGTGCGTTCCGCCTTCACGCTGCGTATCGCGCTGATCCTGGGGCGTCTCGCCGACTCCGGCGGCCAGCCGTAGGCTTGCGGGCACGTTTTGTGGAAGGCCCACAAAACCCCTCACCGTTCTTCGTCTCGGTCCCCACCGGTCGAGACGCCTGTTCACAGGAGAGAGTGAAAGAGTGCTCGTACTCGTCGCTCCCGGCCAAGGCGCCCAGAAGCCCGGCCTGCTGACCCCCTGGCTGGAACTGCCCGGCGCCGCCGACCGGCTCGCCCAGTGGTCCGCCGCCATCGATCTCGACCTGGTGCACTACGGCACCGAGGCCGACGCCGACGCGATCCGCGACACGGCCGTCGCCCAGCCGCTGCTGGTCGCCACGGCCCTGCTGTCGGCCTACGAACTGCTGGAGGGCGAGCCCACCGAGCAGGAGCTGGGCAAGGCCGCCGCCATCGGCGCGTTCGCCGGTCACAGCGTGGGCGAGCTGGCCGCCGCGGCACTGGCCGGGGTGCTCACCCCCGTCGAGGCGCTGCGCGTCGTGCGCGCCCGCGGCACCGCGATGGCCGAGGCCGCCGCCGTGAGCGAGACCGGCATGTCGGCCGTACTGGGCGGCGACCCGGAGGCGGTCACCGCGCACCTGGACAAGCTCGGGCTGACCCCGGCCAACAGGAACGGCGCGGGACAGATCGTCGCCGCCGGCACCGTCGAGCAGCTCGCCGCACTGGCCGAGGACCGCCCGGAGGCTGCGCGGGTGCGGCCGCTACAGGTCGCCGGCGCCTTCCACACCGACCACATGGCGGGCGCCCTGCCCGCCATGGAAGCGGCCGTGGACGGCATCACGCCCGGCACCCCGCGAAGCCGCTACGTCTCCAACTTCGACGGCGCCGTCGTGACCAGTGGGCCCGAGATCGTGGGCCGGCTCGTCCGCCAGATCTCCGCGCCCGTGCGCTGGGACCTGTGTATGGACACCTTCCGGGAGCTGGGCGTCACGGCGCTGATCGAGCTGTGCCCCGGCGGCACCCTCACCGGGCTGGCCAAGCGTGCCCTGCCGGACGTGGAGAGGCTGGCGCTCAAGTCGCCCGACGACCTCGCCGCGGCCCGGGACCTGCTCGCCGCGCACACGTCCGCCTGAGACCAAGGAGTCCCGAGAGCATGACCGCGAAGATCAAGCCCGCGCAGGGCTCCCCCTACGCGCGCATCCTCGGTGTCGGCGGATACCGTCCGACCCGCGTCGTTCCGAACGAGGAGATCCTCAAGCACATCGACTCCTCCGACGAGTGGATCCGCTCCCGCTCGGGCATCGCCACCCGGCACTGGGCGGGCCCCGGGGAGACGGTCGCCGAGATGACCCTGGAGGCCGCGGGCAAGGCGGTCGCGGACGCGGGGATCTCGGCCTCACAGGTGGGCGCGGTCATCATCTCGACCGTCTCGCACTTCAAGCAGACCCCCGCCATCGCGACCGAGATCGCCGACCGGATGGGCGCGGGCAAGGCCGCGGCCTTCGACATCAACGCGGGCTGCGCGGGCTTCGGCTACGGCCTCACCCTCGCCAAGGGCCTGGTCGTCGAGGGCAGCGCCGAGTACGTGCTGGTGGTCGGCGCCGAGCGGCTCTCCGACCTCACGGACCTGACGGACCGCTCCACGGCGTTCCTGTTCGGGGACGGCGCCGGCGCGGTCATCGTCGGCCCCTCCGACGAGCCCGCCATCGGCCCCTCGGTGTGGGGCTCGGAGGGCGACAAGCGGGACGTCATCTCGCAGACCGTGCCGTGGGACGACTACCGGGTGGGTGACGTCTCCCGGCTGCCCGTCGACGAGAAGACCGGCGAGCTGAAGTTCCCCGCGCTGCGCCAGGAGGGCCAGACGGTCTTCCGCTGGGCGGTCTTCGAGATGGCCAAGGTCGCCCAGCAGGCACTGGACGCCGCCGGAATAGCGGCCGAAGACCTCGACGTCTTCATTCCGCACCAGGCGAACATGCGGATCATCGACTCGATGGTCAAGACTCTCAAGCTGCCCGAGCACGTCACGGTCGCCCGCGACGTGGAGACCACGGGCAACACCTCGGCCGCCTCCATCCCGCTGGCGATGGAGCGGCTGCTGGCCACGGGGAAGGCCAAGAGCGGCGACACCGCACTGGTCATCGGCTTCGGGGCGGGTCTCGTCTACGCAGCCACGGTCGTTACTCTCCCCTAGTCACCATCCGAGCAGCCCCGTACGACAGGGTCGGGCGCTGCGGACTCACCGCAGATACGAAGGAGCGCCGCAATGGCCGCCACTCAGGAAGAGATCGTCTCGGGCCTCGCCGAGATCGTGAACGAGATCGCCGGCATCCCCGCCGAGGACGTCCAGCTGGAGAAGTCCTTCACCGACGACCTGGACGTGGACTCGCTGTCCATGGTCGAGGTGGTCGTGGCCGCCGAGGAGAAGTTCGGCGTGAAGATCCCGGACGACGACGTCAAGAACCTCAAGACCGTCGGCGACGCGACCGACTACATCCTCAAGCACCAGGACTGACCCACGCGGCAGCGCCCCGCCCGCGCGGCGGCGCTGACCGATGCGGCAGTACTGGGAAGACCGTTGACGCGTTTGTCGCCACCCGGCTCCGGGTGGCTCAAACGAGTCACCCCTACCGTGGAGAGAAATCCAGTGAACGCGACCAAGACTTCCGTGGTCGTCACCGGTATCGGCGCAACCACACCGCTGGGTGGCGACAGCGCATCGACCTGGGAAGGACTCGTCGCCGGACGGTCCGGTGTCGCACCCCTCCAGGAGGAGTGGGCCGCCGACCTGCCCGTGCAGATCGCCGCCAGGGCCGCCGTCGAGCCGGGCGAGAGCATCCCCCGCCCCCAGGCGCGGAGGCTGGACCGCTCGGCGCAGTTCGCGCTGATCGCCGCCCGCCAGGCGTGGGCCGACGCGGGCTTCACCGCCCGCGCCGGCGAGGAGACGAGTGTGGACCCCGACCGGCTCGGAGCCGTCGTGGCGTCCGGTATCGGCGGGGTCACCACCCTGCTCGACCAGTACGACGTGCTCAGGGAGAAGGGCGTCCGCCGCGTCTCCCCGCACACCGTGCCGATGCTGATGCCCAACGGTCCCTCGGCCAACGTCGGCCTGGAGGTCAACGCACGCGCCGGTGTCCACACACCGGTCAGCGCCTGCGCCTCCGGGTCAGAGGCCGTCGGCTACGCGATCGAGATGATCCGCAGCGGCCGGGCCGACATCGTGGTCGCGGGCGGCACGGAGGCGGCCATACACCCGCTGCCGGTCGCCGCGTTCGCCAACATGATGGCGATGTCCAAGAGCAACGACGACCCGCAGGGCGCCTCCCGCCCCTTCGACACGGACCGCAACGGTTTCGTGCTGGGCGAGGGCGCAGGCGTGATCGTCCTGGAGTCGGCCGAGCACGCGCGACGCCGTGGCGCGAGGGTCTACGTCGAGGTCGTGGGCCAGGGCATCTCCGCCGACAGCCACGACATCGTGCAGCCGGAGCCCTCGGGCAACGGCATCGCACACGCGCTGGAGAACCTGATGTCCAGGAACGACATCGACCCGGCCGAGATCGTGCACATCAACGCGCACGCGACCTCCACCCCGGCGGGCGATCTGGCGGAGCTCAAGGCGCTGCGCAAGGTGTTCGGGGACGACATGGACCACATGGCCATCTCCGCGACCAAGTCGATGACCGGCCACCTGCTGGGCGGCGCGGGCGGTGTCGAGACGGTGGCCACGCTGCTGGCGCTGTACCACCGCACGGCCCCGCCCACGATCAACATCAAGAACCTGGACCCGGAGGCCGACGGCGACATCGTGCGCGACACCGCGCGCGAGCTGCCGGCCAGCGGCCGGATCGCCGCGCTGAACAACTCCTTCGGCTTCGGCGGTCACAACGTGGTGCTGGCCTTCCGCACGGTCTGACACACCCTCCTGCGGCGGGTGGGGCGGTCTCCTTTGAGGCCGCCCCACCCGTTTCGCGTTCACGACGCGCCGCGGGCGTCGCCCCTGCCGTGGTCGGAGGAGGTGAAGGCCGCGAAGAACGAGGCGGCCGCGTCGTCCGCGCCGTGCCCCTGCGCCTCCGCCCGGCGCAGCCGCTCGGCGAGCGCCGGAGTCGCGTCCAGCCGTACGCCCGCCTTCCGGGCGGCACGGGAGATGAGGTCGGCGTCCTTGCGGGCCCCCGAGAGCGGGAAACTCGCCTCGTAGGCGCCCTCCAGGATCAGCCTGGCCTTCGCGTGCAGGTACGGGACGTCCAGCGGGCCGCCCGCCACCGCGCCGAGTACGTCGCGGGGGTCCACGCCCAGCCCCTCGGCGAGCGCCAGCGTCTCGGCGGTGCCGTTGATGAGGGTGAGGACCCAGTTGTTGAGCACCAGCTTCAGCCGGCTGGCCGCCCCCGGCTCCTCCCCCAGCCACCGGGTACGGGCACCGATCGCGTCCAGGACCGGCGCGACCCTGGTCTCGAGGGCCGAAGGGCCGGAGACCAGCACGGTCAGCTCCCCGGCCTCGGCGGGTTCCCTGGTGCCGAGCACCGGCGCGTCCAGCAGCCGCAGCCCCCGCTCCTCGGCGAGCTCGACCAGCGGAACCAGCCCTTCCGGTCCGACCGTGCCTGCCTGGATCCACGGCGTTCCCCCGGCGGCCCCGGGGGCGGCGGCGCGCATGACCTCCAACGCGGCGGGGCCGTCGGTCAGTGCTGTCAAGACGGCGTCGGCACCGCGTACCGCCTCGGCCGCCTCGGCCGCGACGGTGACCCCGTCGGCGGCCAGCGGCTCGGCCCGCTCCCTCGTACGGTTCCAGGCGCGGACCTCCAGCCCGGCGGCGGCCAGGTTGCGGGCCATGGCGGCGCCCATGATGCCGGTGCCGAGCACCGCGACCGAGGACAGCGGAGAAGTTTCGTCAGCCATGCGGGAACCGTAGAGGCTGACACACGCCCCCGTCCCGGCGGCACGCACCCCAGACGGTCGGGCCGGCGCGGGAGCGTGACCCGACTCGCGCCGACGCCGGCACAACTCACCCGAACAGGCGAGGGCGCCCGGGGTTGGGGTACCGGGTCAGACGACCTGGTGCAGCCAGCGGACCGGGGCGCCTTCGCCGGCGTAGCGGAACGGTTCCAACTCGTCGTCCCAGGGCTTGCCCAGCAGCTTGGCGATCTCGGCCTCCAGGTCGCTCTCGCCGCGTCCCGCGCGGGCGACGGCGGCACGCAGCCGGTCCTCGGGGATGAGGATGTCGCCGTGCATGCCGGTGACGGCGTGGAAGATGCCGAGGCCCGGCGTGGAGCTGTAGCGCTCGCCCTCCGCCGTGGGGCAGGGCTCGGACGTCACCTCGAAGCGCAGCAGGTGCCAGCCGCGCAGTGCGGAGGCCAGCTTGGAGGCGGTGCCGGGATCGCCCTGCCAGGAGAACTCCGCGCGCCAGGTGCCGGGCGAGGCCGGCTGTCTGATCCAGTCGAGATTGACGCGGGCGCCCAGGACGCCCGCGACGGCCCACTCGACGTGCGGGCACAGGGCGCGGGGCGCCGAGTGGACGTACAGAACTCCACGTGTCGTCACCGGGACCTCCAGTGCGCTGCGAAGGTCGCCACCGGGCGGCCTCGATCATCTCTCGGTCACGCGCCGGAAGAGCGCCTGACATTTTGCACCACCGGTCACTTCTCTACCAGCTCCCGAGGTTACGAATAGTAAACACCACTGCGCCCAATTCTCCCCGAAAGGGACAGGTTATGACGCGAGGTAATATTTGTTTCGTCGCCTGTGCCCGCGGTCGCTCCGGCTTCACCGGGTGCACCGGTTGCGGAACAAGCTACCGCGCGGCGGCGCACGGTAGGTGACGTACCGTCGGTGAGGCACCAGCGAAACAGGGGGACGCATGCCGGACAGCCACGAGGCGGCGAACACGCGTCCCAGCCGGTCCAGGATTCCCCGTCCACGGCGCTCCCGCACGGCCGCCATCTGCGCTTTCGTCCTCGTCGCCGTCGCCGGTCTCGTGCTGGCCGTGGCCTGCGGCGGCACACCCGACGGGGGCGACCGGGACGGCGCACAGCGCGCCGACGGCTCCACGCGCCCCCCTGCCAAGCCCAGCCCCCGCCGCGTCTGGGACCGCTCGCCCGCGTCGCTGGCCGCCGTGGGGGACTCCATCACCCGCGGCTTCGACGCCTGTTCGCTGCTCGCCGACTGCACCCGGGTCTCCTGGGCCACCGGCACAGCCCACGACGTCGACAGCCTCGCCCGGCGGCTGCTGAGCGATCCTAAGGGCAAGAGCTGGAACTACGCCGTCAGCGGCGCCGTCGTCGCCGACCTCCCGCAGCAGATGCGCAAGGCCGCCGCAAAAGAACCCGACATGGTGACGGTGATGAGCGGCGCCAACGACGCCTGCCGCCCCACCGTCGAGCAGATGACCGGGGTGGCGGACTTCCGCGCCGACTTCCGGGAGTCCCTGCGCGCCCTGCGCTCCGCCTCGCCCTCGACGCAGGTCTACGTCTCCAGCGTCCCCGACCTCAAACGGCTGTGGCAGCAGGGCCGCACCAACCCCATAGGACAGCGGGTGTGGGGGCTGGGCATCTGCCAGTCGATGCTCAGGGACCCGCAGTCGATGGACGCGGCCGACAAGCAGCGACGGCAGCAGGTCCACGACCGGGTCGTGGCCTACAACACCGTCCTCGAGCAGGAGTGCGCGAAGGACCTGCGCTGCCGCTACGACAACGGCGCCGTCTTCGACTACCGCTTCACCCCCGCCGAGCTGAGCAGCTGGGACTGGTTCCACCCCAGCAAAGAGGGCCAGCGCAGCCTCGCCGAGCTCGCCTACGAGGAGATCACCGAGAGGCGCCCCACGGGCTGAGACGGGTGCGCCCCACCGGATGGCACCGGTGGGGCGCTGCTCGGCCAGCCCGCCCCCGGTCGGGGCACGCCACCCACGCTGCGGCGTCCCCGCCCCGGAGCCGGACGAGCGTTCCGGAGCCGGACGAGCCGGGGCTCAGCCGACGTGCAGCGTGACCTCGATGTTGCCGCGGGTCGCGTTGGAGTACGGGCAGACCTGGTGGGCCTTGTCCAGCAGGTCCTTGGCCGTGGCCTCGTCCACGTTGGGGAGGGTGGCCTTGAGCGCGACGGTGAGGCCGAAGCCGCCCTCGGGCAGGTTGCCGATGCCGACCTCGGCCGTGACGGTCGAGCCGGTTATGTCGGCACCCTCCTTGCGGGCCACGACACCGAGCGCACCCTGGAAGCAGGCGCTGTAGCCCGCCGCGAAGAGCTGCTCGGGGTTGGTGCCCGCGCCGCTGCCGCCCATCGCCTTGGGCGGGTTGACGACGACGTCGAGCTGACCGTCGTCGCTGGCGACGCGGCCGTCGCGGCCGTTCTCCGCGGTGGCGACAGCGGTGTACTTGACGTCGATGGGCTGGATTGCC
Source organism: Streptomyces reniochalinae (assembly GCF_003323735.1). Taxonomy (GTDB): domain Bacteria; phylum Actinomycetota; class Actinomycetes; order Streptomycetales; family Streptomycetaceae; genus Streptomyces; species Streptomyces reniochalinae. The sequence continues at coordinate 422,024 of NZ_QOIM01000042.1, read as the reverse complement.
ATGTATGTCCTCCTGTTGGTGGCACAGCCGGGGGAACTCGCGCCCCTGTCCCCGCCGGTGCGACGACCAGCGTATGCGCTGTGTCCACCGGCGGGGCAGCCAGCCCCGTGCGTCCCGGCGGCTCAGTCGCCGAGGGTGACGATCATCTTGCCGATGTTCTCCCCGCGCAGCAGGCCGAGGAAGGCGTCCAGGGTGTTCTCCACGCCCTCGACCACCGTCTCGCGGTACGTCAGCTCGCCCGAGCGCACCCAGGCGGAGACCTCTCGCACGAACTGCGGCCGGAGGTCCTGGTGGTCCATAACCAGCAGACCCTCCATGCGGAACCGCTTGGCGATGATCTGGGAGAGGTTGCGCGGGGCCGGGGTCGGCTCGGTGGCGTTGTACTGCGAGATCATGCCGCACACGGCGATCCGGCCGTGGAGGTTGAGGGCGCCGATGGCGGCCTCGAGGTGCTCACCGCCGACGTTGTCGAAGTAGACGTCGATGCCCTCGGGAGCCGCCTTGCGCAGCTGCTCGGCGACCGGGGCCTTCTTGTAGTTGATCGCCGCGTCGAAGCCGTACTCCCCCGTCAGGACCTCGGCCTTCTCGTCCGAGCCGGCGGAGCCGATGACCCGGGAGGCGCCCTTCAGCTTGGCGATCTGGCCCACCTCGCTGCCGACCGCGCCCGCGGCGCCGGAGACGAAGACCGCGTCGCCCGGCTGGAAGGCGGCCACCCGCATCAGACCCGCGTACGCCGTCAGGCCCGGCATCCCCAGCACGCCCAGATACGTCGTCAGCGGCGCGGCCTGGGGGTCGACCTTGGTGGCGTGCTTGGCGGCGAGCGTGGCGTACTCGCGCCAGCCCAGGTCGTGCAGCACGTGATCGCCCGGTGCGAAGCCGTCCGCGCGGGAGGCGAGGACGACACCGACCGCGCCGCCGTACATCGGCTCGTTCAGCTTGTAGGGAGCGACGTAGGACTTGGCCTCGCTCATCCGGCCGCGCATGTACGGGTCGACGGACAGGTGGATGTTGCGCACCAGGATCTGGCCGTCGGCGGGCTCGGCGACCGGCTCCTCCCGCAGGGCGAAGTCGTCCGGGGTGGGCCAGCCCTGCGGGCGTGCCGTCAGGTGCCAGGCATGGCCGGTCTCCGGGAGCCGGCCGGTGCCGGAGTGGGCGGAAGCGGGTGGGGTCACGGTGGCGCCCTTCCTCGTTGTTTCAGGTGCTGAAACAACCTTGCGCCTGAATATTTCAGGTTGTCAAGCAATGCGTTAGGCTGGTCGTATGGCAGCGGACACTCTTGTTCCGGACGCGCGGAGCACCGAAACGGCCGGGGACGCGCTCGATGTCGAGGTGGCGGGGCTGATCGGCACGGTCGTGACGCGCTACCACGAGGAGTACGAGCTGGCCGCCTCCGCGCACGCGCTGACCGGCGCGCAGGCCCGGGTGCTCACCCTGCTGGCCCGCGGAGCCACCCCCATGCGACGGCTCGCCCGGCAGCTGAAGTGCGAGCCGTCCAACGTCACCGGCATAGTCGACCGCCTGGAGACGCGCGGGCTGGTCGAGCGCAGGCCGGACCCCGGCGACCGCCGGGTCAAGCTCGCCGCCGCCACCGAGGAGGGGCTCGCCACGGCGGACCGGCTGCGCGGCGAGCTCGGCTTCGCCGGGAAGCCGCTCAAGGGGCTCACCCCGGTCGAGCGGACCCTCCTGCGTGACCTGCTCCGACGCATGCTGGGAGAGGAAGGCGGCGGGGAGCCGTCACCCGACGGGACACTCCCGACCGACCGCTAGGCCGCCTCCGGTGGGCCGGCTGCCTCCCGCAGGCCGGCTGCCATGGCTCTTCCGGCCGGACCGGCCCTCAGGGCGCCCCCAGTTCGCCGCGCAGCCGCATCGAACGGAGCACGAGTTCGAGCTCGAAGCGGCTGTCGGGGTCGTCGATGTCCTCGCCCCACAGTTCGCGGATCTGCCGCAGCCGGTAGCGGACCGTCTGCGGGTGCACCCCGAGGCGGGCGGCGACCTCCGGGGCGCCGCCGCGCGTCTCCAGCCAGGCCAGCAGCGTCTCGGCCAGCCTGCGGCTGTGGGCGGGGCCGCAGGTCTCCAGCGGAGCCAGCCGGCGCCGGCCCAGCCCTGCGATCAGTTCCTCGGGCGGCAGCAGCACCAGGGCCTCCGTGTGCTCGGTGCAGTGCAGCAGCGCCCCACCGGGCAGCAGTCCGCGCTCGATGAGGGCGACGGCGGTGACGGCCCAGCGCAGCGACTTGGCGGCGTCGGCCAGCGGCACCGGAGGCCCCACCGCGCCCGACCATCCCGCGGTCGAGCGGCGCAGCAGCTCCGGCCTGCCGGGCGCCTCCGGTTCCGGCACCACCATGCGGGGCTGCTCGCACTCCATGTCGAGCAGCACCTCGTCACCCACGGCGGGGGGCACGGCGGAGCGGGCCGGGCGCACCAGGACGGCGACGGCGACGGTGGCGGGCATCCTCCAGCCGATGCGGGCGGCGCGGTCGGCGAGCAGGTCGGCGCGGTCGGCGCCGCCGCGCGGCGGGTGCTCGGACAGCAGCAGGTCGAGCAGTCTGCGCTGGAGGCGCAGCCGCTCCCCCGCCTGCCGGGCCGCTGCCTCGGCGTAGCCGCGTACCGACTCGGCGACCAGCCCGTCGAGGTACTGGAACCCGGATTCGGCCAGCTCGTACATCGCGGGCGGCGGAATCTCCATCTGGGTGCCGATCTCGGCGAGCCGGCGCCAGGCCAGCCGGATGCCCAGCCGGTAGATCGCCTGGAGGGAGTCGAGGCTGCGCCCTTGAAGCACCTCGCCGCGGCCGAACTCCTGGAAGACCTGCGGCGGCACGTGCGGTGCCTCCAGCCCCGTGGCCAGGTTCTCCACGAAGTGCTCCAGTGCCCGCCGGATGCCGACGAGGGCCATGGGCTCGCCCGTCTCGTCCAGCATCAGGGGCAGCGCGGGGTACTCGCGGCGGATGGCGGAGAGGATGTCCTGGGCGAGCACCGGCACCTCGCCCATGGCCCGGCTCGCGAACTGCCGCACGCGCAGCGGTGGGACGTCCTGCCACGCGGAGCGGACGGGTGCGGTCGGCACGGTGTCAGTCCCTGGGAGCGGCGGAGGAGGGTGACGGGTCGTCGCCGGCTGCGGCGCCCTCCCCCGAGCCGTCGTCCGGCCCGCCTGGTGTGCGCCCCGCGTCGCCGGAGTCCGAGGAGGCGCCGGGGCCCGCGGTGCCGCCGGAGTCTTGGGGGGACGGTGACGGCGAGGGGAGCGCGGACTCGCCGAGGCCGGGGATCTCGTCGGGGGACGAGTGGAAGTGCACGAGCGGCACGTTGGGCTGCTCGGGGGTGGCGTCGAGCGCGGCGACGATGCCGACGCCGGCCCCGACGGCGAGACCGGCGGCGAGTACGCAGGTGAGCGCGGCGGCGAGGGATCTGTGCATGGCGGAGGCGAACCTCTCTTCGTCGGTGCCGTGACGGCCGTGTGTGTCACGCGCGCACACGCCGGCCCGGTGCGACGGCTCCGCCCCAGGAGCCAACCCCTTGTGAGTTGCTGAGTGTCGGTGGGCATTGACTCCGTGTCAAGGTGCGCCCTACGGTTTCCGGCCCATACGGACCGTCCACACGAACTCCTCGTTCTCTCCGCCCCGTTCGCCTTCTCCCGCACGGCTTTCGCTCGACCCGTCCTTGGACGGCCCTGGACGGACGGCCCGGTTCCCGCACGCGCACTTCCCCCGCCTCAGCGCCGTACCCGCTCCCTGTGGGGAACCACCCTCGGGGCGCGGGTCAACACACCCTCGGAGTGCCCCGTCATGCGCCGTACCGCCTCACCCCTCGCCCTGGTTGTGCTGGGCCTCGGTGTCTTCCTGCTCGTCCTGACGCCGATGCTCGCCTGGTACGTCGAGCCGCGGGCCGAACGCACCCCCACCGACGTCGACATCACCTCCGTCTTCACAGGCCGGGGCAGGTATTTCGACCAGCAGGAACTCAAGACCAGAAGCGGTCAGAAGCTCACCGTCACGCGGCGCGTGCTGGGCGACGTCGCGGCCAGCGAGAAGAGCGGGCGCGCCGTGTGGGACGTCTCGCAGACCATCGACAACCCCAGGACGCGCAAGCTGGACGACCCGCGCAAGTCGTTCCAGTGGACGACCGAACGGCTGGTGACCGACCGCAGGACCAACCGTCCTGTGGACTGCTGCGCCTCCAGGCCCGACGACATCGCCGGAGAGGCGTATCTGAAGTGGCCGTTCGACGTGGAGAAGCGCGACTACGCCTGGTGGGACAGCAGCCTGGGCGACACCGTGCCGGTGCGCTACCAGGGCGAGGCCACGGTGCACGGCCACAAGGGGCTGCGCTTCGCGGGGACGGTCGAGCCCACCAGGGCCGGCACCCGGCAGGTGCCCGGGCTGCTCGTGGACGAGCCGGAGCGCGGCCAGGTCAACGCCGAGCAGTGGTACTCCAACACCGGCCTGGAGTTCGTCGTCGACCAGCGCACAGGGCGCATCCTGTACGCGGCGACAGGGCCGAAGCTCGCGCTGCGCGCACCCGGCGGCCGGGCCGACAAGGTGACGCTGCTGCAGAGTGACAAGCTGGAGTTCACCGACAAGACGCAGCGGGAGGCCGTCGAGCTGGCCGAGGACGACAACGCGCGGCTGCGGCTGGTGGGCGGTGTGGCGCCGGTCGCCGCCGCCTCGGCGGGGGCGGTGTGCGCGGCGGTCGGTGCGGTGCTGGTGGTCAGGGGCCGCCGCAGCCGGGGGCGCGCGCGGCACGCTCCCGAGCCGGACGAGGCGTGAGGCGGTCCGCCCCGTCCGCGCCTTTCCCCTCAGGTTCCCTCAGGACCTCTCACAGTCGCCCACGTCCGCTCACCGACGGCCCTGGTCGGGCCCGCCGCGTGTGGTTGAACACGCGACGGAGCGCGAAGTGATGAAGCGTCGGCCCGGCTCCGGGCGAAAATTGTCACTTCGGTGAGTAGCCACCCGCGAACGCTGCGGCGAACACTGAGCCTCCGACGTGCACCGCCCCGCACGCCTCCGGCACCTCCCCTGCGCACAACCTCCGCACCGCCTTTGCAGGTGTTCCACACGGTTCCGCATGTGTTCCGCACGTGCTCAGCAAGGTCAGCAAGCGCACCGCACCGCACCGCACCGCAAGCGACCCGCGAGGGTCCCCGCACTGCCCCGCAAGCGCACCCGCAAGGTCCCGCAGGCTCACTCGCAACGTCTCGCACGGTTGCGTATCCCCCGCACCCCCGAGACGAGTTGGAGCACCCATGCCCCAGCACGTACGCGCCTCACTGGTTCCCCCGCACGGCCCGCACGCCGGCCTCCCGTCCGTCCCCGCGGGCGGACGGGAGGCCGCCCCGCGCAGAGTGCGGCAGACCGCTTCGGGGGCACCCCGCCGCATCGTCTTCCTGGCACGGCGCGATCTGGACAACCCGGCCGCCGGCGGCTCGGAGTTGCTGATCGACCGGATCGCCGAGGGGCTCACCCACCACGGCCACCAGGTCACCCTCCTGTGCGGCGGGCCTGCCGCCCACCGCGGCTACCGCGTCGTCTCCGCGGGAGGCGACGCGGCGCACTTCCTGCGGGCCCGGCGCGCCTTCGCACAGCAGGTGGGCGACTGCGACCTGCTGGTCGAGGTCTGCAACGGCATGCCGTACCTGGCTCCGCTGTGGCACAGCGGCCCGACGCTGTGCCTGGTCAACCACGTGCACACCGACCTGTGGGGCATGCGCTACCCGGCACCCGCCGCACGCCTGGGCCGGCAGCTCGAACACTGGTCGCTGGCCCGCAACCACCGGCGCAACCTCAAGGTCGCCGTCTCGGGGTCGACCGCGACGGCGCTGGCCCGCATCGGCGTACCCCCCGACGAGATCAGGATCGTGCACAACGGCGTCGAGGATCCGGGACCGCTGCACCCCGCCTCACCCGAGCCGCTGTTCCTGGCGATGGGCCGGCTCGTCGAGTACAAGCGCGTCGATCTGCTGCTGCGCCTGTGGGAGCGGGTGCGCCCGGTCACGGGGGGCCGGCTCGTCATCGTGGGCGAGGGCCCCGAGCGGCACGCGCTGGAGGCGAGGGCGGGAGAGGGCGTCACCTTCGCGGGACACGTGAGCGAAGCCGACAAGCACCGGCTGCTGTGCCAGGCCTGGCTGCTGCTCCACCCCTCGCTGGTGGAGGGGTGGGGCCTGGTCGTGATGGAGGCCGCAGCGCGGTCCACTCCCACGATCGGTTTCGACATCCCCGGACTGCGCGACTCGGTCGAGGACGGGGTGACCGGGCTGCTGGCACGCGGCGAGAGCACCTTCGCCGCGCACTGGTGCGCGCTGGCGCTCTCGGAACGGCGCCGCCTGGCGCTGGGGGAGGCGGCGCGGCGCCGTGCCGACGGTTTCCGCTGGGCGCACACGGTCAGCGGGTTCCGGGCGGTCGCGGCGGAGGCGTACGCGCGCGCCACCGGGGCCGCCACCCACGCCCCGGCCGCACCACTGCCGGGCCCCGGCGAACCCGCCGCTCACACGGCCCCCCATCCAGCCGCCACGGGGCGGTGAGGAGGCCGTGCGGGACCCCTCCCTCAGACGCTCCCTCGCCCTCTTCCGTGCCTTCCTGCGCGAACAGTCGGACCCGGCCCACTGCTACGGCCTGCTCGCACGGGACGCCGTCGCCCAGGTGGAGCGGTACGTCCCGCTCGGTGGCCGCACCGTGGTGGACGTGGGCGGCGGCAGCGGGCACTTCACCGAGGAGTTCCGCCGCCGGGGCGCCGACTGCTTCTTGTTCGAGCCCGACCCGCGTGAGCTGCACGCGGGCGGGCGCAGCCCCGAGGGCGCTGTGCTGGCCGACGGCTACCTGCTGCCGCTGGCCGACGGCGCGGCGGACGTGTGCTTCTCCTCCAACGTGCTCGAGCACGTGGCCGACCCGGTCACGTTCCTGTCCGAAATGGTCAGGGTGACCCGTCCCGGCGGGCTGATCTACGTCTCGTTCACCAACTGGTACTCGCCCTGGGGCGGTCACGAGACCTCCCCCTGGCACTGGTTCGGCGCCGAGCGCGCCCGCTCCCGCTACCTGCGGCGCACCGGGCACGCCGCCAAGCACACGCTCGGCGAGAATCTGTTCGCCGTCCACGTCGGCCCCACCCTCAGGCACGTGCGCGCCCGGGACGACGTGCGGATCGTCGCTGCCCGCTCTCGCTACTGGCCGTTCCTCGCGCACGCCGTCACCCGCGTCCCCGTGCTGCGCGAACTGGCCACCTGGAACCTCCTCCTCATCCTCCGGCGGTGTCCCTCATGACCACGACCGTCCAGGCGCCACCCCAGGCCCCGGCCCCCGCACCCCGGACAGGACCGCCCCACGAAGCGCCCAGGGGCCGGCGCTGGCTGTTCGGCTTCTGGGCGGTCGTGCTGATCGCCTTCCTCGCCCCCTCACCGGGGAAGATGACGTTCGAGACGAAGCTGGGCGTGGCCGCGGACCCGGGGAAGTTCCTCGGGGACCTGGGGCAGCTGTGGCACTCCCGAGGCGGCTTCGGCGGCATCGCCGACCAGTACGCCGGCTACCTCTTCCCCTCACTGCCCTACTACGGGCTGACCGACCTGTTGCACATACCGACCTGGCTGGCCGAACGGCTGTGGATGTCGCTGATCGTCGCGGCGGCGTTCTGGGGGGTGCTGCGGCTCGCCGAGCGGCTCGGCGTGGGCACGCCGCCCACCCGGCTGCTGGGCGCCGTGGTGTACGCGCTGTGGCCCACCTGCACCATCGTGGTCGGCTCCACCTCGGCCGCCGCACTGCCGGGCGCCGTGCTGCCGTGGGTGCTGCTGCCGCTCACCTCGCTGACGGCCGCACCCCGGGTGGCGGCGGCCCGCTCCGCCCTGGCGATCCCGTTCATGGGCGGCGTCAACGCGGCCTCCACCCTGGCCGCGCTGCTGCCCGCCCTGCTGTACGTCGTCACCCGTACGGGCCGCCGGCGGCGCACCCTGCTGGCCTGGTGGCTGCCCGGCGTCGTGGTGGCCACCCTGTGGTGGTGGGTGCCGCTGCTGCTGCTCGGCGCGTACGGCGAGGACTTCATGCCGTACGTGGAGAACGCCGAGACCACCACCGGCACCATGTCGGCCACCGAGATGCTGCGCGGCGCCGGCAACTGGACGGCCTACCTGCACTTCGGTGACCCGTGGCTGCCCGCGGGATGGACGGTGGCGGCCGGATGGCCCGCCATCCTGGGCGGCGCGTTCGCCGCCGCGCTCGGACTGGCGGGGCTGGCACGGCGCGACCTGCCCGAGCGGCGCTGGCTGCTGCTGTGCGTGCTGACCGTCACCGGCATCGTCCTGGCCGGATACGGGGGCGCACTGGGCGCGCCGTTCTCCGGCACCGTGCAGGACTGGCTGGACGGCTGGCTGCGTCCGTTCCGCAACATCTACAAGTTCCAGCCGGGGCTCGCCCTGGCGCTGTCCTTCGCACTCGCCCACCTGAGCGCCGTGGCCGTCTCCACCCGCGGCACCCGCGCCCTGCCGGGCCGCCCCCTGCTGCTGTGGGTGGCCGCGCTGGCGGTACTGCCGGGACTGTGCCTGCCCTACCTGGGCGGGAACGTCCTCCAGCCCGGCGCGTTCGACAAGCTCCCCGCGCACTGGCAGCAGACCGCCGCATGGCTGAAGGAACACTCCCCGCACACCCGCGCCTACGTCACCCCGGCGACCGCGCACGGCCTCCACACCTGGGGCTCCCCCATCGACCAGCCCCTCGACGTGCTCGCCGAATCACCCTGGGCCCAACGCGACTACGTCCCGTTCGGCACTCCCGGCAACCGCAGGGCCACCGACGCGGTCGAGCAGGCCCTCATGAGCGGCGGTGAAGTCCCGGGGCTCGCCGACTTCCTGGCGCGCGCGGGCCTCTACTACGTCGTCGTACGGGGTGATCTGGACCCCGACCAGCTCGGCTACGTACCGCCGCAGACCGTCGAACGCACGCTTGAGGAGTCGGGTTACGAGAAGGTCGAGGCGTTCGGGCCGACGCTGACCGGGGGCCGCATACCCGAGGGCACGCCCGTGCAGGTGGCCGGCTTCTACCCGCGCGGACAGGCCGTGGAGATCTACCGGCCGACCGGCGTCGAGCGGCCCGAACGCGCGGACGTGCGGCCCGTCTCAGGCACCGCCGAGGTCAGCGGCGGACCCGAGTCGCTGCTGCCGCTCGCCGGCGATCCACGCCTCAAGGGGCGGCCCGCCGTGCTGCGCGGCGACGACCATCCGGGGCTCGGCGCGCCGGCGCTCCAGGTCAGGGGCGACGGGATGCGCCGTGCCGACACCCGCTTCGGGCTGGTCAACACCAACACCTCGTACACCTACACGGCCACCGAGCGGAACCATCCCGACAGCCTCCAGCAGCCCGGCGAGGAGCCCAAACAGATCCTGCCGACCGACGGCGTCCGGCACCAGACCACGTCCGTCCTGCGCGGCGCGGCCTCGGTGACGGCCTCCAGCAGCGGCAACTGGCTCTTCCACCTGCCCCAGTTCGACCCCGTGGGCGCCTTCGACGGCAACCCGGACACCGCGTGGGCCGAGGGCACCGCCGGAGAGCCCGAAGGACAGTGGATCAAGGCGGAGTTCGACGACCGTGTCGACATCCCCCCCTCGATCGAGGTGACGCCGCTGCCCGGCGACGCCACCCGCGCCGCGCCCACCCGCGTCACCGTGGAGACCACGCACGGCAGCGCGTCCAGCTTCCTGCGCCCCACCGGCAAGCCCCAGAAGATCAAGGCGCCGCGGGGCGCCACCAAGTGGCTGAAGCTGACCATCACCGAGGCCCAGACCCCACGCCCCGGACTCTCCGGGGCCGGATTCGCCGAGATCCGCATCCCGGACGTCCAGGTGACCCGGCTGCTGCGGCTCCCCGCCGACACCGGGGACAGCGGGCACGCCGGGGGCGGTGGAGCGGACAGCGAACTGCTCTCCCTCCACCGCGGTGACGACCCCGGCGGCCTGGCACCGTCCGCCTCCGAGGCAGGGCTGCACCGCACGTTCTCCACGGAGCGCCGACACGACTACGACGTGCGCGCCCGCGCCCTGCCCGTGGCGGGCGGCCCACTCGACCGGCTGCTGGACGAGGCCGCCCCCGGCCCCCGGGAACGGATCACCGCCACCGCCGACTCGACGTCCAGGACAGGCCGCTCGCTGAGCGCGCGCAACCTGGTGGACGGCAACCTGTCCACCGCGTGGATCGCCGGGGACAAGCCGACGATCCGGCTCACGTGGCCCGAGAAGAAGGAGATCGACGAGATCGTCCTGGCACCGGCGGGCGGCATCTCCGCCGCGGCCGAGGAGATCCGCATCAGCTCACCGGACGGCGCGGCGAGCGCAGGTGTCGACAAGAACGGCCAGGCCCGTTTCGAACCCATCGAGACGGACCGGCTCACGCTCACCGTCACCAAGACCAGGAAGGTGACCGTCCACAATCCGCTCGCCGACCGCGAACTCCCCCTGCCCGTCGGCCTCAACGAGGTCTACCTGCCCGCGCTCGACGAGTACCGCGTGACCGCGCCCAGCGCCGACCAGAAGTTCGACCTGCCCTGCGGCAAGGGACCGATGCTCGCCGTCGACGGGACCCTGCACGCCACCAAGGCGTCCGGCACCGTGCGCGACCTGACCCTGCGGCGCCCCGTCGAGGTGGAACTGTGCGCCGGGGAAGCCGAGGACGGCAGCCTGCGGATGGACGCGGGCCGGCACACGGTGGAGGCGGGCGACAGCGGGCCCCTGGCCCTCACCCAGGTGACTCTGGGAGCCGGCGAGAAGGGCGCCGCCGCGCCGCAGGGCGCGAAGGACGAGCCCCGTGCCTCCTCCGGTAGCGCCGTCCAGGACCCCGAGGTCTCTCGCGCTCCGGACGAGCGCGAGAGCACCGTCCGCGACTGGGCGGGCGACGAGCGTACCGTCGAGGTCGCCGACGGGCCCGCCTCCTACCTCGTCACGCACGAGAACGCCAACGAGGGCTGGAAAGCCACCCTCGACGGCGAGGAACTGCGCCCACTGCGGCTCGACGGCTGGCAGCAGGGCTTCCTCGTCCCGGCCGGCGAAAAGGGCACCGTCGAGCTGGAGTACCGGCCCGCCACCTGGTACACGGCCGGACTCGTGGCCGGCGGCCTGGGCATCGCCGCGCTGCTGGCCCTCGCCTTCCTGGCCCCGCGGCGCGGCACGCCTGTGGGGCAGGACGACGACGGCGCCGTGCCCGCACCCGGCCCGATCCTGGGCACGGTCGCGCTCACCTGCGTGGTCGCCCTCGCGGCGGGTCCTTACGCGCTGATCGTGCCCGCGCTGGCGGTGCTCGCCCGGCTTCGGCCGGGGGTGCTCGTGCCGGTGGCGCTTTTCGCCATGGCGGGCGCCGGGGTGATCGCGGCCCTCGGCGCGGGGTCGGCCGTCGCCGAGGGGCGGGGTGCCTTCGGACACGCCGCGCAGGCACTGGCGCTGCTCGCCCTGACCGCCGCGCTGGTGACGCTGCCCGTACGGGAGCGCGAAACCGCCCCCGAGGCGGAGCCGGGCACTCCGGTGTTCGGGCCCCCGCCCCCACCGTCCGCGCCGTCCGCGCCGTGGGGACCCCAGCAGCCTCCGTCCGCACCGCACCAAGGGACGCACACGACGAACGGCCCGCACGAGGGGGAGGGGACCGCCCCATGACAGCACCGCACACGGGCGCCGACGGCACTACGGGAGCGCACGCGCACAGCAGGGTGAGCGGTTCGGCGCCGAGGGCCGCCGGGGAGCGGCCTGCCTCCGAGATCGTCTCCGGCGGCGGTGCCGGCCTGCCGCCCGCCGGGCCGCCCCGCCCGCCGGCGCCCGCTGAGCACCGCATCCCCTTCCCCACCGTCGACGAGATCACCCGGCACTGTCTGGACGACGACGAGCCGGAAACGGTCCACGTGGAGATCCACCTGCCCGCCGTGCCCGAACCCGACCGGCTGCGGCAGGCGTTCGGTGAGGCGATGCGACGGCATCCGCGCATCCTGGTGCGCCAGTCGCCGTCGCGCTGGTGGCGGTCGCGGTACACGTGGGTGCTCACCGGCGAGCCCGATCGCGACCCGGTCGTCTTCCCCGGCGGGACGCTCCAGGAGGCGCGGCGGCGGGCGCTCGCTCAGTGCCCTCCGCTGGACGCCTCCCCGCCGTTCCGCGCCGAGGTGATCGAGAACACCGGGGAAGGGGACGGCTGCGTCCTGCTGGTGACGATCAACCACACGGCGCTGGACGGCCCGGCCTGTCTGCGGGTCGTCGCCACGGCGGCGCACCTGTACGGCGGCGCGGACAACGCCCCCGCCCCGCCGCCCGTACGGTCTCCCCTCGCTGCCGGGCACACGGGAGCCGGCACAAAAGCATCCACCCGCTCCCGGGAGCGGCCGGCCCGCGTCGCGGCGCACACCCGCCACCCCGGCGCCCCGGGGAACGGCATGCTGATCGCCGACCTGCCGGTGCCGGCGCGGCCGCCCCGCGCGGCCGGGGTGCCCGGCCCCTACACGGTCAACGACCAGTTGCTGGTGGCCACCTGGCTGATGGTCGCCCGGTGGAACAGGGCGCACGCGGCGCCGGTGCGCCCCGTCCGCGTCACCATGCCCGTTGACGACAGGCCCCGCACCGCCGAGATGCCCATCGGCAACGGCACCCGGCTGGTGGAGGTCGGCTTCGGGCCCGGGGAACGCGCGCTGTACGCGTCACTGGCGGAGCCGGGGGCGGCCGACCGGAGCGCGGTCGAACGGCTGCTGCGCACCACCGCGGCCCGCACCCGCGCCCTGAAGTCCGCCGACCGGCCCCCACTCGGCTTCAGCGGTGACCTGCTGACCACGCCCCTGCTGCCCGTGGGGCTGCGCGCGGCCGGCACCCGTGCCCTGCGCAGGGCGGCCGCCCCGTGGGCCTCCAGCGTGCTGCTCTCCAACATCGGGCGCGTGCCCTACCCGTTGGACTTCGGCGAGGCCGGGTGCGCCCGCGCCGTGTGGTTCTCCGCACCGGCGAAGCGCCCGCGCGGTCTTTCGGTCACGACCGTCTCCACGGGCGGGCGGCTCCAGTTGGCTCTGCGCTGGTCGCGCGCCCGGCTGGACGACGAGGCGGGCCGGCGCCTCGGGGAACTGTTCGCCGACGCGCTGACGGAGACGGCGTACGCGGTGGACGAGCCGAGCTGAGGGAGGACCGCGATGAGCGGCGGCACAGTACGCAGACACCGGCACGGCGGGACGCACGGCGGTGCGCGGGACAGCGCGCGGCAAGACGGCGCCTGGCAAGACGACACGCGGCAGGACGGCGCTTGGCAGGGCGGCGCTTGGCAGGGCGGCGCTTGGCAGGGCGGCGCTGAAGGCGGTCTGCGGGAGCTGTACGAGGACCCCGCCACTCCGGTCGCCTCGGGGCCCGACCGGGCATTCCGCCAGGCGGCCGTTCTCTCCCGCGCGCTGGGGCCCGTCCCCTCGACGGTGCTGGACATCGGGTGCGGTGACGGCACCGCTGCCGCCGCCGCGGCCACCGCCCTGGCCCGGCACCGGATCGTCGGCGTCGACTGGTCGCAGGACGCGCTGCGCCGCGCCGCCGAACACCTGAGTGCCGTGCGCGGCGAACTGTCCGCGCCCGGGCTGCCGTTCGCGACCGGCGCTGCTGACGCCGTGCTCTTCTCCGAGGTGATCGAGCACCTCGTCGACCCGGACGCCGCCCTGGAGGAGCTGCATCGCGTGCTGCGCCCCGGCGGCCATCTGCTGCTGTCCACCCCCAACCTCGCCGCCTGGTACAACCGCCTGCTGCTGCTGTGCGGCACCCAGCCGGTGTTCTCCGAGGTGTCGCTGCGCGGCATACACGGCAGGCCCGGATCCCAGGTCGTCGGACACCTGCGGCTGTACACGGCGCGGGCGTTGCGCTCCCTGCTGCCGGCCGCCGGCTTCCACGTCGTACGGATCACCGGGGCGCCCTACCACGACGTACCGCGCCCGTTCCGCCCGCTGGACCGCGCCGCCTGCCACACGCCGTCCCTGGCGTCCATCCTGCTGGTACACGCCCGCGCTGTGCCCAGACGGGAGCGCGGGCCACGCGCCGACCCCGCCCCGCGCAAGGGCAGCTGATGGTCCTCGGCGTCGCGGCGGCGCTGCTGGCCAACCTGCTCTTCAGCGTGGGCTTCGTCATCGAGAAGCGGGCGCTGTCCGCCCTTCCTCCCCTGTCCGCTGGACAGCCGGCGCGGCTCGTCCGGCACCTGGTGCGCAGCCCGCTGTGGCTGGTCGGCGCCGCCTCGCTGCTGCTGGGCTTCGCCGCGCAGCTCGCCGTCTACCGCACGCTGCCCCTCATCGCGGCGCAGGGCCTGTTCGTGACCGGTCTCGTGATGCTCCTCCTGCTGTCCACGGCGTTCCTGGGCGAGAAGTCCGGCGGACGCGAACGGCTGGGGATGGCGGCCATCGTGGCCGCGCTCGTGATGATCGTCGCGTCGCTGCGGGACAGCTCCGAGACGATCAGCGCCCTGGCACCCGCGCCCCTGCTGCTGGCCCTGAGTCTGCCGTCCCTGGCCGTGGGGATCGGGCTGTTCCTGAGCGCCGAGCGCCGCTCCCGCCGGCGCCACCGGCTGCCCACCGCCGGCGTGCCGTACGGAGTGGCGGTCGGCTTCCTGTACGGGGTCAGCTCGCTGGCCGTCAAGGGCGTCGCGGGGCTGCTCGACCCCGGCGACGTGCGCGGCACCGTGGTGTCCTTCGTCACCTCCCCTTACCCCTACCTGCTGGCCTTCACCGGCACGACGGGGCTCGTCCTGTCGCAGACCGCGCTCCAGCGCTGCCGCGCCTCCCTGGTGGTGCCCGTGTGCACCACCGTCAACTTCCTCTACGCCACGGTCAGCGGCACCGTCGCGTTCGCCGAGCCGCTGCCCGACGAGCCGCTGCGGCTCGCCCTGCGGCTGGGCGGCGCCGTCCTCGCCGTCTGCGTCCTGGTGGCCCTGCCCCGCCACGAGCCCGACACCACGGCGGACGGCGCGCCGGAAGAGGTCCTTCCCGCGGACGGCCCGGCACACACGGTGCTGCCACCGGCCGGGCGCCCGCTGTCGGCGACGCTGCCGCCCACCCGCCCCAAGAGCCCCCACCACGCACCCGAAAGGCCCTGACCATGCCCAGCCTCTCCGCCGACGACCCCCTCCTGAAGATCCTCGCCTGCCCCCTGGACAAGGGGCCGCTCGTTTTGATCGAGCCGGACCAGACGCTCTACAACCCCCGGCTGCGCCGCCGCTACCCCGTCCTCGACGGCATACCGCAGCTCCTTCCGTCCTCCGGCGAACAGGTCGCCGACGAGGAACACCAGCGGCTCATCGAGGCGCCGGCCGCCCCTAAGGAGCCGGCGCCATGACGCTCGCCTCCCGCCTCGGCCCCCACCTGCCCCGGCGCCTGCTGACCGCGGGCACCGACTGGCTCTACCCGCGCTTCGAACCCGAACTGGGCCGCCTGTCCGACTACTGTCCGCGCGGGGGTACGGCGGTCGACGTCGGCGGCTGGTACGGGCCGTGGACGCGCCGGCTGGCACACCGCGCCGACCGCGTCGTCACCCTCGAACCCGTCCCGCACCTCGCCCGCCACCTGCGAGCCACGGCACCGCCCAACGCCCGGATCCTCCAGGCGGCGGCCAGCGACCACACGGGCAGGGCGACGCTGTGGCTGCCACCGGACGGACGCGGGGACCGGGGCGTGTCCTCCCTGGTGCGCCGCCAGGTGCACGAGGTCTCGCTGGACGTTCCCTGCCTCCCGCTGGACGCGTTGGGGCTGACCGACGTCTCCCTCGTCAAGATCGACGTGGACGGCGGTGAGCGAGCCGTCCTGCACGGCGCCGAGTCGACCCTGGCCCGGGAGAGGCCCGCGCTGTTCGTCGAACTGGAAGCGCGTATCCAGCCGCTCCCCCCGGTGCTGTCACAACTGGCCTCGCTCGGCTACAGCGGCTGGGTGCTGCCCGCGGACACCTGGGTGCGGCTGGCCGACTTCGACCTGGCGGCACACCAGCGGCGCACCGTGCACGTCGCCGACCACGGGCTGGTGCGACGCTCCCTCACGCCGCACCGCCGCTACGTGAACTCGGCCCTGTTCCTGCCCGAGGGCCGCAGACCTGAGCGGCACGGGTAGCCGCCTCCCTGCGGCGCCCAGTACCGTTCAGGCGGTCTTGCGGGGACGGGCGGCCTTCTTGGCCGCCGTCTTCTTCGCGGCGTCCGTCTTCGTGCTCTTGGAGGCGGCCTTCTTCGTGCTCTTGGCGCCTGACTGCTTCGTGCTCTTGGCGGCCGGCTGCTTCGCGGTGGACTTCTTGGCGGCCTTCTTCGTGCCCGCCGGCTTCCGGGAGGCCGTCTTCTTCGACGCGGCCTTCTTGGACGCCGTCTTCTCGGCCGGGCGCTCCCCCGCACGGCGCTCCGCCAGCTCGTGCACCGTCGCCTCGCCGCCCTCCCCCGCGTCCCGCCCGCCGCGGGCCTCCTGCACGCTGCGCTCCAGCACGGACATCAGGTCCACCAGCTTCCCGCCGCCGGCCTCCGTCCTGCGGCGCAACTCCTCGGGCGGCGGCTCCACCCCCTCGGCCTTGGCCCGTACGAGTTCCTCGAGCGCCTCCCGGTACTCGTCGCGCAGGTCGCTCCAGTCGAGCTCGCCCAGCGTCTCCATCAGGGTGTCCGCCAGATCCAGCTCCTGGTCCCGTACGGCGACCTCCCCCTCGGGCGCCACACCACTGGCCGACCTGATCTCGTCCGGCCACAGCATGGTGTGCAGCGCGAGCGCGTCCTCGTAGACCCGCAGCATCCCCAGGCTCTCGCGCGCACGCAGCGCCAGCTTGGCGACGGCGACCTTGCCCGATCTCTTGAGGGCCTCACGCAGCAGCACGTACGGCTTGTCGGCGCGCCGGCCGTCCGCGGCCAGGAAGTACGAGCGGTCGAGCTGGATGGGGTCGATGTCCTCGGCGGGGACGAAGCCGAGGATCTCCACCGTCTTGGCGGTGGGCAGCGGGAGCGCCGCCATGTCGTCGTCGGTGAGGAGGATGGTGCGCCCCTCCTCCGTCTCGAAACCGCGGCCGATCTCCTCGCGCGGGACCTCCTGCTCGTCCAGCTCGCACACCTTGCGGTAGCGGATGCGGCCCCCGTCGTCCGTGTGCACCTGGTGGAAGGAGACGCTGTGGTTCTCGGTGGCGGACACCACCTTGATCGGGATCGAGACCAGCCCGAAGGAGACGGTCCCTTTCCAGATTGAACGCATACTTTGTCCCTTCTATGGGACTCTCAGGTTATGCCGCACACGGAGATCGGGGGCCACCGGCTGGCCCTCAGCAACCTCGACAAGGTGCTCTATCCGGCGACGGGTTTCACCAAGGGAGAGGCGATCCACTACTACGCCTCGATCGCCGACGCCGTCCTGCCTCACCTCGACGGACGCCCCCTCTCCTTCTTGCGCTACCCGGACGGCGTGGAGGGCGAGAAGTTCTTCACCAAGCACGTTCCCCCCGGCACGCCCAGCTGGGTGACGACCCGCAAGATCAACGTCGTCAGCAAGGAACCGCTGCACCAGGTGCTCATCCAGAACGAGGCGACCCTGGTGTGGGCCGCGAACCTCGCCGCGCTGGAACTGCACACCCCGCAGTGGCGGTCCGACCACCAGGCCAGGGCCGACCGCCTCGTCTTCGACCTCGACCCAGGCGAAGGCGCCGACATCCTGGACTGCCGCACCCTCGCCGACTGGCTGCGCGCACGCGCCGCCGACGACGACATCACCCTGCTGCCCAAGACCTCGGGCTCGAAGGGCCTGCACCTGATCGCCGCCCTCGAACGCACGCCCTCGGACCAGGTGTCGGCGTACGCGAAGAAGCTCGCGCAGGAGGCCGAGGCGGACATGCCCGACCGGGCGGTCAGCAAGATGGCGAAGAATCTGCGCGGCGGCAAGGTCTTCGTGGACTGGTCGCAGAACAACCAGGCCAAGACCACCGCCACGCCCTACACCCTGCGCGCCAAGGACCGCCCCACCGTCTCCACGCCGCTGACCTGGGAGGAGCTCGCCGCTGCCCGGAAGCCGGACGACCTCGTCTTCCTCACCTTTGACCTTCCCGCCCGCATCGAGGAACACGGCGACCTGCTGGCGCCCCTGCTCGCGGAGGAGAAGAAGGGCAGCCGCAAGAAGAGCGCGCGCGGCCGGATTCCCCGGTAGCGCGACTGCCCGGCGAGCCGGCGCGTGCTGCGGCGGCCCCGGCCGTCCAGAGCCGGGGCCGCCGCAGCGCGCCGGGGTGCTAGCGGCCCTCGGCGCCCCAGTCGTCGCCGGAGCGGGCGCGGTGGTCCCGGACCGTGCGCACACGGTCGCCGAGCGAGGAGGGGAGCCGGTCCTGGACCCGGTCGGCCGCCTTGGACGCGGCCTGCCGGCCGCTGAGGGCCGCCGCCTCTCCCGCGTTGCGCACCGCCGGGTTCTCCGAGATCCTCCGCACGCTCTTCCTGATCTGCTCGTAGCGCTCGCGTCCCGCGCGGGCGCCGAGCAGGTAGCCGACGGCCAGTCCGGACACGAACGTGAGCCGGTAGCGCATAGCTTTGCCCCTTCTCTCGGCCTTGAGGTCCATCTCCCGGCGTCCCGGCCGCGTCGGCCGCCGGGACGCCTCAAGGGGTACCGCGCATGGGCGACGGCAATACCGATTTCGGAGCACCCCCTGGCATGCGCTAATGTATTCCCCGTCGCAAGGGAGCGCCCCGGCCATCGGGAGCGCGACCGGCGGGACATTCCCGTGTAGCTCAATCGGCAGAGCAGCCGGCTGTTAACCGGCAGGTTACTGGTTCGAGTCCAGTCGCGGGAGCAGCACCGGAAGGGGCCCCTGAGGGGCCCCTTCTTCTGTGTCGGTCCCCGCCCTGTTCCGGGCTGTCGCGGGTGACTTCGGGGAAGTTGGCGCCGGCCGGGAACCGATCACCCCTGGTTCGGGGTCCTCACCTGCGTAGATCTCCCCCGGCGCGGGCGGGAGATCCTATGAACGGTTATGCTGCGGCAGACGGCGCGCACAGATGTGCGCGGTGCGCCGTTACGGGGCGGTAGCTCAGCCGGTTAGAGCAGCGGACTCATAATCCGTCGGCCGTGGGTTCGAGTCCCACCCGCCCCACGGGCGCAGGTGTACGAAAAGCCGTCGCCACCTGCACAGCGAGCGCCCCACCCGGCCCCGGCCCGGTGGGGCGCTCGGGCTTTCCAGGGGCGACTCGCGAGCCCCGAGGCGAGCCGGACCATCCCCTTGGCCCCTCCTTCGAGTGAACCTCGACTTCACTCCTTCGGGCACCGAAAGGCCACCCCCTCCTCGCTCCGGGCGGCGAACGCCCGCCGGGGCCGGCCACCATGAAAAGTCGTCACCCCCCAGACCGGTGACGCCCGCACACCGGGCGCCACCCGCCGGCCCCCGGCGACGCCGGACCGGGACGAAGCGAGCGAACCGCACGTGTCAACACCGGTTGACAGCCCTCTGCTTGTCATCCTAGGTTGACAGCATGGCAGGTACCGAAGCGCAGGAAACGGTGCATACCGCTCAGGCCGCCCTGAACAGCGACCCGGCAGTCGGCCTGCGGGCCGTCGCCGCGTTGCGGCGGCTCGCCGAGCGGCTGGAGGCACTCCAGGTCGAGGGCGCCCGGCGCCAGGGCTGGTCCTGGGACGAGATCGGGGCGGCCCTGGGTGTCAGCCGGCAGGCGGTGCACAAGAAGCACGCGAAGCGGAAGGGAAGGTGAGGCCGGTGTTCGAACGGTTCAGCAAGGAGGCGCGGGAGGTCGTGATCCGCGCGCAGGAGGAGGCCGGAGCGCTGGGGCACGAGTGGATCGGCACCGAGCACCTGCTGCTCGCGGCGCTGCGCCACCCTCGGCAGCCGGGCGCGGCGACCCTCGTCCGCCTCGGCGTCACCCCCGCCTCGTGCCGGGCGGCGGTCGCCGGAGTGGTGAGCGGGACGAGTGACGATCTCGGGCCGCGGGACGCCGAGGCGCTGCGGACGTTCGGTATCGACCTGGAGGAGGTCCGCCGGCGCGCGGAGGAGTCGTTCGGCCACGGCGCGCTGGACGGCCGGGCGGGCGCCGGGGACACCGGCGTCCGCGGGCCGGGCGGGCGGCGCCAGTCAGGCGGCGGCCGGGCGCTGTCCCGGCACCTCCCGTTCGCCGCCCGGGCGAAGAAGGCGCTCAAGGGCGCGCTGGGCGAGGCGCTGGCGCGCAAGGACCGGCGCATCGGCGTGGAGCACGTCGTGCTCGGCCTGTCGCGCTCCGACGACCCCCTCTCCCTGGGCCTCTTCGCCCGGCTCGGCGTCGCTCCCGAGGTCCTCAGAGAACGGGTGCTCAGCGACCTGCGGGAGGCCGCCGCCTGAGGCCGCCGGGGGCAGGGGGGCGGACGGGGCCGATGTGGCTGACGTGACGTCAACTCGCCTGGTGCGCTCCGCAGGAGGCGTACAACCCCGGGCGGGGCCAACGTGTCTTACTGGGTATCCGGGGCATCGACCACATGCCTCGAATGTCTCGTATCCGACCGTTGTTCAGGAAAGAGGGGGAAAAGTCGCTATGCGTTCCACTCGTTTCTCCAAGGGCGCACTGGTCGCCGCCACCACGGCACTGGTGCTGCTGCCCGCCGGCGCGGCGTACGCGGGCAGCGGCCCGGCCACCGGCCCTTCGCAGAAGCTGACCCGCACCTCGGCCCCCTCCCCTGAGGGGAACCCGGCGAGCAAGCTGGCCAAGGCCTCGGGCGTCTGCGACGACGCGGTGCAGATCGGCGAGCGCGCGCTGATCAAGCGCGGCTCGGAAACACTTGCCTCCGTCAAACAGTTCTACTCGAAGAAGTGCCACGAGAACTACGCGTACCTGTGGGTGTGGGAGAGCTTCCGCGAGACCGCCGCGCCCTACGACGTGACCCTGGGCGTCTACAGCTACGACGACGACTCGGTGCACGCCGCCAAGACGTGGAAGGCCACCAAGCAGCAGGAGTTCTGGTCCGAGGGGGCGAACACGGTCGAGGCATGCACGTCCGCCGTGGGCTCGCTGCGCCCGGCGGGCTCGCCGCAGGCCTACCAGGCGTTCTCGCAGAAGCGCTGCTGAGCACGGGGACGACCGGGGGCCAATGACCGGGGTCCGGCACCGCGTTGGCGGGCCGGGCCCCGGTCGCACGACCCGCCGTGACGCGCGAATCCCGGCCGTGGACGCCGTGGGATCTTACTGTGATGCCCGATCCGGCCTTTTTGTCCGGAAGCTCACGCTCTCCCCGAGGAGGAGACCCCATGCGTACCCTTCCGCCCGTCAAGGGCGCCCTCGTAGCCGCGGCCTGCGCGCTGGCCCTGCTGCCCGCCGGTGCCGCCCAGGCCGGTTCCGGTCCGGCTCCCGCTCCTGGCGGCGACCGCGGGGCGACGGCCATGAACGCCGCCCCCGAGTCCGACGCCTCCGAGGGCTCGGCCCAGCAGGCGCGCGTGTGCGCCGACGCCTACCAGATCGGCTCCACCGGCTACGTCAAGCGCAAGGGCCACGTCATCGCGTCGGTGAAGCAGTTCTACTCGCCGCGCTGCAACCGCAACTACGGCTACCTGTACGTGTGGAAGAGCTTCCGGCAGAAGCACCCGTACTGGTCGACCAACATCGCCGTGTACGACTTCAAGACGCACAAGCTGGTGGGTCTGCGCAGCTGGAACCACACCAAGGCATCGTCCTTCTGGTCGTACCCCGCGGACACGGTGCGCCACTGCACGGCGGCCCGCGGCGTCGTGCGCGCCCCCGGCGACAGCAAGCAGAACTTCGCGTACTCCTCGAAGCGCTGCTGACGCGACCGCGTCCGCACCACCCCGCAGGACCCCGGACCCGTGACCGTACAGACCGGTCACGGGTCCGCCGCGTACCGCGGAGCCTGTGCCGCGGAGCCCGTGCCGCGGCGCTCACACCGCCGACGCCATCCGGCGCACGGCCTCGTCGAGGATCTTTGGCGAGGTGGCCAGATTGAGCCGCACGTGCCCGGCTCCCCCGGTGCCGAAGGCGGGGCCGGAGTTGAGGGCCACCCGCCCGCGCTTCAGGAAGACGGCGGCGGGATCGTCGCCCAGGCCCAGGGCGCGGCAGTCGAGCCACGCCAAGAAGGTGCCCTCGGCCGGGCGGTAGCCGACGCCGGGCAGGTGGCGTTCCAGGAGCCCGGCGAGCAGCCGCCGGTTGTGGTCGAGCCCCTCCAGCAGGCCGTCGAGCCAGCCGGTGGCGTGCCGCAGCGCCGCGGCATGGGCGAGGACCCCCAGGTGGCTGGGGCCGTGGCCGACCTCTTCGGGCATGCGGGCCAGATCGTCGGCGGCCTCGCTCCCCGCGAGGGCGAGCGCGGCCTTGAGCCCGGCCAGGTTCCACGCCTTGGAGGCGGACATCAGGCTGAACGCGCGCTCGCCACCGGGCACCGAGAGGTAGGGCACGTGGTGTGCGCCCGGCAGCACCACCGGCGCGTGGATCTCGTCGGCGACCACCCGTACGCCGTGTGCCCGCGCGCGAGCGGCCACGTCGGTGAGTTCACCGGCCGTGTGCACGGTGCCGGTGGGGTTGTGCGGACTGCACAGCAGGTAGGCGGCCCGGCGGCCGCCCTCGACGGCCCGGGCGAAGGCGGTCTCCAGGACGGCCGGATCCAGCC
This sequence comes from Streptomyces reniochalinae, assembly GCF_003323735.1. GTDB lineage: Bacteria > Actinomycetota > Actinomycetes > Streptomycetales > Streptomycetaceae > Streptomyces > Streptomyces reniochalinae. The sequence goes on along the minus strand of NZ_QOIM01000042.1, from coordinate 399,512 downwards.
GTCCCGCCTCGTCCAGCGGGGCCTCGACCACCCGGCGGCCCAGATGCGTCACGAACTGGTAGAAGGGCGTGTAGACGGGGGAGTTGACCACCACGGCGTCCCCCGGCCCGGTGATCAGCTTGAGCACCTCGACGACGCCGAGCATCACGTCGGGGACGAGGGCCGTGTGCTCCGGCGGCACCTCCCAGCCCCAGCGGCGCCGGGTGAAGTCGGCGAGCGCCTGTGCGTAGACCGTGCCGGCCGGATAGCCGGTGTCGCCCAGCCGCACCGCCTCGGTGATCGCCTCGGCGACCGGTTCCGCCAGCGGCACGTCCATCTCGGCCACCCACAGGGGCAGCACGTCGGGTGCGTAGGTGCGCCATTTCATGCTGGTGCGGCGGCGCAGTTGGTCGAGGGTCAGGCGCCGCAGCGGATCGGGCTCGGTCACGCGGGTCACAGGGGCTCCCTTCACGGCAACGGCAACGGCAACGGCCATCGCATCCGCGGTGCGGCTTCCGGGCGTCTCCCGGTGCGGAGGGGGTGCACGACGCACGGCGGTGACCGCTCTCACGCTAGGACGACCGGACACGATCCGCGACGGTGCACGCGTGCGGGGCAGGCAGGCGCGAGCTGACGGGCGGGATGAGGCGTGGGTCACGGGTGCGGGGGGCCGGGTCCGGTACGGGTACCTATGAGGCATCATTCCGGCCATGGGGATAGTCGCCGGACTGGACAGCTCAGCCGAGTACACAAGCATCGTCGTCTGCGACGCGGAGACGGGCGCGGTCGTACGGCACGGCCACGCCGCACACCCTGGGGAGCGCGACGATCCGCAGTCCTGGCTGCTCTCACTCGGTGAGGCGGCGGGCGGCGGGCAGCTCGCCGACGTGCAGGCCATCGGCGTCTCAGGGCAGCAGCAGGGCCTCGTCGCGCTCGACGAGACGGGCGCCCCGGTCGGGCCCGCACTGCTCGGCAACGACCAGCGGGTGCAGACCGCGGCCGCCGACCTGGTGGACGCGCTGGGCGGCCGCGAGGCGTGGGCGCAGGCCGTCGGCACGGTCCCGCAGGCCTCCCACCCGGTCTCCAAGCTGCGCTGGCTGGCGCGCGAGCAGGAGGAGGCCGCCCGTCGGGTGGCCGAGGTGATGCAGCCGCACGACTGGCTGGTCTGGCAGCTGCTGGGCCGTCCGGAGCGCCGGGTGACCGACCGGGGCGACGCCTCGGGCACCGGCTACTGGTCGGCTGCGACCGAGTCCTACAGGCCCGACCTGGTGGAACTGGCGCTGGGCCGTCCGGCCAGGCTCCCCGAGGTCGTCAGCCCCTCCCAGCCGGCCGGGCACACGCCCGAGGGACTGCTGATCTCCGCGGGTACGGGGCAGACGATGGCCGCCGCCTTCGGGCTGGGCCTGGGGCTGGGCGACGCGGTGATCTCGCTGGGCGCCACGGGCTCGGTCTGCGCCGTCCACCACGAGGCGCCGGCCGATCCGACCGGCACCATCACCTCGTACGCGGACGCGACCGGCATGTACCTGCCCGTGGTGCGCACGCTGAACGCCACCCGGGTACTGCGGGGCGCCGCCGGGATGCTGAACACCGATCTGGAGGGCCTGTCCGAGCTGGCTTCGGAGTCGACGCCCGGCGCCTCGGGGCTGGTGCTGCTGCCGTATCTGGAGGGTGAGCGCACTCCGCAGCTGCCGCACACGGCGGGCTCGCTGCACGGGCTGCGGCGCGAGAGCATGAAGCCCGAGTTCCTGGCGCGGGCCGCCGTCGAGGGCATGCTGTGCGGGCTGGCCGACGCGCTGGAGGTGCTGCGCAGCCGCGGAGTCTCGGTGCGCCGGGTCTTCCTGCTGGGGCAGGCCGCGAACCTGCCGGCCGTGCGGACGGCGGCGCCCGCGCTGCTGGACGCCCAGGTGGTGGTGGCCGAGCCGGCCGACTACGCCGCGATCGGTGCGGCGCGGCAGGCCGCCTGGGCGCTGTCCGGTTCGGGTTACCCTCCACAGTGGCCCGCCGCGGCCTGCCAGGTGTTCGAGGCGGGTGACGAGCGCGCCGTCGGACAGGCCGTGCGGCAGCAGTACGTCACGGTGCGCGAGGAGATGTATCCGGGCGCACTGCCGGTGTAGTCCGCAAGCGGCGGTCCCGTCGCGGCGGACAGCCCGCCGCGACGGGACACCTGGGTCCGGCGCGGCCCCGCCCGTAGTCCCCTCCCTTTGCCAGGACTTGGCCCAGGTTGCGGTGGAAAAACTCAAAAGGAGAGGCGGCCGCGTGCCGCACGCAGTTACGCTCTTCCACTTCTGCTTCCCTCCCTCACTGACCACGAGGACATCCGTGTGCTGATCCGCCTACTGAGCGCCCGGTTGCGCCGCTATCAGCGGCCGATCGCGCTCCTCGTCCTGCTCCAGCTCATACAGACGAGCGCCACGCTCTACCTGCCCACGCTCAACGCGGACGTCATCGACAACGGTGTCGTCCTCGGCGACACCGGCTACATCCTGCGGCACGGCGGCCTGATGCTGGCGGTCTCGGTGGTGCAGGTCGTCTGCAACATCGGTGCCGTCTACCTCGGGGCGCGCACCGCCGCGGCGCTCGGCCGGGACATCCGCGCGGGCGTCTTCGACCGGGTGCAGTCCTTCTCGGCCCGTGAGGTCGGTCACTTCGGCGCCCCGTCGCTGATCACCCGCACCACCAACGACGTGCTTCAGGTGCAGATGGTGACGCTGATGGCGTTCACGCTGGTGGTCACCGCGCCGATCATGTGTTTCGGCGGTATCTTCATGGCGCTCGGCCAGGACGTGCCGCTCTCCTCGGTGCTGCTGGGCGTGGTCCCCGTGCTCGGCATCGCCGTCACGCTGATCGTGCGCCGGATGCGGCCGCTGTTCCGCACCATGCAGGAGCGTCTCGACCAGGTGAACCGGATCCTGCGCGAGCAGATATCCGGGGTCCGCGTCATCCGCGCCTTCGTCAAGGACGACTTCGAGCGGCGCCGCTTCCACGGGGCGAACACGGACCTGACCGACCTACAGGTGCGGACCGGGCAGCTGATGGCGCTGATGTTCCCCGTCGTGATGACGGTCGTGAACCTCTCCAGCGTCGTCGTGGTCTGGTTCGGCGCCCACCGCATCGACGACGGGGCCATGGAGATCGGCGCGCTGACCGCGTTCCTCTCCTACCTGATGCAGATCGTGATGTCGGTGATGATGGCCACCTTCATGTTCATGATGGTGCCGCGCGCCGAGGTGTGCGCCGAGCGCATCCAGGAGGTGCTCGACACCGACTCCAGCGTCGTGCCGCCGTCGGCGCCCGTCCGCCGGCTGCGCCGCCACGGCCATCTGGAGCTGCGCGGCGCCGGGTTCGGTTTCCCCGGCGCCGAGGCCCCCGTGCTTGAGGGCGTCGATCTGGTGGCGCGCCCCGGCGAGGTGACGGCCGTGATCGGCTCGACGGGCAGCGGCAAGTCGTCCCTGCTGGGTCTGATCCCGCGGCTGTTCGACGCCACGGAGGGCCAGGTCCTCGTCGACGGAGAGGACGTGCGCACCCTCGACCCCGACCTGCTGGCCTCGACCGTCGGGCTCGTGCCGCAGCGTCCGTACCTGTTCTCCGGCACGGTCGCCTCCAACCTGCGCTACGGCCGCCCTGACGCCAGTGACGAGGAGCTGTGGCACGCGCTCGAGGTCGCGCAGGCCAGGGACTTCGTCGAGCGGATGGAGGGCGGTCTGGACGCGGAGATCGCGCAGGGCGGCAGCAACGTCTCCGGCGGGCAGCGGCAGCGGCTGGCGATCGCGCGGGTACTGGTGCACCGCCCCGAGATCTACCTGTTCGACGACTCCTTCTCGGCGCTGGACTACGCCACCGACGCGGCGCTGCGGTCCGCGCTGGAGAGGGAGACCGCCGAGGCGACGGTGGTGATCGTCGCCCAGCGGGTGGCGACCATCCGGGACGCCGACCGCATCCTCGTCCTGGACGAGGGACACGTGGTGGGCATGGGACGGCACGACGAACTGATGGAGAGCAACGAGACCTACCGGGAGATCGTGCTGTCCCAGCTGACCGAGAGCGAGGCCGCCTGATGAGTGGTGCGGGAACGGGTGGAGCGCCGCCGCAGCGGTCGATGGACTTCAAGGGGTCGGGCAAACGGCTGCTCGGCCAGTTCCGCCCCGAGCGCGGCAGGCTGTTGCTGATGCTGGCTCTCGTCGTCGCCAGTGTCGGCCTGAACGTGATCGGTCCGAAGATCCTCGGGCACGCCACCGACCTGGTCTTCGGCGGCTTCATCGGCGGCAGGCTGCCCGAGGGGCTCACCAAGGAGCAGGCGCTCGACGGGCTGCGGGAACGCGGGGACGGCGGGGCCGCCGACATGCTCTCGGGCATGGACTTCCGCCCGGGGCACGGCGTCGACTTCTCTGCCGTGGGCGGCGTGCTGCTGGCGGCGGTCGCCGTGTACGTGGCCGCCGGGCTGCTGATGCTGTGGGGCACGCGGATCTCGGTGCGGGCCATCAGCCGCACGGTCTTCAGGTTGCGTGAGCAGGTCGAGGCGAAGCTGTCCCGGCTGCCGCTGTCCTACCTGGACAAGCAGTCACGCGGCGAGGTGCTCTCCCGGGTCACCAACGACATCGACAACCTGGGGCAGACGCTCCAGCAGACGATGGGCCAGATCGTCAACTCGCTGTTGACGATCATCGGTGTGCTCGGCGTGATGTTCTGGATCTCGCCGCTGCTGGCGCTGGTCGCGCTGGTGACCGTGCCGCTCTCGGCGCTGGTCGCCACGCGGGTGGGCAAGCGCGCGCAGCCGCAGTTCGTCGACCAGTGGAAGTCCACGGGCGCGCTGAACGCGCACATCGAGGAGATGTACACGGGCCACTCGCTGGTGAAGGTGTACGGGCGGCAGCGGGAGTCGGCCACCGTCTTCGCCGAGCAGAACGAGCAGCTGTACAAGGCCGGGTTCATGGCGCAGTTCATCAGCGGCATCATGCAGCCGGCGATGATGTTCGTGGGCAACCTCAACTACGTGCTGGTGGCGGTCGTCGGCGGGCTGCGGGTGGCGTCCGGCGCGCTGTCGATCGGTGACGTGCAGGCGTTCGTGCAGTACTCGCGGCAGTTCAGCCAGCCGCTCAACCAGGTCGCCTCCATGGCGAACCTCATCCAGTCGGGGGTGGCCTCGGCCGAGCGGGTCTTCGAACTCCTCGACGCCGAGGAGCAGTCCGCCGAACCGGACGAGGCCCACGTCCAGCGTCCCGAACGGCTGCGGGGCCAGGTGGAGCTGCGGCGCGTCTCGTTCCGCTACACCGAGGACACGCCGCTGATCGAGGACCTGTCCCTGGCGGTGGAGCCCGGTCAGACGGTGGCGATCGTCGGCCCCACGGGCGCGGGCAAGACGACGCTGGTCAACCTGCTGCTGCGGTTCTACGAGGTCCGCTCGGGCCGCATCCTGCTGGACGGCACCGACATCGCGGCGATGTCCCGTGAGGAACTGCGCGCCGGCATCGGCATGGTCCTCCAGGACACCTGGCTGTTCGGCGGCACCATCGCGGAGAACATCGCCTACGGCGCCCAGGGGGCGACGCGCGAGCAGGTGGAGGAGGCCGCGCGTGCCGCGCACGCCGACCGCTTCATCCGTACGCTGCCGGACGGCTACGACACGGTGCTCGACGACGAGGGCGCGACGGTGAGCGCCGGCGAGAAGCAGCTCATCACCATCGCCCGCGCCTTCCTCTCCGACCCGGTCATCCTGGTGCTGGACGAGGCGACCAGCTCCGTCGACACCCGCACCGAGGTGCTGATCCAGCGCGCGATGGAGCGGCTCGCCTCCGAGCGCACCAGCTTCGTGATCGCCCACCGCCTCTCCACCATCAGGGACGCAGACGTCATCCTGGTGATGGAGAACGGCTCGATCGTGGAACAGGGCGACCACGCGGCCCTGCTGGCCGCGGACGGCGCGTACGCGAGGCTCTACCAGTCCCAGTTCGCGGAGGCCGTGGCCGAGGTGGACTAGCAGCCCGGAACCGGCCGACAGCCAGGCCGGGCGCCGCACCGGCCGTGACCCGCGGTGTCCTCACCGGCGGGCCACGGCCGAAGGCGTGCGAGGCGGATTCAGCCGCCCAGCCGGAGCGGGATCAGCCGCCCAGCTGCGCCGCGGCGTCCTCGATGTCAGCGGCGAACGTGCTGACCTCCGTGTAGACGCCGGGCTTGCCCGGCCTCGCGCAGCCGTCGCCCCAGCTGACGATGCCCACCTGGACCCACTCGCCGGCGTCGTCCTTGCGGAACATCGGGCCGCCGGAGTCGCCCTGGCAGCTGTCGACGCCGCCGGTGTCGAGCTTGCCCGCGCACAGCTCCTCGCCCTCGACCAGGTCGGGGTAGGCGCTCTTGCAGGTGGCGTCGTCCACGAAGGGGACCTCGGCCTTGAGCAGGTAGCGCTGCTGGTCGCCGCCTTCCTGGTCGGCGCCCCAGCCCGCGATGGTGAAGTCGCCCTCGTTGTAGGCGTCGTCCTTGGCGATGGGGAGGGTGGGCTGGTCGAGGGCCTTGTCGAGCTTGATGAGCGCCCAGTCCTTGCCCTGCCCGTCGTAGCCGGGGGCCTGGAGGACCTCGGTGGACTTGGCGGTGACGGCCGCCGGGTCCTCGAGGTCGACGACGCCGCCGGTGGCGGTGATGCTGGTGTCCGAGCCGCTGCCGTCCACGCAGTGGGCGGCGGTCAGCACGATGTCCTTCTCCAGCAGCGCGCCACCGCAGCCCATGGACAGCCGCACCATGAAGGGGAACTCGCCCTGCTCGGCGCGGGTTCCGCCGACGATGGTCGTGCCGGGTTCGCCGTCGCCTGCCGGGTTGCCCGAGGGCAGCGCGGAGGCGGCGGCGGGGCTCAGGCTGAAGGCGGCGAGCGCGACGGCACCGACGGCGGTGAGTCTCTTCAGGTGCTTCGTGGGGTTCTTCAACGTGCTTCCTCTCGTGGGGGGTTACTCGCACACACGACACCCGCGTGACGGGCGCATGCCAAGCGAATGCCGTGATTATGGAGAGGAATCGAACACGCTGACAAGGGTGCCTCCGCCGAGACCTCCTCAACCCCCTCGGTCCCTCACCTTCCCCGCCCTCCCCGGACCATGCAGACCCCTCAATCCAGGTAACCCCGCAACTGGTCGGCGAAGGCGTGCTCCCGCAACTTGGTGAGGGTCTTCGACTCGATCTGCCGGATGCGCTCCCGCGTGACGCCGAAGAGATTGCCGATCTCCTCCAGCGTGCGGGGCCGGCCGTCGATCAGCCCGTACCGCAGCTGGACGACCCGGCGTTCGCGCTCCTGGAGGGTGGAGAGCACGGCCTCCAGGTGCTCGCGCAGCAGCAGGAAGGCGGCCGACTCCACGGGTGAGGCCGCGTCACCGTCCTCGATCAGGTCGCCGAGGTTGACGTCGTCCTCCTCCCCCACGGGAGCGTGCAGGGAGACCGGCTCCTGAGCGAGCCGCAGCACCTCGCTCACCCGCTCCGGCGTCAGCCCGAGCTGGGCCGCGACCTCCTCGGGCGCCGGCTCGTAACCGCGCTCCTGGAGCAGCCGGCGCTGGACCCGCACCACCCGGTTGATCAGCTCGACGACGTGCACCGGGACGCGGATCGTCCGGGCCTGGTCGGCCAGGGCGCGGGACATGGCCTGGCGGATCCACCAGGTCGCGTACGTCGAGAACTTGTAGCCGCGCGCGTAGTCGAACTTCTCCACCGCGCGGATCAGACCGAGGTTGCCCTCCTGGACGAGGTCGAGCATCGTCAGCCCCCGCCCGATGTAGCGCTTGGCGACGGAGACGACCAGCCTCAGGTTCGCCTCTATCAGGCGGCGCTTGGCCACCCTGCCGAGCACCACGAGACGGTCGAGATCGAGGGCGAGCGCGCCCTCCAGTTCGGGGGTGTTGCCGAGCTTCTCCTCGGCGAACAGCCCCGCCTCCACCCGGCGGGCCAGCTCCACCTCCTCTGCCGCCGTCAGCAGGGGTATGCGGCCGATCTCGCGCAGGTACTGGCGGAAGAGGTCCGCCGAGGGTCCGGTGGTGGCCGGCTCCCGGCGGGCGGCCGGCTCGGGACCGGCCCCGGGCGCGGCGTCCTGGACGGGGGCGGTCCCGGGCACCGGCTGGGGCGGCGCGACGAGGGGAACGGTGGGCGGGGCGAGGGGCGTTGCCGGGGCGGCGGCAGGCGCCGCGTTCAGGGTCCGGGTCTGCACGGGGGCGACCTCCATGGTGATCGCTGCCGGTTCGGGGGCGGCGTGCGAGACGGGGACGGCTGCGGCCGGGCCGCGCTCCATCCCGTTCGATATGTGCGCATCCGCGGGGGATCGCGACCCGTCCTGGCCGACACCGCCCCGCTCCGAGGACTCAGGCACCGCTCACCAGTGTGGGGCAGGACACAGCCCGGCCACGAGGGGCGTGCGCACAGTTTTTCCGCCGAATGTGACCCACAGCGCACGACCCACTACACACGGACGGGGCGCGGGAGGCGCAGACGCACCGATGGGACGGAACCCGGGGCTCCGCTCCTGCGTCTGCGTCTGCGTCTGCGTCTGGACCCTGCCCGGGTCCGGACCTGGGACCCGGGGGCCTGCCCCTACGCCCGCCCCCATGGCCGCGCCGTCAGCGGGTCAGAGCGCCGCCGCCCCCCGCTCACGCAGCGCCGTGCCGTACTGCTGGAGCGTCCAGATCTGCTGGCGCACCCCCGCGGACCGCTCGTACTCCCCACGGGCCTCCAGGCGGCGCGCCGCGCCCTCCAGCTCGGCGATCCGGGCCAGCACGGCGGCGCGGCGCACGGCGACCAACTGCTCCCCCGCGTACGCCTCGTCGACATCGCGGCTGCGCGAGCTGCGCAGCGGCTCGACGGCCAGCTCGGTGACCAGCGACCGCACGGTGTCGTCCGGCGCCGCGTCCCGCACCCGGCCCAGGAAGCCGCTGTCGGAGATCCCCGCCTCGGCGCCGCCCGCCGACTCCAGCGCCTGCCGCACCACGGCGTAGGGCGGCGCGGTGAACTCGTCGGCTCCGTAGGCGTCGAACGCGGGCGAGACCAGCTCCGGACGCTGGAGCGCCAGCTTCAGCAGCTCCCGCTCGACCCGGTGCGCCGGACTGCGCAGGTTCAGCGCCGGACCGCGCGGCACGAACGGCGCCTGCACGGCGGCGGCCTCGTGCCGCCGGGCGCCCTGGGAGGCGCGCGGGGAGGCATGGCCGCGCTCGCGCGCCCAGCGGGCGAGCTGGGCGACGCGGCGGACGACGAACTCCTCGTCCACGATGCCCAGCAGGCCCGCCAGCCGCACCGCGTAACCCCGCCGGATGGAGGGGTCCTTGATCTGGACGACGACGGGGGCGACCTCCTCCAGCGCCGCCGACCTGCCCTCCGCGGTGTCCAGGTTGTGCCGGTCGACGATCGAGCGCATCGCGAAGTCGAAGAGCGGGGTGCGGCCCTCGACCACCTTGGCGACCGCCTCGTCACCCTCGGCCAGCCGCAGGTCGCACGGGTCCATCCCGCCGGGCGTGATCGCGATCCAGGTGCGCGCTGCGAACTTCTGGTCGTCCTCGAAAGCGCGCAGGGCCGCCTTCTGGCCCGCCGCGTCGCCGTCGAAGGTGAAGACGACCTCCGACTGCGCGTTGTCCATCAGCACCCTGCGCAGAATCTTCACGTGCTCCCCGCCGAAGGCGGTACCGCAGGTGGCGATGGCCGTGGTGACCCCGGCCAGATGGCAGGCCATCACGTCCGTGTAGCCCTCGACGACCACGGCGCGGTTGGCCTTGGCGATCTCCCGCTTCGCCAGGTCGATGCCGTAGAGCACCTGGGACTTGCGGTAGATCGGTGTCTCGGGCGTGTTCAGGTACTTCGGCCCCTGGTCGTCCTCGCGCAGCTTGCGGGCGCCGAAGCCGACCACGTCACCCGTGATGTCGCGGATCGGCCACATCAGCCGGCCGCGGAAGCGGTCGATGGGGCGGCCGTTGCGCGCCTCCTGGGCGAGCCCCGAGAGCGTCAGCTCTTTGTCGGTGAAGCCCTGCCCGCGCAGATACCGCACCAGGTGGTCCCAGCCCGCCGGCGCGTAGCCGATGCCGAAGTGCCGGGCCGCCTCCTGGTCGAAACCGCGCTCCGCGAGGAAGCGGCGGGCGATCTCGGCCTCGGGCCCGTCCAGCTGCTCGGCGTAGAACCGGGCGGCGATCTTGTGGGCCTCGACCAGCCGGGTGCGCTCGCCCTGCTGCGAGGCGCGGCCGTAGCCGCCCTCCTCGTAGCGGAGGGTGATGCCGGCGCGGGCCGCGAGCCGCTCGACGGACTCGGAGAAGGACAGGTGGTCGACCTTCATCACGAAGTCGAGGGTGTCCCCGCCCTCCTGGCAGCCGAAGCAGTGGTAGAACCCCTTGCTCGGGCTGACGTGAAAGGAGGGGGACTTCTCGTCGTGGAAGGGGCACAGGCCCTTGAGGTTGCCGCCGCCCGCGTTGCGCAGCTGGAGGTATTCGGAGACGACGGAGTCGATCGGGACCGCGTCCCGTACCGCCTTCACGTCCTCGTCGTTGATCCTTCCAGCCACGCGGCAAGTCTACGGCGCGCCGGTGACAGTCCCGCCCCGTGGTCAGGACCACCGTCCACCGCGCCGGTCGGGGCCGCGGTCAGGCCCCGTGGGCGGGGCCGCGGCCCCGCCCACGGGCCGGGGTCCGCTCAGGGGCGCGGGACGTTGCGCAGGTTGGACCTGGCCATCTGGACCATCCGGCCCACACCGCCGTCCAGCACCGTCTTGCCCGCCGAGAGGGCGAAGCCGCTCACCTGTTCGCGGGTGATCTTCGGCGGGAGCGAGAGGGCGTGCGGGTCGGTGACCACGTCGATCAGCGCCGGACCCTTGTGCTTGAGCACGTCCTTGAGGGCGCCCCGCAGGTGCTTGGGCTTCTCGACGCGGACCGCGTGGGCACCCGCGGCCTGCGCGAGCGCCGCGAAGTCCGGATTGCGGTTGTTCGTCCCGTACGCCGGCATGCCGTCCACCATCATCTCCAGCTCGACCATGCCCAGCGAGGAGTTGTTGAACAGCACCACCTTGACCGGCAGGTCGTACTGCACCAGCGTGAGGAACTCGCCCATCAGCATGGCGAAGCCGCCGTCGCCCGACATGGAGATGACCTGGCGGTCCCGGTCGAGGAGCTGGGCCCCGACGGCCTGCGGAACGGCGTTGGCCATCGACCCGTGGCTGAAGGAGCCGATCACCCGGCGCCGCCCGTTCGGGGTGATGTAGCGGGCCGCCCACACGTTGCACATGCCCGTGTCCACGGTGAAGACGGCGTCGTCGGCGGCCTCCTCGTCCAGCAGGGAGGCGACGTACTCGGGGTGGATCGGGGTGTGCTTGTCGACCTTGCGGGTGTAGGCGCTGACGACGCCTTCCAGCGCCTCGGCGTGCTTCTTGAGCATCCGGTCGAGGAACTTGCGGTTCGTCTTGAGCGGCACGCGCGGGGTGAGACAGCGCAGCGTCTCGCGGACGTCGCCCCACACGGCGAGGTCGAGCTGGGTGCGGCGGCCGAGGTGCTCGGGCCGCACGTCCACCTGGACGATCTTGCAGTTCTTGGGCAGGAACGCGTTGTACGGGAAGTCGGTGCCCAGCAGGATCAGCAGATCGCACTCGTGGGTGGCCTCGTAGGCGGCGCCGTATCCGAGCAGTCCGCTCATCCCCACGTCGTAGGGGTTGTCGTACTGGATCCACTCCTTGCCGCGCAGCGCGTGCCCCACCGGGGACTTGATCCGCTCGGCGAACTCCATGACCTCCGCGTGCGCGCCCGCGGTGCCCGCGCCGCAGAACAGGGTGATCTTGTCGGACTCGTCGATCATGCGCACCAGCGCGTCGATCTCCGCGTCACCGGGACGCACCGTGGGCCGGGAGGTGACCAGCGCGTGCTCCACCGGCGTCTCGGGCGCGGGCTGGGAGGCCAGGTCGCCCGGGAGCGCGACGACGCTGACGCCCTGCTGCCCCACCGCGTGCTGGATGGCCGTCTGGAGGACCCGCGGCATCTGCTGCTCGCTGGAGATCAGCTCGCTGTAGTGGCTGCACTCCACGAAGAGCCGGTCGGGGTGGGTCTCCTGGAAGAAACGGGTGCCGATCTCGCTGCTGGGGATGTGCGAGGCCAGCGCCAGCACGGGTGCCATGGAGCGGTGCGCGTCGAAGAGGCCGTTGATCAGGTGCAGGTTGCCCGGGCCGCAGGAGCCGGCGCACGCGGTGAGCTTCCCGCTCAGCTGGGCCTCGGCCCCGGCGGCGAAGGCGGCGGCCTCCTCGTGCCTGACCTGGATCCAGTCGATGGCCGGATTGCGCCGGATGGCGTCCACGACCGGGTTGAGGCTGTCCCCCACCACTCCGTACAGGCGTTCGACGCCGGACCGCACCAGCGTGTCGACGAACTGCTCGGCCACCGTCTGCTTCGCCATCGCTCACTCGTCCTTAGCTCGCCGCGGCGGGGCGACGCCGAGGGGCCGGGGCCCCCGTCCGGCACCGCCTCCCGTTCCTTTCCGCAACATATCCCCCAGGCGCCGCCCCGGCATCACGCCGTGGCGCCCAGCGACTCCAGCGGCACGCCGGGGTCCGCCAGCGCCTCCGCGTCCACCTCCGCACCCGAACGGATCAGGTCTTGCACGGGGCCCGTCACGTCCCAGACGTTGACGTTCATCCCCGCCAGCACCCGGCCCTCGCTCAGCCAGAAGGCGACGAACTCCCGCTTGCCCACGTCGCCCCGGCACACCACCTGGTCGTAGGAGCCCGGCGGCGCGTAACCGGAGTACTCCATGCCCAGCTCGTACTGGTCGGAGAAGAAGTAGGGCACCCGGTCGTAGGACACGTCCTTGCCGAGCATCGCGCGGGCGGCGGCCGGGCCGCCGTTCAGCGCGTTGGCCCAGTGCTCGACCCGCAGCCGCCTGCCCAGCAGCGGATGCCGCACGGCGGCGGCGTCACCTGCCACGAAGACGTCCGGGTCGCTGGTGCGCAGCGAGGCGTCCACCGCGATGCCACCGCCGGGACCCGGGGCCGTCTCCAGGCCCGCCGCCTCGGCCAGCGCCGTGCGGGGCGCGGCCCCGATGGCGGCGACGACGTCGTGCGCGGGGTGCTCGTCACCGTCGTCGGTGTACACCGACTGCACCATTCCGTCCACGCCCGCGATCCGGGTGAGCCGGGCGCCGAAGTGGAACCTGACGCCCTTCTCGCGGTGCAGGTCGGCGAAGAGCGCCCCCAGCTCCGGGCCGAGCACCGAGTGCAGCGGGGTGGGCTCCGGCTCGATGACGGTGACCTCCGCACCGTACGTGCGCGCCGCTGCCGCCACCTCAAGACCGATCCAGCCCGCCCCGGCGATCACCAGGTGGCCGTTCTCCTGGCCGAGCGCCGTCAGCACCCCGCGCAGCCGCTCGGCGTGCGCGAGACGGCGCAGGTGGTGCACGCCCGCCAGATCGGTGCCGGGAATCTCCAGCCGGCGCGGCTCGGCCCCGGTGGCCAGCAGCAGCTTGTCGTAGTGGATGCGGGTACCGTCGCCCAGCCTGACCGCCCTGCTCTCCGGGTCGAGCTGGACGGCGGGCTGCCCCAGGTGCAGCTCGATGTCGGCCGCCGCGTACCAGGCCGGCTCGTGCACGAAGACGCTGCCGCGTTCGGCCGAACCGGTGAGGAAGCCCTTGGAGAGCGGGGGACGCTCGTAGGGATGCTCACGCTCGTCACCGATCAGGATCACGCGGCCCGTGAACCCCTCGGCGCGCAGGGCCTCGGCGGCTTTCGCCCCCGTGAGCCCCCCGCCGACGATGACGAACGTACGGTGTGCGTCCACCACTTGAAGCTCCTCCTCGAATCCCCTTGGAGAGCCGGCCCCCGCGGGCCGTGCTGTCGTCCCCCGTCGTTCACCTGCGAGCGTTCACCGTGAGCGTCCCTCATCGCACCATGCGCGGGAAGAGGCAGGGGTGCGTAAGGGACGTGCGGGCACCGTGGCGGGTTCCGCACCGTTCGCTCACCGTCACCTCCCCGTACCCGCTGTCATCACCTGGTGGAGGGAGCGGGCGGCCGCGTCGGTGAGTGTGGAGATCTGGTCGACGACCACGCGCAGCCGCGCCGCCGCCACCCCCTCGGCGCCGGACGCCTCCTCGTAGAGGTCCGCGTACTGCGCGTCCAGCCCCTCGGGCGCGCGCGCCAGCAGGACCTCGGCCAGCTCGCGGAGGACGGCGCGCTGCTCCACGCGCAGCCGCTCCAGCTCCGGACGCTGCATCACGTGGCAGTCGGCGACCGCCTTGAGGACCGCGCACTCCAGCCGGGCGGGCCCCGGCACGATCAGCTCGGCCCCGTACCGGGTCAGCGGCCCGGAACCGTAGGCGGCGCGGGTCGCCGCCTCGGCGGCCAGGGCGAAGCGGCCGATCAGCTGGCTGGTCGCGTCCTTGAGCCTGGCCTGCGCCAGGGCCGTGCCGTCGTGCTCGTGCGGCCACCACTCCTGGGCGAGCAGCCGGTCCAGCGCCTCGGCCAGCTCCGCCTCGTCCGCGCCCGGCGCGTAGCGTGCGGCGGCGCAGGCGAACACGTCACCGCGCTCCGGCCCCGAACGCAGCGACCGCGGCTGAAGGTGCCCCGCCCTGATGCCGTCCTCCAGGTCGTGCACCGAGTAGGCCACATCGTCCGACCAGTCCATGACCTGCGCCTCGAAGCAGGTGCGGCCCGGGGGCGCGCCCTCGCGCAGCCAGCGGAAGACCGGCAGGTCGTCGTCGTAGACCCCGAACTTGCCCGACGCCGGGTCCGCCGGATGCGCGCCCCGGCGCCACGGGTACTTCGTCGCGGCGTCCAGCGCGGCCCGCGTCAGGTTCAGCCCCACGGGCGCCTGCCCGTCGGGTTCGGCGGAGAACCGCTTGGGCTCCAGCCGGGTCAGCAGCCGCAGCGACTGTGCGTTCCCCTCGAAACCGCCCGCCGGCGCGGCGATCTCGTCGAGGACGGCCTCGCCGTTGTGCCCGAACGGGGGGTGCCCCAGGTCGTGTGCCAGACACGCGGTCTCCACCAGATCCGGGTCGCAGCCCAGCGAGGCGCCCAGCTCGCGGCCGACCTGGGCGCATTCGAGGGAGTGCGTCAGCCGGGTGCGTGGCGACGCGTCCCAGGAAGGTGCCGCGGTCTCGGGCGCGACGACCTGCGTCTTGCCCGCGAGACGGCGCAGCGCCGCCGAGTGCAGCACCCGGGCGCGGTCCCGCTGGAACGCCGTACGCCCCGGGCGCTTGTCCGGCTCGGGCACCCAGCGCGCGATGTCCGACGGCGTGTACCTCGGCCCCTGGCGGGTGCCGGGGCCCTCCGCTGCGGGTGTGCCGTACGTGGGGCGCATACGCCGACGGTAACCGGAGGGCGGGCCTCCTAAGCTCCCTGGGTCTCCTGCGTCTGCTGCGTCTCCTGGCGGACCCACTCCAGGTACGCGGCGCTGCCGCGCACGATCGGGGTGGCGATGATCTCCGGGACGTCGTACGGGTGGGCCTCGTTCAGGTAGGTCTCCAGTGCGTCGTAGGAGCCGGCGGCGGTCTTGAACAGCACCTGCCACTCCGGGTCGGTCTGCACCGCGCCCTCCCACCGGTACACGGAGGTGACGGCGCCGCTGATCTGCGCACACGCCGCGACCCGTCGCTCCACGGCACCCGCCGCCAGCGCCCGCGCCTCCTCCTGCGATCCCACGGTCGTCAACACGCTCAATGCCTCAGCCATGCCGCCACGGTAAGCCCCGGAGGGCCGCTTTCAAGGTCGGTCCCAGGTTCCGCGCGAGGGCGTCCGATTCGTTCAAGAGACCGCGCCCGCCCCGCGCCTAGCGTGCGCGTATGACACCTCGACTCGACCTGATCGGCATCGTCACCGCGGACATGGCCGCCTCGCTGGCCTTCTACCGGCGACTGGGTCTCGACATTCCCGCGGACGCGGACACGGAAGCGCATGTGGAGGCCGCCGGGCCCGGCGGGCTGCGGCTGGCGTGGGACACGGAGGAGATGGTCCGCTCGTTCGACAGCGACTGGAGCGCACCGCCGCACGGGGCCTCACGCGTCGGGCTCGCGTTCGCGTGCGACTCCCCCGCCGAGGTCGACACGGTGTACGGCGAGCTGACGGACGCCGGATACGAGGGCCGCCACGCACCGTGGGACGCCTTCTGGGGACAGCGCTACGCCGTCGTGCTGGACCCGGACGGCAACGGCATCGACCTGTTCGCAAGCAACTAGTCCGCGGTGCGCAGGAGCTTCGCGGGTGTCAAACCCGTGAGGGCGCGCACCTCGCGGGTGAGGTGCGCCTGGTCGGCGTAGCCGGCCCGCGCGGCGGTCTCGGCGAGGGGCAGCCCGGAACCGGCCGCGCGCAGCGCCCGCTGCAAGCGCAGCACCCGTGCCAGCGTCTTGGGTCCGTAGCCGAAGGCGTCCCGGCAGCGGCGGTGCAGCTGACGCTCGCTCAGGCCGACGTGTCCGGCGGTCCGGGCGACGCCGGCGCCGCGACGCAACAGGGCGGCGACCGTCTCCGTCAGCGCGGCGGCCCGCGGGCCGGCGGCCTCGTACGCGCCCGCGGCCGGCGCTTCGGCGGCGACCTGTTCCAGCGCGGCCAGCGGGTCGGCGGCGTGCGCGACGCGTTCGCGGAGCCCGCGCACCTGGCGGTCCGGCCACAGCGCCTGGAGCGGCACCCGCTGGTCGCACAGCTCCCAGGCGCGTACGCCGAAGACGCGCGGGCCCGTCCCCGGCGCCAGGCGCACCCCGTACACCGGCAGTCCCCGGCGCTCCGTGGTCGTGTACGCGCGGGTGTCGGGGCCCGCGACCACCAGTTCGCCGTTCCACAACAGCAGGTCCATGCAGCCGTCGGGCAGCACCCGCCCGCTCGTGCCGGGCGCGGCCGCGGCGCGGGACCACGCCACGGCTCCCGGCACCCGAGAAGCCCTCTCCTGGTACATACGCGCAGCATGCCTGCCGGCACCGACATCCTGTCCGCGGGAGGCGCGCGCACGCCGTCTCAGGCTCGGACGGGCCGCCCCGCGCGGTACTCGGCGGGGCTGACCCCGCGCACGCGTTTGAAGGCGGCGCTGAGCGCGAAGCCGTCCGCGTAGCCCACCCGGCGGGCGACGGCTCCCAGCGTGGCCCCCGGCTCCCGCAGCAGCCGTGCGGCCAGGTCGATGCGCCGCCGCGCGAGGTAGGACATGGGCGGCTCGCCCAGCAGTTCGGTGAACCGCCGGGCGAGGCTCGCGCGGGAGACCCCGGCCTGGGCGGCCAGCGAGGCCACCGTCCAGCCGTGCCCCGGCTGTTCGCGCAGCAGCCGCAGCGCGACGCCGACCACGGGATCGCTCTGGGCGCGGTACCAGGCGGGCGCGTCCGCCTCGGGGCGGGCGAACCACGCCCGCAGCACCGACACCAGCAGCAGGTCGAGCACCCGGTCGAGCACCATCTGCTGGCCGGGCGCGTCCCTGACGATCTCCTGTTCGACGAGCGCCAGCAACCCCGCGTCCCACTCGGTGTCGCGCAGCACCAGCACCGGCGGCAGCGCGTCCAGCAGCCGGCCGCTCAGGTCGCCGTGCAGCTGGTAGCCGCCGCTCAGCAGGACGGTGGGGGCCTCGGGGTCGCGGCCGTAGGTGCGGACCCCGAGGGCGATCTCCTCGCACAGGTCGACGCCGTCCACGGTGGTGCAGCAGTCACCGGGCTGGATCAGCAGATCAGGCCGGGTCGCCGGGTCGTCGGCGAGCACGTAGGGGGCGGGCCCGCGCAGTACCGCCACGTCGCCGGGCGCGAGCGGTATCGGCTCCGGCACGGGTGCCGGCCCCGGCTCCGGGGCCGGGGCCGGTGCCGGCCCCGGGCTCGTGCTCGGCCCCGGGTCCGGTTCCGGTGTGCCGGAGGGGAGGACCCAGCCCTCGCCGCGCACCAGGGAGGCGACCGCCAGCGGTGCGCCGTCCTGGACGCGTACGCCCCACGGAGGCGCGAGCACCGCCCGGTGGAGGAGTCCGCCGCACGCCCGTGCTCCGCTCAGCACCTCGGCGAGGGCCTCGGCCAGTTCGTCCCCGCCGCCGGGCCGCACCGCCTCCCCGGCCCCCGCGCCATTTGCCGCCGCGCTCGTCCGCCCGTTCCCCGCCCCGGTCGCCGTCACGGCAGCAGCTTAGAGCGGGCCTGGAAACCGCTGACCCGGGCCGACGGCGTGCGGGGCCCGGCGAGGTCCGCGCGGGGTTCCGAGGGGGGAATTGCGCGGGCTCCCGCGCGGGTCGGCCGGTTGCATCGTGTGGAGTGCGAGGCACGATGGACGCATGGATGATATGACCGCACTGGCAGCCGAGCACCTGGCGCTGGCGAGGAAAGACCCGCACGGCCGCAGCGCGTACCTCTTCCTGCACGACGGGCCGCTGCGGCAGTCCGTCATCGCGCTGACGGAGGGCTCCTCCCTGGAGGAGCACAACACTCCCCCGGCGGCGAGCCTGCACGTCTTGCAGGGCAGTGTCAGGCTCACCGAGGGCACCGCCGACCAGGACGTCGCCGCCGGGCAGATCCAGCGGATTCCGCACCTGCGGCACGGGGTGCTGGCGCTGGAGGACTCGGTGTTCATCCTCACGGCGGTGACGGGCACCGAGTGAGCCACGCCGGCTGAGGCACGCCGGGCGAGCGAGGCGGCCCGGGCGTGGGGCCGCCCGGGTGAGGCGGACCGGATGAGGCGGGCTCAGACCGCCTGCCGGCTGCCCCACTCCCCGATCCGGTGCAGTACGGAGCGCAGCGCCAGCTCGTACCCGAAGACGCCGTGGCCCGAGACCATGCCCTGGCACACCGGTGCCGTGACGGAGGTGTGCCGGAACGGCTCGCGGGCGTGGACGTTGGAGATGTGGACCTCCACGCAGGGGATACCGAGCCCGGTGACGGCCTCCAGCGCGTCACGCAGCGCGTAGCTGTAGTGCGCGTAGGCGCCCGGGTTGAAGACGATGCCGTCGTCACTGCCGCGGGTGGCGTGGATCAGGTCGATGAGCGCGCCCTCGCTGTTGCTCTGAGCGCAGCGCACCTCGGCACCGAGCTCCTTGCCGAGCGCCGTGGTGCGCTCCTCGACGTCCCGCAGGGTGGTGCTGCCGTAGGTGTCGCGGTCGCGCTCGCCCAGCAGGTTGAGGTTGGGGCCGTGCAGCAGCAGCACGTGGGGCGCCGCGAAAGCGGACGTCTCGGCGGAGGACGGGGAGGAAGTCGCGTTCATGGAGGCAGCCTAGAGCCCGCCCCGAATCCTGGACCTCGTGCGGAGCCCGCCGGACTCGCGGGCTCCGGTACGCACCGCCGCCGGTACCGCCGACCTCGACCGGGGGTGGAGGTGCCGCTAGCCTCCGAAGGGAGAGGCCCCCGCACGGACGGGCGCCGGCGAGGCGAGGAGCAAGGGCGAGCGATGGGCTGGACAGCGCGGAACATCCCCGATCAGAGCGGCCGCACCGCGGTGGTGACCGGCGCCAACAGCGGGCTGGGTTTCGTCACGGCCAGGGAGCTGGCGCGGCGCGGCGCACGCGTCGTCCTCGCCTGCCGCGACGAGGAGCGCGGGCGGTGGGCCCGCGACCGGCTCGTGCGGGAGCTGCCGGAGGCGGGGCCGCGCGCCGAGCTGCGCCTGCTCGACCTGGGCGACCTGGCCTCGGTCAGCGCGTTCGCCAAGGAGCTGCCGGACGAGCGGGTGGACCTGCTGGTCAACAACGCGGGCGTGATGGCGCTGCCGTACGGTCGCACGGCGGACGGCTTCGAGAGGCAGTTCGGCGTCAACCACCTGGGGCACTTCGCCCTGACCGGGCTGCTGCTGGACAGGCTCCTGGCCTCACCTGCTCCCCGGGTGGTCACCGTCTCCAGCGCCCTGCACCTGCTGGGCAACATCGACATCACCGACCTGAACAGCGAGCGCTCCTACCGGCGCTGGGTCGCCTACGGGCGGTCCAAGACAGCCAATCTGCTCTTCACCCACGAGCTGGCAGGCCGCCTGGCCGACACGCCGCTGATCGCCGCGGCGGCACACCCCGGCTACGCGGCGACGAACCTGCAAAGCGCGAGCGCACGCATGGAGGGCAGGAGGGCGGCCGAGCGCGTGATGCGGCTGGGCAACCGGCTAATCGCGCAGTCCGCAGAGGCCGGCGCGCTGCCGACGCTGTACGCGGCGACGGCGCCCGGCGTGGGCGCCGACTCCTTCACCGGGCCGCGGCTGGCGAGCTGGCGGGGCGCGCCCGCACCGTCGCTGCGGGCACCGTGGACGCTCAACGACGCGGCGGCCCAGCGTCTGTGGGCGGCCTCGGAGGAGCTGACGGGGGTCGCCTACGGGGTGCCCTCGTGATCCGCGTACTGGTCGTCGACGACGACTTCATGGTGGCCCGCCTGCACAGCACGCTGGTGGCGAGGGTGCCGGGCTTCGAGGTGGACGGGGTGGCGCACAGCGGCGCGCAGGCGCTGTCCCTGGTGCGGGAGCTGGCCCCCGACCTGGTGCTGCTCGATCTGTACCTGCCGGATGTGAGCGGCCTTGAGGTGCTGCGGCGGCTGCGGGGTGACGGCGCGCCCGGTGGCGGCCCCGACGTGCTCGTGATCACGGCGGCGCGGGACGCGGCCAGCGTGCGGGCCGCGCGGCACGGGGGCGCGGTGCAGTACGTCGTCAAGCCGTTCGAGGGACGGCTGCTGGTCGAGCGTCTGGAGCGGTACGCGCGCGACCGGCGGGAGTTCGAGGAGCTGACCTCGCCGGGGCAGGACGAACTGGACCGGGTCTTCACGGGCGCCGGTACGGGCGTGCCGCAGTCCGCGCCCGCGTCAGCGGGCGCGCCCGTGCCCGCCCCGCAGGCGGGTGAGGCCCCGGCGGGCGGGGCGCTCGCCACCCGCCGGGGCCCGCTGCCCAAGGGGCTGACCGAGCAGACGTCGGCCCTGGTGCGTGCGACGCTCGACGCGAGCTGCGCCCAGGCGGGCCTGTCCGCCTCCGAGTGCGCCCGGCACAGCGGTCTGTCCCGGGTGAGCGCGCGCCGCTACCTGGAGCACTTCGTGACCACGGGCACCGCGCGGGTCACTCTCCGGTACGGCACGACGGGCCGTCCGGAGCGCCGCTACCACCCGGTGTGACCGCGCCCGGCCGACGCGGTCCCGGGTGACTGGTCGGCGCCAGCAGTTCCGGGCCGGGGCCCGGGCCCAGTGAGGCGACGCCGCGCCGGAAGGTGTCGCAGTCGGGTCCGCTGCCGGGTGTCACGCTCGCAACTCGCCCGCCTCCGCGTGCCACGCACGCAGGGCCGGTACGACGAAGGGGGCTTCGCCGGCCGCCGCCTGGGGTGGGGCGGCGGCGCGGGACGAGAGGGGTCCTGCCGGCTCTCCGGCGGCCACGGCTGTGAGGCCCGCGGCTGTCACGGCCCGGCGTGTCGTGTACCACTCGCGTCGTGCTCGGCAACACCCCGCGCACGCCGTTGCGTTGACGTCGGCGTCAACGCATAGCGTGCACAGCACCGCACACGCACAGCGTGTGAAGCAGCGCCGAGGACAGCGAAAACGGCGACGGACGACGGAGGGACGCGGGCCTGATGCGTATCGGGGAGCTGGCCAAACGCGCGGGCACCACCACCAGGACACTGCGCTACTACGAGGCGCGCGGCCTGTTGCGAGTGGACCGGGACGCCCACGGGCACCGCACGTTCGGCGAGGACGACCTCGCGGTGCTGCGGCAGATCAGAACACTGCGGGACCACGGCTTCGAACTGGAGGAGACCCGGCCCTTCGTGGAGTGCCTGCGCGCGGGCCACCCGGCGGGCGACTCCTGCCCCGACTCGCTGGAGGTCTACCGCCGCAAACTCGCTGAACTGGACGCCTGCATCGCCGAACTGCGCCTCGTACGGGACGAGGTCGACGCGCGGCTCGCGCGCGCCGAGGTCGAGGCGGCGGCCGGGTCGCCGCACGGCCCGCAACCGCGCTGCGAGCTGACACCGCCGCCCCCGACACCGGCACCAGCTCACGCCCCGGCACCGCCGCGCACACCGGTCTGGCCCCGCACAGCGGCACCGGTCCACGCACCGGCTCCGCCGCACGCACACGACTTCGAGGGAGAACGATGAGCACGAGGACCAGCCACCTGCCCGAGGTCACCGACGACACGTTCGAGGAGGAGGTGCTCCGCTGCGACGTGCCGGTACTGGTGGACTTCACCGCCGACTGGTGCCCGCCGTGCCGCATGGTCGCCCCGGTGCTCGCCCACATCGCCGCCGAGCGCGAGGGCACCTTGAAAGTGGTCTCCCTCGACGTGGACCGCAACCCGGCCACGCAAGCCGCCTACAGCGTCCTGTCGATGCCGACGCTCGTCCTCTTCCGGAACGGCGAGCCCACCCGCTCGGTGGTCGGCGCCCATCCGGAGCGCCGTCTGGTGGAGGCGCTGGGCCTGGAGGAGACGCGGTGAGACCCGCCCGTGCGGGCTCCTGCGCCGGGCCCCGCTGACCGTTACGCATGGAGGCCGGCACGCACGCGTGAAGGAGGCGGCACCCCCGCACGGGTGCCGCCCCCTTGGGACCGGGCCCCTTCCGCGGTGAGGGTGGTGAGCGGACGGGGGCCCGGGGTGGGTGCTGGCCGGCCTTTACGCGGAAACCTCCTGCTGGGCCGCCGCACGGCCCGCCTCCAGACGTGCCACCGGGATGCGGAACGGCGAGCAGGAGACGTAGTCGAGGCCGACCTCGTGGAAGAAGTGCACCGACTCGGGGTCACCGCCGTGCTCGCCGCAGACACCGAGCTTGAGGTCGGGCCGGGTGGCCCGGCCCGCCTCCGCGGCGCTGCGGACCAGCGAGCCGACGCCGTCCTTGTCGATCGTCTCGAACGGGGAGACGCCGAAGATGCCCTTCTCCAGGTAGGCCGTGAAGAAGCTGGCCTCCACGTCGTCCCGGCTGAAGGCCCACACCGTCTGGGTGAGGTCGTTGGTGCCGAAGGAGAAGAAGTCGGCGCACTCGGCGATCTGGCCGGCCGTCAGCGCGGCCCGCGGCAGCTCGATCATGGTGCCGAGGGACAGGCCCAGGCCGACGCCGCGCTCCCGCTCGACCTCGTTGATGACCTCTTGCGCCTCCTCGCGGACGAGTTCCAGCTCCTGCACGGTGCCCACCAGCGGAATCATGATCTCGGCGCGCGGATCGCCGCCGCCGGCCTTGCGCTCGGCCGCGGCCTCGGCGATGGCGCGGATCTGCATGGTGAAAAGGCCGGGGATGACCAGCCCGAGGCGGACGCCGCGCAGGCCCAGCATGGGGTTCTGCTCGTGCAGCCGGTGGACGGCCTGGAGGAGCCGCAGGTCGTTCTCGTTGGCGTCCTTGCGCGACTCCGCGAGCGCGACCCGTACGGACAGTTCGGTGATGTCCGGCAGGAACTCGTGCAGCGGAGGGTCGAGCAGCCGCACCGTCACGGGCAGCCCGTCCATCGACTCGAACAGCTCGACGAAGTCACCCTGCTGGAGCGGCAGGAGAGCGTGCAGCGCCCGCTTCCGCTCCTCCTCGGTGTCGGCCAGGATGAGCCGCTCGACCAGCTCACGCCGCTCGCCGAGGAACATGTGCTCGGTACGGCACAGGCCGATGCCCTGGGCGCCGAACCTGCGGGCGCGGGCGGCGTCCTCGGCGTTGTCGGCGTTGGCCCGCACCCGCAGGCGGCGCACCCGGTCCGCGTAGGCCATGATCCGGTGCACGGCCTTGACCAGCTCGTCGGCGTCGTCGGCACCGGCGTGCATGCGGCCCTCGAAGTACTCCACGACCGGGGAGGGCACGACCGGCACCTCACCGGCGTAGACCTTGCCGGTGGAGCCGTCGATGGAGACGACGTCGCCCTCCTCGACGACCTTCCCGCCCGGGGCCTTGAGGCAGCGCCGCTTGGTGTCGACCTCCAGCTCCTCCGCGCCGCACACGCAGGTCTTGCCCATGCCGCGGGCGACGACGGCCGCGTGCGAGGTCTTGCCGCCGCGCGAGGTGAGGATGCCCTCGGCGGCGAGCATGCCGTCGAGGTCGTCGGGGTTGGTCTCGCGGCGGATGAGGATGACTTTCTCGCCGGACCGGGACCACTTGATGGCGGTGTAGGAGTCGAAGACCGCCTTGCCGACGGCCGCGCCGGGCGAGGCGGCGATGCCCCAGCCGAGCTGCTCGGCGTTCTTGACCCCGCCGTTCGAGTCGAAGCGGGGGAACATCAGCTGGGCGAGCTGGCTGCCGTTGACGCGGCGCAGCGCCTCGGCCTCGTCGATGAGGCCCTGGTCGACGAGTTGGGTGGCGATGCGGAAGGCGGCCGCCGCGGTGCGCTTGCCCACCCGGGTCTGGAGCATCCACAGCTTGCCGCGCTCGATGGTGAACTCGATGTCGCACAGGTCCCTGTAGTGGTTCTCCAGGGTCTCCATGATCTGCATGAGCTGGTCGTACGACGCCTTGTCGAGCGTTTCGAGGTCGGCGAGCGGCACGGTGTTGCGGATGCCGGCGACGACGTCCTCGCCCTGCGCGTTTTGCAGGTAGTCGCCGTAGACGCCCTGCTGGCCGCTGGCGGGGTCGCGGGTGAAGGCGACGCCGGTGCCCGAGTCGGGGCCGAGGTTGCCGAAGACCATCGAGCAGATGTTGACGGCGGTGCCCAGGTCGTGCGGGATGCGCTCCTGGCGGCGGTAGAGGCGGGCGCGGCTGCCGTTCCACGAGTCGAAGACCGCGCGCACGGCCAGGTCCATCTGTTCGCGCGGGTCCTGCGGGAAGTCGCGCCCCGTCTCCTCGGAGACGATGTTCTTGAACTTGGTGACCAGTTCTTTCAGGGCCTCGGCGCTCAGGTCCACGTCCGTGGTGGCACCGCGCGCTGTCTTGGCTTCCTCCAGCGTCTCGGAGAAGCGTTCGCCGCGGATGCCGAGCACGGTGTCGCCGAACATCTGGATGAGGCGCCGGTAGGAGTCCCAGGCGAAGCGCTCGTCGCCCGACTGGGCGGCGAGCCCGTGCACGGACTCGTCGGACAGGCCGATGTTGAGGACCGTGTCCATCATTCCGGGCATGGAGAACTTGGCGCCGGAGCGCACCGAGACGAGCAGCGGGTCGTCGGCCTGGCCGAGTTTCTTCCCCATGCGCTCCTCGAGCGCGCTCAGGTGAGCGCTCACCTCGTCCCGCAGCTGGGCGGGGGCCTCGCCGGAGTCGAGGTAGGCCTTGCACGCCTCGGTGGTGATGGTGAAGCCCGGAGGGACGGGCAGGCCGAGGTTGGTCATCTCGGCGAGGTTGGCTCCTTTGCCACCGAGGAGGCCCTTGAGGTCCTTGTTGCCCTCACTGAAGTCGTAGACGTACTTGGTCTGCTGTGCGTCTACTGCGGACTTTGTGTTCTTCGCGTGAACCGGCACCGGACTCGGCTCCTCGTGGTCGGTTGCCCTGACGGCGGGGAGCGTACCCAGATCAAAGGCTTGCGAGTACGTCCAGCGGCATGTCACACGGCCGTAACCACCCGTCTGCCGAGAGATCGAAAGTACTGACCGGTTGAGGCTGATTGGCCGCTCCATTCAGAAGCCGAACGGATGATGACGCTGAGGAGCACGGCGGGCCGCCTTGCGGACGGAACGCGACACATGCGTACGACCTCGGAACCAAGGGTCGGTAAAACCGCCGCCTGCTCCTTGGAGACATACACCACTCATTTGAGCGCGTTCACATCGCTCATATGAGCGGCACCCTTATCAAGGTGGCGCGAATCACGCGGCCATTCGAGTGAACGTCTCACCATGCGGACAGTCTCCGTGCCACCGTACGGTGCCCCGCATGACCCCTCCGAACAGCACCCGACGCCCCCGCCTCAGCCCCGTCGACACCGGCGCCGACGCCCTCTTCGTCTACGGCACCCTGCGCTTCCGCCGGATACTGACGGCACTTCTCGGACAGGTTCCGCCCGCCGCCGGCGCCACGGCCTCCGGCTGGCGCACCGCGGCGCTGCGGAACAGGCCGTATCCCGGCCTCGTCCCGGCCCCCGGACGGACCGCGCACGGCCTGCTGCTGACCGGGCTGACGGCGCACGAGTGGCGCGTACTGGACGACTTCGAGGACGACGCGTACGAGTTGCGCACCCTCGTTCTCGACCGGGGCGACGAAGCCGACGGGGCCGGTCGAACCGGCAGCAGCGCTGGGCCCGACCGCACCGGCCGGGCGGCACCCCGCCGGGCCTGGGCGTACGTCTGGGCGAGCCCGTCCGAGATCCGCCCCGCCGACTGGGAAGCCGACACCTTCGCGGAGGCACGACTCGACGGGTACGCGGCGCGCCTGGAGGCGGCAGCCCTGCGCACGCAGGCCGGGCGGCGGTAAGCCCGCGCGGGGGCACGCCCCGCGCGGCGCGTGCGTGCCGGGAAAGGGGCGGTCAGCCGCCGGAGGTGGCCAGTTCGGCGTCCGCGCCGACGCCCGTGCCGTATGCGTAGGGGTCGTCCAGCCAGCCGTCGGGCAGGACGACCTTGTTGCGCGAGTGGGTGCGGCCGCGGGGCCCGTCGGCCCCCTGGGGCCACTCCTGGGAGAGGTCCAACTCGTCGAGCAGGCCGCGCAGCTCGTCCAGCGAGCCCGCGACCGCGAGCCTCCGGCGCAGCCCGGAGCCCACGGAGAAGCCCTTGGTGTACCAGGCGACGTGCTTGCGGAAGTCGATGACGCCGCGCCCCTCGTCCCCCAGCCACTCCCCCAGCAGCCGCGCGTGCCGCACCATCACCTCGGCGACCTCGCGCAGGGTGGGCCGCGCGTACCCGGCCTCGCCCTCCCCCGCGAGCGCGGCCACCAGATCGGCGAACAGCCACGGCCGCCCCAGGCAGCCGCGGCCCACGACGACACCGTCGCAGCCGGTCCGACGCATCATCCGCACGGCGTCGTCGGCGGACCAGATGTCGCCGTTGCCCAGCACCGGAATCTCCGGAACCGTTTCCTTGAGGCGCGCGATGGCGTCCCAGTCGGCGGTGCCTCCGTAGTGCTGTGCCGCAGTGCGGCCGTGCAGAGCGATGGCGGTGATGCCCTCCTCGACGGCGATACGTCCCGCGTCGAGGCAGGTGAGGTGGTCGTCGTCGATGCCCTTGCGCATCTTCATGGTCACCGGGAGGCCGCCCGCGTTGCCGACGGCCTCGTGCAGGATGGCGCGCAGCAGCGGCCGCTTGTACGGCAGCGCCGAGCCGCCGCCCTTGCGGGTGACCTTGGGCACGGGGCAGCCGAAGTTGAGGTCGATGTGATCGGCCAGGTCCTCGTCGGCGATCATCCGCACCGCCTTGCCGACGGTCACCGGATCCACGCCGTACAGCTGGATGGAGCGCGGCTTCTCGCTCGCGTCGAAGTGCACGAGCTGCATCGTCTTCTCGTTGCGCTCCACCAGCGCCCGCGTGGTGATCATCTCGCTGACGAACAGGCCCCGGTCCCCCGAGAACTCCCGGCACAGGGTACGGAACGGCGCGTTGGTGATCCCCGCCATCGGCGCCAGCACGACGGGCGGCCAGACGGCGTGCGGTCCGATGTGCAGCGGCTGCGTGGCGGTCCGGGTCATGCGGCGGCGGTCCTTCGGGTGACGGGGCGGGCGGGGCGACTCCCCATTGTCCCCCATCCGGGGACGCCCCCGCCTCGCGCGCCGGAGCGGGCGGCGGCCTGGCCGCGACGGCACAGCAGTCCGGCCCGGCGGTGGGCGTGGCCACGCTGGGCTCCCTGTTCCTGGGTGTTCCTGGCACTGCTGCCGCACCGGGGAACGCGCGGGGCGCCGGCCGCGGTGTTCGCGGTCCGGTCCTGCGGTCTTGTGGCCCTGGCGGCGGCGGGAGTGCGGGCAGCGCGCGGAACGCGGTGACGCGCCGTGGGGGGGCGCGAGTGCGCCCGGGAGGGGCGGCGTGGGCGGAGCGCGGCCCGAGCCGGCCCACGCGCGGGCGGACCGTCTTCCGATGGCACTGTGGGGCACGCAGCGCCTGTAGCCGGCCCACGCGCGGGCGGACCGGTCAGTCGGTGGCGTACTTGGCGGCGTACTTCTCGGCGATCTCCCGCTGCTCCCGTTCCATCCACGCGGCGGCGGCCAGGACGTCGGGGAGCCGCTCGCGCTCGGTCGTCACGGCGCGGAAGAGGCCGCCGACCGTCACCCGGTGGCCGGGCCGGTGGAGGACCTCCACCTCGTCGCCCGCCCGCAGGGTGCCGGGGTGGACGACGCGGAACATGGCGCCGGGCGAGCCCGCCAGGGTGAAGCGGCGCAGCCAGCCCTTGGCGGTCGTCCAGCCCTGTTCGGCCACCCAGCCCGCGAAGGTGCGGCACGGGATGCGGCTGCCGGTGGCCTCCAGCACCAGTTCGGGGCCGACCCGCCAGCGTTCGCCGACCAGGGTCTCGCGCAGGTCGGCGCCGGTGGTGGTGAGGTTCTCCCCGAACGCGCCGTGCGGAAGGACGCAGCCCAGCTCCCGCTGCCAGGCGTCGAGGTCCTCGCGGGCGAACGCGTAGACGGCCCTGTCGTCGCCACCGTGGTACCGCAGGTCACAGACCGCGTCGCCGCTCACGCCACCGGCCCCCGCGCCGGACTCCGACGGCGCGGCCACCCGGACGGGCGCGTCCACGGGGCTCTTGCCGATGCCGGTGGCGCCCGAGGGCGCGTCGGTGTACTCCACCCTGCGTGGCGGGCCGACGTTCACGCTGAGGATGTGCATCAGCGGACGGTAACCCGCGCACCGGGCACGCCGGCCGCCGACCCACCCCGGGGAGCCATCCCGCCCCCTACCGGGGTACGGGGGCGGGATGGCTCCGTGGTGTGTCGTGAGGGGCGTGGGCGCCGCTCTAGCGTCCCGCCCATGAACGTTGCGGGAAATTCCGTCCCGTCCTCGCCGGTGCCGGCAGTGCGGGAGTCCTTCATACGGCGGTCGGGACGCGGGGTGGGACAGGCGGCCGTGCTGCTGCCCGTCGGCCTGCTCGCTCTCGTCGCCGCGCTCTCGGGGCGCGCCGCAAGCGCGCTGCGGCTGCTGCGGGCGCGGGCGGAGCCCGGCGGCGGCCCGCGCCCCGGGACGGCCCGGCTCGTGGTGCACGCCGTCCTCACCGCGCTGCTCGGTGTCCTCGCGCTGATGCTCGTCGGGCTGCTGGTGCTGTTCGTCGCCCGCGGGGTGCTGTACGGGTTCGTCGACGACGGGCCCTACGACACGTCCTGGGGCGGCCCCAGCAGGGCCGGCGCGTGGCTCGCGCACGCCGCGGTGAGCTGCCCGATCGCCGTCGCGGCGACGGCCCTGCTCTACGGCCTCGCGGGGCTGCACCGCCGGGTGACGGCCCCCCTGCGGGGCGAGCGCCGTGGCGGCTGGGTGCTGCCGACGGTGTGGCTGGGCTGCCTGGCCGGTGCCCTGTTCCTCGTCGCCTTCGTACGGCAGCTGAACTGACGTCCCCCACGCCCATGCCCGGCGGTGTGGGCGAGGGGACGATCGCCACGCTGCTCGCCCTGACCGTTCAGGCGGCGGCCCGGCGGTAGGCCGCCGCCCGAGAGCGCCACGGCGAAGCTCCACGGTGAGGCGCCACCGTGCAGCACGCCACGGTGGAGCGGCGCCGTGGGCTCACGCCCGGTGGTACTGCACGGGGCGGCGCGGCTCGGCACCCAGTTCGACGGCGGCCTCGTTCGCCCAGTACGGGCGGCGCAGCAGCTCGCGCCCGAGCAGTACGGCGTCGGCCTGGCCCGAGGCGATGATCTCCTCGGCCTGGCGCGGCTCGGTGATCAGACCGACGGCGCCCACGGGCAGGCCGGTCTCCTGCCTGACCCGCTCGGCGAACGGGACCTGGTAGCCGGGCACGGCCTCGATCCGCGCGTCGGGCGCGTTGCCGCCCGTGGAGGTGTCGAGCAGGTCCACGCCGCGGGCCAGCAACTCCTTGGCGAGCCGCACGGTGTCCTCGCCGGTCCAGCCCTCGCGGCCGTCCTCGGTGTTCTCGCTCAGCCAGTCGGTGGCGGAGACGCGGAAGAACAGCGGCAGCTCCTCGGGCCACACGGCGCGGACGGCGTCCACGACCTCCAGCGCGAAGCGGGTACGGCCCTCGAAGGTGCCGCCGTACTCGTCGGTGCGGCGGTTGGTGAACGGGGAGAGAAATTCGTTGATCAGGTAGCCGTGGGCGCCGTGGATCTCGACGACCTGGAAGCCGGCCGCGTGCGCGCGGCGGGCGCTGTCGGCGAACTGCCGCACCAGCGTGGCGATCTCGTCCCTGGACAGCTCGGTGGGCGTGGAGTGCCGCTCGTCGAACGAGAGAGCACTGGGGCCGACCGGCTGCCAGCCGTGGTTCTCCCCCGGGGCGAGGGGCGCACCGCGCTCCACCCAGGTGCGCTCGGTGGAGGCCTTGCGTCCGGCGTGCGCGAGCTGGATGCCGGGGACGGTGCCCTGCTCGGCCAGGAAGCGGGTGACGCGGGTGAAGGCCTCCTGCTGGCGGTCGTTCCACAGGCCCAGGTCGTAGGGGCTGATCCGGCCCTCGGGGGTGATGCCCGTGGCCTCGACCAGCGCCAGGCCCAGACCGCCGGAGGCGCGGGCGCCGAGGTGGGCGAGGTGCCAGTCGGTGGGCGCACCCTGGTCCGGGCCCTCGGGGGCGGCGGAGTACTGGCACATCGGCGCCATCCAGACGCGGTTGGGCACGGTCACCGACCGCAGAGTGAGGGGCTCGAACAGTGCGCTCACGGCGCTCTCCAA
Organism: Streptomyces reniochalinae; assembly: GCF_003323735.1. Classification (GTDB taxonomy): domain Bacteria; phylum Actinomycetota; class Actinomycetes; order Streptomycetales; family Streptomycetaceae; genus Streptomyces; species Streptomyces reniochalinae. The sequence continues at coordinate 369,040 of NZ_QOIM01000042.1, read as the reverse complement.
TCGGTCGTGGAACCTCGGCGCTAGTACGATAACCACCGTAGTACGAAGGCTGTCAAATTTCGATGCCTGCCGTACTATGACCCTGTGCCGACGACTACAGCCGTACGCGAACTCCCGCACCCCGCCCGCGAGGAGATCCGCCTCGACGCCGTGCTGCACGCGCTCGCCGACCCCATGCGGCTGCGCATCGTGACCGCGCTGAACGGCTACGGAGAGGGCGAGGGCCAGGGCGCCACCTGCTCGCAGGTCGAGCTTCCCATCGCCACGTCGACCTCGACCCACCACTTCCGCGTCCTGCGCGAGGCGGGCGTCATCAACCAGTGCTACCGCGGCACCGCGAAGATCAACTGCCTGCGCCGCGCGGACCTCGACGCCCTCTTCCCCGGCCTGCTGGACGCGGTCTTGCGGGCGGCGGCCTCCCACGCGTGACCCCTTCGGGGGACCTCCCCCCCCCGCACGCGCTCCGATTGTCCGAGCGCGTCGCTACGGTGAGTTGCGACTAGCTCACCGTAGCGGGAAGGCGCAGCATGACAGTGATGCTCGATCGACCGACGGCCACAGAGACCCCCGAGGTACCCGAGGACAGCTTCCAGGCGCTGTTCCGGACACTCATGACCATGGAGGTACCCGACGGCTACCGGGCGGAGATCATCGGGGGAAACATCGTCATGTCTCCGTGGTCGCGGGGGTACTACCTCGATGTAGAGCGCTTCATCGACGGCGAGGCCCTCACTCTGGCCGCCGAATTGACCTCCAGTTCCACCCGCAACGCCGACTGGCTGGACAAGCTCCCCGTCTACGCCAGAGCGGGCGTGACCGTGTACCTGGTCCTCGACATGCAGGTACACACGGCGTCCGCCTTCTGGGAGCCGACACCGCAGGGATACGCGGAGCGCGGCGTGGCCAAGTTAGGCGAGAAGCTTCGACTGCCCCCGCCCTTCGACTTCGACCTGGACACCACCGGGTCCGGCGCGGTCCCGGAACACCGGGAGAACGCAGCGAACTTAGGAGACCCCGAAATGCCCGAAAACCAGGAGTGAGCGAGGGGCCGTCTGCCACAGTGCCCGGATGGACCGACAGACGCGCTCTCTTCTCGCCCACGCCGACCACCCCGTCGCCGCCCCGCTCGACGACTCCTCCGTGCACCGGCTGCTCGCGCGCGCCCTCGTACGGGGTGACGAGCGTGTGCTCGACCTCGGCTGCGGTGAGGCCGCCTGGCTGCTGCACGCCCTCCAGCAGCACCCCGGCGCGACGGGGACCGGCGTCGACGTCTCCGCGCCGGCGCTGGAGCGGGCCCGGCAGCGGGCCGAACAGGCGGGCGTGGCCGAGCGGCTGAGGCTGCACCGCGCCGAGGCCGACACGTTCACCGCACCGCACGCCTACGACGTGGTGCTCAGCGTGGGCGCCACACACGCGTTCGGCGGCCTGCTGCCCACCCTGGACGCGGCCGCCCGGCACCTGGCCCCCGGCGGAGCCGTACTGGTGGGCGACGCCTACTGGGAGGGTGAACCGAGCGCGCGGGCGCGGGAGATGCTGGGCGAGTACCAGGACCTGGCGGGCACCGTGGACGCGGTGACCGCGGACAGCTGGACGCCCACGTACGCCCACCTGTCCACCCGCCACGAGTTGGACGACTACGAGTGGAACTGGACGGGCTCGCTCTCCCGTTGGGCGCTGGACCATCCCGACCACCCCGACAGCGCGGAGGCGCTGCGCGCGGCAGCCGAACACCGGGACGAGTGGCTGCGCGACTACCGGGACAGCTTCGGCTTCGTGTGCCTGCTGCTGCGCCGTACCGCCGGGTGACTCGAGGAGACATGAAGGCCGCGTACGGCGAAGGGCCCGGCTCCTCGGTGGAGGAGCCGGGCCCTTGCCGCGCGGAGGCGGAGGCACTCAGCGCAGGCGAAGGCGCTCAGCAGCCCAGGAGGCGGGCCGCGAGGTAGCCCTCGATCTGGTCCAGGGAGACCCGCTCCTGCTTCATCGTGTCGCGCTCACGCACCGTGACCGCGTTGTCGTCGAGGGTGTCGAAGTCGACGGTGACGCAGAACGGCGTGCCGATCTCGTCCTGACGGCGGTAGCGGCGGCCGATGGCGCCCGCGTCGTCGAACTCGATGTTCCAGTTCCTGCGCAGCGTCTCCGAGAGGCCGCGCGCCTTCGGCGAGAGCTTCTCGTTGCGGGACAGCGGCAGCACCGCGACCTTGACCGGGGCCAGCCGCGGGTCGAGGCGCATGACGGTGCGCTTCTCCATCTTGCCCTTGGCGTTGGGCGCCTCGTCCTCGATGTAGGCGTCGAGCATGAAGGCGAGCATGGCGCGGTTGACACCGGCCGCCGGCTCGATGACGTACGGCGTCCAGCGCTCGCCCGCCTCCTGGTCGAAGTACGAGAGGTCGTGCCCGGACGCCTTGGAGTGGGCCGTCAGGTCGTAGTCGGTGCGGTTGGCGATGCCCTCCAGCTCACCGAACTCGCTGCCGCCGAACTGGAAGCGGTACTCGATGTCGGCCGTCCGCTTGGAGTAGTGGGACAGCTTCTCCTTCGGGTGCTCGTACCAGCGGATGTTCTCCTCGCGGATGCCCAGGTCGCGGTACCAGGCCCAGCGCTGGTCCATCCAGTACTGCTGCCACTCCTCGTCCTCGCCCGGCCTGACGAAGAACTCCATCTCCATCTGCTCGAACTCGCGGGTGCGGAAGATGAAGTTGCCCGGCGTGATCTCGTTGCGGAACGACTTGCCCGTCTGCGCGATGCCGAACGGCGGCTTCTTGCGCGAGGTCTGCTGGACGGCGGCGAAGTTGGTGAAGATGCCCTGCGCGGTCTCGGGGCGCAGGTAGGTGACCGAGCCGGAGTCCTGGGTGGGACCGAGGTGGGTGGAGAGCAGGCCGGAGAACTGCTTGGGCTCGGTGAAGCCGCCCTTGTTGCCGCAGTGCGGGCAGTTGAGGTCGGCCAGGCCGTTCTCGGGCTCGCGGCCGTGCTTGGCCTCGTATGCCTCGATCAGGTGGTCGGCACGGAACCGCTTGTGGCACGAGGTGCACTCGGTGAGCGGATCGGTGAAGGTGGAGACATGGCCCGATGCCTCCCACACCTCGGGGGCCAGGATCACCGACGAGTCGATTCCCACCACGTCGTCGCGCGAGGTGACCATGGAGCGCCACCACTGGCGCTTGATGTTCTCCTTGAGCTCCACGCCCAGCGGTCCGTAGTCCCAGGCGGCACGCTGACCGCCGTAGATCTCACTGCACGGGTAGACGAAGCCACGGCGCTTGCTGAGGCTGACAATTGTGTCGATCTTGTCGGCGGCCACGGTGCTCTCTTCATTGACGGCGAGACGGAACCCTCAGATTACTGGGGAGCGAGGGGTACTCAGCAAATCGGTTGGCCGCCTTTCCCGGGCGCGTGCGGCCCGCCTTCCGCGCCGCTTCGTCGCCCTCCGTGTCGGTCACGTAGCGCTAAGCTCTAGTTGACAATCGTTTCCATTGCACGTGAAAATGAGTGTCATGAACACTGGTCCTCGCCTCCCCCGCCTCATACGCACCAGCGCCGCTCTCACCGCCCTCGGCGCCGGCTCCCTCACCCTGGCCGCGTGCGGCAGCGGGGCCGGGGACGACGGCAAGGTGCACGTGGCGGCCTCCTTCTATCCGATGGCCTACCTCGCGCAGCAGATCGGCGGGGACCGCGTCGAGGTCCGCAACCTCACCCAGCCCGGCACCGAGCCGCACGACCTGGAGCTGAGCCCCAAGCAGACGGGGCAGCTCGGCGAGGCCGACATGATCGTCTACCTCAAGGGGCTCCAGCCCGCCGTGGACGAGGCCGTCGAGCAGTCAGGCGTGGACAACATCGCCGAGGCCGCCTCCTTCACCACCCTGGAGAAGCACGGCACCGACGTGCACGGGGAGGAGGGCCACGACCACGGCGGCCACGGGGAACACGAGGGCCACGACCACGGCGACGAGACCGGCGGCGACCCGCACGTGTGGCTCGACCCCGTCCGCTACGCGGAGGTCGCCGAGGGCGTCGGCAAGCAGCTCCAGAAGGCCGACCCCGACCACGAGGACGAGTACGAGAAGAACACCGAAGCCCTCGTCAAGAAGCTGGGGAAGCTGGACAAGGAGTTCAAGGACGGCCTCAAGGGCAAGAAGTCCGACACCTTCATCACCACCCACGCCGCCTTCGGCTACCTCGCCGAGCGGTACGGCCTGCACGAGGAGGCCGTGGCCGGGATCGACCCCGAGTCCGAGCCCAGCGCGGCCCGGATGAAGGAGCTGCACGACGTCGCGAAGAAGGACGAGGTGGACACCGTCTTCTTCGAGAACAACGCCAGCGACAAGACCGCCAAGACCCTCGCCGGCGACCTCAACCTGAAGACGGCGGTGCTCAGCCCCCTGGAGAGTGTGAAGAACCCGAAGACGCAGGACTACTTCTCCGTGATGCACCAGAACCTGACCGCGCTCAAGACCGCGCTCGGCGCGCAGTGAGGACGGAAGGCATGACGACGAAGCCGACGGCGGGCCGTGACGGGCCGGCCGTAGCCGAGGACCCGCCCGCCGTGGCACTGCGCGGGGCGACCGCCTCACTGGGCGGGCGGCCCGTGCTGCGCGGCGTGGACCTGACGGTGGCGCGCGGCGAGACGGTCGCGCTGCTGGGGGCCAACGGCTCGGGCAAGTCCACCACCATCCGCGCCGTCCTCGGCCAGGTGCCGCTCACCGGCGGCACGCTGGAGCTGTTCGGCACCCCCTTCGCCCGCTTCCGCCGCTGGCAGCGGCTCGGCTACGTACCGCAGCGCTCCACGGCTGCGGCCGGGGTCCCGGCGACCGTGCGCGAGGTCGTGGCGGCCGGCCGGCTCGCCCGGCGCCGCTTCGGACCGCTCGGCCGCGAGGACAAGGCCGCCGTGCGGCACGCCCTCGAACAGGTGGGCATGGCCGAGCGGATCAAGGACCCGGTGGACGCGCTCTCCGGCGGCCAGCACCAGCGGGTGCTGATCGCCCGCGCGCTGGCCGCCGAGCCCGAACTGCTGATCATGGACGAGCCGCTGGCGGGGGTGGACGTCGGCAACCAGGAGGCGCTGGCCGACACGCTGCGCCGGCAGGTGGAGGAGGGCACCTCCGTGCTGCTGGTGCTGCACGAGCTGGGCCCGCTCGCCCCGCTCATCGACCGGGCCGTGGTGCTGCGCGACGGGCAGGTCGAGCGGGTGGACGATCCCGACCGGCTGCACGACCTGGCCTGCCACCCGCACGGCGCCGAACCCGCCGAGGCCGCACCGAAGATCGAGACGGGGCTGCTCTCATGATCGAGATGCTGAACTTCGCCTTCATGCAGCGCGCGCTGCTCGCCGCGCTGCTCGTGGGCATCGCCGCGCCCGCCGTGGGCATCTACCTGGTGCAGCGGCGTCAGGCCATCATGGGCGACGGCATCGGGCACGTCGCGCTGACCGGTGTCGCGCTCGGCTTCCTGCTGAACAGCAACCCGGTGTGGATGGCCGTACTCGTCTCGTCGCTGGGTGCCGTCGCGATGGAGCTGATCCGCTGGTACGGCAAGGCCCGCGGCGACATCGCGCTGGCCATGCTGTTCTACGGCGGCATGGCGGGCGGCGTCATGATCATCAACCTCGCCCCGAACGGGTCCAACGCCAACCTGACCACGTACCTGTTCGGCTCCATCACCACCGTCTCCGCCGAGGACATCGTCGCCATCGTCGGCCTGTCGGTCTTCGTGCTGCTCGTCTCTCTCGGCCTGCGCCGTCAGCTGTTCGCGATCTGCCAGGACGAGGAGTTCGCGCGGGTCACCGGGCTGCCCGTGCGGCTGCTGAACCTGCTGCTGGCCGTGACGGCGGCGGTGACGGTCACCGTGGCGATGCGGGTCGTCGGGCTGCTGCTGGTCAGCGCGCTGATGGTGATTCCGGTGGCCGCCGCCCAGCAGGCCACCCGGGGATTCGCGGCCACTTTGGGGCTCTCGGTCGGCTTCGGCGTCGTCGTCACCCTCTCGGGGACGGTGACCTCCTACTACGTCGACGTGCCGCCGGGGGCCAGCATCGTCGTCCTGGCCATCGTCCTGTTCGGCGTCGTCACCGCGCTGGCCGCGCCGCTGGCCCGGCGGCGCTTCCGGGCCACGCATCCCGGCGGCACCGGCGGGAAGGACTCCCGAGAGGACTTCCGGGGGGAGGGAGAGGACGCCCTGGAGGCGGACGGCGGCGAGGCCGCCGCCGGCGCCCGTGGCGGTGTGCGCACCGACAGTGCGGCCGGTACGGACCGTCCTACCAGGGTGTAATACCCGCGCTCCGGGTTCGCCTGGCACAATGGGTCCTCGCGAACGCCGTGCAGCATCGGAGCCCCCGCCCGGCGACTCCCCGGAGCCGACGAACGTAAGGAGCCAGAGCGTGACCACCGCAGGTCCCCCTGTACGCGGCCGGTCGACCCGGCAGCGCGCCGCCGTCTCCGCCGCGCTCGCAGAGGTCGAGGAGTTCCGCAGCGCCCAGGAACTGCACGACATGCTCAAGCACCGGGGCGATTCGGTGGGGCTCACCACGGTCTACCGCACCCTCCAGTCCCTCGCCGACGCCGGCGAGGTCGACGTGCTGCGCACGGACGAGGGTGAGGCCGTCTACCGCCGCTGCCACAGCGACGACCACCACCATCACCTGGTCTGCCGCGCCTGCGGCAAGGCCGTCGAGGTAGAGGGCCCCGCCGTCGAGAAGTGGGCCGCCTCGGTGGCCGCCGAGCACGGCTTCGTCGACGTCGGCCACACGGTCGAGATCTTCGGCACCTGCGGGGAGTGCGCCACGGGACGGTAGCGCCGTCAGGTCCTCGCGCCCGGTCACGCCCGGCGTTCGATGAGGGCCTGTGTCCCGTCCAGCACCAGGGCCAGGCCGAACTCGAAGTCGGCGCTGCCCTCGCCCTCCTCCTCGAAGGCGGTGTCCACCTCGCCCGAGGCGAACATCTCCTTGATCGCGGGGAAGTCACCGGCCGCGGTCAACTGCGTCAGCAGGCGCCAGTAGCGGGGCTCCAGTTCCTCCCAGTCGGCGCCGCCCTCCCCGCGCGCCGCCTCGGCGATGTCCGCGGTCAGGGAGACGCTGCTGCGGACGTAGCCGTTGAGCGTAATGAGCACGCCCAGCTTCTCCTCCGCGTCGAGCCCCGTACCGCGCAGGCACCCCAGCGCCAGCTCCATCCACTCCACGCTGTGGGGGCTCAGCGGCGGGGTGCTGATCGGGATGCGGACCATCCACAGGTGGCGGGTGAGCACGTCCCGGTGCGCCCGGGCCCAGTGCTCCAGCCCCGCGCGCCAGCCGGCCCCGGGCCCGGGGCCGGGCGGCGGGGTGCCGGCCGCTTCGTCCTCCATGAGGATCAGCAGGTCGTTCTTGCCCTCGACGTAGCGGTAGAGCGCCATCGTGGAGACGCCGACCTCCGTGGCGACGCGGCTCATGGACACGGCGCCCAGCCCCTCGGCGTCGGCGACCGCGATGGCCGCCCGCACGATCCGCGCCACGTCCAGACCGCGCGCCGGGCCTCTGCCAGGGCGCTCGCGCAGGCCCCAGGCGGCTGCCACTCCGGCCGGGAGACCGTTCTGTGCGGTGCGCTGCTTCGCCATTTCCCGCCTTCCGCTTGCTTCCTGACCCCCGGGACGTGTATAGCATACGCTGTAACGTATACGGCATACGCAGTAGCGCGTATGGGATACACAGGAGAGGGGGGCCTGCCGTGACTGTCACGCGACCACGCCCTGAAGCCGACTGGGCGATCGAGGCCCGGGGGCTGAGCAAGGCGTACGGCTCCGTGTCCGTACTCGAAAACCTGGACCTGCGGGTCCGGCGCGGCAGCGTCTACGCGCTGCTCGGGCCGAACGGAGCGGGCAAGACCACCACCGTGCGCATCCTCGCCACGCTGACCCGCCCCGACGCGGGACAGGCGAGCGTCGCGGGCCACGACGTGGTCACCGAGCGGTCGCGGGTACGCCGCGCCATCAGCCTGACCGGGCAGTACGCGGCGCTCGACGAGGACCAGACCGGGCGCGAGAACCTGCGCATGATGGCGGCGCTGCGCGGCCACTCACGCAGGGCCGCCGCCCGCCGCGCCGACCAGCTCCTGGAGCGGTTCGCTCTCACCGAGGCGCGGGGCCGCCGGGTCGCCACCTACTCGGGCGGCATGCGGAGGCGGCTGGACATCGCGGCGGGCCTCGTCGGCGACCCCGAGGTGGTCTTCCTCGACGAGCCGACCACGGGGCTCGACCCGCGCAGCCGCCGCACGATGTGGAAAGCGGTCGGAGCGCTCACGGCGGCCGGCGTCACCGTCCTGCTCACCACGCAGTACCTGGAGGAGGCCGACCGGCTCGCCGACCGCGTGGCCGTGCTCGACGGGGGCCGTGTGATCGCAGAGGGCTCCCCCGCCGAGCTGAAGAAGACCGTCGCGGCCCAGCGCCTCGACCTGACCATGGCGGGCCACGAGGCGTACGAGGCGATGGCCGCGCGCCTGGCCGGGCGGCTGCTGCACAAGGCGCCGGAGGAACTGCTGCTGGGCGTCGCGACGGACGGCAGCGCCGCGCACGTGCGGGCCCTGCTCGACGAACTGGACCCCGCGCGCGCCGAGGTGGAGCGCTTCGCCCTGCACACTGCCACGCTCGACGACGTCTTCTTGGAGCTGACCCATGAGTGAGTACGCCGTCCTCGCGAGCCGGTCCGTCCGGCTGACCCGCCGCAACCCGGACGCCGTGATCACGGCCCTGGTGCTGCCGGTGCTGCTGATGCTGGTGTTCGTCTACTTCTTCGGCGGCGCCATCGAGACGAGCACCGGAAAGTACGTCACCTACGTGGCACCCGGCGTGCTCATCCTGTGCGCGGGCTACGGCGCGTCCATGACGGCCACCACCGTCTCGAACGACATGACGGGCGGCATCATCGACCGCTTCCGCTCGATGGACACCAGCAGCACCGCCGTACTGGCCGGGCACGTGGCCGCCAGCGTGGCCCGCAACGCGGCGGCCACGGCGGCCGTTTTGGGCGTCGCCTTCGCCATCGGCTTCCGCCCGCACGCCGGGACCGGCCAGTGGCTGGCCGCCGTCTGCATCCTGCTCGCCTACATCACCACCCTCTCCTGGCTCGGCGCGGCGGCGGGCCTGCTGGCCAAGACCCCGGAGGCAGCGAGCGGCTTCACGTTCGTGATGCTCTTCCTGCCCTACCCCAGCAGTGCCTTCGTGCCGGTCGAGACGATGCCGGCGTGGCTGCACGGCTTCGCCGACAACCAGCCGGTGACCCCCGTCATCGAATCCCTGCGCGGGCTGCTGCTGGACCAGCCGACCGGCAACAGCCCCTGGCTCGCCCTGGCGTGGTGCGGCGGACTGCTCGCGGTCACCCTGCCGGCGTGCGCGGCGCTGTACCGCAGGCGTACCGCCTGACGAGCGCTCCGCCTGCCCCGCGGATCCGGCGAGCGGGGACGGCGGGCGGCGGGCGGCGGCAGGAGCGGGGGTCACGCGTCGGAGATCTGTCCTGACGTCGTCCAGTGGCGGCGGCCCAGGCTGATGAGGCGGAGCTGGCGGCGGGCCGTGTGCGCGACCGTCTCGGACGCGGGGCCCTCGCCCTGGGCGGCCTCCAGGAACGCGGAGGCCGTCATCACCATGTTGTCGACGTACGTCTCCCCCAGCATGCGCAGGTCCTCGGCGCTCCAGCCGCGGGAGACCTCGTCCTCGGCCAGCAGCCTGGCCACCTCCGCGGCGAAGCGGTCGAGTTCGGCGGCGATGGCGGTGCGGACGGCGGCCACCCCGCCGTGCCGCTCGCTGGCCACGAACCGGATGTGCTCGGGGTGCGCCCGCACGTAGGCGGCGATGGCGCCGACGAGGTGGTCGATGCGCTCGGCGTCCTCGGTGTGCTCGGTCAGCCCGCTCCGTATCACCTCGTGCAGGCTGCCGAGCGACTCCTCGACGAGGGCGACGCCGAGATCGGAGACGTCGCGGAAGTGCCGGTAGAACGCCGCGGGTGAGATGCCCACGGCCCGGGTGATCTCCCGCAGGCCGAGGCTGCTGAGGCTCTGCTCCTTGAGCAGACCGAGGCCCGCGTCGAGCAGGGCGCGGCGCGTCCTGGCCTTCTGGAGGTCCCGCTGCGAGGGGGTGGTGCTCATGGGTTCAGTAAACAGTTGTGTGCCGGACGCCGCAATGGGGTACTCTCAGATTCAGTGAACAGTTGTCACCACACTTGTTCACTGGAATTGCCGTACCCGTTCGGAGAGAGGGACACATGCTCTTCCTCGTCGCAGCGTTCCTCCTGCTCGGCGTCCTGGTGGGCCCACCCGCGCACCTGCCGCCGGCCGTGAGCCTGACCGCAGCCGCGGTCATCGCCGCCTGGCTGCTCGTCTTCGCCGTGCGCGAGCACCACCGCCGCCACAGGCGACACAGCTGAGGCCCAAAGACCCCGGGTCCCGCAGACACCGGCCACCGGGGCACCGGGCCGCTCGGCCCGAGCCCCGTCAGACCAAGGAGCTGAGCCGACCATGAGCACGACGAGCACCACCCCCCACGCACTGACCAAGGGCCGCACCCGCCGGGCCGACGCGAACGACATGGCCGTGGCCTCGTTCGTGATGGGCCTGGTCGGACTGCTGGTCTTCAACATCGTCCTGGGCCCCTGCGCCCTGGTCCTCGGCGGACTGGCACTGGCCCGCCACACCACCAGGCCCCGCCGCGCCCTGCTCGGCCTCGCCCTCGGCGCCGCCGACCTGATCGTGCTGGCAACCCTCGTGACCACCGGCGGCACGGTCTCCTGGAACTTCGCGGGCTAGCCCCGCCCGCGGCGCCCGCTCAGGGCTTGCCCGACGCGGCCGCTCCGCCCTCGTTCGGCAGGGCGCCGCCGAAGCGCCGGTCGCGCTGGGCGTACTCCAGGCAGGCCGCCCACAGGTCGCGCCGGTCGAAGTCCGGCCACAGCACGTCCTGGTAGACCATCTCCGCGTAGGCGCTCTGCCAGATCAGGTAGTTGGAGGTGCGCTGCTCCCCCGAGGGGCGCAGGAAGAGGTCCACGTCCGGCATGTCGCGGTAGTACAGATACTTCGCGAACGTCTTCTCGTTGACCTTCGACGGGTCGAGCCGGCCCGCGGCGACCTCCTCGGCGATGGCACGCGCCGCGTCCGCGACCTCGGCGCGGCCGCCGTAGTTGACGCAGAAATACAGCGTCATCGCGTCGTTGTCCCTGGTCTGCTCCTGGGCGACCTGCAACTCCTGGACGACCGACTTCCACAGCTTCGGCATCCGGCCCACCCAGCGGATGCGGATGCCCAGGGCGTCCATCTCGTCGCGGCGCCGGCGGATCACGTCCCGGTTGAAGTTCATCAAGAAGCGCACCTCTTCCGGTGAACGCTTCCAGTTCTCCGTCGAGAACGCGTACAGCGACAGGTTCTTGACGCCCATCTCCAGGCAGCCCTTGAGGACGTCCATCACGACGCCCTCACCGACCTTGTGCCCCTCCGTGCGCGGCAGACCCCGCTGCTTGGCCCACCGGCCGTTGCCGTCCATGACGACCGCCACATGCCCCGGGACGAGCTCACCCGGGATCTTGGGCGGCCTGGCCCCCGACGGATGCGGCTCGGGCGCCTGGTACTCGCGCTGCTGCGACCAGGACAGCATTCCGCGGCGTGCCATTCGGTACTCATCTCCAGCGGGCGGGCAAGGGGCAGCTGACCCGCCCGAGCCTAACCGTTCGACGCCTGCCGCACGTACCGCAAGGAGCGCAGCCCCCGCTCCAGGTGCCAGTGCAGATACGCCGAGACCAGCCCCGAGCCCTCCCGGCAGTGCCGCCGCTCGGCGGCGTCCGCCGTCTCCCAGTCGCCCGTCAGCAGGGCGCCCAGCAGCCGCAGCGCCTCCGGGGACGGGACGACGCTGCCCGGGACGCGGCAGTCGCCGCACACCACACCGCCCGAGGCCACCGAGAAGAACCGGTTGGGCCCGGGCATTCCGCACTTGGCGCAGTCCGCGAAGCTGGGGGCGTAGCCGCCCATGGCCAGGGAGCGCAGCAAGAAGGCGTCCAGCACCAGGTCCGCGCCGTGCTCGCCGGAGGCGAGGGTGCGCAGCCCGCCCACCAGCAGCAGGTACTGCTGCACGTTCGGCTCGCCCTCGTGGTCGGTGAACCGCTCGGCCGTCTCCAGCATGGCCGTCCCCGCGGTGTAGCGGTCGTAGTCCGCGACGATGCCCCGGCCGTACGGGGCGATCGTCTCCGTCTGGGTGCACAGCGGCAGGCCGCGCCCCACGAGATCGCTGCCCCGCGCGAAGAACTGCACGTCCACGTGGCTGAACGGCTCCAGCCGCGCCCCGAACTTCGACTTCGTCCGCCGCACCCCGCGCGCCACCGCGCGCACCCGCCCGTGCCCCCGAGTGAGCAACGTGATGATGCGGTCGGCTTCGCCGAGTTTCTGCGTGCGCAGAACAATCCCGTCGTCGCGGAACAAGCTCACACGACCACCGCCGCGTCCGGGGAAGAGCACATGGGGCCATTGTCCCGTACCGGGGTGTCAGTCGGGTGGCTGTGGGGCGGCTCCCGGGGTGACGAGGCCCGATTCGTAGGCGGCGATCACCAGTTGTGCGCGGTCGCGCACGGAGAGCTTTCCCATGATGCGGCTCACATGGGTCTTGGCCGTCAGGGGGGACAGGGCGAGGGCGTGGGCGATCTCGGCGTTGTTGTGGCCGCGCGCCACCAGGGCGAGGACCTCGCGTTCCCGTGCGGAGAGCACGTCCAATGCGCCGGGGGCGGGCTCGGCGCGGTCCGCACTGTCGCCGGGCTCCGGTGTGCGCAGCACGCGGGCGATCAGCCGGGCCGTGGGCCCCGGCGACAGGAGGGAGTCGCCTGCGGCGACGGTGCGGATCGCGTCGAGCAACTCGGCGGGCCTGGTGTCCTTGACGAGGAAGCCGGAGGCCCCGGCGCGCAGGGCCTCGACGACGTGCTCGTCGGTGTCGTACGTCGTCAGGACGAGGACCTTGACCTGGTCGAGGTCGCCGGCGGCGGCGATCAGCCGGGTGGCCTCGATGCCGTCCAGATCGGGCATGCGGATGTCCATGACGACCAGGTCGGCGTGTGCCGACCTGGCCAGCGCGACGGCCTCGCGTCCCGTGCCGGCCTCCCCGACGACGGTCATGCCCGGCGCTGAGGCGATGAGCATGGCGAAGGCGGAGCGCACGAGTGTCTGGTCGTCGGCGAGGACGATCCGCAGGGGGGTGCCGGCGCCGCGCGGTGCGTCCGGCGTTCTCCCACTCGCCGACGCGCTCGTCGAGGCGCTCGCCGACGCACTCGCCGAGGCGTGTGTCTGGCCGCTCATCGAGGTTCCTTCCTCCCAAGGGCGTGGTCGGTGGACGGAGAGGGGGGCGGGGAGGGGGTGAGCCGCGCGGGCAGCAGGGCGGTCACCGCGAATCCGGCGCCGCCGGTGCGTGGCCTGGCTTCGAGGGTGCCGCCGACGCTGCGGGCCCGCTCCCGCATGCCGACGATGCCGAACCCTCCCCCGTCCCCGGCCTGTTCGGTGGCGGCTGCCCGGGTGCCCGCGGCGCCGCCGTCGTCGACGACGCTCACCCGCAGCGCGGAGCCGGCGCTCTCCACCGCGGCCCGCACGCCGACGGAGGCCCCGGCGTGGCGTACGGCGTTGGTCAGTGCCTCCTGGACGATGCGGTAGGCGGCGGCTCCGACCGCGGGCTCGGGCGCGAGGTCGTACGCGCCGCGGGTCACGGACAGTTCGACGTGGGCGCCCGCGTCGCACGCCGCCCGTGCCAGATCGGGCAGTGAGGACAGTCCCGGCAGCGGTTCCCTGCCGTCGGCGTCGCCGGCGCGCAGCACCTCCAGCGTGGTCCTGAGTTCCGTGCGGGCACCGCGGCAGGTGTCATAGATGCCGTCGAGCGCCTTGGCGACGGCTTCGCGGTCGAGCCGGTCGGGGTCGGCGACGAGCACGTGTGCGGCCACCGAGGTCTGCACGCCGATCAGGGTGATGCTGTGGGCGAGCAGGTCGTGCAGGTCGCGTGCGATGCGCAGCCGTTCCTGGACGACGCGGCGCGCGGCTTCCTCCTCGCGGGTGCGCTCGGCCCTCTCGGCGCGCTCGACCACGGCGGCGACGTAGTTGCGGTGGATGCGGATGGCTTCACCGACCAGGACGCACACCACCAGCCACCCGGAGGAGCGCAGCATCTCGCCCAGTTGGCGGGTGGCGCCGAGGCCGCCCATCACCGTCGCCATGATGCCGACGAGTACGCCGAGCGTGGTGAAGGTGCGCCACGGGGGTCCGGCGGCGGCCATGGAGTACAGGGCGACGAGGGCCGCGGGTACCGCCGCCGAGTGGGAGAAGTCCTGGGCGTGGTAGGGGCCGACACACGCGATGATCACGGCGACGGTCAGCCACGGCGCCCTGCGCCTCAGGGCGAGGACGGCGCCGGAGCAGGTGAGCAGCGCCCAGCCCGCCGCCGTGGGGGTGTGCCCGTCGGAGGGCGGCGCGCCCGCTGCCATGGCGGTCTGGGCCAGGCACATGCCCAGCGCGAGCAGCAGGTCGTTCCGGGCGACGGGCACCGAGGGGCTCCGGGGCCGCAGGACGCGGTCCATGACGGTGTTCATCGGGTCCCGTGGCATCCGCACACGCCCAATCCTGCGCCAGGCCGCGAGGGTTGGGGCAGCCGGGGGTGCCGTCCGCGGCCGGCGGGGCTAGGTCGTGTCTTCAAAGTCCCGCCTGCCTGGCGGCGCCTGGCACGCACGCTCGCGGCGTTGTCGTCGGTCGCCGCTTCCCCCAGGGCTCGGCTTCGCTCGCCCCGGGAGGTGCCCCCACGCAGGGACTCCCTCCTCCGCCTTGCGAGCGCACGCACCAGACACCGCCAGGCCCGCCCTCCGGGCGGACGCCGCTACTTTGAAGACACTCCCTAGCGGACTCCGCGGATGCGGAGCACCAGGAGGGCGCCGGCGAGGCCGATGGCGGCGGAGGTGAGGTAGAGGGTCGGGTAGCCGCCCGCGTGGGTGACCAGGGGTGCGGCCAGCGCGGGGGCTGCGACCTGGGGCAGGGAGTTGGCGATGTTGATGACGCCCAGGTCCTTGCCGCGGTCGAGGGCGGCGGGCAGCACGTCCGCCATGAGGGCGAAGTCGACGGAGGTGAAGACGCCGAAGCCGACACCGAGCAGGGCGGCCGCGCACAGGGCTCCCGTCCAGGTCTGCCAGCAGGCCAGCAGCGCCGCGGCGGCGGCCATCACGACGCCGGCCCACAGGACGAAGGGTTTGCGCCGCCCCGCGCGGTCGGACCAGAGGCCGCCGGCCACGACGGTGGCCAGCAGCAGCGCGGCGTTGACGGCGGTCAGGACGAGGACCCCGTCCCCGGGGGCGGCGACGTGCAGTTCGTCGCGCAGGTAGTACAGCAGGTACAGCAGTGCCAGCGCGTTGCCGAGGTTGACCAGGAAGCGGGTCAGCCAGGCCCAGCCGAAGTCGGGGTGGGCGCGCGGGCTGATCCAGAAGCCGCGGGTGAACCCCCGCCAGGTGAACGCGGGCCGCAGCGCGGGCGGCAGCGGTGTGTCCTGGCGCAGCAGCACGTACGGGCCTACGGCGAGCACGGTGAACAGCGCGCAGGCCAGGTAGCCGGCGGTGAGGCCGCCCGCGGCCATGGCCAGGCCGGTGCCGAGGACGACGCCGAGGGTCTGGGAGACGCCCAGCCAGCCGCCGACGGCGCCGCGCTGCCCGACCGGTACCCGGTCGGGCACGGCGGCGACCAGGGCGGCGAAGGTGGCGTTGAGCGCGAGCTGTACCAGGCACCAGCCCAGCACCATCGCCGTCATGTTCCGCGCGAGCGCGAGGACCACCAGGCCCGCGCCGCCGCCGGCCGCGCCCGCGACGATCCACGGGATGCGCCGCCCCCAGCGGGAGGTGGTGCGGTCGGAGAGGGCGCCGAAGAGGGGGTTGGCGGCCAGGGAGACGGCGGCGCCGATGCCCGTCACCCAGGCCAGTACGGACTCCTTGCCCCACCCCGCGGGGGCCAGTTCGGCCGCCTGGAGGGCGAGGAGCACCTGGAGGGGCCCGTACCAGCCCACCCATACCGAGCCGTTGGCCAGGGAGAGCGCTGTCGTCCAGCGCGGGGTGACCGGCGCGGTGGGCTCGGCGAGGGGCCCGGCGGCGGGGCCGGCGGGGCCGCCGGCCGCTCCGGACAAAGGGGGGACGACCGTCACCGGCCGGCCTCACGCCCCGGTGGGCGCTGGGCGCGCAGCGCGTCCCGCAGCCAGCGGAAGGAGTCCTTGGGTGTGCGGCGGCCCGTCGCGTAGTCGACGTGGACGAGCCCGAAGCGCTGCTCGTACCCTTCGGCCCACTCGAAGTTGTCCAGCAGCGACCAGACGAAGTAGCCGCGGACGTCGGCTCCCTCTTCGAGGGCCGCGTGCAGCTCGCGCAGGTGTGCGTCGTGGAAGGCGATCCTGCGGGTGTCGGCCACCGGTTCGGGGTAGGCGCAGCCGTTCTCCGTGACGAGGACGGGAGGCAGTCGCTCGCCGTACCTCTCGCGCAGGGTCCGCAGGGTTTCGCCGAGCCCTTCGGGGACAACGGCCCATCCGAATCCGGTGCGCTCCTTGCCGGGTATCTCCCTGATGCCGAAGGGCAGTTCGGCGGGCATGCCGATGCCGGCGAACTCGTCCGCCTGGGTGTGCGGGTCGGGGGCGCCCACGAGGGTGGGCTGGTAGTAGTTGACGCCGTACCAGTCCAGGGAGCCGCCGATCAGGTCGAGGTCGTCGGCGACGGGTCCCGGCAGCATGGCGGCCAGCCCTTCGTCGGGGTAGCGGCCCAGCAGCAGCGGTTCGGTGAACAGCCGGTTGGTGAGCAGGTCGTAGAGCGCCGCCGCGCCGGTGTCCTCCTCGCTGGAGGACACCGGCCAGACGGGCCCGTGCGAGTTGGCGACGCCGAGGGAGCGCACGCCGCGGGCGCGCAGCGCGCGGGCGGCGAGGCCGTGGCCGAGCAGTTGGTGGTGGGCGGCGGGCAGCGCGTCGAACAGCAGCCTCTTGCCGGGTGCGTGTTCGCCGAGGCCGTAGCCGAGGAGGGTGAGCTCGGCGGGTTCGTTGAGCGTGATCCAGCGGGTGACGCGGTCGGCGAGGCG
This sequence comes from Streptomyces reniochalinae, assembly GCF_003323735.1. Lineage (GTDB taxonomy): Bacteria > Actinomycetota > Actinomycetes > Streptomycetales > Streptomycetaceae > Streptomyces > Streptomyces reniochalinae. The sequence continues at coordinate 352,001 of NZ_QOIM01000042.1, read as the reverse complement.
GGCGGCGACCACGTCGGCGTAGTCGGCGAACCGCTGTGCGGTGTCCCGCTCCAGCCAGCCGCCGCGCTCCTCCAGTGGCAGCGGCGTGTCCCAGTGGAAGAGGGTGGGCACCGGCTCGATGCCCGCGGCGCACAGCGCGTCGACGAGCGCGTCGTAGAAGTCGAGCCCCGGCGCGTTGACCGCTCCCTTGCCGGCGGGCAGGACGCGGGGCCAGGAGACGGAGAACCGGTAGGCGCCCACGCCCAGCTCCCGCAGGAGTGCGACGTCCTCGCGCCACCGGTGGTAGTGGTCGGTGGCGACGGCGGCGTCGCTGCCGTCCTTGATCCGGCCCGGCTGCCGGGTGAAGGCGTCCCAGGCGGAGGGGCCCCGCCCGTCCGCCTCCGCGCCCCCCTCGATCTGGAAAGCGGAGGTCGACGTACCCCACAGGAACCCGTCGGGAAAGGCAGGCAGCGGCTGATGGCTCGTCATACGGCCAACTCATCAGCGCGGGCGTGCACCCGTCAATACTCGTGCGTAACAACGGTGTTGGCGTCCCGCCCGGCGGGACGGGGCCCCGTGCCGCGGCGGGGTCAGGAGGGGGTGTGCGCCTGGGCGAGCAGCCGGTCCACGTCCTGCGTGCCGATCCGCAGGGCCTGCCCGACGGTGGTGAGCACGTCGCGCTCGGCCGCGCAGTACACCCCGTCGGCGAGCGCGATCCGCGCGCCTTGGAGCAGCAGGCTCTCGCGGCCCGGCACGGCCAGGTGCGGGGCGAGCGGGGCGAGCACCTCGTGCAGTTCGATCTCCCGGGACACCGGGGTGGGATCGCCTGGACCGCTCTCTTGCGTGAGCGCGGCGAGCAGCGTCATCAGCTCTTCCTCGCGGCAGCCGGGGAAGCCGGCCGCGCGCACCGTCTCCACCGCCGTCTCGCGCACGGCACGCGCCTGGGCGCCGCCGGCGGCCAGCACGGCCAGCGCCACGCTGTGCACGGCCTCGCGGAGCATGGTGGCGAGCCGGTCCGTGGTGGGGTGGTCGAGCGCGCCGACGGCGAAGTGGCCGCGGCAGGCGACGCATTCGACGACGGGCCCGGCCGGCCCGCGGGGGATCAGCGGGACGCCCAGGAGCACGAAGCGGCGCCTGCCCGTGCGTCTGCGGTAGCGGCGGTCACCTCCGCAGCCGGGGCAGAAGAAGTCGCCGTCTTCGAGGGTGCGCCAGCTCGTGCGGACCCCTGCGAGACGTACACGGAAGGGTCGTTGGCGCATGGCCTCGCACCTCCATCACGATTCGGCAACGTCGCCGGATGGACGTGATGTTAACCACAGTCGTGCGGTGGAGTCAGCCCCACGGCCGACGATTCGCTCCCGCGCCGCGGTTTTCGGCCGCTGCCGAGGCGGCGGCCCGGTCCCCTGCCGGGAGCCGACAAGCGGCTCCCAGCAGGGGTTTCGGCCGCATCACCCTCAGCGGTAGGCGCGGTTGACCGCCGAGACGGCTGCCTTGATCGAAGCGCGCACGATGTTGGCGTCGATGCCCACGCCCCACAGCACCTGCCCGTCGATGGCGCACTCGATGTAGGCGGCGGCCTGGGCACCGACGCCCTCGCTCATGGTGTGCTCCACGTAGTCGAGCAGCCGCACGTCCACGTCCAGCGCGTGCAGCGCGTCGAAGAAGGCGGCCAGCGGGCCGTTGCCGGTACCGCTGAGGGTCACCGGTTCGCCGTCCACGACGGCTTCGACGGTGAGCGCGTCGGCGCCCTCGCTCGTCGCGGACGTCTGCGCACCGCGCAGCGCGATGCGGCCCCAGCTCTTCTCGGGCGTGGGCAGGTACTCGTCCTGGAAGACCTCCCAGATGTCGCCGGGGGTCACCTCGCCGCCGTCCGCGTCGGTCTTCTCCTGGATGATCCGGGAGAACTCCACCTGCATGCGGCGCGGCAGGTCCAGGCTGTGCTCCCCCTTGAGCACGTAGGCGATGCCGCCCTTGCCCGACTGCGAGTTGACCCGGATGACGGCCTCGTAGGAGCGGCCCACGTCCTTGGGGTCGATGGGCAGGTAGGGGACGGCCCACTCGATGTCGTCCACCGTCTTGCCCGCCTGCGCCGCGCGGGCCTCCATGGCCTCGAAGCCCTTCTTGATGGCGTCCTGGTGGGAGCCGGAGAAGGCCGTGTAGACCAGGTCGCCCACGTACGGGTGGCGCGGGTGGACCTCCATCTGGTTGCAGTACTCGTAGGTGCGGCGGATCTCGTCGATCTGCGAGAAGTCGATCATCGGGTCGACGCCCTGGCTGAGCAGGTTCATCCCCAGGGTCACCAGGTCGACGTTGCCGGTGCGCTCGCCCTGCCCGAACAGGCACCCCTCGACGCGGTCGGCGCCCGCCATCACGGCCAGCTCGGCGGCGGCCACGGCGGTGCCGCGGTCGTTGTGCGGGTGCACGGACAGGCAGACGTGCTCGCGCCGCGACAGGTGGCGGCCCATCCACTCGAACCGGTCGGCGTGGGTGCTGGGCGTGGAGCGCTCGACGGTGGCGGGCAGGTTGAGGATGATCTCGCGGCCCTCCTCCGGCTGCCACACGTCCATGACGCCCTCGCAGACCTCCAGCGCGAAGTCCAGCTCGGTGTCGGTGAAGATCTCGGGGCTGTACTGGTAGCCGAAGACGGTGCGGTCGTCCAGCAGCTTCTCGGCGTACTCCAGCACCAGCCGGGTGCCGTCCACGGCGATCTGCTTGACCTGGTCGCGGGTGCCGCGGAAGACGACCTCGCGGAAGACGGGGGCCGTCGCGTTGTACAGGTGGACGGTGGCGTGGTGGGCGCCCTTGAGCGACTCGACGGTGCGCTCGATCAGCTCCTCACGGGCCTGGGTGAGGACGGAGATCGTCACGTCCTCGGGGATCGCGCCCTCCTCGATGATGGAGCGCACGAAGTCGAAGTCCGTCTGGCCCGAGGAGGGGAATCCGACCTCGATCTCCTTGTAGCCCATGCGCACCAGCAGGTCGAACATCTCGCGCTTGCGGGCCGGGGACATCGGGTCGATCAGCGCCTGGTTGCCGTCGCGCAGGTCGGTCGACAGCCAGCGGGGCGCCCTGGTGATCCGGTTGCCCGGCCAGGTGCGGTCGGGGATGTCGACGGCCTCGTACTGCCCGTACTTGTGGACCGGCATGCCGGAGGGGCGCTGGCGTACCGAGGCGGCGGTGATCGGGGTGGCGCGGCTGATGGGCGAGCGCGGTGAACCGTCTGCCCGAGTGTCCTGGTCGGCTTGGGATGTCATGACGCGAAGGCTCCTGCGGATGTCTCGCCGCCCGCAGGGTCCGCCGAGGTGATGAGGCTCGGACGGGGACGCGTTCGCGGGCAAGAGGCGAAGGTTTCGTAAGGACCGACGACAGCATCGAACTCCGCGGGGAGGGGGTCGGCCTTGCGGTGGCTACAGACCCTCGCCGCGGCAGCTAAGAAGAAGCAGCCCGAAACGCATGATGTCAGCAGCATAACGGAGGCCCGCCGTGCCCACAGAGGCGTATCACCATGCGGGATACCGGAGAGCAGCGGCGCCACAGGCGCGAAAGGGACGTTTCAGCGTCCCGTTCACCACCATTTCGCGGGAAATCATGGCAGCCAGTGGTGACAGGATGGTGACTCAGTGCCACATTGCTTTCTATGAAGTCACACCGCGCGCGCTCCCCGCAGACCCACCCCGTCTTCTGCACGATCGTGCCCCCACACCTCCTCGACCAGGTATCGATCCACGGCGACGACCTCTTCTCACGGCCCGCCCGGCGCACCCTGGAGCTGGACGCGACCCAGCGCACCCGACGCCAGATCACTACCGTGCGTAACGGACTGCTCGCGGCGGCGCGTTCCGCAGCCGACGTCGACCCCGCCGAGCGGAAGCCGCAGCGCACCATCTACGACGCGGAGCACACCCAGCAGCTCCCCGGCACCAAGGTCCGCGAGGAGGGCGCCGCGCCCTCCCAGGACGCCTCCGTCAACCGCGCCTACGCCGCACTGGGCGCCACCTTCGAGCTCTACCTCAGCGTCTACGACCGCTGGTCCATCGACGGCGCCGGCCTGCCGCTGACCGCCAGCGTCCACTACGGCGAGGAGTACAACAACGCCTTCTGGGACGGCGAGCAGATGGTCTTCGGCGACGGCGACGGGGAGGTCTTCCGCGACTTCACGCTGCCCGTCGACGTCATCGGCCACGAGCTGACTCACGGGGTGACCCAGTACACCGCCAACCTGGAGTACCTCGGCCAGTCCGGGGCGCTCAACGAGTCGGTCTCCGACGTGTTCGGCTCCCTGATCAAGCAGCACAGCCTCGGCCAGAGCACCCAGGAGGCCGACTGGCTGATCGGCTCGGGGCTGTTCACCGACCAGGTCGAGGGCGAGGCGCTGCGCTCGATGAAGGCGCCCGGCACCGCGTACGACGACGACGTCCTGGGCAAGGACCCGCAGCCGGCGACCATGGACGACTACGTGAACACCAGCTCGGACAACGGCGGGGTGCACATCAACTCCGGCATCCCCAACCACGCCTTCTACAAGCTGGCCGTCGACCTGGGCGGCAACGCCTGGGAGCGGGCGGGACAGATCTGGTACGACACCCTCACCGGCGGCACCCTGAAGGCCGACACCGACTTCGCCGCCTTCGCCAAGGCGACCGCCGAGGCCGCCAAGTCCCGCTACGGCGACGGCAGCGACGAGTTGGAGGCGGTACGCAAGTGCTGGTCCGAGGTGGGTGTGGAAGGAGCCTGACCACGCGTTCGTAAAGCCGGCCGCCCAAGCCTTAACGTGCGGCCGGATGGCCGGGAAGATGGAAGCATGCGTATCACCGTCATCCGCACGGGTGGCTTCGGCGGACTCACCCGCCGGGCCACCCTCGAGACCACCGGACGGCCCGACGCCGACGAGGTCGCCTCCCTGGCCGACCGGGCACTGCGTGAGGGACTCAGCGAGGCCCCCATGGGGGTACCCGACGGGTTCCACTACGAGCTCGACGTCGAGGGCGGTGCCCACGGCACCGCCCACTTCGCCGACCCCAAACTCACCGAGGCGCAGGCCGCGCTGGTGAGAAAGGTCCTCAAGGAAGGAGCCTGACCCCGCGGGCGGGCCGCGGCGGCTCCGCTACGGGAGGTAGTACATCGGGTTCGGCAGCTTGACCTCGCGGGCGGCGTGACCGCCCGCGAGGTCGCTGTACTGGTCCCCGAAGTTGGCGAGGATGTCGTACCCCTGGTCCTCGATGTGGGCGCGGGTGCCCGACTTGTACTCGACCGTCGTGCAGTCGCTTCCGCACTCCAGGTAGGCGGGCGGGTTCTTCTCGTCCTTGAGGAAGAAGTGCTCCTTGTCGACGGGCATGTCGTACCCCGCCTTCTCCAGGTTCCGCACGCTCCAGTCCCGCTGGTACTCCGCGCGCCCGGTCACCAGGAAGACGGTGACCCCCTTGCCGTGGGCCCAGTTGACGAGCTTGCGCATGCCGAAGACCGGCGCCATGTCCTCGGTTCGCAGGTAGTCGTCCTGCGCCTCGGTGCTGAAGTTGTAGCCGATGCGGCGCTCGAAGTTGTAGGTCAGCAGCGTGGTGTCGTCCACGTCCAGGACGATGGCCGGCTTCCCGCCCCGGTGACCGCCCCGGTGGTGCCCGTGCCCGCGCAGGTCCCGCTCGATGTCCTTACGGGCCTTCGCCGCGATACCGCGCGTCTGCTTGGCGTAGTTGCCGCGCGGAGAGGCGTAGTGCTCGCCGTCCTCCGTCTCGATGTCGCCGTAGTACGCCTCGATCTTCGTCTTCACCTGGTCGAGGTTGGGAATCTCCTTGTCGCTCCTGGGCACCGCGTGCTCCGCGGTGGCCTGACCGACCCCGAAGAACGCCGTACCGGCGAGGGCTGCGACGGCCACGAGAGGCAGGACGGTGCGGACGGACCGACGGGACATACCGGCTCCAGAGAAGGCGGGGGCTTGAGGAACCCCGGGACCGTAGCAGTGCCGCCAAGTCCTTATCTACGCGCGGAGATTCAACAGTGGGCAAAAACCGCGCGGGCGACGGCGGGTCCGCCCGGCGCCGGAGGACGCGGTCACCCTCGTCACCGCGCTCGCCACCGAGCCCACCGTCGCGTCGGCGCCGGCCCGCCACGACGCGGAGCGCCCCCGCAGCCGGCCGGTGGCACGCGCCGTGCCGGCCGGATGGGCGGGCAACTCGCCCACCCGCCGGCCGTCGCCCTGCGCGACACGGCCCTGAGGCCGGCCCCTCCCGCGCGAGCGTCCGCGCCGTCCCGCGTCACGCCGCCTGGACACCCCCGCGACTGGGTGTGAAGCAGCGCGCGCGGCCCCGGGGCGCGAGCACCGGCGCCCTGGAGAGCCCGTCCCGCGCCGGGGCGTCGGCGCGGGTACGCAGGCACTATCGTCGGTGGCACGCTGCGGCGGGCGTTCCGCATGGCGGCGGGCGTGCGGCGCCACGGGGGCGTTCGGCCTTCGTGGCGGGCGCTTCCCGCCCTCGCGAGCGGCCCGGCCCGTGGCGGGCGTTCCGCGCCATGGCGGGACGGGGACGGTGAGTTGACGGAGAAGGCACGGTGAGCACGGTGAGCACGCGCAGGAGCCCCGAGTCCGGCCCGTCGGCATCAGGCGGCCACGACCGGCCGCCGCTGCCCGGACAGCCGGGCTCCGACGGCCCGCAGCCGCCCCGGACGCGAGCGGGCGCGCGCCGGCCTGAGCAGCCGGCGCCGGGCGACGAGCCGGTGCCCGGCCCCGCGTCGGTGCCCGACGGTGAGCGGCCGGAGCCCGTCCGTGACCCCGCGCACGCCCGTGGACCGGCGCACGGCCGCCCACAGTCGGTGCCCGGCGGCGGGCACCCGGCCTCCGGCGGCGAACAGCCGGTCTCCAGCCGCGAGCCGACGCCGCCCCACCCGGGGCGACCGGCCCCCGACGGCGGACAGGCGCCGCCCCGCGACGGACAGGCGCCGCCCTGCGGTGAGCAGCCGCCGGCGCGGGGCGCGGGGGCGACCGGGGGTGGGCTCACGCATCCGTGGCAGGCGCCCCGGGCCGCGCTCTCGCGGCCGTTGCTCGATCCCCTGGCCGCGAGGCGCGCGCCGGACGGGCCTTCCCGGGACGTGTATCTGACGGGGACGGTCTTCCTCGACATCATCTTCACCGGGCTCGACTCGGCTCCGGTGCGCGGCACCGAGTCGTGGGCGCGGGGCATGGGTTCCTCCCCCGGCGGCATCGCCAACATGGCCACCGCGCTCGCCCGGCTGGGGCTCCGTACGTCGCTCGCCGCGGCGTTCGGCGACGACATGTACGGCGACTACTGCCGGGAGGAGCTGGAAGCCGGCGAGGGCATCGACCTGTCGCTGTCCCACACCGTGCCCGGCTGGCACTCGCCCGTCACCGTCTCGATGGCGTACGAGGGCGAGCGGACGATGATCTCGCACGGGCACGAGGCGCCGCCGCGGAAGGCGGGGGCCCCGGAGGGCGCGGGGTCGCACGGCGGTGCCTACGACCCGGAGGCGCCGGAGTGCCCGCCGCCCTCCGCCGCGTGCGTGTCGTCGCTGGTCCCCGGCCGCGCCCAGGAGTGGATCGCGGCGGCGGCGCGGCGCGGGAGCCGGATCTTCGCGGACGTCGGCTGGGACGAGACCGGCCGCTGGGACCTCGCGGCGCTGGCCGAGCTGCCCCACTGCGAGGCGTTCCTGCCGAACGCGGTCGAGGCGATGCGCTACACCGGCACCGAGTGCCCGCGCGCCGCCGCGCACGCCCTCGCTCAGTACGTGCCGCTCGTCGTGGTGACGCTGGGTGCCGAGGGGGCGTACGCCGTCGACGCCCGTACCGGAGAGGCGGCCCACGTGCCCGGGGTGGCCGTGGAGGCGCTGGACACGACCGGTGCGGGGGACGTCTTCGTCGCCGGTTTCGTCACCGGCAGCCTGGCGGGCTGGCCGCTCGCCGACCGGCTCGCCTTCGCGGGGCTGACCGCCGCGCTGTCCGTGCAGGAGTTCGGCGGCTCGCTGTCCGCGCCCGGCTGGCCCGAGATCGCCGCCTGGTGGCGCGGCGTGGGCGCGCGCGGGCCGCACCGCACGCGCTATGCCTTCCTCGAACGGATCCTCGCCGGGTGCGCGGCGTCGGCTCCGCCACGGCGGGCGGTCCCCACGCTGGGCTTCCGGCCACCGGAGCAGCCCCCGGGCTGACCCGGCCTGGCGCACGGCCCCCCTCCTGGACGTACGCGCCCCTGAGAGCGCCGGGGACAGTCGTCGGCCTCGCTGAGCGAGCGGGGCCCGCCACGCTGATGTCCGCGATCGGCCAGGTCCACTTCTTCCTCGCCGTGGCGCTCATCGCCGAGCCGGTGCCCGGACGGTCGTTCACCAGCACCTGGAGGTGAGACGCCCGGGGGATCGGGGCAGCGGACGATTACGCTCCGTGTCGGTGCGGCCGTGCCCGTTGCCACTCTCGTCCTCGGCAAAACGGGTGAGCCCCACGGGAGGGGCGTCGTACCCTGGAAGCCGTAGCGACAACGGCGCAGTAAGGGAGATGAGCAGGCCCCAGAGGCCGCCCATGACGCAGACAACCCCATCCCAGGCCGGATCCGGGCAGGAGACAGCCCGCTTCACCGTGCCTCCCAAGCACCCGATGGTCACGGTGCTGGGCTCCGGAGACTCTCTGCTGCGAGTCATCGAGGAGGCGTTTCCCGACACGGACATCCACGTGCGGGGGAACGAGATCAGCGCGACCGGCAACCCGGCGGAGGTGGCGCTCGTCCAGCGCCTTTTCGACGAGATGATGCTGGTGCTGCGCACCGGCCAGCCGATGACGGAGGACGCGGTGGAGCGCTCCATCTCCATGCTCCGCGCACAGGAGAACGGCACGGGCGACGCCGACGAGACGCCCGCCGAGGTGCTCACCCAGAACATCCTCTCCAACCGCGGCCGCACGATCCGTCCCAAGACGCTCAACCAGAAGCGGTACGTGGACGCGATCGACACGCACACGGTCGTCTTCGGTATCGGACCGGCCGGCACGGGCAAGACGTATCTGGCGATGGCCAAGGCGGTGCAGGCGCTCCAGGCCAAGCAGGTCACCCGGATCATCCTGACGCGTCCCGCCGTGGAGGCGGGCGAGCGGCTCGGCTACCTGCCGGGCACGCTCTACGAGAAGATCGACCCGTATCTGCGGCCGCTGTACGACGCGCTGCACGACATGCTGGACCCGGACTCGATCCCCCGGCTGATGGCCGCGGGCACCATCGAGGTGGCTCCGCTGGCCTACATGCGGGGAAGGACGCTCAACGACGCGTTCATCATCCTGGACGAGGCGCAGAACACGAACCCCGAGCAGATGAAGATGTTCCTCACCCGGCTCGGTTTCGACTCCAAGATAGTGATCACCGGTGACGTGACGCAGGTGGACCTGCCCGGCGGCACGAAGAGCGGGCTGCGCCAGGTGCGGGAGATCCTCCAGGGCGTCGATGATGTGCACTTCTCCCAGCTGACCAGCACCGACGTGGTCCGGCACAAGCTGGTGGGCCGTATCGTCGACGCGTACGAGCGCTACGACAGCGCCCGCGAGGCCCAGGGCGAGAGCGAAGCCCCGCCGTCCAGGCGGAACCACGGCAAGAGGAAGTAGTCGACCCGCACCATGTCGATCGACGTCAACAACGAGTCAGGGCACCAGGTCGACGAGCAGGCACTGCTCGACATCGCCCGTTACGCGCTGGCCCGGATGCGCATCCATCCGCTCTCGGAGCTGTCGGTGATCTGCGTCGACCCCGAGACGATCGAGCAGCTGCACCTCCAGTGGATGGACCTGCCGGGGCCCACGGACGTGATGTCCTTCCCGATGGACGAGTTGCGCCCGCCCTCCAGGGACGAGGAGGAGCCCCCGCAGGGGCTCCTCGGGGACATCGTGCTGTGCCCCCAGGTCGCGACCAGGCAGGGCGCGGACGCGCCGACCAAGCACTCCATGGACGAGGAGTTGCAGCTGCTCACCGTGCACGGGGTGCTGCACCTGCTGGGCTACGACCACGAGGAGCCCGCCGAGCGGGCCGAGATGTTCGGCCTCCAGTCCGCGATCGTCGACGGCTGGCGCGCCGAGCAGGGCTTGACCGGACCGTCTCCCGCCCCCACCACCACCTCGTGAGCACGCCACTGATCGCAGCCGTCGTGCTGCTGGTGATCGTGGCCTGGCTGGCCGCGTGCGCCGAGACGGGCCTGGCCCGTACGACCAGCTACCGCGCCGAGGAGGCGGTCCGCCAGGGGCGGCGCGGCAGCGACAAGCTGGCGGCCGTGGCGGCAGACCCGACCCGCTACCTCAACCTCGCCCTGCTGCTGCGGGTGGCGTGCGAGGTGGCGGCCGGGTCGCTGGTGACATACGCGTGCCTGCGGGCCGTCGAGGGCACCTGGCAGGCGCTGGCCGTCGCGATAGGGGTCATGGTCTTCGCCTCCTACGTGGCGATCGGCGTCTCGCCGCGCACCATCGGCCGCCAGCACCCCCTCAACACGGCGACGGCCTCCGCCTTCGTGCTGCTCCCGCTGGCCCGCATCCTGGGCCCCGTACCGCAGTTGCTGATCCTGCTGGGCAACGCGCTGACGCCGGGCAAGGGGTTCCGCAAGGGCCCGTTCGCCAGCGAGGCGGAGCTGCGCGCGATGGTCGACCTCGCCGAGCAGGAGTCGCTGATCGAGGCGGAGGAGCGGAAGATGGTGCACTCCGTCTTCCAGCTCGGCGACCGGCTGGTGCGCGAGGTGATGGTGCCGCGTACCGACCTGATCACCATCGAGCGGTTCAAGACGATCCGCCAGGCGCTGACCCTGGCGCTGCGCTCCGGGTTCTCGCGGATCCCCGTGGTGGGCGAGAACGAGGACGACGTCGTGGGCATCGTCTACCTCAAGGACCTGGCGCGGAAGGTACACGTCAGCCGCGACGCGGAGACCGAGCTGGTCTCGACCGCGATGCGCCCCGCCACCTTCGTGCCCGACACCAAGAACGCCGGTGACCTGCTGCGCGAGATGCAGCAGGACCGCATCCACGTGTCCGTCGTCATCGACGAGTACGGCAGCACGGCGGGCGTCGTGACCATCGAGGACATCCTGGAGGAGATCGTCGGGGAGATCACCGACGAGTACGACCGCGAGCTGCCGCCCGTCGAGGACCTGGGCGAGGGCCGCTACCGCGTCACCGCGCGCCTCGACATCGCCGATCTGGGCGAGCTGTACGGGCTCACCGGCTGGGACGACGAGGACGTGGAGACGGTCGGAGGGCTGCTGGCCAAGTCACTGGGCCGGGTCCCGATCGCCGGGGCCGCCACCGTCGTGGACGTCACCGAGGACCATTCGGACCCGACGCTGACGGGCCTGCGCCTTACGGCCGAGTCCCCCGCAGGGCGCCGCAACAAGATCGTCACGGTGCTGGTCGAGGCGGTGCGCGAGCCGGTGACGACCGACGGCGAGCGAAGCACGGCCGTCGGCGAGGGCTGAGGCGGCGCGGCGGCTCACCCCCCGTGCCCGAGCGTCGTGGACGCTGCGCTGTCGTACCCGTTCCCTAGGCTTGTCCCATGACGCCGGAGGAGCTGAGGGCCTGCTGTCTGGGACAGAACGACGCGTGGGAGGACTTCCCGTTCCCCGCGAACCCCGGCCTGTCCACGTTCAAGGTCAAGAAACGGATCTTCGCCTTCAGTTCACTGGACGAAGCGCCGCTCCTCGTCAGCCTCAAGTGCGAGCCGGAGATCGCGCTGCGGCTGCGCGAGACGTATCCGGCGGTGCGGCCCGGCCGGCACCTCAACAAGCGGCACTGGAACACGGTCACGCTCGACGGCAGCCTGCCGGACCGCGCGGTGCGCGAGATGGTCGAGGACTCCTGGGACCTGGTGGTCGCCGGGCTGCCCCGCTGGGAGCGGCTGCGGCTGGGCGGCGGATGACCGCCCCGGGGGTCGGCCGCGCGGGGCGGTCAGCCGCCGCCAGGGGCGTCCCCGGCGCCGGTCACACGTTCGGTGCGGGTGGGGTGGCGGCGAGCGCCGGAAGCTGGTGCGGTGGGGGGAGCCCTCGTCGAAAGGCCCGCCGCCATGCCGCGTCCTCGCCCCTCGCGCCGCCGTGCCCCGCTCGTCGGTGTCCTGTCCGCCGCCCTCCTGCTGTCCGTCGCCGGATGCGGCGGTGACGGCGAGTCCGACTCCAGCGGGGAGTCGCCCTCGCCCTCGAAGTCCGACGCGACGCCCACGGGTTCGCCCTCGAAGGCGCAGGGCCCGCTCAGCGAACAGCAGGCCCGCGCGGCGCTGGTGGTCGAGCAGAACCTGCCGGCGGGGTGGAAGAGCGCGGACCTGGACGACACCACGGCGGCGGGTGACGCGCCCGACGATCTGAGCACCAAGGACCGCAACTGCAAGAAGCTGATGGACACCCTCGGCGGCGATCTGGACAAGCACGAGGCACGGACCGACGCCTCCCGCGACTACAGCAAGAAAGCGAGCGGCCCGTACCTGTCCAGCGAGATCGCCTCCTACGACGCCACCCGCGACGCGAAGCGGGCGCTGAGCACGTTCAAGAGCGTGCGGGACAGCTGCAAGAAGGTCACCACCCGCAACAACGCGACCACCGTCGAGTGGAAGGTCTCCGAGCTGAAGACCAAGGCCGGTGGCGACAGCGCGGGTGCCCGGCTGCGGGGCACCGCCAAGGGCGGCTCGGCGGACGGGAAGCAGCTCACGCTGGACCTCGTCCTCACCCGCGCGGAGGGGTCCACCACCGGTCTCGCCCTGCTGACCACGGGCAAGGGCGACACCACGATGACCACCGGTGTGGCCAAGGAGGCGGCCAAGCGCCTCAAGACGGTCGCCAAGGGCCGGACGCCCACTCCGACGGTGCCGCCGGAGCAGGACGACTGATCCCCGGGCCCCACGCCTCGGCCCCGGTCCCAGCCCCGGGCCCGGCCTCCGTCCCGGCGCCGGTTCCGCTCGGGGGCCGTCCGGCGCCGGCCCACCGTCAGGGCGACGAGGAGGCCGACCGCCGGCAGCGCCGCGGCGTCGGCGGCGACGCTCAGCCTGATACCGGCGAGCCTCGCCTCAGCGGCTGACGCGCCGTCGGCGCGGACGGCACCGGCCCAGCCGAGCACAACCCGGTGGCGGGTACCGGCACGGGAGAGAAGCCGGCGCGGCTGACCGACCCCGAGGTACGCCGCGCGGGCATGCACCAGGTCGCGGGGTGACCGTGCGGGGGTCGCCAAGACGCGGGCCCGGCCGCCGGGGCACGGACCGACCCTCCCGCCGCCCGGGCGCGGGCCGGCCGCCGGGGCACGGGCCCGTCGCCTGGCCACGGGGCGCCCTCTCGAGGCAGCCCGCACACCGCATATGCTCGCCGTCATGAGTGACCTGAGCAGCACGGACGGGCTCGACCCGGAAGACCGCAAGATCCTCACGCTGGCGCGCAGCGCCCGCGCCCGCAACGCCGTCCCCGAAGGCGCCGCCGTACGGGACGGGACCGGCCGCACCTACGTGGCGGGCTCCGTCGCGCTGCCCTCCCTCCACCTGTCGGCGCTGCGCACGGCCGTGGCCATGGCCGTGGCCTCGGGTGCGAAGTCGCTGGAGGCGGCGGCCGTCGTCGCGGACGCGGAGCAGGTGCCGGACGAGGACCTGGCGACCGTGGGGGACCTGGGCGGCCCCGCCACGCCGGTGCTCCTGGCCGGCCCGGACGGCGCCCTCCGTGCGACCGTGACGGCGGGCTGAGCCGAGCGCCCGGGCGCCCGGAGTCGGCGTGCGGGCCAGTACCGGCCATCGGGGACAATGGAGCGCATGAACGCTTCCTCCACCGCCCCCGGTGCCGACGCAGGCCACGATCCGGACGCGGCCGGGTACCGCTCGGGCTTCGCCTGCTTCGTCGGCCGCCCGAACGCGGGCAAGTCGACGCTGACCAACGCGCTGGTGGGCACGAAGGTCGCGATCACCTCCACCAGGCCGCAGACCACCAGGCACACGGTGCGCGGCATCGTGCACAGGGCCGACGCGCAGCTCGTCCTGGTGGACACCCCAGGGCTGCACAAGCCGCGCACCCTGCTGGGCGAGCGCCTCAACGACGTGGTGCGCACCACCTGGGCCGAGGTCGATGTCATCGGCTTCTGCGTCCCGGCCGACCAGAGGATCGGTCCCGGTGACCGGTTCATCGCCGGCGAGCTGGCCGAGGTGCGGAAGAAGACGCCGAAGGTCGCCGTCGTCACCAAGACCGACCTGGTGACGCACGAGGCCCTCGCCGAGCAGCTCATGGCCGTCGACCAGCTCGGCAAGGAGCTGGGCATCGAGTGGGCCGAGATCGTCCCGGTCTCCGGCACCGCCGGCACCCAGGTGGAGCTGCTGGCCGGCCTGCTGGTGCCGCTGCTGCCCGAGGGGCCGCCGCTGTACCCGGACGGCGACCTGACGGACGAGCCGGAGCAGGTCATGGTGGCCGAGCTGATCCGCGAGGCCACGCTGGAAGGCGTCCGTGACGAGTTGCCGCACTCGATCGCCGTGGTGGTCGAGGAGATGGTGCCCCGCGAGGGCCGCCCGGCGGACCGTCCCCTGCTGGACGTGCACGCCAACATCTTCCTGGAGCGGCCCAGCCAGAAGGGCATCGTCATCGGCCCCAAGGGCAAGCGGCTCAAGGAGGTCGGCTCCACCTCCCGCCGCCACATCGAGGCGCTGCTGGGCACCCCCGTCTACCTCGACCTGCACGTCAAGGTGGCCAAGGACTGGCAGCGCGACCCCAAGCAGTTGCGCCGGCTCGGCTTCTGAGGCCCCGCCCTGCCGCCCGGCGGCAGCCGGTGCCCTCTCCGCGCGGGTGTCCTACCCCCTGGGATACGGTCACGGGGTGACCGAGACCTCCGATCCCGTACTCACGCCGGACGATGTCCGCCAGGCGGCCGCCCGCATCGAGGCAGGGGTGCACCGGACGCCCGTCGTGCGCTCCCGGACGCTCGACCGGCTGGTGGGGGCCGAGGTGTTCCTCAAGTGCGAGAACCTCCAGCGGGCCGGCGCCTTCAAGTTCCGCGGGGCCTACAACTGGATGACGCAGCTCACGCCGCGCCAGCGGGAGCACGGCGTGGTGGCCTACTCGTCGGGCAACCACGCGCAGGCGGTCGCGCTCGCCGCCCGCGAGTTCGGCACCGGCGCCGTCATCGTCATGCCCGCCGACGCCCCCACGGCCAAGCTGGACGCGACAGCGGGGTACGGAGCCGAGGTCGTCACCTACGACCGTTACACCGAGAGCAGGGAAGCCATCGGCGAGAAGCTCGCCGCCGACCGCGGGCTGACCCTCATCCCGCCCTACGACCATCCGCGCACCATGGCGGGCCAGGGCACCGCAGCCCTGGAGCTGCTGGAGGAGGCGGGCGAGCTGGACGCGTTGCTCGTCCCGGTGGGCGGTGGCGGGCTGGCCGCCGGATGCGCCACCGCCGCCAAGGGGCTGTATCCCGGCATGCGCGTTCTCGGCGTCGAGCCGGAGGCGGGCGACGACACCGCCCGCTCACTGGCGGCCGGTGAGCGGGTGAGCGTTCGGGTGCCGCGGACCATCGCCGACGCCCTGACAGCCACCACGCCCGGCGCCCTGACGTATCCGATCAACCGGCGGCTCCTGGAGGGCGTGCTGCTGGTGAGCGAGGACGAGCTGCGCACGGCGATGCGGTTCGTCCTCGAACGGCTCAAGATGCTGGTCGAGCCCGCGGGCGCCTGCGCGCTGGCCGCCCTGCTCGCCGACCGCCTCGACCCGCCGCCCGCCGGGCACCGGGAGGGCGGGGGCCCGAGGAGGGTGGGCGTCATCCTTTCGGGCGGCAACATCGGCCTGGAGCGGCTCATCAGCGTCATGGGCGGCTGACCCGCAGCTCAGCGGCGCTTGGGTACCGGCACCCGCGTCAGGTCCTCCGCCGCCGTCAGCGTCCCCTCGAACCCGGCGGCACGGGCCTCGGCGGCGAACAGCGAGGTGTCCTGGTAGCGCTGCGAGAAGTGCGTCAGCACCAGGTGGCGTACGCCGGCGCCGGCGGCGACACGGCCCGCCTGGTAGGCCGTCAGGTGCCCTGAGACGTCGGCGAGTTCCGCATCGGCGTGCAGGAACGTCGACTCGATGACGAGCATGTCGCAGCCCTGCGCCAGCTCGTACACCCCCTCGCACAGCCGGGTGTCCATGACGAAGGCGAACCGCTGCCCGGCTCGGGGCGCGCTGACCTCCTCGAGACGCACCCCGCGCAGCTCCCCGCGCCGCTGGAGCAGGCCCACGTCCGGGCCGCTGATGCCACGCTCGGCGAGCTTCTCCGGCAGCATGCGGCGGGTGTCGGGCTCGGTGAGCCGGTAGCCGAACGCGTCGATACGGTGCGAGAGTTCCCGCGCCTCCAGCGTGAACGGCGCCTCGGGTCCGTCCGCGCCGCCCGCGAGCACGCCGGGTCCGGTGACGGGTGCCTGGCGGAGGGCCACCGTGTCGTGGAACGGGGTGGCGTGGCGCAGGCGCTCGAAGTATGCCTGCCCGCTCGCCGGGTAGTGGGCGGTCACCTCGTGCGGCACCCCGTCGAGGCTCATGTGCTGGATGACGCCCGGCAGGCCGAGTGTGTGGTCGCCGTGGAAGTGGGTGAGGCAGATCCGCGTCAGGTCGTGCGCGGCGAGTGACGTGTGCAGCATCTGCCGCTGCGTCCCCTCGCCGGGGTCGAAGAGGATGCCTTCGCCGTCCCACAGGAGTACGTACCCGTTGTGGTTCCGCCGCCGCGTGGGCACCTGGCTGGCGGTGCCCAGAACGACCAGTTCACGTACGGACAACGCGCGTCACCCTGTATCCGGTCCGCATCCGGTCACCGTCCGCCGGTCACCCGGGCGGCCATTCGAGGCCGCGGCCGCCGAGGACGTGCGCGTGCGTGTGGAAGACCGTCTGCCCGGCCCCCGAACCGGTGTTGAAGACCACGCGGTAGCCGGTGTGGGGGCCGCCGCTCTCGGCCGGGGTGATGTTCTCCATCGCCGCGACCTCGCCCGCCTCGCGCACCACGTCGGCCATCAGCTCCGGTGAGGCGGCCGCCAAAGAGGCGGCGTCCGGATAGTGCGCCTTGGGGATGACCAGCACGTGCGTGGGGGCCTGCGGGTTGATGTCGCGGAACGCGACGGTGGTCTCCGTCTCCCGCACCAGCGTCGCGGGGACCTCACCCGCGACGATCTTGCAGAACAGGCAGTCCTGCTGCGGTTCTCCGTTGGAAGCCATGCCCGGATGTTACCCGAGGCCACCGCCTCGCCCTTTCACCGATTCCGCCGGGTGATCCACCGCCGAGGCGGGGCCGGTCCTGGACCCGGGGGCCCTCCCCCGGCGGCCGCGCCCTCAGCCCCAGCGTCCCGACCGCGCCAGCACCACCGCCGCCGCGGCCGTCCCCGCCGTGGACGTCCGCAACACGCTCGGCCCCAGCCGGAACGGCTCAGCGCCCGCCCGCGCGAACAGCTCCAACTCCTCCGGCGCGACCCCGCCCTCGGGCCCCACCACCAGCACGATCTTTCCCGAGGACGGCAGCGGCGCCGTCGCCAGCGGCACCGCGCCCTCCTCGTGCAGCACCCCGGCGAAGTCGGCGTCGGCCAGCAACGCGGCCACCTGGGACGACGACGCCTGCTCGGCCACCGCGGGGAACCGCAGCCGCCGCGCCTGCTTCCCCGCTTCCCGCGCCGTGCTGCGCCACTTGCCGAGCGCCTTGGCGGCGCGCTCGCCCTTCCACCGGGTGACGGCCCGCGAGGCGGCCCACGGGACGATCGCGTCCACGCCCGTCTCCGTCATCGTCTCGACGGCCAACTCGCCCCGGTCGCCCTTGGGAAGGGCCTGGACGACGGTGAGCGCGGGCTGCGACTCCGGCTCCACGCGGACCTCGCGGACGGTGACCTCCAGCCGGTCCTTGCCCTCCACGGCGGTGACACTGCCCCAGGCGCCGGTGCCCGCGCCGTCGGTCAGGACGACCTCTTCGCCAGGACGCAGCCGGCGCACCGAGACGGCGTGCCGTCCCTCGGGCCCGTCGAGCACGACCGTGCCGCGGCTCAGCAACGCGGTGTCGGCGAGGAAGACGGGGGCGCTCATGCCAGCGCCTCCCGTGCGGCGGCGACCTCGGCGACGAGGACCTCCACGAGCTGCCCCGCGGGCAGCTCGCGGGCGAGCCTGTGTCCCTGTCCTGCCCACAGCGCCATGGCCTGCGGGTCGCCCGCCCGGGCCGCGGCCCTGCGCAGTCCGGCCGTCAGGTAGTGGACCTGCGGGTAGGCGGCGGGCGCGTACGGGCCGTGCTCGCGCATGAAGCGGTTGACCAGTCCGCGCGCCGCGCGGCCGGAGAAGGCGCGGGTGAAGTCGGTCCGGGTGAACGTCGGGTTGGTCATGGCCTGCTTGTGCAGCGGATCGGCACCGGACTCCGGGGTGACGAGGAAGGCCGTGCCCAGCTGGGCGGCCGTGGCACCGGCCGCCAGCACGGCGGCGATCTGCCCGCCGCGCATCAGCCCGCCCGAGGCGACGAGCGGCAGCGTGACCGCCTCCCTGGCCTGGGCGATGAGACAGAGCAGTCCGACGCCGCCGCTGCCGGGCTCGCGCTGCGGATCGTCGCGGTGCGAGCCGAGGTGGCCGCCGGCCTCGATCCCCTGGACGCACACGGCGTCCGCGCCCGCTTCCTGTGCCGCCCGTGCCTCCGCGACGCAGGTGGCCGTCACGAGGGTGCGGGTGCCCGCCTTCGCCAGCCGTTCCAGGTCGGCGGCCGAGGGGCAGCCGAACGTGAACGAGACGAGGGGCACCGGATCCTCCAGCAGGATCGCCAGCTTCGCCTCGTAGGCGTCGTCCGCCGTGCCCTCCGTGTCACCCAGTTCCGTCTCGTACCAGGTGGCCTCACCGGCGAGCTGTTCGCGGTAGACGTCGACTGCGGCGGGCTCGGCGGTGCGCGGCTGCGGCAGGAACAGGTTCACGCCGAAGGGGCGGCCCGTGAGCCGGCGCACGTGTTTGATCTCCTCGTACATCGCCTCCGGCGTCTTGTAGCCGGCGGCGAGGAAGCCCAGACCCCCCGCCTCGCTCACGGCCGCGGCCAACTCGGGGCCCGCGGCCCCGCCGGCCATCGGTGCCTGGATGACGGGGTGCTCAGCCAGCTCGGACAGCGAGAACATCGAGGCGTACGGGGTGGGCATGACGCCATCCTGTCACGCCCCGCAAGACAGCCTCACAGCCCGTTGCCGCGCCCCTCCCGCCCCCTTTCCCCGCAGTCCGAGGGTCTGGGGGAGGGTGCGAAAGCGCCCGGGTCACCGCCCGTTGAAGGCGTCCTTCAGGCGGGAGAACAGGCCCTGCTGGCCCGGCTGGAACTGGCCCGTGGGCCGTTCCTCACCGCGCAGCTTGGCGAGGCGGCGGAGCAGCTCCTCCTGTTCCGGCTCCAGCTTCGAGGGCGTGGTGACCTCGACGTGGACGATGAGCTGGCCGCGCCCGCCCCCGCGCAGGTGGGTGACGCCGCGCTCGTGGAGCGGGACCGACTGCCCCGACTGGGTGCCGGGACGGATGTCGATCTCCTCCATGCCGTCCAGCGTCTCCAGCGGCACCTTGGTGCCGAGGGCCGCCGCCGTCATGGGGATGGTGACGGTGCAGTGCAGGTCGTCACCGCGGCGCTGGAACGTCGGATGGGAGTTCTCGTGGATCTCCACGTACAGGTCGCCCGCGGGGCCGCCGCCGGGACCGACCTCGCCCTCGCCGGCGAGCTGGATGCGGGTGCCGTTGTCGACACCGGCGGGGATCTTCACCGTCAGGCTGCGCCGCGAGCGGATCCGGCCGTCGCCCGCGCACTCGGGGCAGGGCGTGGGCACCACGGTGCCGAAGCCCTGGCACTGCGGGCAGGGCCGCGAGGTCATGACCTGCCCCAGGAAGGAGCGGGTGACCTGGGAGACCTCGCCGCGCCCTCGGCACATGTCGCACGTCTGCGCGGAGGTGCCGGGGGCCGCGCCCTCGCCGCTACAGGTGTTGCACACGACGGCGGTGTCGACCTGGATGTCCTTGGTCGTGCCGAACGCGGACTCGTCCAGATCGATGTCGAGGCGGATCATGGCGTCCTGGCCGCGGCGGGTGCGCGAGCGCGGGCCGCGCTGCGCCGCCGTGCCGAAGAAGGCGTCCATGATGTCGCTGAAGTTGCCGAAGCCGCCGCCGAAGCCGCCCGCCGCGCCGCCCGCCGCGCCGGAGGCCGGGTCGCCGCCCAGGTCGTAGACCTGCTTCTTCTGCGGGTCGGAGAGCACCTCGTAGGCGGTATTGATCTCCTTGAACCGCTCCTGGGTCTTCGGGTCCGGGTTGACGTCCGGGTGCAGCTCGCGGGCGAGCCTGCGGAAAGCCTTCTTGATCTCGTCCTGCGAGGCGTCGCGCTGCACGCCGAGGACCGCGTAGTAGTCCGTCGCCACCTTATGACTCCGCCAGGATCTGTCCGACGTACCGTGCCACTGCGCGTACAGCTCCCATCGTTCCGGGGTAGTCCATGCGGGTCGGTCCGACCACGCCGAGTTTGGCGACTGCTTCGTCGCCCGAACCGTAGCCGACGGAGACGACCGATGTGGAACTCAGTCCCTCGTGCTGGTTCTCGTGCCCGATTCGTACGGTCATGCCCGAGTCCTTTGCCTCACCGAGCAGCTTGAGGAGGACGACCTGCTCCTCCAGCGCCTCCAGGACCGGGCGGATGGTGAGGGGGAAGTCGTGTCCGAAGCGGGTGAGATTGGCGGTGCCGCCGATCATCAGCCGCTCCTCGGTCTCCTCGACCAGGGTCTCCAGGAGCGTCGCCAGGACCGTGGAGATGGTGGCGCGGTCGTCGGCGTCGAACGCCTCGGGCAGGTCCTGCACCAGGGAGGGCACCTCGGTGAACCGCTGGCCGACCACGCGGCTGTTGAGCCGGGCGCGCAGATCGGCCAGCACCGTCTCGCCGATCGGCGCCGGGCAGTCGATCAAACGCTGCTCGACGCGCCCGGTGTCGGTGATCAGCACCAGCATCAGCCGCGCGGGCGCGAGCCCCAGCAGCTCGACGTGGCGCACCGTCGAACGCGTCAGCGAGGGGTACTGCACGACGGCCACCTGCCGGGTGAGCTGGGCCAGCAGCCGCACCGTGCGCCCCACCACGTCGTCGAGGTCGACGGCACCGTCGAGGAAGTTCTGGATCGCGCGCCGCTCCGGCGACGACAGCGGCTTGACGCCGGCAAGCTTGTCGACGAACAGCCGGTACCCCTTGTCCGTGGGGATGCGCCCCGCGCTGGTGTGCGGCTGCGCGATGTAGCCCTCGTCCTCCAGCGCCGCCATGTCGTTGCGCACCGTGGCCGGTGACACCTTCAGGTTGTGCCTCTCTGTGAGGGCCTTCGAGCCCACCGGCTCCTCGGTGCCGACGTAGTCCTGGACGATGGCGCGGAGCACTTCCAGTCGGCGCTCGCTGAGCATGGCGCACACCTCCCGTCCGGCCGCTGCTCCAGGTTCGTTCCCCGGCGGTCATCCCTGGCACTTCGCCTGGCACTCTGCATGCCGGAGTGCCAAGCCCCTGAGCCAGTGTACGGCCGGTCACCACAGCCGGGGCAAGGGCCGCCTCATCCGCCGCCCCGAACCGTACCCCGGGCACCGGGAGGGGGCGCCGGCCGCGCACTGCCGTTAGCGTCGTCGTATGCAGGCGCGAGGGGACAGTCGTACGCACACGCCACACATGCCGCACCCACCGCGGGCCGCCGGCGCGCTCGTGGGCGGCGACGGCCGACGCTGGGAGCAGCTCGCGGACGGGGTGGTGCGGCGCAGGCTGCCGGGGTGGGACGCGACGGTGGGCGCCGTCAGCGGCGACGGCGGAGCCCTGGTCATCGACACCGGCTCCTCGCTGCGGGAGGGCGCCGGGATCCGCGCGGACGTGACCGCGCTGCTGGGCCGCCGGGTGCGGTGGGTGGCGCTCACACACCCGCACTTCGACCACGTCTTCGGCACCGCCGTCTTCTCCGGAGCGCAGGTGTACGGAGCGGTCGGTGCCGCCGCGTTCCTCGGCCGGCACGGGGAGGCGCTGCGGGACGACGCCGTCGCACACGGGCTGCTGGAGGACGAGGCCGCCGAGGCCGCCGACGTGCTGGCCCGCCCGCACCATCCCGTCAGCGGACAGCTGACCCTCGACCTGGGAGGGCGCGAGGTCGTCCTGGTCAACGTGGGCCCGGCGCACACCGAACACGACCTGGCCGTGCTGGTGCCGGGAGACCCCGACGTCGTCTTCTGCGGGGACCTGGTGGAGGAGTCGGACGAACCCCAGGCGGGAGGCGACGCCCACCCAGCCCGCTGGCCCGCGGCGCTCGACCGGCTGCTGGCCCTGGGCGGCGAGGGAGCGCTGTACGTACCCGGGCACGGGGCCGTCGTCGACGCGGCGTTCGTGCGGGCACAACGGGAGGATCTGGCGCGGCGGTTCGCCGGGCCCGACGCGTAGCAGAACCGGTCCCCGACGCGTAGCAGAATGTGCCCCATGCGCAGCCGTCACGACCGTTACGACAACCCCGACCTGACTCCCCCGTGGAAGCGGAAGCAGCCCGTGCCCGAGGTGGCCGCCGAGCCGGACCTGGTGGTCGAAGAGGTGACCACGGGCTTCTGCGGGGCGGTCGTACGGTGCGAGAAGACCGCCGAGGGGCCGACCGTCACCCTGGAGGACCGCTTCGGCAAGCACCGGGTCTTCCCCATGGCGCCGCGCGGCTTCCTGCTGGAGGGGCGGGCCGTCACGCTCGTACGGCCCCGTGCCGCCCCCGCCGCCGCGGCAGCCAGGGGACCGCGGCTGACGGCCTCGGGCTCGATCGCCGTACCCGGCGCACGGGCCCGGGTGGCGCGCGCCGGACGCATCTACGTCGAGGGACGGCACGACGCGGAACTGGTGGAGAAGGTGTGGGGTGACGACCTGCGGATCGAGGGGGTCGTCGTGGAGTACCTGGAGGGCGTCGACGACCTGCCTGCCGTCGTCGAGACCTTCGCACCCGCCCCCGACGCGCGGCTCGGGGTGCTCGTGGACCACCTGGTGCCGGGGTCGAAGGAGTCGCGGATCGCGGCGGAGGCAGGGACACGCAGCGGGGGGAACGTGCTGGTCGTCGGGCATCCCTACATCGACATCTGGGAGGCCGTGAAACCCGCCTCGGTGGGGATCGGCGCGTGGCCGAAGGTACCCAGGGGAACGGACTGGAAGCTGGGCGTGTGCGCGGGACTGGGCTGGGAAGCCAACACGGGCGCCGCCTGGCAGCGCATCCTGGGCAGCGTGCGCTCCTACAAGGACCTGGAACCCGCGCTGCTGGGCCGCGTGGAGGAGCTCATCGACTTCGTGACGGCACCGGAAGGGGCCTGAGACCCGGCCAGGGCCTCCCGGTCTCCGTGTCCCCTGCGCCGCCTCTCCCCTCTCCCCTCTCCTGCACGGCTTGAGTACGCGTACTCAAGCCGTGGACCGCGGGGCGTGCCTACCGTGGGAGCGCACACCGCACACATCGGCGTCGCACTCGGGTGCGACCGGGATCAGGGGGTCTGATCATGGCAGGGTCCGGGGACACCAAACGAAAAACGACCGCTCGGGGACTGCTGCTCAACCCGGCGTCGCTGGTCTACCTCGCGCTGGTCGGGGTCTCCGTGCTCTTGACCGTCGGCGTCAGCCTGTTCGGCTCGGGGCCCGACGCCTCGTTCGCGGGGGTGTGGATGTTCTTCGCCACAGCGCCCGTCTCCGTGCTCCTCCTGCCGCTCGTCCCCGACAGCGGCTGGGCCCTGGCGCTGCTGGTCGGCCTCTCCGCGCTGGTGCAGGCAGCCGCGATCGGCGCCCTCTACCGGGCGCTGCGCGGCCGACGCCTCACCGCAGCGGGGGGCACGGCCGCCTGACACCGAGGGGGCGTCCCGCACGGGGACAGAGGATTGGTCCCCGTTCCCGTTCCCGCACGGAGGGCTTCGTTCGGGAACGGGGACAATGGACAGATGCCCTCCGCACTTCCCGACGGCGAGCCGATGCCCGCAGACGGCTCGCTGCCCCGCCACGCGCTCGACGGCGCGGCCACGCGCCCGCTCGGCTTCTATCTGCACGTGCCGTACTGCGCCACCCGCTGCGGCTACTGCGACTTCAACACCTACACCGCCTCCGAGCTGGGCGGAACCAGCCGTGACCGGTACGCGGAGCAGGTCGTCGAGGAGATCCGCCTCGCCCGCCGGGTGCTCGGCGAGGATCCGCGTCCCGTCTCGACGGTGTTCGTCGGCGGCGGCACGCCCACCCTGCTGCCGGCGGCCGAGCTGGGGCGGATGCTGAGGGCGGTCGACCAGGAGTTCGGGCTGGCCAAGGACGCCGAGATCACCACCGAGGCGAACCCGGAGTCCGTCGGCCCCGCGTACCTGGCGCAGCTGCGCGAGGCGGGCTTCAACCGGGTCTCGTTCGGCATGCAGAGCGCCCGCGCGCACGTACTGCGGGTACTGGACCGCACCCATACGCCCGGCCGCCCCGAGGAGTGCGTCGCGGAGGCCCGCAAGGCGGGGTTCTCGCACGTCAACCTCGACCTGATCTACGGCACGCCGGGCGAGACGGACGACGACTGGCGGGCCTCGCTGGACGCCGCGCTCGCCGCGGGCCCCGACCACGTCTCCGCCTACGCGCTGATCGTCGAGGAGGGCACCCGGCTGGCGCGGCAGATCCGGCGGGGCGAGGTGCCCATGACGGACGACGACGTGCACGCGGACCGCTACCTGATCGCCGAGGAGCGCCTGAGCGCGGCGGGCATGGAGTGGTACGAGGTCTCCAACTGGGCCATGGAGGCGCCTGACGGACGGAGTCCGGGGGAAGGGAACGCGACCGCCCGGTGCCGCCACAACGAGCTGTACTGGACAGGGGCCGACTGGTGGGGCGCGGGGCCCGGCGCGCACAGCCACGTCGGCGGGGTGCGCTGGTGGAACGTCAAGCATCCCGCCGGCTACGCGAAGGCCCTCGCCGAGGGCCGCTCCCCCGGCGCGGGCCGCGAGATCCTCGACGGCGAGGACCGGCGCGTCGAACGGATCCTGCTGGAGCTGCGGCTGCGGGACGGCTGCCCCCTCGGCCTGCTGGCGCGGGACGGGGCGAAGGCCGCGCGGCGGGCCCGCGACGACGGACTGCTGGATCCTGAACCCTACGCACGGGGACGCGCCGTTCTCACCCTGCGGGGCCGGCTGCTGGCGGACGCCGTGGTGCGTGACCTGGTCGACTGAGCGGCCCCCTCCCCGAGCAGGCCGTCGGGCGGCGTGCGGGCGTGCTCCAGTGGTACGCGGGAGTGCGCACGCGGTAGGCGGGCGTATCCACGCGGTCCCCGGGCGTTCTCACGTGGTGTGCGGGCGCCGCGGTGGCCCGTCCGGCGCCCGCAGCACCAGCATGGCCAGATCGTCGGCGGGCAGGTCCGGGGCGAAGGCGTGGACCGCGCGCCGCAGACGCTCGGCGGTGGCACCCGCTTCCAGGCCCGCGCACTCCGCGAACAGGGCGGCCAGCCCGTCTCCGTCGTCGAACAGGTGCCGCCCGCTGCGGCGTTCGGTCACGCCGTCGGTGACGCACAGCAGCGTGTCGCCGGGGCGCAGGGTGAAGGACTGGCTGTCGTAGTCCACATCCTGTGCGACGCCGAGCAGCAACTGCGGCAGCGCGGCGGTGCGGACGGCGCCCGAGGCGTCGCGCACCAGCGGCAGCGGATGCCCGGCGCAGGTGAGCGTGCAGTCCACCAGCCCGTCGCGGAAGGCCAGTTCGCCGTAGACGACGGAGAGGAACCGTGCCTGCTCCCCCACCTCGCGGTTGAGCCGGTTCAGCGTCTCGGTGACCGAGTAGCCCTCCCTGGCGAGCAGCCGCAGCACGGGGCGGGCCAGCCCGGTGACGACGGCGGCCTCGGGGCCGCTGCCGCACACGTCGCCGAGAGCGAAGCGCCAGCGGCCCGAGGGCAGCCGCAGCAGATCGTAGAAGTCGCCGCCCGCCCACGCCCCCTCGCCGGCCGGCTCGTAGACCAGCGCGGTGTCCAGGCCGGGGACGTGCACCTCCTCGCTGGGCAGCAGCCCCCGCTGGAGGACCTGGCTGATGGTGGCCTGGAGGGTGTAGCGGCGCGCCGAGAGCACGGCGAGGGCCACCCGGCGTGCGAAGTCCTCGACCAGGCCGAGGACTCCGTCAGGAAACCGCGGCAGCCCCTCCCGCCCGAGCACCAGCGAACCGAGGGTGCGCCCACCGACCACCAAGTCACAGCGGACCTCGGCACCGGCTCTCCCGTCGGCACCGGCCTTTCCATCGGCACCGGCCTTCCCGTCGGTACCGGCTCGTGCGTCGGCACCGGCCGGTTCGCGGTGACGGTGCCAGGGGACGGCCCGGCCCGGGAGGGCGCGGGGGGTGCCCAGCGGCGGGTGACGGGTGAGCTCGGCGCGCAAAGCGGCGATGCGGCCCTCCTGCGCATGCCACACCCGGGCGAGCCGTGGCGGTCGTGAGCGCTCCTCGTCCCGCAGCCACACCGCGCACCAGTCGGCGAAGCGGGGCACCATCAACTGCCCGGCGAGCGAGGCGACCTTGTCCTCGTCGGTGTGTCCGGCCAGCAGATCGGAGGCTTCCGCGAGAAAACAGAGGACACCCTGACTCGCCCACCCTCCGCCCCCACCGGCGGCGACCTCCGTGCCGGTCTCCGCTCCCGCCTCCGCCCGCGTGTGCGGCATCGTGCCTCTCCCCCCGGCCCAGCTGCTCCGTCACCGCTCAGCGCGGTGAAGCAAGAGTGACAGAAGGGGCCCGCTCATACGCGTGGAGTCACGGAAAAGGTGGCTGAAAATCCCCTCACCGGGAAGTAAAGCGCCCCCTAACCACCAAGCGTGCCCCGAAAGTTGACACACCGCGACGGCCGGGTACCGTGCTCGCCTTCTTCCCGTTCGAGAATCAACCACCCGGCGACACCGACGAGGAGCGATGAGCAGGGGATCCACGAGGGGCACAGGACGCCCCCCACACGACGCGGGCGTCCTGCTCGTCGACGACATGGAGGACAACCTCGTCGCGCTGGAAGCCGTGCTCTCGACGTTACACGTCCCACTCGCGCGGGCGGCGTCCGGCGCTGAGGCGGTGACCGTGCTGGAACGGGAAGAGATCGCGCTCGTCCTGCTCGACGTCGCGATGCCGGGCATGGACGGCTTCGAGACAGCCCGGTGCCTGAAACGCTCCGACCACACCAAGGACCTTCCCGTCATCTTCCTGACGGGCCCGTCCGCCACCCGCGAGTCCGGCTTCTCCTTTAGGGGCTACGCCACCGGCACCGTGGACTACGTGCCCAAGCCGTTCGACCCCTGGGTGCTGCGCACCAAGGTGAGCGTCTTCCTCGACCTGGACCGCAAGAGCCGCCGGCTGTGCCACCTGCTGACGGAGGAGCAGCACCGGCTGGACGACTTCGCACGCCGCCTCGAGGCGGTCGAAACCCGCCTGGCCGACGGCGGCGCCGACACCGCGCGGCTCGCCCGCGACGTCGCCCAGCTGGCCGACACGCTGAACGGGCTGCGCGGCGTCTGAACGAGCCGCACGGTGCCTCCGGGCGTCACGTGGCATCCCGGACGGGCCCGGCGCTGTGAGCGCCTTGAGCGCGGTGAGCGCGCGCTCCGACGGGCTCAGCGCTCGCGGGCGCCCTCGTACATCTCGTCGATCAGGTCGCCGAACTTCTTCTCCACCACGGGGCGCTTCATCTTCAGGCTGGGCGTCAGCTCTCCGTGCTCGATGTCGAGGTCACGCGGGAGCACACGGAACTTCTTGATGGTCTGCCAGCGCTGCAAGCCGCTGTTCAGCTCCTCGACGTAGCCGTCCACCAGGGCGCGCACCTGCTCGGAGACGACGACCTCCGCGTACGGCTTGCCCTTGAGGTCCTCCTGGTCCGCGGCCCAGGCCATGACGGCGGGCTCGTCCAGCGCGATCAGGGCCGTGCAGAAGTTCCGGCCCGCGCCGTGCACCAGGATGTTGGACACGTACGGACAGACGGCCTTGAACTGGCCCTCGACCTCCGCCGGCGCGATGTACTTGCCGCCCGAGGTCTTGATCAGATCCTTCTTGCGGTCGGTGATCCGCAGGTAGCCGTCCTCGGACAGTTCGCCGATGTCTCCGGTGTGGAACCAGCCGTCCTCCTCCAACACCTCCGCGGTCTTGTCCGGCAGGCCGTGGTAGCCCTCCATGATGCCGGGGCCGCGCAGCAGGACCTCGCCGTCGTCCGCGATACGCACCTCGGTGCCCGGCATCGGCTTGCCGACCGTGCCCGTACGGAAGTTGTCGCTGCGGTTGCAGAAACTGGCGGCCGACGACTCGGTGAGCCCGTAGCCCTCCAGCACCGGGATACCGGCGCCCGCGAAGAAGTAGCCCAGGTCCGGAGCGAGCGCGGCGGATCCTGACACGCAGCCGACCATGCGGCCGCCGAACGCCTCCCGCAGCTTGCTGTAGACCAGCCGGTCCGCGATGGCGTGCTTGACCCTCAGGCCCGCGGGCGCGTCCGGCACACCGGTGCGGCGCTGGTTGTCCTGCGTCGTCTTCGCGTACTCGCGGGCGACCTCGGCCGCCCACAGGAAGATCTTGTACTTCGCCGGCCCGCCCGCCCGTGCCTTCTGGGCGACCCCGTTGTAGACCTTCTCGAAGATCCGCGGCACCGCGCACATCTTCGTCGGCTGCACGACCGGCAGATTATCGATGATCTTGTCGACGCGGCCGTCCACGGCGACGACGTGGCCCGAGTCGATCTGCACCGAGATCAGCATCTTGCCGAAGACGTGCGCCAGCGGCAGCCACAGGTACTGCACGTCGTCCCGGGTGAGCAGACCGGCCTGCGGAACCGCCCTGGCCATGTACGACCAGGCGTCCTGCGGCAGCCGCACGCCCTTCGGCCTGCCCGTCGTGCCCGAGGTGTAGATCAGCGTGGCCAGCTGGTCGGCGCGCAGGGCCTCGACCGTCTCGGTGACCGCCCGCGGGTGCTCCTCGCGGTAGGCGGCACCGCGGCGCTCCAGCTCCTCGAAGCCGATCACCCAGCCGCTCGCGGCGTCCTCGGCCTCCGGCTCGCCGTCCATCAGCACCACGTGGGCCAGCTCGGGCAGCTCGTCGCGGTGCGCACGGACCTTCGCGAGCTGGGTGGCGTCCTCGGCGATCAGCACACGGCTGGCCGAGTCGGCGAGGATGTAGGCGACCTCGTCGTCGTTCGTGCTGGGGTAGACCGTCGTCGTGGCCGCTCCCGCGCACAGGATCCCCAGGTCGGTCAGGATCCACTCGATCCGGGTACCGGAGGCGATGGCGACCCGCTCCTCCGGGCTCACCCCCAGGTCCATGAGGCCCGCCGCGATGGACAAGACCCGCTCCGCCGACTCGCGCCAGCTGTAGGAGCGCCACTCGTCGGGTCCCTCGCTCTGCCCCGCGGGACGGATGACGGGATACCGGTAGGCCTCCGCGTCCGGGGTGGCCTCGACCCGCTCCAGAAAGAGCGTCGCCACGGAAGGCGGCCGGTTCTCGATCAGGGACTGTGTGTCGCTCACGCCATCCTCCGGGACCCGCGTCCTTGCGTCCTGTGTGTCGGCTGCTCGCTCGAGTCGGCTCGCCGCGTCGCCTCGCGCTCCCCGGGTCTGCCTGACCGACAAGTCTTATGACTGGCGAGTAACTACTGAGCAGAGATCAGACTAAAGGCAGCAGCCCCCTTACGTAAGGGGGCTGCTGCGCGGATCGCCGCCGAAGCGGAGGGTGACGGCACCGAGCCTCTCTCCCGGCACTCGGGGGCCCGAGAGCCGGCGTCGGGCTCTCGTAGCTACTTCTTCGACTTGGCCTCGCCGCCACCGCCGCTGTCGTCGGTCGACAGCGCCGCGATGAACGCCTCCTGCGGCACCTCCACCCGGCCGACGACCTTCATCCGCTTCTTGCCCTCCTTCTGCTTCTCCAGCAGCTTCCGCTTCCGCGAGATGTCACCGCCGTAGCACTTAGCCAGCACGTCCTTGCGGATCGCGCGGATCGTCTCGCGGGCGATGATGCGGGCACCGACCGCCGCCTGGATGGGCACCTCGAACTGCTGCCGCGGGATCAGCTCGCGCAGCTTGTTGGCCATCCGGGTGCCGTAGGAGTACGCCTTGTCCTTGTGGACGATCGCGGAGAACGCGTCCACCTTGTCCCCCTGGAGGAGGATGTCGACCTTGACCAGATCGGCCGTCTGCTCGCCGGTCGGCTCGTAGTCGAGGGAGGCGTAACCCCGGGTACGGGACTTCAGCGCGTCGAAGAAGTCGAAGACGATCTCCGCCAGGGGCAGCGTGTAGCGCAGCTCGACCCGGTCCTCCGACAGGTAGTCCATGCCCTGCAGGCTGCCGCGCCGCGACTGGCACAGCTCCATGATCGCGCCGATGAACTCGCTGGGCGCGATGAGCGTCGCCCGCACCACCGGCTCGTGCACCGTCGCGGTCTTGCCCGTGGGGAACTCGCTGGGGTTGGTCACCACGTGCTCGGTGCCGTCCTCCATCTCCACCCGGTAGACCACGTTCGGCGCCGTGGCGATCAGGTCGAGTCCGAACTCGCGCTCCAGCCGCTCCCGGATCACCTCCAGGTGCAGCAGGCCCAGGAAGCCCACCCGGAAGCCGAAGCCCAGCGCCGCCGAACTCTCCGGCTCGTAGGTGAGCGCGGCGTCGTTGAGCAGCAGCTTGTCCAGCGCCTCGCGCAGCTCCGGATAGTCGGAGCCGTCCAGCGGATACAGCCCCGAGAAGACCATCGGCTTCGGGTCCTTGTAGCCCGGCAGCGGATCCTCGGCACCCTTGGACTGCTGGGTGACCGTGTCACCCACCTTCGACTGGCGCACGTCCTTCACGCCGGTGATCAGGTAGCCGACCTCGCCCACGCCCAGCCCGTCGGCCGGCGTCATCTCCGGCGAGTTCGCGCCGATCTCCAGCAGCTCGTGCGTGGCGCCCGTCGACATCATGCGGATGCGCTCGCGCTTGCTGAGCAGCCCGTCAACGACCTTGATGTAGGTCACCACGCCGCGGTACGCGTCGTAGACCGAGTCGAAGATCATCGCGCGGGCCGGGGCGTCCGCCACCCCCGTCGGCGGGGTGACCTGGCGGACGACCTCGTCCAGCAGCTCCTCGACGCCCTCGCCCGTCTTCGCTGAGACCTTCAGCACGTCCTCCGGCTCGCAGCCGATGAGGTGCGCCAGCTCCGCCGCGAACTTCTCGGGCTGCGCGGCCGGCAGATCGATCTTGTTCAGCACGGGGATGATCGTGAGGTCGTGCTCCATCGCCAGGTACAGGTTGGCGAGGGTCTGCGCCTCGATGCCCTGCGCGGCGTCCACCAGCAGGATGCACCCCTCGCACGCCGCCAGGGAGCGGGAGACCTCGTAGGTGAAGTCGACGTGCCCCGGGGTGTCGATCATGTTGAGCACATGGGGGCTGCCCGGGTCGTCCGAGGGCGCCCAGGGCATCCGCACGGCCTGGGACTTGATCGTGATGCCCCGCTCGCGCTCGATGTCCATGCGGTCGAGGTACTGCGCGCGCATCTGCCTCTTGTCCACGACGCCGGTCAGCTGGAGCATCCGGTCGGCAAGCGTGGACTTGCCGTGGTCGATGTGCGCGATGATGCAGAAGTTACGGATCAGCGCCGGGTCGGTACGGCTCGGCTCCGGCGCGTTCGTTGGGGTCGCGGGCACGCAGTGTCCTGTCGGGTCTGGCCTGTCGGGATCTTCGGGCTGGGTTTCGTCTTCGGGCAGGGTCGTCTTCGGGCAGGGTTCGCGGGATTCGCGCGGGTGTGTCGCACACCATGGTCCCATGCGTGCGGGACACCGAGAGGATTGGGAGGGGCCGGTGCCCGACTGGTAGCCTGGGCGACTGTGCCTTATGGCACTGATGCGGTGCCCCACGGCACCGGCGTTGGAAACTCCGAACCGCAAAGGCTCTTTCGTGGCGAACATCAAGTCCCAGATCAAGCGGATCAAGACGAACGAGAAGGCGCGGCAGCGCAACAAGGCCGTCAAGTCCGAGCTGAAGACCGCGATCCGTCGCACCCGCGAGGCCGTCGCCACCGGTGACGCCGCCAAGGCGACCGAGGCCCAGAAGGAGGCGGCCCGCAAGCTCGACAAGGCCGTCAGCAAGGGCGTGCTGCACAAGAACAACGCCGCCAACAAGAAGGCGGCGCTGGCCAAGCACGTCTCCACCGTCAACGGCTGACCTCTCCTCTCTCAGCTCGACGGGGCACCGACCCCATCCGGCTCGGGCGTCGTGAGGCGGGCCCTCTCTCATCCGCCGTACGCCCGGACCACCGCTTGAGACAGCGCGCCGCACGCGGCCTGCGTTCGCCACGCGGGTGCGGCGCACCACACAGCACCACGGAAGACCCCGCTGTTTCCCTCTTCCCCAGGGAACCGGCGGGGTCTTTCGCATGCGCCCGGCGGTTCCTGCACCGGCTGCGGCCGGTGCAGGGAGAGCCCCGCATCCGGAGGGGCTTGCGCCGGGGTGGGGCCCGCGCCGAGTGGCGCCCGCGCTTGGCAGGGGCTGCGCCTGGTGGGGGCTGGCGCGACCGGGCCCGCGGCCGGCGGGGGCTGCGCCTGGTGAGGGCTGGCACGACCGGGCCCACGGCCGGCGGGGGCCGCGCCTAGGTCCGTTGCGAAAGTGGGGCAGCGGGGCGACTCCCCGCAGTTCGCAGCGGCCCTGAAGCCATCCGGGTGCCGAGGCCGGGACTCGGCAGGCCGCGCAAGCGCCCGCACCGGGTGCGCGCCGACAAGGCGTACGCTTCCCGATCGCTCCCACCTGCGCAGAGGCGGGATCAAGGCCACCATCCCGGTTCCGGCGGACCGGATCCGCAACCGCCTCGAACGGGGACCGCGTGGCGGGCGGTCCCCGGAGTCCGGACAAGGTCGATTACAAGCACCGGTACGGGGTCGAGTATGGGATCAGCCGGCTCAAGCGACACCGGGCCGTCGCCACTCGATACGACAAACGCGCCGTCCGCTACGAAGCGACGGTGCTGGTCGCAGCCATCGACGAGTGGCTGTGACCAGCACTTCCACAACAGACCCTAGGTCGTGTCCTCAAAGTCCCGCCTGCCTTGCGGGCGGACGCCGCTACTTTGAAGACACTCCCTAGCGCCGGTTCACAGTGCGATCACTATTTTGCCGTGGACATGCCTCTCGGCCTGCTTCGTCACGGCTTCGCGGATCTGCTCGACAGGGAAGGTGGCCGCGATCGGCACCGTGATCCCGCCGGAACGGATCGCGTCGGCGATTCGCTCCATGGCGCCCGGACCCGCGTCGAGGGCGCCCGCCTTGTGTACACCAGGCGGCGGGGCGGGGCCGTCGGCCACGACGGAGACGCGCTGGGGTGCCACGCCGAGCTTGAGCGCGACCTCGGCTGCCTCTCTTCCGAACAGGTCGGTCGCGGCAGTGATGCCCTCGGGCGCGAGGGCCCGTACCCGGTCCACCAGGCCGGGGCCGTACGCGACGGGCTCGACGCCGAGCCCGCGCAGGAATCCGAACGTGCCCTCGGAGGCGGTGCCGAGCACTCGGGCGCCCGCGAGCTTCGCCAGCTGCACGGCGAAGATGCCCACGCCGCCCGCCGCCCCGCCGATCAGGACGGTGTCCCCGGTGCGGAGCCCGATCGAGGCGAGCGCGGCGGAGGCCGTCAGGCCGGAGACCGGAAGCGTGCCCGCCACCTCGTCGGCGACGCCCTCCGGGGTGGGCCATATCGTTGTCGCCGGTGTCTTGACCAGCACGAAGTCGGCGACGGACCGGCCAATCGCACCGCCGTACACCCGGTCGCCGGTCGCGAACCCCGTGGCTTCGGAGCCCACTTCGTCCACCACTCCGGCGAAGTCGCTGCCGAAACCGGCGGGCAAGGTGATGCCGAACCGCGCTGCCATGTCGGGCTGCGTGGTGATCTGCCAATCCATCGGATTCAGCCCGGCGGCCGTGACCCGGACGCGGACTTCGTCCGGTGCCGCGTGTGGCTCGGGTATCTCGTGCAGTTCGAGCACTTCGGGACCGCCAAATCGCCGGTAACGGACAGCTTTGCTCATAGGTGACCCCTCTTGGCCAGTGATGGGACTTGGTCTCATCGACCCTACATCAGTGATGGGACCAAGTCCCGTAGACTGCTCTCATGGCTCGCTGGCAACCCGACGCACCAGGACGACTCGCCGCCGCCGCCCTCGACCTCTTCGAGGAGAACGGCTACGAGAACACGACCGTGATCGAGATCGCGGAGCGTGCGGGGCTCACCAAAAGCACGTTCTTCCGGTACTTCCCGGACAAGCGCGAAGTGCTCTTCGGCAGGGGCACGGTGACCGGTCTACTCCTCGAAGGGATCGCCTCGGCGCCACCGGCGGCCGGGCCGCTCGACACGGTGGGCAACGCCCTCGACGCGCTCGGCCGGACGTTCTTCACCGCCGACCGCCGCGAGTTCAGCAGCCGACGACAGGCCGTTTTGAGCGCCAATGCGGAACTGCGTGAACGCGAAGCCCTGAAAAGGATCGACCTCACCGCCTCGATGATCGAGGCCCTCACCCGCCGCGGCACCCCGGACCTGACCGCGCGCGTAGCCGCCCAACTGGGCGCGCTCGCCTGGGAGATCGCCTTCGACCAGTGGATCGACGCCGACAACAGCGAGGACTTCGGCCCGCTCGCACGGCAAGCACTCATCGAAGTACGCACGGCCGGAACCCTGCGCTGAGGCGCGTATCGCGTCGCGATCGTTGTGTGGTCTCACCTGCGCGCCCGAGTCTGATCCGGTAGACCGCTGCGCGGGCACGAGTACGACCGGGTGCAATGCCGCCCCGCGCGGCGGCACTCGCGCCGTCCGGCAGCCCAAGTACTGCTACTCGCAAGTAAGGGGTTACCCCCCTGGGCCACGGCCGACGAGGGCTGCGCCTGGTGGGGCCCGGGTCAGCGGGAGCCGACGGGGCTCGGAGGTCAGCGGGAGGGACCGGGCTCGGAGGCCGACTGGAGCCGACGAGGCTCGGGGGCAGAGGGAGCGGGCGGGGCGCCGGCTCAGCGGGAGCGGGCGGCACCCGCGATGGTGACGACCGCCTTCTCCAGCGCGTACTCCGGATCACTGCCGGCGCCCTTGACCGCCGCGTCCGCCTCCGCGACGGCCCGCAGCGCGGCGGCCACGCCGTCCGGCGTCCATCCACGCATCTGCTGGCGCACGCGGTCGATCTTCCACGGCGGCATACCCAGCTCACGCGCCAGGTCGCCGGGGCGCGCCCCACGCGGGGCGGCGGCCAGCTTGCCGATGGCCCGGACCCCCTGCGCCAGCGCGCTGGTGATCAGCACGGGCGCGACACCGGTGGACACCGCCCAGCGCAGCGTCTCCAGCGCTTCGGCCGCCCTGCCCTCGACCGCCCGGTCGGCGACGGTGAAGCTGGAGGCCTCCGCCCGGCCCGTGTAGTAGCGGCCGACCACGGCCTCGTCGATCGTCCCCTCGATGTCGGCGGTGAGCTGCGTGCAGGCGGAAGCCAGCTCCCGCAGGTCGCTGCCGATGGCGTCGACCAGCGCCTGGCACGCCTCGGGCGTCGCCGAACGCCCCAGCGTCCGGAACTCACCGCGTACGAAGGCCAGCCGGTCGGCCGGCTTGGTCATCTTCGGGCACTCGACCTCGCGCGCCCCCGCCTTGCGTGCGGCGTCCAGCAGCCCTTTGCCCTTCGCGCCGCCCGGGTGCACGAGGACGAGAGTGATCTCCTCCACCGGCGCGGACAGGTACGCCTTCACGTCCTTGACCGTCTCCGCCGCCAGGTCCTGCGCCGCGCGCACGACCACGACCTTCCGCTCGGCGAACAGCGACGGGCTGGTCAGCTCGGCGAGCGTGCCCGGCTGGAGCTCTCCCGGCGCGAGGTCGCGGACGTCGGTGTCGGCGTCGGCGGCCCGCGCCGCGTCGATCACGGCCCGCACGGCCCGGTCGATGAGCAGCTCCTCCTGGCCCACCGCGAGGGTCACGGGGGCCAGCGGATCGTCGGAGGTCTTCTTACGCGCAGCCATCCCGACCAGGATCCCACACCGCACCGACAGCCGAGCACCTCCCAGCCCCGCCGCCCCGCCTCTCGGCGCCCCGTCACGGTGTCCGGCCACCAGGAGCCACCGAACCCCCAGCCGACCCGGCAGGGCCTTCCGCTGGGAGAATGCCCCGGTGACGGTGAGCGACGTACGGCATGTACTGGTACTGCCCGACAGGGACGCGGCCGAGGAGGTGGCCGTCCAGGTCGAACTGCGGCTCGGTCTCTGTGAGGAGCCCGAACTGGTCCGCGACGCCCTCGCCGGGGAGGACGACGCCGAGGACGCACAGTGGCTGGTCGTCCTCGAAGATCCGCACGGCGCCTTCGACACCGCCCTCCTGGCCTCGCTCGCGGAGGAACACGAGGGCTGGCTGGAGAACGACTGAGCCGCCCGGCACGCTCGCGGTACCCCGCTGCCACTCCGCGGCCCGACACCGCCGCGACCGCCTGGTCCGGCGCCGCCCCGCGGTCCAGCACCGCCCCGCGGACCAGCACCGCCCCGCGGTCCGGTGCCGGTGCGCAGCCCGACGCCGCTGCACGGTCCGGGCCGCCTCCGGCCGCGACCGGGCCGCCCCCGACCGGGTCGCCCCGCTGGGTGACCACGGCAGGGGTGCCGTCGGGGCGCCGCACCAGTGCCAGCGCCCCGTTGCGGTCCGTCCGCGCGACCAGCGCCCCCGCGGCGGCCAGCGCATCCAGCGTCTCGGGGGCCGGATGCCCGTAGGGGTTGTCCCGCCCCGCCGAGACGAGGGCCACCCGCGGTCGCAGCCGCCGCATCAGTTCGGGGTCCTGGAAGCGCGAACCGTGGTGCGCCACCTTCAGCACGTCCGCCCGCGGCAGATCAGGGCGGAGCGCCAGCAAGCCCCGCTGCGCTTCGGGCTCCAGATCGCCGGCCAGGAACAGGCTGAGACCGGCCGTGCGCACGAGCAGCGTGACACTCGCGTCGTTGGCGCCCTCCCCGCTCTCTCCGTCCGCCTCACCGCTCCTCCCGTCGTTGAGGCCGCTTCCGCCCGGCACACCGTCTCCCGCGGCCTGCTGGGGCCAGACCACCTCCCACCGCAGGTCTCCGACACGGCGCCGCTCGCCCGCGCGGGCGGTGAGCACCGGCACCCCGGCCCGCCGTGCCGCCTCGCGCACGAACTCCGCCTGGCCAGGGGGCCGCTCCAGCCCGGTCGTCTCGACGGCTCCGACCTTTCTGCCCCGCAACACCCCGGTCACGCCCGCCACATGGTCGGCGTGGAAGTGCGTCAGTACGACCAGCGGCACCGACGTCACACCGAGCCGGGTCAGACACCGGTCGACCGCTGCGGGATCGGGGCCCGCGTCCACCACCACGGCTCCGCCCGCCCCACCCCGCCCCGCGTCCACGGCCAGCACCAGCGCGTCGCCCTGGCCCACGTCGCACGCGACCATCCGCCACCCCGTCGGCGGCCACCCCGTGAACGGCCGGACCAGCGGCACCGGCCGCACCACCGCCAGCAGCAGCGCCAGCACACACGCGGCACACCACCACGGCCGGTACGGCAGCCGCAGCCGGGCCGCCACCAGGAACAGCACGGCCAGCAGCGTCGCGAGCCCCAGCGCCCCCGGCCAGGACCCCGGCCAGCCGATCTCCGCGCCGGGCAGCCCCGCACCCGTCCGTGCGATGCCCGCGATGGCCTCCACCGGCCAGCTCGCCAGCCACGCCAGCCCCTTCGCCACCGGCATCGCGAGCGGCGCGGCCACCAGCGCGGCGAAACCGAGCACGGTGGCCGGCGCGACCGCGAACTCCGCCAGCAGGTTGCACGGCACCGCCACCAGGCTCACGTGCGCCGCCAGCACCGCGACCACCGGCGCGCACCCGGCCTGCGCCGCGGCCGCGGCGGCCAGGGCTTCCGCCGGCCTGCCCGGCCACCCGCGCCTGCGCAGGGCCGCGGACCAGCAGGGCGCCACCGTCAGCAGGGACGCGGTGGCCAGCACGGAGAGCAGGAAACCGAAGTCCCGCGCCAGCCAGGGGTCGTAGAAGACCAGCACCAGCACCGCCGCTGCGAGGGCGGGCAACAGCGAACGCCGCCGTCCCGTGCCGATCGCCCAGACCGTGATCAGCCCGCAGGCCGCCGCCCGCAACACACTCGGCTCCGGTCTGCACACCACGACGAAGCCGAGCGTCAGCAAGGCCGCGACCACCGCCGTCGTCCGCAGCGGAAGCCCGAGCCGTGGAGCGAGCCCCCGCCGCTCCGCCCGGTGGGCGAGACCCGGCGGACCGATGAGCAGGACCAGCAGGATCGACAGGTTCGCCCCGCTCACAGCGAGCAGATGTGTCATGTCCGTGGCGCGGAAGGCATCTTCCAGCTCCCGGCTCAGCCCGGAGGTGTCGCCGACCACCAGCCCCGGCAACAGCCCCCGCGCGTCCTCGTCCAGACCGGTGACGGCGCTCCGCAACCCGGCGCGGAGCCGGCCCGCGGCCCGCTGCACGGCTGTCGGTCGTCCGATGACCTCGGGGGGACCGGAGTCGGCCCGCAGCACCGCCGCGACGTCCCTGCCTCCTCTCCTGTCGGAGTCGGGCCGCACGAGGTCGCCGCGGATCCGGAGGCGAGTGGAGGGCAGCAGTCGCAGCCAGGCGGTACGGGACGGCGGAGCGTTCACCTCCGGGCCGCTGTCATGACCGCTGTCCTTGCCCCTCCCCTCCCCCGCCGCTCCGCCTCCCTCCCCGTCCAGCCTGACCAGCAGCAGTACCGGTGTGCGCAGTCGGGTCCTGGAGCCGTCCCCGGCCACGAGGGCGTCCGCCTGGGCCTGGACCACCACGACTCCGGGCGACTGCTGTGATCCCCGCACCCGGGGCCGGGTCACCCGGGGGTCTTTTGTGACGGTGAGCTCGACGGTCACCTCCGCCTGTCTTTCGGCCAGTTCGGGCAACGGTCCCCTGCGCAGGTCGGCCGCGTGCAGCGCGGCACTGCCCCCGGCCGCTGCCGCGCACAGGAGGCTGACCGCCGCGCCGAGAAGCACGGTCCGCCTCCGCGCCCCGTGGCCGACCTGGGCTGCGGTCCCGGGCGCCGCGTTGCCCGCAGCGCCGGACGGGGTGGCGGCCCGGCCCGGGGGAGCAGTCCTCACGCTCCTGCCCCGTAGCGCGAAGGCCACCAGCGCGAGTCCGGCCAGGCCGCTCAGCGCGACACCGACCGCCGCCCGCGTTCCGGAGACGCCCAGTGCTCCGGCAGCCGCCGCCCAGGCCGCCAGTGCGGGCCCGACCAGCCGTAAGTCCCGTGGCTCCTGCGGTGTTCCCCCCGCTTCCGCTTCGCCCGGACGGCCGTCGGGAGGAGCCAGGCCCCCGGCCGCCCGCCGTCGGCGGCGGCTCGTGCTCACGGTGTGACCTTGGGCTCGATGTCCGCGAACCGCTTCTCGCCGATGCCGTTCACTTCCTTGAGCTGGTCGACCGTTGTGAAGCCACCGTGCTCCGTGCGGTAGTCGACGATGTGCTGGGCGAGCACGGGCCCGACCCCCGGAAGGTTTTCCAACTGCTCGGGGGTCGCCGCACTCAGGCTGACCGGCGCCGCGGGTCCGCCGCTCGCCGCGCCGGTGGACGCGCCGCCGCCCGCGGTGGCGCCGGGGGGCGCGGCGGCCCCGCCCTTGCCGGGCTTCCCCACCACGATCTGCTCCCCGTCCACCAGCAGCCGCGCCCGGTTCAGCCCACTGGTGTCGGCTCCCTTGCGGAGCCCGCCCGCCGCCTCCAGCGCGTCGGTCACCCGCGACCCCGCCGGCAAGCGGTGGACTCCGGGATCGCGCACCTTTCCGGAGACGTCCACCACGAGCCGCTTGCCCGGCGACGCGCTGGTGGAGGCCGCCGCCACGCCACCGGACCCCGGCACCGGAGAGGCGCCGCCCGGTGGGCGCGCTGTGGGACCTCCTTCCGGGGCGCCTTCCGCGCTCGGGACGGCGACGCCCTGGGGCCGGCCCGTCCAGAAGTGGTGCACCGCGAACCCCACCGCGACCAGCAGCACCAACACGAGCGCCACCAGGGTCTTCGGCTCGATTCCGCAGCGCAGCCGCAGCCACGCCGGCAGTCGCTCCTCCAAGGCGAGCCCCCAGCGTTCCCGCCAGGGCAGCCTCGCCCGCGCCGCCCCGCGTTCTCCGTCCTGCTCGGTGAAGAACCCGCCCCCCACCCGCCCCGGCTCAAAGCCGTCGCCCGGCCCGGGACCCTCGTCCTCCCCGTGCTCCTCTTCGTGCCGCCGTGCGGCAGGCGGGAGAGGTTCGGCTCCCCCTGCGTACCGCCTGCTCCTCGGAGGCACCTGCCCCTCGCGACGGTGCGGCTCGGGGCCCGGCGGCCGGGCCGCGCCGCCGCTCCACTCGTCCCCCGGCCACTCACCCCTCCGGTCCGGCCCGGGGTGGAGTCGCTCGCGGCTCCGGTGGACGGCCTCACGGGCCGCCGCGATGGCCTCCGCGCGGGGCATGGCCCACGTCTCGTGCTCGGGCGCGGGCCGCTCGACGAGAGGACGGGTCCTGGCGCGGGGCTCGGGCAGCGCCTCCCCCTCGCCGAGCGGCTCGGCGAGAGGCTCGGCGAGAGGCTCGGCGAGAGGCTCGGCGAGAGGCTCGGCGAGAGGCTCGGCGAGAGGCTCGGCGAATGGTTCAACAAGAGGCGGCGCCCCCTCGTGGAAGGCGGCCGTCGTGCCCGGAAGCGGGGCCGTCGCGCTGCCCGGAGGCGGAGCCGTCTCATCCGGAAGCGGAGCCGTCTCATCCGGGAGCGGAGCCGTCTCACCATGGGGCGGGGCCTCGGTGAGCAGTGACCTGGCGCGGGTCGCTGTCCCTCCCGGATCGGGCGCCGTGCGCCGCGAGCGACGTACGAGGCGGTGTCCGTCCCGCCGGCCCGGACCCGTGCCGGGGTTGCCCCGCGGCCCCCGGGGTGGTCGGCGCCGGGCCGGACGACGGCTGCGCACGCCGGCCCCGCTCACGGCGGGCCGACCGTCCGCGACGGCTACGCCGTCCTTCTCACCTCGCGGGCCCTCCCACCCGCCCTGGTCACCACCTGGACTCCCCGCCACCCCGCCCTGGTCACCGGCCGGGCTCGCCACTGTCCCTCCGCGGTCTCCCGGCGGACCTGCCGTCCCCGCGTCGTCGTCACCCTCGACCCGGCGCGGCGCCGGGCTTCGTCCACTCGGTGCTCCCTGTGCTGTCGCACGCGCCGAGACCGCGTCCGCGACCCACGCCGGCGGCCGCCCCCGCACCCCGCGCTCCGCTTCGGGCTCTCCCACTCCTTCGCTCATGCCCAGGACGGTAGGCAGCCCCGCCGCCACATGATGATCTTGCTCGATTCCCGTGGACAACCCGCGGGTTGTGGATAACTCGCTCACCCGCCCGGGGGACAGGGGGGAAAGGCGAGGGCAGCTTCACGCCAAGGAGGCAGCATTCAGAAACGGGCCTCCGGCTCGCGGAGCCTCACCTGACGGACAGCACGGCCCCCAGCAGCCCCGGCCCCGTGTGGGCGCCGATGACCGCGCCCACCTCGCTGACGTGCAGTTCCCGCAGGCCGGGCACCCGCTCGCGAAAGCGCTCCGCGAGCTTGGCCGCGCGTTCGGCCGCGGCCAGGTGGTGGACGGCGATGTCCACCCGGGCGTCCCCCGCGCGGTCCACGATGATCTCTTCGAGGCGGGCGACGGCCTTCGACGCGGTACGCACCTTCTCCAGCATTCCGATGCGCCCGTCCTCCACCTCCAGCAGCGGCTTGACGGCGAGTGCCGAGCCCAGCAGGGCCTGT
This sequence comes from Streptomyces reniochalinae, assembly GCF_003323735.1. Classification (GTDB taxonomy): domain Bacteria; phylum Actinomycetota; class Actinomycetes; order Streptomycetales; family Streptomycetaceae; genus Streptomyces; species Streptomyces reniochalinae. The sequence continues at coordinate 310,440 of NZ_QOIM01000042.1, read as the reverse complement.
GCCGCGCCGATCCGGCCGCCTCTGCGCAGGTAGTCGAGCGTGTCGACACAGAAGACCGCGCAGGTGGCCTCCGCACACTTGCGGGCGGCGGCCACCGCGTCGTCCAGCGTGCCGCCCGCCTCGGCGGTCTCGGCGGCCGCCAGGGCGCAGAAACCCAGAGCCATCGCCACGACGCCGGTGTCCACGACCCGCACCGGGACGGTCGCTTCCTTGGCTGCCAGCACGGCGGCGTCGTACGTGCCGGAGAACTCGGAGGACAGGTGCAGCGAAACGACGCCCTCGGCCCCGGCCCGCGCGGCGGCGCGGTAGGCGCGGGCGAAGGTGTCGGGGCTGGGCCGGGACGTGGTCACGGGGCGCCGTTCGCGCAGCGCGGCCTCCAGCGCGCGGGCCGAGATCTCCGTGCCCTCTTCGAGCGCCTCGTCACCGAGCACGACGGTGAGCGGCACGGCCGCGATCGCATGCCGTCGCAGGGCCCGGGGCGGCAGGTAGGCGGTGGAGTCCGTGATGATCGCGAGGCGGCCGTGCATGGAACGGAGCGTATCGGGCGGGCGAGGGGGCGGGCTCAGGAGGCGCTGCGCGGGGGTCGTTTCCCGAACGTGTGCGGCGCGCGCCCACGGTCGGCCGTCGGGTCGGTCCACGACGGGTCGAGGCCCTGCCCTGAGGGGCCGAGCTCGGGCTGTCCCTCGGTTCCTCCGGTGCCCCGCCGGGGCGTGGACGGGGGCGTCTCGCGCTTCCTTCCGCCGGTGGGCCGCTGCGCGGCTGAGTCTGCGGGCGAAGCGGTGGTGCTGATGTCACCGGCCGGCCCCGGGGTCCAGTGGCGCAGGGCGCCGGACTCGATGTCGATCTGGTTCCGCAGCGCGTCAAGCCCCTCGGCGTCGAACTGGCGTGCCCGGTCCTGGGCCGCGAAGCGCAGTGAGTCGGCGGACTCCTTGATGCGGCGCATCCGCTCGCGCGCGTCCTGGAGCCTCCCGCTGAACCGCGTCCTGTCCGGTTCGTGCTCCATCAGGAGCCGCAGCTCGCCGTCGAGCTGGCGGGCGTGCTCGTGCAGGCGGTCCAGCAGGTGGACCGCGTCGCTGAGCCCGGGGTCGTCACGGGCGCCGGACTCCAGCGCGGCGCGCGTTCCGTCGATGGAGTTGCGCAACTCCAGGCGGATGCGGGCGGCTTCGCCGATCGGCCCCGGCTGCGCGGAGCGGGCCTTGAGCGTCGTCTCCTCGACCGTGCGGCGCACCTGCACGCCCGTGCGCTCCACGCCCCTCTTGACGGCTCGTACGCCCCGCACGGTCACGACCGTGCCCAGGGCGAGGACGGCCAGCATGAGCACCAGCCCGATGACGACTGCCACGTCCACAGGTCGCTCCTCCGTCGTCGGTCCGTCCCGCCGTCTTTGTTCAGCGTAAACGGACGGGGACTGCCGCGGGTTCCGAAGAACCCGGAGCAGTCCCCGTGAAGTCCCGTAGGGGTCCGACCGGACACTCAGATCCGGACACCCACTTCCGGACACGGAGGTCCGGACTCAGGCCGAAACTCTCCGGCGGCCGGAACGCTCAGGCCGACCGGAACGCTCAGGCCGGGACGATGTTGACCAGCTTCGGCGCACGGACGATCACCTTGCGCACCCCGGCGCCGCCCAGCGCCCTGACGACCACGGGCTCGGCCAGGGCCGCCGCCTCCAGGTCCGCCTCGGAGACGGAGGGCGAGACCTCCAGGCGGGCCTTGACCTTGCCCTTGATCTGGACGACGCAGGTCACCGTCTCGTCCACCAGGTACGCGGGGTCGGCGACGGGGAAGTCCTGGTAGACGACGCTCTCCTCGTGGCCCAGCCTGCGCCACAGCTCCTCCGCGACGTGGGGAGCCAGCGGGGCGATCAGCCGCACCATCGTCTCCGCGACGGAACGCGGAACCTCGCCCAGCTTGGTGACGTGGTTGTTCAGCTCCGTGATCTTCGCGATGGCGGTGTTGAAGCGCAGTCCGGCCATGTCCTGGGTGACGCTGTCGATCGCCTTGTGCACGGCGCGCAGGGTCGCCTCGTCCGGCTCCGTGTCGACGACGGTGGTCTCACCGGTCGTCTCGTCCACCGCGTTGCGCCACAGGCGTTGCAGCAGCCGGAACTGGCCGACGACGGCACGGGTGTCCCAGGGCCGTGAGACGTCCAGCGGCCCCATGGCCATCTCGTACAGCCGCAGCGTGTCGGCGCCGTACTCCGCGCAGATCTCGTCCGGGGTGACCGCGTTCTTCAGGGACTTGCCCATCTTGCCGAGCAGGCGGCTGACCTTCTCGCCCTGGTAGTAGTACGCGCCGTCGCGCTCCTCCACCTCGGCGGCCGGGACGGCGATCCCGCGCGCGTCCCGGTAGACGTACGCCTGGATCATGCCCTGGTTGTACAGCTTGTGGAACGGCTCGGCGGAGGAGATGTGCCCCAGGTCGTGCAGCACCTTGGACCAGAAGCGCGCGTACAGCAGGTGCAGCACCGCGTGCTCGGCGCCGCCCACGTACAGGTCCACACCGCCGGTCGGCTGCCCCTCGCGCGGGCCCATCCAGTAGCGCTCGACGTCGGGGTCGACCAGCTTGTCGTCGTTGTGCGGGTCCAAGTAGCGCAGCTCGTACCAGCACGAGCCCGCCCAGTTGGGCATGGTGTTGGTCTCGCGGCGGAAGCGCCGCGGGCCCTTGCCGTCGCCCAGGTCCAGCGTGACGTGGACCCACTCCTCGTTCCGCGACAGCGGCGTCTCGGGAGAGGTGTCGGCGTCGTCGGGGTCGAAGGTGCGCGGGGAGTAGTCCTCGACCTCGGGCAGCTGGAGCGGCAGCATCGACTCGGGCAGCGGGTGGGCGATGCCGTCCTCGTCGTAGACGATGGGGAACGGCTCGCCCCAGTAGCGCTGCCGGCTGAACAGCCAGTCACGCAGCCGGTAGTTGACCGTGCCCTCGCCCAGCCCGTGCTCCTCCAGCCAGCGCCGCGTCCGCTCCTTGGCCTCGGCCACACCCAGGCCGTCCAGGCTGATGCCGTCGCCGGCGGAGTTGACGAGGGCCGCGTCGTACGAGCTGAAGGCGTCCGCCCACGCCGACGGGTCCAGGCCGCGGCCGTCGTTCGGCTCCACGACGCAGCGCATCGGCAGTTCGAAGGCGCGCGCGAACTCGAAGTCGCGCTGGTCGTGCGCGGGCACCGCCATGATCGCGCCGGTGCCGTAGCCCATCAGCACGTAGTCGGCGATGAAGACCGGCACCCGCTCCTGGCTGACCGGGTTGGTGGCGTAGACGCCGGTGAAGACGCCGGTCTTGTCCTTGGCCTCCGCCTGGCGCTCCACGTCCGACTTGGCCTCCGCCTGCGCGCGGTAGGCGGCGACGGCCTCGGCGGGTGTCGCGTAGCCGCCGGTCCACACCTCGTGCGTGCCCTCGGGCCACACGTCCGGGACCACGGAGGCGACCAGCGGGTGTTCGGGTGCCAGCACCATGTAGGTGGCGCCGAAGAGGGTGTCCTGGCGGGTGGTGAAGACGTCGATCGTCGTGTCCTGCAGGGGGAAGGCGATACGGGCGCCCTCGCTGCGGCCGATCCAGTTGCGCTGTTGCAGCTTGATGGCCTCGGGCCAGTCCAGGTCGTCCAGGTCGTCCAGCAGCCGGTCCGCGTAGGCGGTGATCCGCATGTTCCACTGGCGCAGCTTCGCCTTGAAGACGGGGAAGTTCCCCCGCTCGGAGCGCCCGTCCGCTGTCACCTCCTCGTTGGCCAGCACGGTGCCCAGGCCCGGGCTCCAGTTGACCGGCGCGTCAGAGGCGTAGGCCAGCCGGTACTCGCCCAGCAGGTCGGCCCGTCCGCGCTCGCTCAGCTCGCTCCACGCGCCCCAGCCCTCGGGGGTCGGGCGGGCGCCGGAGGCGAACTGCTCGACCAGTTCCTCGATGGGGCGCGCCGTGCGGGCCTCGGCGTCGTACCAGGAGTTGAAGATCTGCAGGAAGATCCACTGGGTCCAGCGGTAGTACTCGGGGTCGATCGTCGCGAACGACCTGCGCTGGTCGTGTCCCAGGCCCAGGCGGCGCAGCTGCGCCTTCATCTGGACCATGTTGGCTTCGGTGGAGGTCCGCGGGTGGGTGCCCGTCTGCACCGCGTACTGCTCGGCGGGCAGCCCGAAGGCGTCGAAGCCCAGGGTGTGCAGCACGTTGTGCCCGGTCATGCGGTGGTAGCGGGCGTAGACGTCGGTGGCGATGTAGCCCAGCGGGTGCCCGACGTGCAGGCCCGCCCCCGAGGGGTACGGGAACATGTCCATGATGAACTTCTTGGGCCTGGCCGCCTTCGCGGGCTCCCCTCCCAGCGGGCCCTCGCCGGGGTTGGGCGCCTCGTAGGTGCCCTCCTTCTCCCAGAAGTCCTGCCAGCGTGCCTCGATGTCGGCGGCCAGCGCCGCCGTGTAGCGATACGGGGCCGCGGTCTCGGCGGCGGTGGTGGTCTCGCTCATCGTCCTCAAAGCTCCATCGGTCGTCTCTGCCCAGCGCTCCTGAAACGAAAAAACCCCTCGCACAGGAGGGGGAGCCGCGCCGATTCCGGTCCGCGGAGGAGGGACCGGCAGTGGTTCAGCGCGGCTCGCTAAGCAGAAGGCGTACGGCACGCATAGCGCTCAGGGTACCGCACGAGGAAAGGAGCCCACCCTGGAGCCCGGGAGACCCGTGCGAGAAGAGACCACTCCCCCCGAACAAGAAGAGATCGCCCTTCCGGACAGGAAAGAGCACCCCGCCCGACCTCACACCCCAACACGTCAGAGGGCACCAAAAGGGGCCACCCTCAATCGGCCGGCACCCCATGGAGCCGGCATTCCCCAGGGATCCGGCACCCCCCAGGGGGGGGTGTGGGTGGCGAAGCCCCACAAACGCGCGGCGAAGCCGCGCAAAACCAAAGGAAGCGAGGAGGCCCACGCTCTGTGTGGGCACACCTCGCCTCTCGCTTCCGTGGAGCTAAGGAGAATCGAACTCCTGACCTCTTGCATGCCATGCAAGCGCTCTACCAACTGAGCTATAGCCCCGTGGGGTGGTCCGCCGGGGTCTTCCCCTCGGCGGCTCCGCCAGCTTACACGGCGTGGGCGGCGTTTCGCCAAATCGGTTTCCCCTCGCACCGGGGACGGGGGGGGGCACGGGCCGCCCGTTCCCGCCACTGACCAGCCGGTACTGTCGCCCCGTGAGCACGTTGCAACAGGCCGTCGAGAGCAAATGGACACCGACGCTCAGGGCGTACCTGCTTCGCCGCCCGGTCACGCTGGCGGCGGCCCTGTGCATGGTCTCCTTCGCCGCCTTCTGGGCGGCACAGCGCACGGCGGACGTCTCGATGATCGACCTGATGGTCTACCGGGCCGAGGGGTGGGCCGTCCGGGGCGGCTACGACCTGTACACGATGCGGGCCACCTACGCCGACCTGCCGACCACCTATCCGCCCTTCGCCGCCCTGCTGTTCATGCCGCTGACGCTGCTGGACGTGGCGGACATGCGGAGCGTGGCGACCTTCGTCAACCTCGGCCTGCTGGTGGCCCTCGTCCATCTGACGCTGCGGCTGCTGGATCGCCCGCTGCACATCCCCCGTACCGCCGCGACGCTGGTGATCGCCGCGGTAGCTGTGTGGTGCGAACCGGTGTGGACGACGCTGCGCTACGGGCAGATCAACCTGCTGCTGGCCGTGCTGGTGCTGTGGGATCTGACGCGGCGCGAGGGGCACCGCTGGGCGGGGGTGGGGATCGGCGTCGCGGCGGGCATCAAACTCACCCCCGCGCTGTTCGCGGTTTTCCTCGCCCTGTGCGGCCTCGTCCACGGCGTGAGCAGAATGCGCCGTTCGGGCAGCGCGGCCGCGCTGTGGAACCCGTGGACGCGTCAGGCTGCCGTGGCCACCGCGACCTTTTCGGCCACCGTGCTGCTGTCCGCCGTGCTGCTGCCGCGCGACTCGCGGCACTTTTGGGGAGAGGCCCTCTTCCAGTCGGGACGCGTGGGGCGCTCCGAGATCACCGACAACCAGTCGCTGAGCGGCGTCGCAGCCCGTCTGCTGCACACCGGAGAACCGGGCGCGCTGTGGGTCGCGGCGGCGGTGACAGCGGCCGTGCTGGGGCTGGGGGCCGCGACGGCGGCCACGCTGGCCGGGCAGCGGCGGCTGCCGCACGCCGCCGCGTGGGGGGCTGTCGCCTGCGCGGTGACGGCGCTGCTGATCAGCCCGATCTCCTGGTCCCACCACTGGGTGTGGTGCGTTCCGCTGGCGCTGCTGCTCGGCGCGGAGGCGCACCGCCGCGCGAGCCGCCGCTGGGCGGCCGCGGCCGCGGCGACGGTGGCGGTCTTCTGCACGTACGCGCTCTGGTGGGTGCCCCGCGACGCGGACGCCGCCCGCGCTCCCGAACTGGGCCAAAACGGCGCACAGATGCTGCTGTCCGCCTGCTACCCGCTCGCCGGGACGGCGTTTCTCGTGCTGACGGCGGTCGTGGCACTGCGGGCCCTTCGCGGGCGCGGCGCGGGACGGCGGCAGACGTCAGGAGGGCAGGGCGACGGAAGGCGCCGGGACGGCAGGACGGCGGCGCGGCGTCAGGCCGTCGCGAAGGAGTAGAACCGCTTCAGGGTGCAGTGGGCGTCCAGCAGACGTCCGTAGATCGGCTCACCGTCGAGTTCGCGGTAGGTCTCGATCGGGTCACCCTTTATGATCAGCGCTCGCGCGCAGTCCTCGCACCAGTACTGGTACGCGCTGTTGGCCGGCTCCATGTCGCGCACGATCGGGGTGCCACTGCCGCACCAGTCGCACTTCCTGCTGTGGGCGCCCATCGCTCAGTCAGCTCCAGATGTGGCCGCAAGCCGTGCACACGTAGGACACTCCTCCATTGTCGCCGAGCACTTGGGCGACGTTCGCCGAACCACAGGACGGGCACTGCAGGTTGTCCGGGACGCCCCGTGGGCGCTCCTGGTGGGGCGGGGACCATACGGATGCGGGCTCGGTGGCGTCCTCGCCGAGGACCGTCGCCGGCATCGCACTCGTCCCTCCCTGGGCCTTCCCCCCTCCAGCCGTCACGATTCTGCCACGTTCGGCCGCCCTGTCTTAAGGCCCGGTCAGCGATCCGCTGCGGGGCCCCGCCTCCTGCGCCGCCTTTCCACAGAAGGCACCCGGACCTGGACCGCGGAAGAGCACACGGACGAGAGGGAACACCGCTCGAAGAGAGGACAACTCGAAGGAGCAGAAGAGCCCGAGGGGAGCACCGGACTCCTCCGAGCCCCCGAGCCGGGGGTGTGGGTGGCGAAGCCCCCACGAACGCGCGGCGAAGCCGCGCAAAAACAAAGGAAGCGAGGCAGCCCACGCTCTGCGTGGGCACACCTCGCCTCTCGCTTCCGTGGAGCTAAGGAGAATCGAACTCCTGACCTCTTGCATGCCATGCAAGCGCTCTACCAACTGAGCTATAGCCCCGGGCTCCGGCACCTGAGTGCCGCGAACGAGAAGAATCCTAGCGGGTGGCCAGGCCGAATGAGAAATCGGCCTGAGGGGCGCCGGTCTCGGCCACCCGGCCCGACTCCGGCGCCGGTTCCCACCGGCACCGGCACCGGCGCATGCTCAGTCGTCGTCCCCGAGCACGGGCTCGGGCAGGCTGCCCGCGTTGTGCTCCATGAGCCGCCAGCCGCGCACCGTCTCGCCCAGCACGGACCAGCTGCAGTTGGAGAGGCCGCCCAGCGCCTCCCAGGTCGAGGAGGGCAGTCCGATGAGCCGCCCGATGGTGGTCCTGATGGTGCCGCCGTGGCTGACGACGACGAGCGTGCCGCCGTCCGGGAGTTTGTCGGCGCTGCGCTCCACGACGGGTGCCGCCCGGTCGGCGACCTCCGTCTCCAGCTCGCCGCCGCCGCGCCGCACCGGCTCGCCCCGCTTCCAGGCCGCGTACTGCTCGCCGTAGCGGGCGACGATCTCCTCGTGCGTGAGCCCCTGCCAGTCCCCGGCGAAGGTCTCCCGCAGGCCCTCGTCGTAGGTGACGTCGAGCCCGGTGAGGGCGGCCAGCTCGGTCGCGGTGGTCACGGTGCGCCGCAGGTCGGAGGAGACGATCGCGTCCGGGCGCAGCGCCGCCAGCAGCCGGGCGGCACGCCGCGCCTGGTCGAGCCCCGCGTCGGTCAGCGGGATGTCGGTCGTGCCCTGGAAACGGCGTTCGAGGTTCCACGCCGTCTGGCCGTGCCGCCACAGAACGATCTTGCGGTTGCGGACCGCCGCGGTGCCGTTCAGCGCAGCTCTCCGTCCAGCTCGTCGGAGGTGTCCGCCGCGGATTCCCGCCCTTCGGCGCCTGCCGCGTTCGCGTGCTCGGCGCCCTTGCCGCGGGTCGCCTCGGCGTCCTCGGGGAGTCTCAGTTCGGGGCAGTCCTTCCACAGCCGCTCCAGGGCGTAGAAGACCCGCTCCTCGCTGTGCTGCACGTGGACGACGATGTCGACGTAGTCCAGGAGCACCCAGCGGCCGTCCCGCTCGCCCTCGCGGCGGGCGGGCTTGGCGCCCAGCTCCTTGAGCAGTCGCTCCTCGATCTCGTCGACGATGCCCTTGACCTGCCGGTCGTTGGGGGCCGAGGCGAGGAGGAAGGCATCGGTGATGGCGAGCACGTCACTGACGTCGTAGGCGACGATGTCGTGCGCGAGCTTGTCGGCGGCCGCCTGTGCGGCGGTTTCGATGAGCTCGAGGGAACGGTCGGTGGCGGTCACAGGCAAGGCTTTCGAGTCGGAAGCATGTCGTATTCCAGGGTCTCACGGCCGCCCGGCGGCCTCGGTCCTTCGCCCCCGCGGCCGGGTGGCCGCGGGGGCTCGCTCACGGAAATCACGGAGACCACAGCGATCACGGCGACGCGAAGCCTCGCTCACGGAGGGTGAGACGCGGACGCCGACGGTGCCCTGGCGCGGTCTCAGCCCCCGTAGTCGGCGCCCAGCACGACGGCGACGTCCGCGTTGGCGGTGCCCTCCCCCTCGCGTACGGCGCCGCCCGGCAGGCCCAGGGTCTTGGCGACCTGCTCGGCCTTGGACTTCTGTGCCGCCTTCGCGTAGGTCACCAGCGAGGTGGCGCGGGTGGCGCCGGCGCCACCCTTGACGACGGTGTAGCCGCCGTTGACCAGGGCGACGGACGCGGTGGCGTCCGGGCCGCGCTTTCCGGTGGCGTTCTTCAGGCTCACCCTGGGCGCCGCGTCGGGGTCGGAGTTCTTCACGGTGCCGCCCAGGACCTTGCTCACGATGCCGTCGCCGACCTGCCCGCTCAGGGTGCCGTTCGCCCGCACGGGAACCACCTGGGAGCGGTAGTCGCCCTTCTTGGCGTGTGCGGCCAGCTTCGCGAGCGAGGCGCCGAGCTGCGGTTCGGACAGCGAAGGGTCGGGGATCTGGCCCAGCGACTCGACGGTCCTGGTGGCGCCCCGCGGCTCGCTGGAGACCTTCTTGAGGACGGCCCGCATCACCCGGCCGAAGCGGGCGAGCTGCTTGTCCTGCGGCTCGCCCTGGGCGCGGTAGGTGGCGTAGGCGACGGCGGCCCTGCCGTCCATCTGCTGCGCCGCCCCCTTCCCGACGAGCGGCCCCGAGCCCTTCTTCTCGCCTGGCACGGCGGTGTCCGTGTCCACGGAGATGCCGCCCACGAGTTCGACGAGCTTCTCCAGGAAAGGCGTATCCAGCCGCCAGGTGCCCTTGATGTCGGAGCCGAGCAGGGTGTTGAGCGCGTCCCTGGTGGGCCCCGCGCCCTGGTCGTCGACCGACTTGCCGAGCGTCGTGGTCGTCCCGTCCTCCGTGGTGACGGCCAGGGCGTTCGGCAGCAGCAGGGACGTGCCCTGGCCTGTGCCGGCGTTGTCGACCAGCAGCGCGGTGGAACTGTCGCCGTTCTCCTCGCGCAGGTGTACGACGATGACGTCCCGGTGCTTGCCCGCCGCGGCCCCGCTCCTGCTCTCGTCACCTCCGGTGCCCGGCAGCATGCCCGCGTACCAGAGGTAGCCGACACCGCCGGCCACCACGAGCGCCAGCACCACGACGAGCGCGACGATCCGGTTGCGGCCCCGGCGCTTGGCCTCCTCGCGGCGCTCCGTGCGGGATTCGCTGAACTTCAGCCAGTCGATGACGTCCTCGGACTCGTCGCTGGCCTCCTCGACGAAGGAGAACTGCTCGGTGTGGTATCCGGCCTCCTCGCCGCCGGGCTGCTGCCGCCCCTGCGGCGAGGAGGGCGGATGGGGGCCGTCCTGCGGCGCCTGACGCCCCCGCGACGGCTCCCCGGGGCCGTGGGTCCTCTGCCGGGCCTGCTCCGGTGCGTACCGCTCCTGCGGGGGCGCCGGGGTCTGCTCGGGGAACCCGGCCTGCTGCTGGGTGTCCTGCGCCTGCTGCGGGGCGGCCGGCTGCGGAGCGTAGGGGGCCTGAGACCCGTAGTCGTACGTGCCCGCGTGGCCGCCCTGCTGCGGGGCGGCGTCCGGATAGCCGGAGTACGCGTCGTAACCCGGCTGCTGCGGGGCGGCGCCGGGCCGGCCGTAGGAGTCGTAGGGGCCGCCGTACCCGCCCTGACCGGCTTGGGGGCCCTGGCCACCCTGCCCGGCCTGGGCGCCGTGACCACCCCCGGCGTCGTAACCGCCCTGGGGGTCGTAACCGCCCTGGGGGCCGTAACCGCTCTGGGCGCCGTAGGACTGGTCGTACGCGTCCTGCCTGCGGTATACGGGCCTGCCGTACTCGTCGTAGCCGACGATCTCGGGTTGTGGTGCGTAAGGGTCGTATCCGTAGCCGTCGCTCACGCTTGCGATTCCTCCCCTGGGCCGCTCCGGTACAGCGCACGTTTGCTGATGTACCGGACCACGCCGTCAGGGACGAGATACCAGACCGGATCGCCGCGTTCCACCCGTGCGCGGCAGTCCGTCGAGGAGATGGCGAGCGCCGGGACCTCCACCAGGGAGACGCCCCCCTGGGGCAGCCCCGGATCGGCCAGCGCGTGCCCCGGACGGGTGACGCCGATGAAGTGGGCCAGCGAGAAGAGTTCTTCGGTGTTGCGCCAGCTGAGGATCTGCGACAGCGCGTCGGCGCCGGTGATGAAGAACAGGTCCGTGTCCGGGTTGGCCTCGGCCAGCTCGCGCAGCGTGTCGATGGTGTAGGTCCTGCCGCCGCGGTCGATGTCGATCCGGCTGACGGAGAACTGCGGGTTCGACGCGGTCGCGATGACCGTCATCAAGTAGCGGTCCTCGGCGGGCGAGACCTGCTTGTGGCTCTTCTGCCACGGCTGCCCGGCGGGGACGAACACGACCTCGTCGAGGTGGAAGCGCGCGGCCACCTCGCTCGCGGCCACCAGGTGACCGTGGTGGATGGGGTCGAAGGTGCCCCCCATCACGCCGAGCCGCCGCTTACCGGTGCCGGGCACTATGTCCTCTCCCATGCGGGACGACCCTATCCTGTGCCGTTTCGTGAGACGTGTGTACGGACGCCCGCGCCCGGCGGGCCGCTCAGCGGTCCCGGTTGAAGCGAGTGGTGATCCACAGCAGCAGGAAGAGCGCGACGAGCGCGCCCCCGCCCGTCAGATACGGGCTGAGGCTCTCGTGCCGTGCGCTCTCGCCGTGCTCGCCGCTGGAGGCGAGGGTCAGCAGGGCGTCGTGTGCGGTGCTGGGCAGCATCATCGTCGGCAGAACCTATCCCGTGAGGCGCGGACACTGGGCGGCGCTTCTTCGGACCGCCCACCGTGTGGCGGCACGAAAGCTGCGCAGCCACATCGTAAGCGGCCGCCTCGCGGCGGCTCACGCCGACTCAGTCCACACGGGTCGGGACGGCCACGAAACGGGCGGGGAGCGGGCGGTGCGTGAGAACGGAGACGTCCGGACGCAACGGGAGGGCCGCGCTCCGCGTCCCACACTCTAGTGTGGACAGCCCAGTCGAGGAGGGGGAAAGACCATGACAGACGGCACTGGCGGCACGGAGCGCCTGCCGGGCCGCGAGAGGCGGCGCTTCCCGGGTATCTCATCCCGGGCGTACGAACACCCGACCGACCGCTCGGCGCTGGTGTCGCTGCGCAAGCTGAGCGGTTTCGACACGGTCGTCAAGGCGCTGAGCGGGCTGCTGCCCGAGCGCAGCATGCGGCTGCTGTACCTCTCCGACTCGGTCCGGGTCAGCGACCAGCAGTTCGCGCACCTCAATGCGATGCTGCGGGACGCCTGTTACATCCTGGACCTGGAGAAGGTCCCGCCGATGTACGTCACGCAGGACCCGAAGCCCAACGCGATGTGCGTGGGTATGGACGAGCCGGTGATCGTGCTGACCACGGGCCTGGTCGAACTCCTCGACGAGGAGGAGATGCGCGCCGTGGTCGGCCACGAGGTCGGGCACGCGCTCTCCGGTCACGCCGTCTACCGCACCATCCTGCTGTTCCTGTCGGACCTCGCCATCAAGATCGCGTGGATTCCGCTGGGCAGCGTCGCGGTGCGGGCGCTGGTGATCGCCCTGCGCGAGTGGTTCCGCAAGTCGGAACTGTCCGCCGATCGCGCCGGGTTGCTGGTGGGTCAGGACTTGCAGGCGTCCATGCGGGGCCTGATGAAGCTGGCGGGCGGCAACCACCTGCACGAGATGAACGTGGACGCCTTCCTGGCGCAGGCCAAGGAGTACGAGGCGGGCGGCGACGTGCGCGACTCCGTGCTCAAGATCATGAACGTGCTGCCGCGCAGCCACCCGTTCACCACCGTGCGCGCCGCCGAGCTGAAGAAGTGGGCGGAGAGCCGCGACTACCAGCGGATCATGGACGGCCACTACCCCCGGCGCCAGGAGGACAGGGAGGCGTCGATACGGGACTCCTTCCGAGAGTCGGCGACCCACTACTCGGACTCGATGCGCAGCAGCAAGGACCCGCTCATGGGCATCGTGCGCGACATCGCGGGCGGCGTCGGGGACGTCGGCGGCCGGCTGCGCGACACCTTCACGGGCCGGGGCTCCGGCGGCGGCCAGGGCGGCTCGAACGGCAACACCAACGGCGCCGACGGCAGCGGCGACTCCGGCCCGGACACGGACGGCACCGGGCGCCCCGGCGGGTCCGACCCGAGCTGAAGCGGCCGCCCCGGCCCCTCTCCGAGGAGAGGAACCTCAGTCCTTTTCCTTGAAAGGATGCGCCGGGCTCGGCTGGGCACTGGGCGACAGCAGCCCGCACATGGAGGCGGTGGACCGGCCCCGCGCGAAGGGGTCGGTCCCCGCCTTTCCCGCGTCCTTGGCCTTCTCCCCCGCCAGCAGCGGCGCCAGGCTGTCCGCCGGATCCTCGCCGCAGTTCATCGGCCCCGCCCGCATCGAGACCTGGCGCAGGGTGACCTGGTGGTCGCGCAGGTCGCCGCGTTCGAAGTGGAAGCGCACCTCGCGGCGCACGGAGAAGAGCGAGGTGCCCCGCTCGGCGTCCTCGCCGTCGCCGGCGTCCGCGGGCCGTACGGCGTACACGAAGACGTGGTCGGCGATGACCTCCAGCGCGTTGGCCGAGACCTCCTGGGCGGTGAGGGTGCCGTGGACCCGCACCTGCTCACCGGCCAGCGCTGCCTTGGCCGGGTCGAAGCGCACCATCCAGGCGGTGGCGGCGTGCCGTCCGTCGTTGCGCGGGTTGTTCACGCTCTGGTCGAACTGGCGGTGCTGGCGCGGATCGAGCAGTTCGCGCACGGGCCCCACGGCGCTGCCGGTGAGGACCCTGGGGTCGAGCGAGCTCTGGACGATGTAGTCCTTGGCCCCCAGCAGCGCGGCCTCGACCTGGTTCTGGGTGAAGTGGTCGCTGCTGCGAACGGGTGAGGGCAGCGTCACCCCGTCGGCCCCGTTCTCGAAGCTCGCGGCGGGGCTGTGCTCGAACAGGTCGTCGGGGGTGGCGCCGGCGACGGGATCCAGGGGCGCGAGCGGCATCAGTTCGCTGTGCACGGGCTCGGCCTCCGGCTTGGCGGGCGACCTGTAGGGGTTCCGTATCCCCATGTAGATCGCGGTACCGAAGGCCAGGGCGATGAGCAGGACCAGGATCAGGCCCTGCCGGGAAAAGCTGAGGCCCAGCCTGCCGTGGCGTTCCGCCTCAGCGCGGGGGCGGACAGCCGCGTGCTCCTCGTCGTCCAGCCGCTCCTGGGCGGAGAACTCCTGGAGCTGCGCAGCGTTGACGAACGACTCGTCGAACACCAGGGACCGGTATTCGTCGTCGCCGCCGGGAGCCCCGTCGGGCGTCCCGTCAGGAGGTTCCACTCGCCCTGCCATACCAACAGGGTAGAACCGCGCGCAGGGAGGTAAACGACGTGGTCCCGGACAACTTGCCGAAGCGCCGGTGTCCTGTTCTCCTACGCCGTCCGCACGGCTCGCGGGCGCGGCGGGCGGCGTCAGCCGCCGGGCGGCTGCGCGGTGACGGTGGGCAGCGTGCCCGGCTCCGGCGGCTCCACGCCCGTGGTGGCGGGCGGCGGGACGGGCTCCTCACCCCGGTCGGAGCTGCCCCGGTAGAGGGCGGAGAAGGCGAGCGCGACCATGCCGATCCCCATCACCACGGCGAGCACCCAGGCGATCGGCCGCTGCCAGCTGCGGTGCCCCCGGTATGGGCGCGGAGCGCCGCCGCGCGCCGCGTACGAGCCGTGGGCGCCCCGCGCGTACCCGAAGTCGGCGCCGTGTTCGTACGCCTCCAGCTCGGGCGGGAGCCCGCCGGGGCCGTACTCCGCGTAGAGGTCCCGGCGGTCGAACCGGTCGTCGTCACCGTCCGGGTCCTCGTCCCAGGCGTCGTCCTCGGGCGGCTCGCCGTACGGGGACTCCGGGAATTCGGCCATGCCGCGGCCGTACACCAGGCCGTCCTCCGCCACCCGCGGAACGTCGGTCTCCGTGTGCTCTGCGTGCGACTGGGCGGCCGCGCGCACGCGCTCCGCCGCGCTCGGCTCATGGACCTGCGCGGCCCGCACGAAACCCTCGTCGAGGACCACGGAGGCGAACTCGTCGTCCGCCGCCCCGTGGTCGCGGTACTCGGGCTCCTCACCGTCCGGGAACGGCTGGCCCCCCACCTCGTCCGGCACGCGGTCCAGCGTAGACCTATGCGGTCAATTTGGGCAGGGCGAACGGGAATCGGCCGGCAAGAGGACGGGAAGAAGGCGGGAAACGCACCCGCGCCGTCCTGCCGGGCCGCTCCCGCCACCCAGTGGGACGGCGGCTCAGCGGGACGGCTCAGCGGGACGGTGGCTCAGCGGCGGACGTGCCCCTCACCGGTGACCACGTACTTCGTCGAGGTCAGCTCGGGCAGCCCCATCGGGCCGCGGGCGTGCAGCTTCTGCGTGGAGATGCCGATCTCGGCCCCGAATCCGAACTGGGAACCGTCGGTGAACCGGGTGGAGGCGTTGACCATGACGGCCGCGGAGTCCACCAGCGCGGTGAAGCGGCGGGCGGCCGCCGTGTCCCGGGTGACGATGGCCTCGGTGTGCCCGGAGGACCACGCGCGGATGTGCTCGACGGCGGCGTCCAGGGAGGGTACGACCGCCGCGGCGATGTCGTGGGAGAGGTACTCGTCGGCCCAGTCCGCTTCGGTGGCCGGCACCACCGCGCGGCCGTCCGCCGCGCCACCCGCCTTCTGCCAGGCCGCGTCGCCGTGCACCGTCACGCCCGCCTCGGCCAGCGCTTCGAGGGCGCGCGGGAGGAAGGCGCCGGCGATGCCCTCGTGCACCAGCACCGTCTCCGCGGCGTTGCAGACGCTGGGACGCTGGGCCTTGGAGTTGACGAGGATGGCCAGCGCCGTCTCCACATCGGCGCTCTCGTCGACGTAGACGTGGCAGTTGCCCGTGCCGGTCTCGATGACGGGCACCGTCGACTGCTCGACCACCGCCTTGATCAGCGAGGCACCGCCGCGTGGGATGAGCACGTCCACCAGGCCGCGGGCGCGCATCAGCTCGGTGACGCTCTCGCGGCCCCGTCCGGGCACCAGCTGCACGGCGTCGGCGGGGAGCCCCGCCTCGGCCACCGCGTCACGCACCACGGCCACCAGGGCCGTGTTGGAGGCGTGCGCGGAGGAGGAGCCGCGCAGCAGGACGGCGTTGCCGGACTTGAGGCAGAGCGCGGCCGCGTCCACGGTGACGTTGGGGCGCGCCTCGTAGACGATCCCGACGACGCCGAGCGGGACGCGGACCTGCCGCAGCTCCAGGCCGTTGGGCAGCGTCGAGCCGCGCTGGACCTCGCCCACGGGATCGGGCAGCGCGATCACGTCGCGCACGTCGGAGGCGATGGCCGCGACCCGCTCGGGGGTGAGCGTGAGCCGGTCGACGACGGACTCGGGGGTGCCCTCGGAGCGCGCCGCGGCGACGTCGTCGGCGTTGGCGGCGACGATCTCGCCGGTGCGCGCGACGAGCGCGTCGGCGATACGGGCCAGCGCGGCGTCACGGAGCGTGCGGGGCGCCGGGGCGAGGGCCGCTGCCGCCGTGCGCGCGCGCCGGGCCACCGCGCGCACGGGGCTGTCCGCCGCCGGTGCGGCGGCGCCGGGCCGCGCGGTGCCGGCCGGAGGCGTCGGGGCCCCCTCGGCCGGGAACGTCGGGGAGCCGCTGGTCTGGGATGCGCTCATGGCGCGCATGGTAGCCGGGGCCCGCGACGAGGCGCCCCGGCGTCTCACGGCCGCGCCCGGGCTACCGCGGACGTTCAGCCCGCGTGTGGGTCGGCACCCCGCGGACGGCTCGGCAGTCCCCGGAGGGACCGGCAGTCCGTGGAGGGCTCGGCAGTCCGTGTACGGCTCAGAAGGGGTGGACACCGATCGGGCTGGCCGGTGGCGGTCCGTAGCCCTCTGCGACCCGCTGGTGATAGGTCTCGCGGCCGATCACCTCGAGACCGACGATCTCCCAGGGCGGCAGCTTGGCCGAGGAGCGGTGCTCCCCCCACAGCCGCAGCGCCACGGCGGCGGCGTCGTGCAGATCCTCCGCCTCCTCCCAGTAGCGGATCTCGGCGTGGTCGTTGGCGTAGCGGCTGGTCAGCAGGAACGGGTGATCGTGAGCGAGCTGTTCGAGGGCGCTGCGCACCTCGGCGAGCGGCGCCTCCCGTCCGGCGACGCTGAGCGTGATGTGCCAGAGACGGGAGCCGATGCGTTCCTCGGGCTGGGGAGAAGGCGCCATGTCGACGCTGGCCAGTCGTCCCACCGGTGGCCTCCTGGAGTGGTGCTGGTGAGTGCGGCGTGGGGAGGGTACGTGCACGTGCGGGTGCACGTGCCGCGCGGACCGCCCGAGTCAAAGTTGACCAGTCCACGCGGGCCCGTGGGGCCGTTTTGCAGAAGGTGTCCGTGGAAAGGCTGGTCTTTTTCCCTGTCCCCTTCGAGTAGGGCACCGCTCAGCTGTACGACCGGCACGGGCCGCACACCCAGCCCGGAACCCCTCACGAGCGCAGCAGCACCAGGTCGTCGCGGTGGACGACCTCCCGCTCGTAGGCCGGGCCCAGCTCCCTGGCCAGCTCGCGGGTGGAGCGGCCGAGCAGCCGTGGCAGTTCCTTCGCGTCGAAGTTCACCAGTCCCCGTGCCACCGCACGCCCGGCGGTGTCCCGCAGCTCCACCGGATCGCCCGCGGAGAAGTCGCCCTCCAGCCCGGCGATGCCCGCGGGCAGCAGCGAGGTGCGGCGCTCCACGACGGCCCGCACGGCACCCTCGTCCAGGGTGAGCGCACCGGTGGGCGCCGAGGCGTGCGCGAGCCACAGCAGCCGCCCCGCAGCGCGTCGCCCGGTCGGGTGGAAATAGGTACCCGTCTCGCGGCCCGCCAGCGCGTCCGCCGCGTGCACGGCCGAGGTCAGCACCACGGGCACCCCGGCGCCGGCCGCGATGCCCGCCGCCTCCACCTTGGTGACCATGCCCCCGGTGCCCACGCCCGCGCGGCCCGCGCTGCCGATGTCCAGGCCCTCCAGCTCGGCCGGGTCGCGCACCTGGTCGATGCGGCGGGTGCCGGGCGTGGCGGGGTTGCCGTCGTAGAGGCCGTCCACGTCGGAGAGGAGGACCAGCAGGTCGGCGCGGACCAGGTGGGCGACGAGCGCGGCGAGCCGGTCGTTGTCGCCGAAACGGATCTCGTCCGTGGCCACTGTGTCGTTCTCGTTCACGACGGGCACCGCGCCCATCGACAGCAGCTGCCCGAGGGTCCGGTAGGCGTTGCGGTAGTGGGCGCGGCGGCTGGTGTCGTCGGAGGTCAGCAGCACCTGTCCGACGCGGCGCCCGTAGCGCGCGAAGGACGCGGTGTAGCGGGCCACCAGCAGGCCCTGGCCGACGCTGGCCGCGGCCTGCTGGCGGGCCAGGTCGCGGGGGCGCTTGGTGAGGCCCAGCGGGGCGAGTCCCGCGGCGATGGCGCCGGAGGAGACCAGCACGATCTCCCGGTCGGGGCGGCCGGCGTGCTGGGCGAGGACGTCGACGAGGGCGTCCACCCGGTCGGCGTCCAGGCCGCCGGCCGCGGTGGTCAGCGAGGAGGAGCCGATCTTGACGACCACCCGGCGGGCGTCCCGCACGGCCGCGCGGTACGACGCCTCGGGCCCCGGCCGGTGGCGCGCCGCACCGCTGTCCGTGCCCGCCCCCGGCAGCGCCCCGGCCGCACCGGCCGCCGACCTCCCTGCCGCACCAGCCCCCGGCCCCTCGGCCACACCGACAGCTGCCCCCTCGACCGCACCGGTTACCGGCGCCTCGGCCGCACCGACAGCTGGCCCCACGGCCACACCGGTCACCGGCGCCTCGGCGGGATCGGCCGATGGCGCCTCGGCCGCGCCATCGTCGGGCAGGCGCACCACGCGGTCGCCGGGCGCTGCCTCCCCGCCGTCGCCGCGCGCCGCGGCTTCACCCGCGGCCGACACCGCCGCGGGCACGGCCGCGGACGGCGCCGCGTCCTCGCCGCGTGTCCGCGCCGCGCCGTCGCCGCGCCGCTCGTCGCCGGTGGTTCCCGTCCTGCCTGCCACGCCCGTACGTACCCCTCATACCCATGCCGCCACGGCGCGCCCGGGGTGCCCGTGTGCGCCCCTGACCCGTGACCCGCCGCGGGTTCTCGTCCGCAATCTACGTCAGCGCTGGTCCGGGGCGCTCATCCGTTCCGCGCGGTGGACGGGGGCGGATGGTTACCTTTGACCACGTAAGCACGTATCCGGGTCCGTCGAAGATTGTCACTTGACCCGCGGGCGACATACGGTCAGGGGTCGACCCTGGCCCCACCGCCACCGGCCGCCCCTTTTCCGCAGACCCTCGATCTCCATGCCAGGAGCCCAGCCCGTGCCCTCTGCCGGACTCTCCCCACGACGCGCCGTGCAGCTCGCGGCGCTGCTCGCGCTGGCGGTGTTCTACACCGCACAGCTCGCGGGTGCGCTGTTGCCGAACGTGCCCGTCTTCCTCACCGCCTCCCTGGCGGGCCTCGCTCTCGACCTGTACCTGACGCACCGGCAGCCGGGGCTGCTGGCGCTGCTCGGGAAGGTCCGTTTCGACGTCACCACCCGCCAGCTGCTGCGCGACATGCTGATCGTCATCGGGCTGGTCCGGATCCCCGACGTGCCGCCGGACATAGAGCGCCCGCTCACCCTGTTGCTGCTGCTCGCCTACGCGGCGCACTTCCTGTGCCAGGCGGTGGCCCAGCTGGTGCGCCGTACCCGCACCCTGCCGGTCGTCACCCGCAACATCGACGCCTCGGCGCTGCGGCTGACCGACGCGCCCTCCCGGCTGCTGGCCCGGCAGCCCAGCCGCAGGCTGCTGCGCTTCTCGATCCCGGGCACCGTCGGGCTGATGCTCTCCGCCGGCCTCTCCCAGCAGGAGTGGGGTCTGGTCGGGATCAGCTGCACGTTTTTGCTGTCGCTGGGCAGCGCCGTCTACCTGGGTACCTGGCTGCTGCCCAAGAAGCGCTCCCGCAGCGAGCACGAGGTCATGGTGTGGCTGGACAAGTGGCTGGCGGCCTACAAGCCGACCGTCGGCATGTACTTCTCCGGCGGGACGACCAGCGCCTACCAGGCGAACATGTGGCTGAGCACGCTGGCCGAGCTCGACGGGCGGCCGCTGATCGTGCTGCGTGAGCGGTTCATGGTGCAGAAGATCGACGCCACCGACATCCCGATCGTCTGCATCCCCAAGGTCGCCCACCTCATGCACCTGGAGCACTCGACGCTCAAGGTGCTGCTGCACCCGGCGAACTCCGGCAAGACCTCGCAGGTGCTGCGCATCCCCACCCTCAAGCACGCCTTCATCAACCACGGCGAGTCCGACAAGCTCTCCTCATGCAACCCCTACGCCAAGGCCTACGACCAGGTGTGGGTGGCGGGCGAGGCCGCCCGGGAGCGGTACGCGCTGGCCGAGGTGGGAGTGGACGACAAGGACGTCGTCGAGGTCGGCCGCCCCCAGCTGACCCCCATCCAGCACGCCGACGAGCGGGCCGCGGCCCCCGCCAGCGACTACACCACGGTGCTGTACGCGCCGACCTGGGAGGGCTGGGACGGCAACCCGGGCAACACCTCGGTGCCGCTGGCGGGCGAGCACATCGTCGCCGCGCTGCTGGCCGACCCGAAGGTGCGGCTGCTGTACAAGCCGCACCCGATGACCGGCTCGGTCGACCCGCGGGCGGGCGCCGCCGACCAGCGCATCCGCGCCATGATCACGCAGGCCAACGTGGAGCGCGGCGCCGGGCGCCGCGACCCGCGGGCCACCGCCGAGCTGGAGCGGCGGACGGCCGTCCTGGACGAGGCCACCACCACGGCGTTCCGCGCCAGCGCGGACGAGATGGAGCGGATGAAGAGCCAGGGCACCCCGCAGAAGGGCAACGCCGAACGGGTGCGCGAGGCGACCGAGGCGTGGGAGGCCGCCTACTGGGCGTCCTTCCCCGACTCCGAGCACCAGATCGTCACCGGGCCGCGCCCGGCGATCTTCAGCTGCTTCAACCAGGCCGACCTGCTGATCTCGGACGTCTCCTCCGTCGTCTCGGACTACCTCAGCAGCGAGAAGCCGTACGCGGTGGCCAACACCAGCGGCATGACCGAGGAGGAGTTCCGGCACGCCTTCCCGACGGTGCGGGCCGGTACGGTGCTCACCCCCGACGCCCAGCAGATCCCGGCCCTTCTGGAGTCGGTGCGCGACGCGGGCAAGGACACCCTTGCGGGGGCGCGCAAGGAGCTCAAGACGCGCCTGCTGGGCCCCTCGGAACCGCCGTCGCTCGCGCGCTTCAACGCCGCGGCGCTGGAGCTCGCCGACGAGACGGAGGCCCGCAACGTGCGCGTCGCACGGCGCACGGCCGAGATCCCCGGACAGCGGGAAGCGGAGGAGGCCGCCGAGGAGGCGGAGATGGAGGCGCCGGGCGGCGCCTCCGATCCGGAGGACGCGGTCACCCAGTAACCGCTCCCGGCCGGGTCGCGTCTTCCGTAGCCGGGCCCCGGCCGGGATCCGGTCATCCAGTGGCCGCGCGCCTGGCCGGAGCGCGTCGCCAAAGCCGTCACCCGTTCGGGCGGCGTGCGCGGCGCACACCGGCGCGCGGGAGCGCGAGACGGTGGAAGGGCCCCAGGAGGATTCGCCTCCTGGGGCCCTTCCGTCTTCGTGCGTCACACCGGCCCCAGGCGTAGCGGCTGGGCGGCGAGACGGGCTGAGCAGGACCTTCTGGCGTCCCTACTCTCGCTTGCGACCCGGCCGGTACCTCCCGGTACCGGCCGCACGGTCCGCACCAGCCGCCAGGGAGGCCCCTTTGTCACGTCTGAGAGCCGCCGCGCCGCCCCTCGCCCTGCTACTCGGCGCCGGGCTCACGCTCACCACTCCCCCGTCCGCCGCTGCGGCCTCCCCGGGCACGGGCCCGGTCTTCAACCAGCCGAACGGCACCGCCGCGCAGCAGCGCGCCATCCGCAGCGATCTGCTGGCACGTATCGAGGGCGCCGCCCCGCGCTCCACCATCAAGGTCGCGCTCTACCACTTCTGGGACGCCGAGGTGGCCCGCGCGCTCGCCACCGCGCACACCGCGCCGGAACGCCGCGTGCACGTCCAGGTGATGCTGGACGAGTCCAGTGTCAGCTCCATGCCCTCCAGCACGTCCTACTCCATCCTGCGCAAGGCGCTGGGCACCGACAGGGAGAGGCGGTCCTTCGTCGGGCTCTGCCCCAAGAGCACGTCGTGCCTGGGCGACCCGTCGGCGGGCAACTCCATCGCGCACAACAAGTTCTGGCTCTTCTCGCGGACGGGCGGGTTACGCGACGTCGTGGTGCAGACGTCGTCGAACCTGTCGACCGGCAGCTACACCAAGTTCTGGAACGACGCGATGGTCGTCGCCCAGCGCGGCACGTACGCCGCCTACAGCCGCTACTTCGACAAGGCCGCAGGGTCCGACTGGCGCTCCTGGCGCTACACCCGCGCCGCCGCCTCCCCCTATACCAGCTACTTCTTCCCGCGCCCGCGCGGCGGCGACACGGTGACGGGCATCCTCGACAACGTCACCTGCCGCTGGAAGGACGCCTCGGGCAGCCACCGCACCAGCGTGCGGCTGGCGATGTTCAAGCTCACCCGCCAGGGCGTCGCCGAGAAACTCGCCTCCCTCCAGCGCCAGGGCTGCGCCGTGGACATCGTCTACGCCCAGACCGACAGCGAGGCCAGCACCGGCTCCCCGGGCACCTGGGAGGCCCTGCACGCGCCGGGCGGACCGGCCGTGCGGTGCCTGCACTACGACGACGACGGCGACCCCGGCACCTCGCGCGAGGTCGTCCACTCCAAGACCCTGATGATCTCCGGACGTTACGCCAAGGCCACCGGCAAGCTGGTGTGGACCGGCAGCCACAACTACTCGGGCCCCGCCCTGACCAAGAACGACGAGACGCTGTTGAAGGTGGAGCGCGACAGCGTCCACGACGCCTACGCCGACCGCTACCGCGCCCTGCGCGCCTCGGCCCTGCCAGGCACCCGTGACAACACCCCCAGCTGCAAGGGCGTCAGCCCCCAGCCGGAGGACTGAGGGGCTCGGGCCTTCCCGTCACGTGACGACCGCCGTCGGCCTCCCCCGGCGAGGGGAGGCCGGCGGCGGCGTCGGACGGTCACTCGAACGGGTCGAAGCCCTCGTACTCGCCCAGGACCTCATCGCGCTCGGCCTCGCGGTCGCGGCGGCGCTGCGCTGCGGGGCGGGGCGCGTCGAAGCGCTGGTCCTCGCCGCGGCGGCCGAGCATCTCGGCACCGCTGATCATGGTGGGTTCCCAGTCGAAGACGACCGCGTCGTCCTCGGCGCCGATGGCCACGCCGTCGCCCTCCCGGGCGCCCGCCTTGAACAGCTCCTCCTCGACGCCGAGGCGGGCGAGGCGGTCGGCGAGGTAGCCGACGGCCTCGTCGTTGTTGAAGTCGGTCTGCCGCACCCAGCGCTCGGGCTTCTCGCCGCGTACCCGGAACATGCCCTCGTCGAGGCGGGTCACCGTGAAGCCCGCGTCGTCCACCGCCTTGGGGCGGATCACGACGCGGGTGGCCTCCGGCGCCGGACGTTCCGCGCGGGCCTCGTCGACCAGACGGGCGAGCGCGTACGACAGCTCCTTGAGGCCCTGCCGGGAGACGGCCGAGACCTCCAGGACGGGCAGGCCGCGAGCCTCGATCTCGGCCCGTACGAGGTCGGCGAGGTCCTTGCCCTCGGGGATGTCGGTCTTGTTGAGGACGACGACGCGCGGGCGGTCGTCGAGACCGCCGTAGCGGGACAGCTCCGACTCGATCACGTCGAGGTCGCTGAGCGGGTCGCGGTCGGTCTCCAAGGTGGCGCAGTCCAGCACGTGCACCAGCACGGAGCAGCGCTCGACGTGCCGGAGGAATTCGAGCCCGAGGCCCTTGCCCTCGCTGGCGCCGGGGATCAGCCCTGGAACGTCCGCGATCGTGTAGACCGTCGCGCCCGCGGTGACGACGCCCAGGTTCGGCACCAGGGTGGTGAAGGGGTAGTCGGCGATCTTCGGCTTCGCCGCGGAGAGCACCGAGATCAGCGACGACTTGCCGGCGCTCGGGTAGCCGACGAGCGCGACGTCCGCGACCGTCTTCAGCTCCAGGACCACGTCCCGCTCCTCGCCGGGCTCCCCCAGCAGGGCGAAGCCCGGCGCCTTGCGCCGGGCGGAGGCCAGCGCGGCGTTGCCGAGTCCGCCCCGGCCGCCCTGCCCGGCGATGAAGGTGGTGCCCGCGCCGACCATGTCGGCCAGCACCTCACCGTGCCGGTCGAGGACGACGGTGCCCTCCGGCACCGGCAAAACCAGGCTCTTGCCGTCCTGTCCCGAACGGTGGCCGCCCTCGCCCGGCCTGCCGTTGGTGGCCTTGCGGTGCGGGCTGTGGTGGTAGTCCAGCAGCGTCGTCACGTCCGGGTCGACGACGAAGACGACGTCGCCGCCGCGCCCGCCGTTGCCGCCGTCCGGGCCGCCGAGCGGCTTGAACTTCTCCCGGTGCACGGAGGCGCAGCCGTGCCCACCGTTACCCGCGGCGACGTGCAGTTCGACGCGGTCCACGAAGGTGGTCATAGGGGTGTGCCTCCAAGGCGTGCTGGCGTGCCGATGTGCTGCGGTACTGATGTACCGGCGTACTGAGGGGGAACGCGCCGAGGGCGGACCCGCTTCCCTTCCGTACGGCGCGTGCGCGTACGGCGGGGAGAGGAGGTCCGCCCTCGGAGTGAGTGAGTGTGCCGTCCGGCTGCTTACTGAGCGGCCGGGACGACGTTCACGACCTTGCGGCCGCGGTGGGTGCCGAACTGCACCGCGCCCGCGTCCAGCGCGAACAGGGTGTCGTCGCCGCCGCGGCCGACGCCCTTGCCCGGGTGGAAGTGGGTGCCGCGCTGGCGGACCAGGATCTCACCCGCGCTGACGACCTGACCGCCGAAGCGCTTCACGCCGAGAAACTGCGGGTTGGAGTCGCGACCGTTCCGGGTGGACGATGCGCCCTTCTTGTGTGCCATCTCTCCTCAGTCCTTACTTCTTGGCCGGGGCGGGGATGTCGGTGACCTTCAGCGCGGTGTGCAGCTGGCGGTGGCCGATGCGCTTCTTGTATCCGGTCTTGTTCTTGTACTTCTGAATCCGGATCTTGTCGCCCTTGTGGTGGTCCACCACCTCGGCCGTGACCTTGACACCGTCCAGCACCCAGGGGTCGCTGGTGACCGCGTCACCGTCGACGACGAGCAGGGTCGAGAGCTCGACGGTGTCGCCGACCTTGCTGGTGGAAATACGGTCAACCTCGATGACGTCGCCCACAGAGACCCTCTGCTGGCGCCCGCCGGTGCGCACGATCGCGTACACGCGGAACTCTCCTTCGCTCGAAACGGAGCCCCTGATGCCAGCCGTCCGACGCCCACGCCGAGCGCGGAGCTGATCCGGAAGGATTGAACGGCCTCTCCCCCCGGAAGGGGAGGTGGTTGCTCAGGAGCGGCGCGTCGCAGAAACGACACGCCGACGGTCAAGGGTACCCCATCCGGACGGGCCCCCCGCCGGGCCCCGCGGTACCTCCGGCCTCGCTGCCGCCGTCCGGGGCCGGGGCGCACAGCACCCCGGTCCCGGACGGCGGCTCAGGTCCGGCTCACTCCTCGGCAGCCGGTGCCGACACCGACGACGTGCCCTCCTGACCGGCAGCGGCCGTCTTCTTGGCGGCGCTCTTCTTCGCGGTCTTCTTGGCCGTCGTCTTCTTGGCGGTCGCCGTCTTGGCCGTGGTCTTGGCGGCCGTCGTCTTCGCCGCCGCCTTCTTGGCCGTCGCCTTCTTCGCCGTCGTCGTCTTCTTGGCCGCCGCCTTCTTGGCGGTCTTGGCCGTCTTGGCGGCCTTCGCCGTCTTCTTGGCGGCCTTCTTCTCCGTCGCGGACTCCGACTCCGCACCCGACTCCGACTGCGGCTCCGCCGCGGCCTCCTGTTCGGGGGCCGTGGTGGTCACCGTGCGCGTCACCCTGCGCCGGGGCCGCGCGGGAGCCACATCGGTGACGACCTCGCCACCGTCAGCAGGCTCGGCAGCGGCGGCGGGCGCGGGCGCCTCCTCGGCGGTGACGACCATCACCGCACCGGTGTCGTCACTCGTACGGGGCGCTCCGGCCGGAGCGCTCGCCTTCCGTGTCGCCCGCCGGCGCGCCCGAGGCGCCGCGGCAGCGGGCTCGGGTGCCGACACCGGCTCCGCGGCGGGCACCGGCTCCGGCGCCGCCTCGACGGCGACCGGCTCGGCGGGCCTGACCACCTCGGCGGTCTCGCTCGCGGCCTTCGGCGGCGAGCCGGCGGGCGCGCCCGCCTTCCGGCTGCCCCGGCGCCGGCCACGGCCCCGCGGGGCGGACGCCGCCGCCTCCGCCTCGGCCGCGCTGCTGAACAGGTCCTCGTCAGGGACGAACTCGACGGGCGCCGGTGCCAGCTCCGCCGCCTCGGCCGTGTCGGCGGGCTCCACGGCCGCGGCCGCCGGAGCGGTCGCGGGCGAGGGCTCCGGCGCGGTCCGCTCCTCGGCCGGCTCCGGCCTGCCGCCGTGGCGACCGCCGCCCTTGCCAGGACCCTCCGGCCGGGCGTCCGCCTTGGCCGTGTCCTTGGCCTCGGCCCTGGCTTCCGCCTTCGACTCGCCCTTGCCCTTGCCCTTCTTGCCCTTCTTGCCGCCGCCACCGGCGCCCGGCGCGGCCGTCACCTGGTCCAGGTGCACGATCACGCCGCGCCCGTTGCAGTGGACGCACGGCTCGGAGAAGGACTCCAGCAGCCCCTGGCCGACCCGCTTGCGGGTCATCTGGACGAGGCCCAGCGAGGTGACCTCCGCCACCTGGTGCTTGGTGCGGTCCCTGCCCAGGCACTCCAGCAGGCGGCGCAGCACCAGGTCCCGGTTGGACTCCAGGACCATGTCGATGAAGTCGATGACGATGATGCCGCCGAGGTCGCGCAGCCGCAGCTGGCGGACGATCTCCTCGGCCGCCTCCAGGTTGTTCCTGGTGACGGTCTCCTCCAGGTTGCCGCCCTGGCCCGTGAACTTGCCGGTGTTGACGTCGACGACGATCATCGCCTCGGTCCTGTCGATCACCAGCGAGCCGCCGCTGGGCAGCCACACCTTGCGATCCAGCGCCTTGGCCAGCTGCTCGTCGATGCGGTACGTGGCGAACACGTCCACGTCCGAGGTCCACCTCTGGAGCCGGTCGGACAGGTCGGGCGCCACGTGCTCGACGTAGCCGTGGATGGTCTCCCACGCCTCGTCGCCGCTGACGATGACCTTGGAGAAGTCCTCGTTGAAGATGTCCCGCACCACGCGGACCGTCATGTCCGGCTCGCCGTACAGCAGCGTGGGCGCGTTGCCCTTGTGGGACTTCTTGCGGATCTCCTCCCACTGGGCCTGCAACCGCTCCACGTCGCGGCGCAGTTCGTCCTCGCTGGCGCCCTCGGCCGCGGTGCGCACGATGACGCCCGCGTCCTCGGGGACGACCCGCTTGAGGATCTGCTTGAGCCGCGAGCGCTCGGTGTCGGGCAGCTTGCGGCTGATGCCCGTCATCGAGCCCTCGGGCACGTAGACGAGGTAGCGTCCCGGCAGCGAGACCTGGCTGGTCAGACGGGCGCCCTTGTGGCCGATCGGGTCCTTGGTGACCTGCACCAGCACCGACTGGCCCGACTTGAGCGCGGTCTCGATGCGGCGCGGGCCGCCCGACATGCCCAGGGCCTCGAAGTTGACCTCGCCCGCGTACAGCACGGCGTTGCGGCCCTTGCCGATGTCGACGAAGGCGGCCTCCATCGACGGCAGGACGTTTTGCACCTTGCCCAGGTAGACGTTGCCGACGTAGCTGGTCGACTGCTCCTTGTTGACGAAGTGCTCGACGAGCACGTCGTCCTCCAGGACGCCGATCTGGGTGCGCTCGCCGCTCTGGCGGACGATCATCTCCCGCTTGACGGCCTCGCGGCGGGCGAGGAACTCCGCCTCGGTGATGATCGGCACCCGGCGGCGGCCCTGCTCACGCCCCTCGCGGCGGCGCTGCTTCTTGGCCTCCAACCGCGTGGAGCCCTTGATGGCCTGCACCTCGTCGGCCGGCTCGGTGTCCTTCTTCTTGCGGGGCTCGCGGACCTTGACGACGGTGCGCTCGGGGTCGTCGGCGGTGGCGGGCCCGCCCGAACGCTCCTCCGCGTCCCCCGAACGGCGACGACGGCGCCTGCGACGGCGCGAGCTGCTGGTGGAGCCGCCGCCCCCGGCGTCGCCCTCCTCGTCGGCCTCGGCGGCCTCCTCCCCGGCGCCGCCCTCGCTCTCGGCGGCCTCGGTGTCCCGGGCCGCCCGGGGGCCGGCCTCCGCCTCGTCGGAGTCCGCGCCCTCGCCCTGCTCGCCGCTCTCGCCCCGGCGACGGCGACGGCCGCCCCGGCGGCGGCGACGCGTGGGGCGCTCGCCCCCCTGCGCGGCCTCGTCCTCCTCGTCCGGCTCGCCGTCGGTCTCGGCGTCGGCGTCGGCGTCGGCGTCGGTCTCCTGCTCGGACGTACGGGCCTCGCGCTCCTCCCGGCCCTCTTCACGGGGGGCCTGCTCGGACGCGTCCGCACGGCGGCGACGGCGACGGCGCGAGGCACCCGCGCCCTCCTCCGCCGTCTCCGGCTCCGGCTCGGGCTCCTCCTCCGGTTCGCTCCCGGCCCTGCGCTCCGCCTCGGCCGCGGCGGCGGCGCTCTGCGGGGTCTGGAAGGCCGGCTCGGTGAAGACGGGCGCCTGGAAGACCGCCATGGGCGGCGTCGGCCGCTTGCGGCGGCCGGCCGACTCCCCGGTCTCCTCCCCTTCGGCGGCCGCGGGCTCGGCGCGCTGCCGCTTCTTCGCCGTGGGCGGCGCCGCGAAGCCGCGGGCGACCCGCGAGGCCGCACGGCCCTGGTCGCCCTCGTCGGCACCGGCCTGCTCGTCGGCGCCGGCGGCCGGCTCCTCGGCCCCGTCCGTCGCCCGGCGCCTGCCCGCCTTGCCGCTCCTGCCCGTCTGTCCTGTCTGCTCCGCCTCGTCCGACTTGCGGGTCGCACGGCGCCGGGAGCGGCCCTGCGAGCCGGAGGCCGACTCGGCTGCGGGCTCCTCCTCGGCAGCGCGTTCGGGCGCGGCGGGCGCCGGTGCGCTCGCCTCGGGCTCGGCGGCCGGCTGCCCGGCCTCCCCAGCCGGCTGCGCGGTCGCCTCGGTCGCGCCCGACGCGCGGGTGGCGCGGCGGCGGGTACGGCTCTTGGGCGCCGCCTCCGCGGTGTCCTCGGACGTGCGGGCGCCGCGCGGGCTCTCCGGCTGCGCCGGCGTCCCCTCAAAGGCCGCGGCAGTGCCGTCGGCTTCGGGGGTCTCGGGCTCGGGGGCGGTGGTCGCGCGGGTGGCGCGGCGGCGGGTACGCGGCGCGGGCTGCTCCGGGGTGTCCTCGCCCGCTGACCCGGTGGCCGTCTGTGCGGCGGCGTCGGCGGGCGCGGCGGCGTCGGCCGTCTCCTGCTCAGGCGCGGCGGGCGAGACCTTGCGGCTGGTGGCCCGGCGGCGGGTGCGAGCTGCCTTGGGGGCCTGCTCCCCGGCCTGCTCGGCTTCGGCCGACGCGCCGGAGGTCTCCCCCTCGGCGGCCGTGGCCGGAGCGCCGGCGGGGGCGGTCGCCTTCCGGGTGGCGCGGCGGCGGGTGCGCGGCTTCGGCTCCTCGGCGGCGGCCTCGGAAGTGGCGGCGGGCGCCTCGCCTGTCCTTCGGCCGCCACCGGCCGCGGGCTGCCGCGCACCGGAGTCGGTGGCCTCGGCCGGCTCGGCCTCGGCGGACCGGGTCGCGGGGTCGGCCGGGGGCGGGGACCCGGCGGGGGCCGTCGCCTTCCGGGTGGCCCTGCGGCGGGTGCGCGCGGCGGGGGCGGGGGCGTCGGCGGCGTCACCGGCCTGCGGGGCCTCGGGGGCCGCGCCCTGCGGGGCCTGGGCCGCGCTGTCTCGTACGGTGAGGGCCTCGGACCCGGAAGCGGACGCTTCAGCGCCCGTGGGCGGGCCCGCGGGGCGGCTGGCCGCGCGACGGCGGCGGGGCGGCAGCGTGTCGCTGGGCGTGCTCTGCGCACCCCCGGCCGTCTGCGGCGCCTGGGCGTCCCCGCCACCGGCGGTGGCGTCGCCGGAGACGACGGACCCCGCGGGAGCGGCGCCGGTCGTCGGGGCCTCTGCCTCGTTGGATTCAGTTGGTTCGAGCATGCGGGCGGTTCTCCCGTCACGCTCCCGGGCGCCGCGCTCGTTCGTACCGGGGCGGCCCGCCGGGGGGCGGGCCGCTCTCCGGGGCGCGGGCGCCGCACGGGAGCTGTTGTCTCACTCGCCGGTTCCGGCCCTGGTCCGGCCCGGCTACGGCGAAAGTCTGCTGGTCTGTGCGCTCGCCTGCCGTACAGCGGCCCGGGTGGCTCCCTGGCGTGCGTTCAGCGGCGGCGCGCGGCTTCGGCGGCGCTCCTACGCGGTGGGGCCCGGCACCGTCCCGGCGCTGGAAACCCCGGTGCCTGTGGGCTCCGGGACCGCGTCACGGTCGGGTGCGAACGGGTCGGTCACCGCGCCGCTCTCCTCGTCGAGCGGCCCCTGCGCCAGCCTGGTCACCGCTGCGGGGACCGGCGGCGCCAGGTCGGCCGTAGCGCGGAGACCGGACAGGACGTCGTCGGGTCGTACGGCAGGTGTCACGTGTCGTACTACCAGCCGCAGTATCGCACAGCCCCCCTCGCCCGGCCTATCGGCGCCGTCCTGACGGGAGGCGACGGTTCCCGCTCCCGGCCCCGGGCTTCGTCCGGGAGGCGCCCCCGGAGCGGGGGACACCCCGAGCGCCAGGACGGCGGCGCGGGCGTCGAACGTGCGGATGCCCTTCTTGGTCCGGCGCTCGACCTCGACCGTCTCGGCCGCCAGGAACGCCTCGGCCGCGGCGCGCGCCGTCTCCGGCTCCACGCGGGCGAGCCGCAGCTCCCACTCGGACGCCTCGAGCCGGTCGCTGAAGTCGGAGCCGTGCGCCTCGACCGCGTCGACGACGTCGAGACCGTCCGGCATGCAGGCGTCCAGCAGCGCGCGCAACTGCTCGGGGTCACGCCGCTGGACGAGGGCGATCTCCAGGTACTCCGCCTCGCTGCCGGTTCCGGTCGGAGCGGCGTTGGCGTAGCTGACCTTGGGGTGCGGGGTGAACCCCGCCGAGTACGCCATGGGCACTTCGGCGCGGCGCAGTGCCCGCTCGAAGGCACGCTGGAAGTCGCGGTGGCTGGTGAACCGAAGGCGGCCTCGCTTGGTGTAGCGCAGGCGGACGCGCTGCACGGCCGGTGCGGGCGGCGGGCCTTCGGGCTGTCGCTTGCCCAGTGGTTCCCTCCTCGGTGCCGGGCGGCACGCTCAGGCGGGCCGCCCCTGTCTGACAGGACGATACGAAGGCGGAGGTCCGCACCGGCCGCCAGGGCGGCGCCGCGCGAGCGCGGAGCACCTCACCCGCGGCCGGACGCCACGCGTCCCGGAGGGCCCGTCCCCGGCGTGTCCCCGGGGCCGATACCCGGACGCGTTGTGCGTTTGTGCGGATGATCCTTCTGCCCAGGGTACGCGGCCGCCCTACGGCAGCGGCTCCCGCTCCCGGGAGCGGGGCGCTCCGAACAGGGCGCGCCGCAGCTCGGCCCCGGTCGCACGGAAGGAGGAACGGACCGCGGCGTAAGCCGCGCCGGCCGCGCGCCCGGCGTCCCGCAGGGAGCGGCCCACCGCGCGTCCGGCGTCCCGCAGCGCGCGGCCCGCAGCGCGTGCGGCCCGGGCCGTGGCCGATACGCGTTCACTCACGCGGGTGAGGACGGGGGCGAGGACGCAGCCGGTTCGGCCGCCGGTGTGGCGATCCAGTAACGGAGCTTGACCCCGCGCCGGACCTCGAAGACACCGCCGCACGCCTCGATCACCCTGCGGGACGCCACGTTGTCGTGGTCGCAGGTCACCAGCGCCCGCTCGACACCGAGCGCCGCGGCACGCGGCAGCGCGGCACGCAGCATCGCGGTCGCGTACCCGCGGCGCCGCGCGGTCCGCCGCACGTCGTACCCGATGTGGCCGCCGTACTCCAGCAGCATGGCGTTGAGCCGGTGGCGGAGGGCGGCGGCCGTCTCCTGCGTGGCCTGGCTGCGGACGAAGGCCACGTACTCGGCGAAGACGTCCGGATCCTGCCAGCTCTTCCCGAACCTGCGCAGGTCACGGGCGATCGCCGAACCGTCCTCGGGCGCACCCCGCCCCTCGGCGGCGAACTCCTCCATCGCGGCGACGAAGGAGAGGTGCACGGCGGTCGCGGGCTCACTCAGCTGCGGCATCGCGCCAGTGTGCCAGCGCCCTCGGCCGGGCCGGCCCGGGGGCTCGGCCGGGGGCCGTATCCGGCCCCCGCACGCGCCTACTTGACCACGGTGAGCGGCAGCAGCTTCTTGCCCGTGGGCCCGATCTGGATCTCGGTGTCCATCTGCGGGCACACCCCGCAGTCGAAGCAGGGGTCCCAGCGGCAGTCGGGGACCTCGGTCTCGTCGAGGGCGTCCTGCCAGTCCTCCCAGAGCCAGTCCTTGTCGAGACCGGAGTCGAGGTGGTCCCAGGGCAGGACCTCCTCGTAGGAGCGCTCGCGGGTGGTGTACCAGTCGACGTCCACGCCGGTGCCGTCCAGCGCCTCGGCGGCCGAGGACATCCACAGGTCGTAGGAGAAGTACTCGCGCCAGCCGTCGAAGCGCCCGCCGCGCTCGTACACCTCGCGGATCACCGCGCCGATCCGGCGGTCACCGCGCGAGAGGAGGCCCTCGACGATGCCCGGCTTGCCGTCGTGGTAGCGGAAGCCGATCGAGCGGCCGTACTTCTTGTCGCCGCGGATCTTGTCCCGCAGCTTGCCCAGACGGGCGTCCGTCTCCTCGGCCGACAGCTGCGGCGCCCACTGGAAGGGCGTGTGCGGCTTGGGGACGAAGCCGCCGATGGAGACGGTGCAGCGGATGTCGTTGGACTGCGCGACCTCGCGGCCCTTGGCGATGACGTTGACGGCCATGTCGCCGATCTGGAGGACGTCCTCGTCGGTCTCGGTGGGCAGCCCGCACATGAAGTACAGCTTCACCTGGCGCCAGCCGTTGCCGTAGGCCGTGGCGACGGTGCGGATCAGGTCGTCCTCGGAGACCATCTTGTTGATGACCTTGCGGATGCGCTCGCTGCCGCCCTCGGGGGCGAAGGTGAGACCGGAGCGGCGGCCGTTGCGGGTCAGCTCGTTGGCCAGGTCGATGTTGAAGGCGTCCACCCGCGTGGAGGGGAGCGAGAGGCCGACCTTGTCCTCCTCGTAGCGGTCGGCGAGCCCCTTGGCGACGTCGCCGATCTCGCTGTGGTCCGCGGAGGAGAGGGAGAGCAGGCCGACCTCCTCGAAGCCGGTGTTCTTCAGCCCCTTGTCGACCATGTCGCCGATGCCGGTGATCGAGCGTTCCCGCACCGGGCGGGTGATCATGCCGGCCTGGCAGAAGCGGCAGCCCCGGGTGCAGCCGCGGAAGATCTCCACGGACATCCGCTCGTGCACCGTCTCCGCCAGCGGGACCAGCGGCTGCTTGGGGTAGGGCCACTCGTCCAGGTCCATGACGGTGTGCTTGCTCACCCGCCACGGGACGCCGGAGCGGTTCGGCACGACCCGGGCGATCCGGCCGTCGGGCAGGTACTCCACGTCGTAGAAGCGCGGCACGTACACGCCGCCGGTCCTGGCCAGGCGCAGCAGCACCTCGTCCCGGCCGCCCGGGCGGCCCTCGGCCTTCCAGGCCCGGATGATCTCGCTGACCTCCAGCACGGCCTGCTCGCCGTCGCCGATCACCGCGACGTCGATGTAGTCGGCGATCGGCTCGGGGTTGAACGCCGCGTGTCCGCCCGCCATCACGATCGGGTGGTCCTCGGTGCGGTCCTTCGCCTCCAGCGGGATGCCGGACAGGTCGAGGGCCGTCAGCAGGTTGGTGTAGCCCAGTTCGGTGGCGAAGGAGACGCCGAACACGTCGAAGGCGCCGACGGGACGGTGCGCGTCCACGGTGAACTGCGGGACGTCGTGCTCCCGCATCAGCTTCTCCAGGTCCGGCCAGACGCTGTAGGTGCGCTCCGCCAGAACGCCCTCGCGCTCGTTGAGCACCTCGTAGAGGATCATGACGCCCTGGTTGGGCAGACCCACCTCGTACGCGTCCGGGTACATCAGCGCCCAGCGGACGTCCGCCGCGTCCCAGTCCTTGACGGTGGAGTTGAGCTCGCCGCCCACGTACTGGATCGGCTTTTGAACGTGCGGGAGGAGGGCCTCTAGCTGGGGGAAGACCGACTCGACGGGCATCTGGTGAGCGCACTTTCACTGGGGGGTGCCCCCGGACGGGCTCCGGGGATGACAGGGCCGGTCGTCCAGAGTAACGGTTGT
Organism: Streptomyces reniochalinae; assembly: GCF_003323735.1. Taxonomy (GTDB): domain Bacteria; phylum Actinomycetota; class Actinomycetes; order Streptomycetales; family Streptomycetaceae; genus Streptomyces; species Streptomyces reniochalinae. The sequence goes on along the minus strand of NZ_QOIM01000042.1, from coordinate 276,337 downwards.
CGCCCACCCGCCCGATGGCTCCGCCCGGGCTCCCCTGCGCTGCCCTACGCCGCTATGGGTTTCTGGGTGCGGATGGACTGCAACAGTCCCACCGCGATCCAGACGGCGAACATGGACGTGCCGCCGTAGGAGACGAAGGGCAGGGGCAGTCCCGCGACGGGCATGATGCCCAGCGTCATGCCGATGTTCTCGAACGCCTGGAAGGCGAACCAGGCGATCACGCCGGAGGCGACGATGGTGCTGTAGAGCGACGTCGATTCCCGCGCGATCCGGCAGGCGCGCCAGATCAGGACGCCGAGGAGGAGAAGGATCAGTCCGCCGCCGACGAAGCCGAGTTCCTCCCCGGCGACGGTGAAGACGAAGTCGGTCTGCTGTTCGGGGACGAACTGCCCGGTGGTCTGGGTGCCCTCGAAGAGCCCCTTGCCGGTGAGGCCGCCCGAGCCGATGGCGATGCGGGCCTGGTTGGTGTTGTAGCCCACGCCCGCCGGGTCCAGCGCGGGGTTGGCGAAGGCCGCGAACCGGTTGATCTGGTACTCGTCGAGCAGCCCGAGCGCCCACACCAGCACCGCGCCGAGGGCCCCGGCCAGGCACAGGCCGATGACCCAGCGGTTGGAGGCGCCGGAGGCCAGCAGGACGGCCAGCACGATCATGACCAGCACCATGACGGAGCCGAGGTCGGGCATCGCCAGGATGATCACGATGGGCAGGGCCGCCATGCCCAGCGCGTGCAGCACGGTGCGGTGGTCGGGGTGTTCCCGGTCGCCGGCGTCGACCTTGGCGGCGAGCAGCATCGCCATGCCGAGGATCACGGTGATCTTGATGAACTCGGCGGGCTGGACGGTGAAGCCGCCGCCCAGGTTCAGCCAGGCCCTGGAGCCGTTGATGGTGGCGCCGAGCGGGGTGAGGACGGCGAGGGCGAGCAGCACGGTGACGCCGTAGAGCACCGGTACGGCGCTGCGCAGTCTGCGGTGGCCGAGCCACACGGTGGCGCCCATCAGGGCCACGCCGACGATGAGGCTGATGATGTGCCGTACCAGGAAGTACTGGGGGTCTCCCTGGTTGAGCTCCGTGCGGTTGCGGGTGGCGGAGTAGACGAGCAGCGAACCGATGACGGCGAGGACCGTGCCGGACAGCAGCATGATCCAGTCCATGCGCCACACGACCGAGTCGCGTGCGGTCAGCCGGTTCCAGGCGGACCGCTTGCGGGGACCGTAGCCGTCCAGCGCGAACGTGCGGGTGCTCATCGTCGTTCACCTCCCGCGATCTGGAGGGTTGTACGTGCCTGGCGGGCGCCGTCGCGTTGCCGCTGCTGCCGCTCGCCCTCGTGCCGCGCCGCCTGGGCCTCGCGCCGCGTCTCGGGGGACTCGGCCGGGGGTTCGGCGACCCGGCGCTTGGCGCCGTCGTCGGCGGGGCGCTTGTCCCGCTGGGGGACGATGGTGCCGTCCTTGGAGATCTTGGGCAGCGCGGCCTGGGGCTTGGGCAGCAGGGCCTTCTTCTTGTCGATGCCGCCGTCCTCGCCGACGCCGTACATCGCGTCGTAGATGTTGCGCACGGCGGGCCCGGAGGCGCCGGATCCCGTACCGCCCTGGGAGATGGTCATCACGACGGTGAAGTCGTCGGTGTAGGTGGCCAGCCAGGAGGTGGTCTGCTTGCCCGCGACCTCGGCCGTACCGGTCTTGGCACGAATCTTGATCTTGTCCTGGGGCCAGCCGGCCTCGCCGAACCGCCAGGCCGCCGAGCCGCGCGTGGCGACGCCCTGGAGTGCCTTGTCCATCTGCCCCAGCGTCTTCTTGGTCAGCGGCAGCTTGCCGTGCGAGGTGGGCTCGATCTCGTTGACGGTCTTGCCGTCGGGGCTGATGACCGCCTTGCCGAGGGTGGGGTCGTAGAGGGTGCCGCCGTTGCCGAGGGCGCCGTAGATGGTGGCCATCTGGATGGGGGTGACGAGGGTGTCGCCCTGGCCGATGGAGTAGTTGATGCTGTCACCGGCGCGCATCTTCATGCCGGAGACGCAGTTCTCCTTGGCGATCTTCTCGGCGTAGCTGGGGTTGTCGCCGCCGTCCTCGGCCTGCTTGCACCAGGCGTCCTTGTTGGCTTCCCAGTAGTTCTTCTTCCACTCGCGGTCCGGAACGCGGCCCGAGACCTCGTTGGGCAGGTCGATGCCGGTCTTCTCGCCGAGGCCGAACTGGTGGGCCGTCTTGTAGAAGTGGTCGCGGGCGCCCTTCTTGGGCATGTTCCCGCCGTCCTTCTTCCACTCCTTGTGGGCCAGCCGGTAGAAGACGGTGTCGCAGGAGACCTCCAGGGCGCGGCCGAGGCCGATGTCGCCGTAGCCCTTGGACTCGTAGTTCTTGAAGACCTGGCCGCCCACCTTGTAGTCCGAGGAGCACTCGTAGTTGCCGTTGAAGGGGTACCCGGCCTTGACGGCGGCGCTGGTGGAAATGACCTTGAAGATGGATCCCGGCGCAGACAGGCCCTGGATGGAGCGGTTGAGCAGCGGGTAGTTGGAGTCCTTGCCGGTGAGCTTCGCGTACTCCTTGCCGGAGATGCCGCCGACCCAGGCGTTGGGGTCGTACTCGGGGTTGGAGGCCATGGACACGACGCGGCCCGTCTTGTTCTCCATGACGACGACGGCGCCGGCGTCGGCCTTGTAGTTGCGGCCGGTGTTCTTGTCGAACTCCTTGCGCGCGTTCTTCATCGCCTGGTCGAGCTGGGTCTCGGCGACGGCCTGAACGCGGGAGTCGATGGAGGTGACCAGGTTGGACCCGGGGCGGGCCTTCTCGCTCTCGGCCTCCCCCATCACCCGGCCGAGGTTGTCGACCTCGTAGCGGGTGACGCCCGAGCTGCCCCGCAGCTTGCTGTCGTAGGTGCGCTCCAGGCCCGAGCGGCCGATCTCGTCGGAGGGCAGGAAGGGGGAGTCGGTGTCCTTGGCCTTCTCGATCTCCTCGTCGGTGACGGGCGAGAGGTAGCCGAGCGCCTGAGCGGTGTTCGCCCCGTACGGCGCGGCGTACCGGCGTACCGCCTCCGGCTCGGCGGTGATGCCGGGGAAGTCCTCGGAGCGCTCCCGGATCTGGAGGGCCTGCTTGGGCTTGGCGTCGTCGGTGACCGGGATCGGCTGGTAGGGGGAACCGTTCCAGCAGGGCTGCGGGGTCTTCGCGTCGCAGAGGCGGACCTTCTGCTTGACGGTCTTGGCCTCCATGCCGAGGACCTTGGCGAGCCGTTCGAGGACGGCCTCGCCCTCGTCGTCCTGCTTCATCAGTTCGGTGCGGGAGGCGGAGACGACCAGCCGGGTCTCGTTGTCGGCGATGGGTACCCCGCGGGAGTCCAGGATGGAGCCGCGCACGGCGGGCTCGACGACCTGCTGGACGTGGTTGCCCTTGGCTTCCTTCTGGTACTCGTCGCCATTGCGGATCTGCAAGTACCACAGCCGCCCGCCGAGAGTGAGCAGCAACGACATCACCAGGACCTGAATGGCGATCAGCCGGATCGTGACACGGGAGGTGCGGCCGGTCTCAGGAATGTTACTCACGGCGCGAAGCGCCTCCTTGAGGGGTGGTGGTCGGGTGGGGGCACCTCCCGGCCGCAGGCTGGGGAGGGAGGGCTCTCACAGCCGCTTGACCCCCTTGATCCCGCCCGTCTTGGACCGGCCGCCGCCGCTCAGGTCCATCGTCTTGTTGCGCGAGGTGCGTTTGCCGGCTTTCACACCCTTGCCCGGCTTGCCGCCCTTGCCGAGCAGACCGCTGCCCGAGGGGCTGAGGCTGGCGCCGGAGGCGAGCCAGCCGTAGGCGCGCATACCGCCGCCTGCGCTGCCGCCGCCCGGTTCGGCACCGAGCGGATCCTTCTCGCCGCGCCGCGCCAGCGCCATGACCAGGGGGACGACGAACGGCGCGAGCAGCAGGTCGTAGAGGGTGGCGGTGGCCAGCAGTCCGGTGAGGCCGACCTGCCGGGCCGCGGTGTCGCCGACCAGCGCGCCGACGCCCGCGTACAGCAGGGTGGAGCCGATCGCCGCGGAGGCGACGACGAGCATCGGGACGGTCGCCGAGCGGTGCTGCCCCGCCTCCGGCTTGGTCAGGCCCGCGGCGTAGCCGATGAGGCAGAGCACCAGCGCGTAGCGCCCCACGGCGTGGTCGGCGGGCGGGGCGACGTCGGCCAGCAGTCCGGCGACGAAGCCGACGAGGGCGCCGGCGGTGTGGCCGTAGACCAGCGCGAGGCCGAGGACGGTCAACAGCAGCAGGTCGGGGACGGCACCGGGCAGTTGGAGCCGGGCCAACACGGTGACCTGCACGATGAGGGCGACGACCACGAGAGCGGCCGTGAGAAGCATCCGGTTGACGTACAGCACTGCGGATCAGCTCCTGGGCGAGGATTCGCCGCCGGGCGTGGCGGTCACGGTCACCGTGGGTGCGGGCTTGGGCTTGGCGGGCTTCTTGGACCTGAGAACCTCGTCCCTGGGGTCCTCGCGCGGGGGCTCGACGACGATGCCGACCACGTCGAGACGGGTGAAGCCGACGTAGGGCTTGACCTGGACCGTACGGGTGAGCGTGCCCTTGTTCCGCTCGACCTTGGTGACCTCGCCGACGGGCACGCCGGGCACGAACGGCTTGTCGTTGCTGGACCCGAAGGTGACCAGCCGGTCGCCCTTGTCCACCTTGGCCTTGCCGTTGAGGAGCTGGACGCTGAGCGCGTTGCCGCCGCGCCCCGCGGCGAAGCCCAGTTCGTTGGTCTTCTCGATGCGGGTGCCGACGGTGAAGTCCGGGTCGTTGGCGAGCAGCACGGTGGAGGTGGAGGAGCCGACGGTGGTGACCCGGCCGACCAGTCCGTCACCGTTGAGGACGGTCATGTCGCGGCGGATGCCGTCCTCACGGCCGGCGTCCAGGGTGACCGTCCACGAGAAACCCTGCGCCGCACCGATCGCGATGACCTGTGCGCCCTTGACCCCGTAGCCGCCCGCGCCGGCGGTCTTGAGGAGCTTGTCGAGTTCCTTGGCGCGGGCGCGGTTGCGGTCCTTGGAGCCGAGTTGCTGCTTGAGCGCCGCGTTCTCCTGCTCCAGGCGGGTGATTCTGTCGTGGCGGTCACCCGAGTCGCGGACGGCGGCGATGGCGTTGCCGACGGGGTCGACCGCGGTGGCCACCCCGCTCTCGACCGGACCGAGCGCGGAGGCGGCCCCCTGCCGTACGCCGTCGAGCGGAGACTGCTCGCCCCCTCTGAGGTCCACCGTGATCAGTGCGAACGCGATGGCGATCAGCAGGACGAGCAGCAGCCGGCTTTCTCGTGTGTCCCTCACGTGCGGCGGCCGTGCCTTTCTGGTGAGGCAGCCCCGCCGGGGCGGGGTGCGTGACGGCGGCCGCCACTGGGCTTAACGACCCGCCGCTGAACGGTCAGTTATTGCGGTTGTCGCGAACAGGCGTGCTATTCGCCGGTCAGCGGCGCGGTTGGGCGTCGAGCACCTGCTGGAGCGCCTCGAACTCCTCGACGCACTTGCCCGAACCCAGCGCCACCGAGTCCAGCGGGTCCTCGGCGATGTGGATGGGCATGCCCGTCTCCCGGCGGAGCCGCTCGTCCAGGCCGCGGAGCAGGGCGCCGCCGCCGGTGAGCACGATGCCGCGGTCCATCACGTCACCGGACAGCTCGGGCGGGCACTTGTCGAGCGTCGTCTTGACCGCGTCGACGATGGCGTTGACGGGCTCCTCAATAGCCTTGCGGACCTCGCCCGCGGAGATCACCACCGTCTTCGGCAAGCCGCTGACCAGGTCACGGCCGCGGATCTCGGTGTGCTCGTCCTTCTCCAGGTCGTGCGCCGAACCAATGGTGAGCTTGATGGACTCGGCGGTGCGCTCGCCCAGCAGGAGGCTGTACTCCTTCTTGATGTGCTGGATGATCGCGTTGTCCAGCTCGTCACCCGCCACCCGGATGGACTGCGCGGTGACGATGCCGCCGAGCGAGATGACGGCCACCTCGGTGGTGCCGCCGCCGATGTCCACGACCATGTTGCCGGTGGCCTCGTGCACCGGCAGGCCGGAACCGATCGCCGCGGCCATCGGCTCCTCGATGATGTGCACCTGGCGGGCGCCGGCCTGGGTGGAGGCCTCGATGACGGCACGGCGCTCGACGCCGGTGATACCCGACGGCACGCACACCACCACCCGGGGGCGGGCGAGATAACGGCGCTTGTGGATTTTCAGAATGAAGTAGCGGAGCATCCGCTCGGTGATCTCGAAGTCGGCGATGACGCCGTCCTTCAGCGGCCGGACCGCGACGATGTTGCCAGGGGTGCGGCCGATCATCTTCTTCGCTTCGGCGCCGACCGCGAGGATTCCGCCCGTGTTCGTGTTGATCGCGACGACGGACGGCTCGTTGAGGACGATCCCGCGACCCCTGACGTACACCAGCGTGTTGGCGGTCCCGAGGTCGACAGCCATATCACGGCCGATGAACGACATGTTGGTTCCCATGGATGCGTCTGGCCTTCCAAGTGGGGCGATGTGGAGTGCGGCTACGGAAGGAGGTGGGTACGCGCCCGGTGCGTGCTCAAAGCGCGAGGGTTCCATCGTAGACGCGCTTGCTCGAACACGTGGAGACGGTTCCTTTGCCATTGTCGGCGGAAGTGGGAACCGCCACCGTAATGGTGACGTCGTGTCGGAGGCGCTCCGGGCGCCTCTCGCGCCTCAATCGGCCCCCCGTGCCGGTAAGCCGCTCGCCTCAGGCAAAACTCGGGAAAAAAAACTTCATCTCCCGCTCCGCGGACTCCTCGGAGTCCGAGGCGTGAATGAGGTTCTCCCGCACGATGGTGCCGAAGTCTCCGCGTACCGAGCCGGGAGCGGCGGCGATCGGGTCGGTGGGCCCCGCGAGAGCACGCACCCCCTCGATCACCCGTTCGCCCTCGACGACCATGACGACGGACGGGCCCGAGGCCATGAACTCCACCAGCGGCTCGTAGAACGGGCGTCCCTCGTGCTCGGCGTAGTGCTGCTCCAGCGTGGCGCGGTCCAGAGTGCGCAGCTCGAGAGCCGCGAGAGACCAGCCCGCCTTGCGCTCGATACGGCCGATGATCTCACCCGTCAAACCACGTCGGACGGCATCGGGCTTGAGGATGACGAGGGTGCGCTCGGGCATGTGGGGCGACTCCTTGGCTGGTCGTGCGACGGCTGGGCGCACCTCCCGGCCGGAGTCCCCCGGCTGCCGCCGGGAGGCATCCCCAAAGGGAGGGCAGGCTCCGCCAGGCCGGGCGCGGTGACGCGACGTGAAGCCCGGCGGTCAAAAGAGGCTACATGGGTGAGGGCAGCCGGTCTCACGCAGCGTCCGGCTCGGGCGCGGCCTGGGCCGCCGACTGCGCGGCGAACCGCGCCTTCGCCTCGTCGATCTTCTTGCCGAAGTGCACCGAAGCCCACCACAGCGCGGCGAAGCAGGCACCCAGGAAAAACATCATCGGAACGACGAAACCGCTCGCGATCAACGCGATCTGGAGCGCCCAGCCGAGCTGCACGCCACCCGGACGGGTGAGAAATCCGCACAGCAGTACACACAGCACCATCGCGATACCGCTGACCGTCCAGACGGTGGAGGCAGAAAGGTCACTCGTTCGCATCGCGACCAATCCGGCGAAACCGATGATGAAGAATTCACCGATCAGCGTGGACGCACCCAGCATGCGCATCTAGCGCCTCCCTCGCAGCAGCAGCCGGGCCTCGCCGACCGTGATGACGGAGCCGGTGACCAACACCCCGGCCCCCGCGTACTCGCCCTCCTCCTCGGCGAGGGTCACCGCCTCCTCCAGCGCCAGATCCAGCCGCGGCTCGACCTGGACCCGCTCCTCGCCGAAGACCTCCACGGCGACCGCGGCCAGCTCGTCCACGTCCATCGCGCGGTGGCTGGAGTTGCGGGTGACCACGACCTCGGCCAACAGCGGCTCGAAGGCCTCCAGCAGCCCGCGGACGTCCTTGCCCGCGCTCGGGGCGACGACTCCGACCAGCCTGCTGAAGTCGAAGGCCTCGCTGACGGCCTCCGCCGTGGCCCGCGCCCCGCCCGGGTTGTGGGCGGCGTCCAGCACCACGGAGGGGCTGGTGCGCACCACCTCCAGGCGGCCGGGCGACGAGACGGAGGCGAAGGCCTGGCGCACCACGTCGATGTCCAGGGCGCGGGCCTGCTGCCTGCCGATGCCGAAGAAGGCCTCGACGGCGGCCAGGGCCACACTCGCGTTGTGCGCCATGTGGGCGCCGTGCAGCGGCAGGAAGACGTCGGGGTACTCGCCGCCGAGACCGCGCAGGGTCAGCTGCTGGCCGCCGACCGCCACCTGCCGCTCGACGATGCCGAACTCCATGCCCTCGCGCGCGACGGTGGCGTCCACCTCGACGGCCTTCTTCAGCACGACGGAGGCCGCCTCCACCGGCTGCTGTGCCAGCACCACCGTGGCGTCGGGCTTGACGATGCCGGACTTCTCCACCGCGATCGCCTCGGGCGTGTCGCCGAGCCGGTCGGTGTGGTCCAGCGAGATCGGGGTGACCACCGCGACGCCCGCGTCGATGACGTTGGTGGCGTCCCACCTGCCGCCCATGCCCACCTCGACGACGGCGACGTCCACCGGCGCGTCGGCGAAGGCCGCGTACGCCATGCCGGTGAGCACCTCGAAGAAGGAGAGCCGGTAGTCCTGCCGGGCGTCGACCATCTCGACGTACGGCTCGATGTCGCGGTAGGTCTCGATGAAGCGCTCCGCGGAGACGGGGGCGCCGTCGATGCTGATGCGCTCGGTGACCGACTGCACGTGCGGGGAGCTGTAGCGTCCGGTGCGCAGCTCGAAAGCGGACAGCAGCGCCTCGACCATGCGGGCCGTGGTCGTCTTGCCGTTGGTGCCGGTGATGTGGATGGAGGGGTAGGAGCGCTGCGGGTCCCCCAGCACGTCCACCAGCGCGGCGATGCGCTGGACCGAGGGGTCCAGTTTCGTCTCGCCCCAGCGGGTGGCCAGCGCCTCCTCCACCTCGCGCAGCGCCCGGTCCACCTCGGGGTCCTCGGGCCTGCCGGGCACGACGTCCGGCTGCGGGGGTCCGGCCTGGGCCCGCAGGGTGCGGCTGCCCGCCTCGATCACCGCGAGATCCGGATCGCGGTCGGTCTCCTCGCCGACGATCTCCTCGAACGCGTCGGGCGACTCGTCGGGGTCGAGGGACTCCGCGGGCTCGTAGAGGGACGGGTCGGGTTCGTGGGGCTGGGGCTCGTCGCTCACGCGGACCAGTCTACGTAAGGGTGCCGCGGCTGGCGCAGGCCGCCGGGTCGCACCGGGGCCGCCGCCGGTCAGTCGCGGCGGGCCGCGCGGTCGGCCTCGTCGGCGGCCTTCTGCAAAGCGTCGAGAACCGCTCGCGGGGAGGGCCCGTGGGGGTCGACTGCCTTGCCGACGGAGCCCTGGACGCGGGTGCGCACGGTCGGCCAGGAGGTGCGCCCCACCGGCTGGAACTCGGCGTCCGGCATCTGGTCGATGAACCGGCGCAGCGGCTTGCCCGAGGGGTCTTCGCGCAGGGCACGCGAGCCGGAGACGGTGACGGGGAGGGTGCCCTGGCCGCTGCCGTACTGGCGCACGGAGGTGACCTGGTAGAGGAAGTTGAGGAACGCCGCGCTCTGCTCGCGGCGGCCGCCGGCCGTGAACGCCATCAGCCAGTCGGAGAGGCCGACGGGCGGTGCGGCGCCGCCGTCCTCCTTGGGGAAGGCGGCGTGCGCGTACGGGAACCCGGCCTTCTGAGCGGTGCCCAGGAGCACCGGGTGCGCGTTGAGCATGCCTATCCGCCCCTTGAGGAAGCCCTCGTATGCCTTCGTGCGGGTCAGCTTCTCCGGGTGGGCGCCGGCCAGCCCCTTGGCGACCATGCGTGCGCGCAGCCAGGTCAGTGCGTGGACGTTCTCCGTCTTGACGAAGTCGTAGCCGGCGGTGCTGGCGTAGCCGCCGTCGGCGGCCAGCATCCAGGCGAGCGCCTCGTCCTCGGCGGCCTCCGGGCCGAGCGCGAGCCCGTAGGGGGTGGGCACGCCCGCCCGCTTGAGCGCCTGGGCCGCGGTGCGCAGCTCCTCCCAGCTGCGGGGCGGGCCGCTGATGCCGGCCTTCTCGAAGAGGGCGGTGTTGTAGAAGAGGCGCGGGGTGCTGGCCAGGAACGGGATTCCGTACTGCGCGAAGTTCACCTCGCCCGCCTGTGCGAAGGAGGTGATGAAGTCGGCCTGGACCGGGATCTTGAAGACGTCGCTGGCGGGAAAGAGCCTGCCGTCCTCCGCGTAGCCGGCGAAGACGTTGCCCTGGGAGATGTCGGGCGGGTTGCCTTCCTTGACCCGCTTGGCGAGCTCCTTGTCGATGCGGGTGAAGGGGACGAGCTGGAGGTCGACCTCGATGTCCGGGTGCTTCTTCCCGAACGCCTTGACGACGTCGCTCCACTGGTCGGTGATGCCCGATCCGACGCTCTTGTCGTAGCTGGAGGCGAGCACGGTCAGCTTCTGCTCCCCGCCGTCAGCCGAGCACCCGGTGAGCCCCAGGCCCGTGGCGGTCGCGAGGGAGGAGGCGCCGAGGAGGAACTGGCGTCGATGCACTGGTCTTGCCACCCATGGTCGTACGGTCGCTCGTCTCCCCCGCTCGCGTCCGGCCCCCGCACCGGGCCGTACCCGGGCCGGTTTCAGCCGCGGTGGCATATTGTGTCATGCAGGCATAGTCTGCTGACATGCTGGTCGCCAGTAACCCGTCGATTTCGCTCACCGAGCGCCGCAAGGCGAAGACCCGCACGGACATCGCACGCACCGCCGCCGCGCTCTTCGTCGAACGCGGCGTGCGGGACACCCGGGCCGAGGACATCGCACGGGAAGCGGGCGTCGCACCGCGGACCTTCTACCGCTACTTCCCCACCAAGGAAGAGGCCGTCGCCCCGCTCTTCGCGGCCGGGGCCAGGCAGTGGGTGGACGCCACCCGGGCAGCCCCCGCGCACCTGACCCTCGCCCAGGCCCTGGTGCACGGCACCCGCGAAGCGCTCACCACCGACGACGCCGCCAACGCCGAATCCCTGGAGTGGGTGCGCGCGCTGCTGCGGCTGGCCGCGGCGAACCCCGCGCTGCGCTCGGTGTGGAACGACGCCTACCACGCGTCCGAGACCGAACTGGCGGCCGCGCTCGCCGAGCGCGCGGGCGACCCGCGGCACGCCGCCGCGCTCCCGGTGCGGCTGGTGGCCGGCACAGCGGCGACGGCGGTCCGCGTGGCCGTCGAGACCTGGGCGGCCGGTGACGCGCCGGCCGACGGGCCCGAGGGCCCCGCGGCGCTCGCCGCGCGCTGCATCACATCCCTGAGCGAATCCCCCTGGAGCACGACATGACCGACCTCAACGGCAAGACCCTCCTGATCACCGGAGCAGCACGCGGCATCGGCGCCGAGACGGCCCGGCAGGCCGTCGCCGCGGGCGCCAGGGTGGTGCTCACCGACGTCCTGGAGGACGAGGGCAAGGCCACCGCCGCCACGCTGGGCGACCACGCCCGCTTCGCCGCGCACGACGTCACCTCGGAGGAGGACTGGCAGCGCGTCGCCGACCACGCCGTCTCCGAGTTCGGCTCCCTCGACGGCCTCGTCAACAACGCGGGCATCTCCACCGGCGCCCCGCTGGAGTCCGTCTCCACGGAGTTCTTCCGCAAGGTGCTCGACATCAACCTGACGGGCGTCTTCATCGGCATCAAGACCGCCGTACCCGCGATGCGGGCGGCCGGCGGCGGCTCCATCGTCAACATCTCCTCGGCGGCGGGGCTGATGGGCCTGGCCCTGACCGCCGGGTACGGCGCCTCCAAGTGGGGCGTCCGCGGCCTCACCAAGATCGGCGCCGTCGAGCTGGGCACCGACCGCATCCGGCTCAACTCCGTGCACCCCGGCATGACCTACACCCCGATGACCGCCGAGGTCGGCATCCGGCAGGGCGAGGGCAACTACCCCAACACCCCGATGGCCCGCGTGGGCGAGCCGGGTGAGATCGCCTCGGCGGTGTGCTTCCTGCTCTCGGACGCGGCGTCGTACATCACCGGCGCCGAGCTCGCCGTCGACGGCGGCTGGACCACAGGGCCGACCGTCAAGTACGTGATGGGACAGTGAGTCCGCCGGCCTCACGGAAACACCGCGCCCCCTCCTCCGCGTACGGAGAAGGGGGCGTTGCCGTCACCGCCCGCGTCAGGCGAGCCGGTCCAACTGCTGCGTCAGGCGCGCGATGTCCGCCTCGGCCGCGGCCTTGCGGCCCCGGATCTTGTCCACGACGTGCTCGGGCGCCTTGGCCAGGAACGCCTCGTTGGTGAGCTTGGCCCCCGTCTGCGCCAGCTCCTTCTGAGCCGCGGCCAAGTCCTTCGTCAGCCGCTTGCGTTCGGCGTCCACGTCGATGGCGCCGGACAGGTCGAGGCTGACGGTGGCGCCCGCGACCGGCAGCGAGGCCGTCGCCTGGAAGCCCTCGCCCGCCGGCTGGAGCCGCAGCAGCTGCCTGACGGCCTCCTCGTGGGCAACCAGCGGGGTGCCGGCCAGCGCGAGGTCGGCGGGGACCCTCTGGCCGGGCTGGAGGCCCTGGTCCGCGCGGAAGCGGCGGACCTCGGTCACCGCCTGCTGCACGGTGGCGATCTCCGCCTCGGCCGCCGCGTCGCGGAAGCCGGAGTCCTGCGGCCAGGCGGCCACGACAACGGACTCGCCGCCGGTCAGCGTCGTCCACAGCTCCTCGGTGACGAACGGGACGATCGGGTGCAGCAGCCGCAGCGTGACGTCCAGGACCTCGCCCAGGACGCGGCGGGAGACCTCCGCGGCCCGCCCGCCCCGGGCGAAGGTGGTCTTGGACAGCTCGACGTACCAGTCGAAGACCTCGTCCCAGGCGAAGTGGCGCAGCGCGTCGGCCAGCTTGGCGAACTGGTAGTCCTCGTAGTGGCCGTCGACCTCACAGAGCACCGTGTTCAGCCGGGAGAGGATCCAGCGGTCGGTGGCCGCCATCTCGCTCGCGTCCGGCAGCGCCCCCTCGACCGTGGCGCCGTTCATCAGCGCGAAGCGGGTGGCGTTCCAGATCTTGTTGGCGAAGTTGCGGGACGCCTTGACCCAGTCCTCGCCGATGGGCACGTCGGTGCCGGGGTTGGCGCCGGAGGCGAGGGTGAAGCGCAGCGCGTCGGAGCCGTAGGCGTCCATCCACTCCAGCGGGTCGACGACGTTGCCGAAGGACTTGGACATCTTCTTGCCGTGCTCGTCCCGCACCAGGCCGGTCAGCGCGATGGTGTGGAACGGCGGCTCGTCCATGACGTACGTGCCGAACATCATCATCCGCGCGACCCAGAAGAAGATGATGTCGTAGCCGGTGACCAGGACGTCGGTGGCGTAGAACTTCGCCAGGTCCGGCGTCTCGTCCGGCCAGCCCAGGGTCGAGAAGGGCCACAGGCCCGAGGAGAACCAGGTGTCCAGGACGTCCGGGTCCTGGTGCCAGCCCTCACGGGCCGGTGGCTCCTCGTCCGGGCCGACGCACACGACCTCGCCCTCGGGGCCGTACCAGACCGGGATGCGGTGGCCCCACCACAGCTGGCGGGAGATCGTCCAGTCGTGCATGTTGTCGACCCAGTCGAAGTAGCGGGACGACATGTCGGCCGGGTGGATCTTCGTGCGGCCGTCGCGGACGGCGTCGCCCGCGGCCTTCGCCAGCGGGGCGACCTTGACCCACCACTGCATGGACAGCCGCGGCTCGATGGTCGTCTTGCAGCGCGAGCAGTGACCGACGCTGTGCACGTAGGGGCGCTTCTCCTCCAGGACCCGGCCCTGCTCGCGCAGCGCGGCCACGATGGCCGAACGGGCCTCGAAGCGGTCCAGGCCCTGGAAGGGGCCGTGCGCGGTGATCACGCCGCGCTCGTCCATGACCGTGAGCATCGGCAGGTCGTGGCGGCGGCCGATCTCGAAGTCGTTCGGATCGTGGGCCGGGGTGACCTTGACCTGTCCCGTGCCGAACTCGGGGTCGACATGCGAGTCGGCGACGACCGGGATGGTGCGGTCGGTCAGCGGCAGCTTGATCTGCTTGCCGATCAGGTGGCGGTAGCGCTCGTCGTCCGGGTGGACGGCCACCGCGGTGTCACCGAGCATCGTCTCGGCGCGGGTGGTGGCGACGACCACCGTCTCCTCACCCTCGCCGTACTTCAGCTGGACCAGCTCGCCGTCGTCGTCCCTGTACTCCACCTCGATGTCGGAGATGGCCGTCAAGCAGCGCGGGCACCAGTTGATGATCCGCTCGGCGCGGTAGATCAGCCCGTCGTCGTACATCTTCTTGAAGACGGTCTGGACGGCGCGCGAGAGGCCCTCGTCCATGGTGAAGCGCTCACGGGACCAGTCGACGCCGTCACCGAGGCGCCGCATCTGGCCGAGGATCTTGCCTCCGTACTCCTCCTTCCACCGCCACACGCGCTCCACGAACGCCTCACGGCCGAGGTCCTGACGGGACTTGCCCTCCTCGGCGAGCTGCTGCTCGACCTTGTTCTGGGTGGCGATGCCGGCGTGGTCCATGCCGGGCAGCCACAGCGCCTCGTACCCCTGCATCCGCTTGCGGCGGGTGAGGGCGTCCATGAGGGTGTGCTGGAAAGCGTGCCCGAGGTGGAGAGATCCTGTGACGTTCGGGGGCGGGATGACGATGGTGTACGGCGGCTTCTCGCTCTTGGCGTCCGCCTCGAACCAGCCCGCCTCCACCCAGCGCTCGTACAGCTTCCCCTCTACCTCGGCCGGCGCGTACTGGGTCGGCAGATCTGCGGGGATGGCGCTGTGCGGCCCGTTCGCGTCCGGGCTCTGCTGAGTGTTGTCCGTCACGACCGCCAGTGTACGGGCGCCGATGTCCCGGTCTCGAATCGGTTTGAGGACCGGTGCAGCGCTCGGGAACGGCATCCGTCACTATGTGCGTCAGCGCATTCGACTACATGTTCACGGAGGGGAAGCGCCGCCATGAGTGACAACCAGCCCGGCCCGTACGGCGGCCAGCCAGGGCAGCCCGGGCCCTACGGCCAGCAGCCGGGTCCCTATGGGCAGCCGCCCCAGCAGCCCGGCGGCCCGAACCCGTACGGCGGCGCCCCAGGGCAGCCCGGCTACGGCTATCCACAACAGCCCGGCGCACCGCAGCAGCCTCCCGGGCCCCCGCCCCAGCAGGGCGGAGCGCCCTACGGCTATCCGCAGCAGCAGCCCGGCATGCAGCAGCCCGGCATGCCGGGACAGCCGGGCGGCCCCTACGGGCAGCCCGGCCAGCCGGGGATGCCCGGGATGCCGACGCCGCCGCCGAGCAGCGGCGGCAAGGGCAAGACCATCGGCATCGTCGTCGCGGCCCTGGTCGTCGTCGGCGCGGTGATAGGCGGCGTCGTCCTCTTCACCGGGAAGGACGACGACAAGGGCGGCGGCAGCGGCGGAGGAGGCGGCTCCTCGGTCGCGGACGACGGCAAGAAGTACAAGCTCATCACGCCGGAGACGGTGGCGTCCGAGTACGACAAGAAGCCGGGCTCGGAGAACAACTCCTCCAGCGGGTTCAGCGAGTCCGACCGGCAGAAGTTCGAGCAGTTCGGGGTCAAGCACCCCAAGAGCGTCTCGGCGACCTACGAGAGCGGCGAGGGGATCAACGCCAAGTCGCTCAACTTCGGTGGCGTCTACGGCGAGATCGACAACCCCGAGGCGGTCGTCAACGCCGCGCTGCTGATGGTGGCCAAGGAGGCGGAGAAGGACCCGAGCACCGGCGGTGGCGGCAAGGCCGAACTGGACGGCAAGCCGCAGGAGGTCAACCCGGCGGGTCTGGGGGACGACGCGGTGATGAAGTGCCAGAAGGTGAAGTTCACCGCGCCTCCCGGCGACTCCTCGGGCATTAAGGGCTTCACCATGCCGTTTTGCATGTGGGGCGACCACAGCACCATCGGCTTCGTGGTGACCGCTTCCTCGGCCGATGTGATCAGCGGCAAGAACACCCCCGTGTCCGAGGCCGGCGAGACGACGGCGAAGGTCCGCAAGGACGTGCGCGTGCCGCTCAAGTGAGCCCGCGCGCCTCGGGCGGCGAGGGCGACCAGGGGTGACGACGGCGCCCGGCGGTCTCTGCCGGGCGCCGTCGCGCACACGGCGCGCTTCACACCCCGCCCGCCTCGGAAGACTCTGCGCGCCTCGGACCGCACACACCACGCGTCCCGACGGATTACGCGCAGAGCGGGGCAATCCGCTGCGCGAGTTTCACGATTGCGTCCCCGCCCGGCACCGATTCGGCGCCCGGTGCGGCGTTCTCGTCGTGCATCCGTCAAGATGAGCTGGCGCGATAAGCACATCAACGGAGGGGAAGCGCCGCCATGAGCCACAACCAGCCAGGCCCCTACGGCCAGCCTGGGCCGTACGGTCAGCAGCCGCCGCAGCCCGGAGGGCCGGGCCCCTACGGCGGCGCTCCGGGCCAGCCGCAGCCCGGCTACGGCTACCCCCAGCAGGGCCAGCCGCAGCAGCCCGGTTACGGCTTCCCGCAGCAGGGCCAGCCACAGGGCGGCGCACCGTACGGACAGCCGGGGCAGCCGGGCCACGGGCAGCCGGGGATGCCGGGACAGCCTCCGGGCATGCCAGGACAGCCGGGCCCCTACGGGCAGCCGGGCCAGCCCGGGATGCCGATGCCGCCGCAGGGCGGCGGCGGCAAGGGCAAGACCATCGGCATCGTCATCGGCGCGCTGGTCGTCGTGGGCGCCGTCATCGGCGGGCTGTTCGCCTTCGGCGTCCTGGGCGGCAACAGCGACGTCGCCGACGACGGGCCGCACAAGCTGACCGTCCCCGACCAGGTCGGCGCGTACAAGACCAGTTCGTCCGCGGGCGACAGCGACGGCGGCCCCGTCGGCGCGACGGACGAGGCCAAGGCCGCCGAACTCGGCGTCGAGGACGCCAAGAAGGTGACCGGCGGATACACGACCGGCAGCGGCACCAGCAGCAAGTCCATGAGCTTCAACGGCGTCTACGGCACGATCGACGACCCGGAGAAGACCATCGACGACGCCTTCTCCAAGGCCAACGAGAACTCCCAGGACACCGGCGACAACGTCGGCGAGTCCGAGAAGGTCTCCTGGGACGGCGAGGCCGAGTCGGTGGAGCCCGCGGGGCTGGACGGCGCGCTGATGAAGTGCCGGACCGCGAAGGTCACTGAGGGCAGCAACAGCCTGTCCATGCCGATCTGCGTGTGGGCGGACCACAGCACGATGGGCACCGTCGTCGGTGTCGACGTCGCCGCGGCCATGAAGGGCACCGGCGGCGTCTCCAAGGACGAGGTCGCCAAGTTCGCCGCCGACCTGCGGACGAAGGCCCGCGTCAAGGCCTGAGCAGGCAGTCGGCAGTCGGCAGTCGGCCGATTCCGCACACGTCCAGGGGAGGGAGCCCACCGCATGACCCAGCCACCCGGCCCGAACCCACCGGGCGGACACGGGCAGCAGCCCCCGGGGCCCTACGGCGCCCCCGGCCCCTACGGACAGCCCCCGCAGGGCCCCGGCCCGTACGGAGCGCCGGGGCCGTACGGCGGGCCGCCCGGCGCTCCCGGCCCTTACGGTGCATGGCCGCCCCCTCCTCTGCCGCCGCCCCGCCGCGGCCTGGGCGGGGGTGCCATCACGGCCATCGTGCTCGGCAGCCTGGTGGTGGTCGGCGGTGCGCTGTTCGGCATCGGCGCGCTCGTGTCCGCGAGCAAGCCGCACGGCACCGAGAAGATCCGGTTCCCCGCCACGCTGGAGAGCGGCTCCTACAGCAGGGTGGACGACAACGCCCAGGTGACCGAGCAGGAGCGGCAGCTCCAGGACGAGCTGCCTGCCGACGGTGTCGCCAAGGTCGCCACGTACTCCGCCGGTTCCTCGGGCAGCCCGACAGCGGGCGGACTGGCCGTCTCCGGGGCCTACGGGGACATCGACGCCTCCTCGTCCGAGATGCGCGACGACATGCTGGACGGGATGGGGCAGAGCCAGAACGGGCGGGTCGTCGGGGAGCGCAAGGAGTTCACCCGCGGCGGCGTGGAGCTCTCCTGCCAGCTGACGCACCTCTCCCAGGGCGGCGCCAGCGTCTACGCGCCCGCCTGCGCGTGGGCGGACGAGTCCACGATGGCCGTCGTGCTGGAGGTCGACATCGCCAACACGGCCCCGGGCTCCATCGACCTGGAGGAGTTCGCCGGCCTCACCTCCCGCGTCAAGGACAAGGTGACCGTGCCCAAGTAAGGCGCCCTTCGGACGGCGGTAAGGCGCCCTTCGGGCGGCAGAACGGTGAGGGCCCGCACCCCGGTCGGGGTGCGGGCCCTCACCGTTGCCCTCGGGGGCGTGAGGCGGCGCCGTGGGCGCTCAGGCGCTCTTCTCGTGGCGCTGCTGCTCGCCGTTGCCGCGGGCGCGCGGAACCAGCGTCGGATTGACGTTGGAGTGCACGACCTCCTCGGTGATCACGACGCGCTCCACGTCCTTGCGGGACGGCACCTCGTACATCACCGACTGGAGGACCTCCTCCATGATGGCGCGCAGGCCGCGCGCCCCGGTGCCGCGCAGGATGGCCTGGTCGGCGATGGCCTCCAGCGCGGGGCGGTCGAAGTCCAGCTCGACGCCGTCGAGTTCGAACAGCCGCTGGTACTGCTTGACCAGGGCGTTGCGGGGCTCCATCAGGATCTGCAGGAGCGCCTCGCGGTCGAGGTTGTGCACCGAGGTGATGACCGGGAGCCGGCCGATGAACTCGGGGATCATCCCGAACTTCACCAGGTCCTCCGGCATGACCTCCTCGAACTGGTTGGTGGCCTCGATCTCCCGCTTGGAGCGGATGTCGGCGCCGAAACCGATGCCCTTGGCACCGGCGCGGGACTCGATGATCTTCTCCAGCCCCGCGAAGGCACCGCCCACGACGAACAGCACGTTCGTCGTGTCGATCTGGATGAACTCCTGGTGCGGGTGCTTGCGGCCGCCCTGCGGCGGCACCGAGGCCGAGGTGCCCTCCAGGATCTTCAGCAGCGCCTGCTGAACGCCCTCGCCGCTGACGTCCCGGGTGATCGACGGGTTCTCACTCTTGCGGGCGACCTTGTCGATCTCGTCGATGTAGATGATGCCGGTCTCGGCCTTCTTGACGTCGTAGTCGGCCGCCTGGATGAGCTTCAGCAGGATGTTCTCGACGTCCTCACCGACGTAACCCGCCTCGGTGAGCGCCGTCGCGTCGGCGATGGCGAAGGGCACGTTCAGCATCCTGGCCAGCGTCTGCGCCAGCAGTGTCTTGCCGGAGCCCGTGGGCCCCAGCAGCAGGATGTTGGACTTGGACAGCTCGATGCCGTCGTCCCGTCCGCTCCCGTTCTCGCCCGCCTGGACGCGCTTGTAGTGGTTGTAGACCGCGACCGAGAGCGCCTTCTTCGCGGCCTCCTGGCCGACGACGTAGCCCTCGAGGAACTCGTAGATCTCCCGGGGCTTGGGCAACTCGTCCCAGCGCACCTCGGAGGACTCGGCGAGCTCCTCCTCGATGATCTCGTTGCAGAGATCGATGCACTCGTCGCAGATGTACACACCTGGCCCCGCGATGAGCTTCTTCACCTGCTTCTGGCTCTTGCCGCAGAACGAGCACTTGAGCAGATCGCCGCCATCACCGATGCGTGCCACGAGGAGCTTCCCCTTCGCCTGGGATCCGTCAGGGATGTACGGACCGAGGTACGTGCTGAAACGACGGTACCTTGCCCGGCCGCCGGAATGGGCCCCCCTTGGAACGACCTGGCCGACACTTCCCGCACCGCGCCGTGTCGTTCCAAGGGGCTGTGGGCCGCCTGAACGGGCTGTCCGTCAGACTCCCACGGAGGACTTGCGGGTGGAGACGATCTGGTCGATCAGCCCGTACTCCAGGGTCTCCTCGGCGGTGAGGATCTTGTCCCGCTCGATGTCCGCGGAGATGACCTCGCGCTCCTTGGTGGAGTGCTTGGTGAGCATGTCCTCCAGCTGGTCGCGCATCCGCTGGATCTCGTTGGCCGCGATCTCCAGGTCGGAGACCTGGCCGCGGCCCGTCTCGCTGTAGGGCTGGTGGATGAGGATGCGGGCGTTCGGCAGTGCCATCCGCTTGCCGGGGGTACCGGCGGCGAGCAGCACCGCGGCGGCCGAGGCCGCCTGGCCCATGCAGACGGTCTGGATGTCGGGCTTGACGAACTGCATCGTGTCGTAGATCGCCGTCAGCGCCGTGAAGCTGCCGCCCGGGGAGTTGATGTAGACCGAGATGTCGCGGTCGGGGTCCATCGACTCCAGGCACAGCAGCTGCGCCATGACGTCGTTGGCGGAGGCGTCGTCGATCTGCACCCCGAGGAAGATCACGCGCTCCTCGAAGAGCTTCGCGTACGGGTCGTACTCCCGCACGCCCTGCGAGGTGCGCTCGACGAAGCGCGGGACGACGTAGCGGGACTCGGGCGCGATGCCGGTGAACTCGGCCCGCGGGCCCGGCTGAAGTGAGGTCATCGGGAGGTTCTCCTGGAGGTGAACGGGTGGCTGCGGTCGGGGCGGGGGCCGTGCGGCCCGGGGCCGCACGAAGGCGTGCCGTGCGGCGCTGTGGCGGGCCTCACGCGCCCGTTCCGCCGCCGCCCGGAAGCTGCGCGGCGCTGCCGTAGACCTCGTCGATGAGACCGTACTGCTTGGCCTCCTCGGCGGTGAACCAGCGGTCACGGTCCGCGTCGCGGGTCCACTGCTCGACGGTCTGGCCGCTGTGCGCCGCCGACAGCTCCGCCAGCCGCTTCTTGGTGCGCAGCAGCTGCTCGGCGTGGATCTTGATGTCGGTGGCCGAGCCCGCCAGGCCCGCGGAGGGCTGGTGGATGAGGATGTCGGCGTTGGGCAGCGCGAACCGCTTGCCGGGCGTGCCGGCCGTCAGCAGGAACTGGCCCATCGACGCCGCGAGTCCCATGGCGATGGTGACGACATCGTTCTTGATGTACTGCATGGTGTCGTAGATCGCCATGCCCGCCTGGACCGAACCGCCCGGGCTGTTGATGTACAGGAAGATGTCCTTGTCCGGGTCGGCGGCGAGGAGAAGGAGCTGGGCGGTGATCTTGTTGGCGATGTCGTCGTCCACCGGCTGGCCGAGGAAAATGATGCGCTCGTCGAGCAGCCGGTTGTAGACCTGGTCGCCGAGGCCGCCACCGTAGTTGGGCTCACCGGCGGCGGAAGGCTTCGGAAGCGTCACGTGTCCACCTGCTCGTGTCCGGACGGCCACGCGAAGCTGGCCGTCACTGGGGTCTTCGTCTACTGGGGACCCTAACGCGCCACCCGGCGGCAGCCATCCCGGTCAGAGCGCATTTCGCTGTGAGCGCAGGTCACCCGACCGGCCGGGCCGACAGCCGAACGGGGGGCGCCGGGGGCGTGCTCTCGCGCGCCCCGGCGCCCCCCGTTCGCGGGTCCGTTTCCGGGAGAGCCCGGTCAGCCCTCGGCCTTCTCCGCGCCGGACTTCTCGTCGCCCTCGGCGGCGGCCTCGGCCGTCTCGGCGGCGGCCTCGGTCTCGGCCGCCTCGTCCTCGTCGCTCAGGTCGACGGGCTCGCCGTTGGTGTCCTTGACGGTGACGGCCTCGACCACGCTCGCCAGGGCCTTGCCGCGGGCGACCTCACCGACGAGGACCGGCACCTGGCCGCCCTCGACGACGGCCTGCGCGAACTGGTCCGGGCTCATGCCGGAGGACTGGGCACGGCGCATCAGGTGCTCGGTCAGCTCTTCCTGGCTGACGTTGAGCTTCTCCTTGCTGACCAGCTCGTCCAGGACGAACTGGGTGCGGATGCCCTTCTCCGCCTGCTCCTTGAGCTCGGCGTCGAAGTCCTCCTCGGACTTGTCCTGCATCTTCAGGTACGAGCCCAAGTCGAGGCCGAGCTGGCCGAGCTGGTGGTTGACCAGGTTGTGCTTGCGGCTCTCGATCTCGTCGGCGAGCAGCTTCTCCGGGATCGGCACCTCGGTCAGCTCCAGAAGGGCGTCGAGCACCTTCTCCTGGGCCTGGGTGGCCTGCTCGTACTTCTTCTGGTCGGCCAGCCGCTTGCGGCTGTCCTCGCGCAGCTCCTCCAGCGTGTCGAACTCGCTGGCCATCTGCGCGAACTCGTCGTCCAGCTCGGGGAGTTCCCGCGCGGAGACGGACTCGACCGTGACGGAGACGTCGGCCTCCCGGCCGGCGCCGGAGCCGCCCTTGAGCTCGGAGGTGAAGGTGGCCGAACCGCCGGCCTCCAGACCCGTGACGGCCTCGTCGATGCCGTCCAGCAGCTCACCGGAGCCGATCGTGTAGTCCACGCCCTGCGCGACGCCGTCCTCCAGGACCTCGCCGTCGATCTTCGCCTCGAGGTCGACCTTGACGACGTCACCGTCGGCGGCGGCGCGCTCGACGACCGAGGTGGAGGCGAACCGCTCACGCAGCTGCTCGACGGCCTTGTCCACGTCCTCGTCGGAGACCTCGACGGCGTCGACCTCGACCTCGATGCCCTGGTAGTCGGGGATCTCGATCTCGGGGCGGACGTCCACCTCGGCGGTGAAGGCCAGCAGCTCGTTGTCCTTCAGCTCGGTGATGTCCACCTCGGGCTGGCCGAGCACGTTGAGCTCGCCCTCGTCGACGGCGGACTGGTACAGCTTCGGGAGCGCGTCGTTGACGGCCTCTTCGAGGACGGCACCGCGGCCGAAGCGCTGGTCGATCAGGCGCGCGGGGATTTTGCCCTTGCGGAAGCCGGGAACGCTGACCTGCTGGTTGATCTTCTTGTACGCCGCGTCGAGGCTGTCCTTGAGCTCCTCGAAGGGCACCTCGACAGTGAGCCGAACCCGGGTCGGGTTCAGGGTCTCCACGGCGCTCTTCACGGTCGGTCTCCTTGGGGCTGGCATTGGGGGTCTTGCTGATTCTTGAGCTGCGCCCCGTATGCATGCAGACACGACACAGGCACGCGCGTCTTTCATAGTACGTGGTCGGGGTGGCCGGATTCGAACCGACGACCTTCCGCTCCCAAAGCGGACGCGCTACCAAGCTGCGCCACACCCCGTCGATGCGACACGTAGAGTACATGTCGTAGGATGCGGCTGTGCCGATCCGGCCTCTGCGGGCGTAGCTCAATGGTAGAGCCCTGGTCTTCCAAACCAGCTACGCGGGTTCGATTCCCGTCGCCCGCTCGCAACGAAGGCCCGGCCCCCTGGTGGGGGCCGGGCCTTCGCCGTGGAAAGAGCCTGCTCAGCGCCTGCGCGGCAGCTGTCCAGCGCCTGCGCGGCAGCACTGATGGGCGCGCGCCGCGTACCTCTCGCGCACATCCCGCGTACGCACCGTGTCCCGTCGTGTCCGCGCGCGGACAGCCCGCGGCCGCCCGGGGCGTCTCCTGGGGCGGCCGGGGCTCGGCGGGGCGGTGGTACGGCTAGAAGCTGATCTGGTTGATCGTGTCCGCGATCGAGTTCAGGAACCTGTTGATCGACGGCGCCATGCCCGTGGAGGCAAGGAAGAAGCCGAAGAGCATGGCGACGATGGCCGGCCCCGGCTTGATGGACTTGCCCCTGATCATTACCACCAGGATGACCGCCAACAGCACGACTACGGACAGCGAGATGGCCACAACTGCTCACACCCTCATGGTCGGAACCTCACCCGGCCTGGGGGCCTGCCACCGTGGCCACACCCCCGCGCACACGGCGCCCACCCATCGTGCCACCAACTGCGGTGGCGCAGGGACCGGGTGACCGTCCGTCGGCCCCATCATCGGGTAAATCCTCGCCGTTGACAGGGGTACGTGCTCCACGATGTTGACGGAGGCGCGCCCGGGGAGGGGCGCCCGGGCCCGCAATTCAGCCACCAATTCGGCCTGATCAATGCGCGGCGTCGCATATGTGCACGTGGTGCATTGCGGTCGGCACCGAGTGCCGTTTGTCGTCGCCCGTGAATTGCCGGTGCGGGTCTGTGAATTGTGGGCTCGCTCACAGGGACCCACAGACCCGACAGGGGGCTCACGGGGCGCCGACGGGGGCACGAGCGCGGGGCCGCCGGCCTCCTGGGGACCGGGTTCGAGCGGGGCAACGGGCGCCAAACCGAACATTCGCGCCATGATCCCTCAGCCCCGTTCCTGTGCGGGGGGAATAGGACGCAACCAGGCGGGAAGAAGGGCCGCGACGAGAATTTACGGTCCACAGGTTCGCGCGCTATGGTGCGGCAGATGTTGCACGCTGGTTATGAGCGGGCGCCGCTCCCCCCCGTCCGCCAGGAGTCACCCTCCGAGACGCCACCGGCGTCGTCGGAGGAGCCTGCGAAGCCGCAGTCCCCCAAGGCGCAGAAGAAACCAGCAGCCAAGCAGCGGGACCCGTTCTTCGACAACGCCAAGTACCTGACGATCGTTCTCGTCGGGATCGGCCACGCCTGGGACCCGTTGCGCGAGGACAGCCGTACGGCGGAAGCGCTGTACTTCGTCCTCTACACGTTCCACATGCCCGCTTTCATCATCATCTCCGGCTATCTGTCCAGGAGTTTCGAGGGCAAGCCGAAGCAGGTGCAGCGGCTGGTCACCGGGGTCGTGGTGCCCTACCTGGCGATTCAGTTCGCCTACACCTTCTTCATGCGCTGGGCCAACGACGACCCGGACAGGGAGTTCCACTTCCAGGAGCCCGGATTCGCACTGTGGTTCCTGTGCGCACTGTTCGTCTGGCGGCTGACGACCCCGCTGTGGAAGAGCCTGCGCTGGCCGATGCCGGTCGCGCTGGCGGTCGGGGCTGCGGCCAGCGTGACGCCGTCGATCGGCGGCGACCTGAACCTGATGCGCATCGGGCAGTTCCTGCCCTTCTTCGTGCTCGGCCTGCAATTGCAGCCCCGCCACTTCCAGCTGGTGAAGCGCAAGGAGGCGCGGTACATCGCCGTGCCGGTCACGCTGTGCGCCATGGTCTTCGCCTACTGGGCGGTGCCGCGGATGTCCAAGGCCTGGTTCCTGCACGACAAGGCGGCCGCGGACATGGACGTGCCCTCCTGGGCGGGTGCTGTGATGTATCTCGCGCTGTTCGGCTGCGGCCTGGTGATGACGGCCTGCTTCCTGTCCTGGGTGCCGAGGCGGCACATGTGGTTCACCGTGCTGGGCGCGGGCACGCTCTACGCCTACCTGCTGCACATCTTCTTCATCCAGGGCTCGCGCCAGTTCGACTGGTACGAGATGGACTGGGTCGACCACCCGCTGAGCCGGGTCGCCATCACCGTGCTGGCCGCCGTGATGATGACGGTGCTGTGCACGCCGTGGGTGACGAGGCTCTTCAAGTTCGCGATCGAGCCGAAGATGGACTGGTTCTTCAAGCGCGACCCGGGCGCCATGGCCCGCAAGAGGGAGTCCTCCCCCACCACGGGTTCCGCTCCCGCGTCGGGCGAGGCCGCACGGCGTCCGGTCTCGCACCGGAAGCGGTAGCCCGCACCCGCGCACGGCTCGGCCCCCTCTCCCTTCCACGGGAGCAGGGGGCCGACTCGTGTGCGCGGGGCCCGGGCCCGTCAGCGCCGGCCCATCCCGGCCAGCACCGCACGCGCGGGCACCGTCGTGGAGGCGAACGTGAGCACCGTCACCGTGGCCGCGATCGCCGCGTACAGGGCGGGGGGAACGTGCGGCGGCGCCTGGAAGAGCCCTTCGGTCATCGGGCGGAGGGTGAGCAGGGCGATCCCGGTGCCCAGGGCGAGGGCCGAGACGGTGATCAGCGCCGCCTCCCAGTGCACCATCCGCAGCACCTGCCCCCGGGTCGCGCCCAGCAGCCGCAGCGCGGCCATCTCGCGGCGCCGGTCGGCGACGGTCATCACCAGGGTGTTCGCCGCGGCCACGGCGGCGAAGCAGCCCAGGACGAGGGCCATGGTGAGGTTGCCCCACCTGTTGACGGCGCGGTCGCGGTCCGCCGCCCTGGTCCAGGCCGACGTGTCGAGGACCTCGCCGAGGACGCTCAGGGCCTCGGCGACCCGCGCGGTGTCGGCGCCCGGCTCCTGGCGGACCAGTACTTCCGCGTCGTAGGGCGAGGCAACGTGGCCCTTCAGCGTCGCGCGGTCCAGCACGATCGGGGAGAGTCCGGTGCCCCGGGTGTGGACGGCGACCACCTCGGGCCGCACCTCGGTGCCGTCCGGCAGCCGCAGACCGATCCGGTCACCGAGGCCCACGCGGGCGCCGCGGGCGACGAGGCGGTCGACGGCAACGGTGCCCTCCCGCAGGTCGTCGAGCGAGCCGTGGCTCACGCCGAGGTCCTCCACCGCGGACAGCCGGCCCGCGCGCTCGGTGACGCCCTGGGCGTCCGCCGTCTGCAGGAAGGTGCCGCCGGAGCGGATCTCCACCAGCACCGTCGTGCGCAGCACGCCCACCGCGGCGGCCACGCCGGGCGTGCGGGCCGCGCGCTCGGCCGCGGTGCGCGGCAGCCCCGCGCTCTCGTCACCCCCTGAGCCGGTGACGATGTGATCGGCACGCAGCCCGGCCCGCTGCTGGAGGCCGGCCTGCCGGTCCTCGCTGGTCTGGAGGAAGAGCAGCGTGCAGCAAAAGGCCATGGCCGAGACGACGGGCGTGAGCGCCGACGCCAGCCTGCGGGCGTTGGCCCAGGTGCCCGCGGCGGCCAGCTCGGAGGCGGCGGAGCCGGCGCGCAGCGGCAGCCCGAGCAGCCAGGAGCAGGCCTTGGCGACGTACTGGCCGAGCAGGGCGACCGCCGTCATCAGCAGAAGCACGACGCCGAGCGCCAGGTTCGCCGCGTCCTCACCGCCCTCCTGGCCCGCCACCCGCGCCATGGCCACGCCGCCCGCCAGCGCGCCGAGCCCCAGGAGGGTGCGGACGACGCCGGGCCGGAACCGTTCGCGGGCCGCGTCACCGAGCGCCTCCCTCGGCCGCGTCCTGGCGGGGCGGCGGGCGGCGAGGTGGCCTGCCAGCAGCGCGGTGCCGACGGTGACGCCGAGCGCGACGGCCACCGGGGCCGCGCCGAGGTGGAGGTGGACGCTCTTGGGTACGGCGTCGCGCTCGCGCAGCGCGCCGAACCACCAGCGGGCCAGCGCCGCTCCGGGCACGCAGCCCAGCGCCCCGGCGAGCGGCGCGACCAACAGCGTCTCGGTGGCGACCGTGCGGCGTATCTGGCGCGGGGTGGCGCCGACGGCGCGCAACAGGGCGAACTCGCGGCGGCGCTGCGTGAGGGAGAGCGCGACGGTGCCCGAGGCGGTGAAGACGGCGGTCAGCGTGGCGAGGGCGCCGAAGGAGATACCGAGGGCCTCCAGCGCCTCCTTGCCGTACGCCACGTCCGTGTCCTCCGCGGCGCCTTTGGCCTGGCCGGTGCGGACGACGGGTCCTTCGCCGAGGGCGCGGCGCAGTCGGGAGGCCACCGCCTCGGTGTCGGCTCCCGGTGCGGTCAGGACGGCGAGGGCGTCGGCGCGGGAGGGGTGGCCGGCGAGCGCCCGTGCGCCGGCGTCGGAGAACCAGGCCGCCGTCCCCTCGTCCCCCGGCCCCGCTCGCGCGACGCCGGTGACGCGGAACGCGCGGTCTTCGTCCGCCGTGGTGAGCCGGAGGGTGTCGCCGGGGGTCAGGTCGCGGGCGGCCGCGGTGTCCGCGTCGAGGACCACGTCGCGGCCGGTGCGGGGCGGCCCGCCCGCGGTGAGTTCGGTTCCCGTAAAGGCGGCGGAGCCCCAGCCGTGGCCGGTGAGGGTCGCCGCGGGGTGGTGGGCGCCGACGGTGGCGGTCACGTCGGGGACGACGCGTGCCACGCCGGCCACGGCGCGCGCCGTGGCCGCGGCCTTCCCCACAGCGATCCTGGCGCGTTCGGGGACGGTCTCGCCGACGTCCTCACGGGCCTCGCCGCTGCCGGTGAACAGGTGCGCGCGCTGGTCGGCGGTCACCACGGCGGGCGCGTCGGCGTAGCGGTGCGGTACCGCGCGGGCGCGCGCACCCGTGTCCGCCAGGAAGGCGCAGGCCGAGACGATCATCGCGGTCATGGTGAGCGCGACGAACGTGCCCGCGAAGGCGACCGGATGGGCGCGGACCGCGGACCGCGCCAGCCCGTTGGGCACCATTCTGACCGGCCAGGGCGCCCGTGGGCGCCGGGCACCGTGCGGGCTCACGCGACGGCCTCGGGGAGCGGCCGCGGTCCGCGCCGCGCGAGGCGGGCGGTGAGGTCGCTCATGCGCGCCGCGATCAGGCCGGCCGTGCGGGCGGTGTCCGTGCCCGCGCGGCAGGCCAGGCTGTCCACCAGGGTGCCGTCCGCCAGGAAGAGGACGCGGTCGGCGTGGGCCGCGGCGGCCGGATCGTGGGTGACCATGACGATCGTCGCGCCGGTGCCCGCCGGGCCGACCGGTTCGGGCGGGGCGTCCACCGCGGCGCGCAGCAGGGCGAGGACCTCGCCCGCCGTACCGGTGTCCAGGGCGCCGGTCGGCTCGTCGGCGAAGATCACGTCGGGTGAGGTGACCAGCGCACGGGCGAGCGCCACTCTCTGCTGCTGGCCTCCGGAGAGCTGGTCGGGACGGCGGCGCGCGTACGCGCCGAGGCCGACCTGGGCCAGCACGCGCGCTGACCGCCGTCGGTCGGGGCGGTGCCCGGCAAGCCGCAGCGGCAGCAGCACGTTCTGTTCGACGGTCAGGGACGGCAGCAGGTTGAACGCCTGGAAGACGAAGCCGAGCCGGGTGCGGCGCAGTTCGGTGAGCTTGTTCTCCCCGAGCGCGGCCAGGTCGGTACCGCCGAGGCGGACGGTGCCCGAGGTGGGCCGGTCGAGTCCGGCGGCGCATTGCAGCAGGGTGGACTTCCCCGAGCCCGAGGGGCCCATGACGGCCGTGAAGCTGCCGTACGGGAGTGTCAGGTCGATGCCGCCGAGGGCCCGCACCCCGCGCCCGTAGCGCCGGGTGACCCCGCGCAGCTCCACGGCGCCCATCGCCCCTCCCGGTGCGATGGGTGCCCCCTTCCGATGCTCGCGCATGCCGCTCTCCGTCCCTGGTGATCCCGCGAGTTGGCCACCTCGAACGTATGGATCACGGGTGGGTCCGGGCCATCCCGCTCGCCCCAGAGCCGGGGTGGGGGCAGCACCAGTACGGGGCGTCGGGCAGGCCGGGTGCGGCCCTCAGTCGCGGCAGATCAGCAGCAGTGCGCGGTCGTCGTTGACGTCGCGCGCCACCGATTCGATCAGGTGCCAGGCGGCGCCGTGGAAACTGGAGGAGACGTAGCGGTCGGCCTCGCCCGTGAGGCGGTCCATGCCCTCGGTGAGATCGCGTTCCGCGGTCTCCACCAGTCCGTCGGTGAAGAGCATCAGCACGTCGCCGCGGCGCAGCCTGCCCTTGACCGGGTCGAACTCGGCACCGTCGTAGACGCCCAGCAGCGGGCCCTCGGCGGCCTTCTCCTCCCACTTGCCGGAACCGGCGTGGAGCTGCATCGCGGGAACGTGGCCCGCGGAGAGCAGTTCGTAGTCGCCGCTGTCGAGGTCGAGGACGAGGTGCACGGAGGTGGCGAACCCCTCGTCCCAGGACTGGCGCAGCAGGTAGCCGTTGGCGGCGGGCAGGAAGGCGTGCGGCGGCAGCGAGCCGAGCAGCCCGCCGAAGGCGCCGGACAGCAGCAGGGCCCGGGAGGCGGCGTCCATGCCCTTGCCCGAGACGTCG
This sequence comes from Streptomyces reniochalinae, assembly GCF_003323735.1. Lineage (GTDB taxonomy): Bacteria > Actinomycetota > Actinomycetes > Streptomycetales > Streptomycetaceae > Streptomyces > Streptomyces reniochalinae. The sequence continues at coordinate 246,843 of NZ_QOIM01000042.1, read as the reverse complement.
GTGAGGACGAGTTCCAGGGTGCGCCGCCTCGGCCCGGTCCTGGCGGCGACGACGAAGTCCCCGGAGAAGGACTGGCCGCCCGCGGGGCGCAGCGCCATCTCGTGGTGCCATCCCGCGGGCAGCTTGGGCAGCTTGCTCTGGACGCGGATGCGTTCGCGCAGGTCGAAGAGCATGGTGCCGCCGCGTCTCCAGGGCACGCCGACGCGGCTGCGGAACTGCGCGATGAGCAGGCCCGAGAGTCCCGCGGCGGCGACCACCAGGATGGTGCCGGGGGTGACGCGTCCCGCGCCGTCGTGGAACTCCCAGGGCTCCAGCAGCAGCGACTCGACCATCAGCGCGACCGCGGCGGCGGCGTAGAGCGCCAGCAGGCTGGCGGGACGCAGCAGCAGGCCGCCGGCGATGATGGGCAGCACCAGCGCCTCGGGCGCGCACCACAGCGGTGTGAGGACGGTGGCGCACGTCAACGCCGGGACGGTGAGCAGCAGTCCGGCCAGCGCGACCCAGTCGGAGGCGCCGCCGCGGAAGTAGTCGACGGCGGATCTGCGCAGGTTGGTGCGGACCCGGTGCCAGGCCTTGAGTGCCTGGTGCGACCGGGTCGTCGCCTTGGAGGGTTCCGCGCGGCGCTGCGCCATGCCCACGGAGCCTAGCCACCCCTCTGGCGGCCCGTCGATTCCCGGCGTGGGCCCTGGGGGCGTGCGGGGCGCGCGGTGGCGGCGGGGCGGCGCGCCCGCGGTCAAAACCGTTAGCCGGTGTTCGAATCGCCTGCTAGTGATGGCCGTATGACGACTGAGCTGCGTGTTCTCCTGCCGTCGGAGTGGGACACCTGGTACGAGAGGGTTCTGAGCGCCTTCGTGGGGGTGGAGACGCCCGAGGAGCGGAAGTTGTACCGCTCGCTGACCGAGACCGCGCGCTGCCTGGGGGTGTGGGACGAGGGGCGTCCGGTGGCCACGGCGGGGCTGCTGTCGTTCCGCATGGCCGTTCCCGGAGGCGCGGTGGTGCCCACGGCGGGGGTGACGATGGTGACGGTGGCACCGACCCATCGCAGGCGCGGCATCCTGCGGTCCTTCATGCGCCGCCAGTTGGACGACATCCGGGCGGCGGGTGAGGAGCCGCTGGCCGTGCTGACGGCGTCCGAGGCGGCCATCTACGGGCGGTTCGGATACGGCCTGGCGGCGGGCCGTATGGCGGTCAGGATCGACACCGGCAGGAGCACGCTGAGCCTCCCCGCGCCCCTGGCCACCGAGGCGGACGGGCTTCAGCTGCGGGCCTCGGACACGGCGTCCGCGCTGCTCCAGGAGTGCGAGGCGGTCTACGCGCGGGCCGTGCCCCGGCGCCCGGGGATGCTGGAGAGGCGCCCGGGATGGGAGCACACGCCCCTGCTCGACCCCGAGCGCCGGCGCGACGGCGCTTCGCCCCTGCGCTGCGTGGTGGCCCTGCGCGACGGCACACCCGTGGCGTTCGCCCGCTACGCGGTCAGGCTCGGCGCCTCCGAGTCGGGCGCGCCCGAGGGCGAGGTGCGGCTGCGGGACCTGGAGGCCGTGGACGCGGCCGGACACGCGGCGATGTGGCGCTTCTTGTGGTCCCTCGACCTGACGACGTCGATCGTCGCGGACAACCGGCCGGTGGACGACCCGTGGCTGCACCTGGTGGACGACCCGCGCCGCTCCGCGAAGCACCTCAACGACGACACGCTGTACGTGCGCCTCGTTCAGGTGGGCGACGCGCTGGCCGCCCGTTCCTACGGTGCCCCGCTGGACGTCGTCCTGGAGGTCGAGGACGCCTTCTGCCCGTGGAACAGCGGACGGTGGCGGCTGGCGGGCGACGAGAAGGGCGCGGTGTGCGAGCCCACCCGGGAGGCGGCCGATCTGTCGCTGTCCGTGCGGGAGCTGGGCCGCGCCTATCTGGGAGGGGTCTCCCTGGCCGCGCTGGGCCGTGCGGGTCTGGTGCGCGAGGTACGGCCGGGATCGGGCGCGCTGCGGGCGGCGGCCACCGCCTTCGCGAGCGAGACGGCCCCCTGGCTGCCGCACGGCTTCTGACGAGGCGCGCGCCAGGCCCGCTCGGGCGGCGGGCACGCCCGGGCGCCTCATCGGTCCGGCGGTCGCTCCTGCTGGCAGTGGGGGCACCAGAAGAGGTTGCGGGCGGCCAGTTCGGCGGTGGCGACGGGACTGCCGCACACCAGGCAGGGCTGCCCGGCGCGGCGGTAGACGTAGACCTCGCCGCCGTGGTCGTCCACGCGCGGCGGGCGCCCCATGGCCTCGGGGGTGTGCGCGTGACTGACGGTGTCGATGCGGTTCTTGCGCACCCCGTCCGTCATCAGGGCGACCAGGTCCTCCCACAGCCCGTCCCACTCGGCGCGGGTCAGGTCGCGGCCCGCGCGGTAGGGGTCGATGCCGTGCCGGAAGAGGACCTCGGCGCGGTAGACGTTGCCGACCCCGGCGACGATCTTCTGGTCCATGAGCAGCGCGGCGATGCTCGTACGGCTGCGGGAGATCCGCGCCCAGGCCGCCTCGGGCGCGGAGGCGGCACGCAGCGGGTCGGGCCCCAGCCGGTCGCTGACGGCCTGCTTCTCCGGTTCGGCCAGCAGCTCGCAGCGGGTGGGGCCGCGCAGGTCCGCGTAGTGCAGCGGCCCCGCCGGGGTCTCGCCGGGGCGGGTGGCCAGCCGCAGCCGTACCTGGCCGACGGGCTCGGGGGGTACCCCCTCGCCGAAGCGGAAGGTGCCGTACAGGCCCAGGTGTATGTGCACCCAGCCGACGGACCCGAAGCCCAGGAAGAGGTGCTTGCCGTGCGCCTCGGTCGCCGTCAGCGCCGTGCCGTCGAGCAGCGCGGCGCCGTCGGCGAACTTGCCCTGCGGGCTGGACGCGTCCAGCGTGCGCCCGGCGAACCGGTCCGCGACGTCGCGGGCCAGCCGGTGGATGGTGTGTCCCTCGGGCACGGGATCAGGGCTGCGAGGATGCCTGCGGGTGGTGGGCGGGGACGGGCGGCAGCTCACCGGTGCGCTCGTAGTCGGCGAGCATGCCGATGCGGCGCCGGTGGCGCTCGCCCTGCGAGAAGGACGTGTTCAGGAACGTCTCGACGAAGGAGACGGCCTCCTCGGTGGTGTGCATCCGGGCGCCGACGCTGACGAGGTTGGCGTCGTTGTGCTCGCGGGCCAGCGCGGCCGTCTCGGCGGACCAGGCCAGGGCGCAGCGCGCGCCGGGGACCTTGTTGGCGGCGATCTGCTCGCCGTTGCCCGAGCCGCCGATGACGACGCCGAGGGATCCGCTGTCGGCGACCGTGCGTTCGGCGGCACGGAGGCAGAACGGAGGGTAGTCGTCTTCGGCGTCGAAGAGGTGGGGGCCGCAGTCGACGGGCTCGTGGCCCGCGGAGGCCAGCCACTCGACGAGGTGGTTCTTCAGTTCGTAACCGGCATGGTCGGAGCCGAGGTACACGCGCATACCGAGAGTGTGTCATCCCCGCGGGGCGTGGCCCCGCGCAGGGCCGAGGAGGCGGCACGGTATGTCACGCCGGTGACCGTGCGCGGTGGCCGCGTCCCGGTACGTCGCCGTCCGCTGTCGCGCGGACAACAATCCGGATTCGGCTCTTCCGTTGTGGGCAGCACGACCTCTTACATGTGAACGCTCGTTAAAGACGACCTCACGAGGAGCCGGCTGCCCGATGAGTTCTCAGCAGACCCCGCCTACGCCGGGGGAGCCGCCGCGGAAGCCGCCGCCCCGGTCCGCCGGGACCGCAGCGGCCCCGGCGGCCGCACAGGACGGCGACGGCCTCCAGGCAGGCCTCAAGAACCGCCATCTGTCCATGATCGCCATTGGCGGCGTCATCGGCGCCGGTCTTTTCGTCGGCTCCAAGGCCGGCATCGCCGACGCCGGACCCGGCATCCTGCTCTCCTACGCACTGGCCGGGCTGCTGGTCGTCCTGGTGATGCGGATGCTCGGTGAGATGGCCGCCGCCGACCCGGCCTCCGGGTCGTTCTCCACCTACGCCGACCGGGCGCTGGGCCGCTGGGCCGGGTTCACCATCGGCTGGCTGTACTGGTTCTTCTGGGCCGTCGTGCTCGCCGTGGAGGCGACGGCCGCCGCCGACATCCTGGAGGGCTGGATACCCGCCGTCGACCAGTGGGTGTGGGCCCTGCTGGTGATGCTGGTGCTGACGGGCACCAACCTGATCTCCGTCGGCTCCTACGGGGAGTTCGAGTTCTGGTTCGCCGGCATCAAGGTCGTGGCGATCGTCGCGTTCATCGTCGTCGGCATGGTCGCCTTCGTGGGCCTGCCGCCCGCCGACAGCGCGGCCGGGCTCTCCCACCTGACGGGCGAGGGCGGGTTTTTGCCCAACGGTCCTGGCGCCATCCTCTCCGGGATGCTGCTGGTGGTCTTCTCCTTCATGGGCAGCGAGATCGTCACGCTGGCCGCCGCCGAGTCGCCCAACCCGGTCGCCGCCGTGCGCAAGGCCGTCAACAGTGTGATCTGGCGGATCGGCCTGTTCTACATCGGCTCCATGTTCGTGATCGTGGCGCTGCTGCCGTGGGACTCGAAGGCCATCGCCGCCGACGGCCCGTACGTGGCCGTACTCGACACGCTGGACATCCCCTACGCGGGCACCGTCATGGACGTCGTCGTGCTGACCGCCGTCCTCTCCTGCCTCAACTCCGGCCTCTACACGGCCTCCCGGATGGCGTTCTCGCTGGGCGAGCGCGGCGACGCCCCGGCCTCCTTCGGCCGTACCAACAAGCGGGGGGTGCCCACCGCAGCGATCCTGGCGTCGGTGGCCTTCGGTTTCGTCGCGGTCTTCTTCAACTACATCGCCAAGGACACCGTCTTCGAGTTCCTGCTCAACTCCTCGGGCGCCGTCGCGCTGTTCGTGTGGCTGGTCATCTGCGCCTCGCAGCTGCGGATGCGGCGCCGCATCGAACGGGAGGCGCCCGAGCGGCTGACGGTGCGGATGTGGCTGTACCCGTACCTGACGTGGGCGACCATCGGCCTGATCGTCTTCGTGATCGGCTACATGTTCACCGACGGCGACGGGCGCACCCAGATGATCCTCTCGCTGGCCGTCGCGGCGGGCGTGCTGATCACCTCGCTGGTCAAGGACCGCCTCGGGCGCGGGAAGGCGACCGCGGGGCAGCCGCTGGGCGGGGCGGCCGAGGTGCCCTCGCGCTCCCCCGCCGACGCGGGCTGAGCAACCCGCTCCCTGGACGCACGAGGGCCCGGCGCCTGTACGGCGCCGGGCCCTGGGTGTGCGCGTCGTACGACGCCGTGCGCGTCGTGCTTCGCCGTGCGAGCCTGCTCAGCCCTTGCGGCCCGCGAGCTTCCAGGCGGCGGGCAGTGCGCCCATCGCCAGCGCCGCCTTGAGGGCGTCACCGATGAGGAAGGGCACCAGGCCCGCGGCGACCGCCTCGCCGAGCGACATGCCGGTCGACAGCGCCAGGTAGGGGACGCCGACGGCGTAGATCAGCGCCATGCCGACCGCCATCGTGCCCGCCGTACGCAGCGCGCCCCGGTCGCCGCCGCGGCGGGCCAGCGTGCCCACGGCGACGGAGGCCAGGAGCATGCCCATGACGTACCCCAGCGTGGGCAGCCCCGCGCCGGAGGATGCCTCGGCGAACCACGGCATGCCGGCGACGCCCGCCACCGCGTACAGCGCCAGCGCGAGGAAGCCGCGCCCGGCGCCCAGCCCGGCGCCGACCAGCAGCGCGGCGAAGGTCTGTCCGGTCACCGGCACGGGCGAGCCGGGGATCGGCAGTGCTATCTGCGCGGCGATCCCCGTCAGCGCGGCGCCGCCGACGACCAGCGCGGCGTCCCTCACGCGGGCGCGGGCGGCGCTGGAGGCGGGCAGCAGATCCGCGAGCACGGCTCCGGGGCGCGGGGTGGCTGCGGCGGAAGTGAGGGCACTCATCTGGCATCTCCGTCTCGTCGGTCTCGTGCCCCAAGACGCTAGCCGAAACCGTCCGATGGCTGTGCGTGAGCGGACCGTGAGCTTGGCGACAGTGCCCAGGACGTGAGCGGACCGTGAGCTTGGCGACAGTGTCCGGGCGCGCGGGGACGGGGCGCACTTCACGACGGCCGGGCCCGGGTGGGCGGTTCACCCCGTATTCACCCGTAACGCGGTCTGTCCGTATCGCGGGATGGGCTGCACGATTATTGATGTGCCGGGGCTGCCTCCCGAACACTGTGGGGGCACCACGCACCACGCACCGCTCTGTCCCCGTTCACCCCCTCACACCCAGGAACGGCCCCCTATGACGCGCACCGAGACGTCCGACGCGCCGCACCCGCCCGGCGAGCCCGCCAAGCCCTCGGGACCGGACGGCGGCACGTCCGACGGGCGCTCCCTCTCCCACGGTCTCAAGCAGCGCCACCTGTCGATGATCGCCCTCGGCGGCGTCATCGGCGCGGGCCTGTTCGTCGGCTCCGGCGCGGGCATCGCCGCCGCGGGCCCCTCGATCGTCCTCGCCTACGCCGCCTCAGGGGCGCTGGTGATGCTGGTGATGCGGATGCTCGGCGAGATGTCGGCGGCCCGCCCGGCCTCCGGTTCCTTCTCCGTCCACGCCGAGCGGGCCCTGGGGCCCTGGGCGGGGTTCGCGTCGGGCTGGATCTACTGGACGCTGCTGTGCGTCGCCATCGCGACCGAGGCCACCGCGGCCGCCAAGATCATGACGGGCTGGCTGCCGGGGACAGGGCAGTGGATGTGGGTCGCGCTTTTCATGGTCCTGTTCTGCGCCAGCAACCTGGCCGCGGTCCGCAACTTCGGTGAGTACGAGTTCTGGTTCGCCACCTTGAAGGTGCTCGCGATCAGCGCGTTCCTGGTGCTGGGCGTCCTGGCCATAGCCGGACTGCTGCCCGGCACCCACGCGCCCGGCAGCAGCCACCTGACCGGCGACGGCGGCTTCTTCCCCACCGGCACCGACGGGCTGATCGTCGGGCTGCTCGCCTCCGTCTTCGCGTTCGGCGGTCTGGAGACGGTGACGATCGCGGCGGCCGAGTCGGAGAAGCCGGTCTCCGGCGTCGCCAAGGCGGTGCGCACCGCGGTGTGGCGGATCGCGCTGTTCTACGTGGGCTCCATGCTGGTGATCGTCACTTTGATGCCGTGGAGCGACGAGACGGTCAAGTCGGGCCCCTACGCCGCCGTGCTGGACTACGTCGGCATCCCCGCCGCCGCGCAGGTGATGAACGTGGTGGTGCTCATCGCGCTGCTCTCGGCCATGAACGCCAACATCTACGGCGCCTCGCGCATGTCGTACTCGCTGGTGGAGCGGGGCGAGGGCCCGGCCTTCCTGAACCGGCTGAGCCCGCAGGGCGTGCCGCGCTACGCGGTGATCGCCTCGTCCTTCTTCGGTTTCGTCGCGGTCCTGCTGAACATCTTCTGGGAGAAGACGGTCTTCACCTGGCTGCTGAACATGGTCGGCGCGGCCACGCTGGTCGTGTGGGGCTTCATCGCCGTCTCGCAGCTGGTCACCCGCTACCGGCTGGAGCGTGAGGCGCCCGAGAAGCTGGTGGTACGGATGTGGCTCTTCCCGGGCCTGACGATCGTGGCCGTGCTGGCGATCCTCGCCGTCCTGCTGCTGATGCTGCGCGAGGGCGACACCCGTACCCAGCTCGCCTTCACGGCGGGCCTGACGGTGGTACTGGCCGCCGTCGGCTACCTGCGGCAGCGCGCGCGTCCGGGTCCCGCGGTGGCCGAGGACGCCTGACGGCGCCCCGGCCGCGAGCCCGGGACGGTCCGAAGGAGAGGACCACAGGGCTCCGGCCCGACAGGCCAGGAGCGGAGCGCCCCTCACCCCGAGGGGCGCTCCGCTCTTTCGCGCGCTCTTGCTGCTAACTTCTTGTTGCAAGTAATGTGCATTAGCGAGCGAAGGGCGAGAGGGCATGTCGACATACACCTTGCCGGAGCTGCCGTACGACTACTCCGCGCTGGAGCCGGTCATCAGCGGCGAGATCATCGAGCTGCACCACGACAAGCACCACGCCGGGTACGTGAAGGGGGCCAACGACACCCTCGAACAGCTCGCCGAGGCCCGCGACAAGGACGCGTGGGGGTCGATCAACGGCCTGGAGAAGAACCTCGCCTTCCACCTGTCGGGGCACATCCTGCACACCATCTACTGGCAGAACATGACCGGTGACGGCGGCGGCGAGCCCCTGGAGAAGGACGGCACCGGCGAGCTGGCGGACGCCATCGCGGAATCCTTCGGCAGCTTCGCCAAGTTCAAGGCGCAGCTGTCCAAGGCCGCGGCCACCACACAGGGCTCAGGGTGGGGCGTGCTGGCCTACGAGCCGGTCACAGGGCGGCTCATCGTCGAGCAGGTCTACGACCACCAGGGCAACGTCGGGCAGGGCTCGGTGCCGATTCTGGTCTTCGACGCCTGGGAGCACGCCTTCTACCTGCAATACCGCAACCAGAAGGTCGACTTCGTCGAGGCCATGTGGCGCGTCGTCAACTGGCGCGACGTCTCGGCCCGCTACACGGCCGCCAAGGAGCGCGCCAACAACCTCCTGCTGGCGCCGTAACCCGGCGGCGCGCGGCAGCCCGGCTTCCGTCCTCGTGATCGTCTTCTCACCTTTCGCGGCGGGCGGGAGATGGAAAGAGAGCGGCCCCCTGTGCGGACGTGACGCACAGGGGGCCGCTCGCCGCCCGTCGGCTCAGTCGAAGATCGGCTCCACGTCCCTGGTGCGCTTGATCTCGAAGAAGCCGGGGGTCGAGGCCACCATCAGGGTGCCGTCCCACAGCCTGGCCGCGGCCTCGCCCTTGGGTGCCGGGGTGACCACGGGCCCGAAGAAGGCGGTCTGCTTGCCCGCCGCGTCCGGAACGGCGATGACCGGCGTGCCGACCTCCTGACCGACCAGGGAGATGCCCTCCTCGTGTGAGGCGCGCAGGGCGGCGTCGTAGGTGTCGGTGTCGGCGGCGTCCGCCAGCGCGGCGGGCAGCCCCACCTCCTCCAGCGCCTCGATCAGCACCTCGCGGTCCAGCTCACGTCCGCCCGGGTGCACGCGGGTGCCGATCGCGGTGTAGAGCGGGCCGAGCACCTCGCTGCCGTGCTCCTGCTCGGCGGCGACGCAGACGCGGACCGGGCCCCAGCCACGGGCCATCAGCTCGCGGTAGCGCTCGGGCAGGTCGTCGACCCGCTTCTCGTTGAGGACCGACAGGCTCATCACGTGCCAGCGGACCGAAACCGGCCGCACCTTCTCCACCTCCAGCATCCAGCGAGAGGTCATCCACGCCCAGGGGCACAGGGGGTCGAACCAGAAATCGGCGGGGGTCGCCTCGGGCGTCTCGGACATACGCTCTCCTTGGCAGTGGGGCGGATCGTCTCGGACGCCGACAACGTCGGCGGCACCGACCGCATTCCCGGGTACGGGTGCTCAGCGGCACGTGGGATGCTGAGCGGGTTGTTCACCATACGAGACGTGGACGGACCAGACCCTGAAGCGAGAGGGAGCGTGGCAGTGCCCGGAGAGAACCTGACCCGCACCGAGGCCCGGCAGCGCGCCGCGCTGCTGAGCGTGAGCGGGTACGACGTGGCGCTCGACCTGCGCTCGGCCGTCGAAGCACCACCGGCCGAGGGGCCGCGCACCTTCAGGTCGACGACGACCATCCGCTTCACGTGCGCGGAGGAGGGCGCCACCACCTTCGCCGACCTGGTGGCACCGCACGTCCACTCGGTCACCCTCAACGGCGCCTCCCTGCCCGTCGACGAGGTCTTCGACGGCACCCGCGTCACGCTGCCGGGGCTGCGCGCCGACGGTGAGAACGTGGTCACCATCGACGCGCGGTGCGCCTACAGCCGCACCGGCGAGGGCCTCCACCACTTCCTCGACCCGCAGGACGGCGAGGTCTACCTCTACACCCAGTACGAGCCGGCCGACGCGCGCCGCGTCTTCGCGAACTTCGAACAGCCGGACCTCAAGGCGCCCTTCGACTTCACCGTCACCGCGCCGGCCGGCTGGACGGTGCTGAGCAACGGCGCCCAGGAGGGCGAGCCCCGCCCGGTCGACGACGGCGGCGCCCTGTGGCGTTTCGCCCGCACCCGGCCGATCTCCACCTACATCACCGCCGTCGTCGCCGGCCCCTACCACTACGTCGCCGACACCTACCGGCGCACCCTGGCGGACGGCAGCGAGCTGGAGGTCCCGCTCGGCGCGCTGTGCCGCAAGGGGCTGGCCCCCCACTTCGACGCCGAGGACATCTTCACCGTCACCAAGCAGGGTCTGGACTTCTTCCACGACCACTTCGGCTACCCGTACCCGTTCGGGAAGTACGACCAGGCGTTCGTGCCCGAGTACAACATCGGCGCCATGGAGAACCCCGGATGCGTGACCTTCCGCGAGGAGTTCGTCTTCCGCGGCAACGTCACCGAGGCCTCCTACGAGGGCCGCGCCAACGTCATCCTGCACGAGATGGCGCACATGTGGTTCGGCGACCTGGTCACCATGGAGTGGTGGGACGACCTGTGGCTCAAGGAGTCCTTCGCCGACTTCATGGGCGCCTTCTCGCTCGTGGAGGCCACCCGGTTCACCGGCGGCTGGATCACCTTCGCCAACCGCCGCAAGTCCTGGGCCTACCGTGCCGACCAGCTCCCCTCCACCCACCCCGTCACCGCCGACATCCGGGACCTGGAGGACGCCAAGCTCAACTTCGACGGCATCACCTACGCCAAGGGCGCCTCCGTCCTCAAGCAGCTGGTCGCCTACGTCGGCCAGGACGCCTTCCTGGAGGGCGCCCGCCGCTACTTCCAGCGCCACCAGTGGGGCAACACCCGCCTGGAGCACCTGCTGGCCGTCCTGGAGGAGACCTCGGGGCGTGACATGGGCGAGTGGTCCAAGGCGTGGCTCCAGACCGCCGGGGTCAACACCCTCACCCCGCAGCTCACCTACGACGCGGCCGGCCGCGTCACCGAACTCGCCGTCCTCCAGGAGGCTCCCGACTCGCACCCGGTGCTGCGCCCGCACCGCGTCGCCGTGGGCCTCTACCGCCGTGACCCGGCGGCCGGCGTACTGGAGCGGTACGCGCGCGCCGAGGTGGACGTCACAGGAGCGCGCACCACCGTCTCGGAGCTGTCCGGCGCCGACCGGCCCGACCTGGTCCTCGTCAACGACGCCGACCTCACCTACTGCAAGGTCCGCTTCGACGACGCCTCCCTCGCCACCCTCCGCGGCCACCTCGGCGAACTCACCGACCCCCTCGCCCGCGCCCTGTGCTGGTCGGCGCTGTGGAACCTCACCCGTGACGGCCTGATGCCCGCCAGGGACTTCCTGGCGCTGGTGCTCAGGTTCGCCGGCGACGAGAGGGAGATCGGCGTCGTGCAGATGCTGCACGGCCAGGCCAAACTCGCCCTCGACCGGTACACCGCGCCCGCCTGGCGGGCCGAGGGCGGACGGCTGCTGTCCGAGGGCGCCGTCACCCGGCTGCGCAACGCGGAGCCCGGCAGCGGCCACCAGCTGGCCTGGGCCCGGTTCCTGGCCGCCGTCGCCTCCGGGGAGGCGGAGCTGCGCCTGCTGCAAGGCCTGCTGGCCGGCACGGCGCGCGTCGACGGGCTCGAGGTGGACCAGGAACTGCGCTGGACGTTTTTGGGGGCACTCGCGGCCGAAGGGATCGCCGACGAGGCCGCGATCGGCGCGGAGCTGGCCAGGGACGACACCGCGTCGGGCAAGCGGCACCAGGTGCGGTGCCTGGCGGCCCGGCCGACCGCCGCGGTCAAGGCCCAGGCGTGGGCCGTGGTCGTGGAGTCCGACACGCTCTCCAACGCGCTCGTCGAGGCGACCATCGCCGGATTCGACCAGAGCGGGCAGGCGGAGCTGACCGCGCCCTACGCCGCACGGTACTTCGAGGTGCTGGAGTCGGTGTGGGCCTCGCGCTCCATCGAGATCGCGATGGCCGTCGTGCGGGGGCTGTTCCCCGCGGCGCAGGGCGACCAGGCGACGCTGGACGCGGCGGACGCCTGGCTCGCCGCCCACGCCGACGCGGCCCCGGCCCTGAGGCGGCTCGTCGCGGAGTCCCGCGACGACTTGGCCCGAGCCTTGCGGGCCCAGCACGTGGACGCCTGCGCTGGGGGTGCCTGAGGAAGGCCCGGGCCCGCCCTTCCAGCGTTTCTGTGGGGGGCTGCCCCCCGCCCCCCCCGGGATCGCTTCGCTCGTCCTCAATCGCCGGACAGGCTGAAATCAGCCTGTCCGGCGATGGAAGACCGGGGGTCTGGGTGGGAGTCCCCCCGGACGGAGTCTGGGGGCGGAGCCCCCAGGAAACGGTGAAAGGGCGGGGCCGGGGCGTCGTTCCGGCCGGTCAGCCAGCGGGCGTAGGCGGGGCTCGACCAGGCGACCGCCTCGTAGGAGGCCCGCAGGTCGGCGAAGACGGCCTCACCCTCCTCACCGAGTCCCGTCCCGCAGCGGAAGCCCACCACCAGCCGCACCCCGAGCGGATCGCCCTCCAGGGGGACGATGGACATGCCGGGCCGCGGCTGGGCGGTGGGCTGGCAGGGGGTGACGACCTCGCCCGCCGCCACCAGGTCGCCGGCGGACAGGTAGTCGCCGTAGACGATGCGCGGGTCGACGCCCGCGTCCGTGAACACCCGCCGCAGTCCGTCCCAGTCCCCGTCGACGGACGGGTCGACCATCCACTTCTGGTCGGCCAGTTCGCCGAGCGCGACGGCCCGACCCGCGCGGGCGGCCGCGTGGGTCTCGGGAACGGCCACGAACTGGGGCTCGCGGCGCACCAGGACGCGGAGTTCGACGCCGTCGGGCACCCGCAGCGGCGAGCCCTCGACCTCGTGCACGAAGGCGGCGTCGAGCTGGTTCCCCGCGACCATGCACAGCAGGGTGTTGGCGGAGACGTCGGTCTGGATGGTGATGTCGCGCTCGGGCAGCCTGCCGTTCAGGCGCCGCAGCCAGCCGGGGACGGCCCTGCTGCCGGTGCTGCCGAGCCGCAGCCGCGCGCCCGTGCCGCCGGGGCCGAGTCCCGCGGCGTCCTTGGCCTCGCGGACCAGTTCGGTCATCTGCGCGACGATCGGCCGGGCGCGGGTGAGGACGGTGCGGCCGAGCGGGGTGGGCTTGCTGCCGGTGCGCTGCCTGGTGAAGAGCTGGCCGCCGACGGCCTGCTCGATGCGCCGCAGCTGGGTCGTCAACGAAGGCTGTGTCATGCCGAGTTGGCGGGCCGCCTTGTGCACGCTGCCGGTGTCGGCTATCGCGCACAGTGCACGAAGATGCCTCACTTCGAGCTCCACGCCTGGGAGCATAGCGGCGGTGCCAGTGGTCCTACCAGACGGCGACGGGGCCGCGAAGCGGCGGCGACGGCGCGGTGAACGGCGCCGCCTGGCCGACCGGTTCCCTCCCGGAGGACGGGACGCACGGGCGATAGCCCGGTCCTATCGCCACCTGGCATCATTCCGGAACGCCGTCCGCTCGAACAGACTCTCCCGCAGCGAGAATCCGTCCCAAGGAATCCGTCCCAAGGGACCGGCGGCGCCCCCACGCCACTTCGCAGCGGCGCCGGTCCCTCGGAACTCGAGGAGATCCCCCCATGAGACTTCGCACTTCTGTTCTGTCCGCAGCGATCGGCCTCGGCACGACCGTCGCCCTCGGACTCGGCGCCGTCCCCGCCACCGCCTCCGACGCCGGTACGGCCGACTCCCACGCCCCCGCCGCCGCCACCTCGCACACCGAAGCGGGCAGCGTCCAGGGCTACACCGGGGAGAGCGACCGCCAGAACCAGGAGTTCTTCAAGTTCATCGTCAAGGAAGCGCTCAAGAAGCAGGGTGAGAAGCCCGGCTTCCAGCAGGTCACCGTCAAGTACGACGCCAGCGGGGCGCCCAGCTTCCGCAGCCAGATAGCCAACAGCGCCGCCGTGTGGAACTCCGCCGTCCAGAACGTGCAGCTCGCCGAGGGCAGCGGCGCCAGCTTCGACTACCGCGAGGGCGACGACCCGCGCGGCTCCTACGCCTCCACCGACGGGCACGGCAGCGGCTACATCTTCCTCGACTACGCGCAAAACCAGCAGTACGACTCCAACCGGGTCGTGGCGCACGAGACCGGTCACGTGCTGGGTCTGCCGGACCACTACGAGGGCCCCTGCGACGAGCTGATGTCCGGCGGCGGCCCCGGCCCGTCCTGCACCAACGACCAGCCCAACGCGACCGAGCGCGCCCAGGTCGAACAGCTGTGGGCCAACGGTGTCGCCGAGGTGATGTTCGAGAAGGCGGCCATGCTCAGGTGACTTCTTCGGGCGTCTGACCTCCCCCCGCACTCCCCGCACCTGACGGCACCTGTCGCCATCCCGGCGTTCCGGCCCGTTCGCGGCGCCGGGACGGCGGCCGGGCGCCGGCTGCTCCACCGGGGCTCCGCCCAACGGCTCACAGGGCCGCTCTCCTGCCACCCCCCACCGGCCCTCTCCCCCCCACGGGCCGGGCGGAGCCCCGTCTCCCCGCACGTCGGCCCCCGGCTTCCAGCCGGGGGCCGACGTCTGCGGTACGCGGCCGGTCAGCGAGCGGCGCCCGCCGCCTCGTCGGCCGCCTGGGCGCGCAGCGCCCGCTCGACACCGGCCCGGGACTCGGTCACCAGGCGGCGCAGCGCGGCACTGGGCCCGGCCGAGGCGAGCCAGGCGTCGGTGGCCTCCAGCGTCCCCTGCTCGACGTGCAGCGCCGGGTAGAGGCCGACCACGATCTGGCTGGCCATCTCGTGGCTGCGCCCCTCCCAGGCGCCCTTGACGGCGGCGAAGTACCGCTCGGTGTAAGGCGCGAGCAGGGCGCGCTGGTCGGTCTGCACGAACCCGGAGATGACGGCCTCCTGCACCGCGTTGGGCAGGGTGTCGCTCTCGACGACGGCGCGCCACGCCTCGGCCTTCGCCTCCGGCGTGGGCCGCGCGGCGCGGGCGGCCGCCGCGTGCCGCTCGCCCGCCGAGGTCGCGTCCCGGGTCAGTTCGGCGCCGATCTGCGCCTCGTCGGCCCGCCCGGTGGCGGCGAGCCGCTGGAGGAAGGCCCAGCGCAGCTCCGTGTCGACGGTCAGCCCCTCGATGTACTCGCCGCCCTCCAGCAGCGCGGCCAGCAGGTCGAGCTGGGCGTCGGTCCTGGCCACGGCGGCGAAGGCACGGGCCCAGGCCAGCTGGTGGTCGCTGCCGGGGCGTGCGGCGCGCAGCTGCTCCAGGGTGGCCTCGGCCCAGCGGGTGAGCCCCGCGTCGCGCCAGTCGGGCGCCGCGTACAGGTCGAGGGCGAGCTTGACCTGGCGTTGCAGGGACTGGACGAGGCCGATGTCGGACTCCTTGCCGACGCCGGTCAGGACGAGTTCGAGGTAGTCGCGGGTGGGCAGTTCGCCGTCCCGTGTCATGTCCCAGGCCGAGGCCCAGCACAGGGCGCGCGGCAGGGGGTCGGCGAAGTCGCCCAGGTGGCGGGTGACGGCTGCCAGCGAGTCGGCGTCGAGACGGACCTTGGCGTAGGTGTAGTCCCCGTCGTTGAGCAGCAGCACGTCGGGGCGCTTGCGGGCCCTCGGCAGCGGCACCTGGGTCAGCTCGCCGTCGACGTCGAGTTCGACGCTGTCGGTGCGCACCAGCTTGCCGTCGCGCAGATCGTAGAAGCCGACGCCGAGGCGGTGCGGGCGCAGGGTCGGGGATCCGGTGGCGCCCGCGGGCAGGGCCGGCGCCTCCTGGCGGATGGCCAGTGCGGTCAGGGTACCGTCGGCGTCCGTCGTCGGCTCGGGGCGCAGGACGTTGATGCCCGCGGTCTCCAGCCACGCCTTCGACCAGGTCTTCAGGTCGCGCCCCGAGGTCTCCTCCAGGGCGCCGAGCAGGTCGGCGAGGCGGGTGTTGCCCCACTCGTGGCGCTTGAAGTAGGCGCGTACGCCCTGGAAGAACTCGTCCATGCCGACGTAGGCGACCAGCTGCTTGAGGACGGAGGCGCCCTTGGCGTAGGTGATGCCGTCGAAGTTGACCAGGACGTCGTCCAGGTCGCGGATCGGCGCCATGATCGGGTGGGTGGAGGGCAGCTGGTCCTGGCGGTAGGCCCAGGTCTTCATCTGGTTGGCGAAGCTCGTCCAGGCGTGCGGCCAGCGGCTGCCGGGGGCGTGCGCCTGGCAGGCGATGGAGGTGTAGGTGGCGAACGACTCGTTCAGCCACAGGTCGTTCCACCACTCCATGGTGACCAGGTCGCCGAACCACATGTGGGCCAGCTCGTGCAGGAGGGTCTCGGCGCGGCCCTCGTAGGCGGCGTCGGTCACCTTGGAGCGGAAGACGTACTGGTCGCGGATGGTGACCGCGCCCGCGTTCTCCATGGCGCCCGCGTTGAACTCGGGCACGAACAGCTGGTCGTACTTCTCGAACGGGTACGGGTAGTCGAACTTGTCCTGGAACCAGTCGAAGCCCTGCCGGGTGACCTCGAAGAGCGCGTCGGCGTCCAGGTACTCGGCCAGCGAGGGGCGGCAGTAGATGCCCAGCGGAACGCTGCGGCCCTCGCCTTCCCAGGTGCTGTGCACCGCGTGGTACGGTCCGGCGATCAGCGCCGTGATGTAGGTGGAGATCCGCGGTGTGGGCGCGAACCGCCACAGCGTCCCCTGAGGCCGCGGCGTCGGGGAGTTGGAGATCACCGTCCAGCCCTCGGGGGCGCGGACGGTGAACTGGAAGGTGGCCTTGAGGTCGGGCTGCTCGAAATTGGCGAAGACGCGGCGCGCGTCGGGGACCTCGAACTGGGTGTAGAGGTAGGGCTGGCCGTCCACCGGGTCCACGAAACGGTGCAGGCCCTCACCGGTGTTGGTGTAGGCACAGTCCGCGACGACGCGCAGCTCCTGCCGGCCCGCGGCCAGCCCCCGCAGGGCGATGCGGGAGTCGGCGAAGACGTCCGCCGGGTCGAGGGCGGTGCCGTTGAGGGTGACCTCGCGGACGGCGGGCGCGATCAGGTCGGCGAAGGTGTCGCCCGCTTCCCTGGCGGTGAACCGGATCGTGGTGACCGAACGGAAGGTCCCTTCGCCGTCGTCAGGACCGCCCGGTGCCGCGGCACCCCCGCCCTGAGCGCCGCTGAGGTCCAGCTCGATCTCGTAGGAGTCGACGGTGAGCAGCCGAGCCCGCTCCTGGGCCTCTTCGCGCGTCAGATTCGTGCCAGGCACTTGGTGATCTCCCCACTCTCGCGAAACTCTCGCGGCTTACGGCGCAGTCGTGCTGGGGGCCATCCTTCCACGCGGGCGCCGCGGGACGCGGCGGGCCGCCGGGGGCTTTGGAGCGGGTGTTCGGGACGCCCGGTGGTCTCAGTGCGCCCCCGCGTCCTGCTCGTCGGACGTGAGGGCCGCCAGGCACGCCCGTACGGAGGGGGCTGTCGCCGCCCGTGCGCCAGGCGGCCCGCACCTCGCGGGTCAGCGGCGGGTCCACGGGCACGAAGGCGACGCCGGGCGGGCAGGGCGTCTGCCCCATCGCGGGGATGAGCGCCGCGGTCAGTCCCCGGGCCACGAAGGCGAGCTGTGTGGCGTACTCGGCGACGGCGTAGCGGATCCTGGGCTCCATACCGCGCTCCCGCAGCGCCTGTACCAGCGCCTCGTAGGGCTCGGTGCCCGTGGGGCAGCTCGCCCAGACGGCGCCGGCCAGCTGAGTGAGGTCCAGTCCGGGGCGGTCGGCGAGCGGGTGTCCTGCCGGGAGCGCGACCCGCACCTCCTCCACGGTCAGTGTCCTGACCCGGACGCCGCCGGGCAGCGGCATGGGGCGGCTGTGCCAGCTCTCGATCAGGAGCAGGTCGAGTGCGTCGCCGAGCAGCAGGGGCAGCAGGTCCACGTCCTCACCGTCGACGACGGTCACCCGCAGCCGGGGGTGGGCGGCGGTGAGCGTGGCGAGCACGTCGGGCAGCAGGGTGCGCACCGTGCTGCCGACACCAGCCGGGGCGATGCGCCGACGTCACCCGGCACGCCCCCGCGGCGCGCCCCGGTGGAGGCCGAGCACCGCGGCTGAGCCCTGAGGGAGGCGTCCCGCGGCCGTCGCGTCAGCGTGGCAGTACGTTCAGGTAGGCGGCAGGCTCCCGTTCGCACGAGGTCATCAGCGCCGTACGGACCACCGTCGCCTGCTGGGCGGGGGCGTCGCGCAGCTTGGCCTCGGTCACGTGCACGACGGTGACGCCGAGCTGTTCCAGCGTCTCGCGCTTGCGCGCGTACGCGTCCCAGGCCGCCTCCGCACCGGCCCGGGGCGTACGCGCGTCGATCTCCAGCGCGACACCGTGGTCGGGCCAGTACGCGTCCACGGCGCCGACGGGCGGGCCGCCGGGGACGCGGAGCTCGACGTTCCAGCAGGGGTCGGGCAGCCCGTGGGTGAAGACCATGTCGTACAGGCAGCCCTCCGTCAGCGCGCGCCCCTCGGCCAGCAGGCTGTCCACGGCGTCGGCGACGTGCGGCAGCCCCAGCAGCCGGGCGCGGGTCAGCTCGCGGACGACGGGCTGGGGCTCGCAGTGACCGCCGCGCACCGCCTCGACCAGCAGCCGCCGCACGTCCTCCGCGTCGGTGAGCTGGGCCACGGCGTCGGCCAGCGCGCGGGGCGCGGGCGCCACGGGCAGCCCGGTGATCTCCTCGGGCTCGGGCAGGATGCGGGTGCGCACCAGGTGCGCGGAGGTGTAGGCGCAGACCGCGGGGGACGGGGCGCGGGGCCCCGGGCGGGCGCTGTCGTCCAGTTCGGGGACGAGCACGTCGATCCGCTCCAGGTCCAGCAGGGAGGGCGCGGCGGAGAAGCAGTGCAGCGCGAGCGCGGCCAGACCCGTGATCATCGCGCGGTGCGGGGCTCTGGAGACGGCGCCGGGCGGGGCGGCGGCGTCGGTGCCTGCGTACCGGAGCGCGGCGTGCAGCCGCTGCTCACTGGTGGGCAGTCCTGTGCGGGGCGGGAGTGGTACCTCGTGCGTCATGTCGGGGCCACTTCCCCGCCGCCCGGCGGCTGCCACCGCTTGTGACGAAGCTGTCGCGGAACGCGGACAACTCTGCGCTAAAGCACGGCCGTTCGAGCGCCGATAACGGCCGTCGCGGCGTCAGTGGCTCTTCTTGCGCTTGTCGCCCAGCGTGACCAGCCCGGCGATCACCAGGAAGAGCACGACCGGGATGCCGACGTAGAGCCCCAGCGTCTCGGCGACGCTCAGACCCGGGCCCGGGTCGTCGCCGTCGTCGCGGGTGAACGCGAACGCGGGGGACGACAGGAGCATCATCAGCGTCGCACCGGCGGTGACCGTTCCGGCGCGCAGGGCGTTCTTGTTGACCTTGTTGCTCACCCCGCCAAGATATCGGACGGGTGCACGCCCCGCGCGCCGGGGTGGGCTATCGGTCGACGGTGGCCCTCTGGTGCGCCGACTGCGCCGCCAGGTGCAGCGTGAGGGGCCTCAGGTGCGGCTTCCCGCGCGAGCGTTCGACCTTCACCCGCACCTGCCGTGCCGTCACCGGCTGTGGCAGCGCCAGGATGCGGCGGTGGCCGATCGTCGTACCCGAGGCGATCTCACGCCACGCGCCACCCGACCTGGCCTCGACGGCGAAGCGCTCCACCCGCTGCCCCTCGCGGACGTCCTCCCCCACGGCCACCCGGTCGAACGTAGGGGGCCCAGGGCCGCGCTCGGTCAGGTCGGTGCCGTAGATGTCGCGCACCGCCTTCCCGAACGCCGTCAGCTCCCGTACATCCGCCGCGTCGATCCTGCCGTTCTTCGCGGGCGGGACGTTGAGCAGCAGCGAGGCGTTGCGCCCGACGCTCTTCTCGTACAGCTCCAGCAGCTGCGCCGCGCTCTTGGGGTGCTCGTCGGCGTGGTGGTACCAGCCCGGCCTGATCGACACGTCCGCCTCGGCCGGATACCACTGGAGATACTTCACCGACGGGTCGAGGAGCTTCTCGCGGGAGCCGATGTCGGGGTCGGTGGAGTCGTTGGGCAGCCCTCCGGCGTACGCCGTCCACGGGTCGACCGTCGACGGCGTCACGCTCCACTCGCTCTCCCGTGCGACACCGTTCTCGTTGCCCACCCAGCGCACGCCCTGCGGGCCGCCGAAGACGGGCGTGTCGGGCGCCAGCTCGTGCACGGCGCGGAACAGCTCGCTCCAGCCGTACTCCTGGGTGATGCCCGCGTCCTTCCAGGGGTTCGCGCCGTCCAGCCACAGCTCGTCCAGCGGCCCGTACTCGGTGACGATCTCGTAGACCTGGTCGAGGTAGTAGGCGTCGTAGTCGTTGACCTTCGCCGTGAAGCGGGGCAGCTTCCCCGAGGCCACCTTCTCCGCGCGGTCGTCGCCCGGCACGAGGGTGGGGAACGTGCGCTCGGCCGGCTCGCTGCCGTTGCCGTATCTGCCCTTCCCCCGCGGAGGACCGCCGTCGGCGAGCGCCGTGCGCTCCACCGTGGTCAGCTGCTCGCCCGCGTCCTGCTTCGCCTGGAGGCCGGCCAGCCACTTCTCGTGCCAGCCGTGCGGCAGTTCGGCGCCGTCGGCGGGAGAGAGGTAGACCCCGACCTTCAGGCCGGCCTTGCGGGCCGCCTTCACGTACTGCCCGACGATGTCACGCCCGTAGGGGGTGTTCTCCACCGAGTGTTCGGTGTAGCGGCTGGGCCACAGCGCGAACCCGTCGTGGTGCTTCGCGGTCAGCATCACCTGCTCGGCGCCGGCCGCCTTGTAGGCACGCATCCACTGGTCGAAGTCGATGTGCCCGGGGTCGAAGAGGGAACGGTCCTCCGCTCCCGAACCCCACTCGCGGTCGGTGAAGGTGTTCATGCCGAAGTGCGTGAACGCCGTCACCTCCCGCTGCTGCCAGGCGTACTGCCCCTTCGTGGGCACCGTCTTCGCGGCCTTCTCGATGACGCGGCGCGGGCTGTCGCAGGGTTCGATCCGCATCTGCGAGGCGGGGCGCACAGGCCGATGGCAGCCCGCACCCTCCGGCCCTCGTGCGGCCCCGGAAGCCGTCTGCGCGGGCGCCGACAGCACGGCGCCGGCCAGGGCCAGCGCCAGCGCGGACACCAGCAGCCGTACGCGGGAGCGGCGTCTCACCATGAGTCCTCCACCTTCCTCACCCGGAGAGATCCGATCTCTTGGGGGGTACGTGGGCATGGTGCCGCAGGCCGGGGACGGCGTGAAGAGATAGGTCCGATCTATTGGGGCGGGCGGGTTCTCAGTCGCGGAGCGCGCCCCACTCCGCGAGCAGCTCCCTGACCCGCGGCGAGGCCGCGCTCTCCTCCCAGGGCACGGGGCGGCCCTGGCCATCCAGCAGGGGAAGGGACCGGTCGGGACACCGCGGCCACGGCACCGAGGCGTCGCGCGCCCGCCCCTCCAGCACCGACGGCCCCTCCCCCGCCCCGGGCCCGGCGGTGCCAGGCCCCTCGCCGAGGACGGCAGCGCCCGCCCGGTGGGCCTCCAGAGCGAGAACGCCGCGCATCGCCTCGGCGTCGTAGCGGACGTAGGCACCCTGTGCGGGCGGACGGCCGTCGGGGATCCACCACAGCCTGGAGCGGCCCACGGCACCGCCAGGACGCAGGGCCCCGGCGTGCCGGAAGAGCCCGGCCAGGACCTCGCGGTAGGGCGCGTACCCCGCACGGGCCAGCGCGTCCGGCCGCCAGGGCGGCAGCCCCCAGTCCTGACCCCGGGCGCCGCACCCGTCAGGCGGCGCGCCGAGGCTGACGCCCTGGGCCAGACTGCCCTGGTGCGCCCAGGCGTCCGAGCCCCCGGGATGCGCGCCCGCCGCCGGATCGAGCACCAGACCGACGGCCATACCGGCCCGCCGCGCGGCGTGCTGGGCCGCAGCGAACTGGCAGTCGGTGAGCCACGCGGCCCAGACGTGGAAGTCGACCCGGTCTCGCCGCTCCTCGCGCACGCGAGCCGTGTGCGCGGACCGGGGGTCGTCGAGACCGGCGGGCCAGGAACGCCAGTCGGAGCCGTACACCTCCGCGAGAGCGCACCAGGTGGCGTGATCCACCAGCGCCTGCCCGCGTTCGGCCACGAAATCGTCGTACGCGGCCCGGCGCCCGGGGCCGAGCGGAACCTGGCGCACCAGCTCAAGCGCCTCCCGCTTGAGTTCCCATACCGCGCCCCGGTCGAGGGGCGCGTGACCGCCGAGCACGGCCTCGCGCAGGGCCGCTGCACGCCCCAGGAGCACCTCGGTCCGGCGCCGCTGTCCCTCCCCCAGATACGCGAACTCCGGGATCTCCTCGACGCGCAGGTGCACCGGATCCGGAAAGCGGCGGGAGGAGGGCAGAAGGGACGAGAGGTCGGCGTGGCCCGCCGGCTCACCGGCCTGCGGGACGGGCGCGGTCCCGCCGGGGACGGGCACGGCGCTGTGCGGCGGGTCCAGCTGGAGGAAGTCGGCACCGAGACAGCGCCCCGCCCAGCCGGCCAGCTCACCGAGGTCGGCCAGGTCGCCCATCCCCCAGGAGCGGGCCGAAAGCAGCGACCGCAACCGGACGCGGAGCCCGGGACCGCGCTCGCCCGAGGCCCGGGTCCGAGGAGCGGGGAGGGTTTCGGGCGCCACGATGAGCGTGCTGTGGGCCGCGCGTTCGTCGGGCGCGTGCCCGAAGAGGGTGTGCACCCCCACAGGCAGGCGGGTGCCGGGGCCCCAGTCCAGGGTCGTGCCGCTGTCGGTGACGACGCGCAGCACCGTCCCGTCGGGAAGCTGGGATAAGCACGAGGTGCGAGCCGGCGCGGACGCGGGACGCGCGCCGGAGCGCAGCACGACGGTGGGTGGCAGCAACTGCCGGCCGTCCCACTCGTGCCGCTCCAGCGCCGCACGGACAGCACGCGGCGTCGAGGCGTCGACACCCATCGCCGCCAGCACCTCCACGACCGTTCCCTCGGGCACCTGGACGTGCCGGCCGGGTTCGGGCTCGTAGGAGAGGGCGACGCCGTGGGCCTCGGCGAGCCGCGCGAGCCGGGTGGGGTTCCCCCCGGACCGTGCCTGGGGGAGGGGCATCAGATGTCCGCCGGCTCCGTGCCGTAACCGACCCCGGTGGGTTCACTGGTCAGCGGCGCCTCGGCGAGGGGCGGCTCACTGGTCAGCGGGATGGCGTCGGCGAGCGGGGGCTCGCTGGTGAGGGGGGCGTCGGCGCACCCGCACGTGCACGAGCCGTCGAGTCCGGAGTCGGGGTCGGACACACCGGACAGGTCTACCGGCTCGTGCCCTCGTTTGGAGAGTGTGCGCTGCTGCGGAAGCGGAGCGAGCGCGGACAGCAGGAGTTCAGCGGACGCGGCCACGACGGGCCTCCGTTCGTTGACGAATTGCGGACAGGACTCGCCCTACCCAGTCGACCGGAGTACAGACGTGCCCGCCCCGAGAACGTGTCCCAGCTCACGTCGGTTCCCGCGGCGAATCGCCGACGGGGCGGATCGGGAAGCGGAGAAACGAGGGACGAACCGGACATCCGGCGGCAGGTTTTGCGGGCCCCGGCACGGTGGTGCCCCGGAGCCATGGAATCCGGGGCACCGACGGTGTAGGCTCCGCGCCCGGTCGCGACCGTGCGGACGGCGCACCGTGCGGGCGGCGCGCGGGGCCCGCGCGCACGCGCGGGCACGCGCCCGCGAGCTGGGCACGCCCGCGGCTGCGCGGTGTTGAGCGCGGGCCGAAGGACGGAGCCGGGGGCAGATCGGCTGGAGCGGCGTGGGCGCCGTCCGCCGCACCCTCCGTGGCGGCGAACTCACCCGCGCCCGCGGCGCGTTCCCCGCCACCGCCTGATGACGCTGGACAACCACCCCGTCAACGCCTGCGCCTCCGGCTCCGCCGCGCGCGGGCGAACGCTCCGTCGACCTGCTGCCGGCCCAACTGGACCGCGACGCGCGACGCGGTGGTGGCCGCCCCTGGCCGCCCCCCCACCGCGCCCGCCACCCGACACAACAAAGCCCGGAACTCAGGCAGTGGCTTTGCCGTCGATCCGGGCGAGATCGTCGTCCGCGCCGTATGGCATGAGATACGGCAGCCAGCGCGGATCCCGGTGCCCCGTGCCGATGATCCGCCAGGCGAGTCCGGACGGCGGCGCGGGTTGATGACGCAACCTCCAGCCCAGCTCGGCGACATGGCGGTCGGCCTTCACATGGTTGCAGCGGCGGCAGGCCGCCACCACGTTCTCCCAGGCGTGCACCCCGCCCCTGCTGCGCGGAATGACGTGGTCGACGCTGGTTGCGACGCCACCGCAGTAAGCGCAACGGCCGCCGTCCCGGGCGAACAACGCGCGGCGCGTGAGAGGAACACTGCCGCGGAAGGGCACCCTCACGAAGCGCTTGAGACGGACGACACTGGGCGCGGGTATCACACGAGTCGCGCTGTGCATCAGGGCGCCGGAGTCCTCCAGGCTGACAGCCTTTTCGTTGAGGACGAGAACGAGCGCGCGGCGGAGCGGTACGACGCCGAGCGGCTCGTACGACGCGTTGAGGACCAGGACATGCGGCACGGTGCCTCCTCGTACGTCGGCGGCGCGTGGCTCGCGCCGTGACGATCTCCCCTCAGTGTGTCCCGTGCCCTGGTCACTCCGCCACCACGACCGGGCAACGAGCTCAGCGTGTTTTGGACCACACCTCACACCGGCGACGCGGGATCGAACGTCTCCCTCGAACGCCTGGCCCCATACTGCTCTGTGGCACCAAATGTGAAGCCCCTGCGCCGTTAGTGTGGTCGAGGCATCCGTTCGTGTGCCCTGTGGATGTGACTCGCACGGAAGGTCGATCCTGTGTACTGGCTGCTCAGCGCCTCTCCCCCACCCGATGGACCCCAGCCGCCGAGGTCCCTCGAAGACGCCCAGGACAGCGCGAGCGAGGCCGCTGGATGGATCCAGGACAACTGGACGGACTGGCTCGCCTCCGGCGTGCGCATCGTCTTCATCTGCGTCGTCGCCGTCGTCCTGCGCTACCTCATCCGCCGGGCCATCACCCAGCTCATAACCCGCATGAACCGCCGCGCCGAGATCGTCGACAGCGGCAACGCCCTGCGCGGACTGCTGGTCAGCGGAGAACGCCGACGGCAACGGTCGGCCGCCATCGGCTCCATCCTGCGCAGCGTCGCCTCCTTCATGATCCTGGGCACCGCGGCCCTGACCGTCCTGTCCGGGCTCGGCATCAACCCGGCGCCGCTCCTCGCCAGCGCGGGCGTCGCGGGGGTAGCACTCGGCTTCGGCGCCCGCAACCTGGTCATGGACGTCCTCGCCGGCATGTTCATGCTCCTGGAGGACCAGTACGGCGTCGGCGACCGCATCGACGCCGGCGAGGCCTCGGGCGTCGTCATGGAGATCGGCCTCCGCGTGACGCAGCTGCGCGGCGACGGCGGCGAGATCTGGTACATCCGCAACGGCGAGATCAAACGCATCGGCAACCTCAGCCAGGGGTGGGCCATGGCCACCCTCGACGTACGGGTACGCGCCGAGGAGGACCTGGAAGAAGTCCGCGCCACCGTCCTCGCCGCGGGCGAGGGGATGAGCAAGGAGAGCCCCTGGGACGAAGTCCTGTGGGAGCCCGTCGAGGTCCTCGGCCTGGACGAGGTGACACTCGACTCCATGGTGCTGCGCGTCTCCGTCAAAACCATGCCCGAGAAGAGCCTCGGCGTCGAGCGCGAGCTGCGGTGGCGCGTCAAGCAGGCGCTGGACGCGCGGGGCATCCGCATCGTCGACGAGCAGGCGCTCGCGCTCGAAGCGGCACGGGCGCCCGTGCCGCTGGAGAAGTAGCCCCCGGCGCCCGTCGGGCCCCGGCGCCTGGTGGAGCCCGGCTGCCCGGGGATGCGGGCGCCGACGGGTGGGCGCACCTGCCGGTGCGCCCACCCGGTGTGGACTACCGCCGCGTCAGCGTGATCGTCGTCCAGGCGCCCACGTGCACCCTGTCCCCCTCCTTGAGCGGAACAGGCACGTACGGCTGTATCGGATCCTCCGCACCGTTGAGCGTGGTGCCGTTGGTCGAGTCCTGGTCCACCACCGACCAGGAACCGTCCGGCTGCTGCACCAGCACCGCGTGCTGGTGCGACACCCCCGGATCCTCCGGCGCACGGCCCAGATCGATGTCCGGCGCCTCCCCCGTCGACGCGCGGCGCCGGCCGATCGTCACCTGCGGCCCCGTCAACGGCAACTGCTGCTCCGGGGAGTAGGCGGGCAGGTTCAGCGATGCGGCCTCCGGGCCACTGCGCTGCATCATCGCCGCGAAGTACGCACGGTCGGGGCCGATGAGCGCCGTCCACGCACCGCCGCCCTGCGGGGCCGGTGCCCCGCCCTGCGACGCGAACTCCGGTGCGCCAGGCCCCTGCGGGGCCGGTCCGCCGGGGGGCTGCCCCGGGTGCCCCGGGTGCCCCGGCTGACCCGGGTGGCCCTCCGGCACGCCCGCAGGTGCCTGCGGGGCGCCGACGCGCTGCTCGGCGGCTTCCGGCGGGGACAGCTCCCAGTCCCCACCGGTGGGCTGCCCGCCATAGGTCTCGTTCGCCGGGAACGGCCGCCCCTGGCCCGGCGCCCCTTCCCCGCCGCCGGGTGCCCCCGGAACCTGCGGGCCGGGGCCGCCCCGGCCCATGCCTTCCGCTCCGGGACGCCACCCGGGGCCGGCGTCGGGCGAGCCGCCGGGCTGCCCAGGGCCTTCCTGTCCCGAGCCACCGGCGCCGCCAGGCCAGCCGGGAGCCCCCGGCTCACGCTCGCCCGGAACACCGGGCCGCCCCGCGTCGGGGCCGTACGGACCGGCGCCCGGCCCAGCCGGGCCCGCGGGGCCGCCGGGCATGTGCTGTCCGGCGGGCATCTGCTGTCCGCCGGCGTCCGGCCCGTCCGGGCCCTGCCCGCCAGACCTTCCGGGCTCACCCGGCCCACCCGGGAAACCAGGCCCGCCCGGCGCGCCAGGCCCCTCGGACCCGGGGCCACCAGGGCCGGCCGGGGCGCCGGGAGCGCCAGGACCTTCGGAGCCAGGACCAGCCGGGGCACTGGGACCGCCCGGGAAACCAGGCCCGCCCGGGCCCTCGGGCCCGGGGCCACCCGGGCCGCCAGGCCCGGCAGGAGCGCCATGTCCGCCAGGACCACCCGGGCCGCCCGGGAATCCAGGACCACCCGGACCCTCGGACCCGGGCCCACCCGGACCGCCAGGGCCAGCCGGACCGCCATGTCCGCCAGGACCAGCCGGACCACCCGGGCCGCCCGGGAAAGCAGGACCGCCAGGCCCCTCGGGGCCAGGTCCGCTCGGTCCACCCGGCCCGCCGGGCCCGGCAGGAGCGCCATGTCCGCCAGGACCACCCGGGGCGCCCGGGAAGCCGGGACCACCCGGGCCCTCGGGGCCGGGAGCGCCCGGGCCGGGGAAGCCGGGGTGACCCGCGCCCTCGGGGCCGCCGGGGCCCGCCTGGCCGGGGAACGCGGGAGCGTCCCGGCCGCCGGAACCGGGCCCGTTCGGCCCGGGGAACGCCGGACCGCCAGGCCCCTCGGAGCCGGGCACCGGCGAGCCGTCAGGCCCTGCCGGATCACCCGGGCCGCCGGCGTCACCCGGGCCGCCCGGGAAGCCGGGTGCCCCGTGGCTCTCACGCCCGGGGCCGCCCGGGGCCGGGAAGCCGGGGGGCGCGCCCGGGGCGGGCGGTGTGTCGGGGCCCGTCGGGGCACCGGCCTCGCCGGGGGCGCCGGGGTAGCCGGGGGTCCGGAGGGGGTCGGGGCCGGGCTCGTCACCGGGGGCCGGGTAGCCGGGGCCCGCGTAGCCCGGGGTGCGCAAGGGGTCGGGGGCCTGCTCGCCCGGGCCCGGGGAGCCGGGGCCTGACGGGCGCGGGAAGCCGGGGGGCCCGTGGGCGTCGGGGCCCGGGGCCCCCGGCGCGGCGTTGGGCGCGGGCGGCGGCGCGAACGTGGTCGGCGTGTGGGTGAGGAAGTTGTAGCGGCACTCCTCACAGAAGGGCGCCTGCGACTCGCGCGGGGTCCCGCACTGGGGGCACAGCTCCGGCCTGCCGGGGGGAGCACCGGGGCCGGGGTAGCCGTAGCCGCCGGGCGGGGGCGCGTCGGGGCCCGGGTGGCCGTACCCCTGGCCGGGCGCGGGCGGGGGTCCGGGCGGGCCCGGATAGCCGTAGCCGCCGGAGGGGGCGGGTGGCGGAGGGGGCGGCGGTACGGCCCCAGCGGGCGACGCGGGCGCGTCGGTCATGCGGTGACCGCAGACCTCGCACCAGTCGTCGGCCGCCGACTGGTGGCCGTTCGGGCAAGTCGGCATGGTGAGTGCCTCCCCCTCCGTGCTCCTGCTCGGGTGCGTACCCGGCGCCTCGCCGGGTAGGGATGCGCGCCGCGGCCGGTGCGGCTAGCGCTTGACGCGGACCGTCTTGGTGGACCGCGTCTCCAGCGTCATCTCATCGGCCTCGGCGACCTTCGCTTTCAGTCGAACAGTACCCGTCGCGGCATCCACCACGTCGACCACCTTCGAAAGCAGTTTCGCAGTATCCGTGTTCCCCGAGGCGCTCGCCAACTGTACGGCTCGCCCCAGTTTGGCCGTTGCGCCCGCTTCGTCGCCGGCCTTGCGCAGATCGAGCCCCGTCTGGATGGCCTGGGCGAGTTCGGCCTGCCCCGTGTAGTGCGCGACCTGCGGGTTGAGGGAGGTGGTGGCCACCATGTCGTCCGTCCACACCGCCCGCACGAGGCCCTGGGAGAGGGTCTGGGGGGTGCCGCCCTCGGGCGCCGGCAGGACGAGGGAGACCCGGGCCGCGAGCATCTCCTGGCCGACCTCGGCGGCGGGCACCTCCACACAGACGTGGTAGTCGCGTGACTCGTCGCCCCATGACCCCGTCGGGTAGTCCCCGGCGCGTGGGCCCGCCTCCGTGCGGCGCTCGGTCAGGTTCTCGACGGTGGGCGCCACCTGCTTGACGTACTTGATCCGGGTGCCCAGCGGTGTCCACAGGCGGAGGGCCACGTCGGCGACCTCCTTGCCCATGGCGTTCTCCATCATCTGTGTGAAGTCCGCCGCGAGGCCGCCGGGGTCGGCCACGATGTCGGCGGTGCCCAGCAGCGCGGAGGCGATGCCGGTCACCTCCTTGACCTCCCAGTCGGTGCCGACTCCGCGGGCGTCGCAGGTGAAGCGGCCCGCGCAGGCGTCGAGCGCGGCCCTCAACTCGGCGGGCGACTCGTGCTCGTTGCGGCCGTCGGTGAGCAGGATGCCGTGCCGGATGGCGACATCGGCGGAGCCGAGCAGCCGGTCGGCGAGGGTGAGCCAGGTGCCGATGGCGGTTCCGCCGTTGGCGCTCAGGCCGCGCAGCGCGTCCTTGGCCTCCCAGCGGGTGGTTGAGCCCGCGACGGCGAGCGAGCCGTCGCCCGGGTAGATCTCGACGGCCTTGTGGGTTCCGGCGACGACGGCGAACCTGACGCCGTCGCGCAGGGTGTCGATGGCGGCGGCGGTGGCCTCGCGCGCGTTGCGCATCTTGGTCGGCGGGTAGTCCATCGAGCCGGAGCAGTCGACCATGATGACGACGGCGGCGTCCGCTCCCGCGCCGCCGTGCCCGGTGCCGGTCACCGTCAGGGGCAGGCCGCCGGTGGTGCCGCCGCCGGTGGAGGTGACGGTGACGATCGCGTTCACCTCGCGGGCGCCCTCGGGCAGGAACTCGTTCTGGTAGACGTCCACGGAGAAGCGCGGCGCGTTGGACTTGGCGAAGTTGGCCATGTTTTCCGCTCCTGTGTGTGCTGCGGCGACAGGTAGACGAAGGGGCGGGCGGAAGTGTGCCGGTGTGCGCGGCGCTTCCCCCCGGACGGCGTCCCGCGACCGTCCCTCTCCCCCGGTTGTGAGGGACCCGGTCGCGGTGGGCCGGGTCGCGGTGGGCCCATGTCGTGGCGGGGCCCGCCATGTGCGCGGCTCAGGCCGGCCTCGTCCCCTCCTGCGGTGCGGGCGACGGCGCGGGAACGGGCAGCACCGCGACCGTCACGTTGTCGTGGCCCCCGCCGTCCAGCGCGTAGCCGACCAGGTGCCGGGCGGTGTGGAGCGGGTGGGTGCCTGCGTCGGGCGGCAGGGCCGCGGCCATCTCGTCGGCGGACTCGGCGTAGTTCCACAGCCCGTCCGTGCACACCACCACGACGCCTGCCCGCTCGGGCTGGAAGGAGGCGGTGTGCGGGTCGAGTTCGTAGGCGTCGGCGCCCAGCCACCCCGTGATGGCGTGCGCGCGCGGGTCCGCGTAGGCCTCGGCCTCGCTCATCAGCCCGGCGGCGACCATCTGCGCGGCCCAGGAGTCGTCCTCGGTCAGGCGCGTGGCGCCGGCCGTGCGGTCGTCGGGCACCCAGTAGGCGCGGCTGTCACCGATCCAGCCGACGGTCAGGATGCCCGCGCAGCTGAGCGCGCCGACGACGGTGCAGGCGGGCGCGTTCTTGGCCGGGTCGACGGGGGTGTCGGCGGCCAGTTCGTTGACCGCCTCGGCGGCGACGACGAGCGCGTCGTGCATGGCCTGCTGCGCGTGGCGGCCCTGCGGCAGCGCCGTGCGCAGGGAAGCGCTGGCCGCCTCGGCCGCCGCGGCTGACGCCTCGTCGGGGCGGGTGGCGGAGGAGACGCCGTCGCAGACGACGGCGATCGTCACGGGCGCGCCTTCGCCGGTGGCGGTCTCGGCGAGGGCGTAGAAGTCCTCGTTGCGGTGGTGGCGCAGACCGCGGTCGCTGGCTGCGGCCACGGTGGCCAGGGCCGACTCCATGTGGTCGCGGTCGCGGGGCTGCTTGTGGCCGCAGTGTTCGCAGTAGCCGTCGTCGTCGATGGTGCCGGTGCCGCAGGCGACGCAGGTGGGGCCGAGCGGTTCGGGACCGCCCGCGAAGCCGTCGGCTTCACCGGTGCCGGTGACGTGGCCCGTCGGTCCGGCGGGGTCGTCGGAGACGGTGCGCGGGTCGGGACCGGTCGGCGCGGGGCCCTGCGCGGGCGGCGTCGGGGCACCCGCGTCCCGGACCGGTGAGACGCCCGCACCGTCGGCCGGTGGGACGGGCCCGGCACCGGCCGAAGGGAAGCCCGCTTCGGCGGTGGGCGGAACGGGACCGGCGCCGGCCGGTGGTGGGGGCGTCACAGGCTCCCCGGCCGCGGGCGGCAGGGCGAAGTCCTGCTCGGCGGAGGCGGGCAGGGGCCCGGACGCGGGTGAGGGGGGCTGCGGGCCCGCGGCCGGGGGATGCTCCCAGCCGTCCGCCCCGGGCCGCTGCGGGCCCGTACCCGCGGCGGCACCCGGCTGTACGGGCGGGGCGGGGGGCGCGGGCGGGGGCGGGGGTGCGGAAGCGTGGCCCTGGTCCGCCGGTGGCGCGGGCGGGGGCGGGGGTGCGGCCGGGTGGCCCTGTCCTGGCGGGGGCACCGTCGGCAGGCCGTCGGGGAGCGTGGGGGTGCGCCCCTGCGTGGCGTCCTGTGCGCCGGCGGCGAGGTCGCGGGCGGCTGCTTCCAGGTCGGCGCCGCAGGCGCCGCAGAAACGGTCACCCTCCTCGAGCGGCTCCGCGCAGCTCGGGCAGGCGGACAGTTGGTCGAGCTGAGGCATGGTCACACCCACGTCCGGGGGCGGAAGCGGTTGGCGCGTTCCACCAGTTCGATCCTCTCGGTTCCGGTCTGCGCGTGCCGGGCGAGCAGCCGGTAGGAGCGCTCCAGGCCGAAGCGCAGCCCCTCCTCGGTGAGCGGACTGTCCAACAGCCGTACCCCGGCGCCGGGAGGTGAGCCCGGCGCACCCGCAGGCGCGGGCCCGGAGACCGTCCCCCGGGCGGCACCAGCCTGGCACAACAGCCAGTCGAGCGCGCAGCCGAGTACCTCGCAGGTCAGCTCGTGACGGCGGACGGCGTCCAGTCCGACGTCCTCCAGACCGGCGACCTGCCGTGCGGCCGCCTGAAGGTCATCCAGCAGCGGCTCGTGCGGCGAGCGCTGTCGCAGGCGCGCTCTGACGGCCGCGACACGGGCCGCGGTGAAGTGGATGGAGGACTCCGGAACCGACTCCAGCACGCGTACGGCACCGGCGCGGTCGCCGGTGGCCAGCCGTACCCGCGCCAGCCCGAAGGCGGCGCTCACGTAGGCCGGGTCGGTGGTCCACACCAGGTGGTAGTACTCGGCGGCGTTGTCCCACTGGCCCAGGACCTCCGCGCAGATGCCGAGCGCCAGCTTGGGTGCCGGCTCGCCGGGAAAGGCGTCGTAGACGGCGTCGAAGGAGAGGGCCGCGGCCTCCCGGTCTCCGGTCACCAGGGAGGCCACGCCGCGATACCACACGACCCGCCAGTCCTCGGCGTGCCGGGCTTCCAGCGCGCCGAGCGCACTGAGCGCGGCGTCCGGCCCCTGCGGCCCCGGTCCGAGTTCGAGGTGGGCGCGCAGGGTGCGCAGCCGCAGTTCGGGGGAGTCGGTGGTGGCGGCTTCCAGCGCGGTGAGCAGGTCGGCGGGGGCCGAGGCCATCAGCCCCGCGAGGAATCCCGCGTTCGGGTCGGACGGGTCGACGCGCGGTACGGGCAGCGCGAGCGCCGTCGCGCCCGCCTCCAGGGGGCGCAGCGCGATCCCGGCCGCGCCCGCCGCGGGTGGCGCCGGCGCGGGGAAGGAGGCGAGCGGCGCGGGCGCGCTGCCCGCGGCGGCACCGTCCGGGGCGGTGCCTGGAGCGGCGCCCGCACCGCCCGCGGCGGCCAGGGCGGTCCCCGCAGTCGCCGCGGGGGCCGTGGCGTTCCCGCTCGCGGGGGCCACCGCCTGGGCGGGCAGCGTCACCTGCGCGGGTCCGCCGCGTGCGGCGGGCCGTGGGCCGCGCCGGCCGCTGCCGCGCGCGCCCGTGCGGGCCCCCAGCAGGGAAATGTCGCCCTGCTGCGCGGTGACCAGGTCGGTGTCCACGACGCGGAGTTCGGGGCCGAAGAGGGTGGAGAGGGCGGGGCGTGGCCGCCCGGACTGGACGGCCACGACCTCACGGAGCACGCCGAACAGCTGTTCGGACATCTCCTCGGCCGAGGCGAACCGGCGCTGCGGGTCGGGGTCCGTGGCCCGTACCAGGAAGCGGTAGAAGGACTCGTACCTGTGGAAGACCTCGATGTTGCCGGGCTCGGGCAGGCTGTCGACGTAGACGTTGGTGTAGCCCTGGAAGTCGAAGGTGAGGACGGCCAGGGTGCGCGCCACCGTGTACAGGTCGGAGGCGACCGAGGGTCCCTCTTCGGCCACTTCGGGCGCCTGGTAGCCGACGGTGCCGTAGATGGCGCTGTCCTCGTCGTCCATGCGGCGCACGGCGCCCATGTCGATGAGCTTGAGCTGGTCGCCCTGCTGGATGGCGTTGTCGACCTTGAAGTCGCAGTAGAGCAGGTTGCGGCTGTGCAGGTGACCGAGGGCCTCCAGCGCCTCGATGCCGTAGGCGCAGGCCACTTCGACGGGCAGCGGGTCGCGTCTCCCGTCCGGGGCGCGGCGCTCGTTGGCGATCTGTTTGAGCGAGCTGCCGCCGACGTACTCCATGACGATGTAGCCGTCGAGGCTGCCGGTGCGCTGGTCCAGGTGCTCGACGAAGTTGTAGATGCGCACGATGCCCGAGTGCTCGATCTCCGCCAGGAAGCGCCGCTCGGCGATCGCGGCCGCCATGGCGTCCTCGTCGCCGGTGTCGAGGAGGCCCTTGAGGACGACCCAGCGGTCGGAGACGGCGCGGTCCACGGCGAGATAGACCCAGCCGAGCCCGCCGTGCGCGAGGCATCCGGCGACCTCGTACTGGCCGTGCACGATGTCGCCCGGGCCCAGCTTGGGCACGAACGAGTAGGGATGGCCGCACTGGGTGCAAAACCCCTCGGTGCGTCCCGAGCGCGCGCCGCGGGAGCGGCCCACGGGCGCCCCGCAGTCGCCGTTGCTGCAAAACCGTTTGCGCTCGGGGACCTCGGGGTTCTCCAGCACCACGGTGGCCGGGTCCGGCCGCGGCACGTCGGGGACCTGGACGAGTCCGGCGCCCAGCCGGCCGCGCGCCGAGGACGACGGCCCGGTGGAGGAGCGGCCGGTGCGTACGGAAACCGAGCGGCTGGTGGAGCGGCCCGACAGGGAGCGGGAGAGCCGCCCGGAGACCGAGCGGCGGGAGGAGCGGGAGCGCGCGGAGGCGCGCGCGGAGCCGGTGCGGGCCGACCCCGAGGAGCGGCTGCCCCGCCCCGGGCTGGTCACCCCCGTCGGCGCCGAGCCGAGCACCCCGCCGGGCGCCACCACGGGCGCGAGCCCGCAGGTGTCGCAGTACAGCTCCCCGCCGCCCATGTCCTCGTAGGCGCCCTCGCACTGCGGCCGTTGGCACGGCCGCCGCGGCGCGCTCGCCTGCTCGCTCACTCTGCCCCCATGTTCATCGCTCCGCCCGCGGTGTGCCGGGCATCTCGCTGCCGCTGGGCCAGCGCCTCCTGTGCGGCCCGCTGGTAGCGCAGTACGGCCTCCTCTGCGGCCCTCAGGTCGCAGGGCGCGCTCCACAGCATGCGGCGTGCCGCGTCGTAGCGCTCGATGAGGATGCGGTCCTCCGCCAGGCCGTTCTGTGCCACCTTCGCCTTGTACGCGTCCAGGCGCCCGCGCAGTTCCGCGCGGACGGCCAGCGGCGCGGTGACGGCCGACAGTTCGGCGCGGGCGCGCTCCAACTCCTCATCGGCGCGCTCCTCCAGGCTCTCCAGCAGCGGCGAGAGCCGGTGCCAGCGCGCGTGCCTGCGGTGCTCGGCCGCGGTGGCGAGCTGTTCCTGGAGCGCGGTGGGCGGGCCGCTGACGGCGGGTACGTCCCAAGCGGCGATCTTGGCGAGTACCTCGCCGCGCGCGGCGCGCGCTTCGGCGAGGGTGCGATCGGCGCGGCTGAGCACGTCGCGGAGGGTCATCAGCCGCGTCTCGGCGTCCTGCCGCACGGCGAGGACGGCGTCGATCTCGCGCCGTACGTCCTCCAGGGTGCGGGCCGCGTTGTCGTAGCGCGTGGTGTCGGGGCGGCCGCCGCCGGGGGCGCCGCTGCCCGAGGTGGGTGTCCAGAAGGCGAGCGGGTCGGCGACGACCTCCTCGCGCAGGGCCGTGAGTTCACGGGTGGTGCGCTCCAGGTCGTCGGCGGCCGGGTGCTCACCGGGGCGCACGCCGACGGAGTGCGCCAGGGAACGCACGCGCCCGAGTTCGGCGGCGAGCAGGTCGATCCTGGCGGGCAGCGCCGACCACACCGAGTCGGCGGCGGCCACCACGTCGAGGGCCTGCGCGTACCACTCGTTCATCCGCTCGACGAGGCGGCTCAGCGTCAGCTCCTCGGCGAGTTTCGGGCTCTCCGTCAGGCTCGCGCCCGGCGAGCCCGCCAGTGCGCCGCCGGAGACGGTGAGCGTGCCGCGCAGCAGGCGCGTCAGCTCCGCCAGGTCGTCGCGGCTGGGCCAGCGGCGGCGGGCCCGCAGCTCACGCGCCCGCTCCAGCGTGCGCGAGTAGGTCTCGAACCCGTTCCACAGCGAGGTGATGGCGGTCTCGGCGCGCGCCCAGCGGTGCGCGGTCGTCCCGGTGAGCCGCGCGCCCTCCAGCAGCCTGCGCCCGGCGTGGTCCTGGAGTGCCAGCAGGGAGGACTCGACGGCCTCGTGCTCGGCGTCGAGACGCTCCAGAGCGCGGTCGGCCTCCTCCCGGCTCATCACCTCTCCGGCGGGCCCGGCGGTCCCCATCGATCACCTCGCTGTTCGACGCGTACGTGCACTCTCTCGGGCCGGCGCCGGCGGCGACCCGCCTACCGGCATCGGTTCAGTCACGGTAGAGCGGTTTCGGCGGTGCGGGCTTCTTCCCTTCCGTACCCACGATGTCGTCGGCGAGCCAACGCTTGTAGGAGGACTTCCACCCGTCCTCGCGGTAGTCCTCCAGCACCTTGTTGACCCTGCGGACCAGATCCTCGTCCTCGAGGTTCATCGCGACGCCGTACGGCTCGATCGTCTGCGGCTCGCCGATGAGTTCGACGGACGGGTCCTGCGCCGCCTGCCCGGCTGCCAGGGCGCTGTCGGTGACGGTGGCGTCGGCCTGGCCGAGCTGGAGGCGCACCAGGCAGTCGAGCTGGTTGGGGACGACGACGGGCTCGGCACCCAGCTCCTCGTACCTGTCCGACTTCATCATCGTCTCCGCCGTCGAACCCGAGGCGTAGCACACGCGTTTGCCGCGCATGCTCGCGTCGAAGCCCTTGACGCGGGCATCCTTCTTGGGGACCAGCAGCTGCTGCCCCGCCTCGAAGTAGGCCGTGGAGAAGGCGACCTTGTCCTTGCGGTCGCAGGCGATGGTCATGGTCCGCACGACCATGTCCACCTCGCCCTTCTCGATGGCGGGGATGCGCTGGTCGGTGGGGATGGTCTTGTAGGTGATCCTGTCGGGCCCGTCACCGCCGAGCAGGTCGCGGGCGATGGCCTTGACCAGGTCGATGTCGAAGCCCTCGATCTTCCCCGTCGTCGGATCCCGGTAGCCCCACAGGTAGCTGTTCTGGTCGACGCCGACGACCAGCTTGCCCTCGTCCTTGATCCGCTCGACCGCCTCCCCCGCCTTCCCCGAGGGCTTGAGGCTCTCGGCGGGGTTGCCGCCGTCCTCGCACTCCTCCGGCTCGGGCTTCTCGTCCGGGTCGGTGGCCGAGGCGGGACGTCCCGCGGCCGCCCCCGCGCCGTGCGCGGCGCCGTCGGCCGGGGAGGGCGGGGGCGGCGCGGCGGGCGCGGGAGCCAGCAGCGCGGCCGCGACGAGGGCGGCGGCGGCCGGCAGACCGCCCGCCACGGCGGCCCACCGTCCGCCGCGCCCGCCTGTTCGCGTGCCCCTGCCCCGCGCGCCCGTCTGCCGCGCACCCGCCGGCCGTGTGCGTGCGGTCCCTGCGCCTGTCATCGCGTCCCCCCTCACCGGCCTCACCGGTACTCCGCCAGCCTGCGCCCGATACCCAGCACGGCCGCCGCCGCACCGAGAACGGCCAGCACCAGGGCGCCGACCGCCAGCCCGCCGAACCTGCCGCGCGCGCTGTCGGCCGCCTGCTCGAACTGCTCCTGCTCGTGCGCGGTCGCCCGGCTCAGGCTCTCATCGACCTGGTCGAAGCTCTCCCCTGTGCTGTTCTCGGCGCCGATCACCTGCGCGACGGCGTCCTCGTAGTCGCCGTTGTTGTCCTTGACCCGGGCCGCCAGATGCCGCCGCTGCCACGCCTCGACGGCCTTCTCGGCGTCCCGCACGGCCTGCCGCCCCCTACGGTCGTCCGCGCGGCTTTGTGCTTTGTGGAGCAGGCCCGTCCCCGGGGCCCCGTCCCCCTCGCCGCCGGCCTTCTCGTCACCGGTGATGGCCCGCATCCGCTTGCGGTAGCTCTCCTCGTACGCGGCACCGCCGCCCCGGGCGACCAGCGTCATGTTCTCGTCGCCGCGCGCCTGGAGGGTGGCGATCCGCGCCTCGTTGAGCGCCTGGAGGGAGGCCGCGCCCCTGGTGTCCGACTCGTGCAGCCCCGCGCGGGCCAGCGCGTGGCCGCCCGTCAGCCACACCAGCAGCACCAGCACGGCGGCGCTCGCGCCCAACAGCCCCTGGTTGAAGACCCGGTTGGTGCGCAGGTAGGTGCGGCGCTGCGCCCAGCCCAGCGCCCCCAGCGCGACGACACCGGCGCCGAGGGCGAACAGGGGCCACGAGGTGGCGTCCGCGTAGTCGCCCTCAAGACGCCCGCTCTCGGCCGTGTACAGCTTGCGCGCGGCGGGCAGGAGTTCGCCGCGCATCTTCTCGTTGGCGTACCGCAGGTAGGCGCCGCCCAGCGGCAGGCCCTGCCTGTTGTTGGCCCGCGCCGCCTCGACCAGCCCCGTGTAGACGGGCAGGCCGCGGTTGAGCGCGGTGATCTGCCGCTGGGCCGTACCCGAACCCGAGGAGCCGGCCGCCGCGTCGGCCAGCAGCCCGGACGCCTCGTGGATGTCGTCCTCGTACCGCTTCCGCACCTTGTCCGGCTCGTCCCCGCCCGCCAGGAACCCGCTGGAGGCGGAGGTGTCGGCGTCCGCCAGCGAGCGGTAGACGCGTGCCGCGTCCGCGCTGAGCGGCTGACTGTGTTCGGCCACCGCGTCGGCGGCGGCCTTCCGGTCGGACACCTGCCAGGCCGAGACCGCTCCGAACACCACCACCAGCAGGGCGAGAGCGGCGCCGATCGCCCGCAGCCGTCCCGGCTCGGTCGTCACCGCGGCCCGCAGCCGCGCCCTCCCCTCGGACCAGGCCGTACGGCGTCCCGCGCCGCTCGCGACGGCGCCCGGGTCGCCCGGCGGCCGCGCGCCCGGTGCCGGACCCGGGGCGCCGCCCGCGGTGTGCCCGGCTGCCGGTACCGCGGGCACGGGCGGCGGTGTCGGTGGCGCGGTCGGCGGCTGTGTCACGGCTGAGCCCTCCCCCTCGGTCGCTGACAGACACCCTGCCGGTCGCGTACGCCCCCGCTCCCCTCCGTGCGGCCCCCGGCTCCCCTGCCCGGGGCCGCGGGCGCCGGGCCGCCCGACTGTGGTGCCTCGGTGCAGCAGTATGGCGGCAGCGGCCGGTGACCACACCGGATTGGGCGGGATCTTGTTCGTATCGCGACCAAACACCGCGGCCGAACGCCCGGTACGCGAGCACCGGACCCGCGCCGCCGACGCGTCCTTCCCGCGCCGCCGCTCGCACCTCCTCCTGTCCTGTCCACACGCACCCCGCGCCACCGGCGGTTCCCTGGCCCCCGGCGGGGTCGTAGGTCCGGGGTCCTCCGTCGGGGCGTCTGCCACCATGGACGGGTGATGGAGATCCGGCACGGCAGCCTTCCCACGCAGACCTTCTACGAGCAGGTCGGCGGCGAGGAGACCTTTCGACGGCTCGTGCACCGCTTCTACCAGGGGGTCGCCGAGGACCCCCTGCTGCGGCCGATGTACCCCGAGGAGGACCTGGGCCCCGCCGAGGACCGGCTGGCGCTCTTCCTGATGCAGTACTGGGGAGGGCCGCGCACCTACAGCGAGTCGCGGGGCCACCCCCGGCTGCGCATGCGGCACGCCCCGTTCAAGGTCGACCGCGCCGCGCACGACGCCTGGCTGCGGCACATGCGGGACGCGGTGGACAGCCTGGAGCTGCCCGAGCATCTGGAAACCCCGCTGTGGGACTATCTCGTTTACGCCGCCGGGTCTATGGTCAACTCCGCGGACTGAGCGGACCGTCGGACCGCGATCCCGGCACGTGCCGACCCGCACGCGGGAGCGTGAGCGCACCACCCCGCGCACGTAACGGGGGTACGGGCCCCGACGGCCCCACGCGCGGAGGGGGACAGGGGGCGGCAAGGCGTGACCGGGTTCGTCGTGGCACGCATGCGTGCACACCGGCTGCTCCTCGCCTCCGCGCTGCTCTCCGTCCTGCTGGCCACCTGCGTAGGAACCACCCTCGCCGCTTTCGCCACCGCGGTCGGCGACGCCGGGCCGCGGCGCGCACTGGAGCACAGGGCGGCCCCCCGTACCGTGCTGGACGTCCGCTCGGACGTCACCGCCGAGGACCGGAAGGCCACGGACGCGGCCGTCCGCCAGGCAGCGCGCGACGCCTTCGGCGGGCTGCCCGTGCGGACCGCCGCCAGCACCCACTCCGGCGCGTACGCGCTGCCCTCCTCGCTGCGCCCGGGCGGCACCGGTGACCTCGCCGCCGGCGCCCCGGGAGCTTCCGGCGCTTCGGGCGCCTCTCAGGACGACGAGCCCGCTCTGACGCGCTTCGCCACCTTCGACCGCGCCCGCGTGACGATGGTCGACGGATCCTGGCCGCGAGCCCCCCGCGCGGGCGAGCGCACCGTCGGCGCGGCGGTGCCCCAGCGGGCCGCCGAGCGGCTCTCGCTGCGCCCGGGCGACACCTTCCGCGTCACGAGCAGGCTCGATGGGCCGCCCGACGTCCGCGTCGAGGTCACCGGCGTCTACGCGCCCGCCTCCCCCGGCTCGGCCTACTGGAAGTGGCTGGACCCGCTGGCGGGCCGGGGCATGGCAGTGGGCGACTTCACCACGTACGGCCCGCTCGCCGTCCCCGACGGCGCCTTCGCCGGCGGGGAGGGAAGAACGGCAGAAACCCGGGGCGCGGAAAAGGCCCGGGGCGCGGGTATGGCGCTGTGGCCCGCCGAGACCCGCTGGCAGGCGGACGCCGACTTCACCGGCCTGGACACCTCCCGCCTCGACGCTCTGGGCGACGACGTGGCCAGGGCCGCCGACCGGATCGGGGCCTCGCCCCTGACCCCGCACGCCGTGGCCACCACGGACCTCCCCGAGCTGCTGGACTCCCTCACCAGGTCGCTGCTCGTGATGCGCTCCACCCTGCTGATCGCCGCGCTCCCCCTGGTGCTGCTGACCGGGCTGACGCTGCTGCTCGTGGCGCAACTGCTGCACACCGAACGTGCCTCCCAGACGGCGCTGCTGCGGGCCCGCGGCGCCTCCAGGACCCGGGTATGCACCCTGGCCGCCGCCGAGGCGCTGCTGCTGGCGCTGCCCGCGGCGGTCGCCGCGCCCCTGCTCGCCGGGCCCGCGGTGCGGTGGCAGGCAGCGCACGGCGCGCTCGCCCGCGCGGGCGTCGAACCGGCCGCCGGGGTGCCAGGCGGCTGGTGGGTGGCGGCCGCGACGGCGCTCGGCTGCGCGCTGCTGATCGCCCTGCCCACACTGCTCGCCCGTGGCCGCGCGGGGGACGAGGACCCGGAGAGCGACGCCACCCGGGGCGGCGGCCCCCGCACGCCCGCGCGCCGGCGGCGTACGGCGGCGACCCTGCTGCGCGGCGGCGCCGACCTCGCACTGGTCGTGCTGGCAGCGGTCGCCTACTGGCAGCTGGAGCGGCGCGCGGGCGGCACCGGCGTCCTGTCGGCGCGCGCGGACTCCGGCGCCCGGGGAGGGTCCGGCGGGGCGCTGGGCATCGACCCGGTGCTGGTGGCGGCGCCCGCGCTGGCGCTGCTCGCGGGCACCGTGCTGGTACTGCGGGTGCTGCCGCTCGCGGCGCGGCTGGGCGAGCGGTTCGCCACCCGGGGACGGGGGCTGGCCGCGGCACTGGCCGGCTGGCAGCTCAGCCGCCGGCCGCTGCGCGGCGCCGGGCCCGCGCTGCTGCTCGTCCTGGCCGTGGCGACGGGGGTGTTCGCGGTCGGCCAGGGCGCCAGCTGGGACCGCTCGCAGGACGACCAGGCGGACTTCCGCACCGGGGCCGACATCTTTGTCAGCGGCTCCAGCGCACCCCCGCTCGCGCAGGGCGGGCTGTTCACCGGCCTGCGCGGGGTCGAGGGGGTGGCGCCGGTGGCGCGGGCGTCGTTCAGCACGGCGGGCGACCGTACGGCGCAGCTTCTGGCCACCGACGCGAGCACGGCGGGCGACGGGATACTGCGGCTGCGGGACGACCTGGCCGACGAGGCCCCCTCCCGGCTGCTGCGGCCGCTGCCCGGCCAGGACCGTACGGAGACCGGTGTGCGGCTGCCGGAGGACACGCGGGGGCTGCGGCTGCGCGTACGGCTGGAGGGCGAGCGTGCCTCCCCGGATGACGAGCGCGGCTCCTCCGGTACTGAGCAGGGCTCCCCTGACAAGGGCGGAAAGGGCGAGAAGAACGCCGCCGCGGACACCGATGCCGGCTCTTTTGCCGCGGACACCCTCTCACTCACCGTCGAGGACCGTTTCGGCGTGCCCTACCGGCTACCGCTCGGTGACGTGCCGGGCGACGGGGAGGCGCACACGCTGAGCGCCGCCCTCGCGCAGGGCGGCGGAACACCGGCGGGGCCGGTGCGGCTGACCGGGATCGGCGTCTCCTACCCGGCTCCCGCGCACAGCCGGCAACGGGAGCTGACCGTCGAGGAGATCGCCGCGACGGGATCGCACGGCAGCCGCACGGTGCGCCCCGCACGCCAGGAGCAGTGGACGCCCCGGGTCCGCGCCGACGACGCGCAGGCTTCCCTGGGGCGCGGCCCGTACGCCGACGCCGACGCCCGCAAGGCCGCGCTGCGGCCGGACGGCGCGGCGCTGACCGCCCGCTACACCACCGGTTCCGCGCCCCCTGAGGCGCCGCGGGAGACGGACCCGGTCACCGTCTCCGTCCTGTGGTCGCCCGGGGCTCCGCCGGGTGGTGCGCACCGGCCGATCGCCGCCGTCGCCACGGACGCCTACCTGCGGGCGAGCGGTGCCGAGGTGGGGGACACGGTCACGGTCGACGCCCTGGGGACCGAGTTGAGCGTCCGCCTCACCGGCGCCGTCCGCGCCCTGCCCACCGTCTCGCCCGCCCCGGCCACCGAAGGTGAAAGCAGCGCCGGGGCCCTGCTGTTCGACCTGGGGACGCTGAACCGGACGCTGGCGGGACGGGACGCCACCTTGCTGGAGCCGCGCACGTGGTGGCTTTCGGTCGCCGGGGGCGCGGGCGACCGGGTGGCCGGAAAGCTGAGGGCCGAACCCGCCGTGGGCGCCGTACGGGTACGCGACGAGGTCGCCGCCGAGTTGCGCGGCGACCCACTGGGCGCCGGGCCCCGCAGCGCGCTGACCGCGCTGGCCGCTGCCGCCGCCGTGCTGGCGGCGACCGGCTTCGCCGTCAGCGCCGCGGGCGCGGCGCGGGAACGCGCGGACGAGTTCGCCGTCCTGCGTGCTCTCGGCGCGCCCCGGCGGCGGCTCGCGCACGCCCTCGCCGCCGAACAGGGGCTCGTGCTGGTGCTCTCGGCGGCGCTCGGGCTCGGACTGGGGGCGCTGCTGGTCCGCCTGGTGGTGCCGCTGATCGTCGTCACGGGTGACGCCCGCGCGCCCGTGCCCGACCTGCTGGTACGGCTCCCGGCGGGCGGGACGGCCGCCCTGCTGGCGGCGGTGCTGGCGGTGCCGCTCGCGGTGGTCGCCGCCACCGCATTCCGCCGCGCGGGCCCCGTGGCGGCTCCACGCACGGAGAGGGGTGACTGACCGGTGCCGGACCTCGCGCGCCCCGACGAAGAGGCCACGCCCCGCGGCGGGTGGCTGTGGGCGCGGTTGCGGGCGGCGCCCGGCGGGGCGCTGGCGTTCGCCGTGCTGGTGCTGGCGACGGCGTTCGTGGCGGCCGCGCTGCCGCGGGCCGTCGACGCCTCCGCTGACGACGCGCTGCGCGCCGCTCTCGAACGGGCCCGCCCCGCCGACCGCGCGCTCCGCGCCACGGCCTCCGCCGCGCCGGACGCGGGAAGCCCCGCCGAACTGCGCGAGCGCGTCGCGCCCGCGGCGGTGGACCGGGCGGACACGGCCCTCCGCCGCGCCGTCCACGCCCCCCTGCGCCTGGCGGCCGGGCAGGCGGCGTACGGGGTGCGCAACACCAGCCCCGCGGACACCGACGATCCGACACTGCCCCGCCCCTCCCCGGACGTCGCCCCCAAGGCCACATTGACGGCGCAGGCGCGGCTCGCCCGGCACGCGACCCTCACCCGGGGCCGGATGCCGGGCCCGGAGCGGGAGGGGCACCGGGTGCAGGCGGCGGTCACCGAGGAGACCGCCCGCCGGATGCACCTCGCCCCGGGTGACACCTTCCACCTGCCGGACCGTACGGGCACGGGCGGAAGCGCTGTCACGGTCCAGGTCACCGGAGTGCTGGCGCCGCGCGGCTCCCGAGAACAGGTCGCCCACAGCCCCTTCTGGAACGCCGAACAGAGCCTCGCGCGCCCTTCCCTGCTGTCGATCCCGCCCTCCGGCGGGGGCGGAACACCGAAGCGCTACTGGCACTTCACCGCGTTCATCCACCCGAAAGCGGCACCCGCGCTGCTGTCCCTGCGCGACGGTGCCGAACTGTACTTCCACCACCCGCTCGACACCGGCGCGCTCGCCGGGCACCAGGCACGGCAGGCCGCGGGCGACCTCACCCGGCTCGCGTCCGGCGCCGACGCGGCACGGCTGCGCGAGACCGCGGGCGTCGGCGAACTGACCTTCGAGACGGGGCCGGCCGAAACCCTCACCGCCTTCGAGCGGGAGAACTCCGCCGTCGCCCCCCTCCTGCTGATCGCCGCGCTCGGCCTGGCCACCACAGCGCTGATGGTGCTGCTCCTGGCCGCGCTGCTGACCGCCGAACGGCGCGCGGACGAACTGGCGCTGCTGCGGGCCCGCGGCGCCTCACTGCCCGGCCTGGCGGGCAGACTGCTGGCCGAGAGCGCCACCGTCGCGGTGCCCGCGGGAGCGCTGGGCACCGGACTCGCGTACACGGCCACCGACGGCACCCGCAGCGCGGCGGCGCTGACCGCGGCGGCGGCCGTCACCGCTTTGGCCTCGCTGGCCCTGCCGGTGCGCGCGGCGCTGGCGCACCGGCGCGTCAGGGCCGCCGCACCCCGCGGCGACCTGACCCGGCGACGCCCCTCGCGGCGCCGCACGGTGGTGGAGGTGAGCACGTTCGTGCTCGCCGTCGCCGCCGTCGTGGCACTGCGGCAGCGCGGCACCGGCGGCCGGAACAGCGCACAGGGGACGGCCACGGCCGGGGGTGCGGACGGATCAGGCGCAGCGGGCGACACGGACCTGCTGCTGGCGCTCGCCCCCGTACTGGTCGCGCTGGCGGCCGCGCTGCTCCTGCTGCGCTGCTACCCGCTGCCGCTGCGGCTGCTGGAACGGCTCACCGCGCGCCGCCCCGGCCCCGTCGCGTTCCTCGGGGTGGCCCGCGCGGCCCGCGCGCCCTCGGCCGCCGTGTCGGGGCCCGCGCTGCTCGCCCTGCTCGTCGCGCTCACCGTGGCCTCGTTCGGCGGCACCGTCCTCACGGGCATCGCACACGGCAGGGACACCGCCGCCCTGCGCGCCGTCGGAGCGGACGCCCGCATCGAGGCACCCGGCGCGCAGAACCTGCCCGCAGGGATGACGGAAGAGGTCCGCCGCGCACCAGGGGTGGACACGGTGACGGCCTACCGTGCGCACGACGACGGCGAACTGACCGGCGTCGCCGACGCGGTGACCGTCGCCCTGGTCGACGCACCCGCCTACGCCCGCCTCACCGGGGACGACGGCCTCCCCGCCTTTCCCGCCGACTCCCTGGTACCCGACGCCTCGAACGCCTCCACCGAGCCCCTCCCCGCGCTGATGTCCCCCGGCCTGGCCGGGAAACTCGGCAACGGCACCGAGTACACCGACCTCGTACTGCCCGGCCTGCAACTGCCCGTGCGGCCCGCCGTCATCCGCGAGGCCACCCCCGCCACCCAGCAGGGCGACTTCGTGGTCCTCTCCCGCGAAGCCGTCGCCCGCGCCCGCCCCGACGTGCGCGGCACCGCACTCCTCGCCCCCACCACACTGCTGGCCGGCGGCCAGGGCCCGGACGCCCGCACGCTGCGCCGGCTGGCGGCCG
This sequence comes from Streptomyces reniochalinae, assembly GCF_003323735.1. Taxonomy (GTDB): domain Bacteria; phylum Actinomycetota; class Actinomycetes; order Streptomycetales; family Streptomycetaceae; genus Streptomyces; species Streptomyces reniochalinae. The sequence continues at coordinate 201,883 of NZ_QOIM01000042.1, read as the reverse complement.
CGGCCTTCCCCGAGGCGGACACGGGATCCCTGGTCTCCCTGCGCGCCGAGGAACGCGCCGAGTACGCCGACACCGTGCTCCAGTCCGGCGCCGAACACCTCTACACCCTCGCCGTGCTGGCCGCCGCCGGCTACAGCGCCCTGGCCGTCGGGCTGTCACTGGCACAGACCGCACCCGCCCGCCGGGCACTCCTGGCCCGGCTGCGCACCCTGGGGCTGGCCCGCCGCCAAGGCCGGGGCGTCCTGCTGCTGGAGAGCCTGCCGCTGTACGTACTGACCGCCGCGGCGGGGGCCGCCACCGGGCTGGCGACCGTGCCGCTGCTGGGGCCCGGGATCGACCTGAGCGCCCTGGCGGGCACGCCCGACACCCTGCCCGTGGGGCTGACCGCCGACGCCCCACCCCTGCTCGCACCGCCGCTGGCGCTGCTGGCCCTGGCCACGCTCGGGCTGCTGGCACAGGCCCGGCACGGCGGCGGTGCGGCGGACCTGCGCACGGAGAACCAGGAGCCCTCATGACACCCCGACCCCGGCCCCGTCAGTCCGCGTCCGCGTCCCCGCCCGCGTCCACGGGCGGCGAGGGGCGGGCCACCACCCTCGGCGATCTGGAGCGGCGCGCCGCGGCCGGGCGGCGGGAGCGCGCCTACGGTGCCGACGCGCTGATCGCCTGCGACCGCCTGGTACGGATTTTCAGCGGCGACGGCGTCGAGGTCCAGGCCCTCCAGGGACTCGACCTCCTCGTACACGAGGGCGAACTCACCGCCCTCGTCGGAGCGTCCGGCAGCGGAAAGTCGACCCTGCTGAACATCCTCGCAGGACTCGACACCCCCTCGGCGGGCAGCGCGAGCGTCGCCGGACACGACCTGCCGGCCATGGACGCGCGCACCAGGCTGCACTACCGCCGCCGGGTCGTCGGCTTCATCTGGCAACGCACCGCCCGCAACCTGCTGCCCTATCTGACGGCCGCACAGAACGTGGCGCTGCCCATGAAACTGAGCGCAGGCGGCGGACGCACCGGCACCGGCGGCGCACACCCCGTCGCGGCCGGCCTCGGCCGGGGCAGGCGGCGGAGGCGGAGGGCCCTCGAACTCCTCGACCTGCTCGGCATGGCCGACCACGCCGGGCGGCGCCCCGCACAGCTCTCGGGCGGCCAACAGCAGCGGGTGGCCATCGCGGTGGCGCTCGCCAACGACCCGTCCGTCATCCTCGCCGACGAGCCCACCGGCGAACTCGACACCGCCACGGCGGCCGAGGTCTTCACCGCGCTGCGCCGGGCCAACACCGAACTGGGCACCACCATCCTGGTCGTCACCCACGACGCCGCGGTGTCCGCGCAGGTCAACCGCACCGTCTCCATCCGCGACGGGCGCACCAGCACCGAGACGCTGCGCACCGCCACCCCGGACGCCGAGGGCGGCGCGGCCACCGTGGGGCGCGAGTACACCACGATCGACCGCTCGGGCCGCCTCCAGTTGCCGCCCGAGTTCACCACGCCGCTCGCCCTCCGCGACCGCGTACTCCTGGAACTGCGCCCTGACCACATACAGGTCCGCCCGGGCGACGGCACCCGGGCACAGGAGTCGGAAGAGCCCGGGACGGGGACGGGACCCGGTACCGGAACAGGACCCGAAAGCGGGACCGCGACGGAGCCCGGGGCTTGGGCCGCATCGGAGCCCGGGGCAGGGACCGAGGGGGCCGGTGCCCGGGAGACGGACGCACCCGACCGCGGTGAGGAGGAACCCGGCTGAGCGCCGGGTGGAACTCACACCGGGGTGACGCTCAGACCCGCGCCCGCGCCGGACCCCGCACCGCCCTGGCGCCGTACCGCGACGGAGCCGTAGAGCGTGCGCAGCCGCAGCCACGCGCCGGACTCCAGCAGCGTCACCGGATCGGTGCCGCGCAGGAAGCCCAGCGCGTGCGCGGCGTGCGCGGCGCGCAGCGGCAGCTGGGTGTGCCCCAGCGGGCGGGACCAGATCTCCTCGGCGAGCGCGTCCAGCGCCTGACGGCCGCCCCGCTCGGCCGGCAGCTTCTCCGCCCGCTGCCGGAACTCGCCCACGGCGGCCGCCGCGACCGTACCGACGGCGTCGACCGGCACCCGGGCGAACTCCCGCCACCCGCCTCGCGGCGGCAGCACCCCCGCCCACGAGGGGCCGGTGACGGGCCGGGGAACGCCGACGGACTCGCGCTCCTCCTCGACCAGTTCGAGCAACGCGCCGGCCGCCACCGTCACATCGAGCTCGGCCGGCTCCAGGAGCCGTCCCGTGCGCACCGCCAGCACCTCGAAACGGGCCGGCTTGGCGAACACCCCGGCCACACCGTCGCCCGCCTGGATGCGCACGGCGGCGTTCTTCTCCCAGCGCACCAGCCGCTCCAGGAAGGCGGCGAGCCCCGCCGCCTCCCCGGGATCGGCGAAAACCAGCCGGTCAGCCTCTGTGGCTGTCATCGAAGTAGCCCTCCAGGAAGGACCGCTCGGCCGGCGACAGCCGCCGCGGATACCCCTCCTTGATGTTGTACGGCGCCACGACCGTCCTGGCCCGCACATACGGGCCGCCGCCACCGGCCGCATCCTTGATCTCGTACGCGAACGTCACCGAAGCGGCCGTCAGCTTGACCACCCACAGCTCCACCGTCACCGGGTCGGCACGGTGCACCAGCTGCCGCAGATAGTCGATCTCGTGTCGCGCCACGACCGTGCCGCCGGTGAACGCCTCCGGGTCCGCCACCCGCGCCGCCAAGGCCAGGAAATCGATCCTGGCCTCCTCCAGATACCGGAGGTAGACGGTGTTGTTGACGTGCCCGAAGGCGTCCATGTCCGACCAGCGCAGCGGACACGCGTAGCTGTGCCGCACGCGCTCAGCTCCGCGTCAGCTTCTTGTGCGTCGCCCGGTGCGGACGCGCCGCGTCCGGACCCAGCCGCTCGATCTTGTTCTTCTCGTACGACTCGAAGTTGCCCTCGAACCAGAACCACTTGCTGTCGCCCTCGTAGGCGAGGATGTGCGTGGCCACGCGGTCGAGGAACCAGCGGTCGTGGGAGACGACCACCGCACAGCCGGGGAAGTCCAGCAGCGCGTTCTCCAGCGACGAGAGCGTCTCCACGTCCAGGTCGTTCGTCGGCTCGTCGAGCAGCAGCAGGTTGCCGCCCTGCTTGAGTGTCAGCGCCAGGTTCAGCCGGTTGCGCTCACCGCCGGAGAGCACACCCGCCGGCTTCTGCTGGTCCGGGCCCTTGAACCCGAACGCCGACACGTACGCGCGCGACGGCATCTCGACCTGGCCGACGTTGATGTAGTCCAGCTCGTCCGAGACGACCGCCCACAGCGTCTTGTCCGGGTTGATGTTGGCGCGCGACTGGTCGACGTAGGAGATCTTGACCGTGTCGCCGACCTTGATGGAGCCCGAGTCCGGCTCCTCCAGGCCCTGGATCATCTTGAACAGCGTCGTCTTGCCCGCACCGTTCGGACCGATCACGCCGACGATGCCGTTACGCGGAAGAGTGAACGACAAATCCTCGATGAGGACCTTGTCGCCGAACGCCTTGTTCAGCTTGTCCACCTCGACGACGACGTTGCCCAGGCGCGGCCCCGGCGGAATCTGGATCTCCTCGAAGTCCAGCTTCCGGGTCTTCTCCGCCTCGGCCGCCATCTCCTCGTACCGCGTCAGACGCGCCTTCGACTTCGCCTGCCGCCCCTTGGCGTTCGAGCGGACCCACTCCAGCTCGTCCTTGAGACGCTTGGCCCGCTTGGCGTCCTTCTGGCCCTCCACCTTCAGCCGGGCCTGCTTCTTGTCCAGGTAGGTGGAGTAGTTGCCCTCGTAGCCGACGGCCCGGCCACGGTCCAACTCCATGATCCACTCGGCCACGTTGTCCAGGAAGTACCGGTCGTGGGTGATCGCGATGACGGTGCCCGGGTACTTGGCCAGGTGCTGCTCAAGCCACTGCACCGACTCGGCGTCCAAGTGGTTGGTGGGCTCGTCCAGCAGCAGCAGATCGGGCTGCTCCAGCAGCAGCTTGCACAGCGCCACCCGGCGCTTCTCGCCACCGGAGAGGTTGACGACCGGCCAGTCACCGGGCGGGCAGCCCAGCGCGTCCATGGCCTGCTCCAGCTGCGCGTCCAGATCCCAGGCGTTCGCGTGGTCCAGCTTCTCCTGGAGCTTGCCCATCTCCTCCATCAGCGCGTCGGTGTACTCGGTCGCCATCTGCTCGGCGATCTCGTTGAACCGGTCGAGCTGCTGCTTCGTCTCCGCGACACCGTCCTGGACGTTCTCCAGAACCGTCTTCGACTCGTCCAGCGGCGGCTCCTGCAACAGGATGCCCACGCTGTAGCCGGGGGCGAGCATGGCGTCACCGTTGGAGGGCTGCTCCAGCCCCGCCATGATCTTGAGCACGGTCGACTTGCCCGCGCCGTTGGGGCCCACGACACCGATCTTGGCGCCGGGCAGGAAGCTCAAGGTGACGTCGTCGAGGATCACCTTGTCGCCGTGCGCCTTGCGCGCCTTGCGCATGGTGTAGATGTACTCAGCCAAGAGGAACCGTCCGAGCTTCTGTAGGTAGTCGTACGCGGCCGGGCCGCGCGGGTCGTCTCATCATGCGGCAGCGCGCCGCGCCGCTCGCCCGTGAGTGAGCCGCGGCCGTACCACGTCAGGCATACGCACCCCATCTTGCCGCACCCGCCCCCCGCCCCGGAAACGGGCTCCGAAGCGGTCCCCCCGATCCCGGCCGTGGCCGGGGGCCGCAACTTCGACACCACCGCCCCCCGGCCACCGGGCCACCGCACCCCCAGCCACCGGGCCACCACACGATTCCGGCCTGGCCCGTGCCACCACTCGTCACCGGCCGGACCCCCGGCCCCGGACTCCCCCCGACACCGGCCGGAACCCCGGCCCGCCGGGCCATCGCTCGATGCCGCGCCATAACCGGCCGACTGGCTCGTGTCGGCCGACTCCACCGTGGTCGGTGCCCACCAGCACACTGCTGGGCCCCACACTGCTGGCCCCCGGACAGGGCCTCCGCAGCTGCGGGCTCGGCCGGTCCCGGGGCGGCCTGACCAGATCCACCGCATCCGCCCCCCCTGGGCGGCTCGGAGTATCCACTCGAAAGCGCCGTCCCGCGCCCGCCGGCGTAACCGAATGAGCACCATGGACAACGGAACGTATCGCTCGGGCACGTCCCGACAAGCCTTCCCGGTACGGAACGTCCCTGCACCGCCACTCCGATGCGGAGGGGGGACGGTGCGAAGGGGATAGCCACCTCGACCGCGGGTACCCCAACAGCCGTCATGGCCCGGCCCGTTCGGGGAGGGTCCAGTTCGGTAACGAGGGGGGCGGCGGCAGGTGAGGACACGGGACAGACAGGCATCCGCCGACCGGCGGACGCTGGCCTTCCAGCTCTCGGGCACGGCAGTGGCGGCAGTGCTGTGGGGAATGACCGTCGGCGCGCTGGCGGTGAGCAGCGGCCGCCGGACCGCTGCTCTCACCGGTGCCGGCCTCTTCCTCATCCTCGCCGTGACGGTGATGTCCGTGGTCTGGTACCGCGAACGCCGCAGAGCGCGCGTTGCCGGTCTCGCGACCAGCCGCTACCTCCGGCTGGCGCAGCGCCTCCGGCGGGGCGGCGTCATCCCCTCCGACCCCGCCGAACGGCAGGCGGCCGCGGAGATCCTGGCCCGCCGTGGCCGTGCGCTGGAACAGTGGGGGAGCGGAAACCGCCGGATCGCCTACGGAACCGGCGTTGTCCAACTGCTCGCCGCCGCCATGCAGATATGGGATCACACCTACGGGGCAGGCGTGTTGCTCCTGTTCGCCGCCGCGTGCAGCTTCTCGAGCCCCTCCGTGTCGCGCCGCCAGCAGCGGCGCAACGAGGCAACGTACCGTGCGCTACGGCGCCGGGGTGGGCCGGAAGGAGAGAGCGGTGCGGACGGGGCGCGGCCCGCGGGGCCGGCGCCCGGCGACGATCCCGGCCGATCCGCCTGCCGCCCGGCCACGCGCACGGCGTACACCTCACCGGAGCCCGGCGCCCACCCCACGGAAGAGAACTGAGGACTGGACCGACTCCTTTTTCCCGCACCGGTGGCCACGGGCGCCTTCGTACTGCCACGCAGGGAAAAACCCCTGTTCGGCCAGCGTCTCGTCGCCGATGGACCCCCGGCCCGAGGGCGTGACGGGTCCGCGCCGCCTGGGGTGGATTGGGCCGGCCGTTCCCTGAGGTTTCGGGCCAGGGCAGGGCGGGGCCGGGTCGCCCTGGAGGGGCGAGCCAGGGTGAGGAGTGGCGCGTGCCGGCCCGGACGTGGGGCTGCCCGACGGAGTGAGCGTCGGGCAGCACTGCTCACTTCCCGCAGCTGCTCATTTCCCGCCCCGGCGCACGATCCGCAAGGTGGTGAAACCGACCGCGAGAAGACCGATGGCCACCGCCGCGAACAGCCGGGTTTCGCCACCGCCCGTCCGGGCCAGGTCACCCTCGCCCACGACGGCTCCGCCACCGCCGACGGTCGCCGGACGCTCCGCCGTCGCCGGGGCGCTTCGCCGGGTCACCCCGCCCACCGCGGCGGAGGTGGTGCAGTCGAGGACACCGCTGAACGTCTTCGCGTACCCGTGCGGCCCGCGCACCGGGATGCGGTAGGGCTGGTCCTCCTCGACGGGAACGGTCACCGTGCCCCGCTCGCCTCCGGCGATCTCCTCCCGCTCCTTGCCGACCCGCAACGGGAAGGTCGCGTCCCCGCTGTTGTCGACGTCGATGTCCACACCGTGCCCCGCACAGTTCTCCCGGGACGTGGTGGCCGGCACGGGGTCCCGCTCGGCCCAGTTGACCGAAGCGGTGGCCGAAACCGTCGCCTGGCTGGAACCGGCCAGGATCTGCGCCTGGCCCCTGCCGCGCTCCCCGGCCCCGGTCAGCACCCTGCCCACCGGAACCTTGGCCGCCGCCTGCGCGGTCAGCGACGCGGCCCCGGGCTCGGCCGACTTCGGCAGCTCGAAGTACACCTTCGTACCGTTGCGCGCCGACTCGACCGGCTCGCCCCTCTTGTCGACGATCCGCACCCCCGCAGAAGCGGCACGGGGACTCGGCGCCACGCTGACGGTGGAGGCGGACGTGCGGACCGCCACAGGACCGGTGCGGCTGCCGCTCTTGCCGGAGACCTCCGCCCGGTCGAAGGCCAGGGACGGGCCGGGCTCGGCCATGCTCCGGGCCCTCTTGACGAGGTAGCCGGCCAGCTTCCGGGCGGCGGGGTCGGTGGGGGTGATGGAGGGGGGCTCTTGGGGGGCCGCCCCCCTCCCCCCTCCCCCCACGTCCCCCCGTGCCCCCTTTTCGGCGAACCGCCAGATGGCGACCTGTGTGCCGGCAGCGGCGGCCTGCGGGGTGAGCCGCTTGGCTCCCGCCGCCTTCGCCAGTGCCTGGAGGTCGTTCCTGTGCGGGTAGGAATGGTCGACGACCCAGCGGATCCGGCCCGCGTTGCGATTCCCCCACAGCGGAGAGGTCTTCCACTCCCCTTCCGCGTAACGCGACTGCTCCCGTACGGGATTGAGCGCGTCGATGCCGTAGGTCTGGAGGGTGCCGCCCCCGTCGACGGCCATCTCGAAGAGTCCGGCCTTGATCTCCTGCCGCTCGCCGTCCACCGTGATGACCGCCTCGTCGGCCGTCGTGAGGCCGTTCAACGTGGCGGTCGCCCCGTTCCGCTGTTCCGGCTGCCCTCCGGCGGGCACGTCCTGCGCGGCGTATGGGCCCGCCGCCGGGTGTGCTGCCGCCGGTGGCGCACCCGCCGCCACGCCGGCTGCGGACAGCCCGGTGGCCACGGCGGCGGCCATGAGGCGGTGAGCCGTCCGCGCGCCTACAGAAGTCATGGTCTTCCCCTCTTGGCAGCGCGCGCACGAAGCCGTCTGGCCCCCGTGCGGCCGGTCTGCCGCAAAGCTGAACCCCCCAGTCGGTACGGGTGGGATCGTAGGAAGATCAACAGCGCGGAATCCCCAGGATTCACGTCGGGCACACATTCCGACTCGGAATCGTTATCAGCGAATCCGGCGGACCGGGACGATCACGACGCACCGCGCTGACCTGGAACGCTTCCTTCCGCTGCCGCTTCGGACAGCAGCGCCTCGCCCCGCGGTCCCTGCGCCTCGGCCGGCTCCGCGCCGGAACCGCCCGTTCCCTCGGTGCGTACTCGGCCCTTGCGGGTGGACCGACCGGGCCGGGCATTCCGGGCGAGGCGACCAGCGGGTTTCCCGGCTACGGGTTTCCCGACGACAGGCTCCGTGGCGACGGGCTCCGTGGCGGCGGGCTCCGTGGCGGCGGGCTCCTCGACGGATTTCTCCGCGCTTCCTTCTCCTGAACCCCACTCGACTCGTTCGCCCCCTGTGGCCTGGAGTGACGTGGAGGTGCCGAACGGGTCGGGCACCGCCGCACTCAACGGCGGCCACGCGGGCGCCGGGCCCCGCGACAGCTCCGGGGCCGCGCGGGAGACCCGTACGAAGGCGGCTGTGCCGCGCGACAGGTCGTGCCCCACCGTGGCGGCCGTCAGGTCGGCGTTCAGGTAGCGCCTGCCCTCCCGCTCCTCCTCCGCGAGCCGCAGCTGCCCCCGGACGACGACGGGTTCCCCGCGGGAGACCGACGAGGCGACATTGGTGGCGAGGGAACGCCAGGCCCACACCGTGTAGAAGCTGGTGGAGGCATCCGTCCACTGCTCGGTGCGCTTGTCGAAGCGGCGCACCGTACTGGCGAGCCTGAACCTGGCGACCGGAACCCCGGACGACGAGGTCCAGTGGTCGACCTTCGTCGCCACGTTCCCCATCACCGTCACGTGCGTCTCATACATGCGAACCACCCCCGTGCAGCGGCGGACCGGCCGCCGCTGCCCGTGTTTCTCGTGCCGTCTTCTGCTTTCGGTTTCCAGAGTGGGGGAGGAAGCGGGGCCGTGGGCAAACCGGCTTGAATCTGTGTATTACTCGCCGGTTGTGCACAAGTCGGTCACCGATGTGGGTGACGGCTCGGTGCCGGCGGCCTCGGGGCGGCCCGCCCCCTCGGGCCGGCCCGCGCTACCCCGCCGGTCCGTACTGCCCGGCTGGTTCCCGATACCCGACTGATTCGCGATACCCGGCTGGTTCGTGCTGCCCGGGCGGTCCGCGGTGTCCGGCCACCGGCTCTCGGCGGTCGACGGCTGCCCCCACGGGCCCAGAGGGTCTCCCGCGGCTGGGACCGAGCCCGCCGCGATGGCGAACTGCTCCCGCACCTCGCGGTACCGGACGAGCTCCGCCGCCACCGGCTCCAGCACCCGTTCCCTGCCGCTGGAGGCAGCGAGCTGCCGCAGCCTGCGTTCCGCCTCCAGCCCGTAGGCGCGGGCGGGGCCTCGCGCCGCCCTGCGGCATCCCCAAGCGAGCAGCGGCCCGGCCAACGTCGCCGCCATCAAAGCCGCGCACGGCAGCGAGACCGCGCGCGTGACGCCACCCGCCATCGCGACCGTGGCCAGCGCCCACACGACCGCGGCCAACTGGAGTCCGAGGAGCAGCCACTGGCCACCGAGCGCGGCGGTGTGCCACGGCGGACGCGACGCCCGCCCCGGCCGACGCCGCCCCGTAAGCCCCGCACGCCCCGCACGCCCTGCACGCCCCGCACGGGCCGAAGGAACAGGACGGGCCGAACGGGAGAGGCGGACGAAGCGGGGAAGGCGGGAGGAACGGGAGGCGGCCTCCGCCTGCGTGCCGTCCGGCGGCACGTCCGCCGCCGTCTCGCCCGCGAGGTGGTCACCCGGGAGCCGCGCGCCCGCACGCTCCGGCGTGGACGTGCTCACCTCCCCGTCTTCCGCGCCGGGGACCGGCGGAGCGCCGGGGGTCTGCTCGCCGCCGTTCGGGCGGTGCTCCTGGGGGGCGGGGACGACGCGGGTTTCGGCGGCGCAGGCGGCCATGACCTCGTCCAGGCGCTCCGGCAGACCTGCCGCACCGCGCCGCGCGGACTCCCGTACGGTGCGCGCCCACGCGCCGGGCAGGCCGGCTGCGGCCGCGTCGGCCAGCTCCCGTACGGCTTGCGCCACCACGGGCCGGGCGGCACGCGGCTGTTGCAGCGTCTCGCGCTCCCGCCCGCGGCCACGGGCGCGCTCACCGCTGTGGATACCGGTGGCGGGCTCGGCGCCCGCACCGGCACCCGCGCGGGAGCCCGGCTCCGCCCGGGCGCCGGTGTCCGTACCGGCACCCACGCCCACGGCCGCCCCGGCACCCGGCGCCCGCCCCGGCTCCGGCTCCGGCTCCGGTCCTGGCTGCGTCTCGGTGGCGGCCGTCGCCGACTGGTCGGAGTGTTCGGCCCGGTCGGCGAGGCCGGGGCGGGAGGCGTACCAGCGCAGGGCCCGTACCCAGGGCGTGCCGCAGGAGTGTGCGGCCTGGCGCAGCCAGGCGCGTTCGGCGGCCTGGCCCGCGGCGGCCGCACCGACGGCGACGGCGAGGCGGTCCTCGAAGTCCTCGCGGGCACCTTCGGTGAGTCCGACGGGAGCGCCCGACCCTCCAGGGCCCGGATCCGCGTAGACGGGTCGGAGACGTTCCATGGTGCCGTCGAGGTCGGCGCTGAGCCGCAGAACGGCGGCGCGCTGCTGTGCGACGAAGTCGCCCAGCTCCTCGTGCAGTACGCCGATGCCCTCGTGGGTGAGCGCGGACGCGGACAGGACGACGGCACCGGGTTCGCCGTGCTCGCCCAGCGCCATACCGTCCTCGTCCAGCAGCCGCCGCAGGTCGTCGAGGACCGCGTCGACGGCGTCGCGGGTGAGGCGGTCGGTCTGGTTGAGGACGACGAAGGTGACCTCGGCGTGTCCGGCCAGGCGACGCAGGTAGCTCTCGTGCAGCACGGCGTCGGCGTACTTCTCCGGGTCGACGACCCACACCACCGCGTCGACCAGTCGCAGCAGCCGGTCCACCTGCTCGCGGTGCCCGGACGCGGCGGAGTCGAGGTCGGGCAGGTCGATGAGGACCAGACCGCTCAGGCCGATCTCCCGCGTACGGTGCCGGGCGTGGTGCGGGATGCCGAGCCTGTCCAGCAGCCCGTCGGGTCCGGCGTCGCCCTCGCGTCCTGCCGCCTCCCAGGTGCAGGCGACGGGGGCGGCGGTGGTGGGGCGGCGCATGCCGACCTCCGAGAGGCGGGCCCCCGCCAGCGCGTTGAACAGCGACGACTTGCCGCTGCCCGTGGCGCCCGCCAGCGCCACAGTGGTGTAGGAGCGGGGCAGGCCGCGGCGGGCCGCAGCCTCGTCCAGTACCCGTCCTGCCTCGGCCAGTACGTCGGCGTCGAGCCGGGTGTGGGACAGGCCGACGAGTTCGCGCAGGGCTCCGAGCCGCTGCCGCAGCATGTGCTCTCCAGCGCCCCGCGCGTCCGGTGCGTCCGCCCCTTCGCCCGTTTCCCACGCGGCGCGGCGCGCGTTCTGGTGCGCGTCCCGGTGTGCGGCCACGTACTCGTCCCAGGGGAACCCGTCGGCCGCGTCCGTGTCGTCGCCGCCTTGCCCGGTGCCGGCGGCGCGCCTGCTGTCGGGGACGCTGTCGGGGACGGACCTGCCGCCGGCGGTCGACTTGTTGTCAATGGTGGGCCTGTTGTCGATGGTGGGCCTGTTGTCGATGGTGGGCCTGTTGTCGATGGTGGGCCTGTTGTCGGCTGCGGGTCCGGGCTCGTCGGCATCTTGCGCGTCGGGGCCCAGGCCCGGTCCCGTGGTGTCGCGGCGGCCGTCGCCACGCGCGTCCCGTCGCGGCTCTCCTTCCGCCGCCCGGGGGATCCGGGCGGCAGCCGGAGCGGCGACGGGGCCGGGGGCGGCCCCGTCGGAGGGAAGAGCGGTACCGGTCTCCGTGACGAGGTCCCGGCCCGCGCCCGGCTCCTGGCCCGGCGCGCCTGTGTCCGGGCCCCGGCCCGGACCGCTGCCGACGCCTGGGCCGAGGGCGCCGGTGCCGGTGCCGGTGCCGGTACTCGTGACGGTGCCCGTGCTCGTTTCCGTAGCGATGTCGCTACCGGTGCCGGTGGTGGTGCCGGGGGCGTGGGAGTCGGGCCAGGACGCACTGCGCCAGGGCGGTGCCAGACCGGGCGCCAGGGAGTCCGTCTCGTGCCTCGTGCCGTCGCTCACGGGAGAGTGGGTGGGCGTCAACGGCGCACGGCCGTCCGCCTCCTGGAGGGGCTCGGGGCTGTGCTCCACGGGTTCGGGGGTGCGCTGTGCGCGGACGCGACGGGCGATGACACCGTCGTCCCAGACGAGCCCCGCCTCGCTCGCGGCGGCACGCGCGCCCTGCGAACCGTCCCCTGTCCGCGAGCCCGCGTCGTCGTCCGCCTCTGCCCCCCTTGACCCGTATCCGGCCACGTTGCCGGCGTCGGCCTCAACGTCGGTCCCGGTCCCGGTCCCGGTTCCGGTTCCGGCTTCGGCTTCGGTGGAGGTGGACATCCCGTCCGCCGGGGTTTCGGCCTGTTGGTGGGGCACCGGTACGACCTGGGACGGCAGACCTCCCGCGCCGACTCCGGGGGCGCTGACGGGGCTCACCGGCGTGGTGGCCTCACTCGTCGCCGTCGAGGGCACCACAGGCGAGCCGGCGGTCCCCGCTGCCGAGGGAACATCCCCACCGGCGCCCCCCGGCTCGGCGCTCCGCGCGGGCTCGGACACGCGCTCAGGCGCGGACACGGGCGCGGGCTCAGGCCCGCGCACAGGCTCCGCCGTGGCCCCGGGCGCCGCTCCGGTCCCCGGCGCGGGCTCAGCGGCAATCGAACGCGGCGGCAGGGGCTCCTGCCCCGCCGGACCCGCCGTCAGGCCCGCCGTCAGGCCCGCCGCCGCACCCGGCACCGGATCCGGCGACGGCTCGGTCGCCGGCTCCTCGTCGAGGGCCAGTTCCAGTTGCCCTTCGACGTGACCGGGCGTGCCGACGTACCAGCGGTCGGGCGTCTCGTCGGCTCCGCTGGTGGCAGCATCGGTGGACGTCACTGCGGTCACCTCTCCATGTGCGCGCTCAGCAGACCGCGCTGCGGGCCACGCTGCGTGCTGGTGTGCAGGCCGAGCGGGGTACGCGTCGGCGGGAAGTCACGGGTCGGCGTCTGGGCTCCGGCCGGCTCGCGCAGCCGGTGCGGGGCCTTGTCGAGCCGGATCACCGCGGAGAACGCGGCGACCAGTTCCATTTGCGGTTCGGGGCCTGTGTTGACGTCATCCAGCGGGGCGAGGCGCAGGTCGCGTTCGCCGTTCAGGACGCGTTCGACGCATTCGTCCAGCATTTCCGCGCACTGTTCGCGCAGCTCGTGGGCGTTGTCCTCACCGAGCAGGGCGGCGAGGGAGTCGTCGGCTCCGGCGGCGCGCCGGCCGCCGAGCAGGGCGGCGACGAGGAGGCCCGCCACGCGTTCGGTGTCGCCGTCGGGCGCGGCGGCGCGGCCGGCGGCGCGGGTCTCCTCTTCGGCGAGCTCTTCGACGCAGCGGCGCCAGCGGCGGACCATGACGCCGATCCGCCCCGCCGCCTCGCCGCGTTCCTGCTCCCCTTCGGGGCCCGACGGGCCGCAGTGGTCGAGGGCGGGGGTGGACCGGCACTGTTCGGCCACGCGTTCGTCGGCGGCGGCCACCGCTCCGCACAGCAGGGCCGCCAGACCGTCGCAGAGGGCGTCGAGGAGTTCGTCGCCGTCGCTGTCCGCGGGGAAGCAGCGCCAGTGTTCGGCGGCGTCACCCGCCAGCAGTTCGCCCTCGGTGATCCGGGCGCGCAGCCGGGTGCCGGCGTGGTCGTAGGCGGTCTCGATGTGCCGGGTGAGGCGGTACACCGCGGCGTACTGGGTCGCCGCGGCGCCCGCGAGGGCGGCGATCCGTGGGCGCAGCGAGGCGAGCGCCCCGGCGGCGGTGCGGTCGGCGGCTGCCTGGCGTGCGGCGGGGTCGGCGGCGCGCCCCTCCAGCCAGTCGCGCAGGCCACTGACGGCGGAGACGGGCAGCAGTCCGGAGCCCGAGGCCGATTCGGGCAGCTCGGGAATGGTGAAGCGGGGCACCTCGCCCAGGCCCTCGCGGTCGAGCAGCAGCCCGTACTGCGCGGCCACCTCGGTGGCCATCTGGTGCGGCACGCGGTCCAGGACAGTGGCGAGGGTGACGTCGTACTCCTTGGCGCTGCGCAGCAGGTGCCAGGGGACGGCGTCGCCGTAGCGGGCGGCGGTGGTCACCAGGACCCAGATGTCGGCGGCGCAGATCAGTTCGGCGGCCAGGTCGCGGTTGTGGGCGACGAGGGAGTCGATGTCGGGCGCGTCGAGGAGCGCGAGTCCGGGCGGCAGGCCGCTGTCGGTCTCGATGCGCAGGGTGGGCAGCGGCGCCTCGCCTTCGGCGGCCTCGTCGCCGTCCCAGCCGGACTCCCAGCCGGGTTCCCAGTCGTGCTCCCCGCCGGCCTCCCACGTCGGCCGGCGTCCGGACGCCCGCTCGGTTACCCCGTCGCCCTGCCACTGCGGGTCCCCGGCCTGCCACCGCGACGCGCCGGTCTGCCACCGCGACCCGTCGGCCTGCCACTGCGACTCGCCGTCGGTGCCCCAGGCGGCCGCGTTCCCGTCGGGGCCCCAGGCGGCCGGGTCGCAGTCGGTGTCCGGGGGCGCGGCCCGCTCACCGTCCCGGCTCCGGCCGGGGCCGCCTCTCCAGCCGCCGCCGTGTCCGCTCCTGCCGTCGTCGGCGGGCAGGCCGACGAAGCCGACGTCCGCGCCGGCGCCGCCGGGGCCTCTCACGGCGCCGGCGCCGCCGCCACTTCCCACGTCACCGCGGGGCCCGGGTCCGCCTACGCCTCCCGCTCCCGCTCCGAGCCGGGTTCCGGTTCTGCCCCCCGCTCCCGCCCCGGCTCTCGTGCCGGTCCTCGGCCCGGCGGCGCTGCCGGCACCTCCGGAACCGGAGCCGACGGCGGGGTCGGGGGCGCCCGGGGCGTCCTGTCTGGGGACCCACACCCTCTCCAGGCCCGGCAGCACGCGCCTGCCGATGAACCAGGCGCGGTCGTCCGGATGACAGACCAGCACCGGAGTCCGTGTCGTGGGCCGCAGCACCCCCGCCTCACTGACCTTCCGCCCGACCAGCGAGTTGACCAGTGTCGACTTGCCGGCACCCGTCGACCCGCCGATCACCGCGAGGAGCGGGGCCTCGGGGGTGCGGACGCGCGGGAGGAGATAGTCGTCGAGCTGAGCGAGCAGCTCGTCCCGCGAGCGGCGGGCGCGTTCGGCGCCCGGCAACGGGAGGGGGAAGCGCGCGGCGGCGACGCGTTCGCGCAGTGCGGTGAGCGCGTCGAGCAGTTCGAGCCGTACGTCCAAGATCGCCACATGCGCAGAATGCCCAATTTTGCGGCAGTTTTGAAGCGTATCCGCCTCACCAGGCGGGGAAAATAGGTGCTTTAGGGGTCTAATAACCTCTTTCGCCGCATTGGAGCCCGATGTACCACCTGCAACCCGGCCGCACCCATAACGACTGCGCAACACCCGCACCGCACGCCGCCAAAACCGCTGCGTGAATCGCACCAGCCTGCGATTATCGGGACCGCTTCACGGAACCTCCACAAGACGTCGCGGACGTGAAGCGCACAGGACGAGCCGCACGGCCCCCTATCCTTGACCCCGCCGTGGTCACTCCGGGGGACGGCGAGCCCGCCCGCCGCAACGGAGACCGGCCCCCGTAGCTCAGTGGATAGAGCAGGCGCCTTCTAAGCGCTTGGCCGCAGGTTCGAGTCCTGCCGGGGGCGCACCGAACATGGCCGGCCAGGGGCGACACCGTTCGCCCCGGTCGGCGTGTCGCGGGCCACGCGGATCAGAGCGGTCGCCGTGGCGGCGGAGACGGCCACCTGGAGGCGGGTCTCCCGAAGAGGCCGCTCGCAGCGGACCTCCCGCCGGAAACCGTCGCAGATCTCCCGGTGGGCCGTTTCGGGTGGCCCGGGAGAGCGGGCGGTGGGCTGGGGCAGTACCTCCGGAGCCTCCGTACCGGCGGCGCGCAGGCCGAGGTCCCGCAGGGGCGGCGGACCGCCCCTCGGACGCGGCTGCTTCCGGCGGCGCTCGTGCTCACCCCGCCGCCGGCCGCGTCACCGCCGGCTGCGCCCCCCGCGCGTTCTCCCGGTGTGCAGCTCTCGTCAGGCGGCCTGGGTGAGTTCGGCGCGGCCGAAGAGGAGGGCGTAGCCGGTGGGGAGTTGGGCGAGGACGCGATCCAGGAGTTCCGGGCCCGCCAGGTGGGCGACGACGCCCAGGACGGAGCCGACATCCCAGCGTGTGGTGGCCAGGGTGCCGCCGGTGCGGGCGGCGAGGTCCTTGACGAAGGCCCAGCCGGTCACCGGGGCGGTCTCGGGCATCTGGGCGGTGAAGATCTGCGCTGCCTGGCGGGGGAGGCGGGCGGCGAGTTCGACGCGCTCCTCGCCCGCGAGCCGTCGGCCGAGGGCGGCCAGGACCGCGCAGGTGACCTCTTCGGCGCGCTCCCGAGTGGAGTAGGCGCCGTCATAGCGGACACGTTCCAACATGCGCGTATAGGACATGGCCGGGGCGGTGAGCGTCGCCGGCTCCGACATGGGCTGCATCGGTGGAGGGTGCCTCTCTCGATATGGGGTTGTTCGCGGTTATTGGGGTTGTCCAGTGGTGAGCGGCCGGTGACCAGCGAGAACGGTCACCGGCCGTGCGGGCCGGGTCCGGCGGTGCCGACGTCCTGGGGGCGGCCGAAGAGCAGGTCGTACCCGGGTGGGAGCTGGAGCAGCACGCGCCGGGTCAGTTCCTCGCCGGCGGCGTCGGCGGCCACGCTGAGCACCGCGCTGACGTCCCAGGCCGCGGTGGCGTCGGTGGCTCCTTCGATCCACGCCGCAGCGGCCCGCACGAACCGCTCGGACGAGAGGGGCTCGGCGGCCTGCAACGGGTTGAGGAGGATCAGGGCGAAGGTCTCCGGCAGCCGTGCTGCCAAGTCCGCCCGCACCTCGCCGACCAGGTGTGCGCCCAGCAGCGCCAGCACGGTCCGCGCCGCCCGGTCCGCTTCGGTACGCGTCGGGTACTCACCGCGCTCTTGGACCTGTTCCAGAAACGCTTCCCGCAGCATGGCCGACACTGCCCCCTTTCTCATGCCTGTGACCGTGGATTCGCGGGTGAGCGGAGGACGGGGCGCGTAGGGGGGAGAGAAGCGGGGTCCCGTCCTCCGCTGCGGCGTGAGTCGCCTGCCTCAGCCGCGGATCTCCTTGCGGCCGGACCCGGCACCGACGGAGATCTTGCGGGGCTTGGCGCGCTCGGCGATCGGAATGCGCACGGTCAGCACACCCGCGTCGTAGTCGGCGTCGATGTGCTCGGTGTCCAGGGTGTCGGCCAGCATGACCTGGCGCGAGAAGACGCCCAGCGGGCGCTCGGACAGTTCCACCTGCGTCCCGTCCTTCTTGGCGAGCGGGCGTCGCTCGGCCTTGACGGTGAGCATGTTCCGCTCGACGTCGATGTCGATCGCCTCGGGGTCGACGCCGGGCAGGTCGAGGGCGAGCACGTACTCGTCGCCTTCGCGGTAGGCGTCCATCGGCATCGCCGAGGGGCGCGACCATGTGCCGGACGCGCCGTTGCCGAGGAACTGCTGGGTGAGTCGGTCCAGCTCGCGGAAGGGGTCGGTGCGCATCAGCATCGGAAGTCACCTCCATTGTCGGGTCGGGCTGTTCATGCCCATGCGCTGCTACCTGCCTCTCTTGTAGCATGTCATCCAGACGATGACAAGCGAGGGCGTCGCCCATACGATGACACTCCGAGTGGAGGTGACTCATGCCTGCAAAGGAGGGGGACCCGGCTTCCCCGCCCGCGTCTTTCCCCGCCGCCAAAGCAGCGCTGGAGACGATCGAGGAAGCCGTCCGCACCGCCCAGGCGCCGCAGCCGGACCGGCATACCGACACCGGGACCAGCGCCGAGCAGGCGCTGGCGGCTCTGTTGCTGCTGCGCCGGCTGCGGGACCGGCTCGGCGGCTGGGAAACCGGGCTGATCGAAACCGCACGGGAGGCCGGAGCCAGCTGGGCCGACCTCGCCCACCCCCTCGGGGTCGCCAACCGGCAGTCCGCCGAACGCCGCTACCTGCGGCTACGCCCCGGAGCCCCGGACACCACCGGCGAACAGCGCATCCAGGCCACCCGCGACCGCCGCGCCGCCGAGCGCAGCGTCACCGCCTGGGCCCGTGACAACGCCGCGATCCTGCGCCAGCTCGCCGGGGAGATCACCGCTCTGACCGACCTGCCCGCCACAGCGCGCGTCCCCCTCACCCAGGCCCTGGGTGAGGGGGACGCGGCCCGCCTCATCGCTCCGCTGACCGGCACAGGCCCCCACCTGGCCACCGGCCACCCCGCCCTCGCGGCCCGCGTCGAGGGCCTCGCACAGCACACCGAGGCTCTCCGCCAGGCGGGCAACGACCAGCGCCGCAGTGCCCCGTGACCCGGGACCTCGGCATCTCCCGGCCCGCCGGGAGATGCACGGTGGGGCTCCCACCAGGCGTTACGTCGCGCTCAGGCCGGCTTCCGCCGAAGTGAGGGCTCAGCCCACGTACTGGCGTGCCGTCGAGGCCCGTTGGGCGCGCTCCAGGGTGGCCAGGCGGTCTTCGACGTGGGCGGGGACGGGGCGGCGCTCGGCGACGACCCAGCCGAGTCCGGCCAGGGCGCGGGCGAAGGCGCGGGCGCTGGCCGCGTCGCGGGGCACCGTGCGGGCCAGGTAGCAGGTGCGGCGCAGGGCGGCGGGAAGCGGGCGGCGCAGCCAGGTGTACCAGAGGGTGTTGCGCAGCCCGTCCACGCGCCGGCCCGTGGCGTCGCGGGCCCTGGAGGGGGCGTGGTGGATGGTCAGTTCCTCGGCGAACGCCAGCCACCAGCCACGGACCGCCAGGTCGGTGGCCAGCAGTTCCTCCTCGCCGCCCAGCCACAGCCGTGGGTCGAAGCCGCCCGCCTCGCGGAACGCGGTGACCCGCAGGCAGGTCGCGGCCGCGAGGAAGGAGCCCAGCGCGGGGCCCGGCAGCCAGCCGGGGCCGCGTACCGGTGAGGTGCGCAGTTCCTCCACGACAGGGTCCTCGGTGCCTTCGGGTTCGACGACGATGCGCGCCACGACGCCCGCGAGAGCGGGGTGGGCGTCCAGGTGGTCGGCGGCGGCGGGCAGCGCTCCGGGCGCCCACCACGAGTCGTCGTCGCAGAAGGCGACGTAGGGGGTCGTCACGTGGCGTACGGCCAGGTTGCGGCCCACGGCTCCGGTGTTCCGGCCCGGCCGCAACAGTCTCACCCGCGGGTGTGCGGCCCGCACGGCGTCGGCGGTGCCGTCGCGCGAGGCGTTGTCCACGACGACGACCTCGGGCCGCTCGGGGAGGTCGGCCAGCAGGCCCAGCGTGCGGAGGAGCTCGCCGCGGCGGTCCCGGGTGATGACGACGACCGTCACCCGCCGGTCCGGCCCCGTCCCGTCCGGCCCCCGCCGAGCCGGCGCCCCCGGATCCGGCCCCTGCCGAGCCGGCCCTCGCCGTTCCGGCCCTCGCCACTCCGGCCCTCGTCGATCCAGCGCCCGCGCAGCCGGGTCGCGCGGCGCCTGGTCCCGCCCGTGCGGCCCGCCGGGGCCGTCCGGGCTTCGCGACGCGCCGTCGGCCGGTGTCATGCTCCCGCCCCCTCCGGGGACGGTGCGGCGCCCCACGCGCCGGCCTCCTCCGCGGGGCGCGCCGCCTCGACGCGGCGTGCGGCCTCCTCCACGGCCCGGGGAAGGGGGCGGCGCAGCCTCAGTGCGGCCGGGAGGCGGGGCAGCAGGGCGCGGGCGACGCGGCGCGCCTGGGCGTCGTGCACGGCCTCACCGCACAGCGCGGCCGTACGGCGGACCGCCACGGGCAGCGGCCGGCGCAGCCAGGTGATCAGGAGTTCGTTGCGGCGGACCAGGGCCTGGCGGCCGGGTCGGGGCGCGTCGGCGGGAGAGTGCCGGGCGACCACGTCGGGGCAGTGCAGGACCTCCCAGCCGGCGGCGGCCAGGTCGTAGGCGAGCAGCGTCTCCTCCGCGCCGAAGAACAGCAGCGGGTGGTAGCCGCCCACGTCGAGGTAGGCCCGTCTGCGCACGACGGCGGCGCAGCCGAGGAAGCCGAGCACTCTGCGGCTGCGCGGGACCGGCCCCTCCCCCAGCGGGGACGCGGCCAGCACGGTGTTGAGCGGGTCGGGGGCGCCCTCGGGTCCTACGGTGATGCCGGCCGCCAGCAGACCCGTGGCGGGGCGCGCGGCGAGCAGGTCGACCGCCGTGGTCAGCGCGCCGGGCTCCCACCACGAGTCGTCGTCGCTGAAGGCCACGTAGGGGGTGTGCAGGGCGCGGACGCCCTCGTTGCGGGCCAGCGCGCCCCGGTTGACGGTCAGCCGCAGCACCTCGACGCCGGGGAAGGACCGTGTGACCATGTCGGCCGTCCCGTCCGCCGAGGCGTTGTCCACCACCAGGACGCGGGGGGTCTCGGGGAGGGCACGAAGCCGCTCCAGGGTCCGGGCGAGGGTCTCGCGCCTGTCCCTGGTCGCGATGACGACACCGAGCTGTCCGCGCAGGTCACGCGGACAGCTCTCGGCCGGCCTGTCCCGGTCGACGCCGCCGGGCCCATCCGGGCGGCGTGGGCCGTCCAGTGGGCCGGGCGTGCTGCGGGGGGTGGCTGCCATGGTGCCGCGTCAGCCGCGGAACATCTCCTTCTCGACCTGGTCAGGCCCCTCGATGCGGTCGGTCCTCATGTGGGAGATCTTGTCGACGACCTTGTCGCTCGCCTTGTTCTTCTTGGCGAGGTCCGTGAGGGTCTGCCGGTCGGTCGGGTAGGAGGCGCCCTTGAGGGCCCGCTGAACCTCGATGGGGTTCACGTCGCTCATCGTTCCTCCACGGGTGCGCCGTACGGGCACGTGTGCGCCGCACGGGGGATATCGGATGTCCCTTATGCCCTTTCCTGCTCACTCCATGGTGGGAGCCACCCGTGTGGCCCGCAACACAGGAAACGCGTGGGGACGCGGCGCGAGAGCGCGGGGCCCGCGCCCTGCCGGTGGGGGCAGGGCGCGGGCCCCTGGGAGCGTCCCCTGGCTCCCGGTTCTCGGGCGGTGGCCGGGCTCTCGGCCCACGGCCACGGCTCAGCGGTGTGCCTGCGGCGGAGCGGCCTGTGCCGGCGGCGGGGCCGCCTCAAACCGTGGCGGGCTCCGCCTCGGCCACCGTGGCGGCCGGCGCCGGGGCGGTACCGGAGGAGGCACGCCGCCGCGGGCGCGGCAGCCGCACGGGCCGCTGCTGGAGCAGCTGCGCGGCGCCGGTGACGGCGACGATGGCCAGCCCGCCCGCGATCAGTCCGCCGCGTGCGCCCGCGAACTCCATCAGGGCGCCCAGCAGCGGGGGACCGACCAGGCCCCAGCCGGTGGAGGCGCTGCGCCACACGCCGAGCACGCGGCCGCGCATGTGGGCGGGCGGCTCGGTCTGCAGCACGGTCGTCCCCGCGGTGTCCGAGACGGACTCGACCACGGCCATGGGGGCCACCAGCAGGATCAGGAAGGCCAGCGACGGGGAGAAGCCCGCCACCACCTGAAGCAGCGCCCCGGCCGCCGCGAGGGTGGCCACGTGGCGCACGGCGGGCTTGCGCAGGCAGCCCGCGAGCACGGCGCCCGCCATGCCGCCGACGGCCAGCACGGTCGAGACGGTGCTGAAGGCGCCGGCACCGGCGGCCAGCGGCCCGGTCACCAGGACGGCCAGCGTCAGCTGGTAGTTGCGGCCGAAGATGGCGGAGATGCCGGTGATGGCGGCCAGGGCGACCAGCCTGGGGTTGCGCGCGAAGTAGACCAGGCCCTCGCGGGTGTCGCCGCCGAGCCCGGCGCGCCGCCGGGCGGGCTTCGCCGTGGCCTGCGCGGGCCGCTCGTGCGCGGTCTGGGGTTCGCGCTCCTCCTTGGGCACCAGCTTCAGGAACGGGATGACGGCGGCCACCGCAAGGAACGAGACGCCGTTGACCAGGTAGGCCGACGCCATGCCGAACCAGGCGACGGCGGCACCGGCCGCGGCCGTACCGATCAGCCGGCCCGCGCTGTGCACCACGGAGCCGAGCGCGATGGCCGAGGGCACGTCCTTGCGCTTGACCAGGTCGTTGCCCAGCAGGGAGCAGGCGGGGTTGTCGACCGTGGCGATGGATCCGGTGACGGCGGCGAGCACCATCAGCAGCGGCACGGTGAGCATGCCGGTGGCGACGAACGCCGCGGTGGCGAAGCCGACGAGGCCCAGCAGGGCCTGGCTGACCGAGGCGGTCAGCTTGCGCGGCCAGGAGTCGACGAGGCTGCCGCCGACCAGGCTGAGCAGCAGTCCGGGCGCGGCCTGCACGGCCAGCGACAGCCCGGTGGTGGCGGCGGACCCGGTGAGCTGGAGGACGAGCAGGTTCTGCACCGTCAACTGCATCCAGGTGCCGACGTTGGAGACGAGGTTGGCCGCGGACCACCAGCGCATGCTGGGGTACCGCAGCGAGCGCCAGGGGTTGCGTTCGGAGCGGTCGGAGCCGCCGGCGTCCCGCTTCTCGCGGAGCCCGGCCCGCGTGGGCAGGCGGTCACAAAACCGTGCGCCCAGGCTGCGCCGGCCCTCGGGGGGCGGACTCGCCGCGGGGCTCTGGGCAGGGCTGTCGGCAGGACTCTCGGCAAGGCTGTCGGCAGTCGAGTGAAAAGGCATGAGGAATGCACGCAGGAAGGCAGGGGACAGGAGGAAAGGGGGCGCGGGAACGGGCGGGGAGCGGGGCGGAAAAGGGGGCTTTCTCGGTGCTCTCGCCCTGGCCCTCAGCCATATTCACAGACGGCTCGCGCCGACTCGGTCGCCGTTCCTGCGACCGGCGCGCCGCCTTCCTTCCCGCGCCCGGGATGACCAGCGGGAAAAGGGGCCGGGTTGCCTTGCTCACAGGCCGGGGAGCGGGAAGTACCCGCCTACTCCCCGTTCGCACCCGACCCCGCTGCACAGCGTTCGTTCACGCAGCGCAGCGCCACGGTGAGCAGCGCTCGTCAGCCTCTCGGTTGCGACGCGGTGCGGGGCACCGCAGGCTTGTGAGAGCGAGCACACCGGTGCTCGGCACGGCGGTTTCCCGCGCGGTGTCGACGGTCTCGCGCACGCCCTTCGGGACAACTGAGCGAAAGCCTCAGGAGTGCTCATGGACAAGCCCACCGACTCCATACCCGGTTTCCGGGGATTCCGGCACGCCGTCGTCACGGGCGGCGCCGGATTCGTCGGCTCGCATTTGTGCACCGCGCTGCTCGACGGCGGGTGCGAGGTCACATGTGTCGACGATTTCTGCACCGGCAGGCGGGAGAATGTGGCGCATTTGGCGGGCCGCCCGGGATTCCGTCTCGTCGAGGCCGACATCTGCCACCCGTTCGACGCCGAGGTGGCGGGCGCAGGCGCGGACCGCGCGCCCGACCTGGTGCTGAACTTCGCCTCGCCCGCCTCCCCCGCCGACTATCTGCGCATGCCCCTGCACACGCTGGAGACGGGCAGCTCCGGCACCCGCAACGCGCTGGCGCTGGCCCGGCGCCACGGTGCGCGTTTCCTGCACGCCTCCACCTCGGAGGCCTACGGCGACCCGCAGGAGCATCCGCAAAGCGAACGCTACTGGGGCCATGTCAATCCGGTGGGGCCGCGCAGCGTGTACGACGAGGCCAAGCGGTTCGGGGAGGCCCTGACGGCGGCAGAGGCCCGTGCCCGCGGCGCTGACGTGGGCATCGTCCGCCTCTTCAACACCTACGGGCCCCGGATGCGCGGCTACGACGGCCGCGCCGTCCCCACCTTCGTGCGGCAGGCGCTGGCGGGCGAGGAGCTGACGGTGACCGGGGACGGGCGCCAGACGCGGTCGCTCGCCTACATCGACGACACCGTGCGCGGCGTCCTGGCGATGGCGGACTCCGAGCTGCCGGGACCCGTCAACATCGGCAACCCCGACGAGATCACCATGCAGGAACTGGCCCGTCTCGTCATCGATCTGGCCGGCTCCGCCTCGGGGCTGCGCTTCATCGAGCGGCCCAGCGACGACCCGGCGGTGCGCTGTCCCGACATCACCCTGGCCCGCGGCAAGCTCCAGTGGGAGCCGACGGTGACGGCCAGGGACGGCCTGCGGCGCACCATCGACTGGTTCCGGCAGCACGCCGCCGGATGACGCCGCCCACCTCACCCTCTCCCCTTCTCCAGTCGGCGCCCGTCCGGCGAAAGGCGGACCAGACCATGCGCGTTCTCGGAATCAACGCTCTCTTCCACGACCCGGCGGCGGCGCTCGTCATCGACGGACACACCGTGGCCGCGGCGGAGGAGGAGCGGTTCTCCCGCCGCAAGCACGGCAAACGCCCGGTGCCGTTCGCCGCCTGGGAGCTCCCGCAGCAGGCGGCCGCCTGGTGTCTGGCCGAGGCGGGGCTGCGCCCGCAGGACCTCGACGCGGTGGCCTACTCCTTCGACCCGGACCTGGCCAAGCCCGCCGCGGACATGGGCCTTGACGACCCGTGGGACCCGCTGCGCCTCACCTACGCGCGCGAGGCCCCCTCCTTCCTGTGCGAGGCGCTGCCGGGTCTGGAGCCGGAGAAGGTGCACTTCGTGGCGCACCACCTGGCGCACGCGGCCTCCTCGGCGTTCGCCGCGCCGGACGCGGACCGCTCCTCCGTACTGGTGGTGGACGGGCGGGGCGAGTCGACGTCCCATCTGGCGGCGCGCCGCCGGGGCGCCGTCGTCGAGCCGCTGCGAGGGCAGCAGCTGCCGCACTCGCTCGGTCTGGTCTACGAGGAGCTGACCGCGCACCTGGGGTTCCTGCGCTCCTCGGACGAGTACAAGGTGATGGCCCTGGCCTCCTACGGGAAGCCGCGCATGGCCGCCGAGCTGAGCCGCTACGTGCACTCCACGGGGGACGGCGGGTTCGTGGCCGAACAGGTGCCCTGGGAGAGTTTCGCCCCGCCGGCCGGACCGGGGCAGGACTTCACCCAGGAGCACGCCGATCTCGCGGCCAGTGCCCAGCGCTGTCTGGAGGACACGCTGCTGGACATGGTGCGCTGGCTGCACGGCCGGACCCACGACGAGCTGCTCACCATGGCGGGCGGCGTCGCGCTCAACTGCGTGGCCAACTCGCGGATCGCCGCCGAGGGCCCGTTCTCGCAGGTGTGGGTGCAGCCGGCGGCGGGGGACGCGGGGACCGCGCTCGGCGGGGCGCTGGCCCTGGCCTCCCGGGGCGGTGACGCCACCGTACCGATGGCCGGCGCCGACCTGGGGCGGCGCTGGGAGGACAGCGCGCTGCGGGAGTGGCTGACGGTGGCCGGGGTGCCGTTCGAGGAGCCCGACGACGTGGCCGAGACGGTGGCCAGGGCGCTGGCCGACGACGGGATCGTCGCCTGGTTCCAGGGCCGCAGCGAGTACGGGCCGCGCGCCCTGGGGCACCGCTCGCTGCTGGCGCACCCGGGCAGGGCCGCGAACTTGGAGCGGCTCAACGACGTCAAGGGCCGCGAACAGTTCCGCCCGGTGGCCCCCATGGTGCTGCGGGAGCGGGCGCCGGAGATCTTCGACGGGGTGCTGCCCAGCCCGTACATGCTGTTCGTGCACGAGGTGCGTCCCGCCTGGCTGGACCGTATCCCGGCGGTCGTGCACACCGACGGCACGGCCCGTATCCAGACCGTCAGCAGCGAGAGGGAGCCGCTGGTGGCGCGGATGCTGACCGCGTTCGAGCGGCTGACGGGGCTGCCCGTCGTCGTCAACACCAGCCTCAACACGGCAGGGCGGCCCATGGTGGACGACCCGCGCGACGCGCTGGAGTGCTTCGGCTCCTCCCCCGTCGACCTCCTCGCCATCGGCCCGTACGTGGTGCGCAGAGCCGACTTCTTCCACCGCGCGGCCGACTCGCCGTCCCGCGCGGCCGACTCGCCGTCCCGCGCGGCCGGCTCGACGCGCCGGGAGGCTGAGGCGCAGCCCCCGGAGTCCGGCGCCGTCCACGGGGAGGCGGCGTGAGCCGCGCGGGCGGCGGACGCCAGGCGCCCGGGCCCGTGTTCGCGGTCGTCATCCCGACCCTGGGCAGGCCGTCGCTGAACCGTACGCTTCAGGCGCTGGCCGAGGCCGGGCCGCCGCTGCCCCGCCGGATCGTGCTCGTCGACGACCGCCCGGCCCAGCAGTGCGACCCGCTGCCCGTCGAGGTGCCCGCGGAACTGGCCGGACTGGTCACGGTGGTGTCCGGCGCCGCCGCCGGGCCCGCCGCCGCGCGGAACGTGGGCTGGCGCGCCGCCGAGGAGGAGTGGATCGCCTTCCTCGACGACGACGTCGTCCCCGGCGAACGCTGGACGGCACGGCTGGCCGCCGACCTGGCCGCGGCGGACTCCTCCCCCCTCGCGACGGCGGGCACCCAGGGGCGCATCACCGTCCCGCTGCCCGAGGACCGGCCGGCCACGGACTGGGAACGCACCACCGCGGGGCTGGCCACCGCGCAGTGGATCACCGCCGACATGGCCTACCGGCGCGAGGCGCTGGAGGCGGTCGGCGGCTTCGACGAACGCTTCCGCCGCGCGTTTCGCGAAGACGCCGACCTCGCACTGCGGCTGGACGCGGCGGGGTGGTCGCTGGCGGAGGGGGAACGGCACACCGTCCACCCGGTACGCGCCGCCGACCGCTGGGTGTCGGTGCGGGCGCAGCGCGGCAACGCGGACGACGTGCTGATGAACCGGCTGCACGGTCCCGGATGGTGGCGGCGGGCCGGCGCGGCGCGCGGCCGGCTGCCCCGGCACCTGGTCACCACGGCGGCGGCCGGGGCGGCCCTCGGCGGGCTGGCCGCCGGAAGGCCCCGCCTCTCGGCCGCGCTGGGGGGGCTGTGGCTGCTGGGCACCGCGGAGTTCCTGACCGCCCGGCTGCGCCCCGGTCCCCGCACCCGCGACGAGGGCGTCACCATGGCCCTCAGCAGCCTGCTGATCCCGCCGGTGGCCACCTTCCACTGGGCCCGCGCCCAGCTCCGGGCCCGGCCCGCCCGGTGGTGCGACGGCACGGGGGTGTGGCCGTGAGCACCCGCACCGAGGCCCAGCCGCCGCACGGCCCGGCGCGCACCGGCGTGGTGCTCCGTACCGCGGCCGCCACCTGGTACCAGGACGGGCCGGACGCGCCGCTGCTGCGGATCCCCACCGGCAGCACGCTCACGGCCGCCGCCCCGGCCGAGGCCGCCGCCACGCTCGCGGCCGACGCCCCGTCCGAGGCCGACGCCCTGGTCCACGGCGCGCCCGGGGCCGTGCTGTTCGACCGGGACGGCACCCTCATCGAGGACGTGCCGCACAACACCGACCCCGCGCGGGTACGGGCGCGGCCGCACGCGGCGGAGGCCATGCGGCTGCTGGAGGCCGCGGGGACACGCGCCGCCGTGGTGACCAACCAGCCCGACGTCGGCCGCGGCCTGCTCACCCTGGCCCAGCTCGAAGCGCTGCACGCGCGCATGGCTCAGCTGCTGGGGCCCATCGAGGTCACGGCCGTGTGCCCGCACGTCCCCGGCGCGGGATGCGGCTGCCGCAAGCCGGCTCCGGGGCTGGTGCACGCGGTCTGCCGGGTACTGGGCCTGCCCCCGGCCCGTACGGTCGTCGTCGGCGACGTCGGCACCGACCTGCTGGCGGCCCACAACGCGGGCGCGCCCAGCCTGCTCGTCCCCAACGAGGCCACCCGTCCCGAGGAGACCGACGCGGCGCCGCGCGCCGCGGGCCACCTGGCCTCGGCGGTCCGCACCCTGCTCGGCCCCGCGCCCGGGAGACCCTACGGGCCCGCGGCCGACGCGCCCGGCCGCCGCCCCGAAGGCCGCCCCGAGCGCGGCGTCGGCGCCGGCCCGGGCGGCGCACGCGCCCACGCCCGCTCCCGTCCCGGAGGCCGCGGATGACGCACCCGGAACCCACACCCCGCCGCCCCGCACCCGGCGACCCGGCGACCGGCGACCCGGCGACCCGCGGCGCCGAGCGCCCCCACACGCTCGTGGTGCGGCTCGACAGCGTCGGTGACGTCCTGCTGGCGGGGCCCGCCGTGCGGATGGCGGCCGCCGGGTCGCGACGCGTCACCATGCTGGCGGGGCCGCTGGGGCAGGCGGCGGCACGGCTGCTGCCCGGGGTCGACGAGGTCGTCACCTTCGACGCCCCGTGGGTGGGGCGCGACCCGGCGGCGGTGGACGGACGAGCCGCGGGCGCACTCGTCGACGCCCTGGCCACCCGGCGTGTCGACCGCGCGCTGATCCTCACCTCCTACCACCAGAGCCCGCTGCCGGCCGCGCTGCTGCTGAAGCTGGCAGGGGTGGAGTGGGTGGCCGCCGACAGCGAGGACTATCCGGGCTCGCTGCTCCAGCTGCGGCACCGCAGGGGGCGCGGGCGGCAC
Source organism: Streptomyces reniochalinae (assembly GCF_003323735.1). GTDB lineage: Bacteria > Actinomycetota > Actinomycetes > Streptomycetales > Streptomycetaceae > Streptomyces > Streptomyces reniochalinae. The sequence goes on along the minus strand of NZ_QOIM01000042.1, from coordinate 173,671 downwards.
GAGGCGCGGGCCGCGATGGACCTGGCGGCCGCCGCCGGATTCGCCCTCCCGCCCGGCGACCACGGCGGACTGGACATCCAGCCCCCGCCCGACACGGGCCCGCTGACCGGCACCGACCCCTACGTCGTCGTCCACCCGGGCGCCACCGCGCCCGCCCGCGCCTGGAGCGAGCGGCGGGCGGCGCGAGCCGTTTCGGCGCTGGCCGGGGCCGGGCACCGGGTGGTGGTCACGGGCGGCGCTTCGGAGAAGGAACTGACGGCCGCCGTCGCCGGGGAGCACGCCCTCGACCTGGGCGGCCGCACCGGGTTGCACGAGCTGGCGGGCGTGCTGGCCGGCGCCCGCGCGGTGATCGTCGGAAACACCGGGCCCTCCCACCTGGCGGCGGCGGTGGGCACCCCGGTCGTGTGCCTGTTCGCGCCCGTCGTCCCGGCCGGACGCTGGGCGCCCTTCGGGGTGCCGCACGTGCTGCTGGGCGACCGGGACGCGCCGTGCGCCGGCACCCGCGCCGTGGGCTGCCCCGTGCCGGGCCACCCCTGCCTGGACGGGATCGAGGACGCCGAGGTGCTGGCCGCCCTCGACCGGCTGCCGCCCGCAGCCCGTGCCCGCTCCGCCCGTACGCCACGCACCAGCCGTGCGGACAGCACCGCCGGTGCGGCCCGCGCGACCCGCGCGACTGTGACGACGAACCGAAAGGCCGGGGCATGAACATCCTGATCTGGCACGTGCACGGCTCCTGGACGACGGCGTTCGTGCAGGGACCGCACACCTACCTGGTGCCGGTGCTGCCCGACCGCGGTCCCGACGGGCTGGGCCGCGCCGAGACGTTCGCCTGGCCCGACTCCGTACGCGAGGTGACCCCGCCCGAGCTCGCCGAGGCGGACGTGGACGCCGTCGTGCTGCAACGCCCCCACGAGGAGGAGCTGGCCACCCGCTGGCTGGGCGGGCGCCGCCCGGGCCGCGACATCCCCGCCGTCTACCTGGAGCACAACGCGCCCGACGGGAACGTGCCCGACACCCGCCACCCGTACGCCGACAGGCCCGGGCTGACGCTGGTGCACGTCACCCACTTCAACCGGCTCTTCTGGGACAACGGCTCGAGCCCCACCACCGTCATCGAACACGGCATCGTCGACCCGGGACACCAGTGGACCGGCGAGCTGGAGCGGGCCGCCGTCGTCGTCAACGACCCCGTACGGCGCGGCCGGCACGTGGGCACCGACCTGCTGCCCGCGCTCAGCGAGGCCGCGCCGCTGGACGTGTTCGGCATGCGCACCGAAGGTCTCGCCGCGCACCTGGGCGTGGATCCCGAGCGGTGCCGCGCCGAGGACCTGCCGCAGGAGCGGCTGCACACCGAACTGGCACGGCGGCGCTGCTATCTGCACCCGGTGCGCTGGACGTCGCTGGGTCTGTCCCTGCTGGAGGCCATGCACCTGGGCATGCCGGTGGTCGCGCTGGCCACCACCGAAGCCCTCGAGGCGGTGCCCGAGGGCGCCGGGGTGCTCTCCACGCGGCCCGAGGTGCTGGCCGACGCGGCCCGCCGCTACCTGCACGAGCCCCAGGCGGCCGCCGAGGACGGCGCCCGTGCCCGGCGCGCCGCGCTGGGCCGCTACGGGCTCAAACCGTTCCTGCACAGCTGGGAGCGGCTTCTCGAGGAGGTGACCCGCTGATGACGGGCGGAAAGAAGGAGCAGGCGCCGCTGCGGATCGCGCTGGTCTCCGAGCACGCCAGTCCGCTGGCCGCCCTGGGCGGGGCCGACGCGGGCGGTCAGAACGTCCACGTGGCGCGGCTGGCCGAGACGCTGGCCGCCCGCGGGCACCGGGTGACCGTCTACACCCGGCGGGACTGCCCCGACCTGCCCGAGCGGCTGCCGCTGCGCCACGGTGTCGACGTCCACCACGTGCCCGCGGGGCCGCCCGAACCCGTACCGAAGGACGAACTGCTGCCCTACATGGGCATGTTCGGCGCCTTCTTGTCCGCCCAGTGGGCCGCAGAGCGGCCCCACCTCGTCCACTCGCACTTTTGGATGTCGGGGCTGGCCACTCTCCAGGCGGCGCAGGAGCGGGCGCTGCCGTTCGCGCACACCTACCACGCGCTGGGCACCGTCAAGAGGCGGCACCAGGGGGAGGCCGACACCAGCCCGGGGGAGCGCATCCCCTGCGAGACGGCGGTCGGCACCGCCTGCGACCGGATCATCGCGACCTGCCGCGACGAGGTCGAGGAACTGGCCGCGATGGGCGTGGGCACCGACCGGGTCTCGGTGGTGCCCTGCGGCGTCGACCCGGACGTGTTCACGCCCACGGGGCCGCTGTGGCCGCGCCCGGCGCGGCGTCCGCTGCTGGTCCAGGTGGGGCGGCTGGTGCCGCGCAAGGGCGCGGCCGTCTCGATCGCCGCGCTCGCCCGCGTCCCCGGCGCCGAACTCCTCGTCGCGGGCGGCCCCGGCGGCGCCGCGCTGGACCGGGACCCGGAGGCGCGGCGGCTGCGCGAGCTGGCGCGGGAACTGGGCGTCGCCGACCGGGTGCACCTGACGGGCGGGCTGGGCCGCGAGGAGGTACCGCGGCTGATGCGGGCCGCGGACGCGGTGCTGTGCCCGGCGGACTACGAGCCGTTCGGCATCGTCCCGCTGGAGGCCATGAGCTGCGGCACGCCCGTGGTGGCCACCGAGGTCGGCGGCCAGCGCGACACGGTCGCGCACCGCGGCACGGGGCTTCTGGTGCCGCCGCGCGACCCCGCCGCGCTGGCGACCGCCGTACGGACACTGCTGGCGATGCCCGCCCGGGGCCGGGCCTACGGAGCCTCGGGGCGGCGGCGGGTGCTGTCCCGCTACAGCTGGGAGCAGGTGGTGAGCCAGACCGAGGAGGTCTACCGGGACGTGCTCGCGGCCCGCTCCGCGCCCGCCGCCGAACCGGCCACGGTGACGGCGGCCCCCTGACGGCCCCGGCGGTCCCCTGACACAGCGTCCCGCCCCCACGACCCCGGCCCCGCCGGTCCGCTTCCCGCGCCGGTCACCTGTCGTTACTCGTCACGCGAAGGAGGGAGGCCGCGGCCCACCACCCGGCCCGCGGCCACCACCATGCTCCCCATCGACCCCGCACACGCCCACTGCCGGGCGCTCGAACAGGCCGTCGCCGCCTTCCGGCACACCCACGCCCCCCAGGTGAGCGCGTGGGGCGAGGAACTGGCCGAGGTGCTGCGCGACGGCGGGCGGCTGCTGGCCGCGGGCAACGGCGGCAGCGCCGCCCAGGCACAGCACCTGACCGCCGAGCTCGTCGGCCGCTATCAAAGCGAGCGTCCCCCCTACTCGGCGATCGCCCTGCACGCCGACACCTCCGCCGTGACGGCCATCGGCAACGACTACGGCTTCGCCGAGCTGTACGCCCGTCAGGTCGCGGCCCACGGCCGCCGCGGCGACGTGCTGATGCTGCTGTCCACCTCGGGGCGGAGCGAGAACCTGCTCACCGCGGCGCTCGCCGGGCGCCGCGCCGGGCTGCGGGTGTGGGCACTGACCGGGCCGGGACCCAACCCGCTGGCCGCGGCCGCCGACGACGCGCTGTGCGTGACCGCGGCCACCACCGCGACCGTGCAGGAAGTGCACCTGGTCGCCGTGCACCTGCTGTGCGAGGCGTTCGACGCGGCCGGTCAGCCGGCCGCCGGCCTGCTCGCCGCGACGGCCCCGGCACCGGCCGTCGGCGGCGAGGTGAGGCTGCCGGCCGCGGAGCACACAGGTCCGCCCGAGATGTCGCCCGAGACGTGAACCGACGGGCGCGCCGTCGCCCGGGCCACCTGCTTGAGCCCCGCCCCCGAAGGAGGCGTGCATGCCGCGCAACCGCCCGCTCGTCGTCGTCGGCGACACCCTGTTGGACACCGACGTCGAGGGCCAGGCCAGCCGGCTGGCGCCGGACGCGCCCGCTCCGGTGCTCGACGTGTCCGAGGAGCACAGCAGGCCCGGCGGCGCCGGGCTCGCCGCCGTCCTCGCCACCGCCTTCCCCGGCCCGGACGCCGAACGCCCCCGGGTCGTCCTGGTCACCGCGCTGGGCACGAGCCGCTCCGACCAGCTCGTCCGCGACCTGCTCGCCCCGCACGTGGAGGTGCTGGAGCTGCCCCTGCGCGGCAGCGTGCCCGTCAAGACCCGGCTGTGCGCCGAGGGGCGCCCGCTGCTGCGGGTGGACCGGGGCGGCGGCACCGTGGGGCCCGTCACCGACGAGGTAAGGGCCGCGCTCGCCGGGGCGCACACCGTGCTCGTCGCCGACTACGGGCGCGGGGTCGCCGCCCGGCTGCGCGCCGAACTCGCCGTACTGGCCGGACACACCCAGGTCGTGTGGGACCCGCATCCGCGCGGGGAGCCCCCCGTGCCCGGCGCCCGCCTGGTCACCCCCAACGCCGCCGAGGCCACAGCGCTGTGCGCCGACCCCCACCCCGACGCGGACGGCGAAGGGCTGCACGGGCACGGGCGGCGCGGCGCCGCCCTCGCCACCGCGTGGCGCAGCGCGGCCGTGACCGTGACGCTGGGGCGGCGCGGCGCCGTGCTGGCCAGGCCGGGGGACGAGGCCCCCCTCTACTTCCCGCCGCTCCAGGAAGCCGACGGCGACCCGTGCGGTGCCGGCGACTGCTTCGCCGCGACAGCGGCCCGCGCCCTGGCCGAGGGCGCGCTGCCGGAGGAGGCCACCCAGGAGGCGGTACGGCAGTCCGGCGCGTTCGTGGCCGCGGGGGGCGTGCGCAACCCCCGGCTGTGGGGCGGCGTGCCCGGCGGCGCCCCGTCGGCGTCCGCCGCGCCGCCGCCGGTCCGCGCCGCCGACCGTTCGCTGACGGACGCCCGCGCCCTGGCCGCCTCGGTGCGGGCACGCGGCGGGACCGTCGTGGCCACCGGCGGCTGCTTCGACCTGCTGCACGCCGGGCACGTCGGCATGTTGCAAAACGCCCGCCGCACCGGAGACTGCCTCATCGTCTGCCTCAACTCGGACGTGTCCGTACGCCGGTTGAAGGGCGAGGGCCGCCCCATCACCCCCGAGGCCGACCGGATCTCCGTGCTGGCGGGGCTCGACTGCGTCGACGCGGTCGCCGTCTTCGACGAGCACACCCCCGAACTGCTGCTGCGCGACCTGCGGCCCCACGTGTGGGTCAAGGGCGGCGACTACGGCACCGAACGCCTCCCCGAAGCCGGCACGTTGGAGGAGTGGGGCGGCCGTGTCCTCCTCCTCCCGTACCTGGACGGCCGCTCCACCACCGCGCTGGCCCGCCGCGCCGGACGCTCGGCGGGGGCGGGTGGGACGGCGGGCACGGCAGGGGCGGGCAGTACGGGTGAGACGGCCAGGGCGAGTGGGGCGGGCGGGGCTGCCCAGGTCGCCGATCCGGGCGGCCGTGCGGCGGGTTCGGACGGGCGGGGCGGGCCGGGTGGACGGCCCGGGGTGGAGTCGTGAGCGGGAGCGGCCCCGGCGCGAGCGGGCGGCGGCCCGCCGGCGGGCCGGCCGGCGGCGGGGAAGGCGAGGGGCGGCCCGTCGCGCTCCGTGCCGGTGCCGGGGTCCGGGCGGGGACGCCCAGGACGCTGGTATTGCGGGCGCTGGGGCTGGGCGACCTGCTGACCGCCGTACCGGCGCTGCGGGCGCTGCGGCGGGCCCACCCCGAGCACGAACTGGTCCTGGCCGCACCGGCATGGCTGGCCCCGGCGGCCCGCGCCGCCCAGGTCGCCGACGTGCTGCTGCCCGCGGGCGGCACGGCACGCGAGGTCCCCGCCGCACTCGGCTGGCCGTGGCCGCCGCCACGGCTGGCCGTCGATCTGCACGGCAACGGCGCGCCCAGCCGCGACGCGCTCGCGGCGAGCGCACCGGCACGCCTGCTCGCCTACGCGGAGGGCTCGGCACCCGCCTGGCGCGAGTACGAACACGAACGGCCGCGCTGGTGCCGCCTGCTGCGGTGGTACGGCATCCCCGCCGACCCCTGCGAGCTGCTGCTGGGCCGCCCCGAGGTGCCCTCGCCCGCACCCGGCGCCGTGGTGGTGCACCCGGGAGCCGACGCGGGCGCCCGGCGGTGGCCGGCCGAACGGTTCGCCCAGGTCGCGCGGGAACTGCGGGCGCGCGGCGACGAGATCGTGATCACGCACGGCCCCGGCGAACTCGCCCTGGCGCACGAGGTGGCCGCGCGCGCCGGGCTCCCGGCGCGCGCGGTACCGGGCGGCGCCTCCGGCCTCCCCTTCGAGCTGCTGGCCGCGCTGGTGGCCCGGGCCCGCGCCGTGGTGGTCGGCGACACGGGCGTGGCCCACCTCGCCTCCGCTCTCGCCGCCCCGTCCGTCGTCCTGTTCGGCCCCGTCTCTCCCACGCTGTGGGGCCCGCCGCCGCACCCCGGGCACCGGACGCTGTGGCGCCCCTCCCCCGGCGACGGACCGCGCCCCGGCGACCCGCACGGCACCCGTCCCGACCCCCGCCTGCTGCGGCTGCACCCGGCCGACGTGCTCGACGCCTGCGCACGACTTGAGGACCGGGACCCGGCCCCGCGGCCGCCCGACGACGGCGTACCGCACGGTACGGAGCCGACCGGGGCGAGCACCGGCACGACGGGCCCGCACGGCGCCCGGGGAGACGGCGGGTTCCGGGGCGTTGCCGCACGCGGCGCGGCGGAGGGAACGGCGCCCGCCACCGCCGCTCCCGCCGCGAGCGGGGAGGGCGGAGCGCCGTGAGTTTCCGACGGGCGCTGCTGGCGGGCTGGTTCAGCTTCGAGGACGGGGAGGCGACCGCCGGGGACGTGCTGGCGCTGCGCCGCGTCGAGGGCGTGGCACGGGAGGTGGGACTGGCCTACGACGTGGCGTGGAGCCCGGCGTTCCGGCCCGGCGAGCTCTCGCTGGCCACGGTCCGCCCCGAACGCTACGACGTGCTGGTCTTCGTCTGCGGGCCGTTGCACGGCCCGCAGGTCGCGGCGCTGCACGAGGAGTTCGGACACTGCCGCCGCGTCGCCGTGGGCGTCTCCGTCATCGATCCGGGGTCGCGGGCGGTGCGCGGTTTCGCGGAGGTGATCGCCAGGGACGGGCCGCCGGCCACCGGCCCGAGGCCCGATCTGTCGGCGGGCACCCGGCCTCCCCGGGAGCCGCCCCCCGTCGTGGCCACCGTGCTGACCTCGGGACAGCACGAGTACGCGGAACAGCGCCGCCACGAGGAGACGGTGCGGCGCCTCACCGCGTGGCTGGGGGCGCACGACTGCGCGCGACTGCCGCTGGAGACGCGGCTGGACACCCGCGACTGGCGGCTGTGCGCCACCCCCGAACAGGTGGACGCTCTGCTGGCCAGGTCCGACCTGGTGGTGACCAACCGCCTGCACGGGCTGGTCCTCGCGCTGCGCGTGGGCGTGCCCGTCATCGCCGTCGACCCCGTGGCGGGCGGTGCGAAGGTCAGCGCCCAGGCGCGGGCGCTCGACTGGCCCGCCGTGATCCCCGCCGAGCGGCTGGACGGGGAGACCTTGCAGCACTGGTGGGACTGGGCCCGTGCCGAGGGCCGCGCCCGGGCCGCCGCCCACGCCGCGGCGCCACCCCCCGACACCCTGGCGGGAGCGCTGGTGCGCGCCCTCGGTGGCTGACTCACGGTGACGCACGCGGGCTCACGGTGACGCGGGCCGACCGCTCGGCGTTTCGTCCCGTTTGACACCTTTGGGCAGCCAGATGGGAGCCTGTTGTGGTGAGCGGACGCCGGACGCGGAGCCGGCACCGACAGCGGAGGGACACCGCACCATGACCGAGGAACTGCACGGCAAGAAGATCGCCATTCTCGCCACCGACGGGGTCGAACGCGTCGAACTGGAGGAGCCGCGCGGCGCGCTGCACGGCGCCGGCGCGGAGACGGAGCTGGTCTCCCTCCACACCGGTCAGATCAACGCGCGCCAGATGGACATCGACCCGGCGGGCACCTTCCCCGTGGACAAACAGGTGGCCGACGCCGCCGTACGGGACTACGACGCCCTGCTGCTGCCTGGCGGCACCATGAACCCCGACCAGCTGCGCACCGACCCCGACGCGGTGCGCTTCGCGCGGGAGTTCATGGAGGCCGGGAAGCCCGTGGCCACCATCTGCCACGGCCCCTGGACCCTGGCCGAGGCGGGCGCGCTGAGCGGGCGGCGCCTCACCTCGTGGCCCAGCATCCGCACCGACCTGCGCAACGCGGGCGCCGAGGTCGTCGACGAGGAGGTCGTCGTCGACGACCGGCTCGTCTCCAGCCGCGGCCCGCACGACCTGCCCGCCTTCTGCAACGCCGTCGTGCGGGAGTTCACCGGCGCGCTACAGCCCGCCTGAGGCTCACCCCGCGGGCGTGCAGCGGAATACGCCGACTCGCCCTCCGGTGGTGCAGCGTGGCGCGGATAAGCCCGGTTTTCCGGGCCACCGCGCCGGGCCACCGTGCCGGCCACCGCCGGCTAGGGCGTGTCGGCCCCTTCGGGGTAGTGGATGTGCAACTCGCCGTTCATGACGGTGTAGACGCTGGCGCTGTCGCTCGCCGTGTTGGTCTTGGGTGTCCGTGGTGTTCCCTGCCTCCTCCCCCGGGCATCGGCAGGCGGGGCCTGTCGGACCTCGACACGGTTGTCGTGACCGGCCACGACGGGTCCGAAGGCGTCACCGCCGGTGCTGACGGAGTAACGGTTGTCCGGTGGGGGCGCCATGGGAATCTCCAATCGGCAGGCGGAAGAAGGCGGCCGGCGTCACCGCAGGCGGGTGATCGTTCGCGTCCCGCAGGTGGTGCACTGGACCCTCTGCGAGGACCCCGGACGCAACTGCTTCGTGTACTGGCCGGTGTCGCTGTCGTCCCCACCGGCGAGGGTGATGGTCGCACTGAGGTCCAGTCGGCCGCACGAGCCGTCGGTGTCGTGCGCGGACACCGACGGATTTCCCCGATAGGTGCCGTTGCCGCCTTTGAACTCCGCGACGGTGAAGCCACCGCCGCAGGCACCGATCCTCATGGCGTAGACCCCGGGCGCTTTCTCCGCGATGGAGAAGACGTCCCCCTGGCTGTCTCTCCACGTCCCGGTCGAACCGGTGACGCCGGAGGAACCCGCGTCGCCGTTCTGGGCGCTGCCGCCGTGCGGCATCGTCGCGGCGCCTCCGTCGGGCGCCACGGAGGGCGGGGCGGGCGCGTACTGCCCCGCGCCCGCCGCGGCGTCGGCGCCGACGTGGTCGCCGAGTTGACGCCAGAGCACCACGGCTTCGGACAGCAGGATCCCGGCCACGACACGGCGCCCGGTGACGAGGCTGCGCACGCCGCTCTCGTGGGTGAAGTAGGCGACGGCGCGGATGTCGCCCGTGCGCTGGGCCGCTTCGAGGCCGATCTCGAGCATCCGCCCCCACGCGTCGGTCCGCAGCGCGCGGGCCAGGGCGGGGACGGCGGCGCGCGCGAGGCCGATGGTCAGGTCGGGGCGCCCGGCGTGCTCGGCCAGTTCGGCGGCCGCCTCCAGGGCCCGCGCGTGGTCGGCGACGTCGGCGGGCGGGGTGGAGGGCTGCGCGGCCCACCGCGCGAGGTGGAGGCACAGGTGCTCTGCGTCAAACGGTTCCGGGTGGCGTTCGAGCACGGCAGGTGCGGCGTCGGCGGCGCACCGGTACCCGACGTCCGTGGCCGTGGCGAGGCCGAGGTTCACCAGGCGCCCGCATACGGCGGAGGGTTCGGGCACCTCGGTCAGTGCGCTGATGTGGGCGGCGGCGAGTTCGGCGTCGGCCAGGGTCGCCAGCAGGCGCAGCACGTTCGCGGTGTCGCGGTCCAACTGGTCGAGCAGCAGCGGCAGCAGCTCCGCGCTCGCACCGGGCCGTGGCAGCTGGACGCTGCCGGAGGCGTCGCGCCGGGCGAGGGCCGCCGCGCGCAGGAGGAGCAGGGGTACGCCCTCCGCCGCCTGCCACAGCTCGGCGGCGGCCTGCGCTTCCCCCGGTCGGGGGCGGCCGAGTTCGCGGGCCAGCAGTTCCAGACCCGAGGCGCGGTCCAGCCCCTTGATCTCCAGCGCCGTGCCCGCGCCGAGCAGTACCCGCTCCCGGCTGGAGAGGACGAACGTGGCGTCGGGTGCCGCGTCCGTGAGTTCCTGTAACTGCTCGGCGGTCAGGTCCGCGTCGTCGAGGTAGACCGTCACCTCGACACCGGCCATCAGACGGCGCAGTTCGGTGCCGGAGGGGGCGTATCCGCCGGTGTCGTAGCAGGCTTCGAAGAGGTCCTGGGCCAGGTCCCGGGGTTCCCTGTGGGCGGCGGACAAGAGCAGCACGCCGTCGGGGCCCGGCGACAGAGTGCGCGCGGCGTGGCGGAGCAGGGTGCTCTTGCCGACGCCGGGAGGCCCCCACAGCAACACCGGGCCGCCGGAGCCGACGGCGTCGGCCAGAGCCGCCAGTTCCGCGTTCCGGCCCAGCGGGGTGTGCTGCCGTCCTGGCAGCAGGTGGACGCGGTCACGGCGTTCGGGCCTGGGCCGTTGCCCCGCCATCAGCAGAGTGACGGCGGACCCGTGCTGGGCGTCCACCACCACGTTGTGGTGGCCCGCGATCACCGGCCCGCTCGCGGCGCCGCCGATGTCCACCCGGTATCCGGCCGCCCGGCCCGGTTCCCGGTCGTCGCCCTGCCCGGATCCGGCGGCCGCCGCGTCGTCGTGGTCTTCCGGCTGTTCCATGGCCTCACCACCGCCTTTACGGGCCGCGGGTCGGCACGGCCGTGTCCTCACCCTCGGTCTCCGTGCGCCACACTAGGAACGGTCCGGTGCGGCGATCCCGTCACACGACGGTTTCTGCTCGATTCCTCCACCGCCGCCTCCGGACGCGGCCACCGCCACGCGGCGGCCCTCCCCTCCACGTCACGGGACGCCGATTCCCCCTCCACGTCACGGGTCGGCGAACGCCACGCCGCGCAGCAGGGCGAGATCCTCCACCGTGATGGACCGGTACCCCGTCGAGATCACGCCGGTCTCGCGGAGCCTGCGCAGGGCCTTGTGCACGGTGGGTTCCGCCGCACCGGACAACGTGGCCAACTCCGGCTGGGTGAGGGGCCAGCGGATGACCGCCCCGGCGCCCAGCGGCTCCCCGTACGTCATCGCGATCTGGTGCAGTACGCGGGCCGGCCGGGTACCGGCGTCGCACCCGGCGAAGTCGATACGCGCCCACAACCGCATGGCGGGGCCTTCGACCAGCGTCAGGGTCCGGGCAGCGCTGCACGCGGGAGACGTCTGCCTCGGCCAGGACGGCCAGGTCACGGGGCGCCCCCTCGAAGTCCTCGCCAGAATGCTCGACGCCCGGCAGGCGCGGGCCGCCCTCGACGCGGCCCCCGACACCGTGACCGCCTCACTCCTGATCTCGCAGCACTTCTACGACGAGACCGTGCGCCACGGCTACCCCGGCATCGAACCCGAGACCTTCACCAGGGTCGCCCTCGCGGAGAAGGAGTACGCCGCGCACGCGTGGCTGCACCTGCCCGGGTACGCGGGCGCCCCGCGCGCGCCCGGACCCGCCGCCACCACCGCCCCGGCCGACGGGACCCCAACCGCTCCGGACGCAGCCTCGGCCCCGCCTCCCGGAAAGATGGTCAACCGGGCGTCGGGCAACGGGGTCGTCTACGCGACACAGAACGGTACGCAGAACATCCACCTCACCCGCGGGCAGTGAAGGAGCGCAGGTGACCCAGGAGTTGACGGCCCTCGCCGAGACCGGCGCCGAGGAGGTCGTCGCGGCCATGGCGACGGACCTGTGGCAGGACACGAGGGGAGCCGTGCTCCGGCTCTTCCACCGCGGCGAGGCCCCGGATCGCCGGGCGGCGATCGCCGCGCAGCTCGACAACTCGTCGAGGAGGCCGCGGAACCCGACGACGTCCGGCGGACCCTGCTCGGCCTGTAGACCCTGGAACTGACGGCTCTTTTGCAACGGGACCCCGCCCGCAGCCAGGACCTGGCCGGACTCGCCGCCGAGATCGGCGCCGCTCTCCCCCAGGAACGCCGCACCGTCCTGTTCGCGCAGACCAACGACGCCAGGGACTCCGGCACGGTCATCGCCGTCCAGCACGGCGACCTGCACACCTGAGTCCCGGGCTCGTCGCCAGGGCACGCCGTCTTTCCCGATCCCCGCCCCGCGCAACGGGTTTGTCCACCTCGTGGGAGCGAGGGACGCCGGCGGCACGCGGCCGGGGCACGCAAAGTCGTGCGTGCGGATGCGGCGCCGCGTCTCGTCGCGGTAGGCGTCGGGGCCGTGCCCATGGGAGGCAGAGCAAGGGCTTTGGCCGGCTGTGATAGTCGCGTAACAAAGGATCTTGAGACCTTGAAGCGTCATCCGAACGTGTGGTCGGCTCCAAGTGACCCGGAGAGATCTTGGAGTGCGACGCGGCACTTTGCCGCGGCCGGACACGACTCCGGCCGACAGCGAAGCCGGCCGCTCCGGCCGCGCTCCGTGACAACCGGGCCGCTATGCAATCCAGGTGTGCAGGAACCACCACACCTATGCACGTGAAAAGAGGAAGATATGCGCAAGTTCCAGCGCGCGGCAGTCGCCGCCGTCGGCCTTCTGGCCTTCTCCGGCATCGCTGCCCAGTCCGCCCAGGCCGCACCGGCCGCCCCGATCACCAAGGGCGGCGGGTACTACAACGGCACGTACGGGAGCTTCTCGTCCTGCAAGTCGTCAGCCGAGAACAACCCGAACATCGTCAAGTACATCTGCGACCAGAACGAGGACGGTAGCTGGTGGCTGCTCGTCGTCGAGGACACCTGCAAGTCGGCGACTCCGAACAGCACGGCTGCTCAGGCTTCCCCCAAGGGCGGGATCTCCACCAGGGGATGCTGAGGACTCCTCGGCACGGGCCGGCCCGGGGCCTGTTCGGTCTCGGTGGCACGTGAATTCCAGTGGTCGTTGCCACACCGCCTGATCCAGGCGGTGAGCAGCCCACGCGAGAAGCTCGGCTGGTGCCTTCCAGCCGAGCTTCTCGCGTGCGGTTTCGCCCACGTCGTAGCGGGGGCCCGGTACCTGTTCGGGGCGCCGGGCGGCCGTCCGGGGCCGGGCCGAAGCGGACCGCACCCGGGATGGCGCCGGCGAACCGCGCCAAGCCCTATGTGCCCACCGCGCCTTGCACGAATCTCCGAAGGTGCCCACGCACGGCGTCGGGCTGCTCCAGCCAGGGCTCGTGCCCAGCGTCCTCGATCCGCGTCAGCGGAAGAGCGAGACGGAACGCGAGTGATGCGAGGGCCGACAGAGGGCGGGGATCGTGGACCCCACCGAGGAGTTCCGCTCGCGCGGGTAGGTGCGCGCGCAGATCGGCAAGGTGCTCATCGAGCGGGTCCGCGCGTGCTTCCTTGCCGAGTTCGCTGTTCATGGCCCAGTTGACGGGGCGCCGCTGCCGGGCACCCTGTGCGGCCCAGTGCCATCCGCGTTCGGGATCGGCATGGTCGGTGAACCAGGCCAGGGTGAGCAGCTCGACTTCCTGCTCCTCGGTGCGGCGCGGTGCCGCCTCCAGCGCGCGCAGCCGCTCCCGCTGCGCTGCGGACATGCGACGTTCGCGCTCCGCCCGGTCCCCGGTGCGCCACTCACCGACGAACGGCCCGCACATCAGCAGCATCGCGGCGACCCGGTCAGGGTGCGCCAGACAAAAGCGGCTCGCCAGGTCGGTGCCGTAGGAATGTCCGATCAGCACGGCCTTGGGCACGCCCCATGCGTCGAGCAGCTCGGCGAGGTCGTCGACATGCCGGGCACCACAATGGCGGCCCCGCCACGGGGATCGGCCGGTGCCACGCTGGTCGTACCGGTACACGGGTGCGAGATCCGCGATCATGGGGGCGACAACGCCCAGGTAATCCGGCAGCCCCGGACCGCCATGGAGCATGACCACGGGCGGCTTCCGAGTCGTGTCCCCCAGTGCCGTCCAACGTAGTTGCGCCCCGTCCGTCATCGACGCGAGGCCCTGCGTCTCCATCAAGGTCATCGCGGAGAACCTACCGCTGCCAGGTCATCGGTGCCCGTCCTGCTCCCGGGCACGACGGGAGAGGTCCATCCAGCCGGGACCGCGGCCTCCGCCGCCACCCCAGTACCGGTGCCGGAGCACCGTGTTCGTGAGCCGCATCAGCCGGCGGCGCAGGGGCTCGGGTCGCGGGGGTGGTCGGCGAGCGCTCGACAGGTGCGGTCCCACTCGCGCTGCGCGGTGATCAGGTGTCCTGTGTCATCGACCCTTGATCGTGTGCCATCGATGGTCGGAGGACGGCAGTTCGTGCCACTGAAGAGTGACCGTGCAGGTCAGCGCTCCGAGGGACAGCCCGGCCCACCGTCTGCCCCTTTCTTCTCAGCCGGATCCTCCGGTCGGGTGGGGCCTGCTGGGCCGGCCGCACCTCCTACCGTAGGGAGTCACACGAGTGTGTATAGGGGTGAAGAGCATGACGATATGGGGGTTGGTCATCGAGACGACCGTGGGTGTCGGCGAGCGCAAGCACACGGAGGCGCACGTGGTGGCGCACCTTTCCGGATCTCGTGCGGAGGCGCTCGCAGAGCTGGAGCGGCGGGCTCGGAGCCACTTTCCCGAGCACCCCAGAAGTCCCAAGCGCCGTCGGTTGCTTCGGGAGGGCGACGGGTTCCTCCTTGTCGTTGACGGGGCGTGGCAGTCGTTCGTCACACGGTTCACGGTGGCGGAGGTACTGGAGGACTCAGCCGCGCCCGCCGCCCCGGAACCTGTGGAGGCGTCGAGCACGCCCGTCGCTTCAGCTAGTGAGCAGGTCGAGCAGGTCGAGCAGGTCGAGCAGGTCAAGCAGGTCGAGCGGTACGCAGACGGGGTACCGGTCAAGCCGGCGTGGCTTGGGCGCCACGACCTGCCGTGAACGGTGGCGCGAGGTTGGCTTTGCACGGGGTCGCTGACCGGCGCGAGACACCTCGGCCCATTCGGCCTGGCCGTACTCGTCCTCGGCCAGGAGGAGCGCTGCGCCATACCCGAATTAGATCATGCGTTCGAATTCGTGCGCGGCACCGGCTCCGCCCCGGCGTGTCAGCTATGCCGGACGATGCACCGAGCCCCCTCGAACGTGCGGCCGGAAGCGGCCTCCAGGGCCGCCGGCGCCGCCGTTGAGGGCTGAATTCTGCCGACGGTGCGTGAGGGGTCACTCGGCTGCCGGTGAGGGCGGCGGGGGCCGCGTGTGAGGGCACCCATAGGGGCCAGATCACATACGAAGCGGCTTCGGATGCCCGTTTTGCCCGAGCCGGGGGTCACGGCGGCGGAGCCCCCACCACCCCACGAACCGGACGAAGCAGGATAGTACGTCACATAGTTGTCGGGGTGGGGAGCCGGTCCGCAGGGTGGGCCCAGGTCGCGACGAGACCGGGCGCACCGCCCGGAGACGCGGCCGGATGTGTCCCCTTCGAAAGGCATCCCGCTCGCATGCGTACTGCTCTGCGCAACACCAAGCTGTCCACCGGCCTGACCGTCCTGGGTGCCGCCGGTATCGCCACCGCCACGCTGACCGGCACCGCCCACGCCGCCACCCAGGACGAGGCGAAGCCGGCCAAGCCCGCCTCCTACGCGGTCAAGGTCGACGAGGTCGCCAAGGCCGACGCCGCCGCCCACGCCCCCAGGCCCGGGACGAAGCCCGCCACGGCCGACGCCTCCGCGAAGGACGAGGCCAAGGCCAAGCCCGAGAGCAAGGACAAGGGCGAGGTGGAGACCAAGGGCGAGGCGAAGGACGGCAAGTCCTACCCCGACAACCTGGACGGCTGGATCCGTGAGGCCAAGGCCATCATGGACAAGCACGACATCCCCGGCTCCTACGACGGCATCAAGCGCAACATCATCCGCGAGTCCGCCGGTGACCCCAACGCCGTCAACGACTGGGACGTCAACGCCCAGAAGGGCACCCCCTCCAGGGGCCTGCTCCAGGTGATCCAGCCCACCTTCGACCAGTACCACGTCAAGGGCACCCCCGATAAGCTCACCGACCCCGTCGCCAACATCGTCGCCGCCTGCAACTACGCGGCCGACCGCTACGGCTCCATGGACAACGTCGACTCCGCCTACTGAGCAGAAGGCCCCCAGCCGACAACACCCCACGCATGCGACACCCCGAGCGGGTGGGAGGAACACCCTCCCACCCGCTCGTCGCGCGTGAACGCCCCGGCCGGGGCAGTGGTGACGCGGCCCCTCAGTGGGCCATCAGACCGCGCGCCACCAGCACCAGCGCCGCCTCCTCCGGCGGCGGGAAGCCCAGCCGGTTGTGCGCCATGTGGACGTGGTGGAGCAGCAGCTCGGCGCGGGGGACGGGGACACGGGCCGCGGCGCAGCGGTCCAGTACCCCGGCGGTCACCTCCACGTGGGCGTCCAGTCTGGCGCGCACCGCACCCGGGGGCCACGGTGCGTTCCGTACCCGTGACGCCAGGGAGTTGAGCCGCTGCCGGGTCTCGTCGGCCGGGAGGGCCATCCGCAGGCGGGCCAGCCAGCGGCGGCGGTGGGCCGTCCAGAAGGCGTCTCTCTCGCCCGGGGCCAGGCAGACGGTGACGAGTGCCTGGGTCAGGGCCACGGCGGCGGCCGCGCGGTCGTACGCGGCGGGGAGGGCCACCAGGTCCGTCTCTGCCAGCAGGGCGCAGCCGTCGGTGAAGACGTCCTCGGCGAGGCGGATGCCGCGGGCGCCGCCGTACTTGGCCAGCTCGGGCGCGTACGGCGCGGGGCTCACGCCGACGGGCTGGCGGCGCGGGGCCATGCTCGGTTCGGCCGGCAACAGCCCGCCGCCCGCCTCCCCCGCGTGGGCTTCCGCGTCATGCGGCAGGTCCGTCAGCAGGGCGCGCAGCTCGTCCGTGCGGGCGTGCAGCGCGTCGGCCTGGTCGGGCGTGCAGCGCAGGCGCAGCCGCAGGTGGTGGCCCGTCGCGTCCCAGAAGCGCAGGAAGTGCCAGGCGGGAGCGTCCAGCTCGGCGGCGCGGGCCGCCAGCCAGGGGAGGGCGGCGCGGACGGCCGCGTCCATGGCGCCCGGGCCGCCGGGGTAGGCGCGCACGTACCACCAGTCCGCCGCGGGCGCGCCGGGGACTTCTTCCGGCGGCGCGTCCTCGCCGGACGGGGCGGCGTGCGCGCCGCCCGGCGGCCGGGTCGCCGTCCCGGTGCCGGTGCCGGTCATCGGTCCTCCTCCCCGTCGGCCCAGTGCAGCAGGACGGCGTGTTCGGCGGCGCGCCGTTCACCGTCCGCGTCGCGCAGGGGGTGCTGGTGGTGTGCGGGCAGTGCCTCGACGAGCCGCAGGTGTCCCGTGTCGGGGGTGATCCAGTGGGCCAGTACGTCGAGCGAGACGGCCGAGTCCAGCCGGATCCACAGGGGTTTGCGGTCGTGGTCGGGGGACATGCCGCCGCTGGCGGGGAGCAGGTAGGCGAACAGTTCGCGTGGCATGCCGTGCCGGCGGCGGAAGGCGTCCGCCGCCGCGACGGTCTCCGCGTCGGTCGCGTCGGCGCCGAGCAGCGGCAGGTGGCCGACGGGGACGGTCCACTGGGCGCGCCGCGTCACCACGCCGCCCGCGCCGCCGAGAAGGGCCTCGCCGCGTTCCGTGGCGCCGTCGTCGCCCTCGCCTCCGTCGGGGGGTGTGGCGGCGCCCGCCGTCAGTGTCCGCCGCTCCAGGGCGACCACGCGGTCGGGCTCGCGTGGCAGCTGGAAGGGCATGCGGTAGTCCGACAGGGGCGAGCCGTTGACCCACGGGTCGGAGAGGACCGCCAGGAAGCGGGCGAACTTCGGGAACAGGTGGGTGGGCACCAGGCCGGTGTACGCGGCGGCCAGCGGAAGCCCGTCGGGGGCCAGCAGCGTGAGGGTGTCCTGGCGCGGGTCGTGGACGAGGCGGACCTCGGTCAGGTCGAGGGCGCCGGGTCCGTCGAGTTCGCCGGGCAGGGTGAGCGGTGGCAGCAGTCCGGCGGACTGGGCCTGCGCGGTGCCGCACTCGGTCCACAGCACGAGTTCGTGGTGGTGCGCGGCGTGCGGCCACAGGCGGCGCACGTGGCTGCGCAGCGCGTCGGCGAAGTCCTCGCCCAGCAGCCCCTTGAAGCGGGTGAGGAGGCCGCCGGTGCCGGGGTTGAACTGGTTGACGACGAGCCGCGGCCCCTCCACTCCGTCCGTCCCGTCCGGCGGCGGGGCGATGTGCTGGACCAGAAGGGCCGCCGACGGGGACGCGCTGCTGGGCCCGACGGGCAGCCACGCGCGCTCGGCCGGATCCTCGCGGGCGGCGAGGTCGAGGCGTACGGCGCGCTCCATGCCGGGGTCGCGGTCGGTCTCGGCGCCGCAGCGCATGGCGAAGCCGAGGACGTCCTCGCAGGTGCCGCCGCTGCCGTGGTCGGCGACGAAGCGGCGCACCAGTTCGTCGTAGAGGTGGGAGCGGAACAGCCGTGGCCTGAGCGCCTCGCCCAGCCCGCGCAGGTCGGCGGCGGTACCGGGGTCGTCGAGCACCGGCGGGAGCCGCAGGTCGCAGGCGGCGTCCTCGTACCAGACCTCGGTCGGCTCGAACCGGTCCCAGCCCGCTGCCCGCGCCCAGCCCCTGCCCAGCTCGCGCACCCGGGCGACCGCGGCGGCACGCCGCCGTGGCCCGTCGGTGGGGGGTCCGCCGGTGCGCGGCCCGTCGGTGCGGGGTCCGGCCGCGTCCGTGGCCGCTTCGCAGGCCGTACCCCGAACGGTCTGGGCGGTCTGGGCGGTCTGGGCGGACGGGGAGCGCCGGTCGTCCGCCATCGCTTCACGCTCGCCCTCGAGGACCCGCAACTCCCTGACGACGTCCAGCCCCGAGAAATCCGGACCCGGGGCCTCCGGGTCCGATCCGTCCCCGCCCCAGGCGTCGCCCGGCGCGCCCGGGGGCTCCGGGATCTCCAGGTGGCTGGTCAGGTCCGACAGGACGCGCACCGCGTCCTCGCCGCGCTGCCAGGGCGCGAGGGGGGACAGTACGCCGGTGTCGAGCAGGCGGCGGAAGCGGCCGAAGGGGTCAGCGCCGCCGAGTGTGCGCAGCACCGCCGCGTGGCCGAGGGAGCCGTCGTCGTCGCCGGCGCGGGCCAGGGCGCGGGCCCAGTCGGCGGCCGCGCCGGCCTCCACCACGTGGTCGTTGCGCCAGGTGACACCGCCCGTGGCGACGTACTCGGGGTGCAGCATCAGGGAACGCGCGGGCTCGCCGGGCCCGGTGCGGGCGGTCGCCGGGCGGACCGGGGCGGGACGGTAACGCAGCAGGGGCGCTGTCTGGGGGGCGCGGGCCAGCGCGTACAGAGCGGTGAGGGCGACCGTGGCCGAGACCTGGTGGACGGCGTGTCCCGCGTGGCCGCGGCCGGGGACGCCCACCGTCGTCAGCCGCGCGAAGGGGCTGGTCTTGGCGGCGGCGCGGACGGTGTACGAGTAGAGGGTGCGCAGCGCGCGCTGCCGCTTGCGGGTGCGGCGGGCGTTGCCGTAGCGCACCCAGTCGGGGGTGGCCAGGGCGAGGGAGTCGGCGAAGCCGGGGGCTTCGAGGGCGGCGCTCAGGGTCTCCTCGGCGGCGGCACGGTCGTCGGCGAGCGCCGCGTCGAGCGCGGTGGCGCTCGCCTGCCGGGCGGAGGTCAGCGTCTGCCAGCGGGCCAGCGCCTCGCGGGTCTCCTCGTCCGCGTGCGCGGCGACGCGTTCGCCGGTCGTCTCGTCCCAGCCGAAGGGGGCCAGCCGGTGGGCGGCGCGGCGGGCGGCGAGGACCTTGCGGCGCAGGGAGGTGGCGCCGTCACCGGCCGCGTCCAGTACGGGCACGAGGGCGTAGAGCGCGTCCTCCACCCGCGGGCGCAGCTCTTGAAGGGCGGCCTGCGCGTCGGCGCGTTCGTCGAGCAGCGCGGCGGTGCGCTCGGTGGGGCGCGGGCAGAACGCGGCGGGCAGCCCGGCGACCCGGGTCACCGCCACGCCGCCCAGCCTGGGAGTGAGCGAGGCGGTGGCCGCCCCGCTTCCTGGCCCGGAAGCGGGCCCGGTACCGGTCTCGCCGGTCGGGTGCGCGGTGCCGTCGCCGGCCTGCGCCTGAAGGTCGCGCACGGTCGTCGTCACTGGTTCCACACCCCCTGGACGCTGCTGTACGAGAACGCGGTGCCGCGCACCGCCGCGTAGGCCAGCACCAGCACGTACAGCGTGCACAGTGCCCCGTAGGCCAGGTGCAGTCGGCGCGCCGCGGGCGTCATGGCCGCCAGGTGGGAGGGCAGCGGGCGGCGCAGCAGGACGTGTTTGAGCAGGCCGAATCCGCGGCCGCGTGCGTCGACGGTGCCCATCCCGGCCTCCAGGGCGGCGTAACCGTCGCTGGGCAGCAGCGGGTTGAGGTTGGTGATGACGCTGAAGACCTGGAAGACGAGCATCGTGGCGGCCACGGTCGCCACCGTGCCGTTCGCGGTGACGGCCACCAGCCCGGTGACCCCGGCGACCCAGCCGTCGTTGACCGGTCCCGCCAGTGCCAGGACGACTCTGCTGCCGCGTTCCCGCAGCCGGTAGGCGTCGGTGCGGTCGACGTAGGCGAGCGGCATGAAGTAGAAGAGCAGCGCGAAGCCGAAGCCCCGTACGGGCACTTTCAGGATCTGCGCGACCATCGCGTGCGCCGTCTCGTGCAGCACGATCTGGAGCAGGAAGAGCACGAACGCGATCAGCGTCGTCCAGTGGGCGAGCCTGGGGTCGGCCGAGGGGCCCACGAACAGGGCCCACACGGCGACGAGGGTGCCGACGATACCGCCCGCGACGTGCACGCCCGCCAGCGCGCTGCCGGGCACCGTGCGCAGGACGGCGGCCACCGGCTCCAGCAGCCGGGGCATCACCGTGCGGCTGACGACGAAGCGGGGCATCATCTGGCTGCGCTTGCCGCGCCGCCCGGCGTGGTGGGCCCGCTGCGGCGTGGGCGAGCCGTCCAGCAGCCCGCTGTCGTAGAGGTTCTTCACGAAGCGGTCCAGCTCGGTGCGGGCCGCCTCGGGTGTCTTGGTGCCGCGCTGCGTCATCAGCGTGGCGATGTCCTCCAGGGACCGGGAGCCGTCGAGCCGCTGGACGAGCCCGGCGGCCGACCGGCTGAGCCGGTGGTAGATGCCGGAGTCCGCGTCGTACAGCAGCGGGTGGTCGTCCATCCCGCGGATGACTTCCAGGCCCTCGCGGAGTTTCGGTCGGGTGAGGGTCTCCATGCACAGCTCCTGTGGTGGCACGTCTCCCGGTAGCGGTTCGGCGGGCGGACCGCGGCTAGGGTCTTGCGTTTGGATATGGCTGGATCAGGGAGCGGGGTCCGGTGCGTGCTCTCGCAAGGCGGAGGAAGGAGTCCCTGCGTGGGGGCACCTCCCGGGGCGAGCGAAGCCGAGCCCTGGGGGAAGCGGCGACCGACGACAGCGCCGCGAGGCGCGGTACCGGGCGCCGCGAGCCCAGCAAGATCTGAACGACAGGCCCTAGCCTGAGCGTGCTCGCGGGTCGCGTCCGCGAGCACCCGGTTCCGGGGCGCTTCGCCCGCTCCGGAACCGGGGTTCACCTCAGCGCGCGGTCCGGTGTTCGCGTATCACCGGTCCGCTGGACGAACGGGGTGTCCCGTGCGTCAGTTGCCGTTGGAGGAGAAGCAGCCGGCCGTGCCCAGACAGGCGGCCGGGCAGCTGCCGCAGCCTGCGGTGGCGGCGCAGCCGAAGGTGGTGAAGGGGCTGTCCGATTCGGGCAGTGCCTCCAGTTCCAGGTCCTCGGCCCACAGTTCGAGCTCGACGCTGTTGTCCATGTGTGTCACCTCCTGTGCGCGACTCGTGGTTCACGGGGGTGCTCCCCCGGCTCTTGACGGCGCCGTGCGATCAGCCGTAGCTGGACGCGCACGACGAGGAGGAGGCGGTGCTCCAGGGGCAGGACGCGGAGCCCGCGGTGGTGGCGCTGGACCACGTGCTCAGCGCGGTGCCCTCACTCAGTTCCTCGACGGCGAGGTCGTCGTCGAACGCCTCGACGAACAGGTCGAGGTCGTCGCTGTTCTGCATCTCTCATCTCCTTTCTGCGTAGGGGTGTGCAAGCGGGTGGTGCGCTGTCCGGTCCGCTCGCGTCAGCCGATGCAGGACGCGCTGCCGACGGTGGCAGCGGACGAGCCCGGGCAGGACGCGGTCGACGCGGAGCCCGCGCAGGCGAAGCAGCCACCGGGCGCGTTGCCGTCCGGCAGCTCCTCGACGGCGAGTTCCTGGTCCTCGATGTAGAGGTCGAGCTCGAGGTTGTCCATGGCTTCCATGGGTGCTCCTCTTCCTGAGTAGGCCGGGTCCGGCGGGTTGGTCAGCCGTAGCTGGAGACGCTGGACGCGGTGGACGCGCTGGTCGCCGGGCACGAGGCGGTGCTGGCGCTGGTCGAGGTGGAGAAGCTGGCCAGGGCGTTGCCCTCGGGCAGTTCCTCCAGGGCCAGCTCGTCCTCGGCCACCGCGTACAGGTCGATGGCGTCTTCCATCGCGCATCCCTCCTTTCCTTGTCGGTGTTCTTCCACGGACACCGGACGGTGCCGGGTCGGTGCCCGGCCGCCGCGGACGGCGGCCGGTCGTGCGTCCGTGGCCCGTGCCGGGGGACACCCGTCACCCCGGGGCGGGCCCGCGGACGGTCAGGGGCCGGCCGCCGGGGGACCGGCGGGTGGCGCGGCGCCGCCGGGCGGGGCCGCGGGCGGGTGGCCGAGCGCGAGCGCGAACACCTGCTGCCTGCTGGTGCCGTCGGAGCGCAGCGGGGTGCGGACGGAGGCGGGGATGAATCCGGCGAACGCCGAGCCGGTGAGCCCGTGCGAGACGCCGGCGAGCCACATGGTGTGAACCGCCGCGCCCGCGCGGGTCAGCAGCGTCCGGTAGCCGTGGCCGCCGTCGCGCAGTTCGGCTGTGTGCGGGTCCACGGCGACGGAGACGATGGCGGGCGCGTCGCCGAACTCGGCCTGGAGGGTCAGGGTGCGGCGCCGCTCGGGCGGCGGCAGCTCCATGACGGGGCGGGTGGTGCGGGTCAGCCCGTCGAAGCGGTGCACGGCGGGTTCCATACCGGTCACCCGGAAGGCCACCACGGTGATCTCCAGCGGCGTGTAGGGCTGTTCGTCCGGCCACTCCTCGGCGTCGGCCGTGACCCCCTCGCCGACGATGTCCGCGAGCAGGGGCGCGGGCAGCGGCTCGGGCGACCAGAGCCGGCTCGCGCGCCGGGTGCGGAGGGTGTCCAGCAGATCGAGCCGTTCGGCGCCGGCCGTGCCGGGGCCGATGCGGGTGTCCGGGCCCAGCGGCCGCGGGTGGGCCGCGCGCTGGGGCGGCACGTCGGGGCTCGGGTGCGCGGGCGCGTGCTGGAAGGACTCGACGAGCTGGAGAGCGAGGTCGTCAGGGGCGATCACAGCGGCCTCCCGAGGTCGGTGACGGCGGTGACGGGCTCGACGCGCGGGTCCACGCCGAGCGCCGCGGTGACGGTCCGCTCGTCCCAGCGCCGCACCGGTGTGCGCGGCAGGCCGAGGGTGTGGCAGACGCGGCGCAGCGTCGCCTGGGCGCAGCCCGCGTCCAGGAGGGTGACCCGCAGCGCGAACGAGTGGTACTTCTTGGCGACCTTGCCCAGGTTGCCGGTCAGCAGCAGGGTCGCCGGGGCTTCTCCGGGGAGGTCCGCCGTCGCCTCGGCGCCGGGCGAAAGGAGGGCCAGCCGGTGGCCGCCGGGCACGTACCCGTAGATCCCCGGTGCCAGCCCGGGCACGTCGCGGACGGCGAGGTGGGCGAGGACGGAGCCGATGTTGCCGCCGCTGGGGGTCCAGCGGCGCAGGAAGTCGCCCTCGGGCTCCTGGACTCCGGCGACGGTGGCCAGCACGAGCGAGAGCGTCTCCAGGCCGGTGGTGGCCTCGCCCGCGCCGCGCCGCTCGGGGCCGAGGCCCGCGAGGCGGGCGGTGTCGGGCGCCGGCAGTGCGACCTCGGGGCAGACGGGCCAGGTCTTCTCCTGGCGTTGGAGCGCCAGGTTGGACGGCTTGTAGTGCTGCTGGTGGCCCTTGAGGTCCATGTACTCGTGCGGGGGGAAGCCGATGAAGGCCTCGTAGCGGGCGGCCAGCGGCGCGGTGCCCGGGCCGTCGTGTGCGGGCGCGAGCGCCGAACAGGTGGGGCAGCCGGGGCGGGTGGCGCCGCTGTGGCGGCGCTGCCCCAGATCGTCGAGGTCGACGGTCCGCCACTGGTTGGGGTAGGGGGAGGGAACCGCGCGGCCCAGGAAGCCGAACAGGTCGTGGGCGGCGAGCGCGGCGGTCAGCGCCGCAGCCTCGTCGTCGGTCTCGTGCTCGGTCTCGTGGCCGGCCTCCCCCGCGGTGGCCGCACCGGCCGTGGCCGTGCCCGCCGCGTTCCCGTCCGGCCTCGTCTCCTCCGCCAGGAGGCAATCCAGGCACGGCGTGTAGCGGGGGTGGACGAAGGGGCCGAGGTGGGCGGTGCCGTGCGCGGCGGCGATCCGCACGAGGGGGATCTCCCGCTCCCGGCAGACGGCGGCGGCAGCGGCCAGCTCGGCCGGCGGCGCGTCCGCGGCGACAGCGAGCGTGGTCCCCTCGGGCGGCGCCGCGTCAGGACCCGAGACGCGGGTGAGGGCGAGGGAGGGTGCGAGTTCGTCGGCCAGCGCGGTCGCCGTCGGGCCCGTGCCGTACAGCACGACCCGCGCGGAAGCCAACCGCAGCGCCCCCGCCTCCCACGAGGGGTTGGCGCCGGTGGAGTCGCCCATCCGGGAGAGGTAGTCGGCGAGTTCGTCCGCCAGGTCCTCGCCCGCCTTCGCCGCGGGCCCGTCCTGCGGCGGCGTGTCCTCGATGACGCCGCACATCCACAGCAGCGACAGCGCCTTGAAGACGGCGTTGGGGCCGATGCCCAGCTCCTCGGCGAGCGCGGTGCGGTCACGGGCGCCGTCCAGCAGCGGCAGCAGCCGGGGCAGCAGTGCGGTGGCGGCCTTTCCGCGGAAGACCTGCGGCGCCGGCAGCCCTTCGACGACCAGGCCGCCGCCGGCCTGGTAGCAGGCCACGCCCCTGCGCATCCTGGGCAGTGCGGGCACCGACAGCTGCGGGTCGCGCAGCGCCGCGGCGCCGGTCTGTTCGGCGGTGAGTACGTCCCCGTTGGCCATCGTCGTTCAGCTCCCCACCGGTGCGGCGTCGGTCAGCGGTTCGAAGATCCGCCAGGAGAGGTCCTCGCCTCCGCGCGCCGGACGGCAGCGCGGGCACTGGTCGACGGCGACGACGCGGTGGCGCGCGGTTCTGCCGTCGGCGAGGTTCACGGAGCGGACGTGGGCAGCGGCACGCGGCCCCTCAGCGCCGGCTTCGCCGCTCTCCCCGGCCCCGGCGGCGGCGTCCGGGCCGAACAGGTCGCGGACGGCGGCGCGGGCCAACGCGACGGCCATGCCGACGTGGTGGGGCGCGTAACCGGTCACGCGCTCCGCGCCGGGCTCGTTGCTCTCGCGGCGGCGTGCCTCGGCGGGCAGGGGCGAGCGGTCGTGCTGGGCGCGGCGCCGGGTGAAGCAGCGGTGGCAGGCGCCGGCGCCGGGCGCGACGGCGGGGCCGCAGCGCAGCTCGACCGGCTCCAGCTCGATCGGGAACCAGGGCACACCCCAGGCGTACGCTGAGCTGTCCAGCGCCTCGGCCAGCGCGGGGCGCGGATGGTCGGTGACCAGCACCAGCAGGTCGCTGACCGGCCAGAAACTCGGGTGGCTGCCCTCGTCGACGCCCATGACGACGGCGCCCGTGTACGCCTTGGCCAGGCGCTCGGTGACGGCGTGCCCGAAGGCTCCCGCCGCGAGAAACAGCGGTCTGCGGGGACCGGTCGTTCCGGTGTGCATCGCTTCTCCTGCCCGGGTGGTGGATGGGGACGCGCGGGTGGCGGCGCGTGGCGCGTCAGGCGAACGGCTGCGGGAGCGGGGTGATCTCGTCCTCGGACAGCACCGGATGCCCCATGGCCCGCGGTGCCTCGTACAGCCTCGGGTGGCCCAGGTAGCGGGCCCGGTGCACGAAGGAGAGCGGCATCAGCTGCGGCACGGCCACCCGCACCGCGGTGGCACCGACCTGGCGCGCCTCGTCGGTCGTCAGGTCGACGGCGACGACCTCGCAGCCCCGGGCGTGCAGGCGCCTGAGCAGCCAGGACAGCACGGTGTGCGGGTCGGTGGCCGCGGGGCGCGGAAGTGCGGACAGCGGCCGTTCCCCGCGCTCGCCCTCCAGCAGGAACGAGAAGCGGTCGCGTGCGGCCACAGGGCCGGCCTCGGCCGCTCCCCCGACGACGTTGACGAGTTGTTCGGCCCCGCCGTCCGCGCCCGTCTCCGTGGTGGCGCTGGTGGTGATGTGGTGGCGCAGCGCGATGCGCAGCGAGGCGGCCTCGCGGTAGAGCTTGGCGACGGCCTCACCGGGGTCGGGGTCGCAGGTGGCGGCGACGACCTGGGCCAGCGCGGGGTCGGAGTCGGCCAACTGCACCCCGTAGATCACGGGGATGCCGAGGTCGGTGGTGGCGTCGAACAGCTGGGTGCGCACGTGCGGGTTGTCGGCCCGCTCGACGAACTGGCGCTGCTTGGGCGTCAGTCGCTCGACGTCGAGGGTCAGCCGGGGCAGCCGCAGCCGTTGCAGCCAGGTCAGGGCGATCGAGTCGCGTTCGACGACCTCCAGCAGCCCGTTGACGACGGCGGAGGTCACGTCCGTGTGCACGGCGCAGCCGGTGGAGACCGGATGGCTGACGCGCTCGCCCAGCGCCTCGGGCGGGTTCTTCAGCCACACGTGCACCGCCGGCACCCACACGGGCCGCCGCCGGGTGAAGGACCAGCCGCGTACCCAGCGCATCGGCGCCGTGGGGTCGGGCCCGACCAGGCCGTGTCCACCGGCCGCGAGTTCGGCGGCCGACAGCCTGGGCCAGGCGTCCAGCGGCACCGCCTCGTCGCCGAGTTCCTCGGCGGTGGCCCAGCGGTAGCGGTCGGCGTCGCGGGCGCACGAGGAGTACCGCTCCAGGGACTCGGCGACCGCCAGCAGCGCGGCACGCTCGGGTGAGAGGTCACCGCCCGCGCCGTCGAAGTTGCCGTGCTCGGCTCCCAGGTCCCAGTCCTCGTGCCCGGTCAGCACGTGCCCGGGGTCGCCGAGGGAGGCCGTGAAGATGGGGAAGTCGGGGTCGCCGGGGCTGCCGGGGAGCCGGATGGCGCCGCTGACCAGCCCGTACGGCGAGACGAGGTCGCCCATCCTGCGCAGCGAACCGGGCGGCTCGGCGGTCGCGGCGTCGAACCGCGGCGCGCCCTCGCCGGTGTGCGCGGCTGCGTCGGTCGCGGTCCCGGTGGGCGGTGCGGTCGCGGTCCCGGTGCCGGTCGCGGGTGCGGTCCCGGAGCGTTCGGGTGTCGTCGTCGGATGCATCAGTTCTTCTTCTCCGTGTCCCAGCGGAAGGCGCGGACGGCCGCGAAGGTCAGCACGGCGGCGGTGGCGGCGATCAGCAGCCAGTCGAGCCACTGCGCGTGCCGGGTGACGCCGCCGGTCACGTCGTGCCGCAACGCGTCGCCCAGGAGCGCGACCGGGTTCCAGGACAGGACGTCCGCGAGCCCGTCGGGCATCAGCTCCAGCGGGAAGAGGACGCCCGAGCCCATCAGCAGCAGGGGGGTGAGCAGCCCTGAGATGGCGTTGGTCAGCTCGGGCGAGCGCAGGGTGCCGCCCAAAAGGAAGCCCACCGACATCAGCAGCCACATGCCCAGCGCCGTCGTCAGCAGCATCGTCAGCCCGGACAGCGGCGTGAGCAGTCCCAGCGCCGTGGCGGCGACACCCGCCACGGCCAGCAGCGCCAGGCCGAGCGCGCCCCGCGCAGGCAGCAGCGAGGTGAGGATGGCCTGCGGCCTGGCCGGGGTGGTGCGCAGCAGCCGCAGTGTGCCGTTGGCGCGGAGCGAGACGAGGGTGCCCGCGGTGGCGGTGAGGGCCAGCGACATCAGGGCGAAGACGAGAACTCCCGGCACCACGAACGGCATGGGCTCGAACGGCGGTGTGCCGTCGGTGCCCAGCGCGTCGATGCCGCGCCCCTCCCAGCCGGTCTGCGGAAGCGCGTCGCGCAGCGCGGTCACCACCGAGGGGCTCTCCGGGTCGGTGAGGACTCGCAGCGTGTCGCCGTCGGCGGTGGGCGCGACGACCGCGTCCATGCCCTCGGGCGCGCCGCGCGGCGAGTCGAGCGCGGTGACCTTCGACCCGTCACCGAGTGCGTCCGCCAGCTGGGTGGCCTGGCTCCCGCTGCCCACCACGGCGATCTTGTACGGGCCGCCCGCCCACGTCAGCTGCATGATCGCGACGAACAGTCCGGCGAGCAGCACCGGGAAGACGACGCTGAAGAACAGCGCCATCGGATCGCGGACCAGCTCCTTGGTCATGCCCTTGGCCAGCGGTGCGAACTGCCCCCGCGTGCCCGCGCCGCCGCTCGTGCGCGGCCCTGCGCCCGGGTGCGCCGCGCGGGCCGCCTCGCTGGTGCCGGCCTCGTCGCCGGGCGCGCCGTGCGGACCGTTCGCCCTGGTCCTGCCGGTCTCGACCGTGCTCACTGCTCGCTCCCCTCGCTCGCGCGGGGTCCTTCGGTGCCGGTCGCGGCGAGGAAGGCGTCTTCCAGCGTCGGCCGGTGCACGCGTACGTCGGCCTGGGGCGCCCGCTCCTCGAACCAGGCGACGGCCCGCTCGGGGCGCTCGGTCGCCACGCTGAACCGGGGGGTGCCGCCGCCACCTGCCCGCTCGTGGACCGCGTCGGCGCCGAAGTGTCCGCGCGCGGCCACGGCGAGGCCCTCTTGGTTCGACCTGACGGTGACCGTGCTGCCCTGGGTGAGGTCGCGCACGATCCGCGCCGGGGAACCCGAGGTGAGCAGCCGCCCCTCGTGGAGGATGGCCAGCCGGTCGCACATCTCCTCGGCTTCCTCCATGGCGTGCGTGCTCAGCAGGAAGGTCGTGCCGCGGGACCTGGCCCGGTTGATGACCGCCCAGGCGTCGCGGCGGGCGTGCGGGTCCAGCCCTGTGGTCGGCTCGTCGAGGACGACGAGCGGGGTGTTGCCGACCAGCGCGGTGGCCAGCAGCAGCCGCTGCTGCTGACCGCCGGAGAGCTTCGCGGCGCGGGTGCGCGCCTTCTGGCCGAGGCCCAACTCCTCGATGAGTGCGGGCACCGGACGGGGCTCCGGGTACAGGGACGCCCACATCAGCAGCGTCTCCTCGACGGTGAGACGCGGGAAAAGGCTGGTCTTCTGCGGCTGGAGGGAGAGGGCACCGCCCAGCCAGGTTCCGCCGCGCGGCCCGTCCTCGACGTCCCTGCCGAGTACGCGGACCCGGCCCTGCGCGGGCCGCAGCAGCCCGGTGACCGCCGCGATGGTGCTCGTCTTGCCCGCCCCGTTGCGGCCGAGCAGACCGAAGACCTCACCGCGTCCGACGGTGAACTCCACGTCCTTTACCGCCGTGAAATCCCCGTACCGAACGGTGAGTCCGCTGACGGCGAGCGCATGCGAGGCGCCTTCTTCGGTTTCTTCTGAAATCGACGATTTCGGGCGTTCGCTTTGCTCTTCAATCCTGAACATAGACGCTGCATCCCCACGTCACGCGCATTACGTCGGCACGTTCTGCGCTATGCGTCCTGTCGGCTGGTCGGCGGTGAACGCGGCC
This sequence comes from Streptomyces reniochalinae, assembly GCF_003323735.1. Lineage (GTDB taxonomy): Bacteria > Actinomycetota > Actinomycetes > Streptomycetales > Streptomycetaceae > Streptomyces > Streptomyces reniochalinae. The sequence goes on along the minus strand of NZ_QOIM01000042.1, from coordinate 144,234 downwards.
AATGCTTGCCCCCTCGCGGCGGGCACGGCAAGAGGTGTTCGGAGACACCGAAACCCGGGAACCGGACTGCCGCGACAGGCAGTTGAGCACGCAACCGACGTGGCCGGCGGCCCACTGCCCGTCAGGCTCCTTGTGTCGCAGGTGGCTTGGGCGGAATAGTGGGCATCCGACATACGGATACCGCGGGATGACCTCCCACGCCCGGGCTGCACCGCTCGCAACGCCCTTGTGTCCGGAAAACACCGAGTTTGCGTAATTTGCTACACGGGGAGACTCAGTGAACGATCGGATGCTTCGCGCATTTGTGACCTGCGCACGCACAGGCAGCGTCACCAGGACCGCCACCGAATTGGGCTACTCGGCAGCCAGCATCAGCGATCAGATAAGACAGCTCGAAGTCCACACCCAGCAGCCGCTGTTCCGCCGGACACCGGGAGGCATGAGCCTGACGGAGACGGGTAGGCGGATGGTTCCGGTCGCGCACGACATTCTGTGCCGGATGGACCTGCTGTGCCGTACGCGGCCGTCGTCCCGGCACGCCTGTCGCGCGCACGCGGGAGAGCGGCCCGAGCCGATGCGAAAAGCAGGCGCCGCTTAATACGCGTGGATTGACGCGAGTCCAATAAGGCTATTCGCGTCCGAAAAGAAGAGAAGAAGGCGGGGAGCGATGGGCGAAGCATCGCTCCCCGCCTTCGGCTCGCGGCCTCACCGCTCGCCGCGCACGGCCCGGCGCGTACTGCTCGAGGGGCCCAGCCCGGTGCGCACGCGGCTCGGTGTGCACCGCCGGCGCGTGCCGCACCCCCGCGTGCCGCACCCCGCGTTCGGCTAGGCACTGTCCGCAGGCAGCCGGTCCGCCTCGACACCGCGGGCGATCTCCCGCAGGCAGGCGCAGTGCTCCTGGAAGACCTCCCTGCCCTTCGGGGTGGCCGACAGCCAGGTGCGCGGGCGCTTGCCGAGATACCCCTTCTCCACCTCGACGAGCCCTGCCTCCTCCAGCGTCGCGGACTGCTTGGAGAGGGCCGAGTCGTTGATCTCCACCGCGTCCCGCACGAAGCGGAACTCCAGTCGCTCCGCGGAGGCCAGCGCCGCCATCACGGAGAAGCGCACCGGGGACTGGAGCAACGGGTCCAGCCGGTGCCTCGGGTGGCGCGTGGCACTCATCGGCGTCCACGCGCCCGTCGCGCCAGCAGCGCCGCGCCACCGCTCCAGGCCCCCAGCACCACGAACGACGCCCACCACCAGGCGGCCGGGGCACCTCCGCTCCACACGGATCCGACGACGACCGCCGCCACGTACAGCGCCGTCCAGCCGAGGCTGAAGACGGCGTGGAAGCGGCGGAAGTCGCGGGTGACGACGGGCCGCGTGCCCGCGTACCCCATCGCGGCGATCCCGAGGACGGCGCCCACCGCGTTGAGCGTGACCCCGACCGCGGGTTCCGTCCGTGCGGCCGCCGCGGCCCCGAGCAGCAGCAGCGTGTAGAGGAGGAAACCGAGCAGGTACCGCCCGTACCACTGGGCGTGGGCCCGTCGCCCGACTCCCTGCACCGCGTCCCGCCGCGCCAGTGCGGCCCGCGCTTCCGCTGCCTCCATGACATGCCTCCCCGTGCTGACGATCCCTTACGTCTTGCACGGTAGCCATCTACTTTCCACGTTGGCAAGTAGTTGTCACCGAAGCATCATGTCGAGTCCGCAGGAGAGGGCGGCGGGGAAGGCCGGCGCCGCGTCGCACACGACTGCCGCCCGGCCACCCCCTCCGCCCTCTTCTCCCCCGATCCCCCCACTTTCCCCCGATCCCCCGTGTTTCCCCCTCAACCCCCCGATTCCCCCTCCCTCCCCGCCCCCGTTCCCCCACCGTCCCGGTGCCTCACCCGGCCGGTGCCCCGCACCGCCCCCCGGCCCGTGCCCGGCACCGCCCCCTGCCGGTGTGAGGCACCGGGACGCTTCCCCGTTCCCCCTCACCACGCATACTGGCGGTCCCACCGCCCTCCCCGCATTGCCGGAACCCGGCAGAGTTCTCTAGGGTCTGCGTGCCGGACGGCGTCAAGAAACCGTTAAGAGACGCGCGGTCCGGCGGAAACCTCAGGACGACGGAGCACGGGGCAGCGGATGAGCCGAACGGCGGAGATACCGCAGGAGTACCTGGCGGGATACGCGCAGATCCTGTCGGAGGTGTGCACGAGCGGACGGCGGCTGACCCGCGACGAGTTGGAGGCCCGGCGCGCACTGGGCGAGCGGGCCGCCGACGCGGGATACGGACTGCGCGACCTCGTCGGCGCGCATCTGAAGGCGACCCGCGCCGCGTGGCCCTCTCTGCGGGGTGACCCCGACAGTCTGCTGGCCGGGATGCACCAGGCCGTCGACGCGGTGGCCGAGGGGTACGAGCGCGCCCAGCGGCAGGCCGTCCGCCAGGAGGAGGCGGCGCGCCGGGAGTTCATCGACGACCTGCTCCACGGCCGCAGCGACCTGGGCAGGCTCGCCGAGCGCGCCGAACGCTTCGGGCTGCGGCTCTCGCACAGCCATGCGGTGGCCGTCGCACACGGCCCCGTCGCCTACGACGAGGGCGACCCGGTGGCGCGGCAGGTCGAGCGGGCGCTCATCGCCCGCTTCCAGAACCGCAACACCCTGCTGACCACGAAGGACGGCAGGCTCTTGTGCGTCGCGCCCGGCGACCAGCCCGATGTGCTCACCCATTTCGCCAAGCACAGCTACGCCGCCACCGACGGCGGCCAGGTGGCGATCGGCCGGGTGCAGCCGGGGCCCGGCGGCGTGGTGCAGTCGTACGAGGAGGCGCTCAGTGTGCTGGACCTCGCGGAGCGGCTGGAGCTGGAGGAGCCGGTGCTCTACGCGGCGGATCTGCTCGTCTATCCCGTGCTGACGCGCGACCGGCAGGCGATGGCCGACCTGGTGCTGGCCGCCCTGGGCCCGCTGACCACGGCGCGCGGCGGTGCGCAGCCGCTGCTGGAGACGCTGACCGCCTACTTCGACACCGGCTGCGTGGCCGCGGAGGCCGCTCGCCGGCTCTCGCTGAGCGTGCGGGCCTTCACCTACCGGCTGGCACGAATCGAACAGCTGACCGGTGCCAGCCCCACCGACCCCTCCCACCGCTACATGTTGCAGACCGCGGTGATCGGCGCACGTCTGCTCGACTGGCCCGCCACACCGCTGCGTTCCCCCTGAGGAGCGGCTCAGCTCTTCTCGGGGAGCGCCTCGCCGCGGGCGGTAGCGTGCCCGGCATGAGCACCCACACCTCCAACGGGCCCGCACAGCCGGACCCCGGCGACTCCCCCGGTTTCTGGGAGGAGCGCCACATCTGCTTCCTCGCCACCCCGCGGCCCGACGGCACCCCGCACCTGGTGCCTGTCGGGGTGACCTACGACCCGGCGACGCGCCTGGCACGGGTCATCAGCAGCCGCTCCAGCAAGAAGGTGCGCAACGTGCTGGCCGCGGGCCCCGGCGTGCGGGTGGCGGTCAGCCAGGCGGAGGGGCGTCGCTGGTGCACGCTCGAGGGGACGGCCCTGGTGCGCGAGGACGCGGAGTCGGTGGCCGACGCCGAAGCCCGCTACACGCGCCGCTACAAGCCGCCGCGCCCCAACGCCGACCGGGTCGTCATCGAGATCGCCGTCGACCGCGCGTTGGGCACGGCCAAGCCCCCCGGCTGGTGACCCACGCCCAACACCGCACAAATGCCCCATACCTGTGACGCTTGTCTCCAACGGTTACGTCACACCCGGTTTTACCGATCTCCGCGCACCCGCATCACCAGCACAGATGCCGCCATTGCGTGTCAAGCGCCAGGAAGGATCTTTGCGGTCACTAATTGGAGCATCCGGACAGCTGTGCCTACTGTCGCTCCCGCTCGACACGTTCGTCCGAACTCCTGGGCGAACAGCCGCGACCGTAAGGAACGAAAGACCATGCTGTTCTCCGGCAAGGGCCGTCACCGTCGACCCACCAAGGCCGTGCGCATCGCCACCGTGACCGGCGTCGCCGGCGCAGCCGTCGCCCTTCCTCTGGTGTCGGCCACGGGTGCGAACGCCGCCTCCGTGGACACCTGGGAGAAGGTCGCCCAGTGCGAGTCCTCCGGCAACTGGCAGGCCAACACCGGCAACGGCTACTACGGTGGCCTCCAGTTCAACAACTCCAGCTGGGCCGCGGCCGGCGGCACCAAGTACGCGCCGCGCGCCGACCAGGCCACCAAGGAGCAGCAGATCGCCGTCGCCGAGAAGCTGCTCGAGATGCAGGGCCCGGGCGCCTGGGCCTGCGCCGGTGCCGGCGGCCTCACCTCCGGTGGCCCCGCGGCCGACGTGAACCCGGACGGCGGCAGCGACGGCGGCTCCCAGCAGCAGGCACAGCCGCAGCAGAAGCAGGCGCCGCAGCAGGAGCAGCAGCGCCCGCAGCAGCAGGCCGAGCCGAAGCCGGCGCAGCCCTCGCAGCCGCAGCAGACCCCCAAGAAGGGGCACGGCAACTACACCGTCAAGTCCGGTGACACCCTCAGCGCGATCGCCGAGGCGCACGACACCACCTGGCACCAGGTGTACGAGGACAACAAGTCCACCGTCGGCGGCGACGCCGACCTCATCTTCCCCGGCCAGAAGCTCCAGGTCAGCTGAGACCCTCCACTTCCCCGCGGAGACCGCCGTGGCCCGTGCCTCTTCCCCCGAGGGCACGGGCCACGGTCCTTTCTCCCCTCACGCCTTCGCCCGCGCCCTCCCCGCGAATCGGTCCGCTGGGAGGGCGCCAGGGCTCTCCTCAGCGCGCCCGCTGGGCCCTGCCGCTCCTGGCGTTCGCGGGCTGAGACGTACCAACCCCCCTGCCGGCTCCCTCCGCCGGGGCGGCGGGCCGGCTGCGAGGCGGGGCGGGGCAGCCGGTCACGGAAGGGCGGTCGGGGCCGGACTCCAGCCGGGAGCCAGCTCGTCGAGGAGCGCCGCCGTACGCGGCGGTACGCCCCGCACCGGATCCGCCCTCTCGACCACCCACCGCACGGCCTCGTCCAGCGCCGCGCGCTCCCCCGTGGCGTGCGCGGCCCGCACCAGCTGCTCCCACAGCCGCTCGTCCGCGGGGGCGCTGTGCAGCGCCGACCGCACGGCACGCACGGCGGCGTCGGGCGCGCCGGCCCTGAGGTGTTCGGTGGCCAGGGCCAGCCCGATCTCGGCGACGAGCACGGGGTGCTGCGCCTCGGCGACGTGGTGGGTCAGCCAGCCGTAGCGCCCCGCGGGCCGGTCGGCGAGCAGGGGGCCGCGGGCGAGGTCGAGCGCGTCGGTCAGCTGCGCCCGGCGCACGACGGCGGACAGCCTGGCGCCGCGTTCGCCGGTGCAGCCGTGGTGGAGGGTGCGCAGCACGTCCCAGTCGGAGACGACGGAGCGCCGCAGGACCAGTCGCCCGTCGTCCGAGGTGAGGAGCCGGGGCGCGCCGTCGCTCTCGTGGCCGAGCCAGTGGCGCAGCCGCTCGACGAGTGCGTCGCGGACGTCGTCGGTGACGCCCCTGGGCCACAGCGCCGAGGCCAGTACGCGGGGGTGCACTCCGTCGCGGTTGAGCAGCAGGAGCGCGAGCGCTTCGTGAAGGAGGGGCCCGCGGTTCTCCTCGGGGGTTTGGACGCCGGTGACCTCGTAGCCGCCCATCAGGCGCGCGTAGACGGCGGGGCGCCCGCTTTCGCTGAGGTCGACACGGAAGCCGGGGCCCTCGCTGCCGCCGGCCTGCGTGTCGTCGGTGTCGGCGAAGAGTTCGAGGACCGCGGCGCGCAGGTCTCGGGGGAGCTGCTGGGCGCGTACGTCGAGGCCCATGCGGGGGGCGGCGAGGGTGCCGTCGTCGTCGATCTCGAACTCCCACACGACGCTGGGCATGGGCAGCCGGCCCGGGGAGACGCCGACGACGAAGCCGTCGGCGGGGGCGCTCGCGCCCGCGTCCCCTTCGGTGGCGAGTGCGGCGAGGCGGCGCGCCTCCTCCCCGGTCGGTTCGGCCCCGACGAGCACCACCCGCTGCCGCCCGCCCGTGTCCTCGTGCGGCGCCGAGGGCCCCCGCTGTGCGGAGGGCTCCCGCTGCTCGGCGAGCAGCGCGGGGACGTCGGGCAGGTGGCGCATCCGCTCGGGGGCCAGCGCGGTCAGGTCCTCGCCGAAGCCGACGAGGGTGAGGTGGAGGTTCCGCGACCAGGTGCCGGTGGCGAGTTCGGCGGCGACCGAGGCCAGCACGGCCTCGCGCAGCGCCGGATCGCCCGCGACCGAGACCAGTCCCGGCACGGACTCCACGTTGAGCAGGAGCCGTGCCCGGCCGCGCAGCCCGAGACCGACCAGCCCCGGATAGGGCGGTGCCTGCGCGGTGTCGACGTCGAAGCGGGTGTGGGCGCGCTGGATCGTCCAGAAGGCGTCGCTCTGCCCGTAGCGCCAGGGTGCCGGGGGTTCGCCCGCCGCCGCGGCGAGTTGGAGGTGCAGGTCCTGATCGGTCAGCCACGCGGCGTAGACGACGGGCAGCGGGCGGCCGGCCGCGCGCAGGTCCTCCGCCAGCCCGCGCAGCGCCAGATCGAGGAAGCGGACGGCGCCGGGGTCGGCGCCGACGAGGAGCGCGTCACGCGCCTGGGCCGCCGGATCGGACGGGGGTGCGAAGTCGTCGGCGGGGGCGCGCCGGGTGCCGCCCGTGACGGTACGCCACAGCGCCGTGCGGCGCCTGCGGCCCAGCGCGGCGAGGATGCCGGCCGCCAGCAGGGGCGCGCCGAGCAGCGCTTCGGGCAGCCCGACGGGGCCGAGCGCGGCGCCGTCGGCGTGCTCGTCCCGCGGGGAGGGTCCGGAGTGCGCATGGCCGGCTTCGGCGCCGTCCGCGCGGTCGAGGTCCGTGGGGGTGTCGTCGCCCTGTCCCTCTTCCCGGGCGCCGTTCCCGGCTCCCTTGGAGTCTTCCCCGTCTCCGCCGCGGCCGTCCGGGCCGTCGGCCGAGGGGGTCTGGCCGCGCGCGCCGTCACGCGGGCTCTCGGGCGTGTCCGTCCGGGTGTCGTCCGGCTGGTCGATGCCGGACCCCGGGCCGCCGTCCTGGTCCGTACGGTCGCCGAGGTGGTCAGGACGCGTCGGCTGCCGGTCGGCGGGCCCCTCGGGGACGGACTGCTCCTGGCGGTCGGGGGTGTGTTCGTCCGGTGCGACATCCACGGTCTCGTCCGGGCCGCCGCCCTGGGCGGAACCGCCGTCGTCAGGACCGACGCCGCTGTCGTCCTGCCCGTGGGTGCCGTCGTCCGCGTGGCCGCCGCCGTCGTCCTGGGCGTCCGGGGCAGGCTGCATGGGCGGCCGGTCCGTGCTGCTGTCGGGCACGCTGGGCTGCTCGTCGGGGTGGTCGGCGCCGTCGCCCGTGCCCGCGTCGTCGTCGACGCCGGGCCCTGTACCGGTGCCGTCCGCGTCTCGGCCCGGGTCAGCGTCGGCGTCGGCGTCGGCGTCGGCGTCGGCGTCGGCGTCCGAATCGTCGGGCGTGGTGGGACGGTCCGGCTGCTCGGTGCTGTCGGAGGGCTGATCCTGCCCGTCCCGCTCCTCCTGCCCGTCCCGGTGGGTGCCGTCGTCGCCGCGGCCGCTGCCCTCCGCCTCCCGGTCCTGCGAGCCGCCGTCCCGCCCGTCCCCGTCCCGGGAGCCGCCGTCCCGGGAGCCGTCGTCCTGCGAGCCGCTGCCGTCCTGGTGGCCACCGCCGCCCTGGCCGCCGTCCGCCCGGTCGTGGCCGCCACCCGCCTGGTAGCGCTCGTACTGGGCGCGTTCCCGCTCGCTCAGTCCGTCCGTCTCCTCCGGCATCTCGACGAGTTCGCCGCCGTGTGCGTCGGCGGGCATCTCCATGATCCAGCCAGGCCGGATGAGGCTGGCCTCCGAGAGCCGGGAGCCGTCCGGCTGCAAGCGGTCCTTGTTGAGGCGGTAGATCTCCTTGTAGCGGCGGCCGTCGCCCAGGTGACGCTGGGCGATCTCCCACAGGGAGTCGTGGTGGCGCCCCTCGGGCGGCTGGATACGGTAGAACTTCGTGCCCGCGTTGCTGCCGTCGCCGGCCAGGTCCCGGGTCGATGCGGGAAGGGCCGCCCTGTGCTGCGTGCCGGCGCCCGCCAGGACGACGTCCGTGCCGGAACCGTGTCCGCCCATGGTGGAGAGCCCGGCGCCGTCCGCGTGCGCCGCGCCCGTGGGTGCCTGCTGCGTGCCGGGCGTCAGCTGGGCGGAGGCCACGGTCTGCTGCGGTTGGTGCGGCTGCATGGTGTGGCCGAGCTGCGCGAGGCCCGGGGCGAAACTCCCGGTGGTGGAGCCCAGCAGCAGCAGCGCCGCGATCAGTTGGCGGGCCAGCAGCTGGCTCGGGCCCGCGCCCGGCACCCGTGCGGGCAGTCCGACACCCGAGAGCGCGGCTTTCGCCTCGACCAGGACGCAGGCGGTGAACTGCGCCCACGCCAGCCACACCACCACGGTGAGGACGTTGATGAAGACGCCGACGCTCACCTCGTCCCGCAGCATGTCGAAGGACGGCATCCGGCGCGGCAGCGGCCAGCCCAGGAAGGAGGCCAGCGCCAGGGGTACGCCGACGACGAGCGCGGCGAGCGCGACGAACGCGAGGAAGGCCTTGAGCACGTCCCCGGTCGTGCGGCGGGTGCGCACGGGCACGGGCGTGCGCGAGCGCGAGCGGGATCCGGACCCGCGCGGGTCCGGTGCCGGTGTCGAACTGCGGCGCGCCATCTCGTGTGCTCCTGGGGTGAGAAGTGCGGTCGGGATCGGAAGGAGGTCGGAAGGGGCGGGAAGGCACGTGCGGTCGGGTGCGGGGCGGCCGGCCTGCGGGGCCGGCGCGGTCAGCCGGTCACGGACTCCGCCGTCGCCGTGCCGTGGACGGTCAGCGGTGCGCTGTAGAACAGGCCGGTCAGGACGGGCCGGTAGGTGAGCCGGATGCGGACCTCCACCTGCTGGGCGCCGGCGGACACGCAGCCCGAGGCGGCCACGTCAGCGGAGGAGAGGCCGGACCGGCCGGCGAACTCGGCCACGCGCGCGGCGCAGTTCTCGTAGTTGATGGGAGCGTTGCGGCCCTCGCTGGCGCGCAGGGCCTCCTCGTCGATGTCCTGTGCCGCGTACCTGGCGGCCTGTTCGGCGATGTCGGCGGCGCGTTCGCGCTGGGAGATGGACAGACCGCCGTCCACGACGAACGCGGCCAGCACCATGAACAGCAGCGCGAACATGATGACCGCCGCGGCGCCCGAGCCTTGGTCGTCGCACGCCGCGCGGACACGCCGGACCAGAGCCCGCGCGCCTCGGACCCGCGCCCGGCTCATCCGGTCCTCCGATAGGGGTCGATGGGTGAACTGGAGCGCCCCGAGATGTCCTTGGCGATGTCCAGGCCGAGCATTCCCAGGCCGCGCACCCGGCAGCTGACCTCGACGGTGAACAGGCCGCCCGAGCGGTAGTCGCTGCCCGCGTCCCTGACGGTCACCCCTGAGGCGCAGGTGCCCTTCAGGGTGGCGGTCGCCGCCTGCTGCGCGGCGGTCATCGCCGCGGCGTGGCTGCCGTGCTGGAGCGATCCGGCGCGCGCGGCGTCCCGTGCCGCGCTGTCGACGGCGCCGCGCCCGTCCACCAGTTGCCCGAAGGCGACCAGGACGAGGATGAACAGGATCATCACCGGTGCGAGGATGACGACCTCGATGGTGGACAGGCCCGCGTCCGACCACCGGCTCCGCGTACCGAGGGCCGGGCCCGTTCTTCGTGCCTGCGCCACCGTGGCCACGCTCACGCGCCCCCGTCCGGTACGAACCGCTCCACAGGACCCTGGGAGATCGCGTACACGTCCAGGTCGAGACCGGGGAAGACGGACGGCACCCGGGCGCGGATCTCGACGCCCACGGTGTTCTGCTCGGGGTGGAGCATCTTCACGTCGGGGTCGAGGATCAGCTCGGGCCCCAGCTGCTCGATGTAGGAGCCGGAGGTCTCCCGCGCCCTGGCCCGCCAGCCGCCCGGGTCGGCGTCGGCCTCCTGGCGGGCCTTGCGCGCTCCGGCCTGCGCGGCGGCCTGCGCCACGTGGTCGGCGAAGAAGTACAGCGCGAACTGCACCGCCGCGAAGATCAGGAAGAACAGCACGGGGGTGAGGATCACGAACTCGATCGCGCTCATGCCGCGCTCGCCGCGGTGGGTGGCCTCCACCCCTCTGCGGCGTACGAACGCGGCGAGCCGTCGCTCCCCTCCCACTGCCTGCCCCCTACTCGCAGGTGCCGTCCTGGTCGGCACCGTCGATGCAGTCGCTCACCTTGTCGGCGCCGTTCTTGAGCGCCATGTTGATGATGGCGGCGACCACGCCGACGATCGCCACCACGACCGCAGAGATGATCACCCACTCGACGGCCGACGCGCCGCGGTCCAGCTCGCCCGAGCGGGCCCGCTGGACGCGGCCGCGCAAAAACGTGACGAGGAAGTCGAACGCGGGATGACTGACGGAGCGAAACGGGTTGCGCGAGGTGTTCGGCATCGTCCCAGTCCTTTCTGAGGCACAGCTGCGGGATGTCACGTCCGGGCGTCAGATCTGGAAGACGCGCATGGCCGCGGGGTAAATGAGGAAGACGAGGAAACCAGCGCAGAGCATCAGCTGGGCCACAAGCATCGACTGGGACTTCTCCCCGGCGCTGCCCTCGATCTCGGCCAGCTCTCTGTGCCGCATGGTCTCGGCGCGCGAGGAGAGCGAGGCGCGTACCTTCGCGCCGTCGTCCGCCACCAGCGCCAGTGAAGCGGACAGGTCCTTCAGTTCGTCCACGCCGAGCCGTACGCCGAGGTCGCCGAGGGCGGCCCACTGGCTCTGCCCGGTGATCCGCGCGTCGGCGAGGGTGTCGCGGATGCGGCGCAGCGCCCATCCTTCGCTGACCTCGCTGGCCGCTTTCAGGGCCTCGGGCAGCCCGCGGCCGCCCGCCAGGTTCATCGCCACCAGGTCGAGGTAGGCACCGACCACGCGCCGCAGGTCCCGGCGCTTGGCCGCGGCGTCACGCCGCACCTCCAAGTCCGGCAGCATGAAGAACAGTGCGGCGAAGAACAGCGCCAGCCACACCGGGATCAGCGGGCTTCGCCCGAAGCCGATCAGCCAGGCGACGGAGAAGAGGAAGGGCCCGAAGAACAGCCCGGCCGCGCCCAGCAGCACCTTGGTGGCCAGGAAGTTCTCCCAGCCGCGCTCCAGCACGTCCAGGTCGGAGCGCAGGCTGCGCAACTCCCAGCCCTGGCGCAGGTACAGGTCGCCGATGCGCGCACCGAGCCGGGCGCGGACGGCGGCGAAACCCTTGGCGTCCTGCGCCGCCGTGCTCCCGGGCTGGTGGGTCGCGGCACGGGCGCGCAGCGCGTCGATCTCGGCGACCGAGGCGACGGCGCCCTTCTTGCCGGGTGCCAGCGCGCGGACGAGCAGGAACAGGCCGAGGCCGACGAGGGCCCCGGTGAGCGCGGTGAGAGTCAGTGCGTTCACCGCTCCAGCACCTCCTTGTCGTCCGGGGCGCCCGGCGCCCCCGGCAGGCCCTGAGCGCCCGGCGTGCCCTGTGCACCCGGTGTGCCAGGCTGCGCGGCGCGCGGTGCCTGCGCCGTCTCGCCGGCCCGCACCAGGAACCGCTGCGGCGTCTCGATCCTGGACAGCTTGCGCAGCCACCAGAAACCGCAGGCGAACATGGCGCACACGCAGGCGAGGATGGTCTGGCCCAGCGGGCTGCCGTACGGCTCGACGAAGTCCCGGTTGAAGACGGCCAGGCCCAGCACGAACGCCACGCTGACCCCGACGACGATCTGCACGCTGCGCCGCGTCGAGGCGCGCTGGGCCATCACCCGCTGCCGCATGTCGACCTCCTCCCGCGCCGACTTCGCCAGCGCGCCCAGCACCTCGCGCAGGCCGGGCCCGCGCAGCCGCGAGTTGAGGATCAGCGCCGCGACGACGATGTCGGCCGACGGGTCGTCCAGCTCGTCCGCCAGGTGCTGGAGCGCGGCAGGCAGCGGGGTGCGGGCGCGCAGCCGGTCGATGAGGGCGTCCAGGTGCGGCCGCAGCGAGGGCGCCGCCGCGCGGGCCGACGCCGGAATGGCCTGTTCGAGGCCGACGGCGCCCGCGATGGTGTCGCGCAGCGACTCCGTCCACGCCGCCAGCGCCTCCACCCGCTTCATCCCGGCCCGCTCCTCGCGGGCACCGCCGAAGAGGCGGTCCCACAGGAAGACCAGGATGCCGGTGGCGACGGCCGCGACGGGCCAGCGCGTCAGCAGCAGCACCACCAGGCCCGCGCACACGGCGATCGAGCCGCGCTTACTCATGAACCGCGCCAGTTCGGAGGCGCGCTTGCCCGCCTCCGCGCGCTCGCTCGCCGGCTTGGCCGGCAGGCCGCGCAGCGCCACGATCAACAGCGCGATGCCGCCGCCGACCGCGACACCGCAGGCCAGCGCCGAGAGGGTGGCCAACGAGAAGAGGCCGCCCGCGGTGACGGAGAAGGCCGAGTACGCGTACGGCATGCCACTCACCCCCAGTTCCCGGTCGGCCGGTATCCGAAGACGGCCAGCTCCTGCGCGCAGGAGACCGGCGCGTGCGCCAGCAGCCGCCCGTCCGGCGCCTCGGCGAACACCTCGCTGGAGAGCACCCGCCCGTCCACACCGTTGATCTCGCGGACGGAGGTGACCGCACGCGTCAGCCGCCCCCCGGTGCTGTAGGCGTTGCGCCGCTCGACGAAGACGACGAAGTTGATGGCGCCCGCGATCAGCATCTGGGTGGCCTCGATGGGCAGCCGCTCGCGGGCCTGGAGCGCGTAGGTGGACACGCGGTTGAAGACCTCGCTGGAGCTGTTGGCGTGGATCGTGGAGAGCGAACCGTCGTTGCCCTGGGTCATCGCGTTGAGCATGGTGACGATCTCGTCGCCGAGCACCTCACCGACGATCACCCGCGAGGGGTTCATACGCAGGGAGCGGCGCACCAGTTCTGCCATGGTGATGGCGCCCTGGCCCTCGGAGTTGGGCAGCCGCTCCTCGAACGCCACCACGTTCGGGTGGAGTTCGGGGAACTGGTCGAGCCCCAGCTCCAGGGCCCGTTCGACGGTGATCAGCCTCTCGTGCCGGGGTATCTCGTTGGCGAGGGCGCGCAGCAGTGTCGTCTTCCCCGCGTTGGTGGCGCCCGCGATCATGATGTTCTTCCGGGCGCGCACCGCCGCGGTCAGGAAGCTGCCCAGCTCCGGGGTGAGCGTGGCGTTGCCGACCAGGTCGGAGATGAACACCTTGCCCATCCGGGCCCGCCGGATCGACAGCGCGGGACGCCGCGTCACGTCCATCACCGCCGAGAGCCGGGAGCCGTCCGGCAGCCGCAGGTCCAGCTGCGGATTGGCGGTGTCGAACGGGCGCGAGGACAGCCCCGAGTAGGCGCCGAGCACCTGGATCAGCTCGACCAGCTCCTCGTCCGACTCGGCGACCGGCTCGCCGTGCACCTCACGGCCGTCCGCGTAGCCGACGAACACCTGGTCGTAGCCGTTGACGTCGATGTTCTCGACCTCGGGATCGTCCAGCAGCGGCTGGAGCCTGCCGACGCCGAACAGCGCGGCGTGCACCGCCGCCGCGTACGCCTCCTCGGAGTGCGCGTCCGGCGGGGTGCGTCCTGCGTTGATCTCCGCCCGCGCGTACTCCTCCAGGATCTGCGCGATCACGGCGCGCGCGAACTGCCGCTCGTCCTCCGTGGTCATCGGCGCGACACCGGACGCCTGGTCGATCCTCCGCTGCTCGGCGATCCGGTCCCCGGCCTCCTGCCGGAACCGCTTCACCAACTGGTGGTCGACGACGCTCTGGACGCTCACGACCCCGCCTCCTCGTCCCGCGGCGGCCTGCCACCCGGGAGGGGCACGGGCTCAGTCGGTGCGGGGGCGGGCGGCCTGGGCCGCCCGCCGATGGGCCGGAACTGCTGCGTGGTCTCGCCCACGCCCTGTCCTGGCGAGCCGGCCTGGCCGGCCGGGCTGTCGGGACCGGCCTGGCCGGCCTGTGGACCGTGCCCGGCTTGCGGGGGCCGTGGAGCGTGTGGGGGCTGCGGGATGTGTGGGGGCTGGGCGGCGCGTGGGGGCTCGGTGGCCCGCGGCGGCTGCGGGGCCTGTGGGGCCGGTGGGGCCTGTGGGGCTTGGGCAGCGTGTGGGGGCTGGGCGGCCTGCGGGGGGCCGGGGGCGTTCGGGGCGGGTTCCGTCCACGTCGGCCGGCCCCCGTACGGGCCCTGGGGCTGCGGGTGCGGCGGAACGGGTGTCGCGCCGGTGTCCGCGCCCGGCAGGGCGCCCGGCACCGCCGGAGGCGCCCCGGCGCCCGGTGACATGCCGGGCGACGGCCGGCCCGCGGGAGAGCCCGTCGTCCAGGAGGCGGCGTACTGCTGGTGGAGGTCGGTGGCGACCTTGCGGACCGAGCGGACGAGGAGGGACCGGTCCACGCGGCCCCGGCGCCGCCCTGCCAACTGTTCGGCGCCCGCCGGGTCGTGGGCCAGGACGCCGACGACCCTGGCACCGGCGCGGGAGGCGACCAGCATGTCGTTGACCTGGCCCGCGACCTTGGAGGCGCCCTGCGCCTCGGTGACCAGCAGCACCCCGATCAGCGGCTGTGCCAGCTGCGCCATGCCGCGCTGCGGCCCGTGCAGCCGCGCGGCCAGAGCCAGCGCACGGTCCCGTACGCGCGCGATCTGCTCCGGCTCGCCCCGCGCGACGAGCAGCACCAGCGCGGCGTGCGGGAAGAGCGCCACCGAGGCCGCCTCGGGTCCGATGCGCCCGCAGTCGGCGATGACGTCGGCAGCCAGCTGCGGGTGCGGGGTGTCGGCGAGGGTCGCGAAAGCGCGTCCTACGGTGTCCCACTGGCCCGCAAGCCCGGCCGACTGCTCGGCGTTGCCGAGCCCCACGAGCACGTCGAGTCCCCCGGAGAGCCGCTGCCCGTGGTCCCACAGCTGTTCGGGGGCGAGGCCGCGGCGCACGGCGGCGGCGAGCGAGAGCATGCCGGTGTTGGGGTCGAGCGGCCGGCCGTCCGTGCCGGGGCTGCGGTAGACGAGGTCACCGCCCGCGGTGTCCGCCTCGGCCAGCAGGGCGCGGCGCGGCCACACCGCCGCGAGGGCTACGGCGGCCGTGGTGACCCCCGGTGCCCCCTTGTCGGCGGCGAGTGCGATCAGCGCCATCCGGCTACGCCTTTCCTCGACTCTGTCGGCTCTGTCAGCTCTGTCGGCTCTTCGTCGGAACGTCTGTGCGGCCTGGTGACCGGCATCCGGGTGCCCGTACGGGGCACCGCGGTGCCGTAGCGGACGACGACACCGCCGCGCGGGGCGGTTCCACGGCGGGCGCGGCGGTCCTGGACCGGCGGGTGCGGTCCCGGCGGGAGCCGGTGAACGGTCACGGCGGGCTCCTGCCGGCCCGTCAGCCGCCGCTGCCGGAGTCGAGCACGAGGGAGACCTCCCCGTTGGAGGCGGCGGCGGTCAGCTGTGCCACGTCGCTCTTGTCCACGACGACCGAGACGGGCAGGTTGCCGCTGGAGGCGACCGAGTCGCCTCCGTCCTTGCTGATCGACTGCACCCGCACCCCCTCGGCCAGCGCCGCGCTGCCGCCGCTGCGGCCGCCGCTGCCGCTCCCCGTCTCGTCGTCGGAGCCGCCGTCCCCGCCCGAGGAGGCGCTGCGGCCCACCCGGTAGGCGGAGACGGTGTCGCCCTCCTCCAGGCGCGGCGGGTACTGGCCGCTCTTGAGGGACAGCCCGACCACCGCCTTGCCGGGTTCGAGGCCCTTGTCCTTGGTGAGCATGCTGCCGACCAGCACGGTGCCGTCGACCAGGTCGGTCGCGGTGCGGTACTTGGTGAGCAGACCGCGCTGCTCCCAGCGCACGTACTCGATGTCGCTGTCCTCGGCGACCATCACCGACTTGATCGCCGAATGGGGGACGGGCTGGCCGCGGGGCACCCGCTTGGTCAGGGCGACGGCCTCGACCCGGTCACCGGCCCGCATCACCAGGACGGTCGCACCGAGCGCGCCGAGCAGGACGAGGAGAACGGCCAGCGCGGCGAGCGCCGGCTTGCGTTCGCGGGGTGCCGAGGGCAGCCGGTCCCCGCCCGGAGCGGGGAGGGCAGCCGTACGTCCACCTCCGGCGGCGCCTCGCTCCTGGGTCTTCACCTCACCACCCCCGTGGCTTGTGCGTGGGCTTGTGCGCCGCGCGTCGAACGTGTCACAACGAGAACCTGCCCCCCACCGCCGAGCCGGTCATCCCCCGCGATCCGGCCGACGCTCACGCCATGTAAATCCAAGGCACAGTATCAACACCCCCCCACCCCCTCAAGGCGGTTCCGGGGCCATGCGCCGCCACCGGGCGGGCAGTTCGCACCCGGCGGCGCCCGGTTCCGGAGGAAAGTGCTCCGTTTTCCGGCGCCGGGCTCCTGGCCTGGTGTGCACGGACGGGTCCGCACGAGTACGGTGTCAGCGCGGCGTCAGGATCACGCCAAAAATGTCATAGGTGTGCCGGGAAGTCTGGTCGGCGATGCGGGGACGTATCCCCGCGTCCCGCCCGTACCGACCCTCCGGAGCCACCATGACCCCGCCCCCGTCCCCCGCGGACGACGGCCGCGCACCGCGCCGGCCCGAGAGCGCCCCCGACGCCGCGGAGCCCGACACGTCCGGGACCACACGGTCGGGCGGCACCTCCGACCCCGCGCAGCCCGGTGACACCGACCCCGCGCAGCCCGGTGACACCGACTCCGCGCGGTCCGGTGCCCGGGCCGCGCTCTTCGCGCGGCCCTCCGCCAAGGAGCGGAGGCTCCTCACCGACGCGCTGCGCACCGAGACGGTCGGCGGCACGGTGCTGCTGGCCGCCGCCGTGGTGGCGCTCGTCTGGGCGAACACCCCGCTCGGCCACCTGTACGAGACCGTACGGGCGTTCCACTTCGGCCTCCCCGCGCTCGGCCTCGACCTGTCCGTCGAGCACTGGGCCTCGGACGGCATCCTCACCATCTTCTTCTTCGTCGCCGGCATCGAGCTCAAGCGCGAGCTGACGGTCGGTGAACTGCGCCGCCCGGCCGCCGCCGCGCTCCCCATGGCCGCCGCGGTGTGCGGCATGGCCGTACCCGCGCTCTTCTACGTCGCCGTCAACGGGGCGCGCGGCGGCAGCCTCGACGGCTGGGCCGTGCCGATGGCCACCGACATCGCCTTCGCCCTCGGGGTCCTCGCCGTCATCGGCACCAACCTGCCCTCCGGCATCCGCGCCTTCCTGCTGACGCTGGCGATCGTCGACGACTTGGGCGCGATCCTCGTCATCGCCGTCTTTTACACCTCCACCCTCAACTGGGCGGCGTTCGCGGGTGCCGTCGCGGGACTGGTGCTCTTCCGCGTCCTCCACGTCAACCTCCGCGTCCGCGGCTGGTACGTGTACGTGCCGCTCGGCGTCCTCATCTGGGGGCTGGCCTACAACAGCGGCGTGCACGCCACCATCGCGGGCGTCGCGATGGGACTGCTGCTGCGCGTCGCCCCCGACGACCCCTCGGACCCCGGCAGCACCTCCCCCGCCGAACGCGTCGAGCACCGGGTCCGCCCGCTGTCCGCGGGGTTCGCCGTGCCCGTCTTCGCCCTCTTCTCCGCCGGCGTCGCCGTCTCAGGATCCGCGCTGGGAGAAACCTTCCGGCAACCGGAGGCGCTCGGGGTGATGCTCGGCCTGTTCGCCGGCAAGTTCGTCGGCGTGTTCGCCGGCACCTATCTGACGGCCCGCTTCACCCGCGCCCGCCTCAGCTCCGACCTGGCGTGGGCGGACGTCGCCGGGGTCGCGATGCTGGCCGGTATCGGCTTCACCGTCTCGCTGCTGGTCTCCGAACTGGCCTTCACCGACGCGGCCGTCACCGAACACACCAAGGCCGCCGTCCTCATCGGCTCCCTCGCCTCGGCGCTGGTCGCCTGCGTCCTGCTGAAACTGCGGGACGCGAAGTACCGGGCGCTGTGGGAGGAGGAGACCCGGGACGAGGACCTG
This sequence comes from Streptomyces reniochalinae, assembly GCF_003323735.1. Lineage (GTDB taxonomy): Bacteria > Actinomycetota > Actinomycetes > Streptomycetales > Streptomycetaceae > Streptomyces > Streptomyces reniochalinae. Next base: position 126,329 of record NZ_QOIM01000042.1, on the reverse strand, counting down.
GACCGCATCCCCGACATCGACCAGGAGGTGGACCCGGTGCGCCGCCCCACGGAGGCCGCCCGAAGGCAACGGGAGCGCGACGACAACTCCTGACGCCTTCCCTTCCTCTCCCCTCCTCTCCTCTCCTGGAGGTCTCTTTCTACGGTCTTCCCGCCGAAGCGCCCGTCGGGCCTCCCGCCGAGGCGCCCGTCGGCTCGATGTCGAGCCGGAGGAAGCGCGGCCGGTACAGCGCCACGTTCCGCTGGATGGCGCCCGTGTCGGGTCCCAGCACGTTCACGTCGTAGCTCAGCAGCAGGCCGTCGCCCCCGCCGCCCTCCCCCGGACGGGAGAACTCCGGATGCGCCTGCGGGTTGTACGGCACAGCGCCGGAGCGGCCCGCGCCCTCGGGCAGCGGCGGCTTCGCCACCCGGTGCGGGCCGCGCCAGGGGCCGGTCGGCGAGCAGGCCCAGTACGAGACGACATCCGTGATGCCGCCCCCGTCCGGGGCCCCGGCGTCCATGGTCAGCAACAGCCAGCCGGCACCGTGCCACACCACCGTGTACGTTCCCGTGGCGCCGCGCTGGACCGTCCTGCCGACGAGTATCGGCTCGGACCCGGCCGGCTCCGACCGCCAGCCGCCCCCGGACGGATCCACCGCAGGGGAACCGCTCCAGTACTGCCAGGCCTCCGGGTCGTCCAGCTCACCGCGCGGCACACGGGCCACGTGCGCGCGGGACGCCTTGCCTTCGACGCTGCCCTCGTCGGCCCCGAAAACGTAGGTCCACCGGCCGCGGGACAGCGCCGAGGTGCCGTACAGCACGCGGCGTTCGGGGTCGGTACGGCGCGGCCGGTCGAGCGTGGTGATGCCCTCCAGCCGCAGCTCGGGCAGCGAGAACGTCGCCACCTCGGTCGCCCGGGGCACACCGAAGACCCACGGCGCGCTGCCCGCCTCGCGCTGCCACAACAGCACCCTGACGACCTTCTCCCGCGCTCCGGGCCGCCGCCGCTCCACCACCGCCTGCACAGGCCAGCGCCACACCTCGCGCCCGTCGGCGGTGGCGGTACCCCCGAACAGGGCCGCCGGCCTGGCGTCGGTACCCCCCAGGAGCGTCCGCTCGAAGCGCCCGTCCTCCGACATCACCTGCGCGGAGTTCCGCACCCACACGGGGTCGGGCCGACGGCTGCGGTACCCGCCCGCGTCAAACACCTGGTCGAGGAAGGTGTCGGCGAACAGCCACAGTGTCCGCCCGTCCGGCAACCGCACCGAGCGGGTACCGTCACCGCCGGTCCAGTCGTCGGGCCGCGCGTTGTCGTTCCCGTACCGCGCCAGCTCGGCCGTCGCCCGTTCGTCCTGACGCCAGCCGGTGACGCGCGCGCCCGAACAGCCACGCGTCGCCTCGTCGCCGGGCACGGACAGCCCCACGCCGAGCAGGACGAGGACCGCCACCAGCCCCACCCCGAGGCGCCACCGCCGCCCCTCCGGCCCGCCCGGCCTGTTTCTTCCGCTCGTGAACCGTCCCTGACGCCGCATCGGGCCCAGGCTAGGCAGCGGCGGCCGCCGCGCGTACAGCACGCGACCCACACAAACGAGGCCCCGCGACTCAGCGCGGTGACTTGACACGCGAGGCGAGCCCGTCGCGCCCCGGCGCCCGGCGCTGTCGGTGCCACCGCCTAGAGTGCTGCGCACACGAGGGGCGAGAACAGGCGGAGCACGGGGGCGAGAGCGATGGCAGTTACTGCCGCCCAGAGGCAGGGGCCGGGGCCCGAAGGCGGCGGTCCCGGGCGCGGGGGCGATCCTGAGCGCGGGGGCGATCCCGGACGCGGTGTCGATCCCGAGCGCGGTGGAGCGGTCGGTACGTCCAGTGGCGAGGCTCTGCTCCGGTCCGAGCTGGCGCCGCGCGAGCTGTGGGCTCGGGTGGCGCTGATCATCGGGCTCTGCGCGGGCTGCGGCTTCCTCGCCTCCGGCATCTACGACTACACGCACGCGGGCCGCCCCGAAGGGCTCGCGGCGAACCTGTCCCTCGCCGTCGGCGCCGCACTCGTGCCGACGACGCTCGCCCTGCTGGTCCCGCTGCGGGCCCGGAGCCGTGACCGGCGCAGACTGATCGAGCTGTACGGCGTGCCGAGCGGCAGAGACAGAATGGGGCACGGGCTGCGGGGACGCCGCTGGGGCTGGCTGGGCATGTCCGTCCTCGCACTCACCTTCGCGTTCGTCTTCCTCGCCGCAGGGCTCGGCCAGGCCCTCTCCTCCGACCCGTACGAGGAGCCCGACCCCACGGTCTACGGCGCCATGCTGGCGTGGGCCGTGATCCTGACGGCAGCCGGATGCGCGGGCATCGCCAAGAGCCGCAGGTACCGGGCGAGCACGGGCGTGGCCACGGGCAGGTACGGACCGGGCACGCCGGACGGCACGGGCCGCACCACGACGCCCCCCTCGCCCAGGGCCGCGCTCTACGCGCGGCTCGGCGGGCAGCCCGCCGCGCCGCACCGCCTCAGCCCCCGTCTGGACGCCCGCGTCCAGCGGCTCTCCCGCCCCGCCGCCCTGACGCTGGCGACGTCCGCCGCACTGCTCGGCTGCGCGCTCGCGGGCGCGACGACGCTGGTGCCCCGGTACGTGGGCGGCGGCAGACCCCTGTTCTGGGTGCTTCTCCTGCTCACCGGGGTCTATCTGCTCGCCCTGCTGCTGGAGTTGACCCACTACGGGCCGCGGCGCCGCTATCTGCTGCTCGTCCTCCTCGCAGGGATCGCCCTCCTCCCCGTCGCCGGGGTCGGCTACTCCACCTCCGTCCTCCTGGAGCGCGGCGCGTGGGTGCACGTCGAGGTGACCGCCGAACAGCACCACGCCAAGGGCGGCCCGACGTGCGAGCTGCGCTCCCTGTCACCGCGGGTGGTCCCGGCGGACACCGGCCTGAGCATCGGCTGCGGCGGCGCCGAGGTCGGCGACACCTTCCGTGTCTACGCCGACCCGCAGGGCGAGGCGGGCCCGCGCCGCTCGTCGCCCGGCAGCCTGGCGAGTTTCTTCGTGGGCTGGGGCGCCGCGAGCACCGTGCTTCTGGGCTGCGCCGTGGGGGCCGCGCTCCACGGCCACCGCCGACGCGCCGAGTTGGGACTCACCACACGCGAGGGTGAACGCTGATGCCGCCCACCGACAGCGGACTCGGTGCCGGGGCGAAGCCCCCCGCGGAGAAACCTGCGCAGCCCGTCCACCCCGACGTGCCGGTCTATCCCGACCTGGCGGGCAAGGTGGCCGTGGTCACCGGCGGTTCGCGTGGGATCGGGGCCGAGACGGGCCGGGCTCTGGCCGCACAGGGCGTCGCCGTCTGCCTGGTGGGGCGGGACCGTCCCGCGTTGTTCGCGGTGGCCGAGGAGATCGGCAAACAGGGCGGCACCGCGATCGGTGCCGTGGCGGACGTGACGGACGCGGGCGCCCTGCGCCGCGTCGCCGACCGGGTGGCCGCCGAACTCGGCCCCGTCGACGTCCTCGCCGCCTTCGCGGGCGGACGGAGCTCCCTCATACCCACCCCGGACCTGACCGAGGAACGCTGGCATCAGGTCCTCGACTCGGAGCTGACCTCCGCGTTCCTGACCGTCCGCACCTTCCTGCCCGGCATGGTCGAACGGTTCAGCGGCAGCATCCTGACCCTGTCGTCGTCCGCGGGCCGCCAGCCCGGCCAGGCGAACCTCGCCTACGGCGTCGCCCACGCGGGCCTCACCATGCTGACCCGCCAACTCGCCACGGAGCTGGGCCCCCAAGGCATCCGCGTCAACTGTCTCGCCCCCACGGCTGTCCGCACCGAGAAGACGGCCGCCGCCATGCCCAAGGAGGTGCAGCACAAGCTGGCCCTCCGCCACCCCCTCCGCCGCATGGGCGAGCCCGGCGACGTCGCCTCGACCGCCCTGTTCCTCGCCTCCGACGCCGCGGGCTACCTCACGGGCCTCACCATCGACGTGGCGGGCGGCCGGATCACCAACTGACGGCTCGGACGGCAGCGGGAGCGAGGCCGGCACCGGCGCCGTGCCGTCGCCCCCGTCGCCGTGCCGTCGCTCCCGTCGCCGTGCCGTCGCTCCCGTCGCCGTGCCTACGAGCCCGGGGTCCGGCGGTCGGCCGCTGAGGCGAAGCCCAGCCAGGTGTGCCGGTTGCCCGCCCAGCACCAGCCGACCTTGGGCGCGTTGCGGCGCTCGCGGCCGTCCCGCCCCGTGCCGTTGCTGATCCAGATCGCCGGGGTGCGGGCGTCCAGCGCTTCGTCGGCCTTGCGCAGCCGGGAGCCGATGGTCATGAAGCAGCGGTTCCGCTCCAGGGCGGCGGGCTGCTGCACCACCCAGTGGATGCCCTCCGTGAGCAGCAGCGGGGTACGCCCCCGCGTGGTGAGGGCGGGCAGCGCCTCGTTGGGGCTCCAGTTCGCCATTGCGTCACCACGGTCGAGCCCGGTGACGAGGTAGAGCGGGCTGTCGGGCAGCGCGACCGTGCCGAGCGGAACGAAGAGGTCCACGTCGGGCATGTCGGTGACGACGAACCCCGGCTTGTCCGGCTCTTCGTCGCGGCGGAGCAGCGGCGCGAGGGCCGAGGCAGGGGCCCGCTCCGGGTGAACGGCGAGGAGGGCTTCGCCTACGCCGGCGGCGCCCTCCGCCTCCGCCTCTCTCGCGAACGCACGGACCTCGTCGGCGGACAGCCCGGCGATCCGGTCCACCCCCGCCTCGATCAACCGCTCGGCTTGTGCGCGCGCGCCCGGAAGCGGGGGAAGGGCGGCGGAGGTACTGGGCGTGGTCTCGGACACGATGCTCCTCGGGACAGCGACGGAACGGGCTCGAACGTAACGAGGGGGTCGGCGGAAGTGTTCCCGCCCTGTCGCAATGGCCAGGGGGCGTGGGGCGGAGCCGCTGAAGGCACCGCCGGTAGGCTTCCGCTCACGCGCCGCCCGGCCGTCCGCCACCGATCGGAACAGGTCTCATGTCCGACTCCTCCGCCCCCTGGATACTCGCGCTGGTCTTCACTCCGATAGGACTCCTTCTCGGCGGCGGGATGTACGTCCACATCCGTCGGACGCGCGGCCTGGTCCGAAGCGGCGCGCGCGCACAGGGTGTGGTGAGCGGCCTCGAACCGACCCAGATGAAGGGGCCTGGGTCGGAGTCCACGATCACCGTGCGCACGTACGGGGACATGACCGCGTACTACCCGGTCGTCACCTGGACCACGGCCGAGGGACGTGCCATGGAAACCAGGTGGAACATCGCCCGCCCCCGCGAGCGGACGTTGGCCGTCGGTACCCGTGTCGAGGTGCGCTACGACCCGGCGAACCCCGACCGTTGGACGCTCCCGGACGAGAGCAGCGCACTGTGGTGGCTCTTCGTCGGAGTGGGCGCGCTCTTCGCCCTGATCGGGCTGGGCTTCTTCGTCGGGTTGCTGTTCATGTAGGTGCCGCGAGCGCGCTCCGGTTGTGAGCACATTGCGGTTGTGAGCGGAGCCGCGTCCGGCGGAGAACTGAGCTGCGACCGATGGAATTACATACATCGGGAAGTTACCAACCGACTACACTCAGCTTTCGACGTACAAATTTTCGAGGCTCCGCCGAGTCGTAGGAGGCGCCGATGTCCGCTCAGGACCGTCCCGTCCACACGCGGGTGAACCACACCACCAGCTCGGACTACGGGGCGGGGGCGACCAAGGGCGGCGAGGTGCTGGGCATCCAGGTGCCCGAACTGAAGCTGGCGGCTCCGGTCTTCGGTGAGCAGAGCAGGAAGCTGAGCCGGGCACTCACCACGTTGATCACCACACTGGACGGGCTGGGCGACCCTTGGGGCGACGATCCCTCGGGAAAAAACTTCGCTAAGGACTACCAGGCGAACCAGCGCGCGATCGAGGGCTCCGCGGGGATTCTGGTGCTCGGGCTGGTGAGCATCCACGAGGCGCTCGACGACATGAAGGACGGCCATGTCGACAACGAGCACCTGATCGAGGGCATGTTCACCAAGGTCGACCCCGGACACAACAAACACCGTGACCGCGAGGCGCACGGTCGTGAAGGTGACAGGAGCAGTGGCGGCTCGTGAGCGCCTTGGAGAAGGCGTGGGAGATCCTCGAGGGCATGGGGCTGATCTGGCCCGACGGCGACGAGGGGAAGCTTCGGGACGCGGCCAAGGCATGGCGGACCTTCGCGAAGGACGCCGAGGAGGTGAGGGGGGACACCAACCACTCGGCGCGCGGCATCATGGACGTCAACAGCGGCGAGGCCGTCGAGGCGTTCGAGAAATTCTGGTCGCGCTACGTCGGGAAGGGTGAGAAGGGCTGGCTGCGCAACCTCCCCGAGGCGGCCAGAGACATGGCCAAGGCGCTGGACGAACTCGCCGATGACATCGACGACACCAAGAGCCAGATCAGAAGCGAGATCGTCGGCAGCGCTGCGCTGATCGCGGCCGGGATCGTCTTCACCGGTCCCACGTTCGGGATATCCGACGTGGCGGCCGGTGCCGCGGCAACCAGGATCGTCACCCTGAGTGCCGAAAAGTCCGGCTCCTTGGCGGCCCGAGCGGGCGCCCTCTTCACGCGGGTCACGCGTGCTGCCGTCCTCACCGGGGCGACGAGCGTCTCCATGGACCTGGCCGTGGCGCAGCCCGCGCGCATCCTGGCCGGGCAGCAGGACGGGATCAGTCTGGAAGAGGTCAGCAACGCCGCGAAGTACGGCACGCTGTTCGGCGGCGTCCTCGGCGGTGGCCACACCTTCGCCCCGAAGGCACCGCCCTCTTTGCGCGTCTCCTCCCTCCGCCCGAAGCTCATCAAGGAGGGGATGTTCTCCCGCTCCCGCAAACGGACTCCCACCAAGGGCGAGCCGGTGGACGTGGCGACAGGAACGATGCTCATGGAGCAGACGGACCTGACACTGCCCGCGTCGCTGCCCCTCGTCCTCACCAGGACTTACCTCTCCTCGCATCGGGTCGGCGTCCACTTCGGCCCCAGCTGGGCCTCCACGCTGGACGAACGCGTCCAGATCGACCAGCACGGCGTGGTCTTCGTCGCGGCGGACGGGATGCGGCTCGTCTACCCCGTCCCGGAGCCGTACCAGCCGCTGCCCCCGTCGAAGGGGCCGCGCTGGCCCATGGAGTGGGACGGCAAGCCCGCCGGAACCATCACCATCACCGACCCGGACAGTGGCGTCGTCCGCACCTTCGCCGACCCACAGCCTTGCGGCGACCCCGAAGCGGCCCATCTCCCTCTGGTCTCCCTCCGGGACCGCAACGGCGTCGGCATCGACATCGACCGCAACCTGAACTCCGCCCCGCTTGCGGTGCGGCACTCGGGCGGATACCACCTCAGCGTCGAGACCGAAAACCAGCGCGTCACAGCGCTACGGCTGCTCCACGAGGCTCCCGACGCCTACGCGCCCGGAAGCAGCACACCGCCCCCGAGCACGCTGGTCATGCGCTACGCCTACGACGAGGCGGGCAACCTCATCGAGGTCGTCAACTCCAGTGGAAAATCCCTCCGCTTCATCTACGACCACGAGGGCCGCATGCTCTCGTGGACGGACCGAAACGGTGTCACCTACCGGTACGAGTACGACGCGGCAGGCCGCGTCGTCCGCACGATCGGCCCCAACGGTATTTACGACGGCGCCTTCGCCTACGACGAGGCGGCCGGCGCTACCGTCTACACCGACTCCCGCGGCCACCGCACCACCTGCCGCTACAACGCCGACGGTCAGGTCGTCGCCGAGACCGACCCGCTCGGCAACACGACCCGCACCGAGTGGAACGAACGCGGAACCGCGCCCCTGTCCGTGACCGACCCGCTGGGCCACATCACCACCTACACCTACGACGAGGACGACAACCTCACCTCCGTCCACCTCCCCGACGGCTCACACGCCCGCGCGACCTACAACGCGCTGCACCAACCCCTCGAAGTGACCGAACCCGGCGGCGCCGTGTGGCGGCACACCTACGACGAGGCGGGCAACCTCACAGGAACCGTCGACCCGGCCGGAGCCACCACCCGCTACGGCTACGACGCGTGCGGCCGCCTGACCACCGCCACCGACGCGCTCGGCCACACCCGCCGCCTCACCTGCGACGCCGCCGGGCTCCCCACCGCGCTGACCGACGCCCTGGGCTACACCACTCACGTCGTCCGCGACCCGTTCGGCCGCATCGTCGAGATCACCGACCCACTCGGCCACACGACGCGGATGGCCTGGACGACGGAGGGCAACCCGAGCCGGCGCGAGGGCCCCGAGGGCGCGCGCGAGAGCTGGACCTGGGACGGTGAGGGCAACCTCCTCACCCACACGGACGCGGCCGGCCCCACCACCCGGCACACGCCCGGCCCCTTCGACGCCCCGGCCACCCGCACCGACGCCGACGGCGCTACCTACGCCTTCGCCTACGACACGGAGATGCGCCTGACGCGGGTCACCAACCCGCAGGGCCTGCACTGGTCGTACGCGTATGACGCCGCCGGACGCCTGATCTCCGAGACGGACTTCAACGGCGCCACGCTGACGTACGAGCTGGACGCCCTCGGCCGACTCACCGCCCGCACCAACGCCGAAGACCAGACAATCCGCTACACCCGCAACGCCCTCGGCCAGGTGACCGAACAACACGACGTCTCTGCGGACGCGACCACCACGTTCGCCTTCGACGCCACGGGCGAACTGACCGCCGCCACCAGCCCCGCAGCCGACCTCGCCCTCACACGGGACGCGCTGGGACGCGTCCTGTCTGAGACGATCAACGGCCGCACCACGACCTTCGCCTACGACGCGCTCGGCCAATGCGTCCAGCGCACTACCCCGTCAGGGTTCACCTCCACTTGGACCTACGACGCGGAGAGCCACCCCCAGGAACTGGCCACCGACCACGGCATCCTCTCCTTTACCCACGACGCGGCAGGCCGCGAGACCGAACGCCGCACCGGCTCCCTCGTGCTGCGGCAGGAATGGGACCGCGCCGACAGACTCACGACCCAGACCACCCGCACCCCCACCGCGCTGCTCCAGCACCGCGACTACGCATACCGGCCCGACGGCTACGTCACGGAAATCCGGGAGCTCACCTCCGGCACGCGCCGCTACGACCTCAACCCGGTCGGACGCGTCACAGCCGTGCGGGCCCACGGCTGGCGAGAAACGTACGCCTACGACGCGGCCGGCAACCTCACCACGGCCCACGCCCCCGACCACCCCACACCCGGCGACCGCACCGTGGAAGGAACCCGCCTCCACCGCGCCGGGCGCACCTCCTACACACACGACGCCGCGGGCCGCCGCACCTCCAAGACGACCCGCCTCCTCAACGGCCAGAAGCGCACCTGGACCTACACGTGGAGTGCCGAGGACCGTCTCACAGCCGTCACCACTTCAACCGGTGACGAGTGGACGTACACCTACGACCCACTGGGCCGCCGCATCTCCAAGCAGGGCTCGACCGGCGAGAGGGTCACCTTCAACTGGGACGGCACCCGCCTGGCTGAACAGACCACCATCGAGGGCCACACGACGACGTGGGACTACAACCCGGACACCCACCGCCCACTCACTCAGACGGATCACACCCCCCTCATCCACGAACCCGGCACCTCCCTCCTCACTAAGCTCACAGCTCCCCGCCCCCGCTTCCAAGCGATCCTCACCGACCTGACCGGAACCCCAACAGAACTCGCCACCCCGGACGGCGAAGTCACCTGGGGCCACAGGGCCACCTTGTGGGGGACACCACTCGTTACACCCACCGGGTCAGACGTCGCGGCCTGTCCGCTGCGCTTCCCCGGGCAGTACAGAGACGACGAAACAAGCCTGCATTACAACTGCTTCCGATACTACGATCCGGAGACGGCGCGGTACGTGTCTGGCGATCCGTTGGGGCTGGCACCAGCGCCTAACCCGGTCACTTATGTGAGTAACCCTCACACCGCGACAGATGTCCTCGGTCTCGCGCCAGATAGCTGTCGATTGGCTACGGCTTCGAGCTTCGGGGTTCCCCGCAGAGCATCAATAAACCCGAAACGCGTCTTCAGAGGCGACACACGAGACCCTAATGACGTATTTTCGTCTGGGTTCTCCCCTAAGGGGACAAATGAAGACATAGGTAAGTATGCTCTACATGACACGCCTTCAAACTGGGTGGGAACCAGCAAGAGCGCCAAACAGGCCGGAAACTTCCCACAGTCTGCCAGAGGTCAGGGGACTTGGGTGTACGAGATACGAGGCAACGGTTATGGCGTAGACGTGAATCGAGCCCTCGGAGGAGCAACTAAGTCCTTCATCAAGGGAACAGGCTTCCCGTCCGAACGGGAAGTAATATTCAGAGGAATCGACGGTGCAAACATCGTGCGAGCAGAGCGCTGGCGCTACGGGCGACCAACCGGTGAAATAATAGAGAACCCGAGGTTCACCAATGAATGAAGAAATTCCCATCCATGTAAGGCAAGAGGGCGAGGAGAAGGAATGGAAGATGGCCATCGAAGGGGATGGCCCTTGGGTACTGCGGCTCGAATCTCCCGGTGGCGTGGAAGCATCGGCGCAAGGGGAAGACGTGTTCCACGCCTTGCAGGACTTGAGAACCGAACTCGCAGGCCGAGATATCATCCTCTGCTGTAACGGCGCCAGAATCGATACCCGACCTTCCCCGCAAGCTGCATCGCACGGGGCATGGATGGTGTACATCCTACGGATGTGGCGACCTCCAACGATTCGCGACCTGGTTCCTACCTTCGGCTATTGCTGTGAGCGGATCGGATCAGTGGAACAGCAAGACGCTTACTGGAAGCACCACCTCGAACGCAGGAAGGCTTGGTATAACTTCGTCAACCCGTTGTGGTGGGTCTATCTACTCACAGCCTCCTGGGGAAGCCCCAAACGGGGAAGTGCTCCCTGACTTCAGATCAGCTGGAGGGCGCGGGCGCTGATGGGCGCCCTTGGGCCGAACGGTGTCCTCGGGCCGAGCCGTTGCCCCGGCCGGCACGGTTCCTGCGTACGGCCCCGGAGGGGCCGGTGCGCTTGGTGGCTTCGGGACGCTCGGCGGCCGGCGCGGTGGCCGCGATGGGCTGCCCCGAGGGCGCTTGGGCGCCGGTGATGCGGCTGAGTTCGGCCTCACCCGAGCGGACCGTGGTCACCTGCGGCTCGATTCCGGCATCTGCCATCAGCCGGTCCATGTCGCGGCGTTGGGCGGGCAGGACGAGGGTGACGACGGTGCCTGACTCGCCCGCACGGGCGGTACGGCCGCCACGGTGCAGATAGTCCTTGTGGTCGTTGGGAGGGTCGACGTTGACGACGAGGTCGAGGTTGTCGACGTGGATACCGCGGGCCGCGACGTTGGTGGCGACCAGGACGTTCGTGTGGCCGGTCTTGAACTGGGCGAGGGTGCGGGTGCGCTGGGACTGCGACTTGCCGCCGTGCAGGCCCGTGGCACGGACTCCGACGGCCAGGAGGTCCTTGACCAGCCGATCCACCGCACGCTTGGTGTCGAGGAACATGATCAGCCGCCCGTCGCGTGCCGCGATCTGCGTGGTGGTGGCGTGCTTGTCGCTGCCGTGCACGTGCAACAGGTGGTGATCCATCGTGGTGACCGCGCCCGCGGAGGGGTCCACGGAGTGAACCACCGGATCGGTCAGGTAGCGGCGGACGAGGAGGTCGACGTTCCGGTCCAGGGTGGCGGAGAAGAGCATCCGCTGCCCGCCGGGCCGTACCTGGTCGAGCAGGTGGGTGACCTGGGGCATGAAGCCCATGTCGGCCATCTGGTCCGCCTCGTCCAAGACGGTGACCGCGACGTGGTCGAGCGCGCAGTCGCCCCGTTCGACGAGGTCTTTGAGCCGGCCGGGGGTCGCCACGACGACCTCGGATCCGGTGCGCAGCCTGTTCGCCTGGCGGCCGATCGACGTACCGCCGACCACGGCGGTGAGCCGCAGGCGCAGCGACCGGGCGTAGGGGGTGAGCGCGTCGGTGACCTGCTGGGCCAGTTCCCGGGTGGGGACGAGGACGAGGACCAGCGGTTGCCGGGGCTCGGCTCGTCGGCCGGCCGTTCGGGCGAGCAGGGCGAGGCCGAAGGCCAGTGTCTTGCCCGAGCCCGTGCGCCCACGGCCCAGCACGTCGCGGCCTGCCAGGGAGTTCGGCAAGGTCACGGCCTGGATCGGGAACGGCGCGGCCATGCCTGCGGAGCGCAGCGCGGCAAGCAGGCGGTCTGGCAGGTCGAGTTCGGTGAAGCTCTCGACGGCCGGCAGCGGCGCCGTGGTGTTGGTGGGCAGGGCGAACTCCCCTGCGCGGGCGGCAGGCCGCCGACGTGGCCCGTCCTTCCGCCCGGCCTTGACCGGGCGGCCTGGAGCGCTGCGGCGACGGCTCGTCGGATCGGTGCGCCCGTGGCCGCCCCGCCCGGAGCCGGAGCCCGTGCCCGAGCGGGAGAAGTTGGCATTCGTGCGAGCAGTACGGTTCATGATGAACCTTCCTCGATGCGGCACGTATCGAGGAATGCGTCCCGGCAGTGTCGTGCCGCCTGGGGATTCTCAAGACCGAGCCGTTGAAAAGACGGACTCTTCCTCACCACCGAAGAGACCGGAGAGAGCGACTCGGGCGGCGGGAGGGGGCTGGACTGGAACGCGTCCGGCAACCCGGGGTCACGGACCTTCGGCGGACAAGCGTGCTGCTCGTTCCGGCAGCGTGCCCGTCAGAATTCACGGGTACGGAAGAATTCCCGGGCAGTAACAACAAAGCGAGCTGGGGCTCGCACCGATGGTGCGGGCCCCAGCTGCGTGGTACGCGTCAGGCGGGAACGATGTTCTCCGCCTGCGGGCCCTTCTGGCCCTGCGTGACATCGAAGTTCACCTTCTGGCCTTCAAGAAGCTCACGGAAGCCGGTGGCGGCGATGTTCGAGTAGTGGGCGAAGACGTCAGCGCCGCCGCCCTCCTGCTCGATGAAGCCGAAGCCCTTTTCCGAGTTGAACCACTTAACGGTGCCAGATGCCATGTACGAATCTCCTTCGGGGGCAGTGCCCGGAGTCCACACCTTGCGGACTCGGTGTCGCTGCGATGATTTCCCCTCCGGAAACTCCGGAATTGAAAACGTACTCGTCGACGCGTGTCGTCAGAGCATATGAAATCTTTGGGAACCACAACTGCAACTGGTATCCACCGTAACACGGGCTGCGCCCGGCCGTCTGCGGCCGACAATTCGAGAGGTGCCGGGGCGGAATTTGTGGTCGCCCACTTCGCGTATTTCTGCAACGGCGGTAAGAGGTATGCGCCTACGGTTGGCGGTCCCGTCGTCCGCGGCCGGCACCCGACCGCGAGGAACAGCGGGTCGCGTCTCGGCGGGGAAACCGGAGCGGGCGGCGGACGCGGGCAGTGAGCATCCGGGGGCCGCGTTCTCGCGGATCGTGGTCTCGGTGGCGGCACGCGTCAGCCGTCGGCCGACGGCTGTGACGAAACGCCGCTGTGGCGCAGTTGCTCGTTGATGCGCTTGGCGTCTTCGAGCTGGTCTTCGAGAATGATGATGCGGCAGGCGGCGTCGATCGGGGTGCCCTGATCGACCAGTTCGCGGGCGCGCGCGGCGATGCGCAGCTGGTAGCGGGAGTAGCGGCGGTGGCCGCCCTCCGAGCGGAGCGGAACGATCAGTTTCGCCTCGCCGATGGCCCGCAGGAAGGCCGGCGTGGTGCCGATCATCTCTGCGGCCCGGCCCATGGTGTAGGCGGGGTAGTCGTCATCGTCGAGACGGCTCGACGGGGTGGAGCGATCGTCTGCGGCCACTGGCACCTCTCGGGAAACGCGTCGAGGGGCCTTGGTGCCACACGGCACCAAGGCCCCGAGGGGGATCAACACCATCTACCGGCTATAGCTGTACCGGTTTCTTCGTTCCGCAACGCCGCCCAGAGGGACGGGTGCGTGGATCGCGGCTGCGTGACCGGGGACCACCTTCCAATCCGGGGTCTGCGGTACCCGGGGGACCCTGCCCACCCGGGCGATCCTGATGGCGTCTGCACCTCCTCCTTCTCTGATCACTTACTCGCACTGCGACTTGCCGTACTGCTTGCAGCCCCTGGGGCTGCCGGGCCCGGCAGCCAGTGGCGGAACCCTCACGTATCCGGTCCCACCGCTCGGCTGCCGTTCCCTTCCCTGAACTTCGTGTGCGGCAGTTCGTCACCTGCCGCACCCATCTGTCCTTCGTGAGTACGAGAGAAACTCTAGCGCCCACCTCTCCCGATGTCTACTCCCGCCGCTACAGGTTTTCTCCAAGGGGCGGAGTCGTGATGCGGAGGCGCCGCCGCAGCTGTACACAGCGGTGGCGTGCCCTGCGACTGCCTCCTGCGCGCCGGTCGCGCAGGCTCCCCTGCGGGTCGGCGCAACCCACGGGGCCTCGCGGGGGTCGGACAGGACGGGAAGGAGGGGATATCCGGATGGAGCCGCCGCACTGGCCGCACTGTGGGTGGGGGGCCGACGAGGAGAACCGCACGGGGTGCCGGGGTCGCCGGGTGACGCCGTACGCGCGGTGTCTGGCGCATCTCCCGGAGGAGGAGCGCGCCGGCCACCTGGGTTCGCTGCGGCCGGGGGCGGACGTCGACTACTCCGGTACGCGGTTCACGCCCGCTCTCCTTCAGGAGTTGCTGTCGGCGTTACGGGGCCCGGACGACGTCGCACGGTTCGGGTGGGCCGCTTTCGAGCAGGCGGTCTTCGAGAGCCGTGCATCGTTCTTCGGGGCCCACTTCGGGACGGGCTCCCGGTTCGACCGGGCGGAGTTCGGGGACGACGTCGTGTTCAAGAAGGCGCTGTTCGGGGGCGCCGTCTGGTTCAGCGGGGCCTCGTTCGGAGAGAACACGAGTTTCACCCTCGCGCAGTTCGGTGACGGGACGCTGTTCCACGGCGCGCGGTTCGAAGACCGTGCACGGTTCCGAGGAGCGGTCTTCGGGAAAGGCACCGACTTCCGCTCCGCCTTCTTCGGTGACCGAGCCCACTTCGAGGAGGCCCGGTTCTCAGAGGATGTCTCTTTCGAATCCGCGCGGTTCGGCGCGCGGTTGAGCTTCAAGAGGGCTGCCTTCACAGGCGAGGCAACGTTCGCGGACGCACACTTCGGCGACGGAGCCACCGTGGAGCACGCTGCGTTCGCGGGGCTCGCCACATTCGACAGGGCGCGGTTCGGTGACAGGGCTACCTTCGCCGAGACCGTCTTCCACCGGGCGGTGAACTTTCACGAGGTCCACTTCGACCCGCGGCCGTCGTTCCGTGCCGCACGGTTCCACGGCGTCAGCCAGTTCGGCTCCTCCGCCTTCGGCGAGCGTGCCTCGTTCAGGCAGGCGGTGTTCGCGAAGGAAGCCCATTTCGGCGGTGCGCGTTTCTCCGCCAACGTGTCCTTGAGGGGCGCGGTGTTCGAGGGGCAGTGCTTCTTCAGCAGGGCCACGTTCTCCGACTCCCCTGAGCTGACGGATGTGCGCTTCCTGGCGGGCGTGGATCTCACGGGCGTGACCTTCGACAAGACAGCGCGCTTCGGCCCCCTGGTATGCCGTGGAACCCTCGATCTGTCCGAGGTCACCTTCTCCGATCCGGTCACCCTGGAAGTGGACGCGGATCGTGTCACCTGCTGGCGGACACGGTGGGCGGCGACAGCGATGCTGCGCGTACGGCGCGCCGACGTCGACCTGTCGGATGCGGTCTTCGAGCAGCCCATGAGCCTGGTGGCGCACACCGAGCCGTTTCCCACACGGTCGGCGGACGGGACCACGCACGACGCCCGTGCCGGAGACGCGGGGGCCGCGTCTCCCGTCCGGGTGCTCTCCCTCCGGGGCGTGGACGCGGCGCAGCTCATGCTCGACAGCGTCGATCTGCGTGCCTGCCGGGTGGCCGGTGCCGTCCATCTCGACCAGATCAGGCTCGAAGGGGAGTACCGGTTCGGCCGCGTACCCTCCGGATGGCGCCGCCGGGGCGGCATCCCCACCCGGTGGTCTTCCCGGATCACCCTCGCCGAGGAACAGCACTGGCGGGCGGCGCGGAACCTGCCTGGCTGGGACGCGGGGCCCGACGGTGTGCCGGTGCTGTCCCCCACCGCGTTGGCTTCTTACTACCGCCAGTTGCGCAAGTCGTTCGAGGACGCCAAGGACGAGCCGGGAGGAGCGGATTTCTACTACGGAGAAATGGAGATGCGGCGCGCGGATCGCACCCGTCCGTGGGGAGAACGCGTGCTCCTGCACGTCTACTGGGCGCTCTCCGGCTACGGACTGCGCGCGACGCGCGCCCTCGCCTGGTTGGGCCTGGCGATGGGGGCGACGGTGCTGGTGATGACGGCCTGGGGCATCCCCGGACACACTCCCGCGCAGGAGGCGACCGGCCGGCTGACAGGCGACGAGGCCCGGCTCGTGATCGACACGCCCGATCCGGGCCGGCCGCCTTCGTCGCTCCACGCCCGGTTCACCGCGCGCCGGCTCGACCAGTCGCTGCGCGTCGTCCTGAACTCCGTCGTCTTCCGGTCGTCAGGGCAGGATCTGACCACGGCCGGCACCTACGTGGAGATGGCCTCCCGCGTGTCGGAACCGATCCTGCTGGGCCTGGCGGTCCTGGCGGTACGCGGCCGCGTCAAGCGCTGACGCTCGGCCGGTGCTTCGTCAGCGCCGGCCTCTCCTCTGCCCGCCCTGTTTGAGCAGGGGGCTTTCGCGTACCGCCATACTCCGCTTGAGGCCTTGGTTCTCCGATCTTTTGTTGTTCTTGTTCTCGCTGCTACCCGGCGCGTCGCGGGGTCCGTACGTGCCCGCGCCGCCGGGAATGGGGTTTCCAGGCACAGAGGAGAGGTCCTGACTGCGTGCGGCTTCCGACGGACTCATGTAGAGGGAATTGCGTAGCCAGGGGGCGTTGGCGCTGATTTGCCGTGCCTGGTTGTCCGGAAGCCTGGCTGCTGCCTGGTACGCGTACGGATCGGGCAGAGAGACGTCTCCCCGCCACGGCTCGGTGGCACCGGCAGCGCCTGCCCCTGCCGTCCCTTGCCCTTGCCGCTGGGTCGCCTCAGCGGACCTGGCCTCCTTCGTGGGCCAGGCAGTTGTGCGGGACTCGATCGGTGACACGGGCGAACCCGGGATCCCGAACTCGTTCTGTTCCTCTGGGCCCAAAGGGGATACGGGTTCGTACCCCGGTGGTTGCGTCATCGTCTCTCCTGTTGCGGTCTCTACCGTCACCACGGGACCAGGACCGGATCCGGTTCATCGCGCGCAGCTGACATCCGGCCCGTCGCCGTACCACCCACCACCTGGCCACAGCCGCCGCCCGCCGGGTTTCTGCACTACGGCAAGCAGCACCCGTCACCCTCCGCTTCTGCCGGTGGCGTTCGGTGACAGACCTTGCTAGCTTTGGGGACCGATTTTCCGCGCGGCCGCTCAGCAGACCCTTCCCGTGGACCAGCGGCCGGAGGGCCTGCTCATCGCCATGGAGCGGTCTCGCGTGAAAGAGAGACCCAGGGGGGCGAATACGGCATGGGGGACGACAAGGAATCGGATCTCAAACGCAGTCCGGGCATGAGACCTGGCGGGCATATCCCGAAAAGATCCGACCTTGCCCACGATGAGTCGAAGAAGCAGTCGGCAGCGGTGTACATCCACGATACGTTGGGGCCGGCAACAACCACAGCCGGCTCTGTCGCGGATGCTGATACCGAGCTCATCTCGGGAAACCCGCAAAGCCCGACTACTTCTCGCGGAAAACTCCACGGTTGGGAACTGTGGGCCGGGGTTCGCCATCGACTGACTTCTTGGCGCGAGCATCACAAACATCTCACCCGAAGTCTTACGTACGAGCACGAGGCCTTGCTGGACGTCAACAAGATCCTCTCTGGTATCGACGTGCAAGTCTCAACGAGTATGGACGTATCCAAGCCTCGGGCCAAGAGCCAGCTCGACGACCTCTGAGGGGCACAGCAGCATGGCGGTTTCATACGACGATATCCTGCATGCGGACTTGGGCTGTCTAGAGGAGGCCGCAAAGGCCTGGGAAAGAATGGCCAAGAAGTTCGGGACTCTCGGCCAGGACTACAGAGACCACGTCAAAGCCGCTGTCGATGCCGACAGTTGGCAAGGGGCGTCCGCGAAGGCCTTTGGGCAGTGGGGCCGTAAGACAGCCGAGGAGTACGACCAGGCCAAGGGCGAGGCTCACGGAGTGGGCGCCCTCTTCCGACTGGCTCATGCGACTCTGGACGCCCACAAGAAGGCAGTTGAGCGAGCCCGTGACGACGCACAAGACGCCGGCATGAATGTGAACTCGCGCGGCCACTGCACGATGAATCTTGACAAGGTCGCGGCGAAGAAGGGCAAGGAAGTCGCCGACGGCTACCGCGAAAACCCCAAAGCCAAAGCGGTCGTCGAGGACAAGTGGACAAACAAGATCAAGCAGGCTGTCAAAGACACACAAGACGCCGATGCCGGTCTTTGTACCACTTTCATGACTGATCCGAAAGAGCCCGAAAAGGGCCTGCCCAACGGGTTCAACGGTGCTGTAGGCGATGACGTCATCAAAAAGAACGCGGCCCGCGCAGCGAAGACCTACGAAAGCATCAAGGATGGCGAGACGCCCGCGCCTGAGAAATTGCGCGAGGCAGCCATCCTGGCGCGCGCCCACGGGGACGAGCCTGCATTCAGCCGCACCCTCATCAATTCCCTTGGGGGGCCAGAAGGCCTCATCAAGACACATGACCGCCTCGATGACCTCGCCTACTACGATGACAAGGACCACAAGAAGTCCTACACGTCATTGGACAAGGCACTCGCGACGAACCTCTCCAGTGCCACGAAGAACCCGGACTCGGCCTTCTACAAGAGATTCCAAGAGGGCATGAAAAAAGCCGGGCTCAAAGAATACGATCTGAAAGTTGCCGGAGAAAAGATCCCGGCAGAGAGCGGAAGTGGTGATCACGGCCAGAAGGTCCGCGGCTATCAAAGCCTGGTATCCCTCATGCAACGCGGTGACGGCTATGGCAAACAGTTCCTCTTCGACACTGCCGACGCGATTCGGAAAGCTGAGGACGAGGACCAAGGTGGCGACCCTGATATCTGGGACCTGAAGGGAGACTTCGGCAGCAAGAAGGAGGCTCACTTCGCTCACGACCCTCTCGACGGAGTTCTCGAAGTGATGTCACACGACCCCGAGGCTTCCACCGAATATCTTGATCCGGGCCCGGACGACAAGAGAGACAATCTCAAGTACCTACTGAAGGACCGCGACTGGAACCACGTCGACCTCGGCTCCCCCGACCCGGCGGGGATGCATGATCCGGACAAGGAGAACAGCGACGCTCGCAGGGGCTTGGCTCGGGCCATCGAGGCCGGAGCGACTGGCGAACAGCCGATCGTGGGCGACGGGGCCGCGCGCCCTCACGCCACGCACACGATCCCTGAGGCGAGGATCATGAACCAGGTCATCAACCAGGCCGACCCCGGTATGGGTGGCTCCTCGCTGCCGGAGAACCTACAACGCCCGATAGCGAACGCCTTGGCCGACTATGCGCCGGATACCCACACGACTCTGTACCGCGGGGAGGACGTGCGGGATCACATTGGCATCTACGGCTCCGAGAACAACGCGCACCTGTCCGCCCACCCAGAAAAACTCGTCCGTGTCATGCGGGGCGTTGCGGACACACCGGAAGGTTTTGCCGTGATGCATCAAGCCGAGCGAGAACAGATTCGGCAAGACGTTGCGAAACTTTCACCGCAGGCAGGCCCCGAAGATGGCGACGTTCAAAACGCCATGACACACGCCGGAGCCTCCATGGGAGCTTTCGAAGCGATACGGCGCGACCGTGTTCTCGATCTGCGGGATGAGGAAATGAGCGAAGCGGACTGGAACGCCAAGCTCAAATACCACATCGTCGGCGGGGTGTTCACTCCCATTCCCTTCGTAGGGGATTCGATTCAACGGTCGATTGACACGGGAACTTGGGAAGAGAGCAACAACGTGAAACAGTCAGCAGATACCGAGGCGCGACAAGAGCTTACGCGGCAGTGGCTTTCATCCGATTCGCAGATACGATACCTGGTCAATGACTGGGCAGACTCTTCCGATGTAAAAGGGCAGGACTCCGCGCTCACTGTGTTGAAGTCGACATTCGCGATGAGTGGGCGGGACGCGTCACGTCGGCAGGCCGACGGATGGCTCGGCCGCGGTGACGACTGATGCTCAAGCGTAAACATGTGGCCGCTGGCTCCGTCGGACTCGTCATGTGCGCAGCGGCAGCGATTCTCGTACAGCAGAAAGTGGGCGAGACAGGCTTCGAACCCATGTGTGAGGGAGCGTTCCAGGAAGACGCCGCACAGAAGCTGTTCCCGGGTAATGAGGTCAACAGCCGGAGGCCTCGGTACGGGGGTGTGGTCGGTTCGCATGGTCTCCTCACTGAATGTAAGGCGGTCGCCGAGGACAAGAAACGGCTCGCGACGATCTCGATCGGCACTGAGGCGACGGCGCCCGGGGTCGCCACACAAGCGAACCAGAAACCCCTGGCAACCAATGCAACCTCCGCTCCCCTGGGGGCAGGTTGGACCGGGGTCCTGACGGTCGACGGGGGTACCGCCGCGCATGCGACGGTGGTGATGAACTGCCGTGCGAAAGGGCGTGAGCACATACTTGTCAACGTCAAGTACGACTTGGCCGGTACAGATACCCACTTCTCTCAAAATGCTGAGGAGCGGCTTAGGCTGGCACAAGCCACCACAGTCATCGCCAGGAAAGCGGACGAAAAATGGAAGTGCCACGCCGGGCTGGGAAAGGAGGTGCGCCAGGCACCTACCGACATGGTGATGAGCGCACCAAAGCCTCTCTCTCAGGCCACCGGAACGTGTCGCAGCCTACGGAGTATCGCCCGCGAGGCACGAAAATGGGGCATCACGAAGGCAATCGGCACCGAAGCGGTGGCTGAGGTTCCCGCGCAGGATTGCCTACTCGTAAACGAGAAGGATGAAAAGGTCTATCGCCTTTCCGCTCTCTACGGCCCCCTTGCACGGGGGTACTCCGTCGGCGCAATCATTAACGGGGTGCCAGGAAAGGCGGGGCGCGACGAGGAGACACCGGGCTGGGCCTGGTCCACAGCACGGTGTCACGGAACGGAGTCGGCATCCCTCTTCACAGCTGCCAGCTTGACTCCTCCGTTCGCCGATTATGAAGACCGACTCACAGTAAGTGCCGACTTCGAACGAAAGTTGCTCGACGCCTTCGGATCAAAGCTCGCGGAGCAGCACGGATGTGCAAGCCCCGCACTACCGTGACGCGCATTTCCCGGTCCGGCTTCCGAGGCGTTTTACCCATGGGCTGGCAGCAAAGTAGTGGGAGGCTTCGACTGATCGCCGGTGCGGGACCACCTCGGGCCGGCGCGGGCCCAGTCAGCGCGCCTGTCGTTTCAGCCCGTTGACGAACACCGTCCAGGCCGTTGCCGAGTACATCAGTGGCGTGCGGGCGGGTGCCTTGCTGTCACGCACCGGGACGATGCCGTGGTAGCCGTCCGCCACGATGACGCAGCACCTTGCCGGTGAGGGCGCGACGCTCGCGTGGTGCGCGCCCGCAGCGAGCCGCCGCCTCGGTGATCAGTCGCGCGGACCGCTCCGCAGAGAGCGAGTCGGCGCACAGTTGCTCGAACGACCGGGCGTAGGCGCGGACGTGCTCGGGCTTGTCGATGATCCGCCCGTGGTCCGCCCCTTCGCTGTAAGCCAGTTCCGACCCGTCGGGCATGGTCAGGAGGACCGGCGTGCCCCCCAGCATCGTGTGCTCGCGTGATCCGAAAGGAAGCACTTGAATCGTGTGCCGGCCGGATGCCCGCCGCAGACTCAGCAATTGCTCGCGCATCGTCCGATTGCCGCCAACGGTTTGCTCGATCGCGCCTTGGTCGAGGACCAGGCGGAACGACGGAGCCCCGGGCTCGTCCAGACGCGATTGCCGTGCCATGCGAAGCCTGACGCGCTCCTCGAACAGCTGCGGGACCGGTTGTTCGAGTCCGACCCATTACCACTCAACCCTCATGCTGTCGGTGCTGTTGTGATTACGCCCGGTGACGCACTCTTGAGGTCCGGAAGGGAAATCTTCAGCATCCAAGAGGCATAGAGGCGTAGAGGCATAGAGGCATCCATGGAACGGGAACGAGCGAGCCGCGAGCAGTGTTTGGACTGCGAGTGGTACCGGACGCAGATCAACCGGGCGGCCGGGGACCCGAAGCCGCGGGCCGATCTGGAGGCGCTGTTCGGAGCACACCTGCGGCACAAGCACAGTGAAGGCGAGCGCGGCGAGGCCGCGCCTCGCCGTCCGCTGCGGAGTGTGTGACCGTGTGGGGCGAGGGCGACAGGGTGCGCGACGAGAAGACGGGGAAGACGGGGAAGGCGGGGACCGTCGTGCAGGTGACGGGGCCCGCGCCGTTCATCTACCGGGTCATGCTGGAGGCGGCAGCCGACGACGGCGCGCCGCCGATCATGATTTATCGGTACGGGCACCAGTTGCGTGGGGCTCCCGCCCGCGTCCCGAGGAGTCGCGGGGAGTCACCGCTTGGGCGAGGTCGTCCAACGCGTCGGTGAGGAGTTCGGCGGTGCGCAGGGCGACGGGGGGCGGGTGGTCGGCCTGGTCCCACCAGCGGGTGAGGGCGGCGTGGACGTCGCCCCACTCGACAGGTTCGCTCGATCGGATGGCGGTGGTGGCGGCGGCGACCGCAGGCGCGAGGGCGGCGGAGAAGTCGACGGCCCCGGGGTCTGAGGGGGCCTCCCTGTCGGGGAGGTGCGCCTCCAGCAGCATCGTGGCGCGGCCGAGGGTGACGAGCGCGGACTGGGCGTCGCTGGCGGAGCGGCGGGAGAGCGGGGAGTGGGTGCCGCGGTGGCGTACGGGTTCGGCTTCGGCGCGGTTGAGGGTCTGTTCCCAGGTCTGGCGGGCCGCGCGGGTGTCGAGCAGGGCTTCGCGGACCTGGCGGGGGGCTCGTTCGGCGGGTTCGGCGAAGGCGTCCATGACGGCGATGGCGTAGCGGCCCGTGGCGGCGAGCCAGTCGGCGAGCCGGTCGCGCAGCAGGGGGGTTTCCCAGGCGGGGAAGAGGGCGTAGCTGAGCATGGCCAGGACTCCGCCGAGTGCGGTGAGTCCGGCGCGTTCGTAGGCGGTCTGGTACCAGTCGGTGCCCAGGATGCCGAGGAGGAAGACGACGTAGGCGCCGGTGCAGATGGAGGTGATGGCCTGTCCGGTGCGCATCAGCAGGTACATGAAGCCGACGCTGACCACGGCGAGGGCCGCGCTCAGGTAGGGGCCCGGGCCGGCGAGTGCCATGACGGTGCCGGCGACGGCGACGCCGAGCAGGGTGCCGACGAACCGGCCCACGCCTCGTTCGTAGGTGCGGGAGAAGTCGGGTCGCAGCACCATGGCGGCGGTGAGGGGGACCCAGTAGCCGTGTGCGGGCGGCAGCGCGTTGCCCAGGAGGTAGCCGACGGAGGCGACGACGCTGACGCGGATCGCGTGGCGCAGGATCGGTGAGCGCCAGTGGAGTTCGCGGCGGAAGGCGCGGACGGCGACGGGGACGAGCCCGGCGAGGGTGGGCATGTGCAGGTGGCGTTCGCGGGCGAGCGCGTGCCCCGCGGCGGGGGTGTGTTTGCCGCCTGCCGCCTTGGTCTCCTTCAGGCGGGCCGCCTCGGCCTCCTCGGCTGCCAGCTCTTCCGGGTCGGGTCCGTAGGGTCCGTCGAGGCTGGCGTCGACGAGGGGCGCGCGGTCGGGGAAGCCGCGGCGGCGCCCTTCGCGGTCGGCCACGTGCCAGGTGACGCGGGCCAGTACGCCGCCGCGGGTGACCTCGACGGGTTCCTGGGCGGCTTCGACGGCGTCGTCGGTGAGCGCGATCAGGCGGAGTCCGGCGCGCCGTGCGGGCCCGGAGAGTACGGGTCCGCTCTTGGGCACGCGCAGGACGTCGAGTGCCTGGTCGGGCAGGCGGACGCGTTCGCCGCGCCGTACGGCGCGGGCGGTGGCGTCCAGCACGGTGGCCGCGGCTGACAGGAGTTCGCGTACCCGGTCGCGTTCGGGTCCGACCATCGGCGCGCCGCCGACGACGGGGTCGGCGAGCGAGGCGAGGACGGGCCGGAAGCGTTCGGCCAGCGCGCGGTAGCCGTGCAACTGGCGCGGCCTGCGGCGGGCCTGGCGAGGGGTGACGTAGGCGGCGCTGCGGGCCTCGATCAGGGGTTCGGGATCGAAGGGCGCCATGGGGTCGTGCCGCAGCCGGCGGGCGTAGTCGGCGACTCCGGCGAGCGCGTCGGCGAGCGCTTCGCGCCGCTCGCCCCAGGGCCTGATGGGGAACAGCACGATGAGTCCGGCCTGCACCACGCCGCCGGCGGCGATCAGCGCGGCGTGGCTGAGCGCGCCCAGTGTGGAGGCGGGCAGGTGGACGGTGATGAGCATCACGGAGATGTTGAAGGCGGCGACCACTCCCGAGGTGGGCCCTATCCCCCACGCCATGCCGGCGAGGAACGCCCACAGGGCGAGCAGCAGCACGAACGCCCACGGCCAGCCGACGAGCAGGTAGCCGAGGAAGGTGGAGATCGCCAGTCCGGCGGAGGCGGCCAGCGCCAGTACGGGCCGGGGCCGCCAGCTGCGCTGGAAGGTGGCGATGCCGGAGGCGAAGGCCCCGAAGGCGCTGGAGACCGCGAGTTGCGGCGTGCCGATGAGCAGTGCCAGCCCGACCACGACGCCCACGCCGCACGCGCCGCGTACCGCTATCAGCGGCGTCAGCGACGCGCGCTCCACGGTCAGCCCGGAGCGGGCGGTGTCCTTGAGCGCCCGGAGCCAGGCCAGCGGTGCGGCGTTCATGTTCCCGAGCATGTGGTCGAGGTTACCGAGAAAGCGGGGTCACATGCCGTCTGAGCAGGCGATCCCCTCCGTGGCGGGCGGCGGGAGCACTGTCGTGGGGGCCTGCGGAAGCTCCGCTGTGGCCGGTCGCGGAAGCTCCGCCGCCGTCCGTGGCGGGCGGCGGCGGAGCGGGGCGGGGTGGTCCTGCGGGTGGTCAGTGGTTGCTCGGAAAGCCGAGGTTGACGCCGCCGCTGTCCTCGGGGTCGGGCCAGCGGGTGGTGATGACCTTGCCGCGGGTGTAGAACTGCACGCCGTCGTTGCCGTAGACGTGCAGGTCGCCGAAGAGGCTCTGCTTCCAGCCGCCGAAGGAGTGGTAGCCCACCGGGACCGGGATGGGCACGTTGACGCCGACCATGCCGGCCTCGACCTCCAGCTGGAAGCGGCGGGCGGCGCCGCCGTCGCGGGTGAAGACGGCGGTGCCGTTGCCCCACTTGCTGGAGTTGATCAGGGCGAGGGCCTCGTCGTAGGTCTCGGCGCGCACGACGCTCAGCACGGGGCCGAAGATCTCGTCGTCGTAGGCGGCCATGCCGGGGGTGACCTTGTCGAGGAGGGAGACGCCGAGGAAGAAGCCGTCGGCGCACTCGGGGTGCCCTTCGAGGACCGGGCCCGTGCCGTCGACGACGACCTCGGCGCCCTGGGCCGCGGCGCCTGTGACGTAGGAGGCGACCTTGTCGCGGTGTTCGCGGGTGATGAGCGGGCCCATCTCGCTGGCCGGGTCGGTACCGGGGCCGATGCGCAGCGCGCGGGCCCGCTCGGCGATCCTGGCGACGAGCGCGTCGCCCGCCGCGCCGACGGCCACCACCACGGAGACGGCCATGCAGCGTTCACCAGCCGAACCGTAGGCGGCGCTCACGGCGTTGTCGGCGGCGTGGTCGAGGTCGGCGTCGGGCAGTACGAGCATGTGGTTCTTGGCGCCGCCGAGCGCCTGGACGCGCTTGCCGGCCGCGGTGGCCTCGGCCTGCACGTGGCGGGCGATGGGCGTGGAGCCGACGAAGGAGACGGCGGCCACGTCGGGGTGGGACAGCAGGCGGTCGACGGCCACCTTGTCGCCGTTGACGACGTTGAGTACGCCTTCGGGCAGCCCCGCCTCGGCGGCCAGCTCGGCGAGCCGGTAGGCGGCCGAGGGGTCCTTCTCGCTGGGCTTGAGCACGAAGGTGTTGCCGCAGGCCAGTGCCAGCGGGAACATCCACATCGGCACCATGGCGGGGAAGTTGAACGGCGAGATGCCCGCGACCACGCCGACCGGCTGCCGGATCGAGGAGACGTCGACCCGGGTGGAGACCTCGGTGGACAGCTCGCCCTTGAGCTTCTCGGGGATGCCGCAGGCCAGCTCCACGATCTCCATGCCGCGGGCGACCTCGCCGAGCGCGTCCGCGTGCACCTTGCCGTGTTCGGCGGTGATGAGTGCGGCGATCTCGTCGCGGTGTGCGTCCAGCAGGGCGCGGTAGCGGAACAGGAAGGCGGTGCGCCTGGCCAGTGAGGTCTGCGACCACTCGCGGTAGGCGGCCTTGGCCGCGGCGACCGCCGCGTCGACCTCGTCCACGGAGGCGAGGGCGACCTGCGTGTGCTGGGCGCCTGTGGCCGGGTTCCAGACGGGTCCGACGGTGCCGGAGGCCGACTCGTGGGGCTTGTTGCCGATCCAGTGGCCGAGGGTCTTCATGGGGCCGGGACCTTTCTTGGGACGGGGTTGTGCCGGCTGCCGGCTCGCGCTGCCGCCGGTGGCTGTCACAGGTGGTGGCGCCGCTGGGCGCGTTGCCGCTCGTACTCCTGGCGCGCCGCGCGGGCCGCCGGGCGCGTGGAGGTCTCGGCGACGGCCACGTCCCACCATGCCTCGGGTCCCGGCGCCGGCACGTCGGGCTCGGTGTCGGTCTCGACGTACACGCAGGTGGGCCGGTCCGAGGCGCGGGCCGCCGCCAGCGCCTCGCGCAGCTGTTCGCAGGTGGCGGCGCGGTGCACCTCCATGCCGAGTGAGGCGGCGTTGGCGGCGAGGTCGACGGGCAGCGGGTCACCGGTGTAGCCGCCGTCCGGGTCGCGGTAGCGGTAGGCGGTGCCGAAGCGTTCGCCGCCGGTCTGCTCGGACAGGCCGCCGATGGAGGCGTAGCCGTGGTTTTGGACGAGGACGACGTTGAGGGGCACGCCCTCCTGCACGGCGGTGACGATCTCGGTGGGCAGCATCAGGTACGTACCGTCGCCCACCAGCGCCCACACGGTGCGCTCCGGATCGGCCAGCGCGACGCCGAGGGCGGCCGGGATCTCGTAGCCCATGCACGAGTAGCCGTACTCGACGTGGTACTGGCGCGGTGAGCGGGCGCGCCACAGCTTGTGCAGGTCGCCCGGCATGGATCCGGCGGCGTTGATGACGATGTCCTCGTCGCCGACGACGGAGTCGAGCGCGCCGAGCACCTGCGTCTGGGAGGGCCTCGCGCGCGCGTCCAGGGGGTGCGGCGCGAACGCCTCGGAGACGGTGCGCTCCCATGCCTCCTTGCCACGGCTGTACTCGGCCTCGTAGTCGGGCGAGACCCGGTGGCCGCGCAGCGCGCCGGTGAGCGCCTCCAGGCCGGCGCGCGCGTCGGCGACGGCGGAGAGACCGGCCATCTTGTGCCCGTCGAAGGCGGCGATGTTGAGGTTGACGAAACGGGCTTCGCCGGGGAAGAGGGTGCCCGAGGCGGTGGTGAAGTCGGTCCAGCGGGTGCCGACGCCGACGACCAGGTCGGCGGTGCGCGCGAGCGCGTCGGCCACGGCGGTGCCGGTGTGCCCGATCCCGCCCACGTCGCACGGGTGGTCGAACCGCAGGGAGCCCTTGCCCGCCTGGGTGGAGGCGACGGGTACGCCGGTGACGTCCGCGAACGTCCGCAGCGCCGCTTCGGCCTCGCTGTGGTGGACACCGCCGCCGGCGACGACGAGCGGCCTGCGCGCGGTACGGACCGCCTCGGCCGCCGCGGCCAGCACGTCGGGCTCCAGCCCCGGGCGGCCCACCCGCCAGGTCCGTTCGGCGAAGAACTCCTCGGGCCAGTCGTGGGCCTCCGTCTGCACGTCCTGCGGCAGCGCGAGGGTGACGGCGCCGGTCTCGGCGGGATCGGCCAGCACCCGCGCGGCACCGAGCGCGGCGGGGATCAGCGCCTCGGGGCGCAGTACCCGGTCGAAGTAGCGGGAGACGGGGCGCAGCGCGTCGTTGACGGAGAGGTCGCCCGCGTAGGGGACCTCCAGTTGCTGGAGGACGGGGTCGGGGGCGCGGGTCGCGAAGACGTCGCCGGGCAGCAGCAGGACGGGCAGCCGGTTGAGGGTGGCCAGCGCGGCGCCGGTGACCAGGTTGGTGGCGCCCGGGCCGATGGAGGTGGTGACGGCCTGCGCGGAGAGCCGGCTCCTGTGGCGGGCGAAGCCGACGGCGGCGTGCACCATGGCCTGTTCGTTGCGGCCCTGGTGGAAGGGGAGCGGCGCGTCGGGGCCCTGCCCGCTCTCGACGAGGGCCTGGCCGATGCCGGCGACGTTGCCGTGCCCGAAGATGCCCCAGCAGGCGTCGATGAGGCGGTGCCGTTGCCCGTCGCGTTCGGTGTACTGCGCGGCGAGGAAGCGTACGAGGGCCTGTGCGACGGTCAGCCTGACGGTGGTCACCGCTTCGTCTCCCCTTCCCGCGCACCGGCTCGCGCCGCTTCGGGCGAACTGGCGTGCGATGCTGCGAAATCCTTCGCCTCGTACAACGGAAGCCTGGGATCCACAGGTGTTTCGGCCCACGTACCACGAATCCACGCGTGGTCAGGATGGTCGCAGATATGCCACGCGCGATCCACCCCGGGACCGGCCATCACGTTCAGGTAGTACATGTCGTGGCCGGGCGCGGCCATGGAGGGGCCGTGCCAGCCGTCGGGGATCAGCACGGCGTCACCGCCGCGCACCTCGGCGAGCACGTCGGTGCCGCGCCCGCGGCCGCTGGGGGTGACGCGCTGGTAGCCGACGCCGTCGGTGGCCCCGTGCGGGGCAATCTCGTAGTAGTAGATCTCCTCCAGTTCGCTCTCGACGCCCTCCCTCGCCTCGTCGTGCTTGTGCGGAGGGTAGGAGGACCAGTTGCCGCCGGGGGTGAGCACCTCGACCGCGATGAGCCGGTCGGCCTCGAACACGTGCGCGGCGGCGAAGTTGTTGACCTGCCGCGAGCACTGCCCGCCGCCCCGCAGCTCGACGGGGACGTCCTCGGCGGCGCCGTACCGCACCGGCAGCCGCCGCTCGCAGCGCGCGCCCGTCAGCGCGAACCGGCCGCCCGCCGCGCTGCTGAGCGTCACCTCCGCCTCACGCGGCACGTAGGCGAAGTCGCTGACGGCGGCGAACACGCTCTCCCTGCCGTGCAGGTGGAGCGTCACCCCCTCGGCCTCGACGGTGCAGCCGCCGGACAGCGGCAGCACGATCCACTCGCTCTCGCCGGTCTCCCACACGTGCGAGCCGCCCGGCTCCACCTCCAGCACCCGCAGCGAGGAGTAGCCCCAGCCCGCGCTCCTGGGATCGATGTCGAGGGCGTAGGGGCCCGAGGCGGCCCGCCCCGCCCGCAGATGGAAACCGTCCCCGGTGTCCGTCATGCCGGTCTCCGTATCCCCGGTGTCCGTCGTCCCGGCGCCTGTCCTGCCCGTGCCCGCCTGCCCGGTGCCTGTCATCTCGTCACAGCCCTTTCGTCAGTTGGACGGCGGTGTCCACGGCCGCGCTCACCTCACCGTCGGCCGGGTAGAGCAGGGAACGCCCGACGACCAGCCCGCGCACGGTCGGCAGGCTCAGCGCCCTGCGCCACTTCTCATAGGTGCCCTCCTGATCGCCGCTCACCTCGCCACCGAGCAGGACCACGGGCAGCGCGGAGGTCTCGCACACCCACGCCATGTCCTCGGGGTCCGCGGTGACCGGCAGTTTGAGCCAGGTGTAGGCGGACGTACCGCCGAGCCCGGAGGCGATGGCGACCGAGCGCGCCACGGCGGGGCCGCTCAGATCGTTGACCAGCCTGCCGTCCACCCGTCCCGCCAGGAACGGCTCGACGAAGACCGGCAGCGCGCGGGACGCCATCTCGTCGATGGCGCGCGCGGTGGCGTGCAGCGTCCGCAGGGAACCGGGGTCGCTGTAGTCGATACGCAGCAGCAGCTTCCCCCCGTCGAAGCGCAGCCGCTCGATGTCCTCGGGGCGGTGCCCGGTGAACCGGTCGTCCAGCTCGAAGGCGGCCCCCGCCAGCCCGCCCCGGTTCATCGAACCCAGCACGACCTTGTTCTCCAGCGCCCCCAGCAGCAGCAGGTCCTCCAGGATGTCGGCGGTCGCCAACACCCCGTCGACACCGGGCCGGGAGAGGGCGACGACCAGCCGTTCCAAAAGCGCGGCACGGTTCGCCATGGCGAGCGCGTCGCCCCCGACGGCCAGCGCACCGCGCGCCGGATGGTCCGCTGCGACGATCACCAGCCGCTCGCGCTCGTCCACCAGCGGACGGCGCGCACGGCGAGCCGCCGCCTCGGCGATGGCCTCGGGATGCCGGGTGCGCACGGACGCCAGCTCCGAGAGGCTGACACTGCTGCTGGCCAAGGTGGGCTCGCTTTCGAAGGGTTGGGGGCAGGGCACGCGGGGAACACGGCGGCTCGACGACACCGCAGCTCGGCAGGGCCCCGGCTCGGCGGGGGTCGCCGCCGCGGCGAGGCGCCCGCTCAACCGCGCAGCAGCTCCTCGACCTCGGGCGCCGTCGGCATCGCGGAGGAACAGGCCAGCCGCGAGGCGACCAGCGCCCCGGCGGCGTTGGCATACCGCATCACGTACTCCAGGTCCCAGCCGGCCAGCAGTCCGTGGCACAGGGCGCCGCCGAACGCGTCCCCGGCGCCCAGCCCGTTGACGACCTCCACCGGATGCGGCGGCACCCGCGCGGCCGAGCCGTCCGCGTGGACCGCCAGCACGCCTTCAGGGCCCAGCTTGACGACGGCCAGCCGGGCGCCCGCCGCCAACAGGGCCTCGGCACAGGCGCGCGGCTCGCGGACCCCGGTGGCGACTTCGCACTCGGCGAGATTGCCCACGGCGACGGTGGCGTGGGCGAGAGCCGCACGGTAGTGGGGGCGGGCCGCCTCGGCGGCCTCCGCCTCGGTCAACTCCCCCTCGACGCCCGCGCCCCAGAACATGGGCCGCCAGTCGAGGTCGAAGACGGTGGCGACGGCGTCGGGCTCACCGTGCGGGCCCGCACCGGCCGTGTGGTTCCTCGGGGCCCGCTCCTTCCCGCGTGCCGCCAGCGCGGCGAGGGTGGCCGTACGGCTGGGTTCCGCGCACAGTCCCGTGCCGGTCATCCAGAAGATGCGGGCGGCGGCGACGCCGGCCAGGTCCAGCTCGTCGGCGAGCAGTTCGAGGTCGGGCGCCTTGGGCCGACGGTAGAAGTAGAGCGGGAAGTCGTCCGGGGGGAAGATCTCGCAGAACGTGACCGGGGTCGGATAGCGCCGCACGGGTGTCACCCACCGGTCGTCCACGCCGAAGCCGCGCAGCGCCTCGTGGCAGTAGACGCCGAACGGGTCGTCGCCCGTACGGGTCACCACCGCGGTGGAGCGGCCGAGCCGCGAGGCGGCGACCGCCACGTTGGTGGCGGACCCGCCGAGGAACTTCCCGAAGCTCTCCACGTGCTGGAGCGGCACGCCGGTCTGGAGGGGGTAGATGTCGACCCCGATGCGGCCCATGGTGACCACGTCGTGCGGTGCGGTCATGTATCGCGTCCCCTCTCTTCGGCGGGTGCGTGCCCGGCACATCGTCCGCCGCCCCGGAGACACCTGTCAACAGTTTGTCCTTACATATTGACCTGCTCTCCCGTCCTTCGGCACGCCCGTCACCAATGTCACGGTTCGACAGGTCCGCTGTCACAGGGCGCCCACAGCGCCCCGCCGGGGATCACTCCCCGTCGTTCACCCCACACAGGCTGACGGCCTGCCCACCAGCCAACCTGGGAGGTGCGAGATGGCCGACCGACGGCTCTGGTCGTACAAGGAGATCGCCGCGCACATCGGCGTCCGGACCGACACCGTGCGCTCCTACAAGAAACACGGTCTCCTGCCGCCGCCCGACCTCGTGGAAGGAGGTAAGCCCTACTGGTTCGCCGACACCATCCGCGACTGGGTCACCCGCAGGCCGGGACACCGCGGAGGCCGCTAGGTCGTGTCTTCAAAGTCCCGCCTGCCTGGCGGGACTTTGAAGACACTCCCTAGGACCCACCGCAGGATCCGGAGAGCCCTTCACAGGGCCCGCGCCCGTGGGGCGGCACCACTCGTGCCGCCCCACGGGCGCGGCGCCGCAAACCCCACCGCACCAGCGCGGCGCACCCCGCCGGCGCCCCCTCAAGGTGCCCCCCTTAGTGGACCCGGCTCCGGCGGCCGGTGCGCGGCATGAGCACGCTTGGCGCATACCCTAAGGGGGTATAGAGTCGACCTCGCGCACGCGCCCGGCCCCCGCCGGGGGCCGCCCATGCATACACCCAGCGAGTACTCCGTACGGACACTCCGCACCGAGAACGAGGAGTCGGCCATGAGCACCGTCACGACCACATACCAGGTTTCCGGAATGACCTGCGGCCACTGCGAGGGCGCGGTCTCCGAGGAGATCTCCCGGATCGAGGGCGTCTCGGCGGTGCGGGCCCAGGCCGCCTCGGGGCAGGTCGACGTCACCTCCACCGGCGAACTGGACGACACCGCCGTACGCGAAGCCGTCGACGAGGCCGGCTACGAACTGGTCGGCCGCGCCTGAGAGCACGCCGTCGACGGCCACGCCCCGAACGCGCTCCCGCCGCCGCTTCGACGGGTGGTCCCCGCCCCGGGAGACGTCCGCCCACCGCCAGGCGAGGCGCGGCGGCCCCGGACAGCGAAAAGCGCCCCATCGGCCGAGTCCCCCCACGGGCCCGTCGACGGGGCGCTTTCTCTTCCCGGTCATGGATTCCCCCCACGGGATCCTGGCCGGGCGCTCTACGGGTGAGCGTGCGGGTCGGGAGGCCGCTCAAAGCTCCCCGCACACGTTCACCATTTCTTCACCTCACGTCCGTCCCCCAAGACGGACACGAAGCGCGGCGGCGACTCCGCCGGGAGGCCGACGCCACCCGGTTAGACCCCCGAACCCCGCCGATGGTTACCCCCCAATTTCTGTGACCTACGTCTCTTTCGCAACTCTCACAAGCGGAGGGCGAAAATCCGGACACGGAAGGCCCGTCACCGCACAACCGGAAGGCCCCGGTCCGAAGGGACCGGGGCCTTCCTGGAGGGCCGAAGAGGACCGAAGAGACCGGGGGCCGAGGAGGGGAGACGGCCGCCCCGTCGGGAGATCGCTCGCCTCAGCGGGCCTCGACCGGAACGTAGTCGCGCTCGACCACGCCGGTGTAGATCTGCCGCGGACGGCCGATCCGGGAGTTCGGCTCCTTGATCATCTCGTGCCACTGGGCGATCCAGCCCGGCAACCGGCCGAGCGCGAACAGCACGGTGAACATGCTGGTCGGGAAGCCCATGGCGCGGTAGATGAGGCCGGTGTAGAAGTCCACGTTCGGGTAGAGCTTGCGCTCGACGAAGTAGTCGTCGGAGAGCGCGTGCTCCTCGAGGCGCAGGGCGATGTCCAGCAGCTCGTCGCTCTTGCCGAGGGCCGAGAGCACGTCGTGGGCCGCCGCCTTGATGATCTTCGCCCGAGGGTCGAAGTTCTTGTAGACGCGGTGGCCGAAGCCCATGAGCTTGACGCCGTCTTCCTTGTTCTTCACCTTGCGGATGAAGGTGTCGACGTCGCCGCCCGCCGCCTGGATGGACTGGAGCATCTCCAGCACGCTCTGGTTGGCGCCGCCGTGCAGCGGGCCCCACAGCGCGTTGATGCCGGCGGAGATCGAGGCGAACATGTTCGCCTGCGAGGAGCCGACCAGGCGCACCGTGGAGGTCGAGCAGTTCTGCTCGTGGTCGGCGTGCAGGATCAGCAGCTTGTCGAGGGCGTTGACGACGACCGGGTCGAGGTCGTACTCCTGCGCGGGCACCGAGAAGGTCATGCGCAGGAAGTTCTCGACGTAGCCGAGGTCGTTGCTCGGGTAGACGACCGGGTGCCCGATGGCCTTCTTGTAGGCGTAGGCGGCGATCGTCGGCAGCTTGGCCAGCAGCCTTATGGTCGAGAGGTCCCGCTGCTCCTCGTCGAAGGGGTTGTGGCTGTCCTGGTAGAACGTCGACAGGGCGCTGACGACCGAGGAGAGCATCGCCATCGGGTGGGCGTCGCTCGGGAAGCCGTCGTAGAACCGCTTGACGTCCTCGTGCAGCAGCGTGTGCTGCGTGATCTCGTTCTTGAACCCGCTCAGCTCGTCGACGGTGGGCAGCTCGCCGTTGATCAGCAGGTACGCGGTCTCCAGGAAGGTGCCGCGCTCGGCGAGCTGCTCGATCGGGTAGCCGCGGTAGCGCAGGATGCCCTGCTCACCGTCGAGGTAGGTGATGGCCGACTTGTAGGCGGCGGTGTTGCCGTAGCCGGAGTCCAGGGTCACCAGACCGGTCTGGGCACGCAGCTTGCCGATGTCGAAGCCACGGTCGCCCACCGTGCTGTCGACGACCGGGTAGCTGTACTCGCCGTCTCCGTAGCGGAGTACTACGGATTTCTCGCTGTCGCGGTTCTCGCTCACGTCATCCCTCACCGACGTAGTGCCTCTTCTTCGAGGTGCCCTGGCTTCTTCCACTCTCCCTTATCCAGCGCTGTGCGGTGCACTGGGGGTCAGCCAGAGGGCTCCATGGTGGCACGGAGTGCCGCCCATCTAGCTATCCTGCACCCTTCTGGCCGTCATGGTCACCCCCCGGAACCCTTCCCGCCTCTCGGGGCTGTCTGCGTCCGGCCAACCGGTGATCGAGCGCCGTGCACCGCCGGCCGGCCGAGACGGTGCGCACCGCCTGGCCGAGTGCCCTGCGTGAGCCGACCAGAACCACCAGCCTCTTGGCCCGCGTCACCGCCGTGTACAGCAGATTCCGCTGGAGCATCATCCAGGCGCCGGTGGTGACCGGGATCACCACGGCCGGATACTCGCTGCCCTGGGAACGGTGGATGGTGACCGCGTAGGCGTGGGAGAGCTCGTCCAGCTCGTCGAAGTCGTAGCCGATCTCCTCGTCCTCGTCGGTGCGTACCGTCAGCCGCTGCTCGTCCGTGTCGAGCGCGGTCACGACGCCGACCGTGCCGTTGAAGACGCCGTTGGCCCCCTTCTCGTAGTTGTTCCTGATCTGGGTGACCTTGTCGCCCACCCGGAAGACCCGGCCGCCGAAACGCTTCTCGGGCAGCCCGGGACGGGCCGGGGTGATGGCCTGCTGGAGCAGCCCGTTGAGGGCGCCCGCACCGGCCGGGCCGCGGTGCATGGGCGCCAGCACCTGCACCTCGCGCGGGGCGAGCCCGAACTTCGCCGGGACGCGGCGCGCCGCCACGTCCACCGTCAGCGCACCGGCCGCCTCGGTGTCCTCCTCGACGAACCAGAAGAAGTCGCTCATGCCCTGGGTCAGCGGCTGGGAGCCCGCGTTGATGCGGTGCGCGTTGGTCACCACGCCGGACTGCTGGGCCTGGCGGAAGATCCGCTTGAGCCGCACGGCCGGCACGGGCCCCCCGTCGGCCAGCAGGTCGCGCAGCACCTCGCCGGCGCCGACCGAGGGCAGCTGGTCCACGTCGCCGACCAGCAGCAGGTGCGCGCCCGGCGGCACCGCCTTGATCAGCTTGTTGGCCAGCAGCAGGTCGAGCATGGAGGCCTCGTCCACCACCACCAGGTCGGCCTGGAGCGGGCGCTCCCTGTCGAAGGCCGCGTCGCCGCCCGGTTTCAGCTCCAGCAGCCGGTGCACGGTGGAGGCCTCGGCGCCGGTCAGCTCGGCCAGCCGCTTGGCGGCCCGGCCCGTGGGAGCCGCCAGCACCACGCGCGCCTTCTTCGCGCGCGCCAGCTCGACCACCGAGCGCACCGTGAAGGACTTGCCGCATCCCGGGCCGCCGGTCAGCACCGCCACCTTGCTGGTCAGCGCGAGCCTGACCGCCTCCTTCTGCTCCGGCGCGAGCGCGGCGCCCGTACGGGAGGCGAGCCAGCCGAGCGCCGCCTCCCAGTCCACGTCCTGGAAGGCGGGCAGCAGGTCCTCGGGCGTGTGCAGCAGCCGCTGGAGCTGGGCGGCCAGTGCCCGCTCAGCGCGGTGGAAGGGGACCAGGTAGACGGCGGTCAGGTCCCGCTCGGGGTCCTCGGGGTCGGGCACCGCCTCGCGGACGACACCGCCCTCCTCCTCGTCGGCGGCGAGCTCTCCCAGGCAGTCGATGACCAGGCCGGTGTCGACCTGGAGGAGCTTGACCGCCTCGGAGATGAGCCGCTCCTCGGGGAGGAAGCAGTGCCCCTGGTCGGACGAGAGCGACAGCGCGTGCCGCAGGCCGGCCTTGACGCGCTCCGGGCTGTCGTGCGGGATGCCGACGGACTGGGCGATGCGGTCGGCGGTCAGAAAGCCGATGCCCCACACATCGGCCGCGAGCCGGTAGGGGTTGCCGCGCACCACGGAGATCGACGCGTCGCCGTAGCTCTTGTAGATGCGCACGGCGATGGAGGTGGAGACGCCGACGCCCTGGAGGAAGACCATCACCTCCTTGATGGCCTTCTGCTCCTCCCAGGCGGCCGCGATCAGCTTGGTGCGCTTGGGGCCGAGCCCGGGCACGTCGATCAGCTTCTTCGGGTCCTCCTCGATGACCTCCAGGGTGCGCACGCCGAAGTGGCTGACGATCCGGTCGGCGATGCGCGGGCCCACCCCCTTGACGAGCCCCGAGCCCAGGTAGCGGCGGATGCCCTGGACGGTGGCGGGCAGCACCGTGACGTAGTTGTCCACATGGAACTGGCGGCCGTACTGCGGGTGGGAGCCCCAGCGGCCCTCCATGCGCAGCGACTCGCCTGCCTGCGCGCCCAGCAGCGCACCGACGACCGTCAGCAGGTCACCGGCTCCACGGCCCGTGTCGACGCGGGCGACGGTGTACCCGTTGTCCTCGTTGGCGTAGGTGATGCGCTCCAGTACCCCTTCGAGCACAGCAGGCTGGTACGTCATGCAACGACGGTAACCGCGCGCGGCGACAGTCCGGCGGCCGACGTGGACAACTCCTCGTAACCTCCGGGAACTGTCCGCGTAAGGGCCGTAGTTGCGGCTGCACGCGCATCATCACGATCTCGCATCGGCACCGCTCTCAGCTTGCGTCACCATGCGCACATCACATTCCATGACCGATGTAATCGTTTCCATGCGCGGCGCTGCACCTCCTCCGAGTGCCCTGCGCACGGCGGCACTTCAGCCTCCCCCTGTATCTGATCGCTCCCTCCCAGCTTGGACACGGCACCGCAATGGCAGGCATCAAGGACGTCGCGGCACGTGCGGGCGTCTCCGTCGCCACGGTCTCGCGCGTCCTCAACGACCACTCCGGGGTCCGCGAGGGAACCAGGACCCGGGTGCTGGCTGCCGTCTCCGAGCTGAGCTACCGGCCCAACACGCTCGCCCGCTCCCTGCGCACGGATCAGACCCGCACCCTCGGCCTGGTCATCAGCGACGTGCTGAATCCTTTCTTCACCGAGCTGGCCCGCGCCGTCGAGGACGAGGCCCGCGCCCGCGGCTACAGCGTCATCATCGGCAACGCCGACGAGCAGCTCACCCTCCAGGACCACCACGTGCGCACGCTGCTGGACCGCAGGATCGACGGCCTGCTCGTCTCGCCCGCCGACGGCGACTCCCTCGCGCTGCGCGAGGCGGCGCTCGCCGGCATCCCCATGGTCTTCGTCGACCGGTGGATCGCGGGTCTTGACGTACCACTGGTGCGCGCCGACGGGCGCAGCGCCGTGCGCGAACTCGTCGCTCACCTGTACGCCCTCGGCCACCGGAAGCTGGCCATCATCGCGGGGCCCGTCGCGAGCACCACCAGCAACGAGCGGCTGGCCGCCTTCCGCGGCGCGCTGGCCGAGCACGGCCTGCCGCTGCCCGGCCACTACATCGGGCAGGGCGACTTCCAGACGGCGAGCGGCCGCCGGGTGACCGAGGGCTTCTTCACGCTCCCCGAACCGCCCGACGCCGTTTTCGCGACGGACAACCTGATGGCACTCGGCGTCATGGAACAGGTGCGCACCCTCGGCCTGCGGGTGCCCGACGACGTGTCGCTGGCCGCCTTCGACGACATCCCGTGGTTCCTGCACACCGACCCCCCGATCACCGCCATAGCCCAGCCGACCCAACAGCTGGGCCACCGCGCGGTCACCGCACTGACCGACCTCGTGGAGGGAAGGAGCGCCGGCTCCGTCACGCTCTCCGCCCACCTCATAGCGCGCCGCTCCTGCGGCGAAGACGAAAGGACCCGCCGTTGACCACCCCTGACCCGCCCCCGGCACGGGAGTTGCTGCGCACGGAGGGCATCCGCAAGACGTTCCCGGGCGTGGTAGCCCTCGACGGTGTCGACTTCGACCTGCGCGCGGGCGAAGTCCACGTCCTGCTGGGCGAGAACGGCGCCGGCAAATCCACCCTCATCAAGGTGCTCTCCGGCGCCTACCGCGCGGACGCGGGGCGGGTGCTGCGCGAGGGCCAGGCGGTGCGCATCTCGGACGCGGAAGCCGCGGAGAAGCTGGGCATCGCCACCATCCACCAGGAGTTCAACCTGGTGCCGCAGCTGTCCATCGCGGAGAACATCTTCCTGGGCCGCCAGCCGCGCCGCCTGGGCATGGTGGACCGCAAGAAGATGGAGGCCGACGCCAAGGTCCTGCTGGAGCGGGTCGGCGTCACCGCGCCCCCGCGCACCCCGGTCGGCAAGCTGGGCATCGCCGGGCGCCAGATGGTGGAGATCGCCAAGGCGCTCAGCCTGCGCACCCGCGTACTGATCATGGACGAGCCCACCGCCGTGCTCACCTCCGAGGAGGTGGACCGGCTCTTCGCGATCGTGCGCAGGCTGCGCTGCGAGGGCGTGGGCATCGTCTTCATCACCCACCACCTGGAGGAGATCCCGGCCATCGGCGACCGGGTCACCGTGCTGCGCGACGGCCGCAGCGTCGGCCAGGTGCCGGCGACCACGCCGCAGGACGAGCTGGTGCGGCTGATGGTGGGCCGCAGCATCGAGCAGCAGTACCCGCGCGAGACGGTGAAGGCCGAGGACGCCGTGGCGTCGGCGGCCCCCCTGCTGCGCGTGTCGGGGCTGCGCAGGCAGGGCGTCTTCGAAGACATCAGCTTCGAGGTGCGGGCGGGCGAGGTCGTCGGCATCGCCGGGCTGGTGGGCGCGGGCCGCACCGAGGTCGTCCGCGCGGTCTTCGGCGCCGACGCCTACGACGCGGGACGTGTCGAGGTGGCCGGCAAGCGGCTGCCCGGCGGTGACGTGTGGGCCTCGCACACCGTGGGGCTCGGGCTCGTCCCCGAGGACCGCAAGGGCCAGGGCCTGCTGCCCGACGCCTCGGTCTCGGACAACCTCGGCCTGGTCTCGATGCGCGAGGCGAGCAAGGGCGGCCTGGTGGACCGCGGCGGGCTGCGCAAGGACGCCGCCCGCATCGCCGACCGGCTGGGGGTGCGGATGGCCGGGCTCGACCAGCACGTGCGCACCCTCTCGGGCGGCAACCAGCAGAAGGTCGTGATCGGCAAGTGGCTGCTCGCCAAGAGCCGCGTGCTGATCCTCGACGAACCCACCCGCGGCATCGACGTGGGTGCCAAGGTCGAGATCTACCAGCTCATCAACGAGCTGACGGCCTCGGGGCACGCGGTGCTGATGATCTCCAGCGACCTCCCCGAGGTGCTGGGCATGAGCGACCGGGTCCTGGTGATGTCCCAGGGCCGGATCGCCGGTGAACTGACCGCGCGGGAAGCGACCCAGGACGCCGTCATGGCGCTGGCCGTCGGCACCTCCGCGCCAGGTAGTACGAGCGAGATGGAGGACTCTCCCCGTGGCCACTGACACGCAGCAGCCGGGTCACCGCCTGGACAAGCGCCCCGGCGGCAGCGGGCCGCCGCAGGCGATACGCCGCTTCCTGCTGGACAACGGGGCGCTCAGCGCCCTCGTCGTCCTGGTCGCGATCCTGGCACTGGTGAACGGCAACTTCCTCACCACGA
This sequence comes from Streptomyces reniochalinae, assembly GCF_003323735.1. Lineage (GTDB taxonomy): Bacteria > Actinomycetota > Actinomycetes > Streptomycetales > Streptomycetaceae > Streptomyces > Streptomyces reniochalinae. The sequence continues at coordinate 86,525 of NZ_QOIM01000042.1, read as the reverse complement.
CGAACCTGCTCAACGTCGGCGAGCAGGCCGCGGTGACCGCCATCCTCGCCTTCGGCGTGACCTTCGCCATCGTCGCCGGCGGCATCGACCTGTCGGTCGGCTCGGTGGCCGCGTTCTCGGGCATCATGCTCGGCTGGTTCACCACGACCCAGGGCATGCCGGCGTTCCTCGGCGTCATCCTGGCCATCCTCACCGGCACGGCCTGCGGCCTGCTCAACGGTGTGCTGATCGCCTACGGCAAGCTGCCGCCGTTCATCGCGACCCTGGCGATGCTCTCGGCCGCGCGCGGCCTGCTGCTGGTCGTCTCGCAGGGCAACCCGATCCTGATGCCCGACTCGCTCTCCTGGATGGGCGAGAACATCGGCGGCTGGCTGCCGACACAGGTCATCGTGATGATCGTGATGGGCCTGATCGCCGCCCTGATCCTGACCCGCACCTACAACGGGCGCGCGATGTACGCGATCGGCGGCAACGAGGAGGCCGCGCACCTGTCCGGTATCCGCGTCCGCCGGCAGAAGCTGGTGATCTACACCCTGGTGGGCGCCTTCGCCGCCGTGGCCGGAATCGTCCTGACCTCGCGGCTCGCCTCGGCCCAGCCGACGGGCGCCGAAGGTTTCGAATTGGACGCGATCGCGGCCGTGGTGATCGGAGGTGCGAGCCTCGCCGGAGGGGTCGGCAAGGCTTCCGGAACGCTCATCGGCGCCCTCATCCTCGCAGTTCTGCGCAATGGTCTGAACCTGTTGGACGTTTCCGCTTTCTGGCAGCAGGTCGTCATCGGGGTCGTCATCGCGCTCGCTGTGCTACTCGATACACTGCGTCGTCGCACGTGATCTTTGTGCGACGGGGGGGTTCGCGTAGTTCGTCCATCTGCCGACTGCAAGGAATGCAGCAATGAGCAAGAGAAAGAACACGTCTGTCGTCGTCGTGGCCGCGGCAGTCGCACTGACCGCCTCGGCCTGTGGCTCCGGGGACGACACCAAGGGCGGCAAGGAAAAGCCCAAGATCGGCTTCGCCATATCCGCGCTCAACCAGCCCTTCATGGTCCAGATGAAGGAAGGCGCCGAGAAGGAAGCCAAGGCACAGGGTGCGGACCTGACCGTCCAGGACGCCGCGAACAAGGCGTCCCAGCAGGCCAACCAGATGCAGACCTTCACCTCGCAGCAGGTGGACTCGATCATCATCAACCCGGTCGACTCCGACGCGGCCGCCCCCTCCGTCAAGGGCGCCAACAACGCGGACATCCCCGTCATCGCGGCGGACCGCAGCGTCAACAAGGCCGAGATCAAGACGACGGTCGCCTCCGACAACGTCGCCGGCGGCAAGGCCGCGGCCAAGCAGGTCAACGAGCTGCTCGACGGCAAGGGCGAGATCCTCGTCCTCCAGGGCCAGACGGGCACCTCCGCCTCCCGTGAGCGCGGCAAGGGCTTCAAGGACGGCCTCAAGAAGTACCCGGGCATCAAGGTCGTCACCAAGCAGCCCGCGGACTTCGACCGGGCCAAGGGCCTGGACGTCACCTCCAACGCCATGCAGTCCCACCCGGAGATCGACGCGGTCTTCGCGGAGAACGACGAGATGGCGCTGGGCGCGGTCAAGGCGCTGGGTTCCAAGGCGGGCAAGAGCGTCAAGATCGTCGGCTTCGACGGCACCCCGGACGCGATGAAGGCCGTCAAGGCGGGCACCCTCAACGCGACCGTGGCGCAGCAGCCGGCCGAGCTGGGCAAGATGGCCGTCCGCAACGCGATGCGCACCATCGACGACGGCACGGTCCAAGAGCAGATCAAGGTTCCGGTGAAGGTCGTCACCAAGAAGAACGTCGACCGGTTCTCCTGACCTTCGGGCGGGCCGGCGGCACCGGCCCGGCGCAGGAGAGGCGAAACGGCCCGCCGCGGAGGAAGCGCCGCGCGGGATGTGCCCGCCGCGGGTGAACGCCCCGGCGGGATGTGAAGGAGCACACCGGATGCACGAGTACGACCTGCTGGTCGTAGGGTCCGCCAACGCCGACCTGGTCATCGGTCTCGACCGCAGGCCAGGACCCGGCGAGACGGTGCTCGGGTCGGACCTGAGGGTCCACCCGGGCGGCAAGGGCGCGAACCAGGCGGCTGCCGCCGCCCGGCTCGGCGCCCGCACCACGCTGCTGGCGCGCGTCGGCGACGACGCCTACGGCCGGATGCTGGCCGAGGCGCAGCGGGACGCGGGTGCGGCGTTGGCGGGACTCCTCGTGGGCCCGACGGACACGCCGGGCACGGTGGGCAAGGACGGCATCAGGGTCCCCGGCGCGACCGGCGCGCCCGAGGCCGTCGAGGGCAAGGACGCACCCACCGGCGTCGCCCTCATCACCGTCGACGCGGCGGGGGACAACAGCATCGTCGTCTCCCCCGGCGCCAACGCCCGCCTCACGCCCGACGACGTGGCGGCGGCGCGTGGGCTCTTCCAGGCCGCGGCCGTGGTCTCCCTGCAATTGGAGATCCCCCTGGAGACGGTCGCCGCGGCGGCACGGGCCGCGGACGAGCACGGGGCGCGCCTCGTGCTCAACCCCTCCCCGCCCGCACGGCTGCCCGAGGACGTGCTGGCGCTGTGCGACCCGCTGGTCGTCAACGAGCACGAGGCACGCCTGCTGCTGGAAGCCCAGTCCCTCAGCGACGACCCCGAGGAGTGGGCCACCGCGCTCCTGGGTCTCGGCCCGCGCAGCGTCGTGGTCACGCTCGGCGCCGAGGGCGCCCTGGTCGCGGGCCCCCAAGTGGGCGCGGAGGTGACGGACGGGGTCGGCATGGTGCGGGTGCCCAGCCCGCGCGTGCAGGCCGTGGACACCACAGGCGCGGGCGACGCCTTCACCGGCGCGCTCGGCTGGCGGCTGGGCCGCGGCGCGGGCCTGGAGGAGGCCGTGCGGTACGCGGTACGCGTCGGCTCCTTCGCGGTCACCCGGGCCGGGGCGCAGGAGTCCTACCCGACCGCCGCCGACGTCGAGACGGCCACCGGTCACGCGCCCGCCCAGGGCGCCGAGGAGAGCGCCCGGTGAAGAAGTCCGGCATACTCAACCGCCACCTGAGCGGGGCGCTGGCCACACTGGGCCACACGGATCTCGTCGTGGTGTGCGACGTGGGGCTGCCGATCCCCGAAGGACCCACGGTCGTCGACCTGTCCTTCCGGGCGGGAGTGCCCTCCTTCGCCGAGGTGCTCACCGGGCTCCTGGAGGAGTTGGAGACCGAGGGCGCGACCGCAGCGAGCGAGGTGCACGAGGCCAACCCGGAGTGCGGCGCCCTGCTGGCCTCCCGCTTCCCCGGGCTGCGGCTGGTGCCGCACGAGGAGTTGAAAACCCTCACGCACCGGGCCCGCCTGGTGGTCCGCACGGGTGAGGCACGACCGTACGCGAACGTGGTACTGCGCTGCGGAGTGCCGTTCTGACGCGTGCGCGGCGTGACTTTCCCCCGCCCATCTGGTCGGGTGAGCGCATGCGACTCGCCTTCTCCACCCTCGGTGTACCCGGCGCCCCCCTCGACGACGTCCTGCGGGCGGCGACCCGTTCGGGCTTCCACGGGGTGGAGCTGCGGGCCCACCCGGAGGAGCCCGTACACCCGGGCCTGGACCACCGCGAGAGGGCACAGGTGGCCGAGCGGTTCGCGGACGCGGGCGTCGAACTGCTGTGCGTCGCGGGGTACCCGAAAATGGCCGCGCGCGGAGACGACGCGCCCGTACTGGCCGAGGTAAGCGCCCTGCTACAGCTGGCGCACGACCTGGGCGCGCCCTACGCCCGCGTCTTCCCCGGCGGCGACACCGACCCGGGCGAGGCCGACGTGATCGCCGTACGCCGGCTCACGCACGCCGCCGGGATCGCCGAAGAGTTGGGCGTACGCGTCCTGCTGGAGACCCACGACTCGCACCGCACCGGCGCCGACGCGGCCCGCGTCCTGGACGCGGTCGACCGTCCGGGCGTGGGCGCCCTGTGGGACGTGCTGCACACCTGGCGCGGCGGCGAGGAGCCGCAGCGCTCCTGCGAACTGCTCGCCCCCCACCTCGGCTACGTGCAGGTCAAGGACGTGCCCTCGCGCCAGGACACCACACCGCTGCCGCCCGGCGAGGGCGTGCTGCCGCTCGCCGAGGTGGTCGAGGTGGTCACCAGGTCGGCCGACGCGCGCACGCCCGCGCACGGGCTGGGGACGGGCGTCGAGTGGCTGTGCTGGGAGTACGAGAAGCGCTGGTACCCCGAGGTGCGCGAGCTGACCGGGCTGCTCCCGGGCGTGCGCGCCCACCTGATGGAGCTGCTCGCCGACGCGGCCTGAGGAGCGCGCCGGCGAGCAGGGCCGGGGACAGGGGTCACGGACGGAGCGTCCGCGCCTCCTTCCGCGGCGTGTCCAGCTTCTTGTCGTACGCCGTCAGGCGCTTCGGCTTCTTGTCCTTGTCGGCGTCGAGGCCGGCGAACTCCAGCACCATGCGGGTGGCGGCCGCGCGGTCGTCCTCGGCGAGCGTGGCGATCTTCGCGCCGTGGTTCTGGCCTGGCGCCCAGAAGACTGCCGTGTCCTCGGTGTGCTTGCCCGGACGGAACGGCTCGGCGCCCCACGGGTCGTTCTCACCGTAGATGTAGAGCATCTGCGAGGAGCTGTGGCGCACCCAGCGGTCGATGTCGCGCATCGCCTTGTCGTGCTTGTTGAAGCGCATCGGGATGTCACGCGGCACGTAGACGCGCGGCGTGTTCAGGCCCGGGTACTTGCGCACGTCGTCGAGGAGCGGCTCCTCGTAGTCGGGCGACCCCATCTGGGTGCCCGCCTGGTAGTAGTACGGGGTGTAGGGCAGCATGCCCTGGTCGGTGCCGGCGTCCCAGCCGCCGATCTCGTCGGCCCACTCGTAGAGCGTGTCCGTGGAGGCGTCCGGGGAGGGCACCTGGTCGCAGTCGTCGACCAGGTGGTACTGCCAGTAGCCCCACACCAGGTCCTGCGAGATCAGCTCGAACGCCTTGTCGGCGCTGCCGGCCATCTTGAAGGTGTAGTCGTTCTCCTTCGCCCACTTCTTCAGACGGGGGACCATCTCGCCGCGGCGCTCGAAGATCTCGTGCTGCACGCCGTTGAGCCGGTCACGGCACTCCTTGGTGCCCACGTTCTCGAAGAACCTGTAGTACGCGGAGTCCTCGTCGTTGCGGACGTCGTTCGGGGCGACGTAGGGGACGGTGCCGTCCATGTCGCGGGGGTAGAAGCGGCGGTAGTACGTCGCCGTCATGCCGCCCTTGCTGCCGCCGGTCGCGATCCAGTTCTTGCTGTAGATCTTCTTCAGCGCCCTGTAGATGCGGTGCTGGTCGCTGGCCGCCTGCCAGATGGTCAGCTTCGACCAGTCGGCGGGCTTGGGCCGGGACGGGGTGAAGAAGCGGTACTCCATGGAGACCTGGTTGCCGTCCGTCAGCTGCGTCGGCTCACTGCGGCTGGGGGTGGTGCTGAGGTCGTAGCCGCCCGTGTAGAAGACGGTGGGCCGGCTGGTGTCCTTGTGGAGAATCGAGATGCGCTGCTTGAAGGTGCCCTTGCCGGGATGCCGATGGTCGATCGGCTGCTCGTAGTTGAGCACGAAATAGCGGTACCCGTCGACGGGCTTCTCCTCGATGAGGCTCATCCCGGGCACCGCGAGGATGCGGTCCTTGATGTCGGTGCTCTTGCCGGCCTGGGCCGCTGTGGCGGCACCCGCCGACGCGCTGCCGACGCTGAAAGTGCCTATGAGCACCACCAGAGACAGCAACCATCTGAGCGTTTTACGCATTCACCCTCCCCATACAACGCCAAAAGTCGACGTGAACCTATCGGCGTGCGTACGGCTCCCGCCAGACCCCGGAGCCCGCCATGTGTACGCATGTGGGGCGGCACACACCGCTCAGCGGTACCGAACACCCCTGTCACCGCGCCGGTTTACGCTGCGGGCATGAGTGATTCCGCCACCCCGCCCGCTCCACTGGTCACGGGTCCCCGCGGGATGCGCCTGCTGGCCTTCCTGCGCGAGCCGGAGGACACCCGCTTCCCCGACGCCCCCGTCGGCTACGCCCTGGTGGCCGCCCGGCACGAGGGCAGAGTGCTGATGGTGCACGTCCGCAGCCGCCGGTGCTGGGAGCTGCCGGGCGGCGGCATCGAGGAGGGCGAGACCCCACGCGAGGCCGCAGCGCGTGAGCTGCGGGAGGAGAGCGGCCAGCTGGTGGACGCCGGGGCGCTCCGCTTCGTCGGCTTCTCCAAGACCGCGCTGGGGCCCGAGCAACGGGTGCTGTACGGCGCCCTGTTCAGCGGCGAGCTGAGCGAGGTGCTGCCCTTCGCCCCGAACGAGGAGATCTGTGCGATCCACTGGCGCACCGGCACCGAGCCCCTCCCCTACGGCGAGGTGCAGACGGTGGACGAGTACATGGTCGAGCTGTGCGGGGACGCCTCCGCTCTGGAAGCGGAGGAGAGCTGAGCCCTACGCTCGGCGCATGCCTGCACCCCGCGGATTCTCCTACGAGCAACGCGGCGGGGCGGGCGTGGTGATCTCCCATCACCACCGCCCCGTCACCACTTTGCGCGGCGCCCGGGCCGAGCGTTTCCTGGCGGAGGTGCGCACGGGGGACGAGCAGTTGGTCATGGCCCGCTGGACGGGCGACTACAAGCGGGGCAACGAGCGCGCCGCGCGGGCGCACCCGCGTAACCGCCGCACCTGAGTGCGGCGGCCCGCGCGTACCTCAGCAGCGTGCCCCGACACGGGAATGCCACCCGCCCGCGGAATCGGGTCCGCGGGCGGGCGGGGGTTTGCCGCGCCGTACCCCGCGCCCCCTCGGGGCGCCCTGGCAGGGTCCGCGGGAGAAGCGCTACACCATCGCGTGCTCCGGGTCGCCGCCCGTGCCCGTGGCGGGCTCGCCCGCGAAGGTGCGCCACAGCTGCGCGTACCGGCCCCGCGCGGCCAGCAGTTCTTGATGCGTGCCGTCCTCCACGACGCGGCCGTGGTCGAGGACGACGACCCGGTCGGCCCGTGCCGCGGTGGTCAGCCGGTGGGCGACCACCAGGGTGGTGCGGGACCCCGCCAGCCGGTCGGTCGCCTGGTTGACCAGTGACTCGGTCGCCAGGTCCAGCGCCGCGGTGGCCTCGTCCAGCAGCAGGATGCTCGGGCCCACCAGCTCGGCCCGCGCCAGGGCGAGCAACTGCCGCTGCCCCGCGGACAGGTTGCGGCCGCGCTCGTCCACCTCGTGCAGGTAGCCCCCGGACAGCGAGGCGATCATCTCGTGCGCGCCGACGGCCCGCGCCGCGGCCTCGACCTCGGCGTCGGTGGCGTCCATCCGCCCGTAGGCGATGGCGTCCCGCACCGTTCCGGGGAAGAGGTAGGGCTCCTGCGGTACGACCCCGATCCGGTGCCGGTAGGCGGTCAGATCGACCTCGCGCAGGTCGTGGCCGTCGACCAGGACGGCGCCCTCGCTCGGGTCGTAGAACCTGGCTACGAGCTTGACGAGGGTGGACTTGCCCGCTCCGGTCTCCCCCACGAAGGCGACGGTCTGGCCCGCGGGGATGGTCAGCCGGACGTCGTCGAGCGCCCGCTCCTGCTTCTGCTCCCCCGCCGGGTCGGCCGTGGCGTACCGGAAGTGGACGTCGCGGAACTCGATCTCGCCGCGCAGCGCCCCCGGCTCGTGCGCGGCGGCGGGTACCGGTGTGGTGCTCTCCTCGCGCAGCAGCTCCTGGATGCGGCGCAGGGAGACGGCCGCCTGCTGGTACCCGTCGAAGACCTGCGAGAGCTGCTGGACGGGGGCGAAGAACAGCTCGATGTAGAGCAGGTAGGCCACCAGCGCGCCCGCCGTCAGGGTGCCGTTTTCCACCCTCGTGGCGCCGACGACGAGTACGGAGGCGGTCGCCAGGGAGGCCAGGAGCTGCACGAAGGGGAAGTAGACGGAGATCAGCCACTGGCCGCGCACCCGGGCCTGCCGGTAGCCGTCGCTGCGCCGCTCGAACTGGTCGGCGCCGCGCTCCTCTCCGCGGAAGGCCTGCACCATCCGCAGCCCGGCCACGGACTCCTGGAGGTCGGCGTTGACGACGCTGACGCGCTCGCGCGCCAGTTCGTAGGCCTTGACGCTCTGGCGCCGGAAGAAGACGGTGCCGACGACCAGCAACGGCAGCGTCGCGAAGACGACCAGGGCGAGCTGGAGGTCGAGCAGCAGCAGCGCGACCATGATGCCCAGGAACGTGAACAGCGAGACGACCGCGGTGACAAGACCGGTCTGGAGGAACGTCGAGAGGGCGTCCACGTCGGTCGTCATGCGCGTCATCACGGCGCCGGCCAGGTGGCGTTCGTAGTAGTCCAGGCCGAGCCGCTGCAACTGAGCGAAGATCTTCACCCGCAGGGCGTACAGCACGCGCTCCCCGGTGCGCCCGGTCAGCAGCAGCGAGCCGACCTGCGCGCCCCACTGTGCGACGACCACCGCGAGCGCCAGCCCCGAGGCGAACCAGACGGCGCCCAGCGCGCCCTGCTCCACGCCGTCGTCGATGCCGTGCCGGATCAGTACGGGCAGCAGCAGCCCGAAGCCGGCGTCCAGCGCCGCGAAGACCAGCGCGACGAGCAGGGCGACACCGAAGCCGCGCAGCAGCCTGCGCAGCCCGTAGCTCTCCTCCGCGCGCTCGGCCCGCTCCTCGTCGACGTCCGGTGTGTCGTCCGCGGGCGGCAGCGCGGCCACCCTGGCGAGCAGTTCGGGGCTGCCGGGCAGGCCCGCCAGCTCGGAGGCGAAGGTACCTGGCCGTCCCGCCTGGGCCGCGGTGACGCCCGCGCCGCCCGCGGCGGCACCGGGAGCGTCGGGGTCGTCCTCGCGCACCCACAGTTCGGGGGTGATCCCCTGGTCACCGCGGTCGGCCCGCTCGTCCTGGGACGCGGCGAGGCCGGCCGGGTCGCGGCGTACGTCGCCCAGCTCGTCCGGGTCGGTCAGCAGCCTGCGGTAGAGGGCGCAGCGGCGCGTCAGCTCCTCGTGGGTGCCGATGTCGGCCAGCCGGCCGTCGTCGAGGACGGCGATCCGGTCGGCCAGCGCGAGGGTGGACTGGCGGTGCGCGATCAGCAGCGTCGTACGGCCCGCCATCACGCCGCGCAGCGCCTCGTGGATCTCGTGCTCGACGCGCGCGTCGACGGCCGAGGTCGCGTCGTCCAGCAGGAGCAGCCGCGGGTCGGTGATCAGTGCGCGGGCCAGGGCGATGCGCTGGCGCTGGCCGCCGGAGAGGGTCAGGCCCTGCTCGCCGACGGCGGTCTCGTAGCCGTCGGGCAGCTCGTTGATGAAGCGGTCGGCCTGTGCGGCCCGGGCGGCGGCGCGGATCTGCTCGTCGGTGGCGTCCGGCGCGCCGTAGGCGATGTTCTCGCGCAGCGAGGAGGAGAACAGGAAGGGGTTCTCGGGCACGAGCCCGATCGCGGAGCGCAGCGAGTCCAGCGTCAGCTCGCGCACGTCCTGGCCGCCGACGCGCACGGCGCCGCCCGTCACGTCGTAGTAGCGCGGCAGCAGCATCGAGACGGTGGACTTGCCGCTGCCGCTGGCGCCCACCAGGGCGACCGTCTCACCGGGCTCGACGCGCAGGCTGAAGCCGTCCAGCACCGGGTCGCCCGCCGTGTAGCCGAAGGTGACGTCCGCGAACTCGATCGAGGCGTCGGTGGCCTCGGGCAGCTCGCGCGCGTACGGGCTCTCGGCCATCTGCGGCTCGGTGTCGATCAGGTCGTACACCCGCTCGACACCGGCGCGGGCCTGCTGCCCGACGGTGAGCATCATCGCGAGCATCCGCACCGGGCCCACCAGCTGCGCGAGGTAGGTGGAGAAGGCCACGAACGTGCCCAGGGTGATCTGGCCGCGGGTGGCCATCCAGCCGCCGAGCGCCAGCATGGCGACCTGCCCGAGCGAGGGCACCGCCTGGAGGACGGGCGTGTAGCGGGCGTTCAGGCGTACGGTGCGCAGCCGCCCGGCGAACAGCCTGCGGCCGATCGCCCGCAGCTTGCCGGTCTCCTGCGCCTCCTGCCCGAAGCCCTTGACGACGCGGACGCCGGTGACGGCGCCGTCCACCACCGAGGCGACCGCGCCGGCCTGCTGCTGCGCGTACCAGGTGGCAGGGAAGAGGCGCTTGCGGCTGAGGTCGGCCACCCACCACAGCAGCGGGAAGACGGCCACCGACACCAGGGTGAGCAGCGGCGAGAGGACCAGCATCACGCCGAGCGCCACGAGGAACAGCAGCACGTTGCCGATCATCATGGGCAGCATGAACAGCAGGCTCTGCACCAGTTGCAGGTCGCTGGTGCCGCGCCCGACGACCTGTCCCGTGGACAACTCGTCCTGGCTGCGGCCGTCGAGCCGGACGATCGAGCGGTACATCTCGGTGCGCAGGTCGTGCTGCACGTCCAGCGCGAGCCGCCCGCCGTAGTAGCGGCGGGCGTAGGTGAGGACGTAGATGACGGCGGCCGCGACCACCAGCAGGCCGATCCACGTCCACAGGCTGCCCTGGCCGCCGACCACCACGTCATCGATGACGACCTTGGTCAGCAGCGGGACGAGCGCCATGACGCCCATGCCGCCGAGCGAGGCGCCCAGCGCCAGCACCACCGCGCGCTTGTAGCGCCAGCAGTAGCGGGCCAGCCGCCGGGCCCATCCCGGTTTCTCCGGGGTGACGCCCCCACTGTCCACGGCCACGATGCTCCCCGTCCCTTCGACGCTGCCTCCGCCTGCGGAAGGCCCAACATCACAGGATGAGGTTTTCATTCCAGGCGGATCGTCGCCCGGTCAGGGCGGGCGGCTCCCGGCCCCGACGGACGGCGCTCGGTGGGGAGGGGGCGCCCCCCGGTTCGGGCGCGCGCCCCTCGGCTGCCGTCGGAGCCGTGACGCAGCCGGCCGGTGCGACGGCGGCGGTCGCGAGGGCGAGCGGGATACGCGTACGCATGGTGGAACCCCTTCGCGGTGCGCGGGCGGGCGGCGGGCCGTGCCGCGGGACGGCACGGTAGCCGCACGCACCGAGCCCCACCACAACGCCCGGCCACTGAACGGGAAACGGGGCACGAACCGCGGCGCCCGGCGGACTCCAGGAGAGTGACCGGTGGCGGCACGGCGAGCCGCTGGCTCTTCCCGTGCCGCCCCGGTCACCGGCGGCGCGTCCCTGGGGCGCTCAGGCCGGCACCCCCCACGAGGCCGGCTCTTCTCAGCGCTCCGCACCGCCGTCCCGCGCGGGATCGCTCCGTCAGTTTGTCGAGAACTTCCACCGCATGCACATCGACCGATCAAATTCGGTAACGTCTCGTATTAAATCAGTTGCACTGTGTAACAGGCCGCAGTGTGCGGCGGTCCCCCGTCAAGTCCGCGCCGACCTGCGCCGTTGATCCGCTCACCGGTACGGACCTGAGCACACGCGTACGGACGAGCGGGAACGGCCGGCCGTGCCCGCTCGGCAACACGGCCGGAACCCGCTGCCGCGCGCCGCTCACCCGCCGGACGCGCTCCCGCGCGCGGCCGCGATCTGCCGTGTCATCAGCGTCGTCAGCTCGTACGCGGTGTGCGAGGCCGCGACGGAGGTGATCTCCGCGTGGTCGTACGCGGGAGCCACCTCGACCAGGTCCGCCGAGATCAGGTGGCAGTCCGACAGCCCGCGCACGATCTCCAGCAGCTCCCTGGAGGTCAGTCCGCCCGCCTCCGGCGTTCCCGTGCCGGGCGCGTGCGCCGGGTCGAGCACGTCGATGTCGACCGACACGTACAGCGGACGCGAGCCGATCCGCTGCCGCAACTGGTCGACGACCTCGTCCACTCCGCGGCGCATCACGTCCGCCGAGGTGACGATGCCGAAGCCCATCTTGGCGTCGTCGTCCAGGTCCCGCTTCCCGTACAGCGGACCGCGCGTGCCCACGTGAGAGAGCGCCGAGGTGTCGAGAACGCCCTCCTCGACCGCGCGCCTGAAGGGGGTGCCGTGCGTGTAGGGAGCGCCGAAATAGGTGTCCCAGGTGTCCAGGTGGGCGTCGAAGTGCAGCAGGGCGACAGGGCCGTGCTCGCGGGCCATCGCGCGCAGCAGAGGTAGCGCGATGGTGTGGTCGCCGCCCAGCGTCATCAGCCGGGAGCCCGCGTCCAGCAGCTCCCCGGCCGCGTGCTCGACCGTCTCGAGGGCCTCGCCGATGTCGAAGGGGTTGACGGCGATGTCGCCCGCGTCCGCCACCTGCGCCAGCGCGAACGGCGAGGCGTCCTGCGCCGGGTTGTAGGGGCGCAGCAGCCGGGACGCCTCACGGATGGCGTTGCCGCCGAACCGGGCGCCCGGACGGTAGGAGACCCCGGTGTCGAAGGGGACGCCCACCACGGCGACGTCCGCACGGCCCTCCGTCTGATCGATCCGGGGCAGCCGCGCGAAGGTCGCGGGACCGGCGTAGCGGGGCACCCGGGAGGAGTCGACGGGGCCGCGCGGCGGGCGCGCGTCGTCCGAGGCGTGGCGGGGAGAGTTGTCGCTGCTGGTCATGGTGTCGAGCGTAGGCCGAACGGTTGGTCGGACCGTTAGACGGTACTGAGCGCCGTACGCCTCCTTTTGGACACTCCGTCCATCGAGCGCCCGTACGAGACACAATGGCCCCATGCCACAGCCTCTCTTGCCCGTGTCGCTCCCTCTGCCGCTCCCGGAAGCGCCCACCCGCCACGAGCTGCTCAGCCATCTGGTGCGCACCCGGATCGCGGGGGACGTCGCCACTCCGCGGGAGAACAACCTCGACCACTACCGCAAGCTCGCCAACGGCGACCGGCACTACTGGCTCGGTCTGGAGCTGGGCGAGCGCTGGGCCGACGAACAGGACGTGCTCGCGGTCATGGCGGAGCGCTGCGGCGTCAGCGACGACCCGGACTACCGCACGGGCCAGGACACCATCGACCCCGAGCTGACGGTCGCCGCGCTCGACCGGGCCGCCGCCGAACTGCGCAAGGCCGCCGAGGGACGCGCCCGGGTGCTGTTCGCCACCGGCCACCCGGGAGCGCTGCTCGACATGCACGGGACGCTCGCCACCGCGCTGCGCGCCGTCGGCTGCGACATCGTCCGCTCACCACTGCGGGTCTTCGCGGACGAGGGCGTCATCGTGCAGTTCCAGGGCGTCGCCGTCTACGAGCGGGGCGCCTCGCTGTGGCACACCCACTCCCCCGAGCCGATGGCCGGCGTCCTGCACGGCCTGGAGCAGGCCGGGGAGCGGCTGCCCGACCTGGTGGTGGCGGACCACGGCTGGGCGGGCCGCGCGGCCCAGAGGGGCCTGACCACCGTCGGCTTCGCCGACTGCAACGACCCCGCGCTCTTCCTCGGCGAGGCGGAGGGCACGCTGGAGGTCACCGTGCCCCTGGACGATCACGTCGTCGACCCGCGCTTCTACGAGCCGATGACCGCCTACGTGCTCGCGGCGGCCGGACTGGCGGGCTGAGCGCCCTCACGCCCCGCGGTGTTGCCGCTGTCCGCGCGCGGGACGTTTCCGCTGTCCGCGCGCGCGTCGCTCCCCGAACCGTTGCCGCCCTCCGAGCGCGGGACGCGCACCACTCCCTCCTGGATGACCGAGACGACCAGCCTGCCGTCCCGGGTGAAGATCCGGCCCTTGGCCAGTCCCCTGCCGCCCTGCGCGGTCGGCGACTCCTGGTCGTAGAGCAGCCACTCGTCCGCACGGAACGGACGGTGGAACCACATGGCGTGATCCAGACTGGCCCCCACCACGTCACCGACCGCCCAGCCGCCCCTGCCGTGCGCCAGCAGCACCGAGTCCAGCAGCGTCATGTCCGAGACGTACGTCGCCAGACAGATGTGCAGCATCGGATCGTCCGAGGCGCCGTCCAGCTTGCCGTTGGTGCGGAACCACACCTGCGAGCGCGGCTCGGAAGGACTGCCGACACTGGCGAAGGGCGGCGCCTCCACATAGCGCAGGTCCACCGCGGCCCGCGCCCGCAACAGCCTCTCGGGCACCTGGGGATCGGTGAACAGGCCGTGGTAGCGCGGCAGCATGTCCTCCGCCGTCGGCAGAGTCTCCGGGTCCGGCGCCGACGGCATCGCCTCCTGGTGCTCCATCCCCTCCTCGTACGTCTGGAACGAGGCGGACAGGTGGAAGATCGGCTGCCCGTGCTGGACGCCCACCACCCGGCGGGTGGTGAAGGAGCGCCCGTCGCGTATCCGGTCCACCGTGTAGACGATGGGCGCACCGGGGTCGCCGGAGCGCAGGAAGTACGCGTGCAGGGAGTGCGGCAGCCGCCCCTCGGGAACGGTGCGGCACGCGGCGACGAGCGCCTGCGCCGCCACCTGGCCGCCGAAGACCCTGGGGACCACGGAGGCACGGCTGCTGCCGCGGAAGATGTCCTGCTCGACCCGCTCCAGATCGAGCAGGTCGAGCAGGGACGTCAGTTCTTGGCTCATGCGCCCGATTCTGCCGAGGAGCGGTCCACAGGTGTTACGTCGCAGATCACAGGCGCACGGCGAGGCGCGCTCGCACGCCCGTGGTGCGGCGCGCGCACCGGGCGCCGCGCGTGCGCGACCGTGCGGCGGGGAGGGGTCACAGCCCCATGGACTTCGCGACGATGGAGCGCATGACCTCGCTGGTACCGCCGTAGATCCGGGACACCCGGGTGTCGGCGTACAGGCTGGCGATGGGGTACTCCAGCATGTAGCCGTACCCGCCGTGCAGCTGGAGGCACTTGTCGATCACCCGCGCCGCCAGCTCGGTGGTGAACAGCTTGGCGGAAGCGGCGTCGGCGGGCGTCAGCTCCCCCGCGTCCAGCGCTTCGAGAGCACGGTCGCAGACGGCCTGCATCGCGTCCACGTCGGCCTTGCAGTCGGCCAGGACGAACTTGGTGTTCTGGAAGGAGGCGACCTCCTTGCCGAAGACCGTCCGCTCCTTCACGTACTCGTGCGCGAACCGCACGGCCGCCGCCGACTGCGCGTAGGCGCCCAGCGCGATACCGAGCCGCTCCTGCGGAAGGTTTTGGCCCAGGTAGCCGAACGCCTTGCCCTCCTCGCCCAGCAGGTCCTCGACCGGGACCTTGACGTCGGTGAAGGACAGCTCCGCCGTGTCCGAAGCGCGCAGCCCCAGCTTGTCCAGCTTGCGGCCGACCGCGTAGCCCTCGCTCCTGGCGTCCACCACCAGGATGGAGATGCCGCCCCGCCGGTCCTCGGGCGACGGAGGAGCGGTACGGGCACACACCAGGACCCGGTCGGCCTGGACCCCGCCGGTGATGAAGGTCTTGGCGCCGTTGAGGACGTAGTGGGTGCCGTCCTCGGACAGCTTGGCCGTCGTCTTCATCCCGGCCAGGTCGGACCCGGTGCCGGGCTCCGTCATGGCGATGGCCGTCATCATCTCGCCCGAGACGAAGGCGGGCAGCCAGCGCTTCTTCTGCTCCTCGTCGCCGTACTTGAGGATGTACGGGAGGCAGAGCGCCGTGTGCACGCTCGAACCGCCGAAGCTGACGCCCGCGCGGGCGCACTCCTCGGTGATGACGGCGTTGTACTTGAAGCTGGTCTCGCCCGCCCCGCCGTACTCCTCGGGCACCTCGATGCCGAAGACGCCCAGCTCGCCGAGTTTCTTGTAGAAGTCCTTGGGGACGTGGCCCTGTTCGGCCCACTGGGCGTAGTGGGGCACGACCTGATCCGCGATGAAGTCGCGGATCGTCCGGCGGAACGCCTCGTGGTCCTCGTTGAACACCGTGCGGCGCACAGCACGCCTCCTCGTCGCCTCGGCCATGGCTAAGCGCTTGCTCAGCTTATAGGGCCAAGCTACCGACCGGTCACGTCCACTGTCCAGAGCCGCTCACCCCGCGCCCCGAAGGGGCGCGGGGAACGGCGCGACAAGCCACACCCCACCCGCAGCCCGCACACCACCGACAGGGGCACCCCTCAGCGGGAGCAGGGCCGCAGGCGCCGGAGCAGGGACCCGCGAGGCAAGCCTTCAGGGCGCGAGGCGCAAGCGTTCGAGGCGCGAGGCGCAAGCCCTCAAGGCGCGAGCCGCAAGCACTCAGGGCGCGAGGCCGCGCGGAGCCGCGGCCGAGAACGCTCCGCGAGCCAGCCGGTGCAGCAGCGCCGCGGTCGTCTCGCGATCCGGCATCGAGGAGGACCCGCTCAGGTGCGGCGTCGAGTTGAGCAGCCCGAAGACGGTGTGCACGGCGACGCGGGCCTCCAGCTCGGTCAGGTCGGCGTTCACCGCCCGCAGCGCCGAGACCCACAGCTCGACGTACTGCCGCTGGAGCTTTCTGACCTTTTTGCGGTCCGCCTCGGGGAGCCGGTCGAGCTCGCGGTCGTGCAGGGTGATCAGCTCGCGGTCGTCGAGCGCGAAGTCGATGTGCCCCTCGATCAGCGCGTCCAGCGTCTCCTCGGGGCCGAGCCCGGCCGCCAGCGACTCCTCCACCCTGCGCCGCCCGCCGTCGTGGAGCCGCTCGCTGATTCCGACCAGCAGCTCGGCCAGCATCGCGTCCTTGCCCGCGAAGTGGCGGTAGAGACCCGGGCCGCTGATACCGACGGCGGCTCCTATCTCGTCGACCCCCACCCCGTGGAACCCCCGCTCGGCGAAGAGCCGCGCGGCCTCGCCCAGGATCTGCTCCCGCCGACTTGGTGCAGCTGTGCCCGCCGCCGTCCTGTTGCTCATCCGTCCATTCTAGACAGCCTCGTTAATAGCCGTTAACCTGAAGTCGTCGGTTAACGGGCACTAACTCGTCTCGCCGTGCGGCGGCCGTGGCCGGTCGCGTGCCCTTCCGGCGATGACGGCCGGCGGGTGGTGTGTGTGCGAGTGAGGGAGCTGGGCTTGATGGACGAGCGGACGGTGCGGGACACGAGCGGGCACGGGCCCGCTGCGCCACGTCTGGCGAGCACCGTCGACCCGGACTCGGAGGCGTCGGCGGACAACCGCAGGGCGCACCGCGAGCTGGCGGGCCGGCTCCGCGAGAAGCTGGCCCGCGCCCGGCTGGGCGGCGGCGCGCGGGCACGCGAGCGGCACGTGGCACGCGGCAAACTGCTGCCGCGCGACCGGGTGGACTCCCTGCTCGATCCAGGATCACCGTTCCTGGAGCTGTGCCCGCTGGCGGCGGACGGGATGTACGAGGACGCGGCCCCGGCAGCCGGGGTGATCGCGGGCATCGGCCGGGTCTCGGGGCGCGAGGTGCTGATCGTCGCCAATGACGCCACCGTCAAAGGCGGCACCTACTACCCGATGACGGTGAAGAAGCACCTGCGGGCACAGGAGGTGGCGCTGGAGAACCGGCTGCCGTGCCTGTATCTGGTCGACTCGGGGGGCGCGTTCCTGCCGATGCAGGACGAGGTCTTCCCCGACCGCGAGCACTTCGGACGGATCTTCTACAACCAGGCCCGGATGTCGGCCGCCGGCATCCCGCAGGTCGCCGCCGTCCTCGGCTCGTGCACGGCGGGCGGCGCCTACGTCCCGGCGATGAGCGACGAGGCGGTGATCGTGCGGGAGCAGGGCACGATCTTCCTGGGCGGCCCGCCGCTGGTGAAGGCCGCCACGGGAGAGGTCGTCACCGCGGAGGAGCTGGGCGGCGGGGAGACGCACTCGCGCGTCTCCGGCGTCACCGACCACCTCGCGCAGGACGACGCGCACGCGCTGCGCATCGTGCGGCACATCGTCTCGACGCTGCCGCCCGGCGGGCCGGCGACCGGCGCCCTTCCGTGGTCCGTGCGCCCCCCTGAGGAGCCCGCCCTGGACCCCGCCGGGCTCTACGACGCGGTGCCGGCCGACTCCCGCACGCCGTACGACGTGCGGGAGGTGATCGCCCGTGTGGTGGACGGTTCGCGGTTCCAGGAGTTCAAGGCGGAGTACGGCACGACGCTTACGACGGGCTTCGCCCATATCCACGGGCACCCGGTGGGTGTCGTGGCCAACAACGGCATCCTGTTCTCGGAGTCGGCCCAAAAGGGCGCGCACTTCATCGAGTTGTGCGACCAGCGGGGCATCCCGCTGCTGTTCCTGCAGAACATCTCGGGGTTCATGGTCGGCAAGGACTACGAGGCGGGCGGCATCGCCAAGCACGGCGCCAAGATGGTCACGGCCGTGGCGTGTGCCCGGGTCCCGAAGCTGACGGTGGTGGTCGGCGGTTCCTACGGGGCGGGCAACTACTCGATGTGCGGCCGGGCCTACAGCCCCCGGTTCCTGTGGATGTGGCCGAACGCCAAGATCTCGGTGATGGGCGGCGAGCAGGCGGCGTCGGTGCTCGCCACCGTCAAGCGGGACCAGTTGGAGGCCAGGGGCGAGGAGTGGCCCGCCGAGGCGGAGGAGGAGTTCCGCGCCCCGGTCCGTGCCCAGTACGAGACGCAGGGCAACGCCTACTACGCCACGGCCCGGCTGTGGGACGACGGAGTGATCGACCCGCTGGAGACCCGTCAGGTGCTGGGGCTGGCTCTGACGGCGTGCGCCAACGCCCCGCTGCCGCCTCGCGATCCGGAGGCGGCCAGGTTCGGTGTCTTCCGGATGTGAGGGCGTCCACCGGATGTGAGGGGTCCACCGGAGGGAGCGAGCTTCCGGATGGGAGGGCTCTTTGGGGTGGGAGGGCTCTTCCGGACGGAAGAGGGCGGGCACGGTGGCGGAGCTGACGGAAGTCGTGAGGGCAAGGAGAGGACCGATGTTCGACACGGTGCTGGTGGCCAACCGCGGTGAGATCGCGGTACGGGTGATCCGCACGCTGCGCAGGCTGGGCGTGCGCTCGGTCGCGGTCTACAGCGACGCGGACGCCGACGCACGCCACGTGCGCGAGGCCGACACGGCGGTGCGGATCGGTCCGGCCGCGGCGGTGCAGAGCTATCTGAGTATCGAGCGGCTGCTGGAGGCGGCCCGGCGCGGCGGCGCCCAGGCCGTCCACCCGGGGTACGGCTTCCTGGCGGAGAACGCCGAGTTCGCCCGGCGGTGCACCGAGGCAGGGCTGGTCTTCATCGGGCCCCCCGCCGCGGCCATCGAGCTGATGGGCGACAAGATCCGCGCCAAGGAGACGGTGCGCGAGGCCGGGGTCCCGGTGGTGCCCGGCTCCTCGGGCAGCGGCCTGTCCGACGCCGAACTGGCCGCCGCTGCACGGCAGACGGGCCTCCCGGTGCTGCTCAAACCGTCGGCGGGCGGCGGTGGCAAGGGCATGCGCCTGGTACGGGACGAGGCGGCGCTGCCGGATGAGATCGCCGCGGCCCGGCGCGAGGCCAGGGGCGCGTTCGGGGATGACGGACTGCTGGTGGAGCGGTGGGTCGACCGCCCGCGGCACATCGAGATCCAGGTACTGGCCGACGGCCACGGCAGCGTGCTGCACCTCGGGGAGCGCGAGTGCTCCCTCCAGCGACGCCACCAGAAGATCGTCGAAGAGGCTCCCAGCCCGCTGCTGGACGCGGCGACGCGCGCCGCGATGGGCGAGGCGGCTGCGGACGCGGCCCGCTCGTGCGGCTACCGGGGTGCGGGCACGGTGGAGTTCATCGTGCCGGGGGACGGCTCGGGCGCGTACTACTTCATGGAGATGAACACCCGTCTCCAGGTCGAGCACCCGGTCACCGAGCTGATCACCGGGCTGGATCTGGTCGAGTGGCAGTTGCGGGTGGCCGCCGGAGAGCCGTTGCCCCTCGCACAGGGGGACGTCGCGTTGAACGGGCACGCGGTGGAGGCCCGTATCTGCGCGGAGACGGCGCGCCGCGCGCCGGGCGCCGACGACGGACGGGTCGACTTCCTCCCGTCGGCCGGCCGGGTGCTGCTGCTGGAGGAGGCGCGAGGCGAGGGGGTGCGCACCGACTCCGGGCTGACCACGGGCACCGAGGTGGGCACGGTGTACGACCCGATGCTCGCCAAGGTCATCGCGTGGGCCCCGGACAGGGCCGCGGCGCTGCGCGGTCTGCGGGCGGCGCTGGCGCGGACGACGGTCCTGGGTGTGGACACCAACACGGCGTTCCTGCGCGGCCTGCTCGCCCACCCCGAGGTCGTCTCCGGCGAGCTGGACACGGGCCTGGTGGAGCGTGCCGCGGCGGAGCTGCTGCCCGAGGGGGTGCCTGACGAGGTGTACGGCGCGGCGGCACTGCTGCGCCACGCCGCGCTGACCCCGGCCACGACGGCGCCCGGAGCCGCCCAGGACGGCGGCGGGGCCGGCCCCTCCGCGCCCGGCACGGGCCGGGAGCCGGGTGGCGGCGGGGCGGCGGCCTGGGTGAGTCCTTTCGCGGTGCCCTCGGGCTGGCGGCTCGGCGGACAGCGGGCGTGGACGGTGCACCATCTGCGGGTGCCGGGCCACGATCCGGTGGCGGTACGCGTCCGTCCCCCCGCCCCGGACGGCAAACGCCCACACGAGCCCGTATCCCCGGGCGAGATGGAGGTCAGCGTCGAGGGCGCGACCCCCGTGCGCGCGCGCCTGGCCCCTGGCCCCACCGCAGAGGACCGCGGGCCCGGCGGGGACCGGGGCGCCACGGTGCGGCTGGACTGGGACGGGATGAGCGGCGTCTTCACCCGCGCCGTGTGCGGGGACGGCGAGACGCCAGGCGTGTGGCTGGGCCGGGACGGCGAGGCGTGGCAGGTGCGGGTGCACGACCCGGTGGCGGCCGCTTTGCAGCGGGCCGGGGCCGCCCAGGGTGCCGACGCGCTGACGGCTCCCATGCCCGGCACCGTCACCCTCGTCAAGGCCGCGGTGGGTGACGAGGTGGCGGCGGGCGAGAGCCTGCTGGTGGTGGAGGCCATGAAGATGGAGCACGTCATCGCGGCGCCGCACGCGGGGCGCGTGGCCCAGTTGGACGTCACGGCAGGCGCCACCGTCGCGATGGACCAGATCCTCGCGGTGGTGGACCCGTTCGAGCCCGGCGGGGACGCCGGGGGAGGCGAGATGGAGGCGGCGGGATGACGGGGCTGCCCATGGCCTTCCCCCTGGAGGGGCTGCCCGCGCGGGTGCGGATCCACGAGGTCGGTCCACGGGACGGGCTGCAGAACGAGAAGGCGATCGTTCCGACGGAGGTGAAGGCGGAGTTCGTCCGCGGGCTGGCCGCGGCCGGGCTGAGGACGGTCGAGGCCACCAGCTTCGTACACCCCCGATGGGTGCCCCAACTGGCCGACGCGGAACAGCTGTACCCCCGGCTGACCGGGCGCGGCCCCGACGGCCCCGACGCCAGTGTCCTGGACGGGGTGGGCCTGCCGGTGCTGGTGCCCAACGCGCGCGGTCTGGAGCGGGCGCTGGCGCTGGGGGCGCGCGAGGTCGCGGTGTTCGCGAGCGCCACGGAGTCGTTCGCCGAGGCCAACCTCAACCGCACGGTGGACGGCGCGCTGGAGATGTTCGAGCCCGTCGTGGCCCGGGCCCGGCGGGAGGGGCTCGCCGTGCGCGGGTACCTGTCGATGTGCTTCGGGGACCCGTGGGAGGGCGCGGTACCCGTGGCCCAGGTGGTGCGGGTGTGCCGCGCGCTGGCGGAGATGGGCTGTGCCGAGCTGAGCCTGGGCGACACCATCGGTGTGGCCACCCCGGGCCACGTCCACGCGCTGCTGTCGGCCCTCCACGAGGCGGGGCTGTCGGAGCGGACCGAGGGCGGTCCCCGGCTGGCCGTGCACTTCCACGACACCTACGGCCAGGCCCTCGCCAACACGCTGGCGGCCCTCCAGCGAGGAGTGTCGACGGTGGACGCCTCGGCCGGCGGGCTGGGCGGCTGCCCGTACGCGAAGAGCGCCACCGGCAACCTCGCCACCGAGGACCTCGTGTGGATGCTGCACGGTCTCGGTATCGAGACGGGTGTCGACCTCGCGCGGCTGACGGCGACCAGTGTCTGGATGGCGGAACAGCTGGGCCGCCCCAGCCCCTCCCGCACGGTCCGCGCCCTCGCGGGATCCCCGCCCTCCCCCTCTGCACCGCCCTCGCCATCCTCCCCCTGCGTTCCGTCCGCTCCGGCAGCGCCGACGTCGCCGACCGCATCGACTTGTCCGAACTCCCCTGACACTGACACCAAGGAGCAGTGAGCAGCATGGCTCTCGACCACCGCCTCTCCCCTGAGCACGAGGAACTGCGCCGCACCGTCGAGGAGTTCGCCCACGACGTGGTGGCGCCCACGATCGGTGACTTCTACGAGCGGCACGCGTTCCCGTACGAGATCGTGCGCCAGATGGGGGCCATGGGCCTGTTCGGGCTGCCGTTCCCCGAGGAGTACGGCGGTATGGGCGGTGACTACCTGGCGCTCTGCCTCGCCCTGGAGGAGCTGGCCCGGGTGGACTCCTCCGTGGCGATCACGCTGGAGGCGGGCGTGTCCCTGGGGGCGATGCCGATCCACCTGTTCGGCACGCGGGAGCAGAAGCAGGAGTGGCTGCCGAAGTTGTGTTCGGGCCAGGTCCTGGGCGCTTTCGGGCTGACCGAGCCGGAGTGCGGGTCGGACGCGGGCGGCACCCGCACGACTGCCGTGCTGGACGAGTCCACAGGGGAATGGGTGATCAACGGCACCAAGTGCTTCATCACCAACTCGGGGACGGACATCACGGGTCTGGTCACGGTCACGGCCGTCACCGGACGCAAGGACAACGGCGCGCCGCGCATCTCCTCGATCATCGTCCCCTCCGGCACACCGGGCTTCACCGTGGCTCCCGGCTATTCCAAGGTCGGCTGGAACGCCTCGGACACGCACGAGCTGTCCTTCACCGATGTCCGCGTGCCGAAGGCCAACCTGCTGGGCGAGCTGGGCCGCGGCTACGCGCAGTTCCTGCGGATCCTCGACGAGGGACGCATCGCGATCTCCGCGCTCGCGACCGGGCTGGCGCAGGGCTGTGTGGACGAGTCGGTCGGCTACGCGAACACCCGTATGGCGTTCGGCAAGCCCATCGGTGCGAACCAGGCGATCCAGTTCAAGATCGCCGACATGGAGATGCGGGCGCACACCGCGCGCGTCACCTGGCGCGACGCCGCCGCCCGGCTGGTGGCGGGCGAGCCGTTCAAGAAGCAGGCCGCGCTGGCGAAGCTGTACTCCTCCGAGATCGCCGTCAGCAACGCCCGCGAGGCCACCCAGGTGCACGGCGGCTACGGCTTCATGAACGAGTACCCGGTCGCCCGCATGTGGCGCGACGCCAAGATCCTCGAAATCG
Source organism: Streptomyces reniochalinae (assembly GCF_003323735.1). Classification (GTDB taxonomy): domain Bacteria; phylum Actinomycetota; class Actinomycetes; order Streptomycetales; family Streptomycetaceae; genus Streptomyces; species Streptomyces reniochalinae. The sequence goes on along the minus strand of NZ_QOIM01000042.1, from coordinate 63,551 downwards.
GCGAGGGCACGAGCGAGGTCCAGCGCATGCTGGTGGCCCGCGAGTTGGGGGTGGGGGCCTGACGCCACGGCCCTGCCCGTCACCCGGGTGTGCACCGCTGCCCCGAGCCCGAATAATCGGAGCATGGCGGAGATTTTGCAGCGAGCCGGAGCCTGGACCTTCGACGGGGAGCATCTCAGGATCGTGCCCGGCACCGAGCGTCAGGTGCACCAGCTGCGCAAGGTCCTGGGGGAGATCGTCGTGCCACTGGGCGCGGTGGCCGGTATCGCCTACGAGCCGGGCGGCCGCAAGGGCGGCAGGTTGCGCCTGCGGCTCCGTGAGGGCGCCGACCCCCTCTCCCAGGTGGCCCGGGGGCGGCTGCCCGACTCCTCGGACCCGTACCAGCTTCCCGTGGAGAAGGACCGCACGGGCGTGGCCGAATACCTCGTCGAGGAGGTGCGTACCGCGCTGCTGCTCGCCGAGGTGCCGGGGACGGCGTGCGACCGTTTTCTGCTGCCCGGTCCGGCCGTCCCGCTGACAGCGACCGGTTCGGACGGCACGGTGACGTTCGACGGGGAGAACCTCCAGCTGGACTGGAACTGGATGGCCGAGGAGAGCAAGACGTCGGCCGGCCCGCGCCGTCTCGGGCTCGGGGATCTGGAGGGTGTGGAGTGGACGCCGGCGCTGGGCTGGGAGAACGGCAGCCTGCGCTTCCGCCTCAAGGAGGACCAGCGCGCGCTCAAGCCGGAGCACGACCCCAACTGCCTGGTGCTGTGGGGCGTGCGGCAGGCCAGGGAGACGAGCGGCGCGGTGCGGCTGGCGGCAGCCGTCGCCGCCCGGCTGCCCCACCCGCACGGCGGCTCCCTCCCGGCGCAGGCGCGGGACGGCCGGGCCCTTCCGGAGGCGGACGCGGCGGATCCCCCGCCCAAGGCCACGGCGGGCGGCGGCCCACGCGCCGGGACGGCCCCCTCGGGCGGGGGCGGCTCCGCGGCCGCGGGTGCCGACCACGACGTGCTGTTGCGGCGGCTGCGGGAGCTGGGCGAGCTGCACCGCTCGGGCGTTCTGACGGACGAGGAGTTCGCCCTGGCCAAGAAGGCGGTCCTCGACCGCCTCTGACGCTGCGGGCGGGTCACCGGTCCGCCGGGTCGGGACGCGTCCGGTGACCGCGCGCTCGGACGCTCCCGTGGCGGGCTGAGGACGAGAGCCCGCCTCGCCGGCGATGCCCGTGCCCGCCGCCCGCCCCTTGGTCGCCCGCGTCACCGGTCAGACAGGTGACGCGTCTCCGGCGCCCCCCGTACGCGGCACCGGCCTCCGGTATCAGCCGGAGGCCGGTCGCGCGTCACCGGGCACGCGCACGCCGGCGAGCGCACGGCCATACCCGGGAAACAGGCTCCTAGCCGTCCCAGGGCACCTGCGGGGAGCGGTAGTAGTTCACCCCCATCAGGTCCCAGCGGGGCGCCTGCCGGGCGAGCCGCACGCGGTAGGTGTCCCAGTCGTGGGTGGCGGCCGGGGACCACCCCAGTTCGGCGATGCCGGGCAGTTTCGGGAAGGCCATGTACTCGAGCTGGGCGCTGGTCGAGAGGGTTTCGGTCCACAGGGGTGCTTCCACACCGAGGACGGCCCGTTCGGGGACGCCGTCGAGGTAGGTGGCCGGATCCCAGTCGTAGGAGCGCTCGGTGGACACGTAGCCGGCCCAGGAGAGGCCGAGGGGCGTGTCCTTGTCGTACTTCATGTCGAGGTAGGAGCGGTCCGCCGGGGAGATCACCAGCCGGGTGCCGTTGCGTGCGGCGGCGGCCACCTGGGCGCGTTCCTCAGCCCCGGTCTCGTCGTAGCCCCAGTACTGGGCGATGGTGCCCCGGCGCGGCGCCGCGGTGATCTGGTGCCAGCCGACCGCGGTCTTGCCGTACTTGGCGACGAGGGGCTGGACGCGCTTCATGAAGGCCGCGAAGTCCTCCTCGCTGGTGGAGTGGGCCTCGTCGCCGCCGATGTGCAGGTAGGGGCCGGGGGTGAGGGCCGCCAGTTCGCGGATCACGTCGTCGGCGAAGTCGTAGGTGCGCTCGAGTGGTACGCACAGCGAGCTGAAGCCCACGTCGGTGCCGGTGTAAAGGGGCGGCGCCTTGCCGTCGCAGTTGAGTTCGGCGTACGAGGCCAGGGCGGCGTTGGTGTGGCTCGGCATGTCGATCTCGGGCACGACGGTCAGGTGCCGGTCGGCGGCGTAGCGGACGATGTCGCGGTAGTCGGCCTTGGTGTAGTAGCCGCCGGGGCCGCCGCCGACCTGGGTGCTGCCGCCGTGGGTGGTCAGCCGTGGCCAGGAGTCGATGGCGATGCGCCAGCCCTGGTCGTCGGAGAGGTGGAGGTGCAGGGTGTTGATCTTGTAGAGGGCGAGCTGGTCGATGTAGCGCTTGACCGAGTCGACGGGGAAGAAGTGCCGGGAGACGTCCAGCATGGCGCTGCGGTAGGCGTAGCGCGGCTTGTCCGTGAGGGTGCCGCCGGCGATCTGCCAGGGCCCCGGACGGGTGCTGTCGGCCTCGACGGCGGCGGGCAGGAGCTGGCGCAGGGTCTGGATGCCGTGGAAGAGGCCCGCGGGCTCGCGGGCGCTGAGGACGGTGGCGCGTTCGGTGACGTGGAGCCGGTATCCCTCGGGACCGAGTCCGCGTTCGCCGCTCAGCCTCAGGTGGATGCCGTCGCGTCCGGGGCGGGTGGTGACGGGCAGCCGGTAGCCGGTGGCGGGCCGCAGCAGGTCGGCCAGCTGTTCGGCCACCTGGCGCGCACCCGAGGAGGCGTCGTGCCCACCCTTTTTCCCCCGCCCGTGCCCTCGTACGCGGTCGCGCCCGGGGCCGTGCCCGCCGCTCACCCGGATCACGGTCCGCGGGGACAGCGTGTAGGGCTTGCCCTTGGCCCGTACGGAGGCGGGCGCGGGTATCACCTCATCGAGCGAACGGGGGCCGTGCGCGGTGCCCTGCCCTGAACGCACTCCGGTGTCGGCGGTGGCCGAGACGGCGGGCAGCGAGGTGGCGGCGAGCAGTGAGGCGCACAGGAGCAGCAGCGGTCGGAGTCGTCGTCCCATTCAGTGATCCCTCCGAGATCCGGTCAGGATTTCTTCGAACGGTCGTTCACCGGGGTGGCGCACTCTCAACGAAAGCCGTCTTCAGGACACTTCGTCATGATGGCGGTCCCGAAGACGACCGTGAAGACATCGGATGGCTCCACTTTTCGCCACGCCGTGCCCGCTATCGGGCAGATTTCTTGCGATCGTGACGTCGAGACCGCACTATCGACGAGTGCTCGACGCTCCGACGCCGGTCCACGACGACCTACTCGACCACCTGGTCCGCACCACGCCGCTGCGGCGCGGCGAGGCGGCGCGGGTGGTGCTGGACGTCTTGTCGTACTTCGACGAGACGGCATCCGAGTTCGTCCGGCGCCGGCACCGGGAGCTCCAGGCCAAGGGCCTGACGAATCCGGAGATCTTCGAACGCATCGAGGCCGAGCTGCCGCACCGCGCCGTGGCACCGCCTCAGCTGTCGCTCAGACAGCTGCGCCGCATCGTCTACGGCTGACCTCCGGCGCCGTTGCTCCGACGATCGCGGCGAACAGGCCACGGCGGACAGGGCACGGCGCCACCACCCGCACCACGCGGCACCACCTTCAACAGCACCACAGCACGACGGAGAGGCAGGGCATCAGCAGTATGTGCGGAATCGTGGGATATATCGGTAAGCGTGACACCGCCCCGCTCCTGCTGGAGGGGCTCCAGCGACTGGAGTACCGCGGCTACGACTCCGCGGGCATCGCCATCCAGACCGGCGGCACCGCGGGCAAACCCGGCGCCCTCAAGACGGCCAAGACCAAGGGCCGCGTCCGCGACCTGGAAGAGCGCGTCCCCAAGCGGTTCTCCGGCACGGCCGGCATCGCGCACACCCGCTGGGCCACCCACGGCGCCCCCAACGACGTCAACGCCCACCCGCACCTGGACCCGGCCGAGAAGGTCGCCGTCGTCCACAACGGCATCATCGACAACGCCGCCGAGCTGCGGGCCAAGCTGAGCGCGGACGGTGTCGCCTTCGTCTCCGAGACCGACACGGAGGTGCTCGTCCACCTCATCGCCGCCGCGCGGGCGGAGAGCCTCGAGGGCCGGATCCAGGAGGCACTGCGCCACATCGAGGGCACCTACGGCATCGCCGTGCTGCACGCCGACTTCCCCGAGCGCATCGTCGTCGCCCGCAACGGCTCCCCCGTCGTGCTGGGCATCGGGGAGAACGAGATGTTCGTCGCCTCGGACGTCGCCGCGCTGGTCTCCCACACGCGCCAGGTCGTCACCCTGGACGACGGCGAGATGGCCACCATCAAGGCCGGCGACTACCGCACGTACACCACAGAGGGGTCGCGCACCTCCTCCTCGCCCGAGACGGTCGAGTACGCCGCCGAGTCCTACGACCTGGGCGGCCACGAGACCTACATGCACAAGGAGATCGCCGAGCAGGCGGACGCGGTGGACCGGGTGCTGGCCGGCCGTATCGACGACCGGTTCGCCACCGTCCACCTCGGCGGCCTCAACCTGGACCCGCGCGAGGCGCGCGCCGTGCGCCGGGTGAAGATCCTCGGCTGCGGCACCTCCTACCACGCGGGGTTGATCGGCGCACAGATGATCGAGGAGCTGGCCCGCATCCCCGCCGACGCCGAGCCGGCCAGCGAGTTCCGCTACCGCAACGCGGTGGTGGACCCTGACACCCTCTACATCGCCGTCTCGCAGTCCGGGGAGACCTACGACGCGCTCGCCGCCGTCCAGGAGCTCAAGCGCAAGGGCGCTCGCGTGCTGGGCGTCATCAACGTCGTCGGCTCGGCCATCGCGCGCGAGGCCGACGGCGGGGTGTACGTGCACGCGGGCCCCGAGGTCTGCGTCGTGTCCACCAAGTGCTTCACCAACACCGTGGTGGCCTTCGGGCTGCTCGCCCTGCACCTGGGCCGCACCCGCGATCTGTCGGTCAAGGACGGCAAGCGCATCATCGAGGGCCTGCGCAGGCTGCCGGCCCAGATCGCCGAGATCCTCAAGCAGGAGCCGGAGATCGAGAAGCTGGCCAAGAACTACGCGGACGCCCGCTCCATGCTCTTCATCGGCCGGGTGCGCGGCTACCCCGTCGCGCTGGAGGCATCCCTGAAGCTGAAGGAGGTCTCCTACATCCACGCCGAGGCCTACCCCGCCTCGGAGCTCAAGCACGGGCCTCTGGCCCTGATCGAGCCGGCGATGCCGACGGTGGCGATCGTGCCGGAGGACGACCTGCTGGAGAAGAACCGCGCGGCCATGGAGGAGATCAAGGCCCGCAGCGGCCGGATTCTGGCCGTGGCGCACCAGGAGCAGGAGAAGGCGGACCACACCATCGTGGTGCCGAAGAACGAGGACGAGCTGGACCCGATCCTGATGGGCATCCCGCTCCAGCTGCTGGCCTACCACACGGCGCTGGCCCTCGGCCGGGACATCGACAAGCCCCGCAACCTGGCCAAGTCCGTCACCGTCGAGTAGCGGATGGGCGGAATCCCGCGCGGGCCACCAACCGCGCGGGATTCCGCCTCCCCTGTGCCGGCGTCGCCCATTACGCCGGCAGGTGGGCCGCCGCGCGGGACCGTCACTCCCGGTCGGCGGCACGCCCTCGGTCCGGGGCGCCCACGTGCTGTCTGTATGCCCCTCACAAGCGCACAACGCACCTCTACGGGCGAGTAGATTTATCGATCCCCACGGAATCAACCGCCGGTGAACACACCGGAGTTGGAGGATCACACACCGGATCGCACGCCCGACCGCACACGGAGGCACAGGCCGCGGCACTCCCCGCGCGCTCGGCACCTCGGCTCCCCGGCCGGATCAGGGCACGACCACGACCGGGCGCTGGGCGCGGCGCGCGAGGCGGCCCGCCACCGAGCCGAACATCCGCCCCACCAGGCCGTGCGTGGAGCCGACCACGATGGCGTCGGCCGCGTACTCGCTGCCGACCTCCTCCAGTTCGTGGCAGATGTCGCCGCCGCGCTCCACCAGGATCCACGGCACCTCGGACAGGTGCTCGGCGCAGGCGAGTTCGAGCCCGAGGACCTCGGTGCGGTGGTCGGGGACGTCGACGAAGACGGGCGGCTCGCAGCCCGCCCACACCGTGGTCGGCAGCCGGTTGGCGACGTGCACGATGATGAGCCCCGAGACGGTACGCCGGGCCATGCCGATGGCGTAGGCGAGCGCCCGCTCGCTGGAGACCGAGCCGTCGAAACCGACGACGACGCCGTGCTGGAAGGCCGGATCGCAGGAGTGGCGTGGCTCGCCCGCCGCTTCGGGGACCGCCGTGGAGTCGGCGATCTGCCTGCGGTCCGCTGGGTCAGGGATCTCGTGTCCTGCCATGAGTTGTCTCGGCGAATGAGTCCTGTGTACAGAGGGACGACGGACGGCTTGCGCTTTCTCGTTCTGCTCGGGGCCTCACGGCCGGCTCGACGAAGGGGACGAAGACCGGGGAAGACCGGGAATCGTCTTCCCAATTCCCTTACCCAAAGGGTACGGCGGCACTCCCCCCTTGCACAGGCAAGAGAAGGCGGCCGCCGGGGCGGTTGACCCCGGAGCATGCCTGAGCGCGGCCCTCAGCGCAATGCCGCGTTACGCCCCTTACGCGCCTCCTTGACACGGGCGGGGCCCGCCGGGGCCCGCGGAGGCCACCGCACCGCACCGGGCGGGCCCCGCCCACCTTGCACCGGGCCCCCGCCACCTTGCACCGGGGACCCGCCCACCTTGCGCGGCGGTCCGGTCACCTTGCGCGGCGGCCCGGTCACGCCGGCGCGGCACCCCGGCACACCGGGTACGCGCACCCGCACCGCGACCGGCACCGCCAGGCCGGCCCCGGTCGGGCACCGGCCGAGTAGCGGTCGGCCACCGGCGGCCGCCGGTCGCCGCCGGCCCGGCAGCGGGTCGATGCGATGGCGCGAGACGATCGCTCGGGGCGCACACCGGCGCACACTGAGTAACCAGATGTCACGCGCCGTTCGGCCCTCCGCCGGACCGGGGATGACCAGGCGCAGCATGCGCCTCCCACGCCTCTGGCCACCCATGGCGTGCGCCCCGGGAGTGACTGGATCGTACGTGTGACCCCCCTCGTTTTTCGGCCAACTTGGGAGCACGCCTCATCCCTTCCCGTACCACTCCCCCGACCCCCTGTCACCAGGGACGAAAGGAGCGCCGCGCGGGTGTGCACCCTACGTTGACGGGGCAGAGAGGGCATGCGTACTTCCCTGCAACGCCTTTGAGTGAAACGCTTCGTGATCGAATGCTTCACGCCAAGTTGCCTTGTCGACATAGCGCCGGATGCCGAACTTGCACCGCCCACCTCGTCCGACGCAGTAGATTCGATCTTGGCTTTCGCTGCGGGGGAGAGCGGGGGAGATGTGTATGGACCGAGAGGAACACAACGATTGAGGGGGGCTTAGTTCCAATGAGCCAGGACTCCACGAACGGCCCAGTTGAGACCCGCAAGCTGGCCGCGCGCCGCCGGCGCGAGATCGTGGCGGTGTTGCTCTTCAGCGGTGGTCCCATCTTCGAGAGTTCCATCCCGCTCTCCGTCTTCGGAATCGACCGCCAGGACGCGGGAGTTCCGCGCTACCGGCTGCTGGTCTGCTCGGGCGAGGACGGACCGCTGCGCACCACCGGCGGGCTCCAGTTGAGCGCGCCGTTCGGCCTCGAGGCGATCTCCCGCGCCGGCACGGTCGTCGTGCCCGCCTGGCGCTCCATCACCCAGCCACCACCCCCGGCAGCCCTGGAGGCGCTGCGCCGCGCGCACGAGGAGGGGGCCCGGATCATCGGGCTGTGCACGGGCGCGTTCGTCCTCGCCGCCGCGGGCCTGCTCGACGGCCGCCCCGCCACCACGCACTGGATGTACGCGCCGACGCTGGCCAAGCGCTATCCGGCCGTCCACGTCGACCCGCGCGAACTGTTCGTGGACGACGGCGACATCCTCACCTCCGCCGGCACGGCGGCGGGCATAGACCTGTGCCTGCACGTGGTGCGCACCGACCACGGCGCCGAGGCGGCCGGGGCACTCGCGCGGCGGCTGGTCATCCCGCCCCGCCGCGGCAACGGCCAGGAGACCGGCGGCCACCCCCGCCACCTGGACCGCTCCTTACCAGAGGAGATCGGCGCCGACCCGCTGGCCGAGGTCGTCGCCTGGGCGCTGGAACACCTCCACGAGCAGTTCGACGTGGAGACCCTCGCCGCGCGCGCGTACATGAGCCGCCGCACCTTCGACCGACGCTTCCGGTCTCTTACTGGGAGCGCTCCACTGCAGTGGCTGATCACCCAGCGCGTGCTCCAGGCGCAGCGGCTGCTGGAGACGTCGGACTACTCGGTGGACGAGGTGGCGGGACGCTGCGGCTTCCGCTCCCCCGTCGCGCTGCGCGGCCACTTCCGCCGCCAGCTCGGCGCCTCCCCCGCCGCCTACCGGGCCGCCTACCGGGCACGGCAGGTGGACGGGGAGCAGGGCGACGACGCTCCCCTGCTCGGCGGGGACGGCACGGAGGGCGGAGCGCGCCTGCCGCACCAGCCGCAGCCGGGCCCCGGCGGCCACAGCCCCGGCGGTCAGAGCCCCGGCGGTCAGGGCGGCGGGTACGTGCCGGGATACGGGCCGGGCCCCGTCCACGCCGGCGCGGGGTACCCGGGCGGGCAGCCGGGTCACGCCGTACAGCCGGGACACCCGCCGGCCGGTCAGGGGCACGGGTACGGGAGCGCTCAGGAGCCGGGCGGCGAGCCGGGGGCCGCTGCCGGGCACGGACAGGCGGGTGCCCCCGCGAACGGCCCGGCCGCCGCACACGGCGGGCGTCAGGGGGTGCGCGAGTACCGGAGCGTACGGGAAGGCCGCTCAGAACAGGGCAAACCCGACTCGGACGCGTTCGCCCCGCGGGTCCCGGGCCAGCGTGGCCGCGGGGCGGGCTGAGCGGGACGGGTCACGTAGTGTGAAGCGCATGAACGATCGCATGGTGTGGATCGACTGCGAGATGACCGGCCTCTCGCTGTCCGATGACGCGCTCATCGAGGTGGCCGCGCTGGTGACCGACTCGGAGCTGAACGTACTCGGGGACGGCGTGGACATCGTGATCCGCCCGCCCGCCTCAGCCCTGGAGGCGATGCCGGAGGTGGTGCGCCAGATGCACACCACCTCCGGTCTGCTCGCCGAGCTGGACGGCGGTACGACGCTGGCCGACGCGGAGGCCCAGGTGCTGGCGTATCTGCGCGAGTGGGTTCCGGACGCCGGGAAGGCGCCGCTGTGCGGGAACACCGTCGGCACCGACCGCGGCTTCCTCGCCAGGGACATGCCGGCCCTGGAGAGCCACCTGCACTACCGCATCGTGGACGTCTCCTCGGTCAAGGAGCTGGCCCGCCGCTGGTATCCCCGGGCCTACTACAACAGCCCGGAGAAGAACGGCAACCACCGGGCGCTGGCCGACATCCGCGAGTCGATCGCCGAGCTGCGGTACTACCGCGAGGCCGTGTTCGTCCCGCACCCGGGGCCCGACTCGGAGACGGCGAAGAAGATCGCCGCCCAGCACGTGCTGCCCCCGGCGCACTGACGGTCCTGACGCCGCACCGACCGGCGGAGGGCCTGTCCCGGCCCCGCCCGGAAACCCGTGCGCGAGCACACGCCCGAACCCTGTACACTCGTAGCGGCCGGTCAGGGAAGGTCTTCTCCCCGCACCGGACGTGGTGGTCGTAGCTCAGTTGGTAGAGCACCTGGTTGTGGTCCAGGATGTCGCGGGTTCAAGTCCCGTCGATCACCCTCTTCGAGCGAGGCCCTCACCGGCAAGTCCGGTGGGGGCCTCGCTCGTTCGTGCCGTGCGACCGTTCACGGGTCCTACGGGTCCCACCCGGGTACGGAAAACACCGCGTTCCCGGACTCCCTGCCGGGAGACGGGAACGCGGTGCTGACGGGCGGGCAGAGCTTGAGTGTCTGCCGTTACGGGTCGCTCGGCTCAGTCGTTCTGCATCGGGCCGAAGACGAAGACGACCGAGTCGCTCATGATGTGGTCGTCGTCGGAGACGTGGATCTTCTTCCACTCCTTGCTGACCGACTCGTGCACCGAGTTGTGCTGGTGCCCCTTCGGCCAGGCGGCAGCGGAACCCGCGCCCGCACCGGCCAGGCCGAGAACGGCGAAGCCGACGGCGACGGAGCGCGCGAGCGTACGCATACGCATGGGAACCTCCAAGGGTTGGTTGGACGAAGCACCACGATGGCTGCCGAAGTGTCACTTTTTGGTACAACACGAAAACGTCGTCGCGGATTGAACCCGGACGGCGCAGCCCTCCATATTCGAACTAATATTCGGTACGTGAGTGAGTGGAGTGACAGGGCAGGGCCGTGGGCGCGGGCCCGGATGCCCGACGGACAGGAACTGGACGTCATCGTCACCGGCCGCTCCCGCACCCCCGACGGGCACTGGTGGTACGAGTGCGAGGCGATCCTGCCCAGCCGCTACCAGCACCCCGACGGACGCGTCGAGCCGGGCAGCGCGCCGACCGCCATCGTCGTCGCGGCCGAGAGCATCACCCCTCTCCCCGGCGAGAGCTACGCGGCGCTGCCGACGGCCGGCGCGGTGACCGGCCGCCAGTGGGTGGCGGTCCGCGTACGCGGTGTCGGCCAGGAGGGGCCGTGGTGGTGCGTGCACCGCCGCGACTGCTGGCAGGCCAGGGACGGGTGGCTCACCCGGCGGATCACCGCACGGGAGGCGGTGGAACTGCTGGCCGACGGCGAGGACGCGCGGGTGTGCGACGTCTGCCGCCCCGACCGCGCGCTGCGCGCGGCGCGCTGAAGGTCCGCGAGGCGGCGGAGCCCGCGGCGGCGCCTGCACCACACGGCCGAAGCATCCGCCCCGTCCGTGGCCGGGCGCGGTCCGCCGGGAGCCCGGTCACCGCCGGTCGTCGTACGAGCCGTACCTGTGAGGCAACGGCCTTCGGCCGGGACCGCGCACCGCGGAGGGGCCCGAGGAGGGGCCGGCCTGCCGTCAGGAGGAGGCGCGGGTGACCAGTTCGGTGGGCAGGACGCGGTGGCGGCGGTCGCCCTCCCCCGTGGTGTGCGCGACGGGGGCGCCAGGCGTTCCCCTGCCGAGGAGGTCCAGCAGGAGGCGGGCCATCTCCCGGCCCATGACGGGCAGGGGCTGCCGCACCGTGGTCAGCGGCGGATCCATGTGGCGGGAGACGACCGAGTCGTCGAAGCCCACGAGGGCGACGTCGTCCGGTACCGACCTGCCCGCTTCCCGCAGCGCGTGCCGGGCGCCCGCGGCCATCACGTCGGAGGCGCAGAAGACGGCGTCGAGCGCGGGGGCGCGCTCCAGCAGCAGGCGCATGGCGCGGCCACCGCCCTCCTCGGTGAAGTCCCCGCCCGCCACGAGGCGTTCGTCCAGCGGGCGGTGGGCCGCGCGCAGCGCCGCGCGGTAGCCCTCCGTACGGCAGCGCGCGGCGTGGACGCTGCCGGGTCCCGTGATGGTGGCGACGGTGCGGCGTCCCCGGTCGAGCAGATGTGCGACGGCGGCGCGAGCCCCGCCTGTGTTGTCGCAGTCGACGTAGGGCACCGGTTCGGCGGCGCGGCGCCTGCCGCCGAGCACGGTGGGGATACCGGCGCGGGTGAGCAGGTCGGGCAGCGTGTGGTCGGCGTGCACGGAGACGAGCAGCACCCCGTCGATCCGGTGCGCCATCGCGTACTGCGCGAAGCGGTCCCGCTCCTTCTGGGAGTCCAGCAGGGTGAGGAGCAGCTGCATGTCGGCGCGGGCGAGCTCCGTACCGACCGCGCGGACGATGTCGGAGAAGTACGGCTCGGTGAAGAACCTGGACCCGGCCTCGGGGACGACCAGCGCTATGGCGTCCGCGCTGCCCGCCGCCAGCGCGCGGGCCACCCGGTTGGGCACATACCCCAGTTCGGCGACGGCCTCCTCGACGAGGGCGCGGGTGCGGTCGCTGACGCGAGGCGAGCCGTTGACCACCCGGGAGACGGTGCCGCGTCCCACCCCCGCACGGCGTGCGACCTCCTCCAGAGTCGGCCGGGGCGGTGCGGGCCTGCCGGGTCGTCCGCCGCGCGCTGCTGCCATGGTCCCCTCCCCGCGCCGGCCCCGGACCTGGCGAGGCCGGGGCGAGGGAGCTCATTCAACTACAACGGCCGTCGAAGGGGCCCGCGCGTGCGCGGGCCCCTTCGACGGCGCGGCGGGGCGCGACGGGTGGGGGGTGGGGCCGTCGCGCCCCGCCGGGCGGGCCGGTGCGCCGGGTACGGGCCCTGGACGGGGGCCGTGACGCGGGTCCGGCCGGACAGGGGCTGCCGTGGGGTCAGCCCGCGAACGCCTCGGTGAAGTCGTAGGGCTGCTGCTCGATGCTGGAGCAGGTGGGGTCAGCCTGGTCCTTGGGGCCGCCGGGGCAGGGCTTGTCGCGGGTACCGGACCACATCGAGACCCAGCCCATGCCCTTCTCCTTCGCGAACGCGCTGACCTCCTTGGCGTCCTCGGGCTCGAACACCTCCACGTTGACGTCGTTGACGCCGATCATCGGGGTGATGGCCAGCGCCTTCCACGCCTCCGCCTCGCCCAGACCGAGCGCCTCGGCGACCTGCTTGTGCGTGGCCGTCGCCGCCTGGGTGGCGTACTCGCCCATGTCACCGTCGTAGGAGGGCCCGTAGTCCATGGCCATGATGTTGACGGCCGACACCCGCACCCCGTTGGCCTCGGCGTTCTTCAGCAGGGCCACGCCGGGCTCCGTCAGCCCCTCGGGCATCACCGGCAGGGTGTAGGAGACGTCCAGATCCTGGTGGCTCTCCTGGAGCGCGGCGACGGCCTTGGCGCGCCGCTCGTTGGCCTCGGTGTCGGGCAGCGCCGCGCCCTCGATGTCCAGGTCGATCTTCTTCAGATCGAAGGTGTCGACGACCTTGCCGTACGCCGCGGCGAGCGCGTCCGGCGAATCGCACGCCGTAGCGAGCTCGGAGCCGTTGGCGCCGCCGAAGGAGACGCGGACGTCGCCGCCCTTCGCCCGCAGATCGGCTATCTGCTGGGCGACGGGGTTGTCCTCCAGCTCCTGGGAGCCGCCCCACTGAGGGACGCACTGGCCGCCGCCGCTGGTGACGAAGGCCAGGTTGTACTCCTTGACGCCGGTCTTCTCCGCGCTCTCCAGCAGGTCGTAGGAGGGCTGGAGCGAGGTGTCGACGTACGGCGCGAAGGGCGTACCGGCCGCGTCGGGCGCGGCCGCTGCCTCCTCGCCCGCCGTCGCGTTGCCGGCGAGCAGGAAGCCGCCTGACGCGACGAGGGCGGCGGCAGCGGCGCCCGTGAGCAGAGTGGTCGTACGGCGGGTGCGGCGGCGGTGGCCGGCTGAGTGCGTCATCGCGTCGATGCCTCGCTGAGGTGGGGGACGGGAACGGCCAGCACGCTAGCCGCGGTGAAACGGACGAATGCCGTGTTGCGGACTTCGGCCGGTTTCCTTAGGGCGCGCTTAAGGAAACCGAAAGGGCCCCCTCAGGAGCGGCGGCCCGGAACAGGCCGCGGGCAGCGTTCCGCCGCCCGGACCGGAGCCGCGTTGCTCCGAACGCCACGGAACGCACCCCTCCGTGGGGTGACGCGCGGGCGACGGTCGGAAAGTCACAACGACGGCACCGCGCCCGCTGTGCGTGGATGGTGCCCAAGCGCAAGTTGTCTGTCTCCTGAAAGAAGAAACACCATGCTTCGTTCCGTGACCACGGCCGCTTTCGCCGCCGCCCTCGTCCTGGGCGGTGCCTCCGCCGCGGCCGCCGACGCCGGTGCCCAGGGTGGCGCCGCCAACTCCCCGGGTGTCCTCAGCGGGAACGTCGTCCAGGTTCCGGTCAACGTCGGTGCCAACGTCTGCGGCAACTCGATCGACGTCATCGGCCTGCTGAACCCCGCCGCGGGCAACGCCTGCGCCAACAAGTAAGCACCGCGCACCCGCACGCCGCCGGGTCCGGCCCGCCCCACGGGCCGGACCCGGCGGCGTTCCCACGCACGGGTCGCGTTCCCCGCACACCAGCATCCCCACCCACGGCGACGGCCCGCGCGGCAGCGCCCCCGCACGGGGGCACGCGTCCCCGCCAGACGGCGGTCCCCGGCGCCGCAACATCCCCGCGCGGCAGCGCACCCCCGCACAGGCGGACGCCTGAGGGAGGGAGCAGGCAGGCGTCGAACGCGGCACCTCCCAGGGGCGCGGCGCCCAGGCGCCGCGCAACCGCGCCGCGACGTCCCTCACGCACGGCGCGCGAGTCGAGCGCGCCGTGCGCCGCGGCGGAGCCGGTGGCTGACCCGGCGGGCCCCGTCGCCGGGCGCGGCACCGCGGAGTGCGAGCCACACCCGTACCTCCGTGCCGCCGAGCACCGAGCGGCCGAGCCGCACGTCGCCGCCGGTGGATTCGGCGACGCGGCGCACGATGTCCAGGCCGAGCCCCGTGGAGCCGGGGCCGCCGTGGCCGTGGCCACGGCGCAGCGCGGCGTCGGGGTCGGTGATGCCGCTGCCCGCGTCGGAGACCAGCAAGATGGCGGCCTCGCTCGCGGGGCCGCCGCTGTGCAGGTCGACGGCGAAGGCGGTGCCTTCGGGGGTGTGCCGGAAGACGTTGCCCAGCAGTGCGTCGACGGCCGCGGCCAGCTCGGCGCGGGCGACCGGCACCCGTACGGGACGCTCCACCCCGGCGACCCGCGCCTCACGGCTCTCGTCCTCGGCCAGCGCCGACCAGAAGGCCATCCGTTCGCGGACGACCTCGGCCGCGTCGCAGGTGGCGGAGGAGGCGGCGTGGGGCGCGAGTGCTTTCTGTTCGCGAGCGGTGGCGATGATGGTGTCGACCTCGCCTTCCAGCTGTGCGACGGCGGCCCGGGTCTGCTCGGCGGTGTCGCCCTCGCCGAGGGAGGCGGCGTTCAGGCGCAGGACGGTCAGCGGGGTGCGCAGCCGGTGGGAGAGGTCGGCGGCCAGTTCCCGCTCGTTGGCCAGGAGTTGGACGACGTGGTCGGCCATGGAGTTGAAGGCGGTGGCGGCGGAGCGCAGTTCGGTCGGCCCTTCTTCGGGCACCCGCACGTCCAGTTGCCCCTCGCCGAGGTCGTGCGCGGCGCCCGCGAGCCGTTCGGCGGGCCGCACCATGCGGGTGCCGAGCCGGTCGGCGACCGCGACCGAGCCGACGATCAGTGCGAGGCCGACGCCGGCGAGCACGATCCAGGAGGTGGCGACGCCGTGGGTGACCTCGTCGTCCGGTACGAAGACCTCGATGACGGCGACGCCGCCCGTCACGGCGGTGGGCCGCAGGAGCGTGTAGCCGCCGCCGACCTCGACGGTGGTGGCTCGGCCGAGGCGGCGTGCCGCCGCGAGCCGGGCGCGGGGTGCCCGGCTGTGGCCGACGCGTATGGGGCCGCTCCTGGCGCCGTTCTTCCCCGTCTCGGCGGGTACGTGGACGGCGACGCGCCCCTCGGCGCCGGCCTGGGTGATGGCGACGGCGCGCTGGAGCTGGCGGCGGTCGCGGGTGATGGCGAGGGCGGGGCCGATGGCGGAGGCCCGGCGTTCGGCGCCGGCGAAGGCCCGGTCCCTGGCGGTCTCCTTGACGACGAGGGCCAGTGGGACGGCGAAGGCCACCACCACCATCGCGGTCACGGCGAGGCAGACCTTCACCAGGGCCCATCTCACGTGGGCCCGCCCTCGCCAGGGGGCGGGGCAGCGGGCGCGGTGGCGGGGGGCTCCAGTTTGACGCCGACTCCGCGCAGGGTGTGCAGGTAGCGCGGCTTGGCGGCCGTCTCCCCCAACTTCCGCCGCAGCCATGACAAGTGGACGTCGATGGTCTGGTCGTCCCCGTAACTGAGCTGCCACACCTCGGCCAGCAGCTCCTTGCGCGCGACCACGACGCCGGGGCGGCGCGCCAGGAAGGCCAGCAGGTCGAACTCGCGGCGGGTCAGGTCGAGCAGCACGCCCTCCAGCTGTGCCATACGGCGCAGCGGGTCGATGGCGAGGCCGCCCACCCGGATCACGGCGTCCCCGGCACCGTCGCCGCCTGCGGTGGAGGTGCGGGTACGGCGCAGCACCGCCGCCATCCGGGCCGACAGGTGGGCGACGGAGAACGGTTTGACCAGGTAGTCGTCGGCGCCCGCGTTCAGCAGCCTGACGATCTCGGCCTCGTCGTCCCGCGCCGTGGCGATGATCACCGGCACGTCGGTGACGCCGCGCAGCATCTTCAGCGCCTCGGCGCCGTCGAGGTCCGGCAGCCCGAGGTCGAGGACGACCACGTCGAAACCGACCTGCGCCACCTCGCGCAGGGCCTCCAGCGCCGTGCCCACGCTGCGGACCGTGTGGGCCGCCTCGGTCAGGTGCCGGATGAGGGCGGAGCGCACGAACTGGTCGTCCTCGACCACGAGCACACTTGCCATGGGCGGAACCGTACGGCATCCGGGCGCCCCCTAAGGTGACGGGGATGCAGCGCACCGGACGACTCCGCAGACCGCGCGGGACGCACGCCCTCGCGTGGACGCTCGCCACCGGCGCCGCCACGACCCTCTCCTGGTTCGGCGTGCACACGGTGCTGGACGACACCTCCTACGAACCGCCGCGTGCGCTGCCCGTCTCGGACGCTCCCGAGGCGGGCGCTTCCGGCGCGGGCGCCGCGCCCCGTGCCTCCTCGACCCACCGCCCCAGGCCGCACACCCCCTCCGCTTCGCCCTCGCCCTCCGGGAAGCCGCACCGCGCACCGCGGCGGACCCCGTCCACGAAGCCCCGGCCGACCTCGGCGGGTCCCGAGCGGGGGCGGGGCGGCACCGGGCAGGTCGAGGGCGCGACCGTACGCGGCGGCAGGGCCGTCTTCGACATGGGGGCCGACTCCGCCACGCTGGTGTCGGCGACGCCCGATCCCGGCTGGGAGATGAAGGTGTGGCACAACCAGGGCTACATCAGGGTGACGTTCACCTCGGGCGCCACGTCCTCGTCGGTCTTCTGCCGCTGGGACGAGGCCCGTCCGCGCATCGAGACGTTCGACGGCTGACCGGCGGGCGCGCTCGGGGGCTCAGCCGAACGTGCCCTCTGGCGGTGGCGGGGACGCCTTCGCCGTGGCGTCGGTGACCGGCCGTGCCCCGCCGGTGAAGGCGTCCAGCGCACGGCCCGACTCCACCCGCCCCGGATGCGGGTCGCCCGCCGTGCGCCGGGTCAACTCGGCGACGGGAAGCGGGTCGTCGGCTGCCAGCAGCACGGTGTTGCCGAACCGGCGTCCGCGCAGCACCGCCGGGTCGGCCAGCACGCACTGCCGGCCGAAGGCGGTGGCGCAGGTCGCGATCTGGGCGCGCAGATGGGCCAGTGGCGCGCCGTCGGCGATGTTCGCCGCGTACCAGCCGCCGGGCCGCAGCACGCGCCGCACCTGGTGCAGGAACTCGGTGCTGGTGAGGTGGGCGGGGGTGCGGGCGCCGCTGAAGACGTCCGCGATGACGAGGTCGGCCCACCCCGGCGGCAGTTTGGCCAGCCCCTCGCGCGCGTCGCCGCCGCGTACCCGGATCCGCCACTCCTTCGCCAGGGGCAGGTGGGAGCGCACCAGTCGGGTCAGTGCCGGATCCACCTCGATCACCTGCTGGGTGGAGCGGGGGCGGGTGGCGGCGAGGTAGCGGGCCAGTGTGAGGGCGCCGCCGCCCAGGTGCAGCGCGTTCACGGGCCGTCCCGGCGGGGCGAGGAGGTCGACGACGTGGCCGAGTCTGCGCTGGTACTCGAAGCCGAGGTGGGTGGGGTCGTCGAGGTCGACGTGCGACTGGGGCGCGTCGTGCAGCAGCAGGGACCAGGCGCGGGGGCGGTCCGGGTCGGGCACCAGCGAGGCGGTGCCGCCGTCGACCTGGGCGACGACGGCGTCCCGCCCCCGTCGTCTCTCACCGCGTGCCATGCCCCCAGTATCCGCCACGGGCCGCGGCGGTCTCAGCCCCGCCCACGTGTCGGACGCGGTGGCATTCTGTGCCGCCGCATATCGGGCCGTGTGATTTCTGTGACGGAAAAAGATTCCCTCGCCGACGCGGAAAGGCGTGGATCCATGGCCAGGAGCGTCACCCACATGCATGATTCTCCAGACGTACCCACCGAAGCACCGAATCGTTTCTTCTGGCGCACGGAAAGGCGCATCGTCACGCCGCCGACCAGCACAAATATCATATTAGGAGCGGGGAATTATTGATTCCCCATTCTTCCGCGTCGATTCTTTTCCTGTCGCTCGAAAACCGAGTGAACGGCCGCACAGGCCGCGCGACACAAAGAAATGGAACACGCGAATGACGGTTCGTAATTCACTGGCTGTCCTGGGTACGAGCGCACTGCTGGCGCTCGGATTCGGCGGGGCCATGGCCCCCTCCGCGACGGCATCCGCGCCGGCCGCGCCGCAGACCGCGCAAGTGGCGGCGGACGCCCACTTCACGGCCAAGGACTCCCGCTCGGGCCGCACCACGAAGGGCGTCGCGCACAAGTCGGGCCGATACGGCGCCGCCGCCCCGTCGAAGGCCGCGTCGCTGCGCTGCTGGAACGCCGGCATCTCGGGGCGGTACTTCGCCATCTCCTGCTCGGGCAGTGCCTACCGCGTGTTCGTCGACTGCTCGAACCGGGTCAGGTACGTCACCCCGGTGCTCTCCGGATCCAAGCGCGTGACCATGGCCTGCCCCGGCGGCACCCGCGCGCTGCGGGGCGGAGCCTACGGCCGCTGACGCCCCGCACGCCCGGCTGAGGGCTCCGCGCGGTCCACCGGGACCGGCCACAAAGGCGACGGTGACAGGACGGCGCCCTCAGCACCCCGACCCGACCACCTGTGTCGACAGAGCACTCTTCGCACACCGCGCCGCGAGCCACGGTCAGACCCGGCTCGCGGCCTCGATCGTGCGGGCGGCCTCGCCCAGCGCCGCCCGCAGCTCCGCCGGCTCGGTCGCGTGCGCGTACGCCACGGAGGGCGGCACCAGCCATCCGGTGCCGGCCACGGGCGGTTCGCCGGCCGCGCTCGCCACGGCGCGGGCCTCGCGCACGTACGTCTGCGTACAGGCGCTGCCCGGCAGGTCCCAGCAGTCCGCCGTCCCGGGCGGGACGAGGAAACCGAGGGTGTCCCCGGAGCGGTCGTGCAGCACGGGTCCGACCCCGTCCCTGAGCCTGAGGATGTCCGCCGCCTCCAGCCCGTGCCGCGCGGGCACGGTCACCAGGTCGCAGGGTTCGGGTACCGGTCCGGCGCCAGTAGTGCGGCTGCCTTCGCCACTGTCCGACAACTCAGACCCCTCCTCGCGGTCGCTGTGCTTGGTCCAACGGCTTTTTTCGTCAACGGCTACGGCGGCGAACCAGCGCATTGGATGGCACTTCATGGCAGAAGCAGGGTGAGATATCCCGTTTGTAGCCAAACCCTCGGTGTCGGACCCGTCACAGCCGGTACGTTTCCGCCATGGCGTCGTCACCCTCAACGTCACCCCGACCGCAGCACACTCCCAACACCGCGTTCAGGGCACTGAGGGGGCACCTCTCCCCCGGAGAGTTCGCGGCGAACGTGCGCCGTTCGGCACGTGAGATCGGTGAACAGGTCTCGTGCGACGCGCGGTACATCGGCCGCGTCGAGTCGGGCGAGATCAGGTGCCCCAACTACGCCTACGAGCGGGTGTTCCTGCACATGTTCCCCGGCACTTCGCTGACGGACATGGGCTTCGCACCCCGGGAGTCCGTACGCGGTCGCGCGGCGCGCGCTCGCGGGGCGCACGCCGTGGAAGAAGCGCCCCGCCGGTCCACCGCGCGCTGCGCCGACCTCACCCACGGTCAACTCCCGCTGCACACCGACCATCCCGACAGCCCCGGTCTCATCGCATTCCCCAACTGTCCCGAGTACGACGAGGAGAGCGACGTGCTACGTCGCGCTTTCATGACGGGCGGATCCGCCGCCCTCGCCACCGCCTCCCTCGGCGGCGCCCCCCACGCCTGGTCCGCGGACCGCCCCACCTGCCCCGCGTACGCGGGGGACACCGAAGCGGGCGCCGTCGAAGAAGCCGTACGGCACATCCGGCTGCTGGACGACCGGCACGGCGGCGCCGGGCTCTACCACCGGGCCGCAGGCCCCCTGCGTACCGCCTACGAGCTGCTGGACGCGGGCACCCGCAGCCAGGCGGTCGCCGACCGGCTGCACGCGGGCGCGGGCGAACTCGCCCTCTCCGTCGGCTGGCTGGCCCACGACTCAGGACGCTACGCCGACGCCCGCT
The DNA here is from genome assembly GCF_003323735.1 of Streptomyces reniochalinae. Classification (GTDB taxonomy): domain Bacteria; phylum Actinomycetota; class Actinomycetes; order Streptomycetales; family Streptomycetaceae; genus Streptomyces; species Streptomyces reniochalinae. The sequence continues at coordinate 43,371 of NZ_QOIM01000042.1, read as the reverse complement.
CCCACTACGCGGAGGCGCTGGCCACCGCACGCGTCGCCGCCGACCCTGCCCTGGAGGCGCACGCCTTCTGCAACACGGCCTTCCTCGCCCGGGACGCGGGCCGCCCCCGCGAGGCGGTACGCGCCGCGCAGGCGGGCCAGCAGGCCGCCAGGGGGCTGGGCTCCCCCCACCTGCTGTCGCTGCTCGCGCTGCGCGAGGCCGGCGGCTGGGCGGGCCTCGGCGACACGTCCGGCTGCCGGCAGGCGCTCGCCCGGGCCCAGCGGCTGTTCGCACGCGGCGTCCGCGACGACGATCCGGAGTGGATGAGCTTCTTCGGCGAGGCGGAGCTGGAGGGCCTGGAGGCGCAGTGCTGGTCGGCCCTGGGGGTGTGGGACCGGGCGGCGGACCACGCCCAACAGGCCGTACGCCTGCAGAAACCCCACTTCACCCGCAACCGCGCGCTGTTCACCGCGGAGCTGGCCGGCGACCTGGCGGCGCGCGGCGAGGTGGAAGAGGCGGCGGCCGCGGGAGCGCGGGCGCTGGAATTCCTCGGGCCCGTCCAGTCCACCAGGATCAGCGCGATGCTCCAGGCGGCGGCCGACCGGCTGCGCGCCTTCCGCGCCGAGCCGGCCGTCGCGGACTTCCTCAGCCGTCAGGCGGCGGCGACGGCCTGACCGGTGGCCGCCGACGGAGGCGGAGGCAGGGGCGGGGCCCAAGAGCGGGGACCTCGGGCTCCGCGGGCCCGGGATCAGTCGAGGTGGCCCGTGTCGTTCCAGCGTTCGACCGCGGGGTCGCCGTAGGCCCAGCCGAGGACCGACAGGGAGGCGGGGTCCAGCTTGAGACGGGCCGCGAAGGAGGGGTCGTAGCCCAGCCAGCGGGCGCCCAGGACGCGCAGGATGTGGCCGTGCGCGAAGACCAGCACGTCGCGGTCGGCCGAACGGGCCCAGTCCACCACCTCGTCGGCGCGCGCGCCCACCTCGGCCAGGGTCTCGCCGCCGGTGACGCCGTCCCGCCAGATGAACCAGTCCTCGCCCGCCCGCTCGCGGATCTGCTCGGGGGTCAGGCCCTCGTAGTCGCCGTAGTCCCACTCCATCAGCGCGTCCCAGCCGCGGGCGCCGTCGAAGCCGGCCAGCGTGCACGTCTCGGCGGCCCGGGTCAGCGGGCTGGTGCGCACCTCGACGCCCGGCAGCCCGTTCCAGGGAGCGCGGTGCAGCCGCTCGCCCAGCAGCTTGGCCATGCGGCGGCCCGCGTCCAGCAGCGGTATGTCCGTCCTGCCGGTGTGCTGCCCGGTCATCGACCACTCGGTCTGACCGTGCCGGACGAGGAGGATGCGCGCTGCCATGGGTACCTCTCGGACGTGACGTGCTGGATCGTCCGGCCGCCCGGAAAGCCGAAGCGGGGCCCGGGTGCCCGGAAGGCGGCTGGCCGGGTGTCCGGAAACCGCTCCCTCCATCTTCGCGCAGCGCCCCGCCAGGACGCCCGGCGGGGCGCTGCGCGAAGGGGACGAAGGAGTGGCGGGGCGGAGAAGGGGAGGAGGAGAACCGCCCGGTGCGCCGGGGAGGCGGCGGGGCTGTCCGTCAGGTGGTCGCGGGGCGCGTTGTCGGCGTCGGGTGCGAGACTTCACCGGGTACCGCACCCTCCCCCGAGGCCACAGCCGATGACACCCTCGCTACCGAAGCAGACCCCGCCGTCCGGCGCGCCCGAGCCGTCCGGCGCGTCCGGCACCTCCAGCGGGCCCGGTGCGTCCGGACCCGCCGCGCAGGGCGCGCCGCCGGCCCCGGCACCGGCGGGTGCCTCCCCGCGGCGGCTCGCCGAGCTGCGCGGCGGCCCCGACGTGCCGCACAAGCACCTCGACGCGCGGGCGCTGGCCGCACTCGCCGCGAATCCGGGCTGCCGCCGCCGGGCGCTGCTGGACGGCGCGGGTGTCGACAAGTCAGCGGTGGCGCAGGCGCTGGGCTCCCCCGCGCCGTTCGGCCAGTCGCAGTTCGCACTGGTGCGCGGCAACGCGTTCGAGGCGCGCGTGAAGGCGGACGGCGGTGAGGTGCTGCTCGCACTGCTGTGCGAACAGGTGGGCGAGGCCCGCCCGGAGCCCGCACAGGTCGTCGTGCCCGACCTGACCGCCGACGGTCCCGCGGGGCGCGTCGAGCGCACCCGGCTGGCGCTGGCCGAGGTGCCGGAAGGGCGCTGGGCGCTGCTCGACCACCCGTGGCTGTCCCTGCGGGTGGCGGGCTCGACCGCCTACCTGGAGCCGGACGCGCTGGCCGTCCACCCGGACGGCTCCCTCAGCATCATCGAGATCAAGTCGTTCCCGATCCTGGACGGCGCGGCCGACACGGTGAAGGCGGGCGCCGCCGCGCGCCAGTCGGCGGTGTACGCGCTGGCGCTGGAGAACCAGCCCCGGGCGGTGCGGGAGAGCGCCCTGCTGGTGTGTCCGAAGGACTTCTCCAATCTTCCCGCGGCCGGGCTGCTCCCGCTGCGCAAGCAGATCGCCGCGACCCGGCGCCAGCTGCGGCGGCTGACCCGGCTGGAGGAGATCGCCGCCGAGCTGCCCGACGGCCTCCACTTCGCGCCGACCCAGGAGCCCGAGGAGCTGGCCGCCGCGGTGGAGTCGGTGCCGGCCACGTACGCGCCGGAATGCCTCTCCACGTGCGAACTGGCGTTCCACTGCCGTCAGCGGGCGCGCGACGCGGGCTCCGTGGTCGCACTGGGCCGCTCGGTGCGGGGCGAGCTGGGCGGTCTGGCCACGGTGCCCGACGTCCTGGCCGCCGCCTCGGGCGACCCGGACAGCGCCGCCTCCCGGGACCCGGCCGCAGCCCTGCTGCGCAGGGCTGCGGCGCTGCGCGCCGAGGCGCTGGAGGACGCGGCAGCGCGCGGTAGGGCACGGGAGGCGTCGGAGACCGGCGCCGTGCGGGACGCGGAGGTGGGCTGATGTCGTTGCTCGACGCGCTGGCCCGCATGGAGGCCGTCGCCTGCGGGCGTGCACGGCCGGTGGCGACGGTCCGGCACCGGCACCTGGCCGAGCACCCGCTCGTCCTCGTCCCGCTGACGACGGCCGGTGAGAACGGTGCCCCGCTGGGGGTGATGCTGGGTACCGAGCCGTCGGCGCCGACGATCCTCACCGTTGCCCAGCCGCGCGACCGCGATCTGCGGTTCGCGTTCCTCGGCCGGCTGGCCGAGGCGGTGCTGCCGCACCTGGAGTCGTGCCAGGACGAGGTGGAGCTGGTCGAGCGCAAGGAGACCGACCCCGAGTCGGGCAAGCGGGTCACCGTCGAGACCGAGCTGTGCACCGACGCGCCGCAGCTGCTGGTGCCCACCGGGCCCGGTGTGGACTTCGTCAGGCTGCTGGGGCGCTCGACGCGGTTCCGGCGGACCGCCGAGGAGGACCCGGAGTCCGAGCACCCTGCGCCGCCCCGGCTGCCGCTGCTGGGCCGCTGGCTGAGCCACTACGGCGAGCGCGCCAGGGTGCCGGGCTCGTCGCTGCTGCTGTCCATGACGGGGCTGCTGACCCGGCACTGGGCGACGGGTCAGAGCCAGTTGGAGGACCAGCACCTGGGGGCGCTGCTGGCGTGGCTGGCGCCGCCGGAGGGGGCGACCGGGGCCGAGGCGGCGCTCCGCGCGGAGCTGGGCAGGGACGGGCGGGGCCGGCTGCTGGTGCCGCCGGCGGGGCCCGCCACCGACCCGGCGTTCGACAACGAGCTGCTGGCTCCGGCGCTCACCCGCTACGACCGCGGTGTGCCCGGCGCCGAGGAGGAGGTGCACGAGCTGGTGGCGACGCAGCTGCGTCCCACCTGGGAGGCGATGTGGGAGGGCGCCGGGATGCTGCGCACGCTGCCCGAGGCCGAGCATGTGCCCGACCGGTGGCGGCGCGACCGGCAGTCCTACACCCACCACAGGGACCGGCTGCGGGCCGCCGAGCCACCCCAGCCGCGCAAGGACGACGCGGTCACGGCGGCCCGCAAGCTGGCCATGCGCGAGCAGCGCCAGGCCGAGCTGGAGGCGCAGGAGGCGCTGGACGACCCGCTGGTGATGGCCGTACGGCGGCTGGCGGGCGAGGCGTTCTTCGCGGAGGTGCTGGAGGTGGAGATGGCCTACTCTCAGGGCAAGCGTCCCTCGCCCCGCCCCCTGGTGACGGTGCACACCCAGGACGCGCCCCTGCTGACCGACGGGGACAAGCTGCACCGCAGGCTCCCCGAGGGCGGGCAGCAGCGGGCCGAGCTGGTGGAGATGGCGGGGCCGGGCGAGTTGGTGCTGCGGCTGGTGAACGGGATGGGGCGGGCGAAGGAGCCCGCGCCTGGCACCGTGCCGCGGAAGGGCGATCTGGTGTGCTGGACGCTGTTCGAGCACGCGCCGCGCGGCGGGCCCGGGCTGCCGGAGCCCGAGGAGACGCCCTGGACCCACGGCGGCCCGCCCGGTGAGCGGAGCGCGGAGCGGCCCGACCCGGTGACCTCGGAGGACGTGCTGTGACGACGCTCGTGGAGCAGCCCGGGACCGCCGCGTCCCCGGCTCAGGCGGCCGCGGCGGCCACCGAGGCGATCCTGGCCGCGGCCGTGGACGGCGCGCACCGTGGCGTGGTGGTGAACTCGCCGCCCGGCGCGGGCAAGTCGACCCTCGTGGTGCGCGCGGCGCGTGAACTGGCCGCCGCCGGCCACCCGCTCATGGTCATCGCGCAGACGAACGCGCAGGTGGACGACCTGGTCGACCGGCTGGCGACGGCCGATGCCGAGCTGCCGGTGGGACGGCTGCACAGCAGCGAGCCGAAGCCGTACGACCCGGCGCTGGAGCGCCATCCGTCGGTGCGCGCCTCCGCGACCCCCGCCGACCTCGCCGGGCTCGACGTCGTCGTCTCCACGGCCGCCAAATGGGCGTGGGTGGGCGGCGAGGAGCGGTGGCGGCACGCGATCGTGGACGAGGCGTACCAGATGCGCTCCGACGCGCTGCTGGCCGTGGCCGGGCTCTTCGAGCGGGCGCTGTTCGTGGGGGACCCCGGGCAGCTGGACCCCTTCAGCCAGGTCGGTGCCGAGCAGTGGGCGGGCCAGGCGCACGACCCGTCGGCGAGTGCCGTGAGCACCCTGCTGGCGCACAATCCGCAGCTGCCCCGGTACCGGCTGCCGGTCTCCTGGCGGCTGCCGCACTCGGCGGCCGGGCTGGTCTCGGAGGCGTTCTACCCGTACACGCCGTTCCGCAGCGGCACGGGGCCGGGCGACCGCAGGCTCGTCTTCGGCGCGCCCGAACAAGGATCGCCCTGGGACGCGGTGCTGGACGAGGCGGCGGACGCGGGCTGGGGTCTCCTGGAGCTGCCCGCGGCGCGCACGCCGCGCACCGACCCGGAGGCCGTGGCTGCGGTGGCCCGCCTCGTGCACCGGATGCTGGAGCGGGAGGGGCGCACGCACGGTGAGCGGGACGGGGACGGCGGGGGCACGGCCTTGGGCCCCGAGCGGATCGCCGTGGGCACCGCACACCGCGACCAGGCGGCGGCGGTCCGCGCCGCCCTGGCCGAGTACGCGGAAGCCGGGAGCGACGGGCGCGCCGCCCGGGTCACCGTGGACACGGCCAACCGGCTGCAAGGCCGGGAGTTCGACGTCACGGTCGTCCTGCACCCGCTGTCCGGCCGGCCCGACGCGACCGAGTTCCACCTGGAGACGGGGCGGCTGTGTGTGCTGGCCTCCCGGCACCGGCACGCGTGCGTGGTGGTGTGCCGCGCGGGCGTCGCCGAGCTGCTGGACGACCATCCGGCGACCGAGCCGGTGCAGCTGGGCCCCGCCTCCTGGGCGCCGGACGGCTGGGAGGCCCACCAGGCGGTGCTCTCCCACCTGGCCGAGCACCGGGTCCCGCTCGCCTGATTCCCCCGGGCCCTGGAGTTCCGGTCCCTGGGCCTGGGGGGAGACGGGTCCGGGCGGCTTACCCGGGACCCGTGCGGGGGCGGGGGTGACGGGCGCACAATGGGGGGCGCCCCACGACCTTGGAGGTATGTACATGTCTGAGCCGCACTCGGCTCCGGACCCCTCGCGCTCCTCCGCCGGGGGGAGCGGCGGCGGCCCGCGGTACCGCCGCCCCGCGCCCCTGCTGTTCGAGCCGTCCGATGCGGCCCCAGACGACGAGCACTTCTTCGGACTGGAGTCGCTCACCGACCCCCAGGAGCTGCTGGACCGCTCGACGGAGCTGGTGCACGCGTTCCGGGCCGCCGCCGACCGCGCCCAGGAGTACCAGGCCTCGGCCGCGGCGCAGCTCGCCGATCCGCAGCGGTTCGACAAGCTGCCCGACGCCGCCATCGCGGACCGCGGCGGGTGGACGGAGGAGTACGCGCGCAAGATGATCGAGTTCGGCCAGGACCTGCTCAGGAACCGGGTGCCCGGCACGCAGCCGCCGCCGCAGGGCTGAGCCCTCGCCGCAAGGCTGAGCCTCCGGTCCGGGCCGGCGTACGCCGCCGGGCGCGACGGTGCAGGTGGGGGCGGTGCCCGCCGGAATTATCGATTTCCGGTTCACCGGATCGGGGTGTTAAGGTCTACGACGTCAGCAGGCGCCGCTAGCTCAGTTGGTTAGAGCAGCTGACTCTTAATCAGCGGGTCCGGGGTTCGAGTCCCTGGCGGCGCACAGACAGGTGAAGGCCCTCCGTGGAAGCGGGGGGCCTTCGTCGTGTCCGCGCAGGTCCCGGCGCCGGGGGCGGGCCGCCCTCAGCCGCGGATGACGCGGATCTCCCAGTCGCCGTCCGCCGTGCGCCCGGTCACCTCGACACGGACGGCCTCGCCGGGGTCCGACCAGCTCTCCCCCACCCCCAAGGTGGCGTCGGCGAGTTTGCTGTGCACGGAGGTGCGGCGGCAGGCGGAGGTGCCGGGGTGCCCGTCGACCACCTCGATCGGGCCGTGGGTGGAGGGGGTGTCGCTGCGGACCCGGTAGAGCAGCAGGCCCTGGGTGCAGATGCCGCCGTCGTTGCCGGCGCGTTCGCGGACCTCCATGGCCAGGGCACGGTTCTCGCCGGTGCGCAGGACGACGAGCCGGACGCCGTCGGGTCCGGCGGCGCGCCGGGAGGGTGCCGCCAGCGCCCGGAGGGTGTAGCGGGCCTGCGGGGGTGCTCCGCCGGTGACGGGGACGCATCTGACATTGGCTGGTTCCAGCCAGCCGAGCTTCCACTTGTGCCAGCCGAAGGGCTCGGGCGCCAGTCCGAACTGGCTGCCCATCAGGTCCCAGTCGCCGACCCGGGTGTCCCAGTCGGCCTTGCCGTCGGCGGGGCGTTGGTACAGGTCGGGCAGGTCGAAGAGGTGGCCGGTCTCGTGGGCGAGGACGTTGCGGTCGGGCGGGCTCTGTTCGAACACCGTGACGAGACGGTTCAGCGCGGTTCCGTCTGCGGTGATCGGCTCATCGAGATTGACCACTTTTGTCGCATCGGAGTCCACACCGGGGGCGTCCGGGTCGGCGATGAGGTAGACGACGTCGTAACGGCTCAGGTCGACGTGCGGGTCGACGGCCCGCACAGCGTCGTGCAGATAGGAAAGACGCAGGTCAGCGTCCCAGTCGCGCTGGATGCCGTAGGACGAGGCGGGCTTGGGCATCTCGATCCAGCGGTTCACCGGACGCGGTCGCAACCGGAACTTTCCGTAACTCGCCCGCGAGAAGAAGTCCGATGTGGCCGGGAAATGGTCGTTCACAAGCTCTCGAGGGGTGGCCATAGGGGTCGCATCGGGGAAAGAGAGAAAGAGAAGGGCGGCATCGAGCGTCCCTTCGGGGCGCGGATAGGAGGCGTTCCAGGTGTCCAAACCCAACGAGTGGTGCGCTTCGGTGCGCGGCAGAGCGCACGGCATGCCCGCCGCAACGGATCGCACGGGCCCGGCGAAGAGCCCCACCCCCATGAAGGCGGTCAGCGCCATGACGATCGCTCCCACCCGGTGCCGCATGCCGGGGCCCAGCCGTCCGGGCCCGTGTGCCGGACGGCCGCGGGCCGAGCTGTTAACACCCCCGGGTACCGACGCAGGCGCCACGTGGAGACCTCACCGGAAAAGGAACGGCGGACCCTCACCACCCTCCCGTCGTATGTCCGGCTCTGCACCGTTTCGGTAGTCCAGTCGAGTCAACCGCAGTATGACTACTCTTCGTAACGCCCGGTCATTAGCGGTCAGGGGACTGGCAGCACTGGCGCCGAAACGGTCAGCCTCGCGCGCACATCCCTCCCCGGCCGCTCCCGCGACCGGCAACGGCAGCGGAGACACTGGCTCCGCTCTTGCACCAACCTCTATGATCGGCACATTTCCAGCGCGGATCCTCCCCTGGGCGGCCTACGGGCAGCCGGCCGACCGATCCGCACGAGACGAGCCCCCCGCGGAGCGATCGGTGAACGGACCCCTCGAAGGACCGGGCAAAGACTCCGGCGAAGCCCTCGTAACGCAACCCCAGACCATCACGGAAAGTAGCCACAAGCGCTGGCGACGGCGCGCACACAACGGGCACAGCGAGAGCGACTTCCGGGCCGCCTTCCACGCGGCGCAGCTGCCGATGGCCATCGTCGACCCCCACGGCCGCGTGCTGACGGCCAACCGCGCGCTGGGCATCCTGCTCGGCGCCGATCCACAGCGCCTGACCGCGCGCCCCATCGCCGAGCTGGCGGGCCTCGGCCTGGACGGGCGGGTGCGCAGCGCCTACCACGAGGCGCTCCAGGGGCGCGCCGACCGCATGTCGTGCACCCGCAGGCTCAAGCACGCCGACGGTCACACCCTCTGGGCGGAGATCACCGTGACGCCCACCGCGCACGGCGGCGAGGCCCTGCTCTCGATCGCGGACATCAGCGAGCGCCGCGACCTGCAAGAGCGGCTGCGCCACCTCCAGATGCACGACCCGGTCACCAGGCTGCCCAACCGCACCCTGTTCTTCGAACGGCTGGCCGGAGCGCTGGCCGACTCGGCGACCGGCAGAACCGGCCTGTGCTACCTCGACCTGGACGGTTTCAAGGCCGTCAACGACACCCTCGGACACCGGGTGGGGGACTGCCTGCTGGACGCGGTGGCGCAGCGGCTCACCCAGTGCGCCGAGTCCCGCGGCGGCGACGACGGCGGGCACCTGGTGGCGCGGCTCGGCGGCGACGAGTTCGCGCTGCTGGTCGAGTCGTCCACCGGAACCGAGCAGGTGACCGCGCTCGCCCAGTCGGTGCTCGCCGCGCTCCAGCGCCCCTTCGACCTGGCCGGGCAGCGCCTCGCGGTCTCCGCCAGCATCGGCGTCGTCGAACGCGAGACGGCCGGCACCACCCCCACCGAACTGATGCAGGCGGCCGACACCACGCTGTACTGGGCCAAGGCCGACGGCAAGGCGCGCTGGACCCTCTTCGATCCCGAGCGCAACGCCCACCGCATGACCCGCCAGGCCCTCTCCTCCACGCTGCGCCGCGCCGTGGAACGCGGCGAGTTCGTGCTGGAGTACCAGCCCATCGTCGGCTTCTGTGACGACGTGCTGCGCGGCGTCGAAGCCCTCGTGCGCTGGCGGCACCCGCAGTTCGGCATGCTCGGCCCCGACCGGTTCATCGGGCTGGCCGAGGAGAACGGCGCCATCGTGCCGCTCGGCCGGTGGGTGCTCCAGGAGTCCTGCCGCCAGGCACGGCGCTGGATGCTCGCCCACCCCGGGCCGCCGCTCTACGTGAGCGTCAACGTGGCGGTGCGCCAGGTGTGGGACTCGGACCTGGTACGGGACGTCGCCGAGATTCTCCAGGAGACCGGGCTGCCCGCCCACCTGCTCCAGCTGGAGCTGACCGAGTCGGCGGTGATGGGCTCGGCCGGACGCCCTCTCCAGGCACTCCAGGCGCTCTCGGAGATGGGCGTCCACATCGCCATCGACGACTTCGGCACCGGCTACTCCAACCTGGCCTACCTCAGCCGCCTCCCGGTACGCGCCCTCAAGCTGGACGGCATGTTCGTCCGCGGCTTCCGCACCGCCCGGCACCAGAACCCGGCGGACGAGACGATCGTGACGGCCCTGGTGCAGCTGGCACACAAGCTGGGCCTGACCGTGACCGCCGAGTGCGTGGAGGGTCCGGCGCAGGCCGAGCGGCTGCGCCGGATCGGCTGCGACACTGGCCAGGGCTGGCACTACGCCAAGCCGATGGAGGCCGACCGGATCGCCGAGCTGCTGGCGTGGTCGGCTCAGGCGGCGGGCAGCGCGTAGGCGTCGGCGATCAGCTCCAGGGAGCGGACCCGTGCCTCGGGCGTGTGCGCGTTCGCGGTGAGCATCAGCTCGTCGGCGCCGGTCCGCTTCACCAGAGCGTCCAGCCCCTCGCGCACGGCGTCGGGCGTGCCGTGGGTGACGTTGCCCAGCCAGCTGTCGACGAAGTCCCGCTCCACGGGGCTGAACGGGTGAGCCTCCGCCTCCTCGGGCGTCGGGATCAGACCGGGGCGCCCGGTCCGCAGCCGCACCATCGACAGGGCCCCCGTCAGCACCTGGCGGTAGGCCTCCTTCTCGTCGTCGGCGGCCAGCGCCGCCGCCCCGATCAGCGCGTACGGCTCGTCCAGCACGGCGGAGGGCCGGAAGGTCTCGCGGTACAGGTCCAGCGCCGGCAGCGTGTTGGCGGCCGAGAAGTGGTGCGCGAACGCGAACGGCAGCCCGAGCTGCCCCGCCAGCTGCGCGCTGAACCCGGAGGAGCCCAGCAGCCAGACCGGCGGCCGGTGCGCCTCGGCCCTCGCCTCGCCCTGGGCCTGCACGGGCCCGGGCACGGCGTGGATGCGGGCGTAGCGGTGCCCTTGGGGGAAGTCGTCGTCCAGGAAGCGGATCAGCTCGGCGAGCTGCTGCGGAAAGTCCTCGGCGCCCTCACGCAGCCGCTCGGTGCGGCGCAGCGCGGCGGCCGTGGCGCCGTCGGTGCCGGGCGCACGGCCCAGACCCAGGTCGACCCGGCCCGGGGCCAGCGCCTCCAGCGTGCCGAACTGCTCGGCGATGACCAGCGGCGCGTGGTTGGGCAGCATCACCCCGCCCGAACCCAGGCGCACGCGGCTCGTGTGCGCGGCCAGGTGGGCCAGGATGACGGCCGGCGAGGAGCTGGCCACGCCCGGCATCGAGTGGTGCTCGGCGACCCAGTAGCGGGTGAAGCCGCGGGCGTCGGCCAGCGCCGCCTGCCGGGTCGAGGCCGCCAGCGCGTCGCTCGCGGTGTAGCCCTCGCCCACGTTGACCAGGTCGAGAACGGAGAGGGGCACCGGGGCCGAGCCCCGCGCCTCACCCCGGATCCCGGATCCCCGGTGCCCACTGCCCTGTGCGTCCTCGCCTGACCGGCTCACGGTGGCTCGCCTTCCTCGCGCGTACGGATACGTGGGACGGACCCGCCCGCACGGGTACGGGTGCACGACCCACGAACCGGTACAACACGCCGGGAGGCGGCTGTCTTCCCGGCCCGCCCGCCAGGGCCGGCGGCCCTGGCGGGCGAAGGCGCCCGTCAGGCGAAGAGAGCGCCCAGTGCCGGGCAGCGCGCCTTGACGTCCAGCAGGCGCAGGCCCTCCTTCGCCGTCACCTGGTTGGCCGTCAGCACGGGCTTGCCCAGCTCGGCCTCCAGCGCAGGGATGTGGGCCGCCGTGTGCAGGGCGGTGTCGGGGAGCAGCACCGCCTCGGCCTCCGGATGGTCGCCGCCCCTGGCCAGGGCCAGCACCTCCTCCTCGCCCCAGGTGCCCACCTCGGCCGCGGTGATGATGCCGCTGCCGCGCATGGCGACGACCTCGGCCCCGGCCGCCCGCAGGAAGCCCCGGAACAGGTCGGCCACGTCCTCCGGATAGGTCGCCGCGATACTGACCCGCTCGAGGGCGAGATCGCGGACGGCGTGGGCGAAGGCGAAGGAGGTGCTGGAGGCCGGCAGCGACGCCGTCTCCCCCAGCTCCCGCACCTGCTCGTGCGCGCCGTCCCAGCCGAAGACGAAGCTCGCGCTGGTGCACGCCCACACCACCGCCTGGATGCCGTGCCCCTTGGCCTCCTCCACCTTGGCGGCGAGCCGGGCGGCCGAGCCCATCTCCAGCAGGGCGTCCACCCGGTGCGCGTCCTCGCCGATGTCGGTGTGCACCAGCGGCAGCCGCACCTCGGTGCCCGCCTCCGCGAGGATCCGCTCCAGCCTCGGATAGTCGTCCTCGGCCGAGTAGCCGGGGTAGAGGAATCCGACCGCCGGGGCCGATGCCGCCTGTGCCATCTACGCCTCCTGTGAGAGCTCGCAGCTGTCGCCGCTGTGGGTGGGTGCAGGGGAAAGTCCCCGGGCCCGTCGGGCCCGGGTCTCGTCGGACCACGGGCCTCGTGAGGCCCCGGGTCTCGTCAGATCGCGGGGCCGCTCGGGCCCCGGGTCCGGTCAGGCGGGGGGCTGGGCGCCGCCGCCCCACTCGTCCGGGTGAAGGGCCTGCCCGTATCCGAGGTCGGCGGGCCCCTCCAGGGGCTCGGCCGGCTCGGTGCCCGCGCCCGCGAGCGCCGCCTCCGGCTCGTGCTCCACCGGCACTTCCTCCGGCTCCACCAGGCCGTCCGTCTCGTGCGCGAGCGGCTGGGTGGCGATCGAGGAGGTCATGGCGGCGGGGCCGCGCCGGGCGACCGGGTCGAGCAGCGCCTGGTAGGGGCCGACCGCCTCCTTGCCGACGGCGCGCAGCGCCGCCCACATGGTGACCTGGTTGGCGGAGAGCACCGGCATCCGCAGCTCGGCCTCCAGCTGCGGGATCACGTCGTACGTGGGCAGGTTGGTGCAGGAGATGAACAGCGCGTCCGGCGCGTCCACCACCGCCTCCCGCGCCATGTCGACCACGTCCCGGTACGGCACCCGCCAGATGTGCCGGGTCAGCCCCAGGTAGCAGCGGCCGCTGATGCCGATGCCCGCCTCGTCCAGGTAGTCCTCCAGCGAGTCGGTCACCGACTTGGTGTAGGGGGTGACCAGCGCGATCCGCCGGGCGTCGATCTCCCGCAGCGCCTCCAGCAGGGCGCCTGAGGTGGTGAGCGAGGGGATCTCGCCCGCGTCGGCCATGGCCGAGGTCATGGCCCGCTCACCGGCCGTGCCCCCCACGAAACTCCCGGATGTACAGGCGTAGGCCACCACTTCGGGGGCCACGGCACTGAGCGCCCGTACCGCCTCACGGAGTGTCTCGTGCTCGCTGACCAGGCGAGCGAGGTCCAGGCTGACCTCGACGGGGACGAACGGGGTGCGGGTCAGGTGCAGGGACACGTCGTCCGGCACCCAGCGCCAGAGTTCGCGGTCCAGTGCGAAGTCGAAGGGAGCGACGATTCCCACGCCGCGCTGCGGCAGCGGTCCGCCGAGGAAGGAGACGTCCATTTTCGGGCCCCAAAAGAACGGAGGGGAATGGCTCATGGCCAGAAGGCCCCTGAGTCAAGGGAAGTCAAGGAACCACAAGAACTGCAAAGCCGGTCAGAAGCCGGGACGCCGGGGCAGATGTCTTTGTTGACGAAGGTAGTTTCCGCTCCCTACCGTGGTCAATCCCGCCATCAGAGGCTGGTTCCCGTCCCTCGTCGGCTCACACCCTCAGCCAACCATCCCTGCGTTTCGAAACGGTTTCCTGCCTATGTCCGAAACCTGCGTTCTTGTCCTCGATGCCGAGCCGCTGCCGCGCCTCGACCGGCTGGCGGGGCGCGCACGTGTCGTCCACGCCGACGAGAAGACGCTCGCCGAGCAACTCCCCGCCGCCGACGTCCTGTTGGTCTGGGACTTCCTCTCCGACGCGGTCCGCCGGGCGTGGCCGGGCGACGGCCCGCGGCCACGCTGGGTGCACACCCCCAGCGCCGGCGTGGACCGGCTGCTTCCGGAACTGGCCGACGCGCGCGACACCGTCATCACGAATGCCAGAGGCGTCTTCGACCGGCCGATTGCCGAATACGTCCTGGGCCTCGTACTAGCCATGGCCAAGGATTTCCGTGGCACTTGGGAATTGCAACGGCAGAGGCGTTGGCGGCACCGGGAGACATTCCGCGTCGGCGGAAGTCGCGCGACCGTCGTCGGTTCGGGTCCGATCGGCCGGGAAATCGGCCGCGCACTACTGGCACTCGGTGTCAAAGTGGACCTCGTCGGCCGGACCGCACGGGACACCGATCCAGAATTCGGGCGCGTCCACGCCACCGCCTCCCTCCCCCACCTCGTGGGCGACTCCGACTGGGTCGTGTGCGTGGCACCGCTGACCCCCGAGTCCGCCGGCATGTTCGACGCCGCGATGTTTGCGCGCATGAAGCCCGAAGCGCACTTCGTGAACGTCGGCAGGGGCCAGCACGTCGTCGAGGACGACCTGGTCGACGCCCTCCTGGAGCACCGGATCAGCGGAGCGGCCCTGGACGTGTTCGCGGCGGAACCCCTCCCCGCCGACAGCAGGCTGTGGGACGTCCCCGGGCTCCTCATCTCCCCCCACATGTGCGGCGACACCCTCGGCTGGCGCGACGACCTCGCCGAACAGTTCCTGGACAACTACGACCGCTGGGAGAGGGGCCAACCGCTGCACAACGTCGTCGACAAGCGCCTCGGCTACGTCCCCACGGCCCCCGCGGCCGCCGCTGCGCCCGCCGGACCGGCGGCGCCGCAGCCCTGAGCCCCTGCGGGCGCCCCGCCAGGACCCGCCCACGGGCCCGGCGGGGCCCGGCATCACCGTTGTCGGGGCCCCGCCGGGGCGGGGCCCCTCGGTTCGGGCGGCCCGTCGGGGGCCGCCCGGTCTCTCGGAAGGTTTCGTCATGTCCGATCTCACCGCCCTGACCGCGACCCAGCTCGCGGCGGGCTACGAAACGGGGGACTTCTCCCCCACCGAGGTCACCCGGGCGGCGCTGGAGCGCGCGGCGGAGACGCAGGAGCGGGTCAACGCCTTCGTCCGCATCGACCAGGAGGCCGCGCTGCGCCAGGCCGAGGAGTCGACGGACCGGTGGCGCCGCGGCGAGCCGCTGGGCCCCGTCGACGGGGTGCCGGTGACCGTCAAGGACATCCTGCTCCAGCGGGGCGGCCCCACGCTGAAGGGGTCGCAGGCCGTGTCCGGCGAAGGGCCCTGGGACGAGGACGCGCCCTCGGTCGCCCGGCTGCGCGAGAACGGCGCCGTCTTCCTCGGCAAGACGACGACCCCCGAGTTCGGCTGGAAGGGTGTCACCGACAGCCCCCGCCACGGAGCGACCGGCAACCCGCACGCGCCCGACCGCACGGCGGGCGGCTCCAGCGGCGGCAGCGCGGCCGCCGTGGCGGCCGGCGCCGGGCCGCTCTCGCTCGGCACGGACGGCGGCGGGTCCGTCCGCATCCCCGCCTCCTTCTGCGGCATCTTCGCGCTGAAGCCCACCTACGGGCGGGTACCGATCTACCCGGCGAGCGCCTTCGGCACTCTCGCCCACGTCGGCCCCATGACGCGGGACGCCGAGGACGCCGCGCTGCTCATGGACATCATCAGCAGCCCGGATTCGCGCGACTGGTCCCACCTGGGGCCTGTGCCGCACAGCTTCCGAGGCGCCCTGGCGGCCGGGGCCGAGGGCGTGCGGGGTCTGCGCGTCGCCTACTCGCCCGACTTCGGCGGCCGCGTCCGGGTGGCACCCGATGTCGCGGCCGCCGTGGGCAAGGCCGTGGCCCTGCTCGAGGAGCTCGGCGCTGTCGTGGAGGAGACCGACCCCTCCTTCACCGACCCGGTCGAGTCCTTCCACACCCTGTGGTTCAGCGGCGCCGCCCGCGTGACGCAACATTTCAGCCATGATCAGCGGGCGGGGCTGGATCCCGGCCTACGGGACGTCTGCGAGGACGGCGCCGCGCGCAGCGCCCTCGACTATTTGGCCGCCGTCGACGAACGCATGGCGCTGGGCAAGCACATGGGCGCCTTCCACGAGCGGTACGACCTCCTGGTGACGCCCACCATGCCGCTGACCGCCTTCGCGGCGGGCGTCGAGGTGCCGGAGGGCTCCGGAATGGAGCGGTGGACGGAATGGACGCCGTTCTCCTACCCGTTCAACATGACCCAGCAGCCCGCGGCGTCGGTGCCGTGCGGCGCGGATGAGCGGGGGTTGCCTGTGGGAGTGCAGCTTGTCGGGGCGCGACACGCGGATGCCCTCGTCCTGAGTGCGGCGCACGCTCTGTTCGAGAGCGGCATCACCTCCGAGCTCCCCTCGACCCTGTGACCCCTTCTCCTCGGGGCTGCGCCCCTGCCCCCATGGTCTTCCCCTTCTTTCTTTGAGGTGCCCTCGGCCGTGGTGGGGGCTCCGCCCCCACACCCCCTTGGCCTCGCCGGCCGGGCGTTGGGGCGGCTCCGCCCCCCAACTGCCCCCCGCTACGGGGGGCTCCGCCCCCCGTAGGAGCCCCCTGGAGTATCTGGGAGGGCCCTCTTGCGTGAGAGATGGCCCAGCACCTGCGTACTGCGGTTCTGTCTCCTGTGGGGGTCCAGGGGGCGGAGCCCCGTGGCGGGGGTTCCTAGGGGGGCGGAGCCCCCGTAGCGGGGGGCCTTTGGGGGGCAGCGCCGCCCCAAAGCCTCCCCGGCGAGGGGCCGGGGGCCTGGGGTGGGGGTCCCCCCGGACGGAGTCTGGGTGAGGAGCCCCCCAGACAGAGGACAGGCCCATGAGGGGTGGGCGGCCCCACTGGAAAAGGGCAGGCTCTGGGGGGCCCGCCCCACGAGGGGGACAGGGGGCGAGCCCCCAGAGAAGGTCAGGCCCGGCGAAAGTTGAGACTTTCGCCAAGCGCTCCGGCGCGCCAAAGATCCTGACAGGCCTCCGCCATCCCGTCGAGCCCCTCCACGACCTGCCCCCACACAATGCCGGGCACCCACCCCGCATCACCGTTGATCAGCAGATTGTTGCGCTCGTAGAACAGCGCGAGGTCGATGACGGTGTTGCGCCCCGCGTGCGCGGCCTCGTTCCCGCGCTGCTCGGCCGCGGCCTCGTAGCCGTAGGACGAGGTCGCCAGCTGGGTGTCGGAGAAGGTGAAATAACACAGGTCACCCGGGATGGGAGTGATGGTGGGGTTCTCCAGCGGCGGCTCCTGCGGAGCGAACGGGGGGATGAGCGCGTAGATCTCGTTGCGCGCGTACTTCGCGTGGTAGACGTCGCCGCCGAGCGGCAGCGCGTCCCATACGGCGGCGCAGGTGATCGGTGCGCGGTCGTCGAGCAGCTTTGCCGTGCAGCTGACTCCCCGCTTGTCCAACGACACTTCGATGAAGCGATCAGGCATCGTGCCTCCGCACCAGGTGAGCGTGTTGCGCAATGACGGATCAATGGTGGCCCAGACATCGGGCATGTCGCGACCCCATCACAGGCCGGAAATGATCCGCATATCTTCATCCCGGTTGGGTAGCCGCGCGCCCATGGCTCCACCACAGAGGAACAACACCACTCGTGCCGGGAGACGTTTGAGCCGTCGGTCGCTGCTCGCAGGAGCGGCGTCCTTGGGTGCGGTGAGTGCGCTCGGGGCGACAACCGCATGCAGTCGGGTGTCCAGCGCGGACGCCAAGAACGGGGGGGATCTGCTGGAACGGCTGAAGGCCCAGGGCACGGTGAAGCTGGGCCTCGCCGGTGAACAGCCCTACAGCTACATCGACAAGCACGGCAAACTGACGGGGACCTCGCCCGCGATCGCCCGGATCATCTTCGAGCGGCTGGGCGTCTCGAAGGTCCAGCCGTTCCCGACCGAGTTCAACTCGCTGATCCCGGGGCTCAACTCGCAGCAGTTCGACGTGGTCGCGGCAGGCATGTACATCACGCCCACACGGTGCGAGCAGGTGCTGTTCGCGGATCCCGAGTACGAGATGCGGGACGCGTTCATCGTGCGCAAGGGCAATCCGAAGAACCTCAACAGCTACGAGGACATCGCGAAGGCCGGCGCCAAGATGGCGACCGGCACCGGCTACGCCGAGATCGCCTACGCGGAGGAGGCGGGGCTCAAGGAGTCGGAGATGCTCCTGCTGCCCGACCAGCTGGCCGGGCTGCTGGCAGTCGAGCAGGGCCGCGCCGACGTCTTCGCGGGGACGGCGGTGACCGTCCGCAACGTGGTCAGGCAGACCAAGAGCCGCAAGGCCGAGTACACGGAGGCGTTCATTCCGAAGCTGGAGGGCAAGCCGGACCTGGGCACCGGCGCGTTCGCCTTCCGGCAGAACGAGACGAAGCTGCGCGACGCCTTCAACCGTGAGCTGCACAAGATGAAGGAGAGCGGCGAACTCTTCCGCGTCATGAAGCCTTTCGGCTTCGTGAAGCAGGAGATGACCACGATGACCGCGAAGGAGCGCTGCGCATGACGGACCTGACCTCGGGTTTGTGGGAGCTGCTCCTCCAGGGCGTGTGGGTGACCGTCCAGCTGACCGTCTTCAGCGCGGCACTGGGCGCTTTCGTCGCCTTCGTGGTGGGTGTGGCCAGGACGAACAGGCTGTGGATCGTCCGGTTCGTCTCCGGTCTGTACATGGAGATATTCCGGGGCACCTCGGCCCTGGTCCTGATGTTCTGGATGTTCTTCGTGCTGCCCGTCGCCTTCGGCTGGCAGCTGGTGCCGATGTGGGCCGCGGTGCTCGCGCTCGGCCTGAGTTACGGCGCGTACGGCTCGGAGATCGTGCGCGGGGCGCTGGCCGCCGTCGCGCCCGCCCAGCAGGAGGCGGGCATCGCGCTCAGCTTCTCGCCCTGGCAGCGGCTGACGAAGATCTCGCTGCCGCAGGCGTGGCCGGAGATGATCCCGCCCGCCAACAACCTGCTGATCGAGCTGCTCAAGGGCACCGCGCTGGTGTCCGTCCTGGGCGTCGGCGACATCACCTTCGGGGCTTCGCTGGTGCGCAACGCGCTCGGTGAGAGCGCCCCGGTCTACACGATCATCCTGGTCATGTACTTCATCCTGGCGTTCCTGCTGACGCGTGTGATGCGCGCGGTGGAGCGGAAGGCGAAGGCGGGCATCGGCCAGGCTCCGACGAAGAGCGAAGGCATGCGGAAGCCGGACATCGAGCAGGCGACGGCGATTTCCCGCTCCAGCCAGGGAGGTGCGGCCTGATGCAGTGGGACTGGTCCGCTGTCGGTGACTTCATGCCGCGCTTCTGGGACGGCGTGCTCGTCACCCTCGAAGCGCTGGTGCTCGGCTCCCTGATCGCTTTCGCGCTCGGCCTGGTGTGGGCCATGGCGCAGCGTTCGCCGCTGAAGGCGGTGCGCTGGCCGGTGACGGCCATCACCGAGTTCATCCGCAACACCCCGCTGCTGGTGCAGCTGTTCTTCCTGTTCTACGTGCTGCCCGAGTGGAGCGTCACCCTCTCGGCGCTGACCACCGGCATCATCGGCCTGGGCCTGCACTACTCGACGTACACGGCCGAGGTGTACCGCGCCGGCATCGAGGGTGTGCCCGAGGGCCAGTGGGAGGCGTGCACGGCGCTGAGCATGCCGCGCGGCCGCACGTGGAGCGCCGTCATCCTGCCTCAGGCGATCCGCCGCGTGGTGCCCGCGCTGGGCAACTACGTCATCGCGATGCTGAAGGACTCGCCGCAGATCGCCGCGATCGGCGCGCTGGAGATGCTGGGCCAGGCGCGGCAGTTCACCGCGACCAGCTTCCAGCCGACCGAGCCGATCACGGTCATCGGTATCGCCTTCATCGTCATCGCCTACCCGGCATCCCTGCTTACGCGAGCCCTGGAGCGTCGTCTTGTCCGTTGACAAAACCCCGAGCGCCGCTGCGAACGAGGCCACGAACCCGGCCGTCGACGGCAGCGAGCTGATCAGATTCGACAACGTCACCAAGCGCTACGGCAGCAACGTGGTGCTGGACAACCTCTGCTTCGACGTGGCGTCCGGCAAGCACGTCACGCTCATCGGCCCGTCGGGTTCCGGCAAGACGACGATCCTGCGGCTGCTGATGACGCTGGTGAAGCCCGAGGAGGGCACCATCAAGGTGGCGGGCGAGTACCTGTCGCACGAGGAGAGGAACGGCAAGCTGGTGCCCGCGGGGGAGAAGCACTCCCGCGAGGTGCGCAAGAAGATCGGCATGGTCTTCCAGCAGTTCAACCTCTTCCCGAACATGAAGGTGCTCCGCAACATCACCGAGGCGCCGGTGCACGTGCTGGGCATGGGCAAGGACGAGGCCGAGCAGCGGGCGCGCGAGCTGCTGGAGATGGTCGGTCTGACCGAGCACCTCGACAAGTACCCCACCCAGCTCTCCGGCGGTCAGCAGCAGCGGGTGGCGATCGCGCGGGCGCTGGCGATGCGGCCGCAGGTGCTCCTGCTGGACGAGGTCACCTCGGCGCTCGACCCGGAGCTGGTGGCCGGTGTGCTGGACGTGCTGCGGGACATCGCGCACTCCACGGACATCACCATGCTCTGCGTCACGCACGAGATGAACTTCGCGCGGGACATCTCCGACGACGTGCTGATGTTCGACGCGGGCCGGGTCATCGAGTCCGGGTCGCCGGAGAAGATCTTCAGCGACCCGGAGCACGAGCGGACCAGGGAGTTCCTCAGCGCCGTCCTGTGACCGGCACTGGTCGGGTGTCGTTTCCTCCTTGTGCGCCGAGGGGCGCACAGGGGGGCGCGTCCGGGGGCGCATCCAGCCTTCTGGCATATGCCGATAGCAGCAACACCCCCGTCTTCCCGCGAGGTTGACCGCTACCGTTGGACGTACAGCCGTACTGCCGTACCGCCGTGCCCCACGGACCGGCCATCGGTGCGGACGGTCCACAACCCCAGGGGGACACCGTGGCGCTACTCCAACCGTCCTCAGGCCCGTCCGAGGAGCCGGAGCGGGAGCCGGTCACGCCCTTCGGCTCGGTGCGGTACGCACTGCGGGTGCTGGAGTCGGCCGCCCGGCACCGGGACGGGGTGTGCGAGGAGACGATCTCGCGCGAGGCCGAGCTGCCCCACGTCCGCCTGGGACACCTGCTGCGGATGCTGTGCCGCGAGGGCTATCTCTCCCGGCTGGAGGACGGCAGCTACGTCGTCGGAGAGGCACTGGTGCTGCTCGGCTCGGGGGTGGAGCGCGCCCGGGCCCTGCGCGAGCGCCTACAGGGCACGCTGGACGAGCTGCGGGACACGGTGGGCGCGGCCGTCTACTTCGGCCGGTACCAGGACGGCGAGCTGGAGAGCGCCCAGGTCGCGGACGGGCCCTCGACACCCGCGGTCAACCAGTGGGTGGACTTCCGCTCCGCCGCGCACGCGACCGCGCTCGGCAAGTGCCTGCTCAGCCAGCTCGACCACGACCGGCGCGCCGACCACCTGGCCCGCCACAGGACGCCCCGGCTCACCTCCCGGACGATCACCGACAAGCGCCGGCTGCTGGACAGCCTGGACAGGCAGCCGCCGACGGTCCCCGTCCTCGATCTCCAGGAGTACGCGGTGGGCACCGTCTGCGCGGCGGTGCCCGTGACGGCGGGCTCCGCGGTGAGCTGTCTGGCGCTGTCACTGCCCGTCACCGAAGCGCACCGACTACGCAGGGCGGCCGAGCTGCTGAGCGAGCGGGCCGCACCGGTGATGCTGTCGCTGGCGCTGTGAGTCCCGGCTCCTGCCGCCCGAGGAACCGCCCTCACCTGGTGGAACGCCGACCAGCTCGTCCGCGCCAGGACTGTCCACACCGCACGCAAAGGACTGTGGCCCCCTTGGTGATCAAGGGGGCCACAGTCTGTGAGGTACGCCGTCAGGGACTCGAACCCCGGACCCGCTGATTAAGAGTCAGCTGCTCTAACCAACTGAGCTAACGGCGCCTGTCGGCCGTTCCCGGCCGACGACGGAAATACTACCCCCTTCACGGGGGTGCTCGTGACCACGGCGGCGGGCCGCCGCGCTGCGCGACCACCGCGTCACGCACCGTCGAGCCGGGCCTCCGGCCGGTCGGCGGCAGAGCCGCGTCAGACCGGCGTCAGAGCGGCAGGGTCAGCCCCGGCTCCCGCCGGCGCACGGAACCCACCAGCAGCAGCACCGTGCCCGCGACTGCCCAGACGGCCAGCACCAGCAGCGGGGTGCCCAGCGCGTTCCCGGAGAAGTAGACGATGTTGCGGACGGCCGTGGTGCCGGCGCCGGTGGGGATCCAGTCGCCGATGGCCCGCCAGAACGAGGGGATGAGGTGCTTCTGGAAGGCGCCGCCCGCGCTGGGGTTGCCCAGGACGACGAAGATGATCACGGCGAGGCCGATGCCGACGATCCCGCAGAAAACCTCCAGCGCCATCGTGCAGGCCGCCGTGGCGAAGACCAGCAGCGCCCCCAGCCACCACAGCGCCACGAAGTGGTGCGGCAGCGCGTGCAGCACCGGGTCGACGACGATCGCACCCCCGAGCCCGGACAGCACGGAGTAGACGGCCACCCCCGCGAGCCGCAGCGCGCCCGCTCCCGGCCGGGCCGGACGGGTACCGGCGACCACGCCCAGCAGCGAGGCCAGCAGGTAGCCGCCCACCAGCCAGCCGACGATCAGGTAGAAGGCGGTCAGGCTCTCGTAGTCGCGGTCACCCGAAGGTGCGATGTCGACGACCTTGAGCCGCCGGTCCTGCCCGGCGGCCACCTTCTCCCCGACGCGTCGCAGCGCCTGGGCCTGCGGGCCGCCCGCGGCGGAGGCGACCAGCAGGGTGTCCTGGCCGCCGCGCCGGTCCATGACGTAGGCGCCCTCGGCGTCCCGCTGCTCGACGCGCTCCCGCGCCGCCTGCTCGTCCTTGACGACGGTGGGCTCCAGGGGGTGCCCCGGCAGGCCGTCGAGCCGGTCGGCGGCCTGCTGCGGCGCGACGACGGCGACGGGGATGCCCTGGGGATCCGGGTGGTGGAAGGAGCCGATGTAGGAGAGCAGGAAGCCCAGTTGGACGAGGAACACACCGACGACGAGCGCGAGCGTGCCGGGAGTGAACGCGCCGCGGGCTCCGGCGCCGGAAGTGGCGTTGTGCATGGACCCGTTTCCTTGGAGGCTTCCGTTTTCGGTACCACTGCGAGTGATTTCCCATCCATACCGCATCGCCCGCTTCATTACCGCCTGTTGGCCTCCCGGGCGCGCCGTGCGGCGGTGGCGCGTGGCGAAGTCCCCGGCCATGGGTGAGACTCCTGCCATGCCCGCAGTCCTGACGCGTCCGGCGCTCAGCCGCGCCCTGCTCGCCCGCCAGTTCCTGATCGAACGCGCCCGGATGCCCGTACTGGACACCCTCGAACACCTGGTGGGTCTCCAGGCACAGGCGCCGACGCCGCCGTACTTCGCGCTGTGGAGCAGGCTGGCCGGGTTCGACCCCGGCGAGCTGTCCCGGCTGCTGACGGACCGCGAGGCGGTCAGGACGACCGTGATGCGCGGCACCATCCACCTCGTCAGCGACCGCGACGCCCTCCAGCTGCGGGCCCTGACCCGGGTCGTGACGGAACGGGCCCTGCGCGCCAACTACGCCGGGGCGCTCGGCGAGACGGACACCTGGCAGGTCGCACAGGCCGCCCGGGACCTGCTCGCCGAGGGCCCGATGACGGGCAGCGCACTGGGTGAACGCCTCCGGGAGCGGTGGCCCGACGTGGAGGCGCGGGCGCTGTCGATGGCGGCCCGCTGCCTGCTGCCGCTCGTGCAGGTGCCACCGCGCGGGCTGTGGGGGCGCTCGGGACAGCCGCTGCTGGAGACGGTGGAGACCTGGCTGGGCCGCCCCGTGCCGGCCGAACCGTGTGTGGAGACCATGGTGCTGCGCTACCTGGGCGCCTTCGGACCCGCCTCGGTGCGGGACGCCCAGACCTGGTCGGGGCTCACCCGGCTGGGCGAGGTGCTGGAGCGGCTGCGTCCGCAGTTGCGCGTCTTCGCCGACGAGGAGGGGCGCGAGCTGTTCGACCTGCCCGAGGCGCCGCGCCCGCACCCCGAACTGCCCGTGCCCGTGCGCTTCCTGGCCGAGTACGACAATCTCGTCCTCTCGCACGCCGACCGCTCCCGCCTGATGGACGAGCCGGTGCGCCGCGCGCTGGCCACCCGCAACGGGCAGGTGCCCGGAACCTTCCTGGTGGACGGCCGGGTGGGCGGCACGTGGAAGGCGGAGACGGGGCGCGGGTCGGCGTCCCTGACCCTGACGCCGTTCGCGCAGCCGGCTAACGAGGTGCGGCAGGCACTGGCCGAGGAGGGCGAGCGGCTGCTGGAGTTCGCGACGGACGGGCGGGCGGTGCCGCGCCAGGTGACCTTCGCCGCGCCCCGGCTGCCGCACCCCGCGTAGGCTGACGCGGCCCGCGTAGGCTTTCGGGAGGCGGGTGCAGGAGGCCGGAAGGTGCGCGGCGGGGGAAGGCCCGGCCGGATCCAGGAGCGGATCAAGAGGCTGATCCTCGAGGAGCGGATGCCGCCGGGCGCGGCGATGCCGACGGAGTCCGAGCTGATGGAGCGGCTCGATGTGAGCCGCAACTCCGTGCGTGAGGCGCTCAAGGCGCTGCAAGCGATGGGCATCGTGGAGATCCGGCACGGTTTCGGCACGTACGTCGGCGCGATGTCCCTGGCGCCGATGACCGAGCAGCTCTCCTTCCGTACCGTCGCGGGTCACCACCGCGGCGAGAGCAGCCTGCTGCAACTGCTGGAGCTGCGCGAGGCGGTGGAGACGGGGCTGATGGCCCGGCTGGTCGCCGAGTACGGGGGCGCGTCCGGCGCGGGCGAGGAGCGGTGGGCCGCGTTGGAGGCGCTCGTGACACGGATGCGCGAGGAGGCGCACGCCGGCGCGGTGCGCGCCGAGACGGACCGTGCCTTCCACTCGGCGCTCTACGCGGGGCTCGGCAACGCGTTGCTGAGCGAGGTGCTGGACGCGTTCTGGGACGCGTTCCACCGCGTGCGCACGGATCTGGCCGAGCCGCGCGCCGATCCGGTGGAGACCTGGCGGCAGCACGCGGAGATCCTGGCGGCGGTCCGCTCCGGTGACATGCGGCGCGCGGAAGAGGCCGTGCGCGACCACTTCGGCAACATCCGTGAACGGCTCCGCTCGTCCCCGCCGGAGCCCACCACGCGGCGGCCACGCTTCGATGACTCATCCGTCACATCTGTCGCCGCCATAACGCCACAACAGCGCTAAACCGCCCCTACCGGTCTTGCGTTCATGTGACGAGTCCGACAACCTGACGTGCGGTTACCGATCAGTCCTGCCGTGCTCGGGGGCGCACGGATACGGCTGGCACAGACGAGCGAACGACCGCAGGGGAACCGCGAACCGGCCCGCACCCGTCTCCCGCGCACGGCGGCCGAATTCTGCCGCGCCCGGGCCGAGGGGGGCAGGACACGGGCCAGCACGAGGCACGCAGCGCGCTGCGTGCGGGGGGAAGGTCTCAATGACGACGCCGCCGATGGGTGCCCGGCAGCCGGAGTCGAACCCGCGGGAGAACCAGGACCCGACCCGCACGGCGAAGCTGCGCATACCCAGACCGCCCAGAACCCCCTCACCGCACCCCTGGGAACGCGCCGCGCCCCGCTACGACTACGAGCACTACAGCCGGCTCGCGGGCCCGCTCACCCGCCCCGAGCCCGGCACTCCCTACCGCGTGGCCTACCGCAGCCTGCTCGCGGACGAACCGCACCGGCTGCGCGCCGGCTTCCTGCTGTGCCTGGCCCCGCTGCTGTCCGCCGGACTGCTGGTGTGGCTGATGCAGCCCGCGCACTGGACGGAGCGCGACGCCGGTGAGGTCTCCGACCTGGTGCTCAAGCTCGACATCGTCATGCTCGTCTCCATCGGCCTGATCGAGCTGTTCCGCACGCTGAACGTCATATCCAACGCGCACGCCACCCTGGTGGCCCGCGACCCGATACCGGTGGTGCCCGAGGCCGGCACCCGCGTCGCCTTCCTCACCTCGTTCGTGCCCGGCAAGGAGCCGATCGGGATGGTCACCAAGACCCTGGAGGCGGCCGTACGGGTACGGCACCGCGGCACCGTGCACGTCTGGCTGCTCGACGAGGGCGACGACCCCGAGGTCAAGGAGGTCTGCCGCCGCCTGGGAGTGCACCACTTCTCCCGCAAGGGCGTCGCGCAGTGGAACACCAAGAAGGGCGCCTTCCGCTCCAGGACCAAGCACGGCAACTACAACGCGTGGCTCGACGCCCACGGCGACTCCTACGACTACTTCGCCGGCGTCGACACCGACCACGTGCCGCTGGCCAACTACCTGGAGCGGATGCTCGGCTACTTCCGCGACCCCGACGTCGGCTTCGTCATCGGCCCCCAGGTCTACGGCAACTACGACAACTTCGTCACCAAGGCGGCCGAGTCCCAGCAGTTCCTCTTCCACGCCCTCATCCAGCGCGCCGGCAACGCCTACGACGCGCCCATGTTCGTCGGCACCAGCAACGCGGTACGCGTCTCGGCGCTCAAGTCCATCGGCGGCCTCTACGACTCCATCACCGAGGACATGGCCACCGGCTTCGAGATGCACCGCCACCGCAACCCGGCCACCGGCAACAAGTGGCGCTCCGTCTACACCCCCGACGTCCTGGCCGTCGGGGAGGGCCCAGGCGCCTGGACGGACTTCTTCACCCAGCAACTGCGCTGGTCCCGTGGCACCTACGAGACGATCCTGGGCCAGTACTGGCGCGGCTTCGGCTCCATGCCGCTGGGCAAGCTGTTCAACTACACGATGCTGATGATCTTCTACCCGATCTCGGCACTCAACTGGATCCTCGCCGCTCTCTCCTGCGCCCTCTTCCTCGGTATGGGCGCCTCCGGCGTGCAGATCGACCCGACGGTGTGGATGGCGCTGTACGGCAACGCGACCGCACTCCAGATCGGCCTCTACATCTGGAACCGGCGGCACAACGTCTCACCTCACGAACCCGAGGGGTCCGGCGGACTCGCCGGCATGCTGATGTCCGCGCTCTCGGCGCCGATCTACGCACGCTCCCTCTTCGACGCGGTACTCCGCCGCAAGAGCAAGTTCGTGGTCACCCCCAAGGGCAACTCGGCCAGCCCCGACACCCTCTTCGGCACGTTCCGCGTCCACCTCTTCTTCATCGCCGTCTTCGGCGGCTCCCTCGCCGGCTCCCTCTTCCTGGGCCACGACCACCCGGCGATGCTCACCTGGGCCGGGCTCGCGCTGCTCATCACGGCGGCCCCGATCATCGGCTGGCGCGTCACCGTCCGCGCCGAGAAGCGGCGCAGAGCGCGCCGGAGGGCGCGGAGCCGCCCTGCGGGCGGCCGGCAGGACGACGCCGCCGGGTACGCCGGGGCGCCGCCCCGCACCCCTGCCGCCGCCACGCCCCAGGAGCCCGCGCCGCCGTCCGCCGTTCCCGTGCCCACCGGCGCCGCGCACGCGCCGCTCGCCCGGCACGGCGAGCGGCGTCCCGGCACGGGGCGCCGTGGCCTTCCGGAGCCCGCCGGCTCCTCGTCCGACTCCGAGGCCGCGCGTGGCGACGGCGCGCCATGGGCCGCGGGAACGGGCCGCAGGCGTCGGCAGCCGACGGCTCCCGACGCCGGCGGCGCCGCGCCCGCCCACGCTCCGCGAGCCGGCGCGTGGGCCCCCGCGCCGGAACAGCCGGGCCCGCACGGGATTCCTGCCGGGCCGGCCGGCCCTCCCCCGGCGGACGCCGGCACGGCTTCCCCCCACGGACGCCCACCGGGCCAGAACGCCCCCCGGGTTTCCCCCCAGGGCGACCCGGGACCGAACGGCCCCCGGGCCGCGGCCCAGGGGCACCCCGGGGTGGGCGGTCACCGGGCTGGGGGCGGGGGCTACGCCGGGCCGGGCGGCGCTTGGGACGGCGGGCCCTCGCCGAGCACCGAGGCGGGCGAGCGGAGCGGGCCCGCCCCGGCGGCGGCGCCGTCGCCCGCGCCCCCGCCGTGGGGCGAACCGCCCCACGGCGCACCGCACACGTGAGCGGGCCCGCCGCCCCCGTCCGAACAGCACGCGCCGATCGCCCTTAGGGGACCCGAACCATGACATCCCGCTCGACCCGCCGCCAGGCCAGACGCCGTTCCAAGAACCGCCGCGTCAAGCGCATCGCGATCGGTACCGCGGTCGTCGTCGCCATCGCCGGATTCAACGGCCCCGCGCTGTACGGCTTCGCGTCGGCGAAGTACCACGACTACGAGATCAACCGGCCCGAGTACAAGGCGGACAAGGGCCACTGGCAGATCGTCGACGTTCCCGAGAAGTACCGCGTCAACACCATCCACGCCGCGCTGCTGAACACCGGCAAGGTGCTGCTGGTGGCGGGCTCGGGCAACGACGCGAAGAACTTCGACGCCAAGAGCTTCCGCACCGTGCTGTGGGACCCGGCCAAAAACACCTTCAAGAACATCCCCACCCCCAACGACCTGTTCTGCTCCGGGCACAACCAGCTTCCGGACGGCAAACTGCTGGTCGCGGGCGGCACCCAGCGGTACGAGACGCTCAAGGGCGATGTGAAGAAGGCCGGCGGGCTGATGCTCCTCTACAACGAGAACCCCGACCGCGCCAAGATGATCGAGAAGGGCACCCGCTTCACCGGCCGCGGGCACGGCAAGACCTTCGTCTCTCAGAAGGCCGTCAACCTGCCGCCCGCCAAGAAGGTGAAGGACCCGGACACCGGCGAGGTCGGCACCGAGGCCAGCGTCACGCGCGTCTACGCCGAGGCCGAGAAGGAGGGCCGCGAGTACCAGACGGGCACGCAGGACAAGTACACGGTCAGCGGCCTGACGGGCTCCTGGAAGCAGAACGTGTACGGCATCGCGCAGAAGATGTCCTTCGACAAGAAGGACTTCCAGGGCATCAAGGACGCCTACGAGTTCGACCCGGTGGCGGAGCGATACCTGACCGTCGACCCGATGCACGAGGCCCGCTGGTACCCCACACAGGTCACGCTCCAGGACGGCCGGGTGCTGACCGTCTCCGGGCTCGACGACATCGGGCAGGTCGTCCCCGGCAAGAACGAGGTCTTCAACCCGAAGACGAAGAAGTGGCACTACCTGCCCGACACCCGTTTCTTCCCCACCTACCCCGGGCTGCACCTGATCGGCGAGAACCGCCTCTTCTACAGCGGCACGACGGCTGGCTACGGGCCCGCGGACAAGGGCCGCAAGCCCGGCATCTGGAACATCGAGACCAACGAGTTCACCGAGATCCCCGGCATGAGCGACCCCGACGTGCTGGAGACGGCCATGTCCGTGCCGCTGCCGCCCACCCAGTCGCGGAAGTTCATGGTGCAGGGCGGTGGCGGTGTCGGCGAGTCCCCCACCTCGACGTCCAAGACCCGCGTCGTCGACCTCAAGGAGGAGAAGCCCCGCTTCCGGGACGGCCCCGACCTCTACGACAAGGTCCGCTACCCCAGCAGCGTCATCCTGCCCGACGACACGGTGCTGACCACCAACGGCTCGGGCCAGTACCGCGGCAAGAGCGACAGCAACGTGCTCAAGTCCGCGATCTACGACCCGAAGGCCAACGCGTACGAGGAGGCCGCCGCGCCCCTCGTCGGCCGCAACTACCACTCGGGGGGCCTGCTGCTGCCGGACGGCCGCGTGATGACCTTCGGCTCCGACTCGCTCTACGCCGACAAGGCCAACACCAAGCCGGGAGAGTTCGACCAGCGCATCGAGATCTACACGCCCCCCTACCTGAACAAGGGCAAGAAGCAGCCCGACCTCAGGGACGCCGGCGAGAGCCGCAGGACGGTGGCGGCCGGCGACCGCGTCTCCTTCCGGAGCAAGGACGCCGGCTCGCTCAAAAAGCTCCGCCTCGTGCGGCCCGGGTCGTTCACGCACGTGACGAACGTGGAGCAGTCGTCGGTCGCGCTGAAGATGACCAGGTCGGGGGACGGCAAGGTGACGACGACCATCCCCGACGACCCCTCCCTGGTCACTCCGGGATGGTGGATGGTCTTCGCCGTGGACGACGACGGGATCCCCTCCGAGGCGCGCTGGATCAAGGTGGAGGTCGACCCGGCCGCCGCGCACGCCACGGTCACAAGCCAGGACCCGGAGTAGCCCGCGCGGGCCCCGCAAGTCCTTCCTCGGCGTTGCGGCCCGGCGGCGGTCAGTCCTCGGCGTTGCGGGCCAGCTGGAGGGCGTAGGCAGGCCACCACCGGCCGGCCGCGGGGCCGCCCTTGCACTCGCCGTCGGACTCGCCCGGGCGCTTGATCCACAGGTAGGCGTCCACCCGCTCGTGGCCCGTCTTGACGGTCGGCGCCTCGCCCAGGGCGCGTCCCGGCGGGTTGCACCACGCCTCCTCGTCGGCGTGCGCGCCCTCCAGCGGCCCGTTGCCGTTGCGGCTGGTGTCGATGACGAAGGGCTTGTTGCCGATCTTGGGCGACAGCTGTCTGCCGTAGGCGATGTTCGAGGCCGTCGTCTGGTAGTTGGACACGTTCAGCGAGAAGCCGTCGGCCTCGGCGATGCCCGCCCGGTTCAGCGGCTCGACGAGGGCGCCGGCGTCGCGTATCCAGTCGGGGTTGCCCGCGTCGAGGTAGACGGTGGTGCCGGGGAGGCGCTTGAGCTTGGTGACGGCCTCGGCCAGCAGGCGGTAGCGCTCGTCGTGGAACTCGGGCGGGGTGCAGCCCTCGGCCACCACGTGGGCGAGGGCGTCCGGTTCGACGATCACCGTGGCCGCTCTGTCACCGATGCCTGCGACGACGGCGTCCAGCCACTGCCGGTAGGCCGCGGCGTCCTTCGCGCCCCCCTTGCTGTACTGCCCGCAGTCGCGGTGGGGCACGTTGTAGAGGACGAGCAGCGCGCCGCGGTCCGCCTCGGCGGCGGCCTTGGTGACCCGTTCGGTCTGGCGGCGCGGCTCCTCGGTGCCGATCCACTCCGCCACCGGCTGCGCGGCGATCTTCTTCATCCGGGCGGCCTCGGCCGACTTGCCGTCCCGCTCGTAGGCGGCGGCCTGGCGCGCGGCGTTCCCCTCCGGGTCCACCCAGTACGGCGCCTCGGACCTGGGGCGCTGCCCGACGGTGGGCGAGGGCTTGGAGGAGCCGGAGCCGCCGCTCCCGTCACCGGAGGAGGAGCAGCCCGCCAGCAGCAGCGCGGCGCCCGCGAGCGCCGCGGCCAGCGCCCGCGCACGGCGCCGGGTGCTGACACCGCGCCGGGCGCGCGTCGCACGCGGCGGCCTGCGGCCGTGACTGGCGTACATCCACTCTCCCCCTCGGTCCCCCCGGCTCTTCGCCTCATGGTGCCACAGGGCCCGCCGCCCGCGGCCGGGCCTGTGGACAACTCAACTGCCGGGGAAGAAGCGCTGGTTGGCGACGGGTTTGCCACGGGGTGTGACGGAGCCCTTATTGACAGTACACATGCGGGCTGGGAGCCTCCTGAGCGGCAAACTACCGAGGCGACAGTGCGCAGGAACCCGGTGCGACTCCGGGACGGTCCCGCCACTGTGTCCGTACGCGGCGACGCGCGCACGTACGGGAGTCAGGAACTGACCTGTCGCCTGACCACCGATGGGGCGTGGAAACCCCAGAAGGAGGCATGCGGATGTCCCCGCACACCGTCGGCACGGCCCCCGCGCCCGAGGCCGCCGCCGCACACCCGGCGGCGGTCAGGACCCGGGACTGGCTCATCGTGGCCGCCGCCGCGATCGTCGCGCTGATCGCGCTCTACGCCGTCTTCGTCGACAACGGCAACCTCGTCTCGGCCACCGGCTCGTACCTGCACGAGTTCTCCCACGACGGCCGCCATCTGTTCGGCGCTCCCTGCCACTGACGAAACGGGGGCACCGCTTCTCATGTCCGTCTCCGCTCAGACGACTCCCTATCCCCTGCTGCCCCTGCTCGGACGCGGCCTCGCGGCCGGCGGGCTCGCCGGGCTCGCCTCGGGGCTGTTCTCCCTCCTGCTGGCCGAACCGCTGATGGACCGCGCGATCCGGCTGGAGGAGCGGCGTTCGGCCACCGAGGCCGCCGGGCACGCGGGCCACGCCCACTCCCACGCCGCCGAGGCGGAGGAGATCTTCAGCCGGGGCACCCAGCACCTGGGGCTCGTGGTCACCGCCGTGGTGGCCGGGCTCGCGATCGGTGTGTTCTTCACGGTCGCCTACGCCCTCGTCCACCGGGGCGCGCCCCCGGGTGACGGCCGCGGCTGGCAGCGCTCCATGGGGGTGGCCGGGGCCGGGTTGCTCGCCCTGTCCCTGCTGCCCGCGCTCCGCTATCCGGCCAACCCGCCGGGGGTGGGCGACAGCGGCACCGTCACCGAACGGCAGGCGCTGTGGCTGGCCGCGCTCGTCATCGGCGTGCTCGGCATGGTGCTCGCCCACCAGGTGCACCTGCGGCTCGGCCGCTCGGCGCGTGGGCTGCCCGTCCGCCAGTCGGCGGCGGCGGCCGCGGTGGTCGCCACCTTGGCCGCGCTCTTCCTGCTGCCGGACAACCCCGACGCCGTGCCGGTGCCGGCCACCTTGCTGTGGGACTTCCGTGTGCTGTCGCTGGGCGCGCACCTCGTGCTGTGGGGTGTTCTCGGCGCCCTGTTCGCGACCCCGCTGCCCCGGCGGCGCCCGGGCGGCGTGTGACGGACCGGCGGGGCACCGCTCGCCCCGCGGTGCCCCGCCGGTTCTCAGACCCGCTCGACCAGGTCCGCGATCGAGTCGACGACGCTGGAGGCCCGGAACGGGTACCGCTCGATCTCGTCGGGCCTGGTCAGCCCCGTCAGCACGAGGAAGGTCTCCAGACCTGCCTCCATGCCGGCGCGCACGTCGGTGTCCATGCGGTCGCCGATCATGGCGCTGGTCTCGGAGTGGGCGCCGATCGCGTTGAGCCCGGCCCGCATCATCAGCGGGTTGGGCTTGCCGACGAAGTAGGGGTGCGCCCCTGTCGCCTTGGTGATGAGCGCGGCCACGGACC
Organism: Streptomyces reniochalinae; assembly: GCF_003323735.1. Classification (GTDB taxonomy): domain Bacteria; phylum Actinomycetota; class Actinomycetes; order Streptomycetales; family Streptomycetaceae; genus Streptomyces; species Streptomyces reniochalinae. Next base: position 10,829 of record NZ_QOIM01000042.1, on the reverse strand, counting down.
CGGTGGCGGGCAGCGCGCCCTCCGCCGAGGGGCCGGTCTCGTCGGGGTTGGTGGCGATGAACCGCGCCCCGTCGTTGATCAGCCGGATGGCGCGGGTCAGGGCCTCGAAGCTGTAGGTGCGGGTCTCCCCGAGGACCACGTAGTCGGGGTCGGCGTCGGAGAGCACGTACCCGATGTCGTGCAGCGCGGTCGTCAGCCCGGCCTCCCCTATCACGTAGGCGGTGCCGCCGGGCCGCTGGTCGTCGAGGAACTGCGCGGTGGCCAGTGCCGAGGTCCAGATGTTCTCCGTCGGTACGTCGAGCCCGATGCGGGCCAGCCGCGCGTGCAGGTCCCTCGGGGTGTACATCGAGTTGTTGGTCAGCACCAGGAACGGACGCCCCGACTCCTTGAGCCGCTTGATGAAGGAGTCGGCGCCGGGGACCGGGATCCCCTCGTGCATCAGCACACCGTCCATGTCGGTGAGCCAGGACTCGATGGGCTTGCGCTCTGCCACGGGTGGGCTCCTGCCGGGGTCGTGGTGGTCAGGGCGGCGGTGAGGGACGTACCACGGTGTACGGGAACCGGCCGCCGCGCTCAGCGTAACCGCAGCGGCCGGTGCAGGTCAGCCGAGACGGACGGGGCCGGCCGCACGGAACCGGTCTTCCCGCCGGCACAGCGCAAGCGCCGGTGCGGGCCCGGGAGGCACCGCCCCGCACGGCAGGCCCCCCGGGGGACCGTGTCCGGCCCCTGCGCGGACCCGTCGCCATCCCGTGCGATGGTGACCGTTCCCTTCCGCCGTTCCCTTCCGCCGTTTCCTTCCACCGTGCCATCCGCTGTGCCCTTCCGTCCGTGGCCAGGGACGCTGCGGCGACGCGGCTCGCCGTCAGCTGCCGGTGGCCCGCTTCCAGGCGGAGAGGTAGGAGTCGAGGTCGCCTGCCACCTCCTCCCAGTCAGGGCGGAAGACCTCGACCCCCTTCATCAGCGCTGCCAGCTCCTCGGCCTGGTCGTCCCGCGCCTCGATGTCGTCGCGCACGGTGAAGCCGCCGCCGACGGAGGAGACCTCGCGCTGGGGCTTCTCGCCGAGGAGGAAGTCCAGCAGCTTCCTGCCGTTCTCCGTGTGCGGGCCGCCCTTGACGAGACCCGCCGTGTAGGGCAACGCGAACGTGGTGGGCTTCGCGCCCTTCTTCGCGGCGGGGAACCAGATGCCGAGGTTGGGCATGGTCTCAGCCTGCGCGTAGTTCATCTGCACGTCGCCGTTGGCGACCAGCAGTTCCCCCTTGTCCACTTTCGGGGCGAGTTTGCTGGTCGAGGAGGAGGGGCCGACGTTGTTCTTCTGGAGCGCGCCCAGGTAGTCCATCGCCCGCTTCCTGCCGCCGAAGTCGTGGATCGCCTTGACGAGCAGCGCCGTTCCGTCACCGGCCACGCCCGGTGTCGAGTACTGCACCTTGCCCTCGTACTTCTCAGAGAGCAGCTCGTCCCAGGTCTCGGGCGGCTTCGGCAGCTTCTCGGCGTTGTGGACAAACCCGAAGTAGTTGTTGACCAGCGGCGTGAAGTGGGCGTCGGCCGGCCGCTCCCCCCGCGGGATGTGAGCGGCGCCCTCGGGCTCGTACCCGCTCAGCAGGCCCTTGCTGTCGGCCTGCTGGATGAACGGAGGGAGGGTGACCAGGACGTCCGCCTGGGTGTTGTTCTTCTCCCGGTCGGTGCGCTGCACCATCTCGCCGGAGCCGCCCTCGACGTACCTGACCTTGATACCGGTCTTGCGCTCGAACGCCTCGAACTGCTCGTCGTACCAGCCGTCGCCCCTCTCGCCCTTGAGGCCGTCGGCGCTGTAGACGGTGACCACCTTGTCGTCGCCCGCGGCGGCCGAACCCGTACCACCGCAGCCGGAGAGCGTCAGCGCGGTCAGCGGAAGTACGAGTAGCGCCGGGGCGTACCGGGGAAAGCGGATGTGCGGGGACATGGGCATGCGCACCTTTCGCGGAGCGGAGAGACAGCGGGAGGAGACGTGGGAGGGTGACGAGACCCACGGGGTCATCGGGGTCGTCCCGCACGAGGGCCTCAGCGGTAGGTGGCCTTCGTGCGGATACGGGAGACGGCGAAAAGCACCAGCGAGGTGGCCGCCATCAGCACCACCGCGAGCGCGGATCCGGTGAACGGCGAACCCCGGTCGGTGGCGGCGAAGATCTGCACGGGCAGCGGCATCCAGTCCGGCGGGTAGAGCATCATCGTGGCGCTCAGCTCCCCCATCGACAGGGCGAAGCACAGCCCGGCCGCCGCCGTCAGCGACGGCAGCAGCAGCGGCAGCCTCACCCGCCACAGCACGTACCAAGGGCGGGCTCCCAGCGAGGCGGCCGCCTGCGCGTAGGCGGGGTCGAGCCTGGTCAGCGCCGCCGAAACCGACTGGTAGGCGAACGCGGTCACCAGCACCGTGTGCGCCAGCATCACGATCCAGCGGGTGCCGTTGAGCAGCACGGGCGGGCGGCTGTACGCCACCAGGACGGCCAGTCCGACCACCACGGAGGGCACCGCGACCGGCAGCATGAACAGCGCGTCCAGCACACGGCGGCCACGCCGTCCCAGGGACGCCGCGGACAGTGCGGCCCACGTCCCCACGGCCAGCGCCAGCACGCTCGCGAGCAGCGCCGTCTGCAAGGAGACGCTCAGCGCCGCGAGCGACTCGCCTCGGGTGGCCGACGCGTAGTGCGCGCCCGTGGGTCCTGAGGGCAGCGCACCGCTCCAGTTCGTGGACAGCGACGCCGTGGCGATCACCAGCAGCGGCAGTGCGAACAGCGGGACGAAGACCACCGCGAAGACGGCCCACACCGCCCAGCGCCCCTTACGCGTGTGCACGAGCACGGCGGCTGCTCCTTCCGGTGAGGGAGCGGTAGAGGCCGTAGAGGCCCACGGAGAGGACGACGTCGACCGTGGCGACCACGCACGCCGAGACGTAGTCGGACTCCAGGATCGCCTTGCTGTAGACCAGCATCGGCAGCGTCACCACGTCCTTGGCCCCCGTGAACAGCACGATGGCGAACTCGTTCAGGCACAGCACCAGCACGAGGGCGCCGCCCGCCATCAGCGCGGGATACGCCTCCGGCAGGATCACCTGCCGGACGATCCGCGCGGGACGCGCCCCCAGGGACGAGGCCACCTCCAGCTGGGCGGTCTCCAGCTGCGCGAACGCGGCCAGCAAGGGGCGCATCACGAACGGGGTGAAGTACGTGACCTCCGCCAGCAGCACGCCCCACGGGGTCGTCAGGAAGCGGAACGGCCCCTCCTGGGCCCCCGTCGCCCCCGTCCACAGGCCGTTCGCCATCCCCACCGTGCCGTACAGGAAGAGCAGCGCGAGCGTGATCAGGAACGAGGGGAAGGAGAGGAACACGTCGATGAACCGCGCCACCGACCTGCTGCCGGGGAACGGCACGAAGGCGACGACCAGCGCGAGGGCGAACCCGAGCACGACGCACCCCAGGGTGGCTCCGACGGCGAGGGCGACCGTCGTGACCAACGCGTCGGTGAACGCCTCGGAGCCGAACACCTGCCGGTAGGCCGCCGTCCCGCCGGAGAAGCTCTCCCGCACCACCAGCGCGAGCGGGTGGAGGAAGGAGACGGCCAGCACGGCCAGCGGCGGCAGGGCCCACAGCCAGGCGTGCCCGCCGGGTGCGGGGGCGCCGCGCCGCCGTTGCTCCGGCCGCTCGCGCACGCGCGGCCCGGCAGCACCGCGGACGGCGTCGGTCTCAGTCATCGATCAGCACTCCGTCCTCCGCCGCGAAGGACACGGCGGCACGGTCGCCGACGGCGGGCGTCGAGGCCGACTCGGGGACGTCGGCGACGACCTCGTGCCCGGCGACCTCGACGGCCACGCGGTAGGTGGCGCCGCGCCACTGGACGGCTCTCGCCACGCCCCGCAGCACATTGGTCCCGCCGTCCCCGAGGGAGATCCGGTGCGGGCGTACACACAAGGTGGCGGCCGCACCGCCGGTACCCGGCCCCGGGGTGGCGACCCGCAGCTCCGTGTCGCCGAACCTGACCCTCCCCTCGCCCGCCCGGGTGACCGGCAGCAGGTTGGCCGAGCCGACGAACGACGCCGTGAAACTCCCCCGCGGCGCCCGGTAGAGCGCCCGCGGGGTGCCGACCTCCCGCAGCCGCGCCCGGTCCATGACGGCGACCCGGTCGGCCAGCGTCAGCGCCTCCACCTGGTCGTGGGTGACGTACAGGACGGAGACGCCGGGCAGTTCGCGGTGGAGCCGATCCAGTTCGGCGAGCATGCCGGACCGCAGCCGCGCGTCCAGTGCGGAGAGCGGTTCGTCGAGCAGCAGCACCCCGGGCCGTACGGCCAGTGCGCGGGCGATGGCGACGCGCTGCTGCTGCCCGCCGGACAGTTCCCGGGGGTAGCGGCGGGCGTAGCCGCCCATACCGACCATCTCCAGCACTTCGGCGACGCGTTCCGCCACCTGCCCGCGCGGTGTCCTCCTGGCCTTGAGCCCGAAGGCGACGTTGTCGGCGACGCGCAGGTGCGGGAAGAGCGCGTACTGCTGGACGACCATGCCGACGTCCCGGGCGTGGGGCGGCAGGTCGGTCACGTCGCGGTCACCGATCCATACGCGTCCGCGCGCGGGGCGGACGAATCCCGCGACGGCGCGCAGGGCGGTCGTCTTGCCCGACCCCGAGGGCCCGAGGAGGGCCATGACCTCGCCCGCCTCGACACGCAGGTCGAAGTCCTCCAGGACGGCCGTGCCGTCGTAGGCGACGGTCACCTGGTCGAAGCGGATACCGCCGGCCTCGGGTGTGCCGGCGTGCTCAGACATCCGCGCGCTCCAGGGAGGACAGCAGCTCGGGCAGGCGGGCGACGGAGTCCAGCACGTGCGTCGCCCCGGCCTCGCGCAGCGCCTCCGCGCCGTGCGCCCCGGTGAGCACGCCGGCCACCACGCCCGCGCCCGCGCGTACGCCGGAGCGCATGTCGTACGCCGTGTCACCGACGACGGCGACGCGGCGCACGTCGTCGGCCGCGCCGGTGTGCAGCAGCGCGGCGAGCACCAGGTCGGGGTGGGGCCTTCCACGTCCCAGCGGGCCGGTGTCGGCGGGGCACAGGGTGGCCGCGACCAGGTCGCTCCAGCCCAGCGCGGCCGAGATGGCGTCCTGGGTGGCCCGCGCGAAGCCGGTCGTCAGAACGACGGTGCGCCCGGCGGCGCGCAGCTGTTCGATGGCCGCGCGGGCCCCGGGCACGGGGGCGCAGTGCCCGTCGGCCACCAGCCTGCCGTAGGCGTCCTCGAACGCGGTGTTGGCCTGCCGCGCCCGCTCCTCGTCGCCGCCGGCCAGGTGCCGGAAGACGGAGATCTTCGACTCGCCCATGGTGGCGCGTACGTGGTCGAGCATCGCCGCGAACCCCGGGGTGCCGGGTCCGGTTCCCAGGCGCGTCGCCGCCGCGCCGAACGCCTGCTCGACCAGGCCGTCGTCCGCCACGGTGGTGCCCGCCATGTCCAGCACGACCAGCGTGGTGCCCGCCACGTCCGGCGCACGGTCCTTCGGTGCCGCTGTCGTCAACGCCCTCACCAGCCCAGCTCGTCCGCGGTACGTTCGGCGATCGCCGGCGAGCAGGTCATCCCGCGCCCGCCGGGCCCGGTCACCAGCCACGCCGAGGTCCGCTCGGGCACGGGCTGCCGCAGCACCACACGCCCCGGCTCGGTGCACTGCGCGTACACCCCGGCCCAGCGCCTGCGCACCGGTGGCAGCGCCCGCCCCAGCAGCCGCTCGGCGACGGCGGTCAGGTGCCGGTAGGGCCGCTCGTCCACGTCGAAGCCGAACGGCGTCTCGTACTCGTGGGTGTCGCCGATGGTCAGCGAGCCGTCCGCGCGCTGCACCATCAGCAGCTGCATCGCGTGCGCCGCGGCGACGGGCGGCTGCGGCTGGGCCGCCGCCAGCGCGTCGAGCGCGGCGCCGCCGTAGGCCGGGTAGTAGCGGAAGCTGTCGGCGTCCGCGACCGCCGTGGTCAGCTTCTCCCCCAGCGGTTCGGTCTGCATCATCTGCAACCGCACCCGGCGCACCGGCGGCTCGGGCAGCAACGCGCCGACCAGCCCGCCTAGCCAGGCGCCCGTGCACAGGACGACGGCGTCTCCCTCGTGCAGTTCACCGCGGTCGTCCCGCACCGCCGCCGCGGCGCCGGACGGCAGGTCGCGGACCTCGCGCCCGCCCAGGAACGTGTAGCGGCCCGCCGCCCGCTCGCGCAGCGCCTCCCCAAGGGCGCGCTGTGCGGGGCGCGGTTCGAGCGCCGCGTCCCTCTCGCACCACAGCCCGCCCAGCAGCGCGCTGCCGCGCAGCGCCGGGTTGAGGGCCCTGACCTCCTCGGGCGTCAGCAGCGTGCAGCCGCGCCGGGCGGCGTCGGGGCGCTCGGCGGCGGCGCGGGCGACGGCCAGTTCGGCCTCGGTGGTGACGGCCGTCAGGGAACCGCAGGCGCGGAAGCCGAGCGCGGGGACCTCCTGACCGATCCGCTCCCACAGCTCCCGGGCGCGCAGCGCCGCCTCCAGCTCGGGTCCTTCCGCTCTCCCGCCGACCCACACCAGGCCGAAGTTCCGCACGGAGGCGCCGCGGGCGGCCTCCTCCCGCTCGATGTGCACGACCTCGTGACCGCGCTGAACCGCCTGCCAGGCGTGCAGGGTCCCCAGCACACCGGCTCCGACAACTATGACTCGCATGTCCGCGACCCTTCCGGGCCCCGATGGCCCGTCGGCGACGGCCGGGTGAACGGCCCGGCAATTCTGGTCCGGACCCGTTACGCTTTCGTGATCAGCCCTCGGGCGGCTCCGCGCGGTGCGGGCGGGCCCGCCGCAGACCGCGGTGCGGCGCTCACCCCTCCGGCCGCACCGTGCACGTCACCTCCGGCCGCGCCGCGCACCTCACCCCTCCAGCCGCACGGTGAAGCTGAAGCGGTCGCCGCGGTAGAGCAGCCGGACGCGCTCCAGCGGCGCCCCCTCGTCGTCCCGGGAGCGCCGGTGGATCAACAGCATCGGCAGCCCGGGCGGCGTTCCGACCAGCAGCGCCTCCCGCGGGGTCGCCAGCACCGTCTCCAGCCGCTCCTCCGCCGCGCCGAAGCGGATCCCCAGCCCCTCCCGCAGGTACGCGTAGAAGGACGAGTCGGCCTCGAAGTCCCGCTCCAGCTCCGGCACCCGCTCGACCGCGACGTACGTGGACTCCAGGCCGACCCGCTCGTCGTCCGCGAACAGCAGCCGCTCCAGATGCCAGACCCATTCCCCCTCGGCGATCCGGAGATCGGCGGCGAGCGCGGCCGGGCAGCGATGCCGGGTCAGACCGATCAACGTGCGCCCCGGCACCCGGCCCTGACGGCGGACACCTTCGGTGTAACTGGCCAGCGCGAGCGGCTGCGCCAGCTTCGGCCCGGCGACGACCGTGCCGCGCCCTGCCCGCCGCAACCGCCCCTCCAGCAGCAGTTCGCGCAGCGCCTGGCGGACCGTCTCACGGGAGACCTCGTGCCGCAGGGCCAGTTCGCGCTCCGTGGGCAGCACGCCGCCCTCGCCCAACTCCTCCAGCAGCGGAACCAACCGCGCCTTGAGCCAGTAGTACTTGGGGACCCGCCCGTGCTCGGGGATGCCGGCCCGCACGGGCGCGGCCCCGTCTGCGGGGATCTCGTAGGGTGCGGAGCTTTCGCGCGAGGTAGCCACCTCGGCATCCTCGCAGGGCGCGCACTCACGGCGGACGGGACGTACTCGGGCCTCGGGGCGGGCGGTGCGTGCCCGCCCGCACCCGCTTTGCAAGGGTGGGGGCATGAACCGCATGGACACCTCCCCCTCGCCGCTCCGCGTCGGCCTGCTCGGGTTCGGCCTGGCCGGCTCGGTCTTCCACGCCCCGCTGATCGCCACGACGCCGGGGCTCGCGCTCGACACCGTCGTCACCTCAGAACCCGAGCGGCGCGAGCGGGCGCGGGAAGCGGGCGCCCCGGGCGGCGAGGTGCGGACGCTGCCCTCGGCCGACGACCTGTTCGCGGACCCGGACAGGCTCGACCTCGTGGTCGTCGCCACGCCGAACCGCACCCACGTGCGGCTCGCCCACCGCGCCCTGGACGCGGGGCTGCCCGTCGTCGTGGACAAGCCGCTGGCCCCCACCGCCGCCGAGGCCCGCGAACTCGCGGCCAAGGCCGAGGCGAAGGGGCTGCTGCTGGCCCCGTTCCAGAACCGGCGCTGGGACAACGACTTCCTCACCCTGCGCTCCCTCCTCGCCGAGGACGCGCTGGGCGAGGTCCACCGCTTCGAGTCCCGGTTCGAACGCTGGCGGCCCCGGCCCAAGGGCGGCTGGCGCGAGTCGGGCGACCCGCAGGAGGTGGGCGGCCTCCTCTACGACCTGGGCAGCCACCTCGTCGACCAGGCGCTGACCCTCTTCGGACCCGCCGCGTCCGTGTACGCGGAGGCCGACGTACGCCGCCCGGGCGCCGAGGCGGACGACGACACCTTCATCGCCCTCACCCACGAGAGCGGCGTCCACTCCCACCTGTGGATGAGCGCCACCGCCTCCCGGCTCGGCCCCCGCTTCCGGGTGCTGGGCAGCAGGGCCGGCTACGTCAAGTACGGCCTCGACCCGCAGGAGAACGCGCTGCGCGAGGGCGCACGCCCCGCCGAGGGCGCCCCCTGGGGCGTGGAGCCCGAGGAGGCGTGGGGCACGCTGGGCGCGCTGGAGGACACCCGCGAGGTCCCCACCCTGGACGGCGACTATCCCGCCTTCTACGACGCGATCGCCACCGCGCTGCGCGAGGGCACGCCCCCTCCCGTGACGGCGCACGAGGCGGCCGCCGCCCTCCAGGTACTGGAGACGGCGCGCTCCTTCACCCGCGCCCGCACCCTGTGAGGGCCGGGGCCCGCCGCGGGTCCCTTGGGACCCGCTCGCTCACGCGGGGCTCGCCCGCGCCCGCTCACGCGGACTTCATCACCTGGCGCTGCCGGCCCAGACCCGCGATCTCCAGCTCGACGACGTCGCCCTCACGCAGATACGGCTTGGGCTCCGGCTGGCCCATGGCGACGCCCGCGGGGGTGCCGGTCGAGATGACGTCGCCCGGATACAGCGTCATGAAGTGGGAGAGATAGCGCACCACTTCGGCGACGGGGAAGATCTGGTCGGCGGACGTGCCGTCCTGGCGTAGCGCGCCGTTGACCCACAGCCGCATCGTCAGCGTCTGCGGGTCCGGGACCTCGTCCGCGGTCACCAGCCAGGGGCCCAGCGGGTTGAACGTCTCGCAGTTCTTGCCCTTGTCCCACTGGCCGCCGCGCTCGATCTGGAAGGCGCGCTCGGACACGTCGTTGGCGATCGCGTATCCGGCGACGCAGGCCAGCGCCTCCTCGTGCGAGGCCAGGTAGCGCGCGGGTCTGCCGATGACGACGGCCAGCTCGACCTCCCAGTCGGTCTTCTCGCTTCCGCGCGGGATCAGCACCGTGTCGTCGGGCCCGACCACGGTGTCGGGCGCCTTCATGAAGACGATCGGCTCCTCGGGGATCGCGGCGCCCGTCTCCCGCGCGTGGTCGTGGAAGTTCAGCCCGATGCACACCACCTTGCCGATCCCCGACAGCGGCGGCCCGACCCGCGCGGCCCCGGCCTCGGTGCCCGCGGCCAGGCCGGGCAGCCGTCCTGCGGCAGCGGCCTCGCGGATCCGACCGAACGCGGCCTCGTCCGCGAGCAGCCCCGCGTCGATGTCGGGGACGATCCCCGACAGGTCGCGCAGGGTGTCGTCCTCGTCCAGCAGCGCGGGGCGCTCAGTCCCCGCCGATCCGACGCGCAGCAGTTTCACGTCGCTCTCCCTCCCAGGCGAATCAGCTGATCCTCCAAGAGCCCGTTCAGATCCACAAGACCGCGTTCACGTACTGGACCGTAGCCTCGGCCTCCGCTTCCGCTCCGGCACCTCGCGCCCGGGAACGCTCCCGGCCCGCAGCGCGGCCCGCTCGACAGCGGTCCAGGTCATCGACGTCACCACGTACAGCGCGGCGGCCAGCGGCACCACCGCGACCGTGACCACGGTGGCGAACGAGAGCAGCGGCAACAGCCGCGTCAGCGCCGCCGGCCGCGGAACCGTCCGGTCCACGCCCGCCCCGCCGGTCGCTCCTTGCGTGCCGGCGGTCCGGACCGCCGCTCGCCGCGTTCGCGCGTACGTCCAGGACGCCACCGCGAGCGTCAGCGCGAACAGGCCCGCGTAGACCAGCCCTTGCGCGCCCAGAGGCCCGCCGTGCCCGAGCGCGTCCGCCCACCGGCCGCCCAGCGGAGCCCCGAGCAGGGTGTGTTCCAGCAGTGCGTCGTCGGTGGTGGAGACGTGGTACATCACGAAGAACACCGGCAGTTGCAGCAGCGTCGGCAGGCATCCGGCCACCGGCGAGACGCCCTCGCGCGCGTGGAGAGCGCTCATCTCGCGCCGCAACAGGTCCGGGTCGCGGCGGTGCTTGCGCTGTAGCTCGGCCACGCGCGGGGCCGGCGCGGCCCGTCCCCGCTCGCCCCGCACCGCCGCGCGGGCCAGCGGATGGAGAGCGAGCCGCACGCAGAGCGTGCACACGACGATGGCGGCGGCGGTGGCCGAGGTAGAGAAAACGGGTTCGAGTGCGTCGGACAGGAACGCCACGACAGCGGCGAAAGAAGACATGAGGCGGGAGCCCTCCACGGGTCTCGTCGTGCCGATGGCTCGCAGGGAGCCGGAGACGGGATCGGCGTGACGAGCCGCACGGGTGCCGGGCGGCGGGGGCTTGCCCTAGTACTGCAACGGTGCTTGCGGTGACTGGTGGCCAGGTCAGGGGCTGTGTCCGCGTCGTTTGTAGTGGCTGATGCGGGCTTGGTGCTGGCGTCGTCGGCGCCAGTGTGACCAGTGC
>NZ_QOIM01000020.1 GCF_003323735.1 Streptomyces reniochalinae | reverse complement strand
TGGTCATAGCGTGAGGGAAACGCCCGGTTACATTCCGAACCCGGAAGCTAAGCCTTTCAGCGCCGATGGTACTGCATGCGGGAGCGTGTGGGAGAGTAGGACGCCGCCGAACTCCATGTGAGGAAAGCCCCGTTGGCACACGCCAACGGGGCTTTTTCGTGTTTACGGGGCCTTGTTCAACGGGCTTTCAGAGTGCTGTATTTGCCGTATCTCGGGGTGCTGAACAACTGGGCGGGCCTGGACCCGGTCGTCAGGCCGGAGCACGGCACTGTGGTGGTTCCCTGCGAATGACATCGTGGTGGTCTCCTGCGACGTGACAGTGCCCGTGCCGGCTCTCCCAGAGCACCTGCCACACAGAAGCTGCCAACTGCCGGTGCACCCGCCAAGTCCCGCTCACTCGACAACAGTTCCTCCTGCCCATCTTCGACCTTCTACAGCCGCCCCGCTGCTTTGAGCGCGAGGTACGTGTCGGCCAGCGCGGGAGCGAGCTGAGCAGGTGGGGCGTCCACGACAGTAATCCCGTACCGGCGTAGTCGCGCTGCGGTTTCACGGCGTTCTTCCTGTGCTTGCGCTGCGGCCGCCGCCTCGTAGACGGCGTCGAGGGTGCCGCGTGCGCTTGCCATTTCCTGGATTCGGGGATCTGCGACCGTCGCGAGGACAACGGTGTGCCTCTGAGTCAGGAGCGGTAGGACCGGTAGGAGTCCTTCCTCGACCGGGGCCCGGTCGAGGCCGGTGAAGAGGACCAGAAGCGACCGTTGTGGTGCCATCCGCAGGGCGGCTGATGCGAGACCGCGAAGGTCCGTTTCGATGAGCGCCGGTTCCAGCCGGGCCATTCCGTCGACGAGCGCGGGGAGAACGTGGGGCCCGGAACGTCCGGCGATCCGCGATCTGGTCGCTCGATCGTGTGCGAGGAGATCGACCCTGTCGCCGGCCCGGGAGGCCAACGCGGCCAGGAGGAGCGCGGCATCCATGGAGATGTCGAGCCGAGGCAGGTCACCGAGCCGTCCCGCGGAGGTCCGGCCCGTGTCGAGGACCATCAGTACTCTGCGGTCGCGTTCGGGCCGCCACGTTCGTACCGCCACGGTCGACTGGCGGGCGGTGGCGCGCCAGTCGATGGAGCGGGTGTCGTCTCCGGGGACGTAGTCGCGGAGGCTGTCGAACTCGGTTCCCTCGCCGCGTGTCAGAACGCTTGTCCGGCCGTCGAGCTCGCGGAGGCGGGCCAGCTTGGCCGGGAGGTGTTTGCGGCTGTTGAAGGCCGGCAGCACGCGAATCGTCCAAGGGACGTTGTGGTGTCCTTGGCGGGCGGCAAGGCCGAGCGGGCCGTACGAGCGCACGGTGACGCGCTCGGCCTCTCGATCGCCTCGCCGGGTGGGGCGCAGGCTCGTTGTGAGACGTCGGCGCTCTTGGGAGGGGACGCGCAGGTGATGTCGCTCGGCCTCGGGCGATGAATCCCCCGCGTGGCAACTTGGCGGCCAAGCGTCGCGGAGGTGGGCGTGCAGGGTGCGACGGCTGGGGTTACTGACAACAAGAGAGACGGACATGCGTTCGCCTAGTCGAACTGAGGTGTCACCGCTTCGGGTGAACACCAGTCGATTCACTGGTGCTGCCCAGGCGAGGTCGGCGACGATGGCAAGCAGTAGGGGAAGTTCGACGGCGAGCAGACCGGTCCAACTGGGCTGTACGAGTCCTACGAAGAGCGCTCCGAGGGCGGCGATGAGTGCTGTTCGTCCGGTGAGGGCCATAGGAGGGCAGCCGACTCTCTCAGCGGGGGACCGGGACGTGGGAAAGGATCGAAGTGATCACGCTGTCCGCGGTGATGCCTTCCATCTCGGCCTCGGGCCGGAGCTGGACGCGGTGTCGGAGCGTGGGTGGTGCGAAGGCTTTGACGTCGTCGGGGATGACGTAGTCCCGGCCGGTGAGCCAGGCCCAAGCGCGGGCGGTGGAAAGCAAGGCGGTGGCGCCTCGGGGTGAGACTCCGAGCGCGAGTGAGGGGGAATCGCGAGTGGCACGGCAGATATCGACGATGTAACCGGTGATTGCGGGAGCCAGGGAGACGGTGGCCACAGCCGCGCGGGCTGCCTCGATCTCGGCGGGTCCGGCCACAGGGCGTACGCCCACGGCAGGCAAGTCCTTCGGGTCGAAACCCGAGGCGTGCCGTGTCAGAACGTCGATCTCGGCTTCCCGTGAGGGCAGAGGAACGTGCAGCTTCAACAAGAAGCGGTCCAGCTGCGCTTCGGGAAGAGGGTAGGTGCCTTCGTATTCGACGGGGTTCTGTGTGGCTGCGACGAGAAACGGTTCCGGCAGGGCGCGGGGTGTGCCGTCGATGGTGACCTGCTGTTCTTCCATGGCCTCCAGGAGGGCGGCCTGGGTCTTGGGCGGGGTGCGGTTGATCTCGTCGGCGAGAAGGAGGCTGGTGAAGACCGGCCCGGGCTGGAAGGAGAACTCGGCGGCCCGCGCGTCGTAGACCATCGAACCGGTGACGTCGCTGGGCATCAGGTCAGGGGTGAACTGGACGCGCTTGGTTCCGAGTTCGAGAGCGCTTGCCAGGGTGCGGACGAGCAGTGTCTTGGCGACACCTGGCACGCCTTCCAGGAGCACGTGGCCTCGGCACAGTAGCGCGACGACGAGGCCGGTGACCGCCGCGTCCTGGCCCACGACGGCCTTGGAGATTTCCTGGCGGAGTGCCTCGAGGGCGGTGCGGGCGCTGTCTGCGGAGGGGGCGCTCACGAGCGGACGTCCTTGTCTGTCGGTGGTGTGCCGGGGGGGTTGTGGCCGAGAAATCGCCTCTCCAGGCGATCGAGATCGTCGACGAGGGCGACCAGCGCGGCGTCGTCTCGGGGAGGGGGACCGAAGAGGAGGGAGCGAAGGGCAGCGGGCTCGGTGTGGGTGCCTCTCGCGTCCGAGGCGCCGGCTGCCTGGTCGGCCAAGGCCGGGATCATGCTTTCGGAGCGGTGGGCCTCTGCGAGGGGCACTCCGATCCGCGGAGCGAGTCGGGTTCGGGTGGCAGCGCGGAGAGTATCCGCCGCGTGGTGGCGGGCGTTGGCGCGGCGGTAGAGGCGCGCTCTGCCTTCGGTGGCCTCGGCCGCCGGCACCTGTGCGGGGAGTCGCTCGGTGACGAGCGGTCCGAGTCGCCGCGCCCTCCAGAGGGCGGCGAAGGCGGCAGCGACGGCGAGCTGGAGTGCTGCCCACGACCAGCCACTGGGAAGGAGGTCGAGGAAGCTGCGCTCCTCGTTCGGGGCGGGGCCGGCGTCGGTCGCTTCGGGGAGATACCACAGAAGCTGGGAGTGAGATCCGAGGAGTTGCAGGCTGAGGGAGGCGTTGCCGTGTTCGTCCAGGTGCTTGTTGTAGAGGGGGTCGGGTGACCCCAGGAGTACCGTGTCTCCGGCCGCGCCGGAGCCTGCGGGAGCGGAGTGGGGCACGCGCAGGAGGGTGGCTTTGCCGTCGCGGAGGTAGCAGGAGTCGGCGTCTTGCGCGGCGGTGCTGTAGCGGAAGCCACCGAGGTCGGCGTCACCGGCACGGTGAGCGGCGGGGAGTTTGCAGGCCGGGGCTGTCGTGCGTACCTGGGCCGGATCGGCGGTGCGGATGCCGCGGGTGAGGGCAGCGGTGGTTTGGGGGTTCGGGGCGACAAGAACGGTGCGGCCGCTTCCGCGCGTGGCTGTTCGAAGAGTGGTGCGCCGGTCGTCATCGAGGGAGTCGGGGAACGGCACGATCACAGTGGTGTCGGGGCCTACCGAGGTGCGCAGCTGCGCGGGGTTGGTGAGGACCTTCGTCCGCACGCCGTGCTCGGACAGGAGGCGGGAGACAGCCTTGCTTCCGTAGGGGGCTGGTGAGCGGGGGTCGAGAGCGCCGTTCTCGTCGCCGGAGCGCAGGGCGGCAAGAACGACAGCGGTCACCGCGATGATGGCGGCGGCCAGAAGCAGTCCGCGGGCCCGGCGCCACACGTGGCGGGCTGTCGGAGAGGTCGAGGTAGGGGCTGGGGCCGTCACAGGGTGTTCCCCTGGGGGCTCGGTGTGGAGGAGGCGGCCGGAGGGTTCGGGGGAGGGGGCGTGCGGAGGAGCGCGGCGTCCAGGTCGCGCAGGTCCTCGTAGGAGGTGCGGTCGGCCGGACGGTCGGCGTAGGTCACTTCGTCGAAGGTGTGGGCGGCTGCGCCGAGTCGTGTGGCGTGGTGTGGCAGTGCCCGGCCCGCTTCGGCTGCGGCCTCGTCGGCGGTGCGGCCGGGGCGGGGGTCGAGCAGGGCGCGCTCTTCTAGGGAGCGGACGATGCCGCGCATGCACTCTTGGACGGCGGCGTTCCAGTTGCCGGCGTGGGCGTGGCTCTCGGCGGCTGCCCGGTGTTCTGCTGCGGTGCGGGGGTGGTCGGTGAAGAGGGCGCCGGGGTCGGTGGTCGGCGCGGGGCGGAGTCTGCCCAGGCGTAGGCGGAGAGAGATGAGAAGCAGGGCGATGAGGAGGCAGACGGCGAGCAGACCGACCCAGCCACCCGGGGTTGCTTCTGCGGCGGTGTTCAGCAGGTCGGTGAGGCGGTGCCACAGCCAGTCGAGGGCGCGTTGGTAGAGAGGGGGGTCGTGCTGGTGGTACTCGGGCCTGGATAGTTCACGCTCGGCGTCCTCCCGGGCGGGCAGCCGGGGGGTGGTGACCGGGACGTCGTGTTCGCCGTGCACGGCCGCGCCCACCGGATGGCGGAGCGCGGCTGTGTGGAGTGACGGGCCGCTTGTGATACCCCCCGGCATGACCTCAGCTTCCTGGTGCGGGCGGCTGGGTGTCGCCGGACTCGTAGCCGGGGACCCCTGCGGCGCGGGCCAGTTCGAGGTCGAGTGCCTCGCGGCGGATGCGCTGGTCGAGGTAGAGGAGCGCGGTGATGCCGGCGTTGAGGGGGAGGGAGATGGTCGAGGCCACGACGGAGCCGATTCCGTTGATGATCAGCGCCGTCCAGCCGGTTGCGGCGGCGGTGTCGGTGAGCGCCGCTCCTCCGCTGATGAGCCCGGTGAGTGCGGTGGTCGGGATCGAGATGACGAAGGAGATGGCGGTGACCAGGAGGAATGCCAGCAGCTGAATGCCCAGGACGCGCCACCAACTGCCGCTGACGAGCTTGCCCGAGCGGCGCATCGCGGCGATCAGTCCCTGCTTCTCCAGCATCAGTGCCGGCGGTGCGAGGCAGAAGCGCACCCACATCCAGACGGCGGCGACGACTCCCCCGAGGAAACCGAAGAAGAGGAGGACGATCGCCAGGCTGCTGACGCCGGTGAACGAGACGAGAAGGCCCGGGAGTAGGCAGATCACCATGGCCGCGGAGACCAGGAGGGGGATGAGGACCAGCAGGCCGAGCAGGCGCAGGAGTTGAGGACGAGAGTCGCGCCAGGCCTCGCCCAGGGTGACGGAGCGCCCGAGAACCGCGCGGCTGACGACGACGGTCAGCATCGCGGTGGCGATCACGCTGCCCAGCATGCCGACGACGGCCACGACGGCGAGGCTGCTGAGCACGCCGCTGAGGGCGCTGTTCAGGTCGTCCAGGCTGGGGTTGTCGTTGTTGGCGAGGGCGTCGAGTTCGCTGGTGTCGTTGAGCCAGAGGCCCATGACCAGGGCGGCGACCACTTCGGTGATGACTGCGACGGCGAGGGAGATGCCCAGGACGGTGCGCCAGTGTGCCCGCATGGTGCTGACCGAGCCGTCGAGGACTTCGCCCACGCCGAGGGGGCGCAGGGGGACGACACCGGGCTTGGGGGCCTGGGGCTGTTGCGCCCAGCCGGAGTGCCAGCCGGGCTGGCGTGGACCGGAGCCGCCGGGCGGTGGGGGTGTGGAGCCCCACCCGTGGCCCCGGGAGGGCCCGGTCTGTGGTCCCTGACCCGCGGCGGGTGTTCCGCTCTGGCTGCCCCAGGTCCAGCTGCGCGGGGCGGCTGGAGGCTGCTCGGGCGCCCAGTTGGGAGGGCGCTGGTCCGCGGGCTCGTTCGGCGGGGACTGCGGCGGGGTTCGGGAGGTGGTGTGCTCCGTGTCGTCGCCCGGGGTGCCCTTCTCGGCCTCCGCTTCGGTGTCGTTCCCGGCGTGGGCCGCGTCGGCGGGTTCGGGTTCGGGCGAGGAGGAGGATCCGGGCGCAGCCCAGCCCGGGGAGTCGTTCACGTGAGGTCACCTCGTGTGGGTAGTCCCGTGCCTGGTTGGCTGACCATCGTGCCACGGGCTGGTGCGCCCGAGGCCAGGCGGGAGCGGCCCATGGCCTTCAAGTGGCCTGCGGGGAGAGGGCAGACTGGGCGGATGGCTGAAGAGGGTGTGCCCGTGATCCGTTACGAGGAGTTGCCGGAGGGGCCCGCTGTGGTGCTCCTCGACCAGCGGCGGCTCCCACGTGAGGAGACGGAGTGGGTGTGCACGGATGTGCCGGCGCTGGTGGATGCCATCCAGTCGTTGGCGGTGCGGGGTGCGCCGGTGCTCGGGATCGCCGGCGGCTATGGGGTCGCATTGGCCGCGGCGCGGGGTGACGACGTGGCGGGCGCGGCGGAGCAGCTGGCGAATGCCCGGCCGACGGCGGTGAACCTCGCGTACGGTGCCCGCCTTGTGGAGGCGGCCTACCGGGAGGCGGAGCGCTCGGGGGCGGGGGCCGCGGCCGCGCGTGCGTTGGCCCAGGCGCGGGCGCTTCATCAAGAGGATGCCGAGGGCAGCGCCCGGCTGGCCGAGTACGGGAGTGCGCTGCTGGAGGAGCTGGTGCCCGGTGGCGGGCTGCGGATCCTGACGCACTGCAACACGGGGAGGCTGGTCTCCGGCGGGGAGGGTACGGCGCTGGCCGTCGTCAAGGCGGTGCACCGGGCGGGTGGGCTGCGGCGGTTGTGGGTGGGGGAGACGCGGCCGCTGCTGCAGGGGGCGCGGCTGACGGCGTACGAGGCGGCGAAGGCAGGGATGGCCTACAGCGTGCTGACGGATGGTGCGGCCGGTTCGTTGTTCGCCTCTGGTGAGGTGGACGCGGTGCTGGTGGGGGCCGACCGGATCGCCGCGGACGGCTCGGTGGCGAACAAGGTGGGGACGTATCCGCTGGCGGTGCTGGCGAGGCACCACCGGGTGCCGTTCGTGGTGGTGGCGCCGGTGACGACGGTCGATCCGGCTACTGCTGCGGGGTGTGACATCGAGGTCGAGCAGCGTGCCGCGCATGAGGTGACCGAGGGCCCGTGGGGCAGGAGTGGCCTTTCGGGGGCAGAGGGGGAGGAGGGGCGGGCTCTGGCTCCTGTGGGGGCTCAGGCACACAATCCGGCGTTCGATGTGACGCCGTCCGAACTGGTCACCGCTGTGGTGACGGACCAAGGGGTGGCTTCTCCGGTGACGGCTGAGCGCCTCGGGGAGCTGTGTTCCGCGTCACGAAGGCAGGCGTCGGGATCGGCTGATGGGATGATGAGGTCATGAAGGGACGCGTCCTTGTCGTCGACGACGACACCGCACTGGCAGAGATGCTCGGCATTGTGCTGCGCGGAGAAGGCTTCGAACCGTCGTTCGTCGCGGATGGTGACAAGGCGCTTGCCGCCTTTCGGGAGACCAAGCCGGACCTGGTGCTGCTCGATCTGATGCTGCCCGGGCGGGACGGTATCGAGGTGTGCCGGCTGATCCGGGCGGAGTCCGGGGTGCCGGTGGTCATGCTCACCGCGAAGACCGACACGGTCGACGTGGTGGTCGGGCTGGAGTCCGGTGCGGACGACTACATCGTCAAGCCGTTCAAGCCGAAGGAACTGGTGGCGCGGATCAGGGCCCGGCTGCGCCGGTCCGAGGAGCCGGCGCCGGAGCAGCTGGCCATCGGCGATCTGGTGATCGACGTGGCGGGGCATTCGGTCAAGCGTGACGGGCGGTCCATAGCCCTGACCCCGCTCGAGTTCGATCTTCTGGTGGCGCTGGCGCGCAAGCCGTGGCAGGTCTTCACGCGCGAGGTGCTGCTGGAGCAGGTGTGGGGCTACCGGCACGCGGCGGACACCCGCCTGGTGAACGTGCATGTGCAGCGGCTGCGTTCCAAGGTCGAGAGGGACCCGGAGCGGCCGGAGATCGTGGTGACCGTGCGCGGCGTCGGATACAAGGCCGGGCCCAGCTGAGATGACCCGCAAATCCTCGGCTCCGCCTCGCACCGGTGGGGGACGGAGCACGGGGCGGGAGTCCGATATTTCCAAATTCGGACGTTTGTGGCGAAGTGGTGTCCTGTTCTCCGACGGACTGCTGCCAGAGGGCGCGACGGGTCCCGGCGCGCGCCCCATGGTGCGCTTCTTCGTGCGGTGGATCCGCAGACCGCTGCTGCCGGTCATGCGGCTGTGGCGACGCAACATCCAGTTGCGGGTGGTGGTGGCCACCCTGTTGCTCTCCCTCGGAGTGGTGCTCCTGCTGGGGCTTGTCGTCATCGGACAGGTGCGCAACGGCCTGCTGGAGGCCAAGGAGAAGACGGCACAGAGCCAGGCATCCGGCGGCTTCGCCGCGGCCGAACACATGGCCGACAGCGCGGGCGCCGGACCCGGTGGCACCGTGATCGACAACGGCGTACGTGGCGGCCGGGGCACCCAGAATTCGAGCACGTGGCTGAACAACCTGGTCGAGCAGCTGGCGAGCGGCGGCCAGGGCGTCTACTCCGTCGTGGCGCTGGGTTCCGAGAACGACGAGTCGCCGTTCCTGGGCAACAGCGCGACCACGACCAGGGGCCCGCGCTCCACCGGCGACATCCGCCCCGAGGACAGCGTCCCCGCTGATCTGCGCAAGGCCCTGGACGACGAGCCCGGACCCCACCGCCGCTACGCCCGCGTCTACCACCAGGACCGCACCAGCGATCCGGCGCTGATCGTCGGCAAGCGCCTGAACGACGCGCGGGGCAATCCCTACCAGCTCTACTACGTCTTCCCCTTCACCCAGGAGGAGGAGTCGCTGAGCCTGGTCAAGGGGACGCTGGCCACGGCGGGGGTGTTCGTGGTCGTCCTGCTGGGCGCGATCGCGTGGCTGGTGGTGCGGCAGGTGGTGACGCCGGTGCGGATGGCCGCGGGAATCTCCGAGCGGCTGGCGGCCGGGCGGCTCCAGGAGCGGATGAAGGTCACCGGCGAGGACGACATCGCACGTCTGGGCGAGTCGTTCAACAAGATGGCGCAGAACCTCCAGAACAAGATCCAGCAGCTGGAGGAGCTTTCCCGGATGCAGCGCCGGTTCGTCTCGGACGTCTCGCACGAGTTGCGGACCCCGCTGACGACGGTGCGGATGGCGGCCGACGTCATCCATGAGGCGCGTGAGGACTTCGACCCGGCGACGGCCCGGTCGGCCGAACTGCTGCTCGGGCAACTGGACAGGTTCGAGTCGCTGCTGGGCGATCTGCTGGAGATCAGCAGGTTCGACGCCGGTGCGGCCAACCTGGAGCCGGGCCCGGTCGACCTGCGCGACGTCGTCCACCGGGTCGTGGAGGGGTGCGAGCCGCTCGCCGAGCGGAAGGGCGGTCGGATCCTCATGCGCGGTGACGAGCAGCCGGTGATCGCGGAGGTGGACAGCCGCAGGATCGAGCGGGTGCTGCGCAATCTCGTGGGCAACGCCGTCGAGCACGGCGAGGGGCGCGATGTCGTGGTCCGGCTCGCGACCGGGGGCGGCGCTGTGGCGGTGGCGGTGCGCGACTACGGGGTCGGCCTCAAGGACGGCGACGCCGAGCGCGTCTTCAACCGCTTCTGGCGGGCCGACCCGGCCCGGGCCAGGACCACGGGGGGCACGGGTCTCGGTCTGTCCATCGCGTTGGAGGACGCGCGGCTGCACGGCGGGTGGCTGCGCGCGTGGGGCGAGCAGGGGAACGGATCGCAGTTCCTGCTCGTCGTGCCCTGCACCGCGGGGGAGCCGTTGCGGGGATCCCCGTTGCGGCTGGAGCCGGAGGACTCCCGGCGCAGGAAGGAGCTGGCGGCCGCCGGAGCGGCGCCGTCCCCCGTGCCGTTCGCGGCGCTGCCGGCGGGCGGAGAGGCTGCGAACGGCCGGCAGGCGGGAGAGGCGCGGCCCGGCGACACACGATCGGGCGAGGCGCGAGCCGGAGGGGCACGTCCTGGAGGGGAGCGCGGATGAGGGGCGAGCGCCGTTCGCAGCGGGTGGGCGCCGCCTCACCCGCTCCGCGCCGTTCACGGGGCCTGGCGCGACGTACGCGTGCGCTGCTGATGCCGGTGGTGTGCGCCGTACTGCTGGCCGGGTGCGCGTCCATGCCGGACGACGGAAGTGTCGACCAGGTCGACTCCTCCAGGCGCGCCGAGGCGGACTCCCAGGTGAGGGTCTACAGCGTCAGCCCGCAGCCGGGCGAGACACCGACCCAGATCGTGCGGGGTTTCCTGGAGGCCACCACCAGTGACGAGGCGGCCTTTCCCACCGCGGAGGAGTACCTGACGCCCAGGATGGCCGATGCCTGGGACCCGTTCGCGTCGACGACCGTCCTCTCGAACGGTCCGAGCGCGCACAAGGCGCCGCGCAGCAGAGCGATCGCCGGGGACGGTTACTCCGTCGAGATCTCCGGGACGCGCATGGCGGAGGTCGACAGCAAGCACGCCTATTCGCCCTCCAAGGGCGACTACAGCGAGGTCTTCCATCTGACGAAGGTGGACAAGCAGTGGCGCATCGACCAGATGCCGGACGGTCTCCTGCTGGGCGAGTCCGACTTCCAGCGCATCTACCGCCCCGTCAACACGTACTACTACGCGCAGTTGGGCCCGGACGGAGATTCGATCACGGACGGACAGAATGTGCTCGTCGCTGATCCCGTGTATCTGCGTCGCCGCATCAATCCGGTCACCGAAACGGTCTCCGCGCTGCTTCAGGGGCCGTCCGGCTGGCTCGATCCGGTCGTCACCTCCTCCTTCCCGAGCGGTACGCACCTGGCGCCGGACCAGCACCTGTCGCTGAACGACTCGGGGGTGCTCAGAGTGCGGCTGAACGCACGGGGCGCGACCGCCGGTGAGGCCCGGTGCGGACGCATGGCGGCACAGCTTCTCTACGCCGTACAGGATCAGGCATCCGCGAAGGTCAGCAAGGTGGAGCTGGCCGGCCCCGCCGATCGCGAGCTGTGCACCCGCACGCGGGAGCAGGTCGCCCCGTACCAGCCGGGGCGGCTCAACGGCAGCGCGAAGAAGGCGTACTTCATCGACGAGGACCACCGGGTCGCCGCCTTCCAGCGCAAGGAGTCGCCGCGTCCCGTGCCGGGTCCGCTCGGCAGCGGCCACGTGGAGATGGGGGCCGTCGCGGTCAACCGGATCGAGAGCGAGGCGGCGGCCGTCTCGCGCGGCCGCCGCGCGCTGTACGTCGCTTCGCTGGACGGCAGCGCCTCCACCGCGCTCGGCGACCCGGTGCTCAGCAGCAAGGCCGCGCACGAGAAGGACCGGCTGACGGCGCCGAGTTGGGACGGACTGGGCGACCTGTGGGTCGCGGACCGGGACCCGGACAACCGGCGGCTGCTGCGGCTGCGCGGCGGCAAGGACGAGCCGGACGAGGTGCGGGTACCGGACCTGGCCGACGACGAGCGGATCGAGTCGCTGCGGATCGCCTCGGACGGAGTGCGCATCGCGCTGCGGGTAAAGGAGCAGGACGGACGCACCTCGCTGCAACTGGGGCGGGTCGTGCGCGAAGGGACCGCCAAGGACCCGAAGCTGACCGTCGAGCAACTGCGTCCTGTCGCACCGCACCTGGAGGACGTCTCCGCGGCATCCTGGGCGGGCGGCAGCCGGCTCGTGGTGGTGGGACGCGAGTCGGGCAGCGTGCAGCAGGTGCAGTACATGGAGACGGACGGCTCGATCTCGGACCAGCCGGCGCTCCCCGGCATCAACGACGTGACCGGTGTGGCCGCTTCGGAGGACGAGAGCAAGCCGCTGCTCGCCGACTCCGAGGACGGCATCGTGCGGCTGCCGCCCGATGCGACCTGGAAGATGCTCACCGAGACCGGATCCGCACCGGCCTACCCGGGATGAGCGCCGCCCGCACGACCTGACCGGGCCGGACCAACTCGCCCGGACTCGGCCTGACCTGCTTCCCGAACCGGCGGCGTGACCTGCTGCGACGCGCCCGCCGTTCCCTCGGTTGTTCGAGCACGGGGGGTGGCCATCCGAAGCCGGCTCGGGGAGTTATCCACAGGGCTGGTGGCGCCGTGCCCGTGCTGCCACAGTGGAGGCCATGCGGGAGTCATGGCAGAGCCTCCCGCGGGAAATCGCAGGTCTGGTGCTTCCCATGGGATGCGCCGGGTGCGGTCGTCCGCGCGAGCGGGACCGTTTGTGCGAAGAGTGCAGCAGCGTGCTGAAGGGCGCGGTGCCGCGGCGGGTGTGGCCCTCGCGCGTACCGTCCGGGCTGCCTCGGGTGTACGGAGCGCTCACGTACACCGGCGGGGTGCGGGCCGCGCTGCTCGCTCACAAGGAGCGCGGTGCCCTCGGGCTGGCCGCGCCCCTGGGGACGGTGCTGGCCCGCGCCGTCCGCCTGGCCGCGCACGCACCGCAGGCCACCCCGGCCGCCCCGGTGGGGCTCGCCGAACCCGCTCCCGCCGCCTGTGGACGGCGCGGGCCGCCCTCCCGGGACGGCGGCCCGTCCTCCGGGCGCGGGTCGCCGGTCGCGCTCGTCCCGGTGCCCTCGGCGCGCCGGGCCGTCGCGGGGCGGGGGCACGACCCGGTACGGCGCCTGGCGCGGGAGGCCGCGCGGACGCTCAGGAGGGAGGGCATGGCTGTCCGGGTGCTGCCTGTGCTGCGGCAGCGACGCAGGGTCGTCGACCAGGCGGGGCTGACGGCGGCGCAGCGGACCGCGAATCTTGCGGGAGCACTGGAGCCGGCGCCAGCCGGTGCCCGGCTGCTGGGTGCTGGGCGGGTGGTGCTGGTGGACGATGTGATGACGACGGGCGCCTCGCTGGCGGAAGCGGCGAGAGCCTTGGGAGGAGTGGACTCGGCCGCGGTTCTGGCCGTGCGCGCGGACGCGTGACCGCTCACGAGACGTCGCGCACGGTAAGCGAATGAGTAATTGCTGGAACTACCAGATTGAGATCGTCGTTGCAGGTGATACGAGGGATGACTCGCCTGATCGGAGGTACGTGCCAGTAGGGGGTGCCGAGCCTCCCCCGGTGGAGGTACGTTCGGATTGGGTGGCGATCTTCCCTCCGGGGGAGAAGGAGGTGAAACCCGCAAGCCGACCTCGAGCCGGAGAGCCATCGGCAAGAGGGCCGACCTCCGGCGTCAGTGCACCAAGGACGCTCCGCACCAAGGGTCGCGGACCGTCCGGGAACGGAGTTCTGCGTGGACATCGTCGTCAAGGGCCGTAAGACAGAGGTGCCCGACCGGTTCCGCAAGCACGTGGCCGAGAAGCTGGAAAAGGTCAGGAAGCTCGACGGCAAGGTGATCAACCTTGAGGTCGAGGTGGCCAAGGAGCACAACCCCCGGCAGGCCGACCGTTCCGACAGGGTGGAGATCACCCTGCGTACCCGTGGACCGGTCATCCGAGCGGAGGCAGCCGCCTCCGACCCGTACGCGGCGTTGGACCTGGCTTCCAGCAAGCTGGAGGCCCGGATGCGCAAGCAGGCCGACAAGCGCCGCGTGCACCGTGGCGGAAGCCGCGCACCGATGAGTGTGGCGGCGGCAACCGCCCACCTCGCGTCGGAACTCAACGGAGAACTCGAAGGGGCCGCCGGATCGGTGGCCGCTCCCCCTCAGGCCGACGGCCAGCCCGCGGTCACCAAGGTGGGATCCCTGGAAGTCCAGGGGGAAGGGCCGCTCATCGTGCGGGAGAAGACGCACGCGGCGGCACCCATGACGCTTGACCAAGCGCTCTACGAGATGGAGTTGGTGGGTCACGACTTCTACCTGTTCATCGACTCCGAGACCAAGCAGCCGAGCGTCGTCTACCGTCGGCACGGTTACGACTACGGCGTGATTCATCTGGAGCCGGATCCGTTCGTCGAGGAGCCGCCGCCCGGCGCGGGCGGAGCGCTCAGCGGCTGACGACGGCGCAGGACGGCCGGCACAGCCCTGCGAGTCACCGGCTTGATGTTCGCGCCCCCGGCAGGTCATCGGAACCCGGCCGGGGGCGCCGACGTGAGTAACATCAAGACCCGCACCAACCTCCCTACTCCGTAGCGGGGTTGGTGGCGAGACAGGGTGCAGGGGGAGGAACGATGGTGGACAGCTTCGGGCCCGTGATGCCCATGCCCGATGCACACCCGGGTCCGGTGGCCGAGGCGGACCCGCCCGCACGGGAACGGTGCCAGGAGCCGATCAGGGTGCTGGTCGTCGACGACCACGAGCTCTTCCGCCGGGGGCTGGAGATCGTCCTGGCGCAGGAGGAGGACATCGAGGTCGTCGGGGAGGCCGGGGACGGGGCCGAGGCGGTGGACAAGGCGGCCGACCTGCTGCCGGACATCGTGCTGATGGACGTGCGCATGCCCAAGCGAGGCGGTATCGAGGCCTGCACCGCCATCAAGGAGGTGGCGCCCAGCGCCCGCATCATCATGCTGACGATCAGCGACGAGGAGGCCGACCTCTACGACGCGATCAAGGCGGGGGCGACGGGCTACCTCCTCAAGGAGATCTCCACGGACGAGGTCTCCGCCGCGATCCGGGCCGTGGCCGACGGCCAGTCGCAGATCAGTCCCTCGATGGCGGCCAAGCTGCTCACCGAGTTCAAGTCGATGATCCAGCGCACCGACGAGAGCAAGCTCGTGCCCGCGCCGAAGCTCACCGACCGCGAGCTGGAGGTGCTCAAGCTGGTGGCGACCGGGATGAACAACCGCGACATCGCCAAAGAGCTGTTCATCAGCGAGAACACCGTCAAGAACCACGTGCGCAACATCCTCGAGAAGCTCCAGCTGCACTCCCGGATGGAAGCCGTCGTCTATGCGATGCGGGAGAAGATTCTGGAGATCCGCTGAGCGGACACGAAGGGAGACCCCAGGCCTCCGGCCGCGCGGTCGGTCTGTCGGCGGCTCGCTCACAGGCCGGTGCGCAGCGGGGTATGCCGCACGCTCAGGGCGCCCGCGGTCCGCTCACAGCCCCAGTGCGTCGAGGGCCGAGCGGAGGTGGGGACGCAGCGGTTCGGGGTCGCAGACCTCCACCCGCACCGCGTCGCAGCCCACCCAGGAAGCGGCCTCTCCCAGTGCCCGCGCCATCGGCTCGACGGCCTTGGCGCCGTCCATCGACAGCTGGCGGGCGACCAGCGTCGTCCCCTCGCGGGCCGGGTCGACCCGCCCGCAGAGCCTGCCCCCGGCCAGCAGGGGCATGGCGAAGTAGCCGTGGACCCGCTTCGGCTTCGGCACGTAGGCCTCCAGCCGGTGGGTGAAGTCGAAGATCCGCTCGGTGCGGGGCCGGTCCCAGACGAGGGAGTCGAACGGGGAGAGCAGAGTGGTGCGGTGCCGGCCGCGCGGGGTGTCGGCCAGCGCCGCCGGGTCGGCCCAGGCACGACGCGGCCAGCCCCGCACCTCGACCGGCACCAGATCGGTGTCGGCCACCACAGACTCCACCTGCTCCGCTTTGAGACGGTGGTAGTCGGCCAGGTCGGCGCGGGTGGCGACCCCCAGCGCGGCGCCCGCCTGCCCCACCAGGCGGCGCAGGCACTCGCTCTCGTCCAGGTCGTCGTTGAGGAGGGAGGAGGGCACTGCGCGTTCGGCCAGGTCGTAGACGCGTTTCCAGCCGCGGCGCTCGCTGACGACGACCTCGCCGATGTCCAGCAGCCACTCCACGGCGATCTTGCGCTCCGACCAGTCCCACCACTCGCCGCCCTTGCGGCCGCCGCCCAGCTCGGCAGTCGTCAGCGGCCCCTCGTCCTCGAGCTGCGCGCGGACGGCGGCGCAGGAACCCTCGCGGTCCTTCATCACGTGCCAGCGGCGGCCCCGCTCCCGGAAGGCGCGGCGGCGGAAGGCGAAGTGGGGCCACTCCTCGATGGGCAGGACGCAGGCGGCATGCGACCAGTACTCGAAACTGTGCGCGCCCGTCCAGTAGGCCGCCTCCACCGTCCGGCGTCCCACCGCGCCCAGGCGGGCGTAGGGCACCAGCTCGTGCGACCGCGCCAGCACCGAGATGGTGTCCAGCTGCACCGCTCCCAGGCTCCGCAGTACGCCGCGCACGCCTGAGCGCCGGTCTGGCGCGCCCAGCAGGCCCTGCGCCCGCAGCGCGATCCGCCGCGCCTCGTCGGCGGAGAGGGAAACCGTGGGGCGGGAAGGGGCCGCGGGTGCGGCGCCGGTGAGGCCTGTGGTCATACGCGTCACCCTAGAAGGCCCCACTGACAACCCACTCCAAGTGGGTCCGCCGGCACCGTACTTCCACCCCGCTCGACCGGCCCGCTCTCGGCCGCACGGCTGCCCGGCTGCCCCGCTCGGTGGCCGTACGGCTGCCCGGCTGCCCCGCTCGGTGGCCGTACGGCTGCCCGGCTCGGTGGCTGGCCCACTCAGCGGGGAGCGGGCAGGTACGGGGTGTCGAGGGGGAGCCCCCAGTCGGAGGGGAGCAGGGCCGCGGTGCGTGCGTCGCGCCGTGTTCCCCTGTGCACGATGCGTGCCCGCTGGACGCCTTCCTCCACGAAACCGATGCGCTGCGCCACGGCACGGGAGCCCGCGTTGTCTGCCTGGGCGACCCACTCCAGCCGTTCCACGCCCAGGGAGGTGAAGGCCCACTCGGCGACGGCGCGCCCGGCCTCGGCCGCGCAGCCCCTGCGCCGGTGTCCGCGCGCTGTCCAGAAGCCCAGTTCGGCGCGGCGTTCCGCGGTGCGCAGGAGCGTCACCCCGACCAGGCCCATGGAGCCGACGAGTTGGCCGTCGTGGGTGAAGACGCCGAAGTTGTACATGGTGTCGTCCCGCCAGCCGGCCGGGTTGGTGACGGTGACGAACTCCTCGGCGTCGGCGAGTGTGTACGGTTCGGGTACGGGGACGTAACGCTGGATGTCGGGGTCGTCACACGCGGCGGCCACGGCCTCGGCGTCTCCCCGCTCGAAGGGGCGGAGGAGGAGCCGCTCGGTGCGCAGTGTGATGGGTTCCATAGTCTGAATTGTGCAGCCCCGCTCCCCGGCACCTTCCGGGCCTCCGGCACGTTGGGGGTACAGGGTCAGTCCTCCCTCGCATACGATGGCCGGTGCGGTTCAGGCCCTCGGCAAGGAGAGGACCTCGCGGATCCGCACCGACATCCGCACTGACCCGTGCAGACCGTGCCAGGCCCGACCGGCAAGGAGCCACCCTAAGTGTCCGTCTTCGGCAAGCTCATGCGCGCAGGTGAAGGGAAGATCCTGCGCAAGCTGGACCGCGTCGCGCGGCAGGTGAATTCCATCGAAGAGGACTTCGTCGACCTGTCGGACGCGGAGCTGCGCGCGCTCACGGACGAGTACAAGGAGCGGTACGCCGAGGGCGAGTCCCTGGACGACCTGATGCCCGAGGCGTTCGCCACCGTCCGTGAGGCGGCCAAGCGCGTCCTGGGCGAGCGCCACTACGACGTGCAGCTGATGGGCGGCGCCGCGCTGCACCTCGGCTACGTCGCCGAGATGAAGACCGGTGAGGGCAAGACGCTGGTCGGCACGCTGCCGGCGTACCTGAACGGGATCTCCGGTGACGGTGTGCACATCGTCACGGTCAACGACTACCTGGCGCAGCGCGACTCCGAGTGGATGGGCCGGGTGCACAGGTTCCTCGGCCTGTCGGTCGGCTGCATCGTGGCGAACATGAGCCCGGCCGAGCGCCGCGAGCAGTACGCGTGCGACATCACCTACGGCACGAACAACGAGTTCGGGTTCGACTACCTGCGCGACAACATGGCGTGGTCCAAGGACGAACTGGTCCAGCGGGGTCACAACTTCGCCATCGTCGACGAGGTCGACTCCATCCTCGTCGACGAGGCCCGTACGCCGCTGATCATCTCCGGCCCCGCAGACCAGGCCACGAAGTGGTACAGCGACTTCGCGAAGCTGGTCAAGCGCCTGGAAAAGGGCGAGCCGGGCGATCCGCGCACCCAGAAGCCCGAGACGGGCGACTACGAGGTGGACGAGAAGAAGCGCACCGTCGCCATCCACGAGTCGGGCGTCACCAAGGTCGAGGACTGGCTGGGCATCGACAACCTCTACGAGTCGGTCAACACGCCGCTGGTGGGGTACCTCAACAACGCGATCAAGGCCAAGGAGCTCTACAAGAACGACAAGGACTACGTCGTCATGGACGGCGAAGTCATGATCGTCGACGAGCACACCGGCCGCATCCTGGCGGGCCGCCGCTACAACGAGGGCATGCACCAGGCGATCGAGGCCAAGGAGGGGGTGGAGATCAAGGACGAGAACCAGACGCTCGCCACGATCACCCTCCAGAACTTCTTCCGCCTCTACAACACCCTCTCCGGCATGACCGGTACGGCCATGACCGAGGCGGCCGAGTTCCACCAGATCTACAAGCTCGGCGTGGTCCCGATCCCGACCAACCGGCCGCTGGCCCGCAAGGACCAGGCCGACCTGATCTACCGCACCGAGGTCTCCAAGTTCGACGCGGTGGTCGACGACATCGTCGAGAAGCACGAGAGCGGCCAGCCGATCCTCGTGGGCACCACCTCGGTCGAGAAGTCCGAGTACCTGTCCAAGCAGCTCACCAAGCGCGGCGTCGCCCACCAGGTGCTGAACGCGAAGAACCACGAGCGCGAGGCCCTGATCGTCGCCGAGGCGGGCCGCAAGGGCGCCGTCACGGTGGCCACCAACATGGCGGGCCGCGGTACCGACATCAAGCTCGGCGGCAACGCCGAGGGCATGGCGGAGAACGAACTGCGCGAGCGCGGCCTCGACCCCAACGAGCACGTCGAGGAGTGGGCGGCCGCGCTGCCCACCGCCCTGGACAAGGCGGAGAAGTCGGTCAAGGCGGCCGTCGAGGAGGTCAAGGAACTCGGCGGCCTCTACGTGCTGGGCACCGAGCGGCACGAGTCCCGCCGGATCGACAACCAGCTGCGCGGCCGCTCGGGCCGCCAGGGCGACCCGGGCGAGTCCCGCTTCTACCTCTCCCTGGGCGACGACCTGATGCGGCTGTTCAAGGCGCAGATGGTCGAGCGCGTGATGTCGATGGCCAACGTGCCCGACGACGTGCCGATCGAGAACAAGATGGTCACCCGCGCCATCGCCTCCGCACAGTCCCAGGTGGAGCAGCAGAACTTCGAGATCCGCAAGAACGTCCTCAAGTACGACGAGGTGCTCAACCGGCAGCGCGAGGTCATCTACGGCGAGCGCCGCCGCGTCCTGGAAGGCGAGGACCTGCAAGAGCAGGTGGGGCACTTCATGGACGACACGATCGAGGCGTACGTCCAGGCCGAGACCGTCGAGGGCTTCGCCGAGGAGTGGGACCTCGACCGGCTGTGGAGCGCCTTCAAGCAGCTGTACCCGGTCAAGGTCACGATCGAGGAGCTGGAGGAGGCCGCGGGCGACCGCGAGGGCATCACGGCCGACTTCATCATCGACTCCGTCAAGGACGACATCCACGAGCAGTACGACGCCCGTGAGAAGGAGCTGGGCTCCGAGATCATGCGCGAGCTGGAGCGGCGCGTGGTGCTGTCGGTGCTCGACCGCAAGTGGCGCGAGCACCTGTACGAGATGGACTACCTCCAGGAAGGCATCGGCCTGCGCGCGATGGCCCAGAAGGACCCGCTGGTCGAGTACCAGCGGGAGGGCTACGACATGTTCCAGGCCATGATGGAGGGCATCAAGGAGGAATCCGTCGGCTACCTGTTCAACCTGGAGGTCCAGGTCGAGCAGCAGGTCGAGGAGGTCCCCGTCGAGGACACCGTCCCCGCGCCCTCCCTGGAGAAGGACAGCGAGCCCCGGGACGCCGTTCCGGCCGGAGCGGGCGCCGGGCCGGCCCCGGCGATCCACGCCAAGGGCCTCGACCAGCCGCAGCGCCCCGACCGCCTGCACTTCTCCGCGCCCACCGCCGAGGGTGGCGTGGTCGAGGGCGACCTCGACACCGGTGCCGGCACGGACGGGGACGAGACCGGCCCCGTCCGCTCCCAGGCCGACGGCCTCACCCGCGCGGAGCGGAGGAAGGCCCAGAAGGGCCGCAAGAAGCGCAAGTGACCGCGCGGCGGTCACGCCGACGCCACCTAGTGGGCCCCTCCCGGGCCGCACCCCCGCTGAGGGGCCGAGCACCTGCTGCCCGGCCCCTCAGCCGCGCCCGACACCACTGCCCCCGACGCTGTCGGACCCCGGCCCGCCCTGTGGGGCCTGACTGACTCGGCCAGGCGCTCTGCCCGCCCTTCCAGCCCCTCTGAAGGCTCCTTGGCAACCCTGCCCGACCGCCCGGGGCCGCGTCGCGGGCTCTGCCCGCCCCTCCGGGGGCTCGCAGGCCCTGTCCGCCCCCAAGGGGCCCAGGAAGCGGGGGCCGGGACCGGACCCCGCCTGAGCGCTGCGCCGGCCCCCTGCGGCCTCTTGACCCGCCAGCCTCTCTGCCCCTTGCCCTTCCGGGCCCGGCCTCGGCGGCTCCGGCCCGCATGCCCGAGGCCGGGGGCCCGAGGCCGGGCGTCAGAGGCTCCAGACGTCCCAGACGGGCGGCAGCCGGCGGAGTTCAAGGGGTGAGGTCGAGTTCGAGGGCTGTGCAGCGCCAGCGGTTGTGGCCGTGTTCGAGGCGGAAGGCCATGGCGCGCTGGCGGTGGCCGGTGGCGACGCGGGCGAAGGCTTCGATGACGCCGGGCCGGATCTGGGTTCCGCGGGCCTCCAGGACGGCGGGGGCCGTGCGGTCGGTGCCGCGGGGGCGGAGCGGGGCCGAGGGAGCGAGGGCGCCGAGCCGTTCGTAGGTCTCGTCCGTGGCGTAGCCGAGGAGGGTGTGGACGGGGCACTGTCCGCTGAGGACGAGCAGCAGGCGGCGGGCGAACCAGTACGGGGGCTGCCGTTCCCGCGCGCGGTGGGCGGCCGCGCGGAGGGCCGACTCGGCGGGCCTGCGGCTGTCGCGCCGTGTCGGCGGCCGGGACGGCGCGGAGCGCGGGGTGCGCCGGCGCGGCTGGCGTCCGGAAGCGGACTCGGAGACGGGCGTGGTCATGGGCTCCCCCGTGGGCGTGGCGTGTATGAGTGCCTGCCGGGTCCGCCGGTGCGGGGCGGACCGCGATACCGGCCAGTAACCGGTGGCTGGCAACGGTTGTAGCCGTGGGGGGAGCCGCACGGCAATGAGGCGGTGGGGCCGGGGAGGGGGCTGGAGAAATTCCCCTATCAGGATCATGCCGCGGAGCGAGGTTGACGCCGCCGCGCGTCTACCTGCGGGTTTGCGCGGGTGCTCGTCGGCGCGGGCCTCATCGTCTGCCCGTATGCTGACGGGCAGACGGTCCCCGGCGATACACGAAAGCGGCAGCCATGCGTGTCTATGTCCCTCTGACCCTGCCCGCACTGAGTCAGGCGCACGGCGCGGGCGAGCTGGGACCGGCCCCCTTCGAGGCGTACGCGGTCACCGCGGGGCTGCGCGCGTGGTGGGGGTCCGAGGACGAGGAGGAGCTGGAGTACGCCGCGCTGGGTCTGGCGGCCGCCGCCTCCCTGCGTTCGCTGGCGAGGGACGCCGAAGCCGCGCGGCGCCGCGTCGTCGTGGTGGCCGAGGCCCCCGACGCCCTCGTGCACAGCGAGGAGCGCGACGCGGTGGGCGGCCGTTCCGAGCTGGACGAGGACGCGGCCTCCGTCGGCCGGGTGCGCCTCACGGCTGCTGTGCCGATGTCCAGGATCGCGGCCGTCCATCTGGACGCCGAGGAGGCGGTCGGGGCCGTGACGGCGGCGCTCGACGCCCTGCCCGCGGCCGCGGGCGGCGACCAGCGGGCCCAGGCGGTCGTCGACGCCGCCGAGGACCACGAACTGCTGTGGTTCGCCACCCAGGAGATCCCCGCCCTGGTCGCCTGACCCGTCGCCGGCGGTCGGATCCGTGCCTGATGATCCGGGCCTGACGGCCTGACCGGCCGGGCCCTCGGTGACGGGCCTGAACGATCGCCGCCCTGTCGCGTTGTCAGTGCCTCCACGTACCGTCGGAAGCATGGTCTTAGGGCAGCCACCGCAGCAACCGCAGCAATCCGAATCGGGACCGGAACCGCAGCAGGGCCGGCCCGCCGTGCCCTCCGCGCACCTCGTGTGGGACTGGAACGGCACGCTGCTGCACGACATCCACACCGTGCTCGAGGCGACCAACGCCGCGTTCGACGAGCTCGGCTTCCCGGCGATCACGCTGGAGCGGTATCGGGAGCTGTACTGCGTTCCGGTGCCGCGCTTCTACGAGCGGCTGTTCGGCAGGGCGCCCACGGGCAGCGAGTGGCAGGTCATGGACGAGACGTTCCACCGCCACTACTGGGCCCGTATCGCCGGCGCGGGTCTGGCCGAGGGCGCCGCGGAGCTGCTGGCGACGCGGCAGGCGGCAGGTCACACCCAGTCGCTGTGCTCGCTGGCGCCGCACGACCGGCTGGTGCCGCTGTTGCGTACGTACGGCATCGACGGGCACTTCCTGCGGGTCGACGGGGCGGTCGGCCCGACTGGCGGTGGCAAGGCCGCCCAGATGGTGCGGCATCTCGCCGCGCTGCGCGGGGTGGAGCCGAGCCGGGCCGTGGTGATCGGTGACGCGGTCGACGACGCGTTGGCGGCGGCCCACGCGGGGGCGCGCGCCGTGCTCTTCACCGGAGGCTCGCACAGCCGGGCCAGCCTGGAGGAGGCGGGGGTGCCGGTCGTCGACACGTTGCGCGAGGCGGTCGAAACAGCGGAGCGCCTGGCCCGCGAGGCCGCGGGTGACTCCCATGCCACAGGGAGCACAGGGGCCACAGAGGGCCCAGGCAACCAAGGGAGCCCCCGCTCCGACGGAGAGGGGGAAGCAGCGGCATGGGAGTAGTGTCAGCGGCGTCGTCGGCGAAACGGCGCCCGCCGACCGCCGTCGGCCGACCTCCGCTTTGGCCGAAGTCTCCCCGCTCCTGCCGGCCCCCGGCCCCCTCGTGCCGAAGAGCGGCCGTCGCGTGGCGGCATACAGCGGCACACAGCGGCATACGGCCGCACACAGCGGGCACGCGACGCCATGCGGCCGGGAAGGTGTCCGAAAGGGCCAAGACGATCTTTTCGGTCTCCCTCTTTGTACACATAAGGGCCATGACGCGAGGGTGCCGGAGAGAGATAGCCTGGCCTACGTGATCAGCGCGATATCCACCGGAGGGTCTGCCCGCGGGCGCCGCTCCGCTCAGCGCCCCCCGCGTGACCGCGCGTGGGGCGCCGCTGGTCGTCTCTCCCGGCACAGTGGCGGACCCGTGCGGACACCCCGTGTTCCGGCGCCGTGCCCCTTCCATCCCGACGTCACGCAACGGCGCGCGACAGGAGCCAGAGGACATGCAGAGCAAGCTGGAAGAAGCAAAAGCCGAGCGGCTGGCGGAAGCCGCGAGGGTGGCTGAACAGAGCCCGGCGCAGGGACGCCACCCGGTGCAGGGCCTCAACGGCCCCCAGGACGACGCCCTTGGCGCGTATCTCCAGCGGTACTACCTGCACACGGCGCCGGAGGACCTCACCGACCGTGACCCGGTCGACATCCTCGGCGGTGCACTCGCCCACTACCGTCTCGCGCAGGAGCGCCCGCAGGGCACGGCCAACGTGCGGGTGTACTCGCCGTCGATCGATGAGAACGGCTTCTCGTGCACGCACTCGGTGATCGAGGTCGTGACGGATGACATGCCGTTCCTGGTCGACTCGGTCACCAACGAGCTGTCCCGGCAGGGCCGCGGCATCCACGTCGTGATCCACCCGCAGATGGTGGTGCGCCGGGACCTGGCCGGGAAGCTGCTGGAGGTCCTGTCCGCCGGCCGTGACGACGTGGCGGCCCAGCAGGCCGACGCCGCGCAGCAGGCGGGAGCGGCTTCGCAGGGGCCGGGGAAGCGCCAGGCGAAGGAGAAGCGGGAGAAGCTGCCGCACGACGCGCTGGTCGAGTCGTGGATCCACGTCGAGATCGACCGTGAGACCGACCGGGAGGACCTCAAGCAGATCAGCGCGGATCTGCGCCGGGCGCTGTCGGACGTGCGGGAGGCGGTCGAGGACTGGCAGAAGATGCGGGGCGCGGCCCTGCGCATCGCGGACGAGCTGACGGGGGAGCCGACCGACGACCTGCCGGGTGAGGAGGTCGACGAGGCGCGTGAGCTGCTGCGCTGGCTGGCTGACGATCACTTCACCTTCCTTGGCTACCGCGAGTACGAGCTGGACGCGGAGAGCGGCAAGGGCGGCGGAAGCGGCAAGGACGCCAAGGCCGCCAAGAGCGGCAAGAGCGCCGGATCGGGCAAGGGCTCCAAGGACGGCAAGGACGCCGACGACGCCGACGACGCCGTGGAGGGCGAGGAGCTGACGCTCGCGCCGCTGCCGGGCACGGGCCTGGGCATCCTGCGGTCCGACCCGCACCAGCCGGGTGACGAGGGGCACCCGGTCTCGCCGTCGTTCAACCGGCTGCCCGCGGACGCGCGGGCGAAGGCGCGTGAGCACCGGATGCTGGTGCTCACGAAGGCGAACAGCCGTTCGACGGTGCACCGTGCCTCGTATCTGGACTACGTGGGTGTCAAGAAGTTCGACGCCGAGGGCAACGTGGTGGGGGAGCGGCGCTTCCTGGGCCTGTTCTCGTCCGCGGCCTACACGGAGTCGGTGCGGCGGGTGCCGGTCATCCGGCGGAAGGTCGCCGAGGTGCTGGACGGCGCCGGCTTCACACCGGACAGCCACGCGGGCCGCGACCTGCTGCAGATCCTGGAGACCTATCCGCGCGACGAGCTGTTCCAGACGCCGGCGGACGAGCTGCGCTCCATCGTCACCTCGGTCCTCTACCTCCAAGAGCGCCGCAAGCTGCGGCTGTACCTGCGTCAGGACGAGTACGGGCGGTACTACTCGGCGCTGGTCTACCTGCCGCGCGACCGCTACACGACCGGGGTGCGGCTGCGGCTGACGGACATCCTGACCGAGGAGCTGGGCGGCACCAGCGTCGACTTCACCGCCTGGAACACGGAGTCGGTGCTCTCCCGGCTGCACTTCGTGATCCGGGTGCGTACGGGCGCGGAGCTGCGGGAGCTGACGGACGCGGAGGTCGACCGCATCGAGACGCGGCTGGCCGAGGCGGCGCGCTCGTGGGCGGACGGCTTCAGCGAGGCGCTGGTCGCCGAGTGCGGCGAGGAGCAGGCCGCCGAGATGGCGCAGAAGTACGCGCACGCCTTCCCCGAGGGCTACAAGGCGGACTTCTCGCCGCGTGCGGCCGTGGCCGACTTGCAGCACATCGAGCAATTGGTGCGCGGCGGTGCGCAGGACGACTTCGCGCTGAGCCTGTACGAGCCGGTGGGTGCGGCTCCGGGGGAGCGGCGCTTCAAGATCTACCGCACGGGCAGTCCCGTCTCGCTCTCCGCCGTGCTGCCCGGGTTGCAGGCGATGGGCGTCGAGGTGGTGGACGAGCGCCCTTACGAGCTGCGCTGCGCGGACAGGTCGCACGCGTGGATCTACGACTTCGGGCTGCGGATGCCGGACGGGCAGCGGGGTCTGGAGGAGGAGACGCGGGAGCGTTTCCAGGAGGCGTTCGCGGCGGTGTGGACGGGCCACGCGGAGAACGACGGCCTCAACGCGCTGGTGCTCTCGGCCGGGTTGACCTGGCGGCAGGCGATGGTGCTGCGCGCGTACGCGAAGTATCTGCGGCAGGCGGGTTCGACGTTCAGCCAGGCGTACATCGAGGACACGCTGCGCGGGAACGTGCACACCACGCGGCTGCTCGTCAGCCTGTTCGAGGCCAGGCTGGACCCGACGCGCAGGCGCGCGGGGCACGAACTGGTCGACGGCATCCTGGAGGAGCTGAACGGGGCGCTGGACCAGGTCGCCAGCCTGGACGAGGACCGTATTCTGCGCTCCTTCCTCACCGTCATCACCGCCACCCTGCGCACCAACTACTTCCAGCTGGCCGGCGACGGCAGGCCGCACACCTACGTGTCGATGAAGCTGGACCCGCAGGCGATCCCGGACCTGCCCGCGCCGCGCCCCGCCTACGAGATCTGGGTGTACTCGCCGCGGGTCGAGGGCGTCCACCTGCGGTTCGGCAAGGTGGCGCGCGGTGGTCTGCGCTGGTCGGACCGGCGTGAGGACTTCCGCACGGAGATCCTCGGCCTGGTCAAGGCGCAGGAGGTCAAGAACACCGTCATCGTGCCGGTCGGCGCCAAGGGCGGCTTCGTCGGCAAGCAGCTGCCCGACCCGGCCGTGGACCGCGACGCGTGGCAGGCGGAGGGCATCGCCTGCTACAAGACGTTCATCTCGGGCCTGCTGGACGTCACCGACAACCTGGTCTTGGGCGAGGTCGAGTACCCCCAGGACGTGGTGCGCCACGACGAGGACGACACCTACCTCGTCGTCGCCGCGGACAAGGGCACGGCCACCTTCTCCGACATCGCCAACGAGGTCGCGAACTCCTACGGCTACTGGCTGGGGGACGCGTTCGCCTCCGGCGGTTCGGCAGGGTACGACCACAAGGGCATGGGCATCACGGCGCGCGGCGCCTGGGAGTCGGTCAAGCGGCACTTCCGCGAGCTGGGCCACGACACCCAGACGGAGGACTTCACCGTCGTCGGCGTCGGCGACATGTCGGGCGACGTGTTCGGCAACGGCATGCTGCTCTCCGAGCACATCCGCCTGGTGGCCGCCTTCGACCACCGGCACATCTTCCTCGACCCCGACCCGGAGGCGGCCACCTCCTACGCGGAGCGCCGCCGCCTGTTCGAGCTGCCGCGCTCCTCGTGGGCGGACTACGACACGACGCTGATCTCGGCCGGCGGCGGCGTCCACCCGCGCAGCGCCAAGTCGGTGCCGATCACCCCGCAGGTGCGGGAGGCGCTGGGCATCGAGCAGGGCGTCACCAAGATGACCCCCGCCGAGCTGATGCGCGCCATCCTGACGGCCCCCGTCGACCTGCTGTGGAACGGCGGCATCGGCACCTACGTCAAGGCGTCGACGGAGAGCGACGCGGACGTCGGCGACAAGGCCAACGACGCGATCCGGGTGGACGGCCAGGACCTGCGGGTCAAGGTCGTGGGCGAGGGCGGCAACCTGGGCTGCACCCAGCTGGGCCGGATCGAGTTCGCCTCGGACGGCGGGCGGATCAACACCGACGCGATCGACAACAGCGCGGGCGTGGACACCTCCGACCACGAGGTGAACATCAAGATCCTGCTCAACTCCGTGGTGGCCGACGGCGACATGACCGTCAAGCAGCGCAACAAGCTGCTCGCCCAGATGACGGACGAGGTCGGCGAGCTGGTGCTGCGCAACAACTACGCGCAGAACGCGGCGCTGTCCAACTCGCTGGCGCAGGCCCCCAGCCTGCTGCTGGCCAGCCAGCGGCAGATGCGCAGGCTCTCCAAGGAGGGCAAGCTGGACCGGCAGCTGGAGTTCCTGCCCTCCGACCGGCAGGTCCGCGAGCGGCTGAACAACGGCGAGGGGCTGACCCAGCCGGAGATCGCCGTGCTGCTCGCCTACACGAAGATCAACGTGACGGACGAGCTGATCACGACGTCGCTGCCGGACGACGCCTACCTGAATCGGCTGCTGTACTGCTACTTCCCCGAGGCGCTGCGCGAGCGCTTCGGACAGCAGATCGAGGCGCACGCGCTGCGCCGCGAGATCGTCACGACCGTCCTGGTCAACGACACCGTGAACGTCGCGGGCTCCACCTTCGTGCACCGTATGAAGGAGGAGTCGGGGGCCTCGACGGAGGAGATCGTGCGCGCCCACACGGCCGCGCGCGCCATCTTCCGGCTCGGTGACATCTGGGACGAGGTCGAGTCGCTGGACAACCAGGTCGCGGCCAATGTGCTCACCGACATCCGGCTGCGCTCCCGGCAGCTCGTCGAGCGCGGAACCCGCTGGCTGCTGAACAACCGTCCGCAGCCGCTGCTGCTGGCCGACACCATCGAGCTGTTCTCCGAGCGGGTGGAGACGGTGTGGGCGGAGCTGCCCAAGCTGCTCAAGGGCGACGACCTCAAGTGGCACCAGCGGGTGTACGACAAGCTGTCGGGCGCCGGTGTCCCCGCCGAGCTGGCGCAGCGGATGGCGGGCTCGGCCGCGGCGTTCTCCACGCTGGACGTGGTCGCGGTCGCGGACCGCATGGGCAAGGAGCTGATGGACGTCGCCGAGGTCTACTTCGACCTCGCCGACCGGCTGGGCATCACCCAGCTCCAGAGCCGCGTCAGCGAGCTGCCGCGGGCCGACCGCTGGCAGTCGATGGCCCGCTCCTCCATCCGCGAGGACCTGTACGCGGCGCACCAGCTGCTGGTGGCCGACGTGCTGGCCGCGGGCAACGGCGCCGACACGCCGGGGCAGCGGTACGAGGCGTGGGAGGAGAAGAACCGCGCCATCCTCGTGCGCGCCCGGGGCACCCTGGACGAGATCCAGGCCTCGGAGACGTTCGATCTGGCGAACCTGTCGGTGGCCATGCGGACGATGCGCACGCTGCTGCGCAGCAACCGCTGAGGCCCGGCGGGGTAGCCCGCTGCTGACCGCCGTGCCGGGAGGGACACCCTCCCGGCACGGCGGTCACGCGTTCGGCCCTCCACGGCGCGCGGGTCGCCTGCACCGCTGCTTACCGTGCAGAGATGGGTGGGCTGGTGGAGCGCGTGACCGGTGTGGACGACGCGGGCGCGGCGGAGAGCGCCGAGGCCGCGCGGGAGCGGCAGCGGCGCGTCCGCCGGATGCGGGACCGTACCCGGTCGGGATGCGCGCTCGGGCTGCTGGCCGCCGGCTACCTCTTCCAGGTCTGCGGCATCGCCGGGGCCGGGGCCGCCTTCGTCGTCCTCGGCGCAGCGCTGGGCCTGCTGACGGACGTGCTGCTGCCGCACCACGCGCGCAGGACGGAGCGGCGGCTGGCCCGGGCGCAGTTCACCCCTGCCGCCCGGCAGATGCTGCGGGACGCGCTGCTGCTGGGCGGCCTGGGCAGACTCGGCGTCCTCGACGCGGGCAGCACCGCGCCGCTGCTGGCGGCCGTGCTGGCGTGCTGGGCCCTGCACTTCCTGTGCCAGGCGGTCGCCGGGTCGGTGCGCGCCCGCAGACGGCTGCCCGTGGTCACCCGCAACATCGACGCCTCGGCGCTCGGGCTCACTCCCTCGCCGCCGACGCTGTTCGCGCAGCGGGCGACGGTGCGCCTGCTGGGTGTCGCGGCCGTGCTGACGGCGGGGATGAGCGCGTCGGCCGCGACGGGGGACCCGGCGTGGGCGCTGGCGGCGGCCCTGTGCTGCTGCGCCGGGATGCTCGCCGGTATCGCGTGGCTGGCCACCTGGCTGCTGCCGGGCAAGCGGGTGGCCGGCGAGGAGGAGGCGCTGGCCTGGCTGGACGGGTGGCTGGCGGAGTACCGGCCGACGGTGGGCATGTACTTCTCCGGCGGCAACGCCTCCGCGTACCAGGCGAACATGTGGCTGAGCACGCTGGCCGAGTTGGAGGGCCGGCCCGTGATCGTGCTGCGTGAGCGGTTCATGGTGCAAAAGATCGACCCGACGGACGTGCCCGTCCTGTGCGTGCCCAAGGTGTCGCACCTGATGCGGCTGGAGCACTCCACGCTCAAGGTGCTGCTGCACCCGGCGAACTCCGGCAAGACCTCGCAGGTGCTGCGCATCCCCACCCTCAAGCACGCCTTCATCAACCACGGCGAGTCCGACAAGCTCTCCTCCTGCAACCCCTACGCCAAGGCCTACGACCAGGTGTGGGTGGCGGGCGAGGCCGCCCGGGAGCGGTACGCGCTGGCGCACATCGGGGTGGAGGACAAGGATGTGGTCGAGGTCGGGCGCCCGCAGCTCGCGCCCATCGAGGCAGCGGGCACCCGCGCGGCCGGGGCGCGGGGCCGCGACGGCCGTCTCACCGTGCTGTACGCGCCGACCTGGGAGGGGTTCACCGACGATCCGGGCAACACCTCGGTGCTGGTGGCGGGCGAGGCGATCGTCTCCGCGCTGCTGGCCGACCCCGGGGTACGGCTGCTGTACAAGCCGCACCCGATGACCGGCACCGTCGACCCGCGCGCAGGAGAGGCCGACCAGCGCGTCCGTGCGCTGATCCAGCGGGCGAACGCCGGGCGGGACGGCGAGGAGCCGGGACCCGGGGCGCGGGCGGCGCTTCGGGAGGCGACCGCCGAGCTGCGCAGGCTCACCCGCGTGGACTTCGGCCGGCGTGCCGACGAGGTGGAGCGGATGCTGCGCCAGCCGGCCCCGGGACCCGGCCGCGCCCGGGAGGTGGAGGAGGCGGCGCGGGCGTGGGAGGAGGCGTACTGGGCGGCGCAGCCCGCCTGGCGGCACCAGATCGTCACCGCCGGCGGTCCTGGCCTCTTCTGCTGCTTCAACGAGGCCGACGTGCTGGTCTCGGACGTCTCGTCCGTCGTCTCCGACTACCTCAGCAGCGAGAAGCCGTACGCCGTCGCCAACACCAGCGGCCTAGAGGACGACGCCTTCCGGGCGGCCTGCCCCACCGTGCGTGCCGCCACCCTCCTCGGCCCGGACGGTACGGGCATCGACCGGCTGCTGCACACCGTGCGCCATCCGGAGGAGGACACCCTCGCTCCGGCCCGTGCCGCCTTGAAGGTCCGGCTGCTCGGGCCGGCCGAACCGCCGTCCCTGGTGCGCTTCAACCGGGCCGTGCGGGCGCTCGTGCGGGAGGCCGAGGCGCGCGAGGAGCGGGTGCGCGCGGTGGTCGGGGAGCCGCTCGACGCGGAGGGCGAGGTGGAGGCCGAGGAGGAGAGGGAGCGGGGTCAGGCGCTGGCGGAGGCGCTCGGCGAGGACGAGCGGCCCTGAGCGCTTCCCGCCGCCGGATCCGGGCCGTGCCGGCGAGCGCCCGTCTGCGCCTCGGATCCCTGCCACGATCCCGTGCCCTGGCGTGTCCCCGTCGCCTCCTGCCGCTGCCGCAGCTCCTCGTCGGAGTGGCGGGCGGCCGTCGATGAGGTGTGCTGCGTGGTCGCCGGCGCGGTGTGCTGTGCGGCCGCCGGCGTCGCGGGCTGTGTGGCCGCCGGTGCGGTGTGGTCGTCCGCCCTGGGCGCGGTCAGCGTTTTGAGGGTGAGGACCAGGTTGTTGTTGAGCGAGAAGTACAGCTGCACGGCCAGGTTGCTCTCGCCCAGCCGGGTGCGGGGGGTGACGTCGGTCTTCTTGCGGTCCGCCAGGTCGCCCAGCAGCCGCCCCAGGCGTACCCGGTCGGGACCGAGCCCCGGCCGCAGCCACAGGTCCCACACCCCCTCGGCCGCGCCGTCGGCGAAGGCCGCGGGCAGCTCGTAGGGCAGTTCCAGTTCGACGGTGTCCGCTTCGGTGCCCCGGCGGCCGGGGAACTCGAACGCCTGCCGGGGGTTGCCGCCGCGCGGTACCGCCACCAGCACGGGGCCGCCCGAGAGTTCGACGGTGCGCCGTGACAGCTCGGGCGCGACGCCCTGTCCGTACAACCGTGCGGTGAGGGCGTAGCCGTGCTCGCCGCGTACGAGACCTGTGACCTCCGCGTGCCGGTCGCGGGACCAGACCCGGACGGCCAGGCAGCCGTCCTCCGTCACGTACGGGATCCAGGGCTCCAGATGGCCGTCCGCGTTCACCGGTGCCGGCATGCTCAACAGCCGGGCCGTCTCGACCTGCTCGGCCTTGACCCGCTTGCTCCGCCCGTCCGAGGCGCGCTCGACGTAGGCGTCCCACCGGGCCTCGCGGAGGGAGGGGCCGTCCTGGCGGCTGAGACGGACCTCGACCCAGCCGTCCGCGTCGGCCTGCTCCCGGGGCGGCAGCGGGAGGCGGACGGGGGCGGTGCCGTCGCGGCCGCGGGGGCGGAGGGAGAGCGTGGCGGTGCTCCGGGGGAGGGTGGTGGCGCGCAGGCGGAACAGCAGCGCGCCGTCGTGCTGCGCCCGGACCCGGGCGAGCGGGCGCGGCAGGCTGCTGCCGCCCGCACGCGGGGTGCCCGACAGGATTCTCGCGAGGGGGCGCAGGGCGGGTACCAGCGCGCGGGGGACGACGCGGCGTGCGGCGCGGAGCGCACGGGCGCGCGCGCCGCGTGGTGCGGTACGGGAGCGCGCGCCGCGCGGCGCGGGTGCCAGGGGTGCCGTGGGCGCCCCCGTACGGGGTGCCGCTCCGGCCCCCTCGCCCGACGGGCGGTCGGCGCCCTGACCGGCCCCGGGGCCGGTGGCCGCGTCCTGTGCGGTGTCGGGGGCCGCGTCCCCCGCGGCGCCGCCGGTCGCCTGCCGTGTGGTGTCGTGCGCCGTCGGCCCGGTGCCGCCCGGTGTGCCGCGGCGCTCGGCGAGGAGACCTTCCATCAGCTCCTCGTACTCCCCCGCGATGCGCCGGGGGCTGTAGCGGGCGGCCTTCTCGCGGGCGGCGTGGCCCATGCGGGTGCGCAGGGCGGGGTCCTCCACGAGGTGGAGGAGCGCGTCGGCGTAGGCGTGGACGTTGGTGTCCTCGTTCTCGCCCAGCGGCGCGAGCAGCCCGTCGCGCCCGTTGGCGATGATCTCGCCGGGTCCGTAGGGGCAGTCGGTGCTGACGACGGGGACACCGCAGTGCATGGCCTCGACGAGGGTCATGCCGAAGGACTCGC
Source organism: Streptomyces reniochalinae (assembly GCF_003323735.1). Taxonomy (GTDB): domain Bacteria; phylum Actinomycetota; class Actinomycetes; order Streptomycetales; family Streptomycetaceae; genus Streptomyces; species Streptomyces reniochalinae. Next base: position 152,593 of record NZ_QOIM01000020.1, on the reverse strand, counting down.
CGTCGGAGGAGACGGCCGCGATGGAGCCCTTGGCCCACTCGGTCTCGATGGGGGAGTGGGCGCCCATCATGAAGGCGCGGTCGGACAGGCCGAGGCCGTCGAGGGTGCGGCGCAGCGCGTCGCGCTGGGGGCCTCGTCCGTACAGGCGCAGCGACCAGTCGGGGTGCTTGTCGGCGACGAGGGCGAAGGCGCGCAGCAGCCGGTCGTAGCGCTTGACCTTGATCAGGCGCCCCGCGGCGACGATGAGCTTCGCCTGCCCGTCCGAGGGCTCGACGTCGGCCGGCGGGACGGCGTTGGGGACGCAGACGATCCGGGCGCGGACGTCGGGCAGGGCGGCGCGGTAGGCGGCGGCGTCGGCGTAGGAGACGGTCACGAACCCGTCCAGGTGGGCGAGGGCCGCGTCCTGGTGGGTACGGATGTGGTCGCTGTGCATCCGGTGGGTGAGGTGTTCCTGGCCGATGCGGACGTAGCGCCTGGTGCCGTAGGCGGCGAGATAGTCGTTGATCTTCGGCCGGGTGCCGATGACGACGTCGGCGTCCAGGTTCTCCAGCAGGGCCTTGATCCGCAGGTCGCCGAGGCGGGTGGAGATGCCCCTCTCGAAGTGGTCGTGCCCTTCGGTGAAGCGCTCGCTGCGCTGGTGGTAGGCGGGGTCGTCGCCGTCGTAGGCGGGCGAGGAGCGGCGCAGGTCGATGAGCGAGGTCAGCCGTACACGCGGGTCGAAGCTGAGCGCGGGCTCCTGGCGGGAGCGGCGCAGGCTGACGACCTCCACCTGGTGCCGGTCGGCCAGGGCGCCGGAGAGGTTCACCGTTGATCTGATCGTCCCGCCGATTCCGTAGGCGTTGTCCAACAGGAACACGATCTTCATCGCGGCCTCCCCTTCACTCAGTGCTCTTTTGACCGTATTGACCGGATTTCTCCATTTCGTCCTCGTCTATTTCAGGTGGGAAAAGGGAGGAGATGCGTTCTTAACACTCGTATGTCCCTCGTTCGGCCCCGACGGCGGCATGCCGCGACGGCCGAAAGCCCGACCGCACCTACTGTCCGATCAATGGCCTCGCAGATCATCGACCCAGCCGGACCGGAAGGCGGCGTCGTCAGCCGACCCGCCGTCCCCGGCACGCGCGCGTCCGCCGCTCCCGGCGGCGGACGCGAGGCGGGGCCGGAACGGTCCGGCCGGGCCTCGCGGCCCGGCCGGTTCCTGCGGTGCGCCCGGTTCGGGCGGTCCGTCCGGCCCCTGCGGCCTCCGCGGTCCGTCTGGTCCTTGCGGTCCGCCCGGTTTCTGCGGTCCGTCCGGTCCGGGCGGCCCCTGCGGTGCGTCTGGCCCTCGGGGTCCGTCCGGTTCCTGCGGGTCGGGCGCAATGAGCCGTGCGGGTCGGCGCGTACGGGGGCGGCCCGGCCCGGGGGCGCGGGACGAGACCGGCTCTCCGGGGGCGCGGGGCGGGAGCGGCCTCCCCGGGACGCGGGGCGGGAGCGGCCTCCCCGGGACGCGGGAGGGGACGGGCCCCCGGCGGGCGGGCCCGGCCGGCCGGAACCGGGTGGGCCCGGCGGGCCGGCCCCCGGCGGACGCGCGGGCAAGGGTTCCGCCGAGCGCGACCCCTTTCTCGACAACGCCAAGTTCCTGCTGATCGTGCTCGTCGTCATCGGCCACACCTGGCCCATGGGGCTCGTCGAGGGCTCCCGCACCGTGAAGGCCGCCTACCTGTGGATCGCCTCGTTCCACATGCCCGCCTTCATCCTGCTCAGCGGCTACCTCTCGCGCGGCTTCACCGGACGGCCCGACCAGGTACGCAGACTGCTCGCCGGAGTGCTCGTGCCCTACCTCGTCTTCGAGGTGCTCTACAGCGCCGTCGAGGCCACCGTCTGGCACAAGCCCTACCGGCTCACGCTGACCGAACCCACCTTCGTGTGCTGGTTCCTGGCCGCGCTCTTCGTCTGGCGGCTGACCGCACCCGTGTGGCGCGTCGTGCCCTGGCCCGTCCCCGTCGCCGCGCTGATCTCCCTGGCCGCGGGCACCTCCACTCCGGGCCACGACCTGGCGCTGCCCCGCGTGCTGATGTTCCTCCCCTGGTTCGTGCTCGGACTGACCCTGGAGCCCGCGCACTTGGCACGACTGCGCGCCAACGGCTGGGCGCGCTGGTGCGCCCCCGCGGTGCTCACGGCCGGCGCCGCCGCGGCGTACGCGCTCGCCCCCGGCACCGATGTGCACTGGCTGTGGATGAGCTACGGCCAGGCCGACCTCGGCGTGGCCACGACGCCCTACCTGCTCGTGCGGCTGGCCCTGTTCGCGGTGACCGCGCTGATGACCGCCGCCTTCCTCGTCCTCGTACCCCGGCGCACGCTGTGGCTGACCGCGCTGGGCGCCGTCACCCTGTACCCGTATCTGCTGCACGGGCTGCTGGCCACCGCGGCGCACGCCTACGGCTGGGACGCGCCGCTGCGCCCGCTGGGCCCCCTGGGCGCCGCCCTGTTGACGGCACTGGGCGCCGCTGCCGCCGTCCTGCTGTCGACCGCGCCCGTACGGTGGCTCGCTCGACCCCTCGTCGAACCACCCCTGCCGGGCGTCACCCGCCCCCGGGCGAAGACCCGGCCTCGGGCGAGGCCCCGGACACGGACCCGGCCCGAGAGCGGGTCGGCCGACCCGGGCGCTGCGGGCGCGGCGGGTGGCCTCGCGACCGGTGCGGTGAGCGGCCCCGGCGGTTTGGGGGCGGGCGCGGTGCAGGGGCCGAGCGGACTCGGCACCGCCGGCGAGGCGCGGGATCAGGGAGAGCCGAGCGAGCCGAGCGAGCCGAGGACGGCGTGATGGCCTGGGACCCTTTCACCGACACCTACGCGACCCACGGTTACGCGGTGGGCGGAGCCGAACCCTGGGCCTCCCCACCGGGGTCCTGGCACCCCGCACCGGAAACCCGACGCTCCGCGCTCGGCAGCGGGCACATGCCCGCGGGACGCGGCGCCGTGACCGGGCACCCACCCGCGACGGGTCACTGGCCCGAGGCGGGACGCGGAGCCGGAACGGTCGGAGCCGCGACGACGGGTACAGGAACCGCCTACACCGGAATGGCCGGGCCAGGAACCGCCGGTCCCCGAACGGCCGGGACGCGGACCACCGGGGGCGGGGCCCTCGCCGGTGCGGCGCAGGGCGCCGCGCCCTACTCGCCGACCGCCCGCACCGCCCCGGTCCCGCCGGTCCCCGCCCCCTCCCCCTCGTCCGCCCCGCGACCGCGGCCCCGCGGCCGCGGGCTCGACGGCGCGCGCCCGCGATCCCGCACACGCGCCGGTGCGGCAACCGGGACGGCGGCGGGGGCCGGAACCCGGTCCAGGGCCCGAGACCGGGCCCCCGCCCCACCCACGGGCGCGACGCGCGCGGCGACGGGAGGGGCACGACTGCGGCGCCCGGACGGGCGCCGCCCCGCGCGGCGGTACGGCGGGCGGGACCCGTTCCTGGACAACGCGAAGTTCCTCCTGGTCGTCCTGGTGGTGCTGGCGCACAACTGGGCGCCCGTCGCCGACGGGATGCGCGGCGCCAAGGCGGCCTGGCTGCTGGTGTACGCCTTCCACCTGCCCGCCCTCTCCCTGCTGAGCGGCTGTCTTACGCGCGGTTTCACCGGGCGCCCGGACCAGGTGCGGAGGCTGTTGACGCACGTCCTGGTGCCCTATCTCGCCTTCGAGGCGGCGTACGCGGGGATGGACACGCTGCTGTGGGACCGGCCCTTCGCCGTCACGCTGACGCGGCCGTCCTTCGTGTGCTGGTTCCTGGCCGCGCTGCTCGTGTGGCGGCTGACCGCGCCGCTGTGGAGCGCGGTGCGCTGGCCCGTCGCGCTGGCCGCGCTCGTCTCCGTCGGCACCGGATTCCTGGAGGTGGGCGGCGGACCGGCCCTGCCGCGACTGCTGATGTACTGGCCGTGGTTCGTTCTCGGCCTGCGGCTGCGCCCCGCACACCTGCGCCTGGTGGGGAGCCGGGCGGCACGCCTGTGCGCGCTGCCTGTGGTGGCCGCCGCCGTGGTGGGGGCCTGGTGGGCGGCGCCCAGGGTGAGCCGCGACTGGCTGCTGATGGAGGCGACCAGCGAGGAGTTGGGGCTGTCCCCGTTGCGGTACGTGTGCGTGCGGCTCGCGCTCTTCGGTGTGGGCGCGGTCCTCGTCGCCGCCTTCCTGGCCCTCGTCTCCTCCCGGGTGACCAGGTTCTCCGCGCTGGGGGCGTGCGCGCTGTATCCGTTCCTGCTGCACGGGCTGGTGATCGAGGCCGTCGAGAGGGCGGGCGGCTACGGGCTCGTCCTCGCCTGGGGTCTGCCGGCTGTGGCGGGGACGACGGTGCTGGCCGTCGGGCTCGCCGTGCTGCTGAGCACGCCGCAGGTGCGCAGCTGTCTGTGGCCGTTCGTCGAACCGCCGTTCCCCGCCTGGCTGCGGGCCCGTGACCGCTCTGGTGGCGATCCGGCGGACCCGCGCCCCTCTGAGGGCCTCGCGGGCGGAGCGTTTCCGCACGGCCCCGTGCCGGGCGTGGACCGTGCCCGCCAGGGCGGTTCCTCCGCCGCGCGGAACGGTCGCTGAACTCCGGGTGGCCCGCGGACGGCGGCGCGCGGAAGCTTCGCCGAGGTGCGGTTCCTGGGCGTGCGCCGGCTCGGACCGGCCCCCTATACAGGGCCTCGGCCCCCTCGAACGTCCCCGTCCGCAGAGGAGACCCGCCTCCATGACCACCACAGCCGCGTCCACGTCCGGCCGGACACCGGCCGCCCCAGAACCGGGCGGCCGGGCGCAGGCACTGCCCGCACCGCGCTCCTTCGACGAGGTGCCCGGCTGGTTCTACCGCACGGATCTCATCCTCTTCGACTGGTTCCTCAGCCGTCAGCGGGAACTGCGGCACCGCGGCGACCTGCTGGAGATGGGCGCCTACATGGGCAAGAGCGCCGTTCTCATGCGGGCCTACCTCGACGCGCCGCACGAACGCTTCACCGTCTGCGACCTGTTCGGCTCCGAGGCGCCGGACGCCGCCAACGCGCGTGAGATGCGCGGCTCCTACGCGACCCTCACCCGACGCGCGTTCGAGGCCAACTACGGCTCCTTCTGGGACGACCTGCCGCACATCCTCCAGGCGCCCACCACCGTGGTGCCGCGCGAGGTGGAGGACGGCAGCTGCCGCTTCGTCCACGTGGACGCCTCGCACCTGTACGAGCACGTGTACGGCGACATCGCGGCCGCCCGGGACGCCCTCGGGCCCGAGGGCGTCGTCGTGCTCGACGACTACCGCTCCGACCACACCCCGGGCGTCGCCTGCGCCACCTGGCAGGCCGTACTGGAGAGCGGGCTGCGGCCCGTGTGCGTCTCCAGCCACAAGTTCTACGGCACGTGGGGCGACGCGGAACCCTGGCAGGACGCGTTGCACGCCGCGCTGCGGGAGCGGGGCAGGTGCTGGTTGCAGTGGCAGGAGGTGGCGGGCAGGCGGATGCTGCTGGTCGGTGCGCGGAAGTCCGACGCGCCGCCGGTGCCCGTCTCGCGGCACGCGCCGGCGCCGGACGCCGCCGCCGCGCGGGCGCCGCGCACCCGTGCCGCCCGCCGCCTCGCCGTCGACCTCCTGCCCCCCGTGGTGACCCGCGCCCTCGTCCGCGCCCGCGACACCCGCCGCACGGCACGCTGACGGCGGGGCCGCCACCGGGTGCCGGAAACGCGTTTCCGGCACCCGGCGCCTCTAGGGAGTGTCTTCAAAGTAGCGGCGTCCGCCCGGAGGGCGTGCCAGACACCGCCAGGCAGGCGGGACTTTGAAGACACGACCTAGTCCCGCCGGCACAGGGCGCGTTCGGCCTCCACCGGGTCGGCGGGGATGCGCATGCGGGTGCGGTCCCAGGCGCCGGTGAGGTTGTCCCAGAAGCGTGCGGGGCTCATCGCCTCGCGGGCCGAGGCCAGCAGTCCGGGGAGCGGCCCGCAGGTCAGGGCGTGCCGTGCAGCGCGTACGTCACCTGCGTCGACGCCCGGGACGCTGGTTCCGGGCGCGGTCACGTCCGCGACGATCCAGGCACGGTCGATCGGCTTCTCGTGCCCCGCCTTCTTCCGGCTGACGGGTTCGGTGTGGGCGCCCAGCGGGTTGGCCAGTCCGAGGATGTCGATGACGAAGCCGTCCAGCGGAAGTACCGCTCCGGCGTGCCCCAGCCGGGCCTCGGCGGCGGCGACCGGTGCCCGCACGTGGGGCGCGAGGGGGACGACGGGGTACCCCTTGTCGTAGGGAAGCCGCAGCACCAGTCCGTGGTTCCCGCGCTCGATGGTGCGCCGTGCGGCCGTGGTGAAGGCGCGCGGGGTCGTGGTGTGGGCGAGTTGGCCGACTGGGTGCCGGTCGCCGAGGAGGTGCTGGTAGACGGTGTGGGAGTCGAAGACGATGCGCGGGTCGTCGGGGCTCTCGATGGGGGGCCGCAGCGCCAGTGCGCACACCAGCCCCCACACACCGACCGCCCCGGCCAGCGCCACGGTCATCCGTCCGTACGGCAGCAGGAAGACCGGCAGCAGCACCAGGAACAGCGCGGGCAGCACCATGCGGCCGTGCATGAAGTCGCCGCCGATCTTGACGACGAAGAACGCCGACAGCAGCCCGGCGACGACCGGCGCCCCCACCAGCGCCGCGTCCGCCGCCCGCACCCTGCCAGGCCGTCGGGTGCCGTCCGGCTCGCGGGCGTCGTCCGGCCGCCGCCCGGGGGCGCGGCGGACCGCTGCCCGTACCGCGTACGCGGCGACCAGTCCCAGCGGCACCCACAGCGCGTAGGTGTTGAGCGTGTTGAGCATGTAGTCCCAGCCGAACCGCCACTCCGTTCCCGAGGCCTCCTTGGCGATGGCGGGGAGGGGGACGAGCACGCCGTAGTAGCCCGCGCGGAAGACCTCGTAGGCGACGGGGAGCGCCACGGCGGCGCCCGCCCAGCCGAGGGTCGTGCGCCACCCGGGACGCCACATCAGCCACATGGCCACCAGGAACAGGCCGCTCACCAGCGCCAGGTCGGGCCGCACCAGGGGGCCGAGCCCCAGCGCGCACGCCGTCGCGGGCAGCGCTGGGGCTCGGCCGTCCTCCACCCGCGCCCGCACGCCCTCCGCGCCCGCCTGCGCTCGCGTTCCCGCCTGCGCTCGCGTTCCCGGGTGTGACGCCCTCGCCCGCAGCACCCGCGCGTGGACCAGCAGCCACCAGCACCCGCCCAGATAGGCGAACGAGAGGCCCGTCTCCAGACCCGAGGTCGCGTAGTCCCAGGTCGCGCACAGCGGCAGCAGCAGCACGACACCGAAGGGGAGCAGCGCCCCCGCCGGGCGGGTGAGGCGGATCATGCGGCGGGTGCCGTCGAGCGCGAGGAGGTAGCCGACGACGGTCAGCAGCAGCCCCAGTGCCACGGCCAGCCGCAGCGGATCGTCCACGCCCGGCACGGCGCTGCCCGCGGCGAGCAACCACTGCCACAGCGTCCCGGTCGACGTCTCGGCGCGCTCCGTGGCGTTGAAGACGGGGCCGTTGCCCGCGAGGATCTGGCGCACGGCGCGGGTGTAGATCAGCGCGTCGTCGTTGGTCCAGCGGTGCCGGTACCCCATGACCAGCACCGTGACCCCGCAGGCGGCCACGGCCAGCGCGTTCCACCGCTGGGCCAGGGTGCCGGGCAGGCTGAAGGACCGTGTCCTGCCGCTCGGTTGGGGGACGGGAATCTCATCGGATCGGGCCATGACGCCACCATCGCTCCGGGCCCGTCGGCCCCCTCGCGCACGGCGCGCCGCACGGGCCCCGCTCACCCGGTCGGCGGACGGGCCGCCCCGCGCGGTCGACGGCAGCGGCGCGGCGCGGCGCGCCGGGCACCGCGGGTGCGTGAGCGCCGCCATCCTCGCCCCAGCGGGCCGTCCGCTGCCTCTTCCGGGCACCGACGGGCCGGCGGGCTCCCGCCGCCCGTCACCACAGGGAACCGGCCACCCCGCGCCACAGGGAACCGGCCATACCGCCGCACAGAGAGCGAGCCCTCATGGACACCACCGACACGAGCACAGGCATGAGCACAGGCATGAGCCCCGACACGAGCACAGGCATGAGCACCGGTACGAGCCCCGACACGAGCAGCGTGGCGAGCGCCGCTCCGGGCGGGGGCTCGCGCACGTCCTTCCGGGTGATGCCGGGCGCGCAGGTCTCCGGCGACGCCGCCGTGGGGACGGGCACGACCGTGTGGGAGCTGGCGCAGGTGCGGGAGGGGGCGGTGGTCGGTGCGGAGTGCGTCATCGGGCGGGGGGCCTACGTCGGTGCGGGCGTCCGGCTCGGCGCGCGCTGCAAGGTGCAAAACCACGCGCTGCTCTACGAGCCGGCCGAGCTGGGTGACGGCGTCTTCGTCGGGCCCGCCGTGGTGCTCACCAACGACCGCGCGCCGCGCGCCGTCGACCCGGACGGGACGCTCAAGCGGGCGGGCGACTGGCACGCGGTCGGCGTCACCGTCGCGGAGGGCGCGTCGCTGGGGGCGCGGGCGGTGTGCGTGGCGCCGGTGCGGGTCGGCCGCTGGGCGATGGTGGCGGCGGGTGCCGTGGTGACGTCCGACGTACCGGATTTCTCACTCGTGGTGGGGGTGCCTGCGCGCCGGGTCGGCTGGGTGGGCAGGGCGGGCGTGCGGCTGCGTGCCGTGCCGGGCCACCCCGGCGTGTGGGAGTGCCCGACGACGGGCGAACGGTACGAGGAGCGCGCGTCGGACAGCACGGAGGGCGGGGCCGTGACGCTTCGTGAGTCCGGCTCGGCGGCGTGCTCCGCAGGGTGAACCGTGGGCCTGAGCCCGGGATCCGCGGTTAGGCGGTCCGGGTGATTTGTAAGCCTATAGTGCAAGAGCGCGGCCGGATGTGGGTCCACATAGGGCGAATCTGCCGGGGAACCGGAGGGGCACATCCGCCATGCAAGGGCTGCGAAAAGACATGAATCCGGCTGCCGGGCCCGCGTCGGCGCCCACGACGGCGCCGACGACAGCACCGACGACAGAGCCGGCTTCGGCGTACGCGACGGCCGCCGGCGAGCCCGGCGATTCCGGCGCGTCCACCGACGCCCGGCCGACGCCCGCCACCGCCGAGGCGCCCGCCACCGCCGAGCCGCCCGCCGTGCGCGAGGCGCTCGCCGCCGGGGCCGCGGTGGCCGGGTCTCCGGGTTCTGACACGCACGTCGCCGCAGCAGCGCCTTCCGGTGCGGTCGGCGGGCTTCCGGCGCCGCCGACCGCTTCCGTGGCGCCCGTCGTGGCCACGTCCACGATCCCGGCGGCCAAGCCGGTGATCGGGGACGAGGAGGTGGCCGCCGCCGTGCGGGTGCTGCGGGACGGCCGGGTGGTGCAGGGACCCGAGGTCGCCGCGTTCGAGCAGGAGTTCGCCGCGCTGGTCGAGGGCCGCCCGTGTGTCGCCGTGAACTCGGGTACCTCCGCGCTGCATCTGGCGTTGCTGGCGCTGGGGATCGGGCCGGGCGACGAGGTGGTCGTGCCCTCCTTCTCGTTCGCGGCGACCGCCAACGCGGTACGGCTGGCCGGTGCCGAGCCGGTCTTCGCCGAGGTGGATCCCGACACCTTCTGCCTGGACCCGGACGCGGCCGCCGAGGCCGTGGGCCCGCGCACGGCGGCGCTGATGCCCGTACACCTGTACGGGCATCCGGCGCCGATGGGCAGGCTGACCCAGCTGGCGCAGCGGCACGGGCTCGCTCTGATCGAGGACGCCTGCCAGGCGCACGCGGCGCAGCTGCACGGCCGCCCCGTGGGGACGTTCGGGGACGCGGCGTGCTTCAGCTTCTATCCGACGAAGAACATGCACACCCTGGAGGGCGGTCTCGTCGTCGTCCCCGACGAGGAGCGCGCCCGCACGCTGCGGCTGCTGCGGAACCAGGGCATGGAGCAGCGGTACGAGAACGAGATCGTCGGCGCCAACATGCGGATGACCGACGTGGCCGCCGCCATCGGCCGCGTCCAGCTCGAACGCCTGGCGGAGTGGACACAGCAGCGGCGTCGCAACGCCCGGACGCTGGATCTGGGGCTGGACGCGGGGCTGGTCGCCCCGCGGGTCGCGGACGGCGCCCGGCACGTCTACCACCAGTACACGGTGCGCGTCCGCGGCGGTGCGGCCGTGCGGGACGCGGTGCAGGCCCGGCTGCGGGCGGAGGGCATCGGCTGCGCCGTCTACTATCCGACGCCCATCCACCGGCTGAGGCCCTACGCGCACCTGGGCGCCGAACTGCCGGTCACCGACCGGGCGGCGGCCGAGGTGCTGTCCCTGCCCGTGCACCCCTCGCTCACCCCGGGCGACCTGGACCAGATCGTGGCGGCCGCCAACCGTGCGGTCGCCGAGGCGGGAGGGACCCGATGACGGGAACGAGAGCGAAGCCGGCGCCCACGGCGCCGAGCGCGAACGCCCCGAAGACGGCCGACGCGCCCAGGGCCCCCGAGGCCGCGGGCCCGGCGGTGGAGGCGCCCGCACCCGCGGGTGCCCCGGCGGCGGTGGAGCGGGGCGCAGGCGGGCGCCGCCGTCCCGGCACGCTGCGCGCCGGGCTCATCGGGCTGGGCGCGATGGGCCGCAACCACGCGCGGATCCTCTCGTCGCTGGAGGGCGTCGAGTTCGTGGGCGCCGTCGATCCCGCGGGTGATCCGCACGGCAGTCTGCGCGGGCTGCTCGGCGCGCACGGGGTACCGGTGCTGCCCGAGGTGGCCGATCTGCTGGCGCTGGGCGTCGACTACGCGGTGGTCGCCTGTCCGACCGGTCTGCACGAGGAGGTCGGCCTCCAGCTGGCGGCGCACGGGGTGTGCGCGCTTCTCGAGAAGCCGCTGGCCCACACGGCGCAGGCGGCCCACCGGCTCGTGCGCGCGTTCGAGGAACGGGGGCTGGTGGCGGGTGTCGGCCACGTCGAGCGGTTCAACCCGGCGCTCCAGCAGCTGCGTTCCCGGCTGGAGGCCGGGGAGCTGGGCGAGGTCTTCCAGGTCGTCACCCGGCGCCAGGGTCCTTTCCCGCACCGCATCGCGGATGTCGGCGTGGTCAAGGATCTGGCCACCCACGACATCGACCTCACGAGCTGGATCACGGGAGCGGCGTACGCGTCGCTGTCGGCCCGTACGGTCTCCAAGAGCGGGCGGGAGCACGAGGACATGGTCGCGGTCGTCGGCTCCTTGGTGGACGGGACGATGGTCTCCCACCTGGTGAACTGGCTCAGTCCGCTCAAGGAGCGCTTCACGGCCGTCACCGGGGAGCGGGGGTGCTTCGTCGCGGACACCCTGACCGCCGACCTGACGTTCCACGCCAACGGCGCCGTCGCCACCGAGTGGGAGGCGCTGCGTGCCTTCCGCGGGGTGGCGGAGGGCGACACCGTGCGCTTCGCGTTCCCCAAGCGCGAGCCGCTGGCCGTCGAGCACGAGCGGTTCCGCGACGCGGTACGGGCAGGGCAGGCGGCGGAGGGCTGCGGCATCGTCACCATACGGGAGGGCCTGCGGACGGTGGAGGTGTCGGCGGCGGTGCTGGAGTCGGCGCGCGGCATGAGCGGCCTGGCCGTACCGCACGACGCGGCGGACCTGAGCGGTGCGGGCGGCGCGAACACCGGAACGGGTATGGGCGGTACGCGCGGCCCGCACGCCGGGGCGGTCCTGGACGGCGGCCGGGCAGGCGCGGGCGGTACGGGCGGCGCGGGTCGGGAGGCGGCGGCCACCGCGGGTACGGCCCCCGCGCTCCTCGGCCCGGAAGCGGGCCCGGCCCCCGGCGAACGCGGCGCGTCCGTTCGTCGGACCGCGTACGTCGCGGAGCGCACGGCATGAGGCGGCCACGCGGGAGGATCCGCCGCCGCGCCACGCACACCGGCACCACCCCCGAGGCGCCCGGCGCGGCCGAGGCGCGGCTCGGCGAGGAGGCGGGACCCGGCGCGGGACCGGCGGGCGCGGACCCCGAGGGCCGGCCGGCCCTCGGCCCGGCGGCGGCCGGCGGACCCACCGGGAGCGGTGGCCCCCGGGGCAGGCCGCGGCTCGCCGTCATCGTCGGCAACTCCATCGCCGGGGACTCGCGGGTGCAGAAGACCGCGATCGCGGCGGCGCGCGCGGGCTGGGACGTGACGCTGGTGGGCCGCAGCCCCTCCAAGCGGCGTGAGGAGTCGGTGCTGGGCCCCGTGCGGGTCGTCAAGGTGCCGGTGTCCGCGCACATGCGGGCCGTGGTGAACGCCGAGCGGCGCCGCCCCCACCTGCGCGCCCACGTCACCCAGCTCGGGCTGCCGGACGACGGCGCCTGGGTGCGGGCCCGCTCCGCGCACGCGGCGTGGGTGCGCGAACAGACGGCCCGCGTCGGCTGGCTGGCGGAATCCGCGTCGAGACCGGGGGCCGCGGTGGCCAGGGAAGCGCTCAAGGGCTGGGTGCGGCTGCGCCGGTACGCGCACCAGGGGCGAGGGCGTGTCTACCGGTGGGAGCGCAGGATGGCCGCGGGACCGCCGCGGCCGACCGGTGACTGGCGCCGGGACTGGCCCGAACTCCTCGACCTCGACCTGGCGTTCGGCCCGGTCATCGAGGAGCTCGCACCCGACGTCGTGCACGCCAACGACATCACCATGATCGCCGTGGGTGCCCGCAGCGTCGCCCGGCTCCGCGCCCGCGGACACCGCACCTCCTGGCTCTACGACGCCCACGAGTACGTACGGGGCGTCGAGTGGCCGGACGCGGTGCGCGCCTCCGCGTTCCCCGGTGTGGAGAAGGAGTTCATCTCCCGCGCGGACGCGGTGGTGACCGTCTCGGGCGAGCTGGCGGGCATTCTGCGCGAGGCGTACGGGCTGTCCAAGGCGCCGCACGTCGTCGCCAACGCGCCGGTGCGCGAGGCCGTCAGCGCCCCCACCGACGAGTGCGTCTCCGTCCGCGACGCCTGCGGGCTGGGGCCCGACGTGCCGCTGCTCGTCTACGCCGGGTGGATCGGGCCCGAGCGCGGTCTGGACACCGCCGTCGAGGCCCTGCCCGCACTGCCGCACGCGCACCTCGCGCTCGTCGTGGGGCCCAAGCCGAACGCGACCCTCTCCGCGCTGCTGGCCCGCGCGGAGGAGCTGGGCGTGCGCGAGCGGATGCACGTCGTCCCCTACGTGCCGCAGGAGCAGGTGCCCGACTACCTCTCCTCCGCCGACCTGGGCCTGATCTGCTTCCGGCACGTGCTCAACTGCGAGATCTCCCTGCCCACCAAGGCCGCCGAGTACCTGCACGCCGGGCTGCCGCTGATCACCAGCGGGGTGCGTACGCTGCGCAACTTCGTGGAGCGCACCGGCGTCGGCGAGGTGTTCGTCACCGAGGACGTCCCCTCCTTCACCGCCGCCGTCCAGCGCGGCCTGTCCCGGCGGAGCACGCTGGTCGGCAAGATCACCGAACCGCTGCTGCGGGAGCTGTCCTGGGAGCAGCAGTCGGCCGGACTGCTCGCCCTCTACGAGCGGCTGGCGGGGCCCGAGGCGGCCGCCAGGCTCGCCCCCCGCACCCTGTCCTGGTCGGTGTCCGAACAGCCGGGCCTCGGCGCCCCCGGGCAGCCGCGCCGGCTGGAGACCACCCCGCCCGACGGGGCGCCGCCCGGCTGGCGGGCGCTGGGCACCACGCCCGTACGGCTCGGCCTGGGCTGCGCCAACTCCGCTGGACAGCTCGCCGGATTCGCCCGCGCGCTGTGCGAGCGGCGCCAGGACCTGTCCGCCGAGGTCGTGATGCACACCCACGACCAGAGTGTCATCTACCCGGCCGACATCTACGCGATCGGCGAGCGCACCGGCGACCTGGGCTTCCAACTGGACCGGGCCCGCCGCGTGCTCGGCTCCTACACCCACTACCTCGCCGACTCCTTCACCCCGGCCCTGGGCAGGCTCAACGGCGGCCACATCTGCGACGACCTGCCCTCGCTGTCCGCCGCCGGGATCAAGGTGGCGCTGCTGGCGCACGGCAGCGACGTCCGCGACCCCGAACGGCACATGAGCCGCTACGAGCACTCCCTCTTCCACGCAGCGGACGAGGCGATCCTGGCGGCCCTGGTGAAGAAGAGCGCCAGGAACCGGCGGCTGGCGGCGCGCAGCGGGCTGCCGCAGTTCGTGACCACCCCCGACCTGCTGGACGAGCTGCCGGGGTCCCGCTGGGCGCCCCTGGTGGTGGACGTGGACGGCTGGGCGAGCGAGCGGCCCGCCATGGAACGCGCGCGGCCCGTGGTGGTGCACGCGCCCTCCAAGCGCTGGACCAAGGGCACCGAGCAGGTGGTCCCGGTCCTGGAGGAGCTGGACCGGCGCGGTCTGATCGAGTTCCGCATGGCCACGGGGGTGCCGTGGCTCCAGGTGCAGGAGCTGGTCAAGGAGGCGGACATCGTCGTGGACCAGTTCGCGGTCGGCACCTACGGCACCTTCGCCTGCGAGGGCATGGCGGCGGGCCGGCCCGTGATCGCGTTCCTGGACGAGCGGCTGCACCGCTCCGTCGGTATCCGCCCGCCCATCGTCAACGCCACCCCCGCCACGCTCCGCACCGCGGTCGAGTCTCTGGTCGAGGACCGCGACCTGGCCCGGCGTACGGCGCAGGAGTCGGTGGAGTACGTGCGCACCTACCACGACGGCGGCTACACCGCCGACGTACTGGACGGCTTCCTGCGCTGAGCAGCCGAGCGAGCCGGCTGAGCGGCCGCGTCACCTGAGCGATCGAGCCACTGAACAGGTGAGCCGCCGAACGCCCGGTCGGCCGGGACGACAACCGAAAGGCGAGCCCGTGGAGTTCGACAGCCGCACCCCGCACGCGGGGCAGCCCACCGGAGGGCGGCGCGGCCGCGTCGTGATGCTGGTGTGCAACGGGGTGAGGGGGGACTCGCGGGTGCAGAAGACGGCCCGCTCGGCCGCCGAGGCGGGCTGGGACGTCACGCTGCTGGGCCGCTCCCCCGACGGGCGCCCCGCCTCCTGGCGCCTCGGCGAGGCCCGGGTGCGGCTGCTGCCCGTCCCCACCCCGCTCGCACACCCGCCGCGTGCGACCCGCCGCCCGCTGCTGACCGGACCGCTGGCCTACCGTCCTGGCACGGCCGGCTACCGCGTCCAGCGCGCCAAGGCACGCCGCGACGAGTTGCGCACCCGCCGTGCCGCCCTGGCGCTCGGGCCCGCCACCCCCCTCGCCAGAGGCCGCCGCACCGCGCGGCTCGCCCTCCCGCGCCTCGCGGCCCGGCTGGCCCGGCACTGGACCGGACTCCGCAAGCGCCAGCTCGACCGGGGGCAGGCCAGGCGCGGCACGGGCACCCTCACGGAGCGGGCCGCCGTCGCGCTGTGGCAGCGCGCCATGGGCAAGCGGTGCTGGCGCAGACTGTGGCCGAGCCTCTACGACTTCGAGCTGGCGTACGGCAGGGCCGTCGACGAGCTGCGGCCCGAGATCATCCACGCCCACGACTTCCGGATGCTCGGTGTCGGCGCCCGCGCCAAGATCCGCGCGGCGGCCCGGGGCGAGGCCGTGAAACTGGTGTGGGACGCCCACGAGTACCTGCCGGGGGTTCGGCCCTGGACCGATGACGTGCGCTGGCTGCCCGCCCACGTGGCACACGAGAGGGAGTACGCGCCCTACGCGGACGCCGCCGTCACCGTCTCCGCCACCCTCGCCGCTCTGCTGCGCCGCACCCACCGCCTCGCCGAGGACCCGCACGTCGTCCTCAACGCGCCCGAGACGCCCGCCACCCGGCCGGTCCGGCACGGCGGGGTACCGGGGCTGCGCGCCCAGTGCGGCATCGGCCCGGACACGCCGCTGGTCGTCTACAGCGGCGCCGCGGCCCCGCAGCGCGGCCTGGACACCATGGTCGACGCGCTGCCGGGGCTGCCCGGCGTGCACACCGCGCTGATCGTGCCCAAGCCCGCCGCCGGATACCTGGGGCGGCTGCGGGCACGGGCAGCCCGCCTGGGGGTGGCCGAGCGGCTGCACGTGCTGCCGTACGTGGACTGCGACCAGGTCGTTGCCTTCCTCACCGCGGCGGACGCCGGGGCGATCCCGCTGCACCACTGGCCGAACCACGAGATCGCGCTGATCACCAAGTTCTTCGAGTACGCGCACGCCCGGCTGCCGCTGGTGGTCAGCGACGTGGAGACGATGGCCGCCACCACCCGGGCGGCGGGGATCGGCGAGGTCTTCACCGCCGAGGACACCGACGGGTACGCGCGCGCGGTGCGCGCCGTCCTCGCCGGCCCGGAGCGCTACCGCGCCGCCTACGGGCGCCCCGGGCTGCTGGACCGGTGGACCTGGGAGGCACAGGCGCGGACCCTCGACGGGATCTATACCGGGCTGATGCGTCAGACCGCGCTGTCGCACGAGACCGCGCCGGAAGAGCCGGGGGCCGGGCGCGGACGCGACCGGCGCGGGCGGGAGGCCCGGCGCGGCCCGGCCGCCCGGCGCGAGCCCACGGGCACGGCGCGGGCACCAAGCCCGACACAACGCTGAAGGAGACGGGAATGCGGATCTGTGTGGTGGCGCTCGGGAAGATCGGGCTGCCCCTGGCCGTGCAGTTCGCGGCGAAGGGGCACCGGGTGACCGGCGCGGACACCGACGCGCGCGTGGTGGAGCACGTCAACCAGGGCCTGGAGCCCTTCCCCGGCGAGGAGGGCCTGGCCGAGCGGCTGGCCGAGGCGGTCGGCGCGGGCACACTGCGCGCCACCACGGACACCACGGAGGCCGTCGCCGAGGCGGAGGCCGTCGTCGTGGTCGTCCCCCTGTTCGTCGACGACCGGGGCACCCCCGACTTCCGTGCCATGGACGCCGCCACCCGTGCCGTCGCCGCCGGGCTGCGCCCCGGCGCCCTCGTCAGCTACGAGACGACCCTCCCGGTCGGCACCACCCGCGAGCGCTGGGCGCCGCTGTTGCGGGAGGGCTCAGGGCTGCTGCCCGAGCGGGACTTCTCCCTCGTCTTCTCGCCCGAGCGGGTCCTCACCGGGCGGGTCTTCGCCGACCTGCGCCGCTACCCCAAACTGGTCGGCGGCATCGGCCCCGCCTCCGCCAAGGACGGCGTGCGCTTCTACGAGGCGGTGCTCGACTTCGACCCGCGCACCGATCTCGCCCGCCCCAACGGGGTGTGGGACCTGGGCTCCGCCGAGGCCGCCGAGCTGGCCAAGCTGGCCGAGACCACCTACAGGGACGTCAACATCGCGCTGGCCAACCAGTTCGCCAGGTTCGCCGACCGGGCCGGTGTCGACGCCGAGGCCGTCATCGACGCCTGCAACACCCAGCCCTACAGCCACATCCACCACCCCGGCATCGCCGTCGGCGGCCACTGCATCCCCGTCTACCCGCGCATGTACCTGTGGAACGATCCGGGTGCCGAGGTGGTCGCCGCCGCCCGCCGGACCAACGAGGCCATGCCGGCCCACGCCGTCGACCTGCTCGCCGACGCCTACGGCGACCTGGAGGGGGCCGAGGTCGTGGTCCTCGGAGCCGCCTACCGCGGGGCGGTGAAGGAGACCGCGTTCTCCGGCGTCTTCCCCACCGTCGCCGCGCTGCGCGAACGCGGGGCACGCGCCTACGTCTCCGACCCGATGTTCGCGCCCCACGAACTGGCCGACATGGGGCTGCGCCCGCACACCGGGCAGCCCGTCACCGCCGCCGTCGTCCAGGCCGACCACCCCGCCTACCGCACACTGTCCGCCGACCACCTCCCGTCGGTCCGCGTCCTGGTGGACGGGCGGCGCGTCACCGACCCCGCGCTGTGGGCCGGGGTGCGGCGCGTGGTGATCGGCGACGGAGCGGGGCGCGGGGGCAGACGCTCCCCGGGGCGCTCGGCGGTGCGCGCGTGAGCACCGGGCCGGGCGCGACAGCCGCGGACGCACAGCCCGACGTCAGCGTCGTCGTCGCCGTCTACAACACGATGCCCTACCTCACCCGCTGCCTCGACTCGCTCGTCGGGCAGTCGATCGGGCAGCGGCGGATGCAGGTCGTCGCCGTCGACGACGGGTCCACCGACGGCAGCAGCGAGGAGCTTTGGCGCTACGCCGACCTCCACCCCCAGCTGTTCACCACCGTGCGGCAACCCAACTCCGGCGGCCCCGCCGCGCCCAGCAACCGCGGCCTGGAGCTGGCCACAGGGCGCTACGTCTTCTTCCTCGGCGCCGACGACCACCTGGCGCCCGAGGCGCTGGAGCGCATGGTCACCATGGCCGACAACTGCCGCTCCGACGTGCTGCTGTGCAAGATGGTGCCGATCGGTGAACGCACGGTCCCCAGCGGCGTGTTCACCCGCACGGCCCCCGTCATCCGGCTGGTCGGCGACGGGCTGCCCTGGGCACTGTCCAACACCAAACTCTTCCGGCGCGCCCTCATCGAGGAGCACCGCATCCGCTACGACGAGACGATGCCCGCCTTCAGCGACCAGCCGTTCGTCCTGGAGACCTGCGTCCGCGCGGCCCGCATCTCGGTACTGGCCGACCAGGCCCACTACTTCGCCGTGCGCCGCGCCGACTCCGGCAACATCACCTACCACACAGGGCCCGAGACGCGCCTGCGCTGCGCCGAGCGCCTCTTCCAGGCGACCTGCCGCTTCCTGGGTCCAGGACCGCTGCGCGACGCCTTCCACAAACGCCACTTCCACGTCGAGGTCTGCCAGCTGTTCGGCCCCGACTTCCCCGGGCTGCCGCCCGCCGTACGGGAAGCGGTGTGCACCGGCGCCGCCCGGCTCATCGGCACCTACGGCGACGGCGTCGTGGAGCGGCTCGACGCCCGGCGCCGCCGCGTCCTGGAGCTGGCGTGGCGCGGCGACACCGACGCCGTCTGCGCCCACATCGCGCCCCGGGATCCCGGGCCCGCCTCCGTGGTGCGCCTCTCCCCACTGAGCCGCACGGCGCTCGGCCGCACGCCACTGGGCCGGTGGCTGCGAGCTCCGGGCACGGAACCTCCCGTGACCCGCCCCTGAGCAGCCGGGGGCGCCGGGGCCGGGACCTAGGTGAGATCCAGGGTGACGCGCAGGGCGGCCGAGATCCGGTCCATGGTCGCGGTGTCGACACTGCCCAGGAACTCGCCCTTGGACAGGCGCTCGTCGGTGAGCGCTGTGAGGCCGACGGCGACGGCGGCGCCGCGCACTGGTCGGGTCATGGGGATGGTGACGACCGTGTCGGGGGCGCCCTCGGTCTCGTCGATCATCATGCACACGGCTGTGCCGGGCAGAGCCTCGAGTGCGGCGTCGGACTCGACGACGACCATCGCCCGGGTCCTGGTGGCCAACTGGACACGCCAGACCTGGCCGCGGGCGAGAGGCGTCACGCGACGTCCTCGCCGAAGAGGTCGGTGAACTCCTCGGTGTCGTTCCGGGCCTGCTCGCGCCAGGCCCGCACAGCGGGGGCCGCGTCGCGTAGCTGCTGGGCCCTGAGCGCCTGCTCGACATAGGCGGACAGGTTGCCGCCGGAGGCGGTGCGGGCGTGATCGACCAGGTCGGCTGGCAGGCTTACCGTGGTCCGCATACGCGTACTCATACGGCTGAGCATACTTTTGTATGCGTTCGGGGGACGTGCGCTCCGCCAAGCCGACCGGCGGCGCGGGCGCCCCCGGTCGGTTCAGGGGGCCGGTGTCGGGGGCTGGTCGAGGCCGTCGGAGGCGGGCCAGAGGGTGGTGCCCAGGCCCCAGGTCGTCAGGTCGGGATCGGGGGCGACGGCGGCTTCGGCCTCTTCGGGGCTGGGGGCGACGGGGCGTTCCGACAGCGGAAGGACCGTCGGGAGGGCGGCGGTGTCCTCGCCCAGCAGGACCGACCTGACCACGCGTTCGGCGGCGCGGCCGTCGTCCCACGGGCAGAAGCGCGCCCGGAACGCGGCCCGCAGGGCGCGGGCCTCGGGGCCGCGCCAGGTGCCGCTGCGGAAGACGGCGGTCAGCTCCTCCTCGGTGCGGGTGACGGGTCCGGGGGTCTCGCCGGGGCGGCCGGAGAGCAGGTCGAAGTAGACGCCGCGCGAGTCGCGGTAGCTCTCCCAGTCGGGGGCGTGGACGACGAGGGGGCGGTCGAGGTTGGCGTAGTCGAACATCAGGGACGAGTAGTCGGTGATCAGCGCGTCGGCCGCCAGGCACAGGTCCTCGGTGGAGGGGTGCCGGGAGACGTCCCGCACCAGGCCGCGGGCGTGCAGCTCGCGCAGCACGCTGTTCCGCCCGTAGTAGTAGTGGGTCCGCACGAGCAGTACGTACTCCTCGCCGAGCCCGGCGCTGAGCCGCTCCAGGTCGAGGCGGGGCACGAAGCCCTTGCGGTAGTCGCGTGCGGTGGGCGCGTACAGCAGGGCGATGCGGCCGCGCGGGATGCCGAGGCGGGCGCGGATACCGGCGATCTCCTCGGCGGTGGCGGTGGCGTAGCGGTCGTTGCGGGGGTAGCCGGCGGGCAGGTCCTCGTGCGCGCAGGGGTAGACGCGGTCCCACACCTCGGCCGAGTGCGGGTTGGAGGTGACGCTCACGTCCCAGCGGTCGGCGCGGCTCAGCAGCTTGCGGAAGCTCATCTGGGCGGCGGCCGGGTAGGGCTGCTGGTCGAGGCCCATGGTTTTGAGCGGGGTCCCGTGGTGGGTCATCACGTGGATCTGGCCAGGGCGTTTGACCAGGTGGTCGGGGAAGTTGACGTTGTTGACGAAGTACTTCGCCCGCGCCAGTGTCCGCCAGTAGCGCGGGGATCCCGGCACGACGTGGTCGGCCGCCGGCGGCAGGGTGGCGACGGCCTCGGGTTTGACGATCCACACGTTCCTCAGGTGCGGGGCCAGCTGCCTCGCGCGCTCCTCGATGGCCGCCGGGTTGCAGGCGGCGCCGCGGTACCAGTAGGCGGCGTAGACGGCCAGGTCGTCCTCCAGGGGGAGCCTGCGCTGGAGGGCGTAGTAGAGGCGGTGGTACCGCCTGGCGAGCCCCCGGCTGGCCGCGCGGGCGCCCCGCCACGTGCGGCCCCGGGCGCGGCGCACGGTCTCGCGGGCCGCGAAGAGGGGGTAGGCGTCGTGGGCGAGCAGCCAGAAGTCGCGGGCGGCGCGGCGGGGCGGGGCGAAGCCGGGCGGCTGGTGGGTGCGGTAGTGCCGGGCCGCGTGGCGGAAGTAGGCGCGCCGGTCGGCGGGCCGCACGCGCTCCCCGCGGCGCAGGCAGAACACCAGGTGAGAGACCATCCGCTCGAACAGCAGCCGCCGGTGGGCCTCCAGGTGGGGTCTGCGGTCCAGGAAGGCGAACATCGAGGCGTACTGGGGGAATATGTCGAAGTGCCGGCGGCCGGGGGAGCGGGTGATGGCGCCGCGGTGCCGCTGCCGGTAGTCGACGCAGACGCGCGGCAGGCAGCCGATGGTGCGGGCGCACACCATCGCCTCGTTCGAGACGGGCGCGTCCTCGTACAGTCCGGGTGCGAAGCTGAGCCCTTCCTCTTCGTAGAACGCGCGGCGGTATGCCTTGTTCCAGGCGACGTGGAAGAGCGTGAGCAGGTCGGGGTTCTCGGCCGCCGAGAAGGTCTGGGTGCCGGTGGCGGCCAGCTGCCTGCCGAAGGAGCTGGGCTCCCTGCGGCCCCACCAGTAGGAGCGCTGGTGGTCGAAGACCAGCACGTCGGGGTCGCGGCAGGCGGTCAGCTGCGCGTCGACGGCCTCCAGCGCGCCGGGCAGGTAGCTGTCGTCGCTGTCGAGGAAGAGCAGGTACTCGCCCTCGGCGTGGGCGACGCCGGCGTTGCGGGCCCGTCCGAGGCCGACGTTCTCGCGCAGGTGCAGCACGCGTACGCGCGGGTCGCGCGCCTCGTACTCGTCGAGGATGCTGCCGCTGTGGTCGGGTGAGCGGTCGTCGACGGCTATGAGCTCCAGGTCGGTGAAGGACTGTTCGAGCACCGAGTCGAGGCACTCGCGCAGGTATCCCTGGACCTTGAACACGGGTACGACGACGCTGAAGCGGACCATGACCACCAGTCCTTCTCTGCGAGGGGTGCGGGAGAGCCGGGCGGGCCCCCGGGGACGGGGGAGCCGGAAGGGGGACCACCGGGCGCGGTGACGGGCGCGGGCGCGGTGACGGGCCCGGCCGCGGGCGCGGGTCGGCGCTCGGCGAGCGGCACCACGGGCGGGAGCGCCGCGGGCACGGTGGCGGCACGGGAGGGCTCGGCACCGCCGGGTCGCCCCGGGCCGGTCTCGCGCAGGAAGACGTGGCGGACGACGCGTTCGGCGGCGTGGCCGTCGTCCCAGGGGCAGAAGCGCGCCCGGAAGGCGGCGCGTTGCCGCCGGGCGTGCTCGGTGGCGTGGGCGCCGGTGGCGAGCAGGCCGATCAGCTCGTCGTCGCCGCGCGCCACGGGGCCCGGCGCCAGCGCCGTGATGTCGAAGTAGGTGCCGCGTGCGTCGCGGTAGCTCTCCCAGTCGGGGGCGTGGACGACCACGGGCCGGTCCAGCACCGCGTAGTCGAACATCAGGGACGAGTAGTCGGTGACCAGCACGTCGGAGGCCAGGCACAGCTCTTCGACCGACGGGTGCCCGGTCACGTCGATCAGCCCGCCGGGCGGTTCGCACGGCAGCCGCTGCCCGGCGTGGAAGTAGTGGGCGCGCGCCAGCACCACGAAGGACGGGCCGAGCGCGGCCGTCAGCCGCACCAGGTCCAGCCACGGTTGCCGCCCGCGCCGGTAGTCGCGGTGCGTGGGCGCGTACAGCACGGCCGTCGCGCCCTCCGGCACACCGAGGTCGGCGCGCAGGCGTGCCACCTCGGCGGCGGTCGCCCGCTGGAAGCGGTCGTTGCGCGGGTAGCCGAACTCCAGCGTCGTGTACGGCGACGGGTAGGCGCGCTCCCACACCCGGGTGGAGTGCGGGTTGGCGGACAGGCTGAAGTCCCAGCGGTCGGTGTGGGCCAGCAGCCGCCCGAAGTCCATCCCGGCCGCGGCGGCCGGATACGGCATCAGGTCGAGGCCCATGTGTTTGAGCGGGGTGCCGTGGTGGGTCTGGAGCAGTCTCTGGCCGTCTCGTTTGACGAAGGCGTGCGGGAGGTTGACGTTGCTGACGAGGTGGCGGGCGCGGGCCAGCGCGCTCCAGCAGGCGGCCGAGCCCGGCGTCAGGCGCCGCACACCGGGCGGGAGCGTGTGCGCGTACTCGGGGCCGCATATCCACGCCGTGCGGATGCCGGGCACCAACTCGCGGGCCTTGGCCTCGATGGCCGCCGGGTTGCACGAGTAGCCGCGGTTCCAGTACGCGGAGAAGACCGCGAGGTCGTCCTCGATCCGGCGGCGGCGCTGGAGGGCGTAGTACGCGCGCAGGAGCGCCTTGCGTGCCGTCGTGCGCAGCCGGCGGAGCAGGGCAGGTGCGGCGCGGCGGGCCAGGTCGGCGAGGGAGAGCAGCCGCAGGAGGCGGTGCGCGCCGGCGCGTACCAGCCGGCGGCGCAGCCGTGCGCGCGGCGGCTGCCGGCCCTCGTCGTGCCCGGGTGCGGGCCGGTACCTGCGGCAGTACTCTCGCGCCCGCTTCGCGAAGTCCGCGCGGGCCCTGCGGGGCAGCCTGCCGGGGCTCCTGTGGATGACGGCGAAGTGGTCGGTCATCCGCCGGTGGAGTGCGGGCCGCCAGCGCGCCAGTTCGGGCCGGGCTTCGAAGAGGGCGAAGAGGCGGTCGTACTGCGCGAAGACGTCGAAGTGCCGGCGGGTCGTGGTCGTCAGGATGCTGCCGCCGCGCCGCTGCCGGTAGTGCACGCACACCCGGTCGAGCGTGGCGAGGGTGCGGGCGGTCAGCAGCGCGTGGAACGACCAGGGGGTGTCCTCGTAAGTGCCGGGCGGGAAGGTGAGCCGTTCGCGGTGGAGGAAGTCCCGCCGGTAGGTCTTGCTCCAGGCGAACGCCGGGAGGCGCAGCAGTTCGGGCCGGTCCGCGAGGCTGCCGACGGCGGGGCCCGCGTGCGGGGAGAGCAGTTCGGGGTGGGCGGCGCGGGTCGGCTCGCCGTCCCAGTACACGGGGGCGTGGTCGAACACCAGAACGTCCGGGTCGCCGGTTGCCGACAGCCGCTCGGCGAGGGCGTGCAGCGTGCCGGGCGCCATCGTGTCGTCTCCGTCGAGGTAGAGCACGTAGTCGCCGCGGGCCCGTGCGGTACCGCTGTTGCGCGCGGGGCCGAGGCCGGCGTTCTGCGCCAGATGGATGACGCGCACGCGCGGGTCCGCGGCGCCGTAGGCGTCGAGGATCTCACCGCAAGAGTCGGGGGAGTGGTCGTCGACGGCGATCAGCTCGAAGTCGCCGAAGCACTGGCCGAGCACGGAGTCGAGGCACTCGTGCAGATACGCCTGCACCCGGTGGACGGGGACGATCACACTGAATCGAGGCACGGCTGGTTCCCCGGTATCGACGTGACGGCTGGGACGAGTCGGACGGCTGGGATGGTCGTGACGGCTGTCGCGTTGGGCTGTGTCGGACGGACAGGCCAATAGTCCGATTTATCCCATACGGCGCCGCGCGTCACATCCCGGAGACGTCCACCGCACCTCCCGCGGGGGCTCCGCCGGTTGTCCCGTTCCCCGGTGCCCCCTCGCCTCCCTCGCGCCCCTCGCCCCGGCAGCTCTCAGCTCACCCCGGCAGCCGCCGGAAGAGCGGCCGGGGCAGATGGCGCAGCACGCTCATCACAGGACCCAGCGCGGCCGGCACCCACACCGTGCGCGCCCGTCGGCGCACCCCGTGCGCGATGGCGTCGGCCACGGCGCCCGGTGTGGTGGACAGCGGCGCGGGCGGCCTCCCCTCCGTCATCCGGGTGTGCACGAACCCCGGCCGTACCACCAGCACGTGCACCCCCGAACCGTGCAGCGCGTCCCCCAGGCCCTGCGTGAACGCGTCCAGCCCCGCCTTGCTGGAGCCGTAGATGAAGTTGGCGCGGCGTGCCCGCTCGCCCGCCACGGAGGAGAGCACCACCAGCGAGCCGTGCCCCTGCGCCCGCAGCGCGTTCGCACACACCAGTCCCGCCGAGACGGCACCGGTGTAGTTCGTCCGGGTGACGCGCACGGCGGCCATCGGGTCGTGCTCGTCGGCCGTCTGGTCGCCCAGCACACCGAACGCCACCAGCACCAGGTCGATGTCGCCCTCCGCGAAGACCTTCTCCAGCACCTCCTCGTGCGTCTCGGGCGCCAGCGCGTCGAAGGGAACCGTACGGACCCCCACCTGCGCCCCGTGCGCCGCCGCCTCGTCGCGCAGCCCTGCCGCCGCGGCGTCCAGCCGCGGGCCCTGCCGCCCCGCGAGCCACACCGTGCGGGTGCGCCTGGCCATGAAGCGGCGCACGGTGGCGAGCGCGATCTCGGAGGTGCCGCCGAGAACGAGCACGGACTGCGGGGAACCGAAGGCGTCCTTCATGAGCTGCTCCAGGTCAGGTACGACGAGGGGGGAACGGGCACGTCGGGTGAGCGCCCGGGAACGGTCACAGCGCCAGCCGCCGGGCGAGGTCCGAGGTGAAGACCCCGCGCGGATCCAGCCGGGCACGCAGCGCGCGGAAGTCGTCCAGCCGCGGATACATCGCCCCCAGCAGCTCGGGCCGCATCCGCGCGTCCTTGGCCAGGTAGAGCCGGCCGCCCGCGGCGGCGACCTCCTCGTCCAGCAGGTCGAGGAAGTCCCCGAGCCCCGGCAGCGAGGCCGGGATGTCCAGCGCCAGCGTCCACCCCCGGGTGGGGAAGGACAGCCAGCCCGGGTCCCCGGCACCGAACCGTTTGAGCACGGCGAGAAACGAGGGGCACGAGCGGCGGGAGAGCAGCCGCACCACCCGGCGCAGCGCGTCGTCGGCGTCCTCGGGCACCACGCACTGCCACTGCACGAACCCCGCGCTGCCGTAGACCCGGTTCCAGTGCGGCAGCCCGTCCAGCGGGTGGAAGAACGCGGCCAGCCGCTGGAGTTCACCCGTCCGGCGCCGGGGCGCCTTGTGGTACCAGAGCCGGTTGAACGCGCCGACCGTGGCCCCGCGCAGCAGCCCGCCCGGCACGGCGCGCGGCGCGGGCGGCAGCTGCCCGGGGCGGAAGGCCAGCGGCTCACGCCGTGCCGCGCGCGCCGTCCGCCCCCTGCCCTCCAGGGCCGCCAGCGGCGCGTGGTCCCCGCGGGTGAGGACGGCGCGCCCGGCAGCCGTGCCGCGCGCCAGCAGGTCGATCCAGGCGACCGAGTAGCGGTAGCGGTCGTCGGTCGCCGTCAGCGTCGCCAGCAGCGAGTCCAGGTCGGGCAGGCGTTCGGTGTCCACGCTCATCAGCGAGGTCTCCACCGGCAGCAGGTCCACCGTGGCGCTCAGCACCAGCCCCGTCAGCCCCATGCCGCCCGCCGTCGCGTCGAACAGCTCGCTGCCCCGCGGCACCCGGCGCACCTCGCCGTCCGCCGTCAGCAGCTCCAGCTCCCGCACGTGCCGGGTGAAGGCCCCGGAGACGTGGTGGTTCTTGCCGTGGATGTCCGCGCCGATCGCCCCGCCGACCGTCACGTACCGGGTCCCGGGTGTCACCGGCACGAACCAGCCCAGCGGCAGCAGCACCGTCATCAGCCGGTGCAGACTGACCCCCGCCTCGCAGGTCACCGTCCCGCCCACCGCGTCGATCGCCAGCACCCGGTCCAGGCCCGTGGTGTCCACCACGGTGCCGCCCGCGTTCTGCGCGGCGTCCCCGTACGCCCGCCCCAGCCCCCGCGCGATGCCGCCCCGCGCCCCGCACGCGCGCACCGCCGCCGCGGCCTCCGCGCGGGTACCGGGCCGCAGCACGTGCGCTCCGGTGGGCGCGGTCCTGCCCCAGCCCGTCAGCAGCCGGCGTGCGGGGCCGGCGGCCGTGCCCCGCCCGGTGGAGCGGCCGTAGCCGCCGTCGGCGGGGGGTGCGGTGGTCGCGTCGCGCCGGGGGGAGCGGAAGTGCTGAACGGACATGCACGCGACCGTAGGCGCCCGGAACAGCCCGGAACGGGAGGCTGCGCCGTCACTGTCGCTGAAAGAGTGAAAGGCGGAGTGTCGGATCGTATGGTCACCGGGTGACGGCGCCGCGCGCGCGAGAGTCGGGGGCGTGGCAGCGACGACGGCACGACGATGGAGCCGATGGGAACGGCGGCTGCTGTGCGCCCTGGGCGACTGCGCAGCCGACGCCCGGGTTGCGGGCGCGGCGCGGACCCTGTCCTGGTGCGGGGAACACGCCGCCGTCTGGCTCCTCGCCGGACTCGCCGGAGCCGCCACCGACCGTACGCGGCGGGAGCGCTGGCTCAGGGGCACGGGCCTCGTGGCCGCCGCCCACCTGGCCAGCATGGGGCTCAAACGGGTCGTGCGCCGCCCGCGGCCCCGACTGGCGGGCCGCGCCCCGCTCGTACGGACAGCAGGACGCCACTCCTTCCCCAGCTCCCACGCCGCCTCCGCAGGCGCGGCGGCCCTCGCCCTCGGCGGGCTGCGCCACCGGCGGGCCTTCGGCGCGCTCGCCGCGCTGATGTGCGTCTCCCGGCTGGTCGCCGGCGTCCACTACCCCTCCGACGTGCTCGCCGGTGCGGCCCTCGGCGCGGCGACCGCACGGCTGGGCACCCGACGGGAGCCCCGCCATGGCTGAACGCTTCACTCTGACCGGCAGCCGCGAAGGGGGACCCGCGCCGGTGACAGAACCCCCGAAGACCACCGCACGCCTCCGGCCCGAGCCCGCCGGCACCTGCGCCCCGCCCCCGCCCGCCGCCACCCGCCCCGCCGGATTCGCCGGCACCCTCGCCGGCGGGCTGCTGCTGACCACGCGGCCCCGGCAGTGGGTCAAGAACCTCCTCGTCGCCGCCGCGCCCGCCGCCGCCGGACAACTCGCCTCCCCGCACACCGTGGCGCGACTGGCACTCGTCTTCGCCCTGTTCACCGCCGCCGCCTCGGCCGTCTACCTGCTCAACGACGCCCGCGACGCCGAGTCCGACCGCGCGCACCCCGACAAGTGCCGCCGCCCCGTCGCCGCCGGCACCGTCCCCGCCCCCCTCGCCTACACCCTCGGCGCGGCCCTCGCCCTCGCCACGACCACGCTGGCCGCCCTGCTGTGCAACGCCGCGACCGCCGCGCTGCTGGCCGGCTACGTCCTCATGCAGATCGCCTACTGCCTGCTGCTCAAACGCATCCTGGTCGTCGACCTCGCCGTGGTGACCGCCGGGTTCGTCATGCGCGCCATGGCCGGCGGACTCGCCCTCGACATCCCGCTCTCCCGCTGGTTCCTGCTCACCGCCGGATTCGGCGCCCTGTTCATGGTGGCGGCCAAGCGGTACTCCGAGGCCGTCCTCATGGGGGAGGGGGAGGGCGACACCCGCGCCCTCCTGCGCGACTACTCGGTCGGCTACCTGCGCTTCGTGTGGCAACTCGCCGCCGGAGTCGCCGTCCTGGCCTACTGCCTGTGGGCCCTGGAGGCCGACGGCGGACAAGAGGGCTCCCTGTGGCGGCAGCTGTCCATGGTGCCGCTGATCCTGGCCGTCCTGCGCTACGCCGTCTTCGCCGACCGCGGCCACGCGGGCTCCCCCGAAGACGTTCTCCTGCGCGACCGCCCCCTCGCCGTCACCGCACTGATCTGGGCCCTCCTGTACGGGCTGTCCGTCGCGGGTCTGTGACCCGGGTGGGTCCTGGCGTGAAGGGGGCGCGCGCCGTGTGGGACCGGGTCCCCGCGCGCGCCCGCGCGCTGTGCGCCGAGATCGCGGGGTTCGCGGTCGTCGGGGTGTTCGCGTTCGCCGCCGACCTCGGTACGTTCCTGTGGCTGCGCGGCCCCGCGGGGCTCGATCCGATGGCGGCGAAGGCCCTCTCGTTCGCCGCCGGTGTCGCCGTCGCGTACACCGGCAACGCGCTGGGCCCCTACCGGCTGCGCGGCCGCCGGGTCGCCGGACGCTGGCGCAGGTTCAGCGTCTTCGCGCTGGTCAACACGGCGGGCGGAGCCGTCCAGTTGGGGTGCCTCGGCGTGTCCAGGTACGGGCTCGGGCTGACGTCCACGCTGGCGGACGTGGTGTCGGGAGCGGGCGTCGGCCTCGTGCTGGGCACGGCCGTGCGTTTCTGGGGGACACGCACGCTGGTGTTCTCAGCAGCGTCCACGGCCGGATCCGCGCCGCTGCCCGAGTCCGGGCCCGCCCCCGGGCCCGCCCACGCCTCCGAGGCGGTGGGGGAGAGGGGAGCGGGCGGGCGTCGGTGACGTCACTTCACGGCGCCGGCCATGACACCGGAGACGAACTGGCGCTGGAAGGCGAAGAAGACGGCCAGCGGGATCAGCATGGAGATGAAGGCACCGGGCGCCAGAACGTCGATGTTGTTGCCGAACTGGCGCATCTGCTGCTGGAGGGCGACGGTGATCGGCGGGTTCGTGGAGTCCGCGAAGATCAGTGCGACGAGCATGTCGTTCCACACCCACAGGAACTGGAAGATGCCGAGCGAGGCGATGGCGGGCCCGCCCAGCGGCATGACCACCCGGGTGAACAGGCGCAGTTCTCCGGCTCCGTCCAGCCGGGCGGCCTCCAGGAGTTCGCGGGGGATCTCGGCGAAGAAGTTGCGCAGCAGGAAGATGGCGAAGGGCAGGCCGAAGGCGGTGTGGAAGAGGACGACTCCTGCGGTGGTCTCGAAGATGCCGAGCGTGTTGAACAGCTTGGCGACCGGCACGAGCGCCACCTGCACCGGTACCACCAGCAGCCCCACGACGAGCAGGAACCACCAGTCGCGTCCGGGGAAGTCCATCCAGGCGAAGGCGTATCCGGCCAGGGCGCCGATCACCACGACGAGCACCGTCGCCGGGACGGTGATGAGCACGGTGGTCCACAGGGATTCCATCACCTGTTCGTTGGCGAACAGGGCGTCGTAGTTGGACCACGTCAGCTGGTCGGTGTCGAGGATCCAGGGGAAGCTGCCGTTCAGGTCGAAGACGTTCCACCATCCGGAGATGGAGATGTCCGCCGGGTCGCGCAGCGACGAGCTGAGCAGGCCGGCTGTCGGCAGCAGCCAGAACAGTCCGATGACGACGAGCGCGAAGCGCACCGCCCAGTGGCCGGTCAGCGCGGCCACCCGTTGGGCCATCGTGGTCCTGGGGCGTCCGGTCTCCCGCGCGGGAGCCGACGGCCCTGAGGGGGTGCCCGAGGCGCCCGCGGCGCCGTCGGTGGTCAGCGTGGTCATCGGCGGGACTCCCTGCGCAGACGACGGATGTTGAGGATCATGACGGGCACGACGAGCAGCAGCAGGATCACCGCGATCGCGCTGCCCGCTCCCTGGTCGGGCTTGCCGCCGAAGGACTTCAGATACAGCTGGAGCGCGAGGACGTTGGCTTCCCGCTGGGTGGCGCCGGGCGAGATGATGTAGACGAGGTCGAAGATCTTCAGCACGTTGATCATCAGGGTGACGGTGACGACGCCGAGGACCGGCGCCAGCAGCGGCACGGTGATCTTGCGGAAGACCTTCCACTCGCTCGCGCCGTCGACCCTGGCCTGCTCCAGCAGTTCGCGCGGTACCCCGGCCAGCCCCGCGGCGATGAGCACCATCGCGAAGCCCGCCCACATCCACACGTAGCTGCCGATGATGGCGGGCGTCACCAGCGTGGGGCCGAGCCAGTCGACGCCGTTGTAGGGCTGCGCGAAGTTGCCGGCGGGCAGCCGCAGGGTGGCGCCGTCGGCGGCGGCCGGGAGGGTGAAGGTGCCGTCCTCGCCGGTGGTGGCCTTCGCCACCGTCCGACCGTCCTTGACGGCCTCGACCTCGATGTTCGCGAGTGCCTTCTCCTGCTGGTCGATGACGCCGTGCTCGCTGCGCCCGCCCTTGACGAAGTCCAGCCACACGGTGCCGGTGACCTTCCCGCCCTCGGTCTTGGCCGCCTTCTTCGCGGGCGCGGCGTCGCTCGCCTCCTTCGGCGGGATGCCGACCAGCGGCAGGGAGACCGGGCTCGCCGCGTCGACGGTCTCGCGGGTGAGGTACGCGCCGCCGCCCACGGCCTTCAGCGGGGCGTCGGTGCGGGGCCTGGCCTCGGGCCAGGGCGCGGTGTCGGCGAACGTGTCGTGCACGGTGGTCCACATGGCGTTGGCGATGCCGCGGTCGGGGTCCTGCTCGTAGACGAGCCGGAAGATGATGCCCGAGGCGAGCATGGAGATGGCCATCGGCATGAAGACCAGCAGCTTGAACGCCGTGCCCCAGCGCACCCGTTCGGTGAGAACGGCGAAGATCAGGCCGAGCGCGGTGCAGACGGCCGGGGCGACGACGAACCAGACCAGGTTGTTGCGGAACGCGATCAGCGTCCCGTCGTCGGTGAAGATCTCCGCGAAGTTGTCCAGCCCCACGAAGGACGAGCCGTCGGCGTCCATGAAGCTGCGGTAGATCGAGTAGCCGATCGGGTAGACGACCAGCGCTCCCAGGACCACCAGCGCGGGCAGCAGGAACAGCGCGGCGATCCAGGGGCGCCGGCGCAGCGCCGCGGCCCCTGCGGCGACCTTTCCGGTCTCGGGCCCTGGACTCTTGCCCGCGCCGGCCGCTGTGCCGGCTCCGGCGTCGGTGCCGGGCGGTGCTGCCGGGCCGGTCTGCGGGGTGGTGCTGGTCGCTGCGCCGGTGACCGGCGCGTCGGGGGCACCGGTGTCGTCCGGTATGCCTCCGGTCGCGCCACTCGATGGATTGCTCGGGGTCGGCATGACGGTGGTCTCCCCTGTCCTGGTCCGTCAGTGAGGCGTGGAGATCGCGGAAGCCGTACGGCGGGTGCTGCGGCACGTGCGGAGCGTGGAGCGCGCGCGGTGGGTACGGGTCGCGGCGGGTGTGGTCACGGCGCGGTTCACTTCTCGTACGCCTTGGCGGCGGCCTTCTCCAGTGCGCGCTGGGTGCCCTTGATGTCCTTCGGGTGCGCCAGGAAGTCCTGGAGGGCCTTCCACTCGCCCTCGCCCTTGGTCCCGCCGAAGGAGGCGGGGGCCTGGTCGGACATGTCGAAGCGGAAGTCGTCGCCCGCGCCGATGAGCGCCTTGGCGATCTCCCGCTGCGGCTGGTTGGGGTACGCCGACAGGTCCAGCTCCTTGTTCGGGGAGATGAAACCGTCCTCGGCCGCCCAGATGCCCGCCGCGTCCTTGGACGCCAGGAACGTGGCCAGCGCCTGCGCCCCCTTGCTGTCCTTGAGTACGGCCGCCGCGTCGCCGCCGGTCACCACCGGGGGCTGGGCGCCGACCTTCGGGAAGGGATAGACCTGTGCGTCCTCGCCGATGCGGGCCTTCGTGTCGGTCGCGATGTTGACGCCCACGAAGTCCGCCTCGAAGACGAGCGCGGCCTGAGGCGAGGCCAGGTTCCCGTACGGCTTGGAGACCGAGTCGGGGAAGGCCGTTTGCAGCGCGCCCTTGTTGCCGCCCGCCAGCAGGTGGCTCTCGCCCCACAGCTGGGCCAGCGTCCTGAGCGCCT
This sequence comes from Streptomyces reniochalinae, assembly GCF_003323735.1. GTDB lineage: Bacteria > Actinomycetota > Actinomycetes > Streptomycetales > Streptomycetaceae > Streptomyces > Streptomyces reniochalinae. The sequence continues at coordinate 120,428 of NZ_QOIM01000020.1, read as the reverse complement.
TGGTGACCGAGGGGTCCGTCCACGGGATGTCGTGCGAGGCGAGCTTGTCGTACTTCTCGGGGCCCGCCTGGGAGAGGTAGATGTTCTCGAACCAGTCGGTGAGCACCCAGCCGTCGGCGCCGCCGATCGCCACCGGGTCGACACCGGAGTCGGAGAGGGTCTGCGCGTCCTCGACGAAGGCGTCCCAGTCCTCGGCCTCTCCCACCCCGGCGTCCGCGAACGCCTGGGCGTTGTACCAGATCAGGGACTTGTTGGCGGCCTTGTAGTAGATGCCGTACTGCTTACCGTCGACGCTGCCGAGGTCGCGCCAGCCCTTGCCGAAGTTCTTCTCCGACTCGGCCAGCGCCTCCTTGCCCAGTGGCTTGAGCCAGCCCTTCTCGGCGAACTGCCGCAACACGCCCACCTGCGGCATCATCGCCACGTCCGGCGGGGCACCGCCCTCGATCTTGGAGCCGATGTAGGTGGCCACGTTGTCGCCGGTGGGGACGAACTCCACCGTCGCGCCTGTGCGTTTTTCGAACTCGTCCAGCACCTTGCGGAAGTTCTCCTGCTCCGCACCGGTCCACACGGCCGCCACCTGGAGCTTCTTGCCGTGGAGGTCGGGGAGGTCGACGGTCGGCTCGTGTGAAGCCGCCCACGCGCTTCCCTCGTCCTCCTTGGCGCAGCCCGCGGCGGCGAGTGTGAGGGCGATGACGGAGACGAGCGCGAGAGCCGTGCGTGGAGCACGCGTATGACGCATGGTTCAGGCCGTCCCTTTCCCCCATGTATCCCGTCCCGTGTCGGCCGAACGGGAATCGAGCAGGGCGCGGCCAGCCGTGGCGGGTACCGCGCCGTACCTTTCTGTGCGGAAGTTTGTACGCCCGGATCAGTACCCGTGGCAACACTGTGCGGACCCCCGCCGGTATCTTGATCAGTCCGTGACCTGCCGCCCCCCAGCAACGCGCCGACTACTGCGAACTCCTGGGAGCCACGGGGCAGTTGAGTCACCCGTACGGAGGGCGTGCACCCTCCGCCGCCGCGAGCGGACGCTCTCCCTCAGGCAGCGCCCGAGCCCCCGCGGTGGGCGCACGGCCTCCACGCCGCCCCGGGGGCGCGCGCCCCCGGGGCGGACCCGCCCCGGCCCCTCCCGTCACCGGGCACGAGCACGGCCGTGCCCTCATGGCAGCGACGGCACTGCTGTGAGCACAACTGTGGGGGCACGGCAGCGGAGCACCGCTGTGGAAGCACCGCTGTGAGGGCACGCCGCAACGCTCGTGGCGCGCGCACATTCAGCGCTCACCGTGGGCCGGCGGGGCACACGTGGCCGCGGCGCAGGGCCCGCCCGCGGGCGGCCCCGCGGCCCGTGGCCTCTGCCGGCCGCTACCGTGAGCGGGCCGCCTGCTGGGCGGCGCGCTCCATGGCGCTGGCGAGCAGCGCCAGGTCCGTCGGCCCGTTGCCGAGCTCACGCACCTGCCGCCGCGCGGGCGGATCACCCGCCCGCGCCCAGTCCAACGGCACCACGGTCGGCCGGACCGTCGCCGTGCGCGGGATGCGTCCCGTCACCCGCCCCGCCTGGAAGGCGACGGGGATTCCGTGTTCGGCGGCCTCGGCTTCCACGGCGCCTCCGGTCCCTCGGCCTCCTCGGGGCCGTCGGACCACCAGAGTGCCGCGCCCGGGCGGTGCCGCCGTGGGCCCGCCCTCGCCACCGGTCAACCGCGCGTGCAGCGCCGCCTGTTGGGCGAGGAGGGTGGCCGCCGTCCGGTCGGGGCGTCCCGTCGCGGCGACGACGTGCACGCCCAACCGCGCTCCCGACCTGGCCACGGCCTCCAGCGCGCGCACGACCGAACCGGCCGCGGGACGGCCGGGGTTGCCCAGGGCCGGATCGACCAGCGTGTCGAAGTCGTCGACGAGTACGACGAGACGGGGCGGTACGCCGTTGGGCCCCAGCGGCGAGGGAGAGGCGAGCGCGCTCGCCGCCTCCGACGCCCCGGCCCGCTCTGCGCCGCCTCCCCGTTCGCCGCTCGCCTGACGCAGTCGCAGGGTGCGCTGTGTCCGGTCCGGTTCCACCGCACCCGCCGACTCGCCACCGGCGCGGTCTGGCTGTCCGCCGGTGGTCTCGCTGCTGGTGATCCGGCCGCCGGGGTGGCTGCCGGCCGGGGTCGGAGTGCCCGCGCGGGAGGCGCCACCTGTCGGGGTGTCGCCGGCTCCCTCGGTCGGCTCCGGCGACTGCGCGGCCTGGGACGGAAGCGTCTCCCGCCGCCTGCCGGACCTCTCGGCGGACGAGTGGGGGTCGGCGTACGCACCGGGCGCCCCGCCGGAGCCCCCGAAGCCGCCCGCACCTTCGGCTGAGCCGCCGCCCTGCCCGCCTCCGGATCCGCGCGGTCCGAAGCCCTGGCCCTGCCGGGCGGGCTGCCCGGCGGCCACCGCCGCCCGCTCGTCCGGCGCCTGAGCCGGGGCCGGCACCTGCACCTCGGCTCCGGTGGAGGACGCTGACCCGGCGGGAGAAGCCGTCCCTGCGGGAGAAGCCGTCCCTGCGGAGGAACCCGTCCCCACCCGAGAACCCGTCCCTGCGGAGGAGGTCCCACCCGAGGAGGCCCCGCCCGAGGACATCGCGCCCGAGGAGGCGGTCACGGGGGCGGATGCCGACCCGGCGCGGGTGCCCGCACCGGCGGCGGGTGTCGCCTCCCGTTCGGGCGCCTGGCGCGGGGCCACCACACGGCCGCCGGGCCCGGCGGCCAGCCGCACGTACTCGTCGTAGCTGCTGCCGTCCCCGATCAGCTCCGCGCGCCGCTTCACCTCGGCGCTCAGCGCCTGTGCGAACTGCCGCATGCGCACCGGATCGCCCGCCACCAGGTGTTCGGTGACGTGGGGCAGGTCAGTGCAGGCGCGCAGGCCCTCTCCTGAGCCGGTTCCCGCGCCGTCCACGAGGACGAGAGCGAGCCTGTCGGGCCGCTCCCCGGCGGCGAGCGAGGCCGACAGCGAGCGCAGCAGCTCCGTCTTCCCGGACCCGGAGGCTCCGCTGATCAGAGCGTGTCCTCCCGCGGAGGCGGCTTCCACACCGGCCTCCGCCGCCTGCGCGGCCGCTGTCGATGTCGCTGCCGCTGTCTCGGCGGGCGCCGCCCGGTCGTTCGCCGCTTCCGCCCGGTCGCCGAGGTGGGCGAGGTCGGCCTCCAGGGGGCCGTGAGGGCCCGCGCCGAAGACGAGAGGGGCCCGTCCCGTGGGGGCGCCGAGCCGTTCCGACCAGCGGGCCAGGAGCGCGGCGGGGGTGGCGCGGGCCAGGCCCAGCTCGTCCAGCAGCCGGCACTGTTCGGGCAGGGTCACGGTGGGCCGGGTGAGCCCCGCGCGGGCCGCCGCGTCGTCCGGTTCCCTCAGGGGGGCCAGTGCGCGCGCGAACCGTTCGGCCCAGGCGAGTGAGACCGCGTCGACGGTCGCGACGGGAGCGCTCGTACCGCCCGCCGCCGGGCCGGAGTGACCGGACGCACCGGCGCCAACGGACGCCGCCGTGCGGTCCGGTGCTCCGGGGTGGCCCGGGTGGTCTGAGTGGTCTGAGTGACCCGGGTGCCCCGTCGGATCGGGGCGGCCGGGCGCGCGGTGCAGGACACGGACGGCCGTGGCGACGTCGCCGCTCAGCAGCGCGACCGTGCCGCACTCGGGAAAGACCGGGCACACCGCGTTCGCCGCCTCGACCGTGGCCGTCACCGGCGACGAGGGACTGGCCGCCGGTGTCTCGGCGAGGCAGATCAGGTGGATGCCCGCAGCCGCGCCCTCCCGCGCCAGCCGCTCCACACTCGCGCGCAGAGCCGCCGAGCCCGGATCCCCGTCCACCACCACGACGACGGCGGGACCCACCCGGGCGCCGCGGGACGACGCCGCACCGCCTCCCCGCGCCACGCCGCCGGGCAGACCGCCACCGCGGTGGGCGGCCGCCTCGGCGGTCTCATGGGCGGCGGCTTGAGGGGCGACCGGAACAGCGGGTGCGGTGCCGTGCGTGTCGAGGCGCCGGATGAGCTCGGCCGTGCGTGCAGCCGCCTGTTCACGGTCGTACGCCGTCAGCAGGCCGCAGTCCTGGCCGTGCGCCGGGCGCAGGTGCGGCAGCCAGCCCAGCCACGACCACTCCTGCCGACGGACCTCGGCGCCGCGCGTACGGTCAGCGGACAGCAGAACGATCTCCAGGGCGCTCGGCCCGTGCAGGGCCGCCAACTGGGCGAGCACCGCACGGGTCAGCCCGGCGAGCCGCGCCCGCGGTCCTGCCAGCCCGAGGGATCCCGCCTGCCGCAGATCCACGGTGACGGGGTCGCCGTGTCCGCCGCTGCGGTGGGTGACGCCGAGGCGCACCGTCAGGGCGTCGGGGTGGCCCGGGGCGCGCTCCCACAGCCGGGGCCCCGGGCCCAGCGCGTTCAGCAGCACCGCTGCCGGGTCCGGCCAGCGTGCCTCCCACTCGTGCGGCGTGAGCCTGGGCCCTGCCGTGTCCCACGCGCCCGGCTCCTGCGGGTGCGCGGCGAGACCGTCGGCGGTGCCGGAGCCGTAGCGGGTGGGCCCGCTTGGCCGGCCTCCGGGATCTGACGCGGGCGGCGGCTCACTGACGAGGGAGGGGCCGCCCGCGGCCCCGGCCTCGCTCGGACCGGCGCCCTGGGCCGGCTCCGCGCGGCCGCCCGCGAACCGGCGCGCCCAGGCGCCGAGCCCCTTGCCCTTCCGAGCGCCCGCGTCCCGCGCTCCGAGCGGTGGCGGGGAGGCGAGACCGAAACCATGGGTCTCCTCGGCACCGGCACGGGCGTCGCCACCGGGGAAGGGCCTCGGCGCGTACGCGTGCCCGTCGGGGCCCCGCTCGGCCGCCTCGTGCCCGAACCCGCCGCCGCGCTGTCCGCTCGCCTCCCCGCTCGGACCGGCGGTCCCGTATGGACCGGCAGTGCTCCCGTACGGACCCGTGGCGGGGAGGGGATCGGCCCGCGTGCCGGGGCCTGACGTGCCGGGGTCTGAGGGGGAGGCGGCGTCCTCCTGGCGCGCCAGGCGGAGCCTGCCTTCCCCGTCGGGGACGGTGGGCAGCGCGAGCGGGGGCATGGCCGCGGCGCTGCTCTGCTCGGCGGGCGCGCCGGAGCCCGCCGCCTCCAGCCGCAGGGACGTCTCACCGAGGCGGAGTGTCGCGCCGGGAGGGAAGAGGGCCGGCTGGGAGCCGACCGGTGCGCCGTCGAGGGTGGTGCCGTTGGTGGAGCCGAGGTCGGTGACGGTGACCGTGCCACCGTCGGTGACCGTCACCGCGCAGTGCAGCCGGGAGACGTCCGGGTCGTCCAGGGGGACGTCCGCCTCGGCCGAGCGTCCCAGCAGGACCTTGCCGCCCTGGAGGAGGTGGATGCCGCCCGCGTCGGGCCCCGCCACGACGTGCAGCCTGGCCTTGGCCGAACCGTACGCCCGCAGGGCCGTGAGGGCGGCGCCGTGCGCGGGGAGGGTGGCGGGCGCGACCGGCGCGTGGAGCGAGACGAGCGCGCCGTCCAGCAGGGGCGGCTCGCCGATGATCTGGCGGTGCGGGTCGAGCCGCCGGGTGCCGGCGTAGACGACGACGGGTTCCTGCGGCCCATCCTCGCTCCCGGACTTACCGCCCCCGGCCGCAGGCTCGTGCCCCGTGGCGCGCGGGGCGCCGGAAGCGCTCGTGGACCCCGAGGTGCCGGTGACGCCCGAGGCGCCCGTGTCGCCCGGAGACTCCGCGCCGGCCAGCGCCGCCGCCGTCGAGGTCGCCAGGGCCCCCGTCACCGCGGAGAGCACCGTGCCGGCCGGGGCGGTGACCAGCACGTTCGCAGACCCGACGGGGTGGGTCTGCGGTGTGCCTGAACCACCGGCGCCCGCCGTGCCGCCCGAGCCTCCCGCGCTGCGTGCGCCGCGTGGCGCCAGGGCGACAGTCAGCCGGATCTGCATCTGCCCCTCCAGGTCCCGTCCGCTTCCTGTCCGCGGTCCGTCCGCGTCGTCCTGCCCGCGGTTGGCCCGCGTCATTCTGTCCGTTGTCCGTACCGCTTCTGTCCGCGGTCCGCGACACCCTTCGCGGCACCGTCCGTCCCCGCGTCCTGCCCGCGGTCCGCCGCGCCGCCCGTTCTTCCGCTTCTTCCGTTCTCCGTCCTGCCGCGCCGTCCGTCGCCCGGTCCGCCGTGTCGCCGTGTGCGGTCCGGCGCACGGCGGGGCAGCGTTCGCCGTGTTGCCGTGCGCGGTCCGTGGTCCGGTTCGTCGTGCCGTTCCGCATCGTGTGTCTGCGCTGCGTTGCGGCTGGTTCTCGCATGCATACTCGCACTTGCCGCCGACAGCGGGGCCCGTCCTGGCCACCTCATGATCAGGGCGGGCGGAACGATCTTGTCCGGGTGTGGGTGGCGCCGCAACCATCGCCCTGCCCGGTGCGTCTCAGCAGGGAGCCGCCGGGCGCCTCGGTGCCGCGGGGTGCGGGTCTGTGCGGGGGGAGGTCCGCGGGCCCGGCACCGCCTTGCGGGGCGGCACTATTGTGGGCGGGACAGCAGTACGAGACCAGGGAGCGCATGACGTGCGGCCGGTAGGCAGCAAGTACCTGCTCGAAGAGCCGCTGGGGCGCGGCGCCACGGGCACCGTCTGGCGGGCCCGCCAGCGTGAGACGGCGGGCTCCGAGGCGGCGGTGGCCGGGCAGCCCGGCGAGACCGTCGCGATCAAGGTCCTCAAGGAGGAGCTGGCGGGCGACCCGGACGTGGTGATGCGGTTCCTGCGGGAGCGCTCCGTCCTCCTGCGGCTGACGCACCACAACATCGTCAGAACCCGCGATCTCGTGGTCGAGGGCGATCTTCTGGCGCTCGTGATGGATCTCATCGAGGGCCCTGACCTGCATCGCTATCTGCGCGAGAACGGCCCGTTCTCGCCCGTCGCGGCGTGTCTGGTCACCGCGCAGGTGGCCGACGCGCTGGCGGCGAGCCATGCGGACGGGGTGGTGCACCGGGATCTCAAGCCCGCGAACGTGCTGCTCACCGAGGACGAGAACGGCATGCGCCCGATGCTGACCGACTTCGGTATCGCGCGCCTGGCGGACTCGCCGGGGCTGACCCGTACCCAGGAGTTCGTCGGCACCCCGGCCTATGTGGCGCCCGAGTCGGCCGAGGGCAGGCCGCAGACGTCGGCTGTGGACGTCTACGGCGCGGGGATCGTGCTGTACGAGCTGGTCACCGGGCGTCCGCCGTTCAGCGGTGACAACGCGCTCGCGGTGCTGCACCAGCATCTGGCGCAGGATCCCGAGCGGCCCGCGAACATTCCGAATCCGCTGTGGACGGTCATCGAGCGCTGTCTGCGCAAGAACCCGGACGAGCGGCCCAGTGCCGTGAATCTCGCCCGGGGGCTGCGGACGGTCGCCGACGGTATCGGTGCCCAGGCCACTCCGCAGGCGGCCGGGGCCGCGCTGGGTGTGGGTGCGCTGCTGGTGCCCGACCCGACGCCCGCGCCGGTGCCGGAGTCCGGCACGCTCGCCGGGGGCGCCCCGGGGGCGGGCGCGGGCGACTCCGACCCGACGCAGGTCCTTCCGCACGGCGCGGGCTCCGGTGCGGGGGCCGGCGGGCAGTACGACCCGTCGGCGGAGACGAACGTGATGCCGCAGACGGGCATGCCGCAGACGGGCGGCCCCGGCGGCCCGGGGCAGCAGGGCCAGGGACCCAACGCCGATCCGACGCAGGTGATGCCCCCCGTCCCCGGCGGCCCCCCGCAGGGGCAGTCGCCGCAGCAGGACGGGCCGCACCCGTGGGAGAACCAGCTGCGCGCCGCGCGGGACCGCAACGAGCAGACGCAGTTCCAGCCGCTGGATCCGAGCTTGGATCCGCTGCGCCGCCGTCCGCAGCGCCAAGCCCCGCAGCCGCCCCCGTACGGGCAGCAGGGCTATGGCCAGCAGGGGTACGGGCAGCAGGGGTACGGGCAGCAGCCCCCGCAGCAGTACGGCGGGCAGCAGCACCCGGGGCCCCGGCAGCAGCCGCAGCAGCCTCCGCAGCGGTACGAGCCGCAGCCGTCGCGGCGGCGGGAGCCGAGGCCGCAGCGGGAGCCGCGTCCGCCGCGTGAGCCCAGGCCGCAGCGGGAGCCGCGGCAGCGCAGCGCGAACCCGATGCGGATTCCGGGTCTCGGCTGCCTCAAGGGCTGCCTGTTCATGATCGTCATACTGGTGGTGGCGGGCGTGCTGGTCTGGAACTTCACGCCGGTGCCGGAGTGGTGGGCGCAGGGCAAGAGCTTCTGGCAGTCGGCCAAGGACGTCTTCGATCAGATAGGGGACTTCTTCTCGAAGGTCAACGGCTGACGACACGACCCGTCAGCTGTTCGCCGACCTTGGGAATTTGTCGACTTCCAAAGAGGGATTTCCCCCGCAGAAGTGACAGTTACCGGTATCCGGGGCTCCCAAGGCCCGCCGTGCCGCGTAGCTTTGTCGCCATGGCAAGGAAGATCGGCAGTCGCTACACGGCACACCAGATCCTCGGGCGCGGCAGCGCGGGAACGGTGTGGCTCGGCGACGGACCCGAGGGTCCTGTCGCCATCAAGCTGCTGCGCGAGGACCTGGCCGCCGACCAGGACCTGGTCGAGCGGTTCGTGCAGGAGCGCAGCGCCCTGCTCCACCTCGACCACCCCCGCGTCGTCGGCGTCCGCGACCTGGTGGTGGACGGGAACGAGCTGGCCCTGGTCATGGACCTGGTGCGCGGCACCGACCTGCGGACCCGCCTGGAGCGGGACCGCCGCCTCGCGCCCGAGGCGGCGGCCGCCATCGCGGCGGACGTCGCGGACGGGCTGGCGGCCGCGCACGCCGCGGGTCTCGTGCACCGGGACGTGAAGCCGGAGAACGTCCTGCTGGACGCCCTCTCGCTGGAGGGGCCCGGCGGGGCACCGCCCGCGCTGCTGACCGACTTCGGCGTGGCCAAGCTCATCGACTCGCCCAGCCGGACCCGCGCCACCTCCATCATCGGTACGCCCGACTACCTGGCGCCCGAGATCGTGGAGGGGCTGCCGCCGCGCGCAGCCGTCGACATCTACGCGCTGGCCACCGTCCTCTACGAGCTGCTGGCGGGCTTCACCCCGTTCGGCGGCGGGCACCCCGGCGCGGTGCTGCGGCGCCATGTGACGGAGTCCGTCGCGCCGCTGCCCGGCATCCCGGACGAGCTGTGGCAGCTCATCCACCAGTGTCTGGCCAAGGCTCCCGCCTCCCGGCTGCGGGCCGTGGAGCTGGCGACCCGGCTGCGTGAGCTGCTGCCCTCGCTGGAGGGGCTGCCGCCGCTCGACATCGACGAGCACGTCGAGGACGGCTACGAGCACGACGAGGCGGACGAGGGCGACGGCGAGGGTGCGGCGCACGGGCCTGCCACGGGCGCCGCCCAGGCCGCCGCGGGCGGCGGCGCGGTGCCGCTCGTCCACTCGCGGGTGGGCCCGGACGCCAACCGCGACACGCACACGAGCATGCGCGTGCCTGCGGCGGACGAACTGGCCGGAGGAGCGCACGGCACCGCCCGCGCGCCCCGCCCGGTGGGCGAGGCGCGGGCCGGCTCCGCGAGGCACCACCGGGTTGCCGAACGCCGGCGGCGGCTCAAGATAGGCGTTGTGGCCGCGCTGGTGGCCGCGGCGCTCGCCGTGGGCGGCTGGCTGGCCACGTCGGAGGACGACACAGGGTCGTTGCCCGCACCCGCGGCCGGGTACTCGGGCGACTGACCGCCGACCGGTGCCCGGGCACGCCGTCGCCGTGCCCGCGCACCACCGTCCGGCGGCAGGCGCGGCCACTTCCGTGCATGCCCGAGAGCCGAGACGACGGGAGCACCCCATGACGGCGACCACCAGGCAGGCCGCCAGGGCCGACGCGGCACCGGCCGGGCCCGCGCTGCCCGAGCCGCGCGGCCCGCTGTCCGCGGGGGTCCTGGCGGCGCTGGGCGGCGGCAGCGGGCACCTGGACGACGACCTTCCGGCCCGGGTGGTGACCGCCGACCCGTACGGCGAGGATCTGCACCTGGCCCTCTACGTGCTCTACGAGCTGCACTACCGCGGCTTCGCCCGGGTGGCCGAGGACCGCGAGTGGGACCCCGAGCTGCTGCGGGTGCGCAGGGCGCTGGAGGACCACTTCCTGGCCGCCCTGCGCAGGGACGTGCCCGCCGGGCGCACGGTGGACGAGGTCTTCGGCGAACTCCTGGTCGAGCCCGTCGAGCCGGCGGGGCAGGAGGGCGGGGTCGCCCACCACCTCCAGTACCACGGCGAGCGGTGGCAGCTGCGCGAGTACGCGGCGCTGCGCTCGCTCTACCACCTGAAGGAGGCCGACCCGCACGCCTGGGTGATCCCGCGGCTGACCGGCGCCGAGAAGGCCGCGATGGTGGCCATCGAGTACGACGAGTTCGGCGCGGGCCGTGCCGAGGACGTGCACGCCCGGCTGTTCGCCGACCTGATGCGCGACCTGGACCTGGACGACACCTACGGGCGCTACCTGGACGCCGCGCCGGGCCCGGCCCTCGCCCTGGTCAACCTGATGTCGCTGTTCGGGCTGCACAGGGCGCTGCGCGGCGCGCTGGTGGGGCATTTCGCCTGTGTGGAGGTCACCTCCTCGCCGGGCTCCCGCCGGCTGGCGGCGGCGATGCGCAGGCTCGGGGCGGGCGAGGCGGCCCAGCGGTTCTACGACGAGCACGTGGAGGCCGACGCCGTGCACGAGCAGGTGGTGCGCCGGGAGGTGATCGGCGGGCTGCTGGCGAGCGATCCCGCGCAGGAGCCGGAGATCGCCTTCGGCGCGGACGCCACCGTCCGGCTGGAGGAGCGGCTGGGCGCCGCGCTGCTGGAGGCGTGGCGCGCGGGGGCCTCGGCGCTGCGGACGCCGCTCCAGCCGGAGCCGGGCCCGGCCGTGGCGGCGTCCGGGTCCGAGAGTCCGGATGCGGACCCCGCGGGCGCGTAGGAGGATTGCCGCATGGTGGACATGGCGGGTGCCCAGACGGAGAAGAGCGCGGGCGAGGTCGCCGAGGCCAGGCAGGCGCTGCTGTCCCGGCGGGCCCACGTGATGCGGCCCGCCGCCCTCTCGCGCTGCGTGGGCGCGGACGAGGCGGACTGGCGCCGCTTCGCCTCCCACTGGGAGGACCTGGAGGAGGACGCGTACGCCGCCCGGCACGGCACGCGCCGGCTGCGCCGCTACGGGCACTTCCTGCTCGACCGCACGGGGGCGCTGCGCCCGATGCCGCACCTGGCCTTCGCGCAGCCCGAGGAGACCAACCGGCTGCACGTCGGCGAGGACCGGCACTTCGCACCGCTGACCGACGCCTTCGTGGCCGACCCCCTCTTCGCCTCGCTGACCCGCATGCTCGGCCAGCTCGCGACCTGTCTGCACGACGCCGACGAGTGGAGCGTGAAGGTGCACCCGTTCCGGGTCGTCGCCTCGCCCGACGCGGAAGGGCAGCCCACCCCCGAGGGCCGCCACCGGGACGGCGTCACGCTGGTGACCTCGCTGATGATCGGCCGGGAGAACGCGGCCGGCGGCCGGAGCGCCGTCTACGAGCCCGACGGCACCCAGGTGCTGGCCACCACGCTGCACGAGCGCGGCACTCTCCTGCTCGGCGACGACCGGGCCACCTGGCACGCGGTGGATCCGGTGCGCCCCGCCGACGGCGTGCGCCCGGCGCGCCGCGACGTCCTCGTCACCACGCTGACGGCACACCGGAACGCGGAGCGTGACGCCCAAGTGGGCTAAGGCTGGGGTGGCGGCTTGCGGTTAGGGTGGGGAGCGTGGCAGTCGTCGATGTATCCGAAGAGCTGAAGTCCCTCTCCTCCACCATGGAGTCGATCGAGGCCGTCCTTGACCTGGGCAAGATGCGGTCAGACATCGCCGCGCTCGAGGAGCAGGCGGCGGCCCCCGACCTGTGGGACGACGTCGAGCGCGCACAGCAGGTGACCAGCCGGCTCTCCTATCTCCAGGGGCAGCTGCGCAAGGTCGAGGAGCTGCGCGGACGCATCGACGACGTGGGGGTGCTCTTCGAGCTGGCCGAGGACGAGGGCGACGCCGACGCGCGCGCCGAGGCCGAGGGCGAGCTGGAGTCCGTCCGCAAGACGGTGGACGAGCTGGAGGTCCGCACCCTGCTGTCGGGCGAGTACGACCCGCGTGAGGCGGTCGTCAGCGTGAGGGCCGAGGCGGGCGGCGTGGACGCCGCCGACTTCGCCGAGCAGCTGATGCGGATGTATCTGCGCTGGGCCGAGCGGCGCGGCTACCCCACCGAGGTCTTCGACACCTCCTACGCGGAAGAGGCGGGGATCAAGTCCGCGACCTTCACCGTGAAGGCCCCGTACGCCTACGGCACGCTCTCCGTCGAGCAGGGCACGCACCGCATGGTGCGAATCTCCCCGTTCGACAACCAGGGCCGCCGTCAGACCTCGTTCGCCGGGGTCGAGGTGCTGCCGGTGGTCGAGCAGGTCGACCACATCGACATCCCCGAGAACGAGCTGCGGATCGACGTCTTCCGCTCCTCGGGCCCCGGCGGCCAGTCGGTCAACACCACCGACTCGGCGGTCCGGATGACGCACCTGCCCACCGGCATCGTCGTCTCCTGCCAGAACGAGAAGTCGCAGATCCAGAACCGCGCCGCCGCCATGCGCGTCATGCAGGCCCGACTGCTGGCCCACCGCCGCCAGGAGGAGCAGGCCAAGATGGACGCCCTCAAGGGGGACGGCGGCAACTCCTGGGGCAGCCAGATGCGTTCGTACGTGCTGCACCCCTACCAGATGGTCAAGGACCTGCGCACCGAGCACGAGGTCGGCAACCCGCAGTCCGTTCTCGACGGTGACCTCGACGGCTTCCTGGAGGCGGGAATCCGCTGGCGCAAGCAGCAGGAACAGGCCCAGGACTGACGTTTTGTCAGTCGGTTCATCCGGTCTTCGCTTGACGTGCGTGTGAAGGCTGGGGAAAGCTGTTCGCTCGGCATGCCTGTGTCAGGGGCGCATGTACGGGGTGAAGAATGCGCCCCGGTGACAAACGGCGGGAGCCCGGGGTGGGGACGAACCAGTTCGCCTCGACGGCACGCCCGGTGCGGACGCGCTCCGCGCGCAGCTGCCCCATGGACGAGTACAGCTACTGGGGGTAGTTGGAACATGAGCAAATCGAAGACGCGGCTGCGGGTCGCGCGCATAGCCGCGGCGACGGTGTTCGCGGCCGGCGCCTCGCTGACCGCGGCGGGCGCCGCGCAGGCGGCGGGGCCGGACGATGGCCCTGGCGGCTCCGGTGGAGGTGACAACGGCGGCATCATCGGCGGTGTGATCGGCGGCCTCATCGGCGGCGGTGACAGCGGCGGCGACGACGGTGGTGACTCCGGCGGCGACGACGGCGGCATCGGCGGCGACGACGACGGCGGCATCGGCGGCACCGTCATCGGCGGTGACGACAACGGCGGCGGTGACAACGGCGGCCCGGGCGGCAACGGCGGTCCCGGCGGCGGTGACGACGACGGCGGCGGCGACAACGGCGGCCCGGGCGGCAACGGTGGCCCCGGCGGCAACGGCGGTCCCGGCGGCGGCGACGACAACGGCGGCGGCGACAACGGCAGCGGTGGCAACGGGAACGGCGGCAACGGCGGCAACGCCGACGGCGGCGGGAACGGCGGCAACGGCGGGACCGGCGGCAACGGCGGGACCGGCGGCAACGGCGGCAACGGCGGTGGCGAGGAGCCCGCGACCATCGGCGGTTCCGGCGGTGGCGACGACGACACCTGCGAACTCGACGGCGACAACGTCAACTGCCAGGGCGGCGGGGCCAACCCGGACAGCGCCGGCAGCCAGCCGGTGCAGGACAGCAAGCCCGAGGCGCCGAAGGACGAACTGGCCGAGACCGGTTCGACCGAGACGACGTTCCTCCTCGTGGGCGCCGCGACGATGATCGCCGGTGGCATCGGCTTCCGCCTGATGCCGCGCTTGGTCAACCGTCGTACCGCTGCGTAACGGCACGGCTGTTGCGTGACAGTACGACTGCCGCATAACAGCACGACTGTTGCATAGCAGCACAGACACGCATCGCGCCGGGTTCGGCGGCCTTCGGGCCGCCGGGCCCGGCGCGCTGTCGTCGGGCCCGTACCGGCGTGGCGCTTGGGCCCGCGGTGCTCAGGACCCGGGACGGCGCTCGCGCGGAGTCAGGCCGTGGCGACCTTCTGTGCCACCAGCGCCACGGCCATCAGCGTCGCCAGCAGGGCGATCAGCGCGGCGGGGGACAGGTTGGCGAGCGGGGACTCGCGGTGCAGACGCTCGCGGTGGGCGCGGCACACGGCGCACCGGCCCTCGCTCACGGGCCCCGCGCAGTTGGCACACACCAGTCGGTCGCATGTCATGCGAATCCCTCCTCAGTCGCGCCAACGCCACCCGTGCGTGATTCGTTCCCCATAGGTGCTCTACTCCACTCTGCCAGGTGACGGCAGCTTCCGCAGAAACAAGCAGGTGGAGCGTCAAAGCACCGGTCAGGGGGCGCCGGCGCGGGTGGCGTACGCCGGTGCCGCGTGCACGGCACGCCACGCTTCGCGTATGGTCGCCCACACCGCACCCCCGGCTGAACGCGGGAGGTGCGCCAGGGGCCGCACCGCGGCTTCCGTTGCCCCTACCCAGGCCGACGTGGTGTATCCGTGATCCGATTCGACAGCGTCTCCAAGTCCTATCCCAAGCAGAACCGCCCGGCGCTCCGCGACGTTTCGCTGGAGATCGAGCGCGGCGAGTTCGTCTTCCTCGTGGGCTCCTCCGGTTCCGGCAAGTCCACCTTCCTGCGGCTGATCCTGCGCGAGGAGCGCGCCAGCACGGGCCAGGTGCACGTGCTGGGCAAGGACCTGGCACGGCTGTCGAACTGGAAGGTGCCGCACATGCGCCGTCAGCTCGGCACGGTCTTCCAGGACTTCCGGCTGCTGGGCAACAAGACGGTCGGGGAGAACGTGGCGTTCGCGCTGGAGGTCATCGGCAAGTCCCGGGGCCAGATCCGCAAGACGGTGCCCGAGGTCCTCGACCTGGTGGGGCTGGGCGGCAAGGAGGAGCGGATGCCGGGTGAGCTCTCGGGTGGTGAGCAGCAGCGTGTGGCCATCGCCCGGGCGTTCGCCAACCGGCCCATGCTGCTGATCGCCGACGAGCCGACCGGCAACCTGGACCCGCAGACCTCTGTCGGCATCATGAAGTTGCTCGACCGCATCAACCGCACGGGGACCACCGTGGTGATGGCCACCCACGATCAGCAGATCGTCGACCAGATGCGCAAGCGCGTCGTCGAGCTGGAGACCGGCCGCCTCGTGCGCGACCAGTCGCGCGGCGTCTACGGATACCAGCACTGAGGAAAGCCGAGGAAAGCACGCCATGCGCGCCCAGTTCGTTCTGTCGGAGATCAGCGTCGGTCTCCGTCGCAATCTCACGATGACCTTCGCGGTGATCGTCTCCGTCGCCCTGTCGCTCGCGCTGGCGGGCGGCTCGCTGCTCGCCCGTGAGCAGGTCAGCACGATGAAGGGGTTCTGGTACGACAAGGTCCAGGTCTCCATCTATCTGTGCAACAAGAACGACGCCTCCTCGGACCCCAACTGCGACAAGGGTGCCGTCACCTCGCAGCAGAAGCAGGAGATCAAGACCGACCTGGAGAAGCTCGACGTCGTCGAGAAGATCTACTACGAGTCGGCCGACCAGGCGTACAACCACTACAAGGAGGACTTCAAGGACTCCCCGCTGGCCGACTCGCTGACCGCGGACCAGATGCAGGAGTCCTACCGGGTCAAGCTCAAGGACCCGACGAAGTACCAGGTCCTCCAGACGGCGTTCTCCGGCAGACAGGGCGTGCAGGAGGTACAGGACCAGCGCAGCCTGCTGGAGAACATCTTCAACCTCCTCAACGGCATGAACATCGCGGCGCTGTGCGTGATGGCGCTGATGCTGGTGGTGGCGCTGCTGTTGATCGTCAACACCGTGCGGGTCTCGGCGTTCAGCCGCCGCAGGGAGACGGGCATCATGCGGCTGGTCGGCGCCTCCAGCTTCTACATCCAGATGCCGTTCATCCTGGAGGCGGCCATCGCGGGCCTGATCGGCGCCGGTTTCGCCTGCGTGCTGCTCGTGCTCGGCAAGTACTTCCTGATCAACAACTGGCTCCAGGAGAAGATCCTGCTGATCAACTTCATCGGCTGGGACGCCGTGATCAAGGTGCTGCCGTTGATCCTCGCGGTGGGGGTCCTGGTGCCGGCGGCAGCAGCGTTCATCACGTTGCGCAAGTACCTGAAGGTGTGACACAGGACGCGGGGTGCCCTTGTCGCAACCGCCCGTAGAGCGCCCCGCGCTGCCCTACACTCCGGACCATGCCAGGCTCGTGGTTCCTCGATACGCGCCCGCGCCGGTCGCGGCGCGGGGCCCTGACATTGGTCTTCGTCGGCGTGCTGGCGACCGGCGCCGCCACCGGGTCCTTCGGCGGTGAGCTGACCGCCCTCGGCTCCCCGGCAGGCCCCGACGCGGCGGCACACGGTGCCGCGCGCGGTGCTCCGGGCGCCGCGGGTGACGGCAAGGGCGAGGCGCCCAGGGACGCGCGCGAGGCGCGGGAGCGTGCCGGGGACGGCGCCGACGCCGACGTCGTCGTCAGCCGCAGCGGCGACCGCTGGTCCGCGGCCTACACGGCGCGCGAGTACGCGCAGCTGCGGCGCGCCCTGGAGGGCGGCTACGTCGGCGTCGGCATCTCCGTACGCCAGACCCACGCGGGTGACGGGGCGTCTCGAGGGGACGGCGGTCACCCCCGCACCGACGGCCCGGGGGCGTCGAGAGGGGACGTGTCGGGAGCCGGCCGCGGTACCGCGATCGAGGTGGACGGCGTGCGGCCCGGCAGCCCCGCCGACGACGCCGGAGTCCGCGTCGGCGACCGGCTGCGCTCCGTGGCCGGGAAACCGGTGACCGGCAAGCCCGTGACCGCCGTCGTCGCCCTGCTGCGCGGCTCGGACCCCGACGCGCCGACCGGCGCCGCCGCACCCGGCACCCGCGTCGCGCTGCACCTCGTACGCGACGGGCGCGAGCTGACCCGCACCCTGCGTCGCGCACAGCTGACGACCGAGTCCGTGCGCGTCCGGCGGCTGGGTGACGGCGTCACCCGCATCAAGGTCGCCGCCTTCACCCGCGGCGCGGGCGAACGGGTGCGCGAGGCCGTCCGCGAGCAGGTCCCCGCGGACGGGGCCATCGTCCTCGACCTGCGGGGCAACTCCGGCGGCCTGGTCGACGAGGCCGTTACCGCGGCGTCCGCCTTCCTCGACGGCGGCCTCGTCGCCACCTACGACGACAACGGCAGGCAGCGGGCCCTGTACGCCGAACGCGACGACGCCGGCAGCGGAGCGGGCGGCGTCGACGTGGAGCGCCGCCCCGTCGTCGTCCTCGTCGACAGCGGCACCATGAGCGCCGCCGAACTGCTGACCGGCGCGCTCCAGGACCGGGGGCGCGCCGTCGTCGTCGGCTCCCGCACCTTCGGCAAGGGCTCCGTGCAGATGCCCGAGCACCAGAGTGACGGCTCCGTCGCCGAGCTGACGGTCGGTCACTACACGACTCCGTCAGGTCGCGACGTGGAGGGGCGGGGCCTCACCCCCGACCTCGCCGTCCACGACACGGACGCGGCCATGCAGCGGGCGAGGACAGTATTGAGTGGCCTCGAAGCCCGGTCGTAGTGGGAGAATGGCCGGGCTATGGCGAAGATGAAGACGCAACGGACCAAGGCGAAGGCCAAGGACGACAAGGACGCCAGGAAGCTCGTCGCGCAGAACAAGAAGGCGCGCCACGACTACCTGGTGCTGGACACCTACGAGTGCGGCATCGCGCTGACGGGCACTGAGGTCAAGTCGCTGCGCATGGGCCGTGCCTCCCTCGTCGACGGCTTCGCCCAGATCGACGGCGGCGAGGTGTGGCTGCACAACGTCCACATCCCCGAGTACGCGCAGGGCACGTGGACCAACCACGCCGCCCGCCGCAAGCGGAAGCTGCTGCTGCACCGCGTGGAGATCGACAAGCTCACCGGCAAGCTCCAGGAGACGGGTCTGACCCTCGTCCCCCTCCAGCTCTACTTCTACCGGGGCCGCGCCAAGGTCGAGATCGCCCTCGCGCGGGGCAAGAAGGAGTACGACAAGCGGCAGACGCTCCGCGAGAAGCAGGACCGGCGCGAGGCCGACCGCGCGATGTCCGCGGCCCGGCGGCGGCAGCGGAGCATGGCCAGGTAGCCGCCCCGGGCCCCTGGCCGGCCCCCCCCCGCAGCCCGGGGGAATAGGTGAGGGGCCGAAATGGTTGGCACAGATGCGCACAGGTCACGTACCATGGGCGTCAGCCCTCCCAGCGGGGCGGAGTTTCTCAACTCAACATGGGGATGATCGGTTTCGACAGCGAACGTCGAAGCAGGGGAAGCGAGCCGAGGAACGCGGCAATGATCTCGTTAACCACGTGCCGCAAAAAAATAATCGCCAACACCAAGCGCGATTCCTTCGCCCTCGCTGCCTGAGCAGCGACCTGCGAAGTGTCAGCCCGGGGTAGTTCCCGCCCCGGTTCCTGGCATCAGCTAAGGGAACTCACCGCGTAGGCCCGGTCACGGGGCCTGCCGGGACATCACACAGTGACTGGGCCCGTCGGAGACTTGTCCGCGTGATCTCCGGGGCCGAGAAAATCGCAGCGGACTGCGCTCGGAGAAGCCCTGTTTCCACTTCGTTGGACGCGGGTTCGATTCCCGCCATCTCCACGAAGGCGAGAGGCGAGGTGTGCCCACGGACAGCGTGGGCCGCCTCGCCTTCGTTGTTTTGCGCGGCTTCGCCGCGCGTGGGCGGGGGCTTCGCCACCCGCACCCCCTCCACAGGGGTGGGGCGGCGTGGTGGCGGTGCCCTCTCCTGGGCTGCGGCGTGGTGGCGGTGCTCTCTCGTGGCCTGCGTGGGTGGGCGGCGCGGTGGTGGTTGCTCTCCGGTGTGCTGATCAGGGCTTTTCGGGGTTCCCGGGGTTTCGGGGGCGTGCTGTGATGGGGGTATGGAACAGATACCGGGCAGCTTGCCGAGGCGGCTCTTCCTGCTGGCGTGCGACGTCGAGAAGGAGCGGCTGAAGTGGGGGGACGAGTTGGGGTATGCGATCAGGGCGGCCACGTTGGCCGAGCTCGAGGCGCGGGCGTGCCTGAAGGACGACCGGGGTAAGGCCCGGCCCGTCGGGGGAGGCCGCCGTACCGGTGATCCCGTGTTGGACGGCGCCCTGCGCTCCGTCGAGGGCCACTCCCGTGCCCGCCGCTGGCACACGCTCGTGCAGAAGGAGCGCCGGGAGACGTGTCTGGCGGTCGAGAGTGACCTGGTCGGGGCGGGGCTGATCTCCGTCGCGTCCCGGACGCTGCGCCGCAAGGAGATCACGGTGCGTGACAAGCGGCTTCCTGGTCTGCTGCGGGCGGAGGCCGTGGCGACGCTGACGGGCAGCGATCCCGTCGACCGGGTCGAGCCGTCGCGCGCCGCGCTCGCCTCGTTCGCGGCGCTGGCTCGGCTGTGCCCCGAGCTGAGCTGGGGGGTGCGGCACCGCAACCGCCGGCGGCTCAAGGAGCTGACGGCCCGCGCGGGGGTCGCCGGGCCCGCGTTGAAGAAGGCGCTCGACGCGCGGACGGCGGCGGCGAGCGGGGCCTCGGCGGGGGGCTGACGTCGCCGCTCGCGGCCTCTACGCTGCGAGCGGGCCGCCGCACCCGGAGCGGAAGGAGCGCCCGATGGTGAGAGGCGTACGAGACGACACGCCGGAGCCGCTGGGTCCCGACTCGCTGACGTGGCAGTACTTCGGCGACTGGCGCGGCGTCCTGCTGGCGCCGTGGGCCGGAGCGATGCAGAACATGCACCCGCGGCTGGGCGCGGGGGTCGCGGAGCACTCGCGCTTCTTCGAGGAGCGGTGGGAGCGGCTGTTCCGTTCGCTGTATCCGATCGGCGGCGTCGTCTACGACGGGCCGCGTGCGGTCGAGACGGCGCGGCAGGTGCGCGGCTACCACCACACCGTCAAGGGGACCGACCGCGAAGGGCGCCCTTACCACGCCCTCGACCCGGACACCTTCTACTGGGCGCACGCCACCTTCTTCATGCTGACTCTCCTGGTCGCGGACCGGCTCGGGCCGGGCCTGACGCAGGCCCAGAAGCGCCAGCTGTTCGACGAGCACGTGCGGTGGTGGCGGTTGTACGGGATGAGCATGCGCCCCGTGCCGGCCAGTTGGGAGGACTTCCGCGAGTACTGGGACCGTATGGCGGCGGAGGTGCTGGAGGACAACACGCCGGCCAGGGACGTGCTCGATCTGACGGCGCTGGCGAAGCCGCCCGCGCTGGGGTGGCTGCCCGAGGGGGTGTGGCGGCTGGTGCGCGGGCCGCAGGCGCGGGCCTCGGTGTGGTTCACGGTCGGATTCTTCCCGCCCGCCGTGCGGCGCCGCCTCGGTTACGTGTGGACGGTGCGGGACGAGCGCAGGCTGCGCAGGATCGGGCGGCTCATCCACTGGGGCTGGAAGCTGGTGCCGCCGGCGCGCCGGTTCCATCCCAGGGCGCGGGCCGGCTGGGAGCGGGCGCGGGGCGTGCGCGCCGAGCACGCGCCGCCGGTGGAGACTCCGGCCCGCAACCTGCCGCCGCCCGAGGAACGGGACCGCCCCCAGCACTACTCGCCCCCGGTGTGAGGACGCGCCCCGAAGGGACGCGGGGAACTGCGCGGCCCACCACGATCCCCCCGCAGACCGCCTACTGCCGCCAGGGGCACCCTCTGGCTCGGCATCCGGCCGACAGGACGCGAGGAACGGGACGCTCCCGCGATGGCGGCAGGTCCAGCACGCGTATCTGACCGCGCTCGCGACGGACGGCGACCATCCCCACCTGGTCGCCGCCCTGACCGCCGGGCAGCAGACCGCCGGGCAGGGGGCCGCCGGGCAGCAGGCCGGTGGCCGGGACGGCGTGGGGAGGAGTCCGCGGAGGCCCTCTTCGACCGCCTCGTCGCCCGCGTACTGACGGGGCTCCTCGCCCCCGAGGACGGCGGCCCGGCGGCGTCGGACTGAACGCGGACTTCACCGGCGGGCGGGCGTGGTCACCGCCTGCCGGTCCGTACCGCTCCCGCGCTCGCGGCGACCACCATCGCGATCGCGGCGCACTGGGCCGCCGACAGCCCCTGGTGGAGCACCAGGTATCCGGCCAGCGCGGCGACGGCCGGTGCCAGGCTCGTGAGCACCGCGAAGGTGGCCGCGGGCAGGCGGCGCAGCGCGAGCAGTTCCAGGGTGTAGGGCACGCCGGAGGACATCACCGCGATGGCGAGGCCCAGCGCGAGGACGCCGGGGTCGAGCAGGGTCGTCCCGGCGGAGGTGAGGCCGAGCGGCAGGCTGACGAGCGCGGCGACGCTCATCGCGATGGCGAGGCCGTCCAGGCGGGGGAAGCGGGCGCCCGCGCGGGCGTTGAGCAGGATGTACGCGGCCCACATCGCCCCGGCGCCCAGGGCGAAGGCGACGCCGGAGAGGGTGAGCTGGTCGAAGCCGCCACTGCCCAGCAGGTAGACGCCGGCCAGTGCGAGGCCGGCCCACAGCAGGCCGGCGGCGCGGCGGGAGGTGACGGCGGACAGCAGCAGCGGCCCGAGCACTTCGAGGGTGACGGCCGGTCCGAGGGGGATGCGGTCGATCGCCTGGTAGAAGAGCATGTTCATGCCGCCGAGGGCCAGGCCGAAGCCGGCGACGACGGTCCAGTCGGCGCGCGTGTAGCCGCGCAGCCGGGGGCGGGTGACGAGCAGCAGCAGGACGGCGGCGAGCGCGATCCGCAGGGCGACCGTGCCGAGCGCCCCGGCCCGCGGGAACAGCAGCGCGGCGAAGGCCGACCCGAACTGGACGGACACCGTCCCGGCCAGCACGAGGCCGACACCGGTGAGACTGCCGCGCCCGGTGGACCCACCGACGTGCACACGAACCGCCGAGGTCTCAGGCCCTGCGGCCGCCTCCGCCCCTGCGGCCCCCGCCGCCCCGGCCGCCGCCGTCGGTCCTGCCACCGTTTCCGGGCCGGAGTTCCCGGTGCCCCCGGCGGACGCGGAGGCGGCGGACACGGACGTGGGAGCGGCGGCGCGCGCGGCCACCGGGACGGGCGCGGAGCCGGCGGCAGGGACGGACGTGGCGGCAGACACGGGCGCGGACGCCGAGGTGGCGGGAGCGGGCGCGGTGGAGGTCATGGCCTTCACGCTAGGGATTCTTCCAACGCGGGTGAAATGCCGATTCCGCAGTGGTTATGCTCGGTAGGCATGACCATGGAGCTGCGCCATCTGCGTGCCTTCCTCGCGATCGCCGAGGAGGGCGGTGTCACCCGCGCCGCCGCCCGCCTCCACGTGGGGCAGCCCGCGCTGTCGCGCACGCTGCGCCAGCTGGAGGACCACCTGCGTACCCGCCTTGTGGACCGTTCCACGCACCATCTCGAACTCACCGCCGCCGGACGCGTGTTCCGCGACAAGGCGACCGCGGCGCTCGCCGCGGTCGAGGTCGCTCTCGATCCCCGCGGGCTGACGGCCTGGCCGTTGCGTCTCGGCCACACCTGGGCGGCGCTCGGCGACCACACCGTGCCGCTGCTGCGCCGCTGGGACGAGACGCATCCGGGCGTGCCGCTGGAGCTGCGACGGATCGACGACGCCACGGCGGGGCTCACGCGGGGCGCGGTCGACGTGGCCCTGCTGCGCGGCACCGTCACCGTCTCCGGGATCGCCACGCGGCTGCTGCTGCGGGAGGAGCGGGTGGCGGTCGTCTCGGCGGACAGCCCGTTGGCCGCGCTGCCGCAGGTGACGCTGGCGGACCTCGCCACCCGCCCGATCGCCCTCAACACCGTCTCGGGCACGACGACGATGGACCTGTGGCCGCCCACGGCCCGGCCCCCGGGGGCCATCGAGGTGGCCAACACCGACGAGTGGCTCATCGCGATCGCCGCGGACCGGGCCGTGGGGGTGTCCACGACGGCCACCCCGCGCAACCACACGCACCCCTCGCTGGTCTACCGCCCGCTGGTGGACGCGCCGGCGGTTCCGGTGGTCCTCGCCTGGCGCGAGGGCCCAGGACACCCGGCCGTCCCCGATCTCGTGGCACTGGCGTACGAGGTCGTCTCGGGCGGCGGAGCGGGCGACGGCGGCACGCCGTAACCGGGGGCGGACCTCCGCGGCATTCGCACCGGTTCAGCCGTCGGCGCCGGTCCGGCGCGCGGTGACCACCACGGACGTGTACGGCATCGTGAACGCGCCGCCCAGGGCGTCGATGGCCGCGCCGGTCGCCGCCATCAGTTCCCGGAGCGTGGCGGCCCGCATCCGGGCCGCCACACCGCTGGTGGGGATCTGGTCCAGCCAGGCGTCGCGCGTGTAGGTCCGCTCCCACGTGAACCGCCACTCCTCCGGCTCGTCGAACGCGCCGGACCGGCGTATCCCGTCGGCGGCCGTCGTAAGCAGTGCCACGTGTCCGTCGAGGGCGGGCTTCGCCCACTGGTTGAGCGGCTCGTGAGGCAGCACCCGCTGGTGCACGTCGTGGAAGGCCGCCGCGACCTCGGGCGAGGGCGCGGGGACGTTCCAGAAGAGGGCCAGCCTGCCGTCAGGGCGCAGCACTCCGGCCGCCTTGGCAGCGCCGGCGACCGGATCGACCCAGTGCCAGGTCTGGCCCGCGACCACCGCGTCGAACACGCGCCCGGCCGCGTCCCAGTCCTCGAAGGCCGCCACCTCGGTCTCGACGCCGCCGCGCCGCGCGAAGGCGGCCATGCGCGCGTCCACGTCGAGGCCGAGTACGTGGCAGCCGGCCGCCTCGAACTGGCGGGCGGCGATTCCGGTGCCGCAGCCGACGTCGAGCACGGAGGGTCCTGGGCTGCCGGCGGCGATCCGCCGCACCAGCGCTTCCGGATAGCGGGGCCGCGCCCGGTCGTAGCGTTCGGCGTCTGCGCCGAACGACTCGGCCATCCGGCGTTCCCGGTGGGGTGCGGGCGTGGCGGGCTGTGCGCCGTCCGGCGGTAGAGTGGGCATGTGCCCACCCTAGTGGGCACATGCCCACTAGGCAACGGAAAGGGATGCGAGTGCCGACAGGAGTGCACCTGAGCGACGTGCGCGGCAGGCTCTTCGACGCCGCCGAACGCGTACTGCTGCGGGAGGGGCCCAGCGCGC
This sequence comes from Streptomyces reniochalinae, assembly GCF_003323735.1. Taxonomy (GTDB): domain Bacteria; phylum Actinomycetota; class Actinomycetes; order Streptomycetales; family Streptomycetaceae; genus Streptomyces; species Streptomyces reniochalinae. The sequence goes on along the minus strand of NZ_QOIM01000020.1, from coordinate 96,389 downwards.
TCACCAGCCGGGCCGTCACCACGGAGGCCGACTGCGCCAAAGGCGTACTGCACCGGCACTTCGCCGACTTCGACGGCTTCCTCGCCGCACTCGTCCTCGATCGCGTCGCCCGGCTCGACGCGCAGACCCGCGCCCTGTGCGACGCGGCCGGAAGCCGCACCGTCGCCGACAACCTCACGGACGCGCTGACGACGCTGTTCGAGTCCGTGGCCGTCGCGATCGTCGGCCTGGTCACCTCGCGCGACGAACTGCGGGCCCGGCTGCGCGCGTCCCGCCCCACGGGCGTTCCGCTGCTCGCCGAGGCCACGGCGATGATCGCCGCCTACCTCGCCGCCGAACGCGGCCTCGGCCGCGTCGCGGCCGACGCCGACGTCGACGTCCTGGCCCCGACGCTGATCGGTGCCGCGCATCTGCTCTTCGCCGACCGCACGGGCGCCCCGCCCCGTGCGGCAGCCGTGCACCGGTCCGTGGTCACGGTCCTCGCCGGGGCGGGGTGACGCCTCGCCCGCGCGGGGCGGTGGGGACTGTCAGTCCTGCGGACCGTCCGACGGCTCTTCCTCGATCTCCATGTCCTTCGCGTCGTCGGCCCCGAAGCCGTGGTCCAGCAGCTCGGCCGCGTCCTGGAACCGGTCCTTGCTGTTGAGGACCGCGCCGACGAACTCCTTGTCGCCACGGGTGGCGGCGAACACCAGGCACTCGCCCGCCTTGGCCGTGGTCCCCGTCTTGATGCCGGTGACGCCGTCGTACGCGTCGAGGAGATGGTTGGTGTTGTTCCAGGTGTAGTACCGGGTACGGCCGTTGGCGGCCGGGGCCTCGGTCTTGTACTTCTCCGTCTTGACGGCCTTGCGGAAGACGGAGTTCCGTATCGCGTGCCGGGCCAGCTTCACCAGTTCCTTCGGGGTGCTGGCGTCCTCGCCCGTGCCGTCGAAGGTGGAGAACCTCGTCTTGTTCAGGTGGAGCGCGTCGGCCTTGGCGTTCATCTTCCCGACGAAGGACTTCACCCGCTGGGTCGTGGTGTCGCCCTCACCGAAGGTGTCGGCCAGCGCGTAGGCGGCGTCGGCGCCCGACGGCAGCAGCGCGGCGTAGAGCAGCTGGCGGACGGTGAGCTTGTCGCCCGTCTGCAGGTCAGCGGTGCTGGCGTGGTGCTCGGTGACGTAGTCGCGGTACGCCTGCGCGACGGGAACCCGGCGCCCCAGGTCCAGGTCCTCGCTGTCGAGCACGACGGTGGCGACCATGATCTTCGTCGTGCTCGCGATGGGGCGGACGGTGTCGGCTTCCTTGGCGAAGACGGACTTGCCGCTCTTGCCGCTCACGTCGACCAGCGCGGCGCCCTTGGCGGCGACGGTCGGCGGAGTGTCGCGGGAGATGACGGCGTGGGCGACCAGTGGGGTGGCCACGAGCAGCGCCCCGCCGCCGGCGACAGCGGCAACGACCTTACGGCTCGGCTTTCTGACAGTCATCTGGGAGTGCTCCGCATCTGCGGTGTGGCGTCGGTGGGGGTGCTGCGCGCGGCGGCGACGCGTGCGCTCGCTCCGCCGGCCGTGGGGGGCGCGGAGCCGGACGCTGCCGCCGAAGCTCGCACTGGCTTCACGGGAACGCGGGGTCACCGGTTCAATCAGGCGCGCCGCCACGGGATCGCCGGGCGCGCATCAGTTGTGATGCCGTGCCCCGGGGTGAAGTTCACGGGAACGGGAAAATTTCTGAGGGCTGTGGCCGGCCGGGAAGGTCTCCCTCACCTTCCCGGCCGGGCGCGCGGACTCCGAGAGCCGTCAGAGTCCGGACGCCGACGCCTCGTCCAGGATGCGGGCGAGGTCGGCGGGCAGGGGCAGGACAGTGTGCAGGCCGACCCCCGTGCGGCCCGTGTTGCCCTTCGGAGCGCGCCCCATCAGCGAGCCGGGGCCGGCCACGACGAGCCGGACGACCTGTCCGAGCGCCTCCGTCCGGTCGCGGCAGCGCACGGCGAGACGGAACATCTCCCAGTGGGCCCGGGTGTGCGGCCACGCCCAGTCCTGGGACAGGATGTGAGCCCGCTCCAAGTGAGGCCACATCCGCTCGGCGTCGCCCCCGCGCCCCGCCTCGTGCGCCGCCCGGAGTTCGGCTTCGAACGCCACGCGTACGGACGTCGGCATCGGACCTCGCACCGCGGCTTCCCCTTCCTCCGGTGGCGGGCTGCGTGCTGCCCCTCCACTCTGGGCCGCGGCGCCCCGGCGGGCTTGAACGAACCTGCTGCCGCGTGAACCCGCTGCCGCGTACGGGAGAGACGTCAGCTTCTGCCGGAGGCATCCGCGGGGGACGGTGCGCAGCGGCCCTCGTGCGGGCCCGGCACCCAGGTGATGCCGCTCGCCGGCTCGGAGGGCGCCATGCCGAAGAGGCGTTTGCACGAGCGGCTGAAGTGGGCGGCGTCGGCGAAGCCCGCCTCGTGGGCCGCGTCGGACAACGAGCGGCCGCCTTCGATGAGTTCGACGGCGCGCTGAGTGCGCAGCCATCGCACGTACGCGCGGAAGGGGAGCCCGACCTCCGCGCGGAAGACGTGCGCGAAGCGCCCCTCGGACAGGCCGGCCGCGCGCGCCACCTCGCCCAACCTCACTGTCCCGGGCAGGCGTTCGGGAAGGAGACGCAGTGCGGACCGTACGGCGGGGTGCCGGGTGCGGGACGAGGCGGAACCGAAGCGCGCGTCCAGCGCGGCGGTCAGCTCCTCGACCCGGGCGGGCGCGGGTCCGCCGGGCGGCGGCACCCCGGCGGACGCCTCGCCGGGTGCCCCGGCGGGATGTCGCTCGGCGTATGCGGCGAGGCACGGCAGGGCGTACGCGGTCCGGGTCCACTCGTGTGCGCAGCCCCGGTCCGCGGGGAGCGCGTCGAGCGCCCCGCCCACCGTGCCCTCGGGGGCGAGGTGCAGCATCACGCCCTCACTCGTGCCCCGTGACACGGCGTGCGGCGCGTCGGCCGGGATGACAGCGGCGCACCCGTCCACACGGTGACCGCACGCGTCCTGGAGCCGGAACGGCTCCCGCGCGGTGGCCAGAACCTGCACCGCGTGGTGCGCGTGCAGTGCCGCGGTACCGAAAGGGCCCGCGTACAGCAGCCGCCCCGGCAGCAGGGAGCCCGTCCCGGTCCAGTGCGGAGGTTCCGTCGGTGCGCGGTCCATGGTCACCGAGTATGCGCGACGGTGCCGGTTTCTTCCTGTTCGGACGTCCTTGGCGCCGTCACTGTCTAAGGGGGTGACGAGTCAGGGGTGGGTGGTGGTGGCGTGGGTGGTGAACCGCCCCCAGGCGGCGGGGGAGAGGGTGAGGGTGGGCCCGCCCGGATTCTTCGAGTCCCGCACATGCACGGCGTGTGAGCAGTTGGCGACCTCCAGGCACGCGCTGCCCTGGTCGCTGCTGTAGCTGGACTTGTGCCAGTCGTAGGCGACTTCGAGGCAGTTGCCGCCTTCTGTCCCGCTGTAGCTTGACTTGAACCACGCGAGGTTGTGCGGGCCTGGGACGGTCTTTGCACTCATCACGATTCTCCTAGCAGCCGATCCAGCAGGGCCTTTGTCTCCTCTTGGGTGTAGGCCTGCGTGCGCAGCATTGCATACTTCTGCGCGAGACGGCTGATGTCGCCGGCGTCCGAGACGAGTTGACTTCCGAGTTGCGTCTCCATATATGCCAGTTGTTCGTGGTCAGGTGTCTCCAGCAGTACAAAGGGACCGTCGAGCGCAGCGTGCATCCGACGCGTGAAGGGCATGATTTGCAGGGAGCAGTCGAGTACATCAGCCCACTCGCGGAGGTGCTGCATCTGTGCCCGCCACACTTGGTCGCCACCGAGTCTTCCGCAGACGACGCCTTCGTTGAGTACGAAGCTGGTACTCGGGCGGCGCTTGCGATGCAAGATGCTCTGCCGCTCCAAACGAGCCGCAACTTTTTCAGCGATCTCGTCGTCCGTGAACCGGGGGACCCGGTTCTTGAGGACGTAGTGCGCATAGTCCTCGGTCTGAAGGAGGCCTGGGACGAGCATGCTCTCGAACGAGCAGATGACGATCGCTTCGCGCTCCCGATCGATGAACTCCTCCGCCCACAGCGGATACTTGTCCATCTCGGGGAGGTTGGCGACGGCGATAGCCAGCGAGTTCTTCGTTCCGAGGATCTCGTCCAGCAGTTCCGCGAGGTCGCTCTTGAGGGGGCGTCGGCCCTGTTCGATGGAGGCGATGGTCTCCTCGTCGACACACGCCTGTTTGGCGAGACCGCACTGCGTGAAGCCCGCCACGCGGCGGTAGTTGGCCAGCAGCTGGCCGACCATCTTCATGGCGGAGGCATTCTTCTGACGCTTCTTCTGTGGCATAGCCATGTCTCTCCCCAACCCACGCCCGGTTGAGTTTTGTCGGGGTCGTACAGCCAAGCTGTACGACCTCCCTCCCTGGTGAGCGTATCCACAGATCGCGACGGTTCTCTCATGAACCGGGAAACTCATCTGCCCCATTTCCGTGAGCACTTCTACCGCAGGGAGCGCCGTTCCATTCCCCGTTCTCGCGCATTTGTACGGGAGGCGCTCACCGCCTGGGGTGTGGGCGAGCGGCGCGACGACGTACTCGTCTGCGTCAGCGAGATCGCGACGAACGCGCTGCTGCACGGCGTACCGCCCGGACGGGGATTCCGCGTCATGATCTGGCTGGATCATGACGGCCTGCTCCGCCTGGAGGTGCACGACAGCGGCGACGGCGCGCCCCGTGTCGGGTGCCCGGACGACGACGCCGAGTCGGGCCGGGGCCTGCTCCTCGTCGAGACGCTGGCGGACAAGTGGGGGGTGGGGGAGCGGGACCCGGGAAAGGTGGTGTGGGCGGAGTTCGCCGGCTGCTCCCCGCCCGGTGACAGGTGACGGCGAGACTCGCCGCGCATCAGGCCCCGCGGACGAGGTACTCCCTCGCGCAGGCACGGAAGGGGCCGAGGAGCGGATGGGGGTCCGCGTGGCGGGTGGCGACGACCACCTGGCAGGGTTCGATGTCCTCGACGGGCACCGTGACCAGGTCGTCGCGGAGAAAGCAGCGTCGGTCCCCGGCCGGCACCAGGGCGACGGCCCGGCCGTCGGCGACGACCTCGAGTTTGTCCTCGAAGGTGTCGACGAGCAGCGGACCGAGGGGAGCCGGGCTGCCGTCCGAGCGCGGGTCGAGCCGCCAGAAGCCGGTCCACACCGCGGCCATGCCGGCGCAGGCCACGAGGGGCTCGTCGGCGAAGTCGGCCGAGGTGAGGGACTTCTCGCCGGCGAGCCGGTGGTCGGCCGGCACGAGAAGCGCGCGGGGTTCGTCGTAGAGGACCGTCACCTCCAGGCCGTCGGCCGGGATCGGCAAGGGGGTGCGCAGGACGAGGGCGTCGACCCGGCCGTCGGGCAGGGCGCGGGCCTCGTCCCAGTCCAGGTGGCGGGTGCGCACGTGCGCGGTGGGGAAGCGGCGCCGCAGGCCCCGCACCGCGAGGGTGATGACGAGGTCCTCGACGTATCCGACGGTGATCGTGCGCGGCGGCGCGGCGTCGCGGGCGGTGGTCACCGCGTGCCGGGCGTTGTGCAGCAGCGCCTGTGCCTGCGGAAGGAAGGCCGCTCCGGCCGCGGTCAGCGTGCTGCCCTGGGGAGTGCGCTCCAGCAAGCGCACCCCGAGGGCGTCCTCCAGCCGCTGGATCTGGCGGCTCAGCGAAGGCTGGGCGACGTGCAGCGCCGCGGCCGCCCGGGCGAAGTTGAGGTGCTCGGCGACGACCGTGAAGTACCGCACGAGCCGCAGATCGAGGTCCGGGCCGGGAGGTGGCGCTGACGAAGGCGGGGCGCTGTCTGGCACACCGACACCCTATCCGTCATGCGGTTGCTGCATGACGGGGTGCGGAACAGGTCTTGGACCGCCCTGGTCCGGCGGCTGTTGACTCGTGGATGTCCGGCCGGGGCGGCCCGCCGGAGGGAAACCACCAGTCTCTGTTGAAGGAGTGTGTCTGCCATGGGCAGGTTCGAGGGGAAGAAGGCCGTGATCACCGGCGGCAGCAGCGGGTTCGGGCTGGCCACGGCGCAGTCGCTCGTGGACGAGGGGGCGCGGGTGCTCGTCACCGGGCGTGACCGGGCCCGGCTCGACGCCGCAGGCGAACAGCTCGGCCCGCAGGCGATCACGGTGGTCAGCGACGCCGGGTCGCTGTCCGATACCGATGCGCTGGCCGACCGGGTGAAGACCGAGTTCGGCACGGTCGACGCCCTGTTCGCCAACGCCGGCGTCAACGGGTTCGCGCCGTTCGGGGAGACGAGCGAGGAACTCTTCGACGAGCTCATGACCATCAACGCCAAGGGTCCGTACTTCACGGTGCAGAAGTTCGTTCCGCTGCTGGCCGCGGGCAGTGGCGTGGTGGTGACCACCTCGGTCGCCAACGCCCTGGGCCTTCCCATGCTCAGCGCCTACGCGGCCGGTAAGGCGGCGCTGCGTTCGATGGCCCGCTCTCTGGCCCGGGAACTCCTGCCGCACGGCATCCGGGTCAACGCGGTCAGCCCCGGCCCCATCGACTCCGGGATCCTGGAGAAGTCGATGCCGAAGGACGCCGCCGAGCAGACCAAGGCGGGGATGGCCGCGGACAACCCGATGCGGCGCATGGGGACACCGGCCGAGGTCGCCAGGGCGGTGGTGTTCCTCGCCTTCGACGCCACCTACACCACGGGCGCCGAGCTGGTCGTCGACGGCGGCGGCTCCCAGCTGTAGGCGTGCCCTGTCAGGGCCTGGACTCACCTGCCGATCATGGAGCAGCCGAACGGGGGGCGAACTACGTGACCGGTCACGGTGGTTACGGCAATGGCAGGGTCCCCAGGGGCCACCGGCCCGGCCCGGGCGCGTACGGCCACGGGCCCGGCCCGGGCGGTCACGGGCTCGGCCTGCAACTCGGGGTCGTCTTCATCCTCGGCGCGCCGGTGACCCTGACGGCCCTCGGCCTGCTGGAGACCCGCCGGCTGCGCCGCCACCACGGCGTGCGCCTGCGGGGCCACCCGCTGACGCACGGGGCCAGGTGACAGGGGCCGCCCGGCGGGGCGGAATCGCGTACGGTTGACGGCTGCCCTAGGGAGAGCAGAAGGGGGCCGCCGCGTTGAACGCGCAGCACAGAGCGGAGCCGGAGAGCGTCCGCGACCGCGAGATCCGCGCGGAGCAGAGCCATCTCGACCGGGTCTACCGGCGGCTGGAGGAGAAGATCCACGAGGCGGAGTTCCTCATGGACGACGCCGCCAAACGGGGCCAGGTCGGCACGCCGGGCGCCCTGGCCGAGCGTGACGCGCAGGTCTTCCGCGCCGGCATCCACCTCAACCGCCTCAACAGCGAGTTCGAGGACTTCCTCTTCGGCCGTATCGACCTGCTCGAAGGCAAGACCGGCGAACGCGGTCCCGACGGGGCCTACACCTCCGTGGAGCCCGCCGACGGCGCCGTCCGCGAGGCCGCCGACGACGGTGCCACCGACGACGGCGCCACCGACGACGGCGCGGCCGGTGACGGCGCGGCCGGGGGCGGCGACGGCGCGGCCGGCACGGTCAAGATCGCGGACATCGCGGAGACCCTGCACATCGGCCGTCTCGGCGTTCTCGACGCCGACTACACGCCCCTGGTCATCGACTGGCGCGCCCCCGCCGCCGCCCCCTTCTACCGCGCGACACCCGTCGCTCCCGGCCGCGTCGTACGCCGCCGCGTCATCCGCAGCAAGGGCCGCCGCGTGCACAGCGTCGAGGACGACCTGCTGCGCCCCGAGATCACGGCACGGCTCGACGGGGAGGCGCTGGCCGTGGTCGGCGACGGCGCCCTCATGGCCGCCCTCGGCCAGGCGCGCGGCCACACCATGCGCGACATCGTCGCCTCCATCCAGGCGGAGCAGGACGAGGTGATCCGCGCGCCCGCCGCCTCCGTCACCGAGGTCGAGGGGGGCCCGGGCACCGGCAAGACCGCCGTCGCCCTGCACCGCGCCGCCTACCTGCTCTACCAGGACAGGCGCCGCTACGCCGGGGGCATCCTCATCGTCTCGCCCACCCCGCTCCTCGTCTCCTACACCGAAGGCGTCCTGCCCTCCCTCGGGGAGGAGGGCCAGGTCGCCATCCGCGCGCTGGGCTCCCTCGCCGAGGAGACGGCGGGCGCCACGGCCACCACGTACGACGAACAGCGCGTCGCCCGCGTCAAGGGCTCGGCGCGCATGGTGAAGGTGCTGCGCAAAGCCGCACGCGGAGCGCTCGATCTGGGCCTGCGCGCCCCCGTGCCCGAGCGGCTGCGCGTGGTCGCGTTCGGGGCGCGCGTCGAACTCGACGCCACCGAGCTCGCCGCCGTACGCGGGCAGGTCCTGGGCGGCACGGCGCCCGTGAACCTGATGCGCCCCCGCGCCCGCAAACTCCTGCTCGACGCGGTCTGGGACAAGTCCGGTGCCCGCCGCAGACACGACGACCCCGAACTGGCGGCCGAGGTACGGGCGGGCTTCGACGAGGACATCACGGGCGAGGACGACTTCACCGCCTTCCTCGACGCCTGGTGGCCGGAGGTGACGCCGCGCCAGGTCCTCGGCGCCATGGCCGACGAGGGCCGGCTCGCCCGCTGGGCCCGGCGCGTGCTGCGGCCCGCCGAGGTCCGCACCCTCGCCCGTGCGCTCGCCGCCCGGCTCACCCCCCTCGGCGAGGGCGAACTGTCCGTCCACGACATCGCACTCCTCGACGAACTGCGCACCCTCCTGGGCGCCCCGGCCCGCCCCAGGAAACGCGAGGTCGACCCCCTCGACCAGCTCACCGGCCTGGAGGAGCTGACCACCGCGGCCGACCGCGACGCCGGCGCGCGGCGCGAGCGCGCCTGGGGCTACCAGGGCGGGGGCGGCGGCGCCCAGGAACGTACCGAGTACGCGCACGTCATCGTCGACGAGGCCCAGGACCTCACCCCCATGCAGTGGCGCATGGTCGCGCGGCGCGGCCGCCACGCCACCTGGACGATCGTCGGCGACCCCGCCCAGTCCTCCTGGACCGACCCCGACGAGTCCGCCGCCGCCCGCGACGAAGCCCTCGGCAAGCGGCCCAGACGCCGCTTCGAGCTCACCGTCAACTACCGCAACCCGGCGGAGCTGGCCGTCCTCGCCGACCGGGTGCTCGCCCTGGCCATGCCGGGGACCGCGCCGCCGCGCGCCGTACGCTCCACGGGTGTCGAACCCGGGTTCTCCGTGGCGGGCGACGACCTCGGCGCCTCCGTCCGCGACGCCGCCGCGCGGCTGCTGGACGAGGTGGAGGGCACCGTCGGCGTCGTCGTCGCCATGGCCAGGCGCCAGGAGGCCCGCGAGTGGCTCGCGGGGCTGGGGGAGCGGGTCGTCGCGCTCGGCAGCCTGGAGGCGAAGGGGCTGGAGTACGACGCCTCGCTCGTCGTCTCCCCGGCCCAGATCGCCGACGAGTCGCCCGCCGGGCTGCGGACGCTGTACGTCGCCCTCACCCGCGCCACCCAGCGTCTGGAGGTCCTCAGCACGGCAGCGGACCTCCCCGACGAGACGGCGGCCCCCGACCTGTTGCGGGCCGACTGAGAGCGGGCCGAGTGGCGGAGCGGCGGTCGGGCCGAGGGGCGGGCTGACGGGGGCGACCTGCGGGTGGAGCCGTCCGTTCAAGGAGGGCCGGCCGAGGGGAAGTGCGAGTCCGGGGTGGTTTGTTAGCCTGGAGTTGGCACCGGCCCGATCCATGCCCCCGGGCCCAACCATAGGCGCTTCGAGCGCCCACTTGCCGCGAGGCGAGCTGGCGGGTCGGTGTCACTGAACTCCGGTAGAGCGAGAGGGCTCCCGCCGTCACCACGGCGGGAGCCCTCTCGTCGTGCGGGGGTCTGCTCGGCGTCAGCCGACGACGCGGACCCCGTCGGCCTGGGGCCCCTTGCGGCCCTGGGTGATCTCGAACTCGACGCGCTGGGAGTCTTCGAGACTCCGGTAACCCTCGCTGTCGATCGAGCTGTAGTGCACGAAGACGTCCGGTCCGCCGCTCTCCTGAGCGATGAAGCCGTATCCCTTCTCGGCGTTGAACCACTTGACCGTGCCCTGAGCCATGTTGCGGGTCTCCCATGAAGTGCAGAGGCAGTGTGCGGGCCGATCTTAGGCGGATTCTGTCTGTTTCAGGGAGATTGATGGCGTTTTTCCTGCGAAGGAGTGGGGGCCCTGCGGGGGGTGACAGCCTCTCGTATGGTGGAATACGATTTCCGAAACCAGGGACGCGTTACCGCGTACCGGGGGGTAGGTGGGAATATCTGTTGACGTGCCGCGCCGCTGGCCGTAAAAAACGCGGCGGAGTCGGGGCGCGCACGTGCACAACGTGACAAGGGAAAGCAGAGGGAAGTCGGCAATGGCGCCAAGCGTCTCCTACTCGATGACGGTCCGCCTGGAGGTCCCCGCAGGCGGGACGGCGGTCAGTCAGCTCACCACGGTCGTGGAGTCGTCCGGCGGCTCGGTCACCGGCCTCGACGTCACCGCCTCGGGCCACGAGCGGCTCCGGATCGACGTGACGATCGCCGCGAGCTCGACGGCGCATGCCGACGAGATCGTGGCCGAGCTCCGCTCCATCGAGGGCGTCACACTCGGCAAGGTCTCCGACCGCACCTTCCTGATGCACCTCGGCGGCAAGATCGAGATGTCGTCCAAGCATCCGATTCGCAACCGTGACGACCTGTCCATGATCTACACGCCCGGCGTGGCGCGCGTCTGCACCCAGATCGCCGAGCACCCCGAGGACGCCCGGCGCCTGACGATCAAGCGCAACAGCGTCGCCGTCGTCACCGACGGCTCCGCCGTGCTGGGCCTGGGCAACATCGGCCCCAAGGCCGCGCTCCCCGTCATGGAGGGCAAGGCGGCACTCTTCAAGCGCTTCGCCGGCATCGACGCCTGGCCGATCTGCCTGGACACCCAGGACACCGACGCCATCGTGGAGATCGTCAAGGCCCTGGCACCCGGCTTCGCCGGCATCAACCTGGAGGACATCTCCGCACCCCGCTGCTTCGAGATCGAGGCGCGGCTGCGCGAGGCCGTCGACATCCCCGTCTTCCACGACGACCAGCACGGCACCGCCATCGTCGTCCTCGCCTCGCTCTACAACGCGCTGCGCGTGGTCGGCAAGCGGATCGAGGACATCCGCGTGGTGATGTCGGGCGCGGGCGCCGCCGGCACGGCCATCTTGAAGCTCCTGCTGGAGGCGGGCGTCAAGCACGCCGTCGTCGCCGACATCCACGGCGTCGTGCACGCGGGCCGCAAGGACGTCGCCGACGCCGACGAGAACTCGCCGATGCGGTGGGTCGCCGACAACACCAACCCCGAGGGCCACACCGGCACCCTCAAGGAGGTCGTGGTCGGCGCCGACGTCTTCATCGGCGTCTCGGCCCCGAACGTGCTCGACGGCGACGACGTGGCGAAGATGGCCGACGGCGCCATCGTCTTCGCGCTCGCCAACCCCGACCCGGAGGTCGACCCCGCGGCGGCCCGCGAGTCCGCCGCGGTCGTGGCGACGGGCCGCTCCGACTTCCCCAACCAGATCAACAACGTGCTGGTCTTCCCCGGCGTCTTCCGCGGCCTGCTCGACGCGCAGTCGCGCACCGTGACCGACACCATGATGCTGGCCGCGGCCCGCGCGCTCGCCGACGTCGTCGGCGAGGACGAGCTGAACCCCAACTACATCATCCCCAGCGTCTTCAACGAGAAGGTCTCCGGCGCGGTCGCAGGAGCGGTCCGCGAGGCCGTGCAGGCCACCGGAAAGAGCGCCCTGAGCGAACCGGCCAGGGCCACGCCCACCCAGCCCTGACCCGGCCGGAATCCCGCCCTGCTCAGCCGGGGGTTCTCCCGAGCCCCCGGCCCGGCGCGTCGGGGGAAGGTTCACCCGGGCGGCCCTCTAGGGTGGCCGCAACCGGAGACGTCCGGAAGACATCGGATTGGCTTTCCCGCCGCAGGTAGGGGCAGGATGCATCCCCAAGGACTTGTCCGAGGGGGTAACCCCGCCGAGGACGTCGTCCGGGGGGATACCCCACGGGGCGCGCGGGCCCGAAGGCGGACCCGGGTCCGGAGACTGTCGTAGGGCCCTGGCAGCATCGGCTTCGCTTGGTCCGAAATGCGGCTCTGCCGCGTGGCACGCCTCATCGGCAAGAAGAACACGGGAGTACGAATTATGAACCGCAGTGAGCTGGTGGCCGCTCTGTCCGAGCGGGCCGAGGTGACCCGTAAGGACGCCGACGCGATCCTGTCGGCATTCGCCGAGACCGTCGGCGAGGTCGTCGCCAAGGGCGACGAGAAGGTCACCATCCCCGGCTTCCTCACCTTCGAGCGCACCCACCGGGCTGCGCGCACCGCGCGCAACCCGCAGACCGGTGACCCGATCGAGATCCCGGCCGGGTACAGCGTCAAGGTGTCGGCGGGCTCCAAGCTCAAGGAAGCTGCGAAGGGCAAGTAACCCTCAGCACCCCGGGCGGCCTCCCCTTTGGGAGGCCGCCCTTTCGCATGCCCGCACCCTCGCGTCCACCGCGCGCGCCCCAGGGGCGCGGGGAACTGCGCGCCCGGCCACAACGCCCCCGCAGCGGGCCTGCGGGGCCCGGTGGCACTCCCCGTGGTCCTGGTCGGATCCGGGGGAGTCGGGGCCGCGCCCGGCAGGGGCGCGGGGAACTGTGGGGCCAGCCACAACGCAGCCCACAGCCGGCCGCAAGGCCCAACGGCACTCTCTTGGGCCCGGCTGGCTAGGGCAAAAGGGGCGCGGGGAAAGGGAGCCGGGTGAGATCCACCTCTTCGAGGGACCGGACCAGGAGGGTGCCGGCCCCGGAGGGGATGCCGTCGACCGTGGGGACGGCCACCACCCGGCACCCCGCGGCCCGCGCCGACGCGGCCCCCGTGGGCGTGTCCTCGACGGCCAGACAGGTCTCTGGAGCCACCCGCAGGAGCCGCGCGGCGGCGAGGTAGGGGTCGGGGTGGGGTTTACCCCGTTCGGTCTCCCCGTGCGCCACCGAGCAGGTGAAGCGGTGCGGCCCCAGCGTGTCCAGCACGAGATCGGCGATCACGCGTTCGGAGGCCGTGACAAGTGCCACAGGCACGCCCAGGGCGCGGGCGCTGTCGAGCAGGCGCAGGGCGCCCGGCTGCACCGTCACTCCGGCGCGCACCCGCGCCGTGAAGGTCTCGCCGAGCTGGGCCTCGGCGGCCTCGGCCGGCAGTTCGGTGCGCTGGGCGACCAGGGTGGCCGCTCCGTCGAGCGGGAGCCCGGCGAAGGGCGCCAGCGCGGCCTCGTCGGCGGCGGCGCCGTGTGCGGCCAGCAGGTCGGCCAGGGCGGCGAGCCAGTCGCGTTCCGTGTCGACGAGGGTGCCGTCCATGTCGCACAGGAGGGCGGCAGGCAGGGCGGCGGGCGTGAGGGTGGTGGGCAATGCGTGCTCGCACTTCTCCGAGAAGGGGACGGACGGGATCGGCCTCCGGGCCCGCCGGCCCCCGAGGGTCGGGGACCGGCGCGGCCCTCGGGGGCCGGGACCGGCGCGGGGACCGGCGCGGGCCGTGAGGCCCGGGGCGCTCAGGCGTGGGTGCGCGCGAGCGGGTTGGTCTGGGTGGAGTTGCGGACGGTGAAGACGACGGATCCCGGGCGGTAGCGGTCGTCCGAGGTCTCCACGGGGCGCCCTTCGGCGGTGGTGGTCGTCCGGCGTACGCGCAGCAGCGGGCTGCCCCGCCGCAGCCGCAGGTGGTCGGCGTCGGCGGTGCCGGCGGCGACGGCGTCGAGGTGGTGCTCGCCGTGGGCGAAGACGAGCCCGGTGTCGTCGTAGAGCCGCTGGGTGACCGATTCGCAGTCCTCGGGCAGGGCCTCGACGGCCGATCCGATCCACTCGGCGTAGACGGTGCGCTCCAGCAGTACCGGCTCGGAGTCGAGGGTGCGCAGCCGCAGCACGCGCAGGACGGGGTCCTTGTGCCGTACCTGGAGCAGGCCGGCCTCGTCGGTGTGGGCGACGTCCCAGGAGGAGGCCAGGACGCGGCCGCCCGCGGTGCGTCCGCCGGCGCGCGCCCACTGGGCGAAGCTGCGCAGTTCGGTGAAGCTCTGGCTGGGCGTGGTGGACAGCACGACGCGGCGCGCGCCCTGCCGGGAGCCGATGAGACCTTCGGCGAGCAGCGCGGCGACGGCCTGCCGCACGGTGCCGCGTGAGGCGTCGTGCGCGGCGGCGAGTTCGGCTTCGGAGGGGAGCGCGGCCCCGACCGGATAGCGCCCGTCGGCGATGGCGCGCCGCAACTCGTCGGCGATCCGCTCGTGACGCCGGGGCTCGGACATGGGGCGGCTCCTCGTGGTGCTGCGCGGTCTCGTCGGTGGTGCGAGGTCTTGGGCTGGTGCGCGGGCTTGGCCCGATCATGCCACCTGTGCGCAACGTCATGCACGTCCACGGGTGTGGCAGATGCGTATAACCCCAGTTCAGCGGTGCTAAACCTGTTCGCAAATAACGCTTTGAGCTGGGGGTTTGAGGGTGCCCCAGGCTTTGCGCCGCCGGGTGGGTGCTGTTAGCTTGCCCAAGCTCAATGAATCGAGCTTGTCCATACAGGTGGCGGGCGCGAACCCCGGGAGTAAGAGACGTGAAGGCACACCATCACAGCCGCCGAGGCCCCCGTGGCAGCCGACTGCTGGCTGCCGCGGCAGCGGCCGTCACCCTCTCCGCCGTGGCCACGGGATGCGGCTCGGCACCGGCGCAGGGCGGCGACAGCGAGGCGGCGAAGGCCCACTCGGCCGCGGACCTGGGCGGCATGGACAAGCTGGTGGAGGCGGCCAAGAAGGAGGGCGAGCTCAACGTCTACGCCCTCGCGCCGACCTGGGCCAACTACGGCGAGATGATCAAGGCGTTCGAGAAGAAGTACGGCATCGAGGTGCACAACGAGGACCCGGGCGGCAGCAGCCAGGGCGCGTTGAACGCCGCCGCCAAGCGCAAGGGCCAAGACCGCGCCGTCGACGCCCTGGACCTGGGCACCTCCTTCATGCGGGCCGCCAAGTCCAAGAAGCTGCTGACGCCCTACAAGGTCAAGGGCTGGGCGGACATACCCGACTCCCAGAAGCAGCCCGACGCCTCCTACATGAACAACTACGGCGGCTACATCTCCATCGGCTGCGACGCCAAGGCCGTCAAGGAGTGCCCGAAGACGTTCGAGGACCTGCTCAAGCCGCAGTACAAGAACAAGGTCGCCCTCAACGGCAACCCGAACGAGTCCTCCTCGGCGTTCTCCGCGATCATCGCCGCGGCCCTCGCGAACGGCGGCGGCTTCGACGACGTCCAGCCCGGCCTCGACTTCTTCAAGAGACTCAAGAAGGCGGGCAACTACGTGCCCGTGGAGTCCACCAAGGCGACCATCCAGAAGGGCGAGACGCCCATCTCCATCGACTGGGACTACCTCAACCTGGGCTACGGAGCCGAGCTGAAGTCCAAGGGCGTCGACTGGAAGGTGAACGTCCCCCAGGACGGCCAGTACTCGCAGTACTACAACCAGGGCGTCAACACGTACGCGCCCCACCCGGCCGCGGCCCGGCTGTGGCTGGAGTTCCTCTACAGCCCCGAGGGCCAGAACATCTGGCTCAAGGGCTTCTCGCGGCCCGCGCTGCTGGAGGAGATGGAGAAGGACGGCACCGCCGACAAGAAGGCCGCGGCCAAGCTGCCCGAGGTCGACGGCACGCCGAAGTTCCCCAGCGCCGGGCAGGAGGCCGAGGCGCAGAAGACCATCAGCCAGGGCTGGGGCGCGGCGGTCAGCTGATGGCTGTGACGACCCCCACCCCCACCCGCACGAGCGAGGAGCCGGCACCACCGGCGGCCCCGCGCCCGGCACGCCGGCGCGGCGCGGCCGTCCGCCGGTGGCGCTGGCCCGCCGTCGTGCCGTTCTTCGCCTTCATGGCCGTCTGCTTCGGCCTCCCGGCCTGCACCCTGGCCTACAACGCGTTCACCGTCATCGACCCCGACACCGGCGCGAGCCACCACAGCCTGGAGAACGTGCGCACCTCCCTGTCCGGCGCGTACGCCACCGGGCTCGCGGGCAGCGTCAAACTCTCCCTGCTCAGCGCCGTGGTGGCCACCGTGCTGGGCACCGTCATCGCCCAGGCCGTGCTGGCGTCGCGCCGCAGCGCGCTGCGCAAGGCCGTCGTCTCCGCTTCCGGCGTCTTCGCCAACTTCAGCGGCGCCCCGCTCGCCTTCGCCTTCATCGCCACGCTCGGCACCACCGGCACCGTGACGCGGCTGCTGCACCTGAAGGCGACCGGCTTCAGCCTCTACACGTTCGCCGGACTGGTGCTCGCCTACCTGTACTTCATGGTGCCGCTGATGATCGTCACCATCCTGCCCGCGCTGGACGGCGTGCGCGCACAGTGGCGGGAGGCCGCCGCCTCCTGCGGCGCCACCCGCGCCCAGTTCTGGCGCCACGTGGGGCTGCCCGTGCTGATGCCCTCGCTGCTGGGCGGCGCCGTCTTGATGTTCGGCACCGCCTTCGCCTCGCACGCCACCGCCGCCGTCATGACCGGCAGTTCGGTACCGCTGATCACCATTCAGATCGCCAACGCCCTCTCGGGCAACGTCCTCGTCGGCCAGGAGAACCTCGCCCTCGCCATGAGCCTCAACATGGTGGTCATCGCGCTGCTCGTCATGGCCGTACAGATCCCGCTGCAACGACGGAGCAACCGATGGCTGGGCTGACCGTGACCCCCGCGCGCCGCGCACGCCCCGCGCGCAGGAAACGTCCGTACGGCAGCGCCCTGGTACTGCTGCTTGCCGGGCTCTACTTCCTCGTCCCCGTCGCCGCCTCGCTCTGGTTCACCGTCGACGACCCCGCCAAGGGCGTCACCCTCGACGCCTACACCAAGGGCCTCGGCGACGACGGCATGGCCACCAGCCTCGGCCTCTCCCTGCGGCTGGGCCTGGCCACCGTCGCCCTCGGACTGCTGCTGATGGTGCCCACCATGGTCGTCGTCACCCTGCGGCTGCCCAAGCTGCGGCGGGTCGTCGAAGTGCTGTGCATGGTGCCGCTCATCGTGCCGCCCGTCGCCCTGGTCGCCGGTGTCAGCACCGTCTTGTCCTGGCAGCAGGACCTGGCCGACACGCCACTGTGGGGCACCTTCCAGGTGCTGGTGAACAAGAACTTCCCGCTGGTGCTCGTCCTCGTCTACACCGTCATGTCGCTGCCGTTCCTCTACCGCTCGCTGGACGCGGGGCTGCGCGCCGTGGACCTGGCCACCCTCGTGGAGGCCTCACGCAGCCTCGGCGCCTCCCGCCTCGCCACCCTGCGGCGGGTCGTCGTGCCCAACCTGCGGCCCGCGCTCGTCAGCGGCGCCGTCCTCAGCCTGGCCATGGTGCTGGGCGAGTACACCGTCGCCACGGTGCTCGGATTCGAGCCGTTCTCCGTATGGATGGTCCACGTCGGCGAGTACGAGGCCCAGCTCTCCGTCGCCGCCGCCATGCTCAGCCTGCTCATCACCTGGGGCCTGCTGCTCCTGCTCACCAACCTCGCCGGCGGGCGGGCCCGTAAGGGGAGGAAGACCACCGCATGACCACCACCGCCACGACCGCGCACAAGAGCCCGCCGGCCGCCGAGACCCGCTCCGGCGGCGTCGGCCTGCGGCTGGGCGGGCTGCGCCGCGCCTTCGGCAGCACCACGGCGCTCGACGGACTCGACCTGGACATCGCCCCCGGCGAACTCGTCGCCCTCCTCGGCCCCTCCGGCTGCGGCAAGACCACCGCACTGCGCATCATCGCCGGCTTCGAGACCGCCGACGCGGGAGAACTCCTGATGGGCGGCGAGGACGTCACCGCCACCCCCGCCAACCGGCGCGACATCGGCATGGTCTTCCAGTCCTACAGCCTCTTCCCCAACATGACGGCCGCAGAGAACGTCGCCTACGGGCTGCGCGTCCGCAAGGCCCCCAAGGCGGAGCGCGCCGAGCGCGCCGCCGAACTGCTGGAACTCGTCGGGCTGCCGGGACGCGACAAGCACTATCCGCACCAGCTCTCCGGCGGCCAGCAGCAGCGCGTCGCCCTCGCCCGCGCACTGGCCATCCGGCCCCGCGTCCTGCTGCTGGACGAGCCGCTGTCCGCACTCGACGCCAAGGTGCGCCTCCAACTGCGCGAGGAGATCCGCCGCCTCCAGCTGGAGCTGGGCATCACCACCGTCTTCGTCACCCACGACCAGGAGGAGGCGCTGTCGATGGCCGACCGCGTCGCCGTGATGAAGGACGGCCGCCTGGAGCAGTGCGCGCCCCCCAGCGAACTGTACGAGCGCCCCGCCACGCCGTTCGTCGCCGAGTTCGTCGGCACCATGAACCGGCTACCAGGCGTCATGCGGGAGGACGGCACCGTCGAGGTGCTGGGGCGGCGGCTGCCCGTCCACGGCGACTGCCCGGACGCCGGCCACGCGGTCGAGGTCCTGCTGCGGCCCGAGAGCCTGCGGGTCGGCGCCGAGGAGGCCGGGAAGCCGGGCGCGGCGGTCACTGCTGAGGGCGCGGGCCCCGGCGAGACGGCGACCGTGCGCGTCGCCACGTTCCTCGGCGGCACCACCCGCCTCCACCTGACCACCGCATCCGGCGCCGAGGCCAAGGCCGACCTGCCCAGCTGGGAGGCCGGCTCCCTCACCCCGGGGTCCCGGTGCACGCTCGTCCCGCACGACCACCCCGTCCTCGTGGAGAGGACCGCGTGGCCTCCCGCCCCGGTGCAGGAGACCGCGTGACATTCCGTACTCGTGAAGGAGACCGCGTGAACAGGCCCCGCCGTCCGTCGCGCGCCGCCCTGGGAACCGTCGTCCTGGCCGTCACCGCCGCGCTCGGCGCGGCCACCCCGGCAGCGGCCGCCGACCCCTCCTCCGGCACCCCGCGGCTGAAGGTGCTCAACTACAACACCTTCCTGTTCAGCAAGAACCTCTACCCCAACTGGGGCCAGGACCACCGGGCCGAGACCATCGAGAAGGCGGACTTCTTCCAGGGCCAGGACGTGGTCGTCCTGGAGGAGATGTTCGACAACTCCGCCTCCGACGCTCTGAAGAAGAACGCCGCCGACCGCTACCCGTACCAGACCCCGGTGGTGGGCCGCAGCACGAGCGGATGGGACGCCACCAGCGGGGAGTACTCCGGTGTCGCCCCCGAGGACGGCGGCGTCACCCTGCTCAGCAAGTGGCCCGTCCTGCACAAGGAACAGCACATCTTCACCGACGGCTGCGGGTCCGACGCCTTCTCCAACAAGGGCTTCCTCTACGCGGTGCTGGACGTGCGCGGCACCAGGGTGCACGTCGTCGGCACCCACACCCAGGCCACCGACTCCGCGTGCGGCAGCGGCGAGGACGTCTCCGTCCGCGCGGGGCAGTTCAAGGAGATCGACGCCTTTGTGGACGCCCGGCACATTCCGGCAGACGAACAGGTCGTCGTCGCCGGTGACCTGAACGTCGACCGCCACGGCGACGAGTACGCCTCGATGCTCTCCGACGCCGGTCTCGTACCTCCCGACGCGCGCACCGGGCACCCGTACTCCTTCGACACGAAGGAGAACTCCCTCGCCGCCGACCGCTACCCCGACGACCCCTCCGAGGACCTCGACCACGTCCTGCACCGCCGCGGCCACGCCCGCCCTGACAACTGGACGAACCACGTGGTCAAGGAGCAGACGGAGCCCTGGACGGTGACGAGCTGGGGCAAGAAGTACACCTACGACAACCTCTCGGACCACTACCCGCTCACGGCGGGCTGACCGCAGGCCACGCGCACGCGGGCCCGCTCCCGGGGAGGGAGCGGGCCCGCGTGCGGTCAGCAGGTCACGGGTGCTCGAACTTGGCGCCCAGATCCGCCAGCTTCTGCTGGAAGTTCTCGTAACCGCGGTTGATCAGGTCGATGCCGTGCACCCGCGAGGTGCCCTGCGCGGCCAGCGCGGCGATCAGATACGAGAAGCCGCCCCGCAGGTCCGGGATGATCAGATCGGTGCCCTGGAGCTTCGTGGGCCCCGACACCACCGCCGAGTGCAGGAAGTTGCGCTGCCCGAAACGGCAGGGCATGCCGCCCAGGCACTCGCGGTAGAGCTGGATGTGCGCGCCCATCTGGTTGAGCGCGGAGGTGAAGCCAAGACGCGACTCGTACACCGTCTCGTGCACGATCGACAGCCCCGACGCCTGCGTCAGCGCGACCACCAGCGGCTGCTGCCAGTCCGTCTGGAAACCGGGGTGGACGTCCGTCTCCAGCGCGATGGCGTTCAGCGGGCCGCCCGGATGCCAGAAGCGGATGCCCTCGTCACCGATCTCGAAGGCGCCACCGACCTTGCGGTAGGTGTTGAGGAAGGTGATCATCGAGCGCTGCTCGGCGCCGCGTACGAACACGCTGCCCTCGGTCGCCAGCGCCGCGCTCGCCCACGAGGCCGCCTCCAGACGGTCCGGCAGAGCGCGGTGCGTGTAACCGCCCAGCTTGTCCACACCCGTGATGCGGATCGTACGGTCTGTGTCCATTGAGATGATCGCGCCCATCTTCTGAAGAACGCAGATCAGGTCCTCGATCTCCGGCTCGACCGCCGCGTTCGACAGCTCCGTGACGCCGTCCGCCAGCACCGCCGTCAGCAGCACCTGCTCCGTCGAGCCGACCGAGGGGTACGGCAGCCGGATCTTGGTGCCGCGCAGCCGCTGCGGGGCCTCCAGGTACTGCCCGTCCGCGCGCTTCTCGATCGTCGCGCCGAACTTACGCAGCACGTCGAAGTGGAAGTCCACCGGACGCCCGCCGATGTCGCAGCCGCCCAGCCCCGGAATGAAGGCGTGACCGAGCCGGTGCAGCAGCGGACCGCAGAACAGGATCGGGATCCTGGACGAGCCCGCGTGCGCGTCGATGTCAGCGACGTTGGCGCTCTCCACGTGCGACGGATCGAGCACCAGCTCGCCGTCCTCGTCCCCCGTACGCACCGTGACACCGTGCAGCTGGAGCAGGCCACGTACGACCCGGACATCGCGGATGTCCGGCACGTTGCGCAGGCGACTCGGTTCGCCGCCCAGCAGCGCGGCGACCATGGCCTTGGGAACGAGGTTCTTCGCACCCCGCACACGAAGCTCACCCTCGAGCGGGGCGCCACCGTGGACGAGGAGTACGTCGGCTGGGCTGTCGGTCATGGATCTCCGCGATTCCGCGAGACGGGATGGGACAACAGGCAAGCGTAATGGCCCCGTCCGGGGCGAACCCAAGCCCGAGGGGGGCCTGCGACTGTCACAGGTAAGCAATAACACGCTGGGTCAGACGTCGGTTGCGTACCGTGTTGCGGCGGGTGTTGCGGTGGGTGGTCCACCGTGTCCCGGCCCCGTCGCGACGGGGGCCTGGAGGGGTCTGTGACGGGGCGGCCACTGTGCCACGACGGGACGACCGGCACGTCCCCCGCCCCCCGCCCCGCCCCCTTTTCGCCCCCGATGAGTCCCCGAACGCCCTTCGATCCGGCCGTTGGGTCCCCGCGAAAGGCCCCGGTGCGGGATCATTGCGGTATGACCGAGGTGTCCTCGCTCACCGGGCGACTGCTCGTCGCCACACCGGTGCTGGCCGACCCGAACTTCGACCGCGCGGTGGTGCTCCTCCTCGACCACGACGAGGCGGGCTCACTGGGCGTCGTCCTCAACCGCCCCACCCCCGTGAACGTCGGCGACATCCTGGAGCCGTGGGCTCCTCTCGCCGGCGAGCCGGGCGTCGTCTTCCAGGGCGGCCCCGTCTCCCTCGACGCCGCCCTCGGCGTCGCCGTGGTCCCCTCCAGAAGAGCCGGGCGGAGCGACGGTGACGCGGGTACCGGTACCGGTACCGGTACTCGCACCGGTACCGGTACCGGTGCGAGTACGGGGGCGGGTGCGGGCGGCGATGGCGAGGGCGACGGGGGTGGCGCTGCTCGTGGTGGCGGCGCTCGTGGCGCCGCCGCCGATGCCGGGGCCGGTGTTGCCGAGGGCGGCTTGGAGCCCTGTGGGGATGTGAGTGGGGGCACGGGCTCGGGCGCGGGTGCCGCTGCCGGCACCGGTGCCGGTGCGGACTCCGGCGCGGACGCGGGAGAGGGTGTGGACGCCGGGAACGCGGAGACCGGGGGCGCGGGGAGCGCCCGTGGGGCGGACACGGCCGGTGCCAGTGGCGCCGCAGGGGCTCCGGCCGGGACCGCCGGGTCCGGCTCCGGGACTGCCGCCGATGCCGGGTCCGGGACTGGGGCTGCCGCCGATACTGGATCCGGGACCGGGACCGGGACCGGAACCGGGGACGGGGCCGTCGAGCCGGACACCGGCGGGACCGGGGACGCGGCGGGTTCCATGGAAGCCATGGAAGCCGTGCTCGACACCGACGGCCCCCTCGGATGGCGCCGGGTGCACGGCGCCATCGGCCTCGTCGACCTGGAGGCCCCACCCGAACTGCTCGCCGCCGAACTGGGCTCCCTGCGGATCTTCGCCGGATACGCGGGCTGGGGCCCCGGGCAGCTGGAGAAGGAGCTGTCCGAGGGCGCGTGGTACGTGGTCGAATCCGAGCCCGGCGACGTCTCCTCCCCCGACCCCGAGCGGCTGTGGCGGGCCGTACTGCGGCGGCAGCGCAGCGAGTTGGCGCTGGTCGCGACGTACCCCGACGACCCCTCGCTGAACTGACCGCACGCCCGTGGCCCGGGGCCCCGGCTCCCCGGGCGGTACGCCCGGCGCGGAAGGGCCCCGCCGAGGTGACGCGGGTCACCGCCCATGCCTGACGTGTCACGGGCGCATGAGTACCCTTGGACCGCATGAGCACTCTTGAGCCCGAGCGCGGGGCGGGCACCGGCACACTCGTCGAACCGACCCCGCAGACATCGCACGGTGACGGCGATCACGAACGGTTCGCCCACTATGTCCAGAAGGACAAGATCATGGCGAGCGCGATGGACGGCACACCCGTCGTCGCACTCTGCGGCAAGGTCTGGGTCCCGGGGCGCGACCCCAAGAAGTACCCGGTCTGCCCCATGTGCAAGGAGATCTACGAGACCATGGGCCCCAACGGGGACAACGGCAAGGGTGGCGGCGGCAAGGACGGCAAGGGCGGCGGCAAGAAGTAGCCTCCGGGCCTGTCAGCGCCGGCTCAGCGCTGAGCGCCCCGCGCCTCGCGCCCGCGCGCACCCGTGTCGTGCCCGCGCCCGTACCCGCGTAGTGCAGCAGTATGCGAACCGCGCCTCGTCCGCGCTCCCCCGGGGGGGAGTGGGCGGGGCGCGGTGTTGTGCTGCGCGGCGTGAGCGGCTCCTGGCCCCGGCCAGCGCAGCAGGGAGTGCGGCGGGAGGCGTCCCCGTCCCTGAGAGCGCCCCCCGCCACGTCGGAAATCCCGCCCGTTCCGGACGGAGGCGACCGGTCGCCGCTGCCCGGAACGAGGAGACCGATCTTCGGTACCGAGGAGTTCGATGGCGGGCCCCGCGAAAAAGTTCACGGCGAGCTCGGGAAACTTCTCCGGCCCTGCGGAGGTGGCCGACCGGGGGCGGCCACTCGGCGTCGGGCGGCGACCTTTCGACGTCGGGTGGTCGGCGGCGAGCGGGCGGCCGGGCGGCCGGGCAGGCGACGCGGCCGGGCGGCCGACGCGCGTTCAAGGAAGCCGTCGGCCGAGGCACCACGAGCGGTCTCGCCCCGCGTAGGCGCCGAAGTTCTGGATGCGGGTGTACCCGGAGCGGGTGCAGAAGCGGACGGCGTCCGGCTGGGCGTCACCGGTCTCCAGCCGCAGCTCGGTCCAGTCCCGCGCCGCGGCCCACTCCTCCAGGGTCCGCAGCACACGACCGGCCACACCGGTACCGCGCCGACCGGGCTCGACGTACATCCGCTTGACCTCGCCGACCCCGTCGCCGAGGAGGCGGAGACCTCCGCATCCCACGGCCGTTCTCTCCTTTTCGTCCCTCTCCTCCGCGTGGTCGTACGCGACGAAGAACGCCACGATGTCCCCGGCCGACGGCGCGACCCCCGGCTCGCTGTCCGGTCTCCCGTGTCCCGTAGCGCTCCGCGATCTCCGCCCGCTGCCGGGCCCGCAGTGCGGCCCCGTCCGGGTGCTCCCACTCCGCCTGCTCGATCCTCATGGCCGGGGTTCTTCCGGCCCCTCGCTCCACCGGAGTTGCGTGCGGAAGTCGCTCGGCGGGATGGTTGCTCCCTGCTACCGTCAGGTTCACGACAGTTACCTGACGCTCAGGAGCCCGCCGTGCAACTGAACCGCCCCGCCGCCACGTTGGCCGCCGCCGCAGTCGCCTCAGCGCTGCTGCTGTCCGGATGCGGTGGGGGTGGGGAAGGATCGTCCAAGGACGGCAAGATCGAGGGTGCGGGCTCCTCGAAGGACGACGCGTCGCCCTCCCCGGGCAAGGGCGGCGACTCCGCCAAGGACAAGCCCGGCGACTTCCGCACGTCCGACATCGTGCTACCCGAGGACGTCGACCTCGTCTTCGACTGGAAGCAGCCCTCCGACCCGGACAAGGCCGCGGCGTTGGACGGTGCGGCGGACTACATGCGGGCGTTGATCCACGGCACGGCGAAGCAGGACCCGGACGACCCGGTGGTGGTGCGGCACGTGGTGCCCTTGCAGACCGCTGGTGAGTACGCAGCGGTGTTGATCAAGGCACACGTCAAGGACGATGTCACGGTCACCGGGAAAGACCACTACTACCGCGAAAAAGTCGGCGATGTCGTCGATGGGCGGCTTGCCGAGGTCTCCTTCTGCGTGGACCAGTCCGATTTCTTCGCCAAGGAGATCAAGAGCGGAAAGGTTCTGCGCACCGAAGAAAGCGCATCGAGTTACATGCGTTACACGCTGGTCATGCAAAAGCCCAAGAAGTCGTCCTCCCCGTGGAAGGCGCGGTCTTTCGAGTACGAGGACAAGGCGGTGAAACAGTGCAAAGACTGACCTTCGTAACTGGTCTCTGCTTGCTGTCACTCCTCGGCAGTGCCCCGCTCGCGCTGGCGGATGACGAAAGGCGCGAGAAAACCTCCGCCTTCGAGAAGGGCGGCGACTTCGATAACGGCGAGGCCACCGCTGCGGCCCAGGGGAAGCGGACGGTGACCTACTCGGGGGGCGGCGACGGCTCCGGTGGCGGCAACCTCTCCGTTCCCACGGGGAACTGGGCACCGCCTCCATGCTGGTACGCACCCACTTACACGCCCAAGGAGCTCAAGGCGAAGGTTGACGATTCGCCGTACTCCCTTACGGGGCGTCAGCCGAACAACGGGAAGCTCAAGCAAGAGGTCGATCAGGACATCCGACACTTGTACGAGGAGGGGGACTACAAGAACTTCAACCTCAAGAAGGAGGGGAAGGGGAAGTTCTGGGCTGCGGTGCCGAATCCGGGTGAGCCGGATGCGGCGAAGCGGGAGTCGTGTACGAAGCTGCCGTTCTGGGTGAAGAACGGTGAGCGCCCGGATGTGGAGAATGCGATCAGTCCGCAGATCCTTTCCAAGCTCGCCTATGCGCGGATCATCGTTCCTGAGACGGAGGTCGAGCTGAATCCGAAAAACCGCCAGACGGTGAATCTGCCCACCTGGGTGTGGCTGGACGAGGGCAGGTACAAGCCGCTGTCGGTCACGGCTTCCGTCGATCTGGGCGGGGGTGAGTCGATCTCTGCGACGACGACGGTGAAGCCGGGCTCGCTCCACCTGTCTCCGGGTACGGAGGAGTCTGTGTTGCACCCGGAGTCCGGTGAGTGTGCCGCAAATGCAGACGGTGGGGTCGGCACGCCGTACTCGAAGGGTGACGCGGAGAAGATGCCGCCGTGCGGGATGACGTATCAGCGGGCGACGCGGAACGGCGCCGGGTATCCGCTCAGGGCGACCCTCACCTGGGAGGCGTCGTGGAAGGGCAGCGGCGGCGAGAGCGACAACGCGCTGCCGGACGGCGAGTTCAGCGGCGCGCGGGACGTCACCGTCCAGGAGATCCAGTCCGTCAACTAGCGTCGTGTCCGTCAGCTGGCTCGTGCCGTCACGAGGCGTCCTGTCCACGGGTCTTCACCGGCGGCCCCGTCGCCGACGAACCGGGCGGCGCCGGGGACGCCGGGGCTGCCCGGCTCAGGTCGGGGTCAGGCCGGGGAACGCGGGCTCGAACACGGGCGTCCGGAGGGTCGCCCCAGGAATCCGGCTCACCACGGGATGCTCTGATTTTCCCAGCGCGTGTAAGTGCCTGACGGATCGTTCGGCCCGAACTTCGCTACGCGCACGACCTCCCGGGATCCCTCCTCCAGTGTCGCGGAACCCTGATAGTTGTTCAAAGCCGTGCTGGTGAACTCGGGTGAAACAAGGTTCACCTTGATGCCGTCTTCCCCGTGTTCGACCATCATGGACAAGGCCATGATGCTGAGTGCGGCCTTCGAGCCGGCATAACCGGGGCTGAACATCTTCCGCTCCGGAAGTGAAGGATCGGCGTTGAGCGTCAGCGAACCTGCGCCACTTCCGACATTCACGATGCGGGCATCTGAAGAAAGGAGCAGCAGCGGAAGCATGGCTTGGTAGACAGCCAGCGGTCCGAAAGCGTTGGTTTCCCAGATCGTCCGCATCTCCCCCAAGGGGATATTGCTGGCGGCGTAATGCGCCATGTAGTCTTCCAGCGCAACCTCGTTCCGGGTGGCACGCGAGATTGCCGCGTTGTTCACCAAGAGATCGAGCCGGCCGAACTCCGAGCGAATGCGCTCGGCGGCATTGTCGATCGAGGGCTGACTGGTCACATCGAGTTGTACCGGCATCGACCGCTCTCCGATCTCCTCCGCCGCGGCCTTCCCTTTCCCGAAGTCGCGTGCGCCGACGACGACGGTTACGCCGTCCGCCGCCAGCTCCTTCGCCACCTGGAATCCCACGCCCTGATTGGCGCCCGTGATCAATGCGATGCGTTTGTGTGCCATCGGGTGACTCCTTTGCGCACGTTCGCGAGACAAAGCGGATAGCCTATCCACTTCAAGGTAGCGCGTACCGGACAGGCTGTCCACTACAGTGGTGAAGATGGGTGACGAGGAGCCGGCGGCCAGGAGGCGTTCGGACGCCGAACGGAACCGGGCGAAAATCCTGGCCGCAGCGCGGACGGCGTTCGTCGACGAGGCGTTGGACGGGGTGTCCATGGCCGAGGTCGCGCGGCGGGCCGGGGTCGGCATGGCCACGCTCTACCGAAACTTCCCCGGGCGCCGGGAGCTGCTGGAGACGTTGTTCACCGACGAGGTCGACGGTCTCTGCGTGGCGGCCACCGCTGGAGAGGGTGAGTCGCCCGTCGCCGCTCTTACGGTCTGGCTGCACCGGTTCGCGGCGTTCCTGTCCAGCAAGCACCGCCTCGCCGCGGAACTCCTCAAGCACACCGACGTCTCCGACCCCGTCTTCGGCGGCCGCGACCGCGTACTGGACGCCGGCCGACCCTTGTTGGCGGCTGCGCAGGCGGCGCGCCAAGTGCGCACTGACCTGTCGATCGAGCAGGTTCTCGACCTGGTCCTCGCCGTCGCCACGATCAACGGGGAGGACGAGTACATCGGGCCGATCCTGGACACCGCGCTCGACGGCCTCCGGTCGCCCGGCACCGGCGGAGCGTGATCACCCGGCCGACACGGCCGCGCGACAGTACACGGTCTTCACCTCGGGATGGCCCGGCGCCCGGGTCACCGGCACGCCCGTTCTTTCTGCCTTGCCCCAGACCATGCGGCTGCTGGCGGAAAACAGCCTCCCCGGCGCCGGCGCCCCGTTGCGCTTACCAACCTGGAAGTACGCCGTCGCAGACGGACCGGGAGCGGGGACCGTATCCGAGATCCGGGTCAGCGGCGGTCGTGCTCAGCATGCCGTCAGAACGGCGACCAGGGAAGTTGGTGCTGTCCCAGCGGGCACGGGAGCTGAGGGCGCGGCTGCGCGAGGTGAATCAGCGCAGCTGGTACGGCAACCGGAGCTGAGGGTGTGCGCATACGCCGAGCGATCAGCTGCTCACGCTTGCTACCGTCAGGTTCACGACAGTCACTTGACGCTCAGGAGCCCGCCGTGCGACTCGCCCGTCCTGTCCACCCGTTGGCCGCCGCCACCGCCGCCGCAGTGTTCCTGCTCGCCGGGTGTGGGGGAGGGGATGACGGTTCCAAGGACGACAAGATCGACGGGGCCGGGGGTTCGGCGGACAAGTCCGCGAGCCCGAGCAAGAGCGACGCCCCCGCCGAGGACGATGCCGCGGACTTCCGCACCTCCGACATCGAGCTTCCCGACGACATCGACATGGTCTTCGATTGGGAGAAGCCGGCTGACGAGAATAAGGCCGCTGCCCTTGACGGGGCTGCGGACTATATGCGGGCGCTTAACCACGGTACCGTAAAACAGGACCCCAAGGACCCCGTTCTTCTGCGGCACACGATCCCCTTGCAGACGGCTGCGGAGTTCGCCACTGCGAAAATCAAGGCGGACGTGAAGGAGGGGTTCACGGTGACCGGCAAGGAGCGCATTTACAACGAGGAGGTCGGGGAAACGGTCAAGGGGAACCTGGTCGAAGTGGCCTTCTGTGTTGATCAGTCCGACTTCTTCAGTAAGGAAATCAAGACCGGTAAGGTTCGCCGTACCGAAGCGAGCGACAAGGACTACACCCGCCTGACGCTCGTCATGCAGAAGCCGAAGCAGAAGCAGCAGGTATGGCAGGCGCGGACATTCTTGTTCGAGGGGGAGGCGGTTGCGAAATGCAAAGGCTGAGTCCGAGAGTCTCCGTGATCACGGGAGCCTGCCTGGCGTTCCTCGCTCTGGGAATACCCGCGTCGCAGGCGAGAGACGAGCCGTACCTGGACGTTGGCGCGGGGTTCACCGACAAGCAGGCTTCAGCGGCGGCGTCAGGCAAGAGAGTCGTCAGTTACTCAGGCGCTGGCTCGGCCGAGAGTTCCGGTGGGGGCGGCAACCTGTCCGTGCCGGCGGGGAGCAACTGGGCACCGCCACCGTGCTGGTACGCGCCTACCTACACGCCCAAGGAATTGAAAGCGAAGATCGAGGACTCTCCGTTCTCGGTGACGGGCCGGGCGCCGGACAATGGAGGGAACAAGCAGGAGACGGATTCGGCGATCTGGGATCGTTACACAGAGGGAAAGTACAAGGACTTCAATCTGGACAAGCAGGGGGAGGGGAGTTTTTGGGCTGGGGTGCCGAATCCGGATGAGCCGGACGCAGCGAAGGCGCAGTCGTGTACGGAGTTGCCGTTCTGGGTGAAGAACGGTGAGCAGCCGGATGTGGAGAACGCGATCAGCCCGAAGATTCTGTCTGCCCTGGCGTACGAGCGGATCCAGGTTCCGGGTACCGAGGTGGAGCTGAATCCGAAGGACCGGCAGACGGTGAATCTGCCGACGTGGGTGTGGCTGGACAAGGGCACGTACAGGCCGTTGTCGGTGACGGCGTCCGTCGATCTCGGTGGGGGCGTGGAGATTTCGGCGACGACGACGGTGAAGCCGAAGTCGCTGGCGCTGTCCGCGGGGACGGAGGACGCGAGGCTGCATCCTGGTTCGGGGGAGTGCCCGGTGAGTGAGGACGGTGGGATCGGGAGCCCGTACGAGAAGGGTTCGGGGAAGAAGACGCCCCCGTGCGGGGTGACGTATCTGCGGGCGACGCAGGACGGTGGCGGCTACCCGTTGAAGGCGACGCTGACGTGGGACGCCTCCTGGGAGGGCACCGGCGGTGCCGGTGACGACGATTTGCCGGACGGCCGGTTCGGCAACACGCAGAACGTCACCGTCCAGGAGATCCAGTCCGTCAACTGAGGCCGTCGGGGCGGCCGTGGGCCGCTCGGCAGCCGACCGGGGGCCGACTCCCGCGTCGGCCGGGTGCTCAGTCAGGGGAGCCGTTCCACGGGGTCCAGTCGAGGGCCTCTCGCCAGCCGGGCCTCTCGAACGCCCACGCCTGGAGGACGTCGGCCACCGGCTGGGGGCGGAGCATCTCCGGCTGGGCGGGTACGTGGGCCTGGAAGTGGTGTTCGGGGCCGCCCTCGCGGTACTCCACCTGGTAGCTGAAGTCGTCGTTGAGGTGGACCTGCATGTAGTGGTGGCCTGCTGGTTCCTTTCCGAGCCGCTCGACGACGACGAACCGGAACCGCAGGTTCATGTCGGCCAGCAAATCGTGGAGTTGGTCCTCGGAGGGATCGTCCCAGGCCGTTCCGTCCCACTCGGTGGCCCGTAGCGCCGGTTCAGGCCGTGATGCAGGCCGTGATGCAGGCCGTGATGCAGGACGCGGTTCGGGCTTCGCGTTCGGCCGTGGTTCCGAACGCGAAGCCGGCTGCGGTGTCGGTGTGGGTGTCGTCATGGAGGGTGAGCCTAGCGACGGTTCACGAGACGTCCGGTGGGGCGTGGCGGGTGGGCGCACGGCCCGTCCCGGGCGCCGCGCAGGCGGCGGTGCCGCCGGGCAGTCGGTGCCGGTTCGCGGCGACGAGGCGGTAGAGGCCGGCCGCGGCCCACCGAAACGGCGGCAGTGTCAGCAGGGCGCCCGCCACCGGCCACGCGCCGCCCGCGCTCAGCAGGGCTTTCGCGACGGCCTGTGCGCCCCCGTGCACCGCCCCGGAGGGTGTCACCCACAGCACCTCGTGTGCGGCGCGTGCCGGGGTGACGCCGAGCGCGGCGAGTCCGGCCGGCTCGGCGCGCTGCCACGGCAGGCCGGCGCAGCGGGGCCGTACCCACCGTTCGCCGAAGCGCACCGCAGTGGTGCAGAAGCCGCAGTCCCCGTCGAAGAGGAGCAGGGGGACGGATACAGGGTGCAGGGGGTGCGTCCGCATGGCCGCATTCTCGCGCGGCCTGCGCCGGATGCGCGGGTGCGCCCGCGGCGGGCGCGGCCGTGCTGCGAGACTCGGCGGATGGCTGAGACGCGGGACATGAGGGTGTACGTCAGCGCCGACATGGAAGGCGTGACCGGTCTGGTGGGCGCCGACGACGTACAGATGGGCGGCCGCGACTACGAGCGGGGGCGCGTGATGATGACGCAGGACGTCAACGCGGCCGTGCGCGGCGCACTGGCCGGCGGTGCGGGCGAGGTCGTCGTCAACGACACGCACAGCACGATGCGGAACCTGCTCGTGGAGGACCTGCACCCCGCGGCCTCCCTGGTACGCGGCAAGCCGAAGCCGATGGGGATGGTCCAGGACCTGGACGCCTCGTTCGACGCCGTCGTGTGCGTCGGCTACCACGCGCGGGCGGGCTCGCTGGGGGTGCTGAGCCACAGCTACATGGGGCACGAGATCGAGGACATGTGGCTCGACGAGACCCGTGCGATGGGGGAGATCGGCTTCTCGTACGCGACGGCCACCGCGATCGGTGTGCCCGTGGTGGCGCTCTCGGGCTGCGACGTGGCGTGCGAGGAGGTGAAGGAGTGGGACGCGCGGGTGCGCACGGCGCCGGTGAAGTACGCCCGCGACCGCTTCGCCGCACGGTTGCGCCCGGCGCAGGAGGCGCGGGCCGCCATCGAGGAGGCGACCGCTGAGGGGGTGCGCGACGCCGCGTCCCGTACGCGCAAAGAGCCCGACATGACGGAGCACGCCCTGTCCGTGCGCTGGCAGTCGGCCTCCGTGGCCCAGCAGTTGGAGGGTGTACCCGGGGTGACGCGGACGGACGACCGTACGGTCCTGGTGCGGGGCCGGCTGCCCGGCCTCTTCCGGCTCTTCGGGGTCTTCCAGCAGGTGGCGGCGTCCCTCACGGGGCAGGCGCCGTACTGCTGAGCAGCCGCCCGGTTCCCCCGGGCGTCAGCCCCCGGGGGCCGTTCCCCTGGGATCGGCTCCCCTCGGGCCGGCTTCCCGGGGCCCGTCCTCCTGGGACCAGGCCCCCGGGTCAGTCCCCCTCGGAGCGGAACGGGATGGTCAGCCAGGGGCTCTCCGGCTCCGTGGTGAGCAGGCGGTGTCCGGTCAGCGTCTCCTCGTAGAAGGGGCCGAACTCCTCGTCGTCGAAGTGGAGGCAGCGGCCGAGCGCGTACCCCGCGGAGAAGTCCTCCCACGAGCGGTACGCGGCGGTGCTCACGCGCCCCGCGCGCAGCACGGCCTCCTCCGCCTCGGCCAAGGTGCAAAAACGCGCGCCCAGCCCGAAGCGTGCCATGTTGGAGGCGCGGCCGTAGTCCCAGGCGGCCACCGAGCGGACGAACCGGCCCTCGGGCAGCAACCCGTCGGCACGGAAGCGCGCCTCGTACCTGGTGATGCGCCCGATCAGCCGCTTGACGCCCTCGACCTGCGCCTCCATCTCCTCCTCGGACGGGCCCTCCGTACGGGTGACACCCTCAGGGGAGAGCTCGACGCGGGCGGTGGACACCCGGCTGCGCAGCACCCGTTCGGTGGCCTGCCGCCAGTGGCCGGTCTCCACGTGGCCGCCGAAGTCCTGCGCCAGACTGTGCCGCACCCCCAGGGCGAACTCCCACACCGGGCTGCTCATCTCCGCCGTGAGCAGGTCCTCCTGGTGGCGCTGCCACGTCTCCCGCGTCGTGACGCCCCACCAGCGCTCCAGGAGACGCCGTTCGTCGGTGTAGCCGTGGCCGTGACCGAGAGAGTTCCAGTACCTTCCGTTCTTCACGGACATCAGCGCCCCGCACGCCAGCCCGCGCGCGACGGCGCCGGTGCGCGGCCCGCCGACCCACAGGGTGCGCAGGGTCTCGTGCGGATGGGTGCACGCCTGGGTGACGTTGTCCGCGTGGCGCTGCCACAGTGCGCGGAAACCCGGGCCAGACGGGAAGTACGCCTCACAGGGCGAGCCCGGATTGACCGCCAGCCACGGGGGGTCGGTCGCCTCCCAGCCGCGCGCGAACCACCCCAGGCTCTGCGAGAAGAAGACGGGGTTGTCGATCGGGGCCGGAAGCATGGCCTCCGTGTAGACGGGCGTGCACCAGGCCTGGATCTCGGGACGCCACACCGGTGTGATGGCCACCCGCCCCGGATTCGCCTCCAGCCAGCCGCGCGGGGCCGCGTGATACAGCGACTCGCCCGCCAGCACGTCCAGGTAGGCGGCCCAGTCGTGCCGCGACTTCGCCTCGTGCAGTCGTCGTTCGACGTCGCTGGGTATCTCCCGCCACGCCGCCGCCCGAGTCCCCGGGTGGTCCGGGGACTCGGGGTGGGTGCTTGCCGCCCCGGCGGCCCCTCCGCCGGCCGCGGCCTTGGCAACGTCCGGCCCTGCGACCTCCCCGGCCGCCCCCCGCTTCCACATCCGATGACCTCGCAACCTCGCAGTCGTGTCCCGCTTCGCGCCGCTTCCCGCGTGCGTCCGCCGTGCCGTGACGCCGTACCTCGTCGCCGTGCCTCGCGCCATCGGGCTGTCAGAACAGCCGGCTGCAAAGGGGTACGACGTAGACGAGCGCCAGGAAGGCGATGACCGCCCCGATGACGATCCGCTTCCTGGCGGCTGCCGCACGCTGCGCGTCCGCCGGCCCGGGCGGCGGCGCCCACCCGGCCCCCGGATGCGCCCCGTACGGATTGGGCGGCGGGGTCGGCAGACGCGGAGACCGCAGGGCCATGGGGCGGTGTCCTCCGTAGGGCGGTGAGGAGGTCGGGACTGCCATGCATTCTGACCCTCTGTGACGCTCAGGTCAACGCACGGTCAGTCAGAAGTGTTTCGGAGTCGAGCTTCGTGTACTCAGGGGTGAGCGTGAGTGTGCCGGCACTCCCCTGACGGGCCGGTGATCGGCCGAGGCGTGCAGGCGTGGCGTCCCACTCGCCTTCTCGCCTTCGTGGCACTCGCGGGAAGCACTTGATCATGTCCTCCCCGCCATCGATGACGGCGTCAGAGCTCGATGGGGCGGTAAGCCAGACCCGACGAGGTCGGTGACGATGGCGAAGAAGCGGGTGTCGATCTCGCGTTGGGACAGCGGGTCGGTGATGCGTTCCGTCTGGGAGACCGGGTGGAGGCCCCACGCGGTGGTGCGCGTCCCGTTCGATACGGGTGGTGGCGCCGGTGGGGTCGGTGACGGCGACGACCTGGCTGCGGGGGTTCACCAGGTAGTACGTGAGGCGTCCGAGGGAGTTGGTCACCTCGTCACGCGGTCGCCGGTCGCCGGGTCCGGCGGGCTGTGGTCGAAGGCGGCGTGCATGTGGCCTTCGGCGCCGGACTGCCAGACGCAGCGGTCCTGTTCGTCGTAGACGTACGCGTAGTGCGAGTCGTTGGTGTCCGTCCAGGAGGCGATCCGTGCGGCCTCGTCGTAACCGAAGCGCAAGGCGTCACCGGTTGAACCGGTGACCTCGGCGAGGTTGCCCCGCGGGTCGTAGCCGAAGCGGACGATCTCCTGGTCGTCCCCGCCTGGCGCCGCGCCGCGCCGCGCAGGTGCAGCGCGGTCGCCCGGCGCCGTGTCGTGTCCGTCTCGACACGCACGTGGTAGCCGCCGGAGTGGACGAGGGCGAGCGGGGTGCCCTCCGCGTCGTACTCGAACGTGACGCGGTTGCCGTTGCGGTCGTACACCTCCGCGAGGAGGGCGACGCCGGCCCGGTCGGCGAGGTCGGCCGGAGGTGCGAAGGGCCGGGTCAGTCCCGTGTCGGGGTCGTGCAGTGCGAAGTCACCGTCGAAGCGCAGCTCCAGGGGCCACTGCGGCCCCTTGTCCGGGGGTACCGGACCGCCGTCGGGCTCGTGGCTCGGCTTCGGCGGATGGGCGGGCTGAGGCGGGTGCGACGGCTCGGGCGGGTGCGCCGGCTTGGGCGGGTGCGCGGGTTCGGCCACGCGGCTGAGACGAGACGCCTTGGCGGCCGTGTCCGCGGCCCTGCCGCCGCCCCCGGTGAGGGCGTCGAGCGCCACGCCTTCGAAGAACTCCTCCGGGTCGTCCAGGAAGCCGCGGTAGGCCTGTTGCAGGGCGCGGTCCGGGTGCGTCGCGCCAGGACTAATTGGTTCAGACCTATTGCCCTGCCCGGGCCGGGCTCGTAGCCTCACGGCTCACGTGCAGGTTGTGCAGTGCGAAACAGTCGTTGCGTAGGGTGCAATACCAGTGCTGGGGGTCTCGCTGTGAAAGCCGAAGCGGACAAGAGCGTCAAGAGCGACAAGAGCGTCACCGGTGTCAGGGGCTTCACCCGTGTGAGGGCCGCCGGGGCCTCGCTCCTGGCGATGGGCCTGGCCGCGGGACTCGCGGGGTGCGCACCCTCCACCTCGTCGGGCGGCGGCGGTCAGGACGACAAGAGCGGCACCGTGCGGGTGTGGCTCTTCCGCGAGGTCGGCAACGAGCCCAAGGAGAAGGTCGTCGACAAGGTCGCCGACCGTTTCGAGGAGCAGCACGACGGCGTCGAGGTCGACGTCCAGTACATCCCCATCGACAGCCGGGCCGAGAAGATCAAGGGGGCGTTCAACGACCCCGCCTCCGCTCCCGACGTCATCGAGTACGGCAACACCGACACCGCCGGCTACGTCGCCGACGGGGGACTGGCCGACATCAGCGACGAGTTCGGCTCCTGGGGCGCCGCCCGCGCTTTGGACCCCACCGCCAAGAAGTCCGTCACCGTCGAGGGCAAGCAGTACGGGCTGCCCCTCTTCGTCGGCGTCAGGGCCCTCTACTACCGCACCGACGTCTTCGAAGAACTCGGCCTCGAACCGCCCAGGACGCTGGACGAACTCGCCGCCACGGCGAAGAGGATCCGCGCCGCGCACGAGGACATGTACGGCATCGCCGTCGGCGGCGCCTACACCTACGGCGCGATGCCGTTCATCTGGGCGCACGGCGGCGAGCTGGCGCGGGAGAAGGGCGGCTCGTTCACCTCCGCGCTCGACGCCGCGCCCGCAAAGAAGGGCATCAGGGCCTACACCTCCCTGTTCGGCGACGACAACTGCCCCGCGGGCAAGTGCGCCAAGATGGGCGGCAACGAGACCGTCGAGGTCTTCGCGGGCGGCAAGGCGGGCATGGCCATCGGCGGCGACTTCAACCGGCAGGCCATGGAGAACGGCAAGGTCGAAGGCGAGTACGGGGTCGTCCCGCTGCCCGGCGTCGAGAAGGGCGACATCGCCCCCGCGTTCGCGGGCGGCAACAACATCGGCGTCCTCAAGAGCACGGAACACCGCACCCTCGCGGTGCGGCTGGCCGAGCAACTGGCGGGCAAGCGCACCCAGGAGCAGCTGTTCGAGGCGATGGGCTTCCTGCCGACCTTCAGCGACACCCGCCGGCAGGTCGCCGAGCGCGAGCCGTTCGTGAAGCCGTTCGTGCGCACGCTCGACGCCGGGACCGAGTTCGTGCCGGCCAGCCCCGCCTGGGGCACGATCGACTCCTCGCTCATCCTGCCGGAGATGTTCCAGCGGATCGTCAGCGGCAAGGACGACGTGGCCGGCGCCGCCGCCGCTGCCGCGGAGAAGATGGACGAGGCGTTCGCCGAGTGAGCGTCGCCACCGGCGGGGCGAAGTCCCGCCCCCGCCGCACGCCGGGCCCCGCGGACGCCGGCGGGCCCCCAAGGGCCCGCCCCGCCCGCCCGGGGCGCCCCACCGGCGGCGCCCGGCGCGGCGGCTGGACGCCCTGGCTCTACCTCGCGCCGGCCCTGGTCGTCCTGGCCGGGCTGCTGGTCTACCCCGTCTACCAGCTGGGGCTCATCTCGGTCCTCGACTACACCCAGGCGCAGGTCAGCGGCGGGGAGCCCACGAGCTTCCAGGGGCTCGGCAACTACGCCGAACTCCTGGGCGACCCCCAATTCTGGAACGTCCTGCTGGCGACCGTCGTCTTCGCCGCCGCCTGCGTGCTGGGAACCATGACCGTGGGGTGCGCGCTGGCGGTCCTGCTGACGCGGGTGCGGGCGCTGCCACGGCTGCTGCTGATGCTCGCCGCACTCGGCGCCTGGGCCACCCCCGCCATCACCGGATCCACCGTGTGGGTGTTCCTCTTCGACCCGGACTTCGGCCCCGTCAACCGCGTACTGGGACTGGGCGACTTCGCCTGGACGTACGGACGCCTCAGCGCGTTCGCCCTCGTCTTCTTCGAGGTCGTGTGGTGCTCGTTCCCGCTGGTGATGGTGACGACGTACGCCGGAATCCGCGCCGTGCCCACCGAGGTGGTCGAAGCCGCCACCCTCGACGGGGCGAGCGTGTGGCGCACCTGGCGCAGCGTCCTGGCGCCCCTGCTGCGGCCGATCCTGATCGTGGTGACCATCCAGTCGGTCATCTGGGACTTCAAGGTGTTCACCCAGATCTATGTGATGACCGGCGGTGGCGGCATCGCGAAACAGAACCTCGTCCTGAACGTCTACGCCTACCAGAAGGCTTTCGCCTCCTCCCAGTACAGCCTCGGCTCTGCGATCGGCGTCGTCATGCTGCTCATCCTGCTGTCGGTCACGCTGCTCTACCTGAAACTGCTCCGCAGAAACGGGGAGGAGATATGAGCGCCCCCGCCTCCCCTCCCACCTCGGCCGACGCCCATGCCCCCGTCCCTGGCCACCGCTTCCGCCGCCGGATACGCAAACCCTGGCGGCTCGCGGCCGAATGCGCCGCCGTGCTCATCGCACTCCTCGTCGCCTTCCCGCTCTACTGGATGGTCCTCTCCGCGTTCAAACCGGCCGGCGAGATCCGCTCGGACCGGCCCGTTCCCTGGACGCTCACACCCACCCTCGACTCCTTCCGGCGCGTCTTCGCGCAGCAGGAATTCGGGCGCTACTTCCTCAACAGCCTGCTCGTGGCGGGCGCCGTCGTCCTCGCCTCGGCGCTCATCGCCTTCCTCGCCGCCACCGCCGTCACCCGCTTCCGCTTCCGGCTGCGCACGACGCTGCTCGTGCTCTTCCTCGCCGCGCAGATGGTGCCGGTCGAGGCGCTGACCATTCCCCTGTTCTTCCTCATGCGGGACGTGGGCGCGCTCAACTCGCTGCTCTCCCTCATCCTCCCGCACCTGGCCTTCTCCCTCCCCTTCGCCATCTGGATGCTGCGGGGCTTCGTCAAGGCCGTCCCCGAGGCGCTGGAGGAACAGGCGTTCATCGACGGCGCGAGCCGGACACGCTTCCTGTGGCAGATCCTCTTCCCCCTCGTCTTTCCCGGCCTCGTCGCCACGAGCGTCTTCTCCTTCATCTCCACCTGGAACGACTTCCTCTTCGCCAAGTCGTTCATCATCAGCGCCACGGAGAACTCCACCCTCCCGATGGCGCTGCTGGTCTTCTTCGACACCGAAACACCCGACTGGGGCGGGGTGATGGCCGCCTCCACGGTCATGACACTGCCCGTACTCGTCTTTTTCGTCTGCGTACACCGGCGCCTGGTCTCGGGCCTCGGCGGCGCCGTGAAATAGGAGGACCGAAGATGCCGGGCACTGGCTTGGCCTCACTCGTGCCGCGCGCCCGTGAGGTGCGGGAAGCCGACGGGCCGCCCTTCGTCTGGAACACCGACACCGCACTCGTCGCCGAGCCCGCCGCACACGGTGTCGCGCGGTGGCTGCGCGGCCACACCGTGCTGCCGTTCCGCGAAGGTCTCGGGGCCGCAGGGGCGAGCGCCGGGACCACCGTCGAACTGCGCGTCGACGAGGGGCTGGACGCCGAGGGCTACCGCCTCGACGTCACCCCCGCCCGCGTCCTGATCGAGGGCGGTGACGCCGCCGGGGTCTTCTGGGGCGCCCAGACACTCCGCCAGGTCCTGCCGCCCGCGGCGTTCCGCCGTGCGGGCCTCCCCGGGCAGGAGTGGCACGTGCCGCGCTGCCACATCGAGGACGCGCCACGCTTCGGCTGGCGCGGCATGATGCTCGACGTGGCCCGGCACTTCATGCCCAAGGACGGCGTGCTGCGCCTCCTCGACCTGCTCGCCGCGCACAAGCTCAACGTCTTCCACTTCCACTTGACCGACGACCAGGGCTGGCGTATGGAGATCCGTCGCTATCCCCAGCTCACCGAGACGGGCGCCTGGCGGCCCCGCACCCGTGTCGGACACCGCGCCTCCCCCCTGTGGGACGAACGCCGCCACGGCGGCTACTACACCCAGGACGACCTCCGCGAGATCGTCGCCTACGCGGCGGAACGCCACATCACCGTCGTCCCCGAGATCGAACTCCCGGGCCACTCCCAGGCGGCCATCGCGGCCTACCCCGACCTGGGCAGCACGGACGTCGTCGACACCGCCGCGCTCGGCGTGTGGACCGACTGGGGCGTCAGCCCCCACCTCCTCGCCCCCACCGACGACGTGCTGCGCTTCTACGAACACGTACTCGACGAAGTCCTCGACGTCTTCCCCTCCCCCTGCGTCCACCTCGGCGGCGACGAGACCCCCAAGGAGGAGTGGCGGGCCTCGGCCGTCGCGCAGGCCCGCATCGCCCAGGAAGGTCTCCGCGACGAGGACGCGCTCCAGGTCTGGATGGTGCGCCACTTCGACCGGTGGCTCGCCGCACGCGGACGGCGGCTCGTCGGCTGGGACGAGATCCTCGACGGCGGAACCCTCGAAGGGCCAGGGCTCACCCCCGGCGCCGTCGTCTCCTCCTGGCGGGGCACCGACGGTGGTGCCGCGGCCGCCGAGGCCGGACACGATGTGGTGATGTGCCCCGAGCACGAGCTGTACCTCGACCGGCGGCAGGCGCCCGGACCCGACGAACCCGTGCCGCTGGGGCGCGTCGCCACCCTGCGCGACGTGTACGGATTCTCACCCGTGCCGGAGCGGCTCGCCGCGGCGGGGCGCGGCGAGCGGGTGCTCGGCGTGCAGGCCAACATGTGGACCGAGTGCGCGGAGAGTGCGCAGCGCGTCGACTATCAGGTCTTCCCACGGCTCGCCGCGCTCGCGGAGGTCGCGTGGAGCGGACCCGGCGGCTCCTACGACGACTTCGTCGAGAGGCTCGTGGGGGCGCACCTTCCCCGTCTGGACGCCGCCGGTGTCGAGTACCGCCCCCTGGACGGGCCCCGCCCCTGGCAGCGGCGGCCCGGCATCCCCGGCCGCCCCCTCGACTGAGAACAGCCGAAAACCCGCCCCCGTCACGGGGCTTCGCCCCGCCGGCCCTGCCCGTGCCGCCCAGGCCGCTCCCGTCCGTGACCCGGTTCCGTGGTTGCGGACGGAGCCGGGTGGAAAGGGAGAACGAGGAGAACTGGGCTCTTACCGCGCGAAAGGGCCCATTGCTGGCCCTCGTGTCGGCCACGGGCCGAGATATGCCAGAGTTGCCTCGTCCGGGCTGTGAGCACGTACCGTACGGCAGTGCAGCCGGGAAGCCCGGTAGGTCGGGGAAGGGGCAGCAGGTTGAGCACGCACGTACGGCATGCACCAGGCGGCGGCCGGGCCGCGCAGGCTGTGCCCCCTGTCATGCTGCCGACCACCCTGGACGAGGCCGTCTCGGCGCTGTCGACGGTCCCCGCCGCCGTCCCCGTCGCGGGCGGCACGGATCTGATGTGCGAGGTCAACTCGGGGCAGCTGCGCCCGGCCGCGCTCGTGGGACTCGGCCGGATCAGCGAGATCCGCGGCTGGTCGTACCAGGACGGGCACGCGGTGCTCGGCGCCGGCCTCACCCACGCCCGGATGGGCCGCCCGGACTTCGCCGCGCTGATCCCCGCGCTGGCCGCGGCCGCCCGCGCCGCGGGACCGCCGCAGATCCGGAACGCCGGAACGCTGGGCGGCAACATCGTCAGCGCGTCACCCACCGGCGACGCGCTGCCGGTGCTGGCAGCGCTGGAGGCGACCCTCTCCATCGCGGGCCCCGAGGGCGCCCGCCGTGAGCTGCCGGTCAGCCACCTGCTGGCCGGGATGGAGATGCTCCAGCCGAGTGAGGTCGTCGGCTACGTGAAGGTGCCGCTGCTGCACGCCCCGCAGACGTTCTTGAAGGCCACCAGCCGCACCGGGCCGAGCCGCGCGCTGGCCTCCGTCGCCGTCGTGCTCGACCCGATGCGGCGCAACGTGCGCTGCGCCGTGGGCGCCGTGGCGCCGATGCCGCTGCGCCCGCTGGAGGCGGAGAGCTGGATCGCCTCGCTCATCGACTGGGACGGCCGGCGGGCTCTGGCCCCCGAGGCGTTGAGCGCCTTCGGGGAGTACGTGGCGATGGCCTGCATCCCCGATCCGCCACCCGAGGAGGGGGAAGAGGGGGCCGCGGGCGCGGTGCCCCAGCTTCCGCCCGCTGCGCTGCACTTGCGGCGTACGGTGGCGACACTGGCCCGCCGAGGAC
Source organism: Streptomyces reniochalinae (assembly GCF_003323735.1). Lineage (GTDB taxonomy): Bacteria > Actinomycetota > Actinomycetes > Streptomycetales > Streptomycetaceae > Streptomyces > Streptomyces reniochalinae. The sequence continues at coordinate 55,515 of NZ_QOIM01000020.1, read as the reverse complement.
TCGGGAGGGCTCTCGCATGAGCGGTACACCACAGGACAACGGGAACGGGGGCGCGGGGCCGCACGCGGGTGCGGACCCGCACGGACGACACGTGAACGCGCACACGGACGCAGACGAGGGCGGCAACGGCACCGGCGCCTGGGGCGACGACCCGTATGTCACACATGGCGGAAGTGCCCCGTACGGCCCCTACGGGGGTCAGGCCGCCGACCCGGCGTACGGGCAGCACGTGCCGCGCAGTTGGGGCGGCGGCGAGTACGACGCCGACGCGACCGCGTTCGTGCAACTGCCGCCCGGCGGCTTCCAGGACGACGTACCGCTGGCCGCTCCCGGCACGGGCCAGGGCGGTTACACCCCGCCCGCCATCGACCTGTCGCAGACCTCGGCCGACGCGCCGGCGGGCGGCACCGCCGGCGTGCCGCTGCCGCCCGCGGTCGGCACCGACCCCGCCTCCGCGGGGCACTGGGTGCTGCCGTTCGCCGGGCCCGAGTCCGGCTACCAGGACGAGGCGCCGGGCGCGGGCCAGCAGGGAGCGGGCCAGCAGAGTGCCGGGCACGGGTCCGTGTTCGGTGGCGAGCCCGCGTACGGCGGCGAGAGCCAGGCGGAGAGCCACGGCGCAGGCCACGTCCCCGGCGGCTCGGCGGCCGCCGCACTCGCCGGTTCGCACGAGGCCCGTACCGGCCGCCGCCCCCTCGGCACGGGCGTCGCCCGTGAGGACAGGGCACAGGACGCCCCCTCGGCGAGCGGCCCCGGCGACCACCCGGCCGCCCCCTCACCGTCACCGTCCCCGTCGCCCTCCGCGGCCCCTCCCGGCCCGCCGTCGGCCGAGGCCGCTGCCGCGGACCTGGGCGCCGGGGAGCGCTCCTGGGTGCCCTCGTCGCCCGCGCCGGCCCCGCACTGGGGCGAGCCGGGCCCGGGGCCCATGCCGTCCCAGGAGCCCGCCGGGCCGGCCGGCACCGCCGGAACCGCTGTTCCCGGCCTGCCGCAGGAGGGCGAGCCGGTGTCCGCGCACCCGGCGTCGCACTACGCGTTTCCCAGCGCTCCGTCGAGCGAGCGGGGCGGGTCCCAGGACCCCGGCGTGCCGGAAGACAGCGCACCGGGTCACCCGGGCGACGACGGCTCCGCGGCCGCGCCCGTGCCCGGCCTCTCGCCGACCATCCCCGCGCAGGCCGGTCCCGGCAGTGCCGAGGGGACGGCCGGATCCGACGGATCCGACGGGCCTCCCGCGCAGATCGTCGCGACCGAGCCGCCCGCGCCGCCCGCCGAGCCGGAGAGCCGCACCGACGCGGAGGTGACATCGCTGGGCGCGGCCGCCCCCGAGCCGCAGGCGCCCGGGCAGGCGCCTGAACCGGCGGTCGCCCAGCCGGTCCCGGCCGCCGGCACGGAGGGGCAGGAGTCCGGCGGGGACACCGCCGGCGGTGCCGCTCCGCAGACAGACGAGATCCCCGGGTCCCGCACGGACGGCGGGGAGAGCGAAGAGTCCGGGAAAATCGGGCAGGCCGGGGCCCGTGAGGCGCCGGAGTCCGAAGGGAGGACCGGCCCCGCCGGCACCGCGGCAGAACCGGGTGCCGAGGGCGGACCGGGCGCCGAGGGCGCACGTGCCGGCGGTGCGGGCGCCGGTGTGAGCGGTGCTGCCGAGACCGAGGCCGTCGTGGACGCCGTGCCCGAGGCCGTCGAGACGGAGGACGAGCACCCGCACGTCTCCTACGTCCTGCACGTCAACGGCGTGGACCGGCCCGTCGCCAGCGCCTGGATCGGCGAGTCGCTGCTGTACGTGCTGCGCGAACGGCTGGGCCTGGCCGGGGCCAAGGACGGCTGCGCGCAGGGCGAGTGCGGTGCCTGCTCGGTGCAGGTGGACGGGCGGCTGGTGGCCGCGTGCCTGGTGCCCGCCGCGACGGCGGCCGGCAGCGAGGTGCGGACCGTCGAAGGGCTGTCGGCCGACGGCGGGCCCTCCGACGTGCAGTGCGCACTCGCCGAGAGCGGTTCCGTGCAGTGTGGTTTCTGCGTGCCGGGGCTCGCGATGACGGTGCACGACCTGCTGGAGGGCAACCACGCGCCCACCGACCTGGAGACCCGCAAGGCGATCAGCGGCAACCTGTGCCGGTGTTCGGGCTACCGCGGGGTGCTGGACGCCGTCCACACGGTCGTCGAACAGCGCGCGGCCAAGGCGGAGCGCGAGGCCGCCGAGGCGGAGGCGGCGCACGCGGCGTCCCGCGAACAGACCGCGGCGCCGGGCCAGGACCCGCACGGACAGCACCCGCACGGACAGCACCCGCCGCACACCGCGTACGGGCAGGACGCGTTCCAGCAGGGGACGTACGCCCACGGCCCGCACGACCAGGGCTCGTACGGTCAGCAGCACGGCGACCCTGGCTCCCACCAGGACGGCCCCCAGCAGAACGGCCCCCAGCAGAACGGCCCCCAGCAGAACGGCTCCTACGGGCAGGACGCCTGGGGGCAGGGCGCGTACGAACAACAGCACGGCGCCTACGAGCAGGGCCCGCACGAGCAGGCCCCGTACGAGCAGGGCCCGCCCTACGAGCACGGCACCTACGGTGACGGCGGCCACCTCGCTCCCGAGTCGGGACAGCAGGGCGCCTACGGGTACGACGCCTACGGCCCACCGCAAACCGAGGGCTACGGGTACGATCCGGCGGCGCAGATCCCGCACCAGAACCGGCACCCCGGACACCCCGACCACCCCGCGCACGGTGGCGGCGGCTCGTGAGGCGGCGTGGGACCCGCACGCACGGAAAGGGCACAGGAAGGCGGCGGTATGACTCAGACGGCTGACGGCCACACCGGCGCCGGGCAGGGCGCGGGCGCCGGCGCCGCGACGGCGACGCCCCCCGGGGGAACTCCCCTGCCCCCGAGCGCGCGTTCGGAGCCCGAGCCGCACGGCTTGGGCGCCTCCGTGCTGCCCACCGACTCCTACGCCAAGGCGCAGGGCACCTTCCCGTACGCGGCCGACCTGTGGGCCGACGGGCTGCTGTGGGCCGCGGTGCACCGCTCGCCCCACCCGCACGCGCGCATCGTGGCGATCGACACGGAGGAGGCCGCCGGGATGCCCGGCGTCCAGGCCGTGGTCACGCACGCGGACGTCACCGGTGACGCCGCGCACGGGCGCAAGATCGCCGACCAGCCCGCGTTCGCCCGGGACGTGGTGCGCTACCACGGCGAGCCCATCGCCGCCGTCGCCGCCGACCACCCGGACACCGCACGGCTGGCCGCCGCCGCCATCGCCGTCGAGTACGAGGTGCTGGAGCCCGTCACCGACCCGGAGAAGTCGTTCGAGGCCGAACCGCTGCACCCGGACGGCAACCTGCTGCGCCACATCCCGCTGCGCTACGGCGATCCGGACGTGACCGGGGACGTCGTCGTGGAAGGGCTCTACCGGGTCGGCCGCCAGGATCCGGCGCCGATCGGGGCCGAGGCGGCGCTCGCGGTGCCCCGCCCGGACGGCGGCGTGGAGATCTACACCGCCACCACCGACCCGCACACCGACCGCGACCTGGCCGCCGCCTGCTTCGGGCTGCCGCCGGAGCAGGTCAAGGTCGTGGTGACCGGCGTGCCGGGGGCCATGGGCGACCGCGAGGACGCCGGGCTCCACGTGCCGCTGGGGCTGCTGGCGATGCGCACGGGCTGCCCGGTGAAGATCGCCCTCAACCGCGAGGAGTCCTTCCTCAGCCACACCCACCGCCACCCCACCCTCCTGCGCTACCGCCACCACGCGGACAGCGAGGGGAAGCTGGTGAAGGTCGAGGCGCAGATCCTGCTCGACGGCGGCGCGTACGCCGACACGTCCGCGGACGCGCTGGCCACCGCGGTCTCCTTCGCGTGCGGTCCCTACGTCGTGCCGCACGCGGTGATCGACGGCTGGGTGGTGCGCACCAACAACCCGCCGTCAGGACACGTACGCGGCGAGGGCTCACTCCAGGTGTGCGCCGCCTACGAGGGGCAGATGGACAAGCTCGCCGAACGGCTGGGGCTCGACCCGGCCGACGTGCGGGCCCGCAACGCGCTGGCCACCGGCGACCTGCTGCCCACGGGCCAGACGGTGACCTGCCCGGCCCCTGTGGCCGAACTGCTCGACGCCGTACGCGAGGCGCCGCTGCCGCCGCTGCCCAAGGACGCCCCCGAGGAGGACTGGCTCCTGCCCGGCGGGCCCGAGGGCGCGGGCGACCCCTCGGCCGTCCGCCGCGGCGTCGGCTACGCGCTCGGCATGGTGCACCTGCTCGGCGCGGAGGGGACCGACGAGGTCTCCACGGCGACGGTGAAGGTCAACGGGCCCGTCGCCACGGTGATGTGCGCCGCCGTCGAGGCCGGGCAGGGATTCGACACGCTGGCCCGGCAGATCGTGCAGGACGTCCTCGGTATCGACGAGGTCCACGTGGCCTCCGTCGACACCGACCAGCCACCGTCCGGCGCGGGCGGCCGCGGCCGGCACACCTGGGTGTCGGGCGGAGCCGTCGAACGGGCGGCGAAGATGGTGCGCACGCAGCTGCTCCAGCCGCTGGCCGCCAAGTTCGGCATGTCCACGGAACTGCTGAGCGTCGCGGACGGGAAAATCACCTCGTACGACGGTGTCCTCTCGACGACGGTCGCGGAGGTGCTGGAGGGCAAGGAACTGTGGGCCACCGCCCAGTGCCGCCCCCATCCGACCGAACCGCTGGACGCGTGGGGGCAGGGAGACGCGTTCGTCGGCCTCGCCTTCGCCGCCGTACGGGCCGTCGTCGACGTCGACATCGAACTCGGCTCCGTGCGGGTGGTGGAGGTCGCGCTCGCCCAGGACGTCGGAGCCGTCCTCAACCCCCGGCAGCTGCGGGCCAGGCTGGAGGCCGGGATCACGCAGGGCATCGGCGCGGCGCTCACCGAGCACCTGCGCGTCGCCAAGGGACAGGTGCGCCACCCCGACTTCACGGCCTACGCGCTGCCCACGGCGTTGGACGCACCCGACATCCGGATCGTGAAGCTGATCGAGGAGCGCGACGTCGTCGCGCCGTTCGGCGCGAAGGCCGCCTCGACCGTGCCGGTCGTCACGGCGCCGGCGGCGGTGGCCTCGGCGGTGCGGGCCGCCACGGGCCGGCCGGTCAACCGCCTGCCCATCCGGCCCCAGGCAGCCGTGAGCGGATAACTCCCGTCACCCGCTCACGGCGCGGCCCGTGGGCGGTCAGCTGGTGTGAGGAGGGCGCCGCTCACGGCGCGGCCCGTGGGGGCTCAGGTGGTGATCAGGACGCCGCCGTAGGAGGCGCCCGCGACGACGATCCAGGAGCACAGGCCCAGGGCGGCCACCCTGCCCCCGGTCCTGGCCAGCGTCGGCAGGTGCACCGCGCTGCCGAGCCCGAACAGCGCGGCGGCCAGCAGGACTTCCCTGAGCCACCCGGCACCGTCGACGGCGGCGTTCGGGAGCCACCCGGTGGTGCGCAGCGCCACCAGGGCGAGGAAGCCGACGACGAACAGCGGCACGAGCGGCGGCCGTTTCGCCCCCGCGGGTGTCCTCCTGCGCTGCCGCAGGGCGAGAGCCGTGGCGGCGACGAGCGGGGCCAGCATCATGACGCGGAGGAGCTTGACGAGGACGGCCTGGCCGAGCGCCGTGGGCCCTGCCGTCTGCGCGGTGGCGACGACCTGTCCGACGTCGTGGACCCCGGCACCGACCCAGCGCCCGAACTCGTCCGCGTCCAGGCCGAGCGGCGCCTGGAGCACGGGCAGGACGGCGATGGCGAGGGTGCCGCACAGGGTGACGAGGGCGACCGAGGTGGCGACGTCCTCCTCCTCGCTGCCGCGTACGTCGCCGACCGCGCCGATGGCGGAGGCGCCGCAGATCGAGTAGCCGGTCGCGACGAGGACGGGCTGGTCGCCGCGCAGGCCGAGCCTGCGGCCGAGCCAGACGGTGCCGGCGAAGGTCGCGGCGACGACGCACAGGACCATGGCGACGGTCGTCCAGCCGAGGCCGAGTACGTCACCGAGGCTCAGCTCCAGGCCGAGCAGCACGATGCCGAGCCGCATCAGGCGCTTGCCCGCGAGGGTGAGCCCCGGGCGCGCGGCGCCGCGCACGAGCCCGCGTACGCCGGGGAGGTGGGCGGCGGCGATGCCGAGGACGACCGCCGCGGTGAGCACCGGCACGGCGGGCAGCAGCAGGTGCACGGCCCAGGCGGCGACGACGCCGAGAGCCGCCAGGGCGAGCCCGGGCAGCCGGCTGGGCCCCCGGTTTTTGGCCGGGGACGCGGGAGACCGCGCCCCCGGTGACCCGGTCGGTTCCGATGACTCCGCCGATCCCGCCGACGCCGGGGAGGCGCCCGCGTCGGCGCGGTGGCCCAGCAGGGCCATCAGGCGTCGGCAGGCAGGTCGTAGACGCGGCGCACGCTGCTGCCGAGCCGCGAGATGTCCGCGCCGTAGACGTGCAGGGAGACGGCGAGCCCGTCGCAGCCGTTCCACACCCGGTGGATGTCGCCGGGCGGCGCGAACCCGCACACGGAGCCGAGCGGGTTGACGACGTCCTCGGTGGCGACGAGGCGGGCGCTGCCGCCCGCCGCCTCGGCGGGCAGCAGCCGGTAGCGGCGCTCGTGCTCCTCGCCCTGGTGGACGCCGGTCACGCACCAGGAGACGTGGTCGTGGACGGCGGTGCCCTGCCCCGGCAGCCACACGAGGGCGACGAGCGAGAAGCTGCCGTCGCCCTCGGCGTGCAGCACGTGCTGGCGGTAGTGGGCGGGGTCGGGCTCGCACTGGGCGGGTGTCAGCAGACCCTCGGCGCCGAGGTGGGGCGCGAGTTTCTCCCCGACCAGGTAGGCGGTCACGTCCGGCGGCAGTCCCCGGCCGACGGCCTCGCGCACGTCCGCGATGAGGGCGCGCAGGCGCTCCGTCGTGGGGGTGGGTGTCTCGGTCGTCGTCGCTGTCATACGGGCAGCGTCGTGCCGGGTTTCCCCGGCGTCCAACGACGGTTCTTTGGGGTTTCCCTCAGCGGCGCTTATGGGTGGGGCGGTGCCACGGGGGCCCGGCGCCGGGGCTCAGCAGCCCACGCGCCGGTCAGCCGCCCGGCGGAGGGCGTCCAGCACGCGTGCGGTCGCCGGGACGCGGAGGTGTTCGCGCAGCACGTAGGCGGAGACCTGGCGCCGGGACGCGGGGTCGAGGGCGCGCCCTGTGACCTTCTCGTGGACGAGGAAGGAGAGGACGAGCCCCGGCACCATGGCGATGCCCAGACCCTCGGCTACCAGGCTCTGCACCACGAGGTTGTCGTCGGTGGTGAACGCGATCTTCGGCGCGAAGCCGAGTTCGGCGCACTCGTGCAGGAAGTTGGTCCGGCAGCGCAGGCACCCCGCGATCCACCGCTCGTCGGCCAGCGCGTCGAGTTTCACGGCGCGGCGCCGGGCCAGGGGGTGCCAGGCCGGGAGCAGGACGGTGAGCTGGTCCTCCAGGAGGGGGATCTCGACGAGCTCCTCGGGCACCTGTTCGCGCAGCCCGGGGTAGGTGAAGGCGAGGGTGATGTCGCACTCGCCGCGTACGACGCGCAGCAGCGACTCGGGGGGCTCTTCCTCCCGCAGCTCGACCCGTATGCCGGGGTGCTCGGCGGCCAGTGCGGCGAGGGCCTCGGGGACGAGCGTGGCGCCGGCGCTGGGGAAGGAGCAGACGGTGACCTTGCCGGCGCGCAGCCGGGTGAGGGACTCCATCTGCTGCTGGGCCGTGCTGATGCTCTCCAGGATCACCTCGGAGTGCCGGGCGAGCGTCTCGCCGGCTTCGGTGAGCCGCATCGTCCGCCCGACGCGGAGGAACAGCGGGGTGCCCACGGACCGCTCCAGCGCCTTCATCTGCTGGGTGATCGCGGGCTGGGTGTAGCCCAGGGCGCGGGCGGCGGCGGAGTAGGAGCCCGCGCGCACGACTTCGTGGAAGGTCTGGATGTGCCGCGAGTCGAACATGACCGCACCATAAGCGGAATTTGGGTACGGGGGTCGGGCCGGGTTCCGGGCTTTGGGTTCAGCCGTTCGGTTCGAGGGGGACGGCGGTCGGCGCGGCCGCGCCGTCGGACGGCCGTTCCCCGGACGCCGCCTGACGCGGCTGGGCACCGGCTCCGGCCCCGCCCCCGCCCCCGCCGTCGGCGGCGGGGGCGGGGGCGGCGGTCTCGCGGGGGCGGAGCCGTCCCGCCACCCACACCCCGGCCAGGGCGACGAGCGCCGAGACGGCGTACACGGCGGCGAACGCACCGGGCTCGCCGGCCGTCGCGGCCTCCGACCCGCCGTGCGGTCCCGACGCGCCGACGGTGACGGAGCCGCCGCCGAGCGCGGCGAAGAGGGCGCCGGTCACCGCGAGCAGCAGCACGTTGGACAGGCCGTCGGAGAGCTGGAGCGCGGCGGAGTTGCGGCCGGCCTCCTCGGGGGCGGAAAGACGCAGCATCAGCACGCTCAGCGAGGAGATCGTCAGTCCCATGCCGAAGCAGCCCACTCCCATGGCGACGGCGAGGGTCCACACGGGCACCGAGTGGACGAGCACGAGCGGTGTGTACCCGATGCCGACGACGACCAGGGCCATGCCGAGCCGTACGAGGCGGCGCCGGTGGGGTTCCATCCGGGGCCGCGACTGGGCGAAGGAGCCCAGGGCCCACAGGGCGCCGCCGGCGGCGAGGGTGAGCCCCGCCATCGTCACGGACAGGCCGCGCTGGGTGACCAGCATCAGGGGGACGAAGCTCTCGGCGACGACGTAGGACCCCGCGGCCACGCCGCGCAGCAGGATGACGGCGGGCAGACCGCGCGCCGCGCGGGCGGTCCCGCGCGGCAGCAGCACCCGCAGGGAGGGCACCAGCAGGGCGACACCCGCGGCGGCGGGCACCGCGGCGATCCAGCTGCGGTCCTGGCCCGCGTACTGGAGCAGCCCCGCGCCCAGTGCGACGGCGAGGGCGAGCCGGATGCGCCGCGCGTCGCCGTCGACGGGCTTGCCGGCTCCGGCGGCCGCCGGACGCGCCGCGGCGCCCCCGGGCGGCCCCGAGGCCCGGCGCCTGAGCGGCGGCAGCATCACCAGCAGCGGCACCACGACGAGCGCCGGGATGCCCAGGAACACCCAGCGCCAGCCGAGGTGCTGGGTGACGGTTCCCGAGATCAGCGGGCCGACGACGGAGGGCACCACCCAGGAGGCGGCGAAGGACGCCATCACGGTGGGGCGCAGGTGTTCGGGGTAGGCGCGGCTGACGGTCACGTAGAGCGCGACGATCACGAGTCCGCCGCCGACGCCCTGCACGGCGCGGCCGAGCACGAAGGTCCACATGGCGGCGGCCGTACCGGAGAGCACCAGGCCCGCGGCGAACAGCACGATGCCGGTGGCCAGCGGGGGCAGCGGCCCGCGCCGGTCGCACCACTGCCCCGAGGTGACCATGCCGACTATGGAGGTCGTGAAGAACGCGGAGAACGCGTACGCGTACAGGGAGATGCCGTCCAGTTCGTCGGCGGCCGGCGGCATCGCCGTCCCCACGGCGGTCGCCTCGAAGGCGATGAGGAGGACGACGGAGACGATGCCGAGTGTCAGCGGCCGGTGCGCGGCGCTGAGTACGGACTCCTTGGGGAGGGCGGCCGGGCCTGCGGCCTGCGGGGTCTCGGACGCTGACATGCGCCCTACGGTAGGCGCCCGGCCCGTCGCCCGGCACCTGCCGATGGGTCGACGCCCGCTCGTTCCCCGGTCCTAGGTCGTGTCGTCAAAGTCCCGCCTGCCTGGCGGTGTCTGGCACGCACGCTCGCGGCGTTGTCGTCGGTCGCCGCTTCCCCCAGGGCTCGGCTTCGCTCGCCCCGGGAGGTGCCCCCACGCAGGGACTCCCTCCTCCGCCTTGCGAGCGCACGCACCAGACACCGCCAGGCCCGCCCTCCGGGCGGACGCCGCTACTGGGAAGACACTCCCTAGGGCGCTGGCGCCGGCGCCGGGTCGAGCGCCGCGGGGACCCGGCACGAGCCGGGTCCCCGCGGTTCTCAGCCCTTGACCAGTTTCATGTAGGCGTCCCAGTCCCAGTACTTGCCCGGGTCGGTGTGGTCGTTGCCGGGCGCTTCGCTGTGGCCGATGATGTGCTCCCGGTCCAGCGGGATGCCGTGCTTGTCGGCGAGGTGGCGGGTCAGCTTCGCGGAGGAGCGGTACATGGCGTCGGTGAACCAGGACGGATCGTCGACGTAGCCCTCGTGCTCGATGCCCAGCGCGGAGGCGTTGGCGCTCCTGGCGTGGTAGGCGGTGTCCGCGTCGCGCACCATCTGGGTGACGTCGCCGTCGGAGGAGCGCACGACGTAGTGGGCGCTGACCTTGGCCTCGGGGTTCTGGAACCAGCTGATGGAGCCCGCGTAGGAGCCCTGGGTCACGTGAATGACGATCTTGTCGAGCGTCTCGGCGCGGCCCGCGCGGTAGTTGGCGGGGTCGGCGGGGGTCCAGGTGGCGTCGGGGTAGTCGGGGCTCTTCGCCGCGGGCGCCGACGCGCCGGCGGTGCCCTTGTCGGGGTGGACGTCGCGAGCCGCCACCGTGATCTTCTCGCCGCCGGGGCCTGTGCCGCGCACGCCGTCTTCCAGCAGGTCGTAGACGGTGTCGGCGTACAGCTTCGCGGTCGCGCCCGAGGCGCCGCCGTAGCGGGCGACGGCCGGGTACCAGGCGTCCACGTCGTGGCGTTCCTTGGCGCTCATGTCCAGCTTGTCGGCGTAGGCGCGCAGCACGGCGGCGCCGCCGTGGATGTTGGCGTCGGTGTCCTCGCGGAGCTCGGAGACGGGCTCGCCCGTGAGCTGCGCGGCCTTCTCCAGCGTGTGTCTGGTGGGGTTGCTGACCAGGTGCATCACGCCGTACCCGCCCGCCTGGCTGGGCTTGCCGTCGTGGCCGTCGAAGTGGGTCTCGCCGTAGCCGACGGCGGCCAGCAGGTCGCGCGGGACGCCGTACTCCTCGGCGGCGTCGGTGAACGACTCGTTCATGGAGGGGCCGCTGCCGTCGGATGGTCTGGCGGTGGCCGACTGGCCGCCGACCCCGGTGACCAGGAGGGCCGCGGCGGCGGCGACGGAGAGGGCGGCGACGCTCAGCCGGCCGCGCCGTCGGACATGAAGGTGAGGGGACTGAGGGGACATGGCTGCTCCTGTTGTGGGGGGAGGGAGCTGAGGCGCCTGAGCCCGTCACAGTACCGACGTGGTTGGGACATGACAACGACTTCGCGGTGCGCCGCCGCGACCTCACCCGTAAGGTGACGCCACCTCAGTAACTCCCGCGCCACGCGCAGTTGAACGCGGAAAAAGCCGGGGCCCGACCTCGAGGAGGTCGGGCCCCGGCACCCGGGTGTCCCGCCTACGGGGACACCCGAGCCGTCTCGGAGGGGCGTGGTGCCCGGTGCCGAGCGATACCCGCGGTCAGCGGGAGAAGGCGGAACCCAGCCCGGAGCCCTTCTCGGGGCCACCGAGCGTCTTCGGACCGTAGGAGACGACGCCGTCGGCCGTCAGGCCGCCGTCGGCGCCCCGCAGCACCCACACCGCGCCCGCGTCGGTGGCCGAGGCGTCGCCGTCCTCGCCCGGGGCGCCGATCGCGAGGTCGTCACGGCCGTCGTTGTCGGTGTCGCCGAAGCCCAGCGCCGCGCCGAAGCGGTCCCCGGCCTCCACGGCACCGGGCACGCCCGCGCTGCCCTGGTCCCAGTTCTTCGCGCCGGTGCCCGTCAGGCCGTTCTTGCCGCCCAGCAGCTGGACGACCGCGCCGGTGTCCTTGCCCGCCGCGCCGCTGCCGATGTCCTCACCGGGCACGCCGACGGCGATGTCCGCGTACCCGTCACCGTTGACGTCGCCCGCGGCCAGCGCCTTGCCGAACTCGTCGCCCTCCTCGTTGGCGCCGGGCACGCCCGGGCTGTTCTGGGTGAGGGTGGTGGTCTTCTCGGTGCTCGGGCCCTGCGCGGAGCCGTAGAGGACCTTGACGGTGCCGTGGTCGTGCGGCAGGTCCTCCACCACGCCGCCGGGGACGGTACGGATCACCAGGTCGCCGAAGCCGTCCTTGTTCACGTCGGCGATCACGGCGGTCTCCGCGTCGTCCACGTCCTTCGCCTTGTCGACGAGGCCGTCCTTGGAGCCCGTGTAGAACTCGCTGGACTCGGACATCTCCTCGAACGCGTGCGTGGTGACGAGGTCGTCCGCGCCGTCTCCGGTGACGTCACCCGCCGTCAGCGAGGTGGGCGCGAAGGTGTGGCCGGTCTTCACCTGGCCGGTCCTGGCGGGCTTGCCCTCCCGGGTGAAGCCGCCGTAGAGCACCTCCACCGTGTCGTCGAACTGTCCGCCCGCCAGGGCCAGGTCCGGCTTCTTGTCGCCGTCGAAGTCGCCGGCGGCCAGCTGGGCGCCGCCGTCGGCGGAGACCTTGGTGCCGCCGGTCAGGCCCTTGCCCTTCTCGCCCCACAGGATGACGGCGCCCCCGCCGCCCGCGACGGCCAGGTCGGTGACGCCGTCCCCGTCGAAGTCGCGGGCGGCGGTCTGGCCGCCGAAGTTCCCGTAGTCCTCCACGCTGCCGGGCACGGCCTCGCTGTTGGCGCTGAAGAGCTGCCGCTTCGTGGTGCTCGTGCCCTTGGCCGAGCCGTAGGTCACGGTGAGATAGCCCGCGTACTGCTTGCCCCCGACGGTCGCCTTCGGGGCGCCGCTGACGGTGTCCGCGTATCCGTCCCCGTCGAAGTCCGCCTTCGGCGCGGCGGCCCCGGACGCGGCCGCGGCGCTGTCGTCGGCCGCCGCGGCGGGTGCCGCGTAGGCCGGTACCGCCACGGCGGTGGTGCCTGCCAGCAGCACGGCCGTCACCCCGATGGCGCGGGCGACGGTGGCCGTGGCTGTGGCTTTGCTGCGGTGGAGCACGTGTCCTCCTTGGTCGGACGCTCCGAACCCCCGGCGCAGTAAGCGGGTGTTGCCTGCGGGGACGGGCCGGGACCGGTGCGATGGTCGTTCATACATGAGACACACGAGGCGGCCGCAGGGTTGCCCCTCCTTCACCAACTCCCCCCGGAACCGCACACAACCGCGCGCGCACGAACGCGAGGCGGGGGGTGACGGGGGCCGGCCCCGGTCACCCCGGCTCCGCCCGGTCCCTCCGGCCCCGCCCGGGGCAGTCCGGTTTCCGGGACAATCACTCACCGAGGAGCGCGGCGCCCGCCGCCCCGGGACACCGGACACCGAGCACCGGAGGAAAGGACACCCCGTGGCACTCCCCGCCCGACCGGAAGGACTGGAACCCGCCCTGGGGGCCATGACGTTGCTGGCCGCTGCCGTCGTCGTGCACGACCGTGCCGCCGGACGTGTCCTCCTGCTCGAACGCGGCCCCGCGGCGAAGTTCGGGCAGGGCCTGTGGGACCTGCCCACCGGCAAGAGCGAACCGGGCGAACCGGTGACCCGCACCGCCGTGCGCGAACTGTGGGAGGAGACCGGGCTCACGGTGGCGCCGGAAGACCTGAGTCTCGCCCACGTCGTCCACGGACCGTGGGGCGTGGAGGCCCCGAACGGCTACCTCGTCGTCGTCTTCGAGGCGCACCGCTGGCGCGGCGAACCGTGCAACCGGGAGCCGGACAAGCACGCGGCGGTCCGCTGGGTGTCCACCGGCGAGCTCCCCGGCACCATGGTGCCCAGCAGCGGGGCGGCGCTCAGGCGCTGCCTGGCGGAGGGCCCCGGGGTGTGGCTGGCGGGACGTTGGTCACAGCCCCCGGCAGCCGGCCAGGACACCCCGCGCCCCCGGTAGGGTTGCGGACGGCCACGCCCCGCCGGCCGCCGAGCCGGCGGCCGCCGTGCCGCCCGTACCCGCACCCGTCGCCCCGGAGACCGTGACTACCACCCCCACCACCCCCAGCAACAACACGCACCTGTCACCCGCCTTCCCGGGCCGGGCCCCCTGGGGCACGGCCAACAAGCTGCGGGCCTGGCAGCAGGCGGCGATGGACGCGTACCTGGAGCGGCAGCCGCGCGACTTCCTGGCGGTCGCGACCCCGGGCGCGGGCAAGACCACGTTCGCGCTGACGCTCGCCTCCTGGCTGCTGCACCACCACGTCGTGCAGCAGGTGACCGTCGTCGCGCCGACCGAGCACCTGAAGAAGCAGTGGGCCGAGGCGGCGGCGCGCGTGGGGATCAAGCTGGACCCCGACTACAGCGCGGGGCCGCTGAGCAAGGAGTACCACGGGGTCGCCGTCACCTACGCGGGCGTCGGAGTGCGGCCCATGCTGCACCGCAACCGCGTCGAACAGCGCAAGACCCTCGTCATCCTCGACGAGATCCACCACGCCGGTGACAGCCGCTCCTGGGGCGAGGCGTGCCTGGAGGCGTTCGAGCCGGCGACCCGGCGCCTGGCACTGACCGGCACGCCCTTCCGCTCGGACACCAACCCGATCCCGTTCGTCGAGTACGCCGAGGACGGCGACGGGGTGCGCCGCTCGGTGGCCGACTACACCTACGGCTACGGCGACGCGCTCGCCAACGGCGTCGTACGGCCGGTCATCTTCCTCTCCTACAGCGGCAACATGCGCTGGCGCACCAAGGCGGGGGACGAGATCGAGGCGCGGCTCGGCGAGCCGATGACCAAGGACGCCGTCTCCCAGGCCTGGCGCACCGCGCTCGACCCGCGCGGCGAGTGGATGCCCGCGGTGCTGCGCGCGGCCGACCACCGGCTGAGCGAGGTCCGCAAGGCGGTGCCCGACGCCGGCGGCCTGGTCATCGCCTCCGACCAGGACCAGGCCCGCGCCTACGCCAAGCTGCTGCGCGAGATCACCGGAAGCCGGCCCACCGTCGTCCTGTCCGACGACACGGGGGCTTCGCAACGCATCGAGGACTTCCGGCACTCCACGGACCAGTGGATGGTCGCCGTCCGCATGGTCTCCGAGGGCGTCGACGTGCCACGCCTCGCGGTCGGGGTGTACGCGACGACCGTCTCCACGCCGCTGTTCTTCGCGCAGGCCGTCGGCCGCTTCGTCCGCTCCCGGCGGCGCGGCGAGACCGCCTCGGTCTTCGTGCCGACGATCCCCACGCTGCTGACCTTCGCGAACGAGATGGAGGTCGAGCGCGACCACGTCCTCGACAAGCCCAAGAAGGACACCGAGGACGACCCCTACGCCGAAGAGGCCGACCTGCTCAAGGAGGCCGAGCAGGAGAAGGACGAGGACACCGGGGAGCAGGACCAGCTGCCCTTCGAGGCGCTGGAGTCCGACGCCGTCTTCGACCGGGTGATGTACGACGGCGCCGAGTTCGGCATGCAGGCGCACCCGGGCAGCGAGGAGGAGCAGGACTACCTCGGCATCCCCGGACTGCTGGAGCCCGACCAGGTGCAGATGCTGCTCCAGAAGCGGCAGGCGCGGCAGATCGCGCACAGCAGGAAGAAGCCGGACAGCGAGGCCGACCTGCTGGAGAAGCCCGCGGAGCAGCGCCCCGTCGTCACGCACAAGGAACTGCTGGAGAAGCGGAAACAGCTCAACACCCTCGTCGGCGCCTACGTCCACCAGAGCGGCAAGCCGCACGGTGTCGTCCACACCGAGCTGCGCCGCGTCTGCGGCGGGCCGCCCAGCGCTGAGGCGACGGCCGGGCAGATCGAGGCCCGGATAGCCAAGGTCCGCGAGTGGGCGACGCGCATGAAGTAGCGTGCCCTGCCCGATCGGGCCCGCGCTTTCTCCCGAAAGCCCGTTTCCGTACCTCCCGAGAGCCCGTTCCCGCACGCCGCGAGGGCGGCTTTTTCGGGATGTTCACGGCGAACGCGGGCACCCGAGGACCGGATTCTGGACAGACTCTTCCGGTCAGCGGTGCGCCTCGCTACATTCCCCGGACACACGACCCGTGGCGGTGCCGCCACGGGCGGCCGGTTACTCGTTGACACTCAGCTTGCCCAGCTTGTGACGGAACAGCTCTTGCAAGTGCCACCGCGACCGGCGGCCTCCAGCGCTGCGCTCGGGGTGCCGACCCAGGCCGGGGGGCCGGGGAGGAGGCCCCTCACGCGTCGGCATCCGCGGCTGCCGTCACTCACCCGAGGGAGGGGGGCGTCGTGACCGCGGAGACCTCTCAGACGCTCGACCGAGGGCTGCGTGTCCTCAAATTACTGGCCGACACCGACCACGGCCTCACCGTCACCGAGCTGTCCAACAAGCTCGGCGTCAACCGCACGGTGGTCTACCGGCTGCTCGCCACCTTGGAACAACACGCCCTGGTCCGCCGCGACCTGGGCGGCAGGGCCCGCGTCGGACTCGGTGTGCTCCGCCTCGGACGACAGGTCCACCCGCTGGTCAGAGAGGCGGCACTGCCCGCGCTCCGCGCGCTGGCCGAGGAGGTCGGCGCCACCGCGCACCTCACCCTGGTCGACGGCACCGAGGCACTGGCGGTCGCGGTCGTCGAGCCGAGCTGGACGGACTACCACGTGGCCTACCGCACCGGCTTCCGCCACCCCCTCGACAAGGGGGCCGCGGGCCGGGCGATCCTCGACGGGCGCAGACCCGACGACGAACGGGAGCCCGGGTTCGTCCTCACCCACGGCGAACTGGAGGCGGGCGCCAGCGGTGCCGCCGCCCCCGTGCTCGGGGTCGGCGGCATCGAGGGCAGCGTGGGCGTGGTCATGCTCTGCGAGACGGTGCCCGAACGCATCGGGCACCGCGTCGTCCGCGCCGCCAACCAGGTGGCGGACGCGCTGCGCTGACGGGCTGCGCTGCTCGGCTGTGCGAGTCGCTGTGCTTCACGGCTGTGCCGAGTCGCGGCGCCGCGCTGCGTCACCGGGGGTCCTTCCCTCCGTGCCGCGCGCCGCGTCGCCGGGGGCAGGGCACCGTGCCGCCCCGCGCGCGCTCCGCCCCTGCCGGAGTCGGTAGATTGCGGGGGTGTCCGAATCCAGCCCCCGCACCCAGGGCCCCGGCAGCCCGCGCCCGCGGCTGACCCGTGGCCGCGTCCTCGCGCTGTGCGCGCTGCCCGTCGTCCTGCTGTTCATCGTGGTGCTGTGCGCACCGCTGCCGTACTCGCTCGCCCAGCCGGGGGAGACCGCGAACGTGCTCGGCAAGCGCGGCGGCAAGCCCGTCATCTCCGTCGAGGGCACGCGGCCGGGGGGCGAGGACGGCAACGACAAGGGGCGGCTGCTGTCGGTGACCATCGCCGCCACCCAGCCCGAGGCCACCGTGCGCCTCCCCGACGTGGTGCGCTCCTGGTTCCGCGACGACCGGGCCGTGATGCCCCGGGAGGCCGTCTACCCCGGCGGCGGCGACACCCGGGACGCCGAGCGGCGCATCGCCCAGGAGATGAAGAACTCCCAGGACGAGGCCGTCACCGCCGCCCTGCGGCAGCTGAACAGGTCCCCGGACGACGTCGATGTCACGCTGCGCCTCGGCGATGTGGGCGGGCCCAGCGCCGGCCTGTTCTTCGCGCTCGGCATCGTCGACAAACTGGACGGCGACGGTACCGGCACCGGAGGGCTCACCGGTGGCCGCACCATCGCGGGCACGGGCACCATCGACGGGAAGGGCGAGGTCGGCCCGGTCGGCGGCATCCCGCTCAAGACCCAGGCCGCACGGCGCGACGGAGCCACCTACTTCCTGGTACCCAAGTCGCAGTGCGGCGAGGCGGGCGCCCAGCTGCCCGCGGGGCTGCGGCTGGTACCGGTGAGCACACTGGACGGCGCGCTCGACGCGCTCAAAAAGATCCGCACGGACGGGAAGATCCCGCACTGCTGAGTGCGTGGGCGGCCGTCCGGGCCCCCGTCCAGTAGGCAGGGCCTCGCGCGGACGGGGTGCTACGTACACCGCCGACAGGCGCCCCAGCCGGATTCGTCGCCGGTGCGCCGCTCCATAGCCTCGGCGTCATGACGCTCTCAACCGGGCCCTCGTCAACCGGGTCCTTACCGCTCGTTGTCCGCCGGCGCGGCCTGCTGGTCTACCTCGGCGTCGCCTACGCCGGCATGTGGGCGGCCATGTCACCCCTCCTGGCCACTGCTTACCGGCGTGGCGACGCACGCGAGGAGACCGGCGCGCTGGAGGAGGTGTGTATCGCGGCCGCGATGGTGGCCCCTGCCCTGGCGGCGATCCTCGTCGTCCGCTGCGTCGAGCGCAGCGCACGGGTGCGGGACACCCTCGCCCTGCGGTGGCCGAAGCCCTGGGGGCGTACCGCACGGGCATGCCTGGTGGCCTTCGCCGTCCCCGCGGTCCTCACCGCCGCCGCCCTTGCCCTCGGTGCGCTCGCCGGCCGCTACCCGTTCGGGGGAGTGCACTGGGGCGGGTCCGGCGCGTGGGCCGCCGGAGCCGTGCTGAACATGCTGGTGTCGCTGCCACTGTTCTTCGGCGAGGAACTGGGCTGGCAGGGCTATCTTTTCCCGCGCCTCGCCGGGGACGGCGGTCGCCGGAGTCTGATACGGGCCTACGTACTCACCGGCACGGCCTTCGCCCTGTGGCACATGCCCACGCTGCTGATGGGCGGCCAGTACCCGGGCCATCCCTGGTACGTGTCGGTGCCCGCCATGCTGGCGAGCTGCCTGCTCATACTGCCGGTCTTCACCTGGCTGCGGCTGCGCTCCGGCTCGGTCGTACCCGCCGTCATCGGCCACGCGTTCGTGAGTTCGGTGAGCGTCGGCATGGTCAAGCAGTTCGCTGATCCGCAGGCAGCGCTGGACCCCCTGCACATGGGTGTCGCGGGCTGGCCCGGCTGGATCGTCACCGGCGCGTTCGTCACCTTCCTGGCCCTGACCGGCCGACTGGATCCGTCCTTCTACGGAGCCGGCAGCACCGCCCGCCGCGTACCGGCCCGCAGCCGGTGAGCGCACCCGCTCCGGCCCGTGCGGGCCTCCTCACCGGTGCTCGCTGTCGTCGGCGGCCTGGCGGACGAGGGGGACGATGCGCGGGGGCACCGGGTTCTCCATGACGATGGCGGTGGACGCGCGGACGATGCCCTGGATGCCGACGACCAGGTCGATCACCCGTTGCAGGTCGGCGTTCGAGCGGGCCACCAGCCGGCAGAGCATGTCGCCGCTGCCGGTCGTGGTGTGCAGCTCCAGCACCTCGGGCACCGTCGCCAGGTGCGCCCGTACGCCGGCGCCCTGGCCCTGTTTGATCTCCAGGGTGGCGAACGCGGTGACCGGATAGCCGAGGGCGGCCGGGTCGACCTCGGGGCCGAAGCCGCGGATGACCCCGCCCGAGGTCAGCCGGTCGAGCCGTGCCTGCGCCGTCCCGCGGGCCACACCGAGTCGGCGGGACAGCTCCAGCACGCCGATTCTGGGCTCCTCGGCGAGCAGTTCCAGCATGCGCGCGTCCAGCCGGTCGATGCCCATGGCGTCCTCTCCCTGCGGCGTGGGCGTTCGGGCGGAGCGAGGGTGCACAGATTGCGCACATCGTCCGCCCGAACCCGGGTCCTGCTGAACAAGGTGCCCAGTGAAAACGCAAACTATTGCGCACCTTGCGGACCGGCGGGACGCTTCCGCCATGACTGCATCCCCGGGAACACCCACCAGCGCAGCAGCCCCGCAGACCGCACGGCAGGCAGACCCCTTCCCGGTCAAGGGGATGGACGCGGTCGTCTTCGCCGTCGGCAACGCCAAGCAGGCAGCGCACTACTACTCCACCGCCTTCGGCATGCGGACCGTCGCCTACTCAGGTCCCGAGAACGGCAGCCGGGAGACGGCGAGTTACGTCCTGGAATCCGGCTCGGCCCGGTTCGTCTTCACCTCCGTCATCCGCCCCGCCACCGACTGGGGCCGCTTCCTCGCCGAGCACGTCGCCGCCCACGGGGACGGCGTCATCGACCTGGCCATCGAGGTCCCGGACGCCCGCGCGGCGTACGCGTACGCCGTCGAACACGGTGCTCGCGGCATCGAGGAGCCCTACGAGACCAAGGACGAGCACGGCACCGTCGTCCGCGCCGCCATCGCCACCTACGGCGAGACCCGCCACACGCTCGTCGAACGCACCGGCTACGACGGCCCCTACCTGCCCGGCTTCGCCACCGTGGAGCCGATGGTCGCGCCGCCGGAGAAGAGGGTCTTCCAGGCCGTCGACCACTGCGTCGGCAACGTCGAACTCGGCCGGATGAACGAGTGGGTCGCCTTCTACAACAAGGTCATGGGCTTCACGAACATGAAGGAGTTCATCGGCGACGACATCGCCACCGAGTACTCCGCGCTCATGTCGAAGGTCGTCGCCGACGGCACGCTCAAGGTCAAGTTCCCCATCAACGAGCCCGCCGTCGCCCAGAAGAAGTCCCAGATCGACGAGTACCTGGAGTTCTACGGCGGCGCCGGCGTCCAGCACATCGCGCTCGCCACGAACGACATCGTCTCCTCGGTGCGGGCCATGCGGGCCGCGGGTGTCCAGTTCCTCGACACCCCCGACACGTACTACGACACGCTGGGGGAGTGGGCGGGCGAGACCCGCGTGCCCGTGGAGACCCTCCGCGAGCTGAAGATCCTCGTCGACCGGGACGAGGACGGCTACCTGCTGCAAATCTTCACCAAGCCGGTCCAGGACCGTCCGACCGTCTTCTTCGAAATGATCGAGCGGCACGGCTCCATGGGCTTCGGCAAGGGCAACTTCAAGGCGCTGTTCGAAGCCATCGAGCGGGAGCAGGACCGGCGCGGCAACCTGTAGGAGGGGAGCCTGGGCCCCGCCCTCCCACCGCCCGTGACAGCGGTCAGGTGACAGGGCGGTGCCCAGACCGGAACAGCGGGAACAGCAGGTCCGGGGCCTTCCCGTGCCGTCCGCCGACTGCCAGGCTGGGGGCATGAGCGAGCTGATCGAACGGCTGGCCGAAGGCCTCCCCGAGGACGCGCTGCTGACCGACCCCGACGTCCTCGCCTCCTACGCGAAGGACATGGCCGGCTTCTGCCCCGCCGGCGCCCCGGCGGCCGTCGTCGTACCGCGCACCGTCGAACAGGTCCAGCACACCATGCGCACCGCGAACGGCCTGCGGACCCCCGTCGTCGCGCAGGGCGCCCGCACGGGCTTGTCCGGGGCGGCGAACGCCACCGACGGATGCGTACTGCTGTCCCTCGTACGGATGGACCGCATCCTGGAGATCAACCCGGTCGACCGGATCGCGGTCGTCGAGCCGGGCGTCGTCAACGCCACGCTCTCCCGCGCCGTGAACGAGCACGGACTCTTCTACCCTCCCGACCCCTCCAGTTGGGAGATGTGCACGATCGGCGGCAACATCGGCACCGGATCCGGCGGGCTGTGCTGCGTCAAGTACGGGGTGACGGCCGAATACGTGCTCGGGCTCGACGTCGTCCTCGCGGACGGCCGGCTGCTGACCACCGGACGCCGCACCGCCAAGGGCGTGGCCGGATACGACCTCACCCGGCTGATCGTCGGCTCGGAGGGCAGCCTGGGCATCGTCGTCCGGGCCACCCTCGCACTGAAGGCCGAACCCTCACGGCAGCTCGCGCTCGCCGCCGAGTTCCCCTCCACGGACGCGGCCTGCGACGCGGTCTGCCGGATCATGGAGGCCGGTCACACGCCCGCACTGCTGGAGCTGATGGACCGCACGACGGTGCGGGCCGTCAACGACATGACGAAGATGGGACTCCCCGAGACCACCGAAGCCCTGCTGCTCGCGGCCTTCGACACGCCGGACCCCGCACCGCAGCTGCGCGCGGTCGGCGACCTGTGCGCGGCGGCCGGGGCCAGCGAGGTGGTGCCGGCCGAGGACCCGGCCGAGTCCGAGATGCTGCTTCAGGCGCGGCGGGCCGCGCTCACCGCCCTCGAGGCCGTCAAGGGCACCTCGATGATCGACGACGTCTGCGTCCCGCGCACCCGCCTCGCGGACCTGCTGGGCGGCACCGCCGAGATCGCCGAGCGGCACGGCCTGACCATCGGGGTCTGCGCCCACGCAGGGGACGGCAACACCCACCCCACGGTCTGCTTCGACGCCACCGACGAGGACGAGTCCCGCCGCGCCCGGATCTCCTTCGACGAGATCATGGAACTGGGGCTGCGGCTGGGCGGCACCATCACCGGCGAGCACGGGGTCGGCCTGCTGAAGAAGACCTGGCTGGCCGAGGAACTGGGCCCGGTCAGCCTGGATCTGCACCGCGCCGTCAAGAGCGCCTTCGACCCGCACGGCATCCTCAACCCGGGCAAGCTGTTCTGAGCCCTTGAGCCCTTGAGCCCTTGAGCCCGAGCCCTTGAGTGCCCGAGAGCGAGGGTGACGTGAGCGAATGCGGCCGGAGGCGACCGGACGTGAAGCGGGCCGGATCGGCGACGGGGGCGCCGACCCGGCCCGCTGACCACCGGCGCGTCAACCGTGGAACGCCGACCGGTACGTGAGGTGAGATGGCGGGCACCGGGCAAAAGTTCACGGTGCTGTGGAGAAACAGATCACCGGAGCGGGGAGCGACAGGTCACGGGGCGGGGCCTGCTCGCAGCGGCGGCGCTCCCCCACTCCGGACTCGGTCGGCGTCCGCAGCCGGATGGGCCGGGAGGAGAGGACGGCGCGAGGGAGGCCGAGGCCCCGTCTTTGGACCGGTGCCCAGGGAAACCACCGGCCCGGCGCCCACGGACACCGGCGGGCCGGCGGGCCACCCGAACGAGTGTCGGGGCACGTCCGGAGGGCCTCCGTGCGGTGCTCTTTCGCGGGACGGGGCCCCGCCGGTCCGAACGGGCCCCGCCGGTCCGAACGCGCCCCGCGCCGCCCCGCGATTCGACCCGACTGGAACCGACGGCACTCGGGGCCGGCCGGCCCCGAGTGCCTCGCCTCATGGCCGCAGCAGCTCGCTCAACTGGGCGTCCAGGCCCATCGCGTTCTGCTCGTCGCCCTCCGGGACCGCGTGCAGCGTCCGTTCGAGCCAGGCCGCCAGCACCGGGGCGGGCGCCTCCAGCAACGCGTCCCCGTGCGGCGAGCTGAGGGCCATGCACACCACCTTCCGGCCCACCACGCTGGTCGGCCACACCCGCACGTCACCGTCCCCGCACGGCTGGGCGACGCCCTGGACCAGCAGTTGCCGCGCGAACGTCCAGCGGACCGGGGTCATGGAGTGGATGTGGAAGGTCACGTGGACGGCGAAGGGATCGTCCGTGCGGTAGCTGAGCCGAGCCGGGACGGCCACGCTGCGCTCCGGCGCGAGGACGAGCCTCATCTCGACTTCACGTTCGACGACGGTGTGCATAGCCTGCGCCCTTTCCTCTGTCGCTGTGCGAGCCGCTGCGCGAGGCCCGCACAGAGTTAGAGGCCGTCCCCCGCGGTTCGTTACACGGGTTCCGGGACTTTCCCGGGACTTTTTTCCCAGGACTCCTCGCCGGGCCGTGCGACACCGGGTACGGGCAGGTGACGAGCGGGTGACGAGCGCGGCCGCGAGCCGTTCGAGGTTCGCTCGAAGGCGGGCTTCACACCCGTCTGCTTCCTCCCCGGGCGGTCTTCTTCGTTACTGTCCTCCTTGGACAGGCGGAGGTTCCCGCCGCGCCGCCGGTGGCGGCCCAGCACAGGGCGCCGCCGGGGACAGGTCAAAGGTGTCGTTGGTGAGGGGAGTTGGAGGCAGTGGGGCCCTCCGGTGCTCATGGTGAGGTACCCCGTGCGGGGTACTACCCGGATCCGTCCATCCCCGGGTACATCCGCTACTGGAACGGCACGTCGTGGGTGCCCGGCACCAGTCGTCCGGAGCCGCGCGAGGGCGAACCCATGCCCGCGCCCCCGCCCGTGGCGTCCTCTCCCGCCACCGCCCCCACGCCGCCTGCCACGGCAGGCCAGGAGGGCCCCGCCGGGCCGCCCGCCAGACCGCGCCGCTCACCGTCCGACGAGACAGGACCGGTCTTCCTCGACGCAGACGCAGACGCAGACGCAGACACGGGTGCGGGCGCGGGTAGCGTGGCGGACGCGGGCGCCGGTACCGGAAGCAACGCGGCGGCAGCCCCCGCAGACGCCGGTCCTGGCACCGGTCCCGCCGGGGGCGGCCGCGCGGACGTGCCGGCCCAGGCGGGCTTCGGCCCGCCTGCGGACCCGCGCGGCGGCTGGGGCACGGACGCTCCCTCCTTGGGCGCGACGGCGCCCGACCCGGCAGCCACGCCCACGCCCGAGGGCGTGAACCCCGCGGCGTCGGGCGGCCGCGAACACACGGTCGGCCTCCGCCGCTCCGAGGTGCTGGGCCCCGACCGCCGTACCGGCACACCCGCCACACCCGACGCGCCCGACGCGGACAGTGCCGCGGAGCGCACGGCTGACAGCGCCGGACAGGGCAGCGCCGAAGCCCTCCCGGGCCGGCGCCCCGGAGAGCCCCGGCAGTCCCGGCAGGAAGCACCCGCGAAGCCGCCCCGGACCGAGCTGGCATCTCAGGGGTCCAGGCACGGCGCTGCGGCACCGGGACGCACGGTGCCGGAGCAGTCGGACGGCCGCGTGCCGGGTCAGGCGGGCCCCGGCCGTGCGGACCCGGCACAGGCCGGGCCCGGTCCGGCGGGGCCGACCGTCACAAGTGGTTCGGCCTCCAGGCGTGCCGACGCGAGCGAGCAGGGAGCGCCCGCGCGCAGCGGAGCGGCTCCGGGCGTTCCTCCGGTGGGACGTGGGCCTGCCTCTCCCGCCTCTGCCGCACCGGCGGCCGAGATGCCGGCACCGGCGCAAGCCCAGGCCGAGGCCCAAGCGCAGGACCATCCGCGACGCCAGGCACAACAGCAACCCCAGGCCCAGGCACAACCGCAAGCCCACGCCCCCGGGCAGCTGCTGCCCCGACAGGAACAGGCACCGGCCCTGCCGGGGCAGCGGGAGGCGTCGGGCGCTCCGGGGCAGGGGCCTGGGCACGGCGCGCCCGCGCAGGCCGCGGCGATGTCACCCGTGCGGGCGGACGGTGCGGCGGCGCAGGGGGCGGTCGCGCCCTCCTGGTCGCACCCCGCGCCCTCGGGTCCCCCGGCTCACCAGCAGGTCGCGGGCCTGCCCGCGCAGCCGCAGTCGGGCGGACCCGACGCCGTGACGCCGTGGCGGCCGCCCGTCGACGACCCGTTCTCCCGGGTGGCGGCGCAGGAGGCGCGTCCCGCGGCGCTGGGCAGGCGGCTCGGTGCCAGGCTCGTCGACCTGGTGCTCACCCTCGCGGTGGGCGCGGCCGCCGCGTTCCCGTTCGTGGGCAAGGCCGTCGACCACATCGAGGCCAAGATCGACGCCGTCGAGCAGGCGGGCGTGACGCGGCAGGTGTGGCTGGTGGACGGCACCACCGGCGGCTATCTCGGGCTCGTCCTCGGCGTGCTCGTCGTCTTCGGACTCCTCTACGAGGTGCTGCCGACGGCCCGTTGGGGGCGCACACTCGGCAAGAAGCTGTTCGGGATCTGCGTGGTCAACATCGAGGGGTACGGCAAGCCGGGGTTCGCGAAGTCGCTGCTGCGGTGGCTGGTCCACGGAGCCCTCGGTGTCCTGGTGATCGGCGTGGTCGACGTGGCGTGGTGTCTGTTCGACCGTCCCTGGCGGCAGTGCTGGCACGACAAGGTGGCGGGCACGTTCGTCGCCAAGGGCGGCACGAGCGCCGAACTCCGCCTCTAGGTCGTGTCTTCAAAGTCCCGCCTGCCTGGCGGCGCCTGGCACGCACGCTCGCGGCGTTGTCGTCGGTCGCCGCTTCCCCCAGGGCTCGGCTTCGTTCGCCCCGGGAGGTGCCCCCACGCAGGGACTCCCTCCTCCGCCTTGCGAGCGCACGCACCAGACACCGCCAGGCCCGCCCTCCGGGCGGACGCCGCTACTTCGAAGACACTCCCTAGCGGCGACGGCCCCGGCGGGCGGCCGCGGTGCCTGCCTGTTCCCCCGAACGGCCCGCTTAAGGATGCGGCCGGCGGCGCGGGGCTGTGCACTCGGGCCATGAGCACGGAGCAGCCCGACAACGATCCGTTCCGTAATCCGCAGCGACCGCAGCAGCCGCCCTCGGACCCCGGCGGGTCCCAGCAGCCCCCCGGACGGGAGCCGTCGGGCCAGGGGGCTGAACCGCCTCCGCCCCCGCCGCCGGACGGCACAGGCGGTACCGGCGGCCCCTACGGCAATCCGCCACCCCCGGGCGGCGGCGGCTACGGGGGCGCTGGCGGTTACGGGGGCGGCGGAGGCTACGGCAGCCCGTACGACAACCCGTACGGCGGCCCGGCGGGCGCCGCCGACCCCCTCGCGGGGATGCCCCCGCTGGCGTCCCGGGGCAAGCGCCTGCTGGCCCGCATCATCGACGCGCTCCTCATCGGCATCCCCATCGGCATCATCGCCGGGCTGGTCGAGGGCGGCTACTCGTACGACAACGGCTACGACGGATACGCCTACTGGCCGCAGTTGGCCTACACCGTCGTCTACCTGGTGTACGAGGGCCTGATGCTGACGACGTCGGGGCAGACGGTCGGCAAGAAGCTGATGCGCATCCGGGTCGCGATACTGCAAAACGGTGCCGTGCCGGCGGGCTCGCCGGGGTGGCTGCGGGCCGCCGTCTACCAGATCCCGCCGCTGGTGCCGTGCATCGGTTTCCTGTTCTGGCTGGTGAACGTGTTGTTCTGCACGTGGGACAAGCCGTACCAGCAGTGTCTGCACGACAAGGCGGCCAAGACGGTCGTGGTCGCGGCGGACTGAGCCGGACCGCGGGAGGCGTGGCGGGCGGCGGCCGGCGTCAGTGGCGGACCCCCATACCCGCGGGCGTCGCGGATGCGGCGGGGGCGGCGGTGGCATGCGAGGCCGTGAGGGCGTCGGGCCGACCGTGCCGGGCCGGCTGGGCGGGGGAGGGGGCCGTCACCCGCCCGACCGAGGCACGTCGCCTGAGCCTGGCGTGCGCCGACGGGGCAGTCAGTGCCACCAGCAGGCCAAGTGCGAGTGCCGTGACGGCGATCGCGGCTGTCCAGACGACCGAACGCGTCTGGGAGAGCAGCAGCATGGCGAGGGTGGAGCAGATGACGGTGGCCGAGCCGTAGAGGAGTTGGGCGGGGTTCGGACGCGGCATGGCGGATCCGTCCTCGGGGGAGTGGACACGGTCTGGACGTGAACGGGTCGTTGCGCGCTACTCGTTGACTCGGTACGAACGGGGCGCCATCGAACGACTCTACGGTCCGGGATGCCCTGGCGGAAAGCGCCGCAAGCGTGAGCTGACCCACGCCCCTGTTGCACGGGGGGCGCACGGACGCACGACGGCCAAGGCGTCCCAACTGGCGGACGGGCCGGGGCTCTTGGGAAGCGCCCGTGGGCCCTGTCGTGGTCTCCCGCGCGCTGGGACGGTACGTGCTCCCTCCGAAGCCCCCTGCACCGGTGTTCGCACCCGTTATCTGATGGGGAGTTGGACGTTCCGCTTCCGCAACTGCCCGCCGCGTTCCGGGGGGTCGTCAGCGGTCCGGCCAATGGAGGTGCGGGAGATGGTCGCCGGTTCAACTACTGCGGACAAGAGGGGTAAAAGCTGGCAAAAAGGGCGCACAGGTGGGCTGATTACCCGCTGTAAAGGGGGCGTGAAGATGCCAGAATGGGCGGTTCCGGGAACGGGTGATCGACGGTCGTGCAACCCAGGAATGAATTTGTTTGCATCGTTGCAGGTCAAAACATGATCATCCGTTACCCCCTGGCGATCGGCGCGCGATCGCGTTTAGATGCCTGGTGGGGCTGCTCCTCGGCGGCCCCGGACAGGACGTACCCGAACGAGTCTCACGGGGGAGATGGTGATCATGTCAGGAGGCGGATTCGTCAGGCTGCCGGACGGCAGCGTGATCGTCGCGCTGACGCTTCCGGTGCCGCGCGAGCCGCACGGCGCGGCGCCCGCTGCCCCGAGCGCGCGGAGCGCCGAGGGGGGTGGCGGCACGGCCCGCCGCTCAGGGCTGCTGCCCGCCTCGCGCCGCTGGTCGGCGTTTGCCGACGAACCGCACACGGTGCGGGAGGCGACCGTGCGCAGACCCGGCGAGGAGCAGCGGGTCCGGGTGCTGGTGCACGCGGCCAACCGGCCCCGTGCCCTCACCCGCCTGCGCAATCTCGGCCTGCGGGCGATCTACCTGCGGGGCAACACCGAGCCACCCACCGCGGACGAGGTCACCGCGGTGCTGCACCACCCCGAGGGCCTGGTGTGGCGCGCCGTTCCCGACGACGCGCACCACTCCTGGCGCCCCATCGCCGCTCTCCTGCGGGCGACCCCGGCGTAGGGCCCGTCCTGCGGGCCCTGTGCCGGGAGGCGCAGGACGGGGGCGGCACGGGAGGCCGCCGGCCGCCGCGTGCGGTCCGGGGTGGTCGTGGCTGGGCGGGGCCGCCACAGGCGGGGTCGCCACCCGCAGGGGCGGCGGCGTCAGGCCGGTGTGACGACCGGCTTGCCGGTCAGCTCGACGCCGGCGTCGCGGAGCTCCTCAAGGGCGCGCTGGACGGTCTCCTCGCTGACGCCCGCCGTCAGGTCCAGCAGCACCTGGGTGCGGAAGCCCTCGCCGGCGGCGTCCAGCGCGGTCTCGCGTACGCAGTGGTCGGTGGCGATGCCGACGATGTCGACCTCGGCGACGTTCCGCTCGCGCAGCCAGGCGGCGAGGGAGAGGCCGTTCTCGTCGGCGCCCTCGAAGCCGCTGTAGGCGGCGGTGTAGGCGCCCTTGTCGAAGACGGCTTCGATGGATCCCGAGGCGACGGCGGGGGTGAAGTTGGGATGGAAGCCGACGCCCTCGGTGCCTGCCACGCAGTGCGGCGGCCAGGAGTGGACGAAGTCGGGGGTGTCGGAGAAGTGGTCGCCGGGGTCGATGTGCGTGTCCCGGGTGGCGACGACGTGGCGGTAGCCGGCGGACGCGTCCCCGATCAGGTCGGTGATGGCGGCCGCCACGTCGGCGCCGCCGGTGACGGCGAGGCTGCCGCCCTCGCAGAAGTCGTTCTGGACATCCACGACGATCAGTGCCCGGTGCATGGTGCACACCTTTCGGCTGGTGGGTCGACTGGGTGGGGGACGGACCGGGGATGGCGGCCGTGGCGGGTTGCCCGGGGCAACGCGGTGCTGGTGCTGCGGGGTGCCGGGCCGCCGCCCGTCGCTTTCGAGACTAGACACTCGCGGGCCCCCGCGGCAGTGCGCGGGCGCCTTCGCGCGGCCGGCCGGCCCCTGGGGGCGGCGGCTGGTGCACGACGGGGCCCGCTCCCCCCCGCCCCGCTGAGACGACCGCCCGTCCTGACGATGCCGCACGGCGGTCTCAGCGGTGTCCCACCGGCGTCCCGGTGGTGTCCCACGGCCGCCTGATCTGCGCCGCACGAGCCGCCTGAGCGGTGCCGAACGGTCCGTTTGAGCGGCACCGCACGGGCCCCCGCCTCAGCGGCGCCGCACGGCCGTCTCAGCGGTGTTCGACCGGCAGGACGGGCTCTCCGCGTGAGAGCTGCATCGCGGACATGGGGAGCCGGGCGAGGGAGGCCCGGTGGCGTTCGCGTGCGGCTTCGAGCGGTTCCCGGCCGACGACGGTCCCGTTCTCGACGAGCGGGACCTGGAGCTGGTGGGCGGCGAGCTCCTCCGGCACGGGGCCGCTGCCGACGATCTCGGCCTCGGCCACGCCGTCGGCGTCCAGCGGCCGGGCGGCCCACTTGGCGCCGCCGAGGGAGGTTTTGCCGCCGAGGGAGCGTTTGGCGACGGGCCGCAGCGGGGCCGCGGGGTCGTCGCTGTCGGCGCGGGCGACCAGTTTGTAGACCATGGACGCCGTGGGGTGGCCGCTGCCGGTGACGAGCTGGGTGCCGACGCCGTAGGCGTCGACGGGCGCGGCGGCCAGGGAGGCGATGGCGTACTCGTCGAGGTCGCTGGTGACGACGATCCTCGTCCTGGTGGCGCCGAGCTCGTCGAGCTGCTGGCGTACGCGGTGGGCGACGAGCAGCAGGTCGCCGGAGTCGATGCGGACGGCGCCGAGCTCGGGGCCCGCCACCTCGACGGCGGTGCGGACGGCTTCGGCGACGTCGTAGGTGTCGACGAGCAGCGTGGTGCCGCTGCCGAGGGAGTCGACCTGGGCGCGGAAGGCGTCGCGTTCGGTGTCGTGGAGGAGGGTGAAGGCGTGGGCGCTGGTGCCGACGGTGGGGATGCCGTAGCGGAATCCCGCGGCGAGGTCGGAGGTGGTGTCGAAGCCGCCGACGTAGGCGGAGCGGGAGGCGGCGACGGCGCCGAGTTCGTGGGTGCGGCGGGCGCCCATCTCGATCAGGGGGCGGCCGCCGGCGGCGACGGCCATGCGGGAGGCCGCGGCGGCGACGGCGGAGTCGTGGTTGAGGATGGAGAGGATCACCGTCTCCAGGAGTACGCACTCGGCGAAGGTGCCTTCGACGCGCAGCAGGGGCGAGCCGGGGAAGTAGACCTCGCCCTCGGGGTAGCCGAGGATGTCGCCGCGGAAGCGGTAGTCGGCGAGCCACTCCAGGGTGGGCTCGTCGACGACGTCGGTCTCGCCGAGGAACTGGAGCATCTGGTCGTCGAAGCGGAAGTTCTCGACGGCGTCGAGGACGCGTCCGGTGCCGGCGACGACCCCGTAGCGGCGGCCTTCGGGCAGCCTGCGGGTGAAGACCTCGAAGACGGAGCGGCGCTCGGCGGTTCCGGCGTGCAGCGCGGCCTGGAGCATCGTCAGCTCGTACTGGTCGGTGAAGAGCGCCGTCGAGGGGACGGACACCGGCAGCCCCGTCTCCATCCGCCGGGCGTGTTCCTGCCGGTTCTCGTGCGGGGGCTGTCCCTGGGGGGATTCCAGCACTGCTGCTCACCTCGTGTGTTCGGGTAGGTCGCTGCGAGCGTACCCCGGATTTCGTCAGGCTGACGATATACGGTCGTCGTGGCCGCCGTTTGGGCGCCCGTGGGTGCCGGGTGGCAGCATGGGACCTGTGAGTGTCGCCACCCCGATGGAGATCGAGCGCCCGGAGACCAGCGAGGAGCCCGTGGAGGTTCCTGAGCCGGATGTGCCCTGGGTGACCGTCGTGCACAACGACCCGGTCAATCTCATGAGCTATGTGACCTACGTGTTCCAGGCGTACTTCGGCTATTCGAAGGAGAAGGCGAAGAAACTGATGCTCGACGTCCACCACAAGGGGCGCGCCATCGTCTCCAGCGGCACCCGCGAGGAGATGGAGCGCGACGTGCAGGCCATGCACAGCTACGGGCTGTGGGCGACGCTCACCCAGGACCGCTGATGGCCGGGCAGTTCGAGCCGGCCGAGGCCGGCGGCGCGGCCATCGCGCTGGACGAGGTGGAGATCTCCATTCTGCGGAGCCTCACGGTGCAGCTGCTGGAGCTGATCGGCCCCGGCACCGAGCCCGCCGAGCCGCCGAGGCCGGAGACCCCGCCGGGCGAGGGCGCCAAGGGCGACAGCATGGAGGAGGAGCTGGCGGGTATCGAGGCCGTCTCCTGGCCGTCGTTCGCCGACGGGCCCAGCGAGCCGCCCTCTGACCCGGTGCTGGCCCGGCTCTTCCCCGACGCCTACGGTCCAGGCCCTGGCCCCGGGCCCTCCCCCGAGGCGGAGCCGGGCAGCGACGAGGCCGCGCGGGCCCGGCACGACCGTGGCGCCTCGGCCGAGTTCCGCCGCTACACGGAGAACGACCTGCGGGCGCGCAAGCGGGAGGACGGGCTGGCCGTCGTCCGGTCGCTGGACGCGCTGACGCCGGGTGACCGCGGCGCCGTGCTGACGCTCGGGCCCGAGGAGTCCCGGCGGTGGCTGGGCACGCTCAACGACCTGCGGCTGGCGCTCGGCACCCGCCTGGAGGTGTCCGACGACAGCGACGACGAGCTGTACTCGCTGCCCGACTCCGACGAGCGGAAGCCGCTGGTGATGGCGTACCTGTGGCTCGGCAGCCTCCAGGAGACACTGGTCGAGACACTGACGCCCTGAACGTCTGCTTCTCCCGGCCCCCGTCACCGGAGCCCGGGCCCCTCGGATTGCCCCTGTTCGTCCTGGTTTTCCCCCCTCCATTGTTCGTTAAATGAAGAGCAAAGACCGGTTAACGAACGGATCACGGCGGGGATTTTTCCGGGTGCGATGTCCGTCTCTGCCCCTTCTATCTGTGGTCTGTACCACTCGTCGTGGACAGTCCTGCGTGGTACACCTGCACGATCCGCTGTCTCGCGGGCACCACCCCTGCCCGCACAGTGGCGCACACGCCGGCCGATCGCCGGCACGCACAACTCCATCCGGGGGGATCGGAACCCGATCCGGACAGGCCGGGTCGGTATGGAGAAAGGCGCACCACATGACCTCCGAGCAGGTCGCGGACGGCAGGGGAGAACCCGGATCCGCAAGCACGGGCGGCAGCGGCGACGGAGCCGGGCCTTCCGACGAGGGCTACCAGCGAGGGCTGGGCAGTCGCCAGGTCCAGATGATCGCCATCGGCGGTGCGATCGGTGTCGGCCTGTTCATGGGGGCCGGTGCGAACATCGCCAAGGCGGGACCCAGCATCATCCTGATGTACGCCCTGGCGGGCGTCGTCATCTTCTTCATCATGCGGGCGCTGGGCGAGCTGCTGATGTACCGGCCCGTCTCCGGCAGCTTCGCGGAGTACGCCCGCGAGTTCCTCGGGCCGTTCTTCGGCTTCGTGACGGGCTGGACGTACTGGCTGCTGTGGGTCGTGACCGGCATGGCCGAGCTGACCGCGGCGGCGATCTACATCCACTACTGGTTCCCGGACATTCCGCAGTGGGTCAGCGCGCTGGTCTTCCTGGTGGTGCTGTTCGGGGTGAACCTGATCTCGGTGAAGGTCTTCGGCGAGGTCGAGTTCTGGTTCTCGATGATCAAGGTCACCGCGATCATCGGCATGATCGTGATCGGTCTCGGCGTGCTCACCCTGGGCTTCTCCCAGGCCGGTGACACCGCCGCCGTCAGCAACCTGTGGGCCCACGACGGCTTCTTCCCGACCGGCATCGGCTCCAGCCTGATGACGCTCCAGGGCGTGATGTTCGCCTACATCGCGGTCGAACTGGTCGGTATCACGGCCGGCGAGAGCCAGGACCCCAAGACGACGCTGCCCAAGGCGATCAACACGCTGCCGTGGCGCATCATCATCTTCTACGTCGGCTCGCTGGTCGTGATCCTCTCGGTGGTCAAGTGGACCGAGTTCTCCGACGGCGTGAGCCCCTTCGTGGCGGCCTTCGGCAAGATCGGCATTCCGCTCGGCGCCGGCATCGTCAACTTCGTCGTGCTGACCGCGGCGCTCTCCTCCTGCAACTCCGGCATGTACTCCACCGGCCGCATGCTGCGTGACCTGGCGGAGAACCGGGAGGCGCCGACGTACTTCGGCAAGCTGAACGCGCGGCACTCCCCGGCCGCGGGCATCACCCTCTCGGTGCTGCTGATGGGCATCGGTGTGGTGCTCAACTACGTGGTGCCGGAGAAGGCGTTCGCCTACGTCACCTCGGTCGCCACCGCGTGCGGTATCTGGACCTGGATGATGATCCTCATCAGCCACCTGCTCTACCGGCGCGCGGTCGTCGCCGGGCGGCTGCCGAAGTCCAGCTTCCCCGCTCCGGGCGGCAGCGTCTTCAGCTGGGTCGCGCTGCTCTTCCTCTCCATGGTGCTGGTGATCGTCGCGCTCGACCCGACGGCGCGGATCTCGCTGTACGTCGGTGCGGGATGGGCCGTGGTGCTGGGCGCCTACTGGCTGCTGCACGCCCGCCACACCGCGCACGCGCACCGCACCTCGCGGAGCGTGGGAACGGCCCCGGTGATCGCCGACGCGGCCCCGGGCGCCGGCACGCTCGCGCCGGAGGCCGCCACCGGCCAGGACTGAGGCCGGGCGCCCCGACCACAGGTCGGGGGCGCCGCGCCGCACAGCGTCCAGGGGCCGGACCGTACCGCACACCGGTACGGTCCGGCCCCTCGCACGCGGAGGCGGCGCCTGGGCATGCGGAGGCGGCCCCTGGCACCCGGGACGCGCCCCCTCGCGCGGGGAGAAGGCGCCCCCTCGCGCAGGGGCCGCCGTCCGCCGAGTGCGGCTCCGCGCGGTCCGCGTCCGGGCAGGGCCGGACGTGTGTGCGGAGGCGTGCATATCCTTGCCCCCATGCTGACCATCACGCAGGAGCTGCACGACCGGATCGTCGCCCACGCCCGCCAGGACCACCCCGACGAGGCCTGCGGCGTGATCGCGGGGCCGGTCGGTGGGGGCCGCCCCGAACGGTTCATCCCGATGCTGAACGCGGCCCGCTCGCCCACCTTCTACGAGTTCGACTCCGGCGATCTGCTCAAGCTCTACCGCGAGATGGACGACCGCGACGAGGAGCCGGCGGTGATCTACCACTCGCACACCGCCACCGAGGCCTACCCCTCGCGTACCGACATCTCCTACGCCAACGAGCCCGGCGCCCACTACGTCCTGGTCTCCACCGCCGAGTGCGGGAACGACGAAGGTCCGTTCTCCTTCCGTTCGTTCCGCATCGTGGACGGCGAGGTGACCGAGGAGGAAGTGAAGATCGTCGAGAGCTACTGACGGACGCTTCTCCCACAATGGTGAGACGGATCCGTCCGCATGATGAAACCGAGCTCCGATTCCCTGTCCGGGAATCGTTACGATGAGCCCATGGTTGTCCACGACGTGAGCGCTTTCGACAAGACCCCGGGCATGCTGCTCGTGGCGCGCCTGCACGTCGACCTGTGCCGCCTCGCCAGCGCGATCTGTCGGCCGGCCTGACCCGCGCCCCCGCGGCGCGGTGTCCCCGATGCCCCCGCCCCGCAGTAAGCGCGTGTGCACCCCCGCCTGCCCACAGCAGAAGCCAGCACAAGCCACTCTTCCTCTCCGACAGGAGCACTCTCATGGCCATCGAGGTCCGCATTCCGACCATCCTCCGCACCTACACCGACGGCCAGAAGGCGGTCGAGGGCACGGGCGCCACCGTCGGCGAGCTGTTCGCCGACCTGGAGAGCAGGCACGCCGGGATCAAGGACCGTCTGGTGGACGGCGGTGAGCTGCGCCGCTTCGTCAACGTCTACCTCAACGACGAGGACGTGCGCTTCTTGGACGGCATCTCCACCCAGCTCAGCGACGGCGACAGCGTCACCATCCTGCCCGCCGTGGCCGGAGGGTCGCTCCCTGTGGGTATGCGCTGATGCGCTACGACTCCCCGCTCGACGCCGTCGGCAACACGCCGCTCGTCCGGCTGCCGAGGCTCTCGCCCTCCGAGGACGTACGGATCTGGGCGAAGCTGGAGGACCGCAACCCGACCGGTTCCGTGAAGGACCGCCCCGCCCTGCACATGGTCGAACAGGCCGAGAAGGAAGGGCGGTTGCAGCCGGGCTGCACCATTCTGGAGCCCACCTCGGGCAACACCGGCATCTCGCTGGCGATGGCGGCCAAGCTCAAGGGCTACCGGATCGTCTGCGTCATGCCGGAGAACACCAGCGAGGAGCGCCGCCAGCTGCTCGCCATGTGGGGCGCCGAGATCATCTCCTCCCCGGCGGCGGGCGGCTCCAACACGGCGGTACGGGTGGCCAAGGAGCTGGCGGCCGAGCACCCGGACTGGGTGATGCTCTACCAGTACGGCAACCCGGACAACGCGGGCGCCCACTACGCGACGACGGGCCCCGAGATCCTCGCCGACCTGCCGTCGGTCACCCACTTCGTCGCGGGCCTGGGCACCACGGGCACGCTGATGGGCGCGGGCCGCTACCTGCGTGAGCAGCGTCCCGGCATCCGGATCGTCGCCGCCGAGCCGCGCTACGACGACCTGGTGTACGGGCTGCGCAACCTGGACGAGGGCTTCGTGCCCGAGCTGTACGACGAGTCGGTGCTCACCACCCGCTTCTCGGTCGGCTCCGAGGACGCGGTCACCCGTACCAGGGAACTCCTCGCGCAGGAGGGCATCTTCGCCGGCGTCTCCACGGGGGCGGCGCTGCACGCCGCGATCGGGGTGGGCCGCAAGGCGCTGCGCGCGGGGGAGAGCGCCGATGTGGTCTTCATCGTCGCGGACGGCGGCTGGAAGTACCTGTCGACGGGCCTCTACACCGCCGCCACGGACGAGGAGGCGGTCGCCACCGTGCAGGGCCAGCTCTGGGCGTAGAACCGCTCGTTCGGGTCCGGGTTCCGCCGGCTCGGGGTGCAACGGCCCCGGGCCGGGTCACTCGGCCAGGTGCCTGACCCGCTCCCAGGCGTCGGCGTCCACCTCGCCGTGGCGGCCGCGCAGCCGGGCGAGACCGACTTCGGCGACCGTGCCGGGCTCCAGGTAGGCGGGGCCCTCGGCGGCGTCGGCGGGCAGGACGCGCAGCGGCGAGGGCTCGGAGGTCAACCGCGCCAGCCGGGCGCCGTCGGTGCGGACGGTGAGGACGAGGAAGAGCGGCTCGGTGCCGTCCGGCAGGCTGGTGCGCCAGATCTCACCGGGCCGGGGGAGGGGCGCCTGACCCCGGCGGGCGGCACGGGCCTCGCGGGCGGCGCCCCGGCGCCGGGGACCGAGGCGTCCGCGCCCGTCCACCAGCGCCGCCACGAAGGCGAGCAGCATCACGACGCCGAGCGCCAGCCACCAGGTGGTGTCCACAGCGTGCCTCCCGTCGCCCGTCGATCCTCGCCGTGTGGCGGGTGCCGCCGCACCGCGCTCCGCGGTGTTTGTGCCGTCAGCCACCGGGGAACGACGCTACCCCGGGCTGGTGATTCCGCCCACACCGACGCCGCACCGAGGACGCACCGGGACCCGCGCGGCTTACGCTCGGAATTCCCCTCGTCCACGACACGGGGACTTCTCCCGCATGCCGTCAACGGAGGTTCCCACTCCATGAAGCTCACCGTCGTCGGCTGTTCCGGGTCGTTTCCGTCAACGGAATCGGCCTGTTCGAGCTATCTGGTCGAGGACGACGGCTTCCGGCTGCTCCTGGACATGGGCAACGGCGCGCTCGGTGAGCTCCAACGCCACTGCGGCCTCTACGACCTCGACGCCATCGCGCTCAGCCACCTCCACGCCGACCACTGCATCGACATGTGCGGCTACTTCGTCGCCCGCTACTACCGCCACGAGGGCGGCCGTTGCGGCCCGATCCCGGTGCACGGCCCGCCCGGCACCGAGCAGCGGCTCACCACCGCCTACGCCGACACCCCGTCCGACTCGTCGATGAGCGAGGTCTTCGCCTTCCACGAGCTGACCGCGGGCGGCACGTTCGAGGCAGGGCCCTTCCGGGTCAGCAGCGAGCTGGTCGACCACCCGGTGGAGGCGTACGCCTTCCGGGTCGAGCACCGGGCGAGCGGCAAGGTCCTCACCTACTCCGGTGACACCGGGCCGTGTCCGAACCTGGAGCGTGCCGCGCGAGGCGCGGACCTGTTCCTGTGCGAGGCGTCCTTCACGGACGGCAAGGAACAGATCCCGGGCCTCCACCTCAACGGCAGGCAGGCCGGGCAGGTCGCCGCCGGGGCCGGCGTCTCGCAGCTGGTGCTCACCCATGTGCCGCCGTGGACGGACCCGCAGGTCAACCTGCGGGACGCGAAGACCTCCTTCGACGGGCCTGTGGAGATGGCACGCCCCGGAGCCGTCTACGAGCTGTGAGGCCGCACCAGCCCTTGCCCTTCCCCTCTCTGTAGCAGGGGCGGACACAGCAACGGGCCGCACCGCTGTGTGCGGTACGGCCCGTCGGCCGGCTACTTCGTGAGGTCCTCGACCTCTTCGTCCGGCTCGCGCCCTGGCGTCTTGATGTCCAGCTTCACGATGAGGAAGCGGAAGAGGGAGTAGTAGATCACCGCGAAGCACAGCCCGATCGGGATGATCAGCCACGGTTTGCTCGCCAGGCTCCAGTTGATGGCGTAGTCGATGAAGCCGGCGGAGAAACTGAAGCCGTGGTGCACCCCGAACACCCAGGTCACCGCCATCGACACGGCCGTCAGCAGCGCGTGGACCACGTACAGGACGGGCGCGATGAACATGAAGGTGAACTCGATCGGTTCGGTGATGCCGGTCACGAACGAGGTCAGGGCCAGCGAGACCATCATGCCCATCACGGCTTTGCGGCGGTGCGGCTTGGCGCAGTGGGCGATGGCGATGGCGGCGGCGGGCAGGCCGAACATCATGATGGGGAAGAAGCCCGACATGAACTGGCCCGCGCTCGGGTCGCCGGCGAAGAAGCGGGCGATGTCGCCGTGGACGACGTCCCCCGCGGCGTTCTTGTAGTCGCCGAGCTGGAACCAGGCCACGGTGTTGAGGAACTGGTGCATCCCGACGGGGATCAGCGCCCGGTTGATCAGGCCGAAGATGCCCGCTCCGGTGGCGCCCAGGCCCGTCATCCACTCGCCGAAGGAGGTGATGGCGTCGCCGATCGGGCCCCAGATGAGGGTGAAGACCACGCCGACGGCCAGTCCGACGAAGGCCATCAGGATCGGTACCAGGCGGCGGCCGTTGAAGAAGCCGAGCCAGTCGACCAGCTTTGTCTTGTGGAAGCGCTGCCAGACGATCGCCGACAGGAGTCCCATCAGGACGCCGCCGAGGACACCGGGATCGTTGTAGACGGGCGGCGTGTCCTCGCCCGCCTTGACGACCGCCTCGTGAACCGGAAAGGCCTCCAGCACGTTCTTGTAGACGAGGAAGCCGACGAGCGCGGCCAGCGCGGTGGAGCCGTCGGACTTCTTGGCGAAGCCGATGGCGACGCCTATGCAGAACAGCAGCGGCAGGTTGTCGAAGATGGCACCGCCGGCGCCCGAGAACGCGGCGGCGACGTCGTGCCACTTCAGGCCCTCGTCGCCGAAGACGTCGGGCTGGCCGAGCCGGTTGAGTATGCCGGCCGCGGGCAGGACGGCGATCGGCAGTTGCAGGCTGCGGCCGACCTTTTGCAGTCCTTGGAACAGGCCGGAGCCCCGCTTCTTCTTCTTCGCGGGCGCAGCGGTGTCCGTGCTCATGGGGGTGTGTCCTCCGGGTGGAGGCGGGCGCCGCACGGCTGAAAAAGGGGGTGAGGGCCCGCTGGTGGTCTAGTCCACGAAGTGGTGTAGACCATTAGTAGCACGGGCGCGCGCGCGACGGAACGGGTCGTTCCGGGCGATGTGGGCCACACCCCGGCCACACCCCGGCCACGCTCCCGCCGCGTGGGGCGTGGCCGAGGTGTGCTAAGCCCTCGTGTTGTCCTGCTCGATCTCGTCCGCGACCTCCTCCGGCTCCCTGCCGGGGGTCTTCAGGTCGAACTTGGCGATCATGAAGCGGAAGAGGACGTAGTAGACCACCGCGAAGCACAGGCCGATCGGGATGATCAGCCACGGTCTGGTGGCCAGACTCCAGTTGATGACGTAGTCGATCAGGCCGGCCGAGAAGCTGAACCCGTCGTGCACGCCCAAGGCCCAGGTCAGCGCCATCGAGACGCCGGTGAGCACGACGTGGATGACGTACAGGGCCGGGGCGACGAACAGGAACGAGAACTCGATCGGCTCCGTCACCCCCGTGACGAACGACGTCAGCGCCGTGGAGAGCATCAGGCCCCCCACCACCTTGCGGCGCTCGGGGCGGGCGGCGTGGGTGATGGCGAGCGCGGCGGCGGGCAGCGCGAACATCATGATCGGGAAGAAGCCTGAGGTGAACTGGCCCGCGCTCGGATCGCCCGCCAGGAAGCGGTTGATGTCACCGTGCACGACCTCGCCGTCCGGCTTCTTGAAGCTGCCGAACTGGAACCACATGAAGGTGTTCAGGAACTGGTGCATGCCGATCGGAATGAGGGCGCGGTTGGCGACGCCGAAGATGCCCGCGCCCCAGGCGCCCAGGTCGGTCATCCACTTGGAGAAGGTGGTGAGCCCGTCGCCGATCGGCGGCCACACCCACTGGCAGAGCACCGCGAAGACCAGCGCGACGAACGCCATGATGATCGGTACCAGGCGGCGGCCGTTGAAGAAGCCGAGCCAGTCCACCAGCTTCACCCGGTGGAAGCGCTGCCAGAACCAGGCCGCGAGCAGCCCGACGACGATGCCGCCGAACACCCCCGGGTTCTGGTACGTGGCCGCCCCCGACGCCGACCCGTCCTTGCCGACGCACGTCCCCATCTCCGTGTCGAACCCCGACCCCGGAGGGCAGGTGGGGAACTGCTGGAGGATGTTGTAGTAGACGAGGAAGCCCGCGACGGCGGCCAGCGCCGTCGAGCCGTCGGCCTTGCGTGCCATGCCGATGGCCACGCCGACGCAGAAGAGCAGCGGCAGCCCGAGCGCCGAGTCCAGCAGGGCACTGCCCGCCCCTTCGAACACCTTGGCGACGTCCGTCCAGCCCAGGCCCTCGTCGCCGAAGATGTCCGGCTGGCCGAGCCGGTTGAGGATGCCCGCTGCCGGGAGCACCGCGATGGGCAGCTGGAGGCTGCGGCCCATCTTCTGGAGGCCCTGGAAGAAGACGGACGCCCACTTCCTGCGCGGGCTGCCCGGCTCGGCTGCGGCGTTGGCGCTCACGAGCCTCCTCCTGACTGGTCGGCCCCCGACCTGGTCGGCCCCTCGTCCGCCCGCCGGACGGCTGGCGCATACTGGTGTAGACCTCTAGCGCCCGTGGCGGCCCGACCGTGGTGACGGCGGGGCGCCTCGTGGCGCCGGTAATCGCCATCATTCGCCAGAAAACGGATGGATGCCCGCTGAGGTGGGCTGATCGTGGACTAACGTGACAACCACGCAATCCACGCCGCCTCGCGCCTCGCGTCCATCAGGCCGGAAAGCAGCCGGAACACAGGAGTAGGACATGGCCACCAAGGCTGAGAAGATCATCGCCGGACTCGGCGGGCTCGACAACATCGAAGAGGTCGAGGGCTGCATCACCCGCCTCCGCACCGAGGTCGGCGACCCTTCCCTCGTCGACGAGACCGCGCTGAAGGCCGCAGGCGCGCACGGCGTCGTCAAGATGGGCTCCGCGATCCAGGTCGTCGTCGGCACCGACGCCGACCCCATCGCCGAGGAGATCAACGACCAGCTGTGAGCTCCGCCCCCGGCCCGGGGCCGGGGGTCCGAGGCCGGAGTCACGCGCTGTCCGGGCGGGGCAGGCCGGACCGGGGTTCCCGCGTTCGGCCCACACCGCAGGGCGGGGATACGCTCGCACGCATGTCACGTATCGACGGCCGTACGGCCGAGGAGCTGCGCCCCGTCACGATCGAGCGCGGCTGGAGCAAGCACGCCGAGGGCTCGGTCCTCGTCTCGTTCGGCGACACCCGGGTGCTGTGCACCGCCAGCCTGACCGAAGGAGTGCCCCGCTGGCGCAAGGGCAGCGGAGAGGGCTGGGTCACCGCCGAGTACGCCATGCTGCCGCGCTCCACCAACACCCGCGGCGACCGCGAGTCGGTGCGCGGCAGGATCGGCGGCCGCACCCACGAGATCTCACGCCTCATCGGGCGCTCCCTGCGCGCCGTCGTGGACTACAAGGCGCTCGGTGAGAACACCATCGTGCTCGACTGCGACGTCCTCCAGGCCGACGGCGGCACCCGGACGGCGGCGATCACCGGCGCCTACGTGGCGCTGGCCGACGCGGTCGCCTGGGCGCAGGAGCGCAAGCTGATCAAGTCCAAGGCGCAGCCGCTGTCCGGAGGCGTCAGCGCCGTCAGCGTCGGCATCGTCGACGGCACCCCGATGCTGGACCTGCGCTACGAGGAGGACGTGCGCGCTCAGACCGACATGAACGTCGTCTGCACCTTTGACGGACGCTTCGTCGAGGTGCAGGGCACGGCCGAGGGGGCGCCGTTCGCCCGCGAGGAGCTGAACGGCCTGCTCGACCTCGCCGTCGCGGGCTGCGCCCAACTGGACGGGGCACAGCGCACCGCGCTCGGCCGCTGAGAGGTTCGGCGGGGCTTCGGCCGCTCAGCCGCTCGAGAACTTCCCCGGGGCGGGGGAACTTTGCCGCCGCTTTACGCGTCTGACCGGGTGCGGGCCGCACGTGTCGAACCGTGCGGCCCGACCAGTCTTGGGGGAGGGACGCAGCAGGTGCTCCGTTGGAATGTCGTGGCCGCGGCAGCGGTCCTCGCGCTCGCCGTGCCGGTCACCGCCGGCTGCTCCGCCGTGGACCGGGCGCTGGACTGCGCCACCACCGCGTCCGCCATCGCCCGGTCCGTCGACGACCTCCAGCAGGCGATCTCCGACGCAGGCGAGGACCCCACCCAGGCCCGGGAGTCCCTCGACTCCATAGAGAAGAACCTCACCAAGATCGAGGACGAGACGGACGACGGCGACGTCGGCAAGGCCGTCTCCCAGCTGCGCGGCGCCGTCGACAGCGTGCGCGCGGACGTCGAGGCGGGCCGTGCCCCCGAGGCGAAGCCCGTCACCGACGCGGCCGACGAACTGACGAAGGTCTGCTCCCCGGGCTGAGCCACCCGCCCGGCACCGGGGTGCGGGCACCGTCGCACCGCCGTCCCGGTGGGCCGCACGTGCGCGCTCCCCGCCGCCCGTCAGGACAGCGGCCGGCGCGATACTGGGTCCATGAGCACCCAGCGCCTGATCCTGGCCACCCGCAACGCCCACAAGGTCACCGAACTCCAGGCGATCCTCGCCGACGCGGGACTCGACCTGGAGCTGGTGGGCGCCGACGCCTACCCCGAGATCCCGGACGTCAAGGAGACCGGCGTGACGTTCGCCGAGAACGCTCTCCTCAAGGCGCACACGCTCGCCCAGGCCACCGGACTCCCCGCCGTCGCCGACGACTCGGGCCTGTGTGTGGACGTGCTCGGCGGGGCGCCCGGCATCTTCTCCGCACGCTGGGCGGGCCGCCACGGCGACGACGCCGCCAACCTGGACCTGCTGCTCGCCCAGCTCTCCGACATCGAAGCGCCGCACCGCGCGGCCCACTTCGAGTGCGCCGCCGCGCTCGCCCTGCCCGACGGCACCGAGAAGGTCGTGGCCGGCCGGCTGCGCGGCACCCTGCGGCACACCCCGGCGGGCAGCGGCGGCTTCGGGTACGACCCGATCCTGGAGCCTGACGGGGAGAAGCGGACGTGCGCCGAACTCAGCGCCGAGGAGAAGAACGCGATCAGCCACCGCGGCAAGGCGTTCCGTGCGCTGGCCCCCCTCGTACGGGAGGCGCTGCCCCTGGGCTGAGCCACCGGGGCCGAGCCGACAGGGCCTGAGCCGTGGGGGCCGTGCGCCCCGTGGGGTCGCGGTGCGCGAGGGGGGACTCGAACCCCCACGTCCGAAGACACCGGCACCTAAAGCCGTCCCGTCTACCAATTCCGGCACTCGCGCGCGCACGTATCGTACTGCGCGCGCTGGGAGCCGGTACCGGCCGGGGGACGGCGAGGGCCCGTGCCGTCGCCGGCACGGGCCCTGGCGTGTGTGTGTCGTCGTGCTCCGTGCGGGCCGCTGCCCGCGCCGCTCAGAAGGTGGGCTCGTTGGTCTCGGCCCTGGCCAGGGCGATGGCCTCCTCGTGGGTGCTGACGGAGGGCGGCGAGCCCGCCAGCGGCTTGCGTGCCGTCTCCTTCATGCACATGACGGCGATGATGCCGATGACGGCCGCGCCCGAGGCGTAGTAGGCCGGGGCGAGGTTGTCGCCCGTGCTGTCGACCAGGTAGGTCATGAC
This sequence comes from Streptomyces reniochalinae, assembly GCF_003323735.1. GTDB lineage: Bacteria > Actinomycetota > Actinomycetes > Streptomycetales > Streptomycetaceae > Streptomyces > Streptomyces reniochalinae. The sequence goes on along the minus strand of NZ_QOIM01000020.1, from coordinate 12,306 downwards.
GCCGGGCGCCGTACCGCCGAAGACCGCCGTGGCCACGTTGTAGCCGATGGACAGCGACCCGTAGCGCACGTCGGTGGGGAAGAGCGCGGGCAGCGTCGCCGACATGGTGCCCAGCAGGCACACCAGGCAGGCGCCCAGCACCAGCAGCCCGATGAGCACGGCCACAAAGCTGCCCTGCTGGAAGAGGGCGAAGGCGGGGATCGTCAGCAGGACGAAACCGACCATGCCCGCCATCAGGACGGGCTTGCGGCCGAAGCGGTCGTTGAGGCGCCCGACGCGCTGGATCACCAGCGCCATCGCCACCATCGCGATGATGGCCGCGACCAGTTCCATCGAGTTCTCGTACCCGAGGGCGTCGGTCAGGTAGGCGGGCATGTACGACAGGAGCATGTAGTCGGTGACGTTGTAGGCGGCGACCAGGCCGATGCACAGCAGCAGCGTGCGCCACTGCTGGGCGAAGATCGTCTTGAGCTCCTTCTGCGGCACGTTCTCCGACAGCCTCGGCTCGCTCGTCTCCGTCGTGGAGGCCTCGGGGGAGTGCGACATCTGCGCTGCCTGCTTCTGGAAGGCCGGGGTCTCATCCAGCTTCATCCGCAGGTACAGACCGACCACGCCGATCGGCCCGCCCACCAGGAACGGGATACGCCAGCCCCACTGGAGCATGGCGTCGTCGCCGAGCGCGGTGTTCAGGATGAGGACCAGGCCGGCCGCGCCGGTGTAGCCGGTGAGCGTGCCCAGTTCCAGGAAGCTGCCGAAGAAGCCGCGCCGCTTGTCGGGGGCGTACTCGGCGATGAAGGTGGCCGCGCCGCCGTACTCGCCGCCCGTGGAGAAGCCCTGCACCAGGCGGCAGATGAGCAGCAGGACGGGCGAGGCGATGCCGATGGACTCGTAGGACGGGATCAGGCCGATGAAGAAGGTGCCCGCCGCCATCATGACCATCGTCAGGCCGAGCACCTTCTTGCGCCCGATGCGGTCGCCGAGCGGCCCGAAGAACAGGCCGCCCAGTGGCCGCACCAGGAAGGAGGCGGCGAAGGCCGTGAACGAGGCCAGGAGCTGGGTGCTGCCGCCGGGGAAGAAGACCTTGCCGATGGTGACCGCGAGATAGGCGTAGATCCCGAAGTCGAACCACTCCATGGCATTACCGACGGCCGCGGCCTTCGTGGCCCGCTTGACCGTGGCTTCGTCCGTGATCGTGATGTCGCTACGGCGGACTTTTGGCTTCCGGCTGCGTCTGACAGCGCGGAAGAGGTGCCGGTGCCGCCTGAGGGCAGCCGGGTCGGCGGGCTGATCCTCTTCGTGGTTCATCCCTCATGAGTACCGCACCTGGCGTACTCGAACGCAACACGGCCCCCTCGCGCCGGGTGCAATTACCCCGAAACCAGCCCGAGATCCTTGATCAGCTTCGCCACGTGGCCGGTCGCCTTCACGTTGTAGAGCGCGCGTTCGACCTTGCCCTCCTCGTCCACGATCACCGTGGAGCGGATGACGCCGGTGACGGTCTTGCCGTACAGCTTCTTCTCGCCGAAGGCGCCGTACGCCTCCATCGTCTCCTTGTCCGGGTCGCCGACCAGCGTGACCCGCAGCGACTCCTTCTCCCTGAACTTCGCCAGCTTCTCCGGCTTGTCAGGGGAGACGCCGATGACGTCGTACCCCTGGCCCGCCAGCAGCTCCAGGTTGTCGGTGAAGTCGCACGCCTGCTTCGTGCAGCCGGGGGTCAGGGCCGCAGGGTAGAAGTAGACGATCACCTTGCGGCCCCTGCGGTCGGCCAGCGAGACGTCCTTGCCGTCGGCGTCGGGCAGCGTGAAGCCGGGGGCGGTGTCGCCGGGCTCGAGTCGCTGACTCATCGAAAGCTCCTTCACTGCGGTACGTTCACTCGTGGTTTCCCCTGCCTCCCGCGGCGGTACTCACCAGTAGTGCGGTACCTCTCAGCGGGTCGGCGGCGGCCTTGGCCTGCCTGAGCGTAGCCGGAAGCCGCCGTTCGGGGGTGCCGTGGGGCATCGGCCCCGGTGAGCTGACAGGATGGCCGCTGACACGGTAGGACGCAGGACTGACAGCGACGGAGGCAACTCGGTGCCGGAAGCCAGGACCCCCGCGGACATCGAGGCGGACATCGTCCGCAGGCGGCAGGACCTCGCCGCAGCGCTCGACGAGATCGCCGTGCGCGTTCACCCGAAGACGATCATGGGCGACGTCAAGGCCAAGGCCGCGGCCGCGGTGGACCGCACCGCGGGACGCGCCTACGTCGTCGCCAACCGCACGGTCACCGACGTGCGCTCCCAGTTCGTCACCGAAGAGGGCAACCTCCGCCTCGAGCGGGTCGTGCCCGTCGCCGTGCTGGCCGTCGCCGCGATCGGCGGCACCTACGCGCTCACCTCCCGCCGCAAGCCCGCCGGCCGGGCAAAGGCTCGCCGCCGACACCGCTGAGACGCTGAGATACGGTCTTCCGGTGAGCCCAAAGACCCCTGCCCCCGCCCACGATGACAAGCTGCCGATCCGCATGCTGCACGACCGTGTGCTGGTGCGGACCGACACCAGCGAGGGCGAACGCCGCTCCTCCGGCGGCATCGTGATCCCCGCGACGGCGGCCGTCGGACGCAAACTCGACTGGGCCGAGGTCGTCGCCGTCGGCCAGAACGTGCGCACGGTCGAGCCCGGGGACCGGGTGCTGTACGACCCGGAGGACCGGGCCGAGGTCGAGGTGCGCGGGGTCGCGTACGTCCTGATGCGCGAACGCGACCTCCACGCCGTGGCCGCCGAACGCCTCCAGGACAGCGACGGCTCGACGGGCCTCTACCTCTGAGCGCACCGGCCGCGGTCCGTCTGAGCACCCCGGACCCCGGGCCGTACCCCCGGCCGGTCAGTGGCCCGAGGTCAGTTTCAGGCCCACCACGGACACCAGCAGCAGGGCAATGAAGAAGAGGCGGCCCGCGGTCACGGGTTCGCCCAGCATCAGCATGCCGACCACCGCGGCTCCGGCCGCGCCGATGCCGACCCACACGCCGTAGGCGGTCCCGATGGGCAGGCTCTTGGCGGCCAGCGACAGCAGGATCATGCTGGTGGCGAAGCCCACGACCGTGAAGACGCTGGGCCACAGTTTGGTGAAACCCTCGGTGAACTTGAGGCCGATCGCCCAGGTGACCTCGACGAGACCGGCGACGACAAGCATGATCCAGGCCATGACGGCACCTCCGTAAAAACGCTTGCGGGGGTGCGTCGTCTTGTCGGGCCCGGTACGGCGCGTCTCGTCGGGACCGGCCCCGCCTACCCGGGGACCGGTCCCTGGACCGTAGCAAACAGCACGGCCGGGCGGGGTGGCTCAGATCACCAGGCCCCGCTCACCGCTCGCGGACTCCCGGGGCGCCGCCGCCCCCGGGATCGCCGTTGCCGCCGACGGCGCCGTCTCCTCCGGGGCCGCCGCCAGGATCTCCGTTGCCCCCGTCACCGCCGGGGCCGCCGCCCGGATCACCGCCGTCGGCCCCGCCGGTCTCCGGGATGCTCGGCCCCGGGCTCGTCGGCGGTCCGGTCGTCGGGGGCTCGGGTGTCGACGGATCGTCAGTCGGCTCCTGCGGCTGCGAGGGTTCGTCGGACGGCCCCTGGGAGGTCGGCGGCCCGGACGGCGGCTGGGACGTGCCGGGCGACCGGGTGCTCGGCACGCTCCCGCCGCCCGTGGTGTCCAGGTCGAACTTCGTGGCCGGGCGGCCCTCCAGAGCCTCCTTCGTGTAGGCGCCCCAGATCTCGGCGGGGAAGCCGCCACCGTTGACACGCGGTTGCCCACCGGCCCCGTACAGCGGCTTCTGCGCGCCGTTGGCCGGGTCCTTGCCCATCACGCCGACGACGGTCGCCAGATCGGGGGTGTAGCCCGCGAACCAGGCGGCCTTGTCCTCTTCGGCGGTACCGGTCTTGCCCGCCGCAGGGCGCCCCGCGGCCTGTGCCGCCGTACCGGTGCCGCCCTCGACGACGCTGCGCAGCGAGGCCGTCGTGGTGTCGGCGGCGGCCCGGGAGACGGTCCGCTTGGAGTCGTGGTCGGGCAGGTCGACGACCTCTCCACCGCGGGTGATCTTGCTGGCCATGCTGTAGTGACCGTGCTTGCCGTGGTTGGCGAGCGTGGCGTACGCCTCGGCCATGTCCAGCGGCGACGCCGTGGCGACACCGAGGGCGATGGACCCGTCCTCGGTCAGGTTCGGCGTCGTCTTGGGCAGCCCCAGATCGACGGCGGTCTGCTTGACCTTCTTGGGTCCGACGTCGATACCCATCTGCGCGAAGACGCTGTTCACCGACTTGTCCATGGCCGTGGTGACCGGGATCTGCCCGTAGGAGCGGTCGTCCTCGTTGGCGGGCGCGTAGTCGGTGCCCTGCCCGTCGCTGACGACCTCGCGCTTGTTCGTGCCGTCATAGACCGTGTTCAGCTTGATCGGCCGGCCGTCCTGCGTCGTGGACTTGTTCTGCACCGCCGAGGTGAACACGAACGGCTTGAAGGTGGAACCGACCTGGTACTCACGCGAGGTCGCGGCGTTGGTGTACTGCTCGGTGAACCCGATGCCGCCGTACATGGCGACGACCTTGCCGGTCTTGGGGTCCACGGACGCGCCGCCCGCGCGGACGTACTTGTCGATCTTCCGGTTCTTCTTGTCGAGCTTCGACATGAGCTTGTCGTCGACGGCGTCCCGCATGGCCTTCTGCTTCTCGGGCTGAAAGGTCGTGGTGATCCGGAAGCCCCCGGCCCGCAGCCGCTGCTCGTCGATGATGTGGTTGCTGGTCAGGTAGTTCTTGACCGCCTCCACCAGGTAGCCGCGCTCACCGGACATGTTCCGCGGCGGCTTGGGCTCGTCCGGCTCGGGGAACTCCATCCCCTTCCGGTCGCTCTTCTTGAGCCACCCCTCCTCGACCATGCCGTCCAGCACGTAGTTCCAGCGCGCCACCGCCCGCTTCTTGTTCTCCGGGTGCGCGCGGGTGTCGTACGCGTTGGGCGAGTTGACCAGCGCCGCCAGATAGGCGCTCTCCTCCGTGGTGAGCTCGCCGGCCTCCTTGCCGAAATAGGAGTGGGCCGCCGATTGGATCCCGTAGGCGTTGCGGCCGAAGTAGCTCGTGTTGAGATAGCCCTGTAGGACCTCGTTCTTGCTGACCTCGTTGTCCAGCTTCAGCGCGATGAAGAACTCCTTGGCCTTGCGCGTGACCGTCTGGTCCTGGCTCAGGTAGTAGTTCTTCACGTACTGCTGGGTGATCGTCGAGCCGGACTGGCGACCGCCCCCGGTGAGCATGTTCCAGCCCGCGCGGGCCATGGCCTGCGGGTCCACCGCTGACTCGTGGTAGAAGTCGCGGTCCTCGGCGGCCAGCACCGCGTGCTGCGTCTTCTTGGGGACCTTGCTGAGCGGGACGCTCTCGCGGTTTATGTCCCCGTCGCGGGCGATCTGGCTGCCGTCCGCGTACAGGTAGACGTTGGTCTGCGCCGCGGCCGCCTCGTTCGGTGCCGGGATGCTCACCAGCAGGTAGCCGGCGACCAGCGCGCCGGAGATGAGCAGGACGATCAGCAGGAGGCCGCCCAGGACCATCCGCCAGGTCGGCAGAAGCCGCCGCCAGCCGGTGCGGCGACGCTTCTCCCTGCCTTTCTTGCCCTTCTCCTTCTTGCCCTTCTTCTCCATCATTCCCGCCTCGTCGCTCGCGGCGGGCGGCGTCTGCGCGGCGCCCGGTCCTTCCGGATCACCGGAACCGCCCGGGGCACCGGGGCCGCCGGATCCTGCGGCGGCCTGACCCATGATGGCCGTCCCGGCGGGCGAGGTCGGGTCCACACCGGCCGTCCCGGCGGCCGTGTCGCCACCACCGGCCGAGTCCGCACCGGTGGCCGGGCCGCTGCCGCCCGATCCGGCGGGCGACGGGGTCCCGTGGGTGGCCGCTTCCGCGGCGGCCGCGGCGGCCCCCCAACTGGTGGTCCGTATGGCTCGCGTCGCACCGCTTTCCGGCGCGGCGCCACCCACCGCGCCGTTTTCCGCTGTGCCGTTTTCCGCTGTGCCGCTTTCCGGCGCATCGCCTTCCGGCGTGCTGCCTTCCGCGTCGGGGCGCGGCTGTGCCGCTGCGGTGCCCTTCGGAGGGTGCGAAGGGCCACCGGTGCCGGGGTCGGTGCCGGGGGCGGCGGTGCCGGGGTCGGCAGAGCTCGCGTCGTCTGCGGCGGAGCCGTCCGAGGGGTCGTCCTTCGGCGGACCGGCCTTGGCGGGCGTGCTGCTGGTGGTGGGGATGCCGCTTGTGCCGGGGGTGCTGCTCGTCATCGGGATGCGGCTCTTCCCCGGCGCACCGCCCGCGCCGGGCACACCGGTGTCGGGCTCTCCGCTGTCCGGCCCTTCGCCGCCAGAGCCGTCGCCGTCGGCGGCTCCGCCCTTGCCCGAGGCCGGCTCGTCGCCGGACGCGGCGCCACCGCGGGAAGCGCGCGAGCCGGAGGCACCCGAACTGGGCGTGCCCTCGCCGGAGGCTGCTTCCCCGTCCAAGGTGTTCTCGTCGAAGGCGCCCTGTGCGGACGTGCGCGCGTCGGGGCCGCCCTCGCCGGACGGGCCTCGGTCGGAGGCGCCCGAGGCGTTCGAGGCGGCCTCGTCACGGGTGGGTCTGTCGCCTGGGGTGGTGCTGGCGCTGGAGTCCCCCGCGTTCGCGCGGGCGCCCGGCGCGGGCGCGGGGCTTCGGGGGCCGGGCTTCGCGCCGCGGGCGGTCCGCTTCGGGGCGGGGTTCGCCGCGGGGCCGGCCGGCTTGCCCGGCTGCTCCCTCTTGGCCGGAGCGTCCCCCTGGGCCGGGCTCTTCTCGGGCGGGCCGTCCGACTCCGGCTCTCGGCCTTCGGCGTCGCTGTTCGGCTCGTCACTCATGTTCGCAGGGACTCCTCGTCCAATGGCGGGCGATGCGTCGTACGCCCCGTAGAGCACTTTCGCAGCTTCCGTACCGCGGGCCGAGCCCAGGGTGTGGTCGTGCCCTGCGGATATTCGATGGCTGTCCACCGGTCCGTCGGGCTAGGCTCCTTCGCTGCGCCCACGCTCGGTTCTCGCACGGAAGTGCTACTTGAAAGACGGTGGAGGAGCTCGAAAGGATGCATCTGCTCCGTCTCAATCTCGCCGTGGCCGCGAGCGGCTTCCGGCGGTACGCCACCTACCGCGTCGCCACGGTGGCCGGCGTCTTCACCAACACCGTCTTCGGCTTCATTCTCGCTTATACGTTCATCGCTCTGTGGTACGAGCGTCCGCAGCTGGGCGGTTACGACCAGTCGCAGGCGCTGACCTTCGTGTGGATCGGGCAGGCGATGCTGGCCACCGCCGCGCTGATGGGCGGCGGCTTCCAGGACGAGTTCCACGAACGCGTCAGGAACGGCGACGTCGCCATCGACCTCTACCGGCCCGTCGACCTCCAGCTGTGGTGGTTCGCCTCCGACCTGGGGCGGGCCGCCTTCCAGCTGCTGGGCCGCGGCCTGGTGCCGATGGCCGTCGGCGCTTTCGCCTTCGAGCTGACGCTGCCGTCCTCCCCCACAGTCTGGCTGCTGTTCCTGTGCGCCGTGTTCTTGGCGGTGGTGGTCAGCTTCGCACTGCGCTACCTGTTCGCGCTGTGCGGCTTCTGGCTGCTGGACGCGGCGGGGCTGGGCGCCCTGTCCACCCTGATGAGCGTCTTCTTCTCGGGGATGCTGCTGCCGCTGACGGTCTTCCCCGGCGCGTTCGGCGAGGTGGTGCTCTGGCTGCCGTGGGCCGCCACGCTCCAGGTGCCCGCCGACGTCCTGCTGGGGGAGAGCGGGGGCGGCGGTCTGGCGGGGCTCGGTTTCCAGCTGGCGTGGGCGGTGGTGCTGCTGGTCGCGGGCCGGCTGCTCCAGGCGGCCGCGACCAGCAAGGTGGTGGTCCAAGGTGGCTGAGACGGGCGCGGTGGAGCGCGGGGCGCCGGGGCGCCGGCTGTCGGCGCGCCGGGCGCTGGGCCGGGTGGCCTGGGGTCTGCGTGCGTACGGCTTCATCGCGGCGATGTGGGTCCGCTCGACGATGGCGTACCGCGCGTCGTTCGCGATGATGCTGGTGGCGAACTTCGCGACGACGTTCCTCGACTTCGCCGCAATCATGATCATGTTCTCGCAGGTGGACGCGCTGGGCGGTTTCGCGCTGCCGGAGGTGGCCTTTCTCTACGGCACCTCCTGCGTCGCCTTCGGCCTGTCCGACCTGCTGCTGGGGGAGGCGGAGCGGATCGGACGGCGGGTACGCGACGGCACCATGGACATCCTGCTGATGCGGCCCGTGCCCGTCCTCAGCCAGATCGCGGCGGACAGGTTCGCGCTGCGCAGGCTGGGGCGGATCATCCAGGGTTCGCTCGTCCTGGGCTGGTCGCTGACGCGGCTTCAGCTGGACTGGACGGCGGGCGAGGTACTGCTGACCGTGTCGATGGTGCTGAGCGGCGGCCTCATCTTCGGCTGCCTGTTCGTACTCGGCGGCGCCTTCCAGTTCTGGGCGCAGGACGCCTCCGAGGTGCAGAACGCCTTCACCTACGGCGGCACCACGCTGCTGCAGTATCCGCCCACCGTCTTCGGCAAGGAACTGGTGCGCGGGGCGACGTTCGTGGTGCCGCTGGCCTTCGTCAACTGGCTTCCGGCGCTGCGGGTGCTCGGGCATGACGATCCGCTGGGGCTGCCGGGCTGGGTGGACTTCGCCGCGCCCGCCGTGGCGCTGCTGTGCTGCGCGGGCACGGCGCTGGTGTGGCGGGCGGGGCTGCGCTCCTACCGCAGTACGGGGAGCTGACGAGCCGGCGGGAGGGCTGACGCACTGCCGGGGACGACCTGACGAGCCAGAAGGAGGGGCGGGAAGCCGTGCAGGAGGACGCGGGCGGGGCCGTGCGGGACACGGACGGCGCTTTCATCGACGTGACGGACCTGAGGAAGACCTTCAGCGTGCGGCGCAGGAGCGGGCTGCTGCGCCGCACCAGCACCGAGGTGCACGCGGTCGACGGGATCTCCTTCACGCTGCGGCGCGGCGAGATGACCGGGTTCATCGGGCCCAACGGAGCCGGCAAGTCGACGACGATCAAGATGCTCACCGGCATCCTGTCGCCCAGCGGCGGGCGGCTGCGGGTCGCCGGGGTGGATCCAGCGCGGGACCGCACCCGCCTGGTGCGCCGTATCGGTGTCGTCTTCGGGCAGCGCACCACCTTGTGGTGGGACCTGCCGCTGCGCGACTCCTACGGCCTGGTGCGCCGGATGTACCGCATCCCGCGGGCCCGCTACGAGGAGAACCTGGCGCGCTGCGTGGAACTGCTGGAGCTGGGCGGGCTGCTGGACGTTCCCGTACGGCAGCTCTCGCTGGGGCAGCGGATGCGCGGCGACATCACCGCCGCGCTGCTGCACGACCCTGACGTGCTGTATCTGGACGAGCCGACGATCGGGCTGGACGTCGTCAGCAAGGCGCGGGTGCGGGAGTTCCTGCTGCACCTCAACGCGGAGCGTGGCACGACCGTGCTGCTGACGACGCACGACCTGAGCGACATCGAGCACCTGTGCGAGCGAGTCGTGGTCATCGACCACGGCCGCCTGATGTACGACGGTGCCCTCGCGGGGCTGCACGAGGTCGGCCGCGGCGAGCGCACCCTGGTGGTGGACCTGGAGCGGGAGCTTCCGCCGATCGAGGGCATCGCGGGGGCCCGTACGGTACGCACCGAGGGCCCGCGCCAGTGGCTCACCTTCCCGGCCACGGCCAGCGCGGCGCCGCTGGTCTCCCGGATCGCGGCCGACTACCCGCTGGTGGACCTGTCCCTGCGCGAGCCGGCCATCGAGGACGTGATCGCCAGAATGTACGCGGCCTGAGGCGCCCCGGCAGAGGGTCGCAGGGGGTCGTAGGGGTTCGTAGGGGCGAAGCCCCTGCACCTCGACCGGCCGCCACGGCGGTCGACCACGACGGCGAGGGGCCGGCCGCATCACCGGCGGCCGGCGGCGCGCCGTCGAGGGCCGCCCCGCGCCAACGGCTGCCGCACCCCCGACGGCTGCCGCGACACCGGCAGCCGTCACAGCTTCGCGGGCCGCGCCCCCTTCAACAGTTGCAGGTCGAGCGCCTGGGCCATCGCCCGGTAACCGTTGTCGCTCGGGTGCAGGTGATCACCCGAGTCGTACGCCGCGCGGAGCCGCTCGGGGTGCGCGGGGTCCCGCAGCGCCGCGTCGAAGTCGACGACCGCGTCGAACACCTTGCCGGCCCTGATCTCCTCGTTGACCGCCCGGCGCACGGCGTCCATCCGGGGGGTGTAACCGCGGTGTCCGCCGAACGGCGTCAGCGTGGCGCCCACGACCCGCAGCCCGCGGGTGTGCGCCTGGCGCACGAGATCCCGCAGCCCGTTCAAGATCTTGGCCGGATCGCGCTGCCGCGGCGGCTTGATGATGTCGTTGAGCCCCATCTCCACGACGACGACCTTCACGCCCGTACGGGAGAGCACGTCGCGGTTGACCCGGGTCAGCCCGCTCGGCCCGTTGTTCGGCGAGAACTTGCTGCCGTCGACCAGGACCCGGTTTCCGCTGATGCCCGCGTTCAGCACGCTGAGCCGGGGCGCGCCCCGCTCGGTGCGCAGCCGCTCGGCCAGAAAGTCGGTCCAGCGGTGGTTGGCGCCGGGGCTGGAGGTGATGCCGTCGGTGATCGAGTCCCCCAGCACCGCCACGGCACCGTCGGTCTCGTTGCTCCACACGTCGACGGCGGACAGGTACCGCCAGTAGGGGCTCTGCTGGTTGAAGGCGGTGCCGGAGGTGTCCTCGGTGCGGTCGCCCCCGGCCACGTAGCTGGTCTGCCGGGCGTAGGGGTGGTAGGTCACAGGCCCCGAGGGGGTGGGCGAGTACGTGGTGACCAGCAGGTCGGCGGCGTGCGGCACGTTGAGCCGCACCGCGTCGCTGGTGACCTCGCCGCCGGCCGGGATGGTGACCGAGGGCTTGTTCCCGAAGCTGAGGCGGCGCATGCTGCCGGCCGCGGCCGTCGGGTTGCTGGGGGCCGCGGCCAGGGCGACGGTCGCGTGGGAGACCGTCAGCGGGCGGTTGCCGAACAGGTTGGAGAGCTGGATGCGCGCCTGGGTGCCGCCCACGGCGGTGTGCACCACGTTCCTTATCGACATGTTCGCGAATCCGTCGCGGCTGCGCGGCTCGGCCGCGGCCGGAGCCGCGGACCAGGTGCCGACCCACTGGCCCGAGGAGGCCGGGGCCGCCGGGTTGCGGGACTGCGGTGAGTCCTCACCCAGCCCCCCTTCGCCGCTGCCCGCCCCGATGAATATCGCGGTCGACACGAGGACCACGATCGCCGCAAGTCCGGCGAGCAGGGCATAGCCCATGTTCCTGGTCACGCGCGCTGGTTCTCCTCGAACTGGACGGAGCCCCGGCTCCGGACGGTCGGCGGTGCCATGATCCCACGAAAGGGGCACGGATCCCTTCCGGGGGCCGTGCGCTCCGGGGGCCGGGGTACCTCCCGGCCGGGGGCCGGGGAGGGTCGTCGCGACGCGGCACCGGGTCGTAGTTGATGTTGTTTCAATGCTGCCGATCAGACAGACGCGGGAGAGCCGTCGTCCGTTCCACTCGGTTCCGGGCGAGGGAGAATGACACTCCGCGAACCGGCCCGAGGGCCGGGGGCGGGGTGGCGATCAGGGGCGTCCACGGGGACGGTGGGAGCGGATGGAACGGACAAATGAGGGCGAGCTGCTTGGTTATGATGATGCCCACGTGAAAGCCGTCACACGCGGCCGTCCCGCTTCCGGGGGACCCGGACGCCTCGCGGCCTTCGGGGACCCCGCGGGCCCCGGAGAGCCCGCGGGCCCCGGAGAGCCCGCGGGCCCCGGAGAGCCTGCGGGCCCCGGGGGGCCTGCGGCTCCCGGGCGGAGGGGACACGGCACGTTGAGCCGACCGGGTGCCCCCGGCCCCTTCCCGGACGCGAGAGGTCCGGCGGACGGCGACAGCGAGGCGGCAGGCCGCCTCGGCGGTACCGGCGGCCCTCACGGCTCCGGCCGGCCCGACGGCCCGGGCGCCCCCGGCGGCCTCGGTGGCTCCGACGGTCCCGGCGGCTCGGGCGGCCCCGGCCCCGGCCGTCCCGGTGGCACTGGCGGCGGAAGCGCCGCAGACACGTCCGGCGGGTCGCGTGGGTCCGATGTGGCCGGTGGGTCGGGTGGTTCCGGTGGCGCGCCTGGGGGGTCCGATGCCGGATCAGGCGGATCCGGCCGCCCGCCCGGTGACGGCTCGGGCGGCGGGCCCCGCGGCGGGCTCGTCGGCCCCGGGGGCTTTGGAGGCGGACCTGCGGGCGCGGGTGGCGGTCCCGGCGGCTCCGTGAACGGGCCCGCGGGTTCGGGTGGCGGGTCCGG
>NZ_QOIM01000021.1 GCF_003323735.1 Streptomyces reniochalinae | reverse complement strand
GAACTCCGGTGTGAACGAGCGGCGAGGACGCGGCTTCTTCTTCCCCATGCTCTCCATGATGGACATCCTTCCGGGGCAACGCCCCTGATCTCGAATGTCCGTCAAACCGAATCAAGCCCACCTCGACGAGTCGATCCAACTCGCCATGAACGCCGGCATCGGAACCCGAGCCAACGTGGTGCTGCCGAACCGCGGACACATCCCCCGCGTCCACCACCTGCTCCGCAAGTACTCCGGCAAGCTCTCCATACGGGTGCTCTCCTCCCTGGCCGATGGCGAAGACTCCCTTCAAGCCATCGACCTCCTGCTGGACCAACTCGACGCCCAGCTCGAAGAAGTGCGCCTGATCGCCGGCACCTCCGGCTTCCGCATGGCCTACCGGCTACCCAGTGGCCGAGAGCTGATCGTCAAGCACATACGCCCCCTACGGTTGCCGGACACCTGCGCCAACTGCCGCCTCAACAACCCCACCGACTGCGAAGAGGGCTACTACGGTGTCCGCCTCTACCGCGACACAACAGGCCAGTTTCACGTCGGCGTGTGCATACAGCGCATGGACCTCTGCCTGCCCGTGGAAGAGTTCGTCGCAGGAGAGGCGAGCATCGAGATCGCCCACCTGCGCGAGCGCGACCTCCACGACCTGACCACGTAAGAGACCAGCCCAGGAGCCCACCAGCGATGCCCCAGAACGAGTACGAGGCCAAGTTCCTCAACATCGACGTCGACGCCGTCCGCGCCCAACTCCGCACCGCCGGCGCCCAGCTCGTCTTCGACAAGACCATGTTCACCCGCCTGATCTTCGAGAACGACGCCGTCCAGGGCGAGCAGTGGCTCCGCCTCCGCGACGAGGGCGGCAAGACCACCCTCACCCTCAAGCAGGTCAGCGACGCCACCACCATCAACGGCACCACCGAGATCGAGATCGAGGTCGACAGCCTCGACAAGACCGCCGAACTCCTCAAGGCCACCGGCCTCCGCCAGGTCCGGTACCAGCAGAACTACCGCGAGGAATGGCAGCTCGGCGACATCAAATACGATCTCGACACCTGGCCCGACCTCCCCACCTTCATCGAGATCGAAGGACCCTCCGAAGACGCCGTCCGCAAGGCCGTCGCCGACCTCGGCTTCGACTACGCACAGGCGCGGTACGGGAGCATCGACCTCATCTACAAGAGCGAGATGGGGCGGGACATCCTTGCCGAGTCGACTCTTCTGTTCGAATAACAGGAGAAGCGTTCTAGGTAAGTCGTGATCCAGGTTGTTTTTCCCAGGGGAGAGCGTACTGCGGGAATGATCGTCGAAGAACGCTGAACCTGGAGCAGCTGGTCCGCGAACTGGCCCAGGCGCTCGCTATCGCGCCAAGCCGTCCGGTCGGGGAGCGGGCGGCGGACAAGATCTCCTCCTGGAGGAACCAGGGGTGTATTGCTGGGAGCGAAGACGCTGAACTGGAGCGTCTCTTGCAAGAACCGACTCATGGCTGCGCGTGCTGTCTGCCTCTGCCGTTGTGACAGAGGCAGACAGCGGCGGGACGAGAAACTCGTTGGTGCCCACGACCGCTGATTTGCATATCGAATCAGGTCCGCACCACCGTTGAGCCTCCCCCCGGAGTGGCGAGTGGGCCGTCTCCGCTGTGCGAGCAGATGCGTACGCTTCCTAAACCTGCAAGATGAGCGTCTCCACCTTGCTAAGCACGGTCGCACTGGCCTGAGCCGTCGTACGGGCGGCTGCCAGGCGTTCCATCCACTGGATCCTCTCGTCGGCGGGCAGCGACTCCTCCCCCAACCGGGAGCGCAGCCGACTGGCTTCGTCGAAGTCTGCCAGGAGAGCGTTGGCGGCCTCTACGGCACGCTGGTAGATACCTTCGGCCAGCTCGATCCGAGCAGGAAGTTCTCGCCGGAGCTTAGCCAGCCGGTCACGCGGGGCGGACAGCGGAGCCTGCCCCTGCACCGTCGTAGCGTCGGCTGCCTGATCGGTGGTGTCGGAGCTAGCCCCCTCGCCACCGGCGTCACCGCCGGAGCCACCGGTCTGAGCCGAACGGCTCAGGTCCGACGGGAAGAGATGGTCGAACCACTCCTTGTCGGCGACGAAGGCGGTGGGATAGCCGTTGAAATCGGGAGCTAGCACCATCCCCGGCACGATCGGCGTGCGTTCCTCCTCTTTCCACAGGGTCTCGCCGTAACAGATCGGCTGCCCGCCGTCGGGAGTTTCGGGCGCCTGGGTCGCGTCCGGGTGCTGCAGTACGGACCGCGCGAACGCGATAAGCAGTTCCCTGCTGACGTCCGGCACCGTCTCGGTGTAGGCGAGTGTCAGGGCCGCGAGAGCGTTCGTCGGAGTTCGGCGCACCCCTTTGCGGCCCTCTCCCGCCTCGCTGCCTTGACCGGGAGTGATCAACGGTTCGGGAGCATGGATGAGCGCGGGGGTCATCCGGCGCACCAGCGCGCCCCACGCGGTAGCGTCTCCCGCCTCGGCCCCAAGGAGCAGTTCCTTGAGCGCCCTCGGATCCTGCCCAGAGCCCTCCTTAACCTCGGTCGTGCCAAACAGACCAAGCGCAGAGAGGATGTTGGCGCGGTGCAGGAACAGCTGCGCGACGGCGGCGGACCACAGCCGAGTACGGGCCTCGGCGGTCTTGGCTCGGACCTGGCTCCACGGGGCCTCTTGGAGCGCGGACTTCACGATGGGCCAGTAGGGGCCGGTGTCACGAACCCGGCGCTTGCTGGTCTCTCGACTTTCTGGGGGAACGTCCGGGAAAACAAGAGCGGTGATCGCCCGGATGGCGATGTCCCGCAGGGTGGCCGGCGTGACCTTCTCGTCGTCCGGGAGCAAAGAGGCCAACGGATCCAGGGGGCCGTTCGCGGTGAGGGCATCGCGCACGCTGGTCAGGTCGAGCAGCCCGGTCCCCTTAGCGGTGGGGAAGGCATCAGCGAGGACCGAACCGAGCTTGCCCTCCCTGGCGTAAGCGTCGACAAGGGTAGCGAACAGGGCAATCAGGCGGGCGCCCTCATCGTACGGCTGAATTCCGCGCAGGTGGTCGTTGACGTTCAGCGCCCGCAGCACATGCTCCAGCGCGGTTGGGTTGTTGCAGCCGATGACGATCTCAGTCGGTACGGTGGCGATCTTCATCGCCCGCAGTGCTTTGTGGTCCGGTTCAGTCGTCCCCAATGCGCTGACGTCGTTGAAGGCATGCGAGACGCGGTTGAGGATCTCCCGCTGGTTGAGTAGCAGCAGGGTGGGGTCGTTCGGCCCCTTGGGCAGCGGCACCGCGGCTTGGGGCATCCCGGTCACGAGATATTCCGAGCGAAGATCGAAGATGTCCATGCGCGCCAAGGCGCGGTTGTTGGCCGTCACTGCGGCCATCCGCCACAGCCGGGAGGTGGTGCCGTTGGAGTTGGTGACCTGCCATTGCTGGAGGACGCTCATGCCGCGCGTCAGCTGGCCGGCCGCGACCATGGACTCCTTCAAGTCGTAGCCGCGGGTCTTGCCGGAGCGTCGCAGATTCTCCACGGCGTAGCCGTGGATATGGAAGGCCACGTCGTACGGCTGCTCGGCGAGGACGAGGGCCGCCTTCGGCTCGCCGTCCTCCTCGGCCGCCCGCACCACCGGGCGGGGCCGACGCTGGCCAAGCGCGGCGAGCAGGGCGGCCTTCGCGCGCTCGACGTCCCGCACTCTCCTGGTGGCCTGCGCGTACTTCTCCTCCGCCGCGGCGAGCGCCGAGGAGGCGTGCGGATCATCGCTGGGCGCCCGCCGCCGGGTATCGCGCTCCTTCTCGGCGAGCTTCTGGGCCTTCTGCGACATCGTCAAGTCAGCTTCAGCCGCGACGAGTTCGATTACGCGCTGGGTGGCTTCAGGGCTGGGCGGAGCCCAGGAGCTGACGGTCCGGTCGTTGAGATCCCATGGGACCATGGCGGCGCCGTGGACGTCGGATAGGAGCAGGAGAACCTTGTCCTCGCCTGACTGGACCACGCGCCACGCCGAGGGTGTGAGGACCTTTTTGCCGCGCGAGGTGGAGATGATCTTCTTGATCTCGGTGTCGCCAAGGGCGGTGACAAGACCCTCGGTAATCGCGGAGCGCGGAGGTGGGATTACGCCCTCCTGCTCGCAGGTGTTCATGACAGCGTTCGCGAGTCGCTCGCCCCACGCATCGGTACCGATGTAGGGGTAGACGCCTTCAGGTCGTTTGGTTGCCAACGAAGTTGTCCTTCTACCAGCTTCAGCTGGGTGACAGCGCGCACCCGCCCACCGGGCGCGCGACACGCGCCCGAGGCGGAACCTCGCGGCCGCGGGACTGAAGCCGACAACGCTGGTTGTGCGGCGCGTCCCGCTGCGTACGGTCCATCTGCCGACGCCCGTAGAAGGATCAACCCGAACGGCACCGTGGGCCTGGGCTCTCTCAACTGGCTTCCTGCTCCGCCGACGGCGGCATGAGGCGGACGCTGGTGATGGACCACCGACGTGTGTGGTGAACCATGCCACCGGAGTGACTACACACACCTCTTCACCTTGACAGCTCCCACCCGATCGAGCGTATTGCTTACTAAATTTCGACCTGCAAGGCGAAATTGTGTTAAGGCAGCCACTGACGGTCGAAAAGTCCGAGCCTCCTCGGACCAGGCCCCTCCTCACCACGAGCTTCTGGCCAGAGGGTCGTTCAGCAATTTCACCCACGAAGCGGGCCGAGAGAAGAACGGTCTCCGCAATAGGGATCGAGCCCCGCACATACTGATTCATGAGGCGCGGGATAGCCTCGCTCGTTTACGGGACGCCATTCACCCAGCCCGCGGCCGGGAGAGCGTGCCTCACATTCGCCCACGGACCGAGCACCTGTGCCGTCGCATTGGGAGTGCCGTCGCGCTTGGCTGTACGCAGCGGTGTCACCAAGAACAACTGTGGGAGAAATCTGGGAGCTGATCTTCCTCTACAGGCCCGCCGAACCCACCCGAGACCCATCCACTCCAAGCTTCTGAGCAGCACAAATATCCATCGGTCCCGGCTGCGATCTTCGCCGAACCTCATTCGGGACGAAGAGGCCGGTGCTCGGGGAGACCACCACCTCCTTCATCGCCAACCTCGGCCCCGTGTGGCCCGAACTCGCCACCCAGGCCGAACTGATCGCCCAGGTCACCACCGCCGAGGAGGAGTCCTTCACCCGCACGCTCACCCAGGGCACCCGGCTACTGGACGCCGCGATCAGCCGCACCCGATCCAGCGGCTCGGCCGCGCTGCCCGGCGAGACCGCCTTCGAGCTGGCCGACACCTACGGGTTCCCTCTGGAACTGACCGTGGAGGCCGCCCACGAAGCGGGGCTCACCGTGGACGAGGACCGCTTCGCCGACCTCCTCGACCAGCAGCGAAAGCGCTCCCAGAGCGGTGGAAAGGCCAAGACCACCCAGGCCCTGCGCCAGATGGACACCTACCGCGAACTGGCCGGCCACCTACCGCCCACCGAATTCCTCGGCTACGAACACCTGGAAGCCGAAGCCGCCGTCAAGGGCCTCGTCACAGGCGGCACCATCGCCCCTGCTGCGAGCGAGGGCGACGAGATCGAACTCGTCCTGGATCGCTCGCCGTTCTACGCAGAGGCCGGGGGACAAGTCGGCGACACAGGCATCTTCACCACCGCCGACGGCGCCACCGTCCGCATCACCGACACCCGCTACGGGCTCGGACACGCCCCCGACGGCTTCCGCATCCACACCGCCCACGTCCTGGAGGGTGAACTGCGCACGGGCGACGCCGGACATGCCACGGTCGACGCCGAACGCCGCTCAGGTCTGATGCGCGCGCACTCGGCCACCCACATCCTGCACGCGGTCGTCATGGCCACCCTCGGCGACCACGCCCGCCAGCAGGGCTCCCTGGTCGAGAACGACCGCCTCCGCTTCGACTTCGCCCACTTCACCGCCCTCACCCCCGACCAGCTCACCACCATCGAGGCCGCCGTCAACCGGCACATCCTGAGCGACCCGGCGGTCAGCGCCTGGCACGCGTCCCGCGCTGAAGCCGAAGCCGCCGGAGCCATCGCGCTGTTCGGCGAGAAGTACGGCGAGACCGTCCGCATCGTCGACATCGGCGACTTCTCCCGCGAACTGTGCGGCGGCACCCACGTCGCACACGGCTCCCAGGTCGCCACCTTCCGCCTGCTCAGCGAGTCCTCGATCGGCTCCAACATGCGCCGCATCGAAGCCCTCACCGGGTACGGCGCCCTCACTCACGCCGACGCCGAACGGCTCCTGCTGAACGAACTCGCCCACCTCCTCAGCACACCGGCCGCCAACACCCCCGAAACCCTCCGCAAGCGCCTGGCCGCACTCGCCCAAGCCGAAGATGAGCTGACCCGTCAGCGGGCCCTTGACCTCACCCGCACGGCCACCGCCCTCGCGAACGAAGCCCGCCAGGTCCCCGGAGGCCGGGTCATCAGCAAGAAGATCACCGGCGTCACCCCGGCCGAACTGCGCACCGTGGTCACCGAAGTCATCCGCGCCGTTGGCCCCGGCCCTGTCATCGCCGTCCTCGGCACCGAACACGACGGCAAAGCCCAACTCGCCGCTGCCCTCTCCCCCGATCTCGTCGAGGCCGACCACACAGCAGCCCCCATCTTGACCCGCGCCGCCAAGGCCGTCGGCGGCGGAGGCGGCGGCACCGGAGCCCTCGCCAGCGCCGGCGGACGCCGACCTGCACACCTCGACGAGGCCCTCGACCTGGCAGCTCAGGACGCGGCCGTCCTGCTGGGTAAACCGTAAGGCGGAGCTTCACGGCCGGGCCCTCAGGGCTCGGCCGTGTGCACCACGAGCTCTTACCAATCCAGACGGCCGCGAGCTCCTGGCATCGCCTGCACGCGCTCAAGACGCTATGCTCCCGACCAGGCGAACACGCTCGCTGTTACGTCGGACCTGGGTTTCTCCCGCAGCCACCCAGGGTTGAGGGCGCAAAGTGCCGTAGGGCACGCGTGATGTACGGCTGTTGTTCCTCCTGATGGGGCGCAGTGAGCGGGAGCACTGAGGCGCGCCCGCTGGGAGCCGAACATGACCCGCAACAGCGACATCACCCAACTCGCACGCCGCATCCAGCGAGACTCCGGGGGAATCATCCCCCTTCAACAGGCACGGTTGAGCGCCGCATGGGAGTTGGGCGCACTTCCCGTCCACACCATGCCGCCCGCGGACCGGATTCCGCTCCGAGTCGCATACACCGGGGAGAGCGAGGCCGCAGCAAGATACGCGATCGGCGGCGATATCCACGGCTTGGGCCTTGACGACTGCTCAGACGATCAGCGTGACTTCCGGGCCTTGCTCGCGCTCGCGCTGTTCAACGGCAACGTATACACGGGTCCGACGGCCAGGTGGAACTACTCGGTGGTCGCCGCGTACGACCCGGTGATGTCGCCTCGTCGGGACCATTTGGTGATGGTGGCAGAGCGCGCGCCGGAGAACGTGGCCACCCGGCTGCTGTCTACTGAGGGCGAATATTCGGGCTCATTCGGCGTTCCTGGTCTCCGGCACGAGGCCAGCTATACCTGCCATGGGCAGAGCTCCCTCCGCCTGCGCCATCTCCCCACCAACGCACTTCTGACGATCACTGGTGACCCTGCCGGATGCCCACTCGGCAGAAAGCGCCGCCACGCATCATTCGAAACCTCTCTCACAGTGGACCACGGCCTCACCGAGCCCGAGCGCCGTGCCCTGGCCGAGATCCCACCGATCTCGGCAGATGCCAGCACCCTGTTGGCTGGCCTCGTTTCCCGCTACAACCTGGTGGACCGACGCGGTCACTGGGCGACCAGCTTGTCCTGGGACCCTCTGGAGCGCCCCGAATCCAAGGACAGGACGAAACCTGAGGTGATGGGGCGCGGGCCTGTACGTCAGCTCTGGGGCGCCGGCGACTCCTGGACACTCCGATGGACCGGCTTTCCCGAGCCCCGCGACCTGGCCCTTGCCCTGACCCGCTGGGAGGCCGGCATCAAAGGCGCCGGATTCACTCGCCACGGAGACACGTACACGGTGTCACTGGGCACCGCCTCGCTCGCCTTGTGCGAGGGGAGGGACTGATCCATGCGGTTCCTCACCGACCATTCGGGGGCCGGTCCCTTGCTGACGGCGACCATCCTCCTGGGGCTTCTCCGCCTCACGTTTCCGAAGGAGTCTCGCCATCGTCTGGAGCTGTGGAAGTGCTTCCTCGAACACCGACGTAAGCGCTGGCAGATGAACGAGCGCCGCCGAAGGAGCGGGAAACACGACAAGAATCTCGAAGCGACTCGTCCTGCCGATACGGCGCAGCGCAGCGGTCGCCGCTCAGCCGAGTGAGGTTCACGTCTGTGGGGAGGGGCGTATTCACCGCATCAGGTTGGGAGCCATCTGGGAGCCGATCCGCTCCCCGGAACCTCGCGAGGGCACGTAAACCGAAGTGAGACCAAGAGCCTGACCAGGTAAAACAGCATCCGGGCAGGTGGGGTCGGTGCCCGACCCTCGTTCGGGACGAAGAGGTCGTGGGTTCAAATCCCGCCACCCCGACAGAGGAAACACCAGGTCAGGGGCCTGATCCGCGAGAGCGGGTCGGGCCCTGACGGGTTTTCGAGGTCCTTTGGTGGTCGCCTTCTCCCCTCCGTGGAGGGGGGACCTGCTACACGTCCTGAGTTCTCTGGCTGGCCGCCGAGCGCTCCGCGCAACCGTCTCATCCAGGGCTGTAGTGCGCAGCATCGGCCGCACACGGAGCACGGGCGCGGGAGACCGAGCAACGCGCCGGAGCCCCTCACCCCTGCGACACTCTCCGGCTACGAGCCGCCCGCCCCGCGATCAGAGGTGAGCGTGGAGAGCAAGGAACGGAGTACGCGCCAGGCGCGGGTTCGGCGGGCGGCGTCGCCGGACCAGAGGTAGACGGCGGTGAGCAGGCAGACGAGGAGACAGGCGGCTGCTGGGACGACCGCCGTCAGCAGGATCAGTAGCGTCATGGGTCGCTCTCCCGAGGACGACGAGGGGGCGGGCGGGTCAAGGCGACTCCGCGCTTCCACGGTCCCGTGGCGGGGAAGGTCGGATACGGAATCGGTCAGGCACAGCCGTACCCGTCCGCATCCCTCCGTGTTGTAACGTCCTGCTCCATCGCTTTACACCACTGGACGGAACTGGCCGCCCTCGGCGATCACCGGTGACGCGTGCTGGGCGGGGCAGTTGTGGCGAGAATCGTCCGCGAGAGGGCGGGGAGAGGCGGAAGCGATGGCGTCGGAAGCGTCCCCACCTCCGCCGGGGACGGCACTGGATCACCTCAGGTACCGCCTCCAGCTTCTTCATCGGCGAAACGGTGAGCCGAGCTTCAGGGTCGTCGCGCAGCGCACCGGCAAGGCGATCAGCCACACGACCGCGGGGAACGTACTGCGCTGCGACAGCCCGCCCGGCTGGGGCTTCCTCGAACTGGTCGTGGAGGCTCTGGGAGGCAGCACGGAGGAGTTCCGTGCGCTGTGGATCGCCGTGCGGGACGAAGCTTCGCCGCTGGCGCTTCCCACGCCCGCTGCGTGGGAAGAGGAAGAGGACTCCCCCGCGCCCGCACCGCTCTTGAGCATGCCCGACCTGGATGCCGCGGAGGAGGACCTGCAGGACCGGGCCACCAAGCGGAGCCGCCGCGAGGGCGAGACCCGCAGGGAACTCCTCCTCGCCCTGGAGGCCCGGGCCGACCTCACCGACCGGCTCGCCGACCTGCACGAGCAGTTGGGGCGCGAGAGGGGACGCAACGAACAACTGCGCGAGCGCATTGCCTCTCTGGAAGCTGATCGACTCGAACACGGGTGGCGCATCGAGCGGTTGCAGGACGAGCTGCGCGCGGTCCGCGACGAACGCCTGCACCTTATGGAGAGATTGAACGGTCTCCACGCACGGCGTGCGGAGCTGTACTTCATGTGGGCTCGGGAAGAGGAGAGCCAACGGCACGAGGCTGAGCTGGGGCGGAGGGAGCGTGATGCGGAGGTTCTTGCCCTGCGTCAACGCCTCGGTGCGGCGGAGGAACTGCTCAGGTCCGTTCTGGCGTCCAGGGCCGACGAGCCGTCCGCGCGACGGGACGGGGCGCCGCCGTCCGCCCCGTAGTCACCGCCGCGCCCCCCGTAGACCAGGACACCGTCGCGCCGCGGAGACAAGGCGCCGCTGTGCCGAGGAGAGCGCGCGCCGAGCCGTGTCCGCTCGTGCGTCACCTTTTTTCGTGTGGGCCCGGGCGTGAGCCCCCGTGCGGGGCCAGCTCGTGGAGTGTTGTGGCCAGTTGGGGTGGGGTGAGGGGTGGGGTGGGGAGGGGGGACGGGGGGAGGGAGGGGGCGCGGAGGGCGTCGAGGAAGAGGGTGAGGGGGCGGCGCCAGGCGTCGGGGGTGGTGGCGGCGGTCAGCGCGGGGACGGCGCGGCCCAGGGCGGCGAAGCTGAAGAGGACGTCCTCGGTGGTGACGTCGGTACGGATGGTGGATTCCGTGTGTCCTCGCCGCAGCAGGATGTCGACCGTCTCGCGATTGTGCGCGTGGACCGTCTCCAGCGTCTGGACGCCTTCGAGGTGGGTGGTCATCAGGTCGTTCGCGCCGCGGTCGGAGGCCAGGACGGTGAAGATCTCCGCGAGGTAGCCGCACAGCCCCGACCAGGCGTCCTCGGCGGTTCTGGCCTGTTCGCCGACGGTCATCGTGTGCGTCAGCAGGTCGCGGAAGACGGCGTTCACGAGGGCGGCGCGGGTGGGGAAGTGGCGGTAGAGCGTCGCGTTGCCGATGCCGGCCCGTCGGGCGATCACGTCGAAGGGGGCTTCCAGCCCCTGCTCGGTGAAGACCTCGTGGGCGGCGTCGGTGAGCAGTTCCCTGTTGCGGCGTGCGTCACGGCGCCGGCGGGGGGACGACCCGGGTGGTGCGGGGGCGGGGCCCTCGTCGGTTGCCCCGCGGCCGGTGCGCGCGTCGTGGTCGCCGCGCCCGTCACTCCCCCTTGCTGCTGCCTGGCCGCCGCGCCTGTCCTCGGTCATCGTCACCTCCGGTGGAAACGGGGAGTCCTCCCCGGCGTGATGCTATCGTCGGCACAAATGGGGAGCCCTCCCCCCTTCATGGAGGTGGCGGCGATGGACGAGACGGCAGCGGTGCCGTGTACCTGGGGTAGTACTTGAGACGGAGCCGGGCGGATCATCTTCTGTGCGGACGACCCGGGGGCGGGCCGCTGCATAGCGTGGCGGTATGACGCAGACGCATCAGAACGATGTCCGCCCAGAGGCCCGGTTGGCCCGGCACGGGTTCGCGAACCTGCGCGGGGACCTGCTGTCCGATCCGTTCGGATACGATCCGCTGCCTCCGCTCCGAGCCGGGTGGGTGGCCCACTGGGAGAAGCGGCTGCCCGGCGGGCTGGGCCGGTACGTGCGGTGGCTGCCGCACGGCGCTGTGATGGCCGCCGCGGTGCTGTTCTTCCTCGTCTGCACGACCAAGACCGTGGAGTTCCGCGCCTCCGGCGCGCTGTTCGACCTGGTGTTCACCGTGCTGGTGTCGATGTCCGTGGGCATGGTGGTCTTCCGCCCCGTGGGGGCGTACTGGATGTCGCTGTGCGCGGTGGTGCTCAGTCTGCCGACGTCGCTGTACTCGTTCACCGAGCCGCGCACCGAGATCGCGATGGCGGGGCACCTGTTCGTGATGGTGCTCGTGGTGCTGCGCACCCGCCCCCGGGTCGCGGCGGAGATGTGGCTGGTCACGGTGGCGGTCAGCACGCTGCTCGCGGCGCTGACCGGCGGCGTCATGACGGCGCTGCCCTCGATCGCGACGTTCGCCGCCGTGGCGCTGGTGACCGCCGCGGCCATTCGGGCGTGGCGCCAGGAGCGGCAGCACGTGGTGGAGACGGAGACCGTCACCGCGCGCGAACGGTCCCGCCGTACGCTGCTGGAGGAGCGCAACACCATCGCCCGTGAGCTGCACGACGTGCTCGCCCACCACATGTCCGTCATCGCCATCCAGGCGGAGGCCGCCCCTTACCGGGTGGCGGAGGCCCCGCCCGAGCTGGCGACCTCGTTCGCCACCATCAGGGAGAACGCCGTGGCCGCGCTGACCGAGCTGCGCCGCATCCTCGGTGTCGTACGGGCGGAGGATCCCGACGCGTACGCCGACGACGCGCCGCAGGCCCCGCAGCCCACCCTCGCCGACCTCGACGCGCTGTACGAGAGCGTGCGCTCCGCGGGTCTGGAGGTCGACAGCGTGGTCACCGGTGCGGTCGCGCCGCTGTCGCAGGGGGTGGAGCTGTCCGCGTACCGCATCGTGCAGGAGGCGCTGAGCAACGCGTTGCGCCACTCCCCCGGCGCCGCGGCCCGGGTGGAGCTGTCCTACGTGCTCGGCGGCCTGGGCGTACGGGTGGTCAACGGGGCGCCGGAGCAGCGGCCTTCGGGCTTGGGGGGCGGGGCGGGGGCCGCGGCCCCGCCCCCGCGGGGCGGTGGCGGGCACGGGCTGCTCGGCATGCGGGAGCGGGTGCAGGTGCTGGGCGGGGAGATGACCGCGTCCGGCACGCCGGAAGGCGGCTTCGAGGTGGCGGTCTTCCTGCCCGCCGGTGCCACGGCGCCGGCCGAGGCGGCGGGCCCGGCACGGCCCGCGGCGGGCTCCGGGCGGCTGGCGGGCCCGGCGCGGCCTGGCGTGGGCGGCGGCGCCGGGGAGGGCGCGGCGTGATCCGGGTCTTGATCGTCGACGACCAGGCCATGGTCCGCGAGGGGTTCTCCGTGCTGCTGGGGGCGATGCCGGACATCGAGGTCGCGGGCGAGGCGGCCGGGGGTGAGGAGGCGGTCGCGAAGGTGGCCGAACTCCGGCCCGACGTGGTGCTGATGGACATCCGCATGCCCGGCATGAACGGTCTTGAGGCCACGAAGGAGATCGCGGCCCTCGACTCCGGTACGAAGGTGCTGATCCTCACCACCTTCGACCTGGACGAGTACGTCTACCAGGCGCTGCGTGCCGGAGCCAGCGGCTTCCTGCTGAAGGACGCCTCCACGGGTCAGCTCGCCGAGGGGGTCCGGGTGGTGGCCTCGGGCGAGGCGCTGCTCGCACCGACGGTGACCAAGCGGCTGATCACCGAGTTCTCCCGGCTGGGTGGCCCGCGTCCGCAGGCCACCGAGCGCGTGGAGGAGCTCACCGAGCGGGAGACCGAGGTGCTGGCGCTGGTCGCCCAGGGGCTCTCCAACGGGGAGATCGCCGAGCACCTGATCGTGGCGGAGTCCACGGTCAAGACCCACGTGAGCCGGATCCTGGTCAAGCTGGGGCTGCGGGACCGTACGCAGGCGGCGGTGTTCGCCTTCGAGGTGGGCCTGGTGACGCCGGGCGGGTGAGCGCCGGGGAAGGAGGGGCACCGGGCGGGGGACCGCCCGGGCCCGGGCGTCACTCGTCGCCTTCCAGCTCCCCTTCCGTCTCCAGGTAGATCTGGCGCAGCGCGTCGAGTGCGGCCGGATCGGGTTTCGACCACATGCCGCGGGACTCGGCCTCCAGGAGGCGTTCCGCGATGCCGTGCAGCGCCCAGGGGTTGGTGTCCTGGAGGAAGCCGCGGGTGGCCTCGTCCATGACGTAGGCCTCGGTGAGCTTGTCGTACATCCAGTCGGCCACCACGCCGGTGGTGGCGTCGTAGCCGAAGAGGTAGTCGACCGTCGCCGCCAGTTCGAAGGCGCCCTTGTAGCCGTGGCGGCGCATCGCCTCGATCCACTTGGGGTTGACGACGCGGGCCCGGAAGACGCGGGACGTCTCCTCCACCAGGGTGCGGGTGCGCACCGTCTCGGGGCGGGTGGAGTCGCCGATGTAGGCCTCGGGCGCGGTGCCCCGCAGGGCGCGCACGGTGGCGACCATGCCGCCGTGGTACTGGAAGTAGTCGTCCGAGTCGGCGATGTCGTGCTCGCGGGTGTCGGTGTTCTTGGCGGCCACCGCGATCCGCTTGTAGGCGGTCTCCATCTCCTCGCGGGCCGGACGGCCGTCCAGTTCCCGCCCGTAGGCGTATCCGCCCCAGACGGTGTAGACCTCGGCGAGGTCCGCGTCCGTGCGCCAGTCGCGGGAGTCGATCAGTTGCAGGAGGCCCGCGCCGTACGTGCCGGGGCGGGAGCCGAAGATGCGGGTGGTGGCGCGGCGTTCGTCCCCGTGTTCGGCCAGGTCCTGGCGGGTGTGGGCGCGCACGAAGTTCACCTCGTCCGGCTCGTCCAGTCCCGCGGCCAGGCGCACCGCGTCGTCCAGCAGCCCGACCGTGTGCGGGAACGCGTCGCGGAAGAACCCGGAGATGCGCAGCGTCACGTCGATGCGGGGGCGTCCCAGCTCCTCGTACGGGACCGGTTCGAGCCCCGTCACCCGGCGCGAGGCGTCGTCCCACACGGGGCGGACGCCCAGCAGGGCCAGGGCCTCGGCGATGTCGTCGCCCGCGGTGCGCATGGCGCTCGTCCCCCACAGGGACAGGCCGACGGAGGTGGGCCACTCGCCGTTGTCGCCGCGGTACCGCTCCAGGAGGGAGTCGGCCAGTGCCTGGCCCGTCTCCCATGCGAGCCGGGAGGGTACGGCCTTCGGGTCGACGGAGTAGAAGTTGCGGCCCGTCGGAAGGACGTTGACCAGTCCGCGCAGCGGCGACCCCGAGGGCCCGGCGGGGACGAAGCCGCCCGCCAGCGCGTGCACCGTGTGGTCCAGTTCGTCGGTGGTCGCCTCCAGCCGTGGCACCACCTCCCGGGCGGCGAAGGTGAGGATGCCGGCGACCTGCGCGGGCTGCCCGGCGGCCACGCGCTCGACCGCCGCCGGGTCCCATCCGGCCTCCTCCATCGCCTCGACCAGTGCGCGGGCTCGCGCCTCCGCAGCGTCCGAGGCCGCGCGGGTCGCAGCCGACTCGTCCAGGCCCAGTGCCTCCCGCAGGCCCGGCAGCGTGTGCGCGCCGCCCCAGATCTGGCGGGCGCGCAGGATGGCCAGGACGAGGTTCACCCGGTCCTCGCCGCCGGGCGCGGCACCCAGCACGTGCAGGCCGTCGCGGATCTGGGCGTCCTTCACCTCGCACAGCCAGCCGTCGACGTGCAGCAGGAAGTCGTCGAAGCCCTCGTCGTCCGGTCGCTCCTCCATGCCGAGGTCGTGGTCGAGCTTCGCCGCCTGGATCAGCGTCCAGATCTGCGCCCGGATCGCCGGCAGCTTCGCCGGGTCCATCGAGGAGATCTGCGCGTACTCGTCCAGCAGTTGTTCCAGCCGGGCGATGTCACCGTAGGAGTCGGCGCGCGCCATCGGCGGGACGAGGTGGTCGACGAGTGTGGCGTGCACCCGGCGCTTGGCCTGTGTGCCCTCTCCCGGGTCGTTGACCAGGAACGGGTAGACGAGCGGGAGGTCACCCAGCGCCGCGTCGGGCGCGCAGGCGGCGGACAGGCCCGCGTTCTTCCCCGGCAGCCACTCCAGGTTCCCGTGCTTGCCCAGGTGGATCATCGCGTCCGCACCGAAGCCGCCTTCGGCGCGCGGGGCGGCGATCCAGCGGTAGGCGGCCAGGTAGTGGTGCGAAGGCGGCAGGTCGGGGTCGTGGTAGATGGCGATCGGGTTCTCGCCGAAACCGCGGGGCGGCTGGATGAGGACCAGCAGGTTGCCGCGGCGCAGCGCCGCCAGCACGATGTCGCCCTCGGGGTTGTGCGTACGGTCGACGAACATCTCGCCCGGCGGGGGACCCCAGTGCTCCTCGACCGCGTCCCGCAGCTCCCGCGGCAGCGTGGCGTACCAGCGGCGGTAGTCCGCCGCCGGGATACGGACCGGGTTGCGGGCCAGTTGCTCCTCGGTCAGCCAGTCCTGGTCGTGGCCGCCCGCGTCGATGAGCGCCCTGATGAGCGCGTCGCCCTCGTGCTCGCCGCTGCCGTCGGCTACGCGGCCTTCGTCGGCTTCGTCGGCGGCCTGCCCGGGGGGTGTTGCGTGGGCGTCACCACCTTGGGGGGTGACGGTTGAGCGAGTACCGCCCTCCTCGGCGGAGGCGGCGTGGGCCCCGCCCTCCTCGGCGGAAGCGGTGTCGGCCCCGGGCACCAGGCCCGGGATGTCCTCGGGCGGGCCGAAGTCGTACCCCTCCTCAAGGAGACGCCGCAGCAGCGCCATCGCACTGGCCGGTGTGTCCAGACCCACCGCGTTGCCGATCCGCGCGTGCTTGGTCGGATACGCCGACAGCACGAGCGCCAGCCGTTTCTCTCCGGCCGGAATGTGCCGCAGCCTGGCGTGCCGCACCGCGATGCCCGCGACCCGCGCCGCCCGCTCCGGGTCGGCGACGTACGAGGGCAGGCCCTCCTCGTCGATCTCCTTGAAGGAGAACGGCACGGTGATCAGGCGGCCGTCGAACTCCGGCACTGCGATCTGGCTCGCCGCGTCGAGCGGGGAGACGCCCTCGTCGTTGCGCTCCCAGTCCGCGCGGGGCGCCGTCAGACACAGCGCCTGGATGATCGGCACATCGAGACCGGTGAGTGCGCCCGCGTCCCACGCCTCGTCGTCACCGCCCGCCCCGGCGTCGGCCGGCTTGGTGCCGCCCGCACCGCCCGCCGCCAGCACGGTCGTGACGATCACGTCCGCCGCACGCAGCTCCTCGACGAGCTCGGGCTCCGGCGTGCGCAGGGACGCCACGTACAGCGGGAGCGCCCTGCCGCCCGCCGCCTCGATCGCGTCGCACAGCGCCGCGGCGAACGCCGTGTTCCCGCTCATGTGATGGGCGCGGTAGTAGAGCACCGCCACGGTCGGCGCGTCGGCGGGCAGCGCCGCCGCGTGCGGTCCCGGATCCCGCCGCAGCGCGCCCCACGAGGGCGCCGGGGCGGGGGGCTCGAAGCCGTGCCCGGTCAGCAGGACCGTGTCCGAGAGGAACCCGGCCAGCTGCGTGAGGTTCGCGGGACCGCCGTGTGCCAGGTAGGCGTGCGCCTCGGCGGCCACACCGATCGGCACCGTCGACGCGGCCATCAGCTGGGCGTCCGGTGCCTGTTCGCCCGTCAGGACGACGAGCGGACGGCCGCTCTCGCGCAGCAGGTCGACGCCCTGCTGCCAGGCACGGATCCCGCCCAGCAGGCGGACGACGACGAGGTCGGCACCGTCGAGAAGCGCGCCGAGCTCCTCCTGGAGCGCCCCTTCGGACAGCCGGGAGGGGTTGGCGTACCGGTACGAGAGGGGGGTCGCGGCCGGGGAGGAGGCCGCCGCCCCGTTCGCGGCGCGCGCGCTCTCGTTCGCCGCGCGGGCGCTGAGGAGGTCCGTGTCGGAGGTCGAGAGGAGAAGGATCACCCGCGGGGTGACGTCCCCCTGAGCGGCGTCGCGTGACGAGAGCAGCATGCTGCGGTCGGCCCTTCCTCGGGGTGTCCACGCCCCGGGTGTCGGTATGGGTCTCCCTGCCCCTGGACACCCCGCCGGCCGGAGACCGGGCAGGAGCCGAGAGCTCGGGGAAGGGAGTTCCTGACTCACCCGGCCGTGGCCGGGCTCACAGTGGCGGGACCGCGCCGGATTTCCACCGGCTTCCTCCCCAGTCGCCGTCGCCGGCGATGAGCGCGGACCGGGTGGTACGCGCTCAGCAGGCATCGTACGGGGGTTCGGCTCCGTGCGGGAGGGCGCCCTTGCCGGTGGGTATGCTCGCGGCCATGGCCGTGACCCCCTCGCCCTCGTCCGCTCAGGACGCCGCGACAGTTGCTGATGCAACACGTTGCGCGGCGCCCCGTGCGCGCGGGGACGCGTGCCCGGGAGCGCTGCGGCTGCACCACGCGGACGACGGGGCGCTGGCACGTGTCCGGGTGCCGGGCGGGGTACTGGACGCCGCACAGGCGGAGGCGCTGGCCGCTGCCGCGCTGCACCTCGGCGACGGCGCACTGCACCTGACCTCCCGCGGAAACCTGCAACTCCGCGGCCTGGAGGCGCGGTCAGCCGAAGAGTTGGGGCGCCTGCTGGAGGCCGCGCGGCTGCTGCCCTCCGCCTCGCACGAGCGGGTACGCAACATCGTGGCCTCGCCACTGTCGGGACTGGACGGCGGCGGACATCGCGACGTGCGCTCCTGGCTCGTCGAGTTGGACCGGCTTCTGTGCGCGAGCGAAGAGGCGAGCGAACTGTCGGGGCGGTTCTTGTTCGCCCTGGACGACGGGCGCGGGGACGTCTTGGCGCTGGGTGCGGACGTGACGTTGCTCGCGCTGGGCGACGGGGGCGCGCTGCTGCGCCTGGGCAGTGGTGAGGGCGAACGCGCGGACGGCGAGACGGGCGTGCTGCACGTTCCCGACGCTCTCGCCCCTCGCGCCGCACTCGCCGCCGCCGAGGCGTTCGTCGAGGTCGTGCGCGCGTACGGAGATGGGGCTTGGCGGATCGACGATCTGCCGCCGGAGGCCCACGGCAGCGTCCTGCGCCGCACGGCGGAGCGGGCCGGACCGGACGCTCTCACCTGCCCCCTTCCGCCGTCCCCCGCGCGTGCGGCGGCCGCGCCGCCGGAGGGCCCCGTGCCGGGCCTCGTCAGGGCCCTCGGCGGCTCCGGTGCCCCCGGCGGCCACGGCGTCGCGCTGTCCGTCCTTGCACCGCTGGGACGCCTGAGCGCTGGCCAGTGGCGGCTGTTGGCGCGTACGGCCCGCCACGCGGGCACCGGAGAACTGCGGGTGACGCCGTGGCGCGGCGTCGTCGTCCCCGGGGTCGGGGACGAGGCGGCGGAGGGCGCGCTGGCGGCACTCGGCGACGCCGGGCTGGTGACGCGGCCCGCCTCCCCGTGGCGCGGGGTGGGGGCGTGCACCGGGCGGCCGGGATGCGGCAAGGCGCTGGCGGATGTCCGCATGGACGCGGCCGCCTGTGTGACGGCGGCGGCAGCCCCGGCGCCGCGGGCGGCCGCGCGCCCCGCGGACGCTTCCCCGGCAGGCCGGCACGAGCTGCCCGTCCACTGGTCGGGCTGCGCGCGACGGTGCGGCCGTCCGCGAGGTGACCACGTGGACGTGGTCGCGGAGGCCGAGGGGTACCGCGTGACGGCCGTCCGCGCGAGCCGCACACCGGAACCGGCGTCCGCCTCGTCCGCGCCTGTGGTCCCCTGCGACGACGCGCACACGGAACTCGCCGCCGCCGTGGCAGCGGCCCGTGGCCACACCTGTGGACGACCCGCCCCGACGAACCGATGAGCGAGAGCAGACCAACAGTGTTCGAGTACGAGAAGGACGGCGCTGCCATCTACCGGCAGTCCTTTGCCACCATCCGCGCCGAGGCGGATCTGGCGGGGCTGCCCCCCGATGTCGCTCAGGTCGCGGTGCGGATGATCCACGCCTGCGGCATGGTCGACCTCGTACGCGACCTCGCCCACACGCCCGAAGCCGTCGCGCGGGCCCGCGCCGCGCTGCGCGCGGGAGCGCCCATCCTGTGCGACGTCGCCATGATCGCCAGTGGTGTCACCCGCAGGCGGCTGCCGGCCGACAACGAGGTGGTCTGCACCCTCGCCGACCCGCGCGTCCCCGCTCTCGCGGCCGAGTCGGGCACGACACGCACCGCCGCGGCCCTCGAACTGTGGCGGGACCGGCTGAAGGGCGCCGTCGTCGCCGTCGGCAACGCGCCCACCGCGCTCTTCAGGCTCCTGGAGATGGTCGCGGAGGGCGCACCGCGGCCCGCCGCGGTGATCGGGGTGCCCGTCGGCTTCGTCGGCGCGGTCGAGTCGAAGCAGGCACTGGCCGAGCACCCCTCGGGGCTCGACCACTTGATCGTGCACGGACGGCGGGGCGGCAGCGCGCTGGCCGTGGCCGCGCTCAACGCCATCGCCAGCGAGGAGGAGTGAGCCCGGTGACGAGCCCGGACGACCCCCGCCAGGAGCCCACCCCGCCACGGCAGGCCCCGCCGCCAGGCCCGCCGCAAGCCCCGCCGGCAGGCGAGAGCGGCGGAACCAGCGGCGCACGCGCCGGTGGCACCGGGCGGTTGCTCGGCGTCGGACTCGGCCCCGGCGACCCGTCGTTGATGACCGTACGGGCCGTGGAGGCGATCACCGAGGCGGACGTCGTCGCCTACCACAGTGCCCGGCACGGGCGTTCGATCGCCCGGTCCATCGCCTCCCGTCACCTGCGCGCCGACCACGTCGAGGAGGCGCTGGTCTACCCGGTCACGACCGAGTCCACCGACCACCCGGGCGGATACCGGGGCGCGCTGGAGGAGTTCTACGCGGAAGCCTCGGCACGGCTGGCCGCGCACCTGGAGGCGGGCCGGACCGTCGCCGTGCTGGCCGAGGGCGATCCCCTCTTCTACGGCTCCTACATGCACATGCACAAGCGCCTGGCCCACCGCTTCCCGACGGAGGTCGTTCCCGGCGTGACCTCCGTCAGCGCGGCGGCGGCCCGCCTCGGTACGCCCCTGTCGGAGGCCGAGGAGGCGCTGACCGTCCTGCCGGGCACACTGCCCGAGGAGGAACTGGCCGCACGGCTCGCCTCCAGCGACGCGGTGGCCGTGATGAAACTGGGCCGTACCTTCCCCAAGGTGCGGCGGGCGCTGGAGCGTTCGGGTCGGCTGGCAGAGGCCCGCTACGTCGAGCGCGCCACCATGGAGGGGGAGCGCACCGGGCTGGTCGCTGACGTGGACGCCGACTCGGTGCCGTACTTCTCGGTGGCGGTCCTGCCCAGCAAGGTGGGCGCCCACGACCCCCGTGCCGCCGCAGCCGAACCCGGAACCGGAGCCCCAACCGCGTCCGAGGCCGAAACCGGAGGCGCCGGCGCGGCCGGTGAGGTCGTGGTCGTCGGGACCGGGCCCGCCGGGCCGCTGTGGCTGACGCCCGAGACGCGGGGCGCGCTGGCCGCCGCCACCGACCTCGTCGGCTACACCACCTACCTCGACCGGATCCCCCGCCACGACGGCCAGCGCCGCCACGGCTCCGACAACCGGGTGGAGGCCGAGCGCGCCGAGTTCGCGCTGGAGATGGCACGGCGCGGGCGCCGGGTGGCGGTCGTCTCGGGCGGTGACCCGGGCGTGTTCGCCATGGCGACGGCGGTGGTGGAGGCGGCCTCCGAGGCGCCGTACACCGACGTTCCCGTACGCGTACTGCCGGGGGTGACGGCCGCCAACGCGGCGGCGGCCCGCGTGGGGGCCCCGCTGGGCCACGACTACGCCGTCCTCTCCCTCTCGGACCGCCTCAAGCCGTGGGAGGTCATCGCGGAGCGCCTGCGGGCCGCCGCCGCGGCCGACCTGGCGGTCGCCCTCTACAACCCGGGCTCCCAGAGCCGTACCTGGCAGGTCGGCAAGGCGCGCGAGGTCCTGCTGGAGCACCGCGCCCCGGACACGCCGGTCGTCGTCGCCCGCGACGTGGGCGGCGAGGGGGAGCGGGTGCACATCGTGCGCCTGGCGGAACTCGACCCCGCGCAGGTCGACATGCGCACCCTGCTGATCGTCGGGTCCTCGCAGACGAGGGCGCGGACGGACGGGGAGCGGACGAGCGTGTGGACTCCGCGCCGCTACCCGGAGCCCGGGCAGCACGCGGAGCCCGGGCAGCACGCGGAAACCTGAGCGCCTCGCGCCCCGGGGTGCGGTGTCGGCAATGGTGAGGCCCCGTACGTTGCCGCACACCGCACAAGCGCTCGGGCCCCGGTGGCGGGATGATGCCGGGTATGAGTGAGACGCGGGAGGTGTTCTGCCGCCCTCCCCACGAGCGCGCCCTGTGGTTCTTCGCCGGCCTGGGCGCGGCGGGAGCGGCGTTGTTCGTCGTGTGCCTGGGGTTCCACGGCACGCTCCTGGACGGGGACGTGGACGTGTGGCTCGGCGCCGCCGGCCTGCTGCCGGCGCTGCTGGGCATCCCGGCGCTCCACGGGGCCACCGCCCGGCTGCGCGCCGACGCGTACGGCCTGCACTCCCGCACGCTGCTGCGGCGCCGCAGCGTGCCGTGGAGCGACATCGCCGACCTGCACGTACGGCTGAAGTACCAGGGCAACCACCGGTACCGGGACATCCGCCGGGTCGGCCTGGTCCTGCACAACGGGCACAAGCGGCTCCTTCCGCTGCCATACGACGGCGGCCCCGGCAGCACCAGCGGCTCCGTCAGCACCAGCGGCTCCGCCAGCCCCGGTGCCGGCGGCTCCGTCAGCACCGGCGACACCGCGGACTTCGACGCGACGCTGGAAGCACTGCGCGCGCTGCACCGCCGTTTCGGCGCCCCCGCGACGAGCCACCTCCCCGTCGTCTCGCAGCGCACCGCGGGGCACGGGGTGGCCGGATCGGTGGCGCTGTGCGCGGTACTGCTCGCGTGCGCGGGCGTGGCCGCGTGGTGGGTGCCGGCGACCGCCTCGCACGAACAGGACTGGACGTCGGCCGTCCCGTGCACCTCCACGACGCCCGCAGCCGAGCGCGCCGCGTGCCTGACCACCCTGACGGGCGTCATCGACAAGACCGAGGCACACCGGCCCCGGCAGAGCAGTTGGCTCTACTTCGCCGACGACCGCCCCGTGGAGCGGCTGGCCGTCTCCCGGGAGGCCGCCGCGGGCTTCGAACCGGGCGACGAGGTCGAACTCACCCTCTGGCACCGCGAGATACGGGAGGTCGCGGGAGAGCACCAGGTGTGGCGCGAGCACGTCACGCCCGCCGGGGACGTGGCCGTCGTCGCCGCCGCGTTCGCCCTGGCCGCGGGCTGGCCCGCCGCCCGGGTGCTGCTGCGCCTGCGCTCGCGCCGGCTGCCCGACGACGACGTCCTGCCCTCGGTCGCACCGTTCGTGGGCGTGCTGTTCGGCACGGCCCTGTGGCTGCTGCCGCTCTGCTACTTCCACCCCACGCCACCGTTCGCTCCCGTGGCGCCGGCGTGGGCGGCGGCGGGCTGCCTGGTCACGCTGGCCCTGTTCGCCTGGGCCTGGCGCGTGACCCGCGCCCGTACACCAAAGGAGACAGGTGCAGCGGACCAAGGCAACAGGCGCAGCGGGGCGGGCGACGTGTTCCTGGCCGCGCGGTTTCTGGAGCACACCGACTACAACCCGCACCGCTTCGGCACCCACATCGCCCTCGGGGACGGCGGCCCGCCCGCGGTGGTCCCGGGCCCCGGCCGGTTCGCGGCGAAGGACATCCCCGTCGAGCGGCTCACCGTCACGAGGGTGCGGCGGGCGCGGGGCGACGACGGCGACACGGTGCCCCGCGGCTGGCACGTCGCCGAGCTGGACGACGCGGGCACACCCGTGCGCCTCGCCGCCGCCCCGTCCGACCTCGCGCGCCTCGTCCGCGAACTGACGGCGGCCCGGGGCCGGGTGGCCGGAACGGGGGCGCCCGGGGCCGACTAGGTCCACGCACACGCGACCCCCGCCCCTCCACGCCTCGTACGCGCCGTTCGCGCGCTCTCACGTCCGTCCCACCGGATCGACTGATTTCGGCCCGTCGGCCTTTTCGCGACACCCCCTTCGGAGAACAAAGCGGACAAGAGAGAAGGAGGGGTGACGTGCGATGCGGAAGGTCTCCGTGAACGCCGAGGCGCTGACCAGGGCCGACCGCGCCCGGGACGCCCAGCGCCCCTTCATCTGGTGGTGGTCTCACGCCAGGTGAGCCGGTGCCACAGGGCCGGGCAGCCTCCAGGGCCCGGCCCTGTTCCACGCCGGTCCCCCAGGTCACACCCCCGGCGCGTCACGCCCCGAGGGCACCACCGGCCACCGCCTCCACCGCCTCCTCGGGGCCGGCCACCACGCGCACGCCGTCCGGCACCGGCGGGCGGCGGACCACCACGACGGGGATGCCCCTCTCCCGCGCCGCCGCCAGTTTCGGCGCCGTCGCGGCGCCGCCGCTGTCCTTCGTCACCAGGACGTCGATGCGGTGGCTTCGGAGCACCTCGCGTTCGCCTTCCAGCGTGAAGGGGCCGCGCTCCAGCAGCAGGTGTGTCCGCGCCGGAAGGGGCGTCCCCTGCGCGGGCGGGTCCACGGAACGGGCCAGGAACCACAGCTCCTCGGTGCCGGGCCCGGCGAAGCTGCTCAGGCCCAGCCGTCCGGTCGTCAGGAAGACGCGCCGCCCCAGGCGGGGGAGCGCGGCGGCGGCGGCCTCCAGCGAGGCGACCTCGTGCCAGTCGTCGCCCTCGGTGGGGACCCAGCCGGGGCGGCGGAGGGCGAGCAGGGGAACATGGGCCGCGGCCGCGGCCTCGGCCGCGTGGAAACTGATCGTCTCGGCGAAGGGATGCGTGGCGTCGATGAGGAGGTCCACACCGTGGTCCCGCAGCCACGCCGTCAGCCCCTCGACGCCGCCGAAGCCGCCGATCCGCACCGCGCCGCCGCCCGGCAGCCGGGGCCCCGCCACCCGGCCCGCCAGCGAGCTGGTGACACGGGCCCGCGGCCGCGCGGTGTGCATCAGCTCGGCCAGCCGCCGGCCCTCGGTCGTACCGCCCAGAATCAGTACGTGCACGGGGAAGGGCTCCTCGAGTGGGTGACACGTGGCGCGGGTGGGGGTGGCGTCAGTGCGAGTGGCGCGGGTGCGGGTGACGCCTCGCGTGGCCGGCACCCGCCGCGGCGGTGACCTGAGTGAACGACGACTTCGGTGAGTAGCGAGGCGACATGGGCGAGGCGAAGGGCGGGCGCGGCGCCCAGCTGGAGAGGACCGGGCTGCGGCCCGGCTGGACGACCGGCGCCTGTGCGACGGCGGCGACGACGGCCGCCTGCACCGCGCTGCTCACCGGCGACTTCCCCGACCCGGTGACGATCGTCCTCCCCAAGGGCGAGCGCCCGGCGTTCGCCCTGGCGTACGAACAGCTGGGGCCCGGTGGGGAGTGGGCGACGGCCGCCGTCGTCAAGGACGCGGGCGACGATCCGGACGTCACCCACGGCGCCGTCGTCCGCGCCACCGTCCGCGCGCTGCCCGCCGGGGCCGGCGTCGTCTTCCGGGCGGGCCCCGGGGTGGGCACCGTCACCCGCCCCGGGCTCCCCCTGGAGGTGGGCGAGCCCGCCGTCAACCCCGTGCCGCGCCAGCTGATGCGGGAGCACGCGGCCCGCGTGGCGGCGGAACACGGCGGCAGCGGCGATGTGGAGATCACCCTCGCGGTCGACAACGGCGAGGAGATCGCCCGCTCCACCTGGAACCCGCGGCTGGGCATCCTCGGCGGGCTGTCCATCCTGGGGACCACGGGCATCGTGGTGCCGTACTCGTGCTCGGCGTGGATCGACTCGATCCGGCGCGGGGTGGACGTGGCGCGGGCCGCGGGCCGCACCCATGTGGCCGGATGCACGGGGTCGACGTCGGAGCGCACGGTGGTCGCCGAGTACGGGCTGCCCGACGACGCGCTGCTGGACATGGGCGACTTCGCCGGCGCCGTCCTGAAGTACGTGCGCCGCCACCCGGTGGACCGGCTCACGATCTGCGGCGGCTTCGCCAAACTGTCCAAGCTGGCCGCCGGGCACCTGGATCTGCACTCCCGACGCTCCCAGGTGGACAAGGGCTTCCTCGCCGAGCTGGCCCGGCGGGGCGGTGCGGGCGAGGAACTCGCGCGCGACGTCGCCGAGGCCAACACGGGGCTGGCCGCGCTGCGTTCGTGCGAGGCGGCCGGGGTACCCCTCGGCGACCTGGTGGCGCGGGCCGCACGCGAGGAGGCACTCGCGGTGCTGCGCGGGGCCCCGGTGCGGGTGGACGTCGTCTGCATCGACCGCGCGGGGGCCGTGGTGGGACGCAGCACCGTCCGCTGATCCCCGCGGCGACGCGCACCCCGGCACCCGCACGCGCACCCGTGCCGGCCCCCGTGCCGCCGTCGCCGCCCGGTCGGTCAGCACACGTGCCGGTCCCGCTCGGCCGAGTACAGGTGGCTGTCGCGGAAGTGCGCGGCGGCGAGCGTACGGCCCACGAGGATGACGGCCGTCCTGCTGACGCCCGCCGCCCTCACCTGGCCGGCAATGTCCGCCAGCGTGCCCCGCAGCACCAGCTCGTCGGGGCGGCTGGCGAACGCGACCACGGCCGCCGGGCAGTCGGAGCCGTAGTGCGGCACGAGTTCGGCGACGACCTCGTCGGCGTACCGCACCGCCAGGTGCAGCACGAGCAGCGCCCCACTGCGGCCGAGCGTGGCCAGGTCCTCGCCGTCCGGCATGGGCGTGGCCTGCCGCGCGACGCGGGTGAGCACCACCGTCTGCCCGACGGTCGGCACGGTCAGCTCGCGGCCCAGCGCGGCGGCCGCCGCCGCGAACGCGGGCACCCCGGGCACGACCTGGTAGTCCACTCCGGCCGCGTCCAGCCGGCGCATCTGCTCGGCGACGGCGCTGAAGACGGACGGGTCGCCCGAGTGCAGCCGCGCCACGTCGTGCCCGGCGGCGTGTGCCGCGACCAGTTCGCCGGTGATGGCGTCCAGGTCGAGTTCGGCGGTGTCGACCAGGCGCGCGTCCGGCGGGCACTCGGCGAGCAGTTCGCGGGGCACCAGGCTGCCCGCGTACAGGCACACCCGGCAGGCGGCGAGCGTACGGGCGCCGCGCACCGTGATCAGGTCGGCGGCGCCGGGTCCCGCGCCGATGAAGTACACGGTCATCTCTCGTCTCCCACCACATCGGACACGCGGTCCACCCCATCGGAGGTGTCCTTCGCCGCGGCGGCGGACACGTCGGCACTCGCGGCAGCGGGCGCCGCGCCCGGCCCCTCGCCCCCGGTGGGCTTGCACACCGCCCACTGCGTCACCGGCATCGCCTGCCGCCACCCGGTGAAGCCGCCCACCGGCACCCCGTGCGAGACGCCGAGGCGCACCAGCTCGCCACCGAGCCTGCGGTACCAGTCCACCAGCAGCGCCTCGGATTCGAGGGTGACGGTGTTGGCGACGAGCCGTCCGCCCGGCGGCAACGCGCGCCAGCAGGCGTCCAGCAGCCCCGGCGCGGTCAGACCGCCGCCGATGAACACCGCGTCGGGGGCGGGCAGCGCGGCGAGCGCGGCGGGTGCGGCTCCGGTGACGACCCGCAGCCCGGGCACGCCGAGCCGCTCGGCGTTGCGGACGATGCGGTCCGCGCGCGCGGCGTTCCGCTCGACGGTGACCGCGCGGCACGCCGGATGGGCCCGCATCCACTCCACCGCGATCGAGCCGGCGCCGCCGCCCACGTCCCAGAGCAGTTCACCGGGCGCGGGCGCCAGCGCGGCGAGTGTCGCCGCGCGCACATGGCGCTTGGTGAGCTGCCCGTCGTGCTCGTACGCCTCGTCCGGCAGCCCGGGTACGGCGCCGAGCCTGGGCACGCCCGCGGTGCCGTCGCCGGGGTCGCGGGCGCACTCGACCGCCACGACGTTGAGGGGGTCGCCGGGCGGAGCCGACCAGTGCAGCGCCGTTCCCTCGACCACGCGTTCGCCGTCGCCGCCGAGCTGTTCGAGCACCCGCATGGGGCTGGCGCCGAACCCGCGCTCCCGCAGCAGCGCAGCGACCTCGCCGGGCGTGTGCGCCCCCGCGCTGAGCACCAGCAGGCGCCGCCCGTGGTGCAGTACGGCCGCCAGGCGGGCCGTCGGGCGGCCCACCGCGCTCACGATCTCGCACTCCTCCTGCGCCCAGCCCAGCCGTGCGCACGCGTACGCCACGGAGGAGGGGTGCGGCAGCACCCGGGGAGGCGTGCCGAGAACCTCGCGCAGGGTGCGGGCGATGCCGTAGAAGGTCGGGTCGCCGCTCGCCAGCACCGCGACGCGGCGCCCCGCGTGCGCGGCCAGCAGCCCGGGCACGCCGGTGCGCAGCGGTGACGGCCACGACACGCGCTCCCCCGCGCACGCGGCGGGCAGCAGCGCCAGCTGCCGGGCACCGCCGAGAAGCACCTCGGCCCGGCGCAGCACCTCGCGGGACGGCTCGGGGAGCCCGGCCCACCCGTCGGCACCGATCCCGACGACCGTCAACGCGGAGGGCGCGGCGGCCTCGCGGGGGGCGGTGGGGGACGTCACGACGGCACCTCGGGCTTTCGAACAGGGGACGGCTGGCACCCTACTGTCCGCTCCCCGCACAGCGGCCACAGGGCCCGGTCCACAATGGTGCGCATGGATCGAAACGCATCGCCCGACCAGTCCGCCCAGGACACGCCTGACCAGGCCATGCCCGACTGGGAGAAGCGGTTCCGGGCGCCGCGCGTCTCGCTGCCCGAGTGGGCCGAGGACGCACCGGAACGGTCGCTGTTCATCTCGAACGCGACAGGCACGTTCGAGCTGTACGCCTGGGACCGGGCCACCGGCGAACAGCGGCAGGTCACCGACCGCCCCAACGGGACGACCGACGGCACCCTGACGCCGGACGGCGAGTGGATCTGGTGGTTCTCCGACACCGACGGCGACGAGTTCGGCGTCTGGATGCGCCAGCCCTTCGCCGGTGGCCCCGACACCCGCGCCGTCGAGGGACTCGACCCCTCCTACCCGGCGGGCCTCGCCCTCGGCAGGGACGGCACCGTCGTCGTCGGCCGCTCCACCGACGAGGACGGCTCCACGATCCACCTCCAGCGCCCCGGCTCCCCCGCCCCCGTCGAGATCTACCGGCACAGCGAGTCCGCCGGTGTCGGCGACCTCTCGCACGACGGCACCCTGCTGGTGATCGAGCACACCGAACACGGGGACGCCATGCACTCGGCGCTGCGCGTCGTGCGCCCCGACGGCTCGACCGTCGCCGAACTCGACGACAGCGAGGGCGGTACGAAGGAACTCGGGCTCACCGTGCTCGGGTTCGCCCCCGTGGACGGCGACTCCAGGCTCCTGATCGGCCACCAGCGGCACGGCAGGTGGGAGCCGATGATCTGGGACCCGCAAGCCGGCACCACCCGCGAGCTCGCCATCGACCTGCCCGGAGACCTCTCCGCCGAGTGGTACCCGGACGCCTCGGCGCTGCTGGTCGTGCACAGCCACCAGGCCCGCGACGAGCTGTTCAGGTACGACCTGGCCAGCGGCGAGCGGACCCGCATCGACACCCCGGCGGGCTCCGTGATGGGCGCCACCGCGCGGCCCGACGGCACCGTCGAGTTCCTGTGGTCGTCGGCCGCCCAGCCGCCGCAGGTCCGCTCCACCACCGGCGCGAGGGTGCTCGACCCGCCCGGGATGAAGGCACCGGGGTCCGTCCCCGTCGAGGACGCCTGGGTGGACGGGCCGGGCGGGACCGTCCACGCCCTCATCCAGAAGCCGGCGGGGCAGGGCCCCTTCCCCACCGTCTTCGAGGTGCACGGCGGGCCCACCCACCACGACACCGACTCCTTCGCCGGCCAGCCCGCCGCCTGGGTCGACCACGGCTTCGCCGTCGTACGGGTCAACTACCGCGGCTCCACGGGC
The DNA here is from genome assembly GCF_003323735.1 of Streptomyces reniochalinae. GTDB lineage: Bacteria > Actinomycetota > Actinomycetes > Streptomycetales > Streptomycetaceae > Streptomyces > Streptomyces reniochalinae. The sequence continues at coordinate 159,516 of NZ_QOIM01000021.1, read as the reverse complement.
TACGGCCGGGCCTGGACCGACGCGCTCAAGCACCGGGTCGGCCTGATCGAGCTGGAGGACGTCGACGCGGTACGGGCCTGGGCCGTCGACTCCGGTCTCGCCGACCCCGACAGGCTCGTGCTGGCCGGCGGCTCCTGGGGCGGCTACCTCACCCTGCTCGGGCTCGGCACCCAGCCCGAGGTGTGGGCGCTGGGCCTGGCCGCCGTCCCCGTGGCCGACTACGTCACCGCCTACCACGACGAGATGGAGGCGCTGAAGTCGATGGACCGCACGCTGCTCGGCGGCACCCCCGAGGAGGTACCCGAGCGGTTCGAGGCGTCCTCGCCCCTGACGTACGTCGAGAAGGTCCGCGCGCCCGTCTACATCTCCGCCGGGGTCAACGATCCCCGCTGCCCCATCCGGCAGGTCGAGAACTACGTGGGAAGGCTGGAGGAGCGCGGCCACCCGTACGAGGTGTACCGCTACGACGCGGGGCACGGCTCGCTCGTCGTCGAGGAGCGGATCAAACAGGTCAGGCTGGAGATCGACTTCGCGACCCGGCACCTTCCGGAGCCGGCGCCGGGTCCGCAGCCCGCGTGACCCCGTCGGCGGGGTCGTCCCGGTCCTCGCCCCCGGCCTGACCGGTCTCCTCGGCCCCGCTTCCCGGGTCGGTCTCCTCCTGGGGGAACTCCCCCTCCGGGAGGAGGCCGAGGGCCGCGTCCTTGGCCATCTCCGCCTCGCGCCGGAAGAAGCGGAACCACATGAAGACCACGAACCCGGCGAAGACGAACCACTGCGCCGTGTACCCCAGGTTCTGGAACGCCTTCATGTCGAGCCCCGTGCCCTCGGGCGCGGCCGGCGGCACCGGCTTCAGCGGCTCCCGCGTCCGCTGCTCGGTGAGCCAGGCCCCCTCCACGCCGTACGGCACGATGTTGACGAGCGCGGAGGCGTTGATGAAACCGAGCTGGTCGCGCGGGAGCGCCCCCGAGGCGTGGTCACCCGCGTCGTTCTGGGACTCGGACGCCTGGAGCGCGCCGCGGACCGTCACCTCGCCCTTCGGCGGCGCCGGCACCCGCGCGGGGTCGGGGTCCCCCGGAAGCCAGCCCCGCACCACCGGAAGCGCCTTGCCGTCCCCGGTGTCGTCGGTACGCAGCAGGGAGAGCACGTAGAAGCCCCGCTCGCCCTTGACGGTGCGGTCCGGGACGAGCAGCGGATGCTCCGCGTCGAACCGCCCGGTCACCTTCGCGGTGCGCCCGACGGTCTCCTCCGTCACCGGCAGCAGGGAGGCGAGCGGGCGCGCCTTGGCGTGCGCGGCGCTGCGCGACTGCTCCTGCTGCTCGTGGTGGCGGTCCACCCGGTCGTCGAACCGGCTCAGCTGCCAGCTGCCCATGAACAGACACACCGGAATCGCCAGAACGGCGAAGATGTTGATCCCCCACCAGCGCGGGGTCAGCAGGAACCGGTACACCCCTTCACGGTACGCCTCGGCAGCGCACCACCCTTCGGGGCACCCCCTCTTCACACCCGACTCGAGCCGGCCGCGCAGACTTCTGCGAAGAGCGGCGACTTCCCTCGAAGAGGGGTGCCGACTCGACGAGGGGTGCCGGACAGGGGAGTGCCCGAAGCAGGGGCGCCCGGAGAAGGGCGCCTCAGCTCTGGGGGATGACGCCCGTGCGGTAGAGCGTGCCGCCCGCACACGTGTCGGCGAGGCGGGTGTTGGCTATGGGGGCGCCGCCCTCGGGCGTGTGGGAGACGACGACGTCGCTGCCGCTCCCGCCGGGGTCACCGCCACCGCCGTCGCCCTCGCCGGGCGTCCCGGTGCCGCCACCGCTGCCGTCACCGCCGCCGTTGGCCTGGCCTCCGTCGCCCGGGCTCGCGTCGGGGCCGCCCGAGGGATCGCCCTCGTACCGCCCGCCCTGCGGTGTGGGGGTGCCGCCCCCGCAGCCGCCGCCGGGCACGAACGCGAACTTCACCACGTACGCCTGCCCTGGCTGGAGCACCACCTCGTCGCGCGCGACAGCGGGATCGCCCAGGCCGGGGGCCGCGTCGCCGCTTGTGTGATCGACGACCGTCACCCGGCCCCGAGCACCGCCCTGCACGGAGGCACCGACGAAGCCCTCGCCCTCCACCGTGCAGGCGCCGCTGGAGACGTTGGACACGCGGAAACTGCCGTAGATGGTGCCCGCGCCGTCGGGCGCCCCCGACCGCGCGGAGCCGCGCCCGAGCTGATCGCTGCCGCACACCGGCGCGCTGGCGCTCAGCGTCTCGTCGGGTCCTGGGCCGCTGCTGCCGGTCCCCGAAGGCGAGGGGTGAGCGCTGCCGCCGCCCTTCTCACCCTCGTCCTCGTCCCGCTCCCTGCCGCCGCCGTGCTCCTCGCCGCCCTTGCCGCCACCCGAGCCCGTGCCGGCCTCGGGGCCGCGCGTCTGGCCGTGGGTACTGGCCGCGGTCACCGGATGGTCGTCGTCACCGCCGCCGGGGACGACGCCGCCGTAGAAGAGCGCGGGCACGCCGACCGCGGCGACCAGCGCCGCCGCCACCCCGCCGACCATCGCCTGACGGCGGTGCGCACGCCGCGCCGGTACGGCGTGACGCAGGTGGTCGAGGGTGCGGTCGAGGCTCTCGGGGGAGGGGTCGAGGCCGCGGACGCTGGCCTGGAGGAGGTGGCGCAGCGCGTCCTCGTCACCCGGCAGCCCGCCCTGACCGGAGCCGCCGGCCCCGGCGGCTCCGTCCTCGGACACCGCCCCCTCGCCGGGGGAGGTCTGCTCCTCGGACACCGCCCCCTCGCCGGGGGGGATCTGCTCCTCGGACTCTCCCGGGAAGGTCTCCGCCTCCCGGGAGGTCTGCTCCCCGGTGGACCTCTCCTCCCGGGGAGACGTCTCCTCCCCGGGCGTTCTCTCCTCGCGGGGCTCCCTGCCCTCACTCATGACGCCGCCTCCATGGCGGTGCGCAGCGCGGCGATACCGCGCGAACCGTACGCCTTCACCGAGCCGAGCGAGAGTCCGAGCACCTCGGCCACCTGAGCCTCGGTCATGTCGGCGAAGTACCGCAGCACCAGCACCTCACGCTGGCGCCGTTGCAAGCCGCGCATCGCCTGTATCAACTGATCCCGTTCGAGCTGTTCGTAAGCCCCCTCCTCGGCGCTCGCCATGTCGGGCATCGGCTTGGAGAGCAGCTTCAGCCCGAGGATGCGGCGGCGCAGCGCGGAGCGGGAGAGGTTCACGACCGTCTGCCTGAGGTAGGCGAGGGTCTTCTCGGGGTCGCGGACGCGCTTGCGCGCGGAGTGGACGCGGATGAACGCCTCCTGGACGACGTCCTCGCAGGAGGCGGTGTCGTCGAGCAGGAGCGCCGCGAGCCCGAGCAGGGACTTGTAGTGGGCGCGGTAGGTCTCGGTCAGATGGTCGACTGTGGTGCCCGGTGCCATCGCCTCGTCAGCGTCCCCACGCTGGGCGAGCGGGCGCGCAGGCCGCGCGGCAGGCCAGGGCGCGATCACCGGCATGCCTCCGGCCACCGGCAGCCCAGCGGTGCGCGGTGCGGGTCCGGGTCGGCCAGGGGCCGTTGCGATTCCGAGTACCTCTGCCACGCCTGTTTGACACGCTTCCCCCCGTCAGGGTTGTACGCGACAGGCACTGTGCCGGAAAACACACCACATGCCGTCATACACACATCTCTCGGTCGTCACATTCGCCCCGTTCGCCTCCGCTTCTCCCGACCGCCCGCCGCACGCCCCCAGTGCGGCCATGAACGCGGCCCGGAGGGGACAAAGACGCTCCCCGCCGCCTGCCGGTTGCAGGGGCGGGGAGCGTCATTCTCCGTCAGCGGGTGCCGCCGTGGCCAGGGGGGCGCCCCGAAGGGGCGCGGGGAACTGCGCGCCAAGCCACGGAACACCCGTAGCCCGCGACGCACAGTCAGGGGCGGCCCCTGCCCGGCAAGCCCCCCGGACAGGCCGCAGCCGTCAGCGTCCCGTGCCGCCGTAGACCACGGCCTCGTCCGTGTCGCTGTCCAGCCCGAAGGCCGAGTGGACGGCGCGGACGGCGTCGCCCACCGACTCCTCGCGCGTCACCACCGAGATCCGGATCTCCGAGGTGGAGATCAGCTCGATGTTCACCCCGGCGTCGGACAGCGCCTCGAAGAACGTGGCCGTCACACCCGGGTTGGTCTTCATGCCCGCGCCGACGAGCGAGATCTTCGCGATCTGGTCGTCGTAGCGCAGCGAGTCGTAGCCGACCTTGCCCTGCGCCTTCTCCAGCGCCGAGATCGCCTTCTTGCCCTCGGCCTTCGGCAGCGTGAAGGAGATGTCCGTCAGCCCGGTGGAGGCCGCGGAGACGTTCTGGACGACCATGTCGAGGTTGATCTCGGCCTCCGCGACGGCGCGGAAGAGCGCCGCGGCCTCGCCCGGCTTGTCCGGCACCCCGACGACCGTGACCTTCGCCTCGGACGTGTCGTGTGCCACACCCGAGATGATCGCCTGCTCCATCGACTCTTCCCCTTGCCCGTCCGGCTGCTCGGTCGTGACCCACGTGCCCTTCAGGCCGGAGAAGGACGACCGCACGTGGATCGGAATGTTGTAGCGGCGCGCGTACTCCACGCAGCGGTGCAGCAGCACCTTGGAGCCGGACGAGGCCAGCTCCAGCATGTCCTCGAAGGAGATCTGGTCGATCTTCTTCGCCTTCTTCACGACCCGCGGGTCGGCGGTGAAGACACCGTCGACGTCCGTGTAGATCTCGCACACCTCGGCGTTCAGCGCCGCCGCCAGCGCCACAGCGGTGGTGTCCGAACCGCCGCGGCCCAGCGTGGTGATGTCCTTGCTGTCCTGGGAGACGCCCTGGAAGCCGGCGACGATGGCGATGTTGCCCTCGTCCACCGAGTCCTTGATGCGGCCCGGGGTGACGTCGATGATCCGCGCCTTGTTGTGCGCGGAGTCGGTGATCAGACCCGCCTGGCTCCCGGTGAACGACTGCGCCTCGTGGCCGGCGGATTTGATCGCCATCGCCAGCAGGGCCATGGAGATCCGCTCTCCTGCGGTCAGCAGCATGTCGAACTCGCGTCCGGAGGCGACCGGAGACACCTCTGAGGCGAGGTCGATCAGCTCGTCCGTCGTGTCACCCATCGCCGATACCACGACGACAACTTGGTTGCCGTTCTTCTTGGCTTCGACGACCCGCTTGGCAACGCGCTTGATGCCTTCGGCATCGGCAACGGAGGAGCCGCCGTACTTCTGCACGACAAGGCCCACGTGTGCTCGCTCCTCGAATCAATTCCCGGGACCCCGGCGCTCCGCGCGACGCTGCCCGGAATGAAGGGATCCACTGATCGGCTCAGTGTAACGACCGGACGGAATCCGCACCCGTCCGCCGAATCCCCTGCCCGCCGCGCCACGGATGACACGGAAACGTGACTCTGTTCACGATCCGCGGCCCGCGTCGTACGAGGACGTTCCCTGTCGTCTCAGGAATGTCCCATCGCCTCAGGCGCGCTCTGCTGTCTCAGGAACGCCCCGTCACCTCAGGCGTTCTTGAGGCCCAGGGGGACGCCGATCTCGGCGGCCATCACCTCGCCCGCCTCCGCCTCGAGGGAGCCGTCTCCGTCCTCGTCGGCGGCGGTGCTGTCGGTGTCGAGGCCGTCGAGCTCGTCCAGCGGCTTGTCCAGCCGTACGTGAGCCACCAGGGACTGGAGCGCACGCAGCGCGGCGGAGGCGGTCGGCCCCCAGTTCGACAGGTAGGAGAACTGCCACCACCACAGGGCCTCGCTCACCCGGCCCGCGCGGTAGTGCGCCATCCCGTGCCGCAGATCGGTGATGATGTCGGCGAGGTCGTCGGAGATCCGGCACGCGACGGGCGCCGAGCGCGGCACGTACGGGTCGAAGACCTCGGAGTAGACGTCCACCGGGTCCAGCAGCGTGGCGAGCCGCTCCCGCAGCTCGTCCACGTCCGCCTCGGGACCCACGTCCGGCTCGTACCGCTCGTCCGGGACGATGTCCTCGTGCGCGCCCAGTCGGCCGCCCGCGAGGAGAAGCTGCGAGACCTCCAGCAGGAGATAGGGCACGGCGCTGTCCGGCTCGTCGCCCTTGGCGACCTCCGCGACCGAGACGATGAAGCTGTGGACCTGGTCGCTGATCTGGACCGCGAAGTCGTCGGGGTCCTGGGTGATGGCGTTCAGCGTCGCATCCGACATCGGGCAACCTCTCCCTGCGCTCGCACTTCGAAAGCTCACACGTCGGAGCTCACACGTCGAGGAGCCGCCTTCCCTCGAAGGCCCTCCCCAGGGTGACCTCGTCCGCGTACTCCAGGTCGCCCCCGACGGGCAGCCCGCTCGCCAGCCGCGTCACCTTCAGTCCCATCGCGGAGACCATCCGCGCCAGGTAGGTGGCCGTCGCCTCGCCCTCCAGGTTCGGGTCCGTCGCCAGGATCAGCTCGGTGACCGTCCCGTCCGCGAGACGGGACAGCAGCTCCCGTATCCGCAGATCGTCGGGCCCGACGCCCTCGATCGGGCTGATCGCCCCGCCCAGCACGTGGTACCGGCCGCGGAACTCGCGGGTCCGCTCGATCGCGACGACGTCCTTGGGCTCCTCGACCACGCAGATGACCGACGGGTCACGGCGCGGATCGAGACAGACCCGGCACTGCTCCTCCTGCGCGACGTTGCCGCACACCGCGCAGAACCTGACCTTCTCCTTGACCTCGGTCAGCGCGCCGGCGAGCCGTCGCACGTCGGCGGGCTCGGCCTGCAGGATGTGGAAAGCGATCCGCTGCGCGCTCTTGGGACCGACGCCGGGCAGCCTGCCCAACTCGTCGATCAGGTCCTGGACCACGCCTTCGTACACGGATGGCTCCCGCCTGCACTCGCCGCCCGGGCTTCTTCTTCCGTCCCGAGCAGGTCTCGTTCTCTGAGTACGTTAGTGGCCCGTACGGGCCACCACTAGCCACTGCCGGCGGGCACCTGGGCCCGGCGGGCCGTTGGCCGGGCCGGCGGGCCGTCGCCCGGGCCGACAGACCGCGGGGCCGGAACCCACAGCGCGCCGTGGGCCCGGCACCGGCCGCGCGCGTCCGGCGTCGAGCCCGGGTCCGGATCCGGGCTCGGGCCCGGGTTCGGGCCCGGGTTCGGATCCGGCTTCGGGCCCGGGGCCGGGACGGGGTCCGTCAGAACGGAAGACCCGGCATCCCGCCCATGCCCTGAGCGAGGGGACCGAGCTTCTGCTGCTGCAACTCGGCAGCCGCGCCGTTCGCGTCGCGGACGGCCGCGAGAACCAGATCGGCGAGGGTCTCCGTGTCCTCGGGGTCCACGGCCTTCGGGTCGATGACCAGGCCCTGGAGCTCACCTGAACCACTGACCGTCGCCTTGACCAGGCCACCGCCCGCCGAACCCTCCACGGCCGTCTCGGCCAGCTCCTGCTGCGCCGAGGCCAGATCCTGCTGCATCTTCTGCGCCTGCTGCAGCAACTGCTGCATGTCGGGCTGCCCACCACCGGGAATCACGATCGGATCGCTCCTGGCTCACTAGACGCCGTACTGAACGTCCCCGAGCCTACGTGCTCCACTCCACCCGGACGCCCCGCCCCGGACAACCGCCGAAGGGGCCGAAGCCCCGTGTCCCGCCGGTCACTCGTGCTGGAACTCCTCTATCACCGTCGCACCGAGCTCGCGGACGATCAGATCGTGACCGGAGAGAGCCGAGTCGTCGAGATCGGGGTCGTCCTCGGCGGGCATGTCCTCCTCCAGCCCGGCACCCGACGAGGGCACGGGAGCGGACGGCGGTGGAGAGGAAGGGCCCGATGCCTCGGGCTCGGGAGCCGGGGCAGGCACCGGAGCCGCCTGCGGCGCGGGAGCCGACGCGGGCCCGGCGGACCTGCCCGCCCCGCCCGGAGCCGACTGCTGCGGCGGGGAAGCCGACCACTGCTGGGGCGGCCCCGCCTGCGCGGGGGCCTCCATCGCGCCGCGGGTGCCCCCTTGGCCGTTCGAGCCGGACCCCGCGCCGTACCCGGAGCCCGGCCCGTTAGGGCCCCCGGGACCACCGCCACTGCCGCCGCCCGCACCGCCGGAGGGGTCGACCAGCGCTTCGACCTGCCACTGCACGCCGAGCGCATCGGCGAGCGCCTGCCGCAACACCTCGTCACTGCCGCCGCCCGCGAAGCTGTCCCGCGCACCGGCGTTCGGGAAGCCGATCTGGAGCGTCTTGCCGTCGAAGCCGACGACCTGCGCGTTCTGGCTGAGCAGGATCCAGGTGAACCTGCGCCGGTTCTTGACCGCCTCCAGGATCTGCGGCCACATCTGACGAATCTGCGCCGGGTCGCCGCCCCCGGTGGCGGCGCCTCCGCCGGCGGGGGCACCTCCGTGTGCGGGGCCGCCACCGCCTGCGGGGCCGCCTCCCGGCCGGGCGCCGGGGTCGGGGGCCGACGCCTGCGCGTGCCCGTGTCCCTGCGCCTGTTCCCGTCCTTGCGCCGGAGCCGTTCCCGTCGGGCCTCCGCTCGTCGTCGCCGGTGCCGACGGCGCACCGCCGCCCGGCACGGCCGCCCCGGGCCATGCTCCCGGACGCCGCGCGGGCTCGCCGGTACCCGCACCTGCGCCGCCGCCGTCCCCGGATCCCGGCCCGCCAGGCCCCGTCCCGCCGGGCCAGGCGCCGGGACGGCGCGGGGGCTCGGCCGCCGGGGTGGAAGCCGGTGCGGCGGCTGCGGCAGCCGCACCGGCGCCGGGGCCCGACGCGGAGCCGTGCCCCGCGTCGGCGGGAGACGAGGTCTCCGCGCCGCCCCCCGGAAAACCGGACTCGTCGTAACCGGAGCCGGGACCGGACGCGGAGCCGGAGCCGGGACCGGACGCGGAACCGGGCCCGGGATGGGGCACCGCGGAGGCGGGGGCCGACGCGGGGGCCGGCGCAGGGTCGGGTGTCGGCGCGGGAGCAGGGGGCGACGCGGGGGCAGGGGGCGACGCGGGGGCAGGGGCCGTCGCGGGGGCGGCGGCCCCCAGCGCGATGCCGCGCTCCAGACGGTCCAGCCGGGCCTGTACGGAGCGCTCGTCCCCGTAGGTCGCGGGCAGCAGCACCCGCGCGCAGATCAGCTCCAACTGGAGGCGGGGCGAGGTGGCGCCCCGCATCTCCGTCAGCCCCGTGTTGACGAGATCCGCGGCACGGCTGAGCTCTGCGGCGCCGAAGACCGAGGCCTGGGCCCGCATCCGCTCGACGACGTCGCCGGGCGCGTCGATCAGCGCCTTCTCGACCGCGTCCGGGACGGCGGCGAGAATCACCAGGTCACGCAGGCGCTCCAGCAGGTCGGTGACGAAGCGGCGCGGATCGTGTCCGCCCTCGATGACCCGGTCGACGATCTCGAAGGCCCGCGCGCCGTCGCCCGCGGCGAAAGCGTCCACGATCTCGTCCAGCAGCGCGCTGTCGGTGTAGCCGAGCAGGGCGGTGGCCATGGCGTACGTCACACCGTCGTCGCCCGCGCCGGCGAGTAGCTGGTCCATCACCGACATCGAGTCCCGAACGGACCCCGCCCCGGCCCGTACGGCCAGGGGCAGAACCGTCTCCTGGACGGGGATCCGCTCGCGCTCGCACACCTCGGCCAGGTAGTCGCGCAGCGTTCCCGGCGGGACGAGGCGGAACGGGTAGTGGTGCGTACGCGAGCGGATGGTCCCGATCACCTTCTCGGGCTCCGTCGTCGCGAAGATGAACTTCAGGTGCTCGGGCGGCTCTTCGACGACCTTGAGCAGCGCGTTGAACCCCGCGGGGGTCACCATGTGCGCCTCGTCGACGATGTAGATCTTGTACCGGCTCGAGGCCGGCCCGAAGAACGCCTTCTCCCTCAGCTCGCGGGCGTCGTCCACACCACCGTGCGAGGCGGCGTCGATCTCGATGACGTCGATCGATCCCGGCCCGTTCCGCGCCAGGTCCACGCAGGACTGGCACTCCCCGCACGGCGTCGGCGTCGGGCCCTGCTCGCAGTTGAGACAGCGGGCCAGGATGCGCGCGCTCGTCGTCTTCCCGCAGCCGCGCGGGCCGCTGAAGAGATACGCGTGGTTGACACGGTTGTTGCGCAGCGCCTGCTGCAGCGGGTCGGTCACATGCTGTTGCCCGATGACCTCCGCGAAGGTCTCGGGGCGGTAGCGGCGGTACAGGGCGAGGGACGACACACCCCCGACGATATAGGCGACCACCGACAAGCGGCGCCAAGTGGCCCACCTCACACGAACACCCCGGCCCCGCCGGGCCTCAGGGTGCGTGCCCCGTGCCCCGCTCCGGTCCCGAACCGACGCCCGGCCCGGGCCCGGGCCCGGCACGCAAACGCCCCTCACGCACCCGCCAGAGCCGACCTACCCTTGCTGCCTTCCGGCCCTGGGGGAGTTCAGTCAGATAGCGCCACGTGAGGGGCTGACGCCAGCCTACCTGATCCCCCGCCCCACCGACGACCTCCCCACCCACCCACCCGACCTCCGGGGACGGGTTCGCGAGCACCCCTCGACGTCTTGTATTGTTTGCGGCGGAGGATTCGCCTAGTGGCCTAGGGCGCACGCTTGGAAAGCGTGTTGGGGGCAACCCCTCACGAGTTCGAATCTCGTATCCTCCGCCCAGCCTTCACCGGGCTGAACGTAGGGCCCCACCGCTGAGGCGGTGGGGCCCTACGTCGTTCGTGGATGCAGTTGGGCTGACCGGCAAGAAGACCACGGCCGGGCCGTAACGGGGCCCGGCGGGGTACGAGGCGGAGGTGGCGGCCCGGCATGTTCTGCGCCGCCTCTTGGATGACGGCCGCCGGGGGCTGCTCACCTCAGAAGCGGCGTTCACCTGTGCCTCGGCTCTGCACATCAGGTGACGCGTCCGACTCGGGCCGACAGTCCATACCCGGAACGCCGTCCGGGCCGCTGGCCGCCTCCTCCGGAGGAGGCGGCCAGCGGCCCGGGTCAGCTGATCTCAGCGGCACTCATCCGGCGAACGTCGCGTACCGGCAGGCGGCGCGGAGGCAACGGGTCACCTCCGCGGGGCGCTCGCTACCCCCTACCACCGCCCTTGCCGCCGCCACGCCTGCGCGTGGTGTTGTTTTCCTGGTTGGTGAAGGCCGACATACCGCTCGTGTTGGAGCGGCGCAGGGTCGGGCGGGTGTCGCTGGTCCGCGGCGGCCCGTCGCCGCCGGGTTGCCGCGAGCGGACGGGCATGCGCGTGGTCGGGTTCGCGACCGGCTCGGGGCGGGACAGCCGGGCCTCGGGACCCCGGCTGGGCTCACGCCGGGAACGCCGCTCCTCCGGTGCACGGCTGGGCTCACGCCGGGAACGCCGCTCCTCCGGCGCACGGCTGGGCTCACGCCGGGAACGCCGCTCCTCCGGCGCACGGCTGGCCTCACGCCGGGAACGCCGCTCCTCGGACGAACTGCTGGAACCGCTCATCGACCGGGGAGCCGCAGACTGCGGAAGAGTACCGTTCCAACTCGGCGGCGGGCGGCGGTCCCGCTCCTCGCGGGGAGGCCGCACCGCACGGGGCAGCCGCTCCTGCGGAGCCGCACTCGAATCCCGCCTGCGCCGCTCGCCCTCGGGAGCCCGGCTTGGCTCCCGCCGGGAACGCGGGTCCGGCGCACGGCTGGAAGTCCGCCTGCGCAACTCGATGTCCTCAGAGCCCCGGCCCCGGTCGGATCCGCTGGCGCGTTCCCGCACAGGCATCTCGAACGGATCACCGAAGCTCGGACGTCCGATCTGCGGCGCCGGCTCCGCCGCACGCTCCTCCGCGCGACGCGCGCGCTCGACCTCCGCCCTACGGGCCTGATCGGCGTTGTAACGGTTCCTGGCGTACTCGCCGAGCGATGCCACGGTCTGCAGCCCGGCACCGGACGACCTGACCCTGGAGTCGTCGGCGAAGCCGTACATCGCAGCGCCGGCGGCCCTTCCGGCACCGAGTGTGGCGGCGAAGATGTTCGGCGGATCGCTGGGGTGAGGTTGCAGCGCCCTGCGGCCCTCCAAGAAGACCGTCCGCGCTCCGGCGGCGCCAGTGAGAGCGACGCCCCAGTTGTAGGTCGAAGCCCAGCCCTGGTCCGCATCGTTTCGGGCGGTGCCGACGGCCTGCAAGGCCAGCCCGGCGTATTCCAGGGAGTCGACGGCCGTGTCCACGACGGCGGGCGTCCTTTCGACCATCCACCGCCCCGCCCGTCCCGCACTGTCGAACGTGGAGGTCAGAAGCTGGGATCCGCGGATTTGGTGCACCGCGTTGGACGCGGCGTTGTACCACGTTTCCGACTGGTATTCCTCGGGTGGGGGTGAGGGCGATCGGGATTCGCCACGTTCGGGGTCGGGCTCACGACGGCGCCGGCCGCGTCGGTCCGGAGGGGTTGTCATGGTGTGCTCTCCGTCCTCTGTATGAGGTTCACCTCCTTACTACGGGGGTTGGACCCCGGTGGTTCACGGTGCTGCCGGTGCCGGCACGCTGTCACTTCATCCCTCTGGACTGGGCCTGCTTCTGCGAGGCCGCCGCCTCCCAGTGCTGCTTAGGGGGCCGGCCGCGTGGGGGGTTGCCGTTGGGCTTCGGTCCTGCCGCGCGGGACTTCCGTGCGGCGGCCGAGACGGCGTTCTGGTCGAAACCCGGCGTGCCGGGTCGGTCGGCCACGAGCGCGCCCGTGCTCGCCAACGAGGTGCGGCGCGCGTTCGGCTCGCTCTCCACGCCGCGCTTCAACGTCGCCTCGTCGGTACGGACGGCCAGGGCGGGTCGCCGCAAGCGCTCCGACGACGCTTCGGCGCTCCGGGCCTCCTGGCCCTGGACAGGCGCTGCGCCAGGGGTCTGAGCAGGTGCGGCGTTACGGGCCTGTACGGGTGCGGCATCCCGGAACAGGGTGGGGTCGGTCTCCCGTCCCAGGCCCGACTGCGCGCCCTGCGCCGGGGCGGCGCGCCGCGCCGCCTCCTCGACCGCCTTCAGATGCCGGGCCTGGGCCTCGCCCGCGATCGCCCCCATCACGGGCAGCTCCCCGCGGTCGTACGCCGCGGCGTACTGCGGGTTCTGGGTGATCATCTGAAGCGCGGCCACCTCGACCAGTTGCCTCTCGAACGCGCCGAGTTGCTGGTACCGCTCGAAGGCGGATGGCTGGTCTGGCTGGTGCGCGGCCTGTTGCGCGTGCCCCTGCTCGGGCGGCCCGGGACGGTGCTCCTCGCCGTCGGCGCCGCGCAGCATGACGCGCAGCTCACGCACGGCGCGGACCATCCGGCTCGCGGCGCCGCTGCGCCGGCGTTCGGTACTGGCCCGCGGCGGGGCGGGGCGGCCCTGCCGTCTGGCCGCCGCCTGGTCCCGTGCGGCCATAGCGCGCGCCCCGTCGCGGTCGGCGCTGATCTGCTGGGCCGCGAGCTGGTCGGCCACGGCGAGCTCATGGGCCAGCTCGTAGGGGTCGAGCCGGTCGGTGGGTTCGGACATGGTCGCGTCCTTCGGTCGGGTGCGGCGTGGACAGCGGTACGGCGGAGGCCGCGGCCGGCTGGGCGATGACCGGCGGAGGGCCCGAACAGGGCTGCGTGGCGGCCCTGTGTCCCGGTGCCCCTGCCCGGGGGCGGGGCGGGGCCGACAGTGAACCGAGCCCCCCGCGCGCACGTGGTGGTGGCGTGGAGACTTCCATGACGACAGCGGCGGGAGAACAGACGATGCTCGAGTCCGAGTCCGAGCCCGAAGAGAACTCCGGTACGGAAGAAGGCGCACCGCCCGCCCCCGAGCCCGAGTTCATCCTGTATCTGGGCGGGCAAGACTACGAGGACGCGCTCTTCCAGCTGGTGGAGTGGACGCACCACGTGCTGCTGCCCGTCTACGGCAGGGAGGTCACCTCCACAGCGGTGTGGTGCTCGCGCTGGTGGGAGCACCCGGAGGCGGTCGCGCAGCTCCACGGCCTGTGGCTGGCGTGGGCGGAACTTTCCAACCCGGCGCGAGACATGACGGGCCCGGCCGCGTGGCACCGCGACTTCCTGGGCCCCGTGATGGCCACCCTGCGCGACCCCATGGGGCCCTTCGCCGGATGCAAGCCAGGCAACCACCGGCCGAAGGAGGTCCCGCAGGTGGAGTCGCCCTTCGTGGCCGTCGGCGCCTGAGCGGCCGTCCGGTTCGTCAGGGCGGGCGCCGGCTGCTCCGCGCGGCCGACGCCGGTGATGACCACCTCGTAGGGGGGAGGACCATCGGGCGATTGACCTGACGACCGTGCTTCTCCGACCTCGCTCATGTGCACCACTTCCTGACGTTCCACTGGTCACAAGAGGCCGGGCACGGCCTCCCCCGATGCGGACGGGTCCGGCGACCTGGGGGTATAGCGGTCCACCCCTGCTACGGAGCGGGCCGCGGGGCGGTTCATCTCACCTGGCACCGCTCACCCGGATCGATAGGACGGAGCGGGCGGCAGGGGCACCTGTTCCAGCGCTTGTTGGCGTTGTTGACGGCCAACTCGCCGGGCGGTCGGTTCCACACGGACCGGGATACCGGGTCTACTGCCGACCTTGATGAGCAAGTTGCCCATGCCAGGCGGATCGGCCTGACGGCTGCGGGCGCTGTCCCACGCCAGGGGCGTCGACCGGTCCACGAGCAGCCGCTTCTCCACCTCCGTCAGCTCCACCACCTGGCCGAGTTGCGGCATCTCCCGGGCGGAAGGCCCGCGCAGACGCCATGCCGGAGCGTTCCACGAAGCCCTTGGCCTTGATCCGGTCCTCCTCGGTGGGCAGCGCGAACAGGTCCCCGATCGTGTGGGTGACCATCGCCAGGCCCACGCCGCGCTGCCGGTCCAGCCGGGTGAGTGCGTTGAGCCGGTCGACCAGTCCTCGCCCGGCCTGGAGCACCCGCCACAGCTCGTCCATCACAAGGAAGTAATTGCACTGCGGCTCCAGTCCGGCGTCCGCGAGCGCCTGCGCGGCCGAGACCGCGCCGAATCCGTACGACCGGCAGGAGAGCAGCGCGGCGGCCTGGAGCAGGGTCTCGCTGTCGTCGACGTTGCTGATGTCGAAGCAGACCGGCCGGTCGGGCTTCACCGGCTCGGTGGTGGACTTGGCGAAGGAGTCGCCCAGCAGCGCGATCAGCGAGGCTTCCAGGTCTCGGTGGAGTCGTGGTGGCGGGTGATGTCGCCGCGGTCGAGGGCGACCGCGCGCGGCGGCTCGGGCGCTTCCTTGATGACCCGTACGGGGTCCGCGAGGACGGGGGCCGCCGTGTTTGCGTCGAGCAGGTCGGGTCGAGGGCCGCGGCGAGCAGCGTCTCCTCACGGTCGGCCGGCGGCTGCCCGCGCAGGATGGTCACCAGCGCCGAGACCATACGGAGGCGTCGGCTGTGGCAAGAGCAGAAGTCGGTGGCGGCCCCCGCCTCCGCTCCGGCTCCGGCGGCGACGACCGAACCCGCCCGCCCCCGAACCCCCCGCACGAACAGTTGGAAAGCGTGTTGGGGGCAACCCCTCACGAGTTCGAATCTCGTATCCTCCGCCCAGCCTTCACCGGGCTGAACGTAGGGCCCCACCGCTGAGGCGGTGGGGCCCTACGTCGTTGGGGGTGTCTCACGTCGTGGGGAGGCTTGGCACCTTCACGTTCACCTCGCCGCAGCCCGCGCGCTTCGCCTCGGTCTTGACGTAGGAGGGGAGCACGGTGAGGCCCAGTGACCGGCGGCCCCCCGCTGTGTCGTCCGCGTCGTCCGCATCGTCCGCGGGGTTCTTCTCCCACGCCACGAACGCGGCGCGGCCTCGCTGGCAGTCCGCCGTGTAGATGGTCAGGCCGCCGGCGTGGGCGCCCTTGCCGTCGCCGCCGAGACGGTCGGCCCGCTCGCCGAGCACCCGGGAGACGACGCCCGCCAGCTTCGGGTCGGCGACGGTCGTCAGCCGGATCCTGTCCAGGGCGAAGGGCCGCCCCACGTCGCACGAGCGGACGCCGCCGGTGACGGGCCCGTCCGCTTCGGTGCCCGGTGTGGTGCGCGCCGCGGACACGTCCTCCCCGCGCGCCCAGCCGGGCAGCTCCACGCCCCGCAGGCCGCACAGCCGGTCGTTGTCGAGTGCCTTGACGCTCTTGCCCTCCGGGGGTCCTGGCAGCTTCGGCGGGTCCGGGTACCGGCCCTCGCAGCCGTACTCGTCCATGACCCCGTTGGCCAGTCGTACGACCGCGCGGGACATCGCGTCGAGGCCCCGCCGCGCGTCGACCTCGTTCACGGAGTCGGGGTCGGACGCGCCCGAGGCGAGCGTGACCACCCGCAACGGCGGCTTCTCGCCCGGCTCGTACGACCGTTCGTGGCAGCTGGTGGGGAGCGCCACCCAGGCACGCTGGGAGGACGCCATGCCGGTGATCCCGTCGCCCAGCGGTGTCATGCGGGAGGAGAGGTACTGCCGCGTCCAGTCCCACGCCTGCGCGCCCCTCAGCTCGCCCAGTGTCCGCACCGAAGCGGTGACCTCCGACTCCAGTTCGTCGTCGCCGAAGCCCTGCATGCTGCACTCCGTGTGCATGCTGTCCTCCGTCGCGCGGCGCAGCGGCAACTCGTCGCTGCGGACGTCCGTGTCGGTGAACAGCGCCTCGGCGACGTCGGGCGAGAGCGATCCCCAGCACATGTCCCGTGCCGCGAAGGGCAGGTCTCCGGCGCGCCAGCTCATGACGCCGGTGCCGAGCAACGCTCCGACGAGCGCGCCGACGACGGCGATGCCGCCCCGGCTGCGGGCCATCCGGCGCAGGCGCCCGGGGGCGCCGGGTGCGGAAGGCGGTGCGGGGGTCCCGGGGTCTTCCGGGTTGTCGTTCATGTCGCTCTTTTCCTTGGGGTCGTCCTCCCCGGTCACTCGCGCGGCCCCACGGCCGGGCAACCGAGGCGTTCGGTTACGGAGTTGGCGGATCGCGCGAACACCTCTCGTGCGCCCGGGGCGGCGGCCCGGGCCAGCGGGTCGTCGAGGTGCAGGAAGAAGACGGTGGGGCGGCCCCGGCACTCGGCGGTGACCAGCCCGACCAGCCCGTCCCGGCCCTCGATCCGGCCCTTGCCCCGCCACCCGGCGCCCGGAGAGCGCGACGAGCCCGCGTCGGGAGACCGCGACGAGTCCTCGCCCGCGGCCCCCGCGAAGAGCGTCACCAGTCTGGGCAGTGACGTCGCCACGAACTGCCCGCGTGCGTCGACTTCCCCGTCCTTGCCGGTCAGTTCGAGGGAGCAGGAGTGGAGGCGGTCGCCGGCGGTGCTCGCGTATCCGCCGAGTCCGCCGCGCCGCGGTGCGAACCGCATTCCGGGGACGCGGCAGGCCGGCCGCTCTTCGGGGTAGGTCTCCTCGCCCGGTGCCGTCCGTACGGGGGCCGTGATCCGCTCGGGCTTCCCGGTGGCGCAGCCCGCCTCGCGCCGGGCCGTCTCGGCCAGGGAGAGGAGCAGTTCGGCGGCCTCCCGTTCCGAGTCGAGGTACGACACGTCCCCCTCCGACCGCACGGTGACCACCGTGGGCACGTCCCCGCTGTCGCACTCCTCGGGCAGCACGAGCGTGCCGCGGCCTGGGCCCACGACTCCGGGGAGCCCGTCGGGCAGCGGCGCGGCGCTTGAGTGCAGCGCCTCGGCCAGCCACGCCTGGCGCGCCCGGTCCGTCGAGCGGGGCGGCGGCCCGACACGGGCCACCAGTCGGTGCCCACCGGCCCCCTCCCCCGCGCGTGGCGTGCGGCCGTGCGCGCTGGTGTCGGGGGACTTCATCTCCTCGGTCCCCGGCACGCCGAACGCCACGACGCAGGTGGCCTGCTCGCCACGCTCCGGTGAGCCGGACTCCTCGGCGGCCCGCGCGAAGTCGTCACCGAGCACCCGCGGGCCGCTGCCCTCGGTCCAGGCGCCCCAGCAGTAGCTCTCGTCGGCGAACGGTCCGGACCGCGTCGCCCACGTAGCCAGCGTCGCGCCGCCGCCCAGTACGGCGAGCGCCAGTACCAGGACCAGCAGCACTCGGCGCCGAGGTGTCCGCGCGCTCCGCGCCACGCCGCTCCCCTTCCCCGTCGTCCCGTCCCCGTCCGGCGTTCTTCGTCCCCGCCCTCGTCCCTTGAGGCCCGCACCGTCCCTGTGAGGAAGGGGCGGCGACGGCGGCCACAGGTGACGGCGACGGTCCGAGGAGACTACCTACCTTGAACGCGTGTTCGGGCAAGTGGGCGGTGTGAAGCCCCGCTGGACGTCGGCGGTTTCCTCCCCCGTGGCCACCTCGCGGTGGTCCCGCAGCATGATTCGGCCCGCGCGCCGTACGACTTGCGGGCCAGGTCCGGCTGAGAGGAGAGAGCGATGTGCCGGGTGTGCCGGCCGGGACATGATCGACGGTGTCGTGCCCGGCCGGGCACGAGCAACGACCACGCACAGGAGGAGAGATGAACAGGCGCGGCAAGGCGGCACTGTGTGCGGCGGCGGTGGCGGGGGCGCTCGGGCTCAGCCTGACTGTCGCGCCGTCGGCGTCGGCGATCATCGGGGGACACGACTCCACCTCGGACTACCCGTTCATGGTGAGCGTGCAGAAGGACGGCCACCACTACTGCGGAGCCTCGCTGATCAAGCGCGACTGGATCGTCACCGCGGGGCACTGCTCGGTGAACGTCAAGCCCGAGCAGCTGTCCGTGCGGGTCGGCGACCAGGACCGTACCAAGGGCGCCCAGGCCAAGGTCACCAAGGTCGTCGCGCACCCGGACTTCTCCTACGAGCCGTTCCGCAACGACGTGGCCGTCATGAAGCTGGACCACCCGGTGGACGCGAAGCCCGTCAAGCTGGCCGCCGAATCCGCGCCGGCGGGGACCGAGGGGCGGATCCTCGGCTGGGGCATGACCTGCGAGGACGGCAGCGAGTGCCCGGACCCGCCGATCCGGTTGCAGGAGCTGGAGACCAAGGTCGTCGCCGACAGCCGGTGCAGCGAGAACTACCACCGGGGCAACGAGCTGTGCACGGACAGCCCCACCGAGAACGCGCAGGCGTGCATGCTCGACTCCGGCGGGCCGCTGGTCAAGGGCCGCCCCGGGCACTGGGAACTGCTCGGGGCGACCAGCCGGGACGGCGACGCCGACCCGAAGTGCGCGACGGGACCCGGCATCTACACCGACCTGACCGCCCACCGCGACTGGATCGAGCAGGCCACCGCGGAGTGAACGACGAGGGCGCCGCCCGCCCGCCAGCCCCCCGGGCGTCTCGGCTGCCGCGTCCGGCGGCCCGGGCCACGCGACGGCGGGCGGTCAGCCGCCGATGTAGTCGGCGAGGTGCGCGCCGGTGAGGGTGGAGCGGTCGGCGACGAGGTCGGCGGGGGTGCCTTCGAAGACGATCCGGCCGCCGTCGTGTCCCGCGCCGGGGCCGAGGTCGATGATCCAGTCGGCGTGGGCCATGACCGCCTGGTGGTGCTCGGTGACGATGACCGACTTGCCGGAGTCGACGAGCCGGTCGAGGAGGCCGAGCAGCTGCTCGACGTCGGCGAGGTGGAGGCCGGTGGTCGGCTCGTCGAGAAGGTAGACGCCGCCCTTCTCCGCCATGTGGGTGGCCAGCTTGAGCCGCTGCCGCTCGCCGCCTGACAGGGTGGTGAGCGGCTGGCCGAGGCCGAGGTAGCCGAGGCCGACGTCGGCGAGCCGGTCGAGGATGCGGTGCGCGGCAGGGGTGCGCGCCTCACCGGTCGAAAAGAACTCGGCGGCCTCGGTCACCGGCATCGCGAGCACTTCGCTGATGTCGCGGCCGCCGAGGCGGTGTTCCAGCACGGAGGCGTGGAAGCGTCTGCCCTCGCACTCCTCGCAGGTGGTGGCGACGCCGGCCATCATCGCCAGGTCGGTGTAGAGGACGCCGGTGCCGTTGCAGTGGGGGCAGGCGCCCTCGGAGTTGGAGCTGAACAGCCCCGGCTTCACGCCGTTGGCCTTGGCGAACGCCTTGCGGACCGGGTCGAGCAGCCCCGTGTAGGTGGCGGGGTTGCTGCGCCGGGAGCCGCGGATGGCGCCCTGGTCGATCGCGACGACACCGGCGTCGGCGGCCTGGTCCGTCTTGACCAGCGAGCCGTGCAGCAGCGAGCTCTTTCCGGAGCCCGCGACGCCGGTGACGACGACGAGCACGCCGAGCGGGATGTCGACGTCGACGTCGCGCAGGTTGTGCGTCGCCGCGCCGCGGACCGGCAGCCGCCCGGTGGGCGTCCGTACCTTCTCCTTGAGGGTGGCACGGTCGTCGAGGTGGCGGCCTGTGAGGGTGTCACCGGCTCGAAGCCCCTCGACGGTTCCCTCGAAGCAGACGGTTCCGCCCGCCGCTCCGGCGCCGGGGCCGAGGTCGACGACGTGGTCGGCGATCGCGATGGTCTCCGGCTTGTGCTCGACGACCAGCACCGTGTTGCCCTTGTCGCGCAGCCGCAGCAGCAGGTTGTTCATCCGCTGGATGTCGTGGGGGTGCAGCCCGATGGTGGGTTCGTCGAAGACGTAGGTGACGTCGGTGAGCGAGGAGCCGAGGTGGCGGATCATCTTGACGCGCTGGGCCTCACCGCCCGACAGCGTCCCCGCGGGGCGGTCGAGCGAGAGGTAGCCGAGCCCGATCTCGACGAACGAGTCGAGCGTCCGGCGCAGCGTGGTGAGCAGCGGCGCGACGGAGGGCTCGGCGCGGTCGCGCACCCAGGCCGCCAGGTCGCTGATCTGCATCGCGCAGGCGTCGGCGATGTTTATTCCGTCGATGCGCGACGACCTGGCCGCCTCGCTGAGCCGGGTGCCCTCGCACGCGGGGCAGTCGGTGAAGGTGACCGCGCGGTCCACGAACTCCCGGATGTGCGGCTGCATCGCTTCCCGGTCCTTGGACAGGAACGACTTGCGGACCCGGGGGAGGAGCCCCTCGTAGGTGAGGTTGACCCCCTCGACCTTCACCTTGACCGGCTCCCGGTGGAGGAAGTCGTGCATCTCCTTGTCGGTGAACTCGCGGATCGGCTTGTCGGGGTCGAGGAAGCCCGACTCGGCGTACGTGCGCACCGTCCACCAGCTGTCCGACTTCCATCCCGGGATGGTGAACGCGCCCTCGGAGATCGACTTGGAGTCGTCGAAGAGCTGGGTGAGGTCGATGTCGGAGACGGTCCCGCGGCCTTCGCAGCGGGTGCACATGCCGCCGGTGCGCGAGAAGGTCTGCTTCACCGTCTTCTTGGCGCCGCGCTCGACGGTGATCGCGCCGCTCGCCCGGACCGAGGGGACGTTGAAGGCGAACGCGTTGGGCGATCCGATGTGCGGCTGTCCGAGCCGGCTGAAGAGGATGCGGAGCATCGCGTTGGCGTCGGTGGCGGTGCCGACGGTGGAGCGGGGGTCGGCGCCCATGCGCTGCTGGTCGACGACGATCGCGGTCGTCAGCCCGTCGAGGACGTCGACCTCGGGCCGGGCCGACGTCGGCATGAAGCCCTGGACGAAGGAGCTGTAGGTCTCGTTGATCAGCCGCTGCGACTCGGCGGCGATCGTGTGGAACACCAGTGAGCTCTTGCCGGACCCTGAGACGCCGGTGAACACCGTCAGCCGGCGTTTCGGGATCTCGATGGTGACGTCCCGGAGGTTGTTCTCACGCGCGCCGTGCACCCGGATCATCTCGTGGCTGTCGGCGGCGGCCGGGTGCTGCGCGGAGCCACCCGCACTCGTCCTCGTGCCTGTTGTCGTTCCACGGGTCTCGCTCATGGTGTCTCCATCGGTGGGCCCGGCCGGGAAGCGGCGGTACGGGGACGGGGGCGGCCTCAGCGGGTCTCCTGGATGCGGACCATGTTGCCCGCGGGGTCGCGGAAGGCGCAGTCCCGGATGCCGTACGGCTGCTCGGTCGGCTCCTGGACGACCTCCACGTCGCCCGCCTGCACCTTCTCGAACGTGCCGTCGAGGTCGGGGGTGGCCAGCAGGATCCAGCCGTAGGTGCCCTTGGCCATCATCTCGACGATGGTGCGGCGCTCGTCCTCGGTGATGCCGGGGTCGGCGGCCGGCGGGGCCAGGAGGATGGAGGTACCGGGCTGGCCGACGGGGCCGACGGTGATCCAGCGCATCTTTCCGTCGCCGACGTCGGTGCGGACCTCGAAGCCGAGGACGTCGCGGTAGAAGGCCACGGACGCTTCCGGGTCGTCGTGCGGGAGAACGGTCGTGTGAATGGTGATGTCCATGGCCGCAACGCTAGGCGGGGCCCGTCGGCGGCGCTTCTCGATTCCTGACCGGTCTGGTCACCTGTTTCGCCACGCATGACGGCATCCCGGCCACCGCTTGCGCCGCCTGCTGCCGGTAGACGCTGGGCGGTACGCCGACCAGTTCGGTGAAGCGGGTGCTGAAGGTGCCCAGCGACGAGCAGCCGACCGTGAAGCAGACCTCCGTGACGCTGAGGCCGCCCCGGCGCAGCAGGGCCATGGCGCGCTCGATGCGCCGCGTCATCAGGTAGGCGTACGGGGACTCCCCGTAGGCGGCCTTGAACTGGCGGCTGAGGTGACCTGCGGACATGTTCGCGTCGCGCGCGAGCGCCTCGACGTCCAGGGGCTGCGCGTACTCCCGGTCCATCCGGTCGCGGACGCGGCGCAACCGCGCGAGGTCGCCGAGGCGCTGCGCCGCCGGGGGCGCAGCCCGCGGCCGTGGCGCCGCCGGGGTGGGTCTGCTGCTCACGTACGTGATCGTGCCACGGCGCGCCGCGGTGCGCAGCGCCTCGGAATACGCCCCGAGAGGGAAAGGAAAGATCCGCGTGACCGCCACCAGCGCCCTCACCCCTGAGCAGGCCCACGCCCGCCTGGACGAGCTGACCGTGATCGACGTCCGCACACCGGGCGAGTACGCGGCCGGGCACCTGCCCGGCGCCCACAACGTCCCCCTCGACGACCTGGACGCCGCCCTCGACGCGCTCGCGGCAGCCGCCGCCCGCCGCGACCTGCTCGTGGTCTGCGCCTCGGGGAGCCGTTCGGCGCAGGCCGCCCGGCGCCTGGCCGGGCACGGCGTCGACGCCGCCGGCCTCACCGGGGGTACGGCAGCCTGGAGCCGGCAGGGACACGACCTCCACCGGCCCGCCGACGCCCGCGCCACGTGGGCTATGGAACGGCAGGTCCGCCTCGCCGCCGGGTCCCTCGTGCTGACGGGCCTGCTCGCCGCGCGTCGCCTGCCCCGGGCGCGGTGGATATCGGCGGGCGTCGCCGGCGGGCTGGTCTTCTCCGCCCTGACCGACACCTGCGGCATGGCCCGCATCCTGGCCCGCCTCCCCCACAACCGGCCGCACACCGGCGACCTGCGCGCCACCCTCGCCGCCCTGGCCGGCTGACACCTCGCCCCGCCACCCGTGCCACCCGCCCGGCGGCGTCCCGGTCGCACGGAGGGCCGGGCGCCGCTCTACTGAGGTTCCGAGGTGTCGCCCCACGCTGGAGAAGGAGCCCACTGATGAGCGGCCGGCTGACTCCGGGACCTCCACACTCCACAGCAGACGGCGCGACCGGCAACGCACCCGATAACGCGTCCGACGACGCGGCCGACGACGCCTCCGAGGCGCTCGACCCACGCGGACTGCTCCGGCAGCTGGCGCCGGTGGCGGTGCCCGTCCCGGCGGGGAGCCAGGTGCGGCGGCCAGGCGCAGGCCCCCGGCGGGCGCGCCCGCTATCGCTGGTGGCCGGGCTGCTCGCCAGCCTGGCGCTGTTCGCCGTGGTGACGTACCTGGCGCTGGGCGTGGGGACGGGCTTCGTGGACCGGCCGGTGCTCGGCGAGGTGGTGCGGCACCGCCTCGCGGCGCTGGACGGGCCGATCACGGTCGCGACGCACGCGTCGAAGGTGCCGCTGCTCGCCGCCTCCGTGCTGGTGGCGCTGTGGCTGTCCTGGCGTCGGGGGTCGTGGGTGCCGTTGGCGCTGGTCGGCGCCACGGGGGCGCTGGCCGTCGCGGCGGCGACCGTCGTCAAGGAGGTCACCGACCGGAGCAGGCCCCCCGCGAAGCTGTGGGCCGTCCAGGAGGACGGCTTCTGCTACCCGTCGCGGCACACGGTGATCGCCACGGCCGTCCTGCTGATCCTGGCGTACGTCCTCACGGCCCGGATCGCCTCTCGCCCGGCGCGGGTCGCGCTGTGGACGGGCGCGGGGGCGCTGAGCCTGCTGGCCGGGCTCAGCCGCCTCTACCTGGGCGTGCACTGGCCCACCGACGTGGTGGCGGGCCTGGTACTGGGGGCGGCCGTCCCGCTGGTCGTCGTCACGGTGTACGCGCTGCGCGCCGGGCGCCCCCTTACCCGTCGCCCGTGACGACCGGCGCGCGCACGGGCGCCGGCACGTGATGCGGTTCGCTCCGGGCGCCGGTGTGACCCCCGCGGCACCGGGCATGAGAGATCCTGCCGAGGCAGGATCCGCCGAGGCGGCATGCCCACGCCGTAGGGCGGACACCCGCGACGGCCCACACGACGGAGAAGAGGGGGCACCGATGGAGACGCACCGGCGGCCTTGGCCCGCCCGAGCCCTGATCGGCCGGGTCCTGGGCCCACGTACCGCACCGCAGCGGGGCGCGGGTTCCGGCGGCGGCCCGGTGGCCGCGGGCGCCGAAGGGGTACGGGCCGCCGTCCGCGACAAGCTCAGCACCTGGGACCGCTCCCTCTTCCGCCACGTGGCCGTCACCGACTGGCCGCGCGCGGAGGGCGTGCTGCCCCGGCTGAGCCGCACCGCCGACCACAGCAAACTGTGGACGGGCGCCGCCGCCGCCATCGCGCTGTCGGGTGTCGGCGGGCCCCGTGCCCGGCGCGGGGCGCTGCGCGGGCTGGCGTCGGTGGCGGTGACCTCCGCCGTGGTCAACACCCTCGGCAAGGGCGCCTTCGGGCGCAGCCGCCCCGTGCTGGACGACGTCCCGGTGATACGGCGGCTCAAGCGGCTGCCGACCAGCACCTCCTTCCCGTCGGGACACGCGGCCTCGGCCGCCGCGTTCGCGACCGGGGTGGCGCTGGAGTCGCGCGGGTGGGGCGCGGTGGTCGCCCCCGTGGCGGCCTCGGTGGCGTTCTCCCGCGTCTACACCGGCGTCCACTACCCGAGCGACGTGCTGGTGGGCGCCACGCTGGGCGTGGCCGCCGCCTTCGGGGTTCGCGCCGTCCTGGACGCGCGGCGGCGGGTTCCGCCGGCCCAGGCCCTGGTCGAGGCGCCGACGCTGCCCGAGGGGAGGGGGCTGTCGGTGGTGGCCAACCCGGGTTCGGGTTCCGCCGCCTTCGTCGACGAGGTCGCACAGGCGCTGCCCGCCGCGCGGGTGACCCGCTGGGATCCGGACGCGTGCGCGCTGCCCGAACTGCTGTCGAAGGAGGCGCAGCGCGCCGCCGAAGAGGGCGGCGCACTGGGCGTCTACGGCGGTGACGGCACCGTCAACGCCGCCGCACGCGCCGCGCTCCAGCACGGCGTCCCCCTCGCGGTGCTGCCCGGCGGCACCCACAACCACCTGGCCCTCGACCTGGGCATCGGCACCTGCGCCGACCTGGCGAGCGCCGTGTCCGAGGGGCACGCCATCGCCGTCGACATGGCCCGCTTCGCCCCGCCGCGCGGCGTGGGAGGCCACCGCGGGAACGCGGGGGAGCCCGGCGGCGACGCGGGAGACCCCGGCTACTTCGTGAACACCTTCAGCCTGGGCGCGTACGGCGATCTGGTGGAGGTCCGCGACCACTGGCGGCAGCGGATCGGCCCGTGGGCGGCCGGACTGGTCGCCGCGGTGCACGTGTTGCGGCACTCCCGCCCGTTCGAGGCGCGCGTGAACGGGCGTGCGCGCTCGCTGTGGCTGCTGTTCGTCGGCAACTGCTCGTACCACACCGTCGGCGGCGGCCCCGGCGGCGCGCGGCGCTTCAACCTCGCCGACGGCATGCTCGACATCCACCTGGTCAAGGCGGGGCGCTGGGCCCGCACCCGCCTGGTGGCCTCCGCGCTCACGGGCGTGCTCCACCGCTCCCCGGTGCACGCGGCCGCGCGCGGACGCCGACTGCACCTGGCCGGTGTCCCCGAGGGCACGCTGTGCTCGTACGACGGTGAGACGGCGCCCTCGCCTGCGGCGCTGCTCGTCGACAAGCCCGCCACCCCGCTGACCGTCTACCGGCCCCTGCCGGCCTGGCTGAGCGGCAGACCACTGTCCTGACCCGCACGCCGTCCGCTCCCGCGCGAACCGCTCATGTGTGGCCCGTCAGGCCCGTGCGGGAGGGCTCGTCATCTCGTAGACCGCCGCTGTGACCATCCCGTACGTCAGGTGCGGCACGAGGTCGGCGAGCCAGTCCGCGGCCTGCCAGGTCCGCGGGTCGGACACCTTCAGCGTGGCCATCGGCACGTCGGAGCCCGCCATCGCCGCCACCCCCGCCAGCAGGCCGGCCACCGGCACGGCGGGCCGCCAGGGGAGGGCGCGGGCCGCGCCGTAGAGCGCTCCGACCCCGACGCCCGTGACCATGCCGAGGACGGCCCCCAGGCCCGACTCCCGGTTCTGCCGGGTCTCCCCCTCCCCCGGTACCGGCACGTGGGCCCGGTCGCTGGCCTCTTCCACCAGCTGCTCGGGCGCCGAGCTGCCGCCCCGGCCGCGCAGCACCATGTCCAGGTAGGTGACGGTGTTGAGTGCCGTGGTACCGGCGGCACCCGCCGCGGCCCCGGCCAGAGTGTGACGCATCATGCCCGGCGCGGTTCCCAGCCCCACATCCCGGAAACCTCACCCCGCCACACGCGGAAACCCCCTGAGGCTCTGGAACACGGCCCCCGTCATCAGCGCCGTCCGCGTCGAGCCGAGCGTGCGGGAGGAGCGGTCGGAGACGGCGTCCTCGGTGTCGCCGCCCAGGAGCGCGGCCCTCCCGCACCATCCCCCGGGGACGCGCTTCGCCGTTCCGGTCCTCACAAGGGCTGACCACTTCGTCCCCGGTTCGAGGGAGATCGCACACACTTCGGCCCCGGTGCGCACGGTCGCTTCCCGTGCGCACCGGGGCCGAACCCCTGCTCCGTCGGCCTCAGGCGCCGGACCCCGGGGTGAGCGCACCGATCTTCGGAACGGACGCCTTGCCCGTGGCCGACACGGGGCCGCCGCTCCAGTCGACCTTGAGAGAGGAACGCTGGTCGGGCGGCGTGATCAGGGCCGCGTCCGGGGTGACCGTCGGCACCCCGGTCATCTCCGGATTGCTGAACGACAGCGGCGCCCACGCGCTGCTGCCCGGAGTCAGCTTGATCGTCTCGCCGCTGTCGCCGTTGCGCTCGGGGTCCAGCGACACCTGGTCGCCGTCGCTGTCGACGAAGGCGAAGCCGGGGAATCCGTACACCGTGCAGTTGCTGCCGGAGGTGTTGGTCAGGACGAGCGCGAAGTTCTCCTGCCCCGCCCCCGGATGGTTCGGGCCGATCTTCGCGGACAGGTCCGAGCTGGTGCACTGCCCCGCAGAGTCCGACACCCGGTGCGCGCCGCCCTCGCCGCTCTCGGTCGAGACCACTCCGGACCCCGAACCCCCGCTGATCCCGGACCCTGAGGACCCCCCGGTCCCGCCGCTGCCCCCGTTGCCTGTGCCGCCCTCGCTCTGGACGGCACCGGCCGGAGCCGCCGCACCGGCCTTGTGGGCAGCGCCCGCGTCCCCGCCCTGCCCGCCGCACGCCGTCAGCAGGGCGCCGGCCGCAACGAGCGCGGCCGTGGCCGTCGCGATCCTGGCCGGACGGGCGAGACCACGCCGCCTCCACCCCGGCGCCCCGCCCCCACCGGCGACCGCCCGCTCGTCCTGCCCGGTCACGATGTCCTGGTTCGCTGCCATGGCCGCCGTCAACTCCCTGCTCCGTGCTCCCCGTTCCGGGCTGTACACGAGGTTCGATGGCCGGTCGGGCGAAAAGGTTCACGCAACCCGCATTTCCCCACCCCTGTATTTCTCACGGACCGCTCTCTCCCGCCCGACGGCGGCCCGAGGCCGAAGCCGAAGCCGAAGCTCAACGTCGCCGTGGCTCAAGCCGAAGCTCAACGTCGCCGTGGCTCAACGTTCGAGCGGGGCCTCCCCGATGAGCCCCGCGACGAGTGCGCGGACGTACGCCTCATCCGTACCGGGGATCGAGAAGACGACCCGAAAGTAGAGCGGCGCGACGATGCGGTCCAAAACCCGCTCCAGGGACGGAGGCGGGGGTGCGTCGCCGCGCTCCCGCGCCGTGTCGAGTACGGGACGGAAGCGCTCGCTGACCCCATGCAGGCACTCCCGCAGCCCGTCGTGCCGCTCGTCGACGTCGGGCGCGACCTCAGCGCGGAAGAAGGCGATGCCACCGGGCCGGGAGAGTTCCGCCAGTGTCCAGACCGCCTGGTTCTCCAGGTCGGCGCGCAGGTCTCCGACGAGCGGGGGCGCGCTCGCGTCGCCGCGGTGTCGGGCGACGTCGGCCAGGAGCGCGGCGAGCGTGCCCCAGCGCCGGTAGAGCGTACTGGAGTTGACGCCCGCGCGCTCGGCAACGGCGGGCAGGGTCACCTGGTCGGCGCCGCGCTCGCCGACCAGCGCGACCGCGGCGCCGTGTACGGCGGCGCGGACGCGGGCACTGCGGCCGCCGGGCCGCTTCGTCGATGCGTCAGCGTTCACCCCTCCACCCTAAAGCAAAGAGTTGCGCTTTAACCGACGGCGCGCCTACAGTCGCACTAAAGCAGAGATCACCGCTTTAGCGCTCTCCGTTCTCCGTCCTGTGTGCCGTGAAGGGAATGCCATGTCCATCAACGAAGACCCCCTCGCCCTCGGGCGCACTTCTTCGTCCGACGGCTCCAGCGCTCCGAGACCGAGAGGCGCGACCGGCTCCAGCGCTCCGATGCCGAAAGGCGGAGGGCTTCGTGGCCGCCGTGCAGTCCGTCCTCGCCCGCCATGCCCGTGGCGGCCAACGCCACCAACACGCCACTTTCCCAAGAACACGCGGAATCCGCCCCCGTGAGCGCACATCCACGCACGCGTCGCTCACGCTGCGCGCCCCAAAAACGGCGAAGCGCCCGGACCGATCTCTCGGTCCGGGCGCTTCCTCGCAGGTCAGCGGGCGAAGCCCGCCCCGCTCGCGGTAGGCCGTGTGGGACTCGAACCCACAACCAATGGATTAAAAGTCCTGGTCAGGGCATGCCGACCGGTGCCGGGCACGTCCGCGAGATCCTTCCGTGCCAGGTCAGGAGTGGTGCGGAAGGTGACCGCTGACATGTGGTCCGGACGGCTCGCGGCACGTCCGCTCACGCATCGCTCACGCATCAGGGTGCTCTGAGTGGAGGTTCCGAATTGCCGCAAGGCGAGTCGAAACCCCCTTCTGACCTGCACATTGAGCAGAAAGCACCACCTTCACTCCGGTCGACTCCGCCCGACGTCGCTTCGATCAGCGCTTCTGCCAGAAGGCCCAGCAGGCAGCAGCCACCACCCCCTGAACAGATGCCACACCCATCGACGTCATCGATTCGATGGTGCTCCCCGTGACTCCGAGCGCGGCTGCGTAGCCGCTCGCGTAACCAGTGGCGAGAGCGACGAGCAGCCCTCGGGGTCGCCGGGGACCTTCGCTCCACTCGGGAGTCGGCTGCATACTGGTCATAACTGCCTGCACCTTTCTGAAGGTGAATGGGTGGTTGGCCGTCGCCCTCGGATGTTGCTGTGGAAGGTGCTTCCGAGGGCGGCGGAGCTTCCGCTGCCTACTGGCTCGTGTCCTGCACGTCGCGATCGGCCAGCAGGGCTGCGACTTGATGTTCCACGATGGCGAGGCGTGCCTCCAGCAACGCCTGGTCCGGATGGCGCTGGTCATCGGATGGGCCACCGAACAAGTGGGGGGCGGCGGCTATACCCCTCTGACCGAAATGATGGTATTTAGTCACCAGGGATGCGAGGGCAAAGCTCTTCCCTGTGCCGGTCCCGGTCACGATGAGCTGTTCCTCGTCGTCTCGATCTGGCGCCGAGACGTGACTGCCGGACCAGGGGGATCCGGCACCTGAAGCAGCAGTTGTGGCTTCCCGCAGGTCAGCGAGAAGTTCTTGATCGTCAACGATCTCCTCGGCCTCCTCCCACGTCCGCTCGACCAGTCGATAGGCGACGACAAACGATGAGTTACGGCCGAAGACCTCCTGACCCGAGACTTCGTCTTCGGTGGAGGTCCCGTCGTAATGCGAGGCCCAATCGTTCACGGCTGCCCCGTACCGCTTATGGGCGGCCGACTTGGACAGACCCCCCAGAGCCTCGCCGACCTGCTCCCAAGAGGTGTCGCGCTGGCGCTCGGCGATAACTGCTTGCTCTAGGAGTTCTTCGGCCTTCTCCATGAGGCGCCGGGCTTGCACAACGAGCTGACCAGGGCCGATGGCCTGTAGGGCTTCATGGGCTTGCGCTTCGTTGACGACGAGATGCGCCCGATCGCAGTCCGTGATCCTCATGACGAAGAGAGTGCCGCAACAGCCGACACGGTGTCAACTTTCGCTCCACGCCACGTACTCCACACCGAGACGATGCGTCTCCTCTTCGGGTACCAACAGTCGTGATGCACTCAAAGCGTTGCTGCGGAGGTTGGAATACTTGAGTTGGTGCCAGGGCATTGGCGCAGTGGGGTGCGGGCAGGGGCACATGGGACGGATGTGCCAGGATCTGCCGCACCTCAAGCTCGCTGGATGGGCGAAGAAGCAGCTGGCGGCCAACGCTACGGATCCCGCCGAAGATCGTTTACGAAGCAGTCGATAGCCCACTGCTCCATTGGATCGTGTCGATCGATCCCGCGTCGTTCACATGGTGGAGACTTCGATCGCTTCAAAGATGTCGGAGTCGGTTTCCTTCTGCCAGTCCGGGAGGTCGGGCCAGTCGGCGACGTAGGCGGGCTTGGGGTCGCCGAAGTGCTTGTACATCTGGGCGGTCCAGCAGGTGGCGACGAAGCGGCCCTTCTGTTCGCGGGGGAGGCGCTTGGCGTTGCCGTCGCTGAGGTCGAGGAAGTGGCGCACCTGCTGGTAGACGGCTCCGGCGGCTTCGCGTTCCCAGTCGGGGGTGTCTTCCCAGGGCGTGACGTAGCTGGCTTTGGGTTCGCCCGGGTAGTGCTTGTTGACTCCCGCGATCCAGGTCTCCCGGAACAGGCGGGCGCCCTCGGTGTCCGTCATGCCTACCCCTCTCGTCACGTCGCGTGCAGGCTGCCGATGTCGGCGGCCAGTTCGGCTACGCGGCGGTCGTGGCCGTAGGAGCGCAGATCGTCCCGTAGCGTCTGGAGTCTACGGGCGACGTAGCCCGAGCCCGATTGCCGCGCGAGCTGCAATGCCTCTCGGCCATGGATGACGGCTTGTTCCGCGTCGTGGCGTTTGGCGCCGATCAGCGCGAGGTCGACCAGGACGGAGCCTCGGCGGCGGTAGGAGGTTCCCTTGGCCAGCGCGGCGGAGTCGAGGGCGCTCTTGAGGGCCTTCTCGGCGAGGTCGAGCCGCCCGAGCTGGACGAAGCGTGCTCCTCGTTCTTCGGGGAGGCGGGCGCCGTCGAAGCGGAGCCATCCCCCTTTGTGGACGGGGCCGGGGAGGTCGGTGACCTTCTGGGCCTCGTCGAGGGCGCGCTGGCAGGCGTTCAGGTCGCCGAGGTTCGCGTGTGCCTCGGCCTGGACGGAGGCGACCCAGTAGCGGGTGGACAGGGCGGGGTCACCGCGCGTGGCGATGGTGCGGGCGACGTCCAGGGTCTCGGTGGCTTCCGCGAACTGCCGCTCGGACATGTCCACGTAGGCGTGCCGCACGAGCGCGCAGGCCCACAGGTCGAAGGCGTGCGCGCTGTCGCTGGCGGAGGCGGCCACGGAGTAGGCCGCGGCGGCGTCCGTGTAGCGGTTGCTGTCGAAGGCCAGCTCGCCGGAGAGCTGGAAGAGGTCTCCTGCGGCTTCGCACATCGCACCGGCCCGACGTGATGAGCCGGTTTTCAGGGCGTCGGCGAGCGCGTCGAGCTGGTCCTGGACGACGCCGTGGACGGAGCGCTTGGAGCGGGCCAGTTGGTAGACCTGCCAGAGGTGTTCGTTCATGCGGCGGTAGTCGTCGGCCGAGCCGCGCTCGGCGGCTTCCGCTATGTCGTCGGCTGCCTCGGGTCCCAGGGCGGTCAGGGCTCCGGTCACCGTGAGCAGGCGCAGAAACTTGCGTCGGATCATTTCGTCGGATTCACCTGGGCCGTGAACGGGACGGGGTAGGGGCTGTGCCGGCTGCGCGTAGTGGGCTGCTGGTGGTGGGTCCAGCATGCGGCCGAGTTCGGTGATGTCCAGGCGCAGGAGTTCGGCCATCTTTGGCCGGTGGACGCATTCGGGCGTGGTCTCACCGCGTTCCCAACGGCCGACCGTTGTGCGGTCGACGCCGAGCGCATGGGCGAATTTCTCCTGACAGTAGCCCATGGCTTTTCGCCGCTCGGACAACCGCATGGTGCTCTCCCTCCCCGCCTGACTGGGGCCATACCCGCTGCGGCGCCCCATGCATCAGAGGTGCATCAAGGCTGCCGCATGGATGCCGTGGTCCGCAGCGATCTCGGGCGGTTGGCTGGAGTCCTGAAAGTCGGACCGGCTCCCGCGACCGCCCCCTGCGTGAGGGGAGGCCGCTCTGGTCGAGCGACCGATCCCCGGAGGGAAAACCCGTGACCATGACCGCGGCAAGAGCGACGTCGATCGGCGAACCCGGATACAGCCAGGCGTTCTCGTGCGTGCCCGAGTCCTCACGTCACGCCCGCGACCTTGTGTCCACCGCGTTGCGCGTCTGGGGCCTTGAAGCGCTGCTGGACGACGCTTCGCTGGTCACGTCGGAACTGGTCGCGAACGCGGTGCAGCACAGTGCGGGGCGCTGTCTGGTCTTCAGCATCGAGCGGTCCGCGCAGTTCCGCGTACGCGTCCGCGTCACGGATCAATCCCGCGTCCGGCCTGTGCTGCGGTGCCCGAGTGAGGAGGAGACGAAGGGCAGAGGGCTGCTCCTGCTCTCCGCCCTCGCAGCCGACTGGGGCACCGACGTGCACACGAGCGGCAAGACCGTGTGGGCGGACATCGCGTACGGAGCGGCGACGTGACGGCCCGACACCGTCGGCCCCGCCGGTTCGTCCTCGTGACCCGGCAGGCACCTGCGGCACGTGCACCCGAAGCCCCGCTGGCTGAACGGCGGAACCCGGGAGAAGCATGCGACCGCGTACTTCCGGACTTCGGTGAGTCCGCGGTCGAGACCACCGACGACGCGACCCTTCGCCGCTTTCTGGAGGCGATGCGCCGGTGGCAGGCCCAAGAGCAGGACGAGGTCCTCGCCGTGACTCCCGAAGCTGTCCGCCGCACGGTCGAGTACGTGCTCAGCAGGCATTTCGACGGTGCGGACGAGGCTTGCCTGGGCCCGACCACCGACGCCCTGCGTGCCTACCTGAACGCCCTAGCGGAGGCCGCCGCAGTCGAACTGGACACCGGTCGGGCCGTGGTGACGCAGATGGTGGCCCGTGCCAGAGCTGCCGCGCGCGACGACGGCGAGTCGTCCCTTACGACAGCGCGCCAGACGGCCCGAACGGCACGGGACCTGCTCTCACTCCTGGAGCGAGAAGGCTGGCGAGGCTCAGAGGTGAAGACCTCATGACTCCCTCCGCAGCCTTCTTCTCTCTGGGCCAGGGACGGGTGCCCCGGTATGCGAAGCATCCGGTCACTGGTCGGTCTGTCCGCGTGCCATACGTCGCAATGTGGGACAGCGAGAAGGCGGTCGTCGAGGCGATGCTCGCCGTCGAGATCACGCCCGTTCTCAGGTTGACCTACCGGGGGCGAGAACTCCCGTCGGATCGGGATGGGTTCGGGGTGTTGTGGGCCCGGTGCTCGTACTCGCCGGGCGTCGGGCGGCCGGAGTTCGCGTGCATGCATCCGGGGCGGCAGTACGAGTGCATGTACGCGATGAGGTGCCAGGTCTGCGGCGGGCCGGCGGACCGCAACAAGGACGGGTGGCTCTTCTTCGACTGGCGCAACGAACTGGACCCACCCTCATGGCCGGAGGGCGCGCTGAGCGCGATGCCGCCCCTGTGCGCCAAGGACGCGCGGCTTTCGCTGGCCGTATGCCCCAAGAGCGGCGCCTTCACGGCCCTGCGGGCGAGGGCGCCCCGGCTATGGGGAGTAGGCGGGGTCAGCTACCGCCTCACCACCGACGGCTGGCGCCTCAACCACGGCGACACCGACATCTGGCTGCCCAAAGGTGACCCGGGCCTGCACTCGATGCTCGCCTCCAAACTGATCCGCGAACTGCGCAAGGTCACCCCCGTCGACCCGCACGATCTGCGCATCGCGCTGTGAGGCACGAGATCTTGGCTGCCTTCCGGAAGCTTCGGCGCACTCTCGCCCGCTGCCGAAGACCGAGACCGCGGCCGAGCATGCCGCGCCCGTTCGCCGTCCCGGTGGAGGACCGGTTGAACGCGCGGCTGCTCGACCCCGACCGGCTGCGAGACTCCGCTGTCCGATCCCGCACGAGAGGAAGTTGGCACCCCATGCACGTCGTCGAGTACGAGGCCAAGGCCCTGGAGATCGACCCGGAGGCGATGGCCGCACGCATCAAGTCCGCGGGCGGCACCTTCCACGGTGAGCGGCTGATGCGCCGCTACGTCTACGACCCCATTCCCCCGATGCAAGGGCGTTGGGTGCGGATGCGGGACGCGGGCGGCGCGGTGACGCTGTGCGTCAAGACGATCAGCTCGGACGCGATCGACGGCACCCAGGAGACCGAGACCACTGTCGGCTCCTTCGAGGACACCCACACTCTCCTGGGCCTCATGGGGCTCACGCACCGCTCCTACCAGGAGAACCGGCGCAGCTCCTGGCTCCTGGACGGCGTACGGCTGGAGATCGACACCTGGCCCCGCATCCCCCCGTACCTGGAGATCGAGGGCGACGACGAGGAACAGGTCTGGCAGACCGCCGAACGCCTCGGCATCCCCAAGGACGAGCTGACCAGCGAGAACACCCAGAAGATCTACGCCCGCCACGGCATCGACCTCGACACCATCACCGACCTGCGCTTCTGACCCCACCCCCACACCCCGCCGACCGGGACACCCCTCTGCCCCGGTCGGGCACGGAAGGCGGAACGATGCACGACCCACACGCCGACGACGTCCCCGTCACGGTCGTTCCCGACCGCACCCTCCGCGTAAAGATCATCGACGCGTGCGGGCTGGCCTGCACCTTCTGCCACAACGAAGGCACCCCGTCGCCACCGACAACACCGACCGCCCACCCGACGCCTACACCGGCACCCCCGGCCGCTCCGGCCGCGTCTCGATCTACCTGGCCACCAACGGCGCCGACTTCCTGCCCCAGCGCATCCCAGCAGACTCGGACTTCGCGCTCGCTCTGGCCGCTGTCCGCGGCAGCCTCCCGATCAACGAGGTCCACTTCACCGGCGGCGAACCCACCCTCCACCCCGACCTGCCCGGCCTCATCCGCATCGCCCGCCGCCTCGACCTGACCGTCGGCCTCACCTCCAACGGCGAGAACGGCCAGGCCGTACTCCCCGCGTGCGCGGAGGCCGGGCTGGACCGCATCAACCTGTCCGTCTTCGGCACCACCCCCGACGAACTCGCCGCCGTCCAAGCCCCCCGCCTCGCCTCACCCCGCCTGGCCGCCCGGAAACTCGACGCCCTCGCGCACACCATCGAGACCGCCACCCGGTACGGGGTGAAGGTCTCGGCCAACATCGTCATCCCCGACCACCACCACGTCGAACGCGTCCTGCGCATCATCGAGCAACACGGCCGCGACGTGATCGTGCGGATGCTGGTGAACCTGGAGGACGACGGCGCCTCCCTCGCCGCCATGCGCGAGGTCATCGACCACCTGGGCGCCGCCCCCGACCTCCGCGTCCTCACTGCCGGGGCCTCCGACCAGCGCACCCGTTACCGCCTCCCGGACGGCCGCACCCTCTACGCCAAGAGCATCCGCCCCGTCCGCCTCCCCGACACCTGCACCGGCTGCCGCTTCAACAACGACCGCGACTGCCAAGAGGGCTACTACGGCGTCCGCATGTACCGCGCCAAAAACGGCCCCTTCATGATCGGCGTCTGCATCCAACGCATGGACCTCTGCCTCCCCCTCGGCGAATTCGTCATGAGCCAGCGCTGCACCGAAGTCCGCAACTTCCGCGACGACGAAGCCGCCCGCCTCATCGCCCTCCACCAAACCCCCGAGTGGGAGCCAATCCGAACCTGAACGCCCCGCTCCCGGCCCCAGCGGCGGGCCAGCCGTGCTTCGGCCACGGATCTGGCACGCGATGAGTGAGCATCTGAACAGCAGAGGCCCCCAGGTCATCCGACCGGGGGGCGACATGGAGCGGGCGACGGGAATCGAACCGCGCTCTGAGCTTGGGAATCACTGATCGTTTGACGGCGACTGCGGGGCCGAGCTGGGCGGATGAGCGGTTCGCTGGCCAGAGATGGACGGCCGTGCTGACCGGTATTAACCGCTGATCACCGGCCGTTCTGGTGTGCATCTGGTGCGGTGTGGTGCGGCGCTGGCTACGTATCATGCGGGGCATGGAGTCGCCTGGTGACGAGTACATGCCTTGGGACCACTCAGAGACTGATGCGGTCAATTTGCTTGATCACTCGACCGTGCATGGCCCTGCGGTGCAGGCGAGGGACATCGAGCAACTGACGATCGCAGCCAACTCTCTCCACTCGGATCGGTACCAGGCATATGCAGCGTTCTGCACCGTGTGGGAAGACCTTCAAGTGCAAATCCTGCAGGTGGCAACATCACTTTGGATAGTGAGCAGTCTCGATCAATACAAGACCATGGTGTATCGCTCCGAGACGCTGTATAGCGATCTTGAACGGCGTCATCGACGCATCTCACTTCTGGATGGTGAGGATGCCCCTTCACGCCCGGTGCTGGAGGCTGCTAAGCGTGCTGTGCGGGCCGTCGGCCCCTATATGTACGCGTGGAGCAGGGGGAACGACGAGGCAATTTCAGACGCAGAGGCCAGTAATTACGAGTCGTTGATGAACCTTAACGAAGCGGAGGCTGCGTTCGAGCGTTTTGTGTCGAGTGCGAGCAAAAGGCTTCGCGGTGGAGGGGAAATAGTCTAGATCTCCGCGACGATTTTGGGCCGGAGCTGCTTTGGCACTGGAGATCAGGATAGGTGATCACTATTGACCAGGGATCACCGGGCGATCTGGTGCAGGGCTGGCCGGAGGGTGCACGTCCTGTCTGCAAACTGGAGATGGGTGGGGCGGTGAGGGCCATACCGGCAGCTGCGGGGCGTGGGAGGGGCAGCGCCAGGTGCCAACGGTCGCCGGGGTTGCTGTACTTCCCTGCTGTACCGCAACGGCCCCGCATGGACCTCAGCCACAGAAAGTCCGACGACGGCGGGAGCGCCGAACGACCAGGCGCGCGTGTGGCTCGTGGTACCGGCTTCCGGGCTCAGCCGCGCCACCGTGCCGACAGGCTGAACCGCTTGCCCGGAGCGTGCGAGCGAGGACGGCACCGGCAGATTGGGTGGAACCAGGCAGAAGTCCGATTTTTAACCTATACTCACCTAAACAGCCTAATCACGACTGACAGGAGGATGCTATGCCGGTCCCCGCATTGCCCGACTTCCTCTACCTGAATGAGAATTCATTGCACAACTATCTCTCCAGGATAGAGGGTGGAATTTCAGATGAGTCCACAGTGCGCAGAACAAGCACTGGCGGAAAAAAGGGCGGAGTTAACCTCGGAGCATCTGCTGCGGGCGCCAATTTTTCCGGAGAAAAGGGAACCAGTGAAGAGCACGAGAAAGTAGTACGCGAGACATCTGCCCAGCGCTTCACTCGCCTTATTGAACATCTCGAAAGTGACCCGGAGAGATGGGATTACGAAGACGTTCTGGACCTCAGCGAATCCTTTCCCAGACTCACCATTCGTCAGCTCATCAGCGTATCGGCAGAAATCGAAATCCCCCCAACGGTGCAAATGTTGAGCCAGCCCGAACAGCTAGGGCAAATGTTTGACATGATGGGTGCACTGAGATCGATGGCACCCGCCCTAGGAGAGTCAGCGGATGACCTTCCGAGCGATGAGGAGATTGAGGCCACCCGAACAATGACCCGAGCTTTTCAGTCTGATGTAGTGATCATTGGGGATCAGGGTGAAGATTCTCCGCAAATTGCTGGAAAACTCAAGAAGGATTTCATTCACGACGCATTGGAAGACGAGGTATGCGTCGTAGGTAAGATCGTTAAGAGGTGGGAGGAAGGGCAAAGCCATTCCCTGCTTGCACTTCCTGGCGCGTCGCTGATGAATAGGCGGCAGCGCAGAGAGGCAGTCTCCAGCGACCTGGAGAGTGACGACGCGACGCTGCACGGACCAGCTCTTACGCTGGACATCCTGGCGATCTACAGGTAAATAGAAGCGGAGAATTCTAGCGCAAGGTGTTACCTGACCACTTTGGTGCGACAGGGGAGTCTCCATACAATGGATCTGGCTGACTTTTCCATAGTTCCCGGAATGGGTTCCCTCATCGAAGCTCGTGCCGAAGTGGCTACTTAACGACCACCCTTGCCACGACGCTTTTCTTCTCTGACCTCAAATCGCCGTCGTCTGCAGTCGCGCGGGGCGGCGGGGCGGGGCGGAGACTGGAGCGGCGGCGCGGTCCCGCCGGGCCACGCGCGGGCCGCGTCAGCGGGCCGCCTTGAAGTCATAGAGAGAGTTTTACGCTCGCGCCTCGTGTACTGATCGTCAGGTGATGGGGTTGGTCGTCCAAGTCGATTCCGTGATGCGCTGCTTGAGGGCGAGCGTGTGGTGCCTGCCCTCTTCCAAGTCACGCGCCGCTGTCCGCTGGCCGTCATCGAGCGAGGAGCGGGTTTGCGTGTAGGGCTCCTCGTCCAGCGTGATCGCGATCATCATGAAGACGGCCCCCGACCTGGATGTTCGGTCGGAGGGCCGTCGTCACGTCCGACTATCGCGACTGCTCGGTGGGCCCGATGGCTTACCGCACGATCGGATACATCTGTCGCACGGTCAACTTCTGATGCGCTGTTCCGGGGGTCAGGCGCGGCGCCATGCTTCGAAGAATTGCTTCCGGTCTTGTGACGTTTCGAATTGCCGTCGACTGGCCAGCGCCACGCGCCATGCGCTCATCTCTGCGTCCCTTAGCCACAGCTCACCCCCGTATCGGCCGCTGACGCCAATGGTGCCGCTATCGAGAGCAGAGCCAATGACCTCTGCCACGGCGGTGCGC
This sequence comes from Streptomyces reniochalinae, assembly GCF_003323735.1. Lineage (GTDB taxonomy): Bacteria > Actinomycetota > Actinomycetes > Streptomycetales > Streptomycetaceae > Streptomyces > Streptomyces reniochalinae. The sequence continues at coordinate 120,600 of NZ_QOIM01000021.1, read as the reverse complement.
TGAGATGGTGTCAGCTCGGCCAGGAAGCTCAGGACCCGGGAGGCAACGCCGCTCTCATTGCCGCGACGAACGTAGTCGAAGAACGGGCCGCCCATGTTGGCGGGGTCGATGTTCAGGGCCCCGCTCGCCCCAGCGTCACGCATGCGCTTCCAGAAGCTTTGCCCTTCTGCGGTCCCTGGCAACGGAAGCGCCGCGAAGAGATCGATCAAATGACCGTTGGCTGCCTGGCTATATGCCGTGTCGCAGGTTGCAGCAGCCGCGATGCTGGCGCCATGGCTGACCGTTAGAGCGCCGTCTTCAGGCCAGTTGAGCGTCACATTGAGTTCCTGGGGGAGGTGCTGTTCCAGTTCGTCGGGCTCATCGGGCTGTTCGCTGCTGACGTGCCGGTTCACGATCACGCTGTCCCCCTGGGGCTGCGGTCCGATACTCGGATCTGCCAGCATGCCAGCGACGCTGACCTGCTGCCATGGTGCCCCGAACAGGCTCGTCTACGTGAGGTCGGAGGAGCAGCTTCGGGCTGGGGCTGCTTTGGCGTTCGCGATCGGGGCCCCTTGCGTTCGCCCGCGGATCGAGTCACTCCTCGCCTGACCGCAAGTGCCCGACTTGGCCCGATGGCCTTCGAGGCCCACATCCAGCGGTTGCGTCAAGCCGAGAAGCCGACCGCTTCAGCCACGACCTACCGTCAGCAGCGTCGCTCCCCGGCTGCGCTACGGCCCATCGCCCGCGGCGTCGCGAGGCAGAGTGGCCGGTGGAGGAGTTGAAGGCACGGGGCTCTTGCGATCGTGCTGGCTGGCGGGTGGGCACGGTAGTGCGGGCCTTGGCTGCTTGGGCGAGAGGGCTGGGGACGTGGCGTTCGCCGAGGCGTCGGATACGCCAGGTGAGGGCGCGTGCTGGGCTGTGGGCGTCGTCCAGGGTGCGCTGGCCGAGGGCCTGGTCGAGGACGGTGGCCGCGTTGTGCCCGGCCTTTTCCGCCTGCGCGAGGACGGTGGTGAGGGCGTCCCAGGCGGGATCGTCGAGGATGCGCTCGACGTGCTCGGGCACGGCCTGCTGGACGTGCTGGGCGTAGCGGCGCTTGACCTGCTGGGTGGGCGTGCGGTGGGCCAGGCTGTCGAGGACGGGACCGGCGATCCTCGTGGAGGCGGTCTGCAGGTGTACGAGGGCCTGCTTGGCTGCTGCTTCCTGTTGAGCGTGCTGGCGGGTGCGGTGCCAGTGCATCGCGAAGACTGCGGCGGTGAGCGCGGCATCGACCAGCATGGCCAGACCGGAACCGTCATCTCCTGGAGAAGGGCTGCGCCAGATCAACTGGAGGCTGCGGCGCAGGGTGCGGGCACTGTGGTGGTCCGCCGTGATGCGGGAGCGGGTGGTGCGCTCGAAGGCCGCGGCGGCGCGATTCAGCTCCATCCTCACGGGTGTTGTCGCGATCAGGGGGAGCAGGTCGAGGGTGGCGCCGAGGGCTGCGAGCTGGCCCTGGGCTGCGTGCTCGTCGTCCTGGACGAGGTGGTGGGGGATGCGCTCAGTGGCGGCGATTGCCTGGTGCCACGGGTTTGCCGTGGGGGTGGTGACGGGTTCGGGGCGGGTAGTGGTGAGGCATTCACGGACCTTGGGCAGGGAGAGGTCTCCGGCCAGGGTGGATCCGGAGAACCACACGGGGTCGCCGTGCAGGTTGACGTCGCCGTGCAGGGCGACGCTGTAGCCGGTGATGTCACCGGACGGGGCCCTCTTCGGGCGCACGTTCACGCCGGTCGCCTCCAGGAACGCGAAGAACTCCGCCTCGTCGGAGGCTGCGGCCACGGCGCGGCGTGCGCGCTGGCGGAGGATCTCGCGGGATGTGGCGTCCTGGCCTTGGCGCTTGGCCTTGAAGTGCTCCTTGCTGGTGTGGCGTTTGGCGGCGGTGCCGTCGCCGCGCTTGAGCCGCCGGAGCCCGTAGTCGGCTTCGATCCGGCGGGCCTCGTTCTGGACGGCCCGCTGGTCGTAGTCACGGCTGGGTCGCCGGCCGTCTTGGCGTACAAGGGTGGCGGCGATGTGGATGTGGTCCTCGGCGTGACGGACGGCCACCCAACGGCAGGCTTCCTCGTCGCCTTCGGGGGCGATGCCAGCGGCAGCCACGATGCGGTGGGCAATGGCGGCCCACTGGGCGTCGGTCAGGATCGGGTCCTCGGGGGCGGCCCGGACGGGGCAGTGCCACACGGTGTGCTTCGGGGCCTTGTCGCCCAGCATCTTCACTGGCTGGTCGAGCTGTGTGGCGAGTTGCTTCTCCACATCCTGTGGAGTGCGGTGCGGGCTGCGGCCGGGGTCGGGGGCGAAGCCGTTCCAGGAGGCGACCAGGTGCGGGTCGGTGTGCTCGTTGGCGCGGCCCTGTCCGAAGAGGTAGTGGATGGTGCGGCGAGTGGCTCCCGGGCCCGCACCCAAGATGATCTTGGGCAGCACCGGGTCACCGCCCCTCAGTGACCCGGTGGACGGCGGCGTCCACCTCGGCGACGGACGCCTCCACGTGCTCCAGGAGGTGCTGGACGTGGCTGCGGTGGGGCCAAGCGCTGTGCTGGTTGAGGTGCCGGGTCAGCTGGTTGAGGTTGCTGCCGATCATGCCGAGCTGGCGGTTGGCGGCCATCAGCGCCTTGACCATGGCGCGGTAGTCCGCGACCGCGGCGGTGGGGTCGTCGGCGCGGGCGGCGGCCAGCGAGCACTCGGCCACATAGCCGCCTGGGGCCATGCCGCTTCGGGCGGCGGCGTTCTCGACGAAGGCGAACTCGGCATCGTTGTAGCGGGGGTGGACGCGGTGCTCGCGTAGCTGCTTGTCACGCAGACGACGGCGCGGCGCAGACTGTTGCGGCACGGTCGACGACGACTCGTCGCCCCCTCCCTCGGTCGGCGCCCCCGGGCCGACCGTATCCGGTGCCGCCCCGGCGCCGGACGCCTCCGCCTCCCCTGGGGCGGAGGCCAGGTAAGGACTCCTTACCCGACAACTTGCTGCGCCGTCGGTGGTGACGGTGGTGGGCCTCATTGCGGGTTCATGCTCGGGCACGCGCGGCTCCTCGGTTCGGTGGCGTTGCACTCGTCCCACTGGTTGCACGCCTGGTCAGGACAGGGACGGGTCAGCGGGGTGTGACGGGTCGACTCGTTGCGGGGCCAAGACCCGTCCCCTCACTGACCTGCGCGGGGACGGGTGGGACCGGTCGATACGGGTCAGCCGCCGCTCGCGGCAGGGGTGTTGGTCGCGACCCGGGTCGTTGGGCAGTAGCGGGCCCAGGCATCCAGGAACCTGTTGCGGGAGAAGCCCTTGGCCTGGCCGCCGTCGGGGAAGCGGATGTTGGCCGACTGGATGCCGTAGTCCTTCAGGAGCAACTGCAGTCCGCGGGGAGTCAGGCCGTTGGTGCCGTACTCGGCCCACGGGGCTTCCGGGTCCTCCCTGAGGACGGACAGGAGCCGGTTGGTGGACAGGGCCTCGGGATCGCCGCAGGAGGCGAAGGCGGACCGGATATCGGCCAGGATGCGGATCTTCAAACCGCCGTCCTCGTCCTGACCGGCCTCGTAGTCGGACATGATCTTGCACGCTGATCGCGCCGTGGCGGGCCACTGACCGCCCGCCAGCTCGGCGACCACCACCAGCGGCTCCCAGGTGTCCGCCGCCCGGTCTTCGACCGGCATCGACGGCTCCATCTCGACCGCCTGACCGGCGATCTGACCGGCCCATGCCTTCAGCCGGTCACGCAGCCGGTGCAGGGCGGGGGTGTCGCGGCGGGCACGGAAGGAGGCGACCTTCTCCCCCGGTGCCCGGCGGCGCATCCGGATCACGATCGACCGGCCCATGATCGTGTCGGGCAGCTCCCCGATTCCGGCCAGGGCCGCCATGGCGAACGTGGGGAACTCCGTGGGTTTGTGCTCGGGCCCGGATATCCGCAGGGCAGGGCGGTTGCGCTGGTGACCGGCGTTCAGCAGGCCACGGAGCTCCTCGTTCTTCTCCGCCATCTTCGGGTTGCCGAAGAGCGTGTCCGCCTCGTCCACCAGGAGGGTGGGTGGCTCCTCGGTCACCGACCGGAAGATCGCGGCCGTGCTGGCGTTGACCGTGATGACCGGCTTGTGCACGGTCTCGGTGACCACGTCCAGCAGGCGCGACTTCCCGCACCGCTTGGCCGGGCCGACCACCGCGAGCCTCGGTGCGTGCTGGAACACAGGCTGCAGGTGCGTGGCCGCCACCCACAGCGTGACCGCGTCCAGCGCTTCCCGCCCCGGCAGGATCATGTACCGCGCGATGGCCGACCGCAGCTCGTCCAACAGCTCCGCCGCGTCGCCCTCGGTCCCCTCACCGGTCCCGGGGACCGGTCCCGTCGGGCCATCCATCTGCGGCGGTCCCGGTGAAGTGTGGGGACCGGTCCCCACTGACTCAGCCTCGCCACCACGGTCCCCGACGGTCCCGGTCCCGCTCGTCGGCACGTCGGTCCCCGCTCCTTCGACCGGTTCGGTCCCGGTCCCCAAGCCGCTGTCCTGTGGAGAGGCGGGGACGGTCCCCACGCGGTCGGCAGGGGACGGGGACCGGGGACCGGTCCCCTCCCGCTCCGCGCTGGGACCGTCCCCTCCGTGGGGACCACGGCCCCGTCCGGGGACCGCGACGGGAGGCCAAGGCATCCTCTCGGGACCGGAATTGGGCGCGGATGTCGTACGTTGCATGAGGCAACTCCTCACCTGGCGCCTGCGGGCATGCGTGGCCCTCCGGCGACCGGATCGTGTGAAGGCGTAAGGGAGTTCGCTGAGCCTCCGGCGTTGGCCCGCCGGGGGCTCTCTCGCGGGCGGCGCTGCGACCGCTGCGAGGGAACACGGACCGTACGTCCACTCCCGGCAACAGTCCAGCGATTCTGTGTCAGCTCAACGCAGAACCGTCTGCTATCTTGCCGCCCCTTCACGCAGCCAGCCCGAGCAGATTCAGCAGATCCGCGGTCACGACCCGGTAGGCGTTGCCGATCCGCAGCACCTTGCACGGGTACTCGCCCCGCTTCGCCAGCTCGTACCCCTTGCTCCGTCCAAGTCCCAACGCGCGGTTGCTCGTATCCAGGTCAACCGCTACAGGAAGAGCGAGAATCTCCTCCCGGCTCATCCCCTTCGAGTGTCCGTTCGTCGCGTCTTCGCGCATGCAGCGCGCCCCTTTCGGCACAGCCCTCGGCGAACGCGCGCATCACGTCCGGCTCCAGGCGTCACCAATCAGGATGACCAAGCTAGTGTGTCTACATGACACAACACGATCTGGATGCTGATGAAGATGACGTCCCGGAGTGGGTGGACCGGGTCCAAGCCAACGTGGCCGGTGAAGTCCGGCGGAGAAGGAAGGAGATGGGATGGAGCGCGCAGGACCTGGCGGACCGGTGTGAGGAGCTTGGGCATCCCGTCCCACGCAACGTGATCGCCAACATGGAGTCCGGGCGGCGGGCCAGCCTCCCGCTCGTGGACGTCATGGTCCTGGCGGCGGCTCTGGAGACGTACCCGATCTGCCTGATCTTCCCGGTCGGATACGTCGAGGAGACCCAAGAACTCCCCTTCGAGGAACTCGTGCCCACCTGGGAGGCGCTGCGGCACTTCACCGGCGACCAAGAGGTGTTCGGCTACGACGCAGGACTGCTCTCCGAGTTCGAGCGCCATACCAGCCTCGTCCACACCGCCCTCGCCACGCTCGAAGAGGAAGGGCGGGCCGGGTTCGAGGCCAGGATCGCCACCAGCCGCGCCCGGCAGGAAGAGGCCGAGCGCAGGCGCAGCGAGTACGCAGACCAGGCCATCTCCGCCAAGTACAACCTCCGCCACCTCCGCCGGGAAATCTGCGAGGAAGGCGGCGTCCCACCCGATCTGCCACTCGGACTCGAAGACGTGGATCCACCCGAGTCCGCATCCGACCCCGCCCCGGAGGAACGCCTTTGAAGGGTTCTACGCACCGCCGCTGCTACTGCCGCGACGCCGAGACCGGCAAGCCGCTCGGCAAGAAGTGCCCCAAGCTCTCCAGCCGCAAGCATGGCTCGTACTCCGTACGGCAGGAACTCCCGCCCCACCCCGACGGCACCCGCCGCTCCTTCAGCCGCGCCGGCTACGAGAGCCTCAAGGCCGCCCAGGCCGCTCTCGACCACGTCCGCGCGCTCCTCGCCCTCGCCGACTCCGACGACCCCGAGAGCATCGAACTGGTCGCCGCCATGCTGGAGGAGGTCAGCCGGGAGAAGGTACCGCTGCCGAACGTCGAGGAGACCCGTCGGCGCCTCACGTCGGGCCTGAACCTCCGAGGCAGCCTCACGATTGGCGAGTGGCTGGAGAGCTGGCTGGCGGCGAAGAAGCGCCGCAGGACGACGCTCAACGGCTACGCCTCCCACATCCGCGCCCATCTGGGGCCCCACATCGGCCACGTACGACTCGACCGCCTCAACGTCGGCCACCTGGTGGCGATGTTCGACGCCATCGCGGACCAGAACGAGGTGATCGCGGCGGAGAACGAGGCACGCCGCGCCCAGGTCGCCCGCTGCAAGCCCAGCAAGCCGGGACGGCCCGTCGGCGCCGAGCGGGCGCGGCTGGCGGCGGAACGGGCGAAGCTCGCCGAGATGAAGCCGTTCCGCAAGCAGACGGGGCCGGCCACGCGTCAGGCGGTACGCCGTACTCTGCGGGCCGCGCTGAACTCGGCCATCGCCCAGCAGCTCATCACGTTCAACCCGGCCTCCCACGTCGAGCTGGAATCCGGCAAGCGCCCCAAGCCCCTCCTCTGGACGGACGAGCGCGTCCGGCGCTGGCGCGAGACGGCCGAGATCCCCGGCTCGGTCATGGTCTGGACGCCCGCCCAGTTCGGCGCCTTCCTCGACGCGGCCGAGGGCGACCGCCTGTACGCCCTCTTCCACCTGATGGGCACGCGGGGCCTGCGACGTGGCGAGGCGGTGGGCCAGGAGTGGCCGGACATCGACCTCGAAGCCCGCCTCATCACGCCCTCCAAGGAGATCGTGGTCGACGGCTGGGACCCGTACGAGTCCGAGCCCAAGACCGAGGGCAGCTCGAACACGATCGCCCTCGACAGCCTCAACGTGGCCGTCCTGCTGGCCGACATCGCTGCCTGGCTGGAGAATCCTTCCCAGGGCCCCGGCGGCTCCTTTATCGACGGGGAGCACCCATCCGACCCGACGATGGTGTTCACCGTCCTGATGGGCTGGCTCGTCGCGGCCCGCGAGGTGATCACCGAGGAAGACGCAGGCGAGACCGTCGATTGGGTTTCCGACTCTCTTGGAATCGCACACGACGATCTCTTGTACGCGGCAGGTCTCATCGGCCACCCCGACGCGAACCCCAGCGTGACCATCACCCAGTGCCTGGATCACTACGGCGAAGGCGAGAAGGGTGGGCTGGCCTTCGTGCTGTACATGCTGCTGCTGAGCGGAGGCTTGGTCGCCACTGTCGGGGACGGGGATCCCGAGTGGCTTCGCCAGTTCGACCTCAGGACATAGCGGCCGGCTCGTGATCACGCTGTGCACGAGCATCCGCGTGATCGGCTGACGTCCGCTCACGCATCGCTCACGCAGAGCGCCCCGAACATCGAAGTGCCCGGACCGATCATCCCGGTCCGGGCACTTCGTCGCAGGTCAGAGGGGGATTCCCTCCCTGCTGGCAGTAGGCCGTGTGGGACTCGAACCCACAACCAATGGATTAAAAGTCCACTGCTCTGCCAATTGAGCTAACGGCCCGCACCGAGCAGCATAGCCCGGCCGTCCGGCGCGGTTCGAAGGCATTCCCCGTAGCGTGCCCTCGGACCGCGCTCGAACGTGCGTGTGGCAGGCGTCAGCAGGCCACGAGCCGTCAGCTGTTGCGCTTCCAGCGGGGCTTGTCGGCGCGGCGGTCCGGGGTGCGGGGGCCGCCACGGCCCGGGCCGTGGGACGTGGAGCGGTTGTCGCCGCTGCGGCCGTGCGGCCGGCGCTCGTCGCGGCTGTCACGGCGGTAGGGGCGGTCGCCGCCCCGGAAGCCGTCACGGCGGAAGGTGCGGTCGCCGCCGTCACGGCGGTAGCCGCCGCGGGCGCCGCCGTCACGGCTGTCCCCGCCACCGTCCCTGCGGTCGCGGTCACGGTCACGGTTGCCGTACGGGCGCTCGTCGCGGCCCCTGTCGCGGTCGCGGTCGCGGCGGAAACCGCCCCGGTCGGTACCGCGGTCGGAGGAACGCCGGTCGCCGCGCTCGCGGTCGCCGTCGCGGCCGTAGGGACGGTCGCCACGGTCGCGGTTGCCGTACGAGCGGTCACCGCGGTCACGGTCGCGGTTCTTGCGGTCGTAGGACGGGCGGCCGCCGCGGTCACCGCGCTCGCGTTCGCGCTCGGCGCGCTCTCGCTCGCGGCGCTCCGCCTCGGCCTTCGCCTGGCGTGCGGCCTCCGCACGCGCCTCCTCGGCGGCCTGCTCGGCCTCCGCCTCCGTGGCGGCCGCGACAGCGGCGTCCGGGTCCTCACCGCGCTCGCGGGCGGCCCGCGCGATCAGCAGTGTGGCCTCCTCGCGCAGCTCGGCCGCGCGCTGCTGGAGCTTCTCCAGCTGGCGGTTGAGCTTCCTGGCCTCGCGCTCGGCCTGGCGGGCGGTGTTGACGGCCGACTCGGCCTGGACCTCGGTGAGGGAGCGGGCGCCGACGATGCGGGCCACTTCCTCGTCGAAGACGTCACCGCGGCCGATGAGGTGCCGGGAGGCGTCCACCCCGGCGTCCTCCATGAGCCGGAAGATCTGGCGGCGCTGGTGGGGCAGGGCCAGGGAGACGACGGTCCCGGACTCGCCGGCCCGCGCGGTACGGCCCGAGCGGTGCAGGTAGTCCTTGTGGTCGCCCGCCGGGTCGACGTTGAGGACGAGGTCGATGCCGTCGACGTGGATACCGCGGGCCGCGACGTCCGTGGCGACGAGCGTGTTGACCTTGCCGTCCTTGAAGTCCGCCAGCGTGCGGGTGCGGGCGCCCTGCGTCATGCCGCCGTGCAGCGCGTCGGCGCGCACCCCGGCCTCGCACAGCTGTTCGGCAACCCGGTCGGCGCCGAGCTGTGTGCGGACGAAGACGATCGTGCGGCCCTTGCGGCCGGCGATGGCGGCCGTCACCGGCGCCTTGTCGCGCGGCTTCACGATCAGCACGTGGTGCGTCATCGTCGTCACCGCGCCCTGCGCCGCGTCCACCTCGTGCGAGACGGGGTCGACGAGGTAGCGCCGCACCAGGGAGTCGATCTCCTTCTCCATGGTGGCGGAGAACAGCATCCGCTGGCCGCCCTCGGGGACGAGGTCGAGGATCTCGGTCACCTCGGGCAGGAAGCCCAGGTCGGCCATCTGGTCGGCCTCGTCGAGGATGGCCGTCTCGACGTCGTCCAAAGAGCAGGACCCGCGGTTGATCAGGTCACGCAGCCGGCCGGGCGTGGCGACGAGGATGTCGACGCCCCGCTCCAGCGCGGAGATCTGGTTGGCCATGGACGTGCCACCGCACACCACCTTCAGCCTGAGGCCGAGGGTGTCGCCGTACGGCTGGAGCGCGTCGGAGACCTGCATCGCCAGCTCGCGGGTCGGCGTGAGGATGACACCGCGGGGGCGCTTGCGCTCCGTACGGCCGCCCGTCAGGCGGGCCAGCAGCGGCAGCCCGAAGGACAGCGTCTTGCCCGAGCCGGTACGGCCCCGGCCCAGTACGTCCATGCCGGCGAGCGCGTCCGGAATGGTGGCGGCCTGGATCGGGAACGGCGCGGTCACACCGTTCTGGGCGAGCTTGCGGACGACGGCCTCGGGCAGCCCGAGGTCGGCGAACGTGGGAGTGGGCTCGGCGGCCGCCTCCTCCGCCTCCGCGGCGCCGGCCACCGCCGTCTCCGCTGTCGCGGTCGCCGCGTCCGCGGCCTCGGGCGCTGCGACGACGGTCCCGGCGGCCGTTTCCACGGTCTCGACCGTCTCTACGATCTCGACCGTCCCTACGGTCTCGACCGTCTCTACGCCTTCCGCCGCGTCATCCGCGCGGGCGGGCTCAACGGCGTCATGGGTGGTTACAGACATGCGAAATGAGAACCTTCCGGAGTCACTGGCACGCGCCCATAACTCCGTGAATTCGCAAGGAACCGCCTCGATGCGGTCAGCCACGGCAGGGAGAGAACGCGCCACACGGCGCGCTGCGAGATGGCGCCGGGCAAATGGGATCAAACGATCTACCAGCATACGCGGCCGATACGCCGCTGCGCAAACGGGGCCCGGCCGTCCGGCCGCACGGTGGCCGGCGCGGCCGTGGCCGGTACCGCCGTAGCGAGCACAGCCGTGGAGAGCACCGCCGTGGCCCGGCCTGCGCCACGGGGCCCGCCCCGAAGAGTGCACCGGGACCACCCGAAAGCCGGGATCACCCGAAAGCCGGGACCACCCGAAAGGGGCCGGGCCCGCCGACCCGCGCCTCGGCCGCAGGGCTCAGGCGAGGTGGGGCCCGATCTGGCGGGAGTAGGTGTCGGAGCCACTGGGGGAGGCCGTCGTCCGGGTCGGCGACGGGTCCGGGTCTGGCTTGCTCGGGGTGGGGCTGGGCGAGGTCGTCGGAGAGTCCGGATCGTCACCGCCCGGCCCGCCACCGGAGCCCCCCGAACCGCCCGCGCCGCCGGTCGGCTGGGGGCGGGGACGGTTGCGGTCACCGTCGGAGGAGCCGGAGTCGCCGCCGGAGGCGTCGTCGCCGCCCGCGTCACCGCTGTGCGCGCCGCCGGCGTCGGCGGAACGCCCGGCGCCGGCGCCCTTGTCGCGCTCGTCACCTTTTTCCCGCTTGCCGTGCCGACCGCCCGCGGACCGCCCGTGGTCCCCGTCCCGGCCACCGGAGTCGCGGCCGTCCCCGGTCACGCGGCCCTTGCGGTAGCCGGCGCCGTCGAGACCGCCCTCCGGTTCGGCCGCGCCACCGTGGTCGTCGGAGCGGCTTCCGACGGGCGTCGTGCCGCCCTCGCCCACGTCGTCGGCGCCCTGCACCGTCATGCAGCCGCTGAGCGTGGAGACCGCCGCGAGCATGAGCGCGCCGACCGTCGTGGAGCGGGCGGTGCGGCCTGTGGGGTGTGCACCGCCCGTACCCGTGGGGGAAGCGGTATGGCCGGTACGGGCAGCGGGACGGGATCGGCGCACGGTGGGACCTCCTGCGCAGGATTTCGGCGGGTGCCGTGCTCAACTCCCCGTCACCCCAACAGGTCACGCCCCACCGCGCACACGCCGAAGCGCACGCGGCGCGTCATCCGGCGCTCGCACGTCCCGCCCGGCGCCCGACAGGCCCGGGCGGCGCGCGTCACCCCGCCCCGCGCCCCCGGCGGACCAGTGCACCAGCGAGGCCCCGTAGGTCCAGGGAGACCCCGCAGGGCCCCAGACCCCGCGGGCCTTCAGGCCCCGCAGGCCCGCAGGCCCCACACCGTCACCCGTACCCCAGTGCGTGCAGCTTCTCGTCGTCGATGCCGAAGTGGTGGGCGATCTCGTGCACGACGGTGATCTCGACCTCCTCCACGACGCCCTCCCGGCCCCCTCCGCCCTCGCGTTCGACCATCCGCAGGGTGGGCCCCCGGTAGACCGTGATGCGGTCGGGCAGGACGCCCGCGTACCACTCGCCGCGCTCGGTCAGCGGCGTGCCCTCGTACAGCCCGAGCAATTCGGGGTCGTCCGCCGGGGGCTCGTCCTCGACGAACACGGCGACGTTGTCCATCAGCCGCGTCAGCTCGGGCGGTATCCGGTCGAGCGCCTCGGCGACCAGCTCTTCGAACTCCTCACGCGTCATCTCCAGCACACCCCCATTGTCGGCCAGCCGCCCCGCCGACGCCCTCCCCCGGGTGGACTTCCCCGCGCTCCCCGCAGGACGCGCGCGCCTCCCGCCCGAGGGACGCCCCCTCAGGTGGACGCGCGTGGCCCTCCCTCCGGTGGACGCGGGCGCCCCTCCCTCGGCGGGCACCCGCACGCGGCACCGGCGGGCGGAACGGCATACGCGCCCCCCACAAGGGGCATACCGGCCGACATGGCCAGCGTTGCCACCAAGCCGTTGCGCGCCGCGGCGGGCTTGTACAGACAGCTCGCCGCACGCCTGAACGCCCACCTCGCCCGTCGCCGCCCGTCCCCGCACACGCACCAGCACCCCCACCCGCGAACGCACCCGATCCCGCACGCGCGCACCCGCCCGTACCGGCGCGCCGCGGGTCTCGTCGTCGTGACGCTGCTCGGCGGCTGGCTCGGGCTCCTGGTCGTCGGAAACGTCCGCACGCCGGTCGGCCCCGTCGACACGACGATGACCCTGCGGCCCTCCCTCACCGGGGGCACCAAGGTGAACGTCTCACCACTGGGCGCACTGGAGCTGCGCAGCCACGCCGCGCCGCTGCGCCTGGACGTGGACGTCGACCAACTCGACCAGGAACGCTCCGCGGCCCTCGTCAACCATCCGGAGCGGATCGAGGGGCTGGACGACGAGATCGGCGAGGACGTGCAGGCGGGGGCGCTCGACCTCGGGCTGCGCTCGGCCGTCGCGGTGCTGACCGGCTCGTGCGCGCTCGCGCTGGCCGTCTACCGCCGTCCGGGCACCGCGCTGCGCGCGGGCGGACTCTCCCTCGCCCTGCTGGTGGCCTCGGCCGGGACGGCGGCGGCGACGTGGAACCCGAAGTCGGTGCTGGAGCCGCGGTTCTCCGGGCTGCTGGCGAGCGCGCCGCAGGTGGTGGGCAACGCGCGCAGCATCGCGACCGAGTTCGACGTCTACCAGAAGGAGTTGGCCCGTCTGGTGACGAACGTCACCAAGCTCTACGACGTGACGTCCACCCTGCCCGCGTACCAGCCCGACCCCTCGACGACGCGGGTGCTGCACGTCTCCGACATCCACCTCAACCCGGCCGCCTGGCACATCGTGCGTTCCCTGGTCGAGCAGTACGACATCGACGTGATCATCGACAGCGGCGACACCATGGACCACGGCACGACCGCCGAGAACGGTTTCCTCGACCCGATCACCGGCCTCGGAGCCCCCTACGTATGGGTACGCGGCAACCACGACTCCGCCGCCACGCAGAAGGCCATCGAGGCGCTGAACGGCGAGGACGGTGCACAGGTCCACGTGCTCGACTCGGGGAAGCCGGTGAACGTGGCGGGGCTGCGCCTCGCCGGCTGGGGCGATCCGCAGTTCACCCCGGACCGCTCCGTCGCACCCGAGGGCGACCCCGCCGAACGGGCCCGGGGCCGCGAGCTGGCCGCCTCGCTGCGGGCCCAGCGGGCGGCCGGCACCCCGGTCGACATCGCCGTCGGCCACAACCCGGTACTGGCCGAGCAGACCGACGGGCTCGTCCCGCTGGCGCTCGCCGGGCACACGCACCACCGGAAGACCCAGATGCTGCCGCACGACACCCGGCTGATGACCCAGGGCTCGACCGGCGGCAGCGGGCTGCGCGCCGTCGAGGGTGCCGAGCCGGACAAGGTGCAGGCGTCCGTCCTCTACCTGGACCGGGACACCGACCGGCTCCAGGCGTGGGACGCGATCACCCTGGGCGGTCTCGGCCTGTCCAGGGCCGAGGTCTCCCGTCACCTGCCGGAAGAGGTGAAGCCGGGCGCACCCCCGTCGCCCTCCCCCTCCCCCTCGCCGTCGTCACCGTCCCCGCCGTCCTCACCGACCGGCACCGGCACCGCGACCGGCCGCTGAGCGGCGGGACGACGGCGGCCCCTGTGCCGCTCGCCTATGTTTTGGCGAACCGTCCACGCATCCCATATGCTGCCGGAGCCTGCCATGGCGCTGTTCAGGCGCTTGGCGAAGCCACTCGCCCTCATCGTCTAGTGGCCCAGGACGCCGCCCTTTCAAGGCGGTAGCACGGGTTCGAATCCCGTTGGGGGCACCATCACACTCATAACCCCTCTGACCTGCAAGAACGCGGCCTGGGGGGTTTCTCGTGCTGACGCGTCAGCACGGCTGTGCTGACACGCCGCCTCTCCGGCCCCAGCTTTCCGGCGCAGGAGGAGATCCCGCGTCCCGTGATGATCCCGTTGCTGGAACGTGTGCAGCAGGTCCTGGCAGGGTCCTCGGGCCCAGGTGGTGCACCCGGGCACAGGTTGTCCATGAGCGCGCTTTCCGACGAATCGACGGACCGGGCTGAACTGAGGATCTAAGCTCACAGCCGGCACAGGCAGAAGTGGACTCGGTATGGAGCGACCCGTGCACGGACTCAGCGAGAAGAGTCTCAGGGCACTGGCTGGGGCGCGTTCCTTCGAGCGCGGGCTGAGCTATCTCGACGCGGTGTCCGGAGTCGAGGTCGGTGACGCCTGGGTAACCGCGACCGTGCACGGCACGGAGCGGTACGAGGTGAAGCTGGTCCTGGACGGCACGGAGAGTGTGGCCGGGGAGTGCGACTGCCCGTACGGCCTGGAAGGGAACTTCTGCAAGCATCTGGTTGCCCTCGGGCTGACCCTGCTCAGTCAACAGGAGGTCCTGCCGGAGCAACGGAAGGCAGCCCGGGACCGCGCACAGGACCTCGACGCCTGGCTGTCAAGCCTGTCCGAGGAGGACCTGCTCACCCTCGTGCGCGAGCAGATCACCGAGGACCGGCAGCTGCGCCGCCGCCTGGAGCTGCGGGCCGCGAGCGCCCGGGGGGACCTGGCCGGGGTCCGGGCCCGCATCCGTGAGCTGCTCGATATCAGCCCGTTCGCGCAGTACGGGTATGTCACGTATGCCGATGCCCGTGCCTACGCCGACCAGGCCGGGCAGACGGTATCCGCGATCACTGCCCTGACCGCGTCAGGCCGGGCCACCGATGCGGTCGCTCTGGCCAGAGAGGCGATGCGGCTGCTGGCCGACGCGGTGGAGAGCGTCGACGACTCCGACGGCTGGCTCGGGCAACTCGGCGCGGCCCTCGCTGACGCCCACCGCGATGCGTGCCTTGCGGCCCGTCCAGACCCCGTGGAACTCGCGCACTGGCTGGTCGGCCATGTGCTCGGTGACGCCGACGACCTCACCGACATCGATCCGCTCGACTACGAAGACGTGCTCGGCGAGCGGGGCATGGCCGTCCTGCGGGAGCTGGCGGTCGGGGCGTGGCGGGCCAACCGCACGGGCTGGGCCGAAAAATACCTCGTGGAACGCCTGGCCAGGGCGGGCGGCGACGTCGACGCAGTGGTCGCGGTGCACGCGGCCGACCTCGCGCCGAACGGCCGCACCCACCTGGTCATCGCCGGGGAACTGGACACCGCAGGACGCTCCGAGGAGGCCCTGAGCTGGGCGGAGCGCGCCCTGAGGGACGTGAGGGACCTCGCCGACGTCGACACCGCTCTCATCGACTATCTCTGTGACCGCTACACGCGCGCTGGCCGGAGCCGCGAAGTAGTTGTCCTGCGCCGGGACCACTTCGGTGCTCGCCGCACCCTGTTCGCCTACCAGCAACTGCGCGCCGCCGCGCGAGCCGCCCACTGCTGGCAGGACGAGCGTCCGGGGGCGCTGGCCCTGCTGCGCGCCGACGCCGAACGGCCGCAGGGTCGCCG
This sequence comes from Streptomyces reniochalinae, assembly GCF_003323735.1. Classification (GTDB taxonomy): domain Bacteria; phylum Actinomycetota; class Actinomycetes; order Streptomycetales; family Streptomycetaceae; genus Streptomyces; species Streptomyces reniochalinae. Next base: position 105,171 of record NZ_QOIM01000021.1, on the reverse strand, counting down.
GCACATCGGCCCCGTCCTGGTCGATGTCCTGCTCGACGACAGGGACACCGACACTGCCTGGCGCGCCGCAACGGAAACCGGCGCCGACGAGCGGCAGTGGCTCACCCTCGCCGACCAGGCCCGTGCCGACCGTCCCGCCGACGCGCTCGGCGTCTACCTGCGCCTAGCCGAGCCGCTCACCCGCCAGACCGGCAACACCGTCTACGAACAGCTCGTCAGCCTGCTGCTGAGCATGCGCGACTGCCATCGCCGTCTGGGCACACCGGACGAGTGCACCGCGTACGTCACCGCCTTGCGCACCGCCCACAAGCGCAAGCGCAACCTGATGCGGCTGATGGACGAACACGGCCTGTGAGCCCGTTCCGGGGCGCTGCTCGCACGTGCGCCCGGGTCGCCCCGTCAGACCTTGCCGACGGTGACGCGTTCCCCGCACAGCAGAGCGGGGTCTTTCCGCGTCTGATACGAGTACGGCCCGAGAGTAGGAACACGTACTACATGGAGACCACGGCCCGGGAGTTCAATCGAAAGTCGTCCCAGATCGTCGCAGCGGCGACCCAGGGTGAGACCATCACCGTCACCAAGAACGGTTTCCCGGTCGCTCGCGTGGTGCCCATCGCGGATGGCGTCCCCCCACCCCTCCGATCCCATGGGTGAGATCGACCTTCCCGACCTCGGCCTGCCCGATCTAGCAATGACGAGATCGAGGATGTACTGACGCTGCCTCTGCGGTCCCAGCTTTCCGCCGCCGCAGAAGGATGCCCTCTCCCGTGGCGGCGGCCGGGCTGGCCCCCGTGGCGACGGCCTGGCGCCGCCCGTCCGGGCCCTCACGAAGCGGTGAGGAGTTCCCGCAGGGTGTCCAGGCCGGCGGGACCGCTGCGCAGCGCGTGCATGTGGAACTCCTTGAGGTCGAACGCGCTGCCGCGCCTGGCTCTGAGGTCGTCGCGGATGGACAGCCACAGCCGCTCCCCGACCTTGTACGAGGGGGCCTGGCCCGGCCAGCCGAGGTAGCGGTCGATCTCGTCGAGCGCGCGGGCGCTGTCGAGGAGCACCCTTGTGCGCAGGAACTCCTGGCCCAGCTCCGGGGTCCAGCGCTGCCCCTCGTGGAATCCGGTGCCGGCCGGAATCTCCAGCTCCAGGTGCATGCCGATGTCGACGACCACCCGGGCCGCGCGGAAGAGGCTCTTGTTGAGCATGCCGAGCAGGTAGCCGTCGTCGAGAAAGCCGAACTCCCGCATCAGACGCTCGGCGTAGAGCGCCCAGCCCTCGCCGTGTCCGTCGATGAAGCACAGCAGCCGCTGGAAGCGGTTGAGCGTCGGCGTCGCCACCGCCGTGCCGATCTGGAGGTGATGGCCCGGCACGCCCTCGTGGTAGACGGTGCTGGCCTCGCGCCACGTCGGGATCTCGGCCTTGCCTGTGGGCAGGGACCACCACATGGTGCCCGGCCGGCTGAAGTCGTCGGCCGGGTTGGAGTAGTAGGCGCCCAGCCCGCCGCCTGGCGGGGCGATCCTGCACTCGAGCGTCATCAGTTCGTCCGGTATGTCGAAGTGCCTGCCGCGCAGGTCGGCCAGCGCGCGGTCGGACAGCTCCTGCATCCACGCCCGGAACTCGGCCTGGCTGCCGACGAGGTACCGGGCGTCGGCGTCGAGCGCCTTGGCGGCCCCGGCAGGGCCGGCGCCCGGCGCGATCCGGTCGGCGACCTCGACCAGCTCCGCCTCGGTCAGGGCGAATTCGTCCCACCCCCACTCGTAGACCTCGCGCAGGTCCAGTTCGGCGCCGGTGAACTTGCGCGACCACAGCCCGTAGTACTCCTCGCCGACCGCGTCCTGCTGAGTGGCCCTCGGTGCGAGCGTGTTGTGGAGGAAGGCGCCCAGTTCGGCGTAGCCGGCCGCGGCTGCCCGCGCACCGGCGTCGAGGTCGGCCCGCAGCGCGCCGTCGACGCCCGGCACCGAGTCGGCCGAGGCGGCGAGTGTGGCGAAGAACGAGCCGGCGCCTGACCAGGTCGCGCACTGCTCGCGGGCCCGCCGCACCTGACGGGCGGCCGGGAGGAGGCCGTTGTCCGCCGAGGCCAGCAGCGAGGCCCGGTACCCGGCGAGTGCCTCCGGCACCCGGGCCAGCCGCTTGGCGATCGCCGCCCAGTCGTCGGCGGTTGTGGTGGGCATGAGGTCGAAGACCCACCGGATGTCCTGCGCCGGGCTGGCGATCATGTTCAGCGACGCCGCCGGCAGACCGGCCTCGTGCATCTCGGCCTCGACGCCGATCCGCTCGCGGAAGACGGCCTTGGCGATGCGCCCGGCCTCGTCGGCCGGCTCCGCGCCGGCCATCCCGGCCAGCGCGCCGCGGGCGAGCTCGGCGCGCGCCTGGTGCCCCTCGGGGGACAGGTCGGGCAGCCGGTCGTCGTGGCCGCCTATACCGAACTCGGTCGCTGCCAGGGGATTCAGCCGAGCGTAGCTGTCGACGTACGCGTCGCACAGGGCGTGCACGCCGGTCGCTGCGCCTGAGGTGACGGACACTGTTGACCTCTCCTTCACGAGCGGGGGACCGGGTCACGAGCGGGGGACCGGGTCGGTGAGCGGCAGCACGGCCAGCGCCTTGCGGTCGACCTTGCCTGCGCGGTTGAGGGGTAGTTCGTCCAGCCACACGAAGAAGCGCGGCACCATGTGGCTCGGGATCAGGTCGCCGAGCCGGTCGGCGAGCTCCTTGTCCGGCGACCTTGCGCCGGTGAGGACGGCGACGAGCGCGGGGCCGCCCATGGCGTCGTCGCGGAGGAGCGCCGCGGCGTCCACGACGCCGGGGCACTCGCGCAGGGCGTGCTCGACCTCCCCGATCTCGACGCGGAAGCCCCTGATCTTGACCTGGTCGTCGATCCGGCCGAGGTAGACGTAGTCGCCGTCGGGCTCCAGGCGCACGCGGTCCCCGGTGGCGTACATCCGCGCGCCGGGGGTCTTGGCGAACGGGTCCGGCAGGAAGGCCGCCGCCGTACGGCCCGGCAGCCCCAGGTAGCCCCGGGCCAGGCCGACGCCCGCGAGGAACATCTGGCCCTCGGCCCCGACAGGTACGGGGCGTAACTCCTCGTCGAGCACGTACGTGCGCACACCGCGGACCGGCGTGCCGATCGGCACCCAGCTGGGCGTCTCGCCGGTGCACCGGTACCAGGTGGCGGCCACCGACGCCTCGGTCGGACCGTAGCCGTTGGCCACCACCAGCGGAGCGGCGTCCCCGAGCCCTTGCCCGTCGAGCTGGGAGCCGCCGGTGATGACGAGCCGCACACCCGCCTTCGCCAGCCTCGGCAGGAGCTGCCGTCCATAGGGCCCGAGCACGGCGGCGGGGATCTCCAGCGTCGTCACGCCGAGGTCGCGCACGGCGGCGAGTATCCGGCTCGCGGGCATGTCGTCGCCGTCGGCGATCGCCACGCAGGCACCCGCGCACAGCGGCATCAGGATGTCGTGCATCGAGCTGTCGACCGTGGGCGCGGTCGTCCACAGCGTGACATCGTCCTCCCTGACCAGGTCGAGGTCCTCGACGGAGGCGACGATCAGGTTGACGATCCCTTCGTGCGGCACACCGACGATCTTGGGCCGTCCCGTCGAGCCCGACGTCGTGATCGCGTACGCCAGGTCGAGCGGATGCGGTCGGGGCAGCGCGGAGGTGTCCTCGTCGGCTCGGCCCCGCTGATGGGGGCCGGACTCCTCGAGGCCCGGCTCGTCGATGAGCAGGGCCTCGGGGAACCACTCGGCGGGCGCCGTGGTGAGGAGCTGTGTGCATCCGGCGTCGGCGAGCACCTCCTGGTTGCGCCGGGGCGGGTCACCGGGGGCGAGCGGCAGGCACGCGGCGCCGGAGCGCAGCACGGCGACGAGACCGGTCAGTGCCGCGGCGCTGCGGGGGGCCAGCAGGCCCACGACGGTTCCGGAGCCCGCGCCCCCGCGTCGCAGGCGGCGCGCCAGCCTGGCCGTGGCGCGGTCGAACTCCGCGTACGTCCATACGCGCTCCCGCGTGCGGACGGCCGGGGCGTGCGGCCGGGCGCGGACCTGCTGAGCGAAGAGGTCGACCAAGGTCGGCCTTCCCCCGTCGTGCCGGCCGCGGAGGCCGAGCGGCCGCATGTCGGTCCATGTGCGGTCGATGTGGTCGAGGCACGCCTTACTGCGGCCGGTGAACCCCTCTTCGCGCCAGCCTGCCGGAAGCTCACGGTCGGCGGGCCAGATCGCGTGCTGTTCCTCGTGGTTGACCACGACGCTGAACTCGCACTGCTCGTCGTCGAACATGTCGTACGCCGTCCTCTCGCGCTCACGGTCCGTACCGCTGTTCAGCTCTCCGCGCCCGCGCCCAGGGCCCAGGAGAGCGCCCGCGGGAGCATCGCCTCCCACGCGGCGTAGGTGTGGCCGCCGTCTCCGTACGCGCACTCCACGGTGTGGCCTAGGGACGCCAGTGCCGCTCCCGTGCGCCTGGTGGCGTCCAGTTGGTCGATGCCGCCTTCGAGGATCGTCTCCGCCTCCTCGTGGCTCGCGGAGAGGAAGAACCGGGCGGGTGAGGGGTGGGCGGCGGCCGCGGGGGCGAGGACGTGGTCGGTCAGCGGGCCCGACAGGCCCACGGCCGTGTCGAAGCTCTCCGGGCGGCGCAGCGCGGCGCGCACCGCCGTGACCGCGCCCAGGCTCGCGCCGACCGCCGTGGCCCGTTCGCCCCGCCACCGCCCGCCGAGCCGCTCTCGCAGGTACGGCACCAACTCGTCCGCGAGCAGGTCGACGAACGCCGGGTCGAGCAGCTCCCGGTTGCGCACCGCCCACTCGGTGGGGCTGACGAACAGCGCGGCCGTCACCGGGATCCGGCCCTGAAGGGCGAGCCGTTCCAGGATCGCCGGCAGCCGCATGACGTCGACGAACTCGGAGCCGTCGAGCACGATCAGCGTCCGCTCGACGGCCTCCGTCTCCCCGGCGGGACAAAACAGGTCGAGTCTGCGGGAGCCGGTGAACCGTCGCCCGTGCCACTCCAGTCGACCGAGGCGGTCCTCGCGGTAGGCGGGGCCGTCCTGCGGGGCACTCTCCCGGAGGACGGCGGCGGCGTAGTCGGCGGGTGTGCGGTGCGCCATCATCAGCCGCAGCGGGACCTCGCGGCCGAGCAGCCGCCGGATCGCCGCGGTCGCGCGCGGCACGAGCAGGGAGTGGCCGCCCTGGGCGAAGAAGTCGGCGGTGGCGGGCACCGTCCGGCCGAGCACCTCGGACCATGCCTCGGCCACCCGCGCCTCCAGGCCGGTCGTCGGCGCGGCCTCCGGCTCGGCCGCGGCGACCGGCGGCAGCGCGGCGCGGTCCACCTTGTTGTGGGCCGTGAACGGGATGCGCTCCACCTCGACGACGTGGTCGGGGATCATGTAGGCGGGCAGCGTGGCGCCGAGCCTGCCGCGCAGCGCGGCCACGTCCACGGGCTCGGTCGACACCACGTACGCGACGAGGGCCGGGCCGGTGTCCAGCTCGGTCCGCAGGACGACGCACGAGGTGGTGCCGGGCTCGCGCAGCAGAGCGTGTTCGATCTCGCTCGTCTCGATGCGGAAGCCGCGGACCTTCACCTGCGTGTCGCCGCGGCCGAGGAAGTCGACGGCGCCGCCCGGCAGGTAACGCCCGAGGTCCCCGGTGCGGTACATCCGGGAGCCGGGCGGCCCGAACGGGTCGGGGACGAATTTCTCGGCCGTCGCACCGGGGCGCCCGTGGTAGCCGCGGGCCAGCCCGTCGCCCGCGAGGTAGATCTCGCCCCGCATGCCGACGGCCGCGGGCCGCAGGTTCCGGTCCAGCACGTAGACGCGCGTGTGGGGGATGGCGTATCCGAGGGGCACACGGCCGGCCCACGAGCCGGCGTGGAACACGGTGGCCAGCACCGTGCACTCGGTCGGCCCGTAGGAGGCGGTCACACGGCAGCCCGGCAGCCCCTCGCGGGCCGCGGCGAAGCTCTTCGGGTTGACCACGTCACCGCCGACCACCAGCTGACGCAGCCCGGCGAACGTGCCGATGCCGCGCTCCACGAGCAGGTCGAGCTGCGGAGAGACCAACTTGAGCGTGGTCACACCGTGTTCGCGCACCACCCGTTCCAGGCCGTCGAGCAGGGTCCCGGTGTCGGTGACCACCACGCAGCCACCGTGTGCCAGCGGAGTCCACTCCAGGACGGCGACGTCGAACGTGAGCGGCCCGCATTGCAGAAAGACCGCGCCGGGTCCGATGTCGAGGTAGCCGGGCGCGCCCGCCGTCAGCCTGCTCAGCGCCCGGTGCGGGACCGCCACCGCCTTGGGCGTCCCCGTCGACCCCGACGTCGAGATGAGATAGGCGAGGTTGTCGGGGCCCGCGGCGGGCGGCAGGTTCCCGGAGCCGTAGCCGCTCAGATCCGGCTCCCCGGCGCCGCCCCATACCAGCGTCGGCGCCGCTCCCTGCGGGAGCCGGTCGCGTAGCGCGGGGCTGACGACGGCGAGGACCGCGTCGGCGTCCGCCAGCAGATGGCGCAGCCGGCCGGTCGGGTGGTCCGGGTCGAGCGGGAGGTAGGCGGCGCCGGCCTTGGCGACGGCGAGCAGCACCACGAACCGCTCGACGGTCGTGTCCAGACAGACGGCGACGACCCGTTCGGGCCCTGCGCCGAGCGTGCGCAGGTGCCGGGCCAGCCGGTTCGCCCGCGCGTTGAGCTCCCCGTACGAGAGCACTCCTGTCGCGCCGGCCACGGCCGGGGCCGACGGGTGGGTCGCGGCCTGTGCCTGTACGCGCTCGACGATCGTGGCGTCCGGGGCCGGTGTCGTGTCGTTGCCGCCGTGCAGCAGCTTGCGCTCGCCCTCGTCCACCAGCGTCATCTCGTGCAGCGGGGTACGGGGGTTGGTCACGCCCTGTTCGAGCAGCCGGAGGTAGCCCGCCGCGAGCGCGGCGATCGGCTCCTGGTCGAACAGCGCCGAGCGGTACACGAACGTGGCGCGCAGGCGGCCGTCGACGACCTGCGTGGTGAGCGACAGGTCGAAGCGCGCGGTCACCGGCAGTTCGGGGTACCACCACGTCGGTGCGTTCTCCGACTCGGCGAGGCTCACCCGGTCGCCCGCGTGGTTCATCACGACGTCGAAGACCGGGTTGCGCCCGGCGTCGTGGCCGGTGCCGAGCTGTTCGAAGGGCACGTCCTGGTTGGCGTCGGCCGCCATCCAGGCGTCCCGTGTGCGGATCACGACGTCGCGGAAGGTCGGCGCCCCGGACAGGTCGACGCGCAGCGCCACGGTGTTGACGAAGAAGCCGACCAGATCCTGGAGATCGGGGTGCGGGCGGTCGGAGATGACCGCACCGATGACGACGTCGTCCTGGCCACTGAACGCACCCAGCGCCGCGACCAGTGCCGCCGTCATCACGACCGCCGGGGTCGCGCGGGCCCGCCAGGCCATCGCGGTCATCGCCGCGGTGGCCTCCTGAGACAGTTCCACGACGACGGTGCCGCCCGCCGCGTCGTGCGCCGCCGACCGGGGACGGTCCAGCGGGAGCTCCAGCCGTTCGCTCCCCCGTAGCGCCTGTGTGCCGCGCTCCAGCCGGGTTGTGAGCTCGCCGCTCTCCATCAAGCGGCGCTGCCAGCGCGCGTAGTCGCCGTACTGGACGGCGAGCTGGGGCAGCTGCGGCTCCCGGCCCGCCAGCGCGGCCTCGTACAGCGCGAGAAGATCCCTGGCGAACACGTCCATGGACCAGCGGTCCGTGACGATGTGGTGCATCGCGGTCCAGACGGCGGGTCCGCCGTCCGGCTCCGCCACGACGACCCGGAGCAGTGGCGGGCGCGCGAGGTCGAACGGTTCGAGAACCGCCCGGTCCACCGCGGCCCGCCAGTCCTTCCCCGCCCAGGTGACAGGGGTGTCGAGCTCGTCGGCCACTTCCTGCGCCGTCGTGCCGTCCGGGCGCAGGACGAACCTGGTGCGCAGGATCGCGTGCCTGCGCACCAGTCCAGCCACCGCGGTGGACAGCGCCGCGCGGTCCACCCCGTCCGGGAACCGCCAGCCGCCGGTGATGTGGTACTCGTGCGAGGCGTTCGACTGGTGCAGCCACCACAGGCGTTCCTGCCCCGCCGACAGCGGGGCCTCAGCGGCCGGACTGCGGACCAGTGGAAAGGGGTTCGTCGGGCGCGGCTCGGATGTCGGCATGACGAGCTGTGCATCCCTTCGGGCGGGGAAGGTGGAGCGAGGGCTCCGGGACTCTGGTCAGCTCGCGGCCGGCACGTCCTTCAGCGCCGCGTCGACGGCCGCGGTGATGGACTCGACCGTGCGGAACGTCGATTCCCTGAGGACCTCCTCCGGCAGCTCGACGTCGAAGGAGTCCTCGATGCTCAACATGAGCCCGAGGCACGTCAGCGACGTCATGCCCAGGTCCCACAGGTTGTCGTCGTCCTTCAGCTGGAGGCCGTGGGCCGCGAAGTTGAGCTGCTGGTCGATCAGCTTCCTGACGATGCTCGGGGTGGACGAGTCGGTCATCGCGCGTCACCGCTCCCGACCTGCACCGACTGCGGTTGTGGCGCGCTGTTTCCCCGGTGTTTGCGCAGGTAGCGTGAGACCCTGCGGGCGCCGCGCAGGCTGCCTTGGGCGTACCAGAGGATGTCCGGGCCGAGCGCGTAGTCGATGTTGAGCTGGTCGTACAGCTGGACGCACCTGGTGCGGTAGTACTCCGCGATCTGCGGAGTCGTCATCTGCGGGGCGGCCTCCGCCCCCGTCTCGAACCACGCGGCGAGGTTGTGCTCGACGTACTCACTGATCGACCACTCGACCGTGCGGGTGGCGATCGGCGCCCGCGTCGGCGAGAACATGGGGTCGATGATGCCCGGTTTGCCCTGCAACTCGTTCGCCACGTGCTCGGCGAGCAGCGGCGCACAGTGGAAGCCGTCGCGGTAGGTGCCGGTCATCAGGTAGAGCCCGGCGGGCGGCAGCCAGCCGATCATCGGGAAGCCGTCGAGGGTCACCGGGCGGTTCCCGGAGAGCCACTGCACGACCTCGTGGCTCGCGGCCCGCTCGTCGAGCTGCTGCATCGAGTACTGGGCGAGGAAGCGGACGTCCGCCATCCATGTGACGCCGGAGACGCTGTCCACGAGACGGTTGGTGGCGCCGTAGTACTCCAGCCCGCCGCCCTGCGGCACGACATGCAGCCCGCAGGCGAATCCGCGGTTCGGGGTCCTCACGACGCTGCGGAACGGGTCGCCGCCGGAGCGCCGTGCGATCATCGCGAAGCCGAGGCCGGGGAACGTGGGGACCAGGTCGATGTCCTCGGTCACGGTCCGCACCAGAGCCTCGCTCTGGATGCCGGCGGCCACGACGACGTTCCCGCCCTCGATGACGTGGCCGTCGTCCAGCTCGACCCCGGTGACGACGTTGTCGCTGCTCACCAGCTTGTTCACGGTCGCGTCCACGAAGTGCACACCTGCGGCGCGCAGCTTGCGCTCCAGCGCTTCCAGCACGCCCCGGGCGTCCACGGCGCCTTCGGCCGGCAGGTGTATGGCGCTGAGCGACCTGGTGTCGAGGCGGGGGTTGAACCCGGGGATGTCGTGCGGGTCCACCTCCTCCCACGGCTTCTCGTACTCGTCGAGCGCGGCGCGTATCGCCTGGTAGTTGACGGTGTCGAGCTCGGCACCGATCGAGTTGAGCACGACGTGGGTGTCGGGGGCGCTCAGCAGCGGCCGGCCCGTTAGCGAGAACTCCTCCAGGCCCTCGAGCACGGCAGGCCACCGGTCGTGCGCGGCGACGCCGAGTTCGAACCGCGTACGGGAGGCGTCGGTGCGTAACGACTCCGTTGTCGTCTCACCGAAACAGCCGAGCATCGCTCCGGCGGCCTGGCTGGCCCCCGTCTCACTGCTGCTCGGGCCGATGACGGCGACGGAGCCCGCACCCCGTTCTGTCAGCTCGTGGGCCAGGAAGAGGCCCAGTGCACCGTTTCCGACGATCACGAGATCGACTTGCTGTAGCCTTTCGGCACTTGCGGATATCATTGCGCGAGAAACCCCCCATTGGTTCGGGTGGCAGCCCGGATGTGCGCACGGCGGTAACGTGTCTACGCGCCCCGCAAAAGAATCCCCAGAAAATAGGGGCCGGACTGCGGAAAAGAAGCGCAATTCTCCTCGAGGTCACGCCAAGGTGATGGAGAAGCGCTGATGTTCCACATTGAGAGAAGTGGAACCTGTGATCGATCGCTGATTGAAACAGAGCCTGATCTTTACTTGTCCCCCCGCTTCGGATCGCAAAACTCGTCCGATGTTTCAGCGCGCGCAGGGAAGAGTGCACAAGGATACGATCCACCGCCCCCGCAACGGCGAGAATCGTACCCATCCGGCTCCGGGATTTGCAAGCAAGTAGGGCCAGGAATGCTTCAAGCGGATTCAACACGTCCACAACAGCGGTTATAGGAGGCCGATATTCCGCGATCATGCGGATCGTGGCGCAGGGTTTCGGCCATTCGTATTGATCGAATACTCCGCCGTGGTGGCCGAATATCGGCATCGCCATTCTCGCGATTTCATGATCTCGCAGTGAGGCGAAAGCGTGCGCCGCTGGTCATGAGCCTCGACCGCCCAACGCGGCATCGGCATACGGACGGCTGGTACTCGTGCCGAGCGCCAGCCGTCCGTGCCGTCCCTGCTGCCGTCCCTGCCGTCGCGAGAGAGTGCCCTACGGGGGGCCGGGGCGCGCCTCCTCGTCCGCCGTGCCGGCTGTGTCCGCCGCCTCGGAGGCCGAGGGCTTGGCAGCGCCCGCCGGGCCCTGGGGCTGCTTGGGCAGGGCCGGGGCGCGCCGGCTCGGCAGGCAGAGCTGCGCCGAGATCAGCCCGGCGACGCCCACGGTCGCCCACAGTGCCCACTCGTTGAAGGCGTAGACCGCGCCGCCCACGAGCGGGCCGACGCCGGTGCCGAACGTGAAGGCGGCGCCGTACAGCCCCTGGTAGCGGCCGACCATGTGGGGCGGGGACATTCCGCCGAGGTGGGCGTTGGCCACGGACGAATACATCATCTCACCGAGCGACCAGAGCACCACGGTGGCGCACAGCAGGACCATGTTCGTGGCGAAGCCGGTCAGCGCGAGGCCGATACCGGTGAACAGGTTGCCCACCGCCAGGACGTACACGGCCCTGCGCTTCACGACGAGGCCGGCGACGGGCAGCTCGAAAAGCAGCACGAGCGCGCCGTTGAGACCGATCAGCAGCCCGAGGTCGGACGCCGTCAGCCCGCTGGAGGTGACGTGCAGCGGCAGGCCGACCGTCGACTGGATGTAGACGAACTCGGCGATCACCGTCATGACCAGGAACCGGCGCAGTCTGCGGTCCGCGAGCGCCTGCCGGTAGCTCACTCCCTCCACCGGCGCGGCTGATCCGGCACTCTCCTCCCGGCCCTCGCCGGATCCGGCGGGCGGCACGTCGCGAAGGAGCAGCAGCCCGAGCACGCCGAAGAGCAGGCAGGCGGCGGCGTTGCCGAGGAACAGCTCCGTGTACGAGTTGGTCGCCAGCCAGCCGCCGACGAAGCCGCCGACGGCGGCACCGATGTTCATGGCGAACCGGAAGACCGCGAAGGCGGCCACCCGCTGTTGGTTGGTCGTCACGGCGTCCACCAGCAGGGCGGAGGCCGCCGGCCGGTAGATCTGCGACGCCACCCCCACGAGGCCGACCACCACGATGTTCAACAACAGCGTGCTCAGCGCCGGGACGAGGGCCGTCAGCACAGCGGAGGTGAGGCCCGAGAGCACGATGGTCCAGCGTCTGCCGAGCCTGTCGGCGAGGTATCCGCCGACGGCGTTGCCGAGCACGTTGCCCACCCCGGCGGCGCCGAGCACCAGCCCGGCGAGGCCCGGCGAGTAGCCCTGGCTGCTGGTCAGGTACAGGACGATGAAGACCGGCAGGAAGTTGCCGCATCGGTTGACGAGGATGCCGAGGCTGACGATCCACACCCGCGCCGGCAGCTCGCGCAGGGTGTGGTGGAACGGCGGGTCCTCGCCCTCCGGCTGCTCGGTGGCCGCGGTGCTCACGTGACCGGCTCCACATGGATCCGCACCGCCGCGAGCAGCCGCTCGCAGTGGGCGATCGCCTCCTCGGCGGTCCCGCCTTTGGCGATGACGTGACCGGCCCGGCTGTCGCTCCAAGAGAGCGGCGGAATCTCGTCCCCGGGCCGGACCGAGACGACCAGGTCGTACAGCGCGGGGTCGTCGGCCACTTCCTCGACGCCGGTCACTTCCGTCACCCGCCCCGGCGGCGGAGTGAGGAAGCGGATCGCCGAGCCCGCCACCGGGGCCGGGGAGCGGCGGAGCGGCTCGAGCAGGCCGAAGGGGGCGGCGAGCGCGTAGCGGTCCATGTCGATGCCGTAGGCGATCTCGGTCAGGTCGCTGATCCGGTCGCCTCCTACGCGGTTGTGCGACTCGATGATCGCCGGGCCCCGGCAGGTCAGCTTGACCTCGGTATGCGCAGGGCCGTGGCGCAGCCCCACCACGTCGAGGAACTCCACGACCAGCTCCTCCACCTCGCGCAGCAGCGGCTCCGGGTGACGGCTCGGCTGGGAGTGGCCGGTCTCGATGAAACCCGCCTCGGTGCTGACCTTGTCGGTCGTTGCGACGAGGACGTGACGCCCCTCGAAGCTCAGCGTCTCGACGCTGAGCTCGGGTCCTTCCAGGTACTCCTCCATCAGGAACCGGTCGAGATCCCCGGCCAGGTCCTTCGCGTCGAGCTGCTTGCCCAGAGCGTGGAAGCGCTCCACGACCGGCGCCACGTCCGACTCGTCGCGCACCGCGAAGACGCCGATGCTGCCGGCCTCGTCGATCGGCTTCACCACCACCGGCAGCCCGTTGGCCGCCACGAACGCCCGCAGATCCTCCTCGGTCCTGCCCACCTCGGCGGCGACCGGGCTGACGCCCCTGGCGTTGAGATGCCGGCGCATGCGCGACTTGTCCAGCAGCATCTCCACCGTCTCCAGCGAGTTCCCGCCGAGCCCGAGTTCGTTGTCGATCTTCGCTGCGGGCAGGAGTCCGAGTTCCCACAGCGAGATGACCGCCTGGAACGGAAAGCTCTGGTGCAGCGACCGCACCATCGGCAGGACGCGTTCGGTGTCGGCGTAGTCGACGAGCAGCGCCTGGTCGACATACGGCCAGTGGGCCCGGTCGTACTCGTCCGGGTTCTGGATGTACACCACGCTCAGCCCGAGCTCGTGCGCTTTCTGGGTAATCTTGGGCTTCCCCCCGACCACGGCGATTGTCGGTCGCCCGTCGGCCGGGCCCTGTTCTGCGGTCGGAGGTCCGGCAGGCTTGCAGTCAGGTAACACGTAGAACCCCTCTCACAATGCGGTGATGGTGCGGGGACGACAGCCGGGGGTGTCAGTGCAGGGGTGAGAGCCGAAGGTGATCACGGGGCCCAGGACAATGTCCGGGGAATCGTGGCGCCACCGCGATAACCGCCCTGTGGAATATGAGATTCCAGGTGTGCTGTGTGCCCACTGTCGACCGGGCACTTCACGGCCCCCCACACACACCGAATCCCCTCCCCGACTACGAATGTACTCCGACGCGGGTCGAGCGGGTAGGGCCAATCACCCGGGGGGTAGGGTATGAAAAAGGCCCCCGTGAAGCCATCAGGCGGGGCCCGCGAGAATCGATTGACGCCTTCCGGAAGGAAACCGTCAACCTTTCCGGTGTGCTTCCCGACGGCCTCTGACGACGTCCGGCCGCCATGAGGCAACGCGGACCGGCGTGGTGCCCGCCCCGCCCGCCACAAAGAGCCAGCGCGGAAGCCCCCATCGCGCCCCGCGAAGGTCTGGCGGGTCATGGCCCACGGAAGGACCGCTCAAGGTTGCTTGAGCAAACAACCCCGGGCTCCCCGATCCCCCAGGGACGGCGTTGGTACGGCGCGACCCCTCGGGTCTGTTACTCTTTTCCGGCGACGTCACCCCTGGTGGGAAGCGCCCGTGAAGCCGGGGAAAGCCGGTTGGGAGCACTCGTCGCACTGTGCGAGACTGGAACTCGCACGAACGCTTGGTCCTGTGGAGCAGTTTGGAGTGCTCGCCACCCTGTCAAGGTGGAGGCCGCGGGTTCAAATCCCGTCAGGACCGCTGTCTTCGGGCTGCACGTCGGCCTGAAGGCTCCCACCGGGGCTGCGCCCCCGGACCCTTGGCTGGGTAGCTCAGTTGGTACGAGCGTCCGCCTGAAAAGCGGAAGGTCGCCGGTTCGACCCCGGCCCCAGCCACCGCGGCCCTACCAGGGCAAAGACCCCCTCCGAGGTCCTTCGGAGGGGGTCTTTTCATGAACGCTTACGCCCACCGGTACGCCAACGGCGTCAGGACAGCGCCTCCCCGAGCTTGCCCAGGGCCTTCCGCTGTTCGTCCAGCGAGGCGTGGGCGTAGATCTTCATGGTCACACCGATGTCGCTGTGCCCGACGATCTGCCGGACGATGTGCGGCGGCACCCCCAGGTCGAGCAGCAGCGTGACGGCGGAGTACCGCAGGTCGTGGAAGCGGGTGTGCAGCCCGAGCCGCTCCCGGAGCGGGTGCCAGCTCCGGCGCAGGTTGTCCGGCTCCAGCGGCGTCCCGATGCGGGAGGCGAAGACCAGCTCGCGTTCCTTCCACTCCATGCGCCGCTTCCCGCTCCTGCGCCTGGCGCTCCCGGTGCGCTGTGAGCGCGGCCACAACGGCGGGCGGGAGCGGGACGGTGCGCACCGACGCGAGGGTCTTGGGCCGGACCAACGCCAGCTCGCCGCTCACCCGCTGAAGAGACCGCTCCACGGTGAGGGTCCGCCGGTCGAAGTCGATCGCGTCCCAGCGCAACCCGAGCAACTCCCCGCGGCGCATACCCATGACGAGCGCGAGCACGTACAGCGCGTGCAGCCGGTCGTCAGCGGACTCGCAGCAGCAGCCGGGCTGCGGCCACGCTGAGTCCCTTCCCGGTGTCGTACGCCGGGGTCGGGATCTGCACGAGGGTGGCGATGTTCCGCACGATCAGCTCCTCACGGACCGCGTTCTGGAGGGCGTTGCGCAGTACGGCGTGGATCGACTGGACCATGCGGCGGGACAGCACCGTTTGGCAGCACGCTTCCACCGCGCAGCACTGCGGCTCGCGACGCTGCCTGTCCCAACCGTGCTTGCAGCACTGGCACTCGGACGCGACGCGGCCGAGCCAGGTGCGAACCTCGGCTGTGCGAAGAGTGCGGATCTTCTTGCGCCCCAGGCCGGGCATGAGGTGGACGCGCACTACGCTCTCGTACCCCTGGTACGTCTTCGGACGACGGTTGACCTTGACGACCTTGGCCAGCCAGTACGCCAGGTACTCGTCCAGCTTCGTGTTCGTGTCGGGAACGGGCATGCCCTGGTTCTCCTGTGCCTGGAGCTGGGTGACCTTCTCGCGGACTTCGTCGCGCGTCTTGCCGTAGACGAAGACGCGCTTGCGGATGCCCAAGGTGGTCGTGACGTAGGCGCGGCCCTCGTACGTCCCGTTCGGACGCCGGGTGATGCTGCCGTCGCCGTTGGCGCGCTTCGCCATCAGGCGGCCTCCTCGATCTGGTTCTGGATGAAGGTGTGGAGCGCGTCGGCCAGCACGCGGCGGGACCGGCCGACGTGAAGCTCTTGAGCTGCTTGGTGCGGATCAGGTCGTAGACCTTGAAGCGGCTGAGGCGCAGGGCCCTCATGACCTCGGGAACGGTCAGGGCCTCGTGGGATGTGGGCAGGGTGAAGCTCATCGGGATGCCTCCTGGGCGTCGATGGCTCGGGCCTTCCGCAGAAGTCCGCTACATCCGCTACGTCAGCTATCGCGCAGGTCAGAGCCTGTTTCGCGTAGCAGAAGTGCGATGCAGCGGACCGGTGCCGCTACGCGGCGGGTGAGGGCGTAGCGGATTCGTCGGGTGTGTAGCGGATGGGCTGCTCCTCATCCGCTACCGGCGCGACCACGCTGAGCTGCTGCGTAGCGGATGTAGCGGACTTCTCAGGGGGCGGTAGGCAGTAGCGTGCACCTTCTCTCCAGTTGTCGAAGGAACGGGGAGACAGACCGGCCGCGATGTCTTGGCGAGAGGGCGGCCAGTCCGGTACGGAGAACGGTGGTCAGGCGAGGTGCGCCCCAGCCGCGTTCAGGAACTCGTCGTGCAGGGTCAGCGCCCTACGCCGCGCGGCCTGGAGGGCATCCGGGCTCTCCGCGAAGCGCAGGACGTACGTGGCTCCCGTGGCGTCCAGCGCGGCCCCGCGCACGGCCCCGTCAGAGATCAGCAACCGCAACCGAACGGCCGGGTCGGTGATCTCGCTGCGGGTGCGATGCGACTCGTCGCGCAGCTCGCGCATGCGCTCGTCGGCCTCGCGGGTCAACACGGCGTCCCCGGGCCATGTACATGGCCCGGCGATGGTCGCTGAGCGCGACGGCGAGCGCGGTGACCGCGTTGAGCCGGTCACGACGGAGCTGTTCGGATCGGGCGTCGGCGCGGTCGGTACGGGCCGCACGGTGCTGAAGGAGTCCGGAGACCAGCGCGCCGGCCAGGGTGCCGAGAACAGCGAGAAGGCTCGCCCACATGACAGTGTCTCCTGTCTGCTCAGCGCCCGCTCTTGGCCCGGGCGTTGTCCTCGCTGCGCTTGGTCGCCTCCGCGGCCTTCCGCGCCAGTTCGGCACGTTCGCCCTCTGTCAGACTGGTGATCACAGGTGACCTCCTACGTAGGTGCCTGTACGCGCCGTCCGGAGCTGCAACTCCGGACGGCGCACTTCGTGTTGACCCCTCGTCCGAGGAGCCACAGCCCCTGACACCGCTAAGCGGTGCCGGGGACTGTGTGCGCTCGGTACAGGGCGTCTCCTTCGGGAACACGGGCTCCCGTTTCAGGCATATGGAGACGTGGCCTTTCGGCCTAAGCCCTCCGGACTGCCAAGGGGTCCGGGTCCCTCGCCCCCGCGTCTGCGCACGGGGCCTCATGACCCCCCGAAGGGGCCCTCAAGGAGCTCCGTGAAGCTCCCTAGGGGTATTGAGACAGAGTTCCCTAGGGATGCCAACGAGGTCGGCACGACAGAGCTTTGAGCAGCAAAAAAGGGAGCCCACCGAGTGGTGGACTCCCTTGAGTGCGGCGGGACTTGCTAGCTGTCGAGGTGGTACCGCATGACGTACACCCCGGCGTTCAGCAGCATCTGGTTGACCTCGACAGGCCGGCCGTCAGCCGTGAAGGCGGTGCGGCAGATGTCGACCACGGGCGTACCCGCAGACACGGCGAGGAGGGTCGACTCCTCCTGGCTCGGCATGCGGGCCCGCAGCTCCTCCGTGAAGTGGACCGGCTCCAGCCCGAGATCCGCGAGCCGCCGGTAGATGCCGCCCTCGCCGGGGTCCGGCTGGGCGATGGGCGAGTCTCGCACATGCTTGGCGGGGAGATAGGAGATGGCCTGCTGAACGGGCTCACCCTCTACGACGTAGCGACGGCTCCGGACGATGACCAACTCGTCCTCGTTCAGCTCCAGCAGCCGGGCGATGTGCCGCGGGGCCCCGGACTCGTAGACCTCAAGGTCGGTCACGGTGAACTCCCGGTCACCCAGGTCGGCACCCCAGATGGACTTGCCGGCGCCCCAGCCCTCCTTGGCCAGCCGCTTGTTCGCCACGCGCGGGATCGGGCGGAACTCCCGTACGTACGTCCCGCTCCCCCGACGACGCACGGCCAGCCCCTCGTCCACGAGCAGCGTCAGCGCACGCCGGGCCGTCTCCTTGGCCACGCCGTAGTCCCTGACGAGCGCCGGTTCGCCGGGCAGGCGGTCACCCGGCATCAGGTCGTCGGAGATGCGCGCTCGCAGATCGTCGGCGATCTGCCTAGCCGTCTCTGCCATCGAAGATCCTCACTTCCCTAGGGTGGCACCCTCCAACAGTGACATAGACGGAACGGGAGTGGCGCACTCGGCCGCTGTGGAACCTTGCTGCTAACACCCGCGAGTGGCCGCGGCCCGCGGGGCAGGAAAGTAATCCTGCAATATCGCCCTGCGCGTGAGCGGTGCCCCAAGTGCACCGCCGCTCGACGTGATGGAAGGCGGTTACGAACGCATTCTCGGTTAGGTGATGTTTCGGCCCAGCTTCGCATGGGAAACCGCTGGCTCCCCTACGGGGAAAGGGGGATTCTTTTTAACGTTAGCCCGAATCCGTACGCCACATCCAGGAAATGATCAAGCCCGGAACCTAAGTCCCGGACTCAACAATTTTGCCTCGAAATAGAGGGATTACCCTGTCCAGGTTTTCCATTTCTCGCCGCTCAAGGAATAGATCCTCACCCATAGGATATCTGGCCGTCACTGTTCGAAAAATCCCTGGAGTCACCCTAGCTTCTTTAGCCAACGAGATTTCATCGATCCCTACACCCGAAAGAATTTCCACCGCCTTTGGGTATAGTGACGGTTGCTCCACGGCAGGCATCTCACCCGGCTCTCGGCGACGCCACCCCTTCGAGGACAAATAAGCAATTGCATTGCGATATGTTACGTCACTCATCACACTCAACGCCCTGGACCGGTACAACAGAGCCTGAAGGCTTACGCCGTAGCTTTCCTTCAGTCCCGCGAGAATTCTCCAGTCTGCCTTGCTGGGCAAAAGATCGCGCAACTCTTCTTCTGGAAGCAGGAGTTCGGCGGCAAATCGATGAGCCTGATTCTCGATCACCTTGCTTCCTGGTTCGGCATCCACATGCATTACGAGGTGGCCGATTTCATGGGCAACATCGAAACGCTGTCGGTAGTAATCCTCCTTGGCAGGATTCAAAACCACCGTTGGCCTATAACCGTTGTCAAAGGAATAGGCGTCCACCGCAGCGGTTTGCGTGGGGCTGAACACCACTACAACGCCGTGATTTTCTGCCAGCCTTACCAGGTGTCCGACCGGACCAGTGTCGATTTCCCAGTGCTTACGAAGGAGATTCGCCGCCTCTTCAGGGAGAGTACTAGACTCGTCTTCCACATCGACGCTTAGCCGAGGAAGGTTGGGTTCGGGGAACTCGACATGCCGTTCAAGAGCCGCGCCAACATCCCCGGAGATCACACCATAAGCAAAAGCTTGATCTCGCGCCAATTGCGTAGTCGAACGCAATGACCGAAAGTGAGGTACCGAATCCCTAGCTGTCGACTGATGAGGACCGGGGAGAAAAAAGCCCGGATCCACGCCAAGCGTCAAACACAGCTGAGCAACCGTTGCAGGAGCCGGGCGTTTCGTGTTGTTTTCGTACGCCGCGACAGCGGTTGGGCTTTTATTGATCTTCACCGCGAGGGCGTTCTTCCTCAGACCAACCAACTGCCGCGCAAGCGTCAAACGTTGTCCATCGAAAAGGCGAGAGGCGTCACCAACCTGCACATCTGTGCGGCGTGAGGAATTCATGACCATCCACTCGTTTCATTACTTGTCGTTCTCTCCCGACGCCTGGTGCTCTCCGCCTCCTTCCGACGATTGGCGACGAAGGCGGACGGGCGCGTCCTGGATGCTCGGCAATCCGGGTCGAGGGCCAGGCGAAGCGGGAATCGGTTCCATAGCGGGAGTTCCCAGACTGGTAGCAAGTAGATCATGCTTCCAGTACCAGGCATCGCCACCCCCACGGTTCAAACGAGAGCGCCCCAAGTAGAGTTCTCTGATGTTCAGCTCTCGTTCAATACTGTGGGCGATGATGAGCGTTGTGGCGTTGGGTTCTTCCTCCTCTTCTCTCAGCGCCTGAATGGCGGCAACGAGAGAATCGGGGTCGTTGTCGAACAGGGTGGGCTGAGGGTCCAGCCATCCCACAGGCTTTCCCTGAGACGCAACGCGCTGCTTGGTGGAACTCTTCTGTGGCCACGGGATGCGGTTGCTCTCTCCGTAGACGAACGAGGTGAGCAGAAAACGCCAATCCCCACACCTCCATCCCGGCGACTGGTTGAGGTCAGACCAGACGACCACACCCGGAGTGATGAGCGGCATCTTGCGGTGCTCGCCAGGAGCCAGCCCGGCTGCCACGAGGTCCAGGCCTGCGGATGCGGATTCCGGCGAATCCACACGGTGCCGGCCCGTGGAAAACGCTCGGTGCAGTCGGTCGACGAAGAGCCTGTGGGCAGTGGAGCCCACCCAGCCCTGATCATGCCCCGTGTCGGGGTCGTAGTCCTCCATGGTGCGTCGATAGGCCGACGCATTGGCCCATGCCAGGGCCGCGAGAACACCACTGGACTCAAGGTCCTCAAGCGCATCCTGCTGTTCGCTCATGCCACATGACTATACCCCATCCCAGTAAGCAATGCGTGAAAATAAACCAGGCGCAGGCACTGACGCACCCAAGTGGACCGAACATATGAGCTATTCCGAATTCGAACCTACCTCCTCGCCGGCTGACCTACCAGTACCTCGCCCCCGCTCGCGCTGACGCTCTGCCGGCGGACGGGCCTAGCCAAGGCTTCGGGGGACCCGTTGTCGCTTCTGGCACGCCTGGCGCCGAGCGTGGAGTGAGACTCGATGGGCACGATGCCCGTCATGGGAATGGATGACGATCGCGAGGCAGCGCAACGCCTCGCAAAACAGACCCCCGAGTTAGGGCGTGCCTACAAGCGCGAACCGTTGCGCAAGATGCTGCGTCGCCTCAGTGGAGGGCGCCTCGGTCAGAGCCGGGGCTGGCCTGATGCACCGCAGTTGAACACGCCTTGGCAAGACACGATTTCGCCTACCCGCCACGGGTGGCGGGAACGTGCCGCGAACCTGCACGGTGAGAACGTGTTCGGCGTCGATTACCAGGTATGCCGCCGGTGCAGAGTCGCCTGGGTTGAAGAACCACATACCGACCCGGAGTATCAGGGCTGCGGTCTCGCGAGAGCTGGGCTGGCCGCGCTGCGAGCCGAGTATCCCGACGTGTCGTGGCACACGCTCGGTGGTCACCTCAGCGACTCTGTCGCCTTCTGGAAAGCGGTGGCCGTCGGAGTGCCTGGAGGGTACGAGCAGCGCGACTTGTGCACACACGGCACTCAGTACTGAGGTAGGGGTGAAGTACGCCAACCCGTACGCCAACACCAGTGCACACCCCCGCACAGCACCCACCCCCAGCGGCCCGCCCCCAGCACCCCCACCCACCCCACCCCCGGCCTGAAAAGCGGAAGGTCGCCGGTTCGACCCCGGCCCCAGCCACCGCGGCCCTGAACAGGGCGAAAGGGCCCCGTCGAAGACCTTCGACGGGGCCCTTTCCCGTGTCGGTCACGAGGGCGGTGTGCCGGTTGCCGTCGCCGCGTTGCGGGCCGCGAGTGCGGCGAACGCTTCGGTGAGTTGCGGTGGGCCGACGACCGTGACGGCGGCGTCGAAGCGGTTGAGAGAGGCGGCCAGAGCGATCCAGGACCACGATCCGGCGGTGTAGCGGCATCGGTGGGGGCCGAGGTCGTCCACGAGGGCGTCGCCGGCGAACGGGAGGACGGCGCCCGCGGGCAGCTCCAGGATGACGGTGCCCATGCAGGGCCAGGCGTCGCCCCGGCCGGAGTCGGACCCTTTGAAGCGTGCCGAGACGTAGTCCTCGGCGCTGCCGCCCGGGATCTCCCGTGGCGCGAAGCGGGGCCCGGTCGGGGTGCGCGGGGAGATGCGGTCGGCGCGGAAGAGGCGCCAGTCGTCGTGCCCGAGGTCCCACGCCACCAGGTACCAGCGGCCGTGGGACGTCACCAGGTGGTGGGGTTCTACGCGACGCGGTGGCCCGGACCGGTCGCCGTCCGGCCGGTCGGAGGCGTAGTCGAAGCGGAGCACCTCGCGGGCGCGGACGGCGGCGGAGAGGGTGACGAGCACATCGGGGGAGACGGGGGCGGCGGGCCCGTCGCCGGGGCGGGGGACGGCGGTGAAGGCCAGCTGGTCGGCACGGTGACGCAGGCGGGCGGGCATGACCTGGCGGACGGTGGTCAGTGCCCGCAGGGCAGCGTCCTCGACACCCGCTCCGGTCACGGCGGCCGCTTGCAGAGCGACGGTGAGGGCGATCACCTGCTCGTCGTCGAACAGCAGAGGGGGCGCTTCCGTGCCGGCGTCGAGCCGGTAGCCGCCGCCCGGGCCCATGGTCGTCCGGATGCGGTAGCCCATCTCGCGCAGCCGGTCGATGTCCCGCCGCACCGTGCGGTGGCTGACGTCCAGCCGTTCGGCCAGCACGGTGCCCGGCCAGTCGCGCCTGGCTTGCAGCAGCGAGAGCAGACCGAGCAGCCGGGAAGTGGTGGTCGCCATTTTTCGACGGTAACCCGGGTCCAGGACAGGACCTGACCTCTACGGCTGCGAGGGTCTGCGGTGTCGGGGCAAGCCCGAACACCGTGTGCACAAGGAGTAGTTGTGAGCATCCAGACGACCCCCCACCTCAACTTCCGCGGCGAGGCCCGCGAGGCCCTGGAGTTCTACCGGAGCGTTTTCGGCGGAGAGGTCACCCTCGCCACGTACGGCGACCTCGGCATGGACAAGGACCTCCCGGGCGCTGACGGAGTGGTCTTCGGCCAGGTCGAGACCGCCGAGGGGTTCCGCGTCATGGCCTATGACATCCCCGGCCCCTTCAGCGGCCCGGCCGGCGAGCCGGGCTCGACCCGCCGGGAGAACGGCACCACGGTCACCACCCAGCCGTTCTTCGTCTCGGTGCGCGGGGAGACGTTCGAGGAGGTCGAGGCGTACTGGGAGAAGCTGTCCGCCGGCTCCTCGATCGTCGAGCCCCTGGCCGCCTCGGCCTGGAGCGCGGGCTTCGGCATGCTCACCGACCGCTTCGGCGTCACCTGGACCCTGGACGTCGCCGCCGCCCACCAGGCGCGGTAAGCCGCCTCACCGTCGTGGCGCGGGCCGGCGTCGGAGCCCGCGCCCGGGTCCCGGCCCGAGCCCGACTTCTGAGTCCGAGCCCGGGTCCTGTGCCCGGGGCCGGGGCCTGTGCCCCGGTCCTGGCCCGGGCCCGGGCCCGGGCGGCCTCCCGTCGCCGCCCGACGGGCGGGCCCCGTGCCAGGGCGCCCGCCCCGCGGAGCGCCGGCGCGCCGGCACCCGTGTCCGCAGCGAAGGAGAAGACCGTGCGCCACGTTCCCGACAGTGAGCGACGCGCGCGCCTGGCGATCCGGCACGCGCTCGCCCCGGAAACCCGGGCCCAGAGGCCCGAAGACGCCGCCCGCGCGGTGGTCGCCCTGCACGCCACCGACGCCCCCTCGGTCCACCTGTCCGCGTGGGCACGCACGGAGAGCACCACGCCCGCCGCCATCGACCGGGCGCTCTACGACGACCGCTCGCTCGTCAAACAGCTGGCGATGCGCCGCACCCTTTTCACCTTCCCCCGCGATCTGATCCCCGCCGTCATGTCCAGTGCCGCGGCGCGCACTGCTGCCATCGAGCGCACCCGGATGATCCGGGACGTCGAGCGCGCCGGCCTCGCCACCGACGGGGCGGCCTGGCTCGCGAAGGCACGGGACGACGTCGAAGCAGCGCTCGAGCGAAGCTTTGGAGCCCTGTCCGCGTCGCAGCTGCGCAAGGCAGTGGCACACATCGACACGGTCGTCCCCGGCACGTCCGGCGAGCAGTGGTCCGCGCCGCGCGTCCTCACCCTCCTGGGGGCTCAGGGCGTGATCGTGCGCGGCCCGTGCACGGGACGCTTCCCGACGGCACGTCCGCTGTGGACCCTGCCCTCTCGCTGGCTCGGGGGCCCCGTCCCCGCCATGGAGGCCGCTGACGGCTACCGCGAACTCGTCCGACGCTGGCTCCACGCCTTCGGCCCAGGAACCGAGGAGGACATCGTGTGGTGGCTGGGTGCCACCAAGAAGACCGTCCGCGCCGCCCTTGCCGAGCTCGGGGCCGTCGAAGTGTCGCTGGACGGCCCGGCCCCCGGGTGGCTGCTCCCCGACGACCTCGACGTCGTGCCCGCCCCCGGACCGTGGACCGCGCTTCTGCCGCCCCTGGACCCCACCGTCATGGGCTGGAAGCACCGCGGCTTCTACCTCGGCCCCCACCACCGGGCCCTCTTCGACGGGCGGGGCAACGCCGGGACGACCGCGTGGGCCGGTGGACGGGTCGTCGGCTGCTGGGTCCAGGACTCCGACGCGAGCGTGCGGGTGCACCTGCTCGAGCCGGTCTCCGGCGGACAGCGTGCCTCGCTGGACGCCCAGGCCGGCCTCCTCACCGCCTGGCTCGACGGTGCCCGCAGCCCCACCGGCTACCGGTCGCCGGCCATGCGCGGTCGTCCTGCCGCGGAGCGAAGCGCGGGCCAGGACGCGCCCGCGCCCGCACTGCCGCTCCCACCGCCCCGATCGTGAGCGCGCCCCGCGCCCCGCTGTCGACTCGGGGTCCGGCGGCACCGGCGAGCCCCCGCCGAGTCACCCCCGGCCCGCGAGTCGGAAGGTCGCTTGTCCAGCCGGTTCAGCCCGGGGCGGCGGCGTGGGCCGCGGTGCGGTCGCGGCCGCCGGGGTGGCGGTGGCGCCAAGTCCAGAAGACGGCGCAGGAGACCAGGGCCCAGACGGCGAGCACCAGGTACGGCTGGAGCAGCTGGTGGTCGGGGAAGTAGACGGCCGTGTGCTGGGCGTTCACGGAGGCGCCGGGCGGGAGCCAGCGGCCGATCTCGCCGAGCACGGAGGGCAGCAGCGGCCAGGAGACGGCACCGCCCGACGAGGGGTTGCCCAGCAGCACCATCACGCCCCAGGTGGGCAGCATGGCCCAGCGGCCGATGAGGGTGTTGAACATGGTGAAGACCATGCCGCTGGTGAACATCGTCAGGGCCAGGATCAGCCACGAGTGGACGAAGGGGAGCGCGAGCGCGCCGAGCCCCCAGTCGACGACGGCGGCGATGACGAAGCCGCCCAGGAGGGCGTAGGCGACGGTGTAGGCGATGCGTTCGGGAGGGTTGAGGCGGCGGGCGTGGACGCTGAGCTGGATGGCGCCGACGAAGCCGATGATCACGGCGGCCAGCGAGATGTAGAAGATCGCCAGGCCGCGCGGGTCGCCCTTGTTCAGCGGCTTGAGGTCACGCACCTGAACGGGGACGCCGATCTTCTTGCCGACCTTCGGCCCCGCCTGCTGGAACAGCTGTGCGACGGAGGCTCCCGACGCACTGGAGACGTCCAGCTCCACCCCCTCGGGCCGCTCCACCCGCATGACCGCGAACACCTTCTGCGCCTCGATGGCGTGGCGCGCGTTCTGCTGCGTACGGAAGTGCCGCAGCTCCAGCGAGGAGCCGAGCGCCTTCTCCATTCCGGCGGCGAACGCACTGCGGTCCTTCGCGCTTTCCGCTTTGCCGACGACGGCGACCGGCACATCGTGCGGAGTGGGGTTCGCCATCGCGTACGTGTACGAACCGGCGAAGAGGCCCGCGCCCGCGGCGAGGATCAGCACCAGGACGGTCGCCGGGAGGAACGGCGAGTCCTTGAAGTCCTGCCACAGGTCCCAGGGGCCGCGCCGGGTGCCGTGCCGGCCGTGGGCAGGGGACGGCGGTGTCGGGTCCGCGCGGTGCTCGGACCACTCGGGTTCCTCGCTCATACCTGTCAGACTATGCGGACATACGCCGCATAAGAGGCAGACAATCCGCGGCGACCCCCGCTCCGGCCGAGTCACGACGCCCGGACGACCCCCGCTCCGGCCGAGTTACGACGCCCGGACGACCGCCGCCCCGGCCGGATGCGACGCACCGGACGACCGCCGTCCGTCCCGGCCGGGTTCGACGCACCGAGGGACGAGCACCTGGGGGGCGGAGTCCGGGGTCAGGTGCCCGCGCGGGTGTCCGGGGTCACGTCCGCGTCGGCGGACGCGTCCGGAGGACCCACGCCGGGACCGGAACCGCACCCCGAAGCCGACCCCGAGCCTGGGCCAGAACCCGGCTCCGGGGCGGACCCCGAAGCCGGCCCCGGGGCGGACCCCGGCCCGGGCTTCGGATCCGGGGCTTGGGCCGGGGACCGGGCCGAAGCCGTGGTCGGGTCAGGGGCCGGGGTCCCGCGATCCCGGTTCTGTCGGCGTCCGCGCAGGACGCCGACGAGCGCGGCGGCGCACGCCCCCGCGGCCAGCACGGCGAGCAGCACCGCGTCCGGCACCGCGTCACCCACTCGCCGGGCCCAGTTCTCCGCCGCGAACGCGCCGTCCACGTCGGTCAGCCCGGGGAGCCCGGCCGCCCCGTCGAAGGCGAGGAAGAGGACGCCCAGCAGGATGAAGAAGAGGCCGGAGAGCAGCGAGGTGGTGTGCAGGCGGAACCGGCCGCCGAGGGCGATCTCCCGCCCGCGCAGCCACCGCCGCCGCCCCAACTCGAAGCGGTCCCACAGCAGCGCGAGGAGGAACAGGGGGACGGCCATGCCCAGCGCGTACACCGCCAGCAGCATCCCGCCGTAGACGGGGTTGCCGCTCACGGCGGCGACCGTCAGCACGCTGCCGAGGATCGGCCCGGCGCAGAATCCGGCCAGGCCGTAGACCGCGCCGAGGGCGTAGACGGACAGCGCGGTGGTGGGCCGGATGCGGCCCGAGGCTTCCGCGAGGCGGCGCGGGGCGAATCCGAGCCCCACGAGCTGGGCGACGCCGAGCGCGATGATCAGCCAGCCGCCCGTCGAGACCAGCAGGTCGCGGTGGCCGTAGAAGAGCCGTCCCGCGTACGAGCCCGCGGCGCCCAGTGGCACCAGCGTGGTGGCGAGGCCCAGGTAGAAGATGCCGGTGCGGGCGAGCAGCCTGCCCTTCGAGTCGATCGAGTAGGCGAAGAAAGCGGGCAGCAGCAGGGCGCTGCACGGGCTGAGCAGGGCGAGGAGGCCGCCGAGGAAGGCGGCCAGGTATCCGACGTCCATCAGTCCCGCTCCGCCTCCTTGCCCGCGCCGTCCTTCTTCGCCGCGGCCGCGGCGCGCTCGATGGCGTCGGTGAACACCTCGTCGGGCTGGGCGCCCGCGATGGGCTGTCCGTTGACGAGGAAGGCGGGGGTGGCGCTCGCGCCGAGCGAGTACGCCTCGGTGCGGTCCTTGTCGAGCAGCTTCTCGGCGGCCTCGCCGGCGCGGTCGCGGTCGAAGCGGTCGAGGTCCTCGACGCCCGCCTGCTCGGCGATCTCGTGCAGGTGCGCGTCGGTGAAGTCGTTCTTCTCGTTGCCCTTGTCGGCGTAGACGGCGTCGTAGAACTGCCAGAACCGGCCCTGCTCGCCCGCCGCGTAGCTCGCGAGGGCGGCCCGTTCGGAGCCCTTGCCGAAGACGGGGAAGTTGCGCCACTCGATGCGCAGCAGCCCCTTCTCGACGTACCTGTCCACCAGCTTCGGCTCGGTGTCGCGGGCGAACTTCCCGCAGAACGAGCAGCCGAAGTCGGCGTACTCGATCATCACGACGGGGGCGTCGGCGTCGCCGCGTGCGAAGGGGTCGTCGGCGTCCCGGCGCGCGAGCTTCATCAGTGCGGGGTCTCCGGCGGCCGTGTTGTCGGTCCTGCCTTTGTCGACGGCGGCGCTGCTCTTCTCGGAGCCGCCCCCGCCCGATCCCGCGGGTCCGTCGCCGGTCACGTACTGCGACAGCCACCCGGCCAGCAGCGCGGCGACGGCGACCAGGGCGCCGATGACGACGCCCTTGCGGGAACGGGCGGCGGAGGGGGCCGAAGAGCCCGAGGAGGAGGACTTGGCGGAGGGCTTGGGGGCGGGCTTGGACGGGGGCTTCGGGGAAGGCATACGGATCTCCTGGAGGGGAGGCTGAGGAAGGGGCGGAAGGGGGGCGCTCAGGCGGCGGGCGCGACCGGGCAGGCGGTCTCGCCCGCCAGCCGCCGTACCGTCGCCACGGCGAGCAGCGTCAACGACGCGAGGGCCAGCACCGGTTGCAGCGGCTGCCAGACGGTGAGCGCGCCGGAGGTCCCGAGCGCGAGCAGCACCAGCTTGTTGCAGACGGGGCAGCCGACGGCGAAGAAGCTCAGCGCCCCGCCGACCGTGCCGAGGCGGGTGGAGGACCGCCGGTCGGGGTCCTCCACAGCGGAGGACCCCGCTGTGGTGTTTGCGGAGGTCGAGGCCGTGGTGGGCCGGTCGTCGTCGTCCGCCGGGTCCGCCGCGCGGACGTACGTCGCCAGCAGCAGCCCCGCGAGCAGGGCGGTCAGCGCCAGCGTCGGCCAGGCCCACCACGGCGTGGCGACGGCGCGGCCGAACAGCGGGGTCGGGATGACGGCCGTGGGCACTCCCACGGCGAGCGCGGTCAGCGCGGCGGCGGCGGCCGCCACACCCCAGCGTCGCGCGGGCCAGGACGCGGCCGCGCGCAGAGCGAGCGGAACCATCGAAACGTCTCCTGTCGGTTACGCGGAGTGACACATGGAGTGGCACAGGGGCGCGTGCGGGCCGACGGAGCGCTCCTCGCGGAGGTGTCCGGGTACGGGCGCTCGGCGTCGGCCGGCGCCTCTACACGCGCAGGACGGAGAGTTCGACGGGGGTGGGAGGTGGTGCGGGAGCGGGACCGCGCACGGGGGGCCGCTCGTGCGCCGCCCCGATGGCGGCGTGCGACTCGGGGGTGGGGCAGACGGGGAGCGCGAGCGGAAGCGTCTGTTGCGCGGCCGCCGAGGGCGCGGCCGGAAGCCCGCCGCCCTCGCCCCGCGACTTGTGGCAGCGCGAGGAGCCCGCGTCGTCCGCGACGAGGTGCTCGTCGGGACCCGCGGCGCGGCGCGGGGGGTCGTGGTCGTAGGAGACCGGCCCGGAGCGCGGCGTCACAACGGAAGCGGAAGCCGGGGCCGAAGGCGGAGCCGGAACGGCGGATGCGGTCGAGCCCGGGATCGGGGTCGAGGGGGTCGAGGGGGTCGAGGACGACGCCGAAGCCGGCGTGGGCGCCGCACCGGTCGACGCGGAGGCGGGCCCGCACAGTCCGAGCAGCAGTCCGGCCATCAGCACGAGCAGTGGGCCGCCGAGCACGGCGGCGACCCGCCGCGCCCGTGCTGTCTGCCCGCCACCGCTCATGCCGCCACCCTAACGGTGCCGCTCCCCCGCGGGTCCGTACCGGCCCGGTGCGTCACCGGCGCGGTGCGTCACCGGCGCGGTGCGTCACCGGCGCGCGGCGCCTGCCGGGGCCCGCGCGCCGCTACCCGCCGTCCCCGCGCCCGTGCCGCGGGCAAACTGTTCGCCATACCGTCCCTGGGGGTGAGATCCTGGAGCACGGTATGTCGACTCCCACTCCCTCCCCGCACGAGCCGGCGGCACGGCAGCAGGCGGCACCGCAGCAGACGGCACGCCGGCCGGCGGCGTCGCGGCCAGCAGCACCGCAGCAGGCGGCGACGCCGGACGCGCTGACGGCTCGCCTCCCCGCTCTCATGCTCGGCGACCAGCACCGGCTGGCCCGCCGGCTGGCGGGTGCCCGGAAGATCCGCAAGGGGGAGGCCCGCGCGGCCGTCCTCGCGGAGATCTCCGCCGCGATGGACGCCTCCGAGCTGCGGGTGGCCGCCCGCCGCGAGGCGGTCCCGCGCATCACCTATCCCGAGCAGCTGCCGGTCAGCCAGAAGAAGGACGCGATCCTCGAGGCCGTCCGCGACCACCAGGTGGTGATCGTGGCGGGCGAGACGGGCTCGGGCAAGACGACGCAGATCCCGAAGATCTGCATGGAGCTGGGCCGCGGCATCCACGGGGTGATCGGTCATACGCAGCCGCGCCGGATCGCGGCGCGTACGGTCGCCGAGCGGGTGGCCGAGGAGCTGGGGTCGCAGCTGGGCGAGGCCGTCGGCTGGAAGGTGCGCTTCACCGACCAGGTGAGGGACCACACGCTGGTCAAGCTGATGACGGACGGCATCCTGCTGGCGGAGATCCAGCAGGACCGCGAGCTGCGCCAGTACGACACGATCATCATCGACGAGGCGCACGAGCGCTCGCTCAACATCGACTTCCTGCTGG
Organism: Streptomyces reniochalinae; assembly: GCF_003323735.1. Lineage (GTDB taxonomy): Bacteria > Actinomycetota > Actinomycetes > Streptomycetales > Streptomycetaceae > Streptomyces > Streptomyces reniochalinae. Next base: position 75,486 of record NZ_QOIM01000021.1, on the reverse strand, counting down.
GGTACCTGGCGCAGCTGCTGCCCAAGCGGCCCGATCTGAAGGTCGTCATCACGTCGGCGACGATCGATCCCGAGCGGTTTTCCCGGCACTTCGGGGACGCGCCGATCGTGGAGGTCAGCGGCCGTACGTATCCGGTGGAGGTGCGTTACCGGCCGCTTCTGGAGGAGGATTCCGAGGCCCCGGACCGCGACCAGGTCACCGCGATCTCGGACGCGGTGGACGAGCTGCACGCCGAGGGCCCTGGCGACATCCTGGTGTTCCTGTCGGGGGAGCGGGAGATCCGCGACACGGCGGACGCGCTGGAGAAGAAGTTCAGACGGGCCCAGGGCCATCAGCCGGGCCGCGCCGACGTGGAGATCCTGCCGCTGTACGCGCGGTTGTCGCACCAGGAGCAGCACCGGGTCTTCCAGACGCACTCCGGCCGCCGCGTGGTGCTGGCCACCAACGTGGCGGAGACGTCGCTGACGGTGCCCGGCATCAAGTACGTCATCGACCCGGGGACCGCCCGCATCTCGCGCTACAGCCACCGTACGAAGGTGCAGCGGCTGCCGATCGAGCCGGTCAGCCAGGCGAGCGCCAACCAGCGCAAGGGGCGTTCGGGCCGTACGTCCGAGGGCATCTGCATCCGGCTGTACTCGGAGGAGGACTTCGTCTCGCGGCCGGAGTTCACCGATCCGGAGATCCTGCGCACCAACCTGGCCTCGGTCATTCTCCAGATGACGGCCGCCGGGCTCGGGGACATCGAGAGGTTCCCCTTCATCGACCCTCCGGACCACCGCTCCATCAAGGCGGGCGTGCAGCTGCTGGAGGAGCTGGGCGCGCTGGAGGCCCGCCAGACGACGCAGCAGACACAGCAAGCGCAGCAGACACAGCAGTCGCAGGTGCGGAAGCTGACGTCGACGGGCCGCAGCCTCGCCCAGCTGCCCGTCGACCCGCGGCTGGCCCGCATGGTGCTGGAGGCCGACCGGAACGGCTGTGCGCACGAGGTCATGGTGATCGCGGCGGCGCTCTCCATCCAGGACCCGCGCGAACGCCCCGCCGACAAGCAGCAGCAGGCCGACCAGCAGCACGCCCGCTTCAAGGACGAGACGAGCGACTTCCTCGCGTATCTGAACCTGTGGCGCTATGTGCGGGAGCAGCAGCGGGAGCTGTCCTCGTCCGCCTTCCGCCGCCTTTGCAAGTCCGAGTTCCTCAACTACCTGCGCATACGCGAGTGGCAGGACATCTACAGTCAGCTGCGGCAGGTCGCGAGAACGATGAAGATCCGGCCGGCCGAGCCGGGCGGCCGCAGCGACTCGGGCGGCTCGGACGGCAGCGAGCCGTCGCCGGACGCCGTGCACCAGTCGCTGCTGGCCGGCCTGTTGTCGCACATCGGCCTCAAGGACACCGAGAAGAACGAATATCTGGGCGCACGCAGCGCCAAGTTCGCGGTCTTCCCCGGTTCCGCGCTGTTCAAGAAGCCGCCGCGCTGGGTGATGTCGGCCGAGCTGGTGGAGACGTCGCGGCTGTGGGCGCGGGTCAACGCGAGGATCGACCCCGAGTGGATCGAGCCGCTGGCCCAGCACCTGGTGAAGCGCACGTACAGCGAGCCGCACTGGGAGCAGAAGCAGGCGGCGGTGGTGGCCTACGAGCGGGTGACGCTGTACGGGGTGCCGGTCGTCGCACAGCGGAAGGTCAACTACGGCCGGATCGACCCGGAGACCTCGCGGGACCTGTTCTTGCGCAACGCGCTGGTGGAGGGCGACTGGCGCACCCACCACCAGTTCTTCCACGACAACCGCAAGCTGCTCGACGAGGTGGAGGAGCTGGAGCACCGGGCGCGGCGCCGGGGCATCCTCGTCGACGACGAGACGCTGTACGACTTCTACGACCAGCGTGTGCCCGAACACGTCGTCTCGGGCGCGCACTTCGACGCGTGGTGGAAGAAGAAGCGGCGCTCCGAGCCGGACCTGCTCAACTTCGAGAAGTCGATGCTCATCAGCGACCGCGCCGAGGAGATCTCCGCCTCCGACTACCCGGACGTGTGGCGGCAGGGCGGCCTGGCGCTCCCGGTGACGTACCAGTTCGAGCCGGGCGCGGACGCCGACGGTGTGACCGTCCACGTGCCGCTCCAGGTGCTCAACCAGGTCACCGCGGAGGGTTTCGACTGGCAGATCCCGGGGCTGCGCGAGGACCTGGTCACCGAGCTGATCCGGTCGCTGCCCAAGGCCGTCCGCCGCCACTACGTGCCCGCGCCGAACTTCGCCAAGGAGTTCCTGCGCCGGGCAGTGCCGGGGCAGGAGCCGCTCACGTACACGCTGGCGCGGGAGCTCAAGCGAATGGTCGGGGTGCCGGTCGCGGCCCAGGACTTCGACTGGTCGAAGGTCCCCGACCACCTGAAGATCACCTTCCGGGTGACGGACGAGCGGCGCCGCAAGCTGGCGGAGAGCAAGGACGTCGAACGGCTCCAGACCCAGCTCAGGGCGCAGACGCAGACAGCGATCTCCAAGGCGTTCGACTCCTCGGCGCGGGCGGCGCACAAGAAGGCCCGTAAGGCCGCTCAGGGCGCCGGGGGGACGCCGGAGGGCCCGGAGTCCGGCGCGGACGCGGCAGCCGCCGCACCGGCCCCCGCCTTCCAGCGCTCGGGGCTGACGAGTTGGACGGTCGGCAGCCTGCCGCGCACGTTCGAGACGCGGCGCGCGGGCCAGCCTGTCAAGGCGTATCCGGCGCTCGCGGACGAGGGCGCCTCGGTCGGGGTGCGGCTGTACGACACGGAGGCGGAGCAGCGGACCGCCATGTGGCGCGGCACCAGGCGCCTCATCCTGCTCAACCTCCCCTCCGATCCGGCGAAGTTCGCGCAGTCGAAGCTGGACAACCGGCAGAAGCTGGCGCTCTCCCGCTCCCCCCACGGCAGCGTGCAGGCCCTGTTCGAGGACTGTGTCGCGGCGACCGTCGACCAGCTGGTCGCCGGGCGCGGCGGCCCCGCCTGGGACGAGGAGTCCTTCCGCAAGCTGTTCGACGCCGTACGGGCCGACCTGGTCGACGCCACGCTGCGGACGGTCCGCCAGGTGCAGGAGGTGCTGGCGGCCTGGCACTCGTGCGAGGGGCGGCTGCGGGCGACGACCAGCCCGGTGCTGGCCGACTCGGTCGCCGACGTGCGCGGGCACCTCGCCGACCTGGTCAAACCCGGTTTCGTGACCGAGCACGGCGCCGGGCGGCTGCCGGATCTGATGCGCTACCTCGTCGCCGCCGACCGGCGCCTCCAGCAGCTTCCGCACCACGTCGAACGGGACCGCACCCGGATGGCCAAGGTGCACGAGATGCGGGACGAGTACCTGTGGCTGCTGGAGCAGTTCCCGCCGGGGCGCCCTGTGCCGCAGGCCGCGCGGGACATCCGCTGGATGCTCGAGGAGCTGCGCGTCAGCTACTTCGCCCACGCCCTCGGCACCGCCTATCCCGTCTCGGACAAGCGGATCGTGAAGGCGGTGGACGCCGCCGCTCCGTGAGCAGTTGTACGCAGTGAGTGAGTTCGCTTCGCGGCCCCGGCCTGCTGTAGAGTTCCATCTCGCGAGGTCCTGTGGAGCAGTTTGGAGTGCTCGCCACCCTGTCAAGGTGGAGGCCGCGGGTTCAAATCCCGTCAGGACCGCACTACTGGAGGGCCCGGGTAACGGTGGTTACCCGGGCCCTTTCTCATGCTCCGCGCCCCGCGCCCCGCCACCTCCTGCTCCGCGCCCGCCAGGAGGCCCGGTGGCGCCACCCGGTCAGGAGCCCGGGGGGCCATGGAATCGTCCGTAGCCGAACGAGTCATCCGTGTTGACGGCCACCTGCTCCGTGGGTACTCCTAGCCATGGAGGTGACGGTCATGACTGCGGGGTTCGGCGACGCGGTCCGGCGCGAGGCGCGCGCGCTCCTGCGGACACATCTGGCCGGTGCGCGGCGCCGGCGGCACGCGACCCGGCACTGCCCGCACTGCCACCGGCTGCTGCGCCTGGCGCTGACACCTCCGCGCACGGTCCACCGCGGTGGCAAGTGACGGCCCCCGCCCTCCTGTTGGCGCAATATCGCACCGGCACCGATCATCTCAAGACCCGCTCGATGTGGCGGGTGTCACTCAACTCGACCGTACTCGTCGGGAACATGAGGCACCCTCAGACGACCTCAATTTAATATGTGCAATTGCACCGTCTTCTCACCCGTGAGCGGTTCGCCGCCCCGGAAGCCCTCGCGGGCGGCCTCGCCGGCGCTCGCCCAGGTGGTCCCAAAACCGCTCAGCAGCGCGCATCAACCCCCAGCGGGAGCGCGTGCGGTGACACAAAAAAGATCGCGCTGGACCCGGCGGAGTCCAGCGCGATCGACGGCGAAGCGCTGTTGGGGCAGCGGCCTGGCCTGATGTGCCTGGTGGTGCTGATGGGCGCTGCTTCGGGGAGGGGGCCCCGAAAAATGCCCTTATTTGGTGCTGTCGCGCCTGGTCAGAAGCCTGATCAGGCCTCGCTGCGCTGCTGCGGGATACCCGCCAGCAGGGCGCGAACCTCCGCCTCGCGGTAGCGGCGGTGTCCTCCGAGCGTGCGGATGGACGTGAGCTTGCCCGCCTTTGCCCAGCGCGTGACCGTCTTGGGGTCCACGCGGAACATCGTGGCAACCTCAGCCGGGGTCAACAGCGGCTCGGCATCAGGGGTGCGAGCGGTCATGAGCGGCCTCCTCGGGAGAACCGAACCATCACGGTTCTTTCCTCTAAATTCTGCACCTTGACCCGCGTTGCCCGATATGGCGGACGCGAGCCGAGTCGGTTATAGGACGAACGGCTTGTCCTCGGCACTACAACTACACCATCTGTCCAGCCACGTCGGCCAAACCGATGGAATTGCCCTCTCAGGTGTTCAACCTCGGCGGAAGCCGATGGACCGTCCCATAGCGGACAGTCATCCCACCATGACATTCAGTCACAATGGGAGCAGGGGTCACCAGACCCACCAAGGAGCGCAATACCGATGTATCCACCCATAGTTGGGCGGAAGGAGTCCCGTGCGAACTCCTTGTCCTATTTTGACACGAGGGATAGCTCTGAGAGCAAGACCCGTTTAAGTGCAATCCATCACGCTTGAGGCAAAGACCCGGTTCGGGACGTAGGTCCCACTCCTCCCCGCCTGAGCGGGCCCCGGCCGGCGCCGGGAGAGCGCCCGCGGTGACAGCCCTCCCCCTGTACGGCGGGTGGGTGGTGCCTCAGTTCGCGTACTGGAGCTGCCGGACCGCCCTCCAGCGCTCCGTCAGCCGTTCGTACGCCGCGCTCGCCCGCTCGCCGTCGCCGGCGCGCAGTGCGGTCAGGCCCTCCGCGACGTCGGCGGCGGAGTGGTCTCCCGCGAGCTGCTCCTCGGGGATCGCGTGGGCCAGCCCGCCGTAGTCCAGTTCGACGAGGGACCGCGGATGGAACTCCTCCAGCCAGCGGCCCACGTCGATCAGTCCGTCGATGAGCGGCCCCTCCTCCAGCTCTTCGCGGAGCACCTTCAGGCCGCGGGCGAGGCGACGCCTCGCCTCCACCATGGGAGTGCGATAGCGGAGAACGAACTGCTGTCCGCTCTCCTGACCCGATTCCGGCTTCGCAAACTCCCTTTCTTCGTCGACGAAAAGAACGAACCACCGCACCGGCACGTGCCACAGCGCGGTGCGGATCCAGGGGCGGGCGTCCGGGTTGCCCTCCCGCCACTGTTCGTAGTCGGCCACGGCCTGCCGGCGCACGACCGGCGGCAGCGCCGCGTCCAGCACCGTCTGCGGCAGGTCGAGTTCGCGGTTGCCCGCGGCCTGGGTCAGGGCGCTGAGCGCCTGCCAGCCGCGCAGCCGGGTGCGCCAGGGGCACACACAGGTCACGCCGTCCACGTCCGTCACGAACGCCTCGGCGCTCTCCCGCACCGGCACCACGACGGGCGGCACCGGCACCAAGTCGGCCAGGGCGCGGCGGATTTCGTCCTGCGCGGTGGGAAAGCGCTCCTCCTTCGCATACGCGATCCAGTGCGAGCGCTCCGGCTCGGGAAAGGCTGCCAGCGGTTCATAGACCCGCAGGTACGCCGCGTACGGGACGATGACCGGGGCTTTCTCAGCCACGCACTGCCTCCAAGCTCTGGCGAACCGTCCGCCCCTGGTGAGCGGCCCGGATCCGTTGTGGGACGAACCTGGAAGACAGTTGACTACCCCGATCGTGCGACCGCAACGTGCCCGGGGCGCGGGGGTCGTACGCTGCTTGCGGACCGGCCCCGCAGGGCGCCCACCGCCACAAGCGGCCCCCGTGCGAGGGCTACGACGCGATTCCAGGAGTCACTACCGTGATCGAGGTATCACCTTCTGCAAGCGTTCCGGCCGGCCTCCCCGCGGGGAACCCGGTCACCGCCACCCTCTTCCACTCCGACCAGGGCGGCCACGAGCAGGTTCTGCTCTGCCAGGACCGCCCCAGCGGCCTCAAGGCCGTCATCGCGCTGCACTCCACCGCGCTCGGCCCCGCCCTGGGCGGCACCCGCTTCCACGCCTACGCGGCCTCGGCGGATCCCGAGCAGTCCGCGGTGCTCGACGCGCTCAACCTCGCGCGCGGCATGTCCTACAAGAACGCGCTGGCCGGGCTCGACCACGGCGGCGGCAAGGCCGTGATCATCGGCGACCCCGAGCAGCTCAAGAGCGAGGCGCTGCTGCGCGCCTACGGACGCTTCGTCGCCTCACTGGGCGGCCGCTACGTCACGGCGTGCGACGTGGGCACCTACGTGCAGGACATGGACGTGGTGGCCCAGGAGTGCCGCTGGACCACCGGACGCTCCCCGGAGAACGGGGGCGCGGGCGACTCCTCCGTCCTCACCGCTTTCGGCGTCTTCCAGGGGATGCGGGCCAGCGCCCAGCACCTGTGGGGCGCCCCCACGCTGCGCGGCAGGCTCGTCGGCGTCGCCGGCGTCGGCAAGGTCGGCAAACACCTGGTCGACCACCTGCTGCAGGACGGCGCCCGGGTCGTGGTCACGGACGTGCGCGAGGAGTCCGTGCGCGCGGTGCTGGCGGCCCACCCCGGTGCGCCTCTGACCGCCGTCGCGGACACCTGGACCCTGCTGCGCACCGAGGGTCTGGACCTGTATGCGCCCTGTGCCCTCGGCGGCGCGCTGGACGACGAGACCGTCGCGGCGCTGACCGCCAGGATCGTCTGCGGGGCCGCCAACAACCAGCTCGCCCACCCCGGGGTGGAGAAGGACCTGGCCGACCAGGGCATCCTCTACGCCCCCGACTACGTGGTGAACGCGGGCGGCGTGATCCAGGTCGCCGACGAGTTCAACGGCTTCGACTTCACACGCGCGAAGGCAAAGGCGGCGCAGATCCTCGACACCACGACGTCGATCTTCGAGCGCGCGGCGGCGGACGGCGTGCCGCCGGCGGCTGCCGCCGACCGGCTCGCCGAGCAGCGCATGGGGCTGTGACAGCTCGGTAAGCGCCCCATCGGCACCGTGTGAACAGCGGCGGAGAGATCCGTGACAGTGGTCTCACCACCCCGCGGCGGGTCTCTCCGCTACAGGAAGGTAAAATCAGCACTGACCAGCACCAGGACGGTCAACGGGCGCGTCGGACGGCGGCCGTGTCGTGCGGGCGACGTACCGTACGGCGGCGGAAGCAGGTACCGTTGAAGCCCTGAGCACCGGTCTCTCCCTCGAGAGGCCGCTATGAAACATGAACGCGTGTCAAGACTCTGGGGCCGTCGAGCCCCGTCGTTGAGGGGGTCGAGCCATGGGGCGCGGCCGGGCCAAGGCCAAGCAGACGAAGGTCGCCCGCCAGCTGAAGTACAACACTGGCGGGACAGACCTCTCGCGCCTGGCCGAGGAGCTGGGCGCATCGACATCGAACGAGTCGCCGAACGGCGACCCTTTCGAAGACGATGAGCAGGACCCGTACGCACGGTACGCGGATCTGTACGACGACCAGGAGGAGGACGACAACGGCTCGCCCGAGTCGTCCGACCACCAGTCGAAGCGCCGCGGCGCCTGACGTTCAGCCTGACGTTCATCACCGGTACAGACCCGGTCCGGCTTCCGCCGGACCGGGTTCTGACGTGCCGCGCCGACGTCAGCGCGCATAGTCACCCGTCAGTGTGACGGCCTCCTCGCGGTCACCCCGCTCGGAGATCTCGCCGGCGACCCACGCGTCCACACCGCGGCCGCCCAGCGTCGCCAGCGTCGCGTCGACGGACCCCTGCGGTACGACGGCGATCATGCCGACGCCCATGTTCAGCGTCTTCTCCAGCTCGGCCCGCGCGACCTTCCCCGCGCCGCCGACCACGTCGAAGACAGCCCCGGGCGCCCACGTCGCCCTGTCCACCCGCGCGTGCAGCTCCCCAGGCACCACGCGGGCCAGGTTGCTGGCCAGCCCGCCGCCCGTCACGTGTGAGAACGCGTGCACCTCACTCGTCCGGGACAGCTCCAGGCAGTCCAGCGAGTAGATCTTCGTGGGCTCCAGCAGCTCCTCGCCGAGCGTGCGGCCGAACTCCGGCACCTCCCGCTCCAGCGTCCAGCCAGCCCGGTCGAACACCACGTGCCGCACCAGCGAGTACCCGTTCGAGTGAAGGCCCGAGGACGCCATCGCCACCACCGCGTCCCCCGAACGGATACGATCCGGGCCCAGCACGGCGTCCGCCTCCACCACGCCCGTCCCGGCGCCCGCCACGTCGTACTCGTCGGGGGCGAGCAGCCCCGGGTGCTCCGCCGTCTCGCCGCCCACCAGCGAGCAGCCGGCCAGCACGCACCCCTCGGCGATCCCCTTCACGATCTGCGCCACCCGCTCGGGAACGACCTTGCCCACGCAGATGTAGTCCGTCATGAACAGCGGTTCGGCGCCGCAGACCACCAGGTCGTCCACGACCATCGCCACCAGGTCGTGCCCGATCGTGTCGTGCACGTCCATCCGCTGCGCCAGCGCCACCTTGGTGCCCACCCCGTCCGTGGCCGAGGCCAGCAGCGGGCGGGCGTACTCCTTGAGCCGCGTCGCGTCGAAGAGGCCGGCGAAGCCGCCCAGCGAGCCGACCGACTCGGGCCGCTGGGTCCTGGCGACCCACTCCTTCATCAGCGTCACCGCGCGGTCGCCCGCCTCGATGTCGACCCCGGCGTCGGCGTAGCTGGCGCCTTCAGTGTTTGTCATCGGTACGTGTACGTCCTTTACGTGCGTGGGAGCCGGCGTGGGTCCGTTCGCCCCCGGCCCCTTCCCCGGCCTTCGGCCGGGAGGTGCCCCCAGCCGACCGCGGACGAGCGAAGCGGCTTCGGGGACGCCGGGCGCCCCCGAGCAGAAACGGTGAGGGTGGTCCCTCCCCCGACGAGGGCTGGGAGGGACAGGGGGAGGCCCAACAGCTACGGGCGCTTGAGGGCGTCCGCCGCGCCCACGCCGGAGGCCAGCGTGCCGACCCCGTCGACGTCGGCCGACGCCTCGGCCTCCAGCAGGTGCTTCCCGAGCAGCCCGGGCTCGGGAAGCTCCATCGGATACTCCCCGTCGAAACAGGCCCGGCACAGCTCCCGCTTGGGGATCGTCGTCGCGTCGGTCATGCCGTCGATCGAGATGTAGGCGAGCGAGTCGGCACCCAGTGACGTGCCGATCTCCTCGGTCGACAGCCCGTTGGCGATCAGCTCGGCCCTGGTCGCGAAGTCGATGCCGAAGAAGCACGGCCACTTGATCGGCGGCGAGGAGATCCGCACGTGCACCTCGGCCGCCCCGGCCTCGCGCAGCATCCGCACGAGCGCGCGCTGGGTGTTGCCGCGCACGATCGAGTCGTCCACGACGACCAGCCGCTTGCCGCGGATGACCTCCTTGAGCGGGTTCAGCTTGAGCCGGATACCCAGCTGCCGGATGGTCTGCGAGGGCTGGATGAAGGTGCGGCCCACGTAGGAGTTCTTGACCAGCCCCGAGCCGTACGGAATCCCGCTCGCCTCGGCGTAGCCGACCGCCGCGGGCGTGCCCGACTCCGGGGTCGCTATCACCAGATCGGCGTCCGCCGGGGCCTCGGCCGCCAGCTTGCGGCCCATCTCGACGCGCGACAGGTAGACGTTGCGGCCCGCGATGTCCGTGTCGGGGCGTGCCAGGTAGACGTACTCGAAAACACAGCCCCGCGGCTTCGCTTCAGCAAAACGTGAACTGCGCAGCCCGTCCGCGTCGATGGCGACGAGCTCGCCCGGCTCGATCTCCCGGATGAAGCTGGCGCCGACGATGTCGAGCGCCGAGGTCTCACTCGCCACGACCCAGCCGCGCTCCAGCCGGCCCAGCACCAGCGGCCTGACCCCCTGCGGGTCCCGCGCCGCGTACAGCGTGTTCTCGTCCATGAAGACCATCGAGAACGCGCCCCGCACCTGGGGCAGCACGAGCGGTGCCGCCTCCTCGACGGTCAGCGGCCTGCCCCCGTCGTCGGTCTGGCCCGCCAACAGGGCCGTGACCAGGTCGGTGTCGTTGGTCGCCGCGACCTGCGTGGCGCGCCCGTTGCCCGCCGAGGCCTGCTTGGCGACCAGCTCCGCCAGCTGGGCGGTGTTGACCAGGTTGCCGTTGTGACCCAGGGCGATCGAGCCGTGAGCGGTGGCGCGGAAGGTCGGCTGGGCGTTCTCCCACACCGAGGCGCCGGTCGTCGAGTAGCGCGCGTGACCCACGGCGATGTGGCCGCGCAAAGAACCTAGGGAAGTTTCGTCGAAGACCTGTGAGACCAGGCCCATGTCCTTGAAGACCAGGATCTGGGAGCCGTTGCTCACCGCGATGCCCGCGGACTCCTGACCGCGGTGTTGCAGGGCGTACAGGCCGAAATACGTGAGCTTCGCGACCTCTTCACCGGGCGCCCAGACACCGAAGACGCCGCAGGCGTCCTGGGGGCCCTTCTCACCGGGGAGGAGGTCGTGGCTGAGCTTTCCGTCACCACGTGGCACGTCTTCGAGTCTAGGCCAGCACCCGGACTCCGCCGAACCGGGGAACGCCCCGCGGAACGGCAGGGGTCTTGACGCCGGAGGCGCGGACCGTCTCGCACGCGCCGCCGACCGCCCCGACGGAGACGTACGGTAGCCGCCGCGCCGCTTCCCGTAGCCGCGCACGCGCCTCCAGCGCCCTCCCGTACCGCTCCCCGGGCGTTCGGGACCCCGCACCCGTCCCCGGATGCGACCGCACGCTGGTGAGATACCCCACTGCGCCCTTTCTCCCGCTCCGCCCCGACCGTGCGCAGGTCACCCCAGTACGGGGAGCACCCCCGACAGGTCGGACCGCTCGCCACCGGCCCGCAGCCGGCCGCCCTCCAACGCCTCGCCCCAGGCCAGCCGGCCCGTCGCCAGCCGGATCCAGGACAACGGGTCGGTCTCCACCACGCTCGGCGGGGTACCGCGGGTGTGCCGGGGGCCCTCCACCGCCTGCACGACGGCGAAGGGCGGCACCCGCACCTCGACGGCGCCGCCCGGCGCCTTGGCGGCCAGCGCGTCGGCGAGCACCCGGACGGTGGCCGCCGTCGCCTGCCGGTCCAGCGCGACGCGGACTCCGGTGGCGCGCGCCAGATCGTCGCTGTGCACCACCAGCTCGACCAGCCGGGACACCGTGAAATCCAGCATCCGCATCGGCCCGGCCTCCAGCGGGACCAGCAGGTCCTCCCGCACCGCCGATTCGATGACCGGCTCCAGATCGGCGACGGCCTGGTCCACCCGGGCGGGACCGTCCACGACCACCGCCGCCTCCTGGCGGGTCACCGCGTCCAACCGCTCGGCGTGGGTCGCCGTGGACAGGGCCCACCGCGACAGCGACACCTGCGGGGCCTGCGATGCCTGCGGGGCCCGTGGACTCTGCGGCGCCCGTGGGGTCTGCGCGGCGCGTGGGCTCCGCGGCGCCCGCGCGGGCGGTGGCTCGGTGGAGACGTCCGTCTCCGGCCTGCCCAGCTGCCGGGGGATCGCGTCGATCTGCTGGGCGATGTGCACCAGGAGGTGGTGCACATCCCATCCGGGCAGCCCGGACGGGAGGACGAGCTGAGCCGGAGTCAGGCGGTGTGCGGCGTCCGTGACGGCCTCCACCTGCTGGATGAGGGCCCTGCGGGTGCGGTTCGGGTCGTATGTACGCCGGTCTCTTCCGGAGGGGGTGGGCGGCATGTTCGGGAGACTAGCCGCCCCGGCCCCGCCGCGTGGGCAGCCCCTCCGGACGAGGGGGCTTGTCCGGTGCCCCACGCACGGGGGCTCCAGCCCGCACGCCCTGGGCCCGCCGGCCCGGTGGAGGTGCGGGGCGGAGCCCCGTGGAGAGGACCTGTCAGGCGAACAGCTCCGGGAGGGTGCTCTCGTGGGCGCTGCGCAGCTCGGCCAGCGGAAGCACGAACTGGCCCTGCACCTCCAGCGCTTCACCGTCGACGACACCCACCCGCGCCGCGGGCAGCCCGCGCACCGCGCACATGTCGGCGAAGCGGAGCTCCTCGCTGCGCGGGACAGCCACCAGCGCCCGCCCCTGCGACTCGGAGAAGAGGAAGACGAAGGGGTCGAGCCCGTCGGGCACGACGACGCGGGCCCCCTTCCCGCCCTTGAGGCAGGACTCGGCGAGGGCCTGGACGACGCCGCCGTCGGAGACGTCGTGGGCGGCGTCCACCATGCCGTCGCGGGACGCGGAGACGAGGATGTCCGCCAGGAGCCGCTCCCGTTCCAGATCGACCCGGGGCGGGCGTCCGCCCAGGTGGCCGTGGGCGACCTGGGACCACGCCGAACCGCCCAGCTCCTCGCGGGTCTCGCCGAGCAGGTAGATCAGGTGGCCCTCCTCGCGGAACGCCATGGGAGTGCGGCGTGCGACGTCGTCGATGACGCCGAGGACACCGACGACCGGCGTGGGGTGGATCGCGGCCTCGCCCGTCTGGTTGTAGAGCGAGACGTTGCCGCCGGTCACCGGCGTGCCCAGCTCCAGGCAGGCGTCGGCGAGGCCACGGGTGGCCTCCGCGAACTGCCACATGGCGGCCGGGTCCTCGGGGGAGCCGAAGTTGAGGCAGTCGGTGACGGCGAGCGGCTGTGCCCCGGTGGCGGCCACGTTGCGGTACGACTCGGCCAGCGCGAGCCGCGCTCCCTCGTAGGGGTCGAGTTTGGCGTAGCGGCCGTTGCCGTCGGTGGAGACGGCGACGCCGAGGCCGGTCCCGGCGTCGATGCGGATCATGCCGCTGTCCTCGGGCTGTGCGAGGACGGTGTCCCCGAGCACGTACCGGTCGTACTGGTCGGTGACCCAGGACTTGGCGGCCTGGTTCGGGGAGGAGACCAGCGCGAGCGCCGCGGCGCGCAGTGCGTCACCGTCCGCGGGGCGGGGCAGCCTGGCCGGGTCGTCGGCCTGCAACGCGTCCTGCCAGTCGGGACGGGCGTAGGGGCGCTCGTAGACGGGTCCCTCGTGGGCGACGGTCTTGGGGTCGACGTCGACGATCTTTTCGCCGTGCCAGAAGATCTCCAGCCGGTCGCCGTCGGTGACCTCACCGACGACGGTGGCCGTGACCTCCCACTTCTCGCAGATCGCGAGGAAGCCGTCCACGTTGCCGGGCTCGACCACGGCGCACATGCGCTCCTGCGACTCGCTCATCAGGATCTCCTCGGGCGAGAGCGAGGAGTCGCGCAGCGGCACGTCGTCCAGCTCGACGCGCATGCCGCCGGAGCCGTTGGAGGCCAGCTCGCTGGTCGCGCACGACAGACCGGCCGCACCCAGATCCTGGATACCGACGACGAGACCGGCGTGGAAGGCCTCCAGGGTGCACTCGATGAGCAGCTTCTCCTGGAAGGGGTCGCCGACCTGCACGGCGGGCCGCTTGGCGGGCTTGCCGTCAGTGTCCTCGAAGGTCTCGGACGCCAGGATGGAGGCGCCGCCGATGCCGTCGCCGCCCGTGCGGGCGCCGTAGAGGATCACCTTGTTGCCGGTGCCCGCGGCCTTCGCCAGGTGGATGTCCTCGTGCTTCATCACCCCCACGCACAGGGCGTTGACCAGCGGGTTCCCCTGGTAGCAGGCGTCGAAGACGACCTCGCCGCCGATGTTGGGCAGCCCCAGGCAGTTGCCGTAGCCGCCGATGCCCGCGACGACGCCCGGCAGGACGCGCTTGGTGTCCGGGTGGTCGGCCGCGCCGAAGCGCAGCGGGTCCATGACGGCGACCGGGCGGGCACCCATGGCGATGATGTCGCGGACGATGCCGCCGATACCGGTGGCCGCGCCCTGGTACGGCTCGACGTACGAGGGATGGTTGTGCGACTCGACCTTGAAGGTGACCGCGTAGCCCTGGCCGACGTCCACCACGCCGGCCTGCTCACCGATACCGACGAGCATGGCCTCCGCGCCGGGACCCTCCGTCGGCGCCTTCTCGCCGAACTGCCGCAGGTGGACCTTGCTGCTCTTGTAGGAGCAGTGCTCGGACCACATCACCGAGTACATCGCCAGTTCGGCGCCGGTGGGACGGCGGCCGAGGATGTCCCGGATGCGGGCGTACTCGTCCTCCTTGAGGCCGAGTTCCGCCCAGGGAAGACCGGTCTCGGGGGTCTCTGCCGCGTGCTTGACGGTGTCCAGGGGGGCGCTCATGAGGTGACCAGCTTCTTGACGGCCGAGGTGAAGAACCCGAGCCCGTCGGTCGTCGGCCCCGTCAGGGCCTCGACGGCGTGCTCGGGGTGCGGCATGAGACCGACCACGTTCCCGGCCTCGTTGGTGATTCCGGCGATGTCGCGGCGCGAGCCGTTCGGGTTGCCGTCCAGATAACGGAAGACCACGCGGCCTTCGGCCTCCAGTTCGTCCAGGGTGCGCTCGTCGGCGACGTAGCCGCCCTCACCGTTCTTGAGCGGAACGGTGATCTCCTGGCCGCGCTCGTAGTCCGACGTCCACGCGGTGTCCGCGCTCTCGACGCGCAGACGCTGGTCACGGCAGACGAAGTGCAGGTGGTCGTTGCGTGTCAACGCCCCCGGGAGCAGGTGGGATTCACACAGGACCTGGAAACCGTTGCAGATGCCGAGCACCGGCATTCCGGCCTTCGCCTGTTCGATCACCGTCGCCATGACGGGCGAGAAGCGGGCAATTGCGCCGCACCGCAGATAGTCGCCGTAACTGAATCCGCCGGGCAGCACCACGGCGTCGACCTGGTGCAGGTCCTTGTCACGGTGCCACAGCGCGACGGGGTCACCGCCCGCGAGGCCGATCGCGCGGCGCGCGTCGCTGTCGTCGAGGGAACCCGGAAAGGTGACGACGCCGATACGGGTGGTCACGCCGGGGCTCCTTCGGACGGGATGTCCGTGCCGGCGACGGCGCGCTCGGTGCCGTCGGTCTCCCTGACCTTCACCGTGAAGTCCTCGATCACGGTGTTGGCCAGGAACGTCTCGGCCAGTTCACGGATGCGGGCGAGGGCGCTCCCGTCGACGGGGCCCTCCACTTCGAGCTCGAAGCGCTTGCCCTGGCGGACATCGGAGATCCCCTCGAAGCCCAGGCGAGGCAGTGCACGCTGCACCGCCTGTCCCTGGGGGTCGAGAATCTCCGGCTTCAGCATGACGTCGACGACGACGCGAGCCACAGGTACTCCTAGTGCTTAGCGGGGCGCTGCGCTGGCCAGCGTACCCGGCACGAGAATCTACGCGCGTTGATATGCAGGGAGTTCGCCCGGGAGTCCGAACGGAGACCCCGGCTTCTTCCCCGGTTCTTGCCCCGTCCTTGACCGGTTCTTGCCGAAGATCCACGTGACGATCCTGGCAGGACTTCGCGAAGCACTGTAAAAACCGAGCGGAAATAAGTAGGGTCCCGATTGCGGCCGGAACCCGATCCGAATTCCGGGCCATAATGTTTGTGTGCCGGCCGCGACCTTTGTGCGCACACTCGTCGCCGAGCGCCGGCGCACAGCCTCCAGCTGAATAAGAACCCGTCTCCTATCCGGGCTCGCCCCCACACCCGCCGCACGGCGGGGCCCCGGTCGCCAACCGCCCGGGGAAAGCGGGGCGACCCCTTTCGCGATCCTGAGGGAAGGACCGATATCCGTGGCACAACGCGTAGTGGTGATGCTGTCCGATGACATCGACGGCGGAGAAGCGGCGGAGACGGTCACCTTCGGACTCGACGGCAAAACCTACGAGATCGACCTGAACCCCGACAATGCGAAGCGGCTCCGCACCGAGCTCGCCCCCTTCGTCGAGGCAGGACGCAAGCGGGCGAAGTCCGGCAAGGCGTACCGGCGCACCTCCATCGACCCCGACCCGCGCGCGGTCCGCGCCTGGGCCGAGTCGAACGGCTTCGACGTGCCGGCGCGGGGCCGCATCCCCAAGAAGGTGTACGAGGCGTTCCACGCCGCGCGGTGACGGCGCCATCTGGTGAGGGTTCCGTGCGGTGAGGGTGTCGCTTGGTGACAGTGCCGCCTGGTGAGGTGCCTCGGTGAGGGCGCCGCCTGATGACGGTGCCTCGGTGAGGGTGCCGCTTCGTGACGGTGCCGTCTGGTGACAGTGCCGCTCGGTGACGGTGCCGTCTGGTGACAGTGCCGTGCGGTGAGGGTGTCGCTTGGTGGCAGTGCCATGTGGTTACGGCGCCGTGCGGTGAGAGCGCCGCGCGGTGACAGCGCCGTGTGGATGCGGCGCCGTGGGATACGGCGCCGTCGGTGGCGCAGGTCACGGGTCGGCCGTCGGAGGACGGTCGGCCCTTACGCGTTGGGGGCGCCTCGGGATCGGCGCTCCCCCGACCATGGTCGCGCCCTTGGGACAGCCGATCCGACAGGACGGAGCGACACCTCAGAGGCCGGGTGTCCACACACGGTGCCGTATCCCGGTGGGCAGCCGACGCGACGCGCGACCCCACGCACGGAGGCGCGCCACCCCACGCGCGGAGGGGTAACGCCTCGGGAGACCTGCGCGCTCCTTCGCCCGCGGTCGCTTGTGCCTCCGGTCGCGCCCCAGGGGCAACCGGCCTGACACTTCGGAGCGCGCCTCACCCGACAGGTGCGGCTCTCCAGCGGGGCCGCCCGATGGGGCTTCCCACCGGCTGCCTCGAAGCCACCCCTGCCCCCTCCCTCCCCCGGGGCTGACGGCCACGCCGTGCGTGACCGGCGCGTCCCCACGCCGCCGGCGCGTCCTCCGGGCCTTCCCCACGCTCCTGGGCATCGGCAAGAGACAGCCGGCCCCCCTCACAGGCCCCTTCTCCAAGGGGGACCCTCTCGGGGGCAGGAAGAGCATGCGTGGAGCTCCGTCGGGATGGGCGGCTCCGTGCCGTTGCGGGTCTTCCCGTAGCGCCCGGCGCCCACACGCGTGGCGGCTCCCTTCCCCGCACCCCTCGTTTCCGGCCCGCCCAGCGGCAGGACCCCCTGATACGGGCGTGCCCGGTCGGCTGGCGCGGCGGGGAGCCGGTCCGGTCCGCAGGAGGGGACGTCGGAGAGGGGACGTCGGAGAGGGGACGTCTGGTGGCGGGCGAGGCGAGGCGGTGGCGACCGGTCCGAACACGTGCCCTCGGCCCGGCTCGTGGGCGGGGCGGTGTGGGGCGGGGCGGGAGTCAGGTGGCGGCTGGAGTGGGCGACTTGCCAGAGGGGGCGGGTGATCGGATAGAGTCAAGGCACGCCGCGAGGGGAACCCCGAAAGGGGGGAACCGGCAAGCGTGCGGGTGTAGCTCAGTAGTAGAGCGCCCTCTTTCCAAGAGGGAGGCGCAGTGTGCGATTCCTGTCACCCGCTCTCCATTACGGACCGCCGGTCGGAAACGATCAGGTAGAGTAGTGGTCGCGCCGCTCGGTGAAAGCCGGGTGGAGGCATGCGGACGTAGCTCAGTTGGTAGAGCGCAACCTTGCCAAGGTTGAGGTCGCGAGTTCGAGCCTCGTCGTCCGCTCAGCGCAGAAAGGGCCCCGGTCTTCGGACCGGGGCTCTTTCGCATGGTGGCGCTTCGCATGGTGGCGCTTTCACACGGCTTCGCGCGCCGTCGGCTCCGGATGACATTCGTCATCAGCACCCATGACGGCCCGCACTCGATTCCGGCCGGTCCCGGCGGGAGTCTGAGGATATGGACGCGATAGAGGTCGAAGGGCTGAGGCGCCGCTACGGGGCGGCGGACGGAGGCACGTCGGGCAGCGGGTTCGAGGCTGTGCGTGGCGTGTCGTTCTCTGTACGCGAGGGGGAGATATTCGCGCTGCTGGGCACCAACGGGGCGGGAAAGACGTCCACGGTGGAGGTGCTGGAGGGGCTGGCGAGGCCGACGGCGGGCACGGTGCGGGTGCTGGGGTTCGACCCGTTCACGCAGCGGGCGTACGTGCGGCCGCGCACCGGGGTCATGTTGCAGGAGGGCGGGTTCCCCTCTGAGCTGACGGTCGTCGAGACGGCGACGATGTGGGCGGGGGTCACCAGTGAGGCCCGGCCGCCGCGTGAGGTGCTCGAACTGGTCGGTCTCGGCACGCGGTGCGACGTCCGCGTCAAGCAGCTGTCGGGTGGTGAACGGCGGCGGCTGGACCTGGCGTTGGCGCTGATCGGGCGGCCCGAGGTGCTCTTCCTGGACGAGCCGACGACCGGCATGGACCCTGAAGGGCGCCGGGACATGGCCGCGTTGGTGCGCGAGCTGCGCGCCGAGGGTACGACGGTGCTGCTGACGACGCACTACCTGGAAGAGGCCGAGCAGTTGGCCGACCGGCTGGCGATCATGCAGGCCGGGCAGGTCGTGGCGGCGGGGACGACGGAGCAGGTGGTGGCGGATCGTCCGTCGCGGATCTCGTTCCGGTTGCCGGCGGACATGCACGCCAGAGAGCTTCCGCTGAGTGTTCCGGCGGCCGTGGAGGGGCGCAGGGTCTCGATACGGACGCACGAGCTCCAGCCGGTGCTGACGGAACTGCTGCTGTGGGCCCGGGAGGCGGGTGTGCGCCTGGAGGGCCTACAGGCGCGGTCCGCGTCGCTGGAGGAGGCGTTCTTGGAGATAGCCCAGGCGGGCAACCGGCCGGAGGACGGCAGCGGCGGCACGAGCACGTACATGAGCACGGGCACGGTGACGGGGGTAGGGGCATGAGTACGACGAGCGCGACGACGACCAATCCGCTGAAGCCGGCCGGCGGCGGCCGGGCGAGGACGCTCTCCCCGCGCCGTATACGGGCGCTGGCGCGCGCGGAGCTGACACTGCTGGTGCGCAACAGGTCGTCGCTCTTCGTGGCGCTGCTGCTGCCGCTCGTTCTGACGTTCTCCACCAAGACGGCCGCCGAGCAGGCCGATCTGTCCGGCACGGGGCTCTCGGTGGGGACGACCGTGCTGCCGGGCTCCGTGGGGATGGTGCTGCTGTTCGCCGTCTACAGCAACCTCATAGGCGTCTATGTCGCCCGCCGTGAGGAGCTGGTGCTCAAGCGGCTGCGCACGGGTGAGGCCAACGATGTGGAGATCCTCGGCGCCGCCGCGCTGCCCTCCGTGGTCATCGGGCTCATACAGTCGGCCGTGCTGCTGATCGGCGGTGCGCTGCTTCTCGACGTGGGGGTGCCGTCCCGTCCCGATCTGCTGGTGGCCGGGCTGCTCCTGGGCACGCTGATGATGGTGACGTTGGCCGCCGCTTCGGCCGCCGTCACCCGTACCGCTGAGCTGGCCCAGCTCACGCCGATGCCGCTGATGCTGGCGACGTTCGCCGGTTCGGGGCTCTTCGTGCCGCTCGAGGTCTTTCCCGACACGCTCGCTGAGGTGTGCCGGTGGCTTCCGATGACCCCGGTGACGGATCTGCTGCGGGGCGCCTGGACGGAGCAGCTGAGCGGTCTGGAGACGCTGCGGGCGCTGGCGGTCGCCGCCGGCTGGACGGCGCTCGCCGGCTACGCGCTGCGCAAGCGCTTCCGCTGGGAGCCACGGCGCTGAGCCCGCTGGTCCGTGGTGATCGGGGCAGGAGGTTCACGGTTCCGGGCGTCGGCGCTGACGGGGGCGCGGCCGGACAGGGCGCCGGGGACTGTCGCGGCACGTACCGTGTGAGGACCGTAGGCGAGGCGGGACAGGACGGGGACAGGAGGCGGTCGTCGATGCTCCGCTGGGGCCGGCAGAAGCGGCACAACTGGGAGAAGCGCAGCAGACTGGCGCAGGTCGAGGTGTCGACGCGATGGCTGCTGCTGTTGACGCCGGCCATCTACTACCTGGGGGGCATGCCCGGGTTCTTCGCCGACATCACCCGCGACCGGCTGCCGATGTCGCTCGGCGCCACGGTGGCCGTGCTGGCGTTCGTGCAGGGCGGTCTGAGCGTGCGCGGGCTGCGGGTCGCCATGGAGTGCTATCTGGGCAGGGCCGAGGTGCCGCGCCGTCTGCTGGCCGCCGGGCTGGCCGTGTTCGCCCTGGAGACGGCTGTTCTCGTCGTGATGATCGTCCGCGGCTGGGCGGGAGATGCGGCCGGTCCCGCGTTGGCGCTGTTCGCGGTCGTACCGACCCTTTCGGGGGTGTACGCACTGACGGTATCGCGGCGGCGTTCGGTGGCCGTCCCGCTGGTGGTCAGCGCCCTGGTGCTGGCCGCCTTCGCGCTGGCGGGCATGGCGTGGCCGAGCTTGGTGGGCACGTTCATCGTGCTCGTTTTCGGTAGCTTGTGCGGGGCGTTCTCGCTGCGCGGCACCGCCTGGTACCTGGCCGTGATGCGGGAGCTCGACGAGGCCAGGGAGGCGCAGTCGCGGCTCGCTGTCGCGGAGGAGCGGCTGCGTTTCAGCC
This sequence comes from Streptomyces reniochalinae, assembly GCF_003323735.1. GTDB lineage: Bacteria > Actinomycetota > Actinomycetes > Streptomycetales > Streptomycetaceae > Streptomyces > Streptomyces reniochalinae. The sequence goes on along the minus strand of NZ_QOIM01000021.1, from coordinate 54,916 downwards.
GCGACCTGCACGACGTGATGGGCCGCAACCTGTCGGTCATCGCGCTCAAGAGCGAGCTGGCCACCCAGCTCGCACGGCGGGGCGCCGACTCGGCCATCGAGCAGATGCTTCAGGTACAGCGGCTGGCCAGGGAGTCGCAGACCGAGGTGCGGGAGGTCGTGCGCGGCTACCGCGAGGCCGGGTTGGAGACCGAGCTCGCCGGTGCGCGCGGGGTCCTGCGGGCCGCCGGGGTGGACTGCCGTGTCGAGTCCACGGCGCCGGAGATGGACCGCGGTGTGCAGTCCGCGCTGGGCTGGGTCGTCCGGGAAGGCGCCACCAACGTCCTGCGGCACGCGGACGCCGCCCGCTGCCTGATCCGGCTGACGACGGGCGCCCCGGGCACGGTGGCGCTGCTGATGGAGAACGACGGCGCCGAGCCGGGCGCTGCCGACCGCGGTGCGGGCCTCACCGGCCTCGCCGAGCGCCTCGCCGCCCTCGGCGGCACCCTGGTTCGGACCGGCGCGGACGCCGAGGGGGTCTTCCGGCTACAGGTCGAGATCCCCCCGCATCCCGAGACTCCCGGGGCGCCCTCCGCTCAGCCCCCCGCCTCCGACGAGCACCCCCCACGGGGGGACGGGGACTCCGGCCTCACGGACGGGGACGACGCGTCCGGCCCCACCCACGCGGACAACGGCTCCGGTGCCGCACGCGGGGGCGGGCAGGCGTCGGGTGCGGCGGCACGGTCGGAGGCGGGCGGAGAGGGACGGTCCGGTCGAGGCAGCCGCTTGGCTGCCGCAGCCCCTGGCCTGAGCTCGGGCAAGGACACGAGCGCGAACACAGGCCCCGGCACGGGCGCTGACACGGGCACGAGCCCCGGCACGGGCCCGGGCAGGCACCCGGCCACCGCCGAGGGACAGGTACAGGAACAGGCACGGGGGCAAAGACCAGGGCAGAGACCCGGGCCGGGACAGGAACCCGGGCCAGGACAAGGACCCGGGCCGGGACAGGTGGACAGACCGGGTGGGCTGCTGCGGCGTGCGCTCGCCCGTGGCGGCGTGACGTCCGGAGGAGGACCACGTGGCTGAGGAGGCCGAGGCACCGGAGGGCGGCCGCCCCATCCGGGTGCTGCTGGCGGACGACGAGCACCTGATCCGTGGGGCGCTGGCGGCGCTGCTGGCGTTGGAGGACGACCTGGCGATCGTCGCCGAGGCGGCGTCGGGCACCGAGGCGGTGGCCATGGCCACCGCGCACCGCCCGGATGTGGCGGTGCTCGATCTGCAGATGCCGGGCGCGGACGGGGTGCGGGTCGCGGCGACGCTGCGTGAGTCGGTGCCCGGGTGCCGGACGATGATCGTGACGAGTCACGGCAGGCCGGGGCACCTCAAACGGGCGCTGGCCGCGGGCGTGCGCGGCTTCGTGCCGAAGACCGCGTCCGCCGAACAGCTCGCGGAGATCATCCGTACCGTGCACGGCGGCAACCGCTACGTGGATCCGCAGCTGGCGGCGGACGCCATCAGCGCGGGGGACTCTCCCCTGTCGGCGCGGGAGGCCGAGCTGCTGGAGCTGGCCGCGGACGGTGCGCCGGTGGCGGACATCGCCACGCGGGCGTCGCTGACCCAGGGCACAGTGCGCAACTACCTGTCGGCGGCCGTGGCGAAACTGGGCGCGGAGAACCGGCACGCGGCGGTCCGCATGGCCCGCGAGCGGGGGTGGATCTGAGGGGGCGTGCGGAGGCACCGCGGGCCCGGAAAAGTACGGCTATACTGGGCCGCGCACCACGGAGGTCCGGCCCGGTCCGGGCCGAGGGTGGGGCACGCGGACGTAGCTCAGTTGGTAGAGCGCAACCTTGCCAAGGTTGAGGTCGCGAGTTCGAGCCTCGTCGTCCGCTCAGCGCGGTGGGTGCCGTGAGCGGCACGGAGTAACCGAAGAAGGCCCCGGTCGTCTCGACCGGGGCCTTCGCCGTGTGACACCGTCCACCGCACTGCCCTGGTCAGCTCCAGGGCACGCCGGTGAGACGTTCGTAGGCCTCGATGTAGCGGGCGCGAGTGGCCTCGACGACCTCGTCGGGGAGGGCGGGCGGGGGCTGCTCGCCGTTGCGGTCCCAGCCGGAGGCGGGCGAGGTGAGCCAGTCGCGGACGTACTGCTTGTCGAAGGACGGCTGCGCGCGGCCCGGCTGCCAGGTGTCGGCGGGCCAGAAGCGGGACGAGTCGGGGGTGAGCACCTCGTCCGCGAGGGTGAGCACGGGCTCGCTGCCGGCCTCACCCGTCTCGTCCCAGCCGAACTCGAACTTGGTGTCGGCCAGGATGATGCCGCGTTCGCGGGCGATGTCGCGGGCACGGTCGTAGGCGGCGAGGGTGCACTGGCGCAGCGTCGTCGCGGTCTCGGGGCCGACCTGGCGGGCCATCTCCTCGTAGCTGACGTTCTCGTCGTGCTCCCCCACCTCGGCCTTGGTGGCGGGGGTGAAGACGGAGCCGGGCAGCTCGGAGCCGTTCTCCAGGCCGGGCGGCAGGGCGAGGCCGCAGACGGTCTGGTCCTGCTCGTACTCGGCCAGTCCCGATCCGGCGAGGTAGCCGCGGGCCACGCACTCGACGGGGATCATGCGCAGGGGGCGGCACACCATCGTGCGGCCCTCCCAGTCGGCGGGGGCTCCGGCGGGCACGTCGGTGCTGAGCACGTGGTTGGGCAGGTCTTCGAGCTGTTCGAACCACCACAGGGAGAGCCGGGTGAGGACGCGGCCCTTGTCGGGGATCGCGGTGGGCAGCACCCAGTCGAACGCGGAGATCCGGTCGCTGGCGACCATCACCAGATCGCCGTCCTCGTTCCGGTAGAGGTCGCGCACCTTGCCCGTGTGCAGGTGCACCAGGCCGGGTACCTGGGCGGGCTCGGGTTTTTCGACGAATCCCGTCACGTTCTTTCCTCCCTGGGGGCAGCCGACACGACACGGCGAGTGCCCTGATTCTCCCCTGCCACCCGGACGGGGTGCCTGTCGGGCCGACCGGAGGGGTGCTGCCGTGGGGTTGCCGGCGGAGGGTGCTGCCCGGAGGGATGCTCACGAAGGCGACGGGGTCAGTCGCGCTTGCAGATGCGGTCGAGCAGGTTGCTGGTGGCGCGCTGGACACGTGCGTCCACGTAGCCGGGCCGGTCCAGGGCGGGCGACCAGGCGAAGGTGCCGGAGGAGAAGACGAGGGCGCCGGAGGGGGCGCGGTAGAGGGAGGTCTCCTGGTGGCGGGGGGTCCCGGCGCGGTCGCGGTAGGGGGAGTGGGCGAGGAGGATGCGGTCGGTGTGCTCGGGCAGCACGGTGCGCGGGAAGTAGCGGTCGGCCTCCCCGGCGACCAGCCCGGGCAGTTCGTCGCCCTCCGCCGCGTCGGTGGCCTCCCACAGCCAGTGTTCGGCGTTGCGGACGATGAGCGGGTAGGGCTCGGCGACCTGGCCGGCGTACTGGATGCCCAGCAGCGCCTGCTCCGGGTCGCCCTGCTCGCGCCAGAGCGCGGGGCGCCCGGGGCCGCGCCGTTTGCGGCAGGTCAGCAGGCGGTCGGGGGCCCCGGAGGGCAGCGCGTCGAGTTCGACCTGCCAGTACATGGTGTTGGCGGAGAGGAAGACCAGCGCGGTGCCGCTGTCGCGTGCCCGTTCGGCGGCGCGGCGCATCGGCACCGTCCAGTACTCGTCGTGTCCGGGGAAGACCAGGCCGCGGTAGCGCGTGGGGTCGACGCGCCCCGCGTGCAGGTCGCGGGTGTCGGCGTACGCCAGGTCGTAGCCGTACCGCTCGGCCCAGCGGATGAAGTCGTAGGCGTGGCCGACGTGCAGCGGCAGGCCCGAGCCCGCGTAGGGGCGGTCGAACGAGACGGTCATCGCCGCCTCGCTCTCGCCCAGCAGCCGTCCGTCGTCGTCCCACGCGTGGTACAGGCTGGCGCCGGTGCGGCCGTCCTCGGGGAAGAGGTTGTACGCCTGCCAGGTGACGTCCGGCATCAGCAGCAGCAGGTCTCCCGGGTCACGGTCGCGAACGGTGAAGGGGATGTGGGAGCGGTGCCCGTCAGCGGTGGTCAGGACGGCGACGTAGGCGCCGGTGGACCAGTGCTCGGGGATCTGCAACCGCCAGGACAGCCACCAGTGGTGGCAGGAGACGGTGCGGTCGGCGGCCATCGGCGCGGGCTGCATGATGCCGGACAGCCGCGGACTCGTGGTGATCTTGGTGGCGCCCACGCCGCCGTAGTGGCCGATGCGGTAGACGTCGACGCTGAAGTCCTGCGGCGGGTTGACGGTGATGCGGAAGTCGATGGACTCCCCCGGCGGCGTGCCGCCCGCCACGGAGGCGAACCCCTTGATCTGGCAGCGCACGTCGTCCGCGGTGGGCGGAGCGCTGCTGGACAGGCCGCGCGTACGGGGCTTGGGGACGGTCTGCTCACCGCCCGCCAGTTCGCGGACGAGTTCGGGGGTGCGGGAGGTCTGGCCGGGTGCCTGGTCGACGCAGTCGATGTACCAGGGCACGAGGCGGCCGTTCTCGAAGTAGTTCTCACTCACCCGCAGCCAGGGCAGCGGACCCTGGCCGAAGGGGTCGGTCACCGCGTGGGCGAGCGCCCCCGACTCCCACCGCCTCAGCTGCTGCGGTCCGGCCGCACCCGCGGGGTGTGCGATCGGTGCGGTCCGCTCGACCTGCTCGATCCGCTCGGTCCCCATGTGCTGCTCCCTCCCCGTCGCCTCGCTCCGCCTCCGCTGTGCCGCTGTGCCGCGTGGGTGACGGCGAACAGCACATCACATTACGCAAGGGTGTGGTCACCCTTCGTCGCTAAATGGCTGGAGATGATCTTCAGACGAGTCGCACGGGCTTCTCAGGGCGCACCCCGACTCTCACCAGCCAGTCCCGCAGCCCCTCCGCCTCCCCGTCCTCGACGAGCGCCAGCACCAGCCCGGCGAGCTCACCCGCGCGCTCGCCGTCCACGAACAGCGCAGGCCCGTCGAGCCAGTCCAGCCCCGGAGTGGCGCCCGCCGTGTCGACCGCGGCGCAGCAGACGGCCGCGGTGACGTGGTCGGCCAGCAACTCCCTGCCGCTGCGGGGAGACTGGAGGGGCAGGCCCATGGGCGCCGGCGGCACCGGGGGCGCGGGACGCGGGTCCACGGCGCCGGCCGTCAGCTGAGCGCCGGGGCTCGCACCGACGCTCCCAGGGGCGCGGGCAGCCTCCGCACGCGCCACCTGAGCGGTCAGACGCGCGGCCAGCGCGTCCGTCCCCCCGGGCGCCGTGAAGCGGTCCAGCACCCGCGCGAGCGTCGGCACCGCCAACTGGGCGCTCGCAGGGCCCTCCCCGGACTCGTGCTCCGGTCCGCCGGGACCTCTCGGGGCCACCGCCGCCGGGCTGACGGTCACCGGGCGCTGCCCGGGCGAGGCCGTTCCCGCGGGCTGCGCGACGGGGGCGTACGGCGGGGGCGCGCCCTGCGTCCGTCCGTCCTCGGCCGGTGCCGCGGGGTCGAGCGCTTCGAGGGCGTCGAAGAGGCGGGACGCCTCCGCGCGCCAGATGCGGTCGACGACCTCCTCGGGGTAGGCCGACCACTCCACCGGCGTCCATTCGGGCACGCTCGGGCCCTCGTGCGCGGCGCCGGCCGAACCGGCGCCACCTCGACAGGAACCGGCACCGGAACCGGAACCGGTGGGCTCGCCGTCCGGGGGCAGGGGCGGGTGCGGCCCCAGGAAGAGGCGGGCCGCGAGGAGGGAGACGGCACCGTCCACGCTGCCCGGCTCCACCAGCAGATCGCACGCCGGGCGCTCCCCCAGGCGGGAAGTGAAGCCTTCGGCGAGCCGGTCGCGGTGGGAGAGCTCCGTCAGCGCGGAGACCACCCCCGCGTCCAGCCGGGTGGGCCACAGCCCCAGCCGCCAGGCCGGCAGTGCGACCCGGGTGAGCAGCCGGTCCCATCCGGCGTACGCGAGACCGACCTGCTCCTGAGCGGCCACCCGCAGCCCGTAGTCGACGGCGTGCGCCCGCTCGGCGGCCGCGGCGGCGACCCCGCGCTCCATCTCGGCGGCGTGCGGGCCCACCGAGCGCAGCAGCCGGCGTGCGAGGCGCGCCACCAGGCGGTGCACGGTCCGGCGCAGCACCGCGGGCACCGGCACCCCGGCGCTGCGGCCCGGCGGTCCAGGGCCGCCCTCGCCCGCGGGGCCGTTCCCCCACTGACCCGGGTGGCCGGGCAGCGGGGCGTGCTCACTTCCGGCGACCGCGGCGTCCAGGCCGCGAACGAAGCGGCGGGCGGCGGCTATGTCCGGATGCGCGGAAGGGCCCGTGCCGGCGACGACGGGGGCCAGCAGGGCCCGGAGTTCCGCCACCCGCATCCACCACAGGAAGGGGGAGCCGATGACCAGGACGGGGGCCGTGCCGGCGCCGCGCCCCGAGCCGCCGTACGCGCCGGAGCCGCTTCTCGCCGCGCCGCGGACCGCCCCGGCGGCGTTCGGGCCGTGGCGCGCGTCGCCGTGCGCGCCCGGGTGCGCACCACCGTTCGCAGACTCGTGCGTACCACCGCGCGCACCTTCGCGCGTAGCGCCGCTCGCCCCCTCGTGCGGACCTTTGTGTGCGCCCGGCGCGCCGTCGCGTCCGTCGCCCTCGGCGCTGTGCGTGCCGGCGGGTGGCCCGTCGTGGGTGCGGTCCTCCAGCCAGCTGTCGCAGTCCGGGGTCAGCGCGATCGCGGAGGGTGCCGGGACTTCGAGCCGTTCGGCGAGATCCCGGACCAGGGCGTGCAGGTCGGGCGCCGCGCGCTCGTCGAGCGGAACCGTGGGGGAGACGGCGGGGCGGCCCCGCGCGATCACCAGCCCTGCGACCGCGGCGCAGCCGAGCGCCAGCACGGCCAGGGCCGTCACCGTCCAGCGCGCGGCGTCCCAGCCGGGCGAGGGGCCGAGGCCGAACTGGCCTGTCGAACGCCCCACCCACAAGATCACCGCGGCGGCGGCGGGGAGCAGGGCGAGGGCGAGCGCCGTGCTGCGCACCCGGAGCACGGCCAGGGCATGGTCGCGCGCCGAGCGCGCGACGGCGCGCCGGCCGGGACCGCCGGCGAAGCTCACGCCACCGGAAGAGCTCACGTCTCACCCCCGCTCCGTTCGGGACCGCTGGGGACCGCAGCCGGAATCTCCGGCTTCCACCCACTGTGTCACCGCGTTCTGACACCGCAATGTGCGCTGAGCCAGTCGACGGACCTCGCCCGCCCGCGGCCGCGAGGTGCCAGGTGACCGCGTCACGGCACTTGTGCGGCACCCTAGTTGGGGCCCTCGCGGCCGTCAGCCGTACAAGGCCCTCGTCACTCGATGGAATGGCTTTGGGTAGAGCTCTTGCCCCGGAGGCCCCAGGGGTATATGCGGGCCCGTCAGTCCCCGGCGGCGGCGCGCTCGGCGGCGCGCTCGGCGATGTCCGAGCGGTGGTGCGAGCCCTCCAGCCTGACGCGGCCGACCGCCGTGTAGGCACGGTCGCGCGCCTCGCTCAGGTCCACGCCCGTCGCGGTCACCGACAGGACGCGGCCGCCCGCGCTGCGCACGGTGCCGTCGGCGTCCGCCTTCGTGCCCGCGTGCAGGACGTAGGTCTCGGGGCCGTCCTCGCGCGCGACCTCGGCCAGGCCCTCGACGACGTCACCCTTACGGGGTGCCGCGGGGTAGCCCTCCGCCGCGACCACCACGGTCACGGCGGCGCCGTCGCTCCAGCGCAGCGCGGGGAAGTCGGCGAGTGATCCGGTCGCCGCCGCGTACAGCAGCCCGCCCAGAGGCGTACGGAGCCGCGCGAGGACGGCCTGCGTCTCCGGGTCGCCGAACCGGGCGTTGAACTCGATGACGCGCAGCCCGCGCGAGGTGAGGGCCAGACCGGCGTACAGCAGCCCGGAGAAGGGGGTGCCGCGCCGGTGCAGTTCGCGGACGGTGGGCTCCAGGACCGACGTCGTGATCTCGTCGACGAGCTTCGGGTCGGCCCACGGCAGCGGCGAGTAGGCGCCCATGCCGCCGGTGTTGGGGCCCTCGTCGCCGTCGAGGGCGCGCTTGAAGTCCTGCGCGGGCTGGAGGGGGACGACTGTACGGCCGTCGGTCACCGCGAAGAGGGAGACCTCCGGGCCGTCCAGGAACTCCTCGATGACGACGGCGCCGCCGCAGGCTCGCGCGTGGGCGCGCGCCTGTGCGAGGTCGTCGGTCACCACGACGCCCTTGCCCGCGGCCAGTCCGTCGTCCTTGACGACGTACGGCGGGCCGAACGCGGCCAGCGCGGAGTCCGCCTCCTCGGGCGTCGTGCACACGTAGCTGCGTGCCGTCGGCACCCCCGCGTGCGCCATGACCTCCTTGGCGAACGCCTTGGAGCCCTCCAGCACGGCCGCCTGTGCCGACGGACCGAAGACGGGGACACCGTGCGCGCGTACCGCGTCCGCGACGCCCGCCACCAGCGGTGCCTCGGGACCGACGACGACGAGGTCGGCCGCGACCTGCTCCGAGGCGGCCAGCGCGGCGACGGCCTCGCCGTCCAGCACATCCACCGCGTGCTGGGTGGCCACTTCGCCGATCCCGGCGTTACCCGGCGCGCAGTGCACGGCGTCGACCTCGGGGTCGAGGGAGAGCGAGCGACAGATTGCGTGTTCGCGGGCACCGCCGCCAATGACCAGAATCCTCACGCCGCCACCCTAACGGCAGCGCCGACGGCGCCCGCCGAGGCCGCGGGAGCGGCCCGTTCGCCCGCGCCACGGGCGCGCCACCCGCACCGGAGGGCGGTCGCCTCCCGGGCCGGGCAGTCCGTACGGGTGACGGGCCGGTGTCTTATACCCGACCGTGCGCCACTTCTGGGGGGATTTCGGCGCGGATCGTCGGCGTGGTCCCACTTCTGGCGGTAGGAAGAGCGGACCGGGCCTCGGGAACACGGGGTCGCCGGAGACGCCGACAAGGCAGCCGAGGGAGTGCGCGTGAAGCGGGTGAAGCAGCCGGATCTGCTGGGGAGGGGGTTCCCGTCCGGAGACTGGGACGAGCCCGCCGAACGCCTGGAGGAGCTCTACCGCTGGGTGGAGCAGGAGGCGATGCGCGTCGTCGACTGGTACCTCGCGGACCGGACACGCAAGCGCAGGTGGGCGCGGGCGCTGCGGGGCGGCGTGGTGGTCGGCACGGGGCTCGGGGCACTGCTGCCGCTCGCCGACCTGGCGGGGCTGCCCTTACCGCACGGGGGCGCCGGATACCTGGGCTACGTGGCGCTGCTGTTCGCCGCGGGGTGCGCCCTCGCCGACCGGTGGCTGGGCATGACCTCGGGGTGGATGCGGGACATGGCCGCCGCGCTGGCCGTGCACCGCAGGCTGGAGACGCTGCGCTACGAGTGGGCGGCGGAGAACGTACGGGAGGTCCTCGGGCCCGCCGAGGGGACGGCGGGTGAGGCCGCCGAGCGCTCCTTGGCCGTCCTCCGCCGCTTCTCGGACGACGTCAACGAGACGCTGCGCGCCGAGACGACCGACTGGATGGTCGCCTTCCGCACCACGGGGTCGCCCCTGGCCATGAACGCCTCAGGCGGCTCCCCCGCTCCGTGGCGCACCCCGCCGCGCCGCCTTCCCCCGGCGGGCCCCGGGGGAGGCGGCTGGGCCACCATGCCGCGCCAGCGGCCGCCGGCCGGGTGACCGCCGGGCCGGCCAGGCCCCGGCAGGGACCGCCCGAGCCGCCCGGGTCGGCCGGCCACCGGCCGGGGCCGTCCAGGCCCTTCCGGCTCGGCCGGAGCCGGCCGGTACACGCCACCAAGCCGGCCGGGCAGGGCGGGCAGGCCGGGGGTCAGCCGAAGACGATCATGGATCCCTGGGCGAGGCTGCGGGTCGCGGCGGCGTGCAGGCCGAGCCATACGTGGCGCTCCCGGCCGAAGGAGGTGCCGTCCTCGTAGCCGATGGCGGCGGAGGCGGCCGGCTCGTCCAGTTCCGTGGGGCGCAGCGGTGCCGCGGGCGCGGGGGGCGGGTTGTCGGGGTCGATGCCCAGGTGCGGTGCCACCAGGTGCAGTTCGCGCAACAGGCCGTGGCTGGAGCCCAGCGGGCCGCCTCCCTCCAGCAGTTCGTCGTCGCACAGGGGGGCGGGGAAGTCCACCGGGATGTAGGTGCCGGCGTGGTCGTAGTGCCACACCAGGTGCGACTGCTGCGCCGTCTGCTCGAACATCTCCAGCAGTTGCTCGTAGTCGCTGCCCAACTCGCCCACGGGCGTGACCTCCAGTCCGGCGGCCAGCAGCAGGTAGGCGCGGCGCAGGTAGTGCAGTGCCTCGTAGTCGAACCCGGCGGCGGGGGCGACGTCGCCGGAGAGCCCCGGCATGTAGCCGAAGACGGGGACCGTGGGCAGTCCGGCTTCGGTGAGCACCCTGTCGTAGGTGGCGATCTCTTCGGAGAAGGGGTTGTCGGGACTGTGGCAGAGCACGTCGACGAGGGGTACCAGCCAGAGGTCACAGGCCAAGGGGCGCTCCTATACCGTCAGGGACTGCGCACAGCGTAGTGCTCCCCGCAGCACCGCGCCCTGCCTCTGCCGAGGCGGGATACCCGCGCCGGGCCGCCCTCAGTCGGGCGGGCGCGGGGAGGGTGTGGTGTTCATGCCGGTTCTTCGGCGTCCGTGACGCCCACCTGCGCCAGCGCGTGCTGGTTGTAGGTGGCCAGCACGTCGCGGGCGGCACGCGCGTCGCCGCGCTCGACGGCGTCGAGCAGGGCGTTGTGGCCCGACCACAGGCGGCCGCGCAGGGTGGCCTGCGCGCGCAGGACGGGGACGGCGAAGACCCAGCACTGGACACGGAGCCTGTCGAGGAAGTCGCAGACGTAGGGGTTGCTGAGCAGTCCGCTCAGCTCCCGCCAGAAGCGCAGGTCGTAGGCGATGAGTACGTCGAGGTCACCGGCGCGTGCGGCGCGTTCCGCGGCGTCCGCGCGGCGGCGTATGGACGCGAGGACCTCGGGCCGCAGCCCGCCCAGCGCGCGGCGGGCCGCGGCCGACCCGGCGGTGACCGGGCCCCCGGTGACCGGGCCCGGGGCGGCCCCCGCCCCGGGGGTCGCCGGTCCGGCGTAGGGGCCGTCGCCGGCATGGACGTCGGCATCCGCGTCAGCGCCCGTGTCGGCACCCGTGTCGGCGGGGCCTGGGCCGGGCGGGCGGGTGGCGGGGGCGCGGTGGAAGAGGCCGTCCACGACCAGCTGCCGTGCCTCGCACATCGCGCGGTAGTCGGCGAGCGTGAACTCGTGGACGCGGAAGCCGCGGTGCTGTTCGACGTCGAGCAGACCCTGCGCCGCGAGATCGACCAGCGCCTCGCGTACGGGTGTCGCGGAGACGCCGTACTGCTCGGCGATCTCCTTGACCGTGAAGTCGCGGCCCGTGGCGAGCCGTCCGGCCAGGATCTCGTCGCGCAGCGCGGCGGCGATCTGCGAGCGCAGGGTGCTGCGTCGTATCACGCGCCCGCGCCCCCGAGGGCGGCGGTGGTGTGGGCGTCGGCCGCGGTCAGGGCCTCGTCCAGCACCTCGAGGCCCTCCTTGAGTTCGGCCTCGGTGATGGTGCACGGCGGCACGACGTGGGTGCGGTTCATGTTGACGAAGGGCCACAGCCCGTTGCGCTTGGCGGCGGCGGCGAAGTCGGCCATGGGGGCGTTGTCGGGCCCGGTGGCGTTGTAGGGGACCAGCGGCTCGCGGGTCTCCCGGTCGCGCACCAGGTCGAGCGCCCAGAACACGCCGGTGCCGCGCACCTCGCCGATGGAGGGGTGGCGCTCGGCCATGTCGCGCAGCGCGGGGCCGATGACGTGCTCGCCGAGGTGGGCGGCGTGCTCGACGATGCCCTCCTCGGCCATCACCTGGAGGGTGGCGACGGCGGCGCCGCAGGCGAGCGGGTGCCCCGAGTAGGTGAGGCCGCCGGGGTAGGGGCGGTCCTCGAACGTCGCGGCGATCTTCTCGGAGATGGCGACGCCGCCGAGCGGAACGTAGCCGGAGTTGACGCCCTTGGCGAAGGTCATCAGGTCGGGTACGGCGTCGTAGAGGTCGGCGGCGAACCAGGTGCCGGTACGGCCGAATCCGGCCATCACCTCGTCGAGGACGAAGACGAGGCCGTACTTGTCGCAGAGCGCGCGGACACCGGCCAGGTAGCCGGGCGGCGGCATCATGATCCCGGCGGTGCCGGGGATGGTCTCCAGGATGACGGCGGCGACGGTGTGCGGGCCCTCGTAGACGAGCGTCTGCTCCAGGTGGGCCAGCGCGCGCTCGCACTCCTCTTCCTCGGTCTGCGCGTAGAACTGCGTGCGGTACAGGTGCGGGGCGTGGAAGTGGACGACCCCGGCGGTGCCGGTGTCGGACGCCCAGCGGCGCGGGTCACCGGTGAGGTTGATCGCCTGCTCGGTGCCCCCGTGGTAGGAGCGGTAGGCGGACAGCACCTTGGGCCTGCCGGTGTGGACGCGGGCCATGCGGATCGCGTGCTCGACGGCGTCGGCGCCGCCGTTGGTGAAGAAGATCTTGTCGAGGTCGCCGGGCGTCCGCTCGGCGATCAGCCGGGCCGCCTCCGCACGCGCCTCGATCGCGAAGGCCGGTGCGAAGGTGCACATCTTCGCCGCCTGCTCCTGGATCGCGGCGACGACCTTGGGGTGCGCGTAGCCGATGTTGGTGAAGACGAGCCCGCTGGTGAAGTCGAGGTACCGCTTCCCCTCGTAGTCCCAGAAGGAGGAGCCCTCCGCGCCCGCGACCGCCGGCGGGTCGATCTTCCCCTGCGCCGACCAGGAGTGGAACACGTGTGCCCGGTCGGTGGCGTGCACGGCCCGGCCCGCCGCCGGGTCGGGCCGTGCGGGGACGGCGGCGCCGCCGGAGGTGGCTGCGGAGGAGGAGTGGTGCGTCGTCACGTCGGTACCTCGGTTCGCTCGCGTGTTGCGGGAGGACCCCCCATGAGGGTGACAGCCAGCGTAGTGTCGCCCGCCCCGCCTGCGCGCGGGCGGTCGGCGGCGGGACGACGTCAGTCGTCGTCCTCGTCGTCCGCTTCCTTCCTGACCGTGGCGTGGGGTCTCCCCTCGGCGCAGCGGAGGCTGACGACGAGGTCGCTCGCCTCGTCGTCGGCGGGTTCGAGCTCGACGGTGGCCGTCCTGGCAGGTCCCGGCTCGACGTCGTCGGCGCTGTAGCCCTCGGCGGGGGTCCAGCTCAGCAGCTCGACGGTGCGCGCGTCGGCGCGGCACAGGGCGAGCGCGGTGCCGAGGCCGCCGGGGAAGCGCACGGTGCGGGTGGCGGGGGACGCGGAGCGGGAGGGCGACGCGGTCGGGCCGTGGTGGTGCGAGGGCGGGGCAGGGGAAGGGGTGGCGGACGAGGACGGGGGTTTGGGGTCCGGTGTGGCGGAGCCGGCCCCCCGCTGGGCCTGGGTCAGCTCGTGCCGCACACCGTCGTCGGTGAGCGGGTCGGGGCGGCTGTACTGGCCGCCGGGGTCGGCGTGCGAGAAGGACCACGCCCCGAGCAGGAAGGCCGCGGCGACCGCGCACAGCCACCCGGCCGCGGCCAGGCGGCGGCGACGCCTCTCGCTCCGGGTGTCGGTGGGCGTGCGGGTCCGGGGCGGGGCCGGGTCCCGCCGCTGCTCGTCGTTCACCCTCGCAGTCTGCGCTTCCCTTTCCTAACGCCGCGTTAAGGAATGGACAATCCGGCTCGGGCCCAGTACAAGCCGTACGGGCACCGGCACCCGCCGGGGCCGTCCCGATCCCGGTGGCTAATGTTCGTGTATGTCACATCTACTCGTCGTCGAGGACGACCCCCAGCTCCGTGCGGCCCTCGTCAGGGCGCTGCGCGACCGCGGGCACGCCGTCGCGACGGCCTCTTCCGGCATGGCCGGGCTCGACGCGGCCGTCACGCACCGGCCCGACCTGGTCGTGCTGGACCTGGGGCTGCCGGACGTCGACGGCGGCCAGGTCCTGCGGATGCTGCGCTCCGTCAGTGACGTGCCGGTCATCGTCGCCACGGCGCGCGACGACGAACCCGAGATCGTCGCGGCGCTGGAGGACGGCGCCGACGACTACCTCGTCAAACCGTTCGGCTCCGGGCAGCTGGAAGCCCGCATCAAGGCCGTGCTGCGGCGGCTCGGCAGCGGCGGCCCCGACGAGCCCGAGCCGCCCGTCGAGGTCGGTGGGCTGCGGGTCGCGCCGTCCGCCCGCGAGGTGACGCTGGACGGCGAACCGCTGGAGCTGACACCGCGCGAGTTCGATCTGCTGTGCTACCTGGCACGGCGGCAGGGCCAGGTGATATCGCGGCGCGAGCTGCTGGCCGAGGTGTGGCAGCAGCCGCTGGGCGGAGCCGACAAGACGGTGGACGTCCACCTGTCCTGGCTGCGCAGAAAGCTGGGGGAGACCGCGCACAGCCCCCGCTATCTGCACACCGTACGGACGGTGGGGGTGAAGCTCGCCGCACCCGACGGCGCGGGAACCTTCGAAGGCGCCGCGAGCCCGGGCGGCGCCCAGGGCCAGGACGCCACCCCGGCCTCGAACGACGACGGAGCCGACGGGGCCGGGGACCGCGGCTGATGCGCCGACAGCTCCTCGCCCTCATCGGCACGACCACGGCCGTCGTCCTCGCCGTCCTGCTCGTCCCCCTCGCCCTGCTCGTCCGCAGCCACGCCGAGGACCGGGCCATGACGGACGCGACCGAGCGGGCGCAGTCCGTGGCGGCGGTGGTCGGGGGCTCGCTGGGCAGAGGCGGCCGCAGCGGCCGCGAGGTCGTCGCCGGGGTGCTCGACGGGCTCAACGGCGAGGAACAGCCGCGCACCAGTGTCGTCCTCGCGGACGACACGGTGCTCGGGCCACGGCCCGTCGGGGTCAGCGACGACGCGCTGGCCCTCGCCCGGCACGGCCGCGCCTTCACCTACGCGCCCGGGCAGGCGCGAGGGGGCGGCCGGGTCGTGCTGGTGCCGGTGCTCGGCGCACAGGGCGGGGGAACAGGGGCGGCATCCGGTCCTGGCAAGGGGGCGGACGCCGAGGGCCGCTCCGCGACCGTCGTCCAGGTCGCCGTCGGCGAGGACCGGCTGCACGCGGGCGTCCTGCCCTCGTGGCTCGCCGTCTTCGGGCTCGGCGTCGCGCTGATGCTCCTCGGGCTCGCCTTCGCCGACCGGCTCGCCGCGCGCATCGTCCGCGCCACCCGGCAGCTCGCCGCCGTCTCCGACCGGCTGGCCGCCGGGGAGCTGACCGCCCGCGCCGAACCGGCGGGACCCCGCGAACTGCGCCAGCTCGCCGGCCGCCTCAACGAGCTGGGCGAGCGCATCGACGGCTTGGTCACCGCCGAACGCGAACGCGGCGCCGACCTCGCGCACCGCCTGCGCACGCCCGTCGCCGCGCTGCGGCTCGACGCGGAAGGGCTGCGCGACACGGACGAGGCCGCCCGGATCGGCGACTCGGTCGCCGCCCTGGAGCGCAGTGTCGACAGCGTCATCCGCACGGCCAGGCGGGCCGGTGCCGCTCCCGGCAGCCGGCGGTGCGATCTGGCCGAACTCGTACGGGAGCGCGCCGCGTTCTGGGTGCCGCTCGCCGAGGACCAGTCGCGTGCGGTCACCGTCCTCGCGCCCCACCCGGCTCTGGTGCGGGTGTCGGCGGAGGATCTGACCGCCGTCCTGGACACGCTGATCGGCAACGTCCTCGACCACACCCCCGAGGGCACCGGGCTGTGGCTCACGGTCTCGGCCGGTGGCGACGGCGCCTTCGGCGTCCTCACCGTCGAGGACGACGGCCCGGGGTTCGCCGACGGCGGCGAGGGCGCCGCCGGCGTCGGCGCGCGCGGTACGAGCGGGGCGGGCTCGACGGGCCTGGGTCTCGACATCGCCCGCACGACGGCGGAGGACTCGGGCGGCGGCGTCACGCTGGGAACCTCACCCGACCACGGCGGGGCCTCGGTGACCTGCCGCTTCGGCGCGGCGACCCGGCCGTGAACCGGGGCGGCACGGGGGCGCGGCTCAGCACGGGATGCGGCTCAGCGCCGCATCCGGCTCAGTGCGGGATCTGCTCCACCAGCAGCACGCCGCCGAGCACGATCATCGCGGCCCCGGAGAGCCGGGTGATCAGCCGGGCCGCCCTCGGCCGTGCCCGCAGCACCGTACGGGCGAGCGAGCCGACGCCGAGGTAGACGGCCCCGGCCGTGCACATGTGCAGCAGCCCCAGCAGCCCGATCTGCAACGCGAGCGGCCAGTTGCCGTGCTGGTCGGCGAACTGGGGCAGGAGCGCGACGTACAGCAGCAGCGCCTTGGGGTTGAGGCCGCTGACTCCGGCGCCCTTGAGGACGCGCGAGCGCGCCTGGGGGCCGGTGGGATCGTCGGCGCCCGCAGCGCCGTCGCCCGCGCCCGGGGTCCCGGCGTCCTTCGCCCCGGTCAGCGTCGTCACCCCGAGCCAGACGAGGTAGGCGGCGCCCAGCAGGGTCAGCGCGGTCAGCACCCCGGGGGTCTGCGCCACCACCGCGGCCACACCCGCCACGACGACGGCCGTGAGCCCCACGTACCCCAGCATCAGCCCGCCGACCGCGGGGACCACGGACCGGTCGCGCAGACCTGAGGTGATCGCGTACGCCCAGTCGGCTCCCGGAACCAGGACCAGGAGGAAGGAGACGGCGGCGAAGGCGGCTATGGAGCTGGTAGCCATGGGGACGGTTCTTCCTCTCGAACGGGTTCGGAGAGAAAGAATACGAAGAAATGCCCCAAAGGTGTTCCCTCACCGAGTCGCTCAGCCGCCGCTCCGTGGAAGAATCTTCCCCATGGACGACATGGACCGGCAGATTCTTGCCGAGCTACAGGCCGACGGCCGCCTGACCGTGACGGAGCTGGCGGCGCGGGTCGGGCTGAGCCTCTCCCCGTGCCACCGCAGGCTGCGCGAGCTGGAGCGCGGCGGGGCGATCCGCGGCTACCGCGCCGTGGTCGACGCCACGGCGGTCGGCCTCACCTTCGACGCCCTCGTCTTCGTCACGATGCGCCAGGAGGACCGCACCACCATCTCTTCCTTCGAACAGGCGCTCTTCGACCTCCCCCAGGTCATCCAGGCCCAGCGCCTCTTCGGCGACCCCGACTACCTCCTGCGCGTCGTCACCGCCGACCTCGCCGCCTTCCAGCGCCTCTACGACGAGAAACTCGCCACGCTTCCCGGCGTGCAGCGCCTGAGCTCGACCCTCGTGATGAAGCACGTCGTCCACGAACGCCCGCTGCCCGCCTGAGAGCCCCGCCGCCCGCCGCGTCACACCGCCGGCCCTGCCTCTGTCGCCGTCGCCCGCGCTTGCGCCTGCGCCTGCGCCGTCGCCTGCGCGGAGAGCGTCTCCCCCGGGAAGGTCCCACTCTCGAACGTCTCCCGCGGGAACGTCTCCTTGAGCGAACGCAGCCACCGGTTGGCCGGGAGGGCCGGGTCCAGGGCCGCCAGGGAGGCGTACTTGGTGAAGTCCGCGGCGCGCAGGCCGTGCTCGTGCAGGAGCAGGTCGGCCTCCGTGAGGTGGCCGTGGGACTTGGTCTCGACGAGGAGCAGGTCGCGGGCGCCGTGCACCTCGTTGCCGCCGGCGTCGCGGCAGACCAGGGCCGCGTCGGCGGTGATGCGCTGCCCGTCGGCCACGAACGTGGCGCGGGTGTAGTCGGTGACCAGGCTGGGCGTCAGCTTTGAGGGGATCTCGAAGTCGGAGCCGTAGGCGTCCTGGAGCGTCCGGGCGAGGAAGGTGCGGGAGGCGTCCTCCAGCGCGGAGGCGCGCTCGGCGAGGCGGCGGCGGTACTTGAGCGTCTGGCCACGCCCGCCCTTGACCTTGATCTCGAACTGCCGCTCGCCGGTGTCCTGGTACAGCCGCTCGCGGATCTTGCAGCGCCGGCGGCGGCCCTGCCGGTGGTCGTGGTAGGCGCGCAGGCCGGGCGTGTCGTAGTAGACCGAGTGGTAGCGGAACCAGCGCCGGCCGCCGATGGACAGGGCGCGGAAGGGCTCGTCGCGGTGCGGGTCGGTCAGGTGCGCCGCGATGTCGCGGAAGGTGGCGGCCCGCACGAGGTAGCAGCGGTCGTACCTGTCCAGCAGCCGGGCGCGCTCGTTGACGGCGTCGAGGCCGATGGGGTGTGCGGCCAGCGCGGCGCGGGCGAGCGCGCGGACGGACGGGGCGAGGCGGGCGCGGCCCGAGCAGGCCGGGGCCGCGGCGTGGGGCGCGTGGGGTCCTGCGGGGGTGGTAAGCGCGGACATCAGGCGGTCTCCCTGGGATGAGCGGCAGTGGCAGGCGTGTGCGGGAACGTCGCAGGGGTGTCGCTGTCGCCGACGGCTCCCGGCGCCGGGGCGCTCGCGTGGTCGCCACGCGTGCGGGCCTCGCCGGGGTCGCCGCCGCGGCATCGAGCAGGAGCCGTCGTCCGTCCCCGTTCCCGCCTCGCGGAGGCGGCAACCTCGCGGTACCGCACGTCCAGGACGGTCAGGTCGCGTACGTAGTCGACCTCGCTGACCTTCCACGCCAGCGGTTCGCCCAGCCGTGCGCGGACGTGGGCGCGGACGCCGTCGGGGTCGGTGACGGCCGCGTCGAGGGTGACGACGGTGCGCCGCGTACGGGCGAACAGCCGGGGGTGGTCGACGGCGTACAGGACGGCCACCGGCAGCAGGCACAGGACGACGGCGAGGCCGAACGGCAGGTGCGGCAGACCCGCGACGAGGCCGATGACGAGCGTGGTGAAGTAGTAGGCCACCTCTTCGTGCCGGATGGACTCCGAGCGCAGCCGGATCATCGACAGCACCCCGAAGAGCCCGAAGCCCAGCGCCATGCCGCCGTCGCCCCCGACCCGGGCGAGCGCCGCGACGACGGCGAAGAGGGCGACGTTGAGCGCGAGATAGGCGGGGAGCAGATCCCGCCGCCGGTGCCTGGGGAAGTACACCGCGAACGTCAAGACCAGCACCGCCGCGAGGTCGAGCGCGAGGTGGCCGAGGAACTGGCTGAGCGAATCCATGCCGGTGAACGTAGGGACGCGCGGGTTAAAGCGGCTTCCTTGTGACGTTAAGGATCAGGAGTCCGCCCGTCACGGCGGACACGTGACAGCATGCCGACGCGTGGAAAGGGTGCTGTCATCCCCTACGGAGCGCCCGCGGAGGCCCCCATGACCGTCCACCTCGCCGTGTACGACACCCTCGCCGACTGGGAGTACGGTCACGCCGTCGCCCACCTCCCGGGCGACGTGCGCACCGTCGCCCTCGACAGCGCTCCCGTGGTGACCAGGGGCGGGCTGCGCGTGCAGCCCGACATGACCCTGGACACCCTGCGCGCCGCCGACAGCCGGCTGCTGATCCTGCCGGGCGCCGACGGCTGGAGCGGCGGCGAGCTGGCCGACTTCGCCTACACGGCGCGGGAGTTCCTGCACGAGGGCGTGCCCGTCGCCGCGATCTGCTCAGCGGTCCTCGGGCTCGCCGACGAAGGGCTGCTCGACGAGCGGGCGCACACCAGCGCGGCCCCCGAGTTCCTCCAGGCGGCCAACGGCTACCGGGGCGCGGCCCACTACCGCGACGCCGACGCCGTCACCGACGGCGACCTGATCACCGCGGGGCCGACCGAGCCCGTCGCCTTCGCCCGGGAGATCCTCACCCGCCTGGGCACCTTCGACGCGCCCGTCGTGGACGCCTTCTTCCGGCTGTACCGGCACTCGGACCCCGAGGCGTACGCCACCTTCGCGGCGGCACAGACCTGAGCGACGGAACGGGCGTGAGCGAGGCCCCCGGCGGCGAGGCCGAGTCCGCCCGCGTCGCCGAGGTGCTGCGGCGGCTCTCCGAGGCGAGGGAAACCCCGCCTGTGAGACGGTGAGCCCGCAGGGCTCGACGGGGGCCCGCACGTGGCCGCCACATCGAAGCGAAGCCCATCGGCAGCCCGGCCGTGACCTTCGTGGGTGAGAGTGAAGTCGGAGACGACCAGCCACGGACGGACGGCCACCGGTCACGGACGACCTATCAGTTACAGGGGGCGGGCGGCGTATGACGGACCTGTTGCCACAGGACCCGGTCGGCATCGGCGGTTATCGGCTGCTGAGAAGACTGGGTGCGGGCGGCATGGGCCGGGTGTACCTGGGGCGCTCGTCCGGAGGCCGCACCGTGGCCGTCAAACTGGTGAAGTCCGAACTGGCGGCCGACCCCGCGTTCCGCACCAGGTTCCGCATGGAGGTCGAGGCCGCGCGGCGGGTCGGTGCCCGGTGGACGGCGCCCGTGCTGGACGCCGACACCGAGGCGGACACCCCCTGGGTGGCGACCGGCTACATCGCCGGGCCCGGCCTCGACCAGGTGGTCTCCGCCGGAGCACAGGGAGGCTCGGCGGAGCCGGCCCGGCAGGGGCACGGGCCGCTGCCGCCCGGGTCCGTCCGCGTCCTCGCCTACGGGCTGGCCTCCGCGCTGCTCGACATCCACGGCGTGGGCATCGTCCACCGCGACCTGAAACCGTCGAACGTACTGCTGACGATCGACGGCCCCCGGGTGATCGACTTCGGGATCGCGCGCGCCCTGGACGAGGTGCCGGAGTCGACTTTGACCAGCACCGGCATGGTCGTCGGCTCCCCCAGCTTCATGTCGCCCGAGCAGATCACCGGCGGTCGGCTGAGCCCGGCCGGCGACGTGTTCTGCCTGGGCGCCGTGCTGGCGTACGCGGCGACGGGCCGCCCGCCCTTCGGTCCGAGCGGCGGCGCGGGCGGGGTGCACGCGGTGATGTTCCGTATCGCCTCCGAGGAGCCCGACCTGGCGGGCCTGGGCGAGGACGGCGGCCCGGACGGGGGCCCGGCGGGTGACGGGGCGCGGCTCAGGGAGCTGATCGCCGACTGCCTCGCCAAGGACCCCGCCGACCGGCCGGCGCCTGAGGAGGTCGTCTCCCGGGTGCAGCCGGTGGCGGTCGGCGCCTCGGAACCACCGTGGCTGCCCGCCGGACTGCTGGCCGAACTGGGCCGGGAGGCCGTGCGGCTGCTGGACACGGACACGCCGCCGTCCGGCTCGGACAGGCACGGCGGGGGCGCGCAGGACCCGGCGCCGCTGTCAGGTCCTGAGGGGCCGGATGCGGGCGCCCCGGGCCCCGGCACCGAACCGGTCACAGGAACGGACGCGGTGACGCGGCCCGCGGCAGCGGGGGAGCGGGCGGCTGAGCCGGCGACGTCCGCGCTCTCGCAGCCGGGTCGCACGGACGAGGACGCGCCGCCCCGCCGCGTGCGCCGCGGTCGCCGCGTGCTGCTCGCCGCCGCCGCGGCTCTCGTTCTGGCGGGGGCGGGGATCGCCGCCGCGGGCGCCGGGCTCGGATCCTCCGACAGCGGCGGCCGCGGCAACAGCGACCGGGCGGCCTCCGCCGTTCCCGACGCCTACCTCGGCACCTGGGTCGGCCCCGTCGAACGGGACGGGGAGCCCAACGGCCAGCACCGCCGCTTCCACATCACCCAGGGCCAGGAAGGCGAGGTCGTCGCCAACAGCATCAGCCTGGGCACCGACTACGAGTGCAAGAGCGACGGCAAACTCGCCAAGGCGCCCTCCTCGCAGGGCGACGCCGACGGCGGTGGGAAGACGGGCATGCGGCTGGACACCAGGGTGGTCAAGAGCGTTCCCGAGGGGCGCTGTTCGGCGATCGGCGTGCACACGCTGAAGGCCGCGCCCGACGGCACCCTGCGATGGCGGGCCGCGGGCCGTACCGCGACGCTGCACAAGGTCGCCACCCCCGAGCGGGTCCCCGAAGCGCTGGTCGGCGAGTGGCGCAGGCCGCTGTCCGACGGCGGCACCCAGACGCTGTCCATCGGCGCCGGCGACTCCGAGGACCGCGGCCTGGGCATGGTCTCCGACGGCTCGGAGCACTGCGAGGCGAGAGTGGACCTCTTCGCCATGGGAGACGAGCGGGGGCCCACCCGCATCGGGCCGCCCGACGTCGACCGTTCCGCGTCGCGCGGCACCTGCGAGGCCGGCGACTCCTCCACCCTGCGCGTCGAAGGCGGCTCCCTGATCCGCGAGTTCCCCGGCGGCGCGATCCTGCGCTACCAACGCCAGGGCTGAGCGGCCCCGCCGCCCGGCGCGCGACGCCACCCGGTGCGGCGCCGGGCCCGGGTGGCGCGCGCCAAAAGGGGCTACTTCGTGTCGAGGTCGCGGCGGCGGAAGCCCGCCAGGCCCGCGGTGACCAACGCCGCGGCCACCAGGGTCAGCAGCACGACGGGGGTCCAGCGCATGTCGGCGGACGGCAGTTGCGGGACGTGCCCGAAGGGGGAGAGGTCGTTCAGCCAGCCCGGCAGGTCGAGGAGCTTGCCGAGATAGCCGACGACGAAACCGTAGGCCGGTACGGCCCAGGCCAGCGGCGCCGCCCGCGGTACCCAGCCGAAGAGGAGGACGGCGACACCGCCGGTGACCCACAGCGCGGGCGCGTAGGCGAGCCCGGCGCCCAGCAGCCGCGGGATCAGGCCGCTGTCCCCCGCGGAGGCGCTCCCCGCGAGGCCGAGACCGAGGGAGCCGGCCAGCAGCACCACGGTGCCGCCTCCGAGCGCGAGGACCAGGTGGGATCCGAGCCAGCGGGTACGGGCCGGTCCGGTGGCCAGAAGCGGCTCGGCGCGGCCCGCCGTCTCCTCCGCGCGGGGCCGCAGTGCGGCCATCACCACGTGCAGGGAGGCGACGACGGCGACCACCAGCACGATCGTGGACGCGAAGGGCTCGACGAGGGAGCCGCCCTCCCCCGGCCTCCGGCCGGGAGGCGCCCCCCTGGCGATGGCCTCCCTGATGCCGTCCAGGTCCTTCAGCATGTCGTCGACGCCGCCGAACAGGGAGCCGTACATGGCGCCGAGCAGCAGCAGCGCGGCGCAGAATCCGGCCAGCAGCCCGCGGTGCAGCCGCAGGGCGAGGCCGAGGGGCCGGGCGAGCGCGGCGGAGGCGGTCGGCGGGCCCGGCCGGGCCGCCAGCACGCCGGCCCCCACGTCGCGCCGGGTGGAGAGCGCGTAGCCCGCGGCGGCCGTGGCGAGGGCCAGCGCGAGCGCGGGCAGCAGCGGCCACCAGCGGTCGTCGACGAACGGGTAGGTGCGCTGGGCCCAGCCGATCGGCGACAGCCACGAGACGGGTCCCGAGCCCACGTCCCCCGCCGCGCGCAGCGCGTACGCGGCGCCCAGGACGGCGAGCGCCATGCCGCCGGCGGCCCTGGCGTGCGCGGACAGCTGCACGGTGACGGCGGCGACCCCGGCGAAGACCAGCCCGACGGCCGCGTGCGCGGCCCCGTACAGCAGCGCGCCGCCGCCGGTGACGCCGGCAGGGCCCGCGAGGGGGAGCACGAGGGCGAACAGCGCGCCCAGCGCCACATTGGCCACGGCCGCCGCGGCGAGGGCCGCGCTGAGAGTGGCGTGCCGTCCCACGACGCCGGAGCGCAGCAGCTCGGCGATGCCCCTCTCCTCGTCGGCGCGGGTGTGCCGCACGACGGTGAGCACGCTCATCAGCCCGACGAGGAGCGCCCCGTAGCCGATCATCAGCATGCTGAGCACCGAGGCGGGGGTGACGTGGGTCAGGTAGTGCTCGGGCCCGGTCATGGCGAGCATGGCGGGCCCGCGCAGCGTCTCGATCATGCCGGCGGACTCCGGGGGCACCGCCCGCCCGGAGGCCGGGGCGTCCGGCGCCAGATCGCCGGCCTTCTGGACGCCCGACAGGGTCACCAGGAGGACGGCCAGGACCCAGGCGGGGAGGCGGAGCCGGTCGCGGCGGAGCGCGAAGCGGAAGAGGACGCCGGTGCCCGCGAGCGCGCTGCCGCCGGCCGCCCCGCCCGCCTCCCGGCGGCTGAGCCCGCCGTCGCGCGGGGCGGCGTCGGTGACGGTACTCATCGCGAGCCACCCTCCGTGCCGGCGTCCGAAGCGGCGGCGTCCGGTGAGCTGTCCGTCCGGAAGGCGTTGGGGGCGGCGTCCGAGGAGACGTCCATGCGGGCGGCGTCCGGGGCGGTGGTGCGGCCCGTGCCGGTGCCCGTGCCGTGTCCGGTGGCCGCCAGTTCGTCGCCGTAGTGGCGCAGCATCAGCTCCTCCAGCGTCGGCGGATGGCTGACGAGGCTGCGGACGCCGAGGCCGCCGAGGTGGCGCACGGCCGCCTCGAGGTGTGCGCCGTCCACGGAGAAGTGCACGCGGGCGCCCTCCGTCCGCAGATCGTGGACGCCGGGCAGACCGGCCAGCCCGGACGCAGGGGTCGCATCCCCTTCCGCGTACCGGGCCGGATCGATCTCGGCCTCGATGGTCGTACGGGTCAGATGCCGCATCTCGCCGAGCGTCCCGGACTGGACGACCCTGCCGAGCCGGACGATGCTCACCCGGTCGCACAGCTTCTCCACCTGGGACAGGATGTGGCTGGAGAGCAGGACGGTGCGCCCCTCGTTCTTGGCCCGGAGGACGACGTCCTGGAAGACGACCTCCATCAGCGGGTCGAGGCCCGCCGTCGGCTCGTCGAGCAGCAGCAGCTCCGCGTCGGAGGCGAGCGCGGCGATGAGGGCGACCTTCTGCCGGTTGCCCTTGGAGTAGGTGCGGCCCTTCTTGGTCGGGTCGAGGTCGAAGCGCTCGACCAGCTCGGCGCGCCTGGCCGCGTCGATACCGCCGCGCAGCCGCGCCAGCAGGTCGATGGCCTCGCCGCCGGTGAGGTTGGGCCACAGCTCGACGTCGCCGGGGACGTAGGCGAGCCGCTGGTGGAGGGCGACGGCGTCGTCCCAGGGGTCCGCGCCCAGCAGGCGGGCGGTTCCGGTGTCGGCGCGCAGCAGGCCCAGCAGGATGCGCAGGGTCGTCGACTTCCCCGCGCCGTTCGGGCCGAGGAAGCCGTGCACCTCGCCGGTGGCGACATGGAGGTCGAGCCCGTCGAGGGCGCGGGTCGCGCCGAAGGTCTTGACGAGCCCGGACACGGAGATCGCCGTGGTGGCGGGCGCTGTCGTGGTGGTAGCGGCGGTCATGTTTCGGAAACTACGCTAGCTTCACAAATTTGTGAAGTTAAGGAAGCGTTAGGGTCTTCGAGGGAACCGCTGAGCAGGGCAGACAAGCAGCTGGGCACGCTGGAGGGAGAAGCCGACCGACGTGGCTGACGACGCGAGGGACGAGACCCGGGCGCAGGAGGCCGGCAAGGCCGGTACCCGGGAGGCCGGCAAGGCCGGTACCGAGGAGACCGGCCCCCGGCTGCGGGAGTACGAGGAGCGGGCCTCCGCGTTCGTCGAGCGGTTCGCCGCCGACCTCACCGAGGCGGGCATGCAGCGCATGGCCTCCCGCGCCTTCGCCTGCCTCCTCGCCTCCGAGGAGGGCGCTCTCACCTCCGCCGAACTGGGCCGACGGCTCCAGGCCAGCCCGGCCGCCATCTCCGGCGCCGTGCGCTACCTCTCCCAGGTGGGGCTCGTCAGCCGGCAGCGCGACCCCGGCTCGCGCCGCGAGCGCTACCTGCTGCACCACGACGTCTGGTACACGAGCCTGCTCAGCCGCGACAACATCCTCAACCGCTGGCAGGCCACCCTCACCACCGGCGCCGACGCCCTCGGCGGCGACTCCCCCGGCGCCCGCCGCCTGCGGGAGAGCGCCGAGTTCCTCCGGTTCATGCAGCGGGAGCTGGAGGAGATGCTGAAGCGCTGGCACGAGCGGCAGCAGGGCTGACGCTCCCCCGAGCTCCGGCGGCCGGCGGCCCCGCCCCCGCCGGCCGCCGCCAGGGCCGTCAGTCCGCCGGCAGGACCAGGTGCCAGGCACCGGGGCTGAGCGTCCAGGTGCGGACGGGGACCGGCGCGCTCGGCGGCTGGGTGTCGGGGCGGTAGCGGAAGCCCTCGCCGCCGGACGCCGCCACCGTGACGGTGCGCGCCCGCGCCCGCGCGGGCACCTCCGCGTGGGCGGGCTGGACGACGACCTCCGCCCACCCGGTGCCCTGCGCCGTACGCACCGCCAGCTCCGTCACCGGCCGGTCGGGGCCGGTCAGCACCGTCTCGTCGGCCACCACGCGCAGCCGCTGGGGGAGGGGCACCGCGCTCGGCTCGTCCGCCGCCTGGTGCGGCCCGCCACCGGCGCGGGCGCCCCCGGCAAGGACCGTGCGCGCCAGGGAGTGGCACAGCCGCCGCCAGGGCGGCGGAAGGGACGCCGTCCCCTCCGGGGGCGCCGTCGTGGCGGCGGGCGCGGACGGCGCGGCGGGCGCGGCGTCCCGCTCCAGGCGCAGCCCTCCGAGAACGACCTCCCCCTCGTCGTCCACCAGGAGATCCAGC
The DNA here is from genome assembly GCF_003323735.1 of Streptomyces reniochalinae. GTDB lineage: Bacteria > Actinomycetota > Actinomycetes > Streptomycetales > Streptomycetaceae > Streptomyces > Streptomyces reniochalinae. The sequence continues at coordinate 28,864 of NZ_QOIM01000021.1, read as the reverse complement.
GGCCGCGCGGTCCCGCGCAGCACCGTCCGTGCGGCCGAGACCGCGTCGAGCGGCAGCCCCAGACTCCGGGCGAGGGCGATCGAGGGGCCGTTGCCGACCGGCACCACCGACAGCGCCGTGTGCTCCAGCGTCCGCTCGTGGTGCAGGAGCCGCACGGCGCGCAGCAGGGCGCGGTCGTTGCCGACCAGGACGGGTCTGCGCCCGCCGCGCCGGGCCAGGGCCCGGGCCACCGCGTCGGGCCCTTCGGGCAGGCTCAGCTTCATGCCGGGGCTTCCTGCCCGCAGCACGTCGCGGGCGATCCGGACGGACTCGCCGTCCGTGCTGCGGGCGACGGGGTCGACGACCACGAGCAGCGGAACGGCCGCCGCCCCCTCCGCCCGCGGGGCGGCGCGCCCGTCCACATGCCCGGTCACACGCCTGTCGCCACGCCCGTCCGGACGCCTGTCGTCTCGCCCGGCCGCACGCCCGCCGGCCCGCGGGTCTCCCGGCGCCGGGCCTCCGGCCGTCGGGCTCGCCCCCGTGTCCTGCGCCTCCGGGCTCGTCGCCGGGCCTCTCGCCTGGCGACGCTCAGCCGAGGGGGCGGGCGGGCGTGCCGAGGGCCGTCCGGGCGGTCTGAGGCCGGGTTGCGCGGGGGACGGCGACGGGGCGCGGGGATGCGCCGGAGGCCTCGCGGGATCTGGAGCCGACACCACGATCCTTCCTCGTGAATCCGTGCGTACGGGCAAGTCCGTGCGTTCTTGAGACCGGCCCGGGACCGGGGGACCGACCCCGGTTCCCGGAAGCTGCCGGCGTGTGCTGAGGTGGTACGCGTTCGTACGTCCGTCCGAGTCGGTGCACTCCCCTGTTCGTCACCCGGGAGAATTGTTCGGTAATCTCTCGGTGCAAGAGCCCCTGTCGCTGTTGCGCCAGGGGCTTCCTCTATCCGGGGTACCGACCTGCGGCTGACGCGATGGCGATACGCGCCACGCACGTGGGACATGCCCCACCCGAAAGGGGTGTACGCCTGTGCCCGCACTTGTGCTGCTCGGTGCTCAGTGGGGTGACGAGGGCAAGGGAAAGGCCACCGACCTGCTCGGCGGCTCCGTGGACTACGTGGTGCGCTACCAGGGCGGCAACAACGCCGGCCACACGGTCGTCGTCGGCGACCAGAAGTACGCGCTGCACCTGCTCCCGTCCGGGATCCTCTCCCCCGGCTGCACCCCCGTCATCGGCAACGGCGTCGTCGTCGACCCCTCGGTCCTGCTCTCCGAGCTGAGCGGACTGAACGAGCGCGGCGTCGACACCTCCAAGCTGCTGGTCAGCGGTAACGCCCACCTGATCACGCCGTACCACGAGACGCTCGACAAGACGACCGAGCGGTTCCTGGGCAAGCGGCGCATCGGCACCACGGGGCGCGGCATCGGCCCGAGCTACGCCGACAAGATCAACCGCGTCGGCATCCGGGTCCAGGACCTCTTCGACGAGTCGATCCTGCTGCAGAAGGTCGAGGCCGCGCTCGACTTCAAGAACCAGGTGCTGGCCAAGCTCTACAACCGCCGCGCGATCTCCGCGCAGCAGGTCGTCGAGGAGCTGCTGGGCTACGCCGAGCAGCTCAAGGGCTTCGTCGCCGACACCACGCTGGTCCTCAACGACGCGATCGACGAGGGCAAGGTCGTCCTCTTCGAGGGCGGCCAGGGCACCCTGCTGGACGTCGACCACGGCACGTACCCGTTCGTCACCTCCTCCAACCCGACGGCGGGCGGCGCCTGCACCGGGGCGGGTGTCGGCCCGACGAGGATCAACCGGGTCATCGGCATCCTCAAGGCGTACACGACCCGCGTCGGTGCGGGCCCCTTCCCCACCGAGCTGTTCGACGACGACGGCGAGGCGCTGCGCACCATCGGCGGCGAGTTCGGCGTCACCACGGGCCGCAACCGGCGCTGCGGCTGGTTCGACGCGGTCATCGCCCGCTACGCCACCCGCGTCAACGGGCTCACCGACTTCTTCCTCACCAAGCTGGACGTGCTCACGGGCTGGGAGCAGATCCCCGTCTGCGTCGCCTACGACATCGAGGGCGAGCGCACCACGGAACTGCCCTACAACCAGAGCGACTTCCACCACGCCGAGCCGGTCTACGAGTACCTGCCCGGCTGGAGCGAGGACATCACCAAGGCCAAGACCTTCGCCGACCTGCCGAAGAACGCGCAGGCGTATGTGAAGACCCTGGAGGAGATGTCGGGCGCCCCGATCTCCGCCATCGGCGTCGGCCCGGGCCGCGACGAGACGATCCAGGTCAACTCCTTCCTCTGAGCCCCCGACCTCCCCGGGCCCCGCCCGCCCGTAGCCGCACGGTCCGTCCGACCGTGCGGCTACGCTGGTTCCGTAGGCAGCGCGGGTCCGTCGAAAGGGACGGTGGAGAGCGTGGAGAAGATCGAGGGGGACCTGGAGCTGATCCGGAGCCTCATGGAGAAGGCGGAATCCCTGGAGGGCGTCGAGGTCGTGCCGGCGGACGGCTTCGTCATGATGTCCCCCGTTTCGCTGGAGCACGTTCGTACCTTCCGCCGTATGACGGCGATTCTGGACGAGCGCAGCGACGCCTCTCACGGCGGTCTGGAGGCAGTGGGCGACATCGAGTTCCACCACCCCGAGTGGGACACCGGCCTCAGCCCGGACGTGGTGCTGTGGCATCCGGAAAGCGAGACGCCTCCGCGCAGCGCCGAGCTGATCGAGCTGGCGTTGGAGATCGTTTCACGATCCAGCGTCGAGAACGACTACATCACCAAGACGGATGCTTACGCCGCAGCGGACATTCCCGTCTACCTGATTCTCGACCCCTACACGCGTCGAGCGACCTGCTACAGCCGCCCCGAGGAGGGGGCGTACCTCGTCCGGGAGGCATGTCCCTACGGGGAGACGCTCACTCTGCCCCTGCCCTCCGGCCCACTGCCGGTCGACACCTCCTCTCTGCCTTGCGCTCCTCCCGCCGCTCGCCGCACCTCCTGGCCTCGCCACCGCGTCACGCCTGTCGGCTGAGCCCGCAGAGTCCGCCGCCGTCCACCTCTTCGAAGGAGCTCCGCCCTCCACCGGCCCCCGCCGCCCCGCCGCCCCGCGGCCGACAGTGGCTTTCGCCTGGAAGGAGGGGCAGCATGACGGTTATGGCCGAGCGCACGTCTCACATGTCGGTGGAGGACTTCGAGCAGATCGCGTCCTCCACTCCCGAGACCGTCACGTTGGAGTTCATCGGCGGACGGATCGGAGAGAAGGTCGTGGCGGACGGGGATCACGAGACGATCACCATGTGGCTGCTCAGGCAGTGCATGCAGGCGCGCCCGGATCTCGACCTGCACCCCACGCAAGGGCTGAAGGCCGGCGCCAACCGCAAGGGAAGAGTGCGTCCGGACGGCTCGCTCGCGCCCATCGCCCACTTCGCCGGCCAGGGCGAGTGGGCCGAACCCGACGGCGTACTGATGACCGCCGAAGTCACCTCGTACGACTCGGACACCAACCAGCGCGACCGGCAGGAGAAACCGGCCGCCCACGCCGCTGTCGGCATCCCCGTCTATCTCCTGGTCGACCGGGGCGCGGGCGAGGTCGTCGTGCACACGAACCCCGATCCGCACACCGGGCGCTACCGCGACCTGCACACCGCCTCGTTCGGTGAACAGGTCGCGCTTCCCGAGCCCGTCGGCATCCGTCTGGACACCGAGGTTTTGAAGAACTACGTACGCTGAGCCGCCATGCACGCAACCGTGGACGGCACCGTCGTCATATCCGTCGTCCTGGCGCTCGCCCTCGCGGTCCGGGACCGGCGACCGCGACCGCCGCTCGGATCCGGGGCGGTGGGGCGCGGGCTGCCGGGGCCGCTCGCATGGCTGGGGGTGGTGACCGGTCTCGTGCTGGTCAACCAGGTGGCCGTCGTGGTGTACGTGGAGCGCGTCCGGGGCGGCGACCCCGCCTTCGTGGCCCGCTATCTGCCTCCCGGCTGGTTCGACCTGCCGGACGGTGGCGGCCCGTTGGGGTGGCTCGTCACCCACTGGCCCTGGCCGCACGCCCTCGCCGTGAGCGTGCTGCGCGTCCAGGCGGCACTGGAACTGCCGCTGGTGCTGCTGGCGTTCGCCGTGGTGCTGCGCTGGCTCGACCCGCTGCTCTGCCGCCGGGTGCTGCGCTCACCGCTGCTGGTGGTGGCCGCGCTCGCCCACACCGCCGTCTTCTGCGCGGTCGAAGGGGACCTGCACAACCCCTACACCCTCGACGACCTGGCCGTGCGCTGCGCCTCCGCGCTGGTGACCCCGCCCGCGCTGGCGGCCCTGGCCCGCCGGTGGGAGCCCACCCGGGCCGCGCCGCACACGGCACCGCCGCCGCTGCCGGCGGTACGGCTGCTGCTGTTCCTCGGCTCCCTCGCCGCCTTCGGCGGACTCGTCCTGCTCGCCTACGACACGCTGCTGCTCTACAACCTGGGCCGGCTGGACGACCGGCTGCCGCTCGCCGCCGCCTGCGCGGCGGTGCTCGCCGCGTGCCGACTGGGCGACCGGCGGTGGACGGCCCGCACCCACCCCGGACCCGGGTCACCCACCGGCCGCGGGCCCGGGGCCCGCGCGAGACCCGGCCACGCCGTCGCCTTCCTCGGCCACGCCCTGCGCCGGTTCCTCGTCCTCTTCTTCGCTCCCGCGCTCGCCGTCCGCTACGGCGTCACCTTCGGCACCCCGGCGCTGGCCGGAGCCGCGGGGCCGGCCCTCGGCACGGTGGCGGCCGGACTCGCGCTGCGCGACACCCTGGCCGGGGGAGGCACGGGTGCGGGACCGCTGCTCTCGGTGCTGGGCTGCGCCGTGCTGGGCGGTGCGGCCACCGGGTACGCGGCGGCGCGGGTGGCGAGCGGCGGCTACTACGAGACGGCGCTGCTGGCGGGCGCGGCGGCGTTCCTCGCCGTGGCGGTCGGTCTCTGCGCGCTGGGGGACCGGCTGCGCGCCGGCTCCCGGTGGTCCCCGCTGCCGTCAGCGCCGCCGCACGAGCAGGTGGGCGACACCGTGGGAGACCGCCAGCGCCGCGACGGCCCCGAGGGCACCGGCGGCGATGTCGCGCGGCCTCGTCGGCCGGAGGATCCCCTGCTCGCGCAGCCTCCCGCGGGCCCAGGCGGTGAAGGGGATGACCACCAGCGGTGAGGTCAGCGCCCCCGGGGTGAGGCTGCGGGTGGCGGCGGCCTGCGCGAGGTGCACGACGCCGTGCGCGCCGAAGGCGCCCAGCGCCGTCTGGTAGGTGGCGCTCCGTCCGCCCGTACGGTGCCCTTCCGCGGCGGCCGCTCCCACGAGGACGGCCATCACGCCGACGGCCGCCGCGAACCGCCGCCCGTCCGTCGCCTCCAGCCGCGTCCACACCGCCTCCGGCACGCGCGGCGCCGACTTCCGCAACTCGGGAACGTGCGTGCGGAGCCAGCGCGGCATCATGGCCGTCTCCTCCGCGTCGTGCAGGGCCCACGCCGCGAACAGGCCGAGGGTGACCCCGGCCGGGACCGTGCCGGTCCGCTGCTGTTCTTCCATACCGAAAGGGACGCCCCACACGGGCCGCGAGGTTCACGCGGCCCCCGTCGAAGCCTACGGTCCGCCCCGTCGGGAAGCGCCCGTGCGGCGTACACCACCGGCACGTGCGGATTAATGATGATCGTTTTGCTGCGGCGTGTGGAAGAGGTCTCGCGCACAGGGCACACCCCGCGCGAGACCCCGCGCCCCGACCGCAAGGAGCACCCATGCGCATCCGCACCGCGACCGCCGCCGCCGTCCTGGCGACCGCCGCCGTCCTCGGCTCGGCGGGCACCGCCTTCGCCGGCGACAACCACAACTGGACCTCGTCCGCCTACGACTTCAGCGACCACGTCCTGAGCAAGTACGAGAACAACAGCGACAACGACACCAACGTCGTCAAGCAGTTCAAGTACACGAACATCTCGGACAACGAGGTCAACAACTACGACACCGGCGCCCACATCGGCGAGCTCGAGCTGGACTGACGCCGAGCGCCGCCGCGGCCCGGCCGGACGCCGCGCCCGCCTTCGGCCCCGCCACGCGCGGGGCCGAAGGCGCTTTCGACGACCGGACGCACGCCGGAGGGGCGATCCCCTGGGGAGTGTCTTCAAAGTAGCGGCGTCCGCCCGCAGGGCGGGCCTGGCGGTGTCTGGTGCGTGCGCTCGCAAGGCGGAGGAGGGAGTCCCTGCGTGGGGGCACCTCCCGGGGCGAGCGAAGCCGAGCCCTGGGGGAAGCGGCGACCGACGACAACGCCGCGAGCGTGCGTGCCAGACACCGCCAGGCAGGCGGGACTTTGAAGACACGACCTAGCGCAGCGACCGCACCACCACGTCGAAGGCCGGTGTGCGCGGAGTGACCGGCGCGTAGTGCCCGACGCCGGGCATCAGGTGCAGCCGCCCGCCCCAGTTGTTCGCGTACCGCCGCGACAGTTCGATCGGCACCTCCTCGTCGGCGGTACCGTGCAGCACCTCCACCGGGATGCGCGGCAGCAGCCGCATCGGATCGGCGTCCTCCAGCGCGCTCTCGGTCTCGCTTACTGCCGCGTCCTCGCCGCCGAGGAAGGACGCCACCGCGCCGTCATCGAGACGCAGCTCGTGGGCGCGCGCGAGGTCGGCCAGCGGGGCGGCCACGACGACACGGGCCGCGGCCCGCTGACGCCTGGCCGCGGCCCACAGCGCCAACTGGCCGCCCGCGGAGTGCCCGAACAGGACACTGGGCGGGGCGCCCAGGTGATCGAGGGCCGCGTCGACGTCCTCGGCCGTGGCGGGCCAGCCGCCGCCACCGCCGACCCTGCGGTACTCCACCAGGGCCACCGACATCCCCTGTCCCGCCAGCGCGGCGGCGAACGGCGACAGATGGGTGCGGTCCCACTCCTCGCGCCAGAACCCGCCGTGCAGCAGGACGACGCGGGGCCCCGAGGCGCCCTGCCCGTAGAGGTCGACGACCTGGGAGGGGTGCTCCCCGTAGCGCACCTGGCGCTCGGGCGGCGCCGGCGCGAGTGCCAGCAGTGCCTTGTACTCGTCCTGGCTCATCGTGGTCCCCCGATCACCTCGCCCAGGACGCGCGCGGCACGCTCGACGTCCTGGAACGCAGTGTAGAGCGGGGTGAACCCGAAGCGCAGGACACCGGGGCGCCGGAAGTCACCGACGACGCCGCGCCCGATCAGCTCGGCCATCACCCCCTCGGCCCGCTCCGCCGGGTCGCACAGCAGCGCGACCTGGCTGCCGCGCCGCGCGTGCTCGGCGGGCGTCAGCGACCGCACCGCGACCTCGGCGCCCGCACCCGTGTACGCCGCCACGCAGCGCAGGAAGAAGTCGGTGAGCGCCAGCGACTTGGCCCGCACGTCCTCGATCCGCACCCCGTCCCAGACCGTCAGCGCCTCCTCCAGCGCGGCCATCGACAGGATGTCCGGCGTGCCGACCCGGCCGCGCGCCGCGCCCGCGGCCGGCGCGTACGCGGGGTCCATGGCGAACGGGTCGGCGTGCGAGGCCCAGCCGGGCAGCGGCGAGTCGAACCGCTCCTGGAGTGCGGAGCGCACGTACAAGAACGCGGGGGAGCCCGGCCCCCCGTTGAGGAACTTGTAGGTGCACCCCACCGCGAGGTCCACCCCGTGCGCGTCCAGCCCCACCGGCAACGCGCCCGCGCTGTGGCACAGGTCCCAGACGCCGACGGCGCCCGCCTCACGGACGGCCGCCGTCAGCGCGGGCAGGTCGTTGAGGGTGCCGGTGCGGTAGTCGACGTGGTTGAGCAGCACCGCGGCGGTCCGCGGCCCCACGGCCTCGGGCACCCGGGCGGCGGCGACGGGACGCAGCGCGCACCCCGTCAGCCGCGCCGCGGACTCGGCGATGTAGCCGTCCGTCGGGAACGTCGCCTCGTCGAGAAGGAGTTCGTCCCGCCCGGAAGGACGCCCCGCAGCGCGCTCCCGCGCGATCCGCACGGCACCGACCACGGCCTTGAGCACGTTCACGCTCGTCGAGTCGCCCACGACGACCTGGCCAGGTCCCGCACCGACCAGCGGGGCGATCAGCTCACCGACCCGCTGCGGCATCTCCCACCAGCCCGACTCCGTCCACGACCTGATGCCCAGCTGCCCCCACTCCCGGGAGACCACCTCGGCCAGCCGCTTTGGCACCCGGGCGGGGAGGGCGCCGAGCGAGTTGCCGTCGAGGTAGACGGTGCCGTCGTCGAGCACGAACAGCTCACGCAGCGGCGCGAGGGGGTCGGCCGCGTCGAGGGAGGCGGCCACCTGGTCCTGCGCCGCGTCCGCGGCGAGGTCAGACATGGCTGCGCGCCGTCCACAGCTCGGGGAACACCTGCTTGGCGGCCCGCTTCTCCAGCCAGGCCACACCGGCGGAGCCGCCCGTCCCCGTCTTGGCTCCCATGGCCCGCCGCGTGGCGACGAGGTGGTCGTTGCGCCAGCGCCACACCAGTTCGGCGACCTCGGTCAGGGCCTCACCCAGCCGGTGCGCCACCGATCCGGCGCCGTCCCGGTAGACGCGCACCCACACGGCCTCGACGCCCGGGTCGGCCTCGTACCTTCGCGTGAGGTCGCGCTGGAGCACCGCTTCGGGGACGTCCTCGCCGCGGCGGGCGAGGAACCGCAGCGCCTCGTCGTAGAGGCTCGGTTCGTGCAGGGCCTTCTCCAGCTCGGCGTGCACGCGCGGCGACCCGCGGTGCGGCACGAGCATGGAGGAGGACTTCTCGCCCAGCAGGAACTCCACCCGCCGGTACATCGCGGACTGGAAACCCGACCCGTCACCGAGCGCGGAGCGGTAGGAGTTGAACTGGGCGGGGGTCAGATGGGCCAGCGGCTCCCAGGAGGCGTTGAGCGACGCCATCTCGTACGTCGAGCGCGTCAGGGCGGCCGCGGCGGCCTCCAGGTCGTCCTCGCGCAGCTTGCGCGCCGCCGTCTGCCACTCGTGCACCAGCACGGTGAACCACAGCTCCATCACCTGCGTGGTGACCAGGAACGCCATCTCGCCCGGGTCGTCGGAGAGCGGGTGCTGGAGGTGGGTGAGGACGTCCGCTTGGACGTAGTCCTCGTACGGCGTGGTGCCACCGAACTCAAGGACCGGGGCATCGGGGTCGTGTGACATCGCTGTCTCCACTCGCTGTGCTTCCGGGTAGCGGTCCGCCCCTTCCGGATAGACGTCGGAGCCCCGGTCCCCTCGGGCCTCAGGCGGCCCACCACGCATCATGCGCGCGATGCGGCGGCGGCGGCAAGGTCACCGCCGCCGTCCGCACACCGGCGCAGCTCAGGCACGCCCCATCACGGGCCGCGTCCCACCGGCCGCGCTCAGCCCAGGGTGGAGGCCGCCGTGGGCGAGCTCTCCTTCAAAAAGGAGCTGCACCGCTCGTACTCCTCCTGCTCACCGATCGTCTGCGCGGCCCGCGCGAGGGCGTGCAGCGCCCGCAGGAAGCCCCGGTTCGGCTCGTGCTCGAACGGCACGGGCCCGTGCCCCTTCCAGCCGTTGCGGCGCAGCGCGTCCAGGCCCCGGTGGTAGCCGGTGCGCGCGTACGCGTACGACGCGACGACGTTGCCCGCCTCGAACGCGTCGTCGGCGAGCTGCGCCCACGCCAGCGACGACGTCGGGTGCTGCGCGGCGACCTCGGCGGGCGCCGTCCCGGCGGCGAGCAGCTCGCGGGGCTCGGGATCATCGGGCAGATGGGTCGGGGGAGGACCCCCGAGCAGGTTCTCGTGAATGGCCATGAGCCCCAGTGTCCCCCACCCGGGACCCGTCCAGCGCTGGCCTGTCCGTACCCCGGGTTCCGCCGGCCCTCAGCACACCCGGCGCAGCGCCGCGACCAACGCGTCGATGCCCGCCTCGGCCTTGGAGCGGGGGCAGCCGACGTTCAGCCGGACGAAACCGGGAGCGCCGTACGCCGTCCCCGGCATGACGGCGACCTTCTCGTTCTCGATCAGTTCACGTTGCAGCGCCGCGTCGTCGAAGGGCGCCGTGCCCAGGCCGCGCAGGTCGATCCAGGCCAGGTAGCCGGCCTCGGGCGGCTCCCAGCCCAGGGCGGGGAAGGCGGCCGCCAGCCGCTCGGCGACCATGCGCAGGTTGCCGTGCACGTAGTCCCGCAGCTCCGCCAGCCACCGCTCGCCCTCGCGGTAGGCGGCGATGTGCCCGACGAGGGAGAGCACGGCAGGTGAGGAGAGCCCGTCCGCCTCCTTGAGCGCCCGCAGATAGCCCTCCCGCGACGCCTCGTCCCGCACGATGCCGTAGCTCCCGGTGAGCGCCGGGATGTTGAACGACTTCGAGGCGGAGTTCAGCACCGCCCAGCGGCCCGTGCCGTGGCGGACCCAGGGCCTGTGGCGGTGCGGCGGATGGGCGAGGTCCGCGTGGATTTCGTCGCTGATCACGGCCACGTCGTGGCGGGCGCACAGCCGCGCCATGTGCGCCAGCTCCCCTTCCGTCCACACCCGGCCCGTGGGGTTGTGCGGGGAGCACAGCAGCAGCACCCGGGTGTCGGGCAGCGCCAGCAGCCGCTCCAGTGCCGCGGCGTCCCCGACGGGGCAGCCGCGCAACTCCCGCTCGTGCGCGGCCAGCACCTTGGGGAAGGCGTCGTAGCAAGGGGTGTGCACGACGACGCCGTCACCGGGCCCGGACCACAGCCGCAGCAGCTGCGAGACCTGGTAGATCACCGACGGCCCGTAGACCACCCAGTCGGGGTCGACGGCGGTCTCGTACCGCCGCGCGTACCAGTCGGTGACGGCGGACAGGAAGTCGCCCTGCCGCCAGCGCGAGTAGCCCAGCACCCCGTGGTCGAGCCGCCGCCGCAGCGCCTCCAGCACCTCGGGGGCCGTCTCGAAGTCCATGTCGGAGATCGTGAACGGCAGCAGCCCCGGCACCCCGAAGCGGTCCTGCACGTAGTCCCACTGGGTGCACCAGGTGCCGTGCCGCTCGACGACCCGGTCGAAGTCGTAGGCCGCGCTCACGCGCTCCTCCTGCCGGGAAGCAGCCCCTCGATGGCGTCCTTGACCGACTGCACCTGCGGACCGATGACGACCTGCACGGTGTGCGGATCGAGGGTGACCACGCCGACGGCGCCGAGCTTCTTCAGCCGCGCCTCGTCGAGGCGTGCGGCGTCCTCGACGGTCATCCTCAGCCGGGTGATGCAGTTGTCCAGGGTGCGTATGTTGTCCGGGCCGCCGATCGCGTCCAGCAGCGCCGCGGGGTCGTACCGGCCGGCGACCAGCTTCGGCGCGGCCGGCTCCGCCTTAGCGGCCCCCTCCGACACGGCAGCGCCCTCGTCCTCGCTCGCTTCCTCCTCCTCGTCCGGGGCCTCCCGCCCAGGGGTCCTGAGGTCGAAGCGCCGGATCGCCCAGCGGAAGAGGAAGTAGTACACCGCGAACCACACCGCCGCGATCACCGGCACCAGGTACCACCGGGTGGTCGTGCCCTGGAGCACCCCGAAGACGAACCAGTCGATGACGTTGCCGTCGGTGTTGCCGATGAAGACGCCCAGCACGGCCGACGTCAAGAAGCCCAGCCCCACCAGCACCGCGTGCAGGAGGTACAGCCACGGCGCGATGAACAGGAACAGGAACTCCAGCGGCTCGGTGATCCCGCCGACCACGCAGGCCACCACACCGGAGATCAGCAGCGCCTTGATCTCGGGGCGCATGGCGCGCCGCGCACAGTGGTACATGGCGAGCGCCGCGCCGGGCAGTCCGCCCAGGTAGGCGGGCATCTTGCCCTGCGAGAGGAAGTGGGTCGCGGAGGTGACGTCACCGTTCGCCGCGGCGTCGCAGTTCAGTTGCGCGTAGAAGAGGTTGAGCGCGCCGCTGACGTGCTCGCCGCAGACGGTGCCCGCGCCGCCCACGTCGGTGAAGCGGAACATCGCCACCAGGATGTGGTGCAGCCCCACCGGGCGCAGCAGCACCTCACCCGCGCCGAAGAAGAACGGCCCGAACACCCCTGTGTGCCCGATGGCCTCGCCCAGGTCCCTGATCCACCCGTTGAACGTCGGCCACACCAGCGGCACGAGCAGCCCGGCCACGCTCAGCACCAGCGTCGAGACGATCGGCACGAAGCGCAGCCCGCCGAAGAACGCCAGCGCGTCCGGCATCCGCTGGGTCCGGAAGCGGCGGTGCAGCACCGAGACGACGATGCCGACCACGACGGCCCCCAGCAGCCCGGTGTCGATCGACTGGATGCCCAGGACGTCGGCGATGCCGTAGTGCGCGATCGCGTCCTTGTCCTCCAGGTCGACGCCCTTGGCGGTGAGGAAGAAGTTGACCGCCAGGTTCATCGCCACGTACCCGACGAACCCGGAGAACGCGGCGACCCCCTTGTCCTCGCGGGCCAGGCCCAGCGGAATGGCCATGGCGAACAGCACGGGCAGGAACGTGAAGGCCGTCTGCCCCGTGTTGGCCATCCAGGTGAAGACGAGATGGAAACCCTCGCCCTGGAGGAAGGTCAGGTTGCCGGTGACGGCGTCGCTGGAGAGCGACGAGCCGACGCCGAGGATGATGCCGCAGAACGCCAGCAGGGCGACCGGCAGCATGAACGTCTTGCCGAGCCCCTGGAGAAACTCCCAGGCGGCGGCCTTACTCTTGCGCAGTGCGGACTTGCCCGTCCGCAGTGATGTGCTGTCCACCGGCCCAGTCTGCGGGGCGGCACAGGGGCGAACACAATGGTCAGCGGGTTACGGATGCATAGCGAAAGGCCCGGGCCCACCCCTCGGAGGGGGCGGACCCGGGCCGAAGACCTCCCGCGGCGCCGGGCACGCGCTCGCTCAAAGGCGCGTCACTTCAGGCGGGTGCCGGTGGAGCGCAGGTTGGCGCAGGCGGTCTGCACGCGCTCGGCCATGCCCTTCTCGGCGGCCTTGCCCCAGCTGCGCGGGTCGTAGACCTTCTTGTTGCCGACCTCGCCGTCCACCTTCAGCACACCGTCGTAGTTCGCGAACATGTGCGCGGCGACAGGGCGGGTGAAGGCGTACTGGGTGTCGGTGTCGAGGTTCATCTTCACAACGCCGTTCTGCAGCGCGGTGGCGATCTCCTCCTCCGTGGAGCCGGAGCCCCCGTGGAAGACGAAGTCGAACGGGCGGCTGCCCGCCGGCTTCTGGAACTTCTCGGCGACCCCCGTCTGGAGGTCCTTGAGCAGCTCGGGACGGAGCACCACGTTGCCCGGCTTGTAGACGCCGTGCACGTTGCCGAACGAGGCGGCCAGCAGGTAGCGGCCCTTCTCGCCCAGGCCCAGCGCCTCGGCCGTGCGCACCGCGTCCTCGACCGTGGTGTACAGCTCGTCGTTGATCTCGTGGGTGACGCCGTCCTCCTCGCCACCTGTCGGGGTGATCTCGACCTCAAGGATGATCTTCGCGGCGGCGGCCTCGGCCAGCAGCTCCTGGCCGATCTCCAGGTTGTCCTTGAGGGTCTCGGCCGAGCCGTCCCACATGTGCGACTGGAACAGCGGGTTCTCACCGCGCTGGACGCGCTCCCGGGAGACCGCGATCAGCGGACGGACGTAGCCGTCGAGCTTGTCCTTGGGGCAGTGGTCGGTGTGCAGGGCGACGTTGACCGGGTACTTCTTCGCGACGATGTGGGCGAACTCGGCGAGCGCCACCGCGCCGCTGACCATGTCCTTGCTGTACTGGCCGCCCAGGAACTCGGCCCCGCCCGTCGAGATCTGCACGATGCCGTCGCTCTCCGCCTCGGCGAAGCCGCGCAGCGCGGCGTGCAGCGTCTGCGTCGAGGTGACGTTGATGGCGGGGTAGGCGAACTTGCCTTCCTTCGCCCGATCGAGCATCTCGTTGTAGACGTCGGGGGTTGCGATGGGCATCAGACCGCTCCTCGGGGTGTGCGTGGTATCCGGCTGCGGATCAACGGAACGTCAACGGCGACTTCATCGTCGGGCCCATCCTCCCAGACGGGCCCGAGTGCTCCGGACGCGGGTGTTCACGAGTTCACTAAGCCGTTGCTCCAAGGGAGTGACGCGCGGCCTGGGCGGTGGCGCGGTTCCACGTGAAACATCGGCCCACGAGAGACGTCAGCCGAGCGCCAGATCCTGCAAATCGAACGCGTATACGTACGGGACCCCCGCGCGCTCCATGGCCGCGGCAGCGCCCCGCTCCACGATGGTCGCCACCGCGACCACCTCCGCGCCCGCCTGGCGCGCCGCCTCCACCGCGGTCAGCGGCGAGTTCCCCGTCGTCGACGTGTCCTCGACGATCAGCACCCGCCGGCCCGCCACGTCCGGGCCCTCGATCCGGCGCTGGAGACCGTGCTGCTTGCCCGCCTTGCGGACGACGAACGCGTCCAGCCGCCGGCCGCGAGCCGCCGCCGCGTGCATCATCGCCGACGCGACCGGGTCGGCGCCCAGCGTCAGACCCCCCACGGCGTCGTAGTCCAGCTCCGCCGTCGCGTCCAGCATGACCTGACCCGCCAGCGGTGCGGACTCGCCGTCCAGGGTGATGCGGCGCAGATCGACGTAGAAGTCGGCCTCCGCACCCGAGGAGAGCGTCACCCTGCCGTGCACCACGGCCTTGTCCTTGATCTGCCGCAGCAGCGCGTCCCGCGTCTCATCCATGAGACCTCAGCCTATGTTCCCCGGAACCGGCCTCAGCGACAGCCCCACCGGTGGCCCCCCCACACCCCGCACCCGACGAGAGCCCCTACACGCAAGCGCTGCGCCGCCTCTCACACAAGAGGGTGCCCCTTGATACCCAGGGGGGCTCCTAGGGGGGCGGAGCCCCCGTAGCGGGGGGCCGTTGGGGGGCGGAGCCGCCCCAACGCCCGGCCGGCGAGGCCAAGGGGGTCTGGGGGCGGAGCCCCCACCACGGCCGAGAGCACCCTCACGAAAGAAGGGGAAGACCACATCCGGCAGAGGCAGGGGGCGCAGCCCCACTCAGCGGGAGCTCGTCACAAACGGGTAAAGGACCACGTCGTGGTGAGCTCCAGCGGATCGATCGGCGTCACCTGCCGAGGGTGGGAGTTCAACCCGTTCGGCGGCCCACTCTGCGGCTCCACGCACACATAGTCGTCGGGCTCGTCGAAGACGACGACGTACTCGGCGCGGGAAGAGATCGCCAGCTCCAGCTCACCGGGCCAGGTGAGCCGGACGTCGACCCCGCCGGGCATCCCGAAGCAGTCGTCCCACGGCCCGGGGCGCGGCTCGACGCGTTTGCCGGTGGGGATGTGGTCGTCGCCGCGCTCCTCCTGCCACTCGGGAGAGAAGTCGAGCCGCACGTCCTCCCCGCCCTGGCCGAGGTTGCGCAGGAACCAGGGGTGCCATCCGGCCTGGGCGGGGAAGGAGACGTCGAAGGTCTCGACGGCGAGTTTCAGCGTGAGCGCGGCGCCGTCGTCGCTGAGCTCGACGACCTGGGTGGCGCGCCCTTCCCAGGGCCAGGGGTCGGTCAGGTCGTAGGTGAAGGCGGCCTTCGTCCCGGTGGCGCCGGGTGCCTGCTGCCACGCGGCGTCCCGCACGGTGCCGTGAATGGCGTGCGGGCCTCCCCCGGCCTCCGGCCGGGAGGTGCCCGCGTTGACGGGGAGTTGGAACATCTCTCCGCCGTTGCGGAAACGCCCCTGGGCGGTGCGTCCGCACCAGGGCGCCATGACGAAGGAGCCGTATTCCGGCCCTTGGCGCAGGAGTTCCGTGCCGCCCACCCGGAGGGAGGCGAGCCGGCACCCGCGCTGGGGTTCGATCGTCACCTCGGTCCCATGGGCGCTGAGCACGACGGTCGTGGCTTCTGCGGGGGTGGGCAGATCAGTCATAACAGCGACCATAACGGCGCCTTCAACGGCGCCGCCGCAAGACCCGGCCGATGACCACGGCGCCGGCGACCGCGACAGCGGCCGCGGGCGCCGCCCAGCGGAGGGTCTCGGTGGCGGAGTTCGGCTCCGGAGCGGGTACGGGCGCGTACCGTCCGCGCGGTGGGGCGTGATCGACCTCCTCCGCGCTGCGTCCGATCATCGTGCGCCGGGCGTGCGCCGCTTCGGCGCCGAGCGCGCTCGGATCGGAGGGGGCGCCGTCACCCGGGGCCCGTGCGGCCTCGTCCTCGTCGTCGCGGCCGAGCGAGGACGGCGGGATCTCCGTCTCGAACAGCGGGGTGGACTCCGGCTCGTCCTCGCGATCACCCTCGGTACGGCCGGACGCGCGATCCCCCTCGGTGCGGCCGGACGCGCGGTCGGGTTCGGCCTCGGGTTCCGGGATGCCGGGGATGGCGCGCTCGTTGTCGTCGGGTGCCCCGATACCGCCCGCGACGGGGCGGACGTCCTCCTCCGCGCCCCCACCGGGCACCTCGCCGCCGGCGGGCGCGCCGCCCGCCGCTTCGGCCTCGGGGCTGCCCGGCGGCGGCTCGTCGCGGATGCTCTCGCCGAGCGCGGCGGCGAAACGGTCCAGCATCCTGACGCCCGCCGACGAGGCGGTCTTCTCCTCGATCCCGGCCAGCCGCCCGGTGCCGGTGACGGTGCCGACGCACACCAGCGCCGTGCCCTCGCCGTCGTCGGCCACCCGCGGTTCGACGCTCAGCGCGAGTTCGACGGTGCCCTCGCCCCGCGCCTCGCCGCCGCTGCCCTCCACCTCCAGCCGCTCCAGCCCGTCGTGCGCCGCGGTGGTGCCGGTGAGGCCGTGCGGGGTGAGCGAGACAGAGCCGCGGTAGGTGATGGTCGAGCCGCCGATCCGCACCTTCAGCCGGCCCGCCAACCGCTGGGCGGCGCCCTCGCCCGTGGACGACCCGGCGTCCGCGGGGCGTTCTGGCTGCCACCCGGGGACGCAGCGGGCGACGCGCGCGCTGTCGGCGAGTGCGGCCCGTACAGAGCCGACGGAAAACGGAACGTACACCTCGTGCTCCATGGGGCGGAGCCTATTACCCCTCGGTCCGCCGCACATATGACTGCGCCGGATCTTTCCCCTGTTCGCTCCCCCGCCCGGGGTCTTCGGTCCTGCGGGCGCGCCCCGCGGTCCGCCCAGGTGCGCGGCTCACCCCGGGTAGCGGGGGTGCATCAGCGTGGAGGGCGGCAGTTCTTGGACGTCGGCGCGTCCGGCGAGCCGCGCCCCGGCGGTGAAGCGCCCCACTGGCGCGCCGCACCGCCGGGGCGCGGCTGCGGACGCGGCCCCGGACGCGCCCCCGGCCCGCCGGGCCAGCAGGAAGCCGCGGTCCTCGGCCTCGCGCGCGTAGGGGCACGTCGTCAGCCCGGCGGCGCGGAGCGTGGCATCGACGGTCCAGAACGCGTGCGGGTCCGCGTCGGGCGAGCCGGCCCGGACGGCGAGACGGCCGTCGGCGGACAGCGCGCGGGCGGCCAGCCCGTAGAACTCCTGCGAGTACAGCTTGCTGGTGGCGGCGTCGGAGGGGGCGGGGACCGCGGCGACGATCACGTCGTAGCGGGGCCTGCCGGATGCGGCACGCTCGCGCAGCCAGTCGAAGCCGTCGGCGGTCACCACGCGGACCCGCGGGTCGTCCAGCGCCCCGTCGTTGAGGGCCAGCAGTCCGGGATCGCGCCGGGCGAGCCGGACGAGTCCGGGGTCGGGCTCGACCACGGTGACCCGCTTGACGCCAGGCCGGCGCAGCACCTCCCGCGCGCTGAGCCCGTCGCCGCCGCCCAGGACCAGCACCCGCCCGTGCGGTCCGCTCTCCATGGCGGGGCCCACGAGTGCCTCATGGCGCTCGTGGGCGCGGGGCCCGCGTACAGCCAGCCGGCCGTCCCTGAAGAGCCGCAGTTCGCCCGCGTCGGGCCATGCGGCGGGGGTGGCGCCGCCGGTCAGCACGAGTTCCTGTGCGCCGGAGCGGACGGCGACCCGCACGTCACCGCCGTAGACGGCCTGCCGCGCGGCGCGTTCGAAGGGCGCGACGAACGCCGCGCCGCACAACAGCAGCACCAGGACGCAGCCGTTGGCGCCCAGCAGCCGCCACCGCACCCTGGTGGGCAGGTCGTGGCGGAAGAGCCACTGGACGACCAGGCCGCCGGCCAGCACGTTGACGACGCCGGTGAGCAGCGCGCCGGTCAACTGCCCGAAGAGCGGCAGCAGCAGGAAGGGGAAGGTGAGTCCGCCGACGAGCGCCCCCACGTAGTCGGCGGCGAACAGGTCGGCGAGCGCGCCGCCCGCGTCCTGCTGGCGGATGCGCTGGATGAGCGTCATCAGCAGCGGCATCTCGGCGCCGATCAGCACCCCGATGGTGAAGGAGATGGCGACGAGCGCGATGCGGGCCTCACCCAGCCAGGAGAAGCAGGCGTACAGCGCCATCGCCGAGCCGCCGCCGGCGAGCGCGAGCAGCGCCTCCACGTAGCCGAAGCCGGCGGCGGCGTGGCAGGGCAGCCGCTTGGCGAGCAGTGAGCCGACGCCCATCGCGAAGACCATGACGGACAGCACGACGGAGGCCTGGGTGACCGAGTCCCCGACCAGCGAGGAGGCCACGGCGACCAGTTCGAGCTCGTAGACGAGCCCGCAGGCCGCGCAGACGAAGACCGAGGCGAGGACGAGTCCGCGTCCGAGTCCGGCGGGGACGGGCAGCCGCGCGCTGCTCGCGGTGGTCCGGGCGCCGGGCGGGGAACGGTCGATCATGGAGGCACGTTACGTCACACACCGAACACCATCCGTCACTCACATGGGTGCTTCCACGGCGTTCAATCCCGAACACCCCACCCTTCTCGGAGAGATCTCGCTGGTGGCCACACGGGTGCGGGTGGCCACCAGCGACCCCTCCTGCGGGTAGGCGTGCCAGGTCCGCCAGCGGATCTGCCCCTCGTGGCGCTGGACGAGCAGCGCGGTGAACGCGCACGGGTCGCCGGGGAAGGTGCCCGCCAGCCCGTGCGGGTGTTCGGCGACCAGCGCGAGCAACTCCTGCGCTCGCCCCGCGAACGAGCCGGGCGAGAGCCGTTCGACCCGCGCCGCGAACTCGTACTCCCACGCACCGAAGCGCTTGGAGACCCCCAGCGGGAGGGGGGCGGTGCTGCCGGGCAGGCAGGCCACCGTCTCGGAAAAGCTGCCGTACTCCTCGTCAAGCAGCACCTGGTGAGAGGCCCCGAGGAGCCTCAACTGCACGTGGACTCCGCTCAGTTCGACGTCCATGCAGGCGAGCGCGGGCAGCGGCTCGCGGCCCAGCGCCCAGGCGAGTTCGTGTGCCCGGGTATCGGAAAAGGCGGTCTTCAGGGTGGTGAGCATGCGTCGGCTCCGCAAACACGCAGGGAGGGTGGGCCGGCCCACCCCTCGATCACCCGAAACCACCGGGCACGACAGCCCGGAAGCGTTCGGGGACGACAGTTCACGATTCACCGAATCACGAAATGCGCTGCGTCCTCAGCGGTTTTACCCATGTTCTCCAGATTTCCATCCCATAGGTATGGAAGAGGTCAAGTGTTCCCTTCTTGCCCCCCCGACGGTCAGCTGCCGCCCCCGCCGCCTCCGCAGCCGCCCCCTCCGCCGCAGGAGGCCCCACCACCGCACGACGAGCCCCCACCGCACGACGAAGTCCCGCCGCACGACGAGCCCCCGCCGCCGGAGGAGTCCCCGCCGCCCGCCCCGCCGCCCGCCCCGCCGTCGCCCACGGCGGCAGCGCCGCAGGAGCTGCCCGAACCCGCCGCCCGCCGCGGGTCGCGCGCGCCTCGGTCCCCGGCCCACCACGAGCGGGCCGCCACCCTCCGGCGCCAACGCCGCTCGGCGGCACGGTTGAACCGGGCGAGCACGCCGAGGCCCACGACGAGCAGCAGAACGAGAAAGACGCCGGTGAAGAGTGCGTCCCCGATGTCCATGCGCGTATCCCCCTTACGTCACACGTTGTGTGCGCCCATGGGGCGCACGGCATCTCCTGCCCTGAGGGGGACGGAGGCAAAGCGGAGTTGAGGAAGACCAGAGCTTGCCGGAGGATGGCGGCCATGACTGCTGGCCACGCTGCTGCCCCGGGCGGCCGTCCGCTGCTCAACCGCCGCCTCGCCGAGTTCGGCACCACGATCTTCGCCGAGATGTCCGCGCTCGCCGTGAGGACCGGCGCGATCAATCTCGGCCAGGGCTTCCCCGACACCGACGGCCCCGAGTCCGTCCGGGAGGCCGCGGTGCGCGCCGTACGGGACGGGCGAGGCAACCAGTACCCACCGGGCCCCGGCATCCCCGAGCTGCGCCGGGCCGTTGCCGAACACCAGCTCCGCTTCTACGGACTGCGCTACGACCCCGAGACCGAGGTGCTGGTCACCGCGGGTGCGACGGAGGCCATCGCGGCCTCGCTGCTCGCCCTCGTCGAACCCGGTGACGAGGTGATCGCGCTGGAGCCGTACTACGACTCCTACGCCGCCTCCATCGCCATGGCGTCCGGCACCCGGGTGCCGGTCACCCTGCGCCCCGACGCCGCCTCGGGGACGTACCGCCTCGACCTGGACGAGCTGCGCGACGCGGTCACGGACCGCACCCGCCTCATCCTCCTCAACACCCCGCACAACCCCACCGGCACCGTCCTGACCCGCGACGAGCTGGCCGCCGTCGCCGAGCTGTGCGTCGAACGCGACCTGCTCGCCGTCACCGACGAGGTGTACGAACACCTCGTCTTCGACGGCACCCACCACCCGCTGGCGGCCTTCCCCGGCATGCGCGAGCGCACGGTGACGATCTCCTCGAGCGGGAAGTCGTTCTCGCTGACGGGGTGGAAGGTGGGCTGGGTCACCGGCACCCGGGCACTGGTGACCGCCGTGCGCTCGGCCAAGCAGTACCTGACGTACGTGTCCGCCGGGCCCTTCCAGTACGCCGTAGCCGAGGCCCTGGCCCTGCCCGACGCCTACTACTTGGGCCTGCGGGACGGCCTGCGCGCCCGCCGCGACCTGCTGGCGGCCGGGCTGCGCGAAGCCGGATTCGGCGTCTTCGCCCCGGCCGGCACCTACTTCATCACCACCGACATCCGCCCCCTCGGCGCCACCGACGGCATCGACTTCTGCCTGTCCCTCCCCGAACGGGTGGGCGTGGTCGCGGTGCCCACCCAGGTCTTCTACGACCACGAACCCGCCGGCGCGCCCTACGTGCGCTTCGCCTTCTGCAAGGCAGAGGACGTCCTGACCGAAGCGGTCAGGCGGCTCCACGAGCTCTCCGGGCTCTCCGGGCTCTCCGGGAACTGAGCGGGACGGAGAAGGAAGGGACGGAACGGGGAGGGGCGGAACGAGGAGGGCGGCCGTCCCCCGTCGGCCGGCCGCCCTCCCCCGTCGGCCGGTCCCCCGTGGCCCGGCCGTCTTCCCCGTGTGCGCGGTGGTCGTCCGCGCTGATGACACCGAGTCTTCCCGGAGAGGCGGTCCCGCGGTACCTGACAGATGTCAGGGGTGGCACAGGACGGCGAGAAAGCACACAGCCGCACGAGGGCCGGGGCGCGCGCCGTGCGGGCGTGCGGCCCCGGCCCTCGTACGCGGCCGTGGTGGGACGGCTGCCGGGCTAGGAACCCTCGCCGTCGCCCTCGCCCTCGGAGGAGTCGATCTCCTTCTCCAGGCCGAACTGCTCCACCAGCCACTTGTCGAACTCGATGGAGGCCCGCACCCAGCTGACGGTGCTGGAGACGAAGTGCTCCAGCGAGACGCCCGTGCCGATCAGCATCTGTGCCTCGCCGATCAGGCGGACACTGCCGTCGTCGTGGGTGTGGCTGTAGACCTTCGGCCACAGCGTGCGGCGGTTCCAGTCGTCGATGGCCTCGAGGAGCTTGGGCTTGTCCTCGATGGAGTGCTGCCGGTCGTAGAACGTACGGACCGAGAACACCTGCTGCTCCGCCTCGCCGCGGAACATGAAGTAGGTGCGGAACTCCTCCCACGGCGCCGCGAGGTCTCCCTCGTCGTCGACGACGTACTTCAGCTCCATCTGGTCCAGGAGCTGCTTGACGAGGTCCTGGTCGGGGAGGATCGGACCGGTGGGACCTGATCCCTCCGGCTCCTCGGGCTGGCCCCCGAAGTTCGGAATCGAGGACGGGTCGATGCTCACGTGGGTGTTTCCCTTCATACGGCTGCGGCCATCCTCCCGCACGGGCCCCCCGCGATGACAACCCTGGAGGGTTGACCCCCTGTTTGGCCCCGGCCCCACCCCTTCACCGTTTCCTGGAAGCTTCGCCCCCAGACCCCCGCTCCTCAAACGCCGGAGGGGCTGATTCCAGCCCTCCGGCGTTTGAGGAAGGGACCTAGCCGGCGGAGCCGACCGCCAAGCCGTCCCAGCCTTCGACGTGGTCCACCCGGACCACGTCACCGTCGCGGACGTCCCCCGCGAGGATCTCCCTCGCGAGCTGGTCGCCGATGGCGGTCTGGACGAGGCGGCGCAGGGGCCGGGCCCCGTAGGCGGGGTCGTTGCCTTCCAGTGCCAGCCAGTCGAGCGCGGCGGGGGTGACCTCCAGCGTCAGGCGCCGCTCGGCCAGCCGGGCCTGCAACGCGTCGACCTGGAGCTGGGCGATGCGCCGCAGCTCGTGTCCGGCGAGGGCGGAGAAGACGACCAGGTCGTCGAGGCGGTTGAGGAACTCGGGGCGGAAGGAGGCCCTGACGGCGGCGAGCACCTGTTCCCGCTTCTCCTCCTCCTTCTCCAGGGGATCCATCAGGTGCTGGCTGCCCAGGTTGGAGGTGAGGATGAGGATCGTGTTGCGGAAGTCGACCGTGCGGCCCTGGCCGTCGGTGAGCCGCCCGTCGTCGAGCACCTGGAGCAGCACGTCGAAGACGTCGTGGTGCGCCTTCTCGACCTCGTCCAGCAGCACGACGCTGTAGGGGCGCCGTCGTACCGCCTCGGTGAGCTGGCCGCCCTCCTCGTAGCCGACGTAGCCGGGGGGCGCGCCGACGAGGCGGGCCACCGAGTGCTTCTCGCCGTACTCGCTCATGTCGATGCGGACCATGGCCCGCTCGTCGTCGAAGAGGAAGTCGGCGAGCGCCTTGGCCAGCTCCGTCTTGCCGACGCCCGTGGGGCCGAGGAAGAGGAAGGAGCCCGTGGGGCGGTTGGGGTCGGCGATACCGGCGCGGGTGCGGCGCACGGCGTCGGAGACGGCGCGCACCGCCTCGCTCTGGCCGATCAGCCGCTTGCCCAGCTCGTCCTCCATGCGCAGCAGCTTCTGCGTCTCGCCCTCCAGCAGGCGTCCCGCGGGGATGCCGGTCCAGGAGGCGACGACGTCGGCGATGTCGTCCGAGCCGACCTCCTCCTTGACCATCTTGTCCCGCTTGTCGGCCTGCCCGGCCGCGGCTTCCTTCTTGGCCTCCTCCTCCTCGGTGGCGGCCGCCAGCTCCCGCTCGGTCGCGGGAATCTCCCCGTACAGCAGCTTGGAGGCCGCGTCGAAGTCGCCGTCGCGCTGGGCGCGCTCGGCCTGCCCGCGCAGCTCGTCGAGCTTCTCCTTCAGCTCACCGACCCGGTTGAGGCCCTGCTTCTCCTTCTCCCAGCGCGCCGTCAGACCGCGCAGCTCCTCCTCCTTGTCGGCCAGCTCGCGGCGCAGCCGCTCCAGGCGTTCGACGGAGGCGGGGTCGGTCTCCTTGTCCAGGGCCAGCTCCTCCATCTTGAGCCGGTCGACAGAGCGCTGGAGCTCGTCGATCTCGACGGGCGAGGAGTCGATCTCCATCCGGAGCCGCGAGGCCGCCTCGTCGACCAGGTCGATGGCCTTGTCGGGCAGGAAGCGCGAGGTGATGTAGCGGTCCGAGAGGGAGGCGGCGGCGACCAGCGCGCTGTCGGAGATCTGCACCTTGTGGTGCGCCTCGTAGCGCCCCTTGAGGCCGCGCAGGATGGCGATGGAGTCCTCCACCGTCGGCTCGGCGACCAGCACCTGCTGGAAGCGCCGCTCCAGCGCCGGGTCCTTCTCGATCCGCTCGCGGTACTCGTCCAGCGTGGTGGCGCCCACCATGCGCAGCTCGCCGCGGGCCAGCATCGGCTTGAGCATGTTGCCCGCGTCCATCGCCGAGTCCCCGCCCGCGCCCGCACCGACGACGGTGTGCAGCTCGTCGATGAAGGTGATGATCTGCCCGTCGCTCTCCTTGATCTCCGCGAGGACGGTCTTGAGGCGCTCCTCGAACTCGCCGCGGTACTTCGCACCCGCCACCATGGCGCCCAGGTCGAGGGCCACCAAGCGCTTGTTCCGCAGCGACTCGGGCACGTCGCCCTTGATCACGCGCTGGGCCAGGCCCTCGACGACGGCGGTCTTGCCGACGCCGGGCTCGCCGATCAGGACGGGGTTGTTCTTGGTGCGGCGCGAGAGCACCTGCACCACGCGGCGGATCTCGTGGTCCCGGCCGATGACCGGGTCCAGCCTGCCCTCGCGGGCCGCGGCCGTCAGGTCGGTGCCGAACTTCTCCAGCGCCTTGTAGGTCCCCTCGGGGTCGGGGCCCGTGACCCGGCGGCTGCCGCGCTGCTCCTGGAAGGCGGCCAGCAGCTTCTTGTCACTGGCGCCCTGCTCCGCCAGCAGGTCGCCCGTCGCTCCGCCCTTGGCGGCCAGGCCGATCAGCAGGTGCTCGGTGGAGACGTAGCTGTCGCCCAGCTCCTTGGCCCGCTGGGCGGCGTCGGCGATGACGGCGAGCAGGTCGCGGTCGGCCTGCGGCCTGCTGACCGTCGAGCCCTGGACGGTGGGCAGCGCCGAGAGCCGGCTCTCGGCGGCCGAACGCAGTGCCGCCTGATCCGCCTCGACGGCGGCGATGAGGTCCTGGATGTTCTCGTTCTCCTCGCCCGTGAGCAGGGCGAGGAGCAGGTGGGCAGGGGTGATGTCGGGGTGGCCGCCGGCCACCGCGCGGTCGTTGGCCGCGCTGATCGCTTCCCGGCTCTTGTTCGTCAGCTCCGCGTCCACTGTCGTGCGCTCCTCCTCCGGTGCCGCCTCGGGCGCCCTGCCTCCGGCGCTTGCTATCTACAGCATGCAACAAGTTGAGTCTATTCCACTCAAGCTGCCAAACGGACTACTATCCGACTTAGTTCCCGGCTGTTCCCGGCCGCGGATCCCGCCCAACCCGCCGCCTGAGGGCGGCACTTGGAGCTGACAGTGAAACTCGGCATCGCCGGCACCCGTCGTGTCGCCACGGTCGTCCTCACCTCGGGGGCCGTGCTGACGACCGGCATCATCACCGCCCCCGCCCAGGCC
Source organism: Streptomyces reniochalinae (assembly GCF_003323735.1). Taxonomy (GTDB): domain Bacteria; phylum Actinomycetota; class Actinomycetes; order Streptomycetales; family Streptomycetaceae; genus Streptomyces; species Streptomyces reniochalinae. The sequence goes on along the minus strand of NZ_QOIM01000021.1, from coordinate 3,887 downwards.
ACGACGCCCGCACGGGCGACCGCCGGCGCCCCGGCACAGGCGCAGGACCTGGCCGCCGCGGCGAAGAAGCCGTCCGTCACCGCCAAGGGCGGTTACGTGATGAACAGCGGCACGGGCAAGAGCCTCTACACCAAGGCCGCCGACACCCGGCGGTCCACCGGATCCACCACCAAGATCATGACGGCTCGCGTGGTGCTGGCCCAGAAGAACCTGAACCTGAACCGCAAGGTCACCATCCAGAAGGCCTACAGCGACTACATCGTCCGCAACACCGCCTCCTCGGCGCGATTGATCGTCGGCGACAAGGTCACCGTCCGCCAGCTCCTGTACGGGATGATGCTGCCCTCAGGATGCGACGCCGCCTACGCGCTGGCCGACACCTTCGGCAGCGGCTCCACGCGCGCCGCCCGGGTGAAGTCCTTCATCGGCAAGATGAACGCCTCGGCCAAGAGCCTCGGCCTGAAGAACACGCACTTCGACTCGTTCGACGGCATCGGCAAGGGCAGCAACTACTCCACCCCGCGCGACCTGACGAAGCTCGCCCGCGACGCCATGGACAACACCACCTTCCGCTCGATCGTGAAGACCCGCTCCACCAAGCAGAAGACGGTCACCAGCTCCGGCGGCTACCGCTCCATGAACTGGACCAACACCAATCCGCTGCTGGGCGGCTACTCCGGCGCGCTCGGAGTCAAGACCGGCTCGGGCCCCGAGGCCAAGTACTGCCTTGTCTTCGCCGCGCAGCGCGACGGCAAGACCGTGATCGGTACCGTCCTGGCCTCCACCTCGTCCGCCAACCGGACCAAGGACGCCAAGAAGCTGCTGAGCTACGGCTTCGCCGGGTAATTCCCCGGCCCCACTCCGCCGCGCTCCCTCGCGTGGAGGCGCCCGCACCCCGTGTCCCGGCCCCCGGGGTGCGGGGCGGGCGCCCGGCCCGCACCCGCGGCGGCCGGCCACGGGCTCCGAAAGCGCGGACTACTTACGGGGCGTGGGGCGCCAGACCACCAGCGCGCTGGACTGCCGCACGTCCTCGTACGGCACGAGGTCGCGCCGGTAGGAGGCGTGCACCTGCGCCTCCCGCTGCCGCATCGCGGCCGCCGCGCCCTCGACCGCCGCCGACAGCTCGGCGACCCGCGACTGGAGCGCCGTGACCTGGTTCTCCAGCTCGATGATGCGTTTGATCCCGGCGAGGTTGATGCCCTCGTCCTGACTGAGCCGCTGCACCTCGCGCAGCAGCTCGATGTCGCGGGCCGAGTAGCGGCGCCCCCGCCCGGCCGTGCGGTCGGGCGAGACCAGGCCGAGACGGTCGTACTGCCGCAGAGTCTGCGGATGCAGGCCGGAGAGCTGCGCGGCGACCGAGATGACGTAGACCGGGGTTTCGTCAGTCAGCTCGTACGCCGCGGCACGCGAGGCGCGCGCTCCACCCGCGGCGAATGTCCGTCTGCGTGCGTCCCGGCCGTCCACCTCAGTCTCCCTTCGCCGCCTTGAACAACGCCGCCCGCGGATCCTCGTCCGCGAGGGCGTCCTGGAAGGTCTCCAGCGCGTCCCGCGCCTTGTCGTCCAGCTCCGTGGGCACCGTGACCTCCACCGTCACCAGCAGATCGCCCCGGGTGCCGTCCTTGCGGACCGCGCCCTTGCCGCGCGCCCGCATCGTGCGCCCCGACGGGGTGCCCGCCGGGACCTTGAGGGTGACGGGCGGGCCGCCGAGCGTGGGCACCTTCACCTCGCCGCCGAGCGCGGCCTCCACGAAGGTGACCGGCACGGTGACCGTCAGGTTGTCGCCCTTGCGCCCGAACACCGGATGCTTGTCCACGTGCACGACGACGTACAGGTCGCCGCCCGGTCCGCCCCGCTCGCCCGGCGCTCCCTTGCCGCGCAGCCGGATGCGCTGCCCGTCGCTGACGCCCGCGGGGATGCGGACCTGCATCGTGCGCGAGCTGGTGGCACGCCCCGAGCCCTTGCAGGTGTCGCAGGCGTCCTGCGCGATCAGCCCGCGCCCCTTGCAGTCCACGCACGGGTCGGTCAGCGAGAAGCCGCCGCCCGCGCCGCGCGAGACCTGCCCGGTGCCCACACACGTGGGGCACACGCGCGGGGTGCCGTTCTTGTCGCCCGTACCGGCGCAGTCCTTGCACGCCGCGGAGGAGGACATCCGCAGCGGGACCGTGGCCCCGTCGACCGCCTCGGTGAAGCTGAGCGTCACCTCGGACTCGATGTCCTGCCCGCGCCGCGGCTGCGTGCGGGTACCGGCGCCGCCGCGGTTGAACAGCCCGCCGAAGACGTCGCCGAGGCCGCCGCCGAAGCCGCCGGGGCCTGACGCGCCGCCGCCGGGGCCCTGGCCACCGCCGCCGAACAGGTCGCCCAGGTCGAAGTTGAACGAGCCCGCGCCGCCCTGGCCGCCGGCGCCGCCGGGCCGGAACCCGCCGTTGCCGAAGAGGGTGCGCGCCTCGTCGTACTCCTTGCGCCGCTTGGGATCACCGAGGACGTCGTACGCCTCCGAGGCGTCCTTGAAGCGCTCCTCGGCCTTGGGATCGCCGGCGTTGGCGTCCGGGTGGTTCTCCCGCGCCAGCTTGCGGTACGCCTTCTTGATCTCGGCTTCGGTGGCGTCCTTGGGGACGCCGAGGACCTTGTAGTAGTCCTTCTCGATGAAGTCCTTGGTACTCATCCTCGACGTCCCTCCTCCCGATGGCGGTCAGCCCTCTTCCGGGCCACCGGTCTCCTCTTCTGCTGCCGAGCCGTCGGATCCGCCCTCGCTCTTGCCGCCTCCGGCACCCGGCTGCGGCTCTGCGACGCCGACCCGCGCGGGACGGATGGTCCGCTCGCCGATCCGATACCCGGGCTGGAGGATCTGCACGCACGTCGTCTCCGTGACATCCGGAGAGTAGGAGTGCATCAGCGCCTCGTGGACCGTCGGGTCGAAGGGCTCGCCCTCCTTGCCGAACTGCATGAGGCCCATCTTGGCCGCGACCATCTCCAGCGACTCGGCGACCGACTTGAAGCCGCCGACCAGCTCGCCGTGGTCCCTCGCCCGGCCGATGTCGTCGAGCACCGGCAGCAGCTCGGTCAGCAGGTTCGCGACGGCGATCTCCTTGACCGCGGCCCGGTCCCGCTCGACCCTGCGGCGGTAGTTCTGGAACTCCGCCTGGAGCCGCTGGAGATCCTGGGTGCGCTCGCCCAGCGCCGTGCGGGCCGCCTCCAGCTCGCTGCCGCCGCCCTCGGTGGCGCCTTCCGCGCCCTGCTCCTCGGTGGCGTCCTCGGCCTTGGACATGTCCTGCGCGCTCACATCGCCCTCTGCGTTCTCAAGGGTCTGGGCGTCCCCGGCCGCCGGCCCGGGGGCCGCCTCCTGCTCGGAGACGGCCCCGGCTGCTGCCTGCTCGCCGGCGTCGGCGGGGACGTCGGGCGTCGGCTTCTTGCCGGCGCCCGCGGTCTCCTCCGTCACGCCGCACCGTCCTTGGGCTTCTGCTCGTCGTCCACGATCTCGGCGTCCACGACGTCATCCTCGGCGCCGCCCTCGGGCTTGCCCGCGTCCGCCGCGCCGGCACCCGCCTCGGCACCGCCGGCCTGGGCCTGCTGCGCGTCGGCGTACAGCGCCTGGCCCAGCTTCTGGCTGGTGGCCGCGACCTTCTCGGACGCCTCGCGGATGGCCGCCGTGTCCTCGCCCTTGAGCTTCTCCTTCAGGTCGGTGAGGGAGGTCTCGACCTCCGACTTGGTGTCGGCGGGGACCTTCTCCTCGTTGTCCTGGAGGAACTTCTCGGTGGTGTAGACCAGCTGCTCGGCCTGGTTGCGGGTCTCGGCGGCCTCGCGGCGCTTGTGGTCCTCCTCCGCGTACTGCTCGGCCTCGCGCATCATGCGCTCGATGTCGTCCTTCGGCAGGCTGGACCCGCCGGTGA
>NZ_QOIM01000057.1 GCF_003323735.1 Streptomyces reniochalinae | reverse complement strand
TGGTCATAGCGTGAGGGAAACGCCCGGTTACATTCCGAACCCGGAAGCTAAGCCTTTCAGCGCCGATGGTACTGCATGCGGGAGCGTGTGGGAGAGTAGGACGCCGCCGAACTCCATGTGAAGTCGTGGTCTCTGAGCGTCAGTTCAGGGACCACGACTTTTTTGTGCGTGGTCACCGGCAGTTCATGTTGCGCGGACATCATCCGGGCATGGGTTCACCACAGTTGACCGCAGCGGGTGTCCGGGCCGGTAGCGAGGTCGTGGTGCCGTCCTTCGGCGGAGCCGATGTCGCCGGGGCGGTGCGCGAGCTCGGAGCGCGGCCTGTCTTCGCCGACATCGACGCCGAGACGTACTGCCTCGCGCCCTCGTCCGTGGCTGAGGTGCTGACGCCCCGGACGGCGGCCGTCGTTCCCGTCCACCTCTTCGGCCGTGGTGCGGACATGGTGGCGCTGCGAGAGGTCGCACAGGATCGTTGCGTGCCCGTCGTCGAGTGGGAGCCGATGGCGCGTGCCGACGCGTTGGACGCGGTGCGGCGGCGGCAGTACGCCGCATACCTCGGCCGACGACTCAGGGGGGTGGTGGCGCCGGCCATCGCGGACGGCGGGGAGCACGCCGTCACGCGGTACGTGGTGCGGGTTCCCGGGAACGGGCGGCCCGACCGGGACGCGTTCAAACAGGCGCTGCGGGCACGGGGAGTGGAGTGCCAGGTACCGGTGAAGACCCCCGCGCACTGGATGCCGGAGTTCCGGGCGGTAGGGCGATTGCCCGTCGCGGAGCGTGCGGCGGAGGAATGCCTCGCGTTGCCGCTTTCCTCGGCCATGAGTAAGCGCGAGCTGCATCAAGTGGTGTCGGCGTGCAATGCCCTCGGCGGCCTCATGCGTGAACGCGCCTTATAACGCCGCCGTGCGTGTGGAGTTCACTCGGCCGAGGCTCGCGAGCGGTTCCGTCGGGGTCCGCGTCGTATGTCAGCCGGTCGTGGGCAGAGCAGCACATGGGGTAAGATCTTTACCGCTGACCGCGCCCCAATAGCTCAGTCGGCAGAGCGTCTCCATGGTAAGGAGAAGGTCAACGGTTCGATTCCGTTTTGGGGCTCTCCGTGAGTAGGTGAAAGGCCCCCGTCGGGTGACGGGGGCCTTTGGCTTTCCGGGGCGGCCGCCAGGCCGGGGACGGATTACTCCGGGACCCGCATGGCCAGGATGGCCATGTCGTCGGAGGGCGCGTCGCTCGCGAAGCGCTCCACGGCGCGCATGATGCGCGCGGCGACGGCTCCCGCGTTCAGACCCGTACAGGTGGCGAGAACGTCGGCCAGGCCGTCGTCGCCGAGCATGCGCGTGCCCTCGCGGCGTTCGGTGACGCCGTCCGTGACACAGAGCAGGACGTCACCGGGGTCGAGCGTGACGGTCTGCTCGTACAGTTCGAGGTCCTCGATGACGCCCAGGAGAGGCTGGGGATCCGCGGCCGGCTCGACGGTGCCGTCCTGGCGCAGCCGTAGCGGCAGGGGGTGCCCCGCGCACACGACCTTCAGCTCGGCGCTGCCGTCCTCCTGCGGGCGCATTTCCCCGTACAGGAGGGTGAGGAAGCGGCTGCGCGCGCCTTCTTCGAGGATGGCGGCGTTGAGGCGCTGGAGCACCATGGGGCCGCCGAGCCCCTCGCGGGCCAGGAGGCGGAGCGCGTGCCGGGCCAGTCCGGTGACGGCGGCGGCCTCGGGGCCCGTGCCGCAGACGTCGCCGATGGCGAAGCCGTAGGTGCCGTCCGCGATCTCGAACAGGTCGTAGAAGTCGCCGCCGACCTCGTTGCCCTCGCCGGCCGCCCGGTAGATGACCTCGCGCTCGATACCGCCTTCCACCTCGGGCAGGTCGGGTGGCAGGAGGCTGCGCTGGAGCGACTGGCTGATGGCGGTGCGCTCCGAGTACAGGCGGGCGTTGTCCAGGGCGAGCGCGGCCCTGCGGGAGAGGTCCTCGGCCAGTTCCAGGATCTCCTGGCGGAAGCGTTCGTCGGTGGGTTTGCCGAGGGTCAGCATGCCGATGACGCGGTTGCGGGCCACCAGGGGCAGGATGACGGTCTCCCCGCCGACGGCCGCCGCCGTCGCGAGAGTGGTGCCGGAGGAGAGGTGGTGGTCCTCGCCGCTGAGCGTGACGTTGCGCAGGGAGGTGCGCAGCGCGGCCGAGTGGGCGGCGTCGGACGGCGCGGTCCACACGCGGGCGCCCGGGGTGGGCACGGGCTCGGGCGGCTCCACCTTTGCGAGCAGGGCCTTGAGGTTGTCGATGCGGTCCTCGTCCTCGTGCAGGACGTAGGAGAGCTTGGGCTCCGAGCCCTGGTCGGCGACGGTGTAGACGGCGCACCAGGTGGCCAGGGTGGGCACCGTCATCTGGGCCATGAGGGCGAGGGTCTGGTCGCGGTCGAGGGTGCCGGCCAGCAGGTCGGAGGCCTCGACGAGGAAGGAGAGGGAGCCGCGGCGCAGCCGTTCCAACTCGGTGAGGCGGGCGCGTTCGACGGCCAGCGCGATGCGGTCGGCGGCGAACTGGAGGCGCAGCGCTTCCTCGTTGGTGTAGCGTCCCGCGCCCTCGGTGGCGACTCCGAGGGAGCCGGTGAGCCGTCCCTCGACCTTGAGGGGGACGGTGACGACGGAGCGCATGCCGGTGCCGTCGAGCAGGGGAGCGGCGCCGGGGACGACGGTCAGGTCCTCGTGGACGGAGGGCATCCGGGCCGATCCGTAGCGGCCGCTGCCGGTCTCCACGGGGACGCGGGCGAAGCGCTGGCGTGCCGAGGGCAGTCCTGTGGAGGCGCGGACCTCCAGCTCCGTCTCGTCGTCGGTGGCGAGCAGCAGGTAGGCGGCGTCGCCGTCGAGCATGTCGCGGGCGCGCTCCACGGTGCGCTGTAGGAGCCCGTCGAGGTCGTCGGGGGCGGGGGAGCCGATGAAGACCTCGAACGGGTCGGCGGAGGACTGCTCCTGGGAGTCCGTGGCGGTGCCGGTGCTGTCGTGCGCGGGCAGGCGGGGCGGGGACTGCAGGATGGCGCGTTCCTGTTCGCGGACCAGCAGGCAGACGGTGGAGGGCTCGCCGTCGCTGTCCCGTACGCGCAGGTGGGAGGCGTAGACGGGGATGGTCCTGCCGTCGGAGCCCCGCATGCCGTAGGAGCCCTCCCAGCGGGAGAGGCGCAGGGCTTCGGCGATGCCTGTCCCCGTGCCGGGGGTGTGGGGCCAGGCGGCGAAGTCGGTGAGTGGTTTGCCGACGACCTGCTCGGCGGGGTAGTCGAACAGGTCGGTGGCGTCCTCGTTCCAGGAGCTGATGGAGCCGCTGCGGTCCACCTGGATCACGGCGACGCGGATGCGGGTGTCGGTGACCGGGAGTGCGGTGTCGGGGAGCGCGGGTCCTGCTGTGCGGGTGCCGACCGGGCGTTCGGGCAGGTCGAGGCGGAACCAGACGCGTTTGTCCTCGGCTGTGTAGTCGACTCCCCAGCGGGTGGCGAGGGCGGCGCACAGCAGCAGGCCGCGGCCTCCTTCGCGGTCGGGCCCCGCGGGCTGCGGGTGGGTTTCCTGGAGCGGCAGCTCGCGTTCGGGGTAGCGGTCCACGACCTCGACGCGTACGCCGTCCTCGTCGCGCAGGCACAGCACCTCGGCGGCCGTACCGGCGTGCACCACGGCGTTGGTGACCAGCTCGCTGGTCAGCACGACGGCGTCGTCGACGATGTCGCCCAGGCCCCACCCCTGGAGGGTGTCGCGCACGAAGCCGCGGGCGGTGGCGACGGAGCGGCCGACCGGTTCGAAGGTGGCGGCGGCTCGCGCGGTGATCACTGGTCTCCCCATGGACGTCCTGTCGGCCAGGCGCACTGGTGTGCGCTGCGCGGCCAGGGCCGCGACGGTGCTCGCATCTTCCCTCGGGCTGTCCTGTGAGACACCGGCCCCCGGCGGGGCCCCCGTGGGAGAGCCCGCACGCTCGGCGCTTTGTTCCTGCGTCACCGCAGCGCCCCTCCGTCGCCCGTCGTACTCACACCGCTGCCCCCTGCCTCCAGTCCCCTACCCGGCGGACCCGGCGGAGCACCCGCCGGTATGGGGGTGAACGGACAGCCGGGTGCCAGGTTACTTACGTATCCCTGGCGCGTGGCTGCCGGATGCCGGTGTTTTCCCCGGGCGGCCCGCGACGAAGTGCGGTATGCCATGCTGCCGAACTGTTATCGCCGGGTTCGGACAGGGTGAAACACTGGGAAGGCTCGGAGTACAACGGCCCGGGCTAGGACGGTCGACCCGCAGGAGGGGCAGTGGAGTCTGGCGCAACCGCGCGTAGCGGCAACACGCGCGCGAAGGGCGGACGGTCCCGGAGGAGCGGAACGGTCGAGGTCGACGCCGCCGCACTGAACCGGCTGCTTGCCGCGCTCACGGCGATGCGGGACGGCAATTTCCGCCGGCGGCTCACCGTCACGGGCGAGGGGCCGATGGCCGAGATCTCCGCCGTCTTCAACGAGGTCGCGGACCAGAACCTGCATCTGACGGGTGAGCTGTCACGGGTGCGGCGTGTGGTGGGGCGTGAGGGGAAACTCACAGAGCGGTTGCAGACCGGTGCCTGCGAGGGCTCCTGGGCGTCGGCGATCGACGCGGCGAACGCGCTGGTGGACGACCTGGTGTGGCCCGTCTCCGAGGTCGGCAGGGTGCTGACGGCGGTCGCGGACGGTGACCTGGAGCAGCGCATGGACCTGCGCTCGCGCGGTTCGGAGGGCGGCGGGCATCCGCTGCGCGGCGAGTTCCTGCGGGTCGGCCGCACGGTGAACGGCCTGGTGGACCAGTTGTCGGCGTTCACCGACGAGGTGACGCGGGTCGCCCGTGAGGTGGGCACCGAGGGGAAGCTGGGCGGTCAGGCGCGGGTGCGCGGCATGTCCGGCTCGTGGAAGGACCTGACGGACTCGGTCAACACCATGGCGTCGCGGCTGACGGCGCAGGTGCGGGACATCGCGCTGGTGACCACGGCGGTCGCCAAGGGCGACCTGTCACGCAAGGTGACCGTGCATGTCGAAGGCGAGATGCTGGAGCTGAAGAACACCGTCAACACGATGGTGGACCAGCTCTCCTCCTTCCAGTCCGAGGTCAACCGCGTCGCCCGTGAGGTGGGCGTCGAGGGCGAGCTGGGCGGCCAGGCGCGGGTGCAGGGTGTGGCCGGCGTGTGGAAGGACCTGACCGACTCCGTCAACCTGATGGCGGGCAACCTCACCTCTCAGGTGCGGGAGATCGCCCAGGTGACGACGGCGGTCGCGAACGGCGACCTGTCGCAGAAGATCACCGTCAACGCGCGCGGCGAGGTGGCGCAGCTCGCCGAGACGATCAACGCGATGACGGACACGCTGCGCACGCTCGCGGACGAGGTCACGCGGGCGGCCAGCGAGGTGGGCACCGACGGGGTGCTGGGCGGTCAGGCGGCCGTGCCGGGCGCCGCGGGGATCTGGAAGGATCTGACGGACTCGGTCAACACGGCGTTCCGGAACCTGACCGCGCAGGTGCGCGACATCGCGCAGGTGACGACGGCTGTGGCCAACGGTGACCTGTCGCAGAAGGTGACCGTGGACGTCGCGGGCGAGATGCTGGAGCTGAAGAACACGGTCAACACGATGGTCGACCAGCTCTCCGCCTTCGGCGCCGAGGTGACCCGCGTGGCGCGGGAGATCGGCGTCGAGGGTGAGCTGGGCGGTCAGGCGGCCGTGCCGGGCGCGGCAGGCACCTGGAAGGATCTGACGGACTCGGTCAACACGGCGTTCCGCAACCTGACGGGCCAGGTGCGCAACATCGCGCAGGTGACGACGGCTGTGGCCAACGGTGACCTGTCGCAGAAGGTGACCGTGGACGTCTCCGGCGAGATGCTCCAGCTGAAGAACACGGTCAACACGATGGTCGACCAGCTCTCGTCCTTCGCGGAGCAGGTCACCCGGATGGCCAGGGACGTGGGCACGGAGGGCCGGCTGGGAGGCCAGGCCCGGGTGGACGGTGTCTCGGGCACGTGGAAGGACCTGACGAACTCCGTCAACTTCATGGCGAACAACCTCACCTCTCAGGTCCGGCAGATCGCGCAGGTGACGACGGCGGTGGCGCGGGGCGACCTGTCGCAGAAGATCGAAGTGGACGCCCGGGGCGAGATCCTGGAGCTGAAGAACACCATCAACACGATGGTCGACCAGCTGTCCGCCTTCGCCGACCAGGTCACCAGGGTGGCCCGTGAGGTCGGTACGGAGGGCCGGCTGGGGGGTCAGGCGCAGGTGCCGGGTGTGGCCGGTGTCTGGCGCGATCTGACGGACTCCGTCAACGGCATGGCGGGGAACCTGACGGGCCAGGTGCGCAACATCTCGCAGGTGGCCACGGCGGTGGCGCGGGGTGACCTGTCGCAGAAGATCGAGGTGGACGCCCGGGGCGAGATCCTGGAGCTGAAGACGACGCTGAACACGATGGTCGACCAGCTCTCCTCGTTCGCCGAGGAGGTCACCAGGGTGGCCCGTGAGGTGGGCACCGAGGGCATTCTGGGCGGTCAGGCGGAGGTCAAGGGGGTCTCGGGCACCTGGAAGGACCTCACGCAGTCGGTGAACTTCATGGCGAACAACCTGACCAGCCAGGTGCGCAACATCGCCGAGGTCACGACGGCGGTCGCGCAGGGCGACCTGTCGAAGAAGATCACGGTGGACGCCAAGGGCGAGGTGCTGGCCCTGGTGACCACGGTCAACACCATGGTGGACACGCTCTCCTCGTTCGCCGAGCAGGTGACCCGGGTGGCCCGCGAGGTGGGTACCGAGGGCCAGTTGGGCGGTCAGGCACGGGTGCGTGACGTGTCGGGTATCTGGAAGGACCTGACCGACAACGTCAACATCATGGCCAACAACCTCACCAATCAGGTGCGCAATATCTCGCAGGTCGCCACGGCGGTCGCGGGCGGTGACCTGACCAAGAAGGTGACCGTGGAGGCCAGCGGCGAGGTCGCGCAGCTCGCGGACACGGTCAACACGATGGTCACCACCCTCTCCTCGTTCGCCGAACAGGTCACCAGGGTCGCCCGCGAGGTCGGCACGGACGGTGTGCTGGGCGGCCAGGCACGCGTCCAGGGCGTGGCCGGTACGTGGAAGGACCTGACGGAGTCGGTGAACTCCATGGCCTCCAACCTGACCGGCCAGGTGCGGCAGATCGCCATGGTGACGACCGCCATCGCCAAGGGCGACCTGACCAAGAAGATCGACATCGAGGCGAACGGGGAGATCCTCCAGCTGAAGACGACCATCAACACGATGGTCGACCAGCTCTCCACCTTCGCCGAGCAGGTCACCCAGGTGGCCCGCGAGGTGGGTACCGAGGGCCAGTTGGGCGGCCAGGCGCGGGTGCCGGGCGTGGCGGGCACCTGGAAGGACCTGACCGACTCCGTCAACGAGATGGCGGCCAACCTCACCCGCCAGGTGCGGGCGATCGCCGACGTCGCCACCGCGGTGACCCGGGGCGACCACAACGTGCGCATCGACGTGGACGCGGCCGGCGAGATCCTGGAACTCCAGGGCTACATCAACACGATGATCGCCAACCTGCGCGACACCACGCAGACCAACCAGGAGCAGGACTGGCTCAAGGGCAACCTGGCGCGGATCTCCGGCCTCATGCAGGGCCGCCGCGACCTGCGGGACGTGGCAGGGCTCATCATGAGCGAGCTGACTCCCGTGGTCTCCGCGCAGCACGGCGCCTTCTTCGTCGCCCTTCCCCAGGGCACGCCCGAGGGCGCCGGGGGCGTGGGCGCGGGGCCGGGCGAGAACGGCTCGTACGAGCTGCGGATGCTGGGCAGCTACGGCTACTCGACGGACACCATGCCCACCTCCTTCCTGCCGGGCGAGTCCCTGATCGGGACGGCCGCCGAGGAGAAGCGCACCATCGAGATGGGCAACGTCCCCTCGGGGTATCTGAAGATTTCCTCCGGTCTCGGCGAGGCACCGCCCGCGCACCTGGTGGTGCTCCCGGTCATCTTCGAGGGAACGGTGCTCGGCGTGATCGAGCTGGCGTCCTTCCAGCCGTTCGGGCAGATCCACAAGGACTTCCTGAACCAGATCGCGGAGATGATCGCGACCAGCGTCAACACCATCAGCGTCAACATGCGCACCGAGCGGCTGCTGGAGCAGTCGCAGGAGCTGACCTCGCAGCTGCGGGACCGCTCGGCGGAGCTGGAGAACCGGCAGAAGGCGCTCCAGGAGTCGAACGCGGCGCTGGAGGAGAAGGCCGAACAGCTCGCCCAGACCAACAGCGACATCGAGATCAAGAACCGGGAGATCGAGGAGGCGCGGCAGGTTCTGGAAGAGCGTGCCGAGCAACTATCCGTCTCCATGCGCTACAAGTCCGAGTTCATGGCCAACATGTCGCACGAGCTGCGCACCCCGCTCAACTCGCTGCTGATCCTGGCCAAGCTGCTGGCGGACAACGCGGAGAGCAACCTGACGCCCAAGCAGGTGGAGTTCGCCGAGACGATCCACGGCGCGGGCTCGGACCTGCTCCAGCTGATCAACGACATCCTCGACCTGTCGAAGGTCGAGGCGGGCAGGATGGACGTCAGCCCGACGCGGATCGCGCTGGTGCAGCTGGTGGACTACGTGGAGGCCACCTTCCGGCCGCTGACGGTCGAGAAGGGCCTGGACTTCTCGGTGAGCGTCTCGCCGGAACTCCCCGCCACCCTGCACACCGACGAGCAGCGGCTGTTGCAGGTGCTGCGCAACCTGTTGTCCAACGCGGTGAAGTTCACCGACAGCGGCGCCGTCGAGCTGGTGATCCGCTCGGCCCGCTCCGACGTGCCGGACGCGATCCGCGAGCAGATGCTGGAGAACGGTTCGCTGCGGGACCCGGACGCGGAGCTGGTCGCCTTCTCGGTGACCGACACCGGTATCGGTATCGCGCAGAGCAAGATGCGGGTCATCTTCGAGGCGTTCAAGCAGGCGGACGGTACGACGTCCCGCAAGTACGGCGGCACGGGGCTCGGGCTGTCGATCAGCCGGGAGATCGCGCGGCTGCTCGGCGGTGAGATCTTCGCGGCGAGCGAGCCGGGCCGCGGCTCGACGTTCACGCTCTACCTGCCGCTGCACCCCAGTGAGCTGCCGCCCCAGGGGTACGCGCAGCTGCCGGCCGGCGGAGCGGCCACGACGGCCCTGCCCGAGCTCAGGGCGGGCACGTCCGCCGGTACCCCGGGCTCGTCCGCCGGCGCCTCTGGCGAGGCCGCAGGCGGCGGCGAGGCGCCCGGGGCGGGGCAGGTGCCGGGGTCGCAGCTGACGGCCGAGGAGGCGGCACACGCGCTCGCCGACCGGCGCAGGCTGCGGGACGCGAGCGGGCAGGCGCAGCCCGAACTGCCGCCGGAGGCGCAGCCGGCCGCTTCGCAGTCGTCGGGCGGCGCGGTTGCCGGACGGGCGCCGGCGGAGCAGCAGGGCGGCGTGATGGACGAGGCGGAGCGGTCCGTGGAGCCCTTTGGCGGGGCCCAGGCGGCTCTTCAGGAGGGCCAGGAGGTGCCGGCCGCGGCTGCGGGGGGCGCGAGCGACCTGGCGGGCCGCAAGGTCCTCATCGTCGACGACGACATCCGCAACGTCTTCGCGCTGACCAGCGTGCTGGAGCAGCACGGCCTCCAGGTGCTCTACGCGGAGAACGGCCGTGAGGGCATCGAGGTGCTCGAGCAGCACGACGACGCGGCTGTGGTGCTGATGGACATCATGATGCCGGAGATGGACGGCTACGCGACGACGGCGGCGATCCGCAAGATGCCGCAGTTCGCGGGGCTGCCGATCATCGCGCTGACCGCGAAGGCGATGAAGGGCGACCGGGAGAAGTCCATCGAGTCGGGCGCCTCGGACTACGTCACCAAGCCGGTGGACACCGATCATCTGCTGTCCGTCATGAGGCGGTGGATCAACGGCGGGTGAATATGGCACCGTGTCGCGGAGGACCACGTGCTGACTCGCTGTGGTCAAAAGCGTGTGGCGGCACGGTAAACCGGGAACTTTTTGGTCCCCTGGGGCGTTTCCGCTACGTGCACAGTGACATCACGGTGACAGGGTGTGGTGGGCCGCAGGGTGCGGCTACCATGACCGGCACAAGGACGGGCGGCGGCGACAGAGAGCCGCTCCCAGGGGCGGCGTCCGAGAGGCTGCCGGGGCGAGGAGGACGGGCCATGGTGCAGAAGGCCAAGATCCTCCTGGTCGATGACCGGCCGGAGAATCTGCTGGCGCTGGAGGCGATTCTCTCCGCGCTCGATCAGACGCTGGTGCGGGCATCGTCAGGGGAGGAAGCGCTCAAGGCGCTGTTGACCGACGACTTCGCGGTCATTCTGCTGGATGTCCAGATGCCGGGCATGGACGGCTTCGAGACGGCGGCGCATATCAAGCGCCGCGAGCGCACCCGCGACATCCCGATCATCTTCCTCACGGCCATCAACCACGGTCCGCACCACACCTTCCGCGGCTACGCGGCGGGCGCGGTCGACTACATCTCCAAACCGTTCGACCCCTGGGTGCTCAGAGCGAAGGTCTCCGTCTTCGTCGACCTGTACATGAAGAACGTGCAGTTGCGTGAGCAGGCGTCACTGCTGCGGCTCCAGTTGGAGGGCAACGGCGGCCGGCAGCACGCGGAGCCGTCCGAGGACGGCGGCGAGGCCCCGGGCCTGCTGGTCGAGCTGTCGGCGCGGCTCGCGGCCGTCGAGGAGCAGGCCGAGGCCCTCACCAAGCAGTTGGGCGACTCGGCTGACGCCGCGACAGCCGCCACCGCCGCGCATCTGGAGCGCAAACTCGCCGGGCTGCGCCGGGCACTTGACGCCCTGGAGCCCGGCACGGACGGCGACCCCTCGACCCAGGTGCCCTCCCAGAACTGACGGCGTCAGGCGGGGCGTCCTGTTTGGTCTGACGGGGCCACAGCTGCGGGCTGTTCAGTTGCTCCCGGTCATCCGTGCCTCGCGTGCCCGGCACAGGTAACCTCACACCTATGGCCTCACGCGCGTCGGGAACAGGGAAGGCAGCCAAGAAGGCGCCCGCGAAGAAGGCTGCCCCGAAGGCGGCCAAAGCGGCCCCGGCGAAGAAGGCACCCGCCAAGAAGGCGCCCGCGAAGAAGGCCGCGGCCAAGCCGCCCAAGGGCAAGGCGAAGGCCGCGCCGTCCCCCACGAGCGGCGTCCTGAAGGTCTTGAAGGCGTGCTGGCTGGGGCTGGCGCACGCCGTCGCCGGGGTCTTCCGCGGGATAGGGCGCAGCGGCAAGGCGCTGGATCCGGCACACCGCAAGGACGGTCTGGCCCTGCTGCTGCTGGGGCTCGCGCTGGTCGTGGCCGCGGGGACCTGGTCCAATCTGCAAGGCCCGGTCGGCGATCTGGTCGAGATGCTGGTGACCGGCGCCTTCGGCCGCCTGGATCTGCTGGTGCCGATACTGTTCGCGGTGATCGCCGTACGGCTGTTCCGGCATCCGGAGAAGCCGGAGGCCAACGGCCGCATCGTCATCGGGCTTTCGGCGCTCGTCATCGGTGTGCTGGGTCTCGTCCACCTCGGCTGCGGGGCGCCGGGCAGGGGCGCGGGCGGTGACGCGCTGCGGGACGCGGGCGGCCTGATCGGCTGGGCCGTGTCCCGGCCGCTGATCTTCACCGTCGGCGAGATGCTGGCGGTGGCGCTGCTGGTACTCGTCACGGTCTTCGGGCTGCTGGTGGTGACGGCCACGCCGGTCAACGCGATTCCGCAGCGGTTGCACGCCGCCGGGGTGCGGCTCGGCGTCGTACAGCCCGTGCCCGGCTACGACGACGACGTCGAGGACGACGAGGCCTCCCGCCCCTCCCGGCGCGCCCACAGCATGCGCAAGGAGCAGATCGAGCCGGCCCTCGCGGAGAAGGAGGCCCTCGACCGCCGCAGGACAGCCCGCAAGGGCAAGCGCGGTGCCGGTACGCAGCAGCCGCTGCCCGAGAGCGAGGCCGGGGACGGTGCCGAACGCACCCTGGACGCCGTGGACGTGGCCGCCGCTGCCGCCGCGTCGCTGGACGGCGCCGTGGTCAACGGTATCCAGCCCTCGCCGGTGGTCGCCGACCTGACCAGCTCCGTGGCCAGGTCACGCGGCAAGGGCCGGCGCAGTCCGTCCGGCGACGCCACGGTGCCGGGGGCGCGGGGCGAGTCGGCGGGCGGCGGTGACGAGGAGTCCAGCGGGCGCACTCCCGTTCCCGACCTGACCAAGGCGCCGGCGCCGCCCGAGCCCACCGAGCTTCCGACGCGGGCCGAGCAGCTCCAGCTCGCCGGGGACATCACCTACGCGCTGCCGTCCCTGGACCTGCTGGAGCGCGGCGGTCCAGGGCGCTCCCGCAGCGAGGTCAACGACCAGGTGGTGGCGTCCTTGACCACCGTCTTCACCGAGTTCAAGGTGGACGCCGCCGTCACCGGCTTCACGCGCGGCCCGACGGTCACCCGCTACGAGATCGAGCTGGGTCCCGGCGTGAAGGTCGAGAAGATCACGGCGCTGGCGAAGAACATCGCGTACGCCGTCGCCAGCCCGGATGTGCGGATCATCAATCCGATCCCCGGCAAGTCCGCGGTCGGCATCGAGATCCCCAACAGCGACCGCGAGATGGTCAACCTCGGTGACGTGCTGCGCTCCGCCGAGTCGATGGACGAGGACCACCCGCTGCTGGTCGGGCTCGGCAAGGACGTGGAGGGCGGTTACGTCTCGGCCAACCTGGCGAAGATGCCGCACATCCTGGTCGCCGGTGCCACGGGTTCGGGTAAGTCGTCCTGCATCAACTGCCTGATCACCTCGGTGATGGTCCGGGCCACGCCCGAGGACGTGCGGTTGGTGCTGGTCGACCCCAAGCGGGTGGAGCTGACCGCCTACGAGGGCATCCCCCACCTGATCACGCCGATCATCACGAACCCGAAGAAGGCCGCCGAGGCGCTCCAGTGGGTCGTCCGCGAGATGGACCTGCGCTACGACGACCTGGCGGCGTTCGGATTCCGCCACATCGACGACTTCAACGAGGCGGTACGGGCCGGGCGCATCACGGCGCCCGAGGGCAGCGAGCGGGAGCTGGCCCCCTACCCGTACCTGCTGGTGATCGTCGATGAGCTGGCGGACCTGATGATGGTGGCCCCGCGCGACGTCGAGGACGCGATCGTGCGGATCACCCAGCTGGCGCGGGCCGCGGGCATCCACCTGGTGCTCGCCACCCAGCGCCCCTCGGTGGACGTGGTCACGGGGCTGATCAAGGCGAACGTGCCCTCACGCCTCGGCTTCTCCACCTCCTCCCTGGCCGACAGCCGCGTCATCCTCGACCAGGCGGGCGCCGAGAAGCTGATCGGCAAGGGCGACGGCCTGTTCCTCCCGATGGGCGCCAGCAAGCCGACCCGTATGCAGGGCGCCTACGTCAACGAGCAGGAGATCCACGGCGTCGTGGAGCACTGCAAGGCGCAGATGGCGCCCGTCTTCAGGGACGACGTCACCGTGGGGCAGGGCAAGAAGAAGGAGATCGACGAGGAGATCGGCGACGACATGGACCTGCTCTGCCAGGCGGCGGAGCTGGTCGTGACGACCCAGTTCGGTTCCACCTCGATGCTCCAGCGCAAGCTGCGGGTGGGGTTCGCCAAGGCAGGGCGGCTGATGGACCTGATGGAGTCGCGGGGCGTGGTGGGCCCCAGCGAAGGGTCCAAGGCCCGGGACGTGCTGATCAAGCCGGACGAGTTGGACGGGGTGCTCACGACGATCCGGGGCGGCGGGGAGTAACCGGCGTCCCGGCGGCCGCGGTGCTGCACTCGGCGGACGTCCCGCTCACTCGAAAGGACGAGCGAGGCAACCGTTTCCGTGGTCCGTACGTCAAGTTGAGGGAAAGAGACCGCGACGGCGCACACGCGCGCCGGTTCGCGCTGGTCTCCTCCGCCCTCTTGACGCCGTATGCGGCCCCTGCATATGGCGTACAAAGTCGCTCCGCCCGCTTGCCCCACCCTTTTGCCCCGCCCCTAGACTGAACCTCCAGCAGGTGGCTACACGCTCGAAAGGCGCACCCGTGTCCATCGGCAACTCATCCGACCAGGACCGGCCTTCGGTCGGTCGAGCCCTCCGACAGGCCCGTATCGATGCACGGTTGACGGTGGAGGAGATCAGTACCTCCACGCGGGTGCGAGTCCCGATCGTGCAGGCGATCGAACAGGACGACTACTCCCGGTGCGGCGGGGACGTCTACGCCCGCGGCCACCTCCGCACCCTCGCGCGTGCCGTGGGACTGGATGCCGACGCGCTGGTGGAGCAGTACGACGAGGAGCACGGCGGGCGCCCGGAGCCGACCGCTCCGGCCACGCTGTTCGAAGCCGAACGCATCCGTCCCGAGCCCCGCAGGCCCAACTGGACCGCGGCCATGGTCGCCGCGATCGTCGTGGTGATCGGATTCGTCGGCTTCACCCTCGTCAGCGGCGGGGGAGGCGGCGAGGAGTCCGGCAAGCCGGTGGCCGAGGACACCCCTTCCGCCACCCCTTCCACCAGCGAGAAGCCCTCCCCGTCCAAGACCGGCGATCCCAAGCCGTCCGAGAGCGCCATCGCCGGGGCCCCGGCCGACAAGGTGACCGTCCGGATGACGGCGGAGGACGGCAACAGCTGGGTCTCCGCCAAGGACCACAACGGGAAGCTGGTCCACGAAGGCGTGCTCAAGGAGGGCGACTCCAAGACCCTCACCGACGACAAGCGGCTCGACCTGGTGCTCGGCAACGCGGGCGGCGTCAAACTGTTCGTCAACGGCAAGGAGGTCGAGCACGCGGGCGAGGTCGGGCAGGTGCAGCGCCTCAGCTACACCCGCGGCGACCCCGAGGCCGGCTGACGACCGCCGCCGCGACCCGGCCGACCGCCCTGGCGGCGGCCGCGGTCCGGCCAGGTGCGCTGCGGGGGCACAACCTGGCGGCGGGTGGGGGTGGAGGGACGAAGTAGGCTGAGCCCATGCCCGAACGCCGTACCGTCGCCCTTGTCACTCTCGGCTGCGCACGTAACGAGGTGGACTCGGAGGAGCTCGCAGGCCGCCTGGCGGCGGATGGCTGGGATCTCGTCCAGGACGCCACCGACGCGGACGTCGCCGTCGTCAACACCTGCGGCTTCGTCGAAGCCGCCAAGAAGGACTCCGTCGACGCGCTGCTGGAGGCAGGCGACCTCAAGAGCGCCGCGCGCGAGGGAGAGGGAAGAACGCAGGCCGTGGTGGCCGTCGGCTGCATGGCCGAGCGGTACGGCAAGGAGCTGGCCGACGCCCTGCCCGAGGCGGACGGCGTCCTCGGCTTCGACGACTACGCGCACATCTCCGAGCGCCTCGGAACCATCCTCGGCGGCGGTGTGCACGCCCCCCACCTCCCGCGCGACAGGCGCAAGCTGCTGCCCGTCAGCCCCGCCGCACGGCAGGGCGCCGACGTGGCGCTCCCCGGGCACGGCGCGGCCGGTGACGCGGAAGCCTCCGCCTCCGCCCCCGCCGACCTGCCCGCGGGCATCGCTCCCGCCTCCGGGCCACGCGCCCCGCTGCGGCGCCGGCTGGGCAGCAGCCCCGTCGCCTCCGTCAAGCTCGCCTCAGGATGCGACCG
Organism: Streptomyces reniochalinae; assembly: GCF_003323735.1. Taxonomy (GTDB): domain Bacteria; phylum Actinomycetota; class Actinomycetes; order Streptomycetales; family Streptomycetaceae; genus Streptomyces; species Streptomyces reniochalinae. Next base: position 199,324 of record NZ_QOIM01000057.1, on the reverse strand, counting down.
GCGCTGCTCGTTCTGCGCCATCCCCTCCTTCCGCGGCTCCTTCATCTCCCGCCGCCCCGCCGACGTGCTGTCCGAAACCCGCTGGCTGGCCGAGCAGGGCGTGCACGAGATCATGCTCGTCTCGGAGAACAACACCTCCTACGGCAAGGACCTGGGTGACATCCGGCTGCTGGAGACGCTGCTGCCCGAGCTGGCGGCCGTCGACGGTATCGAGCGCGTGCGGGTCAGCTACCTCCAGCCGGCCGAGATGCGGCCCGGCCTGATCGACGTCCTCACCGGCACAGACAAGGTCGCCCCCTACTTCGACCTGTCCTTCCAGCACTCGGCCCCCGGCGTGCTGCGCGCCATGCGGCGCTTCGGGGACACCGACCGCTTCCTGGGGCTGCTCGAGGAGATCAGGAAGCGGGCGCCCCAGGCGGGGGTCCGCTCCAACTTCATCGTCGGCTTCCCCGGCGAGAGCGAGCAGGACCTGGCCGAGCTCGAGCGGTTCTTGACCGAGGCGCGACTGGACGCCATCGGTGTGTTCGGATACTCCGACGAGGAGGGCACCGAGGCCGCCGGGTACGAGGCCAAGCTGCCCGAGGAGGAGGTCGCCCGCCGCCTGGCGCACCTCTCGCGGCTCGCCGAGGAGCTGACCGCCCAGCGCGCCGAGGAGCGTGTGGGGGAGACCGTGCGGGTACTGGTCGAGAGCGTGGACGAAGAAGAGGGCCCCGTCGGGCGCGGCGCGCACCAGGCGCCGGAGACGGACGGGCAGGTGCGTCTCGACCCCGCCGGCGACGCCCCCCAATCCCCGGCAGGACAGCAGCTCCAGGTCGGCCGTATGGTCGAGGCGAGAGTGAGCGCGGCAGAGGGCGTGGACCTGGTCGCCGTGCCGCTCACGGGTCAGGACACCTCCGTGCCGCCCGCGCGGGCCGACGCGGGCCGCGGTGCCGTTCCGGCTGCCCGCGCGGCTGCCGGAGGTGGACCTCGCCCGGTCGGTGAGGAGGCCGGCAGATGACGGGGATCCCGGCCTCTGCGGCGAGGCGCGGCACCGTCCCGAAGCCGAAGGCGGCGAGCGCTGTGCGCACTGTGAGTCTGTGGAACATCGCAAACCTCCTCACCATGGCGCGGCTGCTGCTGGTGCCCGCCTTCGTGCTGCTCATGGTCGCCGCCGGGGGGCACGACCCGGCGTGGCGCTCGTTCGCCTGGGCGGCGTTCACCGTCGCCATGATCACCGATCTGTTCGACGGCGAGCTGGCCCGGCGGCACGACCTGGTGACCGACTTCGGCAAGATCGCCGACCCGATCGCGGACAAAGCGATCATGGGGGCGGCGCTGATCTGCCTCTCCGCGCTGGCCGACCTGCCCTGGTGGGTCACCGGAGTGATCCTCTTCCGTGAGCTGGGCATCACCCTGATGCGGTTCTGGGTGATCAAGCACGGGGTGATCCCGGCCAGCCGGGGCGGCAAGATGAAGACGCTCGCCCAGGGCGTCGCCGTGGGGATGTACGTTCTCGCGCTCACCGGGCCGCTGGCGACCGCGCGGTGGTGGGTGATGGCGGTGGCCGTCGTGCTGACCGTCGTCACGGGGCTCGACTACGTGCGCCAGGCTGTGATGCTGCGCAGGGCGGGCCTCGCCGCCTCCGCCGAGGCGGCGGCAGCCGACCGGGCCGCGGTGACCGAAGGGGCCGCTCCGGGTCAGGAGGGAGAACAACGGTCGTGACGGACGTGGAGTCGCGGGCCGGCGGAGTGCTGGCGCTGCTCACCGAGCGTGGCCAGACGCTTGCCGTCGCCGAGTCGCTGACCGGTGGCCTGGTCGCCGCTGAGCTCACTGCCGTCCCTGGAGCCTCACGCGCCTTCCTGGGGTCCGTGACGGCCTACGCGGCCGTGCTCAAGAGGGATGTACTCGGGGTGGACGGGGCACTCCTGGAGGAGCGGGGCGCCGTCGATTCGAAGGTCGCGCGCCAGATGGCCCAGGGCGTCCGTACGGCGCTCGGTGCGGACTGGGGGGTGGCGACGACCGGGGTGGCAGGTCCCGAGCCTCAGGACGGACAGCCGGTCGGCACGGTCTACGTCGCCGTCGCGGGACCCGGGGCGGGCGACGGAGCCGGGGTGGTCGCGGAGAGGCTGCGGCTCGAAGGCAGCCGGAGCGGCGATCGGGCCGGCGACTGCGGTGAGGAAGCCGGAGAACGGGTGCGTGCCGGTATCCGCACGGAGAGTGTCCACGGAGCCCTCGACCTGCTCTACAGGGAACTGATCGGTAACGCTGGAGGGCAGGATAGGGAACAGAACGGGGGCCCTGGATGTTTGCAGCCCTGAGTGAACACGACATCGCTCCCGGCACGGCTGCCGCTCTAGGCGGTACGGTGGAGGCTGAAGGAGCCGGGGCCAACTGGCCGCCCCGTTACAGGCTGTGGAAGACGCCGCGCGTTGAGAGGGAGGAGCACCGATGATTCTGCTCCGTCGCCTGTTGGGTGACGTGCTGCGTCGGCAGCGCCAACGCCAGGGTCGTACCCTGCGCGAAGTCTCTTCGTCCGCCCGGGTCTCGCTCGGATACCTCTCCGAGGTCGAGCGCGGCCAGAAGGAAGCCTCGTCCGAACTGCTCTCGTCCATCTGTGATGCGCTCGATGTGCGGATGTCCGAGCTGATGCGGGAGGTCAGCGACGAGCTGGCGCTCGCGGAGCTGGCCGAGTCCGCGGCGAGCGACGCCGTGCCGGCGCCCATGCGGCCGGTGCTCAACCCGCTGTCCGTCACCTCGGTCACCGACGTACCCCCCGAGCGCGTCACCATCAAGGCGCCTACGGAGGCCGTGGACGTGGTAGCGGCCTGACGGCCGTGTGACGCATACGTGGCTCTCCTTTCCGCCGGCGCTCGGCCGCCGGGCCGGGAAGGGCGACAGGAAACGTCAGTGCGCGGGCCCCGCCGGAGAACCCGGCGGGGCCCGCTCCTGTCTGCGGCCTCCCGCGCTCTGTGGTCGCGCGGTCGCGTGGAGTGCGGGACGATAGCTGAGTCCTGATACGCCGGGAAGGAAAGTACCGGCCCGGGAGGTGGCGGTATGACGGCGGTGGGTCCGATACTGCTGTGCCGCTGGGCGTTGGGCGGGGCCTGCGCCGTCGGCTGGCTGTGCGCGATATGGCGCCTGGCCGTCGGCGAGGGAGGCCCGGTGGAGGCGACGGTGACGGCAGGGGGATGGGGGCTGAGCGTACTGCCGGTCCATGTGGCGCAGGACGGCACGCGCCAGGGGGCGCGGGGGAGCGGGGGACCCGATCGGGGGGTCACCAGGGCATCGCGACTCCGCCGTTGGGCCGCAGGATCTGGCCCGTGGTGAACGAGGACGCGTCGGACGCCAGGTGGAGCACCGCGTGGGCGATCTCCTGCGCCTCACCGACCCGCTCCAGCGGAGAGGCCCGGGAGAGTGCTTCCTCGGTGCGCCGTTGCTCCGCCGCCTCGTCCCGCTCCGTCATCGGGGTGCGCACCCAACCGGGCGCGACCGCGTTGACGCGGATGCCGTGCCTGCCGATCTCGGCTGCCAGGGTCTTGGTGAGCTGGACGACTGCCGCCTTGGCCGCTCCATAGCACAGCAGTTCGGCGGAGCCGGTGTCCACGGCCCCCGACGCCATGGTCACGATGGCGCCGCGCGTCCCCGTGCCGATCATGCTTCGGGCCGCCTCCTGGCAGGTGTGCAGGACGCCCTTGAAATTGACGTCCAGTACCCGGTCCAGGTCGGCGTCCCGCGTCTCCAACACGGTACTGCGGTGCATGACCCCCGCGATCGCGGCGGCGACATCCAGACTCCCGCCCGCACGGGCCGCCGCCGCGACGGCGTCGCTCAGCGCCGCGCGGTCGGTCACATCCAGCACGTACCCCCACGCCTCACCGCCCGCCGCCTCGATCTGGCCGGTCGTGCGCGCGAGACCCTTCTCGTCCAGGTCGGCACAGTGCACGGCCGCGCCCGCCTGGGCGAGCAGCACGGCTGTCGCACGGCCGATGCCGCTGGCCGCTCCGGTGACCAGGGCGGTCCGGCCGGTCAGGTCGTACGCCGGAAGGCTCATGAACCCTGACGGTACGAGCGGGCTGACGCAGCGTCAATTGCGTGGAGCGTCACCGGGTTCCGTCACCGGCCTCACCTCCGACGGCTGGCAGTGCGGGCAGTACCACACCGTGCGCGGGCGCTCCGGCGGCCCGTGCCCGCCCGTGCGCACCGGGGTACCGCAGCGGTAACAGGGCCGTCCCTCGCGGCCGTAGACGGCCAGCGCACGGTCCGGGCGCGCACTGCCGGTCGTACGGCGCCGGACACGGGACTTGTTCGCCTCCAGCAGTCGCTTGGCCACCTCCAGCAGACGCCTGAGCAACGGCGCAGGAAGGGCCCCCGCCGGCGTCCAGGGAGAGGTACGTGCAAGGAAACACAGCTCCGACGCGTAGACGTTGCCGATCCCGGCAAGATTGCGCTGGTCGAGCAGCGCCTCGACCAGCGGACGGTCAGGGTCGCGCGACAGTCGCCGCGCCGCCTCCCCGGCATCCCAGTCAGGGCCCAGCAGGTCCGGACCCAGATGCCCCACTGCGGTGAACTCCTCCCTGGTGCGCAGCAGTTCCAGCACCGGGAGCCGCAGGCCCGCCGCCGTGTGGGACCCAGTCGTCAGCAGCGCGCGGACCTGATGAGCAGGACCGAAGCCACCCGGCGGATTGCTCCGCACCCGCCAGGAGCCCTCCATACCCAGATGCGAGTGCACCGTCAGACCGCCCTCGTGGCGCATCAGCAGATGCTTGCCCCGCGGTACCACCTCAAGCAGCACCCGGCCGGACAGATCGACCGTCGCCATCCTGGGCACCCTGAAGTCCGTACGGAGCAGCACGCAGCCGGCCAGGGCCTCGTGCAGCGTCTGCGCCGCACGCCAGACCGTGTCTCCCTCAGGCATACGGCCATCGTCCCAGCCTGCTGCGACATCTCACGGGGACAGCGCCGGAACAGCCAAGTGGATCACCAGATACCATCCTCGGCCATGGGGCAGTGGGGTTACGAACGACAGCACGACGCGCTCGACGTGGACGGCGAGGAGGAAGCGGAACAGCGGGACGCGCTCGAAGGAGCGCGCGACTGGGTGGACGACCACGTCGACCGCTGGAACACCGTGCTCCCCGACCTCGACCCCCACATCGAGGGCGCCGTCACACGCATGCAGTACCTCGCGGACCACCTGCGGCGGGTGGGCGAGAGAGCGCTGGCCGAGTACGGGCTGCGCCGCGAGGAACACGAGATGCTGCACGTGCTCGTCCGATCCGGCCGTCACACCACCCTCCCGCAACTCGCGATGGACCTGGGAGAGGCCCCCAACACCGTCGCGGAGTCTCTCGACGCTCTGGAGAAACGCGGGTTCGTGACCCGTTCCTCCGCGGGGACGGGAAAGAAGAGCCCCGCCGGCGACCACGGGCAGGAGATCACCCTGACGGACGAGGGGCACACCACCTGGCTCGGCGCCATCGACGCCGCCGGCGCCGAGGAACGCCGCCTGCTGAACACCCTCGACTGGTACGAACGCACGCTGCTCGCCTCGCTGTTGCGGCGCGTCGTCCTCGCCGTCGAGGGTCACGACGAGGGCTGACGGAAAGCAGCCGCTCCGGGCGTGGGCCGACCGTCCTACCGGGGAAACGCGGCCGCGCCCGGGGCCGGTCGCGGCCGCCGGGCCGGCGCTCGCGGTCATCCCGGGCGAGGGTTTACGGGCGTATGGGGGGCCGTGGTCGCGCCGGACGCGTGTCGCGGCAGTCGTACCGGGCGACGCACGCAGACGTAGCGGACGAGGGCCGCCGCCCCGTTCATCCCGCGCGCAGCCGCAGCCCCCGTGGCGTCGGGTGAAAGCCCGCCGCTTCCAGCGCGGGCCCCAGGGACGAGGAGAGCGCGGCCGTACCGTTCACCCGCTCGATCGTGACCGTACCCAGCGCACCCCGGCGGGCCGCCCCGGCCAACGCCTCGACGGCGGTGGCCAGCCGGGCGGTACCCGCCTCGCCCGCGGCGGCAGCCGGGTCCGCCTCCCCGGCTCCGCCGTCCGCCGCCTGAGGATCGTTCGCCCACGCCAGCAGGGTCTTGCCGCCCCGCTCGACGTACAACGTCAGCACACCGTCGACCACCACCACGAGCGCGCCCGCCTTGCGGCCCGGCTTGTGGGTCGCACCCGGTGGGGGAGCAGGCCAGGCGAGGGCCGCCCCGTAGGCGTTCGCCGGATCGGCGGCGGCCAGGACGAGAGCACGCGGGCCGCCGCGAGAGCTCCCGCCACGCGCCCCCGCGCCGTACGACCCACCGGCCTTTTGACCACCGCCGCTCTCCCGCTCGCGCGCCGTGCTGACCGCACGCAGCCTGTCCACCGCGCCGTCCACCGCGAACTGCGCGGCGCCCAAACCCTCCACGACATAACCGCGCCGGGCCTGCCCGCTCTCCTCGAAGGCCGACAGCACGCGATACGCCGCGGAAAAGCCTCCCTCCACCCCCTCGGCGGACACCGCGCCGCGGGTCACGACGCCGTGCCGGTCCAGCAACGTGCGGGCCAGCGCGTGCGCACGGTGGGTGGGTTCGCTCTCCGGCTCGGGAAGCAGTGACCAACGGCCCGCCACGGTCGGCGGCGCCGACGCGGGAGCGCGGCCAGGGCCGCGGCGGCCCACGCCGCCACCCGCCGCCACGGCGGCCGCCGTGAACGAGCCGTAACGGCCGCGCGGCGTGGGCCGCTTGGCTCGGTGCGCCGTCGAGCCCGCCGTCCGCCCCGAGCCCAGCAGGGCGCGCAACGGGGCCAGCGTGTCCCCGGTCACCCGCCCCGACCACACCAGGTCCCACAGCGCCTCCGTCAGCTGGGGATCGGTGGCGTCCGGCTGCGCGGCCCGCGCCCGTTCGGCGATCTGCCGGAAGAAGAGCCCGTAACCGCCCGCCAGGGCTTCGAGCACGGCCTGGTGCACCGGTGTCAGCTCCAGCGGATGCGGGGGCGGCAGCAACAGCGGCGCCGCGTCGGCCAGATGCAGTGACAGCCAGCCGTCCTTGCCGGGCAGCGCCCCCGCACCCGCCCACACCACCTCGCCCGAGGCGGTCAGCTCATCCAGCATCGGCGGCGCGTACTCCGTCACCCGACCCGGCAGCACCAGCTTCTCCAGCGCGGACGCCGGGACCGGGGCCCCCTGCAACTGCTCCACGGTGCGCAACAGCCCCTCGACACCGCGCAGACTGCTCGTGCCCACGTGCTGCCACTGGGGCAGGAAAGCCGCCAGGGCCTGCGGGGCAACCGGCTCCAGTTCCTGCCGCAGCGCGGCCAGCGAACGCCGCCGCAGCCTGCGCAGCACCCCCGCGTCGCACCACTCCTGGCCCACACCCGAGGGGTGGAACTCTCCCTGCACCAGCCGCCCGCTCGCCGCCAGCCGGTGCAGCGCACCGTCCGCGACGGCCGTACCCAGACCGAAGCGCTCCGCCACGTCTGCCGAGACGAACGGGCCGTGCGTTCTGGCATACCGCGCGAGCAGATCGCCCAACGGGTCGGCCACGGGTTCGGTGAACGCCTCGGGGATACCGACGGGCAGCGCCACACCCAGCGCGTCCCGCAGCCGGCCCGCGTCCTCGATCCCCGCCCAGTACTCACGGCCCGCGATCCGTACCCGGATGGCACGACGCGCCGCCTCCAGCTCCGGAGCCCAGCCCGGCTCGGCGCCGCGCTCCTCCAGCTCACCCGAGGTGAGCGGCCCCAGCAGACGCAGCAGGTCGGCCACGCCCTCCACGTCCTTGAGACGGCGCTCCTCGGTGCGCCACTGGAGCTCGGCCTCCAGCTCGCGCAGTACGTCGGCGTCCAGCAGTTCCCTGAGCTCCGCCTGGCCCAGCAGCTCCGACAGCAGCCGGGAGTCGAGGGAGAGCGCCGCCGCCCGGCGCTCGGCCAGCGGGGAATCTCCCTCGTAGAGGTACTGCGCGACATAGCCGAACAGCAGCGAGCGGGCGAACGGCGAGGGCTCCGGCGTCGTCACCTCGACCACGCGGACGCGGCGCGACTCGATGTCGCCCATCAGCTCCGTCAGCCCCGGCACGTCGAAGACGTCCTGGAGGCACTCGCGGACGGCCTCCAGGATCACGGGGAAGGAGCCGAACTCGCTCGCCACCTGGAGCAGCTGCGAGGCCCGCTGCCGCTGCTGCCACAAGGGCGTGCGCCGGCCCGGGCTGCGGCGCGGCAGCAGCAGCGCACGTGAGGCGCACTCCCGGAAGCGGGCGGCGAACAGCGCAGAGCCGCCCACCTGGTCGGTGACGGTCTGCTCGACCTCGCCCTTGTCGAAGAGCACGTCGCCGACCCCGATGGGCGGCTGATCGGGATCGACCGGCAGCCCGCCTCCCGCCCCGGACGCCTCCTGTGCCGGGGTGCGGACAGCAGGCGACTCCGGCTCGAACAGCTCCAGGTCCATCAGCTCGGCGTCCGGCAGCCGCAGCACCAGCCCGTCGTCCGCGTGCATGACCTGTGCGTCCATGCCGTACCGCTCCGACAGGCGGGCTCCGATGGCGAGCGCCCAGGGGGCGTGCACCTGGGCGCCGAAAGGGGAGTGCACCACGACGCGCCAGTCGCCCAGCTCGTCACGGAAGCGCTCCACCACAATCGTCCGGTCGTCCGGGACGTGCCCGGCCGCCTCCCGCTGCTCGTCCAGATACGCCAGCAGGTTGCCGATCGCCAGCGTGTCCATCCCGGAGGCGGCCAGCCGCTCCCCGGCACGCTCGCGGGTCAGCGAACCGATCTCGCGCAGGAAGGCGCCCAGCGCCCTGCCCAGCTCGAGCGGCCTGCCCAGCTGGTCCCCCCGCCAGAACGGCAGGCGCCCCGGCACTCCGGGCGCGGGCGTGACCAGCACCCGGTCACGGGTGATGTCCTCGATCCGCCAAGATGTCGTCCCCAGGGTGAACACGTCGCCCACCCGGGACTCGTAGACCATCTCCTCGTCCAGCTCACCGACCCGGCCGCCGCCCTTCTTCGGGTCGGCACCCGCCAGGAAGACCCCGAACAGCCCACGGTCGGGGATCGTGCCGCCCGAGGTGACCGCCAGCCGCTGCGCACCCGGCCGGCCCGTGAGCGTATTGGCCACCCTGTCCCACACCAGACGCGGGCGCAGCTCGGCGAAGGCGTCGGACGGATACCGCCCGGCGAGCATGTCCAGCACCGAGGTGTACGCCGACTCGGGCAGCGCGGCGAACGGGGCGGCGCGCCGCACCAGCGCCAGCAGCTCCTCCACGTCCCACACGTCCACCGCGACCATCGCGACGATCTGCTGGGCGAGCACGTCCAACGGGTTCGCGGGGATGCGCAGCGCCTCGATGGCGCCCTGGCGCATCCGCTCGGTGACGACCGCTGACTGCACCAGATCGCCCCGGTATTTGGGAAAGACCACCCCCGCGGAGACCGCGCCCACCTGGTGTCCCGCACGGCCCACCCGCTGGAGTCCGGAAGCCACCGAGGGCGGCGACTCGACCTGGATCACCAGATCGACGGCTCCCATGTCGATCCCCAGCTCCAGGCTGGAGGTGGCCACCACGGCGGGCAGCCGGCCCGCCTTGAGATCCTCCTCCACCTGGGCCCGCTGCTCCTTGGAGACCGAGCCGTGGTGGGCCCGGGCCAGCAGTGGCGGCGCGCCGGTGACCGCGCCCGCGTTGCCCATCAGCTCGGCGGGCGAGTGGTCCTGGGGCATCGGCTCGCCCGTGGCACGCTCGTAGGCGATCTCGTTCAGCCTGTTGCACAGCCGCTCGGCCAGTCGGCGCGAGTTGGCGAAGACGATGGTGGAGCGGTGCTCCTGGATGAGGTCGGTGATCCGCTCCTCCACCGAGGGCCAGATCGACGGCTTGGCGCCCCCGCCGGGCCCCGCACCCTCCGGACCCGCGGTGTCCTGTGCGGGGGAGCTGCCCAGCTCGCCCATGTCCTCCACAGGGACCACGACGGACAGCTCGAACTCCTTGCCCGACGGCGGCTGCACGACGGCCGCGTTCCTGCGCGGGGAGAGGAACCGCGCCACCTCGTCCACCGGGCGGACCGTGGCCGACAGGCCGATGCGCCGCGCGGGGCGCTCCAGCTGGTGGTCCAGCCGCTCCAGGGACAATGCCAGGTGAGCGCCGCGTTTGGTGCCCGCGACCGCGTGCACCTCGTCGACGATGACCGTCTCGACACCGCTGAGCGCCTCCCTGGCGCCGGACGTCAGCATCAGGAACAGCGACTCGGGCGTCGTGATCAGGATGTCCGGCGGGCGGCGGGCGATCGAGCGGCGCTCGGCGGCCGGAGTGTCACCCGAACGGATACCGACCGTGATCTCCGGCTCCGGAAGGCCGAGGCGCGCGGACTCCTGCCGGATACCGGTCAGCGGGCTGCGCAGATTGCGCTCCACGTCCACAGCCAGCGCTTTCAGCGGCGAGACATACAGCACCCGGCAGCGCTTGACGGGGTCTGCGGGCGGCGGCGTGGAGGCGAGGGCGTCCAGCGAGGCGAGAAAGGCCGCCAGCGTCTTCCCCGACCCGGTGGGCGCCACCACCAGCGCGTCCGACTCCTCGGCCAGCGCACGCCAGGCCCCCTCCTGCGCGGAGGTGGGCTCGCTGAAGGCGCCCGTGAACCATGCACGGGTCGCCGGTGAGAAGGCGTCCAGCGCCGATGTCCGACCCATGCCCCCATCGTGCAGCACGGTACTGACAACGGCGTGCGAGCGCCGGTGAGGGCGGTCGCGGTGGGTATCGCGGGGGTGAGCGAGCGCAGAATGGAAAGATGACGGACAGGGAGAGCGCGCACTACTGGCAGTCACCGAAACTGCCGGACCTCGACCTCCTGCGCGCCCGCTACATCCGCAAGGTCTTCGCACGTCACACCCACAGGACGTACGTCATCGCCGCCATCACGCAGGGCGTGGAAGCCTTCCACCACGGTGGCGACGTGCACCGCGTGGGCGTGGGCGGTCTCGCGCTGATCAACCCCGACACCATGCACACCGGCCACGCCGGAACGCCCGAGGGCTGGCGCTACGAGGTCCTCTACCCCGCCCCGGCCGTCGTCGCCAGGATCGCCGCGGAGACCACCACGATCCGGGGCACGCCCGGATTCGCCGTCCCGGCGGCCCACGACCCGGTATCGGCCCGCCACGTGCGGGCTGTGCACCTCGCTCTGGAACAGAACAACGCGCTGGCCGCCGACAGTCACCTGCACGCGGCTGTCGCGCGGCTGCTGCGGCTGCACGGCGGCCCTCTGCCCGGGCGGGCGACACGTACAGCCGGTACGCGCGACGCGGTGCTGGCGCGTGCCGTCCTGGAGGAGCGGATGGCGGACCCGCCCACCCTCGAAGCGCTCGCCACCGAGCTGGACACCAGCCCGTTCGCACTGCTGCGCGCCTTCCGCCGCGCGTACGGCATGCCGCCGCACGCCTGGCTGACGGACGCACGCGTCCACCGGGCCCGTGCCCTGCTGGACGCGGGGACGCCCCCGGCCGAGGCCGCCGGCACCGTCGGGTTCACCGACCAGGCCCACCTGACCCGCCACTTCGGACGGATCGTGGGAGTGCCCCCGGGTGCCTACCAGCGTGGCCGCGCAAGAACGTACAAGACCGGCTCATCAGCGGCTTTCTAATGTCCTCCTGTGCCAGAGCAGAGAGAGACCCGCGAGACCTCCGACGGGCCCCGAGCGCCGGAGACGTCCATAACCCCGGAGACGTCGACGTCCCGAGCGCCGAGCTCGCCCACAGGGCCTGAACCGTTCACGGCGCCGGAAGGGCCGAGAGAACCGGATCCGCTGGATGCGACGTATCCGGCGGAAGCGACGCGTCCGGCGGATACGCCGGAGCAGTGGGGTTCGCCGGATGCGCGCGGCCCGGGTGCCGCCCCGGGTGACGGCGGCGGAGGGCCGACTGAGGACCGCGCCGTCGTGCGGGACGCCCTCGGCGTCGGCATCGCCGTCGGGCTCTCCGGTTTCGCGTTCGGTGTCACCGCCTCAGGAGCCGGCATCAGTCTCGCGCAGACGTGCGCGCTGAGCCTCTTCGTGTTCACAGGCGCCTCCCAGTTCGCCCTGGTCGGTGCCCTGGCTGCCGGGAGCGGGCCGCTCACCGCGGCAGCCGGGGCGTTCTTCCTGGGCACCAGGAACACCCTCTACGGGCTGCGTCTCTCCGGCCTTCTCGGGCTGCGCCCGGGGGCGAGAGCCGCCGCAGCGCACTGGGTGATCGACGAGACGTCGGCTGTCGCCCTGGCCCAGCGGGGGCGGCACGCCGTCCGGTTCGGTTTCACCGTCACCGGTGCGACGCTTTTCGTCCTGTGGAACCTCACCACCTTCCTGGGCGCCCTCGGAGCCGAAGCGCTCGGGGACACCGCCGCCTGGGGACTGGACGCGGCACCGCCCGCCGCTTTTCTCGCCCTACTGGCGCCCATGCTCCGCACCGGTGTGGAGCGCACCACGGCGGGGCTCGCCGCCGTCCTCGGGCTCGCCCTCCTCCCCGTGCTGCCCGCCGGCGTACCGGTACTGGTGGCCGCGCTGGCTGCCCCCGCCGTCCTGGTGGTGCACGGCGGAAAGGCACGGAGGGCAGCGGACGTCCTGACGCGGCGGAAACAGGAACGAAAACAGCAACAGGAACAGCAACAGCAACAGCAACAGGAACAGCAACAGCAGCAGAAGCAGGAACAGCAGGAGCGAACGGAGAGCGGGAGCGAGGAGGAGTCGCGGTGAGTGTGTGGATCGCCATCGGGGTCACTGCCCTGGGCTGCTATCTGGTCAAGCTCCTCGGCCTGTCGGTGCCCGCGGGGGTTCTGGAACGCCCTGTGCTCAAGCGGCTGACCGCCCTGCTGCCGGTGGCGCTGCTGGCCGCGCTGACCGCGCAGCAGACGTTCGCCGACCAGACAGCGCTCGTGCTCGATGCCCGTGCGGCCGGGCTCGCTGCCGCGGCGTTCGCTCTGGCGCTGCGGGCACCCTTCCTGGTCGTCGTCGCCGCGGCCGTTCTGGTGACCGCGGGCGTACGCGCGGTGGGGTGAGGCGTGCCGGCGCATGCCCGGGGACACGCGTCGGACGGGGTCCGGGTGTGCCCAGACGGTGACTGTGTGGAGCGGCTCAAGGGGACGGGTTCAAAGCCGTCCGTACGCGCGGAGGGTGTGCAGGGCCTCCAGCGTCACCAGGGGGCGCCCTTCCAACGCCGTTCCGGGTGCCCACCTGCGCCAGTTGATGTCCCACCCGCCGTCCTCCTCCTGGCGGCTCAGCAGGTGGTCGAGACAGCGGTCCAGTTCCGCGTCCGAGAACCAGCGCCGCGCCAGCGAGTCGGGCGCCGTCGCGAAGTCGGTCACGTAATGGTGCTCCCCCGGTGCGTAGCCGTCCGGGAGGGGGAAGCGCTCCGTGCGGTCCGGATCGGTCACGACCAGGAGCTGCTCGCGCACCAGCGTCCCCAGTCGGCCCGCCGCCGCCTCGGCCCGCGGGCGGTCAGGGACACCGTCCAGGAAGGTGAGCGCCGCACGCACCTCGTACGGGTGGGTCTTGTCCAGGGTCTCGACGGTGTGCCAGCAGTAGTCCGTCGCGCGGAAGAGCCAGGCGTGCCAGACGCTGTTGCGGTGCAGCGTGCCCACGACCGGGCCGGTTGCCAGCAGGTCGCTGGGCGGCACGTCCACCACGGGGATCCACGGTGCGGCGGGGTAGCCGCGCAGCGACGGGTGGACGGCGGGGAGGGCGCCGTCGGGCGTGGAGACCGCCGTCAGATACCGGCCGATGCGCTCGACCCGCTGTCCGGCGCAGCGCCCGATCGCGTCCAGCACCCGCACGGCCGCCGCGGTGTGCAGCGGCTGGCTCACCGGGCCCCGCAGGTCGGGTTCCAGCGCGTGACCGTATCCGCCGTCCGCGTTGCGGTAGGCGTCCAGCGCCGTCTCGACCGCGCTCGGATCGCCGTCCAGGAAGTCGTGCTCGAAACGCCGCTGTTCCAGCACGCGCGCTGTCAGCCAGATGAAGTTCTCCGCGCGGGAGAGGACCGAACCACTGTGAGCCATTCTCCGACGGTAGGCCCGCCAGGCGCCCCGGTCACTGCTGTGGGACGGAGCCAACCCTCCAGGCGGGATACTTGAGGCATGCGGTTGACGGACTTCTGGCAGCGGATGGCGGAGCACTTCGGTGCGTCGTACGCCGACTCCTTCGCACATGACTTCGTGATGTCCGAGCTGGGCGGCCGGACCGTCCACGAGGCGCTGGCGGCGGGGTGGGACGCGAAAGACGTGTGGCGGGTGGTCTGCGACGTCATGGACGTCCCGGCGCACAAGAGGTGAGTCGCTTACCGGGCGGTGTGTCCGGTAGGGCGAGACTTGTCCGGTGGGTGCACCAGGCGACGGCGGCCGGGAAGACGGCGAGCACGACGGCCGCGACAGACGCGACGGGGAGCACGACGGGCGGGAAAGAGGCGACAGGGAGTTCGACGCCCGGCGGAAGGACAGCGGGGAGCCCGGCCCCGGTGAGAGGCGCGGCGGGGGACGGAGCGGTCGCGAGAAGGCCGGAGAGGAAGAGCACCCCGGGGGTCAACCGGACGGCGGTCGACGGGACGGCGGTCGACCGCGCGGTGAGGCGGCTCAGCGGGACGGTCATGGGGACGGAGGCGGAAGGCCCGCCGCGACTGAGGGCCCCGAAGGGGAGGGTCCCGGTCCTGTGGCCTCGGCCGCGGGCTTCCGTCGCGGTCCACGAACCTCGACGATGCCGCACTGGCTGCCCCGGGCCTTCGTGCTCGCCCTGGCACTGTTCGCGGTCTACCAGATCCTCAGCTGGGCGGTCCTGCGGGTTCTCACCCTGCTGCTGGACGTCCTGATCGCGTTCTTCCTGGCGCTGGCCATTGAACCCGCCGTCGCGGGCCTGGCCCGGCGGGGAATGCGGCGCGGGCCGGCCACCGCGCTGGTCTCCGTGGTGCTGCTGGTGGCCGCGGCCGGATTCTTCTTCGCGCTCGGCTCTCTCTTCGCCGAACAGGTCAGCCGCATCGTCGACAACCTGCCCCGCTACGTCTCCGAAGTCCTGCGCTGGAGCAACCAGCACTTCCACACGGATCTGCACGTGGACGAGGTCCGCTCCGGGCTCTTCCACTCCGACTGGGTACGGGGCTACCTGCGCAACGGGGCGCGGAACGTGTGGGGGGTCTCCGTGACGGTGCTGGGGGGAGTTTTCCAGCTTCTGACGGTCGCGCTGTTCACGTTCTACTTCGCGGCCGACGGCCCCCGGCTGCGGACCGTGCTGTGCTCCATGCTGCCGCCCGCGCGCCAGGCGGAGGTGCTGCGCGCCTGGGAGATCGCCGTCAGCAAGACCGGCGGGTACATCTACTCGCGGGCTCTGATGGCGCTGATCTCCGCTGCCGCGCACTACCTCTTCTTGCAGCTGCTGGGCGTGCCGTACGCGGCGGCGCTGGGCGTCTGGGTCGGTGCGGTCTCGCAGTTCGTGCCGACCGTGGGCACCTATCTGGCCGGGGCTCTGCCGCTGTTGATCGCCTTCACCGTCGACCCGTGGTCGGCGCTGTGGGTGCTGGTGTTCATCGTCCTCTACCAGCAGTTCGAGAACTACGTGTTGCAGCCGCGCATCACCGCCAGGACCGTGGACATCCATCCCGCCGTCGCCTTCGGGTCGGTGGTCGCGGGCACCTCGCTGCTGGTGGTGGTGGGCGCGCTGGTCGCCATTCCGGCGATGGCGACGCTGCAGGGGTTCCTCAGCGCGTACGTGAAGCGCTACGAGGTCTCGGACGTGTCGTTCGGGCGGGGTTCGCGGGGCAGGCGCCGCGGGCTCGGGCGGTGGTTGTCGCGCCTCCGATGACCGGTTCGTCACCTCGTCCCGGAGGAAGTTCCGGAGACGTCCCGGGGGCATGAACTCTCAGGTCAAGCGCTGTGACCTGCGATTTTCTGAGTTGTCCACAGGTGAGCGGTGCGACTTGACTCAAAAATCGAACATCGATTCTTATGGAGGCTCCGGCGAACGCCCGCTCAGGCCATGCCGGCCGGGGGAGCGCGGGTCCGGACCGATTGTCAGTGGCAGGCGCTAGCGTCGTGAGACGTGAAGCGATCGACTCAAGCAAACAACCGGGTGGCACCCATGGCAGGAACCGACCGCGAGAAGGCGCTCGACGCCGCTCTCGCTCAGATTGAACGCCAATTCGGCAAGGGCGCCGTGATGCGCATGGGCGAGCGGCCGAACGAGCCGGTCGAGGTCATCCCCACCGGGTCGACCGCCCTGGACGTGGCCCTCGGGGTCGGCGGCCTGCCGCGCGGCCGGGTCGTCGAGGTCTACGGCCCCGAGTCCTCGGGTAAGACGACCCTGACCCTCCACGCGGTGGCCAACGCCCAGAAGGCGGGCGGCACGGTCGCCTTCGTGGACGCCGAGCACGCGCTGGACCCCGAGTACGCCAAGCGTCTCGGCGTCGACACCGACGCGCTGATCCTCTCCCAGCCGGACAACGGCGAGCAGGCCCTCGAGATCACCGACATGCTGATCCGCTCCGGTGCGCTCGACCTGATCATCATCGACTCGGTCGCCGCGCTGGTGCCCCGGGCCGAGATCGAGGGCGAGATGGGCGACTCCCACGTCGGCCTCCAGGCCCGGCTGATGAGCCAGGCCCTGCGGAAGATCGCCGGTGCGCTCAACCAGTCCAAGACCACCGCGATCTTCATCAACCAGCTCCGCGAGAAGGTCGGCGTGATGTTCGGCTCGCCGGAGACCACGACCGGTGGCAGGGCGCTGAAGTTCTACGCTTCGGTGCGGCTCGACATCCGCCGCATCGAGACCCTGAAGGACGGCACCGACGCGGTCGGCAACCGGACCCGTGTCAAGGTCGTCAAGAACAAGGTCGCACCGCCCTTCAAGCAGGCCGAGTTCGACATCCTCTACGGCATGGGCATCAGCCGCGAGGGCGGTCTGATCGACATGGGCGTCGAGCACGGCTTCGTCCGCAAGTCCGGCGCCTGGTACACGTACGAGGGCGATCAGCTCGGCCAGGGCAAGGAGAACTCCCGCAACTTCCTGCGGGACAACCCGGACCTCGCCAACGAGATCGAGAAGAAGATCAAGGAGAAGCTCGGCATCGGCGTCCAGCCCCAGGACCCGTCGGGTGAGCCGGGTGCGGACGCCGCGGACGGTACCGCGGCCCCCGCCGCCGGCGCGGCAGTCACGGCGGCGGACGGTGCGGACGCCGCTGCCAAGACGGTCCCGGCCCCCGTCACCAAGACGGCGAAGGCCACCAAGGCCACCAAGGCCGCCGCGGCCAAGAGCTAGTCCGGTGACGCGGCGCACCGACTGGCCGGAGTACACCCCCTCCCCGGACCCGTCCTCCGCCTCCGCCCCGCCGTGGGGCGCCGGCGCGAGCACGGGCTCCCAGGACGGCGATGGTCCCGCCCCGTCGAGGGCCGGAGCGGGACCATCGCGTTCGCCGTCCACCCCCGGGGAGCAACAGTCTCAGAAGCGACAGCCCGGGGGGCCGCGGTCCACTCGGGAGTCGCGTTCCCGCGAGCCGCAGGACCCGGTGGAGCGGGCCAGAGCCATCTGCCTGCGGCTTCTCACCGGTACGCCTCGGACGCGCCGGCAACTCGCGGACGCGCTCCGCAAGCGGGACGTACCCGAGGAGGCGGCCGAAGAAGTCCTGGCCCGGCTGGAGAACGTCGGTCTTGTCGACGACGTCGCGTTCGCGGCCGCCTGGGTGGAGTCCCGGCACCACAGCCGGGGGCTGGCCCGCCGCGCCCTCGCCCGTGAACTGCGCACCAAGGGCGTGGACGCGACGGTGATCGACGAGGCGGTCGGCGAGCTCGACGCGGAGCAGGAGGAAGAGACGGCGCGCGCCCTGGTGGAACGCAAGTTGCGTGCCACCAGGGGTCTGGAGAGGGACAAGCGCCTCCGCCGCCTTGCCGGGACGCTGGCCCGCAAGGGCTACCCGGAGGGCCTCGCCCTCCGCGTGGTCCGCCAGGCGCTGGAGGAAGAGGGAGAGGATCCGGAGGAACTGGAGGAGCATTTCCCGGGGATCTAGAGGGAACCGGACGGGTCTGGAGGGATCCGCAGGGGTCCTGAGGGTCGGCATCGGCTCGGTGCCGGTTCACGTGCGTAGGCCGCCGGGTTGTGTGCGGTGGGCCGAGTGTGCGGGCGTCTGTGCGAGGGCGGGCACCTGGCAGAGGGGAGCGATCCTGGCCGGTAGCTGGGGCGGCACACGCCGTAGCCAGGCCCGTTGCCACGTGTCGGCTGTTGGGCAGCCGAAGCCGCCACGGTGCGGTGTCCATGCAGCGCCCGGCAGCCGGCTGTGCGCCTCGGTTCGCAGTCTCAGCCGTTCCGGACCTTGGGTCAGGTCCCCCCGGTCGGCAGGGCCTCCGGTCAGGAGTTCTGAGAGCCCACCTGGTGGCGAGTCGCCGCACTTGTGCCGCGTATCGCCTCCGCCCAGGTGTGGAGAGCCTCGGTGCGTCCTGCCGGGAGGGCGGCGGCCAGGTGGCCGTCGGGGCGGACCGCGAGCACCGTGTGTGCGGCCGCGCCGGGGTAGCCCTCGGTGACCAGAAGTGTCGCCCGCAGCGGCAGCTTCTCCACCGCGGCGGCCAGTTCGGGCATCATGCCCGCCGACAGCCAGTGGCGGCTGTCCCACACGGCCGTGCCCGGGGCGACGAGCACCACCAGCAGTTCTCCGCCGACGCCGCCCAGCCAGTCGCGCAGGGTTCCGCGGGAGCCGTCGACGGCTGTGACGGGAACGTCTTCGACGGGTGCGCCCTGCTCCGTGCCGACCGGTACCTGGGGGGTGCTTCCGCGCGGCGGGGCCAGTGGCGTTCGGCTGTAGGCGGGAGGGGCGCCGAGCAGGCCCTGGCCCAGGTGTCCGTCGGTCAGCAGGGCCAGGTGGGAGCGTGCACCTCCGCCGGGCAGCAGCGACCGCAGTCCGCTGCCGCGCCGTACGACGGCCATGGCCTGGTCGACGGCGCGCAGCCGTGCGGTGACGGTGGGGCGTCGTTCCGCCTCGTAGCTGTCCAACAGGGCGTCCGTCGTGCGGTCGTGGCCGTGGTGCCAGGCGAGGCCCAGCTTCCAGGCGAGGTTGGTGACGTCCCGCAGCCCTTCGTCGACGGACTGCACTCCCAGTGCGCCCGTCAGATGTGCGGCGTCCCCGGCGAGGAAGGCGCGGTCGACGCGCCAGTGCCGGGCCAGGCGTTGGTGCGCGGTGTGCACTCCCGTGTCGACCAGTTCGTAGGGGCCGATGCGGGCGGCCGCTTCCTGACCGGCACGGCTGCCCGGACGTGCCGGCTCGCCACCGCCATCGCCGACGGCTCGCCCGGCACTGGCGTTGCCGTCCTTCCTGGCGTTCCTGCTGTTCAGGCCGGCCCCGTACGCACCACCCGGCTGAGCCGCCTCGGCCGCTCCGGGCGCGCTGTTCATGCCGGCAGCGCTGCCGTTCCTGGCAGTCCTGCCCGTCTGTTCCGACCGGGCGGTGCGGAGTGCTTCCTGGGACCAGGTCGTGAGTGCGTCGGCGACGCGCTCCAGCATTTCCTGCGGGGTCACCAGGTCGCCGCGCGGTGTCAGCAGCCAGTCGAGTCGCCAGAGTCCGTCGGGCAGCGGCCGTGCGGTCACCTCGCCGGGGGTGCCGCCCGGGTCGCGGTGGAGCAGCGCGCGGCCCACCTGGCCTGGCTCCCACGTGCCGTCCGGGGCGTAGTGCCCCTCTTCCCAGGGCAGCCGCACGCGCAGCGCCGCGACCGCGTGCCGCTCGACCGCGGTACGGCCGGGGAAGCGGACCGAGAGGAGTTTGCGGACTGTCGAGCGTGCGCCGTCGCAGCCGACCGCGTAGCTGCCCCGCCACCAGGTGCCGGACGGACCGCGGGTGTGCACCGTGACGCCTCTGGGGTCCTGTTCCAGCAGGTCGACGTGGCTGCCGGTGACCACCCGGGCGAGCTGTTCGCCGGCCAGGGCGCCGCGCAGCGCGCCCTCCAGGGCGTGCTGTGCCAGGTGCAGGGGTGCGTGTTCGGGGGGCAGGTCGGTCTCTGTCACCGGCTGGGCGCGCCGTTGGGTGTGCCACGAGCGCCAGCGCGCGCCGGGCAGCGCGGGCAGTTGCGCCACGGTGTCGGGGCGCAGCACGCAGGTGCGTGCGGCGCGGACCTCCGGGTGTCCCTCGGTGGCGTCGAGAACCACGGACGGGACCGCGTGGCGGGCGAGAGCGAGGGAGAGAGCGAGTCCGACGGGGCCTGCCCCGACGATGATCACCGGGTCCACAGCGTGGTGACCTCACACCCCTGGTGGTTCTGGTGGGGCAGGGGTTCTTCTGGCGGTGGGGCCTGGTGCACGATCACGCTGGTATGCAACCCATTGCCTGAGCGGTCGTCAAGTGACGGCCTCCCCGGGTGAGGCGTGCGTCAGGGCGGCGGCTCTGCGGAGCCGCCGCCCTGACGTCGCTCAGGTGTCCCGGTGGTGACCTGGTGCGGGCCGTCAGTCCTTGTGGACGTCTCCCGTGCCCTGTCCGGGGGCGGGCGTGAGGTCCGAGCTGCCGGAGGGTGCGACCTCCTGGAGCTCCTTCGCGCCCGCCGCGGGGGTGATGCCGGCCTTGGACCTGCGGCCGCGGCGCTCGATGAACTTCGCCAGCCACGCCAGCGCGAGGCAGAGGGCGATGTAGATGGCGCCGAAGACGATGACCGTCTGCACGGTCGGGTAGACACCGCCCACCGGCGTGTTGTTGGCGATCAGGCGGGCCGAGTACAGCAGCTCCGGGTAGAGGATCATGAAGCCGAGGGAGGTGTCCTTCAGCGTCACGACCAGCTGGCTGATGATCGTCGGCAGCATGGCCCGCACGGCTTGCGGGAAGAGGATCGAGACGGTCACCTGGGTCTTGCGCAGGCCCAGGGCGTAGGCCGCCTCGACCTGCCCCTTGGGGACCGCGTTGACGCCGGCGCGCAGCACCTCGGCCTGGACGCAGCCGTTGTAGATCGTCAGACCCAGGACGAGCGCCCACATGGAGGTCATGTCACCGAGGATGCCGACCCACAGTGCGAAGATCGTGATGAGCAGCGGGATGGACCGGAAGAGGTCGATGAAGACCAGCGCCACCCAGCGAACCGGCTTGTGGTCCGACAGCCGCGCGACGCACAGGACGACGGCGAAGACCAGCGAGAGGACACCCGCGAGCGCGAACACCTTCAGGGTGGACAGCAGGGCGTCCAGGATGTTCTGCCGGATACCCGCGTAGTTGAAGATGTCCCACAGCTCGCCCGCGAACTGGCCGCGGTTGTAGAGCCGGTAG
This sequence comes from Streptomyces reniochalinae, assembly GCF_003323735.1. GTDB lineage: Bacteria > Actinomycetota > Actinomycetes > Streptomycetales > Streptomycetaceae > Streptomyces > Streptomyces reniochalinae. Next base: position 178,160 of record NZ_QOIM01000057.1, on the reverse strand, counting down.
ACGGCCCAGCCGAGCAGCCCCAGCAGCACGACGCTGCCGATGACGGAGTAGATGACGTTGCGGGCCCGGGCCTTGGGGCCGGGTGCGTCGAACAGGACGCTCGCGCTCATCGGGCGACCTCCAGACGGTTCTCCAGCAGCCGGAAGAGGCCGTTGATGGCGTACGTGATGATCAGGTAGCCGATGGTGATCCAGATGAAGATGACGGCGATGTCGTAACCGTCGTTGCTGAGCGTCTTCTGGATGTTGAACAGGTCCACGTTGTCGAAGGCGCCGGCGATCGCGGTGTTCTTCGTGAGCGCGATGAATATGCTGCTCAGCGGCGGTACGACGGTGCGCGTCGCCTGGGGGAGCACCACGATGCGCATGGTCTGTGTGAAGGTCATCCCGATGGCACGGGCTGCCTCCGCCTGGCCCATCGGCACGGTGTTGATGCCGGAGCGGACGGCCTCCGCGACGAAGGCCGAGGTGTAGAAGCCGCAGGCGCAGACGGCCAGCACGAAGGAGTTGATGCCCGGGAAGAGAACCTTGGGCACCACGAAGAAGGCGACCAGGAACAGCAGCGTCAGCGGGGTGTTCCGCAGCACCGTCACCCACAGCGTGCCGAAGATGCGCAGCGGCGGCACGGGCGAGACCCGGAAGCCCGCGATCACGAGGCCGAGCACCACGGCGAGCACAGCGCTGACGGCGGTGAGCGACAAGGTGCCGAGGAATCCCTCGCGGAACAGCGCCAGGTTGTCGAGCAGTACGTTCATGAGTTCTCCGCGAGGAGTCGCGTAGCTTGCGGCGGCAGGAAGAGGAAGAGCAGAAACAGCAGAAGAGGCGAGTGGAAGGGGGACGCGGGAGGGCGACGGCGGTGACTCGTGAGCCGGTCCGCGTCCGCGCGGTCACAGCGGCGCGCGGTCACACGGGCGCGCCCCGCCCCGCGCGGCGCTGGTGCCGGGGAGCGAGGCGCGGCACGTCACTTCTCGGTGATCTCGGGCGGCGTCTTGAACTTGGAGCCGGACTTGCCGAGGGTGGCCTCGTACGCCTTCTTGTAGTCGCCGTTGTCCTGGTGGGCCTTGATCGCGTCGGCGACGGCCTTCTGCAGGGCGTCGTCACCCTGCTTCATGCCGACGCCGTAGGGCTCGTCGGAGAAGGGCTTGCCGACGACCTTGAGCTTGCCGGGGTTCTGCGCGGCGTAGCCCATCAGGATCGCGTCGTCCGTGGTGACGGCGTCGACCTGGCCGTCGATGACCTGCGAGACGCACTCGGAGTACTTGCTCAGCTCGGTGACGTTGGCACCGTACTTCGGCTGCTTGATGACCTGGAGAGGCGTCGAACCGACGATGGAGCAGACCTTCTTGCCCTTGACGGTCTCCGGCCCCGTGACCTCCTTCTCGTCCTTGCGGACGAGTAGCGAGGCGCCCGCGTGGAAGTACGGGCCGGCGAAGGCGACCTGCTTCTTGCGCTCGTCGTTGATCGTGTAGGTACCGATCATCAGGTCGACGTCGCCCTTGGAGATGGTCGTCTCGCGTGCGCCGGAGTCGACGGTCTTCCACTCGATCTGCTTCGGCGAGAAGCCCAGGTCCGCGGCGATCATCTTGGCGATCTCGATGTCGAACCCGGAGTACTTCTTGGTCGACTGGTCCTGGAACCCGAGGTAGGGCTGGTCGGCCTTGGCGCCGATGACGATCTTGCCGCGCTTCTGGGCCTTCTTCAGGACGGGGGAGTCGACCTTGGCGTCCTTGGCGACCTCGTACTTCGGCAGCGCCTTCTCGTTCGTCTGGTCCTTGGGCTTGTCGCCCGCGGAGCCCTCCTTGCCGCCGCACGCGGCGGTGGCGGCGAGCGCCAGAACAGCGGCTGCCGCCGCGGCGGTCTTGTGCAACCTCATAGTGAACATCCCTTGCTTGAACAGTCGATGGCCCGGTGCGCTGCTGCGCTGCTCCGTGGGCCCTGTGGCCGTCCGGCCCCGCGGTTCTGTGGCTCAGTGGTGCAGGATCTTCGAGAGGAAGTCCTTGGCACGGTCGCTGCGCGGGTTGCTGAAGAACTGGTCCGGGGTGGCCTCTTCCACGATCCGGCCGTCCGCCATGAAGACCACGCGGTTCGCGGCCGAGCGCGCGAAGCCCATCTCGTGGGTGACGACGACCATCGTCATGCCCTCCTGGGCCAGCTGCTGCATGACCTCCAGGACCTCGTTGATCATCTCGGGGTCGAGGGCCGAGGTCGGCTCGTCGAAGAGCATGACCTTCGGGTCCATCGCCAGAGCCCGGGCGATCGCGACGCGCTGCTGCTGTCCGCCGGAGAGCTGCGCGGGGTACTTGTCGGCCTGGTTGCCGACGCCGACCCGGTCGAGCAGCGTGCGGGCCTTCTGCTCGGCCGCCTGCTTGTCCGTCTTGCGGACCTTGGTCTGGCCGAGGGTGACGTTCTCCAGCACCGTCTTGTGCGCGAAGAGGTTGAAGGACTGGAAGACCATGCCCACGTCGGCACGGAGCCTGGCCAGTTCCTTCCCCTCCTGCGGCAGCGGCTTGCCGTCGATCGTGATGCCGCCGGAGTCGACCGTCTCCAGGCGGTTGATGGTGCGGCACAAGGTCGACTTGCCGGAACCCGAGGGGCCGATGACGACGACGACCTCGCCGCGGGCGATGGTCAGGTCAATGTCCTGGAGGACGTGCAGGGCACCGAAGTGCTTGTTGACGTTGTCCAGTACGACCAGCTTGTCGGTCGCGGGCTCGGGACCGCGTGCGTCCTTGGTCACCGATACTTCGCTCATCGGCGTGTAGCTCCGTCCTCGTCGGTTGCGAGGACCCTAGTGAGCCGCCTGCGTGACCGTCATTACATCTGAGCTGAAATTGAGCATAACGATCCGGCTGCAACCGGGCACACTGGGTAAAGGGGACGGTACCGGCTGCGTAACGGATGTACTGGCGGGCCGGGGAGCCCTTGACTCACCTGCGCCGATGGGAATGGATGCTCTGTCGGAGCAATCGGCACGGACAGGACGAGCGGGGAAGGAGGGCGCCGGGTGAGACTGCTGCTCGTCGAGGACGACGACCGTGTCGCTGCCGCGCTCTCCGCCGTGCTGGCGCGGCACGGCTTCGAGGTGACCCATGTGCGCAGCGGCGCGGAGGCGCTACAGGAGCTGCTGGTGGGTGAGCGGCCGCGGCCGGGTTTCGCCGTCGTCCTGCTGGACCTGGGCCTGCCCGACCAGGACGGTTTCGAGGTGTGCGGGCGCATCCGCCGCAGCAGCACCACCCCGGTGATCATGGTGACCGCGCGTGCCGACGTACGGTCGCGCATCCACGGCCTCAACCTCGGAGCCGACGACTACGTCGTCAAGCCGTACGACATGGGAGAGTTGCTGGCCCGCATCCACGCCGTCAGCCGCCGCGGATCCGCCGGGGAGGGCGGAGCGCCGCAAGGGAACGGCACGCCGCAGGAGGCGGGTTCTGACGGTACGGGCGCGGCCGGCACGATCCGGCTCGGGGCCGTCACCATCGAGCTGCCCACCCGGCAGGTGAGTGTCGACGGCGCGACGGTGCCGCTCACCCGCAAGGAGTTCGACCTGCTCGCGCTGCTCGCCCAGCGGCCCGGCGTGGTCTTCCGGAGGGAACAGATCATCAGTGAGGTCTGGCGTACCAGCTGGGAGGGGACCGGACGCACCCTGGAGGTGCACGTCGCCTCGCTGCGTGCCAAGCTGCAGCGGCCCGCGCTCATAGAGACGGTGCGCGGCGTCGGCTACCGCATGGCAGCGCAGGGCGTCTGAGCCGGGCCTGGTGCGGAGACATCCACAGTGCGCAGCCGCCTTCTCCCTCTTCTCCTCATCCTGCTGGCAGGGGTTTTGCTCGCGCTCGGTTTCCCGCTGGCCGCCAGTCAGGCACAGGCCGAACAGCAGCGCGTGGTGGTCGACCGGATCGACGACACGGCGCGGTTCGCCGCCCTCGCCCAGTTCGTCACCTCCACCAGCCTGCCCGACGAGCGCCGGGCCACCCTCCAGCACGAGTTGGACCGCTACCGGGACCTCTACGGCATCCGCGCCGGCGTCTTCTACCGGGACGGCCGCACCATGGCCGCCTCCCCCCGCGACTGGCGGGTGCCCCCTGACAGCGAGGCCGCCTCGCAGGGCGAAAGACCGGACGGGGCGCGGGCGTACGCCGAGGCGCTGGCCGGGCGCCGCAGCCACGATCCGCCCCAGGTGTGGCCCTGGCAGCGGGAGGGACGGATCGCGGTGGCCTCTCCGGTCATCAGGGACGGCGACGTGGCGGCCGTGGTGCTCACCGACTCGCCCACGGGCCCGATGCGCTCGCGCATACTCCGCGGCTGGCTGGCCATCGCCGTCGGTGAGGCCGCCGCCATGCTGCTGGCGGTCGGGGCTGCGCTGCGGCTCACCGGCTGGGTCCTCAAGCCGGTGCGCACTTTGGACCGCGCCACGCACGAGATCGCCACGGGCAGGTTCGCCTCGCGCGTCGTCGCCTCGGTCGGCCCACCCGAGCTGCGCAGGCTCGCGCACTCCTTCAACGAGATGGCGGGCAACGTGGAGGGGGCGCTGGAACAGCAGCGTGCCTTCGTCGCCGACGCCTCCCACCAGTTGCGCAACCCGCTCTCCGCGCTCCTGTTGCGCATCGAACTGCTCGCCCTGGAGTTGCCGGAGGGCAACGAGGAAATGGCCTCGGTGCGGGCGGAGGGGAAGCGGCTGGCCCGGGTGCTCGACGACCTGCTGGACCTGGCTTCCGCGGAACACAGCGACGCGTCACACGTCGTGCTGACCGATGTCGCCGAGATCGCCGCCGAGCGAGTCGCCTCCTGGCGGCCCAGCGCCGAACGCCGGGGCGTGACGCTCACCTCGGCCGGGCAGGCGGCGGCCACCGGGTGGGCGGACCCGGTGGCGCTGTCCAGCGCGCTGGACGCGGTCGTCGACAACGCCGTGAAGTTCTCCCCGGACGGCGGCACGGTCACCGTCACCGTCCGTGCGGAGGGCGACCAGGTGACCGTCGAGACGCGGGACGGCGGCCCCGGGCTGACCGACGAGGAACTGGAGCGGGTGGGCGACCGCTTCTGGCGCAGCGGGCGCCACCAGAACGTCTCCGGGTCGGGCCTGGGCCTGTCCATCACCCGTGCCCTGCTCGCCGGCAGCGGTGCGGGGCTCTCCTTCGCGCACAACTCCCCCGCGGGGCTGCGTGTGCTGATCACTATCCCGCGGGAGGCGCCGGAGGCGGCGGGTCAGGGTTTGGCCGAACGGTAGTAGCGCCGTGCCCCTTCGTGCAGCGGGACGGGGTCGGTGTAGATGGCGGTGCGCAGGTCGACCTTCTGGGCCGCGTGCACCTCGCGCCCTATCTGGTCCCTGCTCTTGATGACCGAGCGGGTGATGCCCTCCGTCAGCGCGGGGTCGGTGCGGTCCGTGGTCACCAGGAGGTTGGCGATGGCCACTGTCTTGACGGACCGGCCCCGCTGCACCGTCGGGTACGCGTCCGGCGCCATCACAGCAGCGCGGTAGTAGCCCGTTCTGCGCCCTTGTTCGTGCAGCCGCGGGAGCAGGTCCCCGAGCTGGACCAGCCGGATGTCCGTCCGCTCCGCCAGGCGCTCGATGGCGCCCGTCGGCAGTCCGCCCGACCAGAAGAACGCATCGAGCTTCCCCGCGGCCAGCAGGGCGGGCATCCGGTCGATGCCCTCTCGCACCGGATGGACGTCGTGCTCCATGTCCAGGCCCGCGGCCTGGAGCAGCCGGCTGGTCACCAGGGACACCCCCGAGCTCTTCTCACCGACGCCGACACGCATCCCCTTGAGGTCCTTGGCGCTGCTCACCGGGGAGTCCCTGGGCACGACCAGGTGCATGTAGTCGTCGTAGAGCCGGGCACAGGCCCGGATGCGCGAGGCGTCCTTGCCACCCTCCTGCTGGTAGGTGGCCAGTGCGTCGGAGGCGGTGATGGTGAAGTCCGCCTTGCCCGAGGCGACCCGTGCCACGTTCTGCACCGACCCCTGGCTGTGCTGCAGCGTCAGCTCCACCTGGGGCAAATCGCGGGCCAGCCGCTGTTTGAAGAGAGCGCCGTAGCGCTCGTACACGCCTGTCCGCACACCTGTGGCGAAGGTGATCTCGCCGCTGGGAGCCGGCGCGCGGGCGGGCATCAGCCACCATGCCAGCAGTCCGCACACCACGAGCACGGCGGCCGAGCCCCACAGGATGCGGGGGCGGCCGGCAGCGAGCCCGTCCGGACCGAACACCGGGCGGGAGGCGGTCCGCGGACGCAGGCTGGGCATGGAAGGGGATACTGCCAGCAAGTCGGGGGAGAGGGGAGTGGCCGGGCTCACGTGCGCCGCACGCGGACGGCCACCTGTCACGAAGTGCAATTTTCACACTGTCGCTTGCTGAGTGGAACGGTAGGGGCCATAGTGACAGGCAGACGACGTGTCACGGCCCCGCCGCGGGCCGGGACCAGCCCGACGGAAGGCGCCCCCCAGGTGTACGCCGCCCCCGCCCGCAGGGACCCCGCAGCAGCCTCCTCCACCGCTTTCACCGGCGGCTCCGGCAACCCGTCCGTGCCGCCCACGAACTCGTCCGACCCGGGCTGGCAGCTGAGATTTCCCGCACGGGAGCAGAACATCGCACGGGCGCGCGCCGCGTTCACCCGGTGGCTGGGTGAGCGGCACGATCCGCCGATACCCTCCGCGACAGCTGACGACGCGGTGCTGCTGCTCTCCGAACTGGCCACCAACGCCGTCGTGCACACCCGCTGCCTGCCCGAGGCCCAACTGGTCTGCCGTGCGGCAGTGGGGCCGCTTGGCACAGCCGCTCCGCTGCTCCGCCTCGAGGTCCACGATCCGGCCGAGGGCGGCGAGGAGCCACAGCTCCAGCAGGGCGAGGCCGCGGACGAGAGCGGTCGCGGGCTGTGCATCGTGGCCGCCCTCGCCGCCGACTGGGGGGTCCGGGCCTCTTCCCTGACCACCGGCAACACCGTCTGGGCGACCCTGCGGCTGGCGGACGAACCCGTCCCGGAGTGACCGAGCGGTGATCTGCCTCACAGTGTCCCGGCGGTCGCCTGGTGCGCCTGTCCCACCCGGCCGAGGGCGTCTGTGAGAACGCCTACCCTTGTGGCATGAGCAGTAGCGACCGGAGTCAGACAGCGGACGTCCACACGGCCGTCCAGGACGTCAAGGGGACGTACGAGGTGCGCACCTTCGGGTGCCAGATGAACGTCCATGACTCCGAGCGGATGGCGGGACTTTTGGAGGGCGCCGGATACGTACGCGCGCCCCAGGACGCCGACGCCGCAGACGTCGTCGTCTTCAACACCTGCGCCGTCCGCGAGAACGCCGACAACCGGCTCTACGGCAACCTCGGCCAACTCGCTCCGAAGAAGGCCGCGCGTCCCGGTATGCAGATCGCCGTCGGCGGCTGCCTGGCCCAGAAGGACCGCGACACCATCGTCAAGAAGGCCCCCTGGGTCGACGTCGTCTTCGGCACCCACAACGTCGGCAAGCTACCCGTGCTGCTGGAGCGGGCCCGGCTGCGCAGCGAGGCGCAGGTCGAGATCGCCGAATCCCTGGAGGCGTTCCCCTCCACGCTGCCCACCCGCCGCGAAAGCGCCTACGCGGCCTGGGTGTCCATCTCCGTGGGCTGCAACAACACGTGCACCTTCTGCATCGTCCCGCAGCTGCGCGGGAAGGAGAAGGACCGCCGGCCCGGTGACATCCTCGCCGAGATCGAGGCACTGGTCGACGAGGGCGTCACCGAGATCACCCTGCTCGGCCAGAACGTCAACGCCTACGGCTCCGACATCGGTGACCGTGAGGCCTTCAGCAAGCTGCTGCGCGCCTGTGGCCGTATCGACGGGCTGGAGCGCGTCCGTTTCACCTCGCCGCACCCCCGCGACTTCACCGACGACGTCATCGCCGCCATGGCCGAGACGCCCAACGTGATGCCGCAGCTCCACATGCCGCTCCAGTCCGGCTCGTCCCGCGTGCTCAAGGCGATGCGCCGCTCCTACCGGCAGGAGCGCTTCCTCGGCATCATCGAGAAGGTCCGCGCCGCCATCCCCGAGGCCGCGATCTCCACCGACATCATCGTCGGCTTCCCCGGCGAGACCGAGGAGGACTTCGCCGAGACGCTGCACGTCGTCCGTGAGGCCCGGTTCGCCCAGGCGTTCACCTTCCAGTACAGCAAGCGTCCCGGTACGCCCGCCGCCGACATGGCCGGGCAGATCCCCAAGGAGGTCGTCCAGGAGCGCTACGAACGCCTCGTGGAACTCCAGGAGGAGATCTCCTGGGCGGAGAATAAGAAGCAGGTCGGCCGCACCCTGGAGCTGATGGTCGCCGAGGGCGAGGGCCGCAAGGACGACGCCACCCAGCGGTTGTCGGGCCGTGCCCCCGACAACCGGCTGGTGCACTTCACCCGGCCGCAGGAACCGGTGCGTCCCGGCGACATGGTGACGGTCGAGATCACCTACGCCGCGCCCCACCACCTGCTCGCCGAGGGCCCCGCCAAGGCGGTGCGCCGCACGCGCGCGGGCGACGCCTGGGAGCGCCGTACCGCGGCCGAGGCCGCCCCGGGGCAGCAGGGCAGCGGCGTGATGCTCGGCCTGCCCACGGTCGGCGTCCCCGATCCGCAGTCCGCGGCCACCGGCGGCTGCTGCCCTGCCTGAACCGCGGACCGCGTCCGCCTGACCCACGGGCCCGCACCCGCCTGAACCGCCGGCCGCAACCCTCGCTCCGCGCGGGCGAGATGGGGCGCGCACGTCGCTGCCGGGCCGTCCACCCGTTCATGCCGTCACCCGTTCATGGGGTTCTCGCACGCGCGGGTGAGTCTCGGCCCGGGCTGGGTGGGAAGTGGTGTGCGGGCACTTAAGCTGCGCGCCATGCTTGTCGCCGCAGCAGTATGCCCCTGCCCCCCGCTGCTCGTACCCGAGGTCGCGGGCGGTGCCGCCCCCGAGATGGACGCCGCCCGCGCCGCCTGCTACGACGCCATCGGCGTCCTGGCGGCTGCCCGTCCCGACCGGCTCCACGTGATCGGCCCCGCCGAACAGGCCGGTCGGGGTGCCCATCCCCAGGGCGCCCGCGGCTCGTTCGCCGGGTTCGGCGTCAATCTCGAAGTGAGCCTCGGCAAGGGGGAGCCCGCCCGGCGCGACCTTCCGCCGTCCCTGGCGGTCGGCGCCTGGCTGCTGGACCGTACGGACTGGACGAGCTGCCCTGTGGAAGGGCTCGGCGTCGGTGAGCCCTTGACGCGGGCCCGCTGCCAGGAGGCGGGTGAGGAACTGGCGGCGAGCGCGGACCGTGTCGCCCTGCTCGTCATGGGCGACGCCAGCAACTGCCGCACACTGAAGGCCCCCGGCTACTTCGACGAGCGCGCCGCCGCGTTCGACGCAGAGGCCGCACGGGCCCTGGGCGCCGCCGACACCGAGGCCCTGCTCGCACTGGACGAGGAGCTGGCCTACGACCTCGGCGCGGCCGGACGCTCCTCCTGGCAGACGCTCGCCGGTGCCGCGCGGGGATCCGGGCTGGCCGGACGTCTCCTGTACGACGAGGCGCCCTACGGAGTCGGATACATCGTCGCCGGCTGGTCGTGACCACCCCGACCTCTTCCGGGCCCTGCGCCTGCCCGTGGCGGCCGGAAGCGGATCGGAACCGGCCCACACACAGCGCGGCCGAGGGTGCGCTCCACACCCCGGCCGCGCCGCTGTCGTAGTGCTGCGGCAGCCCGTGCGGCCGCTGCGAGGCGCCGGAGCCCGGCCGGTGCCCGTTGGCACCCCGGGGCGCTGGAGGCGTGGCTCAGTGGCCTGTGCTGCTCCCGCCGCCCGTCGGACCGGAACCGCTCCCGCCGCCTGTCGGGCCACCTCCCGAGCCGCCCTGGTCTCCCTGGCCGCGGCCTTCGTCGGCCAGCCGCTGGGCGGCGTCCTTGGCCTTCTGGGTTCCGCTGCTGATCTGGCTGCTGTACTTGCCCTTGGTCCTGGAGTCGGCGGCCTTCGCCGCCTTGTCCAGCCCCTGCTGGACCTTGTCGCCATGCTGGCCCAGCATGCCCTTGACCTTGTCCATGAAGCCCATCGCGGTCACCTTCCTGCCATGCCGTGCGGGCGGGGGCCGCACGGTCTAATTGCGGGCGTTGTCCCCGGTCTCGCTGTCGGCGGCCTCGTCGGCTGACTGCTGCTTGGGGATGCCGACGGTCCCCTCGCTGTTCTCGACCCTAGCCGCCGACCTGCTCTCCCTGCCGTCCGCCGCCGGCTCGTCGCCGCTCGTCCCGGTGCTCTCGGGCGCCGGGGGAGCGGTATGGGCGGAGTTGCGCTCGGGCGGGCTCTCGCGGGAGGACCTTTCCCCCGAACTCTGCTCGCCTTCGGCCACCGCACCCGGTCCCGTCGGCCCGGTGTCGCCCGATCCGGTCCCGCCCGATCCGGTTCCGTCTGGTCCGGATCCGTCCCGCGCTCCGCGCTGAGCGAAGGTGTCTGCTCCGGCTTCCTCCGCGGGGGTGGCCTCGGAAGCGTCCTGTGTTGACTTGGTGGACGAACGACGGAGAATCTTCGCAAACACGCCCATATCTACTCCAGACCATACTCGTGTGGGCGAAATCCCGCGCCTCGCGGAGCGTCCCATTGCGTCGCCCCAGGGCACCGGTGCGGAAACCGGCTGTCGGAACCTCGCATCGGGCAACGACCCCGAAGATGCCGCGTCACGTCGCTCGTTCGAGAAGCCGCAACCAGGTTTGCGAGACTTGACGGGTGAACGTCCATGCCGCCACCCCGCCCACCTCGCCGGTTCCCCCGCAGGACGCGCCGCCCGTCGTCGCCGTCGTGGGGCCCACCGCGGCCGGCAAGTCCGACCTGGGCGTCTTCCTCGCCCAAGAGCTGGGCGGCGAGGTCGTCAACGCCGACTCGATGCAGCTGTACCGCGGGATGGACATCGGCACCGCGAAGCTGACCCTGCCGGAGCGGAAGGGCGTGCCGCACCACCTGCTCGACATCTGGGACGTCACCGAGGCGGCGAGCGTCGCGGAGTACCAGCGGATGGCCCGAGCCGAGATCGACAGGCTGCGCGCCCAGGGGCGGGTGCCCGTGCTGGTCGGCGGCTCGGGCCTGTACGTCCGCGGGGCACTCGACGCGATGGAGTTCCCCGGTACCGACCCCGGGGTGCGGGCCAGGCTGGAGGCGGAACTGGCCGAGCGGGGCTCCGGCGAGCTCCATGCCCGCCTGGCCGCGGCCGACCCTCAGGCGGCCCGGGCGATCCTGCCCGGCAACGGCCGCCGCATCGTCCGCGCCCTGGAGGTCATCGAGATCACCGGGCGACCGTTCACGGCGCATCTGCCGAGCCACGAGTCCGTCTACGAGACCGTGCAGATAGGCGTCGACGTCGCCAGGCCGGAGCTGGACGAGAGGATCGCCCGCCGCGTGGACCTGATGTGGGAGGCCGGGCTGGTCGACGAGGTGCGGGAGCTGGAGAAGCGGGGTTTGCGGGAGGGGCGCACGGCCCCTCGTGCCCTCGGATACCAACAGGTTCTCGCTGCCCTCGCGGGCGAGTGTTCCCTCGAAGAGGCGCGCGAGGTCACCATCCGCGCCACCAAGCGCTTCGCGCGCCGCCAGGATTCCTGGTTTCGCCGCGATCCACGGGTGAACTGGCTCAGTGGTGCGGCTGCCGACAGGCGGGAACTGCCGGGTGCGGCGCTGGCGTTGCTGACGCGCGCGGTTACAGCCTGATCACGTGATGGCATCGGGAAGCCCTGCGCAACCGTCCCGTTACCGCGGGCGTGCCATTATCGTCCATCGTTGGGATCCATAAAACCGGAGTTGGGAGGGCGTGTGGCAATGGAGGCCGGCCCTCGCGACAACTCCTCGGCGGCGGACACCGGGCCTTGTGCCGACCGCGAGTCCTTCGCTGACACCGAGCGGGGCGAGCGGGAACCGGAGGCCGGCCCCGAGCGGTCGCCCGGCCCCGACCGGCCGTCCGCCTCCGACCGGCCGTCCGCTCCCGGCGCACCGGCCGGCTCCGCTCCGGAGAGCGGTACCGACCCCGACCGTGACGCTGACGAGGACCGCATCGCCGTCCCGGAGCGCTCGGCCGTCCCGGACAGCGTCGCCGACCCGGCGCAGGAGGCGACGGGGGAGGACTCCATGGCCGCCGGCCCGCCGGTCGAGCCGCACGAGCTGCGGCCGCAGCGCAAGCTGCGCCTGTGGCAGCTCGCCCCCATCGTGATCCTCGGCGCTCTCGGCTCGCTGATGTTCGCCTTCCCGCTGGCTTTCGAGCCGGGCGGCAGCTCGGGCGCCGTGGTCTCCATGCTCGGGTTCCTGCTGTGCGGCTGCGCGGCGGGCTGGGGCGTGATGGCGGCCCGCAGGGTGGGGCACACCTGGCCGGGGCTCCCGGCGCGCGGCTCGGGCGGACGTCCCGACTGGCGGGTGGTCCTCTGCTACGCCGTGGTGCTGTGCACCCTCGTGGTGCTCGCCGTGTGGCGCATCGACCGTCTCCGCCACTGACCGGGCAGGGCCCGCGCGCCCTTGCGGGGCGTTACCGACCGGGCACGGACCCCGCGGACCCTTGGGGGCCGCCAACGGCTCCGGCACGGCCGCCACAGACCCGCCAGCGCCAGGTACGGCCGGCGACCCGATCCGGCCAGTCCGCCAGGTGACCTGACCTGCGGAAGCACGGCGGCTCGGCCCGTTCCGCGCTTCGGCCACGCCTCCCGTACGATCGGCGGTGTGACCAGCGCACCAGGTGTGCCGTTCCTCAAAGGCCACGGCACCGAGAACGACTTCGTGATCATTCCGGACCCGGACGGCGTGCTCGACCTGTCCCCGCGGGCGGTGGCACGGCTGTGCGACCGCAGGGCGGGCATCGGTGCCGACGGCGTGCTCCGCGTCGTCCGCGCGGCGGCGCATCCGGAGGCCAGGTCCATGGCCGGCGACGCCGAGTGGTTCATGGACTACCGCAACAGCGACGGCTCCGTCGCCGAGATGTGCGGCAACGGCGCCCGGGTCTTCGCCCGCTACCTGGAGCGCGCAGGGCTGGCCGAGCCCGGTGACGTCGCGCTCGCGACCCGCGCGGGTGTACGCCGGGCCCACATCGCCAAGAACGGCGGCGACGTCACCGTCGGCATGGGCAGCGCCGAGCTGCCCGAAGCCCGGGATGGGGCGGACGGCGAGATCACCGTGCATGCCGCCGGGCGCACCTGGCCGGTGCGCAAGGTCGGAATGGGCAACCCGCACGCCGTCGCCTTCGTGGCGGACCTGGCGGAGGCGGGGCGGCTGCTGGACGCCCCCGAGGTGTGGCCGGCGACCGCCTACCCCGACGGTGTCAATGTCGAGTTCGTCGTGGCCAGGGGCCCGCGGCACGTCGCGCTCCGGGTACACGAACGAGGCGCGGGCGAGACGCGCTCCTGCGGCACCGGCGCCTGTGCCGTGATGGTGGCCGCCGCCCGCAGAGACGGTTTCGACCCGCGCGAGGACGGCGCCCCTGTGACGTACACGGTCGAGGTGCCCGGCGGACGTCTGGAGATCACCGAGCGGGCCGACGGGGAGATCGAGATGACCGGCCCCGCCGTGATCGTCGCCGAGGGCCGGATCGACCCCGCCCTGCTGGCGTAAGGGTGGCCGCCGCGAGGCAGGGGCGGCGGTACGACGCCGACCGCGCGGCGTCGCACGATGGGGTGATACGGCTCACCCTGAGCCGGAGTCGGTCAGGGGCGCGTGGTGGGGTCGGTAGCATCACAGCCCCGGCCCGGGGGCGCGGCAGGAGCGGGAGGTGCCCATGAGCGCGGTGCGCGGTCTGCGGAAGCTGAGCAGAGTGGCACTGCTGGGCGCCGCGCCGAGGGACTCCCTGCCGGACGCCATCGAGCACGTCGCCAAGGTGCACAGGGCCCACCATCCGCGCGCCGATCTGCGTCCCCTGCGCAGGGCGTACGTACTGGCGGAGTCCTCCCACCGCGGGCAGATGCGCAAGAGCGGCGAGCCCTACATCACGCACCCTCTCGCGGTCACCCTTCTGCTCGCCCAGCTCGGTGCGGAGACCACCACCCTGACGGCGTCGCTGCTGCACGACACCGTCGAGGACACCGCGGTCACGCTCGACCAGGTGCGCAGCGAGTTCGGCGATCAGGTGTGCTACCTGGTGGACGGCGTCACCAAGCTGGAGAAGGTCGACTACGGCTCGGCCGCGGAGCCCGAGACGTTCCGCAAGATGCTGCTCGCCACGGGCAACGACGTACGCGTCATGTCGATCAAACTGGCCGACCGGCTGCACAACATGCGCACCCTCGGCGTCATGCGGCGCGAGAAACAGGTCCGCATCGCCAAGGTCACCAGCGACGTGCTCATTCCGCTCGCCGAACGGCTCGGCATCCAGGCCCTCAAGAGCGAGCTGGAGGATCTGGTCTTCGCGGTGCTGCGGCCGGAGGAGCATCGCAGCACCCGCGAGTTGATCCGCGAGCACAACACGCGCCCCGACCCGCTGACCGGACTCGCCGCCCAGGTGCGCCGGACGCTGCGGGACGCCGGGGTCGTCGCCCAGGTGCTCATCCGCCCCCGCCACACCGTCTCGGTCCACCGGCTGCGCCTCAAACGCGGCCAGCTCGGCGACTGCGACTTCGCGCGCCTGCTCGTCCTCGTGGACGAGGACGCCGACTGCTACGCCACCCTCGGCGAGCTGCACACCTGTTTCGCCCCGCTGGTGTCCGAGTTCAAGGACTTCATCGCCGTTCCCAAGTTCAACCTCTACCAGTCGCTGCACACCGCGATCGCCGACGAGGACGGCCGGGTCGCAGAGGTCCTGGTGCGTACCCGGCGCATGCACCAGGTGGCCGAGACCGGAGTCATCGCCCTGGGCGACCCCCACGCTGCCGCCACGGCGGAGGCGGCCCATGAGGGAGCCGCAGGGGCCGGTGCCGTGGGGACGGGTTCCGCGGCCGAAGGGGACGGTACGGGGGAGCGCGTCGACCCGACGCGGCCGGGCTGGCTCTCGCGCCTCCTGGAGTGGCAGAGCGACGCCCCCGACCCGAACACCTTCTGGCAGGAACTGCGCGACGAGCTGGCGCAGGATCTGGAGATCACCGTCTACTGCGCGGTCCCCGGCACAGAGGACTTCGGGTCCGGCCCGCTGCCGCTGCCCGCGGGCGCCACCTGTGTCGACGCGGCCTACGCCCGGCTCGGCCAGGACGGACACCGCTGCATCGGGGCGCGCGTCAACGGACGGCTGGCCGCCCTCACCACGGTGCTGCTGGACGGAGACGCGCTCCAGCTCTTCCTGGAGCCCAGCCAGGGCAGCCCGTCGGGGCCGTCTCCGCAGTGGCTCGACCACGTCAGGACGCCGTCTGCCCGGATCGCCATTCGGAAGTGGCTGGCGGCCCACGGCGAGGCGGCGCAGGCCGCCGCGGACGGGACGGCCGCCGAGCCCCGCGTCACCGCCGCCGACGACGTGACGCGTCCTTCCGGCTTCCGTACGGCCGGCAATTCCGGCTTCAGTACGGCCGGTAACTCCGACCGCCGTACGGCCGCCGACTCCAGCCTCCGCACGGAGGCTGACGGGGACGCGCAAGCGGCCCCGGACGCTGCCCCGGGGGCGAGCCAGGACGTGGACACGGCCGCGGGACCCGCCACGGACGCGGACACACCAGTGGGCGTGGGTACGGACTTGGATGCCGCTGTGCACGCGGGGGCGGTCGCGGAGCCGCCGCCGCACGCGGGCGCCACCGACGACGCCGGCATCGGCACCGCCCCCGCCCCGGGCTCCCACTCCGCCGCCGGCTCGGACCCGGAAGCCGCGGCGGACACGGCCCGCGCTGCCGCCCCTGAGGCGAAAGCGGCCTCCCGCACGGGTGTCGGCCCCGCGCCCACCGCGGCGGGGCGAAGCGCGGTCCCCGCCAAAGGCGCCGGGGAGGCCCGTCGTGACGCCACCGCGCAACACACCGTGCGGGGGGCGCGAGGGGAGCGGTCCGGCAGGCGCGCGGGGCACCGGGGCGAGCGGTACGCGGAGAACGTTCCGGTGGTGCCTGGACGTCCGGACACGCCGGTACGGCTGGCCCGCTGTTGCACTCCGGTGCCGACCGACGCGGTGACCGGATTCCCCGTGCGCGGCGGGGCCGTCACAGTCCACAGGGACAGCTGCCAGTCGGTGGCGCGGATGGCCTCGGACGGCCGTCTGCCCCTGCCGGTGCGCTGGGAGCAGGGCGCGGCCGGATGCCGTGTGACACTGCGGGCCGAGGCGTTCGGACGCCCCCGGCTGCTCGCCGACCTCACCGAGACCATCGCGGTGCACGGCGCGGCGGTCGTCGCGGCCGACGTCGAACCGCCGCGCGAACAGCGGGTGCGGCACACCTACACCCTCCAACTCCCCGACGCCGCCGGGCTGCCGGCGCTGATGCGCGCGATGCGCCGCGTGCCCGGGGTCTACGACGTCAGCCGTTCCGCCCGCAGGGCCGTCGTGAACTGACCCGCACAGGGACAGGGCAGGTGGACCGCCCGGCACGCCGTGGCCACCCGGTGCCGCCGTCCACGCTCGCCCGGACTCACTCGCGTCCCCTTTCGGGTGGACGCGGGCGAGGAAGATCATCACGGATGTCGGCCGCTGGTAGCGATGTCGCATGGCCAGTACAGCCCACACAGTTCGCGCCCGTGCCCGCGCTCTCCCACGCCGCTGCGCGGTGGCCGGTACGGTCACCGCCGCCGCACTCGCCCTCGTCGGTGCGACGCTGCCGGCGCCCCGGCCCGCGGGGATCGGCGACCACCTCTTCCCCCACCTGGGAAACCCCGGCTACGACGTACGTGCCTACGACATCTCCTTCGACTACAGCGGCGACAACAGCAAGCCGCTCACGGCGCGCACCCGTATCGACGCACAGGTGACCACCGGGAGCATGGAACGGTTCAATCTGGACTTCGCGGGCGGGAAAGTCAGCTCCGTCGAGGTGAACGGCCTGCCCGCCGAGTACGCACGCGCCGGCCAGGACCTGGTCATCACCCCCCGGACGCCGCCTCGACGTGGCTCCTGGCTGCACGTCGAGGTGAGGCACACCAGCGACCCGAAAACCAAGAACGGCGGCTGGGTCCGTACCAAGGACGGGCTGGCCATGGCCAACCAGGCCGACGCCGCGCACCGCGTCTTCCCTTCCAACGACCACCCCGCCGACAAGGCGATGTTCACCTTCCACGTGCGCGCCCCGAAGGAACTGACCGTCGTGGCGGGCGGGCTGCCCGCGGGACGGACGCGCGCGGGTGACCGAAACGAGGACACCGTCTGGACCTACCGGATGGGCCACCCCATGGCCACCGAGCTCGCCCAGGTGTCGATCGGCCGGTCCACCGTCGTGCACGAGACAGGCCCGCACGGGCTGCCGCTGCGTCACGTCGTGCCTGTCAAGCAGCGCAAGGCACTCGCCCCCTGGCTGAAGCGGACCTCCGACCAGATCGCCTGGATGGAGCGGAGAGCCGGCCGGTACCCGTTCGAGAACTACGGCGTACTGGCCGCCGAGGCGCAGACGGGGTTCGAGCTGGAGACCCAGACGCTCTCCCTGTTCGAGAGCGACCTGCTCGCCAACCCCGCGTACCCGTCCTGGTACAAGGAGTCCCTGATGGTGCACGAGCTGGCGCATCAGTGGTTCGGCGACAGCGTCAGCCCCCACAGGTGGACCGACCTGTGGCTGAACGAGGGACACGCCACCTGGTACGAGTGGGGCTACGCGGCCGAGCGGGGAGGCTTCACGGTCGAGGAACGGGCACGGGCCTCCTACGAGCTGTCGGACTCCTGGCGCAAGCGATACGGACCGCCCGCGGCCCTGCTGCCCGCCCAGGGAGACGGCAAGATCGAGCTGTTCAGTCCGATCGTCTACAACGGTTCGGCGGTCGTCCTCTACGCGCTCCGTGAGCGGATCGGAGAGGACGCCTTCGCCCGTCTGGAGCGTGAGTGGACGCACCGGTACCGCGACGGCAACGCCGATACGGGCGACTTCATCGCGCTGGCCGGCCAGGTCTCGGGCGAGGACCAGAGCGCGTTCTTGAAGAAGTGGCTGTACGGGAAGACCACCCCGCCCATGCCGGGCCACCCGGACTGGAAGCAGAAGTCTCCCGAGGAGCAGCGCACCTCTCTCGAGCAGCGGAAATCTCCCGAGAAGACACCGGGGAAGAGTCCGGTCCCCGTCGACAAGGGCGCCCGGGCGGCCGAGCGTCCCACTGGCCAGGGCTGAGGCCGCAGAGGGACACCGTCCGCCGGGGAGCGTCAAATACGGGTGACGCCGTCGCTGCGCCGTGCGACCATCTGGTGACCGCACGGCGCGGCGGCACGGCACGGCCACGGCACAAGAGCGGGGCCGTCCGGGGAATCTTCCCCGGCGCCGGGGCGTTGTGACGGGTACGGAATCGTCTCTCGACCCTAAGGATCCACTTGACCCTCTCCTCTTCCCTTCCACAGAACGGCCAGCGCATCGCCAAGACGAACCGCCGAGCCGACGCCCTGATGGAAGAGGACGTCGCTCTGAGTCACACGCTCGACGAAAACCGTGACGGTGATCAGTTCGACCGCTCCGAGCGGGCGGCGCTGCGGCGAGTGGCCGGTCTCTCCACCGAGCTGGAGGACGTCACAGAGGTCGAGTACCGGCAGCTCCGCCTGGAGCGTGTGGTGCTGATCGGCGTCTGGACCTCCGGTACGGCGCAGGACGCGGACAACTCCCTGGCCGAGCTGGCAGCGCTGGCCGAAACCGCTGGCGCCCTCGTGCTGGACGGCGTGATCCAGCGGCGGGACAAGCCCGACGCGGCAACCTACATCGGTTCCGGCAAGGCCGAGGAACTGCGGGACATCGTCCTGGAGACCGGCGCCGACACGGTGGTGTGCGACGGCGAGCTGACCCCGGGCCAGCTCATCCACCTCGAAGACGTCGTCAAGGTCAAGGTCGTCGACCGGACGGCGCTGATTCTCGACATCTTCGCCCAGCACGCCAAGTCCCGTGAGGGCAAGGCACAGGTCGCACTGGCCCAGATGCAGTACATGCTTCCCAGGCTGCGCGGCTGGGGCCAGTCGCTCTCCCGGCAGATGGGTGGCGGTGGCTCGGGCTCGGCGGGCGGCGGTATGGCCACCCGCGGCCCGGGTGAGACGAAGATCGAGACGGACCGGCGCCGCATCCGCGAGAAGATGGCCAAGATGCGCCGGGAGATCGCGGACATGAAGACCGGCCGCGATGTGCAGCGGCAGGACCGCAGGCGCAACAAGGTTCCGTCGGTCGCCATCGCCGGCTACACCAACGCGGGCAAGTCCTCGCTGCTCAACAGGCTGACGGGTGCCGGTGTCCTGGTGGAGAACGCGCTGTTCGCCACCCTGGACCCGACCATCCGCAAGGCCGAGACCCCCAGCGGGCGGGCGTACACACTGGCTGACACGGTCGGCTTCGTACGTCACCTTCCGCACCACCTGGTGGAGGCCTTCCGCTCCACCATGGAGGAGGTCGGCGACTCCGACCTGATCCTGCACGTGGTGGACGGCTCGCATCCGGCGCCGGAGGAGCAGCTGGCGGCCGTGCGCGAGGTGGTCAGGGACGTGGGCGCGGCGGATGTGCCGGAGATCGTGGTGATCAACAAGGCCGACGCCGCCGATCCGCTCGTCCTGCAGCGGCTCCTGCGCACCGAGAAGCACGCTCTGGTCGTCTCGGCCCGCACCGGGCAGGGCGTCGACGAGCTGCGGGAGCTGATCGACGACGAGCTGCCGCGTCCCTCCGTCGAGCTGGAGGTGCTGCTGCCCTACACCGAGGGCAAGCTGGTCTCCCGCGTGCACAGCCAGGGCGAGGTCCTCTCCGAGGAGCACACCGAGCACGGCACGCTGCTCAAGGCCCGGGTGCACGAGGAGCTCGCAGCCGAGCTGCGCACCTTCCAGATGTCGACGGCCGGGCAGTGATCCGGCGGCAGCTCGCGGCTTCCGGCTCCTGACCCGCTCGCCACGGCGGGCGGGACGGACGGTGCGGAACTGACAAGCACATGAGGCTGCCCCCTCCCGCCGCGGGAGGGGGCAGCCTCATGTGTGCGTGTGCGGGGTGCCGCTCAGCCCTTCTGGCTTGCCGCGTCGAAGACGGCCTCGGCCGTCTTGCCCAGGCGTGGACCTGCGAGCCAGGTGGCCGGGTGCGGGCCGATGGAGTTGACCGAGATCAGCTCGGGTTTGCCCCCCGCCCCCTTGACCAGCCAGGCGCCGCCCGAGGAACCGCCCGTCATGGTGCAGCCGATGCGGTACAGCGCGGGCTCGGACGGGTCGATCGTCAGCGCGCCCGGCTTGTCCGTGCAGGAGTACATCTTCGCGCCGTCGAACGGCGGTGCGGCCGGGTAGCCGTAGTTGCTGACACCCCGGATGCGGGAGGGCGAGGGCGCGTCGAAGTTGGCCTTCACGGCGTTGCCGACGGTCTCCTCCAGCGACTTGCCGCTCTTGTTCACCGGCTGGACGCTCAGCACGGCGAAGTCCTGCTGGGAGCCGCCGCCACCGGACTTGGCGCCCTTCTGGATCCAGTAGTTGGTGGTCTGCGCCCACTTGACCCACCACTCGCCGTACGGCGCCACCTCCTGCGGCGGGGCGTTGTTGACCGACGGCATGTCCAGCCCCCGGTCGTTGAAGGCCGGAATGAAGGTGATGTTGCGCAGCCAGCCACCGCTGCGGCCCGAGTGGACGCAGTGGCCCGCGGTCGCCACGAGGTTGGACTTGCCCGGGTGGCGCGGGTCCTTCACGACCGTGCCGGAGCAGACCATCGGCCCCTCCGGGGTGTCCATGAAGATCTTGCCCGCGGGAGCGGCGTTACGGGTGTACGGAGTCTTGACGGCCTCCGCCTTGACCGGACGCGGCTCCGCGGTGTCGGCGGCACCGGACGTGCTCTCGATGTTCTCGGGGACCTTCTTCTCGTTGTCGTCGGCCTTCTTCATCCGGCCCAGGTCCCAGTGCCCCTTGAGGTAGGGGTTGATGAAGTCCTTGGCGCCACGCACCCACTGGTCCTTGTCCCAGTTCTTCCAGGCCCCGCCGCGCCACGAGTCGAGGTCCTTGAGCGAGGTGGGAAGGTCCTTCGGCAGCTTGTCGGGGATGCCGATCTTCTCCTTCCCGCCGCCGGAACCGTCCGCGTCCTGTGCCGAGTCGGAGGCGGCGGGCTTGGCGTCCGTCTTCTTGCCGGAGTCGTCGCCCGAGCCGCAGGCCGTGGCGGTCAGAGCCAGTGTCGCGGCGAGCGCCGCGGCGGCCAGGACCGGACGCCCGGTCCCTGTTCTGCGTATGCGTGACATGTTTTCGAGGTCCCCCTGAGAGTCGTGCGAGGAGTGCGCGAGGTGCGCGGAACCCGTCGAGTCCGCAGATCGCGTGGAGTCCGCGTACTCCGCGTCGGTTTTCCCACGGGTGTGGGCCGGTGCGGTGCACCGGCCCACACCCGTCCGTCAGCCTTCCTGGCTGATCGTGTCGAAGACGCCCTTGGCTTCCTTGCCGAGACGTGCGCCCGCCAGCCAGTCGGCGGTGATCGGGCCGATCGACGTCACCGACAGCAGCCGGGTGCCCGAGGAGTCCAGCCAGGGGCCACCGGACGAGCCGGCCGTCATGGTGCATCCGATGCGGTACATCGTCGGCTGTGCCGGGTCGATGGTGAGGCGGCTGGGCTTGTCGGCACAGCGGTACATCTTCGCGCCGTCGAACGGAGGGGCCGCCGGGTAGCCCACGGCCGTCAGGCTCTTGAGGGACTTCACGCGCGGCGTGCTGAAGGACGGCTTGAGCGCGCCGCCCGCCTTCTCCTCGAGCGAGGTGCTGTCCGTCTTGTCCTCAGGCTGGACCTGTAGCACCGCGAAGTCCTGCTGGGCGCCCTTGCCGCCGCGCTCCGCACCGGTCTTGATCCAGTGGTCGGTCGTGCGGGCGCGCTTGGCCCACCAGATGCCCTTGGGTGCGACGTCGCTCTTGGAGGCGCTCGAGAGCTGCTCGTTCGCGAGGCCGCCCGGGTTGTAGTCCGGCACGAAGACGACGTTGCGGTACCAGCCCTTGCCCGCGCCGCCGTGGACGCAGTGGCCCGCGGTCGCCACGAGATTGGACTTGCCCGGGTTCTGCGGGTCCGCGACGACAGCGCCCGAGCACACCATCGCACCCTTGGGGGTGTCCATGAAGACCTTGCCGACGGGCAGGTCGTCCCGCGTGTAGGGCGTCTTGACCGCGGCCGCCTTGACGGGGTCCGGCGTCGGGTCGGTGACGCCCTCGTCCTCGCCGGTGCCGTCCTTGCCGCCGCTCTTACCGTCGTCGATGTCGGAGTCGTCGACCTTGCGGTCGTTTCCGTCCGCGTCCTTCATGCGGTCCGGGTCCCACAGGTCGTCGATGACCGGGTTGAAGAAGTCCTGGGCCTCCTTCAGCCAGCGGTCCCTGTCCCAGTTCTTCCAGGCACCGTTCTTCCACTTCTTCAGGTCGTCCAGGGACGTCGGCAGGTCCTTGGGAAGGTCGTCCGGGAGCCCGAGGTCCTCCTTGAGGTCCTTGCTGGGCTTCTTCTCGGAGGCGGTGGCACTCGGCTTGGCGTCCGCCTTGTCCTCCTCCGGGCCGCAAGCCGTCGCGGTGACCGCCAGCACAGCGGCGACCGCTGCCGCGGCCAGCGCCGGGCGGCGCCGTGCGGGCCTGGCTATCGATGGCATGGCTGAAACTCCCCCTGAAGTGGATCGTCGTGCCTGTTGACTTGTCATGAACCTAGCCGGGTGGGGCGCCCCCACTATGCCCGGTGCTGTTCGGGACGGGCACACCAGGGTGCGCGGTTCCCCGGCGCGTGTTTCGTCCCGACCCGCCCGGCGCTGCTTCACCTCGCGCGCCCATGCGGAAAGAGATCTTCAACCCGCCCGTGATCGGGCGCCGTTCGCTTCGTTGTCCCGTAGGGGGACAGTGGCTCGCTGCCCAGCGCGCCCAGTCGACACCAGCTGAGGAGATCCCGTGAACGCGCGCTCCGGAGCCGACGGCCCGCAGGACGTGGCCGGTATGTGGCCGACCCGCCTGATCGAGCCCATGGTGCCCCCACAGGAGCGTCGCGTCGGCCACCACGAGGACCTGATCCACCGCAGCGACGCCCAACCCTCCGAACCCCTCACCTCGTGCGAACTCTCCGAGCCGCCCGGGCAACAACCGCCGACAGACCAGCCGGGTGTTCTCTCGCCCGGTCCTGTCACGCCCGCCGCTGCCGCTCCCGACCCCCTGCAACGCCGCGACCCGGGCGCAGCCGCCGACGCGGCTGCGGCGGAGAATCTGCTGCGCTGCTGGGTGCGTGAGACGGGCCTCGCCCGTCCCCGGAACGGTGTCCTGCGCGTCCCGCTGCCGGCCAGCGGCACCGCGCTCCTGGTGTCGGTACGCCACTGGTCGCCCGCGGGCTTGCACCGGTTCGACCCTCCGCGCCTCGCCGGCGCTCCCGAGGACGCCGCTCCCCTGGACGCCGTCTGCCTCGCCGCCCTTCTGGGACGAGAGGCGGCTCATGGGACGGGCGTCACGGGGGCCGGAGACCGGGAAGCGTCCTGCCGCACTGAAGCGCACGGGCGGAACGGAGCGCACGTCGCACAAGAGCACAAAAACGTCTCTGTCGAGTCGAACGTCCTCGGGCGACAGGGCCCCACCACAACGGACGGCACCCTTGCGCCGGGAAGCGTCCCCGAGCGCGGACGCGCCCCCGAGCCGGAGAGCACTTCCGCGAGGGGCGACGCACCCGTGCTGGAGGGAGCCGCCCTCGTCGGCCGGGTGGCCGACTCCGTCCAGCGCACCGCACGGTTCCTTGCCGACCGCAGGACCCATCCCGGACCGCCGCCCGGAACCGGACCGTTCCTCGACGGCGAACAGGCCCTCCTCTTCGGACACCCTCTGCACCCCACCCCCAAGAGCCGCGAAGGTCTGTCCGAGACCGAGGAGCGGATGTACTCACCCGAGTTGCG
This sequence comes from Streptomyces reniochalinae, assembly GCF_003323735.1. Lineage (GTDB taxonomy): Bacteria > Actinomycetota > Actinomycetes > Streptomycetales > Streptomycetaceae > Streptomyces > Streptomyces reniochalinae. Next base: position 154,345 of record NZ_QOIM01000057.1, on the reverse strand, counting down.
TGGCAGCTTCCCGCTGCACTGGATGGCTGTCCACCCCTCCGTGCTCTCCTGCGACTCCGCCTGGACGGACCGGGGCAAGCCCGTCCCCGCCCCTGACCTCGCGCGGCGTCTCGGGGGTGGGCGGGAGCTGGCCGAACGGCTCCCCGGCGACTGCGTTCCGCTGCCGCTGCACCCCTGGCAGGCCGGTGAGGTGCGGCGGGACGCCGCTGTCCGGGCGCTCCTGGACGCCGGCCTGCTGCACGACCTCGGACAGAGCGGCGGACACTGGCATCCCACCTCCTCCGTGCGTACCGTCTTCCGGCAGGACAGCCCGGCGATGCTCAAGCTGTCGCTCGGGGTGCGCATCACCAACTCGCGCCGCGACAACCTGCGCAAGGAGCTGCTGCGCGGAATCGAGGTGCACCGGCTTCTCCGCGGTGGCATCGGAGCGGCCTGGCGCGCGGCCCACCCCGGCTTCGACGTCGTGCGGGACCCCGCCTGGCTCGGGGTGGACGTTCCTGGTGAGGGACGGCTGCACGGTTTCGACACCGTCATCCGGCACAACCCCTTCGGAGCGGGCGAGGACGCCGTCTGTCTGGCGGGACTGACCGCGCCCGTCCCCGGTCCTCGCGGAGTGCCGGGCCCGCCGCGGTCGCGGCTCGGCGCACTGGTGACCGCGCTCGCGCAGCGCACCGGCAGGTCTCCGGGCGCGGTGGCCACCGAGTGGTTCCTGCGCTATCTCGACGTCGTCGTACGACCCGTCCTCTGGCTCGACGCGCACGCGGGAATCGCCCTGGAGGCGCACCAGCAGAACACACTGGTCCTGCTGGACACGCACGGCTGGCCGCGAGGCGGACGTTACCGCGACAACCAGGGCTACTACTTCCGTGCGTCCCACCGCGACGCGCTCACCCGCCGCCTGCCGGGCGCGGAACTCGGGGTGGCCAGCGACACGTTCGTGGCCGACGACGTCACCGACGAACGCTTCGCCTACTACCTGGGCATCAACAACGTCTTCGGCCTCGTCGGAGCGTTCGGATCCCAGCAGCTGGCCGACGAGCGGTTGCTGTTCGCGGCCTTCCGCCGCTTCCTGGAGCACGCCGCACGGGAGGAGCCCGCCTCCGGGCTGCCGGCGCTGCTGCTGGAGACTCCGGTGCTGCGCTGCAAGGCCAACCTGCTCACCCGGCTGCACGGTCTCGACGAGCTGGTCGGCCCTGTCGACTCCCAGTCCGTGTACGTCGCCCTCGACAACCCACTCGTCCCGTGACCCCTTGGCCTGTGGCCCTCGCAGAAGAGGAGACGTTGCCATGCCGCACCCCCAGCCGGGCTCCGCACCTCTCGCCGGCACCCCCTGTGCCGGCGGTGACCCGGGCGCCGACACCGTCGGCGTGGCGGAGACCGGCTCTCCCAGCAGCGACGAGGACCCGGTCTCCCTGAGCGGCCCCGACGCCGAGGACACCCTCGACCTCGAACTCCCCCACGAGTGGCCCGAACTGATTGCCCAGCGCGCTGCCTACGACCGCGAGCTCGCGCTCGGCCGCGCGTACCCCCGCGACGGCGCACGTGCCGACGAGGGCGCGCATGTCCACGAGGGGGCGCACGTCCGCGCCCGCGCGCACGCAAGCGGCGGTGTGGACGCGCACGATGGCGTGGGCACGCACGACCCCGCTCAGATCGTGCCACGCGCCGCGACGGCGCGGCGCGGTACCGGTGCCCCGTCGGGGGACGACCTGCTCGATGCGCCCGCCCGTTGGCCCGCGGCCGGCACCGGGGCAGGACGGTTCCAGCTCGTTCCCGTCCGGCTCCCTCGCGATCTGCCCCTGATCTGTGCCTGGATGAACGATCCGGCTGTGGCGGCCTTCTGGGAGCTGGCAGGGCCCGAAGATGTCACCGAGGCGCACCTGCGCCCCCAGCTGGAGGGCGATGGCCGCAGCGTTCCCTGTCTGGGCGTCCTCGACGGCACCCCGATGAGCTACTGGGAGCTCTACCGCGCGGATCTCGATCCGCTCGCCCGTCACTGCCGCACTCGCCCCCACGACACGGGGCTGCATCTGCTCGTCGGGGGCGTGGCGCACCGGGGGAAGGGCCTGGGCACGGTGTTGCTGCGCACGGTGGCCGACCTCGTGCTGGCGCAGCGTCCCCGCTGCGCACGGGTGCTCGCCGAACCCGACGTGCGCAACGTGGCCTCCGTCGCGGCCTTCCTCGGTGCGGGCTTCCGCTACAGCGACGAGGTGCAGCTCCCCACCAAGCGCGCCGCTTTGATGGTGCGGGACCGCGCGCTGCGTCACGTGCTCTGAGGCGGCCGGCTCGGGAAGCCCCTTCCCGCTCACGGAGACGGCGCTGTGTGTCCTCCACAGAGCCCTTCCGCAGCCGCTGTCCGTCTTCTGGGAGCGGGGCTGGTCGCCCGAGTTCCTCACGGCGCCTCCCGCGTCCGTCAGCAGCCATCTGCGCGTGACCGGACCGCGTCCGCCCCGGCGTCTCCGCACCCCCCCGCGCTCGTCCGTTTCCGCTCTACTCGTCCTCGCTTCCCCCAAGGAGCAACTCCCGTGTCCCGAAAATCCGCTGTCCCCTCTTCCCCGGACGTGACCCCGCTAGCCGTCCCCGAGGGTCTCGACGCAGGCCCCGACCATTTCCGCCGTGCCTCCCGACGGCTCCTGGCCAAGATGCTCGCCGAGTTCTCCTACGAGGAGATCCTCCAGCCGCGACCCGTGACCGACGCCCCGCCCGGTTGCTATGCCCTCGCGGTGGACGACGACCTGACCGTCCGCTTCCGTGCCCGCCGGGGCGCCTACGGTCACTGGAGTGTCGACCCGGCCTCGCTGGACCCCGAGGTAGACCCCTTGGGGTTCGTCGCCCGCGCTCGCCAACTGCTCGGACTGACCGGCGAGACCACCAGCCACTACCTTCGCGAACTGACCGCCACGCTCACCGCCGACGCCGGGTTGCTGGCCTCCGAACTCTCCGTCCCGGAACTGGCCGACCTCGGCTACGCCGAGCTGGAAGGCCACATGACCGGACACCCCTGGCTGGTCGCCAACAAGGGACGGATCGGATTCTCCGCCCACGACACCGGCCGCTGGGCACCGGAGGCCCGCACCGCCCGGCCCCTCCCGTGGATCGCGGTGCACCGGAGCCTCGCCACGTACCGGGGCGTCCCCCGGCTGGCCGACGCGCACCGGCTGTACGCACGCGAGCTGAGCGGCGAGACGATCGCCGCCTTCCACCAGTGTCTGCGCTCCCGCGCTCTGGCACCGGAGGAGTACCTGTGCATGCCCGTCCACCCGTGGCAGTGGGACGAAACCCTCGCTCCGCTCTTCGCCCCGCAGCTGGCCGCGCAGCAGATCGTCCCGCTCCCCACCGACGGCGACCTGCGCCTGCCCCAGCAGTCGATCCGTACGTTCCTCAACACCAGCAGACCGGACCGGCACACCGTCAAACTGCCGCTCGCCATCCTCAACACACTGGTGTGGCGGGGCCTGCCCACCGAGCGCACGCTCGCCGCGCCGTCCGTCACCGGCTGGGTGCAGGGACTGTGCGAGCGCGACGCCTTCCTCGCCGACGAGTGCCGGGTCATCCTGCTGGGAGAGGTCGCCTCCGTGGCGGTCGCGCACCCGGTGTACGACGCGCTGGCCCAGGCGCCGTACCAGTACCGCGAACTGCTGGGCTGCATCTGGCGCGAGCCCCTCGTCCCCAGCCTCGCGCCGGGGGAGCGCGCCAGAACCCTGGCCTCCTTGATCCATGCCGACGCGCGCGGCCGCTCCCTCACCGCCGAGCTGGTCCGCCGCTCCGGTCTGGAGCCCCGGGTGTGGCTCACCCACCTGTTCGCCGCGCTGCTGCCGCCGCTGCTGCACTTCCTCTACCGCTACGGCACCGTCTTCTCGCCGCACGGAGAGAACGCGATCGTCGTCTTCGACGAACGGGACGTCCCCGTGCGACTGGCGATCAAGGATTTCGTCGACGACGTCAACGTGAGCGCCGAGCCGGTACCGGAGTTCGACTCCATGCCGCCGGAGGTCCGCGAGGTTCTGCTGAGCGAGCCGCCCACATTCCTCACCCAGTTCATCCACTCCGCGCTCTTCGTCGGCGTCTTCCGATACCTCGCTCCCTTGTGCGAAGCCCAACTCGGCGTACCCGAAGAGACGTTCTGGTCACTCGTCCGGGCGCAAATCGATCGCTATCAGGAGCGCTTTCCCAAGCTCAAGTCGCGCTTCGAAACCTTCGACCTGCTGACCCCGCGCATCGAACGGCTCTGCCTCAACCGCAACCGACTGCACACGGACGGCTACCGTGACCGCTCCGAACGACCGCACGCCGCGGTGTACGGAACGGTGCGCAACCCCCTGCACTGAGCGCGGGTGCCGCGGCGGCTCCTTCGCCGTGCCCGAGGGCGGTGTCGCGATCACAACCGAAGGTGGGATTCCGATGGCGTCCGAGCGCGCCACCACGGGCCGTGCCCCGACCGCCCCGGAGGGCGGACGGTGCCTTGACGCGTCCGGAGACGCCGAGGTGACCGCGGGGACACCGTGCGTGGGCCTCGGCGCCGAGCGGAGTGTCAGTGGTGCCGCGTAAGGTGTCGGGTCTATGAGCAAGCCCGCCGTCACCGAACTCCTCCAGGCCGCCGTCGACGCTGTGAAGGGCACCGAACGCCCAGGTCAGGCCGCTATGGCCGAGGCCGTCGCCGAGGCTGTCGACGCCGGCCGCCACCTCCTCGTGCAGGCGGGCACCGGCACCGGCAAGTCCCTCGGCTACCTGGTGCCCGCGCTCGCGCACGGAGAGCGCGTCGTGGTCGCCACCGCGACGCTCGCGCTCCAGCGCCAACTCGTCGAGCGTGATCTGCCGCGCACCGTCGAGGCGCTGCACCCGCAGCTGCGCCGCCGCCCCGAGTTCGCCATGCTCAAGGGCCGTTCGAACTACCTGTGCCTGCACCGCATGCACGAGGGGGTCCCGCAGGAAGAGGAGGACGGCCTCTTCGACCCGTTCGAGAGCGCGACCCCCACCTCCAAACTGGGCAAGGACCTGCTGCGGTTGCGCGACTGGTCGGACGAGACGGAGACGGGCGACCGGGACGACCTCAAGCCGGGCGTGTCCGACCGCGCGTGGGCTCAGGTGTCGGTGTCCTCCCGGGAGTGCCTGGGCGCGAGCAAGTGCGCCTACGGCGCCGAGTGCTTCGCGGAGGCGGCCCGCGAGCGCGCCAAGCTCGCCGAGGTGATCGTCACCAACCACGCGCTGCTGGCCATCGACGCCATCGAGGGCGCTCCCGTGCTCCCAGGCCACGAGGTGCTGATCGTCGACGAGGCGCACGAGCTGGTCTCCCGGGTCACCGGTGTGGCCACAGGCGAGCTCACTCCCGGCGCGGTCAACCGTGCGATGCGCCGTGTCGCCAAGCTGGTGGACGAGAAGGCGGCCGACCAGCTCCAGACGGCGGCCGAGACCTTCGAGCGGCTGATGGAGCTCGCGCTTCCCGGGCGGCTGGAGAAGGTTCCCGAGGACCTCCAGTACGCGCTCATGGCGCTGCGCGACGCAGGCCGTACGTGCCTGAGCGCTTTGGGCAACACGCGGGACAAGTCCGTTCAGGACGAGGACGCGGTCCGCAAGCAGGCCAAGGCCTCCGTCGAGAACGTCCACGATGTCGCCGAACGGATCCTGGACGGTTCGGAGTTCGACGTCATCTGGTACGAGCGGCATGAGCGCTTCGGGGCCTCCCTCCGGGTGGCGCCGCTGTCGGTGTCCGGGCTGCTGCGCGAGAAGCTGTTCGCCGACCGGTCCGTCATCCTCACCTCCGCCACGCTCAAGCTGGGTGGGGACTTCGACGGCGTCGGTGCCTCCCTCGGCCTGGCCCCTGAGGGGCTCGGGGACGAGGAGGGCGACGCGGCCGCCGAGACACCCCCGTGGAAGGGCTTGGACGTCGGCTCCCCCTTCGACTACCGCAGGCAGGGCATCCTCTACGTCGCCAAGCACCTGGCCAACCCCGGCCGCGAGCCCCAGCGCACCGACATGCTGGACGAGCTGACGGAGCTGGTGGAGGCGGCGGGCGGCCGCACCCTCGGCCTGTTCTCCTCCATGCGTGCAGCCAGATCAGCCGCCGAGGAGCTGCGCGGACGGCTGGGCCTGCCGATCCTGCTCCAGGGCGAGGAGACGCTGGGAGAGCTCATCCGGCGGTTCGCTGAGGACGCCGAGACCTGCCTGTTCGGCACCCTGTCACTGTGGCAGGGCGTCGACGTGCCCGGCCCGAACTGCCAGTTGGTGGTCATGGACCGGGTACCGTTCCCGCGCCCCGACGACCCGCTGATGAGCGCCCGCCAGAAGGCGGTCGAGGAGGCGGGCGGCAACGGCTTCATGGCGGTCGCCGCCACACACGCGGCGCTGCTCATGGCCCAGGGCTCGGGCCGGCTCGTCCGTGCGACGGGGGACCGGGGCGTCGTCGCGGTCCTCGACCCGCGCCTGGAGCGGGCCCGCTACGGGGGTTTCCTGCGCGCCTCCATGCCCGACTTCTGGTACACGACGGACCGCAACCAGGTCCGCCGCTCCCTGGCCGCCATCGACGAGGCGGCGAAGCGCGGGTGACCGTCGCCGGCTCCGACAGCGTCGGGGCCGACGACGGCGGGCCGCCGGCCCCTCGCGCGGAGAAGGCTGGCGGCCCGTAGCCTGCGGCCGGTGTGCGTGCGGCCCGAGGGCCGTTCAGTTGTCGTGATGCCGCTGTTTCGATGCCGCCAGTGGGCCCGGAGGGTCCCGCGAGCCGGGGGCTCAGACCCTCCGGAGCACGGCCACGACCTTGCCGAGGATGGTCGCGTCGTCACCCGGGATGGGCTGGTACGAGGAGTTGTGCGGCAGCAGCCAGACGTGCCCGTCCTCGCGCTTGAAGCGTTTGACGGTCGCCTCCCCGTCCAGCATCGCCGCGACGATGTCGCCGTTCTCGGCGACCGGCTGGCGCCGGACGGTGACCCAGTCGCCGTCGCAGATGGCGGCCTCGATCATCGAGTCCCCGATGACCTTCAGGACGAACAGCTCGCCGTCGCCGACGAGTTGGCGTGGCAGCGGAAAGACGTCCTCGACCGACTCCTCCGCGAGAATGGGTCCGCCCGCGGCGATGCGCCCGACGAGCGGAACGTAGGAGGCCGACGGCTTGCCCGCGGTGTCCGTGGCGGCCTGTGCCGCGCTGGGCGTGTCCGAGCCGCGCACCTCGTAGGCCCGGGGCCGGTGCGGGTCGCGGCGCAGGAAGCCCTTGCGCTCAAGGGCCATCAACTGGTGCGCCACCGAGGAGGTGCTGGAGAGCCCGACTGCCTGGCCGATCTCTCGCATGGACGGCGGATAACCGCGCCGCTGGACCGAGTCACGGATCACCTCGATCACCCGGCGCTGCCGGTCGGTGAGTCCCGAACTGTCGGCTCGAATGCCTGGAGGTCGGCCGGGAAGCGAGCGCTTGGCAGGTTGTTCTTCCTGGCCCTCCGCGTTCGCGGACTCGTTCACCGGCTGCATTTCGTCCATTGCCTGAGCTGAGCGGTTCTGGGAGGTGATGGTGGCGCTGTCAGCGGTCGTGGTCACGTCGGCCCCTCTCGAGAAGTTCTCCCTAGCCGGACAACGGTAGTTGGTTTCGAAAGGTTGCGCCAAACACACGTTCGAGTGAAAATCCGCAGTTCTCCGGACTCCTTCGGCGCCGGGGGTGTATAAGTCGCGCGTCGCTCGTACCGCCGGGTTTCGCAGAGCCTTCCGGAATCCGTGCGCGCCCTTTTGTCCCGTCTTTCCGAGCCCACCGCACTTCCGTGCGAGACGGTGGCGCGTACAGCTGTGTGGGCGCCCCTTCCGGCGGTGCGGCGCCGATCACTGTGCTCCGCCACTGCCGGTTGCTCTCTGTAACTATTTACTGTTGATCTGACCGTCCGGAACGCCACCCGGGTGCTCCGTCGGGCCCCTACCCGGTCGACGCCGTCCTCCCGCACTCCGGCGCCGCGTGTCGCGCTCCGCCATCGTGCCGCCGAGGCGCCGCCGACGTGCCGCACAGTCTTGCAGGCGTGCCCCGGGACCTGCCCGCCGCCCCGCCTCGCGTAGGCTCGTGGCCCGCGCCGAGGGCGACACGCGTATGGGCCGCCTTCCGCTAGTGGCTACCAGATCTAGTGGTTTGATGAGCGCACGCCACCACAAGTTGTGGTCCCCGGGTGCTCACACCGGGAATCTTGGCCTATGCTGGTGGCCCGTCGAGGGGCCCCTGTGACGGGGGTGCCCAGGCGTGTTCTGTCATGCACGGTGAGGGCTCACCAGGGCCCTGGGAGGGTGGAAACGATGCGCTGTCCCTTCTGCCGGCATCCCGACAGTCGCGTGGTCGACAGCCGTACGGCCGACGACGGCGCGGCCATCAGGCGTCGTCGTCAGTGTCCTCACTGCTCGCGCCGCTTCACCACCGTGGAGAATGCATCACTCACGGTAATCAAGCGGAGCGGTGTCACCGAGCCGTTCAGCAGGGACAAGGTGATCGCCGGCGTCCGTAAGGCCTGCCAGGGGCGCCCCGTCACCGAGGACGCTCTCGCCCAGTTGGGGCAGAGGGTGGAGGAGGCCGTCCGGGCCACCGGAAGCGCGGAGCTGTCCACGCACGACGTCGGGCTGGCCATACTCGGCCCGCTGCAAGACCTCGACCTGGTCGCCTACCTGCGCTTCGCCTCCGTCTACAAGGCCTTCGAGTCGCTGGAGGACTTCGAGTCGGCCATAGCCGACCTGCGCGAGGCGCACCCCTCCGCTCCCGTCCCCGGGTCCCGGTCGAACGACGGGCACCCGGCCGGCGACGGTGAGCGGGCCGATGGGGCCGACGGGGTCGGTGGCGCCGGCGAAGTGACCGGTGACGAGTCCGGCGGGGACGGAGCCGGGGCCCGCGGGGCCGACGGCGCCCCCGCGTCAGCCGCCGCCGACTGAGCGGCCCCGGCACCGCCCGCGCGCGGGGCCGGCAAAGCCGGAGGCGAGACCGGCGACAGGCCGGGGGAACCCGGCACATCACAGAGACCTGGCCTGGGCACGCACCGTGTCCGGGTCACCAGACAGGCACAGTTCTCGGGGAAGAACCGGGGCATGTTGGGGTGTTATGCCCCATACAGGGAGGCGGAATGACAGAGACGACGAGCGGCCCGGCACGCGGCTCCCGCGCGAAGGGCGGCAAGGCGAACAAGGGGCTGCGCATCGAGCGCGTCCACACGACCCCCGGCGTGCACCCCTATGACGAGGTCACCTGGGAGCGCCGCGACGTCGTCATGACCAACTGGCGCGACGGCTCGATCAACTTCGAGCAGCGCGGCGTCGAGTTCCCCGACTTCTGGTCGGTGAACGCGGTCAACATCGTCACCAGCAAGTACTTCCGGGGCGCCGTGGGCACTCCGCAGCGGGAGAACAGCCTCAGGCAGCTGATCGACCGGGTGGTGAAGACCTACCGCGCCGCCGGTGAGGACAACGGCTACTTCGCCTCTCCCGCGGACGCCGAGATCTTCGAGCACGAGCTGGCCTACGCCGTGCTGCACCAGATCTTCGCCTTCAACTCCCCGGTGTGGTTCAACGTGGGCACCAAGCAGCCGCAGCAGGTCAGCGCCTGTTTCATCCTGTCGGTGGACGACTCCATGGAGTCGATCCTGGACTGGTACAAGGAAGAGGGGATGATCTTCAAAGGCGGCTCCGGCGCCGGTCTGAACCTCTCCCGCATCCGCTCCTCCAAGGAGCTCCTCTCCTCCGGCGGCAACGCCTCGGGCCCCGTCTCCTTCATGCGGGGCGCCGACGCCTCCGCCGGCACCATCAAGTCGGGCGGCGCCACCCGCCGGGCCGCCAAGATGGTCGTCCTCGACGTCGACCACCCCGATGTCGAGGCCTTCATCGACACCAAGGTGAAGGAGGAGGAGAAGATCCGCGCCCTGCGCGACGCGGGCTTCGACATGGACCTGGGCGGGGACGACATCACCTCCGTCCAGTACCAGAACGCGAACAACTCGGTGCGCGTCAACGACGCGTTCATGAAGGCCGTCGAGTCCGGCTCGAAGTTCGAGCTGCGCGGCCGGATGACCGGTGAGCCCGTCGAGGAGGTGGACGCCAAGCAGCTCTTCCGCAAGATGGCGGAAGCCGCTCACGTCTGCGCCGACCCCGGCATCCAGTACGACGACACCATCAACCACTGGCACACCTCGCCGGAGACGGGCCGCATCACCGCCTCCAACCCGTGCAGCGAGTACATGCACCTGGACAACTCCTCGTGCAACCTCGCCTCGCTCAACCTCATGAAGTTCCTGCGCGACGACGACAAGGGCAACCAGTCGTTCGACGCGGAGCGCTTCGCCAAGGTCACCGAGCTGGTCATCACGGCGATGGACATCTCCATCTGCTTCGCCGACTTCCCGACCGAGAAGATCGGCGAGACCACCCGCGCCTTCCGCCAGCTCGGCATCGGCTACGCCAACCTCGGCGCCCTGCTGATGGCCACGGGACACGCCTACGACAGCGACGGCGGCCGCGCGCTGGCCGGTTCCATCACCTCCTTGATGACCGGCACCTCCTACAAGCGCTCCGCCGAGATCGCGGCGGTCGTCGGCCCGTACGAGGGCTACGCCCGCAACGCCGACGCGCACAACCGCGTGATGAAGCAGCACAGCGACGCCAACGACGTCGCCACGCGCATGGACGACCTCGACACCCCGGTCTGGGCGGCCGCCACCGAGGCGTGGCAGGACGTGCTGCGGCTCGGCAAGAAGAACGGTTTCCGCAACGCGCAGGCCTCCGTGCTGGCCCCGACCGGCACCATCGGTCTGATGATGGACTGCGACACCACCGGCGTCGAGCCCGACCTGGCCCTGGTCAAGTTCAAGAAGCTCGTCGGCGGCGGCTCGATGCAGATCGTGAACAACACGGTCCCCAAGGCCCTCAAGCGCCTCGGCTACCAGCCCGAGCAGATCGAGGCGATCGTCGAGCACATCGCCGAGCACGGCAACGTCGTGGACGCTCCCAGCCTCAAGCCCGAGCACTACGAGGTCTTCGACTGCGCCATGGGCGAGCGCTCCATCTCCCCGATGGGTCACGTCCGCATGATGGCCGCCGCCCAGCCGTTCCTCTCGGGCGCCATCTCCAAGACCGTGAACATGCCCGCGAGCAGCACGGTCGAGGACGTCGAGGAGATCTACCTCCAGGGCTGGAAGCTCGGCACCAAGGCGCTGGCCGTCTACGTCGAGAACAGCAAGGTCGGCCAGCCGCTGTCGGCCAAGTCCAAGGAGGAGAAGAAGGCCGAGGCCCCCGAGCCGGAGAAGGTGGTCGAGTACCGCCCGATCCGCCGTCGGCTGCCCAAGGGCCGCCCCGGCATCACCACCTCCTTCACGGTGGGCGGCGCCGAGGGCTACATGACGGCCAACTCCTACCCGGACGACGGCCTGGGCGAGGTCTTCCTCAAGATGTCCAAGCAGGGCTCGACCCTCGCAGGCATGATGGACGCCTTCTCCATCGCCGTCTCCGTGGGCCTCCAGTACGGCGTTCCGCTGGAGACCTACGTCTCGAAGTTCACCAACATGCGCTTCGAGCCGGCCGGCATGACGGACGACACCGATGTGCGGATGGCACAGTCGATCGTCGACTACATCTTCCGCCGCCTGGCCCTGGACTTCCTGCCCTTCGAGATCCGGTCGGCACTCGGCATCCACTCGGCCGCCGAGCGCCAGCGGCACCTGGAGACGGGTTCCTACGAGGCGAACGAGGAGGAGTTCGACGCGGACGCCCTGGCACAGTCGGCTCCGAAGGCCGGGCAGGACTCGCAGGCCGCCTCGCACGAGGAGGCTCCCGACAGCAAGGACACGCAGCGCACGGTGGCCGAGTCGGAGGCACCCGCCCCGGCACCGAGGGAGGCCCACAACTCCACGGAGCTGCTGGAGATGCAGCTCGGCCTGAACGCGGACGCTCCGCTGTGCTTCTCCTGCGGCACCAAGATGCGCCGGGCGGGCAGCTGCTACCTGTGCGAGGGCTGCGGCTCGACCAGCGGTTGCAGCTGAGCCGTCAGGAGGGTCTACGCGAGAGCGGGTAGGGCCGCGCGAGGGCGGGGCAGACCCGCGTGAGAGCGGGCCCCGTGCGAGAGCGGGGCGGCCCCGCGGGACAGCGGAGGTGAGACCCGCGTGAGAGTGAGGCGGGGGACGGTGATGGCGCCGTCCCCCGCCTCCGCGCGTGTCGAGACCGCTGCCGGGCGGCCCGTGGTGTCGGGCCCGGTTCTGTGTACCGGACATGGCTGGTAGCACTCCAGTGCGAGACCGCCGCCGGTGGGCTGTCGCCGGGGCCGGGGGTCGCTGGAATGGCCGTACGATGGCGCGGTGCTGGTCAAGTGGATGCGCTGCACCGTCGTCGACCGCCCGGGCTTCGCACGGGCACAGCGGAAATGGGCGGGACTGCTCGGAGAGCCGGGCTTCCGTGGGCAGGGCGGCGGGTGGAGCCGGGCCAGGAACGGCGTCGTCCACCTCTTCGGGTTCTGGGAGAGCCGGGCCTTCTACGACTCCTTCATGGCCCGATCCCACGACCGCCTGCACGCCTCGCAGGTCGGCACCTACAAGGAGATGCAGGTCAGGCTCTTCGAGTACCGGTTCGACGTCAAAACCGGCTTCCGTCCCGTGTTCACCGACGCCGACCTGCTGCGCGTGGCCCACTGCCGGGTGCGGCCCGACCGGATCGAGCACTACACGCTGATGCAGGAAAAGGTGTGGAACCCGGCCATGGCGGGCTCTCCCGGCATGCTGCGCGGCGTGTTCGCGCAAGCGAACACAGAGGACGAGTTCCTGGTGCTTTCCATGTGGGACTCCACCGCCGAGTACGGGAAATACCGGGTCGAACGGGTGGAACGCCTCGCGCTGCGGGCCCAGACCGGTGCCGACGTCACCCACGTCGCCGGTGACGTCATCGACCTGGAGCCCTCATGGACCGTCTGAGCGTGCTGCCGTCCGGCCGTCTGACCTGGAACCGACTGGCCTAGGGTGGGGCCCATGGCGCGTCCACGTCGCATCGTCCTCCTCCGCCACGGAGAGTCGGAGGGAAACTCCGACGACAGCATCTACGAACGCGTGCCCGATCACGCACTGCCACTGACCGAACGCGGCGCGCGGCAGGCCGATGAGGCCGGCAAGCAACTGCGCGAGCTGTTCGACGGCGAACGCGTCTCCGCCTACGTGTCGCCCTACCGTCGCACTCGCGAAACCCTCGCCGCACTCGGCATGGGGCCGGCCCAGATGCGCGTCCGCGAGGAGCCACGGCTGCGCGAGCAGGACTGGGGCAACTGGCAGGACCGTCAGGACGTGCGGCAGCAGAAGAAGTACCGCGATGCCTACGGGCACTTCTTCTACCGCTTCGCCCAGGGCGAATCCGGCGCCGACGTCTACGACCGTGTCGGGGCCTTCCTGGAAAGTCTGTGGCGCAGCTTCGAAGCCCACGACAATCCGCCCAACGTCCTCCTCGTCACCCACGGGCTGACCATGCGGCTGTTCTGCATGCGCTGGTTCCACTGGACCGTCGAGGAGTTCGAGTGCCTCTCCAACCCCCGCAACGGTGAGATGCGCACCCTCCTCCTCGGCCCGGAGGGCCGCTACCACCTCGACCGGCCCTTCGAGCGCTGGCAAACGCCTCGCCCGTACGGGAGTTCCGGCTAGCATCGGCAAGACATGAGCGATCGAATTCCCGATCCCGCAGCCGCCGAGCGGATCTCCCGAGCCCTCGCCAGCCTGCGCGGCCTGGCCGTCGGCGATGCCCTGGGCTCGCAGTTCTTCGTACCCGGCAATCTCCCCTTCCTCCGCCGCCGCGAGCTGCCGCCGGGGCGGTGGCGGTGGACCGACGACACCGAAATGGCGGCCTCCCTGGTGGCTGTGCTCGCCAGCCACGGAAGTGTCGACCAGGACGCGCTGGCCACCTCCTTCGCGGCCCACCACGACTTCGACCGCGGCTACGGCCCCGCGGTGAACAGGATGCTGCGTCTCATCCGCCAGGAGGGCGGAGACTGGCGCGAGCCGGCCTCCTCGCTCTTCGACGGGCAGGGCTCCTGGGGAAACGGTGGCGCCATGCGCGTGGCCCCCCTGGGCGCCTGGTTCGCCGACGACCCGGACCGGGCGGCCGACGAAGCGGCACGCTCCGCGGAGGTCACCCACCGACACCCCGAGGCCGTCGCGGGCACCCGAGCCGTCGCGGCTGCCGCGGCCCTTGTCGCCGCCGACGGCCACGACCGTCCTGCCACGGTCGCCCCTGCCACCTCCGCCTCCGTCTCGCGGCCGGTCCACGGCAATGGCCCCGACTCCGCTCCCGAGGGACAGGTCGCAGGCGTGGGCCGGACCCCCGAAGGGCAGACGTCCGGCAGGCAGACGGCTCAGGTCGACACGCCCGCCGTCCTTGGGCAGCGCGCAACCGGCTCGATCTCGACGGCACCTCTCAGCGCCGAGACCCTGCTGCTCGAAGCCCTGAAGCGCGTCCCCCGGAGCGCCGTGCACGCGGGACTGCGCCGTGCCATCGACCTGCTCGACTACTCCGACGTCGGCACGGTGGCAGCCGTCCTCGGCTGCGGCCGGCGCACCAGCACACAGGACACCGTCCCCTTCACCCTGTGGGCCGCTGCCCGGCACCTGGGCGACTTCCGTGCTGCCGTGTGGACCACCGCCGGAGCCGGCGGGGACGTGGACACCACCTGTGCCATCGTCGGCGGCATCGTGGCGGCGGGCGGTCCTGCCGCCGCCCCACCCGAGGAGTGGGACGAGCGGACCGAGGGCTTTCCGTCCTGGCTCGCGGAAAACCTGGGGTGACACCTCCGGTAACCCACTCCGGCGGGACCCTCCACCCCATTCCGCGGACTCTCCGTCACCAATGCGTCCCATTCCGCGAGCGAGGCTTCCTTCCACCCTTACTCGCGGCCTCAAAACGGGAGTCCCGTGAACTCGCCGCGCCCCCAGCGGATACGCTTGGTATTGCCATGCCGTACGAGTCCCCAACCCATCGCGTCGAGCGCTCGATCCGTGCCACCACGGGTGCCAAGATCGTTGCCGGAGTGGACGAGGTCGGTCGCGGAGCATGGGCCGGACCCGTCACGGTCTGCGCCGCGATCACAGGCCTTCGTCGCCCTCCAGTCGGCCTGACCGACTCCAAACTCATTCCCGAGCCGCGCCGCAGCGAGCTGGCCGAGGAACTGGTCGACTGGGTCACCGCCTACTCCCTCGGCCACTCCACCCCGGAGGAGATCGACACCCACGGCATGACCGCTGCTCTCCGGCTCGCCGCCATCCGCGCACTGGACGGCCTGCCCGAACGCCCCCACGCCGTGATCCTCGATGGCAAGCACGACTACCTCGGAGCACCCTGGCGGGTCCGCACCGTCATCAAGGGTGACCAGTCGTGTGTCGCTGTCGCCGCCGCCTCGGTCATCGCCAAGGTGCGCCGAGACGCGCTCATGGCCGAACTCGCGCCCGAGCACGAGGAGTTCGCCTTCCAGGACAACGCGGGCTATCCCTCGCCCGTCCACAAGGCGGCCTTGGAGGAGATCGGCCCCACCCCGCACCACCGGCTGTCCTGGGCCTACATGGACGCCCTGACCCGTTGGAAGCACCTCAAGCGCAACCGGATCGAACCAGTGGAACAGATCGGCCTCTTCTGAACCCGCCGCAGGGCGGCTCCGTAGCGAAGTCCGGTCCCGATCCGGGAATAGCCCGGCATACCGAACCCGCTGACACTGCTGTTTCTTGCATTTGATAGACAACATCCCATGCCTCTCACTCCCGAGGAGTCACAGATTTACGAGAGCGTCCCGGACACCCGCACTTCCGCGGGAGCGTCCCGAACACCACAGGCACCACGCACCGCGAACCCCATCCCCGGTCCGCGTTCCGCTCCGCGCCCCGCACCGCCGCGATCGGACAGCAAGGGCCCCAGCACCCCCGGTCGCCCCGGTGTCCCCCGCCAGGGCTCCCCGGCCGCCCCGTCCGGCCCGAAGGCGCCGTCAGAGTCCGGCACGGCGCAGATCCAACTGGTCGCAGCGAGCGACGCCACCGCCGTGGAGGTCGCCGACGAAACCGTCGACAAGCTTCTCGACGAGGGGCGTGCGCCCGGCCAGATCCTGCTGCTGACCACCGGTGCTCAGCATCCGTGGGCCGAGCATGAGCTCTCCTTCGGTGAGGACGCGTACTGGCGCCAACTCGCCGCCGGCGAAGACGTCTTCTGCGCACACACCTCCTCTGTGTCCCGCACCAGCCAGCGCCCCGTCGTGCTGCTGGCCGTCAATGGCGGCACCGACCCGGAGGCCGCCGCCGCGCTGCCCGCCGCGCTGGAGAAGGCCACGGAAAAGCTCATCGTCTGCGGTGACCCCGAGCGTCTGCGCGCCTTGCTCTGATCCTGTTCGCGGTGCTGCTCCCGGCCACGGGCCTCCTGCCTCCGCCTGCCGGGTGCTCACGGCCACGGGGACGCCGGACCTGCGAAGCGGAGCTGCGGACCGCGGGCTCCGCCGACCGGCTTCAGGCCG
This sequence comes from Streptomyces reniochalinae, assembly GCF_003323735.1. GTDB lineage: Bacteria > Actinomycetota > Actinomycetes > Streptomycetales > Streptomycetaceae > Streptomyces > Streptomyces reniochalinae. The sequence goes on along the minus strand of NZ_QOIM01000057.1, from coordinate 137,895 downwards.
CGCCGGAGCAGTCGCCGAGAAGCCCCGGCGCTGTCGTGGCGCTGGGCAACCGGCCGCCGTGGTGCGTTCCGAGAATCCGCCACCCGGACGGCGTCAGTGTGATGTAGGCACCGCAGCGCAAGCCATGGAGCGTGCAGGCGTCGCGCAACCCCCACATCCAGGCACCGTCCACCGTGGTCCATCCGGGCTCCCCGAACCGACTGCACAGCAACACCGCCGTGCGGGCGGGGACCCGTCGGCGCAAATCGTGCGGTGTGATCCGGCGAAGCCGATCCAGTAGTGCGTTGCGGTACTCCCATCCGTCCGGCCGCGAGCGCTCGAGGCTGAACGACGCGCTGGCGACGAGCCGTTCGTCATACCCGAGCACTCCCAGCACGGCGGTCGGCGGGTGCGGGAGGTGACGTGTGCACAACCCGTTCACCAAAGTCTGCGGATCTTCCGGTAGCGGGGTGGCGGCGGCCACCCACTCCGGGAGCCGCACCACGCGGTGGGCATGCGGCGCAGAGTCACAACCGGGACGCGGACCGGGCGCTGAAGCAGAACCGAAGGTCACCCTCTCTCCTCCGCTCGTGCTGTTCCCCTCTGTAGCGCTGGGCGGGGCGGCGACGAACACGGAGCGCACCACCGGTGCCTCCTGCGGCTGTCTTCTCCGCTTATTCCCGCTGAGCCTCCTGTCTCCCCTCCTGTGTCTCCTTTCCTCGAACGAGTGAGGAGGGTGCTGTCTTCGACAGCCGGTGGGTCGCGTCCGCCTGTCGTTCGGCTCTCCCTGGCCGGCGGCCCGGGGGAGGGCTGCTCTTCCTCACTGCGTCGCCAGAACCAGTGGCAGCACCTCCTTCGCGCCGGCCTCCCGGAGCATGCGGGCGGCCACGGTGAGGGTCCAGCCGGTGTCGGTGTAGTCGTCGATCAGGAGCACCGGGCCGTCCACGGCCGCCATGGACGCGGCCAGCTCCGGTGGCATCGTGAGCGCGTCATGTACTGCACGCAGGCGCTGGGCTCCGTTGCTCCGGGGGCCGTTGAGCAGGCCGAACTCGTCGGCGCAGGCCACCGCCCCCAGAAGTGGCATGCGGCCGATGTCGGCGATCCGCTCCGCGAACGACCGCACAAGCTGTGGTCGGGTGCGGGATTCGACGGCGACGATCCCCGCAGGGCGCTCCAACGCTTCCGGCCCTTCTGTCGCCCACCCACCTGGTGCCTTCGCCCAGTCCGTAAGCACCGTCACCGCACCCTGCAACACGTCGTCGGGTACGGGGCCGTCCCCTGCCTGCTCGGACAGCAGAGGGCGCAGTCTGTTTCCCCAGCCGATGTCGGAGAGCCGTCCGAGCGCCCGCCCGGGTGCCGCTTGCTGCTGCGCGGGGATGCGGCCCTTGAGGTCCATGCCGACCGACGGCATGCCGGTCGGCCACATACGGCGGGGCTCGACTCGTACCCCCGGCCTCCGCAGCTCACCCTTGGCGGCCACGACCGAGGCCTCACCGACCGTCGCACTGAACCGGGCGCCGGCGCAGTTGTCACACCTGCCGCAGGGAGCTGCCTTGTCGTCGTCCAGTTCTCGGCGCAGGAACTCCATCCGGCAGTCGGTTGTTTCGGCATAGCCACGCATCGCGCGCTGCTCGGCCAGTCGCTGGCGCTCCACCCACTGGTACCGGTCGGTCTCGTACTGCCAGGGTGCCCCAGTGGCGACCCAGCCACCTTTGACCCGCCGTACCGCACCGTCGACGTCGAGAACCTTCAGCATCATCTCCAGCCGTGACCTGCGTAGCTCGACGCGGGGCTCCAGAGCGGGCAGGGACATCGGGCCGTCCGAGGCAGCGAGCACGTCGAGCGTGCGCCGTACCTGTTCCTCGGCGGGAAAGGCGAGTGAGGCGAAGTACCGCCAGATCGCTTCGTCCTCCTGCCCTGGCAGCAGGAGCACCTCCGCGTGCTCGACGCCGCGGCCGGCGCGGCCCACCTGCTGGTAGTAGGCGATGGGGGAGGAAGGCGAACCGAGATGGACGACGAAGCCGAGGTCCGGTTTGTCGAAGCCCATGCCCAGGGCCGACGTCGCGACCAGCGCCTTCACGCGGTTGGCCAGGAGGTCGGCCTCAGCGGCTTCGCGATCCGCGTTCTCCGTCCTGCCCGTGTAGGAGGCGACCTCGTGTCCGCACTGGCGGAGGAAGGCCGTGACCTCCTCGGCGGCGGCTACCGTCAGGGTGTAGATGATGCCCGAGCCCGGCAGAGTGGTGAGGTGTTCTCCCAGCCAGGCGAGCCGGTGGGCGGCATCAGGCAAGCGCAGCACGCTGAGGCTCAGGCTCTCCCTGTCGAGCGGTCCGCGAAGCACCAGCGCGGGTGTGGAACCGGTGGACGCGCCTCCGTCTCCGCCAGCACCGCCCGTGCCGAGTTGCTCGGCCACATCAGCTGTGACGCGTGCGTTGGCTGTGGCGGTTGTCGCGAGCACGGGAACGCCGGACGGCAACTCTGCGAGCATGGTGCGCAGCCTGCGGTAGTCGGGGCGGAAGTCGTGGCCCCAGTCGGAGATGCAGTGTGCTTCGTCCACGACCAGGAGGCCGGTGGAAGCGGTCAGGCTCGGAAGGACGTTGTCCCTGAAATCGGGGTTGTTGAGGCGCTCGGGGCTGACCAGCAGCACGTCGACCTCCCCGAGGCCCACTTCCGACTCGATCGCCCGCCACTCCTCGGGGTTCGACGAGTTGATGGTGCGGGCACGGATACCGGCTCGCGCGGCTGCCTCCACCTGGTTGCGCATCAGGGCCAGCAGGGGGGAAACGATCACTGTCGGTCCCGATCCGCGTTTGCGCAGGAGAGCCGTCGCCACGAAGTAGACGGCGGATTTGCCCCAGCCCGTGCGCTGTACCACCAGTGCGCGTTGATGCTCCGCAACCAGCGCCTCGATGGCCCGCCACTGGTCCGGGCGCAGTCTGGCCGTGCCTTCTCGGTCGCCGACGAGATCGGCCAGCACCGCGTCGGCGTCTCGTCGCAGCTGTGTGTCGCTCATGCGTCCATGCAACCCGATGCGCGAGGTCTTCGGAGAACCGGCCTGTGGATAACTCGCCATTAGTATGAAAAGGCGATGAGTCGCCATACCTGTGGATAACTTTCGACCACGGATCCGGGTTCTCCGTCACGGTCGACGCATGACACATCACGACCACGCAGAGCAAGGCGACGAGCCCACGACCTCCGAGTCCGGCAAGATCAGTGTCTCCCTTCGCGAGCCGGCCGAGCTGGCCGAGGCTCTGCCGTACCTCCTCGGTTTCTATCCCGACGACTCTCTCGTGGTCGTCGCTTTGCACGGCGAGCGCGGCCGCTTCGGAGGCCGGCTCAGGATCGGCATTCCGGACACGGAAGGCGGTCGGGCAGCTCTCGCGCCACAGGTCGCGGAGTGCCTCGGCGCCAGCTCCAAGGCGCGAGGAGCCCGACCCGATGGTGCCTTGGTCTTCCTTTGCCAGGAGCCGGGTGAGGGACACAGCGGCAGGGACGTCATGGAACGGCTGCGCCCGCTCGTCCGGGACCTGCGTCTCGCCTGTGGCGAGCGTGACATGCCCGTTTACGAGGCTCTCTGCATCTCGGAAGGGAGGTACTACTCCTACTGCTGTCCCGACCAGCGCTGTTGTCCACCGGAGGGCGTTCTGCTGGCGGGTACGGGCACATCCGTCATGGCCGTCGCCGCGGCCTATGCCGGTATGCCGATGCATGGATCGCTTCGCGAGATGGAGCAGCGGCTGGTCCCTCTCGGGCCCCCGTTCGCCGACGAGCAGAAGCGGACGCTGGACGCCGCGAGCCTGCGGCTCACCCCTCGCATGCTCAAGGACGACGACCGGGAGCGGGTGCGCGCCGAGACATTGGCACTGCTCGGGCATCTGATGGAGCGCTTCCAGCGCTGCACACCGCCTGTGGCCACCTGGACGAGCGAGGACGCGCACGACGACGGCTTGCTCGGTCATGACGACTGTGCAACGGCGATTATCGGCCTTCAAGACCGCGATACGCGAGATCAGGCGGCCGAATGGATGGAGGGAGTGGATCCCGCTCCCGCCGTGCGCCTGTGGCGTGCGCTGGCCCGTCGCTGTACGGGGCCCTACAGGATCTACTCGGCGCCCCTGCTCACACTCGCGGGCTGGGTCGCATGGTCGGGCGGGGACGTGCCGACGGCCCGTGTCGCCCTGGGGCTCGCTCTTCGCACGGATCCCGATTATCTGTTCGCACAGCTCTTGCACCACGCGTGCAACGAAGGCCTCGATCCCGAGGAGGTGCGCCGTTGCCTGCGAGGGGAGCGCCCCGGTCTGAAGGAAGGCGGCGAAGGAAGGGAGCCGGATGCCCCCGCGGACGCCACTTCCTGACCGCCACTCTCATCAGCCTCGGACCAGGGGGTGTCAGGTGAGGCCGGTGCTGTTGAACGGCCTGTTTATCGTCAGGGAGACGACTATGATCACGCCATGCCCTATGATCCATCGGCCTTCCCGCCCTTTGCCGTCACCGTCGACCTCGTGGTGCTCACTGTGCGCAAGGACGCGCTGTGTTCCCTGGTCGTGCGTCGGGGGGAGCCTCCCTATCAGGGCAGGTGGGCGTTGCCCGGCGGGTTCGTCCGCGATGACGAGGGCTTGGAGGCCGCGGCTTCGCGGGAACTCGCCGAGGAAACCGGGCTCCGCTCCCAGGCCGCCGAGGGGCATCGAGGGGGAGCTCATCTCGAACAGCTCGCCACATACGGCGCGCCACAGCGGGATCCCCGGATGCGGGTGGTCAGTGTGGCGTATCTCGTGCTCGCACCCGATCTGCCCTCGCCCGTCGCCGGCGGAGACGCGCGCAGTGCCCGATGGGCGCCGTCGGACGCTCTTCTCGACGCGTCGGAGGGGCTGGGACGGGATGCCGAGCAACAGGCGCCACTGGCTTTCGACCACGGACAGATCCTGCAGGACGGCGTGGAGAGGGCGCGATCCAAGATCGAGTATTCCTCGCTCGCCACCGCTTTCTGCCCGCCCGAGTTCACCGTGGGAGAACTGCGCCGCGTGTACGAAGCGGTGTGGGGGGTGGCGCTCGACCCGCGGAACTTCCACAGGAAAGTGACGGGGACGCCCGGCTTCCTGGTGCCGACCGGCGGGACGACGACCCGCCAGGGCGGGCGGCCCGCACAGCTCTTCCGCACCGGAGAGGCCACGGTTCTCAATCCGCCCATGTTGCGGCCGGAGGCGTAACGACGGCTCCCGGCGGCGAACTGCTTGACCGGGCGGGGATCGATCGAGCAGGTTACCCGGAAAGTCGGAAATGTCGCGTTATCTTGCAGGGATGCGTCCGCCACGCGTTCTGTGGGAGAAGCGATGATCCAGGCCATCGGACTCACCAGCACGGCCCGGCGCAAGCGCCAGCCGCAGGTCGACGACCTCACGTTCGAGGCTCGCTCGGGCGAGGTCACCGTACTGCTGGGACCGACGGGTTCGGGTAAGAGCGAGGCACTGCGGCTGATGCTGCAACTCCTCCCGGGGAGGGGAGTCGCGCTCTTCCGAGGCCGTCCCGTGCAGCGGATCCCGCACCCGGCGCGGGAGATCGGCGTTCTGCTCGGCGACGTTCCGGGGCACCCCGCACGCACCGCGCGAGGGCATCTGCGCATGCTGACGGCCGTCGCCGGGGTACCGGTCGAGCGGGCGGACGAGGTGTTGGAGGTGGTCGGCCTCAGCGGCCTTGCCGACCAGCGGCTGGGTGATTTCTCACTCGGGATGGACCGGCGGCTCGGGATGGCGGCGGCGCTGCTGGGTGACCCGCACACGCTGGTTCTGGACCAACCGACGCAGGGGCTGTCGCTCCGGGAGGCGAGTTGGCTACAGGGCCTGCTGCGAAGCTACGCGGAGCACGGTGGCTTGGTACTCGTCACTGCGCGAGACCCGAAAGAAGCCGCACGGATCGCCGACCGGGTCGTGTCCATCAACGGCGGGAGGCTGGTGGCCGATCAGCAGGCCGCCGACTTCTCCCGCACCAGGCTCCGCCCGCGGGTGGCGGTGCGGACGCCGCACGCGGAGCGGTTCGCCGCGGTCCTCTCCCAGGAGGCCAGGAGCGGGGAGCGAACCCGCAAAGGTCGAGGCGCTGTTGAAGTGGTGTGTGAAGGGGGGAGCCGAGTGTCGGTCTACGGGAGCGACTGCGCGGCGGTGGGGGAGTTGGCGCACCGCCACGGGATTCTCGTGCACCAACTGAAGGATGAGATCGGTGACACGGGGGACGGCTCGCGGCCGAGCGTGTTGGACAGGGCGGACGGTCGAGCATCCGACGCCCTTCGTCCAACCGGTCAAGAAACGGAGGCCACGGCGGGAGAGCAAGCGGAAGAGGGGGCGGATGATGGCCGAAAGAGACAGAGTGTGGAGTCCGGTTGGGGAGACGGGCCGCACGCAGCCGTACGTGGAGAGGGCACGAGCGCAGCAGGAGCCCAGCCCGCAGCTCCCGGGCACGCAGCCGTTCCCGCCCCTCACACCTACGTACCGGGGCGTGGAGGCACGGGGACGCCAGGCGCGACTGTGGAGTCGGCGGATCAGGACTGTTCCGGTGTGGGTGCCGACGGAACAGGCTCTGCCTCCTCCGGCGTGGGTGTCGGGGCGGAGGGTGAGTTGGACCCGGCTGCCGGTGAGGGAGGGCCTGAGAGGCCGGCTTCCCGCGAGGCACGTGCCGAGGCGGCGCAGGAGCCGACGGATTCGGACAGGGCGTCCGGTGAAGGGGCGCTGGTCCCGGCGGCGTCGGACGACACCGGCGCGGCGGACACGCCCGATGAGAGGCGTGGGCAACAGCGGCGGCCGGTAGGCAGAGCCGCGACCTCGACGCCCCGGGGAAACCATGGTCGGCTGGCGGAGAACGATTTGCGGAGCGCGAACTCGGGTGAGGAACGTGAACCGGTATCCGGCCAACCGGACGAGGCGGAGAACGCCGGCCCGCACGAGGCGTTGCCGGTATGCGTGTCGCCGGACGACCGGGTCTCGGACAACGGGGGAACGCGAACGGAAGAGAGGCCACCTGCCGCGCGCTCGACACCGGTTTCGGCCGACGTCCCGGGCAGAACCGCACCTTCGACGCACTCCGACAACGGCACCTCCGCCCGCGCCGTTGCACCGCACCCCACCTCCTCTTCACCCGCTTCCGTGCGTTCGGCTGTCGTCGGCGCGGCGTCCGTCTACGGCGCACCCGCTGACGCGGCGAGGGGCGGCGATACGGCGCGAGCGGGCCGGCAGGTTGCCGACGCACCATGGACGGCCAAAGTCGTGGCCTCCGCCCGTGACCGGCTGCGGACGCGACGAAACGGGGAGGAGGTCAGCGCGAGCGCTGGTGCTCGGGAGGCCGCCGGCCGGGGCGGAACCACGACCGGGGGTGGCGAGATCACGGCGGCCACGTTTCCCGTGTCTCCGGTGGTGCGACGATCCGGCCCGGTAGCGCCGGTGCAGTACGAGTTGCGGCGGCTCTTCGGTGTGCGGACTCCCTGGGTGGTGGTCGCGCTGACACTGCTGGCGGGGTTGGCTATCTCGCTCACGGTGGTCCGCGCGGGCGCCGGGGGCACAGTCGACGCGGCGACAGGTATCGCTCCAGGCATGAAACTTTTGATGGGGTGGCCGCCGGGGTCACCGTTCATGGTGCCGCCCGCCGCAGTGGCGGCCGGTTTCTTGGGGGCCACCGCCTTCGGCCAGGAATTCCGGTATCCGGCGCTGGTCCCCGCGCAGGTGCCCGTACCGCGGAGACTGGGACTGCTGGTGGCGAAGCTCGTCGTGACCGCGGGCGCGGCCGTGGGGCTGTGCGCGGCGACAGCTCTGTGCAACGCAGCCGTGCTCACGCTCTTCTTCGGCCCCGACAGCGGTGTACTGGCCTTCCCCGGCCGGACCCTCGAACTGGCCGGGCTGACCCGACTTTCCGTGCCCGGCGGGGACGGAACCGGCCACATGGTTCCCTCATTGGGGGTGCAGGTGCTCGCGGTCCTGGTGCTGTGTGTGGGGTGCGCATGGGCCGGGCTGCTGGCCGCGGGGGTCTGCCGTTCAACAATGGCGGGTCTGATCGCGGTTGGGGCGGTCCCGTCGCTGGTGGCGCCCCTGGTGGCGCGAGCCGCTGTGGGCGCTGACGGTCAGTCGGTGGACGGGATGCCGGAACGCCTGAGATCAGTGCTGCTCTTTCCTTGGCCGTCGACCATCGAGCAGTGGGGCTCGGTGGCTGGGGAGATCGCGACACAACCAGTGGGCCGTGCGCTTGCGCTGTCGCTGACCGTGCTGTTCGGGGCCTACGGCATCACATCGTTGCGAGGACGGCCGAGACGGCAGTGATTGGCGTGAGGGGGCTCGCGGATCGCCGCCGTGGAAGCCTCAGTTGATACCTGGTTTCCCGATCGCCCCAGGTTCGGCGGGGCGTTCGTACCGCGGTGACACCAATCCGTGAGTCAGAGGGGAGAGATGGCTCTGACCACCGGTGATGTGGTCGGTTCTTTCCGATAAGGCGTCAATTGTAAGGAAGTCAGCGATCACCCTTTCGTGTGCTTTTCACCAAAGCTCTCAAGAAAGCCCTCAAGACCGGCCGGAGCACGGCCGACACAAGATGCGTGACTACCCTTGCGCACTCCATGATGACCGCGGCTCGCCCCGTTGACACAGGCCTCGTCGGCCCGGGCGAGCTGGACCGCTACGCATACGCCGAGTCCACGGGGACAGCGCGTACCACAACGAACGCCTCGGCGTGGGAGGGTTCCGAGGCCGACATGAACCGTGTGAACCGACGTACATCAGGCAGCCGCGGCAGGGGTCTGCACGGACAACTGGTGCAGCAGCTGGGGCAGATGATCGTCTCGGGAGACCTGGGTGCTGACCGCCCGCTCGTCCCCGAGGAGATCGGCCAGCGATTCGAGGTCTCGCGGACGGTCGTACGCGAGTCTCTGCGCGTTCTGGAGGCCAAGGGGCTCGTGAGCGCCCGGCCGAACGTCGGCACTCGGGTCCGGCCGGTCAGCGACTGGAACCTGCTCGACCCCGACATCATCGAGTGGCGGGCGTTCGGACCGCAGCGGGAGGGCCAGCGCCGAGAGCTGTGGGAGCTGCGCTGGACGATCGAGCCCCTCGCCGCCCGCCTCGCCGCAGGGCAGAGCCACGACGACGTACAGCAGCGCCTGGCCGACATGGTCGAAATCATGAACCACGCGCACGCCCAGGGTGACAGCCTCACCTTCTCCCGGGCGGACGCCGAGTTCCACGGCCTGATTCTGCAAGCAGCGGGCAACCGGATGCTGGAGCACCTTTCCGGCATCGTCTCCTCGGCACTGCAGGTATCCGGCGGCCCCTCGGCGTGCTGTGAGCACCCCACCGAGAACGTGGTCGCTCACCACCGCCGGGTCGTGGAGGCGCTCGCCGCGGGAGAGGCCGCGGTGGCCGAGACCGCCATGCGCCAGGTGCTCGGCGCCCCCAGCGAGTCGGTGCCCGCGGGGCAGAGCGCGACAGGGGCTGCCGCTCCCGCGCAGGCCGGCCAGGCGGGTCAGGCCGCGCAGGCGGGTACGCACGGTGTGCCCACGGGTGCGGGGCAGCCGGCGCAGTCGGGTGGCGCGGCTGCACCCGGCGGCGCGGACCACGTGGTGCCGGCACCCCGCGAGCACTGACGTTCCCGGGGGCGTCCGTCGGCGCCCCTCCGGGAGCGCTCACGACCGTGCCGGGACCTGGCAGGCGGGACCTGACAGGCCGGGCCTGGCAGATACGCCTGTGGGCGCGGGCATCGTCGTGGACCTTTCGTGTGGTGCCGGCTCGCTTCGGTGGCGGATCCACCACTTCGCGGTCCCGCACGTGCCCGGCCCGCCCACCGGTCGACACTCGTCGGCCCGGTGCGGTGGCAGGGGCGGATAAGCGGATGATGCCGGGGCGCGGCAACCTGCTGGACGGTGTCGGTGTTGGCCTGCCTGCCCGGTTGCCCAGTTGCCCGTCGGTCCGGTTGCCCGGCGGCCCGTGGCCCTCGGTGCCTGCTCGTGGCGGCCGGCCCCCGTCGCACCCGACCGCTGCCCCCGGCGGAGCCTGAGCGCGCCGCGAGGCGGGTAGGTCTCCCGGTCGCCGTCGGAGCGGTCTCGGGTGGCCCTGTGGGTCCGTGCTTGCCTCCGGTTCGGTGCTGCGCCCGGCTCGATTGCGGCGACGGTCCTCAGAGAACCGCTGTGCTTCGGCTCTCGTCGTCGCTCAGCAGTCGCTCAGCAGTCGCTCAGCAGTCGCTCAGCAGTCGCTCAGCAGTCGCTCAGCAGTCGCCCGGCAGTCGCCCGGCAGTCGCTCGGCGGGGCGACAGGGGTGGCTCAATGGCCCGGATGAGCTTCCGTCCGCTGCGGACGGAAAGGCTTGTCCGTGTGAAGGGGCGACGTGCTCTCCACCTCAGTGGTGAGGCCGCGCGGTACTCGTACGCGCAGTCCGGTCGCGCGGTTCCCGCCCTCCGGTGGCGGAACCTGTGCGATGCCTCCCCGTGCTGCGGCGAACCGTCCGTGCCCGACGGCACGGACGTGCGGCCTTGCGTAGCGGCGTCGTCCCGTCGTCCTCGCAGGGAAGCGTCGCGAGGCCGCGATGCGTCATGATGCCGGCCGTACGGTCTCCTTACTCGTACCGCGGGCCGTACGGTCACCACTCTCGTCATGCGGCCGGACAGCTCATGCGGTGGCCGCCCGGCCGGACGGGCGGCCACCGCATGAGCCGTCCGGGAGTGGATCAGCACTCGACTCGGTGCGTCGCCTGTGGTGGCAATCCGTACCGCACCGTCCCATGTGAGGAGAGTGTGCGCTCGGGTCCGTCGCCGCGTCGTCACGGGCGGTGCTTTCGCCCGGTTCTGTACCGGTATAAGTGGGTACTAGATGTGACTCGGGCCACGTGAATTGGGCGTAACGCTTCCCGTCCCAACGCGATGACTCAAGAGGTGACAGCCGAGGAGGGAATACGGGCGCTCCATTCGGAGCTTGTGTCTGCACCGTTGTTTCTCCACTGCTCCGCCCGCGCCGTCGGTTCATCCCCGCCGGCGGTCCGCCGTTTCCATCGTTCCGAGAGGTTGTTCGTGTCGGCCAGCACATCCCGTACTCTCCCTGCGGAGATCGCCGAGTCCGAGTCCGTGATGGCGCTCATCGAGCGGGGGAAGGCTGAGGGGCAGATCGCCGGCGACGACGTGCGTCGGGCCTTCGAGGCTGACCAGATTCCGCCGACCCAGTGGAAGAACGTTCTGCGCAGCCTCAATCAGATCCTCGATGAGGAGGGTGTGACGCTGATGGTGAGTGCAGCCGAGGCGCCGAAACGCACCCGCAAGAGCGTCGCAGCGAAGACCCAGACCAAGCGCACCGCTACCAAGCCGGTCGCTGCCAAGACCGCGTCGGCCAAGAAGGCCGCCCCCACTCGGACGGCTCCCGCGGCGGCCTCGGCCGCCTCCGCACCCATCGCACCGGGCGTCGCGGCCGGAGCGGTGGCCGGGCAGGAGCCTGCCGTGGACTCCGAGGAGAAGCCCGCGAAGAAGGCCGCCGCCAAGAAGACGGCGGCGAAGAAGGCGACCGCCAAGAAGGTGGCCGCCCCGAAGAAGACCGCCGCCAAGAAGTCCGTCGTCGACGAACTCCTCGAAGGCGACGACGAGATGGTCGAGGACCTCCCGGCCAAGCCGTCGGGCAAGCCCGGTGCCGAGGACGGTCCTTCCGCCGAGGGCAAGAACGAGAACGAGGGTTTCGTTCTGTCCGACGAGGACGAGGACGACGCCCCGGCTCAGCAGGTCGCCGCCGCGGGGGCGACGGCCGACCCGGTGAAGGACTACCTCAAGCAGATCGGCAAGGTCCCGCTCCTGAACGCGGAGCAGGAGGTCGAGCTGGCCAAGCGGATCGAGGCGGGCCTGTTCGCCGAGGACAAGCTGGCCACCGAGGAGAAGCTGGCCCCCAAGCTCCAGCGGGAGCTGGAGATCATCGCCGAGGACGGCCGCCGGGCCAAGAACCACCTGCTGGAGGCGAACCTCCGCCTCGTGGTGTCCCTGGCCAAGCGCTACACGGGCCGCGGCATGCTCTTCCTGGACCTGATCCAGGAGGGCAACCTGGGCCTGATCCGTGCGGTCGAGAAGTTCGACTACACGAAGGGCTACAAGTTCTCGACCTACGCGACGTGGTGGATCAGGCAGGCCATCACTCGCGCCATGGCCGACCAGGCCCGCACCATCCGTATCCCGGTGCACATGGTCGAGGTCATCAACAAGCTGGCCCGTGTGCAGCGCCAGATGCTCCAGGACCTGGGCCGCGAGCCCACCCCGGAGGAGCTGGCCAAGGAGCTGGACATGACGCCCGAGAAGGTCGTCGAGGTCCAGAAGTACGGCCGGGAGCCGATCTCGCTGCACACTCCGCTGGGCGAGGACGGCGACAGCGAGTTCGGTGATCTGATCGAGGACTCCGAGGCGGTCGTTCCCGCGGATGCGGTCAGCTTCACGCTTCTGCAGGAGCAGCTGCACTCGGTGCTCGACACTCTCAGCGAGCGTGAGGCGGGTGTCGTCTCCATGCGCTTCGGTCTGACCGATGGCCAGCCCAAGACGCTCGATGAGATCGGCAAGGTCTACGGCGTGACGCGTGAGCGTATCCGGCAGATCGAGTCGAAGACGATGTCCAAGCTGCGGCACCCCTCGCGTTCCCAGGTGCTGCGCGACTACCTCGACTGAGCCTCCGAGCCTCCAGCTGAGGCCCCCGAGCGGTTCGTCTGTCCGAGGCGGCCGCCCCGGGGGGGAGCACACGAGAGTGACACGAAGGCCGGTGGGCCCGCTGAGGGCGGGTCCACCGGCCTTCGCCGTGTGTGGTCGACCGTCCTTCGCCGTGTGGTCCGTCGACCTTCGCGGTGCGGTGTGACCAGTCTCCGCAGCGGGATCGTGCCGTCTTTCCGGTGTTCGTGCGTGTGTTCATACGCGCGTGCCGGCGTCCGTGCGTGACACACCTGATTCCGTACGTGTCTACCAGCGTCCGTACGTACATACGAGTGTCAGGCGCTCGTCATGGTCGTCTCGGGATGCGCGCAGCGTGCGGGAGGAACACCCTGGGTAGTCAGGTAGTTCCGCACGGTGCAGGAGGTCGGTTCATGCGAGGGATGCGCTGTAAGCGAACACGCGCTGTCCGCACTCCCGGGAGCCCGGGAAGTCGCCTTTTCGTCCTGGGGGTGGCGCTCATAGCGGCGCTCCTCGCCCCCACCGCCTCGCCCGCCGCGGCGCACGGCCAGGACCCGGGCGACCGCGCCGTGATCGGCGGAAGGCCGGTGAGTGCCGAGAGCCATCCGTGGGTGGCGGCGCTCTCCAGCCGCTCGCGGTTCGGGCCGGAGCGTTCCGGGCAGTTCTGCGGCAGTGCGGTCGTGGGTCCCCGTACGGCCGTCACGGCGGCGCACTGCGTCAGTCGCGAGGTGCTGGGCACCGATCCGTCGCAGGTCGACGACCTGCGCGTCATCACGGGGCGGGGGGATCTCACGCAGACGACGGGCAAGGAGGTCGCCGTCGAGTCGTGGAAGGTCAACCCGGAGTACGACCCCAAGACCAACAAGGGGGACGTCGCGGTCCTGCGGCTGGCCTCCGCGCTGCCGCAGGACGACATCCTTCCGATGGCGCAGAAGGGTGATTCCGGGTACCAGGCGGGCACGGCGGCGACGGTCTACGGCTGGGGGGACACCACTGGGCGCGGGGACTACGCGGACACCCTGCACGCGGCGGGCGTCAACGTGCTGCCGGACGCGGACTGTGAGCGCGCGTATCCGGGGTCGGCCGAGGGTACGTACGACCGCGGCACGATGCTGTGCGCCGGTCTCAAGCAGGGGGGCAAGGACGCCTGCCAGGGGGACAGCGGCGGCCCACTGGTCGCCCAGGGCAAGCTCGTAGGACTGGTCTCGTGGGGGATCGGCTGCGGGCAGCAGGGGCGTCCGGGGGTGTATACGCGGATCTCAGCGGTGCAGTCCGTCATCGGGGCCCAGGAGGGCGCGGCTCCGGCCACGGGATCCTGAGCAGCACGCTGGCGGCGCGCAGAGGTCTTGCAGGCGTTTCCGGGGCCCCCAGTGCCCCGGTGGCGGTCCGCCGAATTGGATCGGCCGCAGGCACGCCCGGGCTCCGGTCGACCGACCACGGCGCAGAATCGGCCATGATCCCGTTCCGTGCTCTCGGTCGGCGCAGCGCACCGGCGCGAATGGTGGGAGACGGGCCGAGACGACGAGGGCAGCCGGGGGCGGCCGGGAAACGACGAGGGCGGACGGCTCTCCCGCTGGTGGGAGGGCCGTCCGCCGATACCGGCCTGTGCCGGGGTAGCTCGTCGGATGCGGACGCGAAGGCGTCAGCTCAGCAGGTCACCGTTCGTCCTCGCCCGCAGTGGCAGGAGTCGCGGTGAGCTTCTCCGTCTCGTCCTGTATCTCCGCGGCGATCTTCTTGAGCTCCGGCTCGTACTTACGGCCGTGGTGGGCGCAGAACAGCAGCTCTCCGCCACTCACCAGGACAACGCGCAGGTAGGCCTGGGCGTTGCAGCGGTCACAGCGGTCGGCTGCAGTCAGCGGGGTCGCGGGGGTCAGAACTGTAGTCACGTCGCCTCTTCTCTAGCTCGACGAGCTGTCGTACCAGGGTCAACATCCAACCAGGCCGAAAACGTTCCCGCTCTGGCCTTCATTCCCGGACTTTTTTGGCCGGGAGGCCGGATTGTTGCCGGGTGGCGGCGAATGGGCCGTATTGCAGGGGTTGGGGTTTCCGTCTGTTGTGTTCGGTCTGTCGTGGAATTTGTGACGGTGAGTGGTGGCCGGCTCCTGCCAGTGGCGCTGGCAGGCTTCCGTCGTGCCGTTGGGTTGTCGTCCGACTCCGGGCTGTTCCCTCCTCCGTTGTGAGGGACGTGCCCGGAGCCTAAACGGTTCATGCCTGGATGGGAACGTGATGTGTGAGTCACCCAGGCGGGTTATCGAACAGGATATCGAATATGAGCTAGCATGGCGGTTCTCCTTATCCCCGGCCTGGGTCGTGCGTCACGCGCCGTCCTGGGCCTCGGTACCCTCTGACGCGGCAACCCAGCCGTCTCAAGCAGAATTCAGCGAGGAGCGAACCGCGTGACCGCCGACATGTCCGTGCCGTCCACCGCACTGCTGACCGGGGCAGACCGTGAGGGCGGTTCCAATTACACCGCGCGGCATCTGCTCGTCCTGGAGGGTCTGGAGGCCGTGCGCAAGCGGCCTGGCATGTACATCGGCTCGACCGACAGTCGCGGCCTGATGCACTGCCTGTGGGAGATCATCGACAATTCCGTTGACGAAGCCCTGGGGGGCTACTGCGACCGGATCGAGGTCATCCTGCACGAGGACGGCTCGGTCGAGGTCACCGACAACGGCCGGGGCATCCCCGTCGACATCGAGCCGAAGACGGGTCTTCCCGGTGTCGAGGTCGTGATGACCAAGCTGCACGCCGGCGGCAAGTTCGGTGGTGGCTCGTACGCGGCCTCCGGCGGTCTGCACGGTGTCGGCGCCTCCGTGGTGAACGCGCTCTCCTCGCGTCTGGACGTCGAGGTCGACCTGAACAGTCGGACCCACACCATCAGTTTCCGCCGCGGTGTGCCCGGCATCTTCACCGAGCCGGGCCCCGAGGCGCCCTTCGACCCTTCCAGCGGGGTACTCAAGGGCAAGAAGATCCCGAAGACGCGAACGGGCACCAGGATCCGCTACTGGTCCGACCGGCAGATCTTCCTCAAGGACGCCAAGCTCTCCTTGGACACGCTGTACGCGCGTGCCCGTCAGACCGCGTTCCTGGTGCCCGGGCTGACCCTGGTCGTGCGGGACGAGCGGGGCCTGGAGGGTGAGGACGTCTCACAGGAGACGTTCCGCTACGACGGCGGCATCAGTGAGTTCTGTGAGTACCTCGCCCCCGACAAGCCGGTCTGTGACGTACTCAGGCTGCAGGGCCAGGGGACGTTCAAGGAGACCGTGCCGGTTCTCGACGACCGCGGGCACATGACCCCCTCGGAGGTCCAGCGGGAGCTCGGCGTGGACGTCGCGCTGCGCTGGGGGACCGGGTACGACACGACGGTCAAATCGTTCGTGAACATCATCGCGACGCCCAAGGGCGGCACGCACGTCGCAGGCTTCGAGCGCGCTGTCACCAAGACCGTCAACGAGGCGCTGCGCACGAACAGGCTGCTGAAGGTCGCCGACGACGACGTCGTCAAGGATGACGCCACCGAAGGGCTCACCGCCGTGGTGACCGTCCGGCTGGCCGAGCCGCAGTTCGAGGGGCAGACCAAGGAGGTGCTGGGGACCTCCGCGGCTTCGCGCATCGTCGCGCAGGTGGTGGCCAAGGAACTGAAGTCCTTCCTGACCTCCTCCAAGCGGGACGCCAAGGCGCAGGCACGGTCCGTGCTGGAGAAGGTCGTCGCCGCGGCCCGGACGCGGATCGCCGCGCGGCAGCACAAGGAGGCGCAGCGCCGCAAGACCGCGTTGGAGTCCTCGGCGCTGCCCGCCAAGCTGGCCGACTGCCGTGCCGACGACATCGACCGCACCGAGTTGTTCATCGTCGAGGGCGACTCCGCGCTCGGCACCGCGAAGGTGGCCAGGAACTCCGAGTTCCAGGCGTTGCTGCCGATCCGCGGCAAGATCCTCAACGTGCAGAAGTCGTCCGTCTCCGACATGCTCAAGAACGCCGAGTGCGGCTCGATCATCCAGGTCATAGGAGCCGGCTCGGGACGGTCGTTCGACATCGACCAGGCCCGTTACGGCAAGGTCATCTTCCTTGCCGACGCCGATGTGGACGGCGCCCACATCCGCTGTCTGCTGCTCACGCTCTTCCAGCGCTACATGCGGCCGATGGTCGAGGAGGGACGGGTCTTCTCCGCGGTACCGCCGCTGCACCGGATCGAGTTGATCAACCCGAAGAAGGGCCAGGAGAAGTTCCTGTACACCTACTCGGACAACGAGTTGCGCCAGACGCTGCTGGAACTCGAGCGCAAGGGGACGCGTTACAAGGAGTCCATCCAGCGCTACAAGGGGCTGGGCGAGATGGACGCCGACCAGCTGGCGGAGACGACGATGGACCCGCGGCACCGCACGCTGCGCCGCATCAACATCAGCGACCTGGAGGCGGCCGAGGAGGCGTTCTCCCTGCTGATGGGCAGCGAGGTGGCGCCGCGCCGCGAGTTCATCAGCTCCTCCGCCGCCACGCTGGACCGCTCCCGCATCGACATCTGAGCCATGAGCCGGAACCTGACCTGCCGTGACCTGCCTTAAGGGGGCGCGTCCGGCGGCTCGCGGGCCCTTCCGGCGGCCCGCGTCGCTGTGCGGGTGCGAGTGCGGGCTGGCCGTTCGGTCCCGCTGTGCGAACGCGGGCCCGGCCGCTCGCGTCCGGCCTTCCCGGTCGCCCCAAGCCTGCTCGTTCACCTGAAGAGGTGAACGAGCAGGCTTGGGGCGAACAGGAGCACAGCGGTGCGCCCATTCTGACGGCATGCGCATCGACGATCCCTGGTACGACTCCCTCTCCATGGGCGGCTCCCGGCCCGGTTGTGCCCCTCCTCCGGGCCCGGTCCGGCCCCCCGGGGTCCGCACCGGACCGGTGCGGACGGGCACGCGAGAGGCGTACCTGACGGTCCAGAGCAGTGCGGCCTTCCGCGAAGTGCGCGGTCGCTACCGGAGTTTCGTGTGGCCGGCCGGTGCGGCGTTCCTGCTCTGGTACCTGGCCTATGTGGCGCTCGCCGTCTCCGCGCCCGGCCTGATGGCCGGTGAGGTGGCGGGTGTGCTCAACGTCGCGATGGTCGCCGGGCTCGCGCAGTTCGCCGCAACGTTTCTGCTGACCTGGTGGTACGCGCGCCATGCCCGGTTGCGCAGGGACCGGCTCGCCTTCGAACTGCGCTGGAGAACTCAGGACGCGGTCCGGAGCGCGCGGACGGCGGCTCGCGAGGGCGCCAGGTGAGCGGCGGTGACCAGTCGCTGATCCTGGTGCTGTTCGGCGCCGTCGGCGTGGCGACGCTGGCCATCACGCGCTGGGCCGGCGGCGGGCGTCGGGTGGGCGGTGGGCGCCGCGGCTCGTCGGAGGAGTTCTTCGCCGGGGGCCGGCTCTTCTCCCCGCTGGAGAATGGTTTCGCCATCGCCGGGGACCACATGTCGGCGGCTTCCTTTCTCGGCGTCTCCGGGCTGGTCGCGCTCTACGGCTACGACGGCATGCTGTACGCGGTGGGCTTCCTGGCGGCGTGGGTGGTCGTGCTGTTCTTCGTCGCCGAACCCCTACGCAACTGCGGCCGTTTCACCCTCGCGGACGTGGCCGCCGCGCGCCTGCGGGAGCGGCCGGTGCGGATCGCACTGGGCACCTCGTCTGTGACGGTCTCCGTGCTGTACCTCGTGGCGCAGCTGGTCGGCGCGGGCAGTGTGGTCGCACTGCTGCTCGGCGATCCCGGCGGAGCGGCGTACACCTGGACGGTGCTCGGTGTCGGTGCCCTGATGGTCTGCTACGTCGCCTGTGGCGGGATGCGGGCGACCACCTGGATCCAGATCGTCAAAGCCGTGCTGCTGGTGGGCGGTGCGCTCGGTCTGAGCGTGCTGGTGCTGCTGCGCTTCGGCGGTGACCTGACGGACCTGCTGACCAGCGCGGCCGAACACAGTGGACACGGCGCGCACTTCCTGGCGCCCGGGTTGCAGTACGGGCACAGCGGGTGGGCCGCCAGGCTCGACGTCGTCAGCCTCGGACTGGCACTCGTTCTGGGAACGGCCGGACTTCCGCACATTCTGGCGCGCTTCTCCACCGTGCCCACGGCGCGGGCCGCCCGAAGGTCGGTCGTGTGGTCGACGGTTCTGATCGGCGGCTTCTACCTGATGGCGCTCGTCCTGGGCACCGGCGCGGCGGCCCTGGTCGGCACGGAGGCCGTACGCCGCTCCAGCCCCGCGGGGAACACGGCCGTCCCCCTGTTGTCCTTCGAGCTGGGCGGAGGGGCGGGCTCCACCGGCGGTGCCGTCCTGTTCGCACTGGTCGCCGCCGTCGTCTTCGCCACCATCCTGGCGGTGGTCGCGGGGGTCACGCTCGCCGCTTCGGCGGCCGTGGCCCACGACCTGTACGAGTCGTCGGGCAGGCGGAGACGGCAGGGGAAGGCGGCCCGGCGGCAGACACTCCAGGACGGGACAGACCGGCGGGACTGCGGGCAGGAGGCAGAGGGCGGCCAAGGCAGCCGGAGCGAGGTGGCGGTGGCCCGGCGTGCGGCGCTGGCCGTCGGGGCGCTGGCCGTGGGGGTGAGCCTGCCGGCGCGGGAGCTGAACGTGGCGTTCCTGGTGGGCCTCGCCTTCGCCGTGGCCGCCTCGGCCCATCTTCCGGTGCTGCTGTTCACGCTGTTCCGGCGCCGCTTCACCACCCGTGGGGCCGTGTGGGCGGTGTACGGGGGCCTGCTGTCCTCGATGGCGCTCGTGGCGCTCTCGCCCGTCGTCTCCGGTGCCCCACGCGCCCTCTTCCCCGGTCTCGACTTCGTCTGCTTCCCGCTGGAGAACCCCGGCATCGTCTCGATCCCGTTCGGCTTTCTGTGCGGCTGGCTCGGCACGTCCCGCGAGCATCCCGACGAGGGTCGCTACGCCGAGACGGAGGTGCGCTCGCTCACGGGCGCGGGCGCTGTCTGAGACCCTCGCTCCCCTCCGGTGGCTCCCCGGTCCCGTGCGGGTGCCCGGTTCCAGGACGAAGGGTTCCGCTCGGAGGACGAAGAGTTCCGCTCCGAGGGCGAGGGGGATCGCCGTGCGGGGGTGGGGAATCGGTGTGAGGGCGAGGGGAATCGGTGTGAGGGCGAAGGGGATCGCCGTGCGGAGCAGGGGGATCGGTGCGAGGGTCCTCAGGGTGCAGCGCTTCGGGGAGGGCCACGGTGAACTCCGCGCCTCCTTCCGCGCTCTCGCCGACCCGGGCGGTGCCACCGTGCCGCTCAGCGAGCCGCCGCACCAGGGCGAGGCCGAGCCCGCGCCGGCCGTGCGCGGGTGGCTCCTTGGTGGACCAGCCCTCCGTGAACACGGTCTCCCGGTGCCGCGCCGGGATGCCAGGACCGTTGTCGCTCACCCGCAGTGTGACGCCGGTCCCGTGCGGCCCCGCGGTCGTGGCGAGGGCCACCTCCACCTTCCCGCCTGCCGTGCCGGCGACCGCGTCGAGAGCGTTGTCGACCAGGTTGCCCAGCACCGTTGCCAGTTCCGGCGGATCCACCAGGCGGTCGGGCAGCAGCGTGCCCGCCGCGATGCGCAGGGCGGCCCCGCGCTCCGCCGCCACTGTGGCCTTGCCGACCAGCAGCGCGGCGAGCATCGGATCACGTACGTGTCCTGATATCTCCTCGGCCGTCGCCCGGTGTACCCCGACGGTTTCGCTCAGGTACGCGACCGCGTCCTCCACCATGTCCAACTGGAGCAGCCCGAGCAGGATGTGCAGGCGGTTGGCGTGTTCGTGGTCCTGGGCGCGCAGGGCGTCGATCAGTCCGTGGGAGCCGTCGAGTTCCCGGCCGAGCAGTTCCAGTTCGGTCCGGTCGCGCAGGGTGGCCACCGCGCCGCCGTCGTTCGTGGGCATCCGGTTGGCGACCAGCACCCTGCCGCCGCTGACGGTCAGCAGGTCGGCGCCAGGCACCTCGCCCGCCAGCAGCCTGGCCGTACGCCCCGTGCCCAGCGCCTGGTGCGGGGACAGGCCGATGTGGCGGGGCGACAGGTCCAGCAGACGCTGTGCCTCGTCGTTGACGAGCCTGATCCTGCCCGTGCCGTCCAGGGCCACGACGCCCTCCCGGATGCCGTGCAGGATCGCTTCCCGCTCGGCCAGCAGCGCGCTGATGTCCGAGAACTCCAGAGCGTGGGTGCGCTTTTGCAGCCGGCGGAAGAGGAGTAGCGCGGCCAGTGCACCGACCCCGAGCGCGCCGCCCGCGTAGGCGAGCAGGCCGGGTACGGCGCGGAGGAAGCGGTCGCGCACGCTGTCGTAGGCGATCCCCACCGAGACCGCTCCGACGACCCGCCCCCGGTCATCGCGCAGCGGCACCTTTCCGCGGGCCGACCTGCCCAGTGTTCCCTCGTCGATGTGGTGCACCTCGCCCCCCGCGAGCGCGGGTCCGGGATCGGTGGACACGCGTTCGCCGGTCCGGTCCGGTTCCGCGTGCGACCAGCGGATGCCCCGGGTGTCCATCACCACGATGTAGCTGGCGCCTGTGGCGCGGCGCACCCTCTCCGCCAGCCGCTGGACGGGGCCGTCGCGGGAGGGGCCGCCGCCCTCGGTCAGCAACGTGGGCAGATCCGGCTCGGCCGCGGCGGCCTGGGCGATGGCCAGCGCACGCCGGGACGCCTGGTCGTCGAGTTGCGCGCTGAACGGTGCGAGGAACAGCCCCGTCGCCAGGGCGGTCACCCCTGTGACGACCGCCAGTTGCATGAGCAGCACCTGGGACGACACGCGCCGGGGCCACCCGGGCAGGCCGACACGGAAGTGCCGTCGCCCGGAGGACGTGCGCCGCGCCGAGCGGCTGCCGGCGGACCGGAGCAGGGGCGGACGGCGGCTGGGCGCCGTGTCCGGACGGTGGCTGGAGGACGTGCCGGGGAGGGACACGGGGCGACCTCGCGGCGGGTGAGGGGACGAACGGACGCGCACCCGTACACGTGCACGAGACGGACGCAGGTGCCATGACAGTAGGAGGCGGGGAAAGGGGACGGGGAACGCGGGACGGGGGCGGACAACGAGGACGCGTACGGGTGAGGGACGGCGCGCCCGTACGCGGCACGTTTCCGCGGGGCGGCCGCGCGCTCAGCCGGAGTCTGCCGCAGCCCCCTCGGTCGCCTCCAGTGCGTCGCTCTCTTCGATCCCTGCGGCTCTTTGCCCCTCTTCGAGCGCCTCGACGTCCAGGCGTACCGTGCCTGCGGGCTCCGCCCCGCAGCTCGCCGGCACGGCAGGACCCCCGGTGTGCTCCCGCAGGACGACCCGCCAGCGCCGGCCGTCCACGTGGGCGACCGTCACGATCCGGCGCGAGCCGTTTGTGCCGGTCCGTACCGCGCGGACGGAGAGCGCCTCCGCCCGCAGTTCGCCGGTCCGCTCCCGCACCGCGAGATCCGCGGCCTGTCCCGGCCGGTCCCACGCCGAGCGGCCCCGGCAGCCCTCCAGAGACATACGGCCGTCCCGCACGGCGTCGAGCACGCTCTTGGTGCCGGCGGCGTCCAGACGCCCGTACGCGTAACCGTGCGGGAGCACCAGGAGTGTCGGCGCGAACCGGTGGCCGCCGAGGTGGGTGATCTCCCAGACGTTCGCACCGCCGGAAGCGGCGAGCTCGGCAGCCAGAGGTCTGCCGAGCAGGGCGCAGCAGCGGTCCCGTTTGCCGTTGGTGCACACGAGTGCGAGAGGCTCACCCTCGTACGGCTCCCACCGCGGCCGGGCGGCGGCGCCGCGCGCACCGGCTGCCGGATCGTCGAAGGCCGCGAAGTCCAGGTCGCGCAGCGCTTCCAGGCCGCCGTCGCCGGGCAGCCGTGCCGTGAGCACCCAGGAATCGCCGGGCACGGTCCGGGCCAGGTAGACCCGGTGGCCGGCGGCGGGGGAGTGGTCGGCGTGCCGCCCCGGGCGCCGGATCAGGGCGACACGGGCGCCATGGGCGCTCGCCGCGGCGTCGAGCGCCTGGCCGAGTCCCGGATCGAGGCGGCTCTGCGTCAGGGCCTTCCTGCCCCAGGGCCCCGGCTGTTCCACCAGCAGCCAGGTGCGGGCCGTGGCCGCCGTCCCCGCCAGGGGTTCGGGCAGGATCCGGGAAGCCGTCGCACAGGTGCTCACACAGGGGACCCTAACCTGCCCTCCACCGTCGCGCCCGGCACCGCCGCCCACCCGTGGGGCACGGTCGCGCTCGCTTCTACGAAGTCGGCGCACCGTGCCGCTCGGCTACGATCGGCACCCGTTTCCACTGCGACGACAGGAGGGGAGCAGGCGGCGTGGGCAGCACGGAGGACAGCCGGGAGCGGGGTGCGGGAGACGTTCTCACGCCCACGGATCGGGGCACGGCCGCTGTTCGGACGTCAGCGGGCCGGGACGCGGCCGGTGCCTGGACGTCAGCGGGCCGGGACGCGGGGGAGGCCCGGGCGTCAGCGGAGCAGGAGGCGGTCGGTGCCCGGGTGCCGGCGGGGCGGGGCGCGGTGGGCGGCCGGATTCCGGTCGTGGTGCTGGCCGGGTTCCTCGGCTCGGGGAAGACGACCCTGCTCAACCACGTGCTGCGCCGGGCACGGGGCACCCGCATCGGGGCGCTCGTCAACGACTTCGGCAGCATCGAGATCGACGCCATGGCGGTCTCGGGACAGGTCGACTCCATGGTCGCCCTCGGCGACGGCTGTCTGTGCTGCGCCGTGGACACGAGCGACATGGACGAGGCCCTGGAGAGGCTCGCGCGTCCCTCGGTCGGTATGGACGTCATCGTGATCGAGGCGAGCGGACTGGCCGAGCCCGAGACGCTCATCCGGATGCTGCTGGCCGGAGGGAGCCCGCACACCGTCTACGGCGGGCTCGTCGAGGTCGTGGACGCCGCCGAGTTCGAGACGGTACGTGCCCGCCACCCCGAGTTGGAGCGGCATGTCGGCGCCGCCGACCTGCTCGTCCTGAACAAGGCCGACCGCGTGCCCGAAGAGCGGCACGGGGCGCTGCGCACGGAACTCGAACGGCTCGCCCCGGGGACGCCCGTCGTCCCCGCCTCCTTCGGGCGCGTCGACCCGCAACTCCTGTTCGACCGCGTGCACCGCCCCCGGCCACCCGTCGAGCAGCTGTCGTTCGACTCCCTGCTGTACGGCGAGGACGAGGGTGCGGGCGAGGAGAGCTGCGGGGAGCACGGCGCACACGGCGCGAACGGCGCACACCGTGAGCACCTGCACGCGGCCTATGAAGCCGTGGAGTTCACAGCCGAGGAGCCCATGGACCCGCGCCGTTTTCTGGAGTTCCTGGACAGCAGGCCGGAGAAGCTCTACCGGATCAAGGGATATGTCGACTTCGGCTCCGCCGATCCCGACAACCTGTACGAGTTGCACGCCGTCGGCGGGTTCCTCCGCTTCGCGCCCCAGCGGCTGCCGCGCGACGCCGAACGGCGCACGGAACTGGTGATGATCGGAGCAGGCGTGGACGCCGAAGCGCTCCGGGCGGGGCTCCGCGACTGCGCCGCGGGAGCCGAACCCCACGACGAGCGCGCCCTGTGGGGCGTGCTCCGCTACGTGGATCACGGCCCCTCGGAGGACGACGACGCGGACGTGCACACCGACGAAGCGGACGTGCACGCCCCCGAAGCGGCCGAGCACGACGGACCGGCCGACGACGCGGCCGGCCGGGCCCACGGGATGGGCGAAGCCGGGTTCGACGCCGAGCCCGACGAGACCGCGGAAGAGCCCGGGGGTTACGGGGCCCGTACCCCGTAACCCGGTACGCCCCTTATGGGCCGCACAGGGCGTATGCCCGGACGTCCGGAACAGCAGCCGGACCGCTGCTCGGGACCGCACAACGGCCCGGCCCCGCGGCTCCACCCCACGCGTGCCGTCACAACAGCCCGCATCCTTCCCCCGGCCTCACCCCCCCCCGGGCACCGTCACACCGGCCCTGCCACGGCTGCGACCTGCTTCGCCAGGGGGAGCCCCGAGCCGTCCCGGCGCGGGTCGGGCTCGGGCAGCTCGACCGGGGCGCCGGCCTTCGTCGCGGCCCTCGCCGGGGTGGATCCCGCCCAGGCCAGCCGTAGCCGGTCCTCGCCCTTGAGGAAGCGCTGGCAGCGCACGCCACCCGTGGCCCGCCCCTTGCGCGGGTACTGGTCGAAGGGGGTGAGCTTGGCGGTGCTCAGCGAGTCGTCGAGGGTGCCCTCCGCTCCCGCGGCGGTGAAGACGGCTCCCTCGGACGCGGGGTCGACGGCGCCGAAGAAGAGCACCTGTGCGCCGTCGGTCAGCTTGACGCCCGCCATGCCGCCCGCGGGGCGGCCCTGGGGGCGGACCTGGCCCGCCTGGTAGCGCAGCAGGTGGGCGTTGTCGGTGATGAAGACCAGGTCCTCCTCGCCGGTGCGCAGTTCGGCGCCGCCGACGATGCGGTCACCGTCCTTGAGGGTGATGACCTCCAACTCGCTCCGGTTGGTGGGGTAGTCGGGCACCACGCGTTTGACGACGCCCTGCTGGGTGCCGATCGCCAGGCCGGGCGAGGACTCGTCCAGGGTGGTGAGGCAGACCAGCGTCTCGTCACCCTCCAGGGTGAGGAACTCCGAGATCTGCGCCCCGCCCGCCAGGTTCGGCGCTGTTGCCGAGTCGGGGAGCTGGGGCAGGTCGACGACGGAGATCCGCAGCAGCCGTCCGCCGGAGGTCACAGCGCCGATCTCTCCGCGGGTGGTGGCGGGCACGGCGGAGACGATCACGTCGTGCTTGGCGCGTCTTGCGGGCTCGGCGAAGTCCGTGCCGCCGCTGGCGGTGCGGGCGAGCAGTCCGGTGGAGGAGAGCATCACCCGGCAGGGGTCGTCGGCGACCTCCAGCGGTACGGCGGCCACGGGCGTCTCGTTCGCGTCGAGGATCTCGGTGCGGCGCGGGGTGCTGTACTTCTTGGCGATGCCGGACAGCTCGGAGGAGACGAGTTTGCGCAGCTCCGCGTCTGATTCCAGGATGCGGGTCAGCGCCTCGATGTCCGCCTTGAGCTTGTCGCGCTCGTCCTCGAGTTCGATGCGGTCGAACCTGGTGAGCCGGCGCAGCGGGGTGTCGAGGATGTACTGGGTCTGGATCTCGCTGAGCTCGAAGCGGGAGATCAGGGAGGTCTTCGCGTCGGCGGCGTTGTCACTCGACCGGATGATTCTGATGACCTCGTCGATGTCGACGAGCGCCACCAGCAGCCCCTCGACGAGGTGGAGCCGGTCGCGCCGCTTGCCCCGGCGGAACTCGCTGCGGCGGCGCACCACGTCGAACCGGTGGTCGACGTAGACCTCCAGCAGCTCCTTGAGGCCGAGCGTCAGCGGCTGCCCGTCCACCAGCGCGACGTTGTTGATGCCGAAGGACTCCTCCATCGGCGTCAGCTTGTAGAGCTGGCTGAGGACGGCCTCGGGGTTGAAACCGTTCTTGATCTCGATGACCAGCCGCAGTCCGTGCTCGCGGTCGGTCAGGTCCTTCACGTCCGCGATGCCCTGGAGCTTCTTCGCGTTGACCAGGTCCTTGATCTTGGAGATGACCTTCTCGGGGCCGACGGCGAACGGCAGCTCGGTGACCACGACGCCCTTGCGCCGCGCTGTGACCTGCTCGACCGTCGCCGTGGCGCGGATCTTGAAGGTCCCGCGGCCCGAGCGGTAGGCGTCCTGGATGCCCTCGCGGCCGACGATCTTGCCGCCCGTCGGCAGGTCGGGCCCGGGGATGAACCCCATCAGGGTCTCCAGGTCGGCGCCCGGGTGCTTGATCAGGTGGCGGGCCGCGGCGATGACCTCGGTCAGGTTGTGCGGCGGCATGTTGGTCGCCATGCCGACCGCGATCCCGGAGGAGCCGTTCACCAGCAGGTTCGGATAGGCGGCCGGGAGTGTGACGGGCTCCTGCTCGCTGCCGTCGTAGTTGGCGCCGAAGTCGACCGTGTCCTCGTCGATCGAGTCGACCATCAGACCGGCGGCCGGGGCGGCCCTGCACTCGGTGTACCGCATCGCGGCCGGCGGGTCGTCGTTGCCCAGCGAGCCGAAGTTGCCGTGCCCGTCCACCAGCGGCAGTCGCATGGAGAAGTCCTGCGCCATGCGGACCAGCGCGTCGTAGATCGCGCTGTCACCGTGGGGGTGGAGCTTTCCCATCACCTCGCCCACGACGCGGGCGCACTTGACGTGGGCCCGCTCGGGGCGCAGCCCCATCTCGTGCATCTGGTAGAGGATCCGGCGCTGTACGGGCTTCATTCCGTCGCGGGCGTCAGGGAGCGCGCGCGAGTAGATGACCGAATACGCGTACTCCAGGTAGGAGCTCTGCATCTCGTCGACGACGTCGATGTCGAGGATGCGCTCTTCGAAGTCCTCTCCGGGCTCCGGTGCCGGTGTACGGCTCTTACTGCGGCGGGCCATCGCGGCTGCGGCTCCTTCGCTGCTTCGTGCTGTCGCTCTTGTGTGCGGGCGCTGCTTCACGGCGCCTGCTCTCGGGTACGCGCTTGTGCTGCGCGCGCTCGTACTGGATGCGCTGCTGTGCTCGGGTCCGGGCTTGCGCTCGGCTTCGCGCGACCATTGTGGACCGCCCCACTGACAGCTGGCCGCTCGGTAGACCGTACGGGAACTTCGCACGTTGTCGGCGTGGTTGCATACAGTGACACCACCGCCGGTCGCGTGAGACGCACGGGCGGTCGGCAGTTCCCGGCGTCCGGCCGGGAAACCTCCGCGAGCGGAAGGGACTCCCCGCCCATGGGTCACACGGCCACGCCCCCGCCGGCCACCGGTGGGCTGACAGCGACGGAGCACCGGCTGGCCAACGGCCTGCGTGTGGTGCTCTCCGAGGATCATCTGACCCCCGTCGCCGCTGTCTGCCTCTGGTACGACGTCGGTTCCCGTCACGAGGTGAAGGGCCGCACGGGCCTGGCACACCTCTTCGAGCACCTGATGTTCCAGGGCTCGGCCCAGGTCGAGGGCAACGGGCACTTCGAGCTGGTGCAGGGCGCGGGCGGCTCCCTGAACGGCACCACGAGCTTCGAGCGCACCAACTACTTCGAGACGATGCCCGCGCACGAGCTCGAGCTCGCCCTGTGGCTGGAGGCCGACCGCATGGGGTCGCTGCTGGCCGCGCTGGACGAGGAGTCGCTGGAGAACCAGCGGGACGTGGTGAAGAACGAGCGCCGTCAGCGGTACGACAACGTGCCCTACGGCACCGCGTTCGAGCGCATGACGGCCATGGTCTTCCCCGAGGACCACCCCTACCACCACACCCCGATCGGTTCCATGGCCGATCTGGACGCCGCCTCGCTCCAGGACGCGCAGGAGTTCTTCCGCACGAACTACGCGCCGAACAACGCCGTGCTGGCGGTCGTCGGCGACATCGACCCGGAGCAGACGCTGGCCTGGATCGAGAAGTACTTCGGCTCCATCCCGGGGCACGAGGGCAAGCAGCCGCCGCGGGACGGTTCGCTGCCCGAGGTGCGGGGCGAGGAGACGCGTGAGGTCGTGGAGGAGGAGGTGCCCTCCCGCGCGCTGATGGCGGCCTACCGGCTGCCGCACGACGGCACGCGTGAGGCGGACGCCGCCGACCTGGCGCTCACCGTGCTCGGCGGTGGCGAGTCCTCCCGTCTCTACGCCCGGCTGGTGCGGCACGACCGCTCGGCGGTGGCCGCGGGATTCGGCATGCTGCGCCTGGCGGGCGCCCCCTCCCTGGGCTGGCTGGACGTGAAGGCGTCCAGCGGCGCCGAGGTGGCCGACATCGAGGCCGCGGTCGACGACGAGCTGCGGCGTTTCGCGCAGGAGGGTCCCAG
Organism: Streptomyces reniochalinae; assembly: GCF_003323735.1. Lineage (GTDB taxonomy): Bacteria > Actinomycetota > Actinomycetes > Streptomycetales > Streptomycetaceae > Streptomyces > Streptomyces reniochalinae. The sequence goes on along the minus strand of NZ_QOIM01000057.1, from coordinate 109,587 downwards.
CGCGGAGGAGATGGAGCGCGCCCAGGCCCAGCTGGAGCGCGAGTGGCTGGACCGGCTGGCCACGGTCGGCGACCGCGCGGACGAACTGTGCCGGTACGCGGTCCTCTTCGGCGACCCGCAGCTCGCGCTGACGGCGGTGGGCCGGGTTCTCGAGGTCACGCGCGAGGAGGTGCGCGAGATCGCCGCGCAGCGGCTGCGCCCCGACAACCGGGCCGTGCTGGTCTACGAGCCGCTGGCGAACGAGGCCGAGGAGAACGAGGAGAGCGGGCAGTGAGCGAGACCCCTAAGACGCCGGCGGCCGCGGCCCCGGCGGGCACCGCGCCGGGCGCGGGCACGAGCATGGACTTCCACCCCCAGCCGGCCGGCGGCACGCCGAAGCCGTGGGCCTTTCCCACGCCCCGGCGCGATGTGCTGCCCAACGGGCTGACGGTGCTGCGCTGCCACCGTCCGGGCCAGCAGGTCGTGGCCGTTGAGGTGAACCTGATGGCGCCGCTGGACGCGGAGCCCGAGGGGCTCGACGGTGTCGCCACCTTGATGGCCCGCGCGCTGAGCGAGGGCACCGACAAGCACACGGCCGAGGAGTTCGCCGCCGAGCTGGAGCGCTGCGGTGCCACGCTCGACGCGCACGCCGACCACCCGGGCGTGCGGGTCTCCCTCGAGGTTCCGGTCTCGCGGCTGCGTAAGGCGCTGGGGCTGCTGGCGGACGCACTGCGCGCCCCCGCCTTCCCCGACGGCGAGGTGGAGCGGCTGGTCGCCAACCGGCTGGACGAGATCCCGCACGAGCTGGCCAACCCGGCCCGCCGCGCCGCCAAGGAGCTGTCGAAGGAGCTCTTCCCCGCGACGTCGCGGATGTCGCGGCCCCGGCAGGGCACCGAGGAGACGGTGAGCCGTATCGACGCGGCGGCCGTCCGCGCCTTCTACGAGGCCCATGTGCGTCCCGTGACGGCGACGGTCGTGGTCGTCGGCGATCTGGAGGGCGTGGATCTGGACGAGGCGCTGGCCGAGACGCTCGGCGCGTGGACCGGTACGGCAGCCGAGGCCCGCGCGATGCCGCCGATCTCCGCGGACGACACCGGCCGCGTCGTCATCGTGGACCGGCCGGGTGCGGTGCAGACGCAGCTGCTGATCGGGCGCGTCGGTCCGGACCGGCACGACCGGGTGTGGCCGGCGCAGCTGCTGGGCGTCTACTGCCTGGGCGGCACCCTCACCTCCCGGCTCGACCGGGTGCTGCGTGAGGAGAAGGGCTACACCTACGGAGTGCGGGCCTTCGGGCAGGTGCTGCGGTCGGCCGAGGACGGCAGCGGGGCCGCCATGCTGGCCATCAGCGGTTCGGTGGCCACGGATGTCACGGGGCCTGCTCTGGCCGATCTGTGGCAGGTGTTGCGGGTGCTGGCGGCCGAGGGGCTGACGGACGAGGAGCGGGACGTGGCGGTGCGCAACCTGGTGGGTGTCGCCCCGCTGCGCTACGAGACGGCGGCCGCGGTGGCCGGAACCCTCGCCGACCAGGTGGAGCAGTACCTGCCGGACGACTACCAGGCGCGGGTGTACGCGCAGCTGGCCGAGACGGGCACGGTGGAGGCCACGGCCGCCGCGGTCAGCGCGCTGCCGGCGGACCGGCTGGTGACGGTGCTCGTCGGTGACGCGGCCCAGATCGCCGACCCGGTAAGGGAGTTGGGGATCGGGGAGGTCAAGGTGGTCTCCGGCTCCTGACGTCACCGTTTCGGGGGCGCGGCAGCAGGGGAAAGTGGGGCCCGGGAGGAGGAATCGCTCCTTCCGGGCCCTTCGTGATGTCCGTTTCTGTTGCGGTTGTGGCGAGTTGGAGTGTGGCGAAGATGACAAAGCCAGGGATTCGTTTGCTGCTCGGAGTTGGCGCCGTCTAGCGTCGTTGCCGCTGTCCGTCAGAAGTGACCGCACCCGCGGCCGACGGATGGTGATCGCCGAATCCCCGAGGGAACCGCCCGAGGGGGACCGGGGACCCACCTTGTCCCATGGGGTGAATCGGACGGCCTCGGAAAGAGGCGGCCCGTAGGAGACCTTCCTGCTCCGAACCCGTCAGCTAACCCGGTAGGCGAGAAGGAAGGAAAGGAGTACGCCTCCGTATGGCGTTCACCCGTGCCACCGGGAAGCACAGGCGCCCGAGTAAGACCCGCAGGGCCACGGCGGGAGCGGCGGGCATCGCCGGCCTCGCCACCGTGGGTGTCGTGGGCTCCATCGCCTCTCCCGCGTTCGCCGCAGGCGGCGGGCAGGGCCAGAACAATCTGCAGCAGAGCCCCCAGCTGCGCGAGGCTCTCGCCGCTCCCATCTCGGACACCCTGGATGAGCAGGCGTACGACCAGGCGCTGAGGGCCGAGCAGGCGAAGGCCGAGTCCGAGGCCAAGGAGGAGGCCGCCAAGGCGAAGGCCGAGGCGAAGCGGAAGGCCGACGAGGCCAAGCGCGAGGCCGCCGCCGAGAAGGCGGAGAAGGAGCACGAGGCCAAGGTCAGGGCCGCGCGGGCCGCGGAGCGCGCGAAGCTCAACGCCTACGTGCTGCCGGTCGAGGGCTCCTACGTCTCCACGGGCTACAAGCAGGGCGGCGGCATGTGGTCGTCCGGCAGCCACACCGGTATCGACTTCCACGCCGGTATGAACACCCCGGTCCACTCCGTGGCCGCCGGCGAGGTCGTGGAGGCCGGCAACGGCGGTGCCTACGGCAACAACATCGTCATCAAGCACAAGGACGGCACGTACACGCAGTACGGCCATCTGAACTCGATCGGGGTCTCGGTCGGCCAGAGCGTGAAGTCGGGCCAGCAGATCGCCCTGTCGGGTTCGACCGGCAACTCCTCGGGTCCGCACCTGCACTTCGAGGCCCGTTCGGGCCCGGAGTACGGCTCGGACATCGACCCGGTCGCCTACCTGCGCCAGCACGGCGTCAAGGTCTGACGCTCTTCCGGCGCACTCGCGGGCATGCGACGAGCCCCCGGCCTGCTGGGCCGGGGGCTCGTGCGCGTCGCGTTCCGCGTCCGTGGGCCCCCACCGACCGCGGACGCGCGGCGGGGGTCCTCAGACCGTCTCCGGAAGCTCCTCCAGCCCCTCGGAGACCAGCTTCGCGAGCCGGTCGAGGGCCGCCTCGGCGTCGTCCGCCTCGGAGGCCAGGACGATCTCCTCGCCGCCCTCGGCGCCCAGGCCGAGCACGCCGAGCATGGAGGCCGCGTTGACGGGGTTGCCCTCGGCCTTCCGCACGGTGACCGGAACGCCGGCGGCCGAGGCGGCACGGACGAAGATGGAGGCGGGGCGGGCGTGCAGCCCCTCGGCCCAGCCGACGGTGACGCGGCGCTCAACCATGGTGTTGCCCTTCGAGTCGGTGAGGTTGTCTAGACCAGTCTCGCACGGCGGCCCTCGGGCACCGCACGGTCGTCTGTGTAGTACCGCGACCATACGACGCACCGCGCGACAGCTCCGTGAGCCCGCTCACCGCCGTACGCTGAGCGCATGCCGAGTCCCGAGGAGCGCGCCTACCCGACCCACTGGGAAGCGGACATCGTCCTGCGTGACGGCGGTACGGCGCAGGTACGCCCCATCACCCCCGACGACGCGGAACGCCTGGTCAGCTTCTACGAGCAGGTCTCCGACGAGTCGAAGTACTACCGGTTCTTCGCTCCCTACCCGCGGCTGTCCGACCGTGACGTGCGCCGCTTCACGCACCACGACTACGTCGACCGGGTCGGCCTCGCGGCGACGATCCGCGGGGAGTTCATCGCCACCGTCCGCTACGACCGCATCGACCCGCTCGGCCGCCCCGCGAGCGAACCCGCCGACGAGGCCGAGGTCGCCTTCCTGGTCCGCGACGACCAGCAGGGCAGGGGAGTGGCCTCCGCGCTCCTCGAACACATCGGGGCCGTCGCCAGGGAGCGCGGCATCCGCCGCTTCGCCGCCGAGGTGCTGCCCGCCAACAACAAGATGATCAAGGTGTTCACGGACGCCGGATACTCCCAGAAGCGCAGCTTCGAGGACGGCTCCGTCCACCTCACCCTCGACCTGGAGCCCACCGAGCGCTCCTTGGCCGTGATGCAGGCCCGCGAACAGCGCGCCGAGGCCCGCTCCGTCGCCCGGCTGCTGGCCCCCGGCGCGGTCGTCGTCATCGGCGCCAGCCGCAGCCCCGGCGGCGCCGGGCGCGCGGCACTGGGCAGCCTGAGCACCGGCGGTTTCACCGGACGCCTGTACGCCGTCAACCACGCGCTCGACCCCGAAGGGCCGGCGGAACTGGCCGGAGTGCCCGCCTACAGCTCCGTGCGGCACCTGCCCGAGCGCGTCGACCTGGCCGTCCTCGCCGTCCCCGCCGAGCAGCTCGAACGCGCGGTCAGGGAGTGCGGCCAAGCGGCGCTCCAGGGGCTCGTCGTGCTCTCCGAGGGCGTCGGACGCGACGAGCAGCGCGCCCTGGTGCGGCTCGCCCGCTCCTACGGCATGCGGCTCATCGGCCCCGGCGCCCTCGGTCTCATCAACACCTCCCCCGAGGTAGCGCTGAACGCGACGCCCTCCATCCGGATGCCCGCGCGGGGCCGCATCGGCGTCTTCACCCAGTCGGGAGCCATCGGCATCGCCCTCCTCGACGGGCTCGACCGGCGCGGAATCGGCCCCTCCTCCTTCGTCTCCGCCGGCAACCGCGCCGACGTCTCCGGCAACGACCTGCTCCAGCACTGGGACGAGGATCCCGACACCGACGTCGTCCTGATGTACCTGGAGTCGATCGGCAACCCGCGCAAGTTCACCCGCCTCGCCCGGCGCACCGCGGCCCGCAAACCCCTCGTCGTCGTCAAGGGCGCCAGGCAGCGCGGCAGTGCGCCCCCGCCGGGACACGCCGTGCCCGCCTCCCGTACCCCCGACGCGACCGTCCAGGCCCTGCTGCGCCAGGCAGGCGTGCTGATGGTCGACAGCTTCACCGAGCTGATCGACACCGGAGTGCTCCTCGCCGACCAGCCGCCGCCCGCGGGCCCGCACGTCGGCATCCTCGGCAACACCGACGCGATGAGCCTGCTGACCTACGACGCCTGCCTCAACGACGGCCTCCGCCCCCGCCCCGTGGTGGCGCTGCCGGGCGGCGCGGGACCCGGCGACTTCGGCCGGGCGCTGCGCGAGGCGCTCGCGGACGCGGCCACCGACGCGGTGCTGCTCACCGTCGTGCCCACCGTCCCCGCCGAACTGCCGGGCCGCACCGGAACCCGCCAGGCGGACGCCCCGCCCGACGGCCACATCGAGGCCCTCGCCGACGCGCTGCGGGAGGCGGCGGACGCGGTGGCCGCGCACGAGGGTGCCTGGCGCAAGCCGGTCGCCGTCGTGCACCTGGCGATGGAAGGGCTGCAGAAAGCTCTGGCCGCGCGCGGCCTGCCCTCCTACCCGACGCCGGAACGCGCGTCCCGCGCCCTGGCCGAGGCGGTGCGCCACTCCCGGTGGCGGGCCGAGTCGGGGGCGCCGGGCAAGGTTCCCGACCTCGACGCCGACGAGGCCGCCGCCGCGCAGCTGCTGGACCGCGCGACGCCGCGGGCCCCCGACCGCGGGCGCGCCCTGACCGACGAGGAGACCTCCCGGCTGCTCGACTGCTACGGGATCCACGTACGGCCCGCGCTCCCCGCGCCCGACGCCGACGCGGCTGCCCTGGCGGCCGACCGCCTCGGCTACCCGGTCGCCCTCAAGACCACGGCCCCGCACCTGCGGCACCGCGCCGACCTGGGAGGGGTACGGCTGGACATCGCGGGAGAGGCCGGGCTGCGGCGCGCCTACGCGGAGCTGACCGACGCGCTGGGCACCCCCGACCAGCTGCGCCCGGTCGTCCAGGCGATGGCCCCCCGCGGCGTCGGCACCGTCATCCGGGGGACCCTCGATCCGGCCATCGGCGCCGTACTCTCCTTCGGGCTGGCGGGTACCGCCTCCGACCTGCTGGAGGACACCGCGCACCGGCTGGTACCCGTCACGGACAAGGAGGCCGCCGCCCTGGTGCGCGGCATCCGCTCCGCGCCGCTGCTGTTCGGCTGGCGCGGCGCCGAACCCTCGGACACCGCCGCGCTGGAGGAGGTGCTGCTGCGGGTCTCCCTGCTGATGGACGACCATCCCCAGGTGCTGGCCGTGGAACTCGATCCGGTGGTGGTCGCCCCGCGGGGCGTGACGGTGCTGGGCGCCGCGGTCCGCGTCGCCGACCCGGGGCTGCGTCCCGACCTGGGGGCGCGCAGGCTCCCGGCGTACTGACCCGCCCCGGGGGTGTGCGTACGGGGGGAACGGGCGGGTCTGCGCCGCCGTACGGCCCCGTAGGATGGCTGTCATGGCGAAGACCGGTACGACGACCCAGGGGCTGCGCGAGGCGATCGAGCGCAGCGGTTACTACCCGGCTCTCGTGGCCGAGGCCGTCGAGGCGGCGGTGGGCGGAGAGCCCGTGGCCTCCTATCTTGTGCATCAGGAGACCACGTTCGACTCCAACGAGGTGCGCCGTCACGTCACGGTGCTGGTGCTCACCCGCACCCGCTTCCTCGTCAGTCACACCGACGAGCAGGCCGCGGACGGCACGTCTCCGTCGCCCTACGCGACGACGTCGACCGAGTCGGTGAAACTGGAGCGGATCTCCTCCGTCGTGCTCTCCCGCGTCGTGGCCAACCCCGAGTCCTACACCCCCGGCACCCTGCCCCGCGAGGTGGTGCTGACCATCGGCTGGGGCGCCGTCTCCCGTCTCGATATGGAGCCCGCCACCTGTGGCGACCCCAACTGCGAGGCGGACCACGGCTACACGGGCTCGGCCACGGCCGACGACCTCTCGCTGCGGGTCAGCGAGGCGGGAGACGGACCCGACACCGTCCGTCAGACCCTCGCCTTCGCGCAGGCGCTGTCCGAGGCCACCGCCGGTAGCGCGGGCACCCGGGTCGGACCCTCGCAGTGACCCCGGAGAGCACCCCCCACGCCTACCCCGCGGCACCGCACGACGCCGTGCCGGCGGACGCACCGCTGGACCCGCGCACGGCCCCCGTGCCCCGCTACGGCGCCGGCTCCCTCGCCGACCTGCTGCCCTCCGTCGCGGCAGGGCTCGGCGTCCCCGGCATGAGCGCGGGGCTGCCGCTGGAGCCCGCCGACCGTGCCTGCGTCTTCCTGGTGGACGGCATGGGCTGGGAGGCGCTCAGAGCCCATCCCGAGCAGGCCCCCTTCCTCACCTCCCTGCTGCCAAGATCGGCGAACGGCACCGGTGGGCCGATCACCTCGGGCTTCCCCTCCACCACGGCGACCTCCCTCGCCTCGGTGGGCACCGGACGCGTCCCCGGCGAGCACGGGCTGCCCGGCTACACGGCGCTCGACCCGGCCACGGGACAGCTCATGAACCAGCTGCGCTGGCAGCCGTGGACCGACCCGCACCTGTGGCAGCCCTACCCCACCGTCTTCCAGCAGGCCGAGGCCGCCGGAGTGGCCTCCTGCCAGGTGACGGCCCCGCACTTCGAGCACACCCCGCTCACCAAGGTCGCCCTGTCAGGCGGAACCTTCCTCGGCCGGCTGGCCGCCGAGGACCGCATGGACCTGGCCGCCGCACGCCTCGCCGCGTCCGACCGCGCACTCGTCTACACCTACTACGCGGAGCTGGACGGCAACGGACACCGCTACGGCATGGACTCGGACGCCTGGCGCGGCCAGCTCTCCCACGTGGACCGCCTCGCCAGACGCCTCGCCGAACAGTTGCCGCCCCGCTCGGCGCTCTACATCACCGCCGACCACGGCATGGTGGACATCCCGCAACGCCCCGAGGCGCGCCTCGACTTCGACGAGGACTGGGAGCTCGGCGCCGGCGTCCGCCAGCTGGGCGGCGAGGGCCGGATGCGCCATGTCTACGCCGTCCCCGGCGCGGCGGGCGACGTCCACGCCGTGTGGCGTGAAGTGCTCGCCGAGCAGGCGTGGGTGGCGACCAGGCAGGAGGCCGTCGAGCTCGGCTGGTTCGGCCCTGTGGTCGAGCCGCGCGTCAGCGGCAGGATCGGCGACGTCGTCGCGGCGATGCGCGACGACATCGCCATCGTCGCCACCCGCCGGGAACCCAAGGAGTCCGAGCTGATCGGCATGCACGGCTCGGCGACCCCCGCCGAGCAGCTCGTCCCGCTCCTCGAGGTCCGCACCTGAGGGTGTGCCCCACGTAGCCCGCGCGGCACCCGCCTGCGAGAATCCGCCCGCGAGGGCCGCTGCCCGCCCCCGAGCCGTTGCCCGCCCCGAGGAAAGGCCGTACCCCCCATGCCAGAGCTGGTGTTCTTCTCCGGAACGATGGACTGCGGGAAGAGCACGCTCGCCCTCCAGATCGAGCACAACCGCTCGGCGCGCGGGCTCAACGGCATGATCTTCACACGGGACGACCGCGCGGGCGAGGGCAAGCTCTCCTCCCGCCTCGGCCTGGTCGCCGAGGCCGTCGAGGTGGCCGAGGACCTCAACTTCCAGCAGCACCTGGTCAGGCACCTCACCGCGGGCGGACGCACCGACTACGTGATCGTCGACGAGGCCCAGTTCCTCGCGCCCGAGCAGGTCGAACAGCTCGCCCGCGTGGTCGACGAACTGGGCATCGACGTCTACGCCTTCGGCATCGCCACCGACTTCCGCACCCACCTCTTCCCCGGCTCCAGGCGGCTGATGGAGCTCGCCGACCGGCTCGAGACGCTCCAGGTGGAGGCGCTGTGCTGGTGCGGGGCGCGCGCCACGCACAACGCGCGCACGGTCGGCGGCCGCATGGTGGTCGAGGGTGCCCAGGTCGTCGTCGGCGACGTGGGCGAACTCAGCGGAGAGGTCGGCTACGAGGTGCTGTGCAGGCGCCACCACCGCAGGCGGCTGACGGCGGCCTCGGCGGGGGCCGGGACGCTCTCGCCCGACGTGCTGCCCGTGGACGAGGCCGCGACGCCACCGGCACCGCCACCACGGCGCTGAGCAGGCCCCCGCCGCCTGGATCAGCCCTCCATCGCCACGGGCCTGATGACGCTGAAGTGCGCGCCCTCCGGGTCCGCGAGCGTCGCCAGCCGTCCGTACGGGGAGTCGTCAGGACCGCGCACCACCCGTCCGCCCAGCTCGCCCGCGTGCCGTGCCACGGCGTCCGGGTCCTCCACCGCGAAGTACGTGCGCCAGTGCGGCCCCCGGTCCCTGGGCAGCGCGTCGCCCACCCCGTGGATTCCGGCCACCGGCTGCCCGTCCGCGTAGAGCGTCAGATAGTCGAAGCCCGGTGCCTCGACGGCCTTCGCCTCGTAACCGAACACCGCCTGGTAGAACTTGACCACCGGGCTCGTCTCCCGGGTGACCAGCTCGAACCAGACGGGTGCCCCCAACGTGCCCAGCGGGGCCGTGCCCAGGCCCGGGTAGTGCGCGTCCCGCCACACGCCGAAGGGGGCGCCGAGGGGGTCGGAGGCGATGGCCATCCGCCCGGCCGTCTCCGCGTCCAGCGGCCCCACCGCCACCGTCCCGCCGTACGAACGCACGGCGGCCGCCGTCTCGTCGGCGTCGGTGCTCGCCAGATACGGCAGCCACGCGACCGGCACCTGCCGCCCGTCCGCCTTCTTCCCCAGCCCCGCCACCTCGTGGCCACCCGCGACCGCGCGCACGTACGGGCCGAGCTGCTGGGGCCCCGTGCGGAACTCCCAGCCGAACAACCCCTGGTAGAACTCTTTGCCGACGTCCAGCCCGTCCACCATGAGGCTCGCCCACGCGGGCGCCCCAGGGGTGTGACGTAGCCGAGTCGCTGCCTCGGTCATCTGCTTCGCTCCTTGACCATCATCGATGCGGTCGTACGGGTGGAAGTGCTGCCCCGGCGTCCTTGCCGGGGCTTCGTGACTACTCGCTCAGTGCAGATGCTGTCACCACCTGTCGCGCCGCGCTCCCCGGCCGCGCCGCTTTTCTCCGCTTCGGGGCGAGAATCCCCGATCCGTGTGCCGTCCCGGAACCCGCCGGGCCGCAGTCCATCCGGTGCGCGAAGATGGCGCCATGACAGCCATCATCTCCGCAGCCACGCTCGCGAGCGATCTCGCCGCCGGGTCCGCACCCGTGCTGCTCGACGTGCGGTACAAGCCGGGCGACCCCCCAGGGCTGCCGCTGTACCAGCAGGGCCACCTTCCCGGTGCCGTCTACATCGACCTGGAGAGCGAGCTGGCCGCCAAGCCCGCCGCGGGCACCGGACGCCATCCGCTGCCCTCCCTCGACGTCTTCGGCGCCGCCATGCGCCGTGCGGGCGTCAGCAGCGGCCGCCCCGTCGTGGTCTACGACGCCGGAGGCCTGGGCGGCGGCTGGGCGGCGGCGCGCTGCTGGTGGCTGCTGCGCTGGGCCGGGCACCCCGACGTCCGCGTCCTGGACGGCGGCCTCGCCGCCTGGGAGGCCGCGGGAAACCCGCTGAGCACCGGCACGCCCGACCCGGATCCCGGCGACTTCACGCCCTCGCCCGGCGGCATGCCCACGCTGGACGCCGACGAGGCGGCGGCGCTGGCCCGCCACGGGATCCTCATGGACGCCCGCGCCGCGGAGCGCTACCGCGGCGAGGTCGAGCCCCTGGACCCGGTCGCGGGGCACATCCCGGGCGCCGTCTCGGCCCCCACCACGGAGAACCTCACCGACGCGGGCACCTTCCGCTCCCCGCACGCCCTCACCGAACGCTTCGAGGCGCTGGGCGCCACCCCGGGAGCCGAGGTCGGTGTCTACTGCGGCTCCGGTGTCTCCGCCGCCCAGGAGGTCCTCGCCCTCCACCTCGCCGGCATCGACGCGGCCCTCTACGTCGGCTCCTGGAGCGAGTGGACGGCGGAGTCCCGCAGGCCGGTGGCGACGGGCCCCGAACGCGGCTGAGGCCCGCGCACCGCTCGCGCCCGGGCAAAGGACGGCACCCGCGCATCCGAGCACGGCGCGCGGCAGCGATGCGGGGGCGCCGGACGGCCGGGTCCGGCGCCCCCGCACCGGCAAGTGCGGGCGGGGGCCGCGGCGACGAGAGGCGGCGGCGCTACTCCTTCTTGCGGCGCGTGCCGAAGACGATCTCGTCCCAGCTGGGCACGGCGGCCCGGCGCCCCGGCCGGACGCCGTCCGCTTCCGCCTGGCGGTCGGTGGTGCCCTTGAGCCGGTCGCGGTGGGCGCCCACCGACCGCGGCATCAGCACGTCCGCGTAGGCCGACCCGGCGCTGGCGGCGGGAGCCGGCGGCTCGACCACCTCGGGCTCCTCGGCCTGCTCGCTCTCCGTCTCCTCTTCCGCGTCCGGGACCGTCGAGGCAGCGGACGCCGCCGCGTCCTCGTGGCCCGGGGACTGCTCGGGGACGACCAGGTCGCCCCGGAAGCTGGGCACCGCCTCCAGCAGGCTGGTCAGCGAGTCCGGGCCGACGGCGGGCTCGTCCGCTGCGGACGGCTGGTCGTCCTCGTCGCCCGGCGCGGGGGAGAGAGAGGCGGGCTCCAGCTCGGGCCGCCCGAACCGCTCTCCGCGCTCGGTGCGCTCCGAACGGTCGGTCCGCTCCCTGGGCAGCCTGGCGATGCGCGGCACGAACGGGAAGCTGGGCTCCGGTGTGTCGTCCGTCTCGCCGATCAGCGCCCGCGCCTCGTCGTCGGCGGCCTGTACGAGGCGGCGCGGCGGGTCATAGGTCCAGGTCGCGGAGTGGGGCTGGCCCGCGACGCGGTAGGCGAGCAGGACCTCCCAGGTGCCGTCGTCGCGTCGCCAGGAGTCCCAGTGGACGGACTCCTTGTCGGCGCCGCGCAGCAGCAGGCGCTCGCTGACGGCCTCGCCGAGCTGGGGTCCGGCGTTCTCGCCGGGACGGCGCACGGGTGTCTTGCGGGCGCGCTCGGCCATGAACGCGCGCTCGGCGAGCACGGGGCCCTCGAACCGGCGCACGCGGTCGACCGGGATGCCCGCGAGGGACGCGACCTCCTCAGCGGAGGCACCGGCTCGTATACGCGCCTGGATGTCGCGCGGCCGCAGGTGGCTCTCGACCTCGATCTCGATCTGGCCGAGCCGCGCGCGGTCGTTTCTGACGGCGGCTCTCAGCCGCTCGTCGATCGGAAGCGTGTATTCCGTGCTGTCGGCAGCCTTGAGCACCAGTCGTGTGCCGTCGTTGCTGACGGCCACGACACGCAGTTCGGGCATGGGAACCTCCCGGGTGGTGCCTGCCGACGTCACGTGCGTCGCTGCTCCCGCTAGACGAGTGTGGCCTGCCCGGGTGCAGCCTGCCACAACCTTGCCGACTTCCTCGGGGTCCGAGGCAGTGTTCAGATCGCTGTTCGATCCTACGGAACCACCCGGAACCGCCGCTACGGCACGGTTACCTCCTCACAACGCACGGTGGCCGAGGTGGTCACCGTGTGCATTCGGCGCCGGGTCAGAACCGAGACCAGGGCTCGTCACACTACTCCATTAGTGCCATCCGGGTGGACCGCCGCGCCACCGAAGTTGCTCGCGAGTAAGGGAGTTGACGCCCAAAGAATCCATTTGGCCTGGATACGGGGGTGGGAAGCGTCACAGAACCACCCGAAATGGAACCTCTGGCCTCCCCTGAAAGTCCCCTATTCGTGCACAGTGGTTGGAGTGTGCGATCAAGGGCGGTAAATGGACAAGAAGGACAACCACCCCATGACCGGCTACCGGGATCACGGACGTGTTCCGGAACGGCCTGATCCGGAACGGGAAGAGAGCAAGGGTGACAGCAAGCTCAATCTGAGCCTGGCGCAGGTGCTGGGCAGCGCCGTGGCCGCGGTCGTCGCCGCGTTCGCCGCGGGCCAGCTGGGCGTCTACGGCACCTTCCTGGGCGCCGGGGTGATGAGCCTCGTCGCCACCAGCGGCGGCCCGATCTTCCAGCACTTCTTCAGCAGGACCGGCAAGCAGATCAAGGACGTCACGGTCCCGCCGAAGGCCCGCCAGGTGCCCGTACGGGACCCGGCGCCCGACTGGAAGGACGACGAGGGCCACCACACCGCTCAGGCCGTCCACAACGCGGAGGCGCTCCAGGAGTCCGGGGCCACTCGGCTGCTTCCGGCCGCGCCGGGCGAGAGCGGTTCCGCAGCCGGCACAGTCGGGGCCGGGCGCGGCAGCGACGACGCCACGCACGCCCTCAGCGTCGATCAGGTCACGCGTGCCCTGCGGACCGGCAGGCCGGCCGAGGGCGAGCGGCCCGACGAGGCGACGCGCGCGCTGCGTCGCCAGTACGGTGCCGGTGCCGCGGACGCGGACGCGACCCGGGCGCTGCCCCGCCAGTACGGATCCGGGGACGCCACCCGCGCGCTGCCGGGCGACGACGCGACGCGGGTGCTGGGCGCCGCCGAGCGGCCGTCCCGCGCATCGGGCCCCGACGGGCCGCCCGCGAACGGGGAGTTCACCGACGCGACGACCCACGGCACCAAGTGGCGCGGCTGGCGGCGCACGCTGATGCCCGCCGTGGTGGTGTTCGTGATCGCGATCGGCGGCATCACGCTGTACGAGGCGATCTCGGGGCACTCGGTCTCCGGTGACAAGGGCACCTCCATCAGCGACGTCTTCCGTCATGGACACGGCTCATCCGGTGACGGCAGCCCGGACGCGCCGCCCGCCACTCCGGAGCCCGACCAGTCGGAGAACGGCGAGAGCCCGACTCCGACGCCCGAGGACTCCCAGCCCTCCACCGACCCCGGTGACCGTGGCGACGAGCACAGCGAAGCGCCCGGCCCGCAGGACACCGACAAGTCGACGCCGACCTCCGACCCTTCCGAGCCCCGGCCGAGCCAGACGGACGGCTCCGGAAACGGCGACGGTGACACCGAGACCACGCCCGGTGACTCCGGTGGCTCCGACAGCCAGGACGGCGGTGAAGGCGGTGCGGACTCCGGCAACGGTTCGGACGGCTCCGGCGCGGGCCGGCTGCCCCAGGGCGCACAGCCGGGAGCCGGCGGTCAGGGCTGAACAAGGGCCTCCGCTCCGAGGGCTGTTCCGAGACGGCCCCCAAGGAAGAACGGGCCGTGCACCCCTCGACGGAAGGGGGCACGGCCCGTTGGCAGGCCGACGGCCGTGCGCGGTCGGCGCTCACGGCCCGGTCCTCACTCGCCCAGTACCCGCCGCAGGTAGGGGTTGGCGAAGACGCGGTCGGGGTCGAGCCGGTCGCGCAGGGCGGTGAACTCGGTGAACCTCGGGTACACGCCCGCGAGGTACGCGGCGTCCCTGCTGTGCAGCTTTCCCCAGTGCGGCCGCCCTGCGTGCGCGGTCATGATGCGCTCGACGGCGCTGAAGTACGCCTCGTGGGGCGTGCCCCGGTACATGTGCACGGCCACGTACGCCGTGTCGCGCCCGCCCGCGGTCGACAGCGGGATGTCGTCCGCCGGCGCCGTGCGCACCTCCACGGGAAAGCTCACCCGGAAGCCGGACCGTTCCACCAGCGACTTGAGCTCCCGCAGCGCGCCGGTGAGCGCGGCCCTCGGGACGGCGTACTCCATCTCCACGAACCGCACGCGGCGCGGGCTGGTGAAGACCCGGTAGGGGATGTCGGTGTACGTACGGGCCGACAGGGCGCGGCTGGAGACGCGCGCGATGCCGGGCACGGTGGCGGGCACCGCCTTGCCGAGCGCGCAGACGGCCTGGAAGACGCCGTTGGAGAGCAGTTCGTCGTCGACCCAGCCGCGCATCCGAGGAAGGGGAGCCGCCGGACCCGTGCTGCGGTTGTTGCGCTTGGTGTTGCAGCTGTCGGTGTGGGGGAACCAGTAGAACTCGAAGTGCTCGTTCTCGGCCACCAGCTGGTCGAACTCGGTGATCACCCGGTCGAACGGCATCGGTTCCTCGCGCGCCGTGAGCAGGAACTCCGGCTCCACCCCGAAGGTCACCTCGGTGATCACCCCGAGCGCTCCGAGACCCACGCGGGCGGCGTCGAAGAGCGCGCGCTCCTGTCCGGTCCCCTCGGCCGAGCAGCGCGTGACCGAGCCGTCCGCCAGCACCAGCTCCAGCTCCCTGATCTGGGCCGCGACAGAGGCCGAGTCGCGCCCCGTGCCGTGTGTTCCGGTGCTGACGGCCCCCGAGACGGTCTGCTCCATGACGTCGCCCATGTTCGTCAGCGACAGACCCCGTGCGGCCAGCGCCGCGTTCAGCGCTTTGAGGGGGGTGCCCGCCGCGACGGTGACCGTGCCCGCCTCCCGGTCGATCCGCCGTATCCCGGTCAGTCGTTCGGGACGTATCAGCACCCCGTCCGTGGCGGCGGCGGCCGTGAACGAGTGGCCTGTACCGGCCGCCTTGACCCGCAGGCCGTCGTCGGCGGCCCGGCGCACCACCTCGGCGAGGGCCTCCGTCGACGAGGGGGAGACCGTCCGCTGGGGCGAGGCGGTCACGTTGCCCGCCCAGTTCCGCCAGGTGGCCGCTCGGCTGTTCGCTGACCGCACGCTCGTCACTGCCCGTCCCCTCTCGCCGCGGCACCGGCCGGTTGCCCGGCCGGCGGTAGCCGGGTCACACGCCCCGGCCGCCCCACAAGTTGGAGTGGGATCATACTCACGGCTCTCGTGCGCTCCTCGGGGCAGTGGAGGCCGCGGGCGCCGGCTGCCGGGTGGACGGGGGCGCCCGCGTCGCGGACGGGAGGGCGCCCGCCCGCTCGGTGCGCAGGATGGCAGGATCGAGACATGTCCGACGCGCTGCCCACCGCATCACCCGCCCCAGAGCGGGACGCCTCCCCGGCCCCTTACGACGCACTTCTGCTGCTCTCCTTCGGCGGTCCCGAAGGGGTCGACGACGTCGTTCCGTTCCTGGAGAACGTCACCCGGGGGCGCGGAATCCCCCGCGAGCGCCTCGAAGAGGTGGGCCGCCACTACTACCTCTTCGACGGGGTCAGCCCGATCAACGCGCAGAACCGCGCGCTGCTCCAGGCGCTCCGCGAGGACTTCGCCGGGCACGGTCTCGACCTGCCGGTCTACTGGGGCAACCGGAACTGGGCGCCGTATCTGACCGACGCGCTGCGTCAGATCGTCCGCGACGGGCACCGGCGCGTCCTGACGCTGACGACCAGCGCCTACGCCTCCTACTCGGGGTGCCGCCAGTACCGCGAGAACCTCGCCGAGTCGCTGGCCACCCTGCGCGCCGAGGGCCTGGAGGTACCCCGCGTGGACAAGCTGCGCCACTACTTCAACCACCCCGGCTTCGTCGAACCCGTGGCCGACGGGGTGGTGGCTGCGCTCGCCGAGCTCCCCGAGGACGTCCGCTCCGGCGCCCACCTGGCCTTTTGCACCCACTCCATCCCCACAGCCGCCGCCGACACCTCGGGCCCTCCCGAGGCTCACGGCGACGGCGGCGCCTACGTGGCGGAACACCTCGACGTCGCCGCCGTGATCACGGAGGCGGTGCGGGAGCGCACCGGTACGGCGCACCCCCGCAGCCTCGTCTACCAGTCGCGCAGCGGCCCGCCGTCCGTGCCGTGGCTGGAGCCCGACATCTGCGACCACCTCGAAGAGCTGCATGGCGAGGGTGTGCCCGCCGCCGTGATGGTGCCCATCGGCTTCGTCTCCGACCACATGGAGGTCCTCTACGACCTGGACACCGAGGCCATGGCCAAGGCGGCGGAGTTGGGCCTGCCGGCTCGCCGCTCGCCCACCGTCGGCGCGGACCCGCGCTTCGCCGCCGCCGTCCGCGACCTGGTGCTGGAACGGGCCGCGACCGAGCGGGGTCAGGCTCCCGTGCGGTGCGCGCTGGGCGCGCTCGGCCCGAGCCACGACCTGTGCCCCGTCGGCTGCTGCCCGGCCCGCACGCCCAAGCCGGCCGCGGCCGGCGCCGACGCGCCCGCGTTCTGACCCGCCGGGCGGGCCCGCACGGCCCGCCCGGCCGGTGCGCACGAGGGAAGACCGCGCGTCCGACGGAGCCCGTACGCCGGACGGGAGCCCGTGCGTCGGACGGGAGCCCGTACGTCGGACGGGAACCCGTGCGTCCGGCAGACCCGTGCGTCCGGCAGAAAAGCGTACGGACCGACCACCCGAGACCGTACTCACGTACGACAGGAGCGGAAGAACACGTGACTGAGACGCCGCAGTCCGCCCCCGAGGCCGCTGACGACGCGCTGAAGGCCCAGCTGCTCGCCCTCGCCCGGGAGGCCGCCGAGCGCGCGGGGGCCCTCCTGCGGGACGGCCGCCCCGCCGACCTGGGGGTGGCCGCGACCAAGACGAGCCCCATCGACGTGGTCACCGAGATGGACCTCGCCTCCGAGAAGCTGATCACCGGATACCTGTCCGAGCACCGGCCGCAGGACGGTTTCCTCGGCGAGGAGGGTGCCTCCAGTGCGGGCACCTCCGGGGTTCGCTGGGTGATCGACCCGGTGGACGGCACCGTCAACTATCTCTACGGGAGGCCCGACTGGTCCGTCTCCATCGCCGCCGAGTACCGGGGCGAGCGGGTCGTGGGCGTCGTGGCGGCCCCCGTCAGGGGTGAGACCTGGCACGCCGTCCTGGGGGAGGGCGCCTTTTTGAACGGCCGCCCGGTGCGCTGCCGTCCCTCCCCGCCGCTGGACCAGGCCCTGGTCGGCACCGGCTTCGGCTACATCGCCGAGCGGCGCGCCGCCCAGGCGGCCGTCGTCAGGGAACTGGTGCCGCAGGTGCGCGACATCCGTCGTGGCGGCTCCGCCGCCATCGACCTGTGCGACGTGGCGACAGGCCGGCTGGACGGCTACTACGAGCGCGGCCTCAACCCCTGGGACCTGGCGGCGGGCGACCTCGTCGCACGGGAGGCGGGCGCCCTGACGGGCGGCCGCCCCGGCCGGCCGGCCGACGGCGATTTGACCCTCGCCGCCTCTCCGGGCGTCTTCGAGGTCCTGCAACCCCTGCTGGAGCGCCTGGGCGCCTGGCACGACTGAGGCTGCGCCTTCGTCCGGCGCCTGGCACGAGCGGGCTCCTCCGGCTCGTCGCCCGGCACGGCCGAGGCTTTCGGCCCGGTCCCGGCACACGAAAGGTGCGGCCCCCGAGGGGGCCGCACCCTGTGCTGTGGGGCGTGTGGGTCGTCAGGCGACCTGCACGCCGTGTTCGGCGGCGAGTCGGTGGAGGTCTTCCAGCTCCGACTGCTCGACGTCCACGAGGAAGTCGTCGCCCGATTCACGTGCGCGGTGCAGGTCGGACTCCGTGGTCCTTATGCGCTGCAGGATGCCTGCGGTGAACGCGTCCATGATGTGCCCCCTCGTCGCGGGTCGGTGGCACGGGTGTGCCGAGGGTTTGTGGTGCCGGGCCCGGTCACGGCGTGGTCCCCGGGCTGCGTCAGCGGCGGCTTGTGGCACGCTGCGCACGGGGCGTGATCGCGGGTGGTGCTCACGTCCTCCCCAACGAGAACCTCAGAGAAACCTCAACCGGGGCGAAAAAAATCGCACGGGCCCTCCGTCCGGCTCCGCGCCCGGCCGGGCGCGAAGCTCAGCGGCCCGCTCCCTTCCTGCCCCTCGGTGCGCCCCCCACCTCGCCTCTTACCGCCGGTTTACCGGCATCCGAGGCAGGATGGGAGGCACCATCGCCCCGCTCCGTCCGGGGACACCCCCGCACCACCACAGGGAAGGAAAAGCGCTGTGCGCGTACTCGTCGTCGAGGACGAGCAGCTGCTCGCCGATGCCGTGGCGACGGGCCTCCGCAGGGAGGCCATGGCCGTCGATGTGGTCTACGACGGCGCCGCGGCGCAGGAGCGCATCGACATCAACGACTACGACGTCGTCGTCCTCGACCGTGACCTGCCGCTGGTGCACGGCGACGACGTCTGCCGCCGCGTCGTGGAGCTGGGCCTGCCCACCCGGGTGCTGATGCTCACCGCGTCCGGCGACGTCAGCGACCGCGTGGAGGGCCTGGAGCTGGGTGCGGACGACTATCTCCCCAAGCCGTTCGCGTTCTCCGAGCTGACGGCCCGCGTCCGGGCGCTGGGGCGGCGTACGACAGCGGCGCTGCCGCCCGTCCTGGAGCGGTCCGGGATCAAGCTCGACCCCGGGCGGCGCGAGGTCTCACGGGACGGCGAGGAGGTGCAGCTGGCGCCCAAGGAGTTCGCGGTGCTGGAGGTGCTGATGCGCGCGGAGGGAACGGTGGTCTCAGCCGAACAGTTGCTCGAAAAGGCGTGGGACGAGAACACCGACCCGTTCACCAACGTGGTGCGGGTGACGGTGATGACGCTGCGCCGCAAACTCGGCGAACCGCCGGTGATCGTCACCGTGCCGGGCGCGGGGTACCGGATCTGATCGTCGATGGCTACCTCCCCTACCCCGACGGGGTCCGACTGGGGCGGCGGCGCCCCCTCGGCGCCCCGCACGCCGCCCAAACCGAACTGGGACCCGCGCGAGACGCCCCGCCCGTCGCCCTGGCTGCGGCCGACCATCCGGATACGGCTCACCCTGCTGTACGGCGGCATGTTCCTGATCGCCGGCATGCTGCTGCTGGCGATCATCTACCTGCTGGCGGCGCAGGCCATGGACAACCTCAGCGAGCTGCCCTTCCGCATCCTCAGCGGGAAGACCCAGCCCACCTCCGACCGGTGCCCGGGGCTGACCGGGACGCTGCCCAGCGACGCCTTCATGGACCGTCTCTCCGCCTGCCTGGACGCCCAGCGCAGAATCGCCCTGGACGGGCTGCTGCGGCGCTCCCTGCTGGCCCTGCTGGGTCTCGCGGTGGCCGCGTTCGCCTTCGGGTACGTGATGGCGGGCCGGGTGCTCTCGCCGCTGGGCCGCATCACGCGTACGGCCCGCCAGGTGGCGGGGTCCGACCTGCACAAGCGGATCGAGCTGGAGGGCCCGGACGACGAGCTCAAGGAGCTGGCCGACACCTTCGACGAGATGCTGGACCGGCTCAACCGGGCCTTCACGGCGCAGCAGCGGTTCGTGGCCAACGCCTCGCACGAGCTGCGCACCCCGCTGGCGATCAACCGGACGCTCCTGGAGGTGCAGCTCGCCGACCCCGACGGGTCCCCGGAGCTCCAGCAGCTCGCCAAGACGCTGCTGGCCACCAACGAGCGCAGCGAGCAGCTGGTGGAGGGCCTGCTGCTGCTCGCGCGGAGCGAGAACGAGCTGGTGGACCGGAAGCCCGTGGATCTCGCGGAGGTCGCCTCGCAGGCCGTGGAGCAGGCCCGCGGGGAGGCGGACACCAAGGGGGTGGAGCTGCGCGGGGTGCGTCAGCCCACATACGTGCAGGGCAACGGGGTACTGCTGGAGCGGGTCGCCCTGAATCTGGTGCAGAATGCCGTGCGCTACAACCTGCGTGACGGTGGATGGGTCTCGGTCGGTACGGAGGCCCAGCCGGGGTGGGCGGTCCTGGTGGTCGAGAACACCGGCCCCGTCGTCCCGGCCTACGAGGTGGACAACCTCTTCGAGCCGTTCCGGCGTCTGCGTACGGAGCGGACGGGCAGCGACAAGGGGGTCGGGCTCGGGTTGTCGATCGTGCGTTCGGTGGCGCGGGCGCACGGCGGCACGGTCTCGGCCGTGCCGCGCGAGGAGGGCGGCCTCGTCATGCGGGTGACGCTGCCGCTGTGAGGCTCACGAAGAGCCGGTGAGGCTGTCACGAAGAGAGGACCGTGGGGGTGACGAACGTGACGGAGCGGGACTGAGGGCGACCGAGGCGGGGCTCGTCCCTCGCGGAAACCGGCGGCTTCCGCTCCGGTTGCGGAGGCGCTGTGATCGATCACACACGCGAATTTCCGGGGGTGTGCACACTGTGTCCTCCAGGCGGGAAGAAATCCGGGAAAGTCCAGGTTTCCGCAGGTGGAGATCGTGGGCAGTACCCGGGATGGCGTGTGCGGAGCGCTACCGGGGACCGTTTATGGTCCTCCTCGACAGCCGACGTGATCACCTCTTCAGGGGTGCGGTTGGGTGTCGATTGAGTAACAGACCTTGATGTGAGGCAAAATCTCCGCCTCGGGCCGGGCACAAGTCCGGCCTCTCACGCGTTACGTGCGCTGGAGACACCAAAGACACCCAGAGGGGGAGAGCGAAATGGCTACGGATTACGACACTCCACGCAAGACCGACGACGATGTCAACGAAGACAGCATCGAGGAGCTGAAGGCCCGGCGGAACGACAAGTCCGCGACCAATGTCGACGTGGACGAGTTCGAGCAGGCCGAGGGTCTCGAGCTTCCCGGCGCGGACCTCTCCAACGAGGAGCTGTCCGTCCGCGTGCTGCCCCGCCAGGCCGACGAGTTCACGTGCATGGAGTGCTTCCTCGTGCACCACCGCTCGCAGCTCGCGGCGGAGAAGAACGGCCAGCCGATCTGCCGCGACTGCGCGGCCTGACCGGGCGGACTGCTGCTCGTGGCGGTCGACGACGCACGTGACGACGAGCGGGGCCCTCATGACCGGTCGGCCTCGCTCGTGCCGTACGGGGACGGCACGGCGGACGGCGCAGCGCTGTCCGAGAGCAACGAGCACCACAAGCGGTCGCGGCGCGCGCCGGGGCGCCGTACACGCGCCTTCCTGCGCGTCGTCGCGGACCGCGTCATCGAGACCGCGCCGCGTGTGCCGGTGCGGAATCTGGACACCCTGCGCACACAGTTTCCCGGCCTGGGCACCGAGGAGCTGGCCGACAAGCTGGTCGCCGGAGCCACCAAGAGCTCGGCCACCGTCGGCGCCGGCGTCGGTGCCGCGGCCATGATGCCCGTACCGCCGGCCATGCCCGCCGAGCTGGCTGCCGAGATCGTCGGTGTCGCCGGTGTCGAGCTCAAGCTCATCGCCGAGCTGCACGAGGTCTACGGACGGCGCGCCCCGGGCGGCAGGCGCGAGCGGGCGATGGCGTATCTGAGCGCCTGGACCGGCGAGCGCGGCATCGATCTGGCCAGGCCCGCCACCGTGGACGCGGCCATGGGCGGGCAGCTCCGCCGCCGGCTGCGGCAGCAGGTCATGAAGCGCACGCTGCGCAACCTGCCGAACCTGACCCCGTTCCTGGTCGGTGCGGCCGTCGGCGCCCACCTGAACCGACAGGACACCGCGAAGCTCGCCGCCCGCGTCCGCGCGGACCTGCGCCGCGGTCCCGCGGCCTGACTCCTCGGTGCGGATCCCAACGGACCGTGCCGCTCCCCGAACGCCTCCGCAGTGTCCTCAGAGCGCTCTGTCAGGGCCGCGCGGCCTCCCTGGCGGCACGCACCGCTGCGGCCAGCTCCCGAGGGTGACGCGTGGAGACGTACACGTACGGTGTCGGATCCTCCGGGTCGGTGACCTCGATCCGCACCGCCGTGGGCACGTAACCCCGCAGCACCATGTGGGCGCGGGTGTCCGCCTTGTACGTGCGCCAGGCGCGGGTCTCCTCCTCGTCGAGCGGCTCGGCCTCGCCCAGCGCCGTGACCGGGATCTTCGCCTCGCCCGCGACCAGGGACCCCGCCACCACCCGCACCCGCACGCCGCCGTAGGCGCTCACGCACACGGCGGCCAGGGCGGCGCCGCCCACCAGTGCGCACAGCAGCGGCAGCACGCCGAACGGGAAGAGCATCAGGGCGCAGCCCACGCCGACTCCGGCGGCGATCAGCCACCAGGAACGGGGAGCTGTCAGGCGTTCGTCGTAGGGCGCGGGCGCGGGAGGCATGTCTCCAGCTTGGCACGGCGTCCCGGCGTCCCCCGCGCGGCGGTAGGGTCTGCACCCGTGAGTGCAGTCAATCCCCCCGGTTCGCCGAAGACCTCGCTGGTGCCCCCGCCCGACGCCGTGGCACCGGTCCGTCATGCCGAGGCCCCCGCCCCGGGCACCGCGCTGGGTGCCCACTACGACATGTGCTTCGGCTGCGGCGCGGGTCAGCCGCACGGCCTGCACCTGGAGGCCCGCGCCGGGGAGGGCGTGAGCGTCACCGCTGAGTTCACCGTCAAACCCGCGCACCAGGGCGCTCCCGGCCTCGCCCACGGCGGGGTGCTGACGAGCGCGCTGGACGAGACGCTCGGCTCGCTGAACTGGCTGATGCACGTGATCGCCGTGACGGGACGGCTGGAGACCGATTTCCTGCTGCCCGTCCCGGTCGACACCGTGCTGCACCTCGACGCGCAGGTCACGGCGGTGCACGGGCGCAAGATCTATTGCAGCGCGACCGGCCGGACAGGCGGCCCCGACGGGCCGGTGGCCGTACGCGCCGACGCCGTCTTCATCGAGGTGAAGGTCGAGCACTTCATCGACAACGGCCGCAGCGAGGAGATCCAGGCGGCCATGGACGACCCCGACCAGGTCAGGCGCGCCCGCGCCTTCGAGGTGAACCCGTGACAGACGAAGATCCCCCGCGGGACGAGACGTACGTGGCTCATGGGGCGCCCGGGACTGACGAGGTGCCCGGGGCCGATGGCGCGCTGGGGGCTGACGAGATGCCCGGAGGCGTGCGGCGGCCGGTCGAGGTGCTGCTCCGGCGTACGGACCCCGACGTGCCCCTGCCCGCCTACCAGCACCCCGGCGACGCCGGGTGCGATCTGGTGACCACCGAGGCCGCCGAGTTGGCGCCGGGGGAGCGGACCGTGCTGCCCACGGGCGTCTCCCTCGCCCTCCCGGACGGCTACGCCGCCTTCGTCCACCCGCGGTCCGGCCTCGCGGCCCGCTGCGGCGTCGCGTTGGTGAATGCGCCGGGAACGGTGGATGCCGGGTACCGTGGGGAGATCAAGGTGATCGTGGCCAATCTGGATCCGCGGGAGTCCGTGCGGTTCGAGCGGTTCGACCGTATCGCCCAACTCGTTGTCCAGCAGGTGGAGAAGGTGCGTTTCCGCGAGGTCGACCAGTTGCCCGGTTCAGCGCGCGCCGCGGGCGGCTTCGGCTCGACGGGCGGCCACGCGGCCCGTCCCGCCGAGCGGGCCGCCGCCGTGCCCGAGGAACCGCGCGACACCCCGCAGACAGCCGCACAGCAGAAGGATTACGTTGCGGTCGGTGCTGATCGAGCTTCCGACCTGAGAGGACAGTGACGTGTTCGGACGTCGTCGCAAGAAGAGCGAAGAGCCTGAGGGCACCTCGGACGAGTTCGAGACGGAACAGGAGCAGGACGCCCGTGACGAACCGGCCGACGCCGCGGAGTCCGAAGAGGCCGCGTCGGAGGAGAGCAGGGTCAAGCTGCCCCCGGCACCCCGCCCCGACGGCCCCTGGGACATCGACGAGGTCAGCGACCCCGGCTCCGGCAGGGTGGACCTCGGCGGCCTGTACATCCCCGGGGTCGAGGGCATGGAGCTGCGGGTGGAGGTCGCGGGTGACGCGATCGTCGCCGCGACCGTCGTCCTCCAGGACAGCGCCGTGCAGCTCCAGGCCTTCGCCGCGCCCAAGCGTGAGGGCATCTGGGACGAGGTGCGTGAGGAGATCGCTTCGGGCATCACCCAGCAGGGCGGTGTCATCGACGCGGTCGACGGCCCGCTGGGCTGGGAGCTGCGGGCGCAGGTACCGGTGCAGCTGCCCGACGGCACGGGCGGGGTGCAGGTCGTGCGCTTCGTCGGCGTGGACGGCCCGCGCTGGTTCCTGCGCGGTGTGATCTCCGGCCAGGGCGCGGTGCAGCCGGAGGCCGCCGGCGTGCTGGAGCAGATCTTCCGCGACGCCGTGGTGGTGCGCGGTGAGGGCCCGATGGCGCCGCGTGACCCGATCGTCCTGAAGCTGCCGCAGGACGCGCAGATGGTGCCTGACGGGGTGCAGCAGGAGACGGTCGAGGAGGGCTCCCGGTTCGCGGGTGGCCTCGACAAGCTGCAGCGCGGTCCGGAGATCTCCGAGGTTCGCTGACCTCCCTCCACCTGTCGTCCGACGGCGGCCGGCCCCCGAAAGGGCGCCGGCCGCCGTCGTGTGCGGGGTTCTCCCGCGCGGCGCTCGGCGCGGCCGAGGCCGCGGCCCCGCAAGACGGTGGCAGGGCGGGCCCCTGGCCGCGCCCATTGCCACACGCCTCCGAGCCCCCGCATACTGACGCGCGACCCGCCGACCCGCACCCCCGAACTCACACGCACAGGTGACGCGTTGACACACCCCATGGTCGAGCTCACAGATGTGCACCGCACCTACGGGCGCGGTCCGGCCGCCGTGCACGCGCTGCGCGGCGTCTCCCTCACCGTCGCGCGCGGTGAACTGGTCGCCGTCAAGGGGCGTTCGGGCTCGGGCAAGACGACGCTGCTCAACCTGGTGGGCGGCCTGGACGCGCCCGACGCGGGGCGGATCGCCCTCGACGGCACCGACCTGGCGACGCTCGGCGAGAGCGACAGCCTGGCGCTGCGCCGCGACCGTATCGGTTTCGTCTTCCAGTCCTTCGCCCTGCTGCCCGTCCTCACCGCAGCGGAGAACGTCGGCGTTCCGATGCGGATGCGCAGGCTGCCTGCGGCCGAACGGGAGGAGCGGGTCGCGCTGCTGCTCGCCATGGTCGGGCTCGGCGACCACGCCCGGCAGCGCCCCGAAGAGCTGTCGGGAGGCCAGCAGCAGCGGGTGGCCATCGCCCGTGCGCTGGCGAACCGCCCTGCGCTGCTGCTGGCCGACGAGCCCACGGGCCAGCTCGACGCCGAGACCGGGCACGCCGTGATGGAGCTGCTGCGCGCCGTCGTCCGCGGCGAGGGTGAGGACAGCGAACCCGTCACCGCCCTGGTGGCCACCCACGACGCGACCCTGCTGGACCTCGCCGACCGGGTGGTCGAGCTGGCCGACGGCACCCTGAGGGACCCGGCCCGTGCGGCGGCGTCCGGCCCGCGGCCCGCCGTACCGGGACCCGGTGGTGAGGACCAGGGCCCCACGATCCTTACGGAACCCTGACGCGGTAGCCGACGCGCGGAGGAGGGGAAGACGGCGGCAGCGGCGACAATGGGGGCATGTCGTCTGGAGCCCAGCCGCACCGGGGTCAGCTGCGGGTTTTTCTCGGGGCGGCGCCCGGGGTCGGCAAGACCTACGCCGTGCTGGCCGAGGCGCACCGCCGTACGGAGCGGGGAACCGACGTGGTGGTCGGATTCGCCGAGCACCACGACAGGCCGCGTACCGAGGCGCTGCTGCACGGCCTCGAACAGGTGCCGCACCAGATTCTGACCCACCGTGACGCCCAGCTCACCGAGATGGACACGGACGCGGTGCTGGCCCGCCGCCCCGCCGTGGCCGTGGTGGACGAGCTGGCGCACACCAACGTGCCCGGGTCGCGCAACGCGAAGCGCTGGCAGGACATCGAGGAACTGCTGGCCGCGGGCATCGACGTGGTCTCCACCGTCAACATCCAGCACCTGGAGTCCCTCGGCGACGTCGTGGAGTCGATCACCGGGGTCCGGCAGCGCGAGACCGTGCCGGACGAGGTGGTGCGGCGCGCCGACCAGATCGAGCTGGTCGACATGTCGCCGCAGGCCCTGCGGCGCCGGATGGCGCACGGCAACATCTACGCGCCGGACAAGGTCGACGCCGCGCTCTCCAACTACTTCCGCCCCGGCAACCTGACCGCGCTGCGCGAACTGGCGCTGCTGTGGACCGCCGACCGGGTCGACGAGTACCTCCAGCAGTACCGCTCCGAGCACCGCATACGCTCCACCTGGCAGGCCCGCGAACGCATCGTCGTCGGCCTCACCGGGGGCCCCGAGGGCCGCACCCTCATCCGGCGTGCCGCCCGCATGGCGGCCAAGGGCTCGGGCAGCGAGATCCTGGCCGTGCACATCTCTCGCGCCGACGGCCTCACCTCCGCCTCGCCCAAGGAACTGGCCGTCCAGCGCTCGCTCGTCGAGGACCTGGGCGGCACCTACCACCACGTCATAGGGGACGACATCCCCCCGGCGCTGCTGGAGTTCGCGCGGGGTGTCAACGCCACGCAGATCGTGCTCGGCTCCTCGCGCCGCAAGACCTGGCAGTACGTCTTCGGACCCGGCGTGGGCGCGACCGTGGCGCGGGACTCGGGCCCTGACCTGGACGTGCACATCGTCACCCACGAGGAGGTCGCCAGGGGCCGGGGGCTGCCCGTGTCGCGGGCGGCACGGCTGGGCCGGGCCCGGGTCGTCGCAGGATGGCTGACCGCGTTCGGCGCCCCCGCGCTGCTGGCTCTCCTCATGCTGGCCTTCGAACCGGACGTCGGCTTCGCCAACGACGTTCTGCTCTTCTTGGTGCTGACGGTGACCGCGGGGATGGTGGGCGGGCTGTTGCCCGCGCTGGTCTCGGCCGCCGTCTGCTCGGCGCTGCTCAACTACTTCTTCACCGATCCGGTCCACACCTGGACCATCAGCAGCGGACGCAACATCGTCTCGCTGGCCGTCTTCTTCGGCGTGGCCGCCGCCGTCGCCTCCGTGGTGGACCTGGCGGCCCGCCGCACCCAGCAGGCCGCCAGGCTGCGCGCCGAGTCCGAGATCCTCTCCGTGCTGGCAGGCAGCGTCCTGCGCGGCGAGGCGCAGCAGGAGCACGGCGGCCCCGGGCCGAGCCTGGACGCGCTGCTGGAGAGGGTGCGCGAGACGTTCGCCATGGACTGCGTGGCCCTGTTGGAGCGTGCCGACGAACGGGCACCGTGGACGTGCGCGGGCAGCGTGGGCGCGGTCGCCGGCGGCGAGCCGCCGGCCGGCCCCGAGGACGGCGACACGGACATGCCGGTCGGCGACCACATGATGCTCGTGCTCTCAGGGCGGGTGCTGCCGGCCGAGGACCGCAGGGTGCTCGCCGCCTTCGCCGCGCAGGCCGTCGGCGTCCTCGACCGGCAGCGGCTGCTGGGCGAGGCGGAACAGGCGCGGGAGCTGGCGGAGGGCAACCGCATCCGCACCGCGCTGCTGGCCGCCGTCAGCCACGACCTGCGCACCCCGCTGGCCGCCATCAAGGCGTCCGTCTCCTCACTGCGCTCCGACGACGTGCAGTGGTCGAAGGAGGACGAGGCGGAACTGCTGGGCGCCATCGAGGAGGGCGCCGACAAGCTGGACAACCTCGTCGGCAACCTGCTGGACATGTCTCGCCTGCACACCGGCACGGTGCGGCCCCTCATCAAGGACATCAGCCTCGAAGAGGTCGTCCCCAAGGCGCTGGGCGGCGTCCCGGAGGGCAGCGTCAGACTGGCCGTGGCCGAGGCCCTGCCGCTGGTCGCCGTCGACCCGGGCCTGCTGGAGCGGACCGTGGCCAACCTGGTGGAGAACGCGGTCAAGTACAGCCCCGACGGCAAGAAGGTGCTGATCAAGGCGAGCGCGCTGGCCGACCGGGTGGAGGTACGGGTCACCGACCGGGGGCCCGGAGTGCCCGACAGCGACAAGGACCGCATCTTCGAGCCGTTCCAGCGCTACGGGGACGCGCCGGGCGGCGCCGGAGTGGGCCTCGGACTCGCCGTCGCCCGCGGCTTCGCCGAGGCGATGGGCGGCAGCCTGGAGGCCGAGGACACCCCGGGCGGAGGGATGACCATGGTGCTCACGCTCCGCGCGGCACACGGCCGCGGTCCCACACGCCCCCGCACGCCCGCGTACGCCGCGCCTGGCCACCCCGCACAGCGCACCGGTGCGCCGCTCCAGCCGCCGCGCTCCGGCACAGCGCCCCACCACCCGCGCTCCGGGGCACGCCAGCAGCAGCGCTCCGGATTCTGAGCGCCACAACGGAAAACCGAGAGGAAGCAAGCATGCACCGGGTGCTCGTGGTCGACGACGAGCCGCAGATCGTCCGCGCCCTCGTGATCAACCTCAAGGCACGCAAGTACGAGGTGGACGCCGCACACGACGCCGCGACCGCGCTGCGTATGGCCGCCGACCGCCACCCCGACGTCGTCATCCTCGACCTGGGCCTGCCCGACATGGACGGCGTGGACGTCATCCGCGGCATCCGCGGCTGGACCCGCATACCGATCCTGGTCCTCTCCGCCCGCCAGACCAGCGACGAGAAGGTCGAGGCGCTCGACGCGGGCGCCGACGACTACGTCACCAAGCCGTTCGGCATGGACGAGCTGCTGGCCCGGCTGCGGGCCGCCGTGCGCAGGTCCGAGCCGCCCGCCGGGATGCCCGAGGGCTCGGGCGTCATCGAGACCGAGACCTTCACGGTGGACCTGGCCGCGAAGAAGGTGCGGCGCGACGGCGGCGACGTGCGGCTCACGCCCACCGAATGGCACCTGCTGGAGGCCCTGGTCCGCAACCCGGGCCGGCTGGTGAGCCAGAAGCAGCTGCTGCGGGAGGTCTGGGGCCCCTCCTACGGCACCGAGACCAACTACCTGCGCGTCTACATGGCACAGCTGCGCCGCAAACTGGAGACCGACCCCGCGCACCCGCGGCACTTCGTGACAGAGGCGGGGATGGGGTACAGGTTCGAGAAATAGCGGGGGTTCCCGGCGGGTACCCTGGCGGTTATGACTGGCGCCACCCGAGAGCAGCGGGGCACGGGAAGCGGGCGCTTCCGACGCTTCCTGGAACGGCTCTCCTCCTCCGAGGAGGACCTGCGCTCCGCCGAGCTGCGTGAGGAAGCCGAGGACACCGGCTGCACGCGGATTGCCGAGTGCAGCGACCGCGACATGGTGCGGGTGACGGGTACGCTGCGCACCGTGACTCTGCGGCCGCGCGCCGGGGTGCCCACGTTGGAGGCCGAGCTGTTCGACGGCTCGGCGCCACTGGACGTCGTCTGGCTGGGCCGCCGCTCCATCGCGGGCATCGAGCCGGGCCGCAAGCTGATCGTCTGGGGACGGATCACCACCAGCCACGGCCGTCCCGCGATGTTCAACCCCAAGTACGAGCTGCGACCACTCGGACAGGAGTAGCGGGTGACCCCTCCCGACAAGCAGACGGACCCGGCCCGGCCGGCCGTCGAGCCCGGCGCGACCGGCACCGACGACGAGCGGCCGGCCGACACGGGCGCCTCGCAGGCCGAGGGCGGCTCGCAGGCCGTGACGGAGGCCGCGCTGTTCGAGGCGTTCGGCGGGGTGCGCGGGCTGATCGAGACGACCGTCCCCGGCCTGGTGTTCATCGCGATGTTCACGGTGAACAAGGACCTCCACACCGCCGCCATCACCGCGTTGGTGATCTCCGGAGTGATGGTCGTCGTCCGGCTGCTGCGCAAGGACACGGTCAAGCACGCGTTCAGCGGGATCTTCGGCGTCGGCTTCGGCGTGCTGTTCGCGATGATGACCGGCAACGCCAAGGACTTCTACCTGCCGGGCATGCTCTACACGCTCGGCCTGGCGCTCGGCTACATCGTCACGTCACTGGCGGGCGTGCCCCTGCTCGGGCTGGTGCTCGGTCCCGTGTTCAAGGAGAACCTCTCCTGGCGCAAGCGCAACCCCGGCCGCAAGAAGGCCTACACGAAGGCCAGCTACGCCTGGGGCTTCATCCTGCTCGGCAAGTCGGCCGTGCTCTTCCCGCTCTACTTCTGGGGCGACACCACCCAGTTCGGCTGGGTCACGGTCGTGCTGAAGATCCCGCCGTTCCTGCTGGCCGTCTACCTCACGTGGATCTTCCTGGCGAAGGCGCCCCCGCCGATCAACGTCATCGCCGAGATGGAAGCCGAGGACGAGGCCGCCAAGGCCGAGAAGGCCGCGGCGAAGGCCGCCACGGCCGAGGCCGGCACCCCGGGCCGCCACCGCCGCTGACCCGCCGCTCCCCGCCCCGCCCGCGGTCCGTCCGCCGGACCCGTCTGCCGTCCGCCTCCCGGCTCCGTAACGGCCCCTGGAGCGCCCGGGGACCCCGGGGGAGGAGCGACGGCCACGAGCGGGACGGGGCCGCCGGTAGTCGGCGTGGACGCCCGAGAGCCGACGCCGGGGCCCGGGAGCGGAGTGCCCGACGCGGGCGCGCGAGAGCCGATGTGGGCGCACGCCTGGGCGCCGACGCGGGCGCGCGCCGGACATGGCGAGCGCCCTCGCGTCGTACGGGCAGAGGCGCGCGCCCTCGCGCCGTACGGGCACCGGCGCGCTACGAGCGGGCCGAGAGCAGTTCCTCCAGCTGTTCCTCGCGCGCGGGCGCGGCCACGAAGAGGAGTTCGTCGCCCACCTCCAGCGCGTCGTCCCGGTCGGGGGTGAGCACTCGGTTGCCCCTGATGATGGTGACCAGCGAGGTGTCCTCCGGCCAGTTGACGTCACCGACCCGCACGCCTGCCAGTGTCGACTCCGGCGGCAGCGTCAGCTCGACCAGGTTGGCGTCGCCCTGCGAGAACCGCATCAGCCGCACCAGATCGCCGACGCTGACGGCCTCCTCGACGAGCGCCGACATCAGGCGCGGCGTCGAGACGGCGACGTCCACGCCCCACGACTCGTTGAACAGCCACTCGTTCTTCGGGTTGTTGACGCGGGCCACGACGCGCGGGACGCCGTACTCCGTCTTGGCCAGCAGGGAGACGACCAGGTTGACCTTGTCGTCGCCGGTCGCGGCGATCACCGTGTGGCAGCGCTCCAGGGCGGCCTCGTCGAGCGAGGTGATCTCACACGCGTCCGCCAGCAGCCACTCGGCCTGGGGCACCCGCTCGACCGAGATCGCCGTCGGCGCCTTGTCGATCAGCAGGACCTCGTGCCCGTTCTCCAGCAGCTCACCCGCGATGGACCGGCCGACAGCGCCCGCCCCCGCAATAGCGACCCTCATGCCGCTTTCCCCTTGTTCGCTTCGCTCACGATTCCGGTCCTACGGCAAAGACTTCTTCGACCCGGGCCATGTCCCCGCAGCGCATCATCACATGCACGAGGTCGCCCTCTTGCAGCACCGTCTGGGAGGTGGGCAGCACGGCCTCACCCAGGCGGGTGAGGAAGGCGATACGCACCCCGGCCTCGTCCTGGAGCTTGCTCACCCGCTGGCCGACCCAGGCGGGCGAGGTGTGCACCTCGGCGAGCTGCACCGCACCGCTGGGGTCCCGCCACAGCGGCTCGGCCCCCGAGGGCAGCAGCCGGCGCAGCATCTGGTCGGCGGTCCACCGCACGGTCGCCACCGTCGGGATGCCCAGGCGCTGGTAGACCTCCGCGCGCCGGGGGTCGTAGATGCGGGCGGCCACATGGTCTGTGCCGAACATCTCACGTGCGACGCGGGCGGCGATGATGTTGGAGTTGTCGCCGCTGCTGACCGCGGCGAAGGCCCCGGCCTCCTCTATCCCGGCCTCCCGCAGGGTGTCCTGGTCGAAGCCGATGCCGGTGACCCTGCGGCCGCCGAAGCCCGAGCCGAGGCGCCGGAAGGCGGTGGGGTCCCGGTCGATGACCGCCACCGTGTGGCCCTGTTGCTCCAGGGTCTGCGCGAGTTCCGCTCCCACTCGTCCGCAGCCCATGATCACAATGTGCAACGCCCGTCCCTTCATCCCGTACAGCGGGCCGTCTCAGCATCGCACGACTGACCGCATACGATCCTCTGCGTGTCCAGGATGACCGACGTACCGAAACGACTTCTCCTCGGGAGGGCGCTCCGCAGCGACAGGCTCGGCGAGACGCTGCTTCCCAAGCGTGTCGCCCTCCCCGTCTTCGCTTCGGACCCGCTCTCCTCGGTCGCCTATGCCCCGGGCGAGGTACTGCTGGTCCTCTCCGTCGCGGGAGTGTCCGCCTACAACTTCAGCCCGTGGATCGCCGTGGCGGTCGTCGTCTTGATGTTCACGGTGGTGGCCTCCTACCGGCAGAACGTCCGCGCCTACCCGAGCGGCGGCGGCGACTACGAGGTGGCGACCACCAACCTCGGACGCAGAGCAGGTCTGACCGTCGCCAGCGCGCTGCTGGTCGACTACGTGCTGACCGTCGCCGTCTCCATCTCCTCCGGCGTGGAGAACCTCGGCTCGGCCATCCCCTTCGTCGTCGAACACAAGACCTTCTGCGCGGTCGCGGTCATCGTGCTGCTGACCCTGATGAACCTGCGCGGCGTCCGCGAGTCCGGCAAGCTGTTCGCCGTCCCCACCTACTGCTTCGTCGTCGGTGTCTTCGCCCTGATCATCTGGGGCCTGGTGCGGGGCGTCCTGCTGGGCGACGACATGCACGCCCCCACGGCGGACTACGAGATCCACACCGAGCAGCACGGCATCGCCGGGTTCGCACTGGCGTTCCTGCTGCTGCGCGCTTTCTCCTCCGGCTGCGCGGCGCTCACCGGCGTCGAGGCCATCAGCAACGGCGTGCCCGCCTTCCGCAAGCCCAAACCGCGGAACGCGGCGACCACCCTCGCCCTGATGGGCGGGCTCGCCGTCACCATGTTCTGCGGCATCATCGCGTTCGCCATGGTCACCGGCGTGAAGATGGCGGAGAACCCCGCCAAGGACCTGCTGATCAACGGGCACCCCGCGGGGGAGGGCTACACCCAGAATCCGGTGATCTCCCAGGTCGCGGCCGCGGTCTTCGGCGACGGCACGGCCCCCTTCGTCTTCCTCGCCGCCGCCACCGCGCTGGTGTTGTTCCTGGCGGCCAACACCGCCTACAACGGCTTCCCGCTGCTCGGCTCGATCCTCGCCCAGGACCGCTACCTGCCGCGCCAGCTGCACACCAGGGGCGACCGGCTCGCCTTCTCCAACGGGATCGTGCTGCTGGCCGGAGCCGCCGCGATACTCGTGGTGGTCTACGAGGCCGACTCCACCCGGCTGATCCAGCTCTACATCGTGGGCGTCTTCGTCTCCTTCACCCTCAGCCAGACCGGCATGGTCCGGCACTGGAACCGGCTGCTGACCACCGAGAGCGACCCGGCCCGCCGCCGCCACATGCACCGCTCCCGCGCCATCAACGCCTTCGGCGCGTTCCTGACAGGGCTGGTGCTCGTGGTGGTGCTGGTGACCAAGTTCAGCCACGGTGCCTGGGTCTCCCTGGTGGGCATGGCCCTCTTCTTCGCCGTGATGACCGCCATCCGCCGCCACTACGACCGG
Organism: Streptomyces reniochalinae; assembly: GCF_003323735.1. Lineage (GTDB taxonomy): Bacteria > Actinomycetota > Actinomycetes > Streptomycetales > Streptomycetaceae > Streptomyces > Streptomyces reniochalinae. The sequence continues at coordinate 76,042 of NZ_QOIM01000057.1, read as the reverse complement.
ATCTCGGAGGAACTGGCGGCCGACGAGACGGCCGAACCGCAGCTGCGCCCCGCGCGCGTTCACTCGTTCGTACTCGTCTCCAAGATCCACCGGCCCACGCTGCGCGCCCTGCGCTACGCCAAGCTGATGCGCTCCGACACCCTCGAAGCCGTCACCGTCAACGTCGACCACGACGAGACGGAACTGCTGCGCCGCGAGTGGGAGGAGAGCGACATCGACATCCCCCTCACCATCCTCGACTCGCCCTACCGCGAGATCTCGCGCCCCGTCATCGACTACGTCAAACGACTCCGCCAGGAACAGCCCCGCGACGTCGTCAGCGTCTTCATCCCCGAGTACGTGGTCGGCCACTGGTACGAACACCTGCTCCACAACCAGAGCGCACTGCGGCTCAAGGGCAGGCTGCTGTTCACCCCAGGCGTGATGGTGACCTCGGTGCCCTACCAGCTGGAGTCCTCCGAGGTCGCGAAGAAGCGGGCCCGCAGGCGCGAGCAGTGGAACGCCCCGGGTTCGGTGCGGCGCGGCCCGGTGATCCCGCCCAGGAAGTCCGGCAGGGACGGCGGCGGCCCCGGGGGGAGTGCGGGGAGCCTGACCCGCCAGCGCGGCAAGTAGACTCGGCGGTCGCGGCGCAGGCGGCGTGCCTCCCGCTCACCTCGCCCGCCAGCGGCGAACCCGACGTCTGTGGAGTCACCCCCTCATGCCCGAAACCAGCGCGTCCGACAGCGCGTCCGCGCACGTAGCTCCCTCCCTGGTGGGGGAGGAGTACGAGGTCGAGGTCGGCCCGGTCGCACACGGCGGCCACTGCGTCGCCCGCACGGAGAGCGGCCAGGTGCTCTTCGTACGGCACACGCTGCCGGGCGAGCGGGTCGTCGCGCAGGTGACCGAGGGCCGCGCCGACTCCCGTTTCCTGCGGGCGGACGCGGTACGGATCCTCGACCCGGCCAAGGACCGCATCGAAGCCCCCTGCCCCTTCTCCGGCCCGGGACGCTGCGGCGGCTGCGACTGGCAGCACGTCAAGCCGGGCGCGCAGCGGCGCCTCAAGGCCGACGTGCTGACCGAACAACTCCAGCGGCTGGCCGGCCTGACACCCGAGGACGTCTCCTGGGACGGCACCGTCGAACCGGCCCCCGGCGACAAGGTCGCCCCCGGCGAGGTCCCCGCCTGGCGCACCCGCGTCCACTACACCATCGACGCCGAGGGCCACCCGGGACTGCTCAAACACCGCTCGCACGAAGTGCAGCGCATCGACCACTGCCTGATCGCCGCCCCCGGCGTAGACGAACTCGGCATCGAGGCCCGCGAGTGGCCCGCCATCGCCTCCGTCGACGCCATCGCCGCCACCGGCTCCGCCGACCGCCAGGTCGTCCTCACCCCGCGCCCCGGCGGACGCCTCCCGCTGGTCGAACTCGACCGCGAGGTCTCCGTCCTCCGCGTCGGCGAGAAGGACCGCGCCGTCCACCGCGTACACGGCCGCGACTTCGTCCGCGAACGCGCCGACGACCGCACCTGGCGCGTCGGCGAGGGCGGCTTCTGGCAGGTGCACCCGCAGGCCGCCGACCTCCTCGTCGACGCCGTGATGCGCGGTCTCACCCCCCGCAGGGGCGAGATGGCCCTCGACCTGTACTGCGGCGTCGGCCTGTTCGCCGGCGCGCTCGCCGACCGCGTCGGCGAGCGCGGGGCCGTACTCGGCATCGAGTCCGGCAAACGCGCGGTCGCGGACGCCCGCAAGAACCTCGCCGACTTCCCGCGCGTCCGCGTCGAGCACGGCAAGGTCGACAAGGTCCTGCCCCGCACGGGCATCACCGAGGCCGACCTCGTCGTCCTCGACCCACCCCGCGCCGGCGCCGGCAAATCCCTCGTCGAACGCATCGCCTCCCTCACCCCCCGCCGCATCGCCTACGTCGCCTGCGACCCGGCCGCCCTGGCCCGCGACCTCTCCTACTTCTCCACCACGGGCTACCGCCCCCGCTTCCTGAGGGCGTTCGACCTCTTCCCGATGACGCAGCACGTGGAGTGCGTGGCGATTCTGGAGCCTGCCGAGAAGGGTTCCTGACCTGCGGTTTTGTCCGTGCGCATTATGTGCGGTGTGGGCGTTACGGGCGATATCTTGACGCCGAAATGACGCTCGTGACGCTCATTTGACGCTCGTTCTGATGGTGTGTCAGGCACTCCGTTGGGCAGGTCAGGGCCTGTCAGGGTGGCGTATATCAATGAGGTGCCGAGGGTGGGTGACGCCCTGCGCGGAGCTGCTGGCCCCCAGGTGGCCAGTCGTCCCGGAAAAGGACCAGCGGGCGGGGTGGTGACGGGTGGTGACCTCTGAGCAGTGCGAATGGTTCGCGCTCGTGTTTCTTCGGCTGCTTGATCGCTGGGCGCTGGCGGCCTGTCCCCGAGTGCGCGGGTGAGGGTTTGCTGAGCCGGTGAGAGCTCACCGGCTGGTGGTCGGCCGATCGGGTTGGTGACCCATGGCCCCTGCGTCGATGTGGGAACGGTCAGCGACGATCACCCGGGGGCGAGCGTGATGGTCAGGGTGACCGCGTTGTGCACGTGGAGCTGGTCGGCTCCGTTCTGCTGAGTGATCGATCCGGCGTCAATGGCGAGCTGCGCGTAGACGCGGGGTGCGGGGTTCTCGTCGAGGGCGAGGGCGGGCGATCTCCCGGGCGATCCATCCGAGGAAGACGCCATGGTGCTGGACCTGGATGGCGTTCGGGTCGGCCTCATTGCTGGGCGCGCGGACGAGGCCGAGGAGGGTGCCGGCCGGCAGCTGCGCGAGGTAGAAGTCGTTGCCGCTATGGCGGACACCGCACAGGGAGCAGGTAAAGGTTCCGTTACCGCTGAGGATTGCGGCCTGGGCGGCGCGGGGGCTACGGCGTTCGGTGCTGCGGATGAGGAGGCGGGCGGTCTCGGGGTCAGTGAGCGTGGTGATCTCGTCGGTGGTGAGCTGGCTGAGCCAGTCGAGGAACTGCCGGAAGGTCGGTGCCGGGTAGGGGCAGTTGCCGGCGAGGGCGGTCGCGGTGGCGCGGTTGCGGATGCCGATGCTGGAGGCGTAGCAGGCGGCGGGGCCGCCTACCCCGTATTTGATCATGGCCGGGAGTGCGCCCAGGTGGCCCGCGGCGGGGACGCCGCGCCGGAGTTCGAGAAGCTGCAGCAGCGCGGAGACGACCCAGGCGAGGTCCTGGACGATGATTTTGTCGATCGCGCTGGTCGTCGTGGTGATGTCGGGGGTGAGTAGGTGGCCGTGGTGCGTCCGCGGCGATGGCAGGCCGCCGCTACCGGCTCGGCGTCCTTCTGGCCCTGTGTACCATCGCGGTTGTGGGCGGAGCCTGCAGTTTGATCGCGATCGCCCGGTTCACGAGTGGTATACGGTCCGATCTCCGCCACCGACTCGGCCTGGGAACGACCGTCCCACGCGCCGGCACGCTTTGAGAAGACTCACTCCTCGTTGAGGTCAACAGCGTCGGTGACGTGCTGTTCGATGAGTTCCCTGGTTTCCGCCAGCCATCCATGCGGCAGTAGCTCACTCGGCATGTCGTCTTCCAGCCCCCAGCTAGTGTTGAAGGTAATCCCGGCGCCAGACGGGGTCACCTTGTCCCGGAGCCAGTGTGCGAACTCGGCGGCGAGGGCTGGGGTGGCGTCCTTGAGGGCGACGCCGGTTGGCGTGTGTGCAGCGAAGCCATCGAGTTCCTCATCCGCGATGGTGATGCCGAACCAGAGCTCTGGCGGGCCGGGCCGAATGGGGTCGTCGGCGTTGTCCACGGATCGGATGAAGGTGTTCGGGTCCCGTTCCCTGAGCGCGTCCGCCAGGCACTCGAAGAGGTTCGGCCAGTCCTCTCCTTCCTCCGGGAAGAACGTATACATGGTGCGAGAGTTGGCAACGGTGAATTCCATTACGCAGTGGTCCTCATGTGCTGTGATGGGTCCTCATCAGGGGGCGTAACGTGCGTATCCTTTGACTCCATAGGCTGCCATCATGACACGCCAGTAGGCAACCGAATCGCGGTTGTTGGTGACTGTTTCCACCCCTCGCATCTCTTTGTTGCGGGGGTCTTGGAGGGCGGCGGCGTACTTCTTCATCTCCAGGCGGTCGTCTTTGTAGAGGAAGTTGCGCTGACCTGTCTGATGGTTGTCTCGCAGGGCGTCCAGACTGCGGTAACAGGGCTGGTCAGGCTTCTTCACATACTTCGCCTCTACGGCCATCCCGTCGCTGCGGCGGAAACCATCCACCATCAGCGTGTCGTTCGCCCCGTAGCCCTTAGGTATTGGCACCTCATATTCTGGGTACCCGGATATCCGTTTCTGATAGGCGATTTCAGGTGGCCTGCCGCCGGAGATGTCCCCTTCCCGGAGGGAGTTGATCCACGTGCTGAAGTTGCCGCTTTCCGCCGGAGTCAGAGGCGGAAAGCGGGGGTCGGGTGGATTTGGGGGTGCGATGGGCGGGAGGTTGGGGGAGTGCGGGTCGCGGGGTCGGTAGGCGACGGGTATGGCTATGGGTGCACGAAGTGGCGCCCGGAGCAGCGGCGGGAGCCAGCCGGGGACGCCGGGGATTCCTCCTCTGCCCTCTGGCTGCGGGACCTTGACGCGCTCCTTCGCTACGCCGAGCGCTTCGGCGATCTTGCCCGCGTGGGCGATGGCGGGATCGGAGGCGACCTTGTCGCGCAGGCCGCCGTCGAGGCCGTTGCCGCCGAAGCGGGGATTCTCCCAGGGCCATTGGCCCTTGCCGGTGAGGGGATCGCGGTCCTTGATCTCCTGTTCGCGGGACGAGTCGATGTGGTCGGCGTACGCGTCACATGCCTTGCCGAGTACGAAGCAGGCGGCCGGGAGGGTAGGGAGCAGCGCCTCGTCTTCGGAGACCTGGTCGGGCGGGTCCATGCCCTTGCCGACGAAGCGTGCGAAGAACTTCTCCACCGCGTCGGCAGAGAGGCCCTTGGCATCGAGGTTCGCCTCGCGCCAACAGTCGCGGGCGCCGTAGAAGGCGTCGGCCAGCAGCCCTCGGGCGGTGTACCACTTGCCCGCGATGTCGCGCAGCTTGCCCGCGTCGCCGCGGAAGCGGTCCGAGAAGAGGAACTGATCAACGCTGCCGGTCTCGCCGATCACCTCGGGCAGTTCCTCGCCGCCACGCGCCGGGCGTGGGGAGCAGTCGGGGCGAGCAGGCTGTGGGGCCACGCCGTTGTAGGGGCTATCGGTTGCCTTGAGCAGTTCAGCGGCGATCTTGTTCTCGGTCTTGAGGAACTCCTCGGCCGTCTCCAGCAATGCTCCGCCCCCGTTGCTCACCACGAGGGAGGCGAAGTCGAGTTTGTCGACGATCGCGCCTACAGCCGATTTGTAGACCTTCGCGAAGGCGGCACCCGCCTCGTCGTCGCCGACCATGCCTGCTTGGCCCTGCAGATCGGTGACCAGTGCGTCGAGGGCGTCGTAGACGAAGTCGCGAAGCTGGACCATCTTCCAGGAGGAGTTGAGGAGCTTGACTGTCTGGATCTGGATGGCTTCCTTGCCAGTGGGGGCGGCAGGCTCAGGCTTGAGCCTGCCGGGGTGGTAGCTGCCGTCCGGAGCTTGGTTAAGTTGCATACGGGTCGACTCCCGCTCGGCGGCACCCGTCTTGAGTTCGCCCCACTCCTGCTCGAAGGACACGAGGACGCTCCTCTCAGTCCCGGACGACGGACTGAATTTCCTTGACCGTGACGGCCTGCTCGTAGGTGGACTTGCCATCGGGCAGGGCAGGCTCAGCGACCGGCTGACCGGCCGGATCAGCGGAGTCGGTCCAGGTAACGTCCCACACCACCGAGGCGGAAAAGGGGTAGGTGCCACCCTTGCCGGAGGAACGCTTGTAGGTGATGTTGCAGTCCGCGTCCTTCGAGTCAACCTGGTAGCCGCCGTTGGCCTTGGACAGGTCGTATGTGCACGACTTCGGCTCGGCGTGGTCCGTGCCCGCCTTCACCGTGAGCGCCTTGGGGGTGGCCATCGTGGTTGCTACAATCCTCACCCCGAGGTAGTCGATGCTCGCGCTCACCCACACCCGGTCCAAGGGCGCTTTGAAGGCGACCTGGGTGTCCAGGTTCACCACTTGGCGGCCCGCGCCGGGGCTCAGCTTCACTGGGGGCGCCGGGAGCCTCGCGATCTCGGAGAGCAGCTGCGGATCGATGGCCGCCGGGTCTTCTGGGGGCTTGCCCTTGGGCACCCAGATTTCGCGTTCCTTGTCCAGGCATTGCGCGTCGTCCCGGCCTGCCTCATGGTGCAAGGACCACCACAGACCCTTCTTGCCAAGATTGTAGTTCTGCTTCTCGCGTTTCTTCTGATACGCCCGGTATTCTTCCGCGTAGTCGCCCAGCACCTGCGGGGTGGGGCTCTCCGCTTGCAGTGCCTTCTTGTATGCCTTCGGCTTCCACATCGGTTCGTACCAGCACCCGGGAGGCTCCCAGTTCGCCGTGCGTGCCGGCGTCATCGGCGTGCCGGATCCGGGAGCGTTGCCGCGCACAACGATGTGCATGCCAACGGTATCGCTGCCATCGCTCTTCGGAGTGGGCTTCTCCTCCACTACCGTGCCGCCCTGTCCGTCTCCCACACCTGCACGCGCCGGAGGCGCCACGGCCAGCAGAAAGACTGCGGTTTGCGCTGCCGCTATCCACATGCGTCCTTTCTGGCTGCTCACGGCTGGCACTCCGTGGCCCCCTTGGTCGCTTGCGTCTGCGTTACCTGCCACTGCTTGTCACTGCCCTTGACCAGCCCGGCCTTCCAGGCAACGAAGTCGTCCTTGCTGTGCTTCGTCTTGAGCGTCTTGCCTGACTTCCTGTCCTTGGCGAAGGCGTTGCGCTGCGACTCGCAATACCGAACCCATGCGGCCTTCTTCGTCAGGTCGGTGACCTCGAAGTCGTAGTAGCGGAGGGAACCGGTGTAGGTCTTGCCGTCCTTGGCGAACCTCGTGATGTCCTTGCCCCAGAACTGAAGCGCGGGATGCTTCCAGTACCTGACCATGTTCTTCGTCGCCGGATCTGCCTTGGTGTACGCCTCAACACGCGCCTTCGCGGCATACTCCGTGACACGCAGGATCTCGTCCTTCCCGGCGTCTCCCGTTCGCGCATCCTCGAAGCTCAGCTTGAGATCGTCGGGAAAGACGAACTTTGGCGCCCCGGTGCCCGGTGACTCCTTTGCGGGCGAAGACTCCGCCCCTCGGCTTCCGTCGTCCGCACCCGCGATCTTCTCATCCTCGCTCGCGCGCCCTCCATCGTCGCTACCGCAACCGGTCATGAGGAACGCACACGCGAACGCCAAAGCAGCCATCGACCTCGTGGTGTGGTGGGTCAGATTGCGATGGTGGTGCACGATGTGCTCCCTGCGGAAGGTGTGGGGACGGGTACAGCCCGCGATCGTAACAGCGTTCGTCACTCGATCATTATGACTAGCTGCTCACGCATTATGACTAGCTGCTCACGGTGACCCACCACGTGGAGTGTGTCGCAATCCTTGAGGCTGCCGAAAAGGGCCGTTGACCTGTGGCTTTATCGGGTGTGCGCGATGTGCGCTATGCGCGTTACGGGCGATATCTTGACGCTGAAATGACGCTCGGAGAGGCATCTTGACGCTCGTCCTGATGGGGCGTCAGGCATGCTGGAGGGCTGGTCAGATGGTTTGCTGAGTTAGTCAGTGAGGCAAGGTCGCTTGGAACTTGCGACTCCAAGGCGCCGATCCGGTGTGGGAAGTACTTGAGTCCAGGGGCTGGCAGCTTGAGCCCTGGCTCTTGCGCTGGTCGCTCGAACGGCTCGTGCTCTTGATGCGTTTGGGGCCGAGGTTGATTGGCAGCTCGACACCCCAGCCCCGACTCCGTGACGGAGCTTCTGCGGACAGGCGGTCGGCGGGCTCAGTCCAGCCCGTGCACCAGACGGGCGGTGTCGTGGACTTTGTAGGCACGTCTTTCCAGGCCGGTCGCGTACTGCTGCGCCTCGTTACTGCCCTGGGACAGCAATAGGCCGGATATGCCGAGCAGGCGCGCGCTGCCCAGGCAGGCCACGTCCAGGGCGAGAGAAAGCATCTCGGGGGAGATGTCGTGGGCAGACAGGACGCCTTCGCGATAGCGGGTCATGTGGACGATGCCGACAGGAGTGCTGTGCGTCACCTGACTGAGGAGGGAGTAGGCCACGGGAAGCCAGCCCGGCTCAGGATAGGGCTTCCCCATGAGTAGGAGCATCTTGTCGATCGACGGCAGCGGCTGGCGTCCCTTGGTGATCGTCTCTGGTCCGTCGACAACGTGATCGGGCGTCTCCAGCAACCTTGTGGCTGCGGTGAGGGCAACACCGTTCCCGGCGAACGCGGCGATCGCGTTCTTTTTCTTCACCCGGAACTCGTCGAAGTACTGGGTGGACCGCTGCACGAACCCATCCTCGTCGTGCAGGTCCTGGGTCAGGAAGGTGAAACGGGCCGCTTCCTCCAGAAGCATCCGCGCGGCGAACACTGTTGTGACTGTTGCGTGATCGTCGATGGTGTTCATCACGGTGGAGAATGCGGAATGGGCGCCACCGTAGGCCAGAACACTGGCCAGCTTGGGATCGCCGTGAGCCCATGGGTTGACGGTCCAGCTGCCGGCGAACTCCTCGTACTGGCGGACCGCGCGGATGACCGGACCGGCATGCAAAATGTCCGGCAGCACCTCGTGATGCGCCACCAGGGTCTCGGGCCGTAGACGTCACGTCTGCACCTTAGTCCTGACCTTCGGATTGACGACCGCCAGGGGTTTCGGGTTGCCCAGGCCGTGTACCGCGCTTGCCGCGGTGACGACATTTTCGGTCAGCCGCATCAGTGTGCCCAGGAAGCCTGCCTGCTCGATCTCCGGCGGCCAGCTCTCTGGTGCTGCCACGCATACGCCGAGAAGCGTAAGGGTGACGCCGACGGCAGCCACATGCATGAACAGCGCCTCGTGGTCAGCTCGCAGATCATGCCCGGCGGCACCGCCAGCGGCCAGGCTGCTCTGTAGGCCCAACAGATTGCCGTGACCGGCGTGCGCCAGCACCATTACCGCCCCACGCAGACCGGACACGGCTAGCAAGCCCAGGGCGGCATCCAACAGGTCCGTGATGCTTCCGCCGAGCAGTGAGGTAGGCGCGGGGCGTGTGGGGGAGGAGGAGAGGAACAGGTCCAAGAGCTCTGTGACATCCGGAAGCGACGGCGCCGCAAGCGCTTCCAGGGACGACCCCGTCAGGTCGGTGACGCCGTGCAGTGGAACGAACCATCTTGCCAAGTTGGGGCAGGTCGCATCATGGGTGGCCAAATATTCGCAGATCCGGTTGCGTTCCTGAAGCATGCTGCCCAGCAGACCCGGCCGCCTCTCAGCTGGCGATTGGGCAATCCACTGCCACAGCAGACCGTCATCGAACAGGCTGCGGGCCATGGCCCCCACGACGGTGCCGCCGATCCCCGAACCCAGCAGCTCTACGAAGTCCAGCACCTCCTCGGCCACGAGAGCTTCCAGACCACCCAGCGCTATGCCCACCTCCAGCCGGACGCCCACAAGGCCGTGCTCGGAGCGTGGGAACGCATGGAAACCCCGCTCACCATCGCCGCATGAATGTTCCTTCGCCCTGTCCTCCACGGACAGGGCAAAGGCGTTTCCCGGTTGAGCCGGCCGGGTCACGTTCGCGGGTCGGTTGGCCGGTCGTCGGGAAGTGCCCAGCGGCCGTCTGCGTCGAACGGCCACGCGTAGGCGTAGGCATCGATCTTCGCCAGCTCACGCAGCGCCTCCCGCCCGGCAGGCGGATCCCCAGGAGTGCGCAAGGGCTCCCTCAAGGGGCTGAGTTGCAGCGCGTACGCCTCAGCCCATTCCAGCCAGTCCGCCTCGTCCGTCGCGACCGGCGCCTCGCCTGCTCGGACGCGGGCTGCCTGGCAGAAGGCGCGGATCTCTTCGGCCTGCCGCCAGGCCCGAATCTGCCCGGTAAGAGTCGCCCTGTGCTGCTCGATCTGCTGCTCGCGAGCCCGCGCGACGGCCGCGTACCAGCGGCGCCGCTGTTCGGCCTCACGCAGCTCCTTCTCCCGCTCCCGGCGGTCGGCTTCCGCCGCAAGGCGTTTGAGATCTTGCAGTAGGTGTCCCAGCCGTGACTCCAATGTCCACCGGACGCTGTCGCTGTACGAGTACGAGTGCTGGTACCAGCTCCCCGAGGGCGCGCCGAGAGCGAGGCGACCGTTGAACTCTTCGTCGTACTTGGGCAGGCGCGTCCAGGGATTGCGCTCCTGCTGATGGCGCTCCTGCGGGGTCGAGTGAGTGACTCGATCTTTGTAGCTCGCTCACCGGCGTATTCGCGAGCGAGGCGCCCGCATGAGCGACGCCTTCAGAGGGTCGTTCGGAGATTCTTGACGCTCGGATGACGCTCGAAGCGGAAGCCTCTGCTGCGCCGCCGAAGGCGGTGCGAGTGACCATCCCGGCCTCACGTTCCTTGGGGGCGAGAGCGCGACCCGACGAACGCGGTGACGGATTCGATCGTCGTGGGCCGTCGCAAAGTGATGAAAGCGCTACAAGAAACCCAAGGATGGGCATACTCTGCGGGAATCACCGCAGGTGGGCCGGGGCGACCTGTAGTGCGGCGGAGGTGTCATGGGTGGGGACCCGCATGTATCAGCACAAGGGGTCGGAGAACGTGAGCGGACGGGGGTGCCGGATCCATACGGTGACCGGGCTCTTCTGACCTCTGCCATGACGGAGGGCTACGCCGCCGTCCCCGACGAGGAACGCAGCCGGCTGGGGAGCTACCTCGAGGCGGTTGTCGCGGCCCGTCCGGCGCCGGTGCACACCACCGTTGCCTTCAACGCCGTGTACTTCGGATATGACCTCGACGGCGACGGTTATGGCGGAAGCCCGCTGTGCCTCGACGACTTCCCCGTGATCACCTCCGGCGAGTGCGCTCCCGTGCTCCCGGTCGGTGCCATGGTGTGTGTTGCCACCGGGTCGGACCCGCTCTACGCCGAGATCGTCTACCGGGAGGGCGCGCACCCGGAGGCGGGCGCGCTCGGGGACGTGCCGGCCTGGGTGTCGGGTGCGCCCGCGGGTGCCGAGGGCCCCGGGAGGCCGGGTGCGGACGCCGCGCCACGGCGCAGAGAGCTGCTGGTCCCGGACCTTCGAGCCTTCGGTCCGGCCCTGGGCCTGTCACCCGCCCAGCTCCATCGCTTACGCACGCGTGGGCGCTGGATCAATGAGGACGGGCATGTCGTCGTCGACGTGTGCTATCCGTCCTCGGAAGCAGCCCGGCGCGACGATCTGACGGCCTACGCGGACCACCTTCTGACGACGGCACGGCAGCAGCTGCTCAGCCCCTTCGTCCCCGTGTCCCTCGCCGCCCTGGTGGGCGGCACGCACGACGAAGACCTGCGGGCGGGGCTGCTCGGTCTCCTCGACACGGTGCGGGGTGTCCTCGACTCCAGTGCCGCGTTGCGCACCTGGGGTCATTACGCCATGACCCGTGCCTCCCTCGCGGATTGCTGGCGGGACACCGGGCCGCTGGGAGGTGACGATGTCAGATCTCTCGTGGCCGAGGTGGAGCGCGCGGCTACTCCGGTGAGGCGGCGATACGGCCTCGTGGCTCCGGTCACTGTGTACACAGCGGTCGGACCACGGCTGCGCGGCTTTCCTGGGGCGGCGGAACGGCTCAGGGGCGTGGGGTACGCCGCTGCGGTGTGCCGGGTGAACCTGGCGCTCGCCGACGTGGTCAGGGGGGACAGCGACCAGGGTCTGTTCGGGAACGGCTCCCGGATCACCCTCGACGACGCGTTCGAGGGGGGAGGGGTGTGGCGGTCCCATCATCCCGGTGACGCGGAGGCCCCCGGAATCCCCCTGGTCCCGGCCGGACGCGGCTGGGCCTCCACGCTGCCCGCACCGCTGGAGCCGGAGGCGGAGGAGGAGCTGGAACCGGTAGATCTGCCCCTCGCCGACGACGACCTCCTCGGCACCGGTGAACTCCTGAGGAGCGACGCGCAGGAGATCGTCTGGCGGGCGCCCCTGCGGCTGGCCCATCTCATCGACGGCTGGTTCCCCCTGCACCCGTTCGTCGCGGAGGAGCTTTGCGAGTCGCACGGCGCGCACCCCACGCTGCGCCTCGAACTCGACCACGCCGGTGAAGCGTTGGACGAGAAGGAGGCGGTTCAGGACGTCACGGTCGAACTCGGCGACGACTCGGGTCGGTTGACGGGAATCGTCTGGCCCGGTGACTTCTTCCCCGGCCTGATGCTGGAGCTGCGCAGGCGTCGTGGCGACACAGTGATCCGCCTCGCCACGACGCGACTGAAGGAGGGCGTGCAGATCGGTGACCGTGGGGCGGGGCACTGTTACGACCCTCGCGTGCTCACGAGGGAGGACGTGCCGGGCAGTAGCCGCCATGGTGACAGCGCGGTCGGGCTCGGTCCCCGGCAGCTGGTGATGCGCACCGTGCGCCGTTGCGGTCTGCTGACCCTGGACGGCCATGCCCTGATGGATCGAACGGTCCTGCCGAGCGCGGTCTATGGGCGTCTCCCGGCCCGGTCGCAGGCCGCCGCCCTCGACGCGGCCGTCGCGGAACTGCTCGCGGAACGTCTTCTGGAGCCGGCCCTCGGCAGCAGGGACGCCCGGGGGCAGCCGCACTTCCCGCCGCGTGACGGACAGCGGATCATCCCTCTGATCGGCTACCGCCCCGCCAGGCCACGGGTGATACGTCCCTGGGGCGGTGGCGAACCGGGCGGTGAGGGACTGCGCGGCGTGCAGTTCGTCCCAGGTCATCTGCGCCGCCTGCGGCCGGGGTGTTCGCCCAGCGACGTTCAGCGCGCGGCTTTTCGCGAGCACTGCCGCAGGCTCGGCAAGGCGGACGGCTGGGAACTGCCGTACGGCTACACGTTCGTGACCGAGCACACGCGTGGCGGCTGATCCTTCACCGCTTTCACGCGTCCATGGCTTCGGCCGCCCTTTCCTCCATCCGTCGCCCACAGAAACGGAGTGCGTGTACATGCAGGACCGCTACCGCGTCGTCATAGGGCCGCCATGGTCCCCGCCGAGCGTCTCGGCCGAGGACCTTGAAGGTCTCGCCGCCGCGCTCAACGCCTTGGAATCTCCGGCCGCCGCCGCCCTGAACGACCTCACTGCGGACATGGTGGAGCTCGCTTTCAACTCCCTGCGGCCCAAACACCGCCAGGAGTTGCTCACCAGTCTGGGCATCCGCATGTCGGCCCCTCGACGGGTGAGCAATGCCCTGTGTCGGGATGTGCTCGCCAGACTGCGGCGCGAGTCACGACAGCACGCGTGCTCATGCGGGCTCAGGGGACTCACGGTCACCGTGATGAACCAGGTCGGGGAATTCGTCCTGGCGCAAGACGGTGAGGCGGTCCGCGACCCTGTTGCCCGGTGGGGCGCCACGCTGGTTCGGGCCACCGTGTTCGCGTGGTGCAACGCCACCGTCACCGGCGCCCATATCCTTGCGTGGGCGGCGGACCAGGACTGGCTCGGGGTGACGGTCGGTGACGAGGAGTCGGCTCGGCTCGCCGCCGTAGCTGCCGCTGCGCGGTCCCTCGTGGAGGCGTACCCCGACTTCGCCTCCGGAGCGGCAACAGACGACGAGCCGGCGCTCGCGAAGGACGGGAAACCGGAGCGCGCTGCCGTCGCCGACCGGCCGGGCACCAGTGCCTCCGCACCGGAGACCACGGCAGCGGACCCCAGCGCCTCGCACGAGGAGACCGCTGTGGCGTCCGAGGGCACCAGGAGCAAGGAGGGAACGACTCCGGAGGAGACCTGTCGGCAGCTGGAGTCCGCCCTCGCAGAGGCCCGCCAGACCGCGGAGAAGGTCACCGACGCGGTCATGGACGGCCGCCCTCCGCAGGACGAGGACATGGCTTCGCTCGCCGCGCTGAGCACTGCCTTCGATGACGTGGAAGCGGTGTTCCGGGCCGCCGGGATCGAGGGGGTGCCTCGTCGCCTGGCGGACGTGACGCGCGCCGCACGCGCGCACCGGACAGCGCGGGAGCGTGATCTCCAGGCCCGCGAGCCGCTGCGGGAGCTGCTGAATGTCGCCTGCCGTCCGGACAGCTCCGTCGCTGCCGTGGCTGCCGCCGAGGCCGTGTGCGGCGCGGCCCGCCGCCTGCTGGACGTGCCGGTGTGGGAGGAGCCGCAACGCGAGGAGAGCGTCGCGCTCGCCGCTCTGGCCCGCCTCATCAGGCTGGGGCGGCAGGCGGACGCCGCGACGGAGATCCTGGCACTGCAGGCGCAGGTCGTACGGGTCCTGCCCACGTGCGCCATGGCAGTGCTGATCGCTCCCGAGCTGACGCTGGACCAGCCGGTGGACGGTGACCCGCGCCCCGCCGGGGCCGCCGAGGCGTATGGCACCGCCCAGCCCGCCGACGCCGAGACGACCGCGGAACACGGAACCGTCCAGTCGGCCGCACCGACCGAGGCGAACGCGCCCCAGTCCACCGCCATGCCGGAAGTCACGACGACCGCCGAGCCAGTCCACACCCCAGACGCAGACGCAGACGCAGACGCCGCGCCGGCCGCCGACTGCGAACCGGCGCCCCCCACGTCCGCCGCCGCGCCTGTCGAGGCGCCCGCCGCTCCCACGGTCTCTCCCGCCGAGGACACGCCCGTCCGGGAAGCGGCCCCGGTGGCGGACGGAGCTACCGATGAGGCCGCGGCCGCGGGGGTCCTGGCGCGGCTGGTCGTGGAGCGGCGCTTCGGACTCGCCCACCACGTGGCGAGGGCCGCCGGCCAAGTCGAGCCCCAGGTGGCAGCGCTCCGCCTGGCCGGTGCCGCCGCGCTACTCACCTCCGGGGACAGCCAGAGTGCCCGGCTGACGGCGGACCTGCTCCAGGAGTACGGCGGATACGCGGGCCAGGACACCGAAGGCAGCGAACTCCTCCTCTTGCCCGCCTTGCTGCGCACCGCGCTGATCACCGGCGACCATGCTGCCGGCGCTCAGCTCAAGGCGCTGGTGCCCCGGCTCCCGGACCGGCTCGGAGAGGCGGCGACCGCCGTCGCCGACCGTGCTCTCAGCGGCGCCCTGCTGATCGCCTCGCCGCTGGTCGCGGACGTCTCCGAGACGGAGACCCGGCTCCGGGAGCTGCGCGAGCAGAGCCGCGACTTGCTCGCGCCGCAGCGGCTGCGGTTCGCACGGGCCACGGAGATCGCCAAGCGCTGGCTCGCCCCCGGCGACGGAATGCTCGGATCGCTGCTCACGTCCGTCGTCGGCGACGACCGCGACGCGCTGCAGCAGGTGCGGGAGCAGGCCGACCGACTGTCGAAACTGACCGAGGTCAACAGCGAGATCGACCGCATGGACCGCAAGTACCGCTCGTCCAGCAGCAAACCGCTCCAGGGCTCCGGGCGGCAGGATCTGGTGCATCTCGTGGAGCGGGCCGTCAGCCTGGTCAAGGAGTGGTGCATGGCGGTCGACGGCACCCGTCGTGACCGTTCCGACGGCAGCCGTGCGGTCAGGGAGATCTCTTCCCTGCGTCAGTCCCTGCTGGACGGCAGGGAAGCGGCGCTGGGTGAACTGGAGCGGTTGGCGCGGCGTCCGGACGCCCTCTCGGGTGCGATGGCCTGGGCGGCCCACGCCTCGATGGAGGAGTTGTTCGCTCTGCTGGCCGGCGACAGCGTGACCACGCGTCACGGCGGCCCGGTCGACCCGGAACTCGCACTCAACGCAGAGTTGTTGAAGGTGCAGGACACTCACGACGGTCAACCGTCGCTGGGCGAGCTGCTGACCGCGGTCGACCGGAGCTGGCAGGACGCCCTCGACGAGCGGCTCTCGTACGACGCCTTCACCGCGGCCCGCGACATCGTCGACCTCGCCGGACGAGGGCTGCTGCCTGCCGCCGGGGCAGGGGAGTTCGTCCCGCCCGCGGAAGCCGAGATCGACGAAAGGGAGACCGCCCGGCGTGCGCAGCTGCGGAAGGCACACAGCGACCTCGTCGCCGAACTGCACCGCGCTCAGGCCGACGGCGCCGTGACCGAGGACCAGGACCTGGGCCTTCAGGAGTTGCTCGCCGACGCCCGTGACCGTCTCGGAGGCACCGGCCGGCACGATCTGCTGGACGTGCGGCGGGCGCTCGAGAAGGTACGAAGTGGCCTGCCGGCCTTCCGGAAGCAGGCGGCGGACCGGATCCGGGCCCGGCTCGACGCCCTTGACCCCTCCATGGAGGAGCGGGCCCAGGTCCTGCGGCGCCTGGAGACGAACGACCTGGCCACCGCCGCCGATCTCGTCTACTTTCTGGAGATCGGCGAACCCGTCCCGGAGATCGAGGGCGGCGAATCCCATCTGACCGAGTTCTTCCCGGCCGTGCCCGACGGCCTGCCTGGAGGCATCGACCACGACCTCGTCGAGCTGGTCAGGTCAGGCGGCAAGCATCCGATGGTCCCCGTCCTGGACTACGGCGGCCTCTCCACCGACGAGGCGGCGCTCGCGGCCGACGCCCTCGACGAGTGGCGTGCGCTTGCGGCCACCGAACGGAAGGACAGGCTCCAGGTGGCTCCGACGCGGCAGGTGCCGCCTCTCCTCAAGCTCCTCGGCTACGACGCCAAGAGCTCCAGGCCGCTCGACGACCGGTCCCAGCACCGGCGGGAGTACCGTCTCTTCGAAGCGACCGGCGTGGAGATCAACGGCAGGGCGAAGGCACCCGCGTTCGGCTCGGAGATCACGGAGCAGGGCGGCAACCTGCGGGTGATGATGGTCTGGGGCAGACCGCCCGCCAAGGTCGTCATGAGCTGGGCGGAGCGCGACACCAGCGGAGCGAGTCTTCTCGTCGCCTACTTCGGCACGCTGAGCCGTGAGGCCCGAGTCGAACTCGCGGCCGGCTCCGACCGGCTGCAGCCGCTGCTGGTGGTGGACGACGCCGCCCTCGCCTATCTCGCGGCCCGCGGCAACCGCCAGGTCAGCGCCGCCACGCAGACCCTGCTGCCCTTCTCCGGCGTCAACCCGTACATCAGGGAGAAGCGCGGCCGGATCGGCGGCGAGATGTTCTACGGCCGCGATGCCGAACGCAAGAGCATCCTCGACCCGCGCGGCACCCAGGTCATCTACGGCGGCCGGGGCCTGGGCAAGTCGGCATTGCTCGCCGACGCCGGGGAACGGTTCACGGAGCGGCGCCCCGGCTACCACCAGACGGTGTACGTCAACCTCGACCAGGAGAACATCGGCAAGGGCAGCTCGCGCGGGCCGGAGGCGCTGTGGAGCGTCCTGCTGAGGGAGCTGACCGTGGCACAGGTGCTCGAAGACCGGCCACAGGGGCGCGGGAAAAGGCAGGAGATCTCCGAGCGTGTGCGCGCCGGCATCCGGACCTGGCTGGACGGGGACTCCCGGCGTCGACTGCTGATCCTGCTCGACGAGTGCGACCAGTTCTTCGAGGCCGACGCCTCGCGCTTCGACCAGACCAAGAAGCTCAAGGGCCTCGGGTCCGACACCAAGGACGCGGCAAAGGTCGTCTTCGCAGGGCTTCACTCCGTCCAGCGCTTCTCCAAGCTCGCGAGCAACGGGCCGTTCGGCCACCTCGCCCAGACCCCGAAGGTGATCGGCCCGCTGGCTCCCCAGTCGGCTGCGGAACTGCTGGTCGAGCCGATGCGGGCGCTCGGGTTTGAGTTCAAGGACCTGGATCTCGTCAACCGTGTACTCGGCTACTGCTCGTACCAGCCGTTCCTGCTGCAGATGTTCGGGCACCGGCTGGTCGAGCTGATGCACCGCAAGCGGACGCGGCGCGGCGCCGGGGAACCCCCCTACGAGGTGGAGGTGGCCGACATCGAGATCGTGGAGTCGGACGCCGCGCTCCGGGACGGCATCTCGGCGGCCTTCAAGGACACGCTGAGCCTCGACCACCGCTACGACGTGATCGCCAACGTGCTGGCGTACCACGCCCGCCATCACGGCCTGGAGGTGCGGCTGAGCGACACCGAGCTCCGCGAGGAGTGCGAGACATACTGGCGCAAGGGCTTCGAACAGCTCGACACCGAGGGTTTCCGCGCCTACCTCTCCGAGATGGTCGGTCTCGGCATCCTCGCGCCCAACCACGACGGCCTGGGCTGGCATCTGCGCGGTCCCAACGCCCTGCGCATGATCGGTACCTCCCACGAGGTGGAGGCACGTCTGCTCAGGGCCGAACAGGATTGTGAACTCCAGGAGAGCATCGTGAAGGAGGGCCGCCCCGAGCTGCCCGACGGCCGGCCGGCTCCGCTGACCAACACCCAGCTCGACGACCTCCTGGGCGAGCGCTCCAACCGGACCCGGGTCGTCCTCGGCACCACCGCCTCCGGAGTCGCCGACGTCGCCCGGACCCTGCGCACGATCGCCGGATCGATCGACGGCTGGACGCTGCCGCCCGTCGGCAAGCCCAGCGTCTACAAGCAGGAACTCACCGGCGGTCGTCCCCGCGAACGTCGGGTCGTCATCAGCGACTTCGTCAACTACCGGGACCCGGTCCGGCCCGAGACCTGCCGCGAAGCCGTCGACCTGGCCGAGACGCTGCTGCCCGCCACCCCGGGGGTCACTCGCGCGGTCGTCCTCGTCACCGACCCCGCTCAGCTCGCCCTGTGGCGCTCACTGCTGACCGGAAGCGAACCCACCTCGGCCGCCCCGGTGGCGCTGCGCCGGCATGACCACCGCAGCCTGCGCGGCTGGGCCCAGCGCGTGGAGATGTTCCACACGGAGGACCGCCTGGACCGTCTCCACGAACTGACCGGTGGCTGGCCGCTTCTGGTGGACCGGGCCCACCGCCTGCACGAGGAACTGGGCGACCCCGACGAGGTTTTGCGCCGCCTGGCCGGCCTCCGCGCGGACCGGGCCGAGGCCCGCGCATTCGCTGAGGCGACCGGCGTGTACGCGGAGCCGCTGCTGGCCGCCGGGTACCGGGCCCTCGACGACGAGTTCAAGGACGGCCTCTTCGACATTGAGGGTGCGGTGACCGCTGTCGCGCTCAAGATCGATGACGAGGACGAGGCGCGGTGGATCGTCAACTGCCTAAAAATTTTGCAGGTGTTCGACCGTGAGGACACCCAGCTGCGCCTGGAACCGGTGCTCCGGGAATGCGTGGCGCTGGGCGGGTGAAAGAGCCGGTACGTGAACCGTGACCGGGCATGGCCGTGGCGATCACGGGCGTGCCGGTCGCGGTTCCGCAGTGGGCGGAGAACCTGTTCCGCCCACTGGTGCGGGCATATCAAGAGGTTGCGCGGTCTACCAGGGTTCCAAGAGCTGCCGGGACGGGTCGGTGTCGGGCCACCTCGCGAGCCCGTGAGTTCAGGCCCATAAGCCGGCCGGTCGTCCGGTCGACGAAGAAGACGAACGCCTTGGCCGTGTCGGCGAAGTTCGCCGCCGGGAGGCTGTGACCGCGATACGGAGGGTGCCGGCTGCCGTGTCGAGGGTGAGAGCGAGGCCGGAAGTCCCGGCCTCGCTCCCGGCCGTGCAGGGCCGCGTTGGCGGCGAGCTCGGCGATGAGCTGCTTCGCTTGTTCGGTGGCGGCGGGTGACACCTCCCCTGAGCGGAGCTCCTCGGAGGCGAGCAGCTGGCCAGGCGGGCGCCGCGGCGGGTGGAGGACAGCAGATGGGTGAACGTCCGGAGGGTGACGGGAGCTTGGGGTGCGGTGCTGTCTATGACGTGCCCGTAAGCTGACGCACCGTGGGCCCCATATCTGGATCAGGCACGCGCGTGCCCGTCACGCTGACCGCGGCGTCCATGCGCAGGTCGGCCACCGGGGCTCGCCACCCCAATGGGGCTCATGTCGTGGAAACCGCTTCGGTCTCTTCTCCTTCGCTCTCGCCACCGGCCGCGACGAGCCGCTTGTTGCGGCGGACGGAGGACCAGAAGGAGGCGCCGATCAGGACGACGCCGATCAGGCCGGTGATGATCTCGTTGATCTCGTACTGGATGGTGACCAGGAGGACGGCGGCGAGGGCGCCGATGGCGTAGTGGGCGCCGTGCTCCAAGTAGACGTAGTCGTCGAGGGTGCCCTGGCGGACCAGGTAGACGGTCAGGGACCGGACGTACATGGCGCCGATGCCGAGGCCGAGGGCCATCAGGACGATGTCGTTGGTGATGGCGAAGGCGCCGATGACGCCGTCGAAGGAGAACGACGCGTCCAGGACCTCCAGGTAGAGGAACATGAAGAACGCGGCCTTGCCCGCCAGCTTCACGGCCGACTTGGGCTTGCCCGCGCGTTCTGCCGCCTCTTCCGCCTCTTCCGCCTCGTGCTCGCGCTCCTCCTCTTCCTCGAGCTTGTCCTCGAAGAAGCCGGAGAGACCGCCGACGATCAGGTAGGTGATCAGACCGGTGATGCCGGAGAGCAGGACCGTCTCCGCCTTGTCGGCATGGGCGCCGCCGTGCTGGTGGGCGTGGGCGCCGAAGGTGATCGCGGAGACGAGCAGCACGATCAGAGCGATGCAGACCGACAGCATGTCGACCTTGCCGAGCTTGGCCAGCGGACGCTCCAGCCAGGCCAGCCACTTGATGTCACGGTCCTCGAAGATGAAGTCCAGGAAGATCATCAGGAGGAACATGCCGCCGAAGGCGGCGATCGACGGGTGGGCGTCCGTCACCAGTTGCTGGTAGCGGTCCTTGTTGGTGAGCGCGAGGTCGACGGCCTCGATCGGTCCGAGCGAGGCGCTGATGGCGACGATGACGACCGGGAAGACCAGGCGCATGCCGAAGACGGCGATGAGGATGCCGATGGTGAGGAAGATCTTCTGCCAGAAGGCATTCATCTTCTTCAGGATCCCGGCGTTGACCACCGCGTTGTCGAAGGACAGCGAGATCTCCAGGACGGACAGGATCGCCACGACGCCGAAGGCGGCCCACCCCCCGTAGAAGACCGCGGCCACCAGGCCGAGCGCGGTGACCGCGAACGACCAGCCGAAGGTTTTCAGAAGCACCGGTCAGTTCACCGTGCCCTCGGGGAGGAGGGCGATGCCGTCGTCGTCGGCGTGCAGGACGTCGCCGGGACGGAAGGTGACGCCGCCGAAGGCGACGGGCACGTCGACGGTTCCGGCGCCTTCCTTGGCGCTTTTTCGGGGGATGGTGCCCAGCGCCTTGATGCCGAGGCGGAGTCCGGCGAGGGCGGCGCTGTCGCGGACGGCGCCGTGGAGGACCAGGCCGGCCCAGCCGTTGTCCTGGGCGGCTCCGGCGATGAGGTCGCCGACCATGGCGGTGCGCAGGGAGCCGCCGCCGTCGACGACCAGGACGGCGCCTTCACCGGGCGTGCGCAGCAGGTCGCGCAGCAGGCCGTTGTCCTCGTGGCAGGAGACGGTGCGGACCGGCCCGGCGAAAGTCCGGTGGGCGCCGAACTGGCGGAACTGCAGGTCGCAGACGCGCAGGTCGGTGCCGTACCGGTCGACGAGGTCGGCGGTGGGGACGGGGGTGACCATCATGGGCTCCTTCTTCGCTGGGTGGCTGCCGTGCTCGCGGCTCATCCGGCCGTCAGGGGGATGGGGGCGCGAGCACGGCAGCCTGCTCGGGGGTGAGGGGGCGGGTGGTGTGTCCGCGCAGGAGGAGGTGCAGCTTGGCGGTCTCCTCCAGTTCCTCGATGGCGTCGGCGGCCTGCTCCATGGACGGACCGGCGATGACAGGCCCGTGGTTGGCGAGGAGGAGGGCGTGGTGGGTGCGTGCCGTCCGTTCGGCGAGCGGTTCCAGGCTCCCGTCGCCGGGGGCGTGATAGGGGAGCAGGGGGAGGGTGCCGACGCGCATGGCGTAGTAGGCGGTGAGCGGGGGCAGCGCGTTGGCGGGGTCGACACCGTCGAGGCAGGAGACAGCGGCGGCGTGGGTGGAGTGCAGATGGACGACGGCGTTGGCGGCGGGCCGTGCCCGGTAGAAGGCGGCGTGCAGGAATGCCTCCTTGGTCGGCCGTGGTCCGTCGAGGTGCTCGCCGCGCAGGTCCGTGCGAGACAGTTCGCCTTCCTCGACCGTGCCGAGGCTGGAACCGGTGGGGGTGAGCAGCAGGGTGCCGTCGGCCAGGCGGACGGACAGGTTGCCGGTGGAGCCGTGAGTGAGGCCGCGGGTGAACAGGGAGCGGGCGGTGCGGACGACGAGTGTGCGGGCGGCCGACTCGTCCGGGTAGGGGGTCACTTGGCCTCCGTGAGGGCGCGGGTGAACAGGTCGGGGGCGCCGAAGTTGCCGGACTTGAGCATGAGGGCGAGGTCACCGCTGTTGGTGGTGGCGTAGGTCCAGGGCACGCCGGGGTCGGCTTCCTCGCCGACGAGGACGGCGCGGACACCGAGGGCGGTGGTGACGGCGCCGGAGGTTTCCCCGCCCGCGACGAGCATGCGGCGGACGCCGCGTTCGACGAGGTGGGAGGCGAGGGTGCCGAGGAGTTCCTCGACCTGTGCGGCGGCCTCGGCGACACCGAGCTGGGCCTGGACGGCGGCCAGTTCCTCGGGGGAGGCGGAGGCGTAGACGAGCACCGGCAGTGCCGGATCCTGCTCGGCGTACCAGGCCAGGGCCTCGCCGGTGATGTCGCGGCCGGTGGCGGCGGCGAGGACGTCGAGGTGGAGGGAGGGCAGGCCGGCGGCGTAGAACTGGCCGATCTGCTCCAGCGTGCGGGCCGAGCAGCTGCCGGCCAGGACGGCGGCCCGTCCCTCGGACGGCTTCGGTTCGACGGATGACGGTCCGGTGGCGGGGTAGGCGTGCCCGAGTCCTTCGGCGAGACCGGCGGCACCGGCGACCACCGGCAGTTCGAGTGTGGCGGCACCGAGCACGGCGAGGTCGTCGTCGGTGAGGGCGTCGGCCACGACGTGCCGGACACCGGCCTGTTGGTGCGCAGTGATCGCCTCGCGGACGGCCTCGACCCCGCGCCGCACCGTGGCCCAGTCGACCAGGCCCACCGGGTAACGGGTCTGTGCGGACAGCAGGCGCACCAGCGCGGAGTCCGTCATCGGGTTGAGCGGGTGGTGACGCAGCGGTGAGTCGGACAGCAACTGGTCGTGGACGAACAGGTGGCCCTGGTAGACCGTGCGGCCGTTGGGCGGGGAGGCCGGGCAGTGCACGGTGACGACGCCTCCAGCGGCGTCAAGGAGCGCGTCGGAGACTGGACCGATGTTGCCCTGCGGGGTGGAGTCGAAGGTGGAGCAGTACTTGAAGTACACCTGGGCCGCGCCCTTGTCCCACAGCCAGCGCTGGGCGGTGAGGGAGTCGGCGACGGCCTCGTCGGCGGGCGTGGAGCGGGATTTCAGGGCGACCACGGCCGCGTCGCAGTCGGCCGGCAGGGTGGTGGTGTCGTCTGGGGTGCCGAAGACCAGGGCGGTGCGCAGGCCGGCCCGCCGGAAGGCGGCGGCGACATCGGTGCCGCCGGTGAAGTCGTCGGCTATGCAGCCGATGCGCAGGGTCATGGTCGGGCTCTCTCCTGGCTGTGCGTCGTGCGGCTTATGGGGCCCGGGGCGGGCGGCGTGAAACCCGCCCCGGACGACCGGGGGGGGGTTGCTACCGGGCAGCACCGATGGCCTTGATGACGGCGGCGGTGAACTCGGTGGTGGAGGCGGAGCCGCCGAGGTCGCGGGTGGAGGTGCCGGCGGCGATCGCGTCGGCCACGCCCTGCTCGATGATCTTTGCGACGGCGGCGAGCTTGTCGTCGCCGTGCTTGGCGCCGAGCCACTCGAAGAGCATGGCGCCGGAGAGGATCATGGCGACGGGGTTGGCGATGTTCTGCCCGGCGATGTCGGGGGCCGAGCCGTGGGACGCCTGGGCCATGGCGGTGGTGGCGGAGGAGTTGATCGAGGGCGCGGTGCCCAGCGAGCCCGAGATCTCGCCGGCTAGGTCGGAGAGGATGTCGCCGAACATGTTCTCGGTGACGATGACGTCGAAGTCCTGGGCCCGGCGCACCAGGTGGACGGTCATGGCGTCGATGTGGAAGTCGTCCACGGCGACGTCCGGGTAGTCCTTGGCGACTTCCTGGCACACCGTGCGGAACAGGCCGGTGGTGAGCTTGAGGACGTTGGCCTTGTGGACGATGGTGAGCTTCTTGCGGCGTGAGCGGGCCAGGTCGAAGGCGACGCGGGCGACGCGCTCGGTGGCCTCGCGGGTGATGATGCCGAGCATGATCGCGGTGTCCGGGGTGGGCATGAACTCCCCGGTGCCCGCGTAGGTGTTGCGGTCGGCGTAGAAGCCCTCGGTGTTCTCGCGGACGATGACGAGGTCGGCGTTGTCGCAGACGGCCTTCGCGCCCGGGAAGCTCTTGGCCGGGCGGATGTTGGCGAAGAGCTGGAAGTGCTTGCGCAGAGTGCCCGAGGGGTTGAGCGCAGACTTGTGCGGCTCCGGATAGGAGACCGAGTCGTGCGGGCCGAGGTACCAGCCGTCCAGGCTGGCGAGGGCGTCCTTGGTCTCCTCGGGAACGGGGGTGCCGTGGGTCTCGATGGCCGAGGCACCGAGCGGCAGGGTCACCCAGTCGACCGAGACACCGGCGGCTTCGGCTGCCGCGGTGGCGATCTCGACGGAGGACGGAACGATCTCGGGGCCGATGCCGTCGCCCTCGAGGATGCCGAGGCGGTAGGTCTTGCTGCTCATGGTGCGGGTTCCTCTCAGAACAGGGGGGTGGGGCGGGTCAGAAATGTGCGTTCGCGGCGTCGGTGAGCGCGGTCCAGGAGCGGGCGGCGGCCTTGGGGCTGTCGCCGTCCTGGGTGTGTTCCAGGGTCAGCCAGCCGGTGAAGCCCCCCTCGCGTAGTGCGTTGAACAGGGCGGGGAGGCGGGGATCACCGATGGTCAGCGGGCCTCGGGTGGAGGGCGAGGCGAGTTGCAGGCAGCCGGTGACGGCGGCGAGTTCGGTGACCGCCCGGACCACGTCGACACCTTCGGCATCGAGGTGGTGGGTGTCCAGTACCAGTCCGGCCGGGGCGTCAAGGGAGTCGATGAAGGCGAGGGCTTCCCCGGGGGCGTGCCACAGCGAGGTGTTGGCTCGCGACTGGGGCTCCAGCAGGAGCCGGCTGCCGCGGTCTGCCGCCTCCTCGGCCAGCTGCTGTACGGCGCGTTCGGCCCACAGGCGCTGCATGTCCTCCAGCCCCGGCAGGAAGGTGCCGCGGGTCTGCCCGAGGGTGACTGGCACACCCAGCTCGCCGGCGAGACGGGCCGCGCCCAGCAGGCGGAACAGGGCGTGACGGCGTACGTCGGGCGACGGGTCGGTCAGCGTCAGCCGGTCCTGTGCGCAGACCGGGCCGGTGCCGATACCCAGCACCTTCAGGCCGGCCGCCTCCACCGTGCGGGTCAGTTCCTCGGCGGCGTGCGCGCCGGTCTCGCGGACCTGCACCTCCACCCCGTCGTAGCCCAGCTCGGCGAGTTGGCGGACTGCTTCGGCCGGCGGCGCGGCGAAGCCGAGCGGCATCGGCGCGGAGCAGTCGTGACCGGAGACGGTGTAGGCCAGCGGCCACGGCAGCCCCGTACTCATGACGCGACCGCCGGTGCTCCTGCCGGAACGAGCAGGCCGCGCAGTTCGCGTGCGGCGGCGCCCGCGCCGTCCAGCACCGGCACGCCCAATAGGTCGGCCAGGACGTCGCGGGCCGGGGTGAGCGAGTACTGCGCCAGCAGCACAACGTCGGCGTCGGCGCCCCCGGCTGCGCGCAGGGCGTCCGCCAGATGCCGGGCGGCCTCCCCGGGGTGTGCCCCGGCGGCTTCCTCGCTCAGGGCGGTCACGATGTCGACCGGCCGGTCCGGGCGTACGGCTGGGACGAGCGCTTCGAGCTGGGCGACGGCCGCCGGTACGGCAGGCGGCGTCGAGGCGACGACGGCGATACGGCTGTACGGGCCGGCCAGGGCGGCCTTGAACATCGCCTCGTCGGACTTCAGGACGGGCGCCTTCCACAGGGTACGGGCGGTGTCCACGACTTCGCCGTAGGAGGAGCAGGTCAGCAGCAGGGCCTGGGCGCCGCCGTCCATCACGTGGCCGATCAGGCGGAGCATGCGCCGGCGCAGGGCGCCGGTGAGTTCGCCGGCCACGCGGGCGTCGTCCAGGAGACGGTCGTCCAGCACGTTCCAGACCGTGGCCTGCGGGAACTCTTGCGCGAACGCCTCTTCGGCGATGCGGTGCGCGGGCGGCACGGCGTGGATCATGGCGACCAGAGTCTGGGGTTCGATCACCGGGGTTCTTACCTCTTCCGGTAGGCGGGGACCGGCAAGGGTCCCGACCGCGGGCCTGCCTCCGGCCGACCTGGGACATGTTTCCCGATGGCGGGGGCGCGGGCCCGATATGGGGGACGGCGGCGTGGTGTCGCGGTGCCGTGCCGTCACTGTAGGCCGAACCGGTCAACCGGTCAACCGGTTGTTTCGATGCGAAGCCCGCGAGCGCCGGCATCCGGGGCCGGCTGCTCGCGGTTTCCCGTTACGCCTCGCGCTGTTCGAGTGCCTTCATCAGGCGGCGGGACGCGCCCTCCATGTGCCGGGCCATCGCCGCGCGGGCGGCTTCGGTGTCACCCTTCGCGACCGCCTCGAAGATCGGCACGTGGTCCGCATAGGCCACCTCGCGGGACCGCACGGCGCCCGTACGCTCGACCCAGCCGCGCTGGATCATCGCCCGCATTCCCTTGAGCATGTCGCGCAGCACCGTGTTGCCGGCCAGATCGCCGAGGGCGGCGTGAAAGGCCGTGTCCGCCTCGGCGAACTCGTCGTCCGGGCACTCCCGCATCGCCGTCAGCCGGGCCCGCAGCAGCTCGACGCCCGCCTCGTCGCGCGCCTGCGCGGCCAGCCCCGCCACGATCACCTCCAGCTCCGCCCGGGCCTGCACCATGTCGCGGGCGCCCCGCTCACCCAGGACCAGGCCCAGCTCGAACAGGCGGTAGAGCACGTCGGAGTCGGTGCCGCGGAAGTACGTCCCGCTGGACTGCCGGATCTCCAGCAGGCCGAGGAAGCCGAGCGACTTGATCGCCTCACGCACCGTGGGCCGGTTCACCCCCAGCATCTCGGTGAGCTGCCGCTCGGAGGGGATGCGGTCGCCGGGCTGGACCTCGCCGGACATCAGGTAGTCGATCAGGCGGCGGGAGACCTCGGCGGCCAGCGGCTCGCGCGGCTCGACCGTGATCCTGGCGAGTTCGGCCATCGATTTCCTCACTTCGGTATTGACGCGATGGCCAGATTCTAGTTACCTACCGGCAATCCGGTAAACCGGTTATCCGGAAGTAGGCGAGCCAATCCGCCATCCTTGAGCGCCCGGGTATCCCGGTCGTCCCAGCCATGCCGGGCGCACTGCTCACAACCGCATCGGGCCATCGCCCGCCGCGGCCGTGCGCCGGCCGAATCGCCGTACAGGAGCCCGCAGCCCCGTGACCGATCCGACGCACGAGCCGAGCAAGACACCGCGTGCGCTTCCGGTCGCCGCCTGAACCGACCCGCACCGACCCCACGCGCCGTCCTGCGCCGCCGTCCGACCGGCGGCTCTCAGCCCTGCCCCAAGGAGCAACGATGCTCGCCGTCCTCGGCTTCGCCACCCTGGGCAGCTTCATGCTGCTCGTGATGCGGAAATACCTCTCCGCGTTCACCGCCATCATGCTCACCCCGATCGCCGCCGCCGTCATCGCGGGCAAGGGCACGAAGCTCGGCGACATGATCATGAACGGCCTGGACACCGTCGCGCCCACCGCGGCGCTCCTGCTGTTCGCCGTCCTCTACTTCGGCCTGATGATGGAGTGCAAGCTCTTCGAGCCGATCGTCCAGGCCATCGTCCGGGCTTCCAAGGGCGACCCGGTTCGGATCGTGGTCGGCACCGCCGTGCTCTCCCTCCTGGTCGCCCTCGACGGCGACGGCACCACCAGCTACATGATCGTCTGTTCCGCGTTCCTGCCCATCTACCGGCGCCTGGGTATGAACCCCCTCATCCTGGCGACGCTGGCGGCCATGGCGCTGGGCACCATCTCCGGCACCACCCCCTGGGGCGGCGCGGCCACCCGCGGCATCAGCGTCCTGCACCTGAGCGCCACCGAGTACTTCGTCCACATGATCGGCCCCATGGCCCTCACCAGCCTGGCCATCATCGCCGTCGCCTACTGGCTCGGTCTGCGCGAGCGCCACAAGATCGACGGTGAGAAGCTCGCCGCCTACAAGCTGGAGATCGCCTCCGGCGAGGCGTTCGAGCCGGTCAAGGCGGACTGGCGCATGTGGTTCAACGCGGCGCTCACCCTGCTGCTGATGGTGCTCCTCATCGCCGAGGTCGCCGACCTCCTGGTGCTGTTCATGGTGGCGTTCGTGATCGCCCTGCTCGTCAACATCCGCGCCATCGGGGACCAGCAGGAACTCATCAAGCGGCAGGCCGCCAACGCCGTGCCGGTGATGATCCTCGTCCTGGCCGCCGGCGTCTTCACCGGCATCATGACCGACTCCGGCATGATCAAGGCCATGGCCGACGCGGCCCTCTCGATCGTCCCGGAGGGCTGGGGCGACATCATCCCGCTGTTCACCGCGGTCCTCGCGCTGCCGCTCGGCTTCTTCATGTCGAACGACGGCTACTGGTTCGGCGTCGTCCCCGTGCTCGCGGAGTCCGCCGCGCACTACGGCATCCCCGCCAACGAGATCGCCCGGGCCGGCGCCATCGGCCAGATCCTCCACATGATGGGCCCCACCAGCGCCCCGCTGTGGGTCCTCCTCGGACTGGTCAAGGCCGAGCTGGGCGACTTCCAGCGGCACGCCCTGCGCTGGGGCGTCCTCGTCTCCGTCGCCTACATCCTCTTCGCCGTCATCACCGGCGCCATCAGCGTCACCTGAGCCGCACCCTGTGCCTTGCGTCCTCGTGCCCGGTGGGCCGCACCCCATGTCGGTGCGGCCCACCGGGTTCGTGCCGGGGCCCGATGGTTCGTCACCCTTGACGAGCAGGGCGACGGCGGACGCCACCATGACGATCACCAGGAGACCGGCGACGCGTCGGACCCGCGCCTGCCCTTCGTGGTCCTTCGGGGGCATCGAGAAGTCCGGTCCGGGCCCCCGAGCACCTCATGGAGAACACCATGCACCACCACGACACCGACGCTCCCTGCTTCCGCCACTTCGAGCCCGCGGTCCTGCGCCCGGCCGAACTGTCCTCCTTCAGCCGAGGCGGCGGCGCCCGCACCGTCCCGCTGGTCACCCAGGCGGTCGGCGCCGAGGTCTTCCTCACCGGCCAGACCCTCTTCGACGGCGGCGCCGGCATCGCGCTGCACACCCACAACTGCCCAGAGAGTGTCACCATCCTCGAAGGCGACGCCCTCGTGGAGATCGACGGCACCGAGCACCACCTCACCCGCTTCGACGCGACCTACGTCCCCGCGGGCACGCCCCACCGTTTCCGCAACGCCTCCGCCACCGAGCCGATGCGCATCCTGTGGATCTACGGGTCGGTCGACGCCACGCGCACCATCGTGGAGACAGGCGTCACCGTACGGGTCGACGCCGAGCACGACAGGGCCGCCGCGACAGGCTGAGACCGACCCAACTCAGATCCGTGAGTTCATCCACGCATGGCTCAGGGAGACCGACTGGGTCGACAGTCAGACGGTTTCCGGATAGAGCAGGCAGTCGTCGGGACGAATGAGGAGGTTGATCTCCCGGCCTGTGTGCTGGATGGGGCTTTCGGCGTGGACGCGCAGGTCGCCGAGGCTGAGTTCATACTCGAAACGGGCACCGGTGTACGAGCACTGCTCGATCCTCGCTCGCAGGACGTTCACGCCACCGTCGTGCGGGGCGTCCACGCGGTCGGTGAGCGTGATGCGTTCGGAGCGCAGGCCCACGGTGGCGGACGTCCCCGCGGAGCCGGTGCCGGTTACCTTCAGGCGTTGGCCCGTCGTGCCCAATTGGACCTGGACGCTTCCTTCCTCTGCGGAGTCGACGCGGCCCTCCAGGAGGTTGCAGCGGCCGATGAAGCCGGCGACCTCGGGAGTGGCGGGGGTCTCGTAGATCTCGGTGGGGGTGCCGACCTGCTGGAGGCGGCCGTGCATGAACACGGCGATGCGGTCGGACAGGGACATGGCCTCGACTTGGTCGTGGGTGACGTAGACGGTGGTGATGCCGACCTCGCGCTGGAGGCCCTTGAGCCAGAGGCGGGCCTGGTTGCGCATCTTGGCGTCGAGGTTGGAGAGCGGTTCGTCCAGGAGCAGGACGCCGGGGGAGTAGACGATGCCTCGGGCGAGGGCGACGCGCTGCTGCTGTCCGCCGGAAAGCTGGTGCGGATAGCGGTCGCGCAGGTGGACCATGTCGACCTTGGTGAGGGCGTCGTCGATGAGGCGGCGCTGCTCGGCCTTGGGAACTTTACGGAGCTTGAGGGGCAGTGCGAGGTTGTCGGCGATCGTCATGTGCGGCCAGAGCGCGTACGACTGGAAGACCAGTCCGAGGTTGCGGCCCTCCGGGGGGACGGTGTGGCGCGGGGTGCCGTCGAAGAAGACCTGGTCGCCGACGCGGATGGTGCCCGAGTCGGGGGTCTCCAGGCCCGCGACGCACGACAGCGTGGTGGACTTGCCGCAGCCCGACGGGCCGAGCAGGGTGAAGAATTCCCCGTCGGCGACGGTGAAGTCGATGTCCTCCAGGACGGTGGTGCCGTGGAATGACTTCTTGATGTTCTCGACGACCAGCTCAGGCATGCTTCTTCCCCTTCAGGAGGAGACCGGCGAGGCCGGCGACGACGGCGGTGACGGCGATCTGGAGGGTGGCGAGGGCGGCGACGGAGCCGGTCTCGCCCTGGGTCCACAGGTCGATGGCGGTGGTGCCGATGACCTGTGACTCGGCTCCGGCGAGGAACATGGCGGGGGCGTACTCGCGGATCATCTGGGTCCAGATGAGCAGGAACGAGGCGAGCATCGCGGGCACGAGGAGACGGAGCATGATGCGGGAGACCGTGCGCCACCAGTCGGCGCCGGCGACGCGTGCGGCGTTGTCGAGTTCGGCCCCGAGCTGCATGGTCGCCGGGGAGATCGCGCCGTACGCCGACGGGAGCGCTCTGATGCCGAAGGCGATGATCAGCGCGAAGAGCGTGCCGCGCACCGCGTCGCCGCCGGGTATCCAGGTGAAGGCCCAGAACAGGCCGATGCCGACGATCAGGCCCGGGACCGCGTGCGGTGACTGCGCTGTCGTCTCCAGGAGACGGGCGAAGCGGAAGTCGGAGCGGCGTGCCACGAGGACGACCACCGTGCCGAACAGGGTCACGGCCACCGCCCCCACGAAGGCCACGGTGATGCTGTTGACGATCGACTCGGTGTACGGCGAGTAGTCGAAGATCAGACGGAAGTTGTCCAGGGTGAGCAGGTCGAACGGGTTCACCAGCGGAGTGAGCAGCGAGGTGAACGCGCGCAGGATCAGCGCGAGCATCGGCAGCAGCGCGCCGAAGACGACGTACAGACCGACGAAGGCGAAGCCCAGCCATTTCCAGGCACCGATGTCGAGCAGTTCGGAACGGGTCGCCTTGCCGCGCACCGACACGAACCGCTGGGCGTGCTTGAGCAGCCGCGTCTGGAACACGACCAGGGCGATGGTGGTGAGCAGCATGAAGGTGGACGCCGCGCCCAGCAGGCCGTAGTCCGGGTTGATCGAGTCGATGCCCTGCTCGTAGAGGAAGTTGGAGAAGAGGGTGATGCCGGCGGGCTCGCCCAGGATGAGCGGGATGGACAGGGTCTCGATCGCGGTGCCGAAGATCAGCAGACCCGCGTAGAGCATCGGCGGGCGCAGCATCGGCACCACGACCGAGCGCAGGACGCGTAGAGGTCCCGCGCCGACGCTCCGGGCCGCGTTCTCCAGCGAGGTGTCGGAGGCGGCCAGGGCATTGGCGCAGAACAGGTAGGCGATGGGGACCTGGGCGACGGCCTCGACGAAGGCCATGCCGGGCAGTGAGTACAGGTTCCAGGGCACCCAGCCGAAGCCCTCGCGCACCGCGCTGGTCAGGAAGCCGGCCGGGCCGTAGACGACGATCCAGCCGAAGGCCAGGACGAGCGGGGAGATGTAGATGGGCCAGCGCAGCACCTGCCCGAACAGGCGGGCGGCGGGGAAGCGGATGCGTTCCAGCAGGATCGCCATCGGCACCGCGATGGCGAGCGCGAACACGGTCGTCAGGACAGCGAAGAGCAGCGTGTCGAGGATGATCGAACCGAAGCCCGCCTGGGTGAACAGGTGGGTGTAGTTCGAGAGGGTGAAGGCGCCGCCTGCGGCATACAGGGGCTGGTTGCGGACCGACTGGTAGAGGATCGGTACGACGGGGGCGAGGACGAGCACGGCGGTGACGAGGAACGTCAGCCAGTGGATGGTGACTTCACGTCCGGCGCCGAACAGGCGTCGGTATCGGGGCGTGCCGAGCTCGCCCGCGCGTGGGGCGCGGGACTGGGCTGGTGGCGCCGGGGGTGTCTGGATGGCCATGGCGACTCCGTACGAACGAACGGGGTGGGGGCAGAGGCATCGGGCGGGGACGGCTCAGCCGGCCGCCTTCTGCCAGCGCGCGACGTACGCCTGCTGCACGCGCTCCGGCACCCGCACGGGCCGGTAGAGGTGGACGCGCTCTGCGCCGAGCCTGCGTCGCATGTCCTGGAGGCTGTCCATGACGTCCTGGCGCACGTCCGGCCGGTAGGGCACCAGGCCGCCCTCGGCGACCGCCGCCTGCCCTTCGGCGGAGAGCAGGAAGTCGAGGAAGAGGCGGGCCGCGTTGGGGTGCGGGGCGGTCTTCACGATGGACAGCGCGCGCGGCATGACGACGGTGCCCTCGGCGTAGTAGCTCCAGCCCAGCAGGCCCCCGCTGTGCTCGGCGGCCGGGACGGCGACGCCGCCGCTGAGATTGATGGAGAAGTCGTACTCGCCGGAGACGACCTTCTCCACGAGCGTGCCGGAGGAGTGGTCGGCGTGGGCGAACGGCAGCAGCCGCCGGAACGTGTCCCAGCCGCCCGCGACGTTCGAGGTGTAGCCCTGGTTGCTGGCGTAGCCGTAGGCGTTGGTCGGGTCGTAGACGCCGATCTTGCCGCGGAAGCGGGAGGGTCGTGCCTCGACGATCGCCGCCAGCGACCGCAGGCCGTCGGGGAACTGGTCGGGGGAGAGGGTCTTGCGGTTGTAGATGAGAGCGACCGGGTCCGTCGACATGGTCCATACGCCGGGCAGCAACTCGGCCCAGTCGGGCAAGTGGTCTCTCTCCGGTGAGCGGTAGTCGGCGGCGACGTCCCGCGTTGCGTAGTCGCCCCACAGCGGACCGGCGTTGTTGGCCAGCACGTCGGCGGGGGACGTACCGGCGGCGGATTCGCTGTAGTACCGCTCGTAGACGGCGGAGCCGCCGAGGTTGGTCGCGCGAATGTCGGACAGCCAGGGGTAGCGCCGGGTGAAGGCGTCGAAGACGGGCTGCCAGTTCGTCTGCGAGGTGTTCGAGTAGATCAGGAGCTTCCGCTCCCGCCGTGAGGCTTCGATGACGGTCTCGTAGGTGGCGGGGTAGTACGCGGGGGCGGTCGGCGAGGCGGCGTTCGCCTCGTCGGGGGTACAGGCGGAGAGCGTGCCGCCGAAGGCGGCGAGTGTGCCGACGGCCGCGGCGCCCCGCAGGAGTCGGCGGCGGGAGGGCCGGAGGGCTGGGCCCGGTGCGGGCGCCGGAGGGCTGGAGGACATGGCGGCTCTTCTCGTAGGGGGCACGACGGCGCTGTCAGCTGCTTCGAGAGGTCGGCGGGGCCGGGGCGCCGACGGAGCGGAGGGGTGGGCGGGGAGGCGGCTCGGTCACGGTGCCGCGACGGCGCGCCGCACCACGTACGGCAGGATTCCGCCGTGCCGGAGGTAGGCGAGTTCCTGGCGCGAGTGGAGGCGCAGACGGAGGCGGAGCGTGCTGCGTGAGCCGTCGGGGCGGGTGAGGGACAGTGAGACGGGATTGGTGCCGACGCACAGCTCGGCAAGGCCGTGGAAGGCGAGGTCCTCCTCTCCGGTGAAGACGTGGGCCGACGCACGGTCGCCGTCCTGGAACTCCAGGGGCAGTACACCCATGCCGATCAGATTGTTGCGGTGGATGCGTTCGTAGGACTCGGCGATCACCACCCGCACCCCCAGCAGTGCCTGGGCCTTGGCGGCCCAGTCGCGGCTGGACCCGGCACCGTAGTTGCGGCCTGCGACGACGACCAGGCCGAGGCCCGCGGCGCGGTAGGTCGGCGCCGCCTCGTGGACGGGCAGGACGGCCGAACGGTCCGCGGTGTACGCGTGGCCGCCCGTGAGGTTGCTCGCCGAGGGGAGGAGCCGGTTGCGGACTGCGGCGTTGGTGAACGCCCCCCGCAGCATGACCTCGTGGTTGCTGCGACGCGTCGAGTACTGGTTGAGGTCGCGCCGCGCGACCCCGCGGTCGGCCAGCCATCGTCCGGCGGCGCTGCGCGCCGGGATGGCACCGGCCGGGGAGATGTGGTCCGTGGTGACGTCGTCGCCCAGCACCATCAGCACCCGGGCCCGTTCGACGCGCAGCCGGTCGGGCGGTGAGGCGGGCAGGCCCGTGAGGTGCGGGGGGCGACGGATGTAAGTGGAGTCCGCGTCCCAGGAGAAGCGCACGCCGTCCGCGGCCTCGATCTCGTGCCACGCCCGGGTGCCCTCGCGCAGCCGGGCGGCGTTGGCCCGGAACATCTCGGGCCGTACGGAGGCGGTGACGCGAGCGGCGACCTCTTCGTCGGTGGGCCACAGGTCCTTGAGCAACACCGGGCTGCCGTCGGTGCCGGTACCGAGCGGTTCGCGTGCGAAGTCGTGCAGGATCGAGCCGGCCAGTGCGTAGGCGACGACCAGCGCGGGTGAGGCGAGGTAGGACTGGGCGATGCGCGGGTTGACGCGGCCGGCGAAGTTGCGGTTGCCGGACAGGACGGCCACCGGGTCGACGCGGGCCTCGGCGGTGAGCCGCTCCAGCTCGGGGTGGAGGGGGCCCGAGTTGCCGATGCAGGTCATGCAGCCGAAGCCGACGATGTGGAAGCCGGTCTCCGCGAGCGGGTCCAGGAGCCCGGCCGCGCGCAGGTAGTCCTCGACGACCCGTGAACCTGGGGAAAGGGAGGTCTTCACCCAGGGCCGTGCTCTGAGCCCGGAATGCCGGGCCCGCTCGGCGAGAAGGGCTGCCTGCACGATCAGGGACGGATTGGCGGTGTTGGTGCAGCTGGTGATGGCGGCGATGGCGACCGGTCCCTCGGGCAGCGGCGCTCCGAAGTGGGCGGTGTCCGCGGGCCGTCCGGCGGTAGTGCGGAAGGAGCCGGGCACTCGCGACAGCGGAAGCCGCTGGTGGGGCAGATCGGGGCCGGCCAGGCTCGGCTCCACCGTGGCCAGGTCGAGGTCGATGACGTCGTCGTAGTGCGGTTCGGGCCGGTCGGCGGTGCGCTTGAGGCCCTGCGCGGCGAAGTACGCGTCGACCAGCCGCACGTGTGCCTCGTCGCGGCCGGTCAGCTTCAGGTAGGCGGCGGTCTCGTCGTCATAGGGGAAGTAGACGCAGGTCGCCCCGTACTCGGGTGCCATGTTGGAGACCGCGGCCCGCTCCGCCCACCCCAGAGTGGCCGCGCCGGGGCCGCAGAACTCCACGAACCGGTCCACTACGCCCCTGGCGCGCAGCAGCTCGGTCAGGGTGAGGGCGAGATCGGTGGCGCTGACGCCGGACCGCAGCCGCCCCGTCAGGCGCACGCCCACCACCCGCGGGTAGGGAATGGTGACCGGCTCGCCGAGCATGGCGGCCTGTCCCTCCAGGCCCCCCACGCCCCAGCCGACGACGCCCAGAGCGTTGATCATCGGAGTGTGGCTGTCGGTGGCGACCAGCACGTCCGGGTGCAGCCACGGCAGGCCGCCCTCAGCCGCCTCCTCGCGCCAGACCAGGCGGGCCAGCACTTCCATGTTGACCTGGTGGATGATGCCCGTGCCCGGCGGTACGACCCGGAAGCCGCGCAGACTGCGCTCGGCCCATTTCACGAACGCGTAGCGCTCGCCGTTGCGGCGGAAGTCGATCGCCAGATTGCGCTCGACGGCGTCGGACAGTCCGTACTCCTCGACGATGACCGAGTGATCGACGGTCAGGTCCACCGGGACGGCCGGCTGGAGCCGTTCCGGGGCGCCGCCAAGTTCGGCGACGCTGTCGCGCAGGGCGGCGAAGTCGGCGAGGGCGGGCAGACACGTGGTGTCGTGCAGCATGATCCGGTTCGGGTACACCGGCAGTTCGCAGTCGCCGCGACCCGAGCGGGCGCGGGCGAGTACGTCGTCGAGAGCGGCGGGGGAGCGGCGGGCGACGTTCTCCAGCAGCACCCGGACCGAGTACGGCACCTCGGCGAGCCGCCCGGCAGGCAGCAGCCCGGCCAGTGGCTGGTACCGGTACGAGTGGCCGTCGACGGTCAGCACAGCGTTGGCGGTGGGGTCTGTACGCATAGTCCCTGCTGTCGTTCCGGAGGAGCCGACGGGCGCATGGCTCCGGGCGCGGCCCATATTGTCTCAAGCCGCAGATTGATACAACCACTGGAACGCGGAAACTTCACCGGCCGCGGTGTGAGGGAGGCAGGTCCTCGGTCGCGGGGTGGTCAGCCCTGCGTCTTGATGATGCGGACCTTGTCCAGATGATGGCGCAGGTAGGTGGCCGCCTCCTCCAGCTTCCCGTCCTCGACCAGGTCGAGCAGGTGCAGGTGCTCGCGGGCCTGGCCGGCCAGACGGGAGCGGTCGACCTGGTGGCGGTACTCGATGAGGCGGCGCAGCCGGTGCTGACGGCGGGCGGCGTCCAGGAGGAACTGGTTGCCCGAGAAGCCCACGAGCATCTCGTGGAACGAGGCGTTGACGCGGAACAACTCGGCCCGCGGGAGCAGCAGGATGTCCCCGCGCAACAAGGACTCCTGCTGCCCGCGGTGCAGGGCCGCGGCCTGTGGGTCGACCCTGAAGCCGGGCTCCAGCAGGGCGTTCGGCTCGATGACCATGCGGAACCGGTAGCTCTGGTCGTGCGCCTCGACCGTCGAGAGCGCCTGCTGGAACTCCCAGCCGCGCCCGCCGGCCTTGCGGCGCACCAGGTCCTCGGACTCCATGCGCGCCAGCACCCGGTCGGCCTGGCGTGGCGTCAGGCCGTAACCGCGACCGATGTCGGCCGCGGTGAACGGCCCGGTGAAACGGCCCCCGATGTAGTCGTCGGCGACCCGGAAGTACGCCTCCTCCTCCAGATCGGCAGCCCCCGCCAGGTCCGTTCCGGTCAGGCTGGCGGCGGCGCGGTTCAGGAAGTAACCCCGGTTCCGCTCACGCCTGAGGATGCCCACCTCGGCGAGGAAGGCCATCGCCTTGCGCGCAGGTGTGCGGGAGACGTCCAGCTCGTCCGCCGCCCACTGCTCGGTGACGTGCGCACCCTCTTCCAGGCCGCTGCGGCGCAGGAGGTCCACCAGGCGGGTGGCGGTGGAGGTGGTCAGATTCGGCCGCGGCATCAGGCTGCGCTCTTCGGACGGGGACGTCGGACGCTCCATCCTATGGGCTGGGTCCCGGCGTACGCGGTGATGGAGAGCTCATCTCGCACCAGCATTGTATTGAAACGCCTATTGATGCAAAGTGTCGTTCGGGGTGTCTATCCGGCTCTCCAGCCCGAGCTCACTCGATGAGAGGCAGCGCTTCCGACGATGCACACGACTCCCGTCCCCACCGCCGACCTCGCCGACCAGTACGGCGACCGGCTCCGTGTCTGTTCCCTGCAGTTCACCGGCTACGGGGCCGTGCGCTCCTTCGCGGGTCCGGTGCGGACCGTTTCGTGCCGTGAGGACAACGCCTTGCTGCACGAGCTGCTGCACATGCCCGGGGGTGGGGCCGTCGTGGTCGTGGACGGCGGCGGGTCCCTCGCCACCACACTCTTCGGTGCCCGGATGGCCACCAGGGCCCGCGACAACGGATGGGCGGGTGTCATCGTGCACGGCGCTGTCCGCGACAGCGCCTCACTCTCCGCGACACGGCTCGGTGTGCAGGCACTGGGGACCAATCCGCGGCGAGCGGGCAAGGCTGGGCGAGGAGAGGTGGACGTGCCCGTCACCTTCGGCGGTGTGTCGTTCGGCGTGGGTGACATCCTGCATGCGGACGAGGACGGAGTGGTCCTGCTCCCGGTCGATCACCTCTTCTGAGACGTGGTCTCACGTGGTGATCTTGGCAATTCCCTTGCAGCAGATCCGGGTGGCAGCAGGGCCGAGGGAAGCAGTGAAGTAGACGACATACTCTGTCCTTTGGCAGCTGCATCGCAGGACCATTGCTGAATCACTGCTTGATTTTCCACGGTACGACTATGCCGAACTTCCAGAGGTAGATTCCTGCCAGTGCCGTGATGATCACGAGCCCCGCCGTGGTGAGAATGATATTGCGCCGCCGTACCTTGGGGTCGAGTGCGCGCTGGGCGGCTTCGGTGACCTTGCGTCGGGTCCAGCGTAGGACGATCTGTGCCCAGGTGAATTCGGTCGCCCAGATGGCCATGCCTCCGAAGATCACCAGCCAGCCCGGGCCGGGCAGTACCAGCATCGCGACGCCGGCCCCGACTACGGCGAGACCAACGACGAAGATTCCGACCTGCCAGCCCGTGCGGAGCAAGCGTGACTTCCGGATGAACTCGGGGGCCCGCGAGCCCAGTCTCCGCTCCGCCGCCCGCTCGTCCCCTGCAACGGAATCAGCGGTCACCGTCACGGCAACCTTGTTCTGCTTGTCATTCTCCGCGTTCATGCAGCCCAACCTGTCGGAACCGAGACCTTCATCGGAATGGAGGTGTGCCCCCAAAGGGGCACACGTGAAAACGAACTTCGTGGTGGGGGCTGTCAGACGGCGGCGATATCGATGGACATCTCCTTGAACGCCTTGTCCATCATGGCCGTCATGACTTTCTTGCCGGCCCGGTTGGTCAGCACCTTCTGCATGGCGGTGCGTACGATCTTGTCCTTGCGAGTCTGGGGGACGAATGTCGGCAGGCCCTCGGTGCGTGCTGACTTCTGTTGGAGCGCCATGAAGGGGTGCAGCTTCTGGTCCCATTCGCGCAGGGCCCGGGGCGTGTTGCCGGGGTTGCGCTGGAGCAGGGTGCCCAGCAGGTCGGCGCCCGCCATCGCGGTGGAGGCGCCCATGCCGGAGTAGAGGGTCAGGCACCAGGCGGCGTCACCGAGCAGGACGACCCGGTCGGTGTGCCAGGTGTCCATCTCGATCTCGCGGAGTCGAAGATGTAGTCGTCGGCCTGCTCGAACTGCCGGAGCAGATGACCGAGGACGGGGCCGACGGGCTCTGGCCCGAAGGCGGCGCGCAGCGACTCGATGGGCGGACGGCGGAACTGGGCGTCTTCGTCGTCGGTGCGGTAGTTGAACAGCAGTCCGGGCTGGTGGCCGGTGAAGGGGAAGGTCCACACCGAGCGCCCTGGTTCGGCGAGGACGACGCCGTCCTGGGACCGGTAGCCGGGAACGGGCTCCTTCATGGTGGTGGCAGCGACGATGTGGTGCAGCGGGCGCATGAAGCGGTTGTCGGGGCCGAACGCGAGGTGGCGGACGGTGGAGCGCACGCCGTCGGCGCCGATGACGAGGTCGAAGTGCTCGGTGGTCTCCGCGATGTCCTCGCCAGTGGTGGTGCGCAGGGTGACGACGACTCCTGCGGGGTGTTCGCCGAGGGCGGTCGGTGTGGTGCCGTAGCGCATCTCGGTACGGAGGGCGACCGCGTCGTGGAGGGCGGTCTCGATGTCGCCGCGCAGGATCAGGCGTGGGCCGCCGGGGAGGTCGCCGTACCCCATGCCGGGACGGCGGCGTCCGTCCCGCTCCACGTCATAGGTGATGGTGGTGGGGTCGGTGCGGTTGCCGATGGCGTCGAGGATGCCCATGCGCTTCGCGGTGGCGCGGCCGGTTTCGAAGAGGCCGATGAAGTAGCCGGGGGCGCGGCGCTCGGAGGCTCGCTCGACGATCACGGGATCCCAGCCGATGTCGTGCAGGCGCATCGCCGTGGCGAGGCCGCCGATGCCCATGCCGACGATCAGGGCTCGGGGTGCGGGTTTGTTCAACGGGTGTCTCCTCTTCGGTGCAGGTCTGTGACTGCGAGGTCTTACGGCATGGGGCTGCCGGGGAGCATGGTGACGGTGGGTGCGGCGTCGAGGTCGTGAGGGCGAGGACGACCGTCCGGGACGGATCGGCTCTGGCCCCGCCCCCAGTCTGCTCGTGGCCCGTTCTGCCGAACTGTGGGGAGCGGTGGCTTGTTGGACCGGAGGCCGGCGCCGACGGTCCGGGGGCGAGGTCAGCGGGGGCAGGTAGGGTCACTGCCCGGAGTCGAGGCGTGATGCCACTTCGGTGGCTGCGCGCTGGCCCGAGAGGATGGCGCCGTTCATGGTGCCGGAGGTCTCGTCGGCTGTTTCGGTGCCGGCCCAGTGGACGCGTCCGACCGGCTCGCGCAGGAACGGTCCGAAGGTGGTCCACGTTTTCGGCCCGACTGCCGGGTTCGGCCCGCCGGGTGCGAAGCTGTCGTTGCCCCAGGAGAAGTCGGTGTAGTCGATGGCATGGCGCGCGGGCGCACCGTACAGGTGGATGAGGTGCCGCATGACGCGCCGGCGGCGCTCGGCCTCGTCGTATGCGTCGAACCCGCGCGCGTCACAGAAGACCATGAGGATGCCGGGGCCACCGGCGTCCGGGCTGACGTCGAAAGCGAGGAAGGCGGTCTCGTCGTCGGACATTCCTTCTCCCGAGAGACCTTCGTCCCGCCAGAAGGGGCGGTCATAGGCGACGAAAGCCTTGCTGAGAGCTCCGAGTCGCCAGCTGCGTGAGAGCCCGTAGTGACGCTCCGGGAGTGCGGGCGTGAACTCGATGGTCGATCGGTGTGTCGGCGATGCCGTCACGATGACGTACCGGGCATCGATGGTGTGGTTGCTGGTCTCGACCGTGACGCGTTCTCCGGCCGTGGTGATGTGCTCGACCGGGGAGGCGAGGAGCAGGCGGTCTTCCAGCGTGCCGGCGAGCCTGCTGACCAGCGTGTGCATCGTTCCCAGCAACCGGTCCTGCTGGTCGCCGCCCTCGACGGCGAGCATGTGTTCGATACCGCCCAGGTTCTTGATGTACCGCATCACGTTGAACAGTGAGACCTCGCCTACGGGTGCACCCCAGTGCACGAGGCTGAACACGTTCATGAACTTCCGGGTGTCCTTGAGGGCGTGCTTCAAGGTCAGCCACTCGCCGAGCGACATCGAATCGAAGTGCGCGGCGTGGTGGTGCTCCCAAGGAGAAGAGACGGGGAGGCCGTCGACCATTTTCTGCAGGACCCCCATGATCCGCGTGAGGTCGAGCATCGCCCAGGGTGCCATGGACGTGGCGCTCTCGATCTTGCGCTTGCCTCCGAAGGACATGACGCCCTTGCCCGGCTGGGACTGGGCCACGAACTCGCAGTCGAATCGGCGTGCGAGGTCGCGTACCGCGGTGTGACCCGGTGCGACCCAGGTCGCGCCGGCGTCGACGGGGACGCCCGCGACCTCGACCGTGTGGATCCGTCCGCCGACGCGGTCACGGCCCTCGACGACGACGACGTCGTGCCCGGCTCGGGAGAGCTGGTCCGCTGCAGTGAGCCCTGCGAGCCCGGCACCGACGACAACGACGTCGGCGGATCGGGTGCTGACACTGGTCATGGTCGCGCTCCGTTCGTATGCGGCCTGCCGGCCGTCTGCCTGGTCCAAATACTGTACTGACGTGTCAGTGTAGTTCTCAAGGTGAAGTCGCTCACCGGTACGAGGGGTGGGTGAACCGCAGAGACCTAAGGGGAAGCAGTCCGCGCGGGAGGCCCCCGGCTGCCGTCGCCCACACGAGGTGAGGCGTGTCGCTCGCTCGGGCGACGGTGGGCGGCCGTCCCTGGCCTCGGTCGGCCTGCGCGGATGCATCTCGGGTCAGAGAAGGCGGAGGTACGCGCATAAGAACCCGCAGGGCGGTGTGTTCAGCGAGCGCGGAGCTCACGGGCTGGGACGTTCACGCGGCGAGGGTCACCGCCAAGCTGCACCTGGCCGTCGAGCCAGGCCGGAACGTCCTGTCGATTGTGGGGACGGCGGAACAGCGCGGGGACGCGCAGCAGTTCGAGCTGGTGCGGGAGAGGGTTCGCGTGCCCCACACCGGTCCGGGCCAGTCATGTTTCCCCTCGATCGGTTCTGCGCGGAACGGGCGTCCTCCGTAGGGACCGCGCCCACCTGC
Organism: Streptomyces reniochalinae; assembly: GCF_003323735.1. Classification (GTDB taxonomy): domain Bacteria; phylum Actinomycetota; class Actinomycetes; order Streptomycetales; family Streptomycetaceae; genus Streptomyces; species Streptomyces reniochalinae. The sequence goes on along the minus strand of NZ_QOIM01000057.1, from coordinate 34,080 downwards.
GCCGCCGCGAGAATCGCTGCACGATCCTGGACGTGGCTGATCAAGCGCGCAAACGGCCGGAAGCTCGGCTCACGCGGTGGCCGACCTCCAGACTTCGGCCCAGCGGACTGTCGTCGGCGCCAGGCAGTCGAGTGCGGGATCAACCGCCTCAACGATTGGCTGTGACTCTCGGCCGTCACACGACATGATCCGCGTTTGCGCTGGTCGGATGGCCGCCCGAGGCACAGATCGCAAGGTCATCGCTCAACGCGTAGACCGGCCGGACGCTGCGACACTTGGGCAGCGCCGGGCTGGGACATCGACGCAGTGCTATGTGCCGGGCGTAGTGAGCTTCTCCAACTCGGTTCGCAGGGCGGCGATTTCGGACCGGTCGGGCCTCAGCCCCCATCCGGCCATGAGGCCGGCGCCGTCGACGGCGTTCAGGATGACGGTGCGTGCTCCCACGGAGAGTCCGTCATCGGCCATCTTGGCCTTCCAGCGCGCACCGTCCTCGGAGGCGATCTCCGAGACTCCAGGAGTCACGGCGAGGGCAGCCAGGAGGAAAAGCCGCTCGCCGACCAATTCGATCGCGTCGCCTTCCAGCGATGCGCGGATGAAGGCGCGCGCCAGGCGCCCGGGCTCCTGGCCGTCCTCGATACGGTCCTGCACTGCCTGGTGGAACTGGGCGAGCACGTCCTGGGTCAGCGCGAGCCACAGCGCGTTCTTCGAGCTGTAGTGGTAGATCACCGCTCCACGAGTCAGCCCGGCCGCGACTGCCACGTCATCGAGGGTCGCCCGGGCCCCCTGTGCCACGACGACGCCCCTTGCGGCGTCCAGGATCAACCGCTTGGTGTTCTCGGGCCCTCGTCCTGCTGTGCGTCCCATTGATCTCTTTCATGCAGTAGCGACATCGTTCGGCGACCAGTGTGCCCGGCTGCAACACGACCTCATGACGCTGGTGGCCTGCCAGGCAGGAGGCTCAGGCCCGGAGGGCGGCCTGCCTGCGAATGCTGCGCCTCGTCAGCGTCGCAGGGATGGCGGACACCAGGTCGCCGACCCCTCCGGCGAGGGTGGCCATGCGGCTGCGTCCCTCGGTCCTGGTACTGAACTCCACGGCCCGCGCGGTGATGCTCTGCGCCGCTTTGGCGAAGGGCCGGACCTCGGCCTCGAACCGCGCGAACGCGAGAGTGACGTCATCGGTGTCCCGCAGGGACTCGGCCAGTGCCTTTGCGCCCGGCAGTGACGCGTGCGCGCCCATGCCGGACACCGGGTCGATGCAGTGCGCCGAGTCGCCGAGGAGCACGACCCGACGGGTGTACCAGCGCGGCAGCCGCACCTGGGAGAACCGGGTCAGTTTGGTGTCCTCGGGCTTCCGCGCTGCCGCCGCGACAGCGCGCATGTCCGGGCCCAGGCGTCCGACCATGTCGCAGACCCGCTCGACCAGCATCGGCTCGTCCGGCACGGTCGAGCCCGGCACGGGAACAACCGCCATGACCGACGTCTGGTCGGTGTCCAGGAACGGCCAGATCATCGACAGCATCCCCTCACGGGAGGCGACCACCGCACGCCCGTCGGGCAGCGGCACGTCGGCGTTGATCCATACGTGTGTCAGGCCATTGCGGTACACGCTGTGCGCTTCGGATGCCAGCGTCAGCCGACGCACCGCGGAGTGCAGCCCGTCCGCCCCGACCACCACATCGAACGACTCTGCCGAACCATCACTGAACCGGGCAAGGACGTCGTCGCTACGGTGCTCCAGCGCCTCGAGCCCGACTCCCAGTCTCTTTTCGACTGCTGCGGGCAGGTGTGCGAAGAGCCTCGACAGCAGAACCGAACGGCGAGCGAGGCGCCATTCGCTGTCACCGTCGATCTTGAGCTTGCGGACCTTGCGCGTGCCCCACCGCACCGACATCGCCGGCGCCGCGAAGGTCACCTCGTCGACGATCTGCTGGCCGCCCATGAGCCGCAGTACCCGCGTCGCTTGAGCATCCAGCTGCAGCAGATAGCTGCTCGGGTACGGCTCGGCCTCCTTGTCGATGAGCACGACCTCCCATCCCTCACGCTCCAGCCACCACGCCGCGGCACACCCGGCCATGCCGCACCCCACGACGAGAGCCCGTCGGTGGCGGACGGGCTCCACAGTCCCGAAGTCCATACGCGCCCCAAAACCAAAACTAGTCTGACTTGTCAGTCTAGTTTATGGTGGAGACGATGACTGTCAATGCCGGATTCGACCCGCGCCTGGCGGCTTGGCTGCATCGAGAGGGGCGTGGCGTCCTTCAAGGTCATCGACCTGCAATGAGAGACGGTATTGTATCACATGAGACAGACATGTCTCACATGGGTTACTGTTGACTCATGAGCTTCGATCGTGATCAAGTGCTGCGTGCCGCTGCCGATCTGCTGACGCGCAAGGCCACGGCGACCACGGAAGAGGTCGCCCGGGCTGCCGGGATCAGCAGGGCGACGCTGAACCGTCACTTCCCCGGGCGTGACGTCCTGGTGCGCGCCCTGGAGGATCTCGGTATCGCCGAGTGCGAGGCGGCTCTGGACGCGGCCCGCCTGGCGGAGGGGACGGCAGCCGACGCGGTGCGTCGCCTGGTTCGTGCCCTCGAGCCCTGCACAAGCCTGCTCGCTTTCCTCTACTCGGAAAACCAGCTCTTCGAGGGCGAGGGGCAGCACGCGGGCTGGTCCCGTATCGATGAGCGGCTCACCGCCCTGTTCCGGCGTGGTCAGGCCGATGGCGAGTTCCGGATCGACCTGAGTGCGGTGTGGCTCACCGAGGCCCTGTACGGCCTGTTGGCCGCCGGCGGCTGGGCTGTCATCGAGGGGCGGGTGGCCCGCAACGACTTCACTCACATGATCGCCGAGCTGCTGCTCGGTGGCACGATGCGAAGGGACGCATCATGATCCATCCACTGCGTACGGCTGAGCAGGGCGGCACGCAGCAGGCACCGGGCCGCTGGATCGCGTTGGGCGTCCTGGTCTTGGCCGTGCTGCTCGTCGCGGTGGACGCCACGGTTCTCGGCCTGGCCACGCCCTACCTGAGCGAGGACCTGCAGCCTTCAGGTACCCAACTGCTGTGGATCGGCGACGCCTACTCGTTCGTGATCGCCGGCCTGCTCATCTCCATGGGGAGCCTGGGCGACCGCATCGGCCGCAAGCGCCTGCTGCTGATCGGAGCGACCGCGTTCGGCCTGGTCTCGATACTCAACGCCTACGCGCTAACCCCTGAGATGATGGTCGTCGCCCGGGCGCTGCTCGGTGTCGCCGGCGCCACGCTGATGCCCTCCACGCTCGCGCTGATCCGCAACCTCTTCCACGACCCGCGTGAACGCAGCCTCGCCATCGGCATCTGGAGCGCCGCCGCCTCGGCGGGCATGGCGGTCGGCCCGATCGTCGGCGGTGTGTTGCTGGAGCACTTCTGGTGGGGCTCGGTCTTCCTGATCAACCTGCCCGTGATGGCACTGCTGGTCATTGTCGGCGTCAAGATGCTGCCGGAATCGCGCAACCCCTCCCCGGGGCCGTGGGACATGCCGAGTGTCTTCCTGTCGTTGATCGGCATGGTCGGTGTCGTCTACGGCATCAAGGAGGCCGCGGCCGAAGGGTTCGCCTGGCTCACCCTCGCCGCAGGAGTGCTCGGTGCGGCCGCCCTCTACGGCTTCGTCCGGCGCCAGCGCACCCTGCCCGTCCCGCTGGTGGACGTCCGGCTGTTCCGCAACCGCGGCTTCAGCGGCGCCGTCCTGGCCAACGTACTGACCATTCTCGGGCTCTCCGGTCTGCTGTTCTTCCTCTCCCAGTACCTGCAACTCGTCCAGGACCGGCGGCCCATCGAAGCGGGCATCGCCGAGCTGCCGGCCGCCGCGGGCGCGGTCGTGGCCGGTCTGGTCGCCGGCGCCGCGGCACGGCGCTTCTCGGTGCGCGCGGTGGTCTCCAGCGGCCTGGCCGTCATCGGCCTGTCCCTGGCCGCGCTGACCACGATCACCCAGACCACCGGTTACCCGCTGATCGGAACCACCCTGCTGCTTGTCGGGTTCGGAGCCGGACTGTCGTTCACGATCACCTCGGACATCATCCTCACGGCCGTCCCCAAGGAACAGGCCGGCGCCGCCTCGGCGGTCTCGGAAACGGCCTACGAGCTGGGCACCGCTCTGGGCATCGCCCTGCTGGGTTCCGTGGTCACCAACATCTACCAGGACTTCACCGGACCGGCCGGGACCCCGGAGGCGGCACACGAATCGCTGGCCGGAGCCGTCGTGGCCGCCGTGCACATGCCCGCCGAGGCGGTCGCAGCGCTGCTGCATGCGGCACGCGAGTCCTTCGTCGACGGTGTGGCACTCGCCGCCGGCGTCGGCGCCGTGCTGCTCCTTCTGGCGTCTGCCGTCGCCTGGTTCCTGCTGCGCGGCCAGAAGCTGACGAACGAACCCGTCCAGCACTGACCGGCGGATTGAACAGCGGACGCAGTATCTGCCGCAACAGACAGAAGCTGTGCCGGTAATGCGGGCTCTGGTGCTTGGGCCCGCATTACCGGTGGCTCCGACGCAGGGGCGAAGTGGACGGGCTGGAACCTCGTCCTGGTCGAGAAGCACCGCCCACGGCTCCTTCGCGCAGTGGAAGCGCCTCGCCCGCCGGCCGACTTCGTATCACGCCCGACCCGCCGACCGCGACAAATCCCACCAGCCCCCTTGTCCCATGCCCTGCCCCCTGACGACACGACACGGAAGAGACGATGAGCAAGCGTCCCGCCAAACCCCAGACCGACGCAGGCCGAGAGTCCCCGCTGTCGCGGCGGGCCGCCTCCTACGCCGTCTGGTATCTACGGGTAGTTGCGTTCATCAACTTCCTCAGCGCCGTATGGGTCTCCCTCGGCCAGGACTTGCGGCGGCACAACCAACAGGACCTGTTCACGCCGTACCTGCTGACCGCCGGATTCGCCTCCGGCGTGGTCACGGCCTTCCTCGCGGTGACGATGCGGCGCTGCAAACGCGCGGCATGGATCCTCAACCTGGCGCTCAGCGGGCTCTTCCTGGCGCTCGTCTGCTTCGCCATGATTTTCCCGCAGTGGCGGCGGCACCCGCAGAACTGGATCTCACTTCTTCTCACTGCCGCGTTCGTCGTCGTGCTGCTGGCAGGACGGCGAGAGTTCTACGCCAAGGGAGACCGCTCCAACCCCAAGCTCGCCGCCGTCGTGGCCGTCAGCGGTCTGGCCACGGCTTCCCTGCTTGCCTGGTTGCTGGTAACCGCCACCAACCAGTCGCCCCACGCGGGCCATCCCACCATCACAGAGCGCTGGCGCTACGGTACGTGGCAGCTGATCACGGTCACGGTGGACAAGTCGCGCTTCCCGGGGATCGCCGTCCCGCACTGGGCCAACGTCACCATCAACATGCTGGGCACCGCGCTCGTCATCGCTGTCGCCTACGCCGCGTTCCGCGCCCGCCGCGCCGTCGACCCGCTCACCAAGAACGATGACAAACAGCTGCGGACACTGCTCGAGCTCCACGGAGAGCGCGACTCCCTCGGCTACTTCTCACTGCGCCGGGACAAGAGCGCGGTGTGGTCCCCGACCGGGAAGGCCGCAGTCGCCTACCGCGTGGTGGGCGGTGTGTCGCTGGCATCCGGGGACCCGATCGGTGACCCGGAAGCCTGGCCGGGAGCCATCACCCCGTGGCTTGCCGAAGCACGCGCACACGGCTGGGTGCCGGCCGTCATAGGCGCGAGCGAGGAAGCAGGCACCGTCTACGCCCGACACGGCCTGGACGCACTCGAGCTCGGCGATGAGGCCATCGTCGACGTCGCCGACTTCACTTTGGAGGGCCGCGCCATGCGAACCGTGAGGCAGGCCCACAACCGGGTGCGGCGAGCCGGGTACACCGTGCGCATCCGGCGCCACGAGGGCATCACCGCCGACGAGATGGCGCGTCTTGTCGAGCGTGCCGACGACTGGCGCAACGGTGCGACCGAGCGCGGATTCAGTATGGCGCTGGGCCGGCTCGGGGACCCGGAGGACGGGCGGTGCGTGATGGTCGAGTGCCACGACTCCGACGGCATACTGCGGGCCCTGCTGTCCTTCGTGCCCTGGGGCCCTCACGGGCTCTCCCTCGACCTGATGCGGCGCGACCGCGACTCCGACAACGGCCTGATGGAGTACATGGTCATTGAACTGCTGCGCCGGGCAGGCGAGATCGACACCACCCAAGTGTCGCTGAACTTCGCGATGTTCCGCTCGGTGTTCGAGCGCGGAGCACGGCTCGGCGCCGGACCGGTACTGCGCCTGTGGCGATCGCTGCTGAGCTTCTTCTCCCGCTGGTGGCAGATCGAGTCCCTCTACCGCGCCAACGCGAAGTACCGCCCGATCTGGGAACCACGCTTCCTGCTCTTCGAGAAGAGCGCAGATCTGCCTCGCATAGGACTGGCATCGGCCCGCGCGGAGGGCTTCCTGGAGGCCCCTGGACTACCGAAATGGCTCCACCGCCGACGCCTGCAAGTCCAGCGCTAGCGGACGAGGCTTCGCTCAGGAAGGAGCACACGATGAGTCGTTTACGGTTCACCTGATACATTTACGTCTCACTTGGAATACCGTTGACTCATGAGTTATGAGTCGGAACGAGAGCCGCGTCGTCACCGACCTGCTCACACCCACCACCGCACCTGCGGAACGTGTCGCTCAGGCCCTGCCGCCAACCTGGCAGAACTCGCATCAACGACGAGTGCACGACGACCCCAGAGCTCCGGACGCCCGCGGATGTCAGCCGTGACCAGCGCCCAGCCCAAAGTCGCTTGCTGAGGGGAAGACCATGAACCACCACCCCAACGACATCGAGCCGCCTTGCGCAGGCACCCTCGGCCCGCACAGCATGAAGGCGAAGTTCCTGGCCCGCACCGGTGACCCTGTGGCCAAGCTCATCGCGCCGGGCTTCCGGGGTGACGCCTGTGCGTTGTACGAGCAGATGCGAGTTCAGGGGTCAGTCCACCGCAGTCGCACGGGATTGTTCGCCGTCGTCTCGTACGACGGCTGCCACCAAGTCCTCCAGGATCCGCGCTTCTCGACCTGCGCATCACTCACCCACCCCGCGGACACCTGCGCGCTCGCGTGCTCGGCGCCGGCCCGCACTGAGGGGCGCCGCTCATCTGCGAAGCGATCCGACGAGGCGTACGCCATCGCCGAACCGCTGCTGCGCCCGGCGCTGCACCAGGCCGCCACACGAATCGACACCGTCGCGCACGACCTGCTTCGCCGGCACGCTGAAGCCGACTCCATAGACCTCGTGGACGACTTCGCCTATCCACTCGTTGTTGCCTGCCTCGGTGAAGTGCTCGGTATTCCGTCAGCGGACTCAGCACGCTTCGCCGACATGTGCGATGTCATCGGCAGATCCGTCCACGGGACGCCCTCAGCAGCCCGGACCGAAGCGGTCAAGGACGCGCATGAGGACCTGGCAGCCCTGGTCATTCGATTGGAGCGTGAGCGGCGACAGAGCCCTGGAGGCGACCTGATCAGCCGACTCACCGCTCCCCATAGCGGAAACGGAAGAGGGAACGACCTGACCAGGCTGATCGACCACGTGCAACGGCGTGACCGCCAGGAGACACCATCGACGAGTCCGGAGCGGTCGGGCATCGTCCCTGACAAGCCGAGTCTGGAAGAGACCGCCGCAGTCTGTAGGACTCTGATCGCCTCCGGTCTGGACATCGCGGTCTGTCTGATCGGTAACGCGGTGGCCGCGCTGGCGGCCCGCCCTGAGCAATGGCAGACACTCAGGACAGCACCGAACCTCGCGGCCAAGGCGGTCGACGAAACCCTGCGCTTCGATCCTCCGCGCCGGTTCTTCCTGCGTATCGCCTCCGAGCAGGCCGAGGTGGGAGGTCGCCCCCTGCCACCTCGCAGCGGCGTTCTGCTTGTGCTCGCCGCGGCCCACCGCGACGGTCTGCGATTCCCCTACCCTGCCCGCTTCGACCTCGCACGGAGTTCCCAGCCCAGTCACCTCACTGCGGACAGTGCCATGAGACTTGAGATCTCATTGGCTCGGCTGGCGGGAGAGATCGCCCTGTGGACCCTGGCCAGCCGAATGCCACACCTGCGACCGGTGGGGCGGGCGGTCCGCAGACCTGGCGGAGCAGTCAGCGGCTTCACCCGTCTGCCGTTCCGTGTGTCCGCAACTGGATGAAGGGAGTCTCGCCGCGCGAGACGAACGGGCTCATCGGCAGACAGGCGGCCGATGAGCCCGGGGCGCCTCCGCCGCCGTGGATGGCGGACCAGGCCGCAGCGTTCCCCGGCCATCGCCACCAGGGTGCCGTCGACCCGGACACCCAGGTAGGTGCCGAGTTCACGGGTACGGGGCCAGAACGGCCCCGGCTCGGTCCGCGCGGCGAGATCCAGCATGTCGGGCACGCTGTCCGCGCCCAGTTCGACCACGTCGGTGTCGGACTCGGAACGAGGTCGGCCGAGGCAGCCGTCGCCGGGCCAGGTCATCTGACGGCCGTCAAGGCTGAAGACCGGCTCCCAACCCGACGGCGGAACGGCCGGAGAGCTGTCGGCGAAGGCGCCGGGACCGAGTAGGCCGGCCAGGTCGGCCCAGTCTTCCGGGTCCGGGTCGACGGACACGGAGGAGAAGGTCGCCACGTCGGTGGGATAGGTGGCCGCTCGACCGAACCTTCGGGCGAGATGCGCGTGCCGACCGCCGAGCGACTGACCTACCGGGTCGTCGAGTGCGGGCTCGTCGTCTTTCGTCATCGTGCCGTTTCTTTCCTGGTGAGCGCGGTGGTCGAAGGGTGGGCGCGGTGGACGAAAAGTTGGGGGCGGGACCGTCGGTCAGCGTCCCGGACGCGGTGTCTTCGACGCCCCGCGAGGGCCGAACGGGCCGGTGTCGTTGGCGGTAACGCCAGGGGCGGGGCCCGTGGCCCTATGGGTGAGCCGCACCCAGGTACGAGCGTTCCCCCAGTCTCACACCCGAGGCCGGGGCTGTTGCCCACGGGGCCTGCCTGCTGACTGTGGAGGAGCGGACTACCGACTTGAGCCCGAGCCGGGGCGCCTGCCCTAGCGCCGTTCCCCACGTTGATGGTCTGTTGACCCTGACGCTCGTTTGACGCTCAGGGCAACCCACGCGCCGCACGGCGGGCCGGAAAACCTGCCTTGACCTGGCCTTTCTCGTCGTAGTCGCGGACCGACCTCTTCCCGATGACGCAGCACATGGAGTGCGTGGCGATTCTGGAGCCTGCCGAGAAGGGTTCCTGACCTGCGGTTTTGTTGTCCGGGTGGGTTGCTCGCCCCTGCGGCACCGCGCAGGCGGTGCGAGTGACCATCCCGGCCCCATGGTCTGGGTGCCGAGAACGCCCGACCGCGCTGCTGATACCGTTCAGGTATCATCTCCATATGGCGATGACACTCCGGCTCCCCGATGACCTCGACGCGAAGCTCACCGAGCGGGCTCGTCGGGAGGGCCGCAGCAAGCAGGAACTCGCCATCGAGGCCATCCGCGACGCTCAGGACCGGGCCGAGCTGAAGGTCGATGACGTTCTGGCCGAGCTGATGGACAGCGATGCGGAGATTCTGGACTACCTGAAGTGACGAACGCGCGCTACCTCCAGGTCGACGAAGTCCTGGCCATCGCCCGCACGGTCAACGGTACCGAGCACGGCGTGCGCGACATGGGCCTTCTGGTGTCGGCACTCGAGCGGCCCCGCACGCATGTGTTCGGGGCCGAGTTGTATCTCACGCTGCACGAGAAGGCGGCGGCGCTGCTGCACTCCGTTGCCCGCAACCATGCGCTGATCGACGGCAACAAGCGCACCGCCTGGCTCGCCATGCGCGTCTTCCTGCGGTTCAACGGCGTGAGCGCCGGTGCCGTCCCGCCGCCCGTCTCCGTGGCCGGCCCATTCGTCGAGGACGTCGCGCAGGACAGCGTCGATGTGCCGGTCGTCGCCAAGCGCCTGTCGGCCTGGTTCCCAGTCTCCTGACGTTCGACCTCGTGAGGTCCGGGGCCCGAGAGCGGTGTTGATCGCGTCCTGGGCGGCGGGCATGTCCGAGGTTCCTGACGCGCCGCTGTCTCGGCGGCCGTGGCGTGCACGGTGGCGCGTACTGTCTCCTCCCCATGGGGAGGCCCACGCCACAGGGGCCGGCAACCGATCGTGTCCACGGCTTCGAAGGCGACGCCGGTGGAGACGCCCCGCAGTTCGTTCATGAGCTTCATGCCGGCCTCGAACATATTGTGGCCGCGCAGCGCGGGCAGGAGCGCGGGCAGGAGTTGGTCGCGCAACTGCGCGTACGCGCTGGGGTCGCCGGCACAAGAACGGACGCTCTGCCGCCTGTTCCCCCGTCGGCTCCGGAACCCTCCTCTCGCTCCGGAGGTCCCCGGTCCGGTGACGGCAACGGTCGCGGGTGCCCGGGAGAAGGGGGTTCAGGAGAACCTGGCCTTGAGCCGGCGTTCCAGGTCTTCCAGGGACTCGCGGCGCGTTTCGGGCAGTACCCACCGGGTGAAGGCGAAACCCAGAAGGCTGAGGACCACGAAAGACCCGAAGGCCGCCTGCGGGCCGTACCGCTCGATGACGTTGGGGAAGGCCAGGGACACGACGAGATTCGCCGTCCACTGGAAGAAGACGGACAGACCCATCGCGAAGCCGCGTACGCGCATGGGGAACAGTTCCGACAGGGTCAACCACGTCACTGTGGAGATGAAGCACTGCTGGAAGAAGATGAAGATCACCATCGCGCCCAGCACCGAGACGCTCATCACCGTGCCACTGAGCACGGTGATCAGGGCGACGATCAGCAGGTGGGCGGCCGCCGCTCCGATCTGCCCGGTCATCAGCATCGGTCTGCGGTCGACACGACTGACCAGGTACATGCCCACCAGCGTCGCGACGACGCCCATTCCGCCGACGGCGATCTCGCTGGTGACCGAGGCGTTGGCGCTCAGCCCCGTCCGGGAGAGCAGAGTCGGAGCGTAGTAGACGACCGCGTTGACGCCCGCCAGTTGCTGGCACAAGCTCACACCGATACCGACGACCACCAGGTGCCTGACCCAGCGGATGGTCAGATAACGGCGGGGCTTCATCCTGGCGTCGTGACGGTGGGCCCGGGAGACATCCAGGATGTGGCCGTATTCCTCTTGCGCGGCCTGCGGTTCGCGCAGCGAGTGCAGGGTCCGGTCGGCCTCGTCGAACTGCCGGTGGCTGACCAGCCAGCGGGGCGACTCCGGGAGGAAGCGGCTGCCGACGAACAGTCCGATGGCCGGGATCAGTGCCACGCCGAGCATCCAGCGCCAGACCTGGTCATCCTCGCTCACCCCGGCGATGGCGGCGTTGACCACGCTGGCCGCGAGTTGTCCGGTGACGAGCATGATCTCGTTCTGGTTGACCAGTCGGCCCCGTCGGGACAGTGGGGCGATCTCGCCGATGTACAGCGGCACCACGGCCGACACCGCGCCGACGCCGAGTCCGAGTACGATCCGCGCGGCAACCATGACCTCCATGCTGGTCGCCAGCGCGCTGCCCGCCGTGCCGATGAGGAACAGCACGGCCGCCCAGTTGATCACCCTTCGGCGCCCGGCCGTGTCGGAGACGCGCCCGGCGAAAGTGCCACCGAACGCGGCACCCAGCAGCAAGCAGCTGACCACCACCGACTGTTCGGTCGCGTCGAGGTGCAGATCGGAGGAGATGTAGATCAGTGCCCCGGAGATCACGCCGGTGTCGTAGCCGAACAGGAAGCCACCGATGGTGGCGATCCCGGCCACACGGTTCTGCCTGCGGCGCACGGCCTTGGGGTCACCCTTGGGGTCACCGTGCGGCGGGGTGCGGCCCGTGGGGTCCCTCACGCACTCCTCCCGCTTCGTCCACCCGGCATCGGTGCATACACGCACGCATACGGCCCGGCAGCCGTGAGCAGGCCGCCTTCACACACCATCGTGTCGGCCGGCCGGCGATAGAGCATCATCTGACCGGGCATTCGAGTGTCCGCCGTGACGGGCAGCGTCTCGGTCGCACCGAGCGGAGGGTTCGGCCAGAGGCCGCCCGCCCCTGCCGACGTGCGGCCCTCTTGACGAGCCCGAGCGTGCGGTGGTGCTTGTGGCAGCCGGTCCCGGCTACGGCAGCGGGAACGCCGAACACCCTGTGAACGTGGCCGCCGGAGTCTGCCCACGGCCGATGGGAACCTGAGGGCCATGGCCGTCGCCGTGCACCGCGTCGCACGCCCGCCGAGGTCGGACTGAGGCACCGGGAGGCCCGGCGGTGCGTCCTGCGGGCACGCTCGTGCGCCGCCCGGAGCGGCTCCGCCTTCCGAGTCGCGGGGCGTGGAGCGCGGGGTCAGGATGGAGGCTGCGCGGGAAGGCGCCGCCACTCTCGTCCAGCCGAGCGAACCGGAGAGGCCATGTCCCGTCCTCGTCAGCAGCAGACCCCGCCCGGCGTCACCTCCGCACTGGAGCCCCGGCCCGACCACGGTGAGGAGAGCTACCGGGGATCGGGACGGATGGCCGGGAAAGCCGCGGTGATCACGGGTGGGGACAGCGGTATCGGGCGTGCGGTGGCGCTCGCTTATGCCCGGGAGGGCGCGGACGTCCTGGTCTCGTATCTCGACGAGCACGAAGACGCCGAGGAGACGCGGCGGTGGGTGGAGGACGCCGGGCGCACCTGCGTGCTGGTGCCCGGTGACGTGGCCGATCCGTCTCATTGCCGGTCTATCGTGGACACGGCCGTGCGGGAGTTCGGCCGCGTCGACGTACTCGTCAACAACGCCGCTTTCCAGATGACGCACGACTCCGTCGAGGACATCCCCGACCAGGAGTGGGACCGCACTCTGGCGACCAACATCAGCGCCTTCTTCCACCTGGTCAAGGCCGCTGTGCCGCACATGCGGCCCGGCTCGGCGATCATCGGGAGCACGTCGGTCAACTCCGACAGCCCGCCACCGCAGCTGCTGGCGTACAACGTCACCAAGGCCGGCATCGCCAACATGGTGGGTACCCTCTCCCAGATGCTGGGGCCGAAGGGCATCCGCGCCAACAGCGTGGCGCCTGGACCGATCTGGTCGCCGCTCATTCCGGCGACCATGCCTCCGGAGCAAGTGGAGAGCTTCGGGTCCCAGGTTCCGCTGGGGCGGCCAGGGCAGCCGGCCGAGCTCGCGGCTGTCTATGTACTGCTCGCCTCTGACGAGGCGAGCTATGTGTCCGGGGCCCGGGTCGCGGTCACCGGCGGCCAGCCGGTCCTGTGACCTGCCCGGACGGCCTGTATCCGCTGCGGATGACGGTCATCGCCAAGCCGCTGGTCTTCGGCGGCCACGCGATCGCCCGCCGTCTGGGCAAGGCCGGCATCCCGGACTGGAGCGTCGCCGAGACGTGGGAGTGCAGCGATGTCACGGGCAGCGGCACCGTGGTGACCAACGGTCCCCTCGCCGGCCGGCCCCTGCGCCGGGTGGTCGCCGACCACCCGGAGGCGTTGATGGGGGACGGCTGGGTGGGGGAGTACTTCCCGGTACTGACGAAGTTCATCGACGCGGCCGGCTCCCTCCCCGTGCACCTGCACGCCGACGACGAGGCCGCCCAGCGCCTGGAAGGGCAGCCCAACGGCAAGACCGAAGCCTGGCACATCCTCCACGCCGCGCCCGGCGCGACGGCGCTGTGCGGTGTGAAGGAGGGGGTGACGAGCGACCGGCTGCGCGCAGCGCTGGAGGCGCAGGACTTCGACGCCGTCCTGCGCCGGCTGCCGGTGCGGGCCGGGGAGACCGTGTACGTGCCAGGCGGCACCCTGCACAGCTTCGGCCCCGACACCCTGGTCTACGAGATCGAACAGACCTCCGACATCCAGCAGCACGCCATGCGCTGGCAGATGGAGGACGGGTCCCGGGTGAGCGACGCGGAGTTCGGCTCCCATCTCGACATGCTCATGCGGCAGGTCGATCTGGAGACGAGGCCGGACTTCACCCCGGGGCTCGCCGTCGCCGTCGGTGACGGAGTGGAACGGGTCTTCCTGTGCGCGGGGCCCTACTTCGCTCTCGAGCGCTGGCACGCCGGCACCGAAGAGCCTGTGCGGCACTCCTTCGCCACGGCGCAGATCCTGTCCAACGTCGGAGGCCCCGTGCGGGTGCGGTCGGGGGAGTGGCGCGAGGAGCTGGGCCCGGCGGAGACGCTGCTGCTCCCCGCGGCCTGCGGCCACGTCGAGATCACAGGCCCGGCTGACGTCCTGTTCGGCTACCTGCCCGACCTCGACCGCGATGTCCGCGGCCCGCTGCTCGAAGCCGGCTACCCGCCCCGCGTCATCGACTCCCTCGGCCCACGCGCGGGCCCCCTCGAAGGTGAGTGACGCCCAGCCACAGTGGAGCCGGCACCGACCCGCGACGAGCGCCCCGAGCCGCGTACGGCCCCGGAGGGGACCACGCTGCCCGAGCCGCCGGCTCGCGAGGCGACCGGCCTGATCCCCTGGCGCGGAGCGAGCGGGCGGAAGTTTGCCACCGCCACCGGCCATCGGCCACCTGCCACAGACCACCGGTCACCGGCCGCCATGTGTGGGCTGTGGTTTACCGCGCGGTCGGTCTTGGAACAGGTAACGGGCCGCCGTGAGAGCTGATCGCGTACGGCGGCAGCCGCTCAGCCGGCCGGCATCGGGCAGCACGGTCAGCCAACAGGAGAGACGCGTGGCTCAGGGCTTTTCCCAGGAACCCGGCACCCACGGTCCGATGGAGGACCTCCCCGCCAAGGGCCTGCGCAGGGTGCGGTTGTGGGCTTGGACCATCGCCGTCGGAGGGTTCCTCTTCGGTTTCGACACCGGCGTCGTCTCCGGTGCCCTGCTGTTCATGCGGGAGGAGTTCGGACTCGACTCCGTCCAGCAGAGCAGCGTCGTCAGCGTGCTGCTCATCGGCGCGATGATCGGCGCGCTGGGAGCGGGGCGTGTCTCGGACCGCATCGGCCGGCGCTGGACGCTTGCGCTCGAGGGTGCCGTCTTCGTGGTCGGAACCGTGATCATCGTGACGGCGAACGGCTACGGGATGCTGATCGTGGCCCGTGTGGTGCTCGGCCTGGCGGTGGGCGGCGCCTCGGCGACCGTTCCGGTGTACTTGTCGGAGATCTCACCGCCGCCGATCCGGGGCAGGGTCCTCAGCCTGAACCAGCTGATGATCACGATCGGCATCCTCGTCTCCTACCTCGTCGACCTGGCCTTCTCGAGCGCTGAGGACTGGCGGGCGATGTTCGCCGTCGGCTTCGTTCCCGCCGCCGTGATCGTGGTGGGTGCGCTCACCGTGCTGCCCGAGTCGCCCCAGTGGCTGATCACCCATGGCCACATCGACCGGGCCCGCAAGACGATCGGGGCGGTCACCACCGAGGAGCGGGCCGACGAGCTGATCGAACGTGCCCGGCACAAGCGGGAGGAGCAGCAGCGCGGCGGCGAGGACCAGCAGGGCGCCCGTGCGCTGGTGGCGCGGCACGCGCGGCCGGCACTGATCGTGGGTCTCACGCTGGCCGCCGTACAGCAGTTCGGCGGCATCAACACGATCATCTACTACGCTCCGACCGTCATCGAGCAGACCGGCCTCAACGCCTCGAACTCGATCTTCTATTCGGTCTTCATCGGCCTCATCAACCTCGTGATGACCCTGGTCTCGATCCGGCTCATCGACCGTGTCGGCCGCCGCCCGCTGCTGACCTTCTCGCTGCTGGGCATGTGCGTGTCCATCGCGCTCCTCGGCCTCGCCTTCGTGGCGGACCTCGGGTCGGTCCTGACGCTGATCTTCATGGTCCTCTACATCGCCGTGTACGCCGTGGGCCTGGGTCCGGTCTTCTGGGTGCTGATCGGCGAGGTGTTCCCGTCGCACGTACGGGCGGTCGGCTCCAGCGCCTCCACAACCGTCAACTGGCTGTCCAACTTCGTCGTGAGCCTGGTCTTTCTGCCGTTGGCCACCGTGATCGGCCAGGGCGAGACGTTCTGGATCTTCGCCGTCATCTGCCTACTGGGCCTGCTTTTCACCGCCCGGTACGTGCCCGAGACCCGCGGCCGGGACTTCGACGAGGTCGACCAGGAGCTGCGTTCCCGCTTCGGCGACCGCCACCCCGCGGGGCAGTGAGCAGGGCGTGTGACCGTACGGGCCGGAGCACTGCTGGGTACGACGGCGCGGGCGGCAGGCACCGCGTTCACCGGAGCCTGGCGTCGGGTCGGCGAAGGGCTGTGGCCGGTGCTCCAGCAGACCGGTGCGGCGACCCTGTCCTGGTGGATCGCCCGCCATGTCGTGGATCATCACCAGCCGATCTTCGCGCCGATCACCACCCTCGTCGCCCTCAACGCGGCCCGCGGGGAGCGGGGCAGCAACGCGGTGCGGTTCGTCCTCGGTGTCATCGCCGGTGTCCTCGTCGCCCAACTCGCGATCAACGTCCTGGGGCACGGCTACGTGACACTGGCCGCGGCCACCCTCGTGTCCATGCTCATCGCCCTCGCTGTCGGCGGTGAACGCGTCACCCTCGCGCAGGCGGCGGTGAGCGCGATTCTCGCCATCGCCGTCGGAGGGCCGCAGAACGGACCGGCACGCGCCACCGACGCCCTCCTCGGCGGCGGTGTGGCACTGGTCTTCAGCCAGGTGCTCTTCCCGAGCGAGCCGATCGCCCTGTTGCGGCGCGCGGAGACCGCGGCGCTCAAGGGCCTGGCTGACGCGCTGCGGCTCACGGCCCGCGCCCTGGCGAACGAGCGGGGAGGCTTCAACGACTGGACGTGGGGACACGTGCGCGACGCCTACACGGAGCTGGCAGCTTTGAGTGACATCCGGTACCGCACGGGGACGGCCGCTCACCGGTCGCCGCCGTGGTGGGGGCAGGGCAAGCTCATCGTCAGAGAAAGCGCGCACGCCGCCTGGCTCGATCTGCTCGGCAACAGCTGCCTGACCCTCACCCGGACGAGCCGGTCGCTCGCCCTCGACGACCGCCAGGTGCTGACACCCTTCGTCAGCGAACTCGCCGGCACGTTGGAGCGGCTGGCGGCGGCGCCCGGCGACCGCGATGTCCGGCAGCGCGAGGCCGAGCGGGCCATCGCCCTGGCAGGTCGCGTGCCCTCTCCCGGCGTGGCCGGGCACGCGGAGTTCGCCGTCGCCTGCACGACCGTACGCATGGTGGCCCGCGACCTCCTGCTCTTCACCGGCATCGGCGAGGACACGGCCGACCGGGTCGTCCGCGAGGGCAAGGGCTGCGTGCGGGTGAGCGCCCCGCCGGTGATGCGCCGGACGCCGTTCCGCGCATGGTGGCGCCACGGACGATGACCAGCGGACCAGTGGACCGGCGGACCAGTAGACCGGCGGACCGGCGGACAGCAGCGGGTCGGCGCCGGCCCGGCCCACCCGCCGCGCCGCCGCACGACCGCTCCAGCTCCTCGATGGCGAGGAGCCGCTGTCTCCGCCCCTGTCAGCACGGGTCGCCTCGGTGCCCGGCGGGCCTGGTCCACTCAAGGCCGGGCGTCGGGTTCCAGGACGGCGTGTTCGATCTCGTTCGCGGAGCCGTGCGCAGGCAGCACCGGTGAGCGCTCCGGCGCCGATGCCGGGCCCGCCGGGCTCCGCAGCAGCCGGCCGAGTCCCAGGGCCGTTTCGGTGAATCCGCAGCGTGCGGGCAAGGCAGGGGGGACCGCGCGGCCTCGTCGAGGAAGCATGGTCGACTCGCGGGCCTCGAGCCGCCACGGCAGTGTTCAGGGAAGGATCTACGCGTGAGTGACGAGCCTGAAGAGGGTGCAGGGTCTCCAACGACCTCCGATCTGGTGGTGGAGCGGCTGCTGAAGTGGGGCGTCGACACCGTTTTCGGTATCTGCGGAGACCAGATCAACGGTTTCTTCGAGGCGTTGCGCGTCCATCCGCGGATGCGGTTCGTGCATGTGCGGCACGAGGAGAGCGCCGCGCTGGCGTGTGTGGGCTACGCGAAGTTCACCGGCCGGCCGGCGGCGTGCGTGGCCACCGCCGGTCCTGGAGCGGTCCATCTGCTCAACGGTCTCTACGACGCGCGGATCGATGGCGCGCCGGTGATCGCGATCACCGGCCTGTCGTACCACGACACGGTCGGCGCACACTTCTTGCAGGACCTTCCCTCCGACCGGCTGTTCGAGCATGCCTGCATGTTCTCCGAGCGCGTCATGGGCCCCACGCACGCGGTGACGGCCACGGACCTGGCAGTGCGCAGCGCCCTGATGAACCGCACGCCCTCGCACCTGGCGATCCCGATCGATGTCCAGTCCTTCACCCTGGAGCAGGACACGGCCTCGCCCAAGAACGTGCCGGGGCATCTGTCGCTGGCTCCGCAGCCGTTCACCGTGATCCCGCCCGAGGAGCAGTTGCGTCAGGCCGCCGAGGTGCTGAACAGCTGCGAGCGGGTGGCGATCTGCGCGGGGGCGGGTGCCCGCGGCGCCGGAGACCTGCTCGAACAGGTCGCGGAGGTGCTGGGCGCGCCGATCGTCAAGGCCGGACTGGGCAAGGACTGCGTGCCGGACGACAGCCCCTACACCACTGGTGGCATGGGGCTGATCGGGACCCGCGCCTCCCACGAGGCGTTCGAGAACTGTGACGGGCTTCTCATCGTCGGTTCCTCCACCCCCTACTACGAGTTCTGGCCCGAGCCGGGCCAGGCCCGCGGCGTGCAGATCGATCTCAACGCCGACCGCATCGCCATGCGCTATCCGGTCGAAGCCGGGCTGGTCGGTCACGCCGACGCGGTCCTGGAGCGGCTGCTGCCCCTGCTGGAGCGGAAGGAGGACAGGTCGTTCCTGAAGCAGGCGCAGGACACCTACCGCCGGTGGTGGGATCTGATCGGTGAGCAGGCCGCGGACTCCGGCAGCCCGATGCGTCCGCAGGTGGTGACCTGGGAGCTGTCCAAGGCGCTGCCGGACGGGGCGATCGTGACCGGCGACGCGGGGACGGTGACCGCGTGGGGCGGCCGACTGCGGCTGCGCAGGGGGATGCAGTATTCGTTCTCCGGAACCCTGTGCACCATGGGGTCCGCGCTGCCCTACGCCATCGGAGCCCAACTCGCGCACCCCGACCGCCCGGTGATCGCCTTCACCGGCGACGGCTCGATGAGCATGGGCATGGGCGAACTGGCCACTCTGGCCCAATACGAGCTGCCGATCAAGGTCGTCTTGCTGCGCAACAACTCCCTGGCCCTGGAGGTGTGGGAGCAGACCGCGCTGCTGGGCAACCCCCAGATGGGCTGCGAGCTGCACACCATCGACTTCGCCGCCGTCGCCCGCGCATGCGGCCTCAAGGCTTTCCTGCTCGACGACCCCTCCGCCGCCCCCGACGTGTTCGCCGAAGCGATGACCACTGACGGCCCATGCCTGATCGAAGCCGTCACCGACCCCGACGAGGCACCCTTCGGTGAGAGTCTCCAGCCTGCCCACGCCCAGCACCTCGCCCAAGCCTTCGACAGGGGCGAACCCACCGCCCAAGCCATGGCACGCAACCTCCTCCAACGCGACCGCGTCGCCCTCTCGCCCGCCCTCCAGCAGCACTACGACGAACTCGCCCGCTTCCGCTGACACCGTTCCCCGGGGGCCGGTCCCGGGCGCCGTAGCCCCTGGAGCAGTAGGGCGATCAGCCGGCGGGGGCCGTAGTCAGGATCGTCGTCGTGTCCGATGCAGAGGTTGCCGATGCCCCGCAGCAGTTCGTAGGGGTGGGTGCCGGGGCGGATCTCGTCCGCTTCGGCTGCGGCGTCGAGCAGCCGCGTGGCAACGGGGAGCAGGCGGTCGAGGAAGTAGGCGTGCAGGGGGGCGAAGCGGCTGCTGTCCGATTGCAGTGCCTGGGCGAGGCCGTGGCGGGTGAACTACCTCGAACCGCGCATCAAGGAGGGGGTACTCCTGGCCGCGCCCGGCCGGGGCGGTGACACCCTCAACGGGCCGATGGCCGACCAGGTGCGCACCTTCCGCACGCTCGACTTCTCCACGATGGTCCAGCCCGCGCTGGTCGTGGCCGGCGACCAGGACGACTCCCGGCACTTCACGGACATGGGACCGGCCTGGCACCAGGACCCCTACCACCTCGCCCCCGGTACCAAGACCCTGTTCACCGTCTTCGGCGCGGGGCATCTGCTCGGCGGAATCCAGGGGTACGACGCGGCCGAGAGCGCGCAGCTGTCGGACGAGAACCCCGCGCACGTCGCAGCGATCGCCCGGCTCACCGCGGCCTACCTGCGCGCGCGATTCGGCCGCGGCGACAGCGCCTGGCAGCAGGCGCAGAGCGAGCTGACGACGGGCCCTGACGCGGTCGGGCGCGTCGAGTCCAAGTAGCCACCGGCCCTTCCCCGCAGCGGCAACCAGCGCTTCCCGGCCTCAGCGAGCGTGGCTCCCGCCCATGGGCAAGGCGCACTCGGCATGTCCCGGATGCCGTCCTCGCGGCCGCGTGCTGTGCCCCCACGGGTTCCGCGAGAGGGCCGCAGCGGCGGTCCCCGTCCTCGCCAAGCACGGCACCAAGGCCGACCTCCTCGGCCGCATGGTGCCGATCTTCCGCAGTCCGATCTCCGTGCCGGCGGGCGTCGAGCGCATGCCGCTGCCGACCTTTCTGGTACTGACCGCCCCGGGCAGTCTGATGTGGAACGCCGTACTGGTCATGTCGGGTTACCGGCTGGGCGAACAGTGGGACACCGTCGGGGACTACGTCGGCGTCCTCAGCAAGGGCGTCCTCGTCCTGGTCGCCGCCGCACTGGCCTGCTACGTCGTGGTCCGGCTGCGCCCGCGCGGCACCGCCGTACGCCGTGACCGCGTACCCCGTGGCCGCTTCCACCGCCGACATCGCGCCCGGCCCCGTCCTCGCCCGGGCCGCACCCTGGCGTCCCGGCCGCGCCGCGGGCCGCTCCCGGCGACCGTGCGGGGAATCCGGTGGACGTGCGCATAGCGCCCCGATGGCCCGGCTGACCCCTCGTCACTCGGACGTGGCGGGAGCGGGGGAGGGAGGCGGGCTCATCGGCAGGCTGCGAGGTGGCGCCGGGCCCAGTCGGTGAAGGTGCGGGGCGCACGGCCGGGGACTCGCTCGATCACACCTACGACACCGGCCCGGCGCGGTAGAGGGATCATGCGTACGCGCGGCACGTCCGCGCCCCGCGCGCACTTCACGAGCTGGGTGAATCCGTGCGGCTCACGTGTCGGTGGATCCGCACAGTCGTGCCAGTTCGTGGGTCAGCGTGGTGGTGAACTCCCGCGGGTGGTCGCGCAGGTAGAAGTGGCCGCCGGGGAAGATGTGCCGGGCGAAGTCGCCCTTTGTGTGAGGGCGCCAGGCGTCCGCCTCGTCGAGGGACACCCGCGGGTCGGCGTCCCCGACGAAGACGCTGACCGGGCAGTTCAGCGGGGGTCCTGCGGGGCCCGGATAGGTTTCGATGGCTCTGTAGTCGGCCCGCAGGGCGGGCAGGAACATCTCGCGGATCTCGGGGTCGTCGAGCAGCACGTCGTCCGTGCCGCTGAGCCGGCGGATCTCGGCCACCAGCCCCGCGTCGTCCTTCTGGTGCACCGTCTCGACGGTGCGGATGGACGGCGCACGGCGGCCGGAGGCGATCAGCCCGAGCGGCGCTCCGGTTCCCGACCGCTCCATGCGCCCGGCCACCTCGAAGGCGACGATCGCGCCCATGCTGTGGCCGAGGAGGACGAGGGGGAGGCCGGGCAGGCCCTCTCGCAGCACCGGGTGGACGGCGTCGGCCAGTTCCTCGACGGTGGTCAGGCACGGTTCGGTGCGCCTGTCCTGGCGGCCCGGGTACTGGACGGCGTAGGCCTCGACGGTGGAGGGCAGCGAGTCCGCGAACGGGAAGAAGAAGTTCGCCGAACCTCCGGCGTGCGGAAGGCAGACCAGCCGGGCACGGGCGTCCGCCGAGCGGGTCAGCCGGCGCAGCCACAGATCGGTCCTGAGGTCGGCCGGGGCGCGGTGGGGCCGGCTGCCGGATGCCGTTGTCATGCGGTACTCCGTGGAAGTCGTCTGGTGGTGGGGTGGGGTGGGGTGCGGTCGGGGGAAGCGGTATCGGCGCTTCAGTGGCGGGCACGGTGCCGGTGCGTGTGCCGCCGGTCGGTGCCACCGGCCGGCGACGCGCGGCCACCCGGGCGTGAAGGCACACGGCCACCCGGGCGTGAAGGCACACGGCCACCCGGGCGTGAAGGCACACGGCCACCCGGGCGCGAAGCCGCGTGGTCATCGGGGCACGAAGACGCGGGAGTTGTCACCGACCAGCAGCTTGTGGCAGCCCGAGTCGGCGGAGTCCCGCCTGATGTCCGCGGACTTGCCGATGATCGAGCCCCGCAGTTTGCCCACGCCCTGCACGGTGGACCGGTCGAGCAGTACGGAGTCCGCGACGTCCGAGGCCTCGATCCGGCAGTGGGCGCCGACGGCCGAGTACGGTCCCACACGGCAGTTGACGAGTGTGCTGTGCCGTCCGATGATCGCCGGGCCTTCGACGACGGATGCCCGGAGCGTGGCGCCTTCCTCGACGACCACAGGGCCGAGCAGCCGGCTGTGTTCGTCGACGGATCCCCCGACGGCGGGCGTGAGCGCCTGGAGGAGCACCTTGTTGCACGCCAGCAGATCGGTGAGGGTGCCGGTGTCCGCCCAGTAGCGGGAGAAGTGGTGGGCCGTGACCGTGCGGCCGCGGCTCACGAGCCACTGCACGGCGTCGGTGATCTCCAGCTCGCCACGGGCGCTGGGCCCGATGGCGCGCACCGCCTCGTGGATCTCGGAGGTGAACACGTACGCGCCGGTGATCGCCAGGTCGCTGCGCGGGTGCTCGGGCTTCTCCTGGAGCGCGATCACGCGGCCTTCGGCGTCGAGTTCGGCGATTCCGTAACTACCGGGGTCGGTGACCTTCCTGACGGCGAGCTGTGCCGTGGGGCGCCGGGCGCGGAACGCGTCGAGGGTGTCGGTGATGCCTCCTTGGAAGATGTTGTCCCCGAGGTACATCGTGAAGTCGTCGTCGCCCAGGAAGTCGCGGGCGATGAGCACGCAGTGTGCCAGGCCGCGGGGCGCGTCCTGGGCGATGCAGGTGACGCGGGCGTCGAACCCGGGCCGCTCGCGCACCGCCCGGCTGACCGGCCCGTCGGCCTCGCTGACGATGAGGCCGATGTCGTCGATCCCCGCGGCGGTGAGTGCGTCGAGGGCGTGGAAGAGCACGGGCTTGCCCGCGACGGGGACGAGTTGCTTGGGCGTGGTGTGACTGAAGGGGCGGAGCCTGGAGCCGGCGCCGCCGGAGAGCACGAGGGCCTTCACATGCACCTCTCAGAGCAGCTTGTCGAGGGAGGCGGCGACCGCTGCCGGCGAGGGCTGTGCGGCGATCTCACGGCTCAGCCGGTCCGCCGACTCCCGTACCGCGGTGTCGGAGAGCGCGTGCTCGAAGACCGGCCGGAGGGTCTCGGCCGCGGTGTCGGAGGTGTCGGCCACGATGCCGGCGCCGGTGTCCGCCACCATGCGGGAGATCTCCGCCCGGTCCACGGTGGTGGGCATCAGCACCTGGGGGACGCCCAGCGCCGCGGCCGTCAGCATCGTGCCGGAGCCGCACTGGTGGATGATCGCGTCGCAGGTGGGCAGCAGCGCGTGCAGGGGCAGCCCTTCGACGATCCGCACGCGCTCGGGGGAGGCGGCGGGCTCGACGAGTGCGCGGTCGGCGCCGCGGACGACGACGACGGTCTCGACGTCCAGCTTCTCCAGCCCCGCGAGGATCTCGGGCACCAGGAAGTTGTGCGTCCCGACCATCTCGGTGTGCGTCGACCCCCACGTGACGCAGACCCGCGGCCGCGCGGGCGGCTCGGCCAGCCACGCGGGCGCGGTGCCGGGCCCGTTGTAGGGCACGTAGCGGATCGGCATCCGGCCGGGGATGCCGGGGGCCTGGAGGCTCTCTGGGCAGGGGTCGACGACCGCGGTCGAGTACCGGCCCTGCGGCTCCAGCCCGTAGCTCTCGAACAGCCGCCGCAGGTCGTCGGGCCAGGGCAGGCCGCCGCCGCGTACGCCGCCGAAACCGACCTTGTCGTTGACCTCGGGCGCCCACAGGTGGTGCACGAGCGGTACGGAGACGGTCTCGGCCAGCAGGGGCGCGGCGAGGACGAGGGGGTCGGCGACGATGAGGTCGGGCTGCCAGCTCCGCGCCAGCGGGACCAGGTCCTCGAGCATGGCCTCGGCGCTCTTGAGGAACGGGTCGCTCCTGAGCTGGATGAGCCGCCGGCGCTCTTCGGGGGTGCGCTCGGTGCCGGCCCGGTGGCCGCCTGTCGCCTCGATGAGCCGCCCGAGTTCGGTGAGCGCCTCTTTCCAGTGCTCCACGAAGTCGTACCGCTCACCGACGGGGGTGACGGTCATACCGGACTGCTCGATCGCCGCGAACGCGTGCTGCTGGCCGGCGATCCGTACCTCGTGGCCGGCCGACCGGCACGCCCAGGCGAGGGGCACCAGGTGGAGGTAGTGCGTCGACAGGCCGAGCGGGATGAACAGGATCCGCATGCTGGTCTCTCCTAACTGACGTGGTGTCGGCCCGTTGCGCCGGTGCCGCCGCTCGGCCGCTCCGGCGCGGCGGAGGAGCTCCCCGCGGCGGCTTGTGCGGTGGAGCCCTCGGCGGCGTCGAGGGCCTCGACCTCCGCGACGTACCGGTCGATGGCCCGCTTGTAGTAGGTGTCCCCGAAGCCCAGCTCGTCGATCTCGGGGACCAGCCGCCGGAGTTTGTCCAGCGAGACCAGGCACACCGACGCGTCGCCCTCGACGATGTGCTTCTCCAGGATGGGTAGCTGGAGCCGCTCGGACATGTGCTCGATGATCGCTTCGGGTGGCACGGTCACGCCCGAGGCGACGTTCACCACCTCGCCGTCGACGCCCGCGGTCAGCAGGCGGTCCACGATCGTCATGGCGTCGGAGACGTGGATGATGTCCCGGGACGAGCCCCGGTGTATGCGCACCTTGCGGGAGCTGACCGCGCCGAGCAGCGCGGGCATGAGCTGGTGCGAGGACTGGTGCACACCGAAGGCGTGGCTCAGGCGGATGACGAGGTGGCGCACGCCTGAGGCCCGGATGACGGTCTCCAGCAGCAGCTTGTTGCGGCCGTGCGCGTTGCCCGGGAACACCGGGTCGTCCTCACGTCCCCGGCAGCCGCGGGTCGCGTCGTACATGCCCGCGCTCGCGGTCGAGAAGTAGAGCAGAAGCTGGTCCTTCTCCTGGCAGCGCCGGATCGTCTCGTAGACCAGATCGGCTTCACGCTGGTAGTCGTCCGCGCTCACGCCGTCCACCTGGGACACCCCGGACGCCAGAGCGACCACGTGCGGGTGTCTGTGCTCCATGGACCCCAGGTGCCGCGCGATGAAACCGCGACCGATGATTTCCACTAGCTTGTCTCCTTTGCGCCGTTCACAGGCGGATGGCGGTGCGCAGCGCTCGATTACGGATGTCGTCGACCAGAGCCGCCTGACGCCTCAGCTCCTCGCCGTGCGCGGTCATCGACGCCCCCTCCCGCACGGCCCGTGCGAACGCACGCATGAGCTGTGCGGGCTGGTCGTCGGGGGTGAGCGGCAACTCCTGGGTGTCGTTGCCACGCCGCACGAGCAGCGTGGGCCGGAACGCGGGGGGAGGGGTGAAGGCCCTCTCCAGGGTGAGCGCCCCTTCGCTGCCCCACAGCGCGTAGGAGGAGCGGTACGACGTCTCGAAGCTGAACGAGAGCTGCGCGGGCACGCCGCCTCCGGAGCACAGCAGCGCTGACCCACCGAGGTCCACGCCGCGAGCGGTGTCCATCCGCAGTGTGCTTCCCCGCACCGTGAGGTCCTCACCGAGGAACATGCGGGCCGCCCGCACGGTGTAGACGCCGACGTCGAGGAGCGCGCCGCCGCCGAGGTCCGCCTCGTGGCGCACGTCGCCCGGCGGGCGGGGCGGGATACCGAAGGCAGCGGTGAAGAACCGCGGCTCGCCGATGCCGCCCTCGTCGACGAACTGGCGCACCTGCGCGTGCTGCCCGTGGTGCGGGAACTGGAAGCCGTCCGTCAGCCAGCACCCCCGCCGTACCGCCTCCTCGACCAGGTCCTCCGTCTGGGCGAGCCCCGTGGCGAGGGGCTTCTCCACCAGCACGTGCTTACCGGCCTCCAGAGCGCGGCGTGCCCAGGCGTGGTGCAGCCCGGTCGGCAGCGCGATGTAGACGGCGTCGACGTCGTGGCGCTCCAGTACCTTCCCGTATCCCTCGACGGGCTCACCGCCGAACTCCTCGGCGTACCGTGCGGCCTTCGCGCCGTCACGGCTCCCGAGGACGGTGAGGAGGACCTCGTCGGTGCGGCGGACGGCCGGCAGCGTGTTGCGCCAGGCGAACTCGGCGCAGCCCAGCACGGCCAGTCGCAGGGGCGGGGGTGTCGCGGTCTCGGCGTCCACGGGGCGTCACGTCACCACAGGGAGTGCACGCAGGCGAGCAGACTGCGTGCTTCGACGGTGAGGTAGTGGCTGTGCCGCACCAGCTCCGTGAGCTGCTGCACTGTCAGCCAGCAGTAGTCCTCGGGCACGTCCCGGGGGAAGTCGTCGCCCACTTCGACCACCTGGTACCGGGTTTCGGCGTGCAGGAATCGGCCGCCCTCCTCTGACATCACGGTGTCGAAGCGGACCTGCGCGGGGTCCGCGCAGGAGACATGGCTGTGGAAGGGCTCGGGGCCGCTGGACAGCACCGCGTCGAACGCCGGCGGGCGCCGCACCGTCGGACCGATCTCCACACGGCCCAGCAGACCCGGCTCGGGACGTGCCCGAACGAGCAGATGGACGACGCCACCGACCCGCTTCGCCACGAATACGGCGAGGCCCTGCCGCCGGGGCTCCAGCAGCGGCTGGGTCCAGCGCGTCACCTCGCGGTTGCCCGCGCGCACGCCGCGTGCCACGATCGCGAAGTTCTGCTCGTCGTCGTCCGCCAGCGCGTCCGCGGTGCGGGAGAACCCGGCCACCTCGTCGAGCGGAACCAGCCGGGACGTCCACGCCGTGCGCGTCTTCATCTCCGTCAGCCAGCTCACGACGTCGGTCAGGGTGTGCAGCGCCTCCGCCTCCGCCTCGCTCCCCGCCTCGTCGCCGACCGGCCCGTACGAGCGCAGCAGCGCCGCACGGAAAGGGTCCTCGACGGGCACGAGCGCCTTCGGGGGCCGGGCCAGCGGCAGACAGCCCAGCACCGTGCGGGTGTTCATGTTGACGAGGTTCTCGCACCGCATCAGCTGCCACACCTGGCTCAGCGGCAGCCATACGAAGTCCTCGTGCAGCGGAACGTCCCCGGTCGCCTCGACGACCATGTTCCGGTTCTGCTTGTGCCAGCACCAGAAGCCCTGCTCGGACTGGAGCACGTCGACGAGCACCCGCCCGCGGCCCGGCCCGCGGAAGTGCTCCAGGTAGCGGGTCTGCGCACCACCGTGCACCCGGGTGTAGTTGCTGCGGGTCGCCTGCACCGTGGGCGACAATTGCAGGGTGCTGACGTTGCCGGGCTCCATCTTGGCCTGGAGCAGGCAGTGCAGCACCCCGTCGATCTCCTTGACCAGCACGCCGAGGATGCCGACCTCCGGCTGGTGGATGATCGGCTGCGACCACTGCCTGCCGTCGCCTGAGTCCACACGCATCCCGCTGACCTCGAAGAACTTGCCGCTCTCGTGCACGAGATTGCCCGAGCCCGGGGCGAAGTACCAGCCGTTGAGATCCGCGAAAGCCAGGGGCGTCACCTCGAACACCCCGGCGCTCAGCCGCTCCGCCCACCACCGGTGGAAGTCCGCGAGAGCGGTGGGCTTGAGGTCCGTCAGAGCCGACGCGGTGAACCGGACAGCGCTGCGGTCCAGTGCGGCCATCAGCGCAGCCTCGCCATGACGAGCTGCTCCAGCACCCGGACGGCCTCCGCGGGCGACGGCTGCCGCGCGTTCTCCTCCTGGACCGCCCGCGCCGCCGCACGCCACCGGCCGTCGTCCACCATGTCCGACGCCGCCTCGACGACGGCCGGGATGTCGATCGGCCGGGTGCGGTGCGCCACGCCCGCGCCGGCGGTGGCGATCCGTTCCGCGTTGACGACGTGAGCCGGGTCCTGCGGCATCATCACCTGCGGCGTACCCGACGTCACCACCGTCAGCGAAGTACCGCCGCCGCCGTGGTTGACCGCCGCCGCGCAGGACGGGACGACGAGCTGCAACGGCAGCTCCTCGACGATACGGACGCCGTCCGGCACCTGGCCGAAGTGGGGCCGGTCCGTCGCCTTCACGGTGACGACGACCTCGACACCGCGCTTCACCAGCGCCTTGGCGATCGCCGCCGCCGGGTACTCCTTCTCACCTGACGTCACCGTGTTGGTCATGCTCCAGGACACGCACACCCGTGGCCTGCCGACCGGCTCGCGCAGCCAGCCCGGCATCTGCGTCGCGCCGTTGTACGGCACATAGCGGAAACCCACACGGTTCGCCGCCGGGCGCGTCAGCAGACTCGGCGGCGTGGGATCGACGTTGACCATGGCGGGGTCGGGGCGCGGCTCGGCTCCGAAACGCTCGAAGAGCGCCAGCAGCGAAGCGGGCCACTCATCCACCGTAAGACCGCTGCCGAGGGCCCGGTGGAACGTCGGCAGCAGCGGGCCGGAGAGATGACGTACCAGGGGCGCGCCGGTGACCTCGGAGAGCAGGGCGCCGACGAACATCACCGGGTCGGTGACGATCAGGTCGGGGCGCCAGCTGCGCGCCAGCCCCACCAGGTCGTCGGCGATCTCGGACGCCATGGCGACGAACGTCTCGCGCCGCAACTCCTTGAACCGCTCACGGGCCTCGTCTGGCATGGACTCCAGGTCGCCGTAGTCGGCCAGGCTCTTGCCCGTCTCGCTGCGCAGCGCGTCGACCGAACCCTTGATGTTCGACAGCACGTTGGTGGGCTCACCCACGGGCACGGCGGTCAGCCCCGAGCTGTTGACCAGACCGAGCACGGACGGCTGGGCGGCGACCCGCACGTCGTGGCCGGCCACACGGAAGGCCCACGCCAGCGGAACCATGGTGTAGAAGTGGCCAGCCGCGGCCAGCGGGACGAACAACACACGCAATGTGAACTCCACATGTGGGCTGCCACGGTTCCGGCGCGAAAAACGTCCCCTCCGTGACAGAGTTTTCTCATCCGACCTCGGCAAATGAACGGTTCCGAGGACACCAGGCAGTCCTAACCTCGCGGTAGTTCCTCGCCAACCCGCCCCTAAAATCCCGCTGACGCGCACCCGGCGGAACCCCGTGCCTGACCCGCGCCGCCACACGCCCGGACATGCCCTGGAGCACCCTCCAGCGCAGGGGAACCGCACGGCCGTCCGGTGCCAGGGCACCGCTTTGATTCCGCGCCGAAAAGGGCGGGCCCCTCAGCTTTAGAGGACGCCAAGGGGCTCCTTAGCAATTGTCCAGAGGGTGGCAGAACAGCAGAGGAATGCCATGACAGCTTTCCCCGGGGCCATGCGGACCGTGCCGACGGGGGGACAATGGAAGGTCGGCTGAACGATGACGAACGAGCGGGATTCCGCGGTGACCGGAGCCCACTGTGACGACGACGCCCTCGCCATCATCGGCCTCTCCTGCCGGCTTCCGCACGCCCCCGCGCCGCACGCGTTCTGGCGGCTGCTGGCCGGTGCCAATGCGGCCGTCTCCGACTCGCCCGCCCAGACCTTGGCCCTGCGGTACCCCCAAAACCCCGGCACACAAGGCCCCGACAGCGGCGAGGTCCGGCTCCGCCACGCCGCCCTGCTGGACCGCGTGGACGGATTCGACGCCGACTTCTTCGGCATCTCGCCCCACGAGGCCCTCGTCATGGACCCGCAGCAGCGGCTGACACTCGAACTCGGCTGGGAGGCACTGGAGGACGCCGCCGTGCTGCCCGCGGCGCTGCACGGCAGCCGCACCGGCGTCTTCGTGGGCGCGGGCGCCGACGACTACGCCACGCTGACGGCCCAGTACGGCGACACCTCCTCCACCCACCACACGATGACCGGCACCAACCGCGCCATCATCGCCAACCGGCTCTCGTACACGCTGGGCCTGCGCGGCCCCAGCCTGACCGTCGACGCCGCCCAGGCCTCGTCCCTCGTCGCGGTCCACATGGCGGGCGAGAGCCTGCGGTCCGGGGAGTGCGACCTCGCCCTCGTGGGCGGCGTCCAACTGATCACCCACCCCCACAGCACCGCCAAGGCCGCCCACTTCAACGCCCTGTCACCCAGCGGCCGGTGCCACACGTTCGACGCCCGAGCCGACGGCTACGTACGCGGGGAAGGCGGCGCCTTCGTGGTGCTCAAGCCCCTGAGCCGCGCACTCGCCGACGGGGACACCGTCCACGGAGTCGTGCGCGGGTCGGCCGTCAACAACGACGGCGCGACGGACGGGCTGACCGTGCCGGGAGCCGAAGGCCAGCAGGACGTCCTGCGACGCGCGTGCGAGCGCGCGCGCATCTCGCCTGACGAGGTCCAGTACGTGGAACTGCACGGCACCGGCACCCCCGTCGGCGACCCGATCGAGGCAGCGGCCCTGGGCGCCGTGTACGGGGCGGCCGAACGGGACCACGCACTGCTCGTGGGGTCGGTCAAGACCAACATCGGCCACCTGGAGAGCGCCGCGGGCATCGCCGGACTCGTCAAGGCGATCCTGAGCATCAGGCACCGCGCGGTGCCCGCCAGCCTGCACTTCCACGAGGCGAACCCCCGCATCCCCCTCGAACGGCTCAACCTGAAGGTGCAGACCTCGCTCGGCGCCTGGCCCGCGCAGGACCGGCCATTGACGGCCGGTGTCAGCTCGTTCGGGATGGGCGGAACCAACTGCCACGTCATCGTCTCCGAGCCTCCCGCGCGGCGTCCCGGCCATGCCGCGAACGCACGACGAGGGGCCGAGGCAGGTCGGAGCGGCGACGGAGCCGCCCGCCCACTCGTGCCGTGGACCGTTTCCGCACGCACGGACGCCGCGCTGCGAGCACAGGCCGCCCGGCTGCGCGACCACCTCACGGCCACTGAGCGGCCCGGCCCGTACGGGGGCGGGGGGCCGGACGACGTTCCGGGCCAGACCGCCGACGTCGCGGCGATCGGCCGCGGTCTGGCGCTCACCCGCACGGCGTTCGAGCACCGCGCCGTGCTCATCGGCGCCGACCACGGCGCCCTGATGCCACAACTCGACGCCCTGGCGGACGGGCAGCGCGACACGAACACCGTGCGGGGCCGGGCCGCCAAGACGCCCAGGATCGCGACGGTCTTCACCGGAGAAGGCGGCCCGAGCGCCGACGACGTGCACGCGCTGGAAGAGCAGCTGCCCGGGTTCGCGCGGGCGCTGGAGGACGTGCGCACCGGACTCGAACCGCTGCTTCCCCACCCGCTGTTCGCAACTGCGCCGCGCCAGCCGCACCCGGACACCGCCGGCTCGCTGACGGAGCGGTTCGCGGTGGAGACCGCGCTGTTCCGCCTCTTCGAGCGCTGGGGTGTGCGCCCGGACGTCGTAGCGGGCCGGTCCGTGGGCGCGGTCACCGCCGCGCACGTCGCGGGCGTCCTGTCCGCCGCCGACGCACTCAAGCTGATTGCCGCCTGTGGGCGTCCCGAGGCGGACGGCACGGAGGATGCCGACGGCACCGAGGAGGCCGACGGCACCGAGGACACGAACGGTACAGGGAACGAGGACCGTTCGTTGAGGGGCGAAGTGGCCCGTGCGGTGGAGGAGGTCTCCTTCGCGGAGCCCCGCCTGCCGGTGCTCTGCGCGGCCACGGGGCGTGCTCTCGACGCCGCCGAGCACGCGGCGGCCGAGTACTGGTTGCGGAACCTCGGGCACGGCGCACGGAACGGTGACGCGGCACGGGAGACCCCGGAACTGGGGGCACCGGAGTTCGCGGGGCGTGCCGGCGGGGAGCGGGAGTGGGCCGACCTCGGCTGCACCGTACGCCTGGAGCTGAGTGCCGAGGACGTACGTGCGGTCCCGACCGCCGGCCACGACGAAGAGGGTGCGCCGGCCGACGCGAGGACGCGCGGACCCGACGCCGATCAGCTACTGGCCTCCCGGGTTCTGCGGGCCGTAGGCATGCTCCACGTGCTCGGCGGCGAGGTCGACTGGAACACCGTGCTGCCGTCACCGCCAAAGGACGCGCTTCCCGTCACCCTGCCGACGTACGCGTTCCAGCGTCGGAGCTACTGGCCTGAACTGCCCAGCGAGACGCCTCAGGGGGAGGACGAGCACCAGACGTCCTCTTCCACCGCCGCACTCTCCGATGCCCGCTCCTCCGACACCCACTTCTCCGCAACCGCGCAGGACGCGCCGGTGGAGCGGCTGTCGGCCTGGCGCCGGCGGCTGGCCTCGCTGACCGCTCCCGCACAGACGGAGGCCGTGCGGGAGCTGCTGCACTCCCAGATGGCCCTCGTCCTCGGCCATGTCACCGCAGCGGCCATAGACCCCGACAGGACCTTCAAGGAGCTGGGTTTCGACTCGATCTCCGCCGTCCAGCTGCGCGACCGGCTGGCGGCGGCGACCGGGCTGGAACTCCCCAGCGCACTCACCTACAACCACCCGAACCCGCAGACCCTGGCCGAACGCATCCGCAGCGAACTGGTGCGCGCGGAGACCGACAAGGAAGCCGCCGGTGCCGGCGCCGACGAGGACAACGCCGCCCGCGCCCGCGCCGACGCGTCCACGGGCGCGGCCGTCGCGGACGAACCGGTCGCGATCGTCGGCATGGCCTGCCGGTTCCCTGGCGGGGTCCGCTCCCCGGAGGAACTGTGGCGGCTCGCCGCCGAAGGCCGCGACGCCATCGGCGCCTTCCCCACACGCCGCGGCTGGAACATCGAGGACCTCTACGACCCCGCCGGGAGCACGCCCGGCAAATCCGGCACCCGCCACGGCGGCTTCCTCTACGACGCCGACGAGTTCGACGCCGAGTTCTTCGGCATCAGCCCGCGTGAGGCGCTGGCGATGGACCCGCAGCAGCGGCTGCTGCTGGAGGCGTCGTGGGAGGCGCTGGAGCGGGCCGGAGTGGATCCCGCGTCGCTCAAGGCGACAACGGCGGGGGTGTTCAGCGGCGTCATGGCCCAGGACTACGGTCCACGCCTGCACGAGGCGGAGGACGCCCTGGGCGGCTACCTGCTGACCGGCAACACCGCCAGCGTCGCTTCGGGCCGGATCGCGTACACCCTCGGGTTGCAGGGCCCGGCCGTCACGGTGGACACGGCGTGTTCCTCCTCTCTCGTCGCACTGCACCTGGCCGCGGCCGCGGTGCGGCAGGGCGACTGCTCGCTCGCCCTGGCCGGCGGAGCCACCGTGATGGCCAACCCCGGCATGTTCGTGGAGTTCAGCCAGCAGGGCGGTCTCGCACCGGACGGCCGCTGCAAGCCGTTCGCCGCCTCGGCGGACGGCACTGCCTGGGCCGAGGGCGTCGGGCTGCTCGTCCTGGAACGGTTGTCGGACGCGCAGCGGAACGGCCACCCGGTGCTGGCCGTCATCCGGGGCAGTGCCGTCAACCAGGACGGCGCGAGCAACGGTCTGACCGCTCCCAACGGCCCGTCGCAGGAGCGCGTCATCCGTGCGGCGTTGACCAACGCCCGGCTGAGCGAGTCCGACGTTGATGTCGTGGAGGCACACGGTACGGGCACCACACTCGGCGACCCGATCGAGCTGGAGGCCCTCCTCGCGAGTTACGGGCAGAACCGCCCCGCCGAGCGGCCGCTGTGGCTCGGCTCGCTGAAGTCGAACATCGGTCATACGCAGGCTGCTGCGGGTGTGGCGGGTGTGATCAAGATGGTGGAGGCGATGCGGCACGGTGTGCTGCCGCGCACTCTGCACGTGGACGAGCCCACCCCGCACGTCGACTGGTCGACGGGCGCGGTGCGGCTGCTGACCGAGACGACCGCGTGGCCGGAGACCGGGCGTCCGCGGCGGGCGGCGGTCTCCTCGTTCGGGATCAGCGGCACGAACGCCCACCTGATTCTCGAAGCCCCGCCCACCCCGGCAGAGCCGACCGAGCCAGTGGTGTTGGCGTTGTCGGCCGAGTCCGAGCCGGAGCTACGTCGGAACGCTGCGGAGCTTGCGGACTTTGTGGGGGAGCATCCGGAGCACGGGCTTGCTGAGGTTGCTGGTGTGTTGGGTCGGCGTGGTGTGTTTGGTTGTCGTGCTGCGGTGGTGGGTGTGGGGCGTGGTGAGGTGGTGGGGGGTTTGCGTGCGGTTGCTGAGGGGGGTTCTGGTGTTGCTGGG
>NZ_QOIM01000023.1 GCF_003323735.1 Streptomyces reniochalinae | reverse complement strand
TGGTACAACCTCAAACGCCTGCACAGCAGCCTCGGCTACCGAACCCCCGCCGACTACGAAGCCGCCGCCACAGCGGCCTGACCACCACACCGACGGTGTCCGTCAAAGCGGAACAAGCTCAACCTACGTCGGAACCGGCCTCGCCCCAACTGAGCAATGGCTATCCGCATCCCTTGCCGACACCTCCGCACCCACCGCTACGGCTCTGGGAGGAGCGACCATCCATGGCTGACGAACTGCTCACTGTTCCCGATGTGATGGCTCGGTCGCTCCACCGTCTACGACCTCATCCGCTCTCGCACAGTCTGCCCTCGATCACCATCGGGCCCTCCCGCCGAATCCACGCCGTGGCCGTGGGGAACTCATCCGCTAACAGCTCGCAGAGGCGGCTTGATGGCTCAGCAGAGGAAGCGAAACACCAACGGCGCGGGAGTGACACGCCAAGCGCCGTGAGCTGCTGGCCAAGGCGTTCCCGTCCCCGTGCGGTCGGCGGATCGTCTCTACGGGGCGTTCGTCCTGGCCGTCACGATGGGGCTGCGGCGGGGCGAGATCGTGGGACTCCGCTGGTCGGATGTGGACCTGAAGAACCGGGTTCTGTACGTCCGCCAGGAGACGCAGCGCCGTGGCTCCCCGCATCGTGATGGAGATCCTGGGGCACAGTCAGATTTCACCATCACCATGGACGTCTACACGCACGTCGGCGGGACACCCAGCGGGAGGCCATCAGCCACATGGATCGGCTGCTCAGGAGGCGCCCCGGCACCGCCGCCTCATCGTCGCTGACCGCCTCCGTTGATGTCGGATGTGGATGTCAAAGGCCCCGGACCATGATCGGCCCGGGGCCTTTTCGCTGGTGCCCCCGGCAGGATTCGAACCTGCGACACCCGCTTTAGGAGAGCGGTGCTCTATCCCCTGAGCTACGGAGGCGTGCGGCGTGGTGATCCGCGGCGCCTAGCCTAGCGGATGGGGGAGTGGCGTCGGCAACGTCGTTCGGCGTGGGTGGTCCGGGTCAGTAGTGGAGGCCGTGGCCGAAGGGGTAGAGGGGGCGGTCGGGGGAGTCGAGGCGGGGGATGGTGACGGGGAGCTTGCCGTGGGGGCGGGTCTCGCCGTAGAGGACGCGGGCCAGGGCCGTCATGGAGGGGGCGGTGTAGGAGTAGGTCGCCAGGTAGGCGGGGATGTCGGGGAAGCGGCGGATGTCGTAGGGGAGGCGCACGCCGGCGACGATGACGCGTTTCCCGGTGGCGACGAGGGACTCGATCAGCTTCGCCTGGGCGGCCCCGCCCTCCTTGCCGGCCGCCGCCGCGTTGGCGAGTACGACGGTGACGTCGTGGGTGCGCGCGGCCTCCGTGGCCTGGGTGATCGTCGCGGAGCTCGGTGCGGTCCCGGTCTCCAGGGTGGTTGTCCGCTGACCGCGCCGGCTGCCGATCGCGCGGGCGAGGTCGGCGAGGGGAGCGGTGCCCCAGCCGGTGACCAGGACCGTGCTGGAGGAGCCGGCCAGGGGCAGGGCGCCGCTCTCGTTGCGGAGCAGGGTGATCGACCGTTCGGTGATCTCGCGCGCCCGCGCCCTGTGCCCTCTGCTGCCGACCGTCCGGGCGGCGCGGCGTTCGCTCACGTACGGAAGCGGGAACAGGCGGCGGCGCAGCTTGTGCTCCATAACGCGTCGCACCGACGCGTCCAGTCGCTCTTCGCTGACCTTGCCCGACCGTACGGCGGCGAGTACGGCGCCGAAGGCGGTGTCGAGCTGGGGGGCGAGGACCAGCTGGTCGCAGCCTGCCTGGAGGGCGCGCACGGGGGCGACGTCGGGTGGGAAGTCGGCGGTGGCACCGCCCATGTCGAGGGCGTCCGTGGCGATGAGCCCGTCGAATCCCAGTTCCTCGCGCAGCAGTCCGGTCACGATCGGCTGCGACATGGTCGCCGGGACCCTGGAGGGGTCGAGTGAGGGAACGACGATGTGGGCCGTCATGATCGTGTCGACTCCGTGCCTGATGGCGGCCCGGAACGGTGGCAGGTCGATGCGGTCCAGCTCTTCGCGCGTGTGGGTGATCTCCGGAAGCCCCGTGTGGCTGTCGACATCGGTGTCCCCGTGGCCGGGGAAGTGCTTGGCCGCGCTGGCGACACCACCGTGGTGGTATCCGCGGACGGCCGTGGAGACGAACTCGACGCACAGGTCCGTGTCCGAGCCGAACGAGCGCACGCCGATGACGGGGTTCTCCGGGTTGATGTTGACGTCCGCGACCGGTGCGTAGTTCTGGTTGATGCCGACGGCGGCGAGTTCGTCGGCGATGATGTCGGCACTGTCGTAGGCGTCGCGCGTGGCCCGGGTCGCGGCCAGCGCCATGTTGCCGGGGAGCTGGGTGGTGGGCTCCAGCATCCGGTAGACGACGCTGCCTCCCTCCTGGTCGATGGAGACCAGGAGCGGTACGCGGGCTCCGCCCCGTACAGCGGCCCGCTGTAGCCCGTTGGACAGCCGCGCGATCTGGCGGGGCTCACGGACGTTGTCCGGGCCGCGACGCGCGTCGAAGTAGATGACGCCGCCGGGACGGTATTTCTCGATCACCTGTGCCGGGGTCGAGACTCCGTAGAGCTCGCGGTTCCTGGCGTGCTCGGTCTCCGCCGTCTGCCCGTAGATCTCGACGACGAACAGCTGCCCGATCTTCTCTTCGAGGCTCATTCGGCGCAGCAGTGCCGCCGCGCGGGCGCGGATGGCGGACGACGATCCGTGGGGCGAGGATCCGGCGGCTCCCGGGTGGCCCGCGGGGCTCCCGGCCGGCGGGGCAGTCGCCGACGCTGCCGACGCCGAGGGGGCCGTGGCGCCGACTGCTGCCGCGACGCCCGCCGCGGCAGCGATGACGCGTCTGCGGGTGGTGGGCTCCTGCTGCATCGGAACGCTCCTCACGTGTGCGAGCTCGCTGCACGGAGTGCAGGGGCACTGGTGGGATGTGCACGGGGTGCATGTGGGGGACACCGCTGGACGCGGCAGCACATCGTCGCAGCGTGGAAGCCACCTGGACCAGACGCCGCGCGGAACTTCATGGGTCCAGTCCAGTGGCGTCCCGCGTTGCGGAGGGAGCTTCGCGCCCTCTCGTCCGTGCCTGGGTGCCGAGGTGATCCGGCCGAGTGATGCGCGTCACAGCAAGGCAGGGAAATAACCGGGGATCGCGTCCCCGTTTACATCACCGTCTCCGGCAAACGGGGAATCGGTCCCCGTATCGGGGACTTTGCAGCACCCGCAGGTGTCACCACAGCACCAGTGGGAGCACGTCCGACGGCATCGGCCGTCCCGGAAGGAGCGAGGAGCCATGGGTAGCCCCACCGCCACGACGAAGCGCGCCGGCATCGAGTGCGTTGCCGGCGGCGCCGCGCACAAGGGGCGTGCTGATGCCGTACGCAACCGGGAGCGCATCCTGGCGGCTGCCCGCGAGGCGTTCGTCATCCACGGTGCGGACGCGTCCCTGGACGAAATCGCTCGCACAGCGGGGGTCGGCAACGCGACCCTCTACCGGCACTTCCCCGACCGGGACGCCCTGGTACACGGTGTGATGCACGCCGTGACCGAGCGGATCGCGGACCGCGCACAGCAGGCGCTGACCGAGGAGGAAGACTCCTTCGAGGCCTTGCGCAGCTTCGTGTTCGCCGCAGTGGAGGAGCGCATCGGCGCGCTCTGTCCGATGCTCTCCGGCCGCTTCGACCCCGCCGAGCCGCAGTGCCTCGCATCCCGCAAGCGGGTGGACGGGCTGACGGAACAGCTGATCCGGCGCGCCCAGCGGGCGGGAGAGGTGCGGACCGACATCGACGTCGGTGACGTGATGGTCGCGCTCAGCCAGCTCACGCGACCTCTGCCGGGGGTCGGCTGCGGGCGGCTCGAGCGCTTCGTCGAACGTCATGTGCAGCTCTACGTCGACGGGCTGCGCGCCCCTGCCAGATCCGAACTGCCGGGCCATGCCGCGACGCTGGAGGAACTGCGAGAAGACCGCTGACCCGCCAGGGCGACTGATCCGAGCAGCACCGCTTACTTCCGCTTCCCTCCCGAGTCGGTACTCCGACTTCCGACCGCCCAGACCACCCAGACCCGACCTCCGGCCGCGCGCCGCCTGAGGGGCGCGCGGATCCGTCAGCTCGCGGATGACCGACGGCGTACGGGATGGCTCCGCCTCATGGCAGCACATTCCTCCTATGTCCGTCACGACTGCTTACGAGCCCCTCGGGTCCCGATCTGTTCACCCGCTCACAACAACAACGCCCGTTTTTTCGTACTCAGCACTAAGAGATGGATACATCCATGTCGAAAACAGCCGCTCCGACCGCCGTGCAGGCCGGCCTGGACCCCCGGAGATGGAAGGCCCTGGCCTTCATCGCCATCGCGCAGCTCATGGTCGTCCTCGACGCGACGATCGTGAACATCGCGCTTCCTTCGGCCCAGTCCGACCTGGGCATATCCGATGCCAACCGGCAATGGGTCATCACCGCCTACGCGCTGGCCTTCGGTGGTCTGCTGCTCTTCGGCGGCCGTATCGCCGACATGTGGGGCCGTAAGCGCGCCTTCGTGACCGGACTCGTCGGGTTCGCGGCGGCCTCCGCCCTCGGAGGAGCCGCCACCGGCGAGGTGATGATGCTCGCCGCCCGAGCCCTGCAGGGGGCGTTCGGTGCGCTGCTCGCCCCGGCCGCTCTCTCCCTGCTGGCGGTGATGTTCACCGACGGCAAGGAGCGCGCCAAGGCGTTCGGCATCTACGGCGCCATCGCGGGAGGCGGCGGCGCCATCGGGCTGATCCTCGGCGGAGTCCTCACCGAGTACCTGGACTGGCGCTGGACCTTCTACGTCAACGTTCCGTTCGCGGTCGTCGCTGCGCTCGGTGCCATCGGCGTCGTCCGGGAACCGGCCGAGACCCGCAACCGCTCCGCTCTCGACATCCCCGGCGTCTTCCTCTCCACGCTCGGCCTGGTCTCGCTCGTGTACGGGTTCACCCGGGCGGAGACGGACGGCTGGAGTGACGGCACCACCATCGGCGTCTTCGTCGCCTCCGCCGTCCTGCTGGTGGCCTTCGGGCTGGTCGAGTCCAAGGTCCGCGCACCTCTGCTGCCGCTGCGCGTGGTCACCGACCGCAACCGGGGCGGGGTCTACCTGTCGCTGGGGCTGGCGACCATTGCCATGTTCGGGCTCTTCCTGTTCCTGACCTACTACCTGCAGGTGGTCAAGGGGTACTCGCCGGTTCGTACCGGTGTGGCCTTCCTGCCGATGGTGGCCGGCATGATCACCGGGTCCACGCAGATCGGGGCACGGCTGATGACCCGCGTTCCCTCCCGTCTCCTGATGATGCCCGGCTTCCTGGTCGCGGCGCTCGGCATGCTGTTGCTGACCCAGCTCGAGGTGGACAGCTCCTACCCCGCGTTGATCCTGCCGGCCGAGATACTGCTCGGTCTCGGGCTCGGAACGGCGTTCATGCCCGCCATGTCCCTGGCCACGCACGGTGTCCGGTCGAGCGACGCGGGTGTCGCCTCCGCCATGGTCAACACCTCGCAGCAGGTGGGAGGCGCGATCGGTACGGCTCTGCTGAACACCATCGCCGCCAGCGCCACCACCTCCTTCGTGGCCTCGCACGTCGCCGAGGCCACCAGCAAGCCGGCGCAGCAGATGCTGAAGCTGGAAGCCATGGTGCACGGCTACACCTCGGCGATCTGGTGGGCCGTGGGCATCCTGCTCGTGTCCGCAGCGATCGTCGCGGTCTTCGTGAACGCCCGTGGTCAGAGTGGGGCGGCCGCCGACACCCCGTCCGGCGGCGAGGCCGCGGATGACAGCTCTGACGGCGAGCCCGAGCCGGTACTGGTCGCGATGCACTGACCGGCAGGCGCCGCGACTGCCCGAGCCCCCTGAGGCCCCCGCACTGGAAGAGTGCGAGGGCCTCTCCTCGTGCGTGGGGCGGCACGGGGCGGCCTCTGGTGTACCCGGGGTCATCCCCGGTGTGAGGAGTGTCCCCGGGCGGGTGCGAGGCGCGGGGGCGTGTCAGGTCTGTCCCCCGCCGACGCGGGAGGCCATCCATTCCGGTGAGTGGAGCGAGCCGGACGCCCGGCCGAGGGGCGGGAGTGGCCGTCGGCGTGAGATCACGCAACCAAGAACGGACGACAACCGTCTAGACAGGTGACGGGCGGACGATGGCGAACGCCCGTGCGGCGGCCGCGCGCGACAACGGAAGAACAGCCCGAGGTGGTCCGCATCCCGTCCGACCAGGCGTGAATTCGTAGAGTGACCTATCGGATCGGGTGAGTGGCGGCACAGGATACTGCATGATCCGAAAAATGTTGCGCGGGTTGGGAATTTAGTCCGGTTTCCAGCCGTTGAGATCTACGCAAGGCGGGCACTCGGGGAGTGTCCGAGCCAGCCACCAGGCCAAAGTTTCAAGTCCACTCGCAAGGGAGCACGCATGGCAACCCGTGCCGTCGCCCGTCGTCAGGAGAACACCAAGGGTGCTTCCGACACGGCAAGCAGTGTTCGCGCCGCCGGCAGCGAAGTCGCGGACCGTGACCTGGTCGGCATGTATCTCGACGAGATCGCCCGGACTCCGCTGCTGGACGCTGAGAAGGAAGTCGAGCTCTCCCTCGCCATCGAGGCGGGTGTCTACGCGAAGCGCATACTGGACGGGCTCGAGGCGCCCGTCGCCGACGACTCGGCCAGCGCGACCGCGAACCGTGAGGAACTGGAAGCGGTCGTCGCCGAGGGTGAGCGGGCCAAGGACGTCTTCATCCGCTCCAACCTCCGTCTTGTCGTCGCCGTGGCCAGGCGCTACCCACGGAGTGGCCTGCCGCTGCTGGACCTGATCCAGGAGGGCAACGCCGGACTCGTGCGCGCTGTGGAGAAGTTCGACTACACCAAGGGATTCAAGTTCTCCACCTACGCCACGTGGTGGATCCGCCAGGCCATCACCCGCTCCATCGCCGACCAGTCCCGCACGATCCGGCTGCCTGTGCACCTGGTCGAGGAGCTGGGACGGATACGCCGTGTGCAACGTGAGTTCAACCGCGAACACGGTCGGGACCCGGAGCCGTCCGAGATCGCGGCGGAGCTGAACTCCACGCCGGAGCGCGTCACCGATGTGCTGGACTGGGCCCGTGACCCGGTCAGCCTGAACATGTCGGTGGATGACGAGGGCGAGACCCAGTTCGGCGATCTGCTGGAGGACACCTCCGCCGACTCTCCCGAGCAGTCCGTGCTCACGGTGCTGCGCCGGGAAGAGCTCGACGACCTCATCAGCAGGCTCGACGAGCGCACCGCCTCGATCATCAAGGCCCGCTACGGCATGGTCGACGGGCGCGAGCGCACGCTGACCGAGGTCGGCAAGCAGCACGGCCTCACCCGTGAGCGCATTCGCCAGATCGAGAAGCACGCGCTGCTCGAACTGAAGAAGATGGCCCACGACACGGGCTTCGACGAGGCGGCGTAACACCGGCTCCCCGAGCCGTCGACGTCGTTGCCCCTTCGACGGGCCCCGGTGCTTCCCCCGAGCGCCGGGGCTCTCAACTGTCCCGCGGAGCCATCCGTATGGCTCGACCTCCATCCGCCTTCGCGTTGTCGGCCCCGCGCGCTTCCCCAGTCTTCCGGCGCCCTCGGGAGGCAGCCGTCCGGCTCTTCTGGCCGGGCCCCTCGGCCCGCTGCCCCTCGCCGGTCAGGTACAGCCCCCGCGCCCACCGCCGTGCTCCGGGCATCGTCGCCATCACGGCCGGCCATCCCCGTACGGCTGCTGCTGCCGCACGCTGCGCTGCGGTGCCCAGGGCAGCCGCCAGTTCGGTCAGGCGGGCTCCGAGCGCCCTCCACAGGTGTGCGCGCCGTAGAGATCGCCGTACGCGGGGAAGACCCCGCCCGGCCCGTCGACGCCACTCGCGGCACGCACCGCCTTGGCCACGGACCGGTTCACCACCTCGGCGCCCGCGGTCAGCACCTCGTTGAACTCGCCCTGCCCCAGTCCCCGCTCGCAGGTCGCCAGGGCGAAGGCCGCGTCGCCGTCGTGCATCAGATGTACCGGGCGCACCGCCCGCGCCAGACCGTCGTGCGCGCTGCCCGCCAGCCGCTGTGCCTGCGCCCGGGTGAGCGCCGCGTCGGTCCCGACCACCATCAGCGTCGTGTTCAGGGCCGGCCTGAGGTTTCCCGCCGGCCGTCGGACGGTCTCCTCCTGCGCTGTCGCGCGCCGGCGCTCCGCTTCGGCGTGCGCGGCCGGGGCGGGCAGGTGGTGCAGACTGCCGGGCAGCTCTGCCCACAGCGCCCCCGTTGCCGGATCCGTCGCCGATCCGGCCGCGTTCAGGACGACCAGGGCGGCGACCACGGCCCCCGACGGCAGCAGCGCACTCGCCGTGCCGACTCCGCCCTTGAGTCCCCCGACCACAGCCCCTGTCCCCGCACCGACACAGCCCTGCGGGAGCGCGGCTCCCGCTTCCGTTCCGGCGGCTGACTCCACCGCCTGTCTGCCGAGCGTCGCGTCCGGCCGGGCGCTCCACCGGCCGCCTCGGCCGAGGTCGAAGATCACCGCAGCCGGCACCACCGGCACCACCTGCGAGGGGTCGGTTCCCACGGGCACTCCGCGGCCCTGCTCCTCCAGCCAGCTCATCACGCCCGATGCGGCGTCCAGACCGAACGCGCTGCCCCCGCTCAGGACGACCGCGTGGACGCGTTCCACCAGATTCCGCGGATCCAGAGCGTCCGTTTCGCGCGTCCCCGGTGCCCCGCCCCGGGCGTCCACTCCCGCGACGGCTCCCTTCGCGGCCGGGAGCACCACGGTCGTGCCGGTCAGCCAGCCGTCGTCGGTCCGCTGCGCGTGGCCCACGCGCAGTCCCCGCACGTCGGTCAGTGCGTCCCGTGCGCCGGTCGAGGGTGAGGCCGTCGCTCGGCCGGTCGGCCCCTGTGAGTCCTGAGGTTCCATCCGGCATCCATACCAGGAAGGGCGGGCGGCCGCCGTACGCTGGAGCCATGAGCTCCGATCCGCAGCCCTCCGCAGAACCGACGCCGTGTGACGCGGCGTCGTCGCTGGTCTTCGACGATCCGTTGAGCCGTCCCTCCGGCGACGACACCGACCGCGGGTGGGGCGAGGGCACCGCAGGCGAGGCCCAGGGAAGCGACGCCGACCTTGCCCGCTTTCTCGACGAGAAGCCACCACACCACCTTTGAGCCGGGGCGCGCAGCCCAAACCGCCGGGGTGCGGCCGCCCGGTGCCCACCTGACCCGCGCCGGGACAGCACCCCCGGTCCTGCGAGGCGCCGGGACAGCACCCCCGGCCCTGCCAGGAACCGACGGCGCCACCGCGTCAGCCGGGTGAGACCCCGCAGCAGCGGCATGCGGCACCACACCCGCAGCGCCCAGCGGCGCTGCGCCCCTACTTCTGCGTACTGACGCCACCGTCGCGCTGCGATCCCACACAGGCGTCCGGTCCAGCGGCGGAGGACCCTTGCGAGCCGCCCGCGTCCGTGGCCGAGGTGTCGTCCGGACCGGGGCCGTCGGTGCCGTCCAGGGCGCTCGTGCCGGACCGCTGGGCGACCAGCTCGTCGCGGATCTCCGTGAGCAGCTCGACCTCCGTCTTGGGCACCTCCACCGGGCCCGCCTTCGCCAGCTGCCGCTCCTTGTACTTGTTCATCGGCAGGATCATCAGGAAGTAGACGACGGCTGCGGTGATCAGGAAGGTCAGCGTGGCGCTGAGCACGGGGCCCCAGTTGATCGGGACACCCTTCACCACCTCGCCCGTCGCGCTGGTCTCGCACGGGCCCTTCAGGCACGACTGGTACTTGTCCAGGTCCTTGGTGCCGATCGCTCCGACCAGCGGATTGATGAATCCCGTGACGACAGAGTCGACGATCTTGCTGAAGGCTGCTCCCACGACGACGGCAACGGCCAGTTCGACCACGTTGCCGCGCATCAGGAATTCCCTGAAGCCTGCGAGTAGGCCCTTCTTCTCGGGGGCGGGTGCCGGTGCGTTGCTCAACGAACTGCCTCTTCCAGAACCAGGTGACGATGCTGACTGCGAGCGGGAGACCCAGGGCACACGGACCCCAGGGGAGCGCCTGCGGACGGGACCGGCTACTCGCCTGCCCCCGAAGAGGATGGCTCATGCACGCACTGCCCCGGCTCGCGGGCGCGGAGGCGGGCGGCCATAAGCTCAGCACAGCGTGACCGCCATC
Source organism: Streptomyces reniochalinae (assembly GCF_003323735.1). Taxonomy (GTDB): domain Bacteria; phylum Actinomycetota; class Actinomycetes; order Streptomycetales; family Streptomycetaceae; genus Streptomyces; species Streptomyces reniochalinae. The sequence goes on along the minus strand of NZ_QOIM01000023.1, from coordinate 211,673 downwards.
CGCGACTCCGCTGCGGCGCCGGCCAGTACGGCCGCGGTGCGCCGTGGCACGACGACCACGATCAGTGAGCCCTCGGCCCCGTCGCCCGGGACAGTGTCGCCGGACTTCGGCACTTGAGCCACTCGGGCGCCGGTGGCAACGATGCGCGCGGCATCTCCCTTCGGGCCGCTCGCCAGTACGTCCACACGGTCCCCGGGGCTCAGGAGACGGACCGTCGCCGGGTCGGCGATGCGGACCGGCGCGGAGACGGGGGCCGCACCTGCGCCTCGCTCCGTGACGGAACTCTCAGCACCGGGGCGCCCGGCGCCGCCCGGGCGCTCCCTCTCGCCGGTGCCTTCGGCTGCGTCGGTCCCGTCGGCGGGTGCGGAGCCGCCGGCGGCAGCGGCCAGCCCGGCAGCGGAGACGGCCAGCGCCGCCGAGAAGATTCTGCGGCGGCCGAGCGCGCCCCGAGTCGGCCGACGGCCCCGCCCGGCGCGGACCGGCGGAAAGTCGGGCACCGCCGTCCGCGGCTGCGTTCGCGGAGGAAAGCGCTGCGAGAACGGATTCCGGGATCGGGACACGATGCTCACCACCAGCCTTCACGGGAAGACCGCGTGGTCGCGGCCCTCGTCGCCCCACGGTGAACCCGTTCGTCGGAATCCGCTGAACACCCCCGGAATCTGTGGATTACCCACCGGTTGTGGACAACTTCCTCACCCGAATGAGCAGGGTGGTGGTCTGCCTGTGCCGAGGCCGCGAGCCGTCCCGGGCCTGCGGCCATCCCGAGGATGCGGTCTGTCCCGGGGCTGCGGCGCGTCCCGGAGTAGCGACCCGTCCCGGAGTAGTGACCCGTCCCGGGGCTGCGGCGGGTCCTGGGTAGCGAGTCGGCGTGACGAGACGGCGCGAGGTCGCGACCCGGCGCGACGCCGGGGAATCACGCAGCGGCCGCCAGGGAACCGGGGCAGGCCCTCAGGGCAGGGTGAAGCCGGGTTCCTGACCGCCGAGCGCCGCCCCGCACTCGCACTTGCGGTCGCTGCCGGCGGGCAGCTCGCGGACGGCCTCGAAGAGCACCTGGCGCAGACGGTCGATGTTCTCGCCGAAGACCCGCAGTACCTCCTCGTGCGAGACGCCCTCGCCGGCCTCCGCGCCCGCGTCGAGGTCCGTGACGAGGGCCAGCGAGGAGTAGCAGAGCTCCAGCTCGCGGGCGAGCACGGCTTCGGGGTGACCGGTCATGCCCACGACGGACCAGCCCTGTGCGGCGTGCCAGCGTGACTCGGCACGGGTGGAGAAGCGCGGCCCTTCGATGACGCACATGGTGCCGCCGTCCACCGCTTGCCAGCCCTGGTCACGGGCCGCGCGCAGTGAGGCCTGTCGCCCCGCCTCGCAGTACGGGTCGGCGAAGGTGAGGTGGAGCACGTTGGGCACGCTGCCGTCGGGCAGGGTTTCCCCGTCGAAGAACGACTGCTGCCGCGTCTTGGTGCGGTCCACGAGCTGGTCGGGGATGACGAGCGTGCCGGGCCCGTACTCGGGCTGTAGACCGCCGACCGCGCAGGGGGCGATGATCTGCCGTACTCCCACGGAGCGCAGCGCCCACATGTTGGCGCGGTAGTTGATGCGGTTGGGAGGCAGATGGTGGCCACGGCCGTGGCGGGGGAGGAACGCCACCTTGCGGCCGCCGGTCTCCCCCAGGAAGAGGGAGTCGCTCGGCGGCCCGTAAGGCGTCTCGACGGTGACCTCGGTCACGTCGTCGAGAAAGGAGTAGAACCCGGAACCGCCGATGACGCCGATCTCTGCCTGTTCGCTCATGCGGTCACCCTAAGGGGACGCACCGCCGGGACGGCAGGGAAGAGAACGGGCCCGTGACGCCTGTGGCCGGACCCGTGGACGGTTCGTTCGTGTGCGGAGGCGGACGCAGGTGTCCCGGCGAGCCGCTTCAGCTCGAGGTGCCCGCCTTCGCCGAGCTCTTGCTGCCGCTGCTCTTGCTGTCGCTCTTGCCGGAGGACTTCGACTCCGACGAGGACGAGCTGGAGGACGAGGAGTCCGACGCCGAGGAGGAGCTGGAGGACGAGTCCGACGAGCTCTTGGAGTCGCCGTCACTCTTGCCGGACGAGTCCGAGGAGCCGGAAGAGGACGAGCTGCTGCTCGACGAGGAGCTGCGGCTGTCGTTGCGGTAGAAGCCGGAGCCCTTGAAGACGATGCCGACGGCCGAGAACACCTTTTTGAGGCGTCCCTCGCAGTTGGGGCACACGGTCAGCGAGTCGTCCGTGAACTTCTGCACGACCTCGAGGCCCTCGCGGCAGTCGGTGCACTGGTACTGGTACGTCGGCACGTTCTTCCTCCTGGCACTCTCACTTGTTGAGTGCTAACAACGCTCCATAGTGCAGCATTCCCGCGCGTCAGTCCACTGGGGCCGTCGTTCGGTGACCCAGCCCACGCGCCGCGACCAGGCTGCCGTGCGGCGGATGCAGTGCCCCGCGGAAGGCGAGCAGCACCAGCAGCGCGAGGCCCGTACCGGCCAGCGGCGCGAAGAAGCCCGCGCCGGCGCCCGAGTGGTCGGCCAGCTGCCCGGCCACCGTGGATCCCGCCGCCTGACCCAGCGCCACCGCTCCCGTCAGCCAGGTGAAGGCCTCGGTACGGGCTCCCGCCGGGACCAGCGTCTCGATCAGTGTGAAGCACGTGATCATGCAGGGGGCCACGCACAGCCCGGTCAGTGTCCCGAGGGCGCCCAGCAGCACGGCCCACGGTCCCAGCTGAGCGGCGACCGCGACCAGCGCGGCGGTCAGCACCAGGGCCGGATAGGCGGCGAGCAGCCGGGTCTGCGGACCGCGCTTCCACCGGATCGCTCCCACGGCGACGGCTGCCAGCATGTTGCCCGCGGCGAAGGCCCCGTACATGACGCCGTTGATGCCGGGCCGCCCGATCGACTCCGTGAACGCGGTGAGCGAGACCTGCATACCGCCGAAGACCATGCCGATGCCGAGTACCGCCGCGACGAGCACCCGCGCTCCGGGTACGGCCAGTGCGGATGTGGCGCCGCCGTCCGCCCCCCGGGCGTGCGCTTCCTCGCCGCCCGCGCCACCGGCCCGGGCAGAGGCGGGCTGGGTGCGGCGCTGTGCGGCGAAGACCAGCCCGCCCACGAGCGAGACGGCGGCCTCCGCGACGAGCCCGGCGGCCGGATGCACTCCGGTGCACAGGGCGGTCGCCAGTACGGGCCCCACGACGAAGGTGAACTCGTCCGTCACCGACTCGAAGGCGGCGGCCGTCGTCATCAGGGGTGTGCCCTGCAGGCGCGCCGCCCACCGGGCGCGCACCATCGGGCTGATCTGCGGCGCCGTCGCACCCGCGGGTACGGCTGCGACGAACAGTGCCCACAGCGGGGCGTCCAGTACGGCGACCGCGATCAGGGCGGCGATGGTGAGGGCGTGCAGGAACACCTGTGGGAAGAGGACGGCGCCCTGTCCGAACCGGTCGGCCAGTCTGCCGCTCTGCGGAGCGATGACGGCCATGGCGATGCCTGCGGTCGCCGAGACGGCCCCTGCGAGACCGAAGGAGCCGGTGGTGTGCTCGACCAGCAGGACGATGCTGATGGTCAGCATCGCGTAGGGCTGGCGGGCCAGGAATCCGGGCAGGAGGAAGGACCAGGCCCCCTCCGTGCGCAGAAGTTGCCCGTATCCGGGGCGTCCGGTGGTGCCCTTGGAGCGGTCGGAGCGCTGCTTGCCGCGCCGCCCGCGGTGTGCCTGGTTCGCCTCGCGCGTCCTCGCGTGGTCGGTGTTGGTGGCCGGGGATTCCACGGCCGGGCCTTTCTGCCGCCTGGTAGCGCGTTCAGGGTGACGCGCCGAGAGCTGTCCTCTCGCGCAGGACCGGGGTAGATACCCGGTCCGGTGCAAGGTGGGCGATCCGGACCGTGGCCGCCGAGCGGTCGCGCCAGCTCTGCTTCAGGCAGAGTCGGGTAAAACTGTCCTGTCCGGTATGAGGATAACGGCCGAGGTCGGTTCTCGGTAAACGCGCGCTGACCAGCCGCCTCCCAACCACCCGCGTACGCACCCGAAGGCGGACGCGTACGCGCGCGAAGGCGTCCACACCGCGTCCACACCATCCCCGTCCGGTGCACTGGCGTTCCTCCCGGCGGCATGCAAGAGGGCCCTATCCGGATTCCCTGTGCCCCTTCCGGCGGTACGGAAAAGGGCCCGGTTCCCGGCGGTACGGAAAGGGGCCCGGTTCCCGGCGGTACGGAAAAGGGGCCCCGTTCGGTACGTCGCGGCCTTGCCGAGGGCACGCGAAGGAGACCCGTCCGGCCCGCCCGCGTCCGTCCCCACCGAACGCACGCGAACGTGCCCCCACGCCCCGTACGGGCGGGGGCTACCTCCGCAGTGCCGTGCTTCCCCCGGGGCCGCCCAGCCACCCGGCGAGCTTGCCGCCGCGGCTGACCGACAGCAGGCGCCGTTCGGCGGAGTCGCGCACCTGGTCGGTGGCGACGACCAGCAACTCGTCGCCGTGCCGCAACACGGTGGAGGGCTGCGGTACGAAGCTGGTGCCGTCGCGCACCACCAGGGTGACGGCCGAGCCCGGAGGGAGCCTCAGTTCGGTGACCTCCACTCCGTGCATCCGGGAAGAGGGCGGGATGGCCACCGAGAGCAGGTGACCGCGCAGCCGTTCCAGGGGCGCGGACTCGATGTCCACGTCGTCCGCCTCGTCCCTCTCGTTGAGGCGGAGTGTGCCGGCCAGCCAGGGCAGCGTGGGCCCCTGGAGGACGGTGAAGACGACGACCAGGACGAAGACGATGTTGAAGATGCGCTGGCTGTCCTCGACATCCGCGACCATGGGGATGGTCGCGAGCACGATGGGCACCGCACCCCGCAGGCCCGCCCAGGAGAGCAGCGCCTTGTCCTGCCACGGCAGCTTGAACACCCTCAGGCACAGGAAGACCGACAGCGGCCGGGCGACCAGGGTCAGCGCCAGGCCGATGAGAACCGCCGGCCAGAAGTCGTTCCCCAGGTTGTGCGGAGTGACCAGGAGCCCCAGCAGGACGAAGAGTCCGATCTGCGCCATCCAGGCCACCCCGTCGGCGAACCCTCGTACCGCCGGGCGGTGCGGGAGTTTTCCGTTGCCCAGGATGAGCGCGGCGACATAGACGGCCAGGAAGCCGGAACCGTGCGCCATGGAGCCGCCGGCGTAGGCCAGGACGCACAGTGCCATCACGGCGATCGGGTAGACGCCCGAGGCCGGAAGTGCCACGCGCCGCATCCCCAACTCGCCCAGTTTGCCCACCACCAGGCCCACCACGAGGCCGATGGCGAGTTCCAGAGCGATCTCTGCGAGCAGGAAGTACCAGGGGTGGTGCTCGGAACCGAACGAGGAGAAGGTGACGACCAGCAGCACGACAGGCGCGTCGTTGAAGCCGGACTCGGCCTCCAGGATCCCGGTGAGGCGCTTGGGCAGGGGCACCCTGCGCAGGACGGAGAAGACGGCGGCGGCGTCCGTGGAGGAGACCACGGCGCCCATCAGGAGCGCGGCCTGCCATGCGAGGCCGACCAGATAGTGCGCGGCCAGGGCCGTGACGGCGACGCTGACCGCCACACCGAACGTGGACAGGACGGCGGCCGCCGGTACGGCGGGCCGGATGTCGCTCCACTTCGTACTGAGTCCGCCCTCGGCGAGGATCACCACGAGGGCGGCGTATCCGAGGACTTGTGTCAGCTCGGCGTCGGAGAATCCGAAGCCGATGCCGTCCTGCCCTATGGCGACACCTATCCCGAGGTAGATGAGCAGGCTGGGCAGCCCGCTGCGTGAGGAGAGACGGACCGCCGCGACGGCGACGAGCAGTACGAGGGCGCTGAAGAGCAGTAGCTGGTTGAGGCTGTCGACGGTCAGGGCACGGTCCTCTCTTCCGGGGCTTGCTCCTTGGGGGTGCGAGCGGGTGCGAGTGCGGTTTCTGACGTCCTCCTGACGCTTTCCTGACGTGTTCTTAACGCGCTGCCCATGGGGGTGGGTGGCTCCCGGACGAGTGTCCGGAAGTCTCTAGTTCGTTTGGGTAGCTAACAATTTACCATCGCTTGAACAAGCCGTCGGCGGAATCCGTAGTTGGCGACTCGCTGTCCGGGCGCGACGAGCGGCGGCCTATGGTTGCTCCGTACGGACCGAGCCCGTCCGGTCCCCTCAGTTCAGTCAAGGTTCACCCTGCCCCTCGAAGGACAGCGATGCCCGCCAAGAAGACCTCGCGACGCGCCCGCCTCATCGTGATCGTCGTCGTGCTGCTGCTCGTGGCAGGCATCGGCGGTGGCACGTACTGGGGCGTCAGCACCGTGCGCGACTCCTTCCCGCAGACAGCCGGCACCCTCAAACTCAAGGCTCTCGAGGCGCCGGTGAGTGTGAAGCGGGACGGTAGCGGCATTCCGCAGCTCTATGCGGACAATTCCGAGGATCTCTTCCTCGCACAGGGGTACGTGCAGGCCCAGGACCGCTTCTGGGAGATGGACGTGCGCCGCCACATGACCTCCGGACGGCTCTCGGAGATGTTCGGCGCGGGGCAGGTGGAGACCGACGCGTTCTTGCGCACCCTCGGCTGGCGCAGGGTGGCCGAGAAGGAGTACAAGCAACTGCCCGAGCGGACCAAGGAGTTCCTCAAGTCCTACTCCGAGGGAGTCAACGCCTACCTCGAGGACCACGAGGGTTCCGCGCTCTCCGTCGAGTACGCGGCCCTCGACCTGGACGGCAAGGACTACAAGCCCGCGCCCTGGGACCCCGTCGACTCGGTCGCCTGGCTGAAGGCGATGGCGTGGGACCTGCGCGGCAACATGTCCGACGAGGTCGACCGGGCGCTGATGACCAGCCGCCTGGACAAGGACGAGATCGAGCAGCTGTACCCGGAGTACCCGTACGACCGGAACAAGCCGATCGTCGATCACGGCGCGGTCGACCCGGCCTCCAAGGAGTTCGACCCGAAGGCCGACGCCGACGCCGAGGCCGACGAGACCGGCGGACCGGACACGGCGAACGGGTCCGGCACCGGCACCGATGCCGGGCAGCCCGGCTCAGGCGGCGCTCGGAGCCCCTCTGACGGCACGGGAGGGGGCGGAGTGGCCTCCGGGGGGTCCGGCACCCAGAGCGGCGCCCAGTCGGCCGGTGAGGCCACGCAGGGCGCGAGCACCCAGCTGGGCACGGTGGCGAAGAAACTGGACAAGATCCCGGGGCTGCTGGGGCCGAACGGCAGCGGCATCGGCTCCAACTCCTGGGTCGTCTCCGGCAAGTACACGACCACCGGCAAGCCGCTGCTCGCCAACGACCCGCACCTCGCGCCGCAGCTCCCCTCGGTCTGGTACCAGATGGGCCTGCACTGCCGCTCGGTGGACAAGTCCTGCCCCTTCGACGTCTCGGGCTTCACCTTCTCCGGCATGCCCGGCGTGGTCATCGGCCACAACCAGGACATCTCCTGGGGCCTGACCAACCTGGGCGCCGATGTGACCGACCTCTACCTGGAGAAGGTCAGCGACGGGCACTACCTCTACGACGGCAAGGAGGTGCCGTACCGAACCCGCGAGGAGACCATCAAGGTCGCCGGAGGCAAGGACCGCACCATCACCGTCAGGGAGACCAACAACGGGCCGGTCGTCTCCGACCGCGACAAGGAACTGCGCAAGGTCGGAGACAAGTCACCCGTCGGCAACGCGGCGCCCGACCGGGGAGACGGCTACGCGGTCTCCCTCAGGTGGACCGCTCTTGAGCCGTCGAAGACCATGGACGCGGTCTTCCAGCTGAACAGGGCCTCGGACTTCTCCGAGTTCCGCAAGGCGGCACGCGACTTCGCCGTCCCCTCGCAAAACCTCATCTACGCCGACACCAAGGGCAACATCGGCTACCAGGCGCCCGGTCGGATCCCCGTACGCGAAAAGGGCGACGGGCGCTACCCGGCCCCCGGCTGGGATTCTCGTTACCGCTGGAAGGGATACATCCCCCAGCGCGCACTGCCGTGGGAGTACAACCCCGACCGCGGCTACGTCGTGACGGCCAACCAGGCCGTCGTGGACCGCGAGAAGTACCCTTACCTGCTGACGGACGACTGGGGTTACGGAGCGCGCAGCCAGCGGATCAACGACCTCATCCAGTCGAAGATCAAGGACGGCGGGAAGATCTCCATCAAGGACATGGAGAGCATGCAGATGGACAACAGCAGTGAGATCGCCAAGCTGCTGGTGCCCTATCTGCTGAAGATCGACGTCAAGGACCCGTACGTACGGGAGGCACAGAAGCTGCTGGAGGGCTGGGACTACACCCAGGACTCCGACTCGGCACCGGCCGCCTACTTCAACGCGGTCTGGCGCAACCTCCTCAAGCTCGCCTTCGGGGACAAGCTCCCCAAGGAGCTGCGGGTCGAGGGCGACTGCCTGTACGTGGCACCGTCCGACGACTCGGGGCCGGTCGACGACCTCAGCGGTGAGGAGCGCCTGGTGCGCGAGTGCGGCCGGCGCTCTGCCGACACCGCGCAGCCCGACGGCGGTGACCGCTGGTTCGAGGTGGTGCGCAAGCTGCTCAAGAAGCCCGACAGCGACTGGTGGAAGACGCGCGGCACCGTGCGGCGTGACGGCGACAAGAACCGGGACGACCTGCTGGGCCACGCCATGAAGGACGCCCGCTGGGAGCTCACCTCCAAGCTCGGCAAGGACATCGACACCTGGAGCTGGGGCAGGCTGCACCGGCTGATGCTCAAGAACCAGACGCTCGGCACCGAGGGCCCCGGCGTCGTGCAGTGGCTCCTCAACCGGGGCCCCTGGGACCTGAGCGGGGGCGAGGCGGCCGTCAACGCGACCGGCTGGAACGCGGCCGGCGGGTACGACGTGACCTGGGTACCGTCGATGCGGATGGTCGTGAACCTCAGCGACCTGGACAACTCCCGGTGGATCAACCTGACGGGAGCCTCCGGGCACACCTACAACGCGCACTACACCGACCAGACCGACAAGTGGGCCAGGGGAGAGTTCCTCAAGTGGCCCTACAGCGAGAAGGCGGTCGCCAAGGCCACCGAGGACCAGATGGCCCTCACGCCCTGAGGCCAGGACTCCGTCCCGGTGCGGCCCCCGGCGCCTCTGTGCGGCCCCGATCCGGCCCCGCGGCCGGTCGGGGCCGACCTGCGAGGTGGGCGGTGCCCTACTCCGCGCCCAGGCGGTGCACTCCGGTCGGGGTCACGGCTGTCCGTACGAGGCGGTCGTGTGCCTCGCCGTCGATGTGGTCGACGACTTCACCGTCGTAGAGCAGCACCGCACAGGCCGGGTGCGCACCCGAGGCCGCCAGCCGGGCGAGCACCCGGTCGTAGCACCCCGCGCCCCGGCCGAGCCGCAGTCCGCGCCGGTCGACGGCCAGGCCGGGCAGCAGCACCGCGTCGGCCCGGAGGACCGCTTCGGGTCCGAGCCGCGGCCCGGTGGGCTCCCGTAGGCCCCGTCCCGCAGGGACGAGCGCGCCGGGGCCCTCGTAGGGGGCCCAGTCGAGGTCGTTGTCGGCCTGGAGGACCGGCAGCAGTACCCGTACGCCGCGTTCCTCCAACGCTCGGAGCAGGGGGCCCGTCCCCGGTTCCGTTCCCACCGAGACGTAGGCGGCGACCGTGCGGGCCGCGGCGAGCTCGTCGAGGGCCAGGACACGCCGTGCCAGCTCCTCGGCGGCCGCCTGGCGGTCATCCGGCGGCAAAGTCCTCCTCACCGCGAGGACAGTGCGACGCAACTCGCGCTTCCTACTGTCGCCGACGGTCTTCGGCTCGCCCATGACACGCCTCACCCCTCCCGGGTTCCCAAAACGCAACAAACCTTACGGAAACCATGCGGACCCTTATCTTCCGGATCAATTGAGCGGTTATGGTGCGGGACATGACTTCTCCCCGCACGCGGATCACCAAGGCGGTCATCCCCGCCGCCGGCCTGGGCACCCGCTTCCTCCCCGCGACGAAGGCCACCCCCAAGGAGATGCTCCCGGTCGTCGACAAGCCCGCGATCCAGTATGTGGTCGAGGAGGCCGTGGCAGCAGGCCTGTCCGACGTCCTCATGGTCACCGGCCGCAACAAGCGGCCCCTCGAGGACCACTTCGACCGCAACTACGAATTGGAACAGGTCCTGCGCGACAAGGGCGACGACGGGAAGCTCGCCCGGGTGCAGGAGTCCAGCGACCTGGCCACCATGCACTACGTCCGCCAGGGCGACCCCCGAGGGCTCGGTCACGCCGTCCTGTGCGCCGCGCCGCACGTCGGCGACCAGCCCTTCGCGGTCCTCCTGGGTGACGACCTGATCGACCCGCGCGACCCCCTGCTCGCCCGCATGCTGCAGGTCCGAGAGGAGCGCGGCGGCAGCGTGATCGCCCTGCTGGAGGTCGACCCGTCCAGCATCCACCTGTACGGCGCCGCCGCGGCGAGCCCCACCTCGGACGGCGACGTCGTCCGCGTCTCCGACCTGGTGGAGAAGCCCTCCGCCGAGCGGGCACCCAGCAACCTGGCCATCATCGGCCGCTACGTGCTCGACCCGGCGGTTTTCGACGTCCTGCGCAGGACGCAGCCCGGCAGGGGCGGCGAAATCCAGCTCACCGACGCCCTGCAGGCACTGTCCGCCGACGAGTCACTGGGCGGCCCCGTGCACGGCGTAGTCTTCGGCGGACGCCGCTACGACACCGGTGACCGGGGAGACTATTTGCGAGCCATTGTCCGACTCGCATGCGAACGTGAGGACCTGGGCCCGGAGTTCCGGGAGTGGCTGCGCGGTTACGTCACCGAGGAGATGTAAGCCTTGAGCAAGACCTGGTCCGTCGACGAGCATCTGGAGGACATCCTCCGCAGCATCCGTCCGCTGGAACCCATCGAGCTGAACCTGCTGGACGCGCAGGGGTGCGTCCTGGTCGAGGACGTCATCGTCCCGGCGGCCCTTCCGCCGTTCGACAACAGCTCCATGGACGGGTACGCCGTACGGATCGCCGACGTCGAGGGGGCCAGCGAGGAGTTCCCGGCGGTGCTCGGCGTCATCGGCGACATCGCGGCAGGCAGCGCCGGACTGCCCACGGTCTCGTCGGGACAGGCGGCCCGCATCATGACCGGCGCGCCGCTGCCACCGGGCGCCGAGGCCGTCGTCCCGGTCGAGTGGACCGACGGTGGTACGGGCAGCGGCCCGGCGGACGCCATGCGGGCGCACAGCAGCGCCCCGCAGGACGCCTCCGGACAGGTGCGCGTGCACCGCAGCGTCGTGCCGCAACAGCACGTGAGGGCCAAGGGCAGCGACGTCCGCCCTGGCACGGTCGCGCTCCGGGCGGGCACGGTGCTGGGCCCCGCGCAGGTCGGTCTCCTCGCGGCCATCGGACGCGGCGCGGTGACCGTCCGCCCCCGCCCCCGCGTGGTGGTGCTCTCCACCGGCAGCGAACTCGTCGCCCCGGGAGAGCCGTTGGGCCCCGGCCAGATCCACGACGCCAACAGCTTCGTCCTCACAGCCGCGGCCCGCGCGGCGGGAGCCATCCCCTACCGGGTGGGCGCGGTGGCCGACGACGCGGACACGCTCCGCTCGACCGTCGAGGACCAGCTCATCCGCGCCGACCTCCTCGTGACCAGCGGTGGGGTCAGCGTCGGCGCCTACGACGTCGTCAAGGAAGCACTCTCCCGTGTGGAGGCGTTCGGCGCGGACGAGGACGGCGAGCAGACGGACGGCGCCTCGGACGCCGTGGAGTTCCGCAGGCTCGCGATGCAGCCGGGCAAGCCCCAGGGCTTCGGCCTCATCGGCCCCGACCGCACGCCCATCCTCACGCTCCCCGGCAACCCGGTGAGCGCGTACGTCTCCTTCGAACTGTTCGTGCGTCCCGCGGTGCGCGCCCTGATGGGACAGGAACCCGTCCGGCGCCCCACCGTGAGCGCCCGTCTGGCCGGAGAGTCGGAACTGACCTCGCCGGAGGGCAAGCGGCAGTTCCTGCGCGGCGTCTACACCCCGCCCGCCGAGGACGAGGAAACGGGCAGCGTCAGCCCGGTCGGCGGTTCGGGCTCCCACCTGATCGCCGCTCTCGCGCAGGCGGACGCCCTCATCGACATCCCGGAGAAGACGAGCAGGGTCGCACCGGGGCGCGAGGTCACGGTCGTTCCCCTCGACTGACGCGCCGGGCACCGCCCTTGCCCCTGCCGGTACCGTGTTCGGGCACAGCACAGGACCGGGAGAACCATGAGCAGCCCCCAGCAGCACCTCACCCACCTCGACACGTCCGGGGCCGCCCGGATGGTCGACGTGTCGGAGAAGGACGTCACCGCGAGGACGGCCCGCGCCACCGGACGGGTGAGGGTCTCCCCGCAGGTGGTCGCCCTGCTGCGCGGCGAGGGCGTGCCCAAGGGCGACGCTTTGGCGACCGCCCGGATCGCCGGAATCATGGGCGCCAAGAAGACTCCGGAACTCATCCCGCTGTGCCACCCCCTCGCGGTCTCAGGGGTGAAGGTCGAGCTGGCGGTCGCCGACGACGCCGTGGAGATCACCGCCCGGGTGCGGACCACCGACCGCACCGGTGTCGAGATGGAGGCGCTCACCGCCGTGACGGTCGCCGGCCTGACGGTCATCGACATGGTGAAGGCCGTCGACAAGGCGGCGATGATCACGGACGTCAGGGTGGAGGAGAAGAGCGGCGGCAAGTCCGGCGAGTGGACACGCTCGCCGCTCACCGGGGAGGAGGGCGACGCATGAGCGGACACGGCGGCGCTGAACAGCCGGGCGGCACCGGACACGCGGCCACGGGCCCCGCACAGCACGACGCGGGGAACGCGCACCAGGGCGCGGAAGAACCGTCCCACCGGGCTCTCGCCGTGACGGCCTCCAACCGCGCGGCCGCCCAGGTGTACGCGGACAAGGGCGGCCCGCTGCTCGTGGAGGGGCTGACGGCCATGGGGTTCGCCACCGACGGGCCGACGGTGGTGCCGGACGGAGAACCCGTGCGACAGGTACTGAGGGAGGCCGTACGAGCCGGGTACGCGGTCGTCCTCACCACGGGCGGTACCGGCATCAACCCGAACGACCGCACCCCTGAGGTGACCCGCTCGCTGCTGGACTACGAGATCCCTGGTATCGCCGAGGCCATCCGTGCGGAGGGCCGCACGAAGGTCCCCACAGCCTCCCTGTCGCGCGGGGTGGCCGGTGTGGCGGACAGCACCCTCATCGTCAACCTCCCGGGCTCGAGTGGAGGCGTGAAGGACGGACTCGCAGTCCTCGCGGACCTGCTGCCGCACGCCGTCGACCAGATCCACGGCGGCGACCACCCGCAGCACGCCCACACCGAACCGTCCACCGAGCCGAGCGCGTCCCGACAGCCCGGCGACCCCAGAGGGGACGACCACCGCTGAACGCGCCGTGGCCGGCTGAGCTGGCGGACGGTCCCACGGCCCTCCGTCCGATAAAGGTGCGCGATCAGCGTGCTTGGCGGGAGGTGAACCAGCGCAACCGCGACTGGTTGCGCCCCTGGGAGGCGACGATTCCTCCGCCGCCCCCCGGCCATCTGCCGCCGCGGCGTCCCACCTATCGGCAGATGGTGCGCCACCTGCGTGCCGAGGCGCAGGCGGGACGGATGCTGCCTTTCGTCGTGCAGTACGAGGGCAGGCTCGTCGGCCAGCTCACCGTGGCCGGCATCACCTGGGGGTCGATGTGTTCGGGCCATATCGGCTACTGGATCGACCGCGGTGTCGCCGGGAGGGGCGTCATGCCGACGGCGGTGGCGCTCGCCGTGGACCACTGTTTCCGGTCCGTGGGGCTGCACCGTATCGAGGTGTGCATCCGTCCTGAGAACGCGCCCAGCAGACGGGTCGTGGAGAAACTGGGCTTCCGTGAGGAAGGTGTGCGGCCGCGCTATCTGCACATTGACGGCGCCTGGCGGGACCACCTCGTATTCGCGCTGACGGCCGAAGAGGTTCCCGAGGGACTGCTGACCCGGTGGCACCGGTCGCGGCCCGGCCACTCCTCGGAAATGAAATAGACGTTCGAATTGTGGTGTGGAAAGCCGCCTCCCGGTATTAATCGCCCATTTCCTTGCCGCCCGGCCCAGCAATCACAAAAAAAGGTGGAGAGATCAGCCAGATCGTGCGACACACCGGGCTATTTGGCAGATGGGCTCACTCGATCCCCTCTACCGTGTGAGGGTGAGCAGCAGTGGCCTCATCTACGCAGTCATCGTCGGGGCCTGGGCCGCCTACTTGGTGCCGATGTGGCTTCGCCGACAGGACGAGCTGAACGAAGCCCGTCCGACGGAACGCTTCAGCACCGCCATCCGGCTGCTGTCCGGCAAGGCCGGCATGGAGCGCCGCTACGCGCGCGACGCCGAGCGACGCCGGGTGCGCGAGAGGTGGGAGGCGGACGACCCGTACGCGCCGCAGGCCGGCGCCGGCACTGCCGGTGCGTACGACGGTTACGACGGGGACGCGTACCGGAACGACCCGGACGCCGCCGAGGAGTCGGTGGACGTCCGGGCTTTCGCCGACCCCAAGACCATGGTCGGCGCTCCCGGCTCCGAAGCGCCGACCGAGGTACACGCACCCGCTCAGCGCGGCAACGCGCACGACCCCCACCGGCGTGCGCAGCGCGTGGGCCAGGCGCACGCCGGCCCGCACGCTCTCGCACGTCCGGAGGGCCGCGGGACGCAGGAAGGCCACGACCAACCCGGACCCTCCGCCCTGCTCTGCTCCGGTCACGACCGCGGTGACCCGGCGCACGGCGGCCCCGAGCACGACGGCGCGGGGAACGTCCCGGAAAGCGACGACTCCGCCCGCCGGGGCGAGCAACAGGGGGCCGACGACCGTCCCGGACAGGCGTCACGCGAGCAGTCCGCGCAGGCGCGGGCCGCCGCTCTGGCGGGCCGCCGCGACCGACAGGCCAAGCGCGCGAAGCTGCTCGCACGGCGGCGCCGCACGACGATGCTGCTCTTCCTGGCCTTCACCGTCGGCAGCGTCTTCGCCGCCGTGCGCGGGCTCGGCCTCCTGTGGGTCCCCGCCGTTCCGGCCCTCCTGCTGAGCGTCTACATCGCCTACCTCCGCATCCAGGAGCGGCGCAGGTTCGCCGCCGCCATGGACCGTCGCCAGGCGGAAGAGGCAGCCCGCACGTTGCACGCGCGGCGCCGCCGCGACGGGGACTCCGCTCCGGACGGACACCGCCGGGCGGAAGCCTGGCAAGCCGACACCGAGCCCGGCCTCCCGGCCCATGCCGCACACTCCGCGGGGCGGGACTCGCGCCACCCCGCGGCCGCACACCCTCCGACCGGCCCAGGCCCCGAGGGGGCTCGCACCCGGCACGACGGGCAGGGGCCGGAAGGCAGGCGCCCCGCGGACGACTCACCGGGCCAGTCGGCCGACGCCTCCGGGGACGCCCGCCGTCAGGGCGGCACAACCGCGTCCGGCGGCAGGGACGCCCGGCAGGAAGCTGCTCGCGCCCGCGAGGAGGCGGCGCGCGCCCGTGAGGAGGCGGCCCGCCTCCGGGAGGAGCAGGGGGCCGCCGAACGGCGCGCCCTGGTGGAGCAGACCGACCACGCCGAGTGGGTCGACCAGCAGCGTGCCAGGGAGCGTGACTCCTCGGACGGCGAAGGCTGGGACCCTGTCCCCGTGCCGCTGCCCACCTACGTGAGCGCCCCCGTCGCCCCCCGCACCACGCGCGGAGTCGACCTGGAGGCACCGGACGCCTGGAGCTCCGCCCGCTCCAGCACCGCCTCCGCCGCCGACCCACAGGCTGGGGACGGCGACCACCCGGACGCCGAATCCGCCCGCCCCCGGCGCCACCACGACCGGGACCGCACCCCGCTCTTCGACCAGTACGAGGACGAGGCCCGCCCCCGCGCCGCCAACGAGTGACCCTTGGCGGCTGCCCCCCCGGGTCCCGCTCACGGCAGCCCTCGTGACCAGCGAGGGAACGGATTTCCTGCCGGCCCGACGAGGATGCTAGAGTTTCATTCGTCGCAAGGGCCTGTGGCGCAGTCCGGTAGCGCATCTCGTTCGCAACGAGAGGGTCAGGGGTTCAAATCCCCTCAGGTCCACCGCACGTCAGAGTCCCTGTCGGAGTCATCCGGCAGGGACTTTTCGCGTTGTACGGCAGCGACGTGACAGCGGCACCCTCGCGACCGTCGGCAATGCGCACCAGCCGTGCTGGGCGTCCCTCGTTTTCGCGCTCTGTGGGGGTCCGTGCGGGTCTGGGGACGAAGGGCAGCAGAAAGGCGCACACAGGTGCGGACGGCGGGACGGTGTAACCGTCCCGCCGTCCGCACGGAGGGTGGGCGCTCGACGCCACGGGCGGCCGGTGCGTACAGGGCGGCCGGCGGCTCGGTGCCGTCAAGGGGCGTGTTGGTCGCTGGGCCGGTCAGCCCGCCGAGCGGTGGCGGTTGGTGCCCTTGGGCGGCCGGGCGTGGCGGGAGGGCGCGGCCGGCACGGGCGGCAGGTCGAGCTGCCGCACGAGCTGGTGGAAGCAGAGCAGGGCAGTGATCGGGGGGAGTCCCGCCACCGCGATGCCGGCCGGGGTGGCGGGCGCGTCGGCGACGCACAGCAGTGAGGCGACGGCGGCGAAGAACAGTACGACGAGCCAGGAGTGCACGGTGCGGCGGCGGTAGGCGCGGGTGCGCAGGATCGACAGTGTGGCGGCGACCCAGGGGGCGTAGATCAGCAGCGGCCAGGCGTGGGCGACGCCGGGGGGCGCGGACTCCTGCGCGAGGCTGTAGAGGGAGGGGTAGGACGCCTTGGCGCCCAGGAAGCTGACCAGGAGCACGATCATCGCTGTGAGGGTGATGGAGAACGCGCTCAGGGCGCGCCGCCAGGTCAGGTCGGACCTGTGCTGCTGCTTCACCCGCTCGAGGGGGCCGTCCTTGCGGTGTCTTGCCCGGGTGAGGGCGGCCTCCGTGTCGGCGAGGGAATGCTGTTCGACCGTGTTGAGGAAACGGGCGAGCTCCGTCTCCAGGTCGGTGTGCTCGGCCTGCTCCCGGTACTCGTCGCGCTCGGGGTGCGGCGAGGAGAAGCGGGTGAGGCCGAGGGTTCCGGTGTCGGTCAGGCCCGTCGCGGCGCCGGCACGGGGGTAGGCGTCGTGCATGAACGCGGAAGTGCCCTCCCCGTACGCCGCGTTCACGTCCACGAAGGGTGGCTTGCGCGGCCCGGGCAGGCCGGCGTCCGGTTCACGGGGCGCGTAGGACGCGTACGTGTGCGACGTCTCGGTCAAGACTGAACTCTCTTCTCTGAGGGCAGGTTCAGACGACGGTGCCGGGAAGCGGTCCGACCCGCGCACGCGCTGTCGGAAGTGGCCCCCCGGCAGCGGTTCCCGTGCCGTACGTGGCGACCAGTGGCCGCCCGCGGTGACCGGCTTGGATGGGCGGATACGACCGTTTCGGTCACAACTCGTCAACGACTACTCCAGCCAGCGGAAACCCCTGTTCGCAGTACTCAGACTTATGAGCATGCGGTTGTCAGGTCGCGATTAATCCGTGCGTGGCCGGCCGCTACGGCATTAGAGTGAGGCACATGTACTTTCACCAGATCTACGGCTGACGCGCGCGGGGCGACGCCCCGTCCCGCAGTGGCGCGCCGGGTGTGTTATCGCACTCCGGCCCGCTGAGTGTGTCCATTCCGTCACAAGAGCACCCGCCACAGGTATGCCCCTGTGAGGCGAGGCCCCTCGGCCTGTGAGGCCCGTGAGGTCGTGCGCCGCCGGGTGCCGCGGCGGAGATCCGTAGACCTGAAACGAGTGATCACTCATGACCCGCACCCCGCACGCCTCCGCCCAGGCGTCACGAGCCTCCCAGGATCCGCAAGCCGAGGTCCGTCCGGACGTTCCGGCGTTCCCTCGCGCCGCCCGGCCCGGTCATCTGGCGATGATCGGCATTCCCGCCGTCAGCCATGTGCTGCCCAGCCTGGAGGTCGTCCGGGCGCTCGTCGCGCGTGGCCACCGGGTGACGTACGCCAACGACCCGGCCGTCGCCGATCTGGTGACCTCCACCGGCGCGGAGTTCCTGCCGTACCACTCCACGCTGCCCGTGGCCGACAACACGTGGCCGGAGGACCCCATCGCCGCCATGGAGGTCTTCCTCGACGACTCGATCGGCGCGCTGCCCCAGCTGCGTGCCCTCTACGACCAGGACCGCCCCGATCTCTATCTGCACGACATCGGCGCCATGGCGACGCGGGCCCTGGCCGAGGCGCAGAGCCGCCCGGTGATGCAGCTCTCGCCCACGTTCGTCGCCTGGGACAGCTATCAAGACGACATCGGGGCGCACCTGTGGGCGCTGCCGGGCGCCGACGCCTACCTGGCCAAATACGCTTCCTGGCTGGCGGGTTGCGGCGCCACCACGACGGATGTCGCCACGTACATGAGTCTGCCCCCGCGGGCGCTGGCGCTGATCCCCCGCGTCATGCAGCCGAAGGCCGACGAGGTGGACAGCGAGCGTGCCAGCTTCGTCGGTCCCTGCTTCGGTGCTCCCGGGGCGCGCGGCACCTGGCAGCGTCCGGAGGGCGCCGAGCGGGTGCTGCTGGTCTCGCTGGGTTCCGCCTACACCCGCCAGCCGGAGTTCTACCGGCGCTGTGTGGCGGCGTTCGGCGGGCTGCCCGGCTGGCACGTCGTGTTGCAGATCGGCAAGTACACGGAGCCGGCGCAGCTGGGGCCCGTTCCCGGCAACGTGGAAGTGCACTCGTGGGTGCCGCAGTTGGCGATCCTCGAGCAGGCCGACGCCTTCGTCACGCACGCCGGGATGGGCGGCAGCGCGGAGGGGCTGCTGACCGCGACGCCGATGATCGCCGTACCGCAGGGAGCGGAGCAGTTCGACAACGCGGACCGACTGGTGTCCCTGGGGGTCGCGCGGCGGATCGACACCGAGGAGGCCACTCCCGAACGGCTGCGCGCGGCCCTGACCGCCCTCGCCGACGATCCGGAGGTAGCACGCCGATCGGCCGGACTGAGCGCCCAGGCACGCGCTGAGGGCGGTACGCGGCGCGCCGTGGAACTCATCGAGGAGTACGCCGGGATCGGCGACTGAGGTCTCGCGGACCCTGAGGCGGTCGGCTCGGAACCCTCCGGAGGGTTCCGAGCCACCGGGCCGGGAAGCACCGTTGCCATTGGTGCAGGCAAGGCCGTCGGTGCCTGTGCCCCCACGGTCTGCGGAAAGCAGCTCACCGTCTCCACTCCTCCAAGGCGTCGGGCCCGCCGTCCGAGCGCGGTGTGGTGAGCGCTGCTCGCAGGGGCGCCAGCAGTGCGCGGGCCGCGGGGCTCGCGGGGCCTCCGGTGCGCCACGTGAGGCCGATCCGGGCGCGGGCCTCCGGGGCCGGGCGCAGGGTGCGCAGGCCGAGGGGAAACGCCGCCTCAGGCGGCATGCCCGGTACGACGGCGACGCCCAGCCCACGCGCCGCCAGCTGCGCGAGCAGTGGCGGCGCCGCGGCCTCGAAGGCGACCCGCGGCTGGAAACCCGCCTGCGCGCACACCTGTTCCAGCACGCCGCGCAGCCCCGTTCCGCGGGGCAGGCTGATCAGGGCGCGGTCCCGCAGGGCCGTCCAGCGCAGGGGCCTGGTTTCCGACAGCAGCGGGTCGTCGGGCGCGACGGCGACGACCACCGGCTCGTCGACCACGATGTCCGCGTCGGTGCCCGGCGGCGGGTGCCCGTCGGGCAGTCCGGCGACCGCGATGTCGAGTGCGCCGTGGCGCAGTGCGCGCAGCATGCGGTCCGAGGTGTCCTCGGTGAGTGCGATCTCCACGTGCGGGTGCTCGTCGTGGAAGTCGGCCAGTACGGAGGCGATGTCGAACCTGCCCCGGGCGTCCGTCGCGCCGGAGACGAGTCCGACGGAGACATGTCCGCGCAGCAGCCCGGTGAAGGCGTCAGCGGCGTGCCGGACGTTCTCGACGGCCTCCAGCGCGGCCCGGGCGTACGGCAGCACGGCCTCGCCGACCCGGGTGGGCGTCACGGGCCGGCCCGCACGAGGGGAGCCGCCGGAGCGGCCGGTGCCGGAGCGTCCGGCGCCGGAACGGTCCAGCAGCACGTGGCCCAACTCGCGTTCGAGCTGCCGTATGCGGGCGCTGACGCCCGGCTGGGCCAGGTGCAGACGGGCCGCGGCACGGGTGAAGCTGCCCTCTTCGGCGACAGCGGCGAAGAGCTGGAGCTGACGTAGGTCCATGGGAAACAGGCTAGACAGCTCATAACCGGCGCTTCTGCACAGGAGAAGAAGCCTGTCTTGGACTTATACCTCGGAGGCCACCCAGGCTGGGGAGGGAACAGCACAACGGGTCGACAGGGGAGGCGGGAGCGGCGTGGACATCAGGGGTGCGATCGCAGACGAACGCGTGGAACTCGCCGCGCTGTTGGACGGGCTGACGGAGGAGCAATGGGAGGCACCCTCACTGTGCACAGGGTGGCGCGTGCGCGAAGTGGCCGCCCACATGTCGTTCGGATTCCGCACAGGGCGCGCCCAGATGGTGCGCGAACTCCTCCGGGCACGCGGCCGGCTGCACAGGATGACCGACACGTGCGCCCGTCGGGACGCCGCCGCCATGAGCGAGGCGGAGCTGGCGGCGGCTCTGCGGGACAACGCCCACCACCCCTGGACACCGCCCGTGGGCGGTCCGACGGCGGCGCTGGGACACGACGTGGTGCACGGGCTGGACATCACCGTCGCACTGGGGCACGAGCGGCGCGTTCCCCTGGAACGCGTCCGCCTGCTGCTGGAGGGCGTCACACCGCGGAGCCTGAAGTTCTTCGGCGCCGACCTCACGGGCGTCGCGTTGCGCGCGGACGATCTCGAGTGGTCGTACGGTGGCGCCTCCGGCATGCCGGTCCGCGGCGCGGCACAGGACCTGCTGCTCGTCGCCTTCGGGCGCGCCCTGCCGCCGGGCAGGCTGCGGGGCGAGGCGGCGGACCGGTTCTCCGGGGCGTTCCGCGAGCGTCCGCAGGGGGAGTCCGGAGAATCCCCTCAGCGCCCGTAGTCCCCGGCAACGCTCCCGTATGCACCCTGGCGGTACGTCCGGCTTCCCCCGCGGTGCCCGAGGGCGCGTGGCGGTGGGAAACACGGCGGTAGCCTGGGAGGCCGCCCGCTGCCCGAGAGAGCCCCGATGTCCGAACCGCCGATCGCCGGCCAGGAAACCGCCCGCCGTGACGTCAGCGCCTGGCGTGGTCCGTGGGAGCTGCTGGCGGGCAGCGTCGTCCGGTGCCCCGTCTGCCAGGGGCCGCTCGATGTGACGGACCGGTCACTGCGCTGCGCGGGACGGCACACCTTCGACGTGGCACGCCAGGGATACGTCAGCCTGCTGTCCGGCGCGAAGCGCACGGTCAACGCCGACAGCGCGGCCATGGTGGGGGCGCGGACGGAATTTCTGGCCGCGGGGCACTACGGGCCGCTCACGGACGCTCTCGCGCGGACCGCTGCCTCGCTGGACCTGCCCGCGGGGAGCACGGTTCTCGATGCCGGGGCCGGTACGGGGCACTACCTCGCGGCCGTGCTGGACGCGGCGCCGGGCGCGGTCGGGCTGGCGTTGGACACGTCGCAGTACGCGCTGCGCCGCGCCGCGCGGACACATCCCCGGGCGGGCGCGGCGAGCTGGGACGTCTGGCGGCCGTTCCCCGTCGAGGACGGGTGCGTGGACGTCGTCCTCAACGTGTTCGCCCCGCGCAACGGTGCGGAGTTCCACCGGGTGCTGCGTCCTGGGGGAGCCCTGCTGGTCGTGACACCGACCCGGCGGCACCTGGCTGAACTACGGGAGCGGCTGGGCCTGCTGGAGATCGACCCGGAGAAGGAAGAGCGTCTGGAGCGCACCCTGAGCGCACGTTTCGCGAGGGAGTGCGCGAAGGCCCTGGAGTACACCGTGGAGATGTCGCGGCAGGACGTGGAAAACCTCGTCTTCATGGGGCCCACCGCGCGCCACGTCGAGCCGGACGAGCTGCGGGCGCGCGTGAGCGCGCTGTCCGAACCGGTCCGGGTCACCGCCTCTTTCGCGACAGCCCTCTACAGGGCGCAGCCGTAAGAGTGCGCCGAGCGCGCCATGAGCCGGACAGCGCTCCGGCGCCCGGGCGCGCACCGGCGCCGCTGCCGGGACGGGCGCGGCGCAGGCCACGCGACGGCCCCACAGGTGCGCCCAGTGCGCACCATGACACTGGGCGCACTGGGCGCACTGGGCGCACTGGGCGCACTGGGCGCACTGGACGCGCTGTGCGCCCCTTGCCGGAGCGCCTGCCGACGGTCTTCCTGCCGGGCTAGCAGCCGCCGCAGTTGTAGTAGGTGACGTCCCAGTGGTTGCCCTCGCGGTAGTAGACGTTCCCGGAGCCCGACTTCCACTTCGAACCGCCGATGGAGGTGAAGGTGCCGGTGATGTAGTTGTCCAGGCAGCTGGAGAGCGACATGTCGAGCTTGTAGCCGTTCCAGTGGCTGTACGTGCCCGAGGCGTGGCCCGTCTCCGTGCCGCCGGTGAGACGGACGGCACAGCCGGACGCGCTCTTCAGGGTGACCGCGCCGTCCGCCGTCTGGGAACGCAGCCCGTCGAACGAGGTGCAGGTCGGGGTGTTGCGGTCCGAACAGCCGCCGCTGGAGGTCCAGGTGATACCCGCGCCGCGGAACTTGGCGGTCGCCTGCGCGTGCGTGAGCTTGGCGAGGAGCTGGGGGGCCGCTGCGGCGGGCGGCGCGGAGCTGCGGGACACGTCCGCGGGGGACGCTCCCGCGGCGGCCTGCGCGCTCCCCGCGCCGGTGAGCGTCAAAGCGGCGGCTGCGGCGGTTCCGAGGAGGGCGGTGAGGGCACGGCGTGTGGGGGTCATGGGCCTGCCTTTCGGAGCGGGGCGGCGGGCGGGCGAGGCGGGAGAAGCAGCCGGCTGCCGTCCGCCGGTCCCCTGGCTGGAGAAGAGCGGGACGGTGGTGCGCGGGCGTCAACCTAATGAGCTGGCAGGGACATGTAAAGAACCCGCAAAAGTGGTGTGACCTCTGGCGGAGAAGGCCGGCCGCGCCGCCGAGCGGACGCTCTGGGCAGGGCGCGCCGACAGGGGCGAGGTGTCGCCCGTCGCAGTCGTCGCCGTCGCGCCTGTGGCGGTCTCAGTGGAGCAGCTTCAATCCCACCACTCCGCCGACGATGAGCAGCAGACACATAAGCCGCGTCACCGTCGCCGAGTCGCCCAGCACCGCCATCCCGTAGAGCGCGGTTCCGACCGCGCCGATCCCCACCCACACCGCGTACGCCGTGCCGAGGGGGATCTGCGACACGGCGTAGGACAGTCCCGCCATGCTGGCGGCGAGGGCGACGAGGAAGAGGAGAGAGGGCCACAGACGGCTGAAGTTCTTCGACGCCTCCAGAGCCGTCGCCCACAGGGTCTCCAGGCATCCGGAAACGATCAGTACGCCCCACGCCAGGCCCATGCCCTGATCCTTCCGTGCTACCGCCGCCACCAGTGCTCCTCCCCGCCGCTCTCCCGCGCGCTCTCGCCCTCCCCCGAGGGACCGGCCTCGTGCCCGGTGATCGGCCCCGTGGGGGCGTCCGACGCGTTCGGCGGCACCTGCGGACTCGAGAGCGTGTCCTCCAGGTCCCTGCGGACCCGGGAAGCCAGGTAGCGGCTCACTCCGGGCCCCAGAGCCGCGTCGGCCGGGTCGGTGGACTCCTCGTCGAGGTCCGCCACCACCACGGTGCTGCCCGGCGGGATCTCCGCCGTCAACTCCTCCAGGCCCTCGTTCGTCTCGATCACCCGTCGCGCGTCGTGCCCGCCGCCGATGAGGCCGCCGGCGCCGAACCCCAGCAGCGCCCCCGCAGGGCCTCCCATCAGCCCCACGAGGGCACCGATCAGACCGCCGACGGCGAAGCCGGTGGCGCTGCCGGTGTCGTCCACCTCGCCGACGATCTCCGCCTCCCCTTCCGCGTTCCGTCCGATCACGCGCGCCTCGCGCAGCGCGACCGTTCCGGCGCGGTGCGCGGCCTCCAGCCTGTCGAGCGCACGCAGTGCCGCCTGGGTGCCGCGTTCGGTGAAATCGGCGAACACGATGTATTCCGTCATACGCCCACCATCGGCGCTCCGTGGACGCTCGGCATCCGCAGCGGGCGGCGACCGGACGACGGGGCGCCCGGAGGGACGACGAGGGGATGTCCGGAGGGGGACGGCGGGACGTCCGAAGGGGACGGTGGGACGTCCAAAGGGGGTGACGACGCGACGACGGGACCACGGGACATCCGAGGCAACCGGAGGGTGGTCGGGGCAGGGCGTGTGGGAGGGGTGGCTGGCATAGCGGGGCCGGGCAGGAAAGGGTGGCCGCATGAACGTCGCGTTCCTCTTTCCCGGTACCGGCTCGCTGCGGCCGGGCACGCTGCACCGGTTGCCCGACACCGCCGCGTCGGCGACCGTACTGGCCGAGGCCGAGTGCGAGCACCCCGGAGGGGTCGCGGAGCTCGACACCGCGGACGCGCTCGCGTCGTCCGAGGTGGCACGGCACGTCTGCCTGCTGATCGCCGGTGTGGCCGGGGCCCGCGCGCTCACGGAGGACGAGGAGGTGCGGCCCGCTGTGGTGACGGGACACGGGGCCGGCGCCTTCGCCGCCGCCGTATCCGCTGGGCTGCTCACTCTTTCGGAGGCGCTGCGGGCGGTCAGGATCCGCGCCGAACTGCTGGAGCGGGCGCAGGAGCCCCCGCACGATCTCGGCATCCGCATGGCACAGCACCTGGCCACCGTGCGGCGCCGCCCGCACGAGCTGCCGTACGTGACGTGCACCGGCGGGGCGTGCCTGACAGGCGACGCGAACGGGGTCTTCGACGATCTGGCCAGGTCGGTCGCGCTGCCGGTGCGCTGGACGGAGACCGTCACGGCACTGCGGGAGAGCGGCGCCGAGCGCTGGATCGAGATGCCGCCGGGGCGCGCCCTGACCGCTGCGCTGGAGGGTGTCGAAAACGGCTCTGTGCGAGTGGCCTCGATGGAGGATCTGGGCATCGCGGTCGCGGCGGAGTTCGCCCGGGGCGAGCCGGAGACTCCCCCCGTGGACGACGTTCCCGAGGAAGGCTGACGGACCAGGACGTCGCCCCAGGCCGGCGCATCAGGTCAGCGAACAGGATTCCCGTAGAGGGCCGGATTCACAGAGGGGGACCGGGTTCCCGCAGGGGAGCGGACTCACAAAGGGGTGTCGTCCAGTGACTTCTCGAAGCACCGGCTCTCCTCGTGGAACCGGTAGTGCCCGAATTTCTCCCGCGCCGGCCCGTAGCCGGAAGAGGTGTACAGCGCGATCGCCTCCGGCTGGTGGACGCCGGTTTCCAGCACCATGCGCGTCCGCCCCGCCTCGCGGGCATCGTCTTCGAGCAGGGCGAGGATGCGCCGCGCCAGGCCGTGTCCACGTGCGTCGGGCACGACGTACATGCGCTTGAGCTCGGCGTCGCCGTCCGCGTAGTTCTCCCCGTCCTCGTCGGAGCCGCCCTCGTTGCCGTCGCCGGCCGCCGTACGGCCGGCGTCCATGGCGCGCCAGCCACCCGTGGCGACGGGCTGCTGCGCGTCGTCGTAGGCCAGGAGATACAGGCCGCGCGGGGGCCGGAACATCGCCGGGGCCAGCGGGGTCGCGTCGCCTTCCGGGTCGCCGTAGCGCTGTGTGTATTCCTGGAGCACGAGGTCGTTGAGTTTCCGCGCGTCCGGGTGGTCGAAGGGGACCGGAACGATCTGCATACGGGAAAGCGTAAGCGGACACCGGCGGGCGTCGACGGCCACGGGCGGAGCTCCTGGCCCGTGGGGAGCGGGGGCGTGCCACGTAGGGTGCGGGTAGTCCGGGAGTCCACGGGGAGCACGTTTTGCGCAAGGTGAGCACGGTCAACGTCAATGGGCTGCGGGCCGCGGCCAAGAAGGGCTACGCGGAGTGGCTGGCGGCCACGGAAGCGGACGTCGTCTGCCTCCAGGAGGTCAGGGCGGAGCCCGAGCAGCTGCCGGAGGCGGTCAGGGCCCCCGAGGGATGGCACGCGTTCTGGGCGCCCTCGTCGGCCAAGGGGCGGTCGGGTGTGGCGTTGCTCACGCGGCGCGAGCCGGACGCCGTCAGGGTGGGGTTCGGTGTCTCCGAGTTCGATGCCGCCGGCCGGTATGTGGAGGTCGATCTGCCGGGCGTGACCGTCGCCAGCCTCTACCTGCCCTCCGGAGAGGTCGGTACGGAGCGGCAGGACGAGAAGGAACGCTTCATGGCGGCTTTCCTGCCCTACCTGTGCGCTCTCAGGGAGCGGGCGGCGGCGTCCGGGCGGGAGGTGCTGGTCTGCGGTGACTGGAACATCGCGCACCAGGAGGCCGACTTGAAGAACTGGCGCGGCAACAAGAAGAACTCGGGGTTCCTGCCCGAGGAGCGGTCCTGGCTCTCGCGGGTGTTCGACCCCGAGGACGGTGGCTACACGGACGTGGTCCGCTCGCTGCACCCCGAGGTGGCGGGGCCCTACTCGTGGTGGTCGTACCGGGGGCGGGCCTTCGACAACGACACGGGCTGGCGCATCGACTACCACGTCTCCACGCCGGGTCTGGCCGGGCGGGCGCTGAAGGCATACGTCGAGCGTGCGGCCACCCACACGGAGCGGTGGAGCGACCACGCCCCGGTGACGGTCGACTTCGGCCCTTGACGTCTCCGATGCCCGTGGCGCCCTGGATGCGCGTGTTGCCCCGGAAACCCTGACGTCCCAGACGCCCCTGACGCCCCTACCGCCCACGGGCCCAGCCCTTCCCGGACGGAAGAACCTAGCCCTCGGCTCCGTCCGCGCGGTCGTGCTCTTCCCGCTCCGTGCGGTTGTCACGCAGCCACCCCTCCAGCTCTGCCCGCACCCGGCGGTCCAGGGCGAGGCCCAGTTCGGCTTCGACGATCTGTCTGGCGGTGGGGGCGACACGGGTGAGGAGGTCGTTGAGGGCGGCCGGGTCGCTGCTCTCCTGGCGGGGGAGCAGGTGGGTGCGGAAGAGGCGGGCGAAGAGGGCGGCGATCTCGTCGGTGTGCTCGCGCAGTGCGCGTCCCGCCTCCAGCACGTCGGCCAGGGGGATGCCTTTGGCGACGAGTTCCGCCGACCCGTCGAGCAGGCGCCGACTGGTGTGCACGAACTCGTCGCCGTCGATGGCGACGTAGCCGATGTCCAGGGAGGCGGCCAGGTTGTCGACGGTCACCTGGCCCTGGAAGTAGTCGGCGAGTTCCTCCGGAGTGAGGCGGACGGGGGTCTCCTCGGAGAAGGGGGTGACCAGGGCGGAGTCGAGGCCCATGACCTCGGCGGCGGAACGGGCGTCGCGGCCCTTCTCGAAGGCGTCGAGCAGGTCGGCGATCCCGCCGAGGGTGTGGCCGCGTGAGAGCAGCGCGGTGATGCTGCGCAGCCGGGCGAGGTGGTGTGCGTCGTACCAGGCGATGCGGCCCTCGCGGCGCGGCGGCGGGAGGAGTTTGCGTTCGCGGTAGAAGCGAAGCGTGCGGGTGGTGATGCCGGCCGCTGCTGCCAGTTCGTGGGCGCGGAACTCCCGCTGGGGCGGGGTGGATCCGCCGTCCGCTGGGTCCGTGCTCCGGCTGCCCGGCTCGTCCGTCGTGTGTTGCTCGTTCGCGCTCGCCACGTGCCACAGCCTAGGCGGCGCCTGCCGTCCGGCGACCCGGTGCGACCGCCGGTAACTTTCTCGCCCTCGACCCCTACCCATGAGTATGCGGCTGCTCTACTCTCAGACCGTGCCAGTGATTACTGGCACGGTCATACGGCAGGCGCCAAACGGCACCACACAGCACCAGGCACACAGCGCTCAGCGCACGGATGCGACAGACCTCGGGAGGCGGCGGCATGGCGGCCGAGGACGAGCAGGAGCACGTACGGGTGGCGGTGATCGGCACCGGATTCGGCGGCCTGGGAGCCGCCGTGCGGCTGCGCCGCGCAGGGGTGACGGACTTCGTCCTCCTGGAACGCAGGGGGGCCGTCGGCGGTACCTGGCACGACAACACGTATCCCGGGTGCGCGTGCGACATCCCCTCGCACCTGTACTCGTTCTCCTTCGCGCCCAACCCGGAGTGGCCGCGCAGCTTCTCGCCCCAGCCGGACATCCGCGCCTACCTGGAGCGCGTCGCCGACACCTTCGGGCTGCGCCAGCACATCCGTTTCGACACCGAGGTCCAGCAGATGACCTGGGACGCGGAGGAGCTCCACTGGCGGGTGGAGACCTCCCGGGGGGCGCTGACCGCCGATGTCGTCGTCTCGGCGACGGGGCCGCTCTCCGAGCCCAAGCTGCCCGACATCCCGGGCCTGGACTCCTTCGAGGGGAAGGTCTTCCACTCGGCCACCTGGGACCACGGCTACGACCTGCGGGGCAAGCGCGTCGCGGTCATCGGCACCGGGGCCTCGGCCATCCAGATCATCCCCGCCATCCAGCCGGTGGTCGGCGAGCTGACCGTCTTCCAGCGCACTCCCGCCTGGGTGGTGCCGCGCAACGACCGCCGCATCACCAAGGCCGAGCAGAAGCTGCACGCCCGCTTCCCGGCCACCCAGAAGCTGCGCCGCCTCGCGCTGTGGGGGGTGCACGAGCTGGAGACCCAGGTCTTCGCCAAGTACCCGAAACTGCTGCCGGCCGTGGAGAAGGTCTCCACGCTGCACATGAAGCGCGCGGTCAAGGACCCCGAGCTGCGCCGCAAGCTGACGCCCGACTACCGCGTCGGCTGCAAGCGCACGCTCGTGTCCGACGACTACTACCCGGCGCTCGCGCAGTCCAACACGCAGGTCATCGACTCCGGGCTCAAGGAGATCCGCGGCAACACGCTCGTCTCCGCCGACGGGCGTGAGGCGGAGGTCGACGCGATCGTCTTCTGTAGCGGCTTCTACGTCTCCGACATGCCGGTCGCCGATCTCGTCAAGGGCGCGGACGGGGAGACGCTGGCCGAGTCCTGGGCCGAGGACGGCATGAACGCGCTGCGCGGGACGACCACGACGGGCTTCCCCAACTTCCTGTTCGTCATCGGGCCGAACACGGGTCTCGGCACCAGTTCGATGATCCTGATCATCGAGGCCCAGCTCAACTACCTGGTCGACTACCTGCGCAAGCTCGACACCCTCGGCGGCGGCGACAAGGCGGCACTGGACGTGCGGCCCATCGCCCAGCACACCTACAACGCCAAGCTGCGCGAACGCATCAGCTCCAGCGTGTGGGAGACCGGCTGCACCAGCTGGTACCTGGACGCACAGGGCCGCCCGGTGGCCGTATGGCCCGGCACCACGGCGGAGTTCCGCAAGATCACGCGGGAGGTGTGGCTGGAGGAGTACGAGGTGCTGCGCCGGTCCGGCGCGGGGAGGACGGGCGCGCGCCGCAAGGCGCCGCTGCTCGCCGGAAGCGTCGGCAGGGGGGCGGCCACTCACGCCTTCCACACGGCGGAGGACATGCCGGCCCACGCACGGGAGGACGCACGATGAGCCGCCCCACCACCACGGCAGACGGACTCACGGGACGCTACGCGCCGCCCACGCCCGCGCGCGAGGTGACCGCGCGCTCCGGGGACGGTGTGGTCTTCCCCGTCGAGGTGCACGGCCGCGACGGCGACCCCGCGGTCGTCCTCTCCCACGGCTGGACCTGCTCGACCCTTTTCTGGGCGCCGGTCATCCGCGAACTGACCGCCACGGGGCACCGCGTCGTCGTCTACGACCAGCGCGGGCACGGCCGCAGCCCCGCCGCGGCGACCCCCGCGGTCTACAGCACCGCGATGCTCGCCGACGACCTGTGCGCCGTCCTCGACGCTGCGCTCGCACCGGGTGAGAAGGCCGTCATCGGCGGCCACTCCATGGGCGGCATGACGCTCATGGCGGCGGCGGGCCGCGAACAGCTGCGCACGCACGCCGCCGCGCTCATGCTGTGCAGCACCGGTGCCCAGCACCTGACGGGACAGGCCCGCGTCATCCCGTTCCGCTCCGAGCGGTTGCGCCACCACGCCCACCGCGCGCTGCTCGGCTCCAGCGCACCCCTCGGCCCGGTCACCGCTCTGACGCGCAAGGCCCTGGCGTACGGCACGCTGGGCCCGCAGCCGGATCCCGCCACCGTCGAGGCGACCGCGCGCATCGTGCACGCCTGCCCTACGGGCGTACGGGCCGCGTGGGGCGGCGTGCTCGCCGGGCTCGACCTGTCGGCCAAGGTGCCGCACCTGGACGCGCCCACCGCCGTCGTCATCGGCACCCACGACCGGCTCACGCCCCTCCCGCACGCCCACCGGATGGCCGCGCTGCTGCCCGACTGCACGGGCGTCCACCGGCTGGAGCGGCGCGGGCACATGACGCCGCTGGAGGAGCCGGAGACCGTCAGCGAGGTGCTCGCCGGGCTCGTCAGCCACCACCTCACCGCCCCTGCGGGCACCCTCGCGGACGACGCCACGGACGTCCCCGCGGACGCCGCCACGCGCGCCGGTGCCGCCACGACGAAGGAGAAGAGCGCATGACCCGGGTCAGGCTCGAAGGACAGGTCGCCGTCATCACGGGTGCGGCACGCGGCGTGGGCGCGTTGCTCGCCCGCAAGATGGCCGCACGCGGCGCGAAGATCGCCCTCGTCGGTCTTGAGCCCGACGAGCTGAAGCGGGTCAGCGAGTCCCTCCACACCGAATCCGCCCACTGGCACGCCGACGTCACCGACCACGAGGCCATGGCCGAGGTCGCCCGCGAGGTCAAGGACCGCTTCGGCAAGGTGGACATCGCCGTCGCCAACGCGGGGGTCGCCACCGGCGGTCCCTTCATGGACTCCGACCCCGTCTCCTGGCGCCGCGTCATCGAGGTGAACCTCATCGGGGGCGCCGTCACGGGACGCGCCTTCCTGCCCGTACTGGCGGAGTCCCGCGGCTACTTCCTCCAGATCGCCTCACTCGCGGCCATCACGCCCGCGCCGATGATGACGGCCTACTGCGCCTCGAAGTCCGGCGTCGAGGCCTTCGCGCACAGTCTGCGCGCCGAGGTCGGCTACAAGGGCGTCGGCGTCGGCGTCGGCTATCTGAGCTGGACCGACACCGACATGGTGCGCGGGGCCGACGCCGACGACGTGATGCGCGACGTGCGGCAGCGGCTGCCGTGGCCCACCAACAAGACCTACCCGCTGGGGCCCGCCGTCGACCGCCTCGTCGACGGCATCGAGCGCCGTTCGCCCCACGTGTACGGCCAGTGGTGGCTGCGCGGCATGCAGGGCATACGCGGGTATCTCGCATCGGTCATCGGGGGCCCGCTGGGGCAGCGCGAGATGAAGGCCGTGGCGGGCCGGATCGAGGCGGCGGGCGGAGTGGCCACCGGCCTGGTAGGGGCGGGGGGAGAGGCGGACGAGAAGTCCAGGGCCTCCCGCTAGAACCGCCCTTTTCGACGGGCGGCCGGGCCCCGGGCCTGCCTTCTTCGGGGGCCGGGGCCCGGCCGCACCCGTCACTGGAAGGGGTACTGGCGCTTACCGGTCGCCCTTGTCCTGCTTGTCCTGCCACTCCTGTGCCCGGTCCTGCGCCTTGTCCTTCATCTCCTCGCCCTTCTCGCGGACCTGCTGTCCGCGGTCGCCGGACGACTTCTCGCCGGAGCTCTTCTCCTTGCCCTTGTGCTGGAGCTGCTCCATCTTGTCCTTGAACTGGTCTGCGAGGCCCATCGGTACTCCTTCGGTGTTGTCCTGAAGGGCTCCTTCCACCTTCGCACGCCGGTGCGAATAGTGCATTCCGTGCCAAAAGGGGTAGCGGGTCGACGCGGGGGCCCTCAGGGGCGGGGCGGCAACGGCGGCCGCGACCGGTCGGGGACGTCCCCGTAGCCGGGCGGCGTGCGTGCGGGGTGCCGCTCCAGCAGGTCGAGCGCGGTGGTCACGGCGGTCCCCAGGACGGAACTGCGCCCCTCGGCCCAGTCCAGGGGCGTCCGCAGGACCTCGATGTCGGGGTCGACGCCGCGGTTCTCGACCGACCACCCGAAGCCCTCGAACCAGGCCGCGTTCATGGGCACGGTGATCACCGTGCCGTCGCCGAGCCGGTGCCGCCCTGTCATGCCGACGACGCCGCCCCAGGTGCGGGCGCCGACGACGGGGCCGAGGCCGAGCTGCCGGAACGCGGCGATGATCATGTCGCCGTCGGAGGCGGTGGCCTCGTCGGCGACCGCGACCACGGGCCCGCGCGGCGCGTTGCTGGCGTACGAGACGGGCTCGGCGTTGCGGGTGAGGTCCCAGCCGAGGATGGTGCGGGTCAGCTTCTCCAGGACGAGCTCGCTGATGTGGCCGCCCGCGTTGCCCCGCACGTCCACGATCAGCGCGGGACGGGAGACCTCCAGGCGCAGGTCGCGGTTGAACTGTGCCCACCCTGAGCCGCCCATGTCGGGGATGTGCAGGTAGCCGCACTCCCCGCCGCTCAGCTCGCGGACCACCTCACGGCGGCGGGCCACCCAGTCTTGGTAGCGCAACGGGCGTTCGTCGATCAGCGGGACGACGGCGACCCGGCGCGGGCCCGCCTGCTCCAGGGTCAGCTCGACGGTGGTGCCGCCCGCCGCGGCCAGCAGGGGCGCGGGACCGCTGTGGATGTCGACGGGGCGGGCGTCGACGTGGGTGAGCAGCGCGCCCTCGCGCACGGGTGAGGCGGCCAGCGGGGAGCGGGCGCGCGAGTCGGAGGAGTCGCCCGGCAGGATGCGGCCGATCTGCCAGTCGCCCTCGGGGGTGCGGATCAGATCGGCGCCGAGGAAACCGATGGGCCGCTGGTAGTGCGGCGGGCCCTCGTCGCGCCGCGCGGGGGTGACGTAGGCGTGCGAGGTGCCGAGTTCGCCGAGAACTTCGCGCAGCAGGTCGGCGAACTCGTCAGGGGAGGCGACGCGTTCGACCAGCGGGCGGTACTGGTCGAGGACGGCGTCCCAGTCGACCCCGCTCATGCCGGGATCCCAGAAGTACGCCTGGATCAGCCGCCCGGCCTCTGCGTAGGCCTGCCGCCACTCGGCGGCCGGGTCGACGTCGTGGAGGACGCGGCGCATGTCGATGTAGGTGGTGCTGTCGGAGTCGGCCTGCTGCCCGGCCGGGACGACGCGGAGTATCCCCTCGTCTGCCACGACCAGCCGGGTGCCGTCCCCGCTCAGCGCGAACCAGTCGATGTCGCTGGTCAACTCGGTGCGCTTGGCGGTGGTCAGGTCGAAGTGCTCCAGCGTGGGCCGGCCCGAGGTGTCGGCCGGGTTGACGAACGTCTCGCCCAGGGCGCCCGAGATGGGGAACCGCAGCCAGATCAGCCCGCCGCCCGCCACCGGGCACAGCGCCGTGTACTTGGACGCGGTCACCGGGAAGGGCGTCACGCGGTTCGCCAAACCTTCCGCCTCCACGAGAACCGTCACCTCGGGCCCCTCCTCTTCCCCGCCGGCGCCCACCGCGTCCTGCGGGTCGAGTCCGCCGGCGGCGGGGCGGCCCTCCGGGCTGAGCGCGAAGGGTGAGAGCGTCGCCGAGGCGAGCGGCACCAGGTAGGGGCGGCAGCCCAGCGGGAAGGAGAGATCGCCCGTGTGCACGTCGTAGACCGGATCGAAGCCGCGCCAGGACAGGAAGGCGAGGTAGCGCCCGTCCCGGGTGAAGACGGGCTGCTCGTCCTCGAACCGGCCGTCCGTGACGTCGAGGATCGTGCGCTCCCCCTCCGGCCCCTGCGGGTCGGCGACCTTCGCCAGTCTGATGCAGGACAGGGACCGGCCCACCCCGGGGTGCGCCCAGGCCAGCCACCGCGAGTCGGGGGAGAAGGCGGGGTCGTGCACGGGACCGTTGTGCGATCGAACGACCTCGGTGATCGTGGCCTCGGGCGCGGACCTGTCCTCGTCGAGATCGGGGACGTCGACGATCAGCAGTCGCCCGTCGTGCGCGACGACGGCGAGCCGCTCCCCCGAGGGGGCGGCCACCAGTTCGAGTACCCGCCCGAGCTGCCCGCCGGCCACCCGGTAGGCGGGCCGCTGCCGGGTGGCGCGGGGGAGGTCGGCGATCTCGATGGCGTCCTCGCCGTCCGCGTCCGTGACGTAGGCGATCCGCCCGGTGCCGCCCAGCATCTCGGGCAACCGCGACCGCACCCCCGGGGTGTCGCAGATGGCCCGCGCAGGACCGTCGCGGTGGGTGAGCCAGTACATGCTGCCGCGCACCGCCACCGCGCTCGCCCGGCCCGTGGGGTCGACGGCCAGCCCGTCCAGGTGCGCGCCCGCCGGCACCTGGTAGGGGCGCCGCCCGGCGCGCTGGCCGCCCAGCCGCACATCGAGCCGGTGCGGGCGCGCCGTACGCGCGAAGTCGTCGACCAGCCACAGCTCGCCCGCGCACTGGTAGACGACCCGCCGCCCGTCGGTGGCGGCGTGCCGGGCGTAGAAGGTGTCGTGGTCGGTGTGGCGGCGCAGATCCGAACCGTCGGGGAGGCAGGAGTACAGGTTGCCGACGCCCTCGTGGTCGGAGAGGAAGGCGACCCGCCCGCCGACCAGCATCACCGCGTCCAGGTGTCCCTCGAGAGCGGGCAGCAGCCGCTCGCCTTGCAGCCACATCCGCCCCGTGGCGCCGCCCCGGTACCGCTTCCAGCTCGCGGGCTCGTGCGGGGGCGTGCCCGTCAGCAGCAGCGTGCGCCGCTCGCCCTCCTGCTCGGCGACGGCGATGTCCGAGACCGGCCCCCACGGCAGTCTGCTGCCGGGGCAGGGGGCGTCCGGACGGTCGGCGGGCGGCCCGTCGGGGCCCTCGACGGGAATGCGGTAGGACCAGGCGCGGTGCGCGAACGGTTCGCCGTGCGAGGCCACGGCCAGCACGTCGCCCTCGGGGGTCCAGCCGCAGACCCGCGTGTCGGTGGCGCCCCAGTACGTCAGCTGCCGCGCGGGGCCGCCGCCCACCGGCACCAGATGGACCTCGGGGTCGAGGCTGCGCCAGGTGGTGAAGGCGATGCGCTCCCCGTCGGGGGAGAAACGGGGATGTCCGACGCGGGTGCGGTCGACGGTCAGCCGCCACGCCCGTCCGGACGGCTCCTGCGCACCGGGCAGCGGGGCGAGCCACAGGTCGTCCTCGGCCACGAAGCAGAGCAGGTTGCTGTGCAGGTGCGGGAAACGGAGGTACGCGCCGTCGTCGATCATCCCTCCCATGGTTCGGGCCGCGAGCACCATCAGCAAGTTGTAAGAGCGCCCCCTCTCCTCGGGGCTTCGCCCCTGGCCCCCCATGGTCTTCCCCTTCTTTCACGAGGGTGCCCTCGGCCGTGGTTGGGGCGCTCCGCCCCCAAACCCCCGCGGCCTCGCCGGCCGGGCGTTGGGGCGGCTCCGCCCCCCAACTGCCCCCCGCTACGGGGGGCTCCGCCCCCCTAGGAGCCCCCTGGAGTATCTGGGAGGGCCCTCTTGCGTGAGAGACGACCCAGCATCTATGTACTGCGGTTCTGTCTCCTGTGGGGGGTCCAGGGGGCGGAGCCCCGTGGCGGGGGTTCCTAGGGGGGCGGAGCCCCCGTAGCGGGGGGCCTTTGGGGTGGGGGTCCCCCCGGACGGAGTCTGGGGGAGGAGCCCCCCGGATAGAGAGCAACACCCTCGGGGGTGGGCGGCCCCACTGGAAAGGGGGGGCATCGGGGGCCCGCCCCAGGAGGAGCGAAGGTCACACTCCGCGAAGGTCACACTCCGCGGAGCAGGGAGCGAAAACCCTCTTCCAGATCGAGGAACGCCCCCTCGCCCCCAGCGGGAACAACCTCGTACGACCTCTGCAAGAACGCAGACAGATCCGCACTGAAGAACTCCAGAACGGCCACCCCTTCCCCCGCGTGCAACTCGATCACAGTCCGCTCCTGGCCGAAGGGGCACACGTGGACGTCTCCTTCCCCGGCGGGCCCGCACGCCCCCTGGGCGAGGAGGTCGCGGGAGAAGGTCCAGGTGACTTCCTCGCCGTCGAGGGATATGTCGGCGGGGAAGACGAGGTGCACGGCGAGCGGGTCGGCCGAGTCGTAGCGAAGAGCGGGTGTCAGGGGGCGGGTGGCGGGCGGCCGGGTGATCAGTTGGGCCGGCACGGTGCGGGTGATGACCTGTGACACGTCTGCTCCTCTGGGTCGGGGACTCCCGGTCCGCTCATCGCTCGGGCCGGGTTGCCCCTTCGTCCTGTCAGACGCGTGGGACGGCCGGTCAGTCACCCGGGGGGCCTGGTGAGCTCTGCCACAGCGCGCGCACTTCTTCTCTTTGCTTGTTCTCCCTCTTGCAAGTTCTTTGCATTTGACCGCTATTCTCAGGAGGCTGAAGCTGAACCGTCACCGGCTGTGCCGTCGTGAGAAGGGGTGCTTCCCCATGCACGTACCTGATGGATTCATCGATGCCCCCGTCTCGGCCGGTACGGGCGTGCTCGCCGCCGTGGCTGTCGCTGCCTCCCTGCGTGGCGCCCGGCGCGAGCTCGGTGGCGGCC
The DNA here is from genome assembly GCF_003323735.1 of Streptomyces reniochalinae. Taxonomy (GTDB): domain Bacteria; phylum Actinomycetota; class Actinomycetes; order Streptomycetales; family Streptomycetaceae; genus Streptomyces; species Streptomyces reniochalinae. Next base: position 175,475 of record NZ_QOIM01000023.1, on the reverse strand, counting down.
TCGGCGAGGCGGGGGAGCGGACGGCGCCGCTGGCGGGTCTGGTCGCCGCGTTCATCTTCGCGGTGCAGATGCTCAACTTCCCGGTGGCTGCCGGGACGAGTGGGCATCTGCTCGGTGGGGCACTCGCCGCGATCCTCGTGGGACCCTGTACGGGCGTGTTGTGCGTGTCCGTCGTGCTGCTGCTCCAGGGGGTGCTGTTCGCTGACGGTGGGCTGACGGCCCTGGGGACGAACATCACGGACATGGGTGTGGTGACCGTCCTGGTCGCCTACGGCCTCTTCCGCGCGCTGCTGCGGGTGCTGCCGCGCAGGCGTTCCGCGGTGACGGTCGCGTCGTTCGTCGCCGCTTTGGTCTCCGTGCCGGCCGCCGCCGTGGCGTTCACGGCTCTGTACGCGCTGGGCGGGACGAGTGACGTGTCGTTGGGCAAGGTGGTCGCCGCCATGGTGGGCGTGCACGTGCTCATCGGGGTCGGCGAGGCCGTGATCACGGCGGCGACGGTGGGGGCGGTGGTGGCCGTCCGTCCGGACCTGGTGTACGCGGCGCGGGATCGCCTGTCCGTCCGCCTGGAGCTACGGCCTTCTCCGCTCGCGTCCACGGACGCAGGCACGACCGCCCCCGCGCAGGAACCCGCAACCGCACCCACGGACGCTCTTGAGGGCTCTCCCGCGCGGGAACTTGAGAGCGCCCCCGCGCAGGAACCCGCGAAGGTCCCCGCTCCCCGCCGTTCCGCCCGCCCCCTCTGGCTCGCCGGCCTGGCGGCGACCGTCGTGTGCGCGGGCGGCCTGAGCTTCTACGCGTCGGCCAGCCCCGACGGGCTGGAGAAGGTCGCGGCCGACAACGGCATCGACGAGAAGGCGGAGGATCACGCCGCCGAGGACTCGCCGTTGGCCGACTACGGCGTCAAGGACATCGCCAACACCCGTCTCTCCGGCGGCCTGGCGGGAGTCATCGGCGCGGGGGCCACCCTCGCGGTGGGCTCGGGCGTGTTCGTGGTGGTGCGCCGCCGCCGAGGCGCCGACGGGGGCGCGTCGGCGGCGGCTCCGCAGCCGGCCGACGCACCCGCCGAGCGCTGAGCAGCGGGGCCGCGGCGACATGGGTGCGGGACACGCGCACAAGCTCTACAAGGACGTGCGCTCGCCTGTGCACGCGCTGCCCGCGCACTGCAAGCTGGCGGCGGTCTTCTGCTTCGTCGTCCTCGTGGTGGTCACGCCGCGCGAGGCGGTGTGGGCGTTCGGCGCGTACGCGCTGCTGCTGGCGGCCGTGGCCGCGGCGTCGCGGGTGCCGCCGCGGCATTGGCTGACGCGGATGGCGATCGAGGTGCCGTTCGTGGCGTTCGCGGTGCTGCTGCCGTTCGTCGCCGAGGGGGAGCGGATCACCGTGCTGGGGATGTCGCTGTCCGAGCCGGGGCTGTGGGGGGCGTGGAACGTGCTCGCCAAGGGCACCTTGGGGGTGGCGGCGTCGGTGCTGCTCGCCTCGACGACCGGGCTGAACGCACTGCTGCTGGGGTTGGCGCGGCTGCGGATGCCGCCGCTGCTGTGCCAGATCGCCACGTTCATGGTGCGCTACGCGGACGTCATCAGCGACGAGATGCGGCGGATGCGCACCGCCCGCGTCTCGCGCGGTTTCGAGGCGCGCGGCCCGCGGCACTGGGCGGTGCTCGCCAAGTCGGCCGGGTCGCTGTTCATCCGCTCCTACGAGCGGGGCGAGCGGGTGCACCTGGCGATGCTCAGCCGCGGCTACACCGGCACGATGCCGCCCGCTCTCGGCGACGGCCCCGCGGCCCGCGCGCAGTGGGCCCGTTCGGCGGCGCTGCCTCTCGCCGCTCTCGCGATCTGTGTGACGGGATGGGCTTCGTGAACTTGGCTGCTTTCCCCGCCGACGGCGCCGACGTGCCCTCCCTTGAGGTGCGGGGGCTGGCCTACGCCTATCCGGACGGCCATCAGGCGTTGTTCGGTGTCGACCTGACGGTGGAGCGCGGCCGGCGTGTCGCCCTGCTCGGACCCAACGGTGCGGGCAAGACCACGCTGGTGCTGCATCTCAACGGCATCCTGACGCCGGGTGCCGGTTCTGTCACGGTCGCCGGGCTGCCGGTCGCCCGCCCGAACCTGGCGGAGATCCGGCGCCGCGTGGGCATCGTCTTCCAGGACCCCGACGACCAGTTGTTCATGCCCACCGTCCAGGAGGACGTCGCTTTCGGCCCCGCGGCCGCGGGACTGCGGGGGGCGGAGCTTCGAGAGCGTGTCGAGGAGGCGCTGGAGCGGGTGGGCATGGCTCAGCACGCCCACCGGGCGCCGCACCACCTCTCGTTCGGGCAGCGGCGGCGCGTCGCGGTCGCCACCGTGCTGGCCTCCCGTCCCGAGATCCTCGTCCTGGACGAACCGTCCTCCAACCTGGATCCGGCGGCCCGCCGTGAGCTGGCCGATCTCCTCAGGGCGCTGGATCTGACGGTCCTGATGGTCACCCACGACCTGCCGTACGCGCTGGAGCTGTGTCCGCGTTCCGTCGTCCTGGCCGACGGCGTCCTGGTGGCCGACGGCATCACGCAGGAACTGCTGTCGGACCCGGAGCTGATGCGCGCGCACCGTCTGGAGCTGCCCTTCGGCTTCGACCCCCGTTCGGTGACAGCCCCCGTCGCACAGCGTCCGCGGGCGACGTAGGACCATGGGGGCGCGGCGCACGAAACCGTCCCAAGGCGACAGGCAACGCCCCAAGGCGACAGGCGCCCCCAAGGCGACAGGAGCGAATCGAACGTGGCTAAGGTCGTTCACTCAGCGACGGCGGCGCCCGGTCCGCCGGCAGCGGCGGCGGGCACGCCGGTGACGGTGCACGGCACGGTGGCGAAGGGGTACGAGCCCGTCAGGGACGCCTTCGTACGCAACTTCGCCGAGCGCGGCGAGAGGGGCGCGGCCGTGGCCGTGCACCACGAGGGCCGCAAGGTCGTCGACCTGTGGGGCGGCACCACCGACCCGGCGGACCCCGGCGCCGCGCCCTGGGCCGAGGAGACCGCCGTCGTCGTCCGCTCGGCCACCAAGGGGCTCGCCGCGGCGGTCCCGCACCTGCTGCACCAGCGCGGCCAGCTCGATCTGGACGCCCCCGTCGGCGCGTACTGGCCGGAGTTCAAAGCCGCCGGGAAGGAACGTGTCCTCGTCCGCCATCTGCTCGCCCACCGTGCGGGTCTGCCCGCTGTGGAGGCCCCGCTGACCCCCGAGCAGCTGCTGGACCCGTCGGCCGGGCCGCGGGCGCTGGCCGGACAGGCGCCCGAGTGGCGCCCTGAGGAGGGGCACGGCTACCACGCGCACACCTTCGGCTGGCTGCTCGCGGAACTGGTGCGCCGTGCCAGCGGCGGCCGCAGTTTGGGCCGCTGGTTCGCCGACGAGATCGCGGGACCCGCCGGGCTCGACCTGTGGATCGGGCTGCCCGAGGAGGTGGCCGCCTCGGGGCGGGTGGCCAGGGTCGCCGAGCTGAGGGCGCCGGAGCCCGCACCGGGGGCGCTGCGGACGCGGCCCAAACGTGCGGTGACCGACGCCTACGCCGATCCGGGCTCGCTCACCCGCCGCGCCTTCGACGCCGTCGAGCCCCGCCCTGACGAGAACGCGCGCGCCTACCGTGCGGCCGAACTCCCCGCCGCGAACGGCATCGCCACGGCCCGCTCCCTCTCCGCGTTCTACGCGGCGCTGATGGGCCCTGTGCGGGCCGGTTCCGACGGTTCCGTCGCCTCCCGGGCGGACGGCGGCTCCGGTGGGCGGGCGCGGGCGGGTGCCCGCCGGCTGTTCACGCCCGCGACGCTCACCCAGGCACGGTCGCAGGAGGCGGAGGGTCCCGACCGGGTGCTGATCGTCAACACCCGTTTCGGGCTGGGCTACATGCTGCACGGTTCGGCCTGCCCGATGCTCGGCCCCGGCTCCTTCGGGCATCCGGGCCGCGGCGGCTCGCTGGGCTTCGCCGACCCGGAGTCGGCCCTCTCCTTCGGCTACGTCACGGGGACTCTGCACCGCTCGGTCACCAGCGATCCCCGCGCCCAGGCACTGGTGCGGGCGCTGCGGACGGTGGCCCCGGCCTGACGGCAGCGCGGTCCCGACGGCGTCAGCGGACGGTGACGCCGTCAGGCCGGGCGGGTGCTCACACCACCGTCGCGCCCGGTGCGGGCCCCGCGGTGGGCCGGGCCGCGCGGCAGGTGCCCGAGGTGGTGAGGGCGTGGGCGGTGCGGGCGGCGGAGTCCGCGTCGGGCAGCAGGAAGGCGCAGGTCGGGCCCGAGCCGGAGACCAGCCCGGCCAGTGCGCCCGCCTCCAGTCCTGCCGTGAGGGTCTCGGCCAGCGCGGGTCGCAGGGACAGGGCGGCGGCCTGGAGGTCGTTGTGCACGGTGGCGGCCAGCGCCTGCGGGTCGCCACCGCGCAGTGCCGCCAGCAGGGCCTCGGACGCGACGGGTTCGGGGATGTCGGTGTCGGCGGATCCGGTGCCCTCCGCCTCGCGCAGCCGGTCGCACTCGCGGTAGACGTCCGGCGTGGACAGTCCGCCGTCCGCGACGGCGAACACCCAGTGGAAGACCCCGCCCACCTGGAGCGGCGTCAGCACCTCGCCGCGTCCCTGGCCGAGCGCGGCACCGCCCGCGAAGCTGAACGGCACGTCGGAGCCGAGTTCGGCGCACAGGGCGAGCAGTTCCTCGCGGGGGGTGTCAAGGCCCCACAGCCGGTCGCAGGCCAGCAGGGCGCCCGCCGCGTCGGCGCTGCCGCCCGCCATGCCGCCGGCGACGGGGATGTCCTTGGCGAGGTGGAGGTGTACGGCCGCCTCGATGCCGTGCCGCTGGGCCAGCAGCCGGGCGGCGCGCGCCGCCAGATTGCTGCGGTCCTGCGGGACGAGTGCGGCGTCGGGCCCCGAGACGGTCAGCCGGGGCGTCTGGGCCGGGGTGGCGCTGACCGAGTCGTAGAGGCCGACGGCGAGGAAGACGTTGGCGAGCGGATGGAAGCCGTCGGCCCGCAGCCCGCCGACCGACAACTGGACGTTGACCTTGGCCGGGACGCGCACGGTGACCGTCCGGGCGGGTGCTGCGGCTGGCTGGGACACGGGCGGTGCTCCTCAGTTGCTGTCGGAAGGCCGGGACAGGGGGCGCTCGGCGGGGCCGGCGTCGGGGCGGTGCTCCGCGATGGCGGCGAACTCCGCGACGGTCAGCGCCTCGCCGCGCGCCTTGGGGGACACGCCGGCGGCCCGCAGCGCCTCCTCGGCGGCGGCGCCGGAGCCCGCCCAGCCGGCGAGCGCGGCCCGGAGGGTCTTGCGGCGCTGGGCGAAGGCCGCGTCGACCACAGCGAACACCTCCTCGCGCCGTGCCGTGGTGTGCGGCGGGTGCGGACGGCGCACGAGCGAGACGAGACCGGAGTCGACGTTGGGCGCGGGCCAGAAGACGTTCCGTCCGATGGCGCCTGCCCGTTTCACGTCGCAGTACCAGGCGGCCTTCACCGACGGCACTCCGTACACCTTCGAGCCGGGGGCCGCGGCCAGCCGGTCGGCGACCTCGGACTGCACCATCACCAGCGTCCGCTCGATGCCGGGGAAGGTGGCCAGCAGGTGGAGCAGCACGGGGACGGCCACGTTGTAGGGCAGGTTGGCCACCAGGGCGGTCGGCGCGGGTCCCGGCAGCCGGGAGACCCGCAGGGCGTCCTGGTGGACGAGGCAGAAGTGTGCGGCGCGCTCGGGCAGCCGGGCCTCGACGGTGGCGGGCAGGGCGGCGGCCAGCGTGTCGTCGATCTCGACGGCGGTCACGTGTGCCGCTGTCCGCAGCAGCGCCAGCGTCAGGGACCCGAGCCCGGGGCCGACCTCGAGGACCACGTCGTCGGCGCCCACCTGGGCGGTGCGCACGATGCGCCGCACCGTGTTCGGGTCGATGACGAAGTTCTGGCCGCGCTGTTTGGTGGGCCGCACGCCCAGCGCTCCGGCGAGCTCCCGCACGTCGGCGGGCCCGAGCAGCACGCCGTTGCCCGAGCTGTCGGCGGGACCGTCGAAGGAGCCGGTCCGGCCGGCGCCCCGCGGGGCGGCCGACGCGTCGGAGGGGGGCTCGGCCTGGCTCTCGGACGGGGCCGACGGCGGATCGGAAGGGGCTGCGCTCACTGCGACAGTCTAAGAGCCGGGCCGGGCACCGGTGCGCTCAGTACCCGAAGGCCCGTGCCGTGTTCGCGGCCACGTGGCGGGCCAGGGTCTCCTCGGGCATGCCCTTGGCCCGGGCCATCGCCCGCAGGGTGACAGGAACGAGGTACGGCGCGTTGGGGCGGCCGCGGTAGGGGGCGGGCGTGAGGAACGGGGCGTCCGTCTCCACCAGCAGCAACTCGGGCGGTGCCGCGGCGAGCGCGTCGCGCAGCGGCTGCGCGTTCTTGAAGGTGACGTTCCCGGCGAACGACATGAAGTAGCCCCTGTCCGCGCACACGCGCGCCATCTCGGCGTCCCCCGAGTAGCAGTGGAAGACGGTCCGCTCGGGCGCGCCCTCCTCCTGAAGGATGCGCAGCACGTCCGCGTGGGCGTCACGGTCGTGGATGACCAGAGCCTTGTCCGTGCGCTTCGCCAGCTCGATGTGGGCGCGGAACGAGCGGTGCTGGGCGGCGACGCCGTCCTCGCCGGTGCGGAAGTAGTCCAGGCCACTCTCGCCGATCGCCAGCACCTGGGGGAGCGCGGCGAGTTCCTCGATGCCGGCCAGCGCCTCGTCCAGCAGCGCGTCCCCGCCCTCGGCGGCGAGCCGGGGCGCCTCGTTGGGGTGGAGGGCGACGGCGGCCCAGACGGGTTCCCAGGCGGCGGCCGTCTCGGCGGCCCACCGGGAGCGCTCCAGGTCGCAGCCGACCTGGATGACCGTCGTCACACCGACGGCCGCCGCCGCGGCGAGTGCGTCGGCGACGGCCGGCTCCTGCATGTCCAGGTGCGTGTGGGAGTCCGCGACGGGGTGGGCGAGGGGCTCGGGCGGCGGCGGGGGTGCCTGTGCCGCCCGGGCCTTCGCGGCGCTGTTCGCAGTGGTGTTCGAGGTCGCGGAGGGGGACATACCGGCGATGATAAGGCGCCGGTATGTCACCGCTCCCAGTGGCCGGGGAGCGCCGCGTCCGCGGTCGAGACGCGCCCGGAGCGCATGATGCGCACCACGTGCCCGTCGCAGAAGCGGCACGTGGGCCGGGTGAGCGGCGAGGGGACGCGTTCACCGTCCGCGTAGTACACGATCAGTGGCCTGCCGTCGGCGTATTCGAGGTGCTGGATCTCGTAGTCCTGCTCCCAGCCGTGCCCGCATCGCATGCAGGCGAACGAGTACGCCTCGCGCACCGTGTCGCGGCGGGTGGTGGCGATGTCCTTGTCGATGCCGCTCTCGCGCTTCATGGCAGCTCCTTCCCGGGGCACCTCCCGGCCGTAGGCGGGGGAGGGTGAGTGGTACGCCCACACCCCAGTGCACTCCTCCTACGAGCACACCGGAAGGAAAGCCGGCGGAGCTTTTCGTCTGTTTGGAGAGATTTGAGGCGAGCGTCAAGGTGCGGGGCCCCCATGGGTCTCCCCTTTGCCTGAACGTTTGCCTGAACGCGCAGGTGTTTTACCCGCCGGCCACCGGCTGCCGGGGCTCCGTCCTGGTCGTCACCTGGGGGTCTTCTTGTGCGCGACCACCGCGTCGAACACCTGCCGCTTGGGTACGCCCGCCTCGCGGGCCACCTCGGCGATGGCCTCCTTGCGCCGCTCGCCCGCCTCCTCGCGTACGGCGACCCGGCGCGCCAGCTCCGCGGCGTCCGGTTCGCCCGCCGCTGCCGCCTCGGCGCCCCGCACGACGAGGGTGATCTCTCCGCGGACGCCCTCGGCCGCCCAGCGCGTCAGCTCCCAAAGCGGGCCGCGCCGCACCTGCTCGTAGGTCTTGGTCAGCTCCCGGCAGACCGCCGCCTCACGCTCCTCACCGAACACCTGTGCCATCGCGCTCAGCGATGCCGCAACCCGGTGCGGCGACTCGAAGTAGACCAGCGTGCGCCGCTCGTCGGCCGCCTCCCGCAGCCGGGCGAGCCGCTCCCCCTGCTTGCGGGGCAAGAACCCCTCGAAACAGAAGCGGTCCACGGGCAGCCCCGAGACCGCCAGCGCCGTGAGCACCGCGGACGGCCCCGGCACGGCCGTCACCCGCACCCCGCGCTCCACCGCCGCCGCCACCAGCCGGTAGCCGGGATCGGAGACGGACGGCATGCCCGCGTCCGTCACCAGCACCACCCGCGCCCCGCCCGCCAGCGCCTCGGCCAGCTCGGGCGTACGCGCCGACTCGTTGCCCTCGAAATAGGAGACGATCCGCCCGCCCAGCGTCACCTCCAGCGCCTGGGTGAGCCTGCGCAGCCGCCGGGTGTCCTCCGCGGCGACGATGTCGGCGGCGGCCAGCTCGGCGGCGAGCCGTGGCGGGGCGTCCAAGGGGTCGCCGATGGGGGTGCCGGCGAGCACGAGCGTTCCAGTCACCCGCCCATCCTCGCAGCGGCGGCGACGCGGCCGAGCACAGCGCCCCCGCGATCCCTACGATGGCCCGCGTGACGACCAGTGACACCGTGGGTGACGCCGACCGCGAACAGGCGGGGCCCGGCGCCCCGGACAGCGGGGCGGGGCCCGGCGGCGAGCGCGCGGCGGGCACGCTGCCCAGGTGGCAGGCGCGACTGCGCAGGTTCGGCTACACCGCCAGGCCGCGGCCCGACATCGCCGACCGGCTGACCCCGCGCTTCCCCGCACCCGACCCGCGCCTGGGCGCCGTCTTCGGGCTGGGCCCCGAGGCGGCCGTGCGGCTGGCCCGCTGGGCGGCCTGGGGAGGGCCGCTGCTGGTCGCCCTGGTCGCGGGGGCGCTGCGCTTCTGGGACCTCGGTTCCCCGCACGCCGTCATATTCGACGAGACCTACTACGCCAAGGACGCCTGGTCGCTCATCCACCTCGGATACGAGGGGACCTGGCCGGACAACGCCAACGACCGCATCCTGCACCACCCGCAGGAGATCCCCCTCTCCCCGGAAGGCTCCTACGTCGTCCACCCGCCCGTCGGGAAGTGGATCATCGGGCTGGGCGAGGCCCTCTTCGGGCTCGACCCGTACGGCTGGCGGTTCATGACGGCGGTGCTCGGCACCCTCTCGGTGTTCATGCTGTGCCGCATCGGGCGCCGCCTCTTCCGCTCCACGGCGCTGGGCTGCCTGGCCGGTGCCCTGATGGCCGTCGACGGGCTGCACTTCGTGATGAGCCGCACCGCGCTGCTGGACCTCGTGGTGATGTTCTGGGTGCTGGCCGCCTTCGGCTGCCTGCTCGTCGACCGCGACAAGTCCCGCGCGCTGCTCGCCGCCAGGCTGCCGCGCGGCAGCACCGACGAGGGGCCAGGCCAGGGAGCGCCGCTGCCCGACGCCCACGTGGGCGACCGCACAGGACTGGGCAGACGCCCCTGGCGGCTGCTGGCCGGACTCTGCCTCGGGCTGGCCTTCGCCACCAAGTGGAACGGCCTGTACGTCCTGGCCGCGTTCGGCGTCCTGACCGTGCTGTGGGACATGGGCGCGCGCCGCACCGCCGGCGCCTCCCGGCCCTTCCTGGCGATGCTCCGCAAAGACGCGCTGCCCGCCTTCGTCTCGCTGCCCGTGCTGGCGCTGGTCACCTACGCCGTCTCCTGGACGGGCTGGTTCGCCACCTCGGGCGGCTACTTCCGCGACTGGGCGGACAAGCAGGGCGCCGCCGGCCCGTGGGGGTGGCTGCCCGGACCGCTGCGCAGCCTGTGGCACTACGAGAGCGAGGTCTACTCCTTCCACGTCAACCTCACCTCGCACCACACCTACCAGTCCAACCCGTTCAGCTGGCTGGTGCTGGGCCGCCCCGTCTCCTACTTCTACGAGTCGCCCAAGGCGGGCACGGACGGCTGCACCGACAAGACCGAGGGCTGCGCCCGCGAAGTCCTCGCGCTGGGCACCCCGATGCTGTGGTGGGCCGCCTGCGCGGCGCTCGTCTACGTCCTCTACCGGTGGTTCTTCCGCCGCGACTGGCGCGCGGGCGCCCTGCTGTGCGGAGTCGCCGCCGGCTACCTGCCGTGGTTCGCCTACCAGGAGCGGACCATCTTCCTCTTCTACGCGGTGGTCTTCCTGCCGTTCCTGTGCCTCGGCCTGGCCATGGCGGCCGGGGCGCTGGCCGGACCGCCGGGCACGGACGAGAGACGGCGCACCATCGGCATCGTCGCCGTCGGCGTCATCGGCCTGCTCATCGTCTGGAACTTCGTCTACTTCTGGCCCATCTACACAGGCCAGACGATCCCGTTGGAGGAGTGGCGGCACCGGATGTGGCTGGACACGTGGATCTGACGAGGCGGCACACCGGGAGGCGGGATGCGGCTCGGTGAGGCGGAGGCGCGGCGCAGGCTGAGCGGGGCGCGGGTGCTGCGGCTGGCGACCGCCGGCCCCTCGGGGGTGCCGCATCTGGTGCCCGCCACCTTCGCCGTCGACGGGGACACGCTGGTGACGGCCGTGGACCACAAGCCCAAGCGCCACCGCGACCTGCGCCGGCTGCGCAACATCGAGGGCAACCCCGCGGTGTGCGCGCTGGTGGACGAGTACGACGAGGACTGGACGCGGCTGTGGTGGGTCCGCGCCGACGGCCGGGCCCGCCTCGTGGACGGCGACGAGGGCGCGGCCCTGACCGACCTGCTCGTGGCCAAGTACCCGCAGTACGCGCGGCGTCGGCCCGAGGGGCCACTCATCGCTCTCACGCTGACGCGGCTGACGGGCTGGGCGTACGGTGAAGGGCGGCCCCCGGACCGATAGAGGGCGCCGGCGGTCCGGCGGAGCACGGAAACGGCCACCGGAGATCGCGATTCGGACACGGTGTCGTGTAACGGAACCGATCGCCACGCGCCGCTCGTCTGTCCCATGGGGCACGGGAACAGGCGGCCGCCGTACGGCGGTTCCACTCCCGGACCGGAAACCCCGGAACCGGTGAATCGCGCACCGCACATCTCCGGACGACGGGGCCAAACGGGCATACCAGGGCACGAGCTGTCATGAGCGTGCTCTAGGGTGCCTCGCGTCAGGACTTCGGCCGCACGGGCCAAGGCGGGGTGGAGGGGCAGAACTCGGATGCGCGACACACAGAAGATGGCCGTGATCGGCGGGGTCGCAGCCGCCGTCGTCGGACTCACCGGCGTCGGCGTCTACGCCCTGGTCGGCAGCGACGGCGACGGTGAGGACGGCAAGGGCACCGTCTCCGCCGCGGGCGACGGCAAGGCGCGCGAGGTCAAGAAGGGCCCCCTCAGCGCCGAGGAAGTGCGCAGCGCCGCCAAGGAATTCCTCGGCGCCTGGGCGCAGGGCGACCCCAAGAAGGCCGCAGCCCTCACCGACGACTCCGGCGAGGCAGGCAAGGCACTGGCCGCCTTCCGCAGCAAGGCCCACGTCTCCAAGCTCGCCCTGACCCCGAAGGCCGCCGAGGGCGAGAAGGTGCCCTTCAGCGCCACCGCGCACATCTCCTACGGAACCAAGACCGGCTCCTGGTCCTACGACTCGGCGCTTCAGGTCGTCCGCGACACCTCCACGGGGCAGCCCGTCGTCGACTGGAAGCCGTCCGTGCTCCACCCCAAGCTGGGCAAGGACCAGACGATCCGGACGGACGAGAAGGGCACGCCGCCCGTCGAGGCCGTCGACCGCAACGGCAAGCCGCTGGAGCCCTCCGCGCACCCCACGCTCGCCCGCGTCATCACCGACATCGGCAAGCGCTACGGCGACAAGACCGACGGCTCCCCGGGCCTACAGGTGCGCGTCGTCGACGCGAAGGGCAAGACGAAGCACGTCCTGCGCCAGCTCAGCAAGCCCAGCCCCGGCCGGCTCAAGACGACGCTGGACGCGGGCGTCCAGAGCGCGGCGGAGAAGGCCGTCGACGGCGAGTCGAAGGCGGCCGTCGTCGCCATCAAGCCCAGCACGGGCGAGATCCTGGCCGCCGCCAACGCGCCGGCGAAGGCCTTCAACATCGCCTTGAGCGGCTCCCTGGCGCCCGGCTCCACCATGAAGGTCATCAGCAGCGCCATGCTGCTCGACAAGGGGCTCGCCTCCCCCGGCAAGGCACACCCCTGCCCCAAGTACTTCGAGTACGGCGGCTGGAAGTTCCACAACGACGACAAGTTCGAGATCAAGGGCGGCACCTTCGCGCAGAGCTTCGCCCGCTCCTGCAACACGGCCTTCATCTCGCAGGCGCCCGAGCTCAAGGACGACGACCTCACCAAGGAGGCCAGGGACGTCTTCGGCATCGGTCTCAACTGGCAGACCGGCACCGGCACCTTCGACGGCAGCGTCCCCGTGCAGTCCGAGGCCCAGATGGCGTCCTCCCTCATCGGCCAGGGCGGTGTCCGGATGAACCCGCTCAACATGGCCTCCGTCGCGGCCACAGCGCAGAGCGGCACGTTCCGGCAGCCGGTCATCGTGCCCGCGTCCGTCGACAACCGCACCCTTGCCAAGGCGTCGCGCACCATGAAGCCGGGCGTCCACGAGGACCTCAAGTCCCTGATGAAGCTCACCGCGCAGAGCGGCACGGCGGCCGAGGCGATGTCGGGGCTCAGCGGCGACATCGGGGCCAAGACCGGCTCTGCCGAGGTCGACGGGCAGAAGAAGCCCAACGCCTGGTTCACGGCCTACTCGGGTGACGTGGCCTCCGCCGCGGTCGTGCCCGCCTCGGGGCACGGCGGGGAGAACGCGGGCCCCGTCGTGAAGAAGGTGCTCCAGGCCGCCGGCGGCTGACGTCCGGCGGGCCGCACCGGCGCACCCGGTGAGCGCGGTCGGGGCCCCGGCACAGTCCGGGGTCCCGTCGCAGTCCGGGGTCCCCGCGCGGGGGAAGGGGCGTGGCCGGGGCGCGTGCCGCTACCGGTAGCGTCGCGTACATGACGCAGTCCGCCACCGTTCACCCGCGCTTCGCGCAAGCACTGACCGCCCGCGGCCTCGGCCACGTCGAGGTCCGCACGTTCCCCGACGGCACCCGCACGGCGGCCGACGCCGCGGCCGCCATCGGCTGCGAGCTCAGCCAGATCGTGAAGTCCCTCGTCTTCACGGCTGACGGGGCGCCCGTCCTCGTCCTGATGGACGGCGCCTCCCGCGTCGACGTCGGCCTGGTCCGCGACGCACTCGGCGGCGCCGCCGTGGGGCGGGCCGACGCGGACACCGTGCGCACGGCCACCGGTTACGCGATCGGCGGGGTGCCGCCCTTCGGGCACGTCACCGAGATGCGCGTCCTGGCCGACCGCGGCCTGCTGCGGCACACCGCCGTGTGGGCGGCGGCCGGAACCCCGCACAGCGTCTTCGAGCTCGCCCCCACGACGCTGATCGAGCAGGCGGGCGGCACGCTCGCCGACGTGCGTGAAGGCGCCGCGTGACCCCGATAGTCGTCGCCGCGGTGCTGGCCGCGGCGCTCACCCACGCCAGCTGGAACGCGCTCGCGCACGGGATCAGGGACCAGCTTGTGGCCTTCACGCTGGTCGGCGCAGGCGGTGCGCTCTGCGGCGCCGTCCTCGCCCTCTTCGCGCCCCTGCCCGCCGCTGGGGCGTGGCCCGCGCTGCTCGCGTCGGCCGTCTTGCACGTCGTCTACCAGCTCCTGCTGATGCGCTCCTTCCAGATGGGGGAGTTCGGGCAGATGTACCCCATCGCGCGCGGGACGGCGCCGCTGGTGGTGACCGTGCTCGCGGCCGTGTTCCTGCGCGAGATGCCGGGCACCTGGCAGCTCGCCGGTGTGCTGCTGGCGTCCGCCGGGCTGGTCGGGGTCGCGCTGTGGGGGCTCCGCGGCAAGAAGGACAGGGCGGGTGGTGCCCCGCAGTGGCCGGCGCTGACGGCGGCCGTCTGTACGGGCCTCGCCATCGCCTCGTACACCGTCGTGGACGGGGTCGGCGTGCGGGCCTCCGGGTCCGCGCTCGGCTACATCGCGTGGCTGATGCTCCTCGAAGGGATCGCCATTCCGCTGTGGGCGCTGGCCACCCGGCGCTCCGGGCTGGTGGCGCAGCTGAGGCCGGTCGCGCTGCGCGGCCTGCTGGGCGGCGCGCTGTCCGTGCTGGCGTACGGGCTGGTGCTCTGGGCGCAGACGCGGGCGCCGCTCGCTCCTGTGGCGGCGCTGCGGGAGTCCTCGATCATCGCCGGGGCGGCCATCGGGGCCCTGTTCTTCAAGGAGCGCTTCGGGTGGCCGCGGACGGCCGCGAGCGTGCTCATGGTCAGCGGGATAGCCCTGATGCTGCACGGCACATAGGTGCCGCGCGGCACGTACTACCCTTGAGGGCTGGTCCCCAACAGGAGTGAGATGGCTGTCAATCTCGTCAACCTCGAAGCCGTCACCAAGGCGCACGGCACCCGCACCCTTCTCGACGCCGTCTCGCTGGGCGTCAACGAGACCGACAAGATCGGCGTCGTCGGCCGCAACGGTGACGGCAAGACGACGCTCGTCACGGTGCTGGCCCGCCAGGAGGAGCCGGACGGGGGCCGGGTCACCCACACGGGAGGGCTCCGCCTGGGCGTGCTGACGCAGCACGACTCGCTCGACCCGCGGGCGACGGTCCGCCACGAGGTGGTGGGCGACATGGCCGACCACGAGTGGGCGGGCGACGCGAAGATCCGCGACGTGCTCACCGGCCTCTTCGGCGGCCTCGACCTGCCGGGCTTCCCGCAGGGCCTCGACACGGTGATCGGCCCGCTGTCCGGCGGCGAGCGCCGCCGCATCGCGCTCGCCCAGCTGCTGATCGCCGAGCAGGACCTGATCGTGCTGGACGAGCCGACCAACCACCTCGACGTCGAGGGGATCTCCTGGCTGGCCGGGCACCTGCGGGCACGGCGCTCGGCGCTGGTGTGCGTCACCCACGACCGGTGGTTCCTCGACCAGGTCGCCACCCGCATGTGGGACGTGCAGCGGGGCGCCGTGCACGAGTACGAGGGCGGCTACTCCGACTACGTCTTCGCCCGCGCGGAGCGTGAGCGCATCGCGCAGCAGGAGGAGACCAAGCGGCAGAACCTGGTCCGCAAGGAGCTGGCCTGGCTGCGGCGCGGCGCCCCCGCGCGCACCAGCAAACCCCGCTTCCGCATCGAGGCGGCGAACGCGCTGATCGAGGGCGAGCCGCCGCCGCGCGACAACCAGGAGCTGATGCGGTTCGCCGGCTCGCGTCTCGGCAAGACCGTCTTCGACATCGAGGACGTGACGGTGCAGGCCGGGCCGAAGGTGCTGCTCAAGCACCTGACCTGGCAGCTGGGCCCCGGTGACCGCATCGGTCTGGTCGGTGTCAACGGGTCGGGCAAGACGTCCCTGCTGCGCGCCCTCGCCGACACGGCCCGTACTCAGGGTGAACACCAGTCGCCGCTGGTGACCGAGGGGCGGATCAAGGTCGGCAGGACGGTGAAGCTGGCGTACCTCTCCCAGGAGGTGGCCGAGCTGGACCCGACCCTGCGCGTCCTGGAGGCCGTGGAGGCGATCCGCTCCCGGGTGGACCTGGGCAAGGGCCGCGAGATGACGGCCTCGCAGCTGTGCGAGCGCTTCGGCTTCGCCAAGGAGAAGCAGTGGACGCCGGTGGGCGACCTGTCGGGCGGTGAGCGGCGGCGGTTGCAGATCCTGCGGCTGCTGATGGACGAGCCGAACGTCCTGTTCCTGGACGAGCCGACCAACGACCTGGACATCGAGACCCTCACCCAGCTGGAAGACCTGCTGGACGGCTGGCCCGGCTCGCTGGTGGTCATCTCGCACGACCGGTACTTCATCGAGCGCACCACCGACCGCGTCCACGCGCTGCTCGGTGACGGGACGCTGCGGATGCTGCCGCGCGGCATCGACGAGTACCTGGAGCGCCGCGCGCGCATGGAGGCGCGGGTGGCGCCACCGGCCGGTGGCGCCGGCGGGGCCCCCGCGGCGCCGGCGGCGAAGCCCGCGGGGAAGCCGGCCGCGCTCTCCCGCGCCGCGCAGAAGGAGATGCAGCGCATCGAGCGCCAGCTGGAGAAGACCGAGCAGCGCGAGGCGGAGCTGCACGGTGAGATGGCCGAGCACGCCACCGACTTCGAGCGGGTGGCGCAGCTCGACGCTCAGCTGCGCGAGGTCAGGGACAAGGGGGAGGAACTGGAGATGCGCTGGCTGGAGCTGGCGGAGTCGGAGGGGGCCTAGGTCGTGTCTTCAAAGTCCCGCCTGCCTGGCGGTGTCTGGCACGCACGCTCGCGGCGTTGTCGTCGGTCGCCGCTTCCCCCAGGGCTCGGCTTCGCTCGCCCCGGGAGGTGCCCCCACGCAGGGACTCCCTCCTCCGCCTTGCGAGCGCACGCACCAGACACCGCCAGGCCCGCCCTCCGGGCGGACGCCGCTACTTTGAAGACACTCCCTAGGGTTTCCCTGCGGCTGCTTGTTCCGGCTGGGGGTGCCACTGCCCCTCGCGTGCGGTCCGCGGGTGGGTGGTGGCGTCTCGCGCAGTTCCCCGCGCCCCTTCGGGGCGTACCGCCGTGCAGCGCTCTTATGCGGGCGAAGAGGACAGTGCGGGTTCCGACTCGGTCCCGAGGTTGTTGCGAGTCGGTGTCACGGTGAACGGGTGCCGGAACCGACCCCGTGGCCGGATCGTGTCCGATGGTAGAAAGAACTTCCGCTCCGAAGTCTGCCATTGGCAGGCCACATGTCCGATTCGCTCCGCCCTACGGGGGTTTGAGGGTCCGGCGTCGGTCTGCCCGTCACGAGGGAACAGTTCATGTCGCAGCCGCCTCCTCCGCCTAGTCAGCCGCCATCAGGAGGCTTCGGCGCACCGCAGGAACCGCCACAGGACGCGCAGGGGCAGCCGTCGTACGGCTACCCGCAGCAGCCGGGCCACGGGCAGCAGCCGTACGGCTATCCCCAGCAGCCCGGCCAGCAGCCGTACGGTGCGCCGCAGCAGCCTCCGCAGCCGCCGCAGGCGCCCGGTTCGCTCTCCAAGGAGCCGCCCACGCCCGCGGCGCCTCCCGGTTACGGCTACCCCCAGGGCCAGGGCCACGCGGCGCCGACCCAGGCGGCGTTCGGTGCCGTGCCCCCGCCGTCGGGCCCGCCCACCCCGCCGGGGCCCCCGGCCCCGCCAGGGCCGCCGCCCGGCGGGTACGGCCAGCAGCAGATGCCCGGCGGCTACGGTCAGCAGCCGCCCGGTGGTTACCCGTACGCCAACACCCCCGGCGGTATGCCGGGCGGCGGTGGCGGCGGGAACAACTCCAAGGTCCTCATGATCGTGGCGGCCGTCGTCGCCGTGGTGCTCATAGCCGGCGGTGGCGTCTTCTTCCTGACCAAGGACGACGGCGGCGGTGGCGGTGGCGGGGGCGGCAAGGACGACCCCGGCCCGGCCGCGGAGAAGAACCCCAACTCCCCGCCGAAGAACACCCAGGCCCAGCAGATCGTCGACATGAAGGCGCCCGAGGTCAACGACGTCACCACCGTCGCCGGCGCGTGGGCCACCGACAAGGTCTTCGCCAAGTCCTCGGTCCACGAGATGATCGTCCAGGACCTGGAGACGAAGAAGCAGACGAAGATCTCGCTCAAGGGCAACGTCTGCGCGGCCTCCAACGAGATGACCAAGGACCACAAGGTCGCCGTCGTCGTGCAGGCGACGATCTCCCCGGCGGCCGACTGCAGCCGCATGGTCATCGTCGACCTGGACGCGAAGAAGATCGCCTGGGACAAGACGATGCCCAACGCCGACACCCGGTCGGTCGACAACGTCGCCATCAGCGGTGACACCGTCGCCTCCGCCTGGATCGGCGGCTCGGTCGGCTACAAGATCTCCGACAAGAAGAAGGTGTGGGAGGCCAAGCCGAGCAACTGCCGCGACAAGGGCTACCAGGGCGGCAAGTCGCTGGTCGCCGTCGTCGAGTGCGGCCACGACTACGACAAGCCGCAGGTCTCCGTCCAAAAGCTCGACCCGGACACCGGCAAGGCCAAGTGGAAGTACGAGCCGCCCAAGGGCGTCAAGGACGTGCGGGTGGCCTCGACCGACCCGCTGGTGCTCGTCGCCGGCGCCGGCGACGAGCTGACCAGTGACGTGCTCACCGTCGGCGAGGACAAGAAGCTCAAGGCGAAGATCTCGCTGGGCGAGCGTTACAACAAGCCCTGCGAGCTGGAGGTCAACGGCTGCTACGCCATGGCGGTCGGACCCGACACCGTCTACCTGTCCACCACCGAGCACGACGGCTCCTCCGACCTGTCCGAGACCAACGAGGTCATGGCCTTCGACTTCGACACGGGCAAGGCCAAGTGGAAGTCGAGCGCGGGCGAGGACCGCACGATCATCCCGTTCAAGATGCAGGGCTCCAACGTCCTCGGCTACAAGACGCCCAGCTACGGGCACGGCGGTGAGATCGTCACCATCGAGCCGAAGAAGGGCAAGCAGACGCGGCTTTTGAAGATGCCAGCCTCCGACATCGGCCAGGGCGAGCAGGCCTTCTCGGTCGACGCCTACTCGGTCGACGCGCCGCTCATCTTCGAGAACAACAGGTTCTTCATCCAGGACGACCTGATCTCGGAGCGCCGCTCGTCCGACGAGGAGACGCCGCGCATGGCGGTCGGCTACGGGCCCACCGGCGGCTGACGCTCCCCTCGTGCTCCGCATTCCGGCCCGCCACGGTGCTTCCGTGGCGGGCCGGCGCGTGTGCGCGGGGGCGGCCCCCACCGGCCCCGGGGCGCGCGCCGGGGCCTGCGGCGGTGGCGGGGCGGCCAAGCTCTCCCTTGGGGATTTCGCTTCGTAAGGGGAGCGGAACCGCGAGTGAGCGTGTAGCTTCCCGGAGACAGGAGGAGGGGCTGCGGAGGGGGCGCGGGGCCTTCGGCAGTGGCAGCAGTGTGTGGGGGAGCGAACTTTTATGAGCGTACGGCTCATGGTGGTCGACGATCATCGCCTGCTCGCGGAGGCCCTCGCCTCGGCGCTGAAGCTGCGCGGGCACCGGGTGCTCGCGGCGGCCGCGCCCAGCGCGGGCGCCGCCGAGTTGGTGATCAGCCGGGCGCCCGAAGTGTGCCTGCTGGGCACGGCGACGCCCGCCGAACCGGGCGCCTTCGATCCCGTCGTGCGCGTCAAGCGGGAGAAACCGCAGATAGCGGTCGTCGTGCTGGGCCCGGTGCCGAGCCCGCGCGGCATCGCCGCTGCCTTCGCGGCGGGCGCTTCGGGCTATGTGCGGCACGACGAGCGGATCGAGGGCGTCGAGCGGGCCATGGTCAAGGCCCGCGCCGGCGAGGCGGCCGTCGCACCGCAGTTGCTGGCGCAGTCGTTCGCCGAGCTCCTCAACCCCGCCGCCGAGCCCGACGACGAGGGGGCGCGGCTGTTGCAGATGCTCACGCCGCGGGAGGTCGAGGTCCTGGTGCGGGTCGCGGAGGGCGAGGACACCCGGCTGATCGCGGCCGGCATGGGGATCGCCCCGTCGACGGCGCGTACGCACGTGCAGCGTGTGCTGATGAAGCTGGGCGTCGGCTCCCGGCTGGAGGCCGCCGCGCTCGCCGCCCGTACGGGCTTGCTGGAGCGGGCGGGCGGCAGCGCGGGCGCCTGAGACGCGTGCGGCCCGGGCCGTGGCCCGCGCCCGGCGGCGCGGACCCGGCGCCCTGTGACAGGCGGCGCGGACCTGGCGCCCTGTGGCAGGCGGCGCGGACCCGGCGCCCGTGGTGGGCGATGCGGGCCCGCGCCGGCCTCGAAGAGGAGTTCCTACTTGGTGGAGCCGCCCTCGCCGCGCTCCGTACCCGCCGTGCCCTCGTCGCCCTCCGCGCCTTCGCCTGCCCCCTTCTCCGCGTCCGGCGGCGGGATGGTCGGTGACAGGCGCAGCCACAGGAGGAAGGCCAGGCCGAGGACCAGCATGCCGATGCCGGTCCACAGGTTGATGTTGATGTCCTGGGCCTTTTTCAGGTCCTCGTCGGAGGCGAAGACGCCCGCGAGGGTGACGATCACGCCGTAGACCACGAAGAGGCCGCCGATGATGCGCCGCACGTCGAAGAGGCGGGCGGCCGTCTGGGAGCGCTGTTCCAGCTCCTCGACGTCCCTTGCCGCCTGCTGGGCGGCGGACTTGTTGCTCATGTCGCTCATTGCGCTTCAGTGTCCTTCGCGTCGCGGCTCAGAAGGAGAAGGGGATGTAGCAGAGGGCGGCGAGGATCATGGCGCCCCAGCCCAGCAGCGCGGGCTTGCGGTACCAGACATCGTCGCCCTTCTCCGGCAGTTCGGGGGCGCCGGGGGAGCTGGTGCCGTAGACGAGCCCCGCGAGTTCCTCGGCCGGCTTCGGCTTGGTGAACAGGGTGACGGCCACCATCACCACGGAGCCGACGACGAAGGCGACGATCGAGGAGACGAAGTTGGCGCCCTGGTCGGTGGGGATGTCGATGACGCCCTGCTTGTAGAACCAGAAGTAGTTCACCATCGCCGCGACGGTGCCGCTCAGCAACCCCCAGAACCCGGCGGCGGGCGTGGTCTTCTTCCAGAACATGCCGATGATGAAGACGACGAAGAGCGGCACGTTGAAGAAGGAGAACAGCGTCTGAAGGTAGTTCATGATGTTGCTGAACGAGGAGGCGATGAACGCGGTCCCCATGCCGATCAGCACACCGACGACCGTCACCCAGCGGGCGGTCTGCACGTAGTGCTCGTCCGGCCGGTCCTTCTTCAGGTAGGCCGCGTAGATGTCGTTGGTGAAGACGGTGTTGAACGACGAGATGTTCGCCGCCATGCCGGCCATGAACGCCGCCAGCAGACCGGTCACCGCGATGCCGAGCACGCCGTTGGGCAGCAGGTCGCGCATCAGCACGGGGATGGCGTCGTTGTACTGGAGTCCGTCCTTGGTCTTGCCGAGGGTGGGCTCCATGACGAGCGCGATCAGGCCGGGGATGACGACGACGGCCGGGATGAAGATCTTGGGGAACGCGGCGATCAGCGGGGTGCGCTTGGCCGCGGAGAGGTTCTTGGCCGACAGGGCGCGCTGCACCTCGGCGAAGTTCGTCGTCCAGTAGCCGAAGCTCATCACGAAGCCGAGGCCGAGCACGATGGTCAGCCAGTTGGCGCCCAGCGGGTTGCCCGAGCCGATGCCCGTGCCGTCCCAGGCGGTCATGAACGCGTCGCCCTTCTCGCCGGAGAGGGTGTCGCTGATGCCGCCCCAGCCGCCGACCCGCTTGAGGCCCACGACGGTGAGCGGGATCAGCGCGGCGAGGATGACGAAGAACTGCAGGACCTCGGTGTAGATGGCCGAGGAGAGTCCGCCGAGCGTGATGTACGCGAGGACGAAGAATCCCGCGATCACGATCGAGACCCACAGTTCCCAGCCCAGCAGCGCCTTGAGGACGAGCGCCAGCGCGTAGAGGTTGACGCCGGCGATCAGCACCGAGGAGACGGCGAAGATGATCGAGCTGAGCAGGTGGGACGAGGGCCCGAACCTGTGCAGCAGGAACTCGGGTACGGAGCGCACCTTCGAGCCGTAGTAGAAGGGCATCATCACCAGGCCGAGGAAGACCATGGCGGGGATGGCGCCCACCCAGTACCAGTGCACGGTGTAGACGCCGTACTGGGCGCCGTTGGCGGCCATGCCGAGGATCTCGGTGGCGCCGAGGTTGGCGGCCACGAAGGCCAGGCCGGTGATCCACGCGGGGAGCGACCGGCCGGAGAGGAAGAAGTCGAGGCTCGTCTTCACGCTGCGCCGGGCGGCGAAGCCGATCCCGAGCACGACGACGAAGTAGATGCCAAGAAGTGTGTAATCGAGTCCGTTGGTGGGGAGCCGTAGCCCTTCGGCCAGGTGCAACATCAGTCACTCGCTTCATCGCGCGATCGGAACGATCGCGAACGTACCCATAATGTTTCGACTTTTGAAGGGACGTGTTGCAGAGGTTTGTTTGATTGTGATGATTGTTAGGGTCCAACAACAGGGAAAAGTCCCCTTGTGTCCTGGTTGGTCCCTGCGAGGTGCCGGAGAGTGCGACGGGGTGGGTGGCGTGGGGCGCGACAGGGTCGGCGTTGAACATTCTGTTGGCTCGTGATTCCTTGTGTGCGATTATGTTTGAGGTCAAGGAACGAGGAGCCACCCGGTGAAGAAGACCTCAGGCCGCCTTGCCGACGGCCGCGAGATCGTCTATTACGACCTGCACGACGACGCCGCCGCCCGTACCGCAGCCGACCAGCGCCCCATGCCGCCCATGGAGGCGCACTCCGAGATCCGGCACGACCCGCTGCTGGACGAATGGGTCGGCGTCACGGCACACCGCAACGCGCGCACCTACCACCCGCCGGCCGACGAGTGCCCGCTGTGCCCCTCCCGTGAGGGGCGGATGAGCGAGATCCCCGAGCCGAGTTACGACGTCGCCGTCTTCGAGAACCGCTTCCCCTCCTTCCACGGCGCGCCGGGTGCCGTGGAGCACGAGGACGCCGGCGCCCTCTTCCGCCACGCGCCCGGCGCCGGACGCTGCGAGGTCGTCAGCTTCACCTCCGACCACAACGCCTCCTTCGCCGACCTCGACGAGGAGCAGGCCAGGCTCGTCCTCGACGTGTGGACCGACCGCACCGCCGAACTGTCCAGCACGCCCGGCGTCGAGCAGGTCTACTGCTTCGAGAACCGCGGCGAGGAGATCGGGGTGACCCTCTCCCACCCGCACGGACAGATCTACGCCTATCCCTTCACCACCCCGCGCACCGCGCGCATGCTGCACTCCGTCGCCGCGTACGGCGCGCGGCACCCGGGCGGCAACCTCTTCGACGACCTGCTCGGTGCCGAGCTCGCCTCGGGGGAGCGCGTCGTCATCGACGGCGAGCACTGGGTCGCGTTCGTGCCCTACGCGGCGCACTGGCCCTACGAGGTGCACCTGTATCCCAGGGAGCGGGTGCCCGACCTGCTCGCGCTGTCCGAGGAGGCGCGAGCGGAGTTCCCCGGTATCTACCTGGAGCTGCTGCGCCGCTTCGACCGCCTCTTCGGCGAGAGCGAACCGCGCACCCCCTACATCGCCGCCTGGCACCAGGCACCCTTCGACGGCGGTGGCGGCGACACGGCCGTCCCCGGTTCCGACACAGCCGACCCCGGTTCGGACTCCGCCGGCCCCGGTTCCGACGGCGACTCCGACGGCGCGCCGCGGCGTGCGGCGCGCGAGGAGTTCGCCCTCCACCTGGAGCTTTTCACCATCCGACGGGCTCCCGGCAAACTGAAGTTCCTCGCGGGTTCCGAGTCCGGCATGAACGTGTTCATCAACGACGTGCCGCCGGAAGCAGCGGCGAAACGACTGCGGGAGGTGGCTTCTCGATGAAGTACTTGGTGACCGGCGGAGCCGGCTACGTCGGCAGCGTGGTGGCGGCACACCTGCTGGAGGCGGGACACACCGTCACCGTGCTCGACGACCTGGACACCGGTTTCCCCCAGGGGGTGCCGGAGGGGGCCACGTTCGTCAGCGGCCGCATCCAGGACGCCGCCCGCGTGCTCGACCCCTCCTACGACGGCGTGCTGCACTTCGCGGCGCACTCCAAGGTGGGCGAGTCCGTCGAGCAACCGGAGAAGTACTGGCGCAACAACGTCGGCGGCACCCTCGACCTGCTGGCCGCCATGCGCGAGTCGGGGGTGCGCACACTCGTCTTCTCCTCCACCGCCGCCGTCTACGGCGAACCCGAGCGCACCCCCATCACCGAGACCGACCCGGCCGCGCCCACCAGCCCCTACGGCGCCTCCAAGCTCGCCGTCGACCACATGATCGGCGGCGAGTGCCGGGCGCACGGGCTGGCGGCGGCCTCCCTGCGCTACTTCAACGTCGCCGGCGCCTACTTCGCCTCCGACGGCACCGCATACGGCGAGCGCCACGACCCCGAGTCCCACCTGATCCCGCTGGTGCTCCAGGTCGCCCAGGGCAGGCGTACGTCGATCTCCGTCTACGGCGACGACTACCCCACGGCGGACGGCACCTGCGTGCGCGACTACATCCACGTCGCCGACCTGGCCAGGGCCCATCTGCTGGCACTGGAGCAGGCCACCGGGGGTGAACACCTGATCTGCAACCTGGGCAACGGCAACGGCTTCTCCGTCCGCGAGGTCGTCGAGACGGTCCGCGAGGTCACCGGGCACGACGTGCCCGAGACGGTCGCACCGCGCCGGGACGGTGACCCGGCCGTGCTCGTCGCCTCCGCCGAGCGCGCCCGCACCGCGCTGGGCTGGCAGCCCGAGCGCAGCGGACTGGCCGAGATCGTGCAGGACGCCTGGCGGTTCGCCCAGCACACCGCGGCGGAGGCCCGGGGATGAGCCCGAACGTGAGCGATCAGACGCGCCAGGACGCCGCGGAAGGCGCACGGGAGGACGTACGGGAAGGCTTCAAGGCCGTCTACGGCCGCACGCCGGACGGTGTCTGGGCGGCCCCGGGGCGGGTCAACCTGATCGGCGAACACACCGACTACAACGACGGGTTCGTGATGCCGCTGGCGCTGCCGCACACCGTGCACCTCGCCGCGGCCCGCCGCGACGACGGCATCGTGCGGCTGCACTCGGGCGACGTGCCCGGCGCCGCCTACCAGGTGCCGCTCGACGCGCTCACCCCGGGCCGGGACGGCGGCTGGGCGGCGTACCCCTCGGGCGTCGCCTGGGCGCTGCGCGAGGCCCCTCTGCCCGTCGGCGGCGCGGACATCCACCTGGCCAGCACCGTACCCACGGGCGCCGGGCTGTCCTCGTCGGCCGCGCTGGAGGTCGCCACCGGGGCGGCACTGTCCGAGCTGTACGGCCTGGGCCTCTCGCGGGAGCTTTTGGCCCGCCTGTGCCAGCAGGCCGAGAACGACTTCGTCGGCATGCCCTGCGGGATCATGGACCAGATGGCCTCCGCCTGCTGCACCGAGGGGCACGTGCTGCACCTGGACACCCGTGATCTCGCGCAGCGCCAGGTCCCCTTCGACCTGGCGGCCGAGGGGCTGCGGATGCTCGTCGTCGACACCCGCGTCAAGCACACCCTGGCCGACGGCGCCTACGCGGGACGCCGCCGGGCCTGCGAGGCGGGAGCCGCGGCGCTCGGCGTGCCCGCGCTGCGCGACGTCTCCCACGAAGAGCTGGACGCGGCGCTGGCCCGCTTGGACGAGAGCCTCGACGATCCCGAGGTGCGCGGCTGCGTGCGCCACGTCGTGACCGAGAACCGGCGGGTCGAGGAGACCATCGCGCTGCTCGACGCGGGCCGCACGCGCGAGGTCGGCCCCGTGCTGAGCGCCGGACACGCCTCCCTCAGGGACGACTTCCGGGTCTCCTGCCGGGAGCTGGACCTGGTCGTGGACACGGCGCTGTCCACCGGGGCGCTCGGCGCCCGGATGACCGGCGGCGGCTTCGGCGGCTCGGCGCTCGTACTCGTGGAGGAGTCGGACACCGAGAAGGTCGGTGCGGCCGTCACCTCCGCGTTCGCGTCGGCCGGCCACCTGGCGCCGCACCTGTTCGAGGCCGTACCGAGCGCGGGGGTGCGGCGGTTGTGAGTGCCCCCGTGAGCGCCCCGGCGCGCGCTGCGCGCGCTCCCGGCGTGCTGCGGTGAGCGCCCCCTCGGCTCACAAGATGCCCACAAGTTTTGTGATTCGCCTTCCCTTGCCACAGCCCAGCCGTACTCTGAAACGTATGCACAGCGCCGGTGGGGGCCGGCGCTGATCAGGGGGCGAGACAGCCGGGTACGACGCCCAGGGGCGGGGTAGACAGACGAACACGGCGGCGGCCGTGTCGCTACGCGCTTCCCGCCCATGGGCGCCGTACCCGCACTGCCAGGGGGTGCCATGCAACGTATTCGCGTGCTGGTCGTCGACGACCACCGGATCTTCGCCGAGTCTCTGGCCGCCGCGCTCGCGGCCGAACAGGACGTCGAAGTGGGCGCGGCGGGCAGCGGAACGGCAGCGCTGCGCCATCTGGAGCGGGGCGCGGCGGAGGGCCGCAGGTTCGACGTGCTGCTGGTCGACGCCGACCTGGGCACACCGATGAACGGCACCTCGCCCCCGCCGCCCGTGCCCCTCCGCACGAACGGCGACAGGCCCGCCGCACCCCAGGCACCCGGCCAGGTCCCGGCCGCCGTCCCGGCAGCCGCCGCCACGGCGACGCTCCCGGCCGCCCCTCTCCCGGCACGGCATGTGGGCGCCGCCGGGCCGCTGGAGGAGCAGCCCGCCGACGTGACGGCCGTCGCGTCCACCTCCACCACCGTGTCCGCGCCTTCGGGCGGCTTACCCCTGGTGGCGCGCGTACGGACGGAGTACCCGGCCGTGCGCACCGTCGTCCTCGCCGAGCGTGACGACCCCCGGCACGCCGCGGCGGCACTCCAGGCAGGGGCAGGCGGCTGGGTCGCCAAGGACTGCTCCCTCTCCCGGCTGCTCCAGGTCATCCGAGGGGTCCTCAAGGACGAGACGCATCTGCCGCCCGCCCTCCTCACCGGCGTACTCAGGGAACTGACCGCCACCCGCAAGCACCGCACCGAGAGCGAACGCCTCGTCGAATCCCTCACCCCGCGCGAGCGGGAAGTGCTGCGCTGCATGGTCGCCGGACTGGGCCGCAAGGCCGTCGCCGAGCGGCTCTACCTCTCGCCGCACACGGTGCGCACCCACATGCAGAACGTCCTGGGAAAGCTGGGCGTCCACTCCACCCTGGCCGCGGTCGCGCTCGCCCGGCGCGCCGGCGTGGGCCCGGCCGAGCTGGAGCCCGCGGTGGCCCGCTGAGGTCCCACCAAGTGCCCTCACTGGTGCCTATGCTGTGCCGTCTCTGCCGGGACGAGTGCGGGAGCAGCGACGATGCAGCAGATGACCGAGGCCCAGTGGCGCGACTTCGTCCTCACCGGGACCCGCACAGGCAAGCTGGCCACCGCCCGCAAGGACGGCCGCCCCCACGTGACGCCCGTGTGGTTCCTGCTGGACGACGAGGGGCGCCTGCTGTTCACCACCGGCGGCGACTCCCTCAAGTACACCTCCCTGCACCGCGACCCCCGCTTCGCCCTGTGCGTCGACGACCAGCAGCCCCCGTTCAGCTTCGTGATGCTCGAATGCGTCGCCGAGGAGTTCATCGAGGACCTCGACGTCCTGCGCGACTGGGCCACCAGGATCAGCGGCCGCTACATGGGGCGCGAGCAGGCCGCCGCGTTCGGCGAGCGCAACGCCGTCCCCGGCGAGTACCTGGTGCGCTCACACGTGGCGCGGGCCATCGCCTACGCGGACATCGCCGGCTGAGCGGGCCGCCGGCCCGATACGGGGCGGGCGGCCCGGCACCGGGTGCTTCGAGAGGGCGGCCCCAGGGCCTCACGGGCTCACACCGAGTGCTTGAAGACGCTCCAGCCGCCGTCCACGACCAGCCCGGCGCCCGTCACGAACGACGCGTCCTCGGACAGCAGGAAGGCGATGGCGGCGGCGACCTCGTCGGGGCGGCCGTGGCGGCCGACGACCGTCTCGTGCGCCGCCTGTCGCCGGTCCTCCTCCTCGACCCCGTCCCAGGCCGGTGTCATGACCGGCCCCGGCAGCACGCAGTTGACCCGCACCTGCGGGCCGAAGTCCACCGCCAGCTGGCGGCCGAGCCCGGTCAGACCCGCCTTGCTCGCCGCGTAGGCGGGACGCCCGTGCAGGCCGACCAGGGCGTGCACCGAGGACGTCAGCACGACCGCGCCGCTGCGCCGGCGCAGGTCCGCCACGCAGGCGCGCACCCCCAAGAAGGCGCCCGTCAGGTTGGTCTGGAGCTGGCTCTCCCAGTCGGCGACGGAGATCTCGTCGGCGGCGCCGTTCCGCGCCATCGCCGCGTTGCACACCAGCCCGTCCACCGGCCCGAAACCCTCGTGTGCGGTCGCCACCGCGCGCGCCCACGCGGGTTCGTCCGTGACATCCCCCAGGACGAAAGCGGCGCGCCCGCCCGACGCCGTGATCTCGCGGGCCGTGCGGTGCGCCCCCGGCTCCTCCCGGTCGAGGAGGACGACGGCCGCCCCCTCGTCCGCCAGCCGGTGCGCCGTCGCGGCCCCGATCCCGGAGCCTCCACCGGAGATGACGACCGTACGTGATGCGAACCGCGCGCCCATGGCCATGCGCGTGATCGTAGGGGCACGGCGCCCGGTCCGGTAGGGCACGGCGCGGGTGGCGCCCGTGCGGGTGGCGGGCGGGTTTCCGCGCGGGAGGTGGGGGCCGGCTGCGGGCCGTGCGGGCGCGGGCGGGCCGTCAGATGGGGATGTTGTCGAACGGAGCTGTCAGCCGGCGCAGCAGAGAGGCCAGTTCGTCGCGTTGCGGGGTGGAGAGCTCGGCGAGGAGGGCGCGCTCCTGGTCGAGCAGCCCGGACAGGGCGCTGTCGGCGCGGTCCTGGCCCTCGGTGGTCAGCCGGACCAGTACGCCGCGCCGGTCGCTGGGGTCGGGCAGCCGTTCGACCAGGCCCTTCTTGGCGAGGCGGTCGATGCGGTTGGTCATCGTCCCGGAGGTGACGAGCGTCTGCGTCAGCAACTGGCCGGGCGAGAGCTGGTAGGGGGTGCCCGCGCGGCGCAGCGCGGTCAGCACGTCGAACTCCCACGGCTCCAGGTTGTGCTCGGCGAACGCGATCCGGCGGGCACGGTCCAGGTGCCGGGCGAGCCTGCTGACCCGGCTGAGTACCTCCAGCGGTTCGACGTCGAGGTCAGGGCGCTCCCGGCGCCATGCTGCCACCAAACGGTCGACCTCGTCCTCCATGGGATCAGTGTAGAGGTTCTGTCGACGTGAAGTCTCTTGACGTCAAGAGAAGTCCGGTGCACGCTGCTGCCATGTGGGACCCGAAGCAGTATCTCCGTCATGCCGGATACCGTCTACGCCCCCTCCGCGACCTCCTCGCCCGCGTGCCCGACGACCTGCCGGGACACCCCGCGGTCCGCATCGCCGACCTCGGCTGCGGCCCCGGCGGACCCAGCGAAATCCTCGCCGCGCGCTGGCCCGAGGCGCACATCACCGGATACGACAGCTCCCAGGACATGCTCAAGGAGGCCGCGGCCCACACCCGCCCCGGGCACCTCGACTTCACCCACGCCGACCTCGCCGACTGGCGCCCCGCCCCCGACGAACACTTCGGCCTGCTCTTCTCCAACGCGGCACTCCAGTGGGTGCCGGGGCACCAGCACGCCTTCCCCGACTGGATCGCCGCGCTCCCGCCCGGCGGCGTCCTCGCCTGCCAGATGCCCGGCAACTTCCGCGCCCCCAGCCACACGCTCCTCGCCGAGCTGTGCGCCTCACCCCGCTGGCGTGACCGCCTCGGCGACGTGCCCCGCCCCGACGCCCTCGACCCTGCGGGCTACGCGGACGTCCTCGCCCCCCTCGGCTGCGACATCGACGCCTGGGAGACCACCTACCTCCACCGGCTCACCGGATCCGACCCCGTCCTCGACTGGACCAAGGGCACCACCCTCCGCCCCGCCCTCGCCCGCCTCGGCGACGACCAGGACGCCCGCGACGCGTTCCTCGCCGCCTACGGCGAAGCCCTCCGCGAGGCGTACCCACCCAGCGCCGACGGCGCCACCGCGGTGCCGTTCCGCCGGATCTTCGTGGTGGCGGTCAAACGGTGAGCGGCGCGGCGCAGGGGGGCGCCGCCACTCCAGCGGCTGGCGGGAAGGTCTGGTTCCACGGCGGGAGACGCTGAGCCGCATCCGGGCGTGGAGGACGGCTTCCGCCCGGCCCGAAAGGCGCACCCGGCGCTGTGGGGCGCCCCGGCGGCCGGGCGGTCCGGCGATGGCGGGGGCCGGGCCGTGTCGGCGGCGGTCCGGGCGCCGGGCGCCCGGCGGTGTCGGGCGGTGGGCCCGACCGGGTGCCCGGCCGGGTCAGGCGGTGGGGCCGGCCGCCGCCCGCTTGGCCGCCCGCCACTCCGGGGCCAGTACCGACCAGATCTCCATGTCGGCCCGCTTCCCCCGGTACAGATAGCTCTCGCGCAGCACGCCGTCCCGCGTCATGCCCAGGCGGCGGGCCACCGCGACGCTGGGCTCGTTCGCCGCGGAGACGAGCCACTCCACCCGGTGGAAGCCCCGCTCCTCGATCACCCAGTCGATGACGGTCCGGCACGCCCTGGTGATCAGCCCCTTGCCCACGGCGGCTGGCTCCAGCCAGCAGCCCGCCTCGGCGACCCCCTGCGCGGCGTCCATCGTGCGGAAGAGCACCCCGCCGACCAGCTTGCCGCCGCTGCCGGGCGATCCCCTCGGCACGTCCGTCCAGATGCCGTGGATCCGCCCGGTGTCGGCTGCGGCCTTGTCCGCGTACGACCGCAGGCAGGCGCGGCTCGACTCCAGGTCGGTGGCCAGGTCGGGAAAGCCGATGTGCTGTCCGATGAACTCCCTGCCCCGCTCCATGTGGGCCAGGAACTCCCCGGCCTGCCAGGGTTCGAGCGGGCGCAGTTCGGCCGCGTCGTCTCCCAGGGGTATCGCGAACACGACCCGACCTCCACACATCTCTGCGCCCGAAACCGCGGAAACCGCGAAAAAAACCGCGCGCACCACCGTGCACGCGCCGCGCGGGGATCCTCGCACAGGTTTCCACCGATGGCGGCCGATTTTTCCCGGCCCGGAGATGCTCGGCCGCACCCGGTGCCGCGGCCGACATCCGCCCTGGCCGCCCCGCCCCGACCGACGGCCGCGCTGATCCCCCTGGAACGAGGATCGCCGTCCGGGCGCCACGCTCGCCTACGGGGCTGCTCGCGGATGGCGTGCTCGACGTGGCGTCTCCGCGGACGGCGGACCGCCGGCGGTAGGAGGATTCCGTAGGCAGTCACATGATCCGCCGGACAGGACCTACCCGGAAGCCCCCGGTCTCTCGCCCCCGCGCGGCGGGGCGACCGGCTACGACCTGCGGTGCCCTATCAGCCGCGGTTTCTGCTCCAGGCCGTCCAGCCCGTGCCAGGCGAGGTTGACCAGGTGGGCGGCGACCTCGGATTTCTTCGGCTTGCGGACGTTGAGCCACCACTGCCCCGTGAGGGCGACCATGCCGACGAGAGCCTGCGCGTACAGCGGGGAGAGTTTCGCGTCGAAGCCGCGGGACTTGAACTCGCGGCCCAGAATGTCCTCGACCTGGGTGGCGATGTCGGAGATGAGGGAGGCGAAGGTGCCGGTGGACTGCGGCAGCGGGGAGTCGCGCACCAGGATGCGGAACCCGTCGGTGTAGTGGTCGATGTAGTCGAGCAGCGCGAAAGCGGCCTGTTCGAGCAGCTCACGGGGGTGCCCGCCGGTGAGCGCTCCGGTCACCATGTCCAGCAGCCGCCGCATCTCGCGGTCCACGACGACGGCGTAGAGACCTTCCTTGCCGCCGAAGTGCTCGTAGACGACGGGCTTGGACACCCCGGCCTTGTGGGCGATCTCCTCGACCGAGGTGCCCTCGAAGCCGCGCTCGGCGAAGAGGGTGCGGCCGATGTCCAGGAGCTGTTCGCGGCGCTCCTTGCCCGTCATCCGGCGGCGGGCGCGCTTGGGGGGCTTGGCACCCCTGGCCGCCCTGCCCCCCTTGCCCGCGCCGTCGGGGATGCTCGGCAACGGCGCAGCGGGGTGCGCCGGCGGCCTCGCACCGTCAGGTGCCGGTGGCGCACCGGTGTACGGCTGCGGCGCGTCGCCGAACGGCTGCGGCGTCTCGTCGGTCGGCACGGGGTGGGGCCTTCCCTGTCGTGTGGCTGCGTGGGGGGTCCCGGGGCTGGCCGCCCGGGGACCCAGGGGCGGGGCCCCTGGGTCAGCACCACAGCATCATGCCGCCCCGGCCACTCGCTCCTCACGCCGGGAGTCGGCGGAGGCCGCCTCGCCCGCGGGGAAGTCGGCGGAGCCCGCCTCGCCCGCGCCCGTCCTGCGGCGGGGCGACCCGTCCTTGTAGCGCTTGGTCTCCAGCCGCTCCCGCTTGGGCCAGCGCACGTCGTACGCCCAGCCCGCCTTCTCGAACCAGCGGATGAGACGGGCGCTGGAGTCGATCTGCCCGCGCTCCACGCCGTGCCGGGCGCAGGTGGGGTCGGCGTGGTGCAGGTTGTGCCAGGACTCGCCGCACGAGAGGACCGCCAGCCACCACACGTTGCCCGAGCGGTCCCGCGACTTGAAGGGGCGCTTGCCCACCGCGTGGCAGATGGAGTTGATCGACCAGGTGACGTGGTGGAGCAGCGCCACCCGCACCAGCGAGCCCCAGAAGAAGGCCGTCAGCGCGCCCTGCCACGACCAGGTGGCCAGGCCGCCCACCAGCGGCGGGACGAGCAGCGAGACCGCCGTCCACAGCACGAACTGGCGCGAGACGCGGCGCAGCGCCGGGTCCTTGATCAGGTCGGGCGCGTACTTGTGCTGCGGCGTCTGCTCCTCGTCGAACATCCACGCCATGTGGGCCCACCACAGGCCCTTCATCAGCGCGGGGATCGTCTCCCCGTAGCGCCAGGGGGAGTGCGGGTCACCCTCGGCGTCGGAGAACTTGTGGTGCTTGCGGTGGTCGGCGACCCAGCGCACCAGCGGGCCCTCGACGGCCATGGAGCCCATGATGGCCAGCGCGATGCGCAGCGGCCGCTTGGCCTTGAACGAGCCGTGGGTGAAGTACCGGTGGAAGCCGATCGTGATGCCGTGGCAGCCGATGAAGTACATCGCGACCAGCAGCCCCAGATCCAGCCAGCTCACCCCCCATCCCCAGGCCAGCGGCACGGCTGCCACCAGCGCGACGAACGGAACGGTGATGAAGGCGAGCAGCGCCATCTGCTCCACCGAGCGGCGCTGCTCACCGCCCAACGTCGCGGAGGGAGCCGGGGCGGGCGAGGCGCCGGCCTCGGCTCCCGCGGCCGTGCCGGCGGCGGGGGCGGCCTCCGGCGAACTGTCGAGCACGTCCGGACTAGTCGTCATAGATGTCCCTCATTGGACCTCGGCTTGGCTACGGTTCCGTAACCTACGGCGTCGTAAGTATGGCAGCCGTAGGACACGGGACAAGAGGGGTGCGCACCGGGGCACGATCACGCCGCGCGATGCCCACGCCTCGGACACAGGTGCTGTACCACGCTGGGGCCGACCTATCCTTGTGCCGTCGGACAGCGCGGTCCGCCACCTGCCCGAAGCCACCCCGCAAGGGATACGAACCCCCAAGGGAGCAGCACCTGTGAGCAGCGCCGACACCAATCCACCCGCCTCGACCCCCTCGCGGAACGCGCCCGGATCGAGTGACCCCGCCCCGCTCGACGACACCTTCGGTGTGGACACCCTCGGCGGTGGCCACGGCGAGGGCGCCGACGCCGTCGAGGCCACCTCCGCCCTGCGCGCGGACATCCGCAGGCTGGGCGACCTACTGGGCGAGACGCTCGTCCGCCAGGAAGGCGCGGAACTCCTCGACCTGGTCGAGCGCGTCCGCGCCCTCACCCGCAGCGACGGCGAAGCAGCCGCCGCGCTCCTGGGCGAGACCGACGTCGAGACCGCCACCAAGCTGGTCCGCGCCTTCTCCACCTACTTCCACCTGGCCAACGTCACCGAGCAGGTGCACCGCGGCCGCGAGCTGCGGGCCCGCCGCGCCGGTGACGGCGGCATGCTGGCCCGTACCGCCGACATGCTCAAGGACGCCGACCCCGCGCACCTGGCGGACACCGCGCGCAACCTGTCGGTACGCCCCGTCTTCACCGCGCACCCCACCGAGGCGGCCCGCCGCTCCGTCCTCACCAAGCTGCGCAAGATCGCGGAGCTGATGGAGGAGTCCGAGAACGCCATCGGCGGGGCCGAGCGGCGCCGCAGCGACCTGCGGCTGGCCGAGAACGTCGACCTCATCTGGCAGACCGACGAGCTGCGCGTCGCCCGCCCCGAACCGGCCGACGAGGCCCGCAACGCCATCTACTACCTGGACGAGCTGCACCGCGGCGCCGTCGGCG
Source organism: Streptomyces reniochalinae (assembly GCF_003323735.1). GTDB lineage: Bacteria > Actinomycetota > Actinomycetes > Streptomycetales > Streptomycetaceae > Streptomyces > Streptomyces reniochalinae. The sequence continues at coordinate 141,798 of NZ_QOIM01000023.1, read as the reverse complement.
ACGTACTGGAGGACCTGGCCGCCGAGCTGGAGCGGGCGGGCGCCCCGCTGCCGTCCGGCACCCGCCCGCTGACGTTCGGCACCTGGATCGGCGGCGACCGCGACGGCAACCCCAACGTCACCCCCCAGGTCACCTGGGACGTGCTGATCCTCCAGCACGAACACGGCATCACCGACGCGCTGAGCCACGTGGACGAGCTGCGCGGAGCCCTGTCCAACTCCATCCGCAACTGCGGCGCCACCCAGCCCCTGCTGGACTCCCTGGACGCCGACCTGGCGCGGCTGCCGGAGATCAGCCCCCGCTACAAGCGGCTCAACGCCGAGGAGCCCTACCGGCTCAAGGCCACCTGCATCCGGCAGAAGCTCCTCAACACCCGCACGCGGCTGGCCGAGAAGCTGCCCCACGCGCCCGGCTGGGACTACCTGGGCACCGGCGAACTCCTCGACGATCTGGAGCTCCTCCAGGAGTCGCTGCGCGAACACCGCGGCGGCCTGGTCGCCGACGGCCGCCTGGAGCGCGCCCTGCGCACCGTGGCCGCCTTCGGACTGCAACTCGCCACCATGGACGTCCGCGAGCACGCCGAGGCCCACCACCACGCCCTCGGCCAGCTCTTCGACCGGCTCGGCGAGGAGTCGTGGCGGTACGCGGACATGCCGCGCGACTACCGCCAGCGCCTGCTCGCCAAGGAGCTGCGCTCCCGCCGCCCGCTCTCCCCGAGCCCCGCCCCGCTGGACGCGGCCGGCGCCAAGACCCTCGGCGTCTTCGAAACCGTCGCCAAGGCCCTGGACACCTTCGGACCCGAGGTCATCGAGTCCTACATCCTGTCCATGTGCCAGGGCGCCGACGACGTGTTCGCCGCCGCCGTCCTGGCCCGCGAGGCCGGACTGATCGACCTGCACGGCGGCTGGGCCAAGATCGGCATCGTCCCGCTGCTGGAGACCACCGACGAGCTCAAGATCGCCGACGAGCTCCTCGACGCGATGCTCTCCGACCCCTCCTACCGCAAGCTGGTCTCCCTCCGCGGCGACCTCCAGGAGGTCATGCTCGGCTACAGCGACTCCTCCAAGTTCGGCGGCATCACCACCAGCCAGTGGGAGATCCACCGCGCCCAGCGCCGGCTGCGCGACGTCGCCCACCGGCACGGCGTGCGGCTGCGCCTCTTCCACGGCCGCGGCGGCACCGTGGGCCGCGGCGGCGGCCCCACCCACGACGCGATCCTCGCCCAGCCCTGGGGCACCCTGGAAGGCGAGATCAAGGTCACCGAGCAGGGCGAGGTCATCTCCGACAAGTACCTGGTGCCCTCCCTCGCCCGGGAGAACCTGGAGCTGACCGTCTCCGCCACCCTCCAGGCCTCGGCGCTGCACACCGCGCCCCGCCAGTCCGACGAGGCGCTCGCCCGCTGGGACGCGGCCATGGACACCGTCTCCGACGCCGCCCACCACGCGTACCGCGAACTGGTCGAGGACCCCGACCTGCCCGCCTACTTCTTCGCCTCCACCCCCGTGGACCAGCTCGCCGAACTCCACCTCGGCTCCCGCCCCTCCCGCCGCCCCGACACCGGCGCCGGGCTCGACGGGCTGCGCGCGATCCCCTGGGTGTTCGGCTGGACCCAGTCGCGGCAGATCGTCCCCGGCTGGTTCGGCGTCGGCACCGGCCTCAAGGCCGCCCGCGAAGCCGGACTCGACAGCGTGCTCGAAGAGGCCCACACCTACTGGCACTTCTTCCGCAACTTCCTGGCCAACGTCGAGATGACGCTCGCCAAGACGGACCTGCGGATCGCCCGCCACTACGTGGAGACCCTCGTCCCCGACGAGCTGCGGCACGTCTTCGCCACCATCGAGGCCGAACACGCCCTCACCGTCGACGAGGTCCTGCGTATAACAGGCGAGAGCGAACTGCTGGAGTCCAACCCGGTCCTGAAGCAGACGCTCAAGATCCGCGACGCCTACCTCGACCCGATCTCCTACCTCCAGGTCTCCCTGCTGGACCGCCAGCGGCAGGCGGCCGCCGCGGGCAAGGAGCCGGACGAGACCCTGGGCCGAGCCCTGCTGCTGACCGTCAACGGCGTGGCGGCGGGCCTGCGCAACACCGGCTGACCCCCCGGGAGGACGGGCCGACGGGGCCTGGGCGCTGCTGCTCCTTCTTCGTCTTCTTCTTGTGGGTGACTCAGAAGGTGAGCAGGGCCCAGGCCCCGCCCATGACCAGCGCCCCGCACACCCCGGTGGCCAGCGCCGTCTTCCGCATCCGCAGACCGCCCGCGATCACGAGCGACGCCAGCAGCAGCGAGCCGCCCAGCGGCACCCAGGCGTACAGCACACCGGCGGGCCCTGTCCGCACGACGTGGTCACTCCCCGGCTTGCGCGCCACCTCCAGCGTCTCGCCCCTGCCGCCCGAGACGAACTGGGAGACCGTCACCTTCGACGCCTCGCCCGTGCCCGCGGGGGAGAACGTTCCTGTGCATCTCTCGTCACCGCACGTGGTGACGGTGACGGTGCCGCGCTCGTCCCCCGTCATGGCGACCGAAGCGGTGTCCCACGAGGTCCACACCCCCGCCACCACCAGCACCAGCGCGATCAGCGCCATGAGTGCGGCCCGCGCCAGCAACAGCATCCCGAACGCGCTCTCACCGAGCCGCCGCACGCGGCTCCGCTTGATCTTCGTCTGGGCGACTCGTGAAGACATGGCGGAGATCCTTGGGTACTTGACGGTTACCGGTCAACCTCGACCGACCGTCTTGTGCGCGCTTGCGCCACTATCGGAAGTCGGCCTTCCGGTAATCGGACGGGGCTCCTCGCGGCGCACGACAAGAGTCCCGCGACGCACGGCGTGGACGCCCCTGCGCACGACGTGGTCCCGCCGCGCGCACTCGCGGAACACACGCACAGGCCCGCCGCCACCGCCCCCTTCTTGCGCACCTCCGCGCGTTGAGAAGCGTTCCGGGGCCCGACGGCACCACTGTGGGAGCGAGCGCCGAGAGGGAGGCCGCCCGCATGTGGCACGCCATGATGACGATCGAGATCCCCGTCGTCGAGAAGATCCTGCGCACCGCGCTGGTCTACGCCGTCATCGTCGTGCTCTTCCGGATCTCCGGAAAACGCGGACTGGCCTCGATGAACACCTTCGACTTCGTCGTCGTCCCCGACCCCCAGGCCGTGCAGTCCACCCGGGCCGACATCGACCGCATCGAGAGGCGCCTCGCCGCCATCGAGGAACTCCTGCGCGCGAACGGCCGCGAGCAGAGCGACAAGGGCTGAGGGCCGCGTCAGCTGTTGTACGTGCTCTGGGCCCTCTCCAGACCCTCCAGCACCAGGGCCTCACACGCGTCCGCCGCACGGTCGACGAAGTAGTCGAGCTCCTTGCGCTCCGCGGAGGAGAAGTTCTTCAACACGTAGTCGGCCACCTGCATACGGCCAGGAGGCCGGCCGACACCGAAACGCACGCGGTAGTAGTCGCGGCCCAGCAGCTTCGTGAGCGACTTGAGGCCGTTGTGGCCGTTGTCACCGCCACCCAGCTTGAGCCGCAGAACCCCGTAGTCGATGTCCAGCTCGTCGTGGACGGCGACCAGGCGGCCGGCGGGCACACCGTAGAAATCCAGCAACGCCTTGGTGGGGCCGCCCGAAACGTTCATGTACGACACGGGCTTGGCCAGGATCACGCGCGTACTGCTGACCCCCGGGACACCGATACGCCCCTCCAGCACCTGGGCGCGGGCACCCTTGGCCGACTTGAACGTGCCGCCCATACGCCCGGCCAGCAGATCGGCGACCATGAAGCCCACATTGTGGCGGTTGCCGGCGTAGTCGGGACCCGGATTGCCCAGGCCCGCGATGAGCCAGGGTTCGGTGGTGGCCGCCATGTGCGTGGTCCTTCGGTCGATCCGGTCAGGCGCGCGTCGGTCGGGCGCTCAACGCGCCCCGCGGGGCACGAGGTGCGGGGCGCGGGGCGCCCCGCACGGTGCGCTGTGCGGCGCGGGCGCCGGAGAGGGCCGTGAGGCACAGCCCGCCCGGCGCCCGCGCACAGCACAGGTAAGGGCGCTTACTCGGAGGCCGGCGCGGCCGACTCCACCGCGCCCTCCTCGCCCTCCGCACCCTCGGCGGCCGGCTCCTCCGCCTGGGCGCCGAGGACCTGGATGACGGTCTCGTCACCCTCGATGGCCAGCACGGTGTTGCCCGGCAGCTTGATGTCCTTGGCCAGGATGGAGTCGCCGATGTCCAGGCCGTCGACGGAGACGGTGATGGTCTCCGGGATGTGGGTGGCCTCGGCCTCGACCGGCAGCGAGTTGTAGACGTGCTCCAGCAGGTTCTGGCCCGGCGCCAGCTCGCCCTCGATGTGGATCGGGACGTCGACCTGGACCTTCTCACCCTTTTTGACGACCAGCAGGTCGACGTGGATGAGGAACTGGCGGATCGCCTCGCGCTGCACGGCCTTCGGGATGACCAGCTGCTTCTTGCCGTCGAGGTCCAGGTTGATCAGGACGTTCGGCGTCTTGAGGGCCATCATCATGTCGTAGCTCGGCAGCGCGATGTGCACCGGCTCGGAACCGTGGCCGTAGATGACCGCGGGGATCTTCTCCTCGCGGCGCAGGCGGCGCGCGGCGCCCTTGCCGAACTCATTGCGGATGGTGGCGGTGAGATTCACATCAGCCATGCTGCGCTCCTCGTAGGCAACAAAAAACGGACAGTGCGTTGCCACTCGGTCCCGACGGACCTGCTACGAAGAGCGCGCGTCGATAACGGAGAATCCGGCCCCGGAAAACAACCGGACCGGCCTCCCTCGCCGAGCGACTCGCGAAGTCTACTCGGCGGAGAAGGCCGGTCGGAAATCGATCACAGGCCGGCCGGAGAAAGACCGGCGGTCCCGCCGGGAGACGGGCGGCAGGTCGTCCGGGAGACGACCGGCCGGGAACGACCGGTATGCCGGTCGGAGAAACGCACAGCAGGCCGGTCGGAAAAGGACCGGCCTGCTGTGCGGAAATCGATCAGCGCGAGGACCCGGCGGGCCCGCTCGGCCGCGCCGCCCGGTCAGGGACCGGTGCGGGACCGCTCACGCCTGCTCGTCGAAGAGGCTGGTCACCGAGCCGTCCTCGAACACCTCGCGCACCGCGCGCGCGATGGTCGGAGCCATCGACAGCACCGTGATCTTGTCGAGCTCCAGCTCACCCGGGGTCGGCAGCGTGTTCGTGAACACGAACTCGCTGACCTTCGAGTTCTTCAGCCGGTCGGCCGCCGGACCCGACAGCACACCGTGCGTCGCCGTCACGATGACGTCCTCCGCACCGTTGGCGAACAGCGCGTCCGCCGCCGCGCAGATCGTGCCGCCCGTGTCGATCATGTCGTCGACGAGGACACAGACCCGGCCCTCCACATCACCGACCACCTCGTGCACGGTGACCTGGTTGGCCACATCCGGGTCACGGCGCTTGTGGACGATCGCCAGCGGAGCACCGAGACGGTCGGCCCAGCGGTCGGCGACCCGGACCCGGCCCGCGTCCGGAGAGACCACGGTCAGCTTGCTGCGGTCGGTCTTGGCCCCCACGTAGTCCGCCAGCAACGGCAGCGCGAACAGGTGGTCGACCGGGCCGTCGAAGAAGCCCTGGATCTGATCCGTGTGCAGGTCCACGGTCAGAATGCGGTCCGCGCCCGCCGTACCGAACAGATCCGCCATCAGCCGCGCGGAAATCGGCTCACGACCACGGTGCTTCTTGTCCTGCCGGGCATAGCCGTAGAACGGGACGATCACCGTGATGCTCCGCGCCGAAGCCCGCTTCAGCGCGTCGATCATGATCAGCTGCTCGACGATCCACTTGTTGATGGGGGCCGTGTGGCTCTGCATCAGGAAGCAGTCGGCGCCGCGCGCGGACTCCTGGAAGCGAACGTAGATCTCACCGTTCGCGAAGTCGAAAGCCTTGGTCGGGACCACGCCGATGCCGAGCTGCTTGGCGACTTCCTCGGCGAGTTCGGGGTGGGCGCGGCCGGAGAAGAGCATGAGTTTCTTCTCGCCGGTCGTCTTGATCCCGGTCACTGCTGTTGTCTCCCTGTGTGGTGCGCCGCACGACGGCTCAGTGGGGGGCGGCGGCGTCGGTTTGGCGGGGGCGGCGGCGTCGGTTTTCGGCCGCGTGGCCAATCAGGCTCCCCATAACCGTACGCCCCACGTCATACAACCGGATACCCGGTCTTAACCCTCCTCTGCCGGAACCTGCCCGGCAGCACCCCCCGACGAACGGACCGAACCAGCCGACTCCGCCACCCCGGACGCCCCCGCGCCATTCTCACCCGAAGCCGCGTCCCGGCCCTCCTCGCTCGCCGCCTCCGCAGCCAGCGCAGCCGCACTACCAGGGCGCTTACGGGCCACCCAGCCCTCGATGTTGCGCTGCTGACCGCGCGCCACCGCCAGCGACCCTGGCGGCACATCCTTCGTGATCACGGAACCGGCCGCACTGTAAGCACCGTCGCCGACCGTGACAGGTGCCACATACATGTTGTCGGCGCCCAGCCGGCAGTGAGAACCCACAGTCGTCCTGTGCTTGCTCTCACCGTCGTAATTGACGAACACACTCGCCGCACCGATGTTGGTGTGCTCACCGATCTCCGCGTCACCCACATACGACAGATGCGGCACCTTCGTGCCGTCACCCACCACCGCGTTCTTCATCTCCACATAACTGCCGGCCTTCACCTTCCGGCCCAACCGCGTACCAGGGCGCAGATACGTGTACGGGCCCACCGAAGCGCCCTCGCCGATCCGGGCACCCTCACAGACCGTGTTGCTCACCGACGCACCCGCACCCACCCAGGTATCGGTCAACCGGCTGTTCGGCCCCACCTCGCTGTCCGCGGCCACATGCGTGGCACCCAGCAACTGCGTCCCCGGATGCACCACCGCGTCCGGCTCGTACGTCACCTCCACGTCCAGCCACGTCGTGGCCGGATCCACCACCGTGACGCCCGCCAGCATGGCGTCCTCCACCAGCCGGCCGTTCAGCATCCGCCGCGCCTCGGCCAACTGCACCCGGTTGTTGATCCCTGCGATCTCCCGGTGGTCACCCGCCACCGACGCACCCACCCGGTGCCCCTCGCCGCGCAGAATGCCGAGGACATCCGTCAGATACTCCTCACCCTGACTGTTGTCCGTCCGCACCTTGCCCAGCGCCTCCGACAGCAACCGCCCGTCGAACGCGAAGACACCCGAATTGATCTCACGGACATCACGCTGCGCCGGCGTCGCGTCCTTGTGCTCCACGATCGCGGTGACCGCGCCGTCCCCCGCGTCCCGCACGATGCGCCCGTACCCCGTCGCGTCCGGGACCTCGGCTGTCAGCACGGTGACCGCGTTGCCGTCCGCCGCGTGCGTGTCCGCCAGCTGCTGGAGTGTCGCGCCCGTCAACAGCGGAGTGTCACCACAGGTCACCAGGACGGTGCCCGACAGATCGCCGTCCGCCAGCTCCGCCAAGGCCATCCGCACCGCGTGCCCGGTGCCGTTCTGCTCGTACTGCACGGCCGTCCGCACCTGAGCGTCCAGCTCGCCCAGGTGCGCCGTCACCTTCTCGCGCGCATGCCCGACGACCACGACCAGCTCACGCGGGTCCAGCGCCCGCGCGGCGCTCACCACATGGCCGAGCAGGGAACGGCCGCAGATCTCGTGCAGGACTTTCGGCGTCGCCGACTTCATGCGGGTGCCCTCACCCGCTGCGAGGACGACGACGGCTGCCGGGCGATTGACGCTCACGGGGGTGCCCTTCGACTTCGGGGGTGGGTGCTGCCCCGCAGGATACCGGGGGTCAACGGAAGGAAGGGGATGGCCGCTGTGCGGCCGGGGGAGGGGGCGAACCCGGGTCTGTGCGCTCTGAGCTCCCCCGCAAGGATTCGAACCTTGACTACTGAGACCAAAACTCAGGGTGCTGCCTGATTACACCACGGGGGATTGGTGCTCAGAGCGTACCTGACCCGCCCGGGTTCGTCGGCGGGGTTTGCGACGCGCAGACACCCGCCCACCATCCCTCGATCCGCTGATAGAGCTCAGCGCCGCGTCGGACGCGCACCACGAGGCAGCCGCGGTAGTCCTCCCCGACGTTCTTGCGGGCCGTCCTGGGGTTGTGCCTCTTGAGCGCTGTCTTGAGGAAGGAGCCCACAGGGACCCCGACCAGGTCGGCCCAGTAGCGCTCCGCGCCCTCGACATCGGCGGACTCGTGGATCGTCACGTGGAACCGAAGGCGGTGCTTCGGCACTCCGAGCAGGCCCAGCCAGGCGAGGAAGACACGGATCATGCCCGGATCGCTGTTGACGAAGCTGACGCTTTCCGAGCGGCGATACGACTTGCTCTTGGCGCCCTCCGCCCAGTACAGACCGATGCCGACCAGGAACAGCTCTCTGTCCGACAGCGCACCGATCTCCGCGTAGGCCGCGGCCTTCGTCCTGCGCCGCTGTTCCTCCAGGGCTCTGTGATGCTCCGAGAGCCCGGCTTGCATCAAGGCCCGCTGCTCCTCCGGGCTGTAGCGCGGCTCGGGTTTGGGCAGATCCCGCACCCACAGGGACACCGAGCTGCGCGAGACGCCCAGTTCCAGTTCGATCCGGTCGTACGTCCAGCCCTGGCGGCGCAGCTCGCGGGCGCGTGCGCGCAGGTCGTCCTTGGCGTTGGGGCGGCGGGTCCAGGCGGGTGGGGGTTCGCCTTGGACGAGGCGGTTGAGGAGGTCGTTGTTGGAGATTTTCAGGCGGTCGCGGATGTGGCGGCGGCTGAGCCCTTCGCGGCGCAGCGCGACGGCTTGTTCGCGTAGGCGTTCGTACGCGTCGTGCGTCTGTGTCACACGGGTGAGTCTTGCGGGTGAAGGGCGCCGTGTGCTGCGAAAAGGCGTTCGCTTACTTAGTTCGAGTGAATTCCCTCGGTGTTCGATTGCAAAACCGTCCGGTCACGGACAGATGCACGGAACTGGGTGTTCCGGGGCTCGGCCGGAAATGGGGTGGTCTTCGGTCGTAGGCTGGTCGGTATGACCGAGACGGGGGACGACCGTGCGCGGGGCGGGCCGTGGTGGTGGGAGCGGCCACGGAGTGCGGTGCTCGATGTCACCCTCGCGGCGGCCTCCGCCGCGGAGTGCGCGCTGCAAGGGCAGAGTTTCGCCCGTGAGACGGGTGTTCCGGGGTGGCTGGCGGTCGTGCTGGGCGTGGTCGCGGGGGCGACGCTCGTGCTGCGGCGACGCTGGCCCATAGCCGTCGTCCTGGTCGCCATCGCCGTCATACCCGCTGACATGGGCGCGACCCTGTGCGTCGTCGGTCTCTACACCCTTGCCGCGACCGAGGTGCCGCGGCGGATCACCGGGCTGCTGGCGTCGATGACCGCGCTGGGCACGCTGGCGATGACGACGTTCCGGCTGGAGCAGAGCGTCGGGCAGGACCCGGACTTCAACCCGTCGGCGTGGTTCGTTCCGCTGGTCGCTGTGCTGATGTCGGTGGGTGTGACGGCCCCGCCCGTGCTGCTGGGCCTGTACGTGGGGGCGCGGCGGCGGCTCGTGGAGTCGCTGCGTGAGCGGGCTGACGGTCTGGAGCGGGAGCTGTCGCTGCTGGCCGACCGCGCGGAGGAGCGCGCCGAGTGGGCGCGCAACGAGGAGCGCACCCGGATCGCCCGTGAGATGCACGACGTGGTCGCGCACCGGGTCAGTCTGATGGTGGTGCACGCGGCGGCGTTGCAGGCGGTGACGCTGAAGGATCCGGAGAAGGCGTCCAGGAACGCCGCGCTGGTGGGCGACATGGGCCGTCAGGCGCTCAACGAGTTGCGGACCATGCTGGGTGTGCTGCGGTCCGGCGACGCGGAGAAGCCGGCGCAGGCCGAGCACGCCCGCCACACCGGCCAGCAGTCCGGCCGGGCGGGTCGGGGCGAGCAGGGCGACCGGGCCGGTCGGGCCGAACGGACCCGGCGCGCGGACCAGGCAGGGCAGGCGCAGAAGGCGGGAGCGGAGCAGACAGGGCAGGCGCAGAAGGCGGGACAGGCCGAGGAGCCGGTGGGGGCCGGCCGGGCCGGGGGCCGCGGGCCGGGTGTGCGGGCCGGGGCGGCGGTCGCGGAGCGCGCCGGGCGGCGGGCGGCGGCCGCCGGTGATGCGGGGGGTGGCGAGGTCACCGAGCGGGGCGGGAAGCGCGTGCCCGCGGGGGCGGGCGACACGGCGAAGGGGGAGAACGAAACCGCGCCGGCGGGCGCGACCTCTCCAGTGCCGTCGGTCGGGGCGCCGCCCGTCTCGGACCCCTCGGGCGGTCTGTCGGAGGGGCCGAGGGATGGTGTGTCCGGCGGGGGCGTTGCCGGGCGGGCGCCCTCGCGCCCGTCGGAGTTCGTCTCGGGGTCTGTGCCGGCGGCTGCCGGGAACGCGGCTGCCGGGCGTCAGGAGGGCACTGTCCGCGCGGGTGGCGCGGGCCAGGAGAGGGCTCCGTACGCGCAGGTGCCGTCGCTCGCGCAGTTGGACGCGCTGGTCGGCCAGTCGCGCGCTGCCGGGATGGCGGTGGAGCTGAGGGTGGAGGGGGACCCGGACGGTGCCTGTCCGCCGACGGTGGAGCAGACGGCCTACCGGGTGGTGCAGGAGGCGCTGACCAACGTCCACAAGCACGCCGCGGGTGCCGCGACCCGGGTGCGGGTGGCGCATCGGGAGGCGGAGGTCGCCTTGCAGGTGGAGAACGAGCCCGCGGCGGACGGTGCCGCCGACGCGGGGCTGCCCAGCGGGGGCAACGGGCTGGTGGGGATGCGGGAGCGGGTCACGGCGCTGGGCGGTGGCTTCGTGTCGGGGCCGACGGACTCCGGCGGGTTCCGGGTGTCGGCGATCATTCCGTACGCGCGGGTGTGAGCCCTTCGGGGAAGTCCCGCGCGCTGCCGGGCGCGCGCGTGTCGTCGCCCGTGGCCCAGGTGTCGTCCGTCGCGGTGTCCGCTTCGTCGCCGGAGCCGGAGCCGGAGCCGGAGCCGGAGCCGGGTTCGGGGGCGTGGGCGTGGGCCGTGGTGTCGGTCGGGTGGGGTGCGCCGTCGGTCGCGTGCGGGGTGGTGCCGGTCGCTTGCGGGGCGGTGCCGGTCGCGTGCGCGGCGGTGTCGTCCGGGGCCGTGCGGGCGGGTGGCGGGGCGCCGGCGCTGAGTTTGGCCGGGACGAGGCCCATCAGCAGCGCGGAGAGCGCGGAGTCGAAGTCGGCGCCGACGTACCAGTCGCCTGTCGGGTCGAGGCTGTAGACGCGGCGCTGGGCGTCGATGACGAGCAGCGCGTCGCTGCCGCCGTACTCGCCTTCGGTGCCGATCGGGCAGATCTGGGTTCCCAGGGCGCGGCCGAGGTCGTTGAAGGTGCGGGCGGCGTGCAGTCCCGTGAGCGGGTCGATGTGGACGTGTGCGGGTGCCAGGTGCCGTCCCGGCCCTGTGGGGGCGATGTGCAGGCTGCCGAACTCGGCCCACACCTCGACGGCGGCGGGGAAGACGGCGTGCCGGTGGCCGCCGGGGGAGACGTGGGCGCGCAGGGTGTCGGCCCACTGTTCGGCCTGTCGGATGTCCCACCGTCCTGGTTCCCACCCGGCGTTGCGCAGGGGGTCGTCGACGGCGACGGGGAAGCGGGTGGTCACCGGTCGTGCTCCTGTGCCGGGTCGACGGCCCGTACCCCGAAGTGGGCCAGCAGGGGGGTGCAGGAGCGGCACGGTGGGATGTAGCTGCCGTGCAGGGGGTCGCCGTCCTCGCGGATGCGGCGTGCGGTGAGTTTGGCGTGCTTGAGGGCGCGCTTGGCCTCGCTCAGGGTCAGGGGTTTGGGCGGTTTCGTGGTGCGGGGTGCCCTGGTGGCCTTGGTGCTGCCCGACTTGGCGTTCTTGCCTTGTTTGCGGGCGCCGCGTTTGGCGGCGCGGCTGGTCTCGGTGGCGGTGAGGTAGCGGGAGAGGAGGACCGCTTCGGGGCAGCGTCCTGTCGTGCGGGAGCGGCGTTCGGTGGTGAGGGTGTCGAGGAAGTCCTGCACGAGGGGGTGGTGGGCGGGTGGCCGCTCGCTCTTGCTGCCGGTGCAGGTGAGGGTCTCGCCGCGGATGGACAGGGCGGCGGCGACCGCGGGCAGGATGCCGTCCCGGCGGTGCCTCAGGACCGGTGCGGTGGCGCTGAGGGAGTCGGCGGCGTTGGTCCAGCCGATGCGCGGGTCGCCCGCCCCGTAACCGGTGGCGGGTTGCGCCTGTTCGGCGGGGTGCGCCGAGGGCGCGGTCTGCGCCTGCGGTGTGTGCGCCTGTTGTGCGGTGTGCAATGGAGCTTCCTCCCCGAGTGTCCCCTTAAGTGCCGGGGCTCGCCCAAGTATGCCGTGCGGCGCACGAGTCGATCATTCCCCCGTGGGCGTCACGGTCGTGCGGCCCGGAGGGGGGCCGCTTTTCACGCCCTCTGGGTGAGCGGTTCCGTACGGGGTCGCCGGAGGCGGCCGCACCGGGCGGCTGGAGGCGGCCGTGCGGGGTGACCGCCAGGGGCGGTGTCTGGCGGTTGCCGTACCGCATAGGCTGTTCGGAACCAGCCAGCACCAGCAGGGGGCCAACGCCATGACGACAGGTCGGCTCGGACAAGCCGCCGCGCCACCGAACCGGGCGTACGCCGGGCAGGTCGTGAATTTCCCGGATCCGGTCAGGGCGGCCCGCCACCCCCAGGGGGTGCGGGTCGACCCGGCCGGGTTTCCCGACTTCTCCGCGTACGCCCGTGCGGCCGCTGAGATCGCCGAGCCCCCGGACGGCTTCGGTGGCGACGAACTGCGCCTGACCGACTACGTGTCGGCCAACGCCGCGCTGCACGCCGAGGGGCACGAGCTGTGGACGGACCTGCCGCCCGTCGCCACTCCGCACGGCTGGACGTGGCACCACGTGGCGCACAGCCGCCGCATGGAGCTGGTGCCCGTCGAGGTGAAGGCGCTGCTGCGGCACCACGGCGGTCTGGCGACGGCGTCCGTCGACCACGGCAAGACCGGTACGCGTCCGCTCCAGGAGACCCGCCCCGCGCACTTCGCCGTGCCGCACGGGCCGGAGCCCGCGGTGACCGAACGGCAGGTCGCCGACGTCGAGGAGCGGCTCGGCTACCGGCTGCCGGGTGCCTACCGCGGTTTCCTCAAGGCCGCGGGCGGCTGCGCCCCTGAGGGCGTGGCGCTCGACGCGGAGCTGGGCCTGCTGGTGGACCAGCCTTTCTTCACGGTGCGCGACGACGCGGCCGTCAACGACCTCGTCTACGTGAACAAGTGCCTGCGCGACCACCTCACCAAGGACTTTTTGGGCGTCGGCTTCGTCCAGGGCGGCCTGATCGCTGTGAAGGTGAAGGGCGAGGCGCTGGGCTCGGTGTGGTTTTGCGCTTACGACGACGCGCGGGACGCCTACGGCATGCAGGTGCAGGAGCGGGTGGAGCGGCTGTTGCGGCCGTGCGGTGCGGATTTCGATGCGTTCCTGTTGCGGCTCGCGGGTAACCCGCCGGAGTTGGAGACCGTGGCGAACCTGATGGTGGACGGCGGCTTCGCCCGCGCCGTCCCTGTGGAGAGGTGAGAGCGCGATGGTGACCTTCGCGCAGGCCCAGGAGCGCGCCGAGCGCTGGGTCAACGGCGACGTACCCGGATACCAGCACCGCGAGGTGCGCGTCCGCGAGTTCGACCTGGGCTTCGTGGCCTGGGCCGAGGACCGCGAGAGCGGGCCCGTCTCGGACGGCGGCAACCTGCGGCTGGTCATCGCCAGGGACAGCGGCGACACCACGCTGTGGCCCGCTCTTCCGGTGGGCGAGGTCATCCGCCGGTACGAGGAGGCGTACGGCACCGAGGAGACGGCCGCTCCGGCCGCCGCCCCGCAGCAGCGGCTCGACCTGGAGGCGACGTCCTTCTTGTTGACGCCGCCCGAGTGGTTGCAGGAGGCCGCCGACAAGATGGGCATCCCGGACCGGCGTGCCGACGCCTCCGGGCCGTCCGCGGTCCCCGGCGCCCCGCCCGCTCCCGCTTCTGGCGCTCCGTCGGCTCCTGGCGCCCCGGCCGCTCCCGCCGCCGGTGGATCGCAGGGGGGTTCTGCCGGTGGTGGCGGTCTGCCGGGTGCCAGCCCGTGGGACGGGGCGGACACCGGTGGAGTCGGCAGCGGTGAGGCGCAGGCGCCGCCCGCGACGGTCTTCGCGCCGCCGCTGATGGGCAGCGACGAGGACGATACGCCGCCTCCGCCGCCGGGCTCCAGGTCGGAGGCCAGGACCGAACTGCTTCCCGAGGGCAGCGCGCTGCCCAGGACGGCCGTCGCGCCCGCGCTCGACGTGCCGGGCGCCGGTCAGCCCGCCGAGGCACCCGGCACCGGCTCCGCCCCGAACCCGCGGCAGCCCCCGCAGCCGCCGGGGGCTCCCGACGCGGGCCAGGCGCCTCACCCGCCCCACGCACCTCAGCCCCCGCAGGCGCCCGGGCAAGCGGCCCAGGACGGCGGGCCCGCAACCGCCGACACCGGCACGGGCGGCGGCAGCGGTCAGGGAGACGGAACCGGTGCGGGTCCGGGCGACGGTCCGGGCGGCCCGGGTCCCGGGGGGCATGGCGCCGGCGGCGGGGTGCACCAGGCCGCGACCATGCTCGCCGACCCCTCCCAGGGCGGACTGTCGATGCCGGGCGCCCCGTCGGCTCCGGGCGCCCTGTCGGCTCCGGGCGCTCCGTCCGCTCCCGGTGCTCCGTCCGCTCCCGGCGGGCCGGGGGCCGGTGACATCGCCGACGCCGCCACCAGCCGTGCCCCGCGCGGCTCGATCCCGTCGCGGTCCTCGCGCGGCAGCGGCCCGTCCGTCCCTCCGCCGCCCGGTGCCCCCGGCACCCCGGGCGCCCGCTCGGGCGGCCCGTCGACCCCGCCCCCGGGCGGACCTTCCACCCCGCCCCCGCCCTCGGCGCCGGGAGCACCCGGAGCGCCGGGAGCACCCGGCGGCGGGTACGTGCCGACCCAGCTGGTCTCGGCCGACGACCTGGCCGAGCAGGTCAGCCAGAGCGGCAGTCGGCCGAAGGTCGACGCGCCCGGCACACCGCCTCCCGGCGACACCGGCAACTCGGGCACGGGCGGCACCGACGGCACTGGCGGCTCGGACGTCCACCACGCCGCGACGATGCTCGCCGGACCCGGGGTGACAGGCCCCACCACACCACCGCCGCCCGGCGCCCCGCCCGCGGCCCCCGGCAGCCCTCCGCCCGGAGCCCCGGCCCCCGGCACGCCTGCGCCCGGAGCCCCCGGTCCCGGCATGGTGCCCGGGGCAGGCACGCCGCCCCCGCCCGGCGCGGGTGCCGCACCGCAGCCGCAGCCGGGGCAGCCCACCGTGGGCCCCGGCTACATGGCGGCGCTGCGCTACCGCGCGCCCGACGGTTCCGAGCAGCAGCTCATCCGCCGCTCAGCGCCCGGCACCCCGCACCCCGAGTGGCAGCTGCTGCACGAGCTGCGGGCCATGAACGTGCCTCCGCAGCAGGTGGTGGAGCTCCACACCGAGCTGGAGCCGTGCGACCTGCCCGGCGGTTACTGCGCCCGGATGATCCGCGAGACCTGGCCCCAGGTGCGGGTCAGCCACACCGCGTCGTACGGCACCGACCACGCTTCCCGGCAGCAGGGGATGCGGCATCTGATCGAGCACCAGGGCGAGCTGCACCAGGTCGCCGACGGGCCCGCGCGGCCCGCGCCCAACCCGGTGCCGCTGCCGGCGCCCGGACAGGTCCCGCCCGCCCCGCCCATCCCGCCCGACGCCATCGGGCAGGAGCTGATGCAGGCGTTCGGGCCCCAGGGCGTCTTCCGCTTCGACCAGCGGGCCGTCTCCCGCCAGGGCGTGCCCGACATCGTCGCGCAGACTCTCGTGTGGGCGGGCGTCCCCCTCGATCTGGGTCCCTTCTTCTGGGGGCAGGCCCAGCCGGGGCGTCCCATCCCCACGCTGGCCGAGCTCGCGCAGGAGCGTGGCCTCGCGCCCGCTTCCGACGCGGGCTCCTACCTGGTGGTCGGCAGCGACTTCGGGCGGCAGCTGTGCGTGCAGTACGGCACGGCGAACATAGTCGCCGTGCCGTTGGAGGCGGGGCCCGGTGGGCAGCCCGCACTTCCGCAGTTCGTCAACACCGGGTTGCCGGAGTTCGTGCGCTGCGTGGCCATGCTGGGGCGGATGTGGCGGCTGCGGTTCGGGCTGACGCCCGAGCAGGCCGGTCGGTGGACGGTCGACTTCCAGGGCCAGCTCGCGGCGCTCGACGCCCCCGCTCTGGGGTCGCCGGAGAACTGGTGGTCCGTGCTGCTCGAACAGATGTGGGACGGGCTGTTCTGATCCGAGGGTGAGCCGGGGGCGTGCCGGGACGGCGCGCCCCCTCCGCCGGACGGACCACGGTGGCGCGCGGCGCCGGCCGCCGCGAGGGACGCTCGGTCCATGTACGGGGAGAGCAGCACCGTCTATCGCGCCGGTCGGCCGCGCCGCAGGCGCCGGTGGCCGCGGGTCGTCCTCGTGGTGCTGCTCGCCGTGGTCCTCGTCGCGGCGGCGGCCGTCTCGGCGACGTACCTGTGGGCCGGAAGCCGGTTGCAGCAGACGGAGGCCCTCGCCGACTACCCGGACCGCCCGGCGCACGGCGAGGGCACCAACTGGCTGATCATCGGGTCGGACACCCGTGCGGACCTGACCCGCGAGGAACGCGAGGAACTGCACGTCGGCGGCGGGGGCCAGCGCAACACGGACACGCTGATGGTGCTGCACTACGGTGCGGCGGGACCGTATCTGGTGAGCATTCCGCGCGACAGCTACGTGCCGATCCCGGGCCACGGAAAAGGCAAGATCAACTCGGCGTACGCGCTGGGCGGCGCCGAGCTGCTGACGCGTACCGTCGAGGAGGCGACCAAGCTGCGGCTCGACCACTACGCGGAGATCGACTTCCTCGGCTTCACGCACGTGGTCGACGCACTCGACGGTGTACGCGTCTGCCTCGGCGAACCCCTGCGGGACAAGAAGTCGGGCGCCGACCTGGACGCCGGGTGCCAGACGCTGGACGGCAAGCAGGCCCTGGCGTTCGTCCGGGCGCGCTACAGCGACCCGGAGGGCGACCTGGGGCGGGTCAAACGGCAGCGGAAACTGCTGAGCGCCCTCGTGCGGGAGGGCACGGGCGCTGACGTGGTGGCCGACCCCTTCCGGTTCTACCCCTTCCTCGGTTCGGCCCTGGACGCGGTGACCGTCGACCGGATGGACTCCGTCGGATCACTCACACGGATGGGCTGGGAGATCAGGGGGCTGACGGCGGGCGAGGGCGGTACGACGACCGTCCCGGTGGCGAACCCCGGGCTCAGCGTGCCGGGCGTCGGAAACGTCGTCGTCTGGCACCCATCCGGGTCACGCGAACTTTTTGATCAGTTGCGCCAGGATGTGCCGATTACGGCAACCACGGTGAAGTAGCGCATCCTGGGACAGGCCGGTCTCGCCGTGGTCGCCGGGACCGCGTCAGGAGACGGGAACCGAGATAAGGGGCTCGAAATGAGTGCGTCGTCGCCGCACGGCTTCGTTGTCGTCAGGGGCCGCGGATACCGGCCCGAACAGGTCGACGCCCGGGTGACCGGTCTCAACGCGGAACGCGAGGCGGCCTGGGACCGCACCGCGCAGCTCACCCGGCTCGCGGAGGAGGCCGCGGAGGAAGCGCAGCGGCTGCACGAGGTGGCCGCCGCCCTGCCCCCGCAGACCTTCGAAGCGCTGGGCGCGCGCGCCCAGGGGCTCCTCGGCACCGCGGAGTCGGAGGCGGCGGACCTGCGGGCGGCGGCCGAGGCCGCGGCCCACGAGCTGACCGAGCGGGCCGCGGAAGAGGCCCGCACCCTCCGAGAAGGCGCCAAGGAAGCCGCCGCCCGGCGCCGCGCCGACGCGGAGGCCGCCGCGGCCCGCACCGTCGACGCCGCCCAGGACCACGCCGACGAGTTGCGCACCCACGCTCGGGAGTACGCGGACAAGACCGGCCGTGAGGCCGCCGAAGCGCTCCGCGAGATGTCCCGCAGGTGCGCGGCGCTGCTGGCCGAACAGGAGAAAGAGCAGGCGGCCGAGTCGGATGCCGCCGAGCGCGCGAGCGCGCAGAACGAGGCCGCGTTCGCGGCGCACGCCGCCGACCTCGAAGAGCGCGGAGCGCGGGCACTGGCCGATGCCAAGCGGCAGCACGCCCAGGCCGAGGAGTGGGCGCGGCACCGGCACGAGGACGCCGTCGCGCAGGGCGAGGAGCTGCTGGCGCAGGCCCGCGCGCGCGAAGAGGGCATCGCGCGGGAGACCGAGCGGGTGCTGAGGGAGCACACCGAGCGGGCCGACGAGCTCAGGCAGCACATGGCGCACGTCCGCTCGTCGCTCGCCGCGCTGACCGGCCGCGCCTCGGAGGCGGCCCCCGACACCGCCACGGTCCCACCCCAGTCGGCCCCCACCCCCCAGGACTGACCCGGGGAGACCGCTCGCCGGGGGCGGACGTTCGGCACAGCGGGGGCCCGGCTTGCGGCGGGGGAGGGGTGGGCGCAACGAGCCGTACCCGACGACGGCGAACCCCTCCGGCAGCCGCACACCCGGCGCAGCCGGGAGCGCGCCGGCGGAGGCCGGGAGCGCACCGGCGCGGCCGGTACCACCGGCGGGCCCGGACCCCGCTCCGGCCCGGCCAGGACCGCGGCGGGGCCGGGGTGTCGGCCGGGCGGCGTAGTCTGGAAGGGCCCGATCAGCTTGTATCGGGCCCTTTGGCGTGCCCCACAACGCCCCCGCACGCCCTCCCCGCCACCGGACGGAAAGCCGAAAGCGAAACCCATGAGCCTGCACGGTCTGCTCGACGCCGTCACCGAGGACCCCGCGCTGGAGGAGGCGGTCAGGGCCGCGGCGGACGGCAACCGCCACCATGTCGACATGGTGGGCCCCGCCGCGGCCCGCCCGTTCGCCGTCGCCGCGCTGGCACGCTCCGCGCAGCGTCCGGTGCTGGCGGTGACGGCCACGGGCCGGGAGGCGGAGGATCTGGCCGGGGCGCTGCGCTCGCTGCTGCCCGAGGAGGGCGTCGTCGAGTTCCCGTCGTGGGAGACGCTGCCGCACGAGCGGCTGAGCCCCCGCTCGGACACGGTGGGCCGCAGGCTCGCGGTGCTGCGCAGGCTGGCGCACCCGGATCCGGACGAGCCGGCCACCGGGCCGGTCTCCGTCGTCGTCGCGCCCATCCGCTCGGTGCTCCAGCCGCAGGTCAAGGGGTTGGGGGACCTGGTTCCCGTCGCCCTCAAGCAGGGGCAGACCACCGATCTCGAAGAGATCGTGGACGCGCTGTCCGCTGCGGCGTACGCGCGGGTGGAGCTGGTGGAAAAGCGCGGCGACTTCGCCGTGCGCGGCGGCATCCTGGACGTCTTCCCGCCCACGGAGGAGCACCCGGTCCGGGTGGAGTTCTGGGGCGACGAGGTGGAGGAGATCCGCTGGTTCAAGGTCGCCGATCAGCGCTCCCTGGAGGTCGCCGAGCACGGGCTGTGGGCGCCGCCGTGCCGGGAGCTGCTGCTGACGCCCGAGGTGCGCCGGCGGGCGGCGGAGCTGATGGAGCTCCATCCGGAGCTGCACGAGCTGCTCGGCAAGATCGCCGAGGGGATCGCGGTGGAGGGCATGGAGTCCCTCGCGCCGGTTCTGGTGGATGACATGGAGCTGCTGCTGGACGTGTTGCCCGCGGGCAGCATGACGGTGGTGTGCGACCCGGAGCGGGTGCGGACGCGGGCCGCGGACCTGGTGGCGACGAGCCAGGAGTTTCTCCAGGCGTCGTGGGCGGCGGTGGCCGGCAGCGGTGACGGCGCGGGCGGCGCGGCCCCGATCGATGTGGGGGCCGCTTCGCTGCGCGGTATCGCCGAGGTGCGGGAGCACGCGCGCGAGCTGGGCATGATGTGGTGGTCGGTCAGCCAGTTCACCGCCGATGCCGACGCTGAGGAGGACGGGGACACGCTCACGCTGGGCCTGCGGGCGCCGGAGACGTACCGGGGGGACACGGCGCGCGCGCTGGCCGACACCAAGGGCTGGCTGTCCCAGGGGTGGCGGTGCGTGTACGTCACCGAGGGGCACGGTCCGGCGTCCCGCACGGTGGAGGTGCTGGGCGGTGAGGGGGTGCCGGCGCGGCTGGCAGGATCCGATCTGGCGCTGGATCCGAACCTGGTGCACGTGGCCTGCGGCTCCCTGGACAACGGGTTCCTCGCGCCGGGGCTGAAGCTGGCGGTGCTGACGGAGACGGATCTGTCGGGCCAGAAGGCGGCCGGCAAGGACGGCACGCGGATGCCGGCGCGGCGCCGTAAGCAGATCGATCCGCTGACGCTCCAGCCGGGCGATTTCATCGTGCACGAGCAGCACGGTGTGGGCCGCTACATCGAGATGGTGCAGCGGACGGTGCAGGGCGCGACCCGCGAGTATCTGCTGGTGGAGTACGCGCCGGCGAAGCGGGGGCAGCCCGGTGACCGGCTGTTCGTGCCGACGGACCAGCTGGAGCAGATCACCAAGTACGTCGGCGGCGAGCAGCCGACGCTGCACCGGCTGGGCGGCGCGGACTGGACGAAGACGAAGGCGCGGGCGAAGAAGGCGGTCAAGGAGATCGCCGCGGACCTGATCAAGCTCTACAGCGCCCGGATGGCCGCGCCGGGGCACGCGTTCGGCGCGGACACCCCCTGGCAGCGGGAGCTGGAGGACGCGTTCCCGTACGCGGAGACGCCCGATCAGCTCACCACGATCGGCGAGGTCAAGGAGGACATGGAGAAGTCGGTCCCGATGGACCGGCTGATCTGCGGTGACGTCGGCTACGGCAAGACGGAGATCGCCGTGCGGGCCGCCTTCAAGGCGGTGCAGGACGGCAAGCAGGTGGCGGTGCTGGTGCCGACGACGCTGCTGGTGCAGCAGCACTTCTCCACGTTCTCCGAGCGGTACGGCCAGTTCCCCGTCAACGTGCGGGCACTGTCGCGGTTCCAGACGGACACCGAGGCGCGCTCGACGCTGGACGGGCTGCGCGAGGGCACGGTGGACATCGTCATCGGGACGCACCGGCTGTTCTCGTCGGAGACGAAGTTCAAGGAGCTGGGCCTGGTCATCGTCGACGAGGAGCAGCGTTTCGGTGTCGAGCACAAGGAGCAGCTGAAGAAGCTGCGGGCCAACGTGGACGTGCTGACGATGTCGGCGACGCCGATCCCGCGGACGCTGGAGATGGCGGTGACCGGCATCCGTGAGATGTCGACGATCACCACGCCGCCGGAGGAGCGGCACCCGGTGCTCACCTTCGTCGGCCCGTTCGAGGAGAAGCAGATCGGTGCGGCGATCCGGCGCGAGCTGCTGCGCGAGGGGCAGGTCTTCTACATCCACAACCGGGTGGAGTCCATCGACCGTGCGGCGGCGCGGCTGCGGCAGATCGTGCCGGAGGCGCGGATCGCCACCGCGCACGGGCAGATGTCGGAGCAGGCGCTGGAGCAGGTGGTGGTCGACTTCTGGGAGAAGAAGTCGGACGTGCTGGTGGCCACGACGATCGTGGAGAACGGCATCGACATCTCCAACGCGAACACCCTGATCGTCGAGCGTGGCGACAACTTCGGCCTCAGCCAGCTCCACCAGCTGCGCGGCCGGGTGGGCCGGGGCCGGGACCGCGGCTACGCCTACTTCCTCTATCCGCCGGAGAAGCCGCTGACGGAGACGGCGCACGAGCGGCTGGCCACCATCGCCCAGCACACGGAGATGGGCGCCGGCATGTACGTGGCGATGAAGGACCTGGAGATCCGCGGCGCGGGCAATCTGCTCGGCGGCGAGCAGTCCGGGCACATCGCGGGCGTCGGGTTCGATCTGTACGTGCGGATGGTCGGCGAGGCGGTGGCCGACTACCGGGCCGCGCTGGAGTCCGGCGAGGCGGGCCCGGTGGAGGAGACCCCGCCGGAGGTCAAGATCGAGCTTCCGGTCGACGCGCACGTTCCGCACGACTACGCGCCGGGTGAGCGGCTGCGCCTCCAGGCGTACCGGTCGATCGCCTCGGCCACCACGCAGGAGGACATCGCCTCCGTGCGCGAGGAGTTGGCCGACCGGTACGGGCCGCTGCCGGAGCCGGTGGAGAACCTGCTGCTGGTCGCGGGGTTGCGGATGCTGGCCCGCACGGTCGGCGTCACCGACATCACCCTCCAGGGCAACAACATCCGCTTCAGCCCCGTCGAGCTGCGCGAGTCCCAGGAGCTGCGGCTCAAGCGGGTCTACCCGGGCTCGGTGATCAAGTCGGCCACCCGCCAGGTCCTGGTGCCCCGCCCCAAGCCGGGCGGCATCGGCGGAAAGCCCCTGACGGGCCGCGAACTGCTGGCCTGGGTGGGCGAGTTCCTGACGACGGTGCCGGGAGCCTGATCGCCGGTTGGTGTGAAAAGAGCGCTCGGAGACACCGTTCCCGGGCCGCGGTGGGGGCTGCCCGGGCCGCGGTGGGGGCCCTGCGCAAGCAGTACGCCACCCCCCTGGTCGACACCCGGTAGTACGGGCAGGCGCTGCCGGAGCCCGCCGTCCTCATCCGCGATCTGATCCGTGAACGCGGCATGGCCGACCCGGCGCTCGCCCAGCTCCTCCGGGACGAGTCGCTGTGCCGCCACCAGCCGGCCCCGGCGCCACGGGCCGGGTACTGACCGTGTACCGGAACGCGGGCGGCCCCGCACGGCTGCCCGCGGCGCCGCGCTAGCGCTCCTCCTCCCACTCCAGCTCGCGTTCCTCGTCCTTCTCCTCGCGATGGGAGCGCTCGCGGCGCCGCAGCTGGCGCAGACCCTTCAGGAAGCGGTTCTTCTCGCGTCTCTCGCGGGACTGCCGGTCGAGCTCCTCCCACAGGCGTTCGGAACGCTTCTCGACGTCCAGCTCGTCGAGGATGCGGTCGGCCTCGGCGAGCAGCGCTCCGTGCAGCTGCCACTGGCGCGGATGGGAGCGGACGTTGTCCAGGAGCTGGAAGGCGACGGTGTCGCGGCGGGTCCGGCTGGCTTCCAGGGAGCGCACGAGCTGTGCCTCGGCCTCCTCCGCGTTGGAGCTGACGGGTGTGGTGATCAGCTCGGCGAAGGCCTCGACCGCCCGGGCCATCTCGACGAACAGCCCGTGCATGCCCTCGGCGATGTCGTCGCGGAACAGCGGCTCGCTGGTGCGCTTCTTGGCCAGGTCGGTGACCGTCCGGCAGGTGGTGCGCAGCACGACGGCGCAGATCTCCAGGGTGTCGAGTCCTGTGCGCATCACGACGCGGGAGAGCAGCCCCTCCCGTACGCGCGGGTTCAGCCGGAGGCTGTCTTCCGCGCGCCGCAGTTCGACGTCGACCTCGACGATGTCGTGGTCGAGCCGCCGCGCCTGGTGCAGCCGTTCGGCGGCCCGGCTGACGGGGGTGTGGCCCCGGACGTCGTCGCCGAGTCCGGACAGCAGGCTGCGCATGCGGCCCGCGAGGTCGAGCACGGCGTCTCCGGCCGGCTGCACCCACACGGGCGGCACGAACAGCACGTTGAAGGCCAGTCCGACGATGGCGCCGATCAGCGTCTCCAGCACCCGGTCCCAGGCCATCGAGGCGACCTGGCTCTGTGTCACGCCCAGGACGAGCATGGCGCTGATCGCGGTCTCGGGCACGAACTCGCCGGCCTTGACGAACCGGCCGACGATCAGCGCGGCGAGGATGACCAGGCCCAGGCTCCACCAGGTCAGCCCGACCAGAGCGCTGAAACCGCTGGAGAGCAGCACGCCCGCCACCACGGCGTTGACGCGGCGGACGCCGGTCCGCAACGTCGTGAAGAGGGTGACCTGGGTGACCAGCAACGCGGTGAGCGGCGCCGTCAGCGGCGCCGGCTCGCTGCTGAGCTGCAGGGCGACGACGTAGCTGATCACGGCGGCGATGGTGGAGCGGGCCGTCTGGGCGACCACGGGTTCGTGGTGCGGGCGCCGCACCAGTTTCAGCAGAGGGTCGGTGACTTCGCGCACCCCTCCTCCCTCCCCGCTTTGCCCGCTGTTGCCACAGACAGGGCGCCGTCGGGGTGACGCCCGCCGGATCGCTGACCGGCGGGGGGGGAGGAGGAAGGGGTGCCGCTCGCGGGCGCTGCGGTCCCGCCCGCCGGCGCGGCGGAACCGCGGCGGGGTGGCCCCGTGGCCGCCCCGCGAGGCGCCGTTGTCCCGCGGCTATGCTCAGCCGGTGATCGCCGACGTTGCCCCGCCTCGCCCCGCCCGCCCCCGGATACCTGGGCCCCCTGGAAGGGCGCCTCGGATACGTGGGCGCCGTGCGGGGGCCGCCCTCGCCGCCGTGCTCGCGGCCGCCACGCTCGTCACCGGGTGCGACGGGGTGGGGGTGCCGGACGGGCGGGACACGAGCGCCTCGCCGGACGGTGGCGGGGGGACCGGTGGCCGGGCCGTGAGCCCGCTCCACAACCCGGACGGCACCAGGCCGGGCCTGGCTCCCGTCACGTCCGACGCCGACCGGGCGCAGGCCCGCGGCCTCATAGAGGACCTGCGCACCAAGGGACGCGGGCCCAGGACCGGGTACGGGCGGGACGAGTTCGGCTACGCCTGGATGGACACCGCCGACGGCGTCCCCTTCGCCCGCAACGGCTGCGACACCCGCAACGACGTGCTGCGGCGCGACGGCGCGAAGGTGCGGCACCGGTCCGGATCCGACTGCGTCGTGGAGTCGATGACGCTGGAGGACCCCTACACGGGACGGCGCGTCAGCTGGACGAAGCAGCACGCCGCGGACGTGCAGATCGACCACGTCATGCCGCTGTCCTACGACTGGCAGATGGGTGCCGCCCACTGGTCCGAGGACAAGCGCCGGCGCATCGCCAACGACCCGTTGAACCTGCTGCCCGTGGACGGCCCCGCGAACTCCGCCAAACGGGACTCGGGCCCCGCCTCCTGGCTGCCGCCCTCCCGCACGATCCGCTGCGCCTACGCGGTCCGCTTCGCCCAGGTCGCTCACAAGTACGAGCTGGCCGTCACCTCCCCCGACAAGCGCACGATGCTCGCGCAGTGCGGGGGCTGAGGAGCGGACGACGCTCGCGCGGTCGCCGGGCCGAGGCGCGGAGAACACCCGCGTAGCGCGGGCCCAGGAGTGCAGGCCGAAAGGGGTGCGAGACCGTGTGCCCGAACGGTGCGGCGACCCGCGTCCGACCCCCGCACCGGGGCACCGGAACGGTGCGGCGACCCGAACCGGTGAACGGGGCAGCGACTCAACTGCCCCCGAATCGTTGGTCGATTTGGTGTCGAACCGGTGGTCATGGAGCCGTTCGACTCCCTACCATCGATCATCGCCAGGTCGTGCGCCGGAGCCCGACCCTCGCCGCCGCCGGGAGGCCCCATGGAAAGCCCACGCCGCAGGTCCGCGCTCACCCTCTCCGCCGTCGCGGCGCTCCTGGCCGCGACCCCGCTGCTCACCGCGTGCGGCAACGACGCACATCCGGGCGCGGCGGCCCTCGTGAAGGGGGACCGGATCAGCATGGCGCAGCTCCAGTCGCGGGTGGGCGCCGTGCGGGACGCGCAGCGCGCGGAACCGCAGGGCGAACAGATGATCAAGCAGAGCGGCAAGCTGACGCGCGCCACGCTCGACGGGATGATCCGCGAGCGCGTCGTCGCGCAGGCGGCGAAGGACGCGGGGGCCGGTGTCAGCCGCCGCGAGGTGCAGCAGGTCCGCGGGGAGCTGGAGAAGCAGGCCGGCGGCAAGAAGCAGCTGGAGGCGGTGTGGCTGCGCCAGCACCACCTCGCGCCTGACGACATCGACGACTTCATCCGGATGCAGCTGCGCATCGAGAAGATCGCCGCCGCCGAGGGCATCGACCTGATGTCTCCGCAAGGGCCGCAGCGGATCAACGCGGAGCTGTCGCGCGTCGCGGACGACATGAAGATCAATGTGAACCCGCGCTACGGGGAGTGGAACACGCGCACCTCCTCGCTGGGCGGGGACAAGGCTCCGTGGCTGCGCGAGCTGTCCGGCGAGGCCGACCGCGCCCAGGGAGCCTGACGCGCGCGTCCGCCGGCGCGGGTCCCTGACGGGGCGGTCCGTGATGCCTGCGGTCTGACGCCTGTGGCCTGATGCTTGTGGCATGGCGCCTGTGGCCCGATGCCCCACGGTCTTGAGGGCTGTCGCCCGCCCGTCCGGGCTGCGCACCTCCGGCGCCTCCGGAGCTGCGCACCACCGGGCCTCCGGGGCTGCGGCCCCGGGCCGGGGGGCTCCGGGGCTCCCGGGCCCGGCCGGGGCCGATCGGGTTAGGTTCGTAGGGTGAACGAGATCCCCGAGACCGGCCGTATCGTCCTGCTCACGACCACGCACCGGGTGGCGCCCGGGCTGCTGTCCTGGCCCGCCTGGGAGGCGCTCCGCGGGGCCGACCGTGTGCTGTGCGCCGACCCCGCGCATCCGCAGCTGCCGTACGTGCGCGACGCGGGCGTGAAGGTGGCGGCCGGGGTGGAGCCGGACGCGCGGGAGCTGGTGGACGCGTGCGGGCGCGGTGGCGGCCACTCGCTCGTGGTGCTGGCGACCGCCGAGGGCGAGCCGGCGCTCACCGACGGCCTCGCGCGCCTGGCGGGCTCCGGCCGTCAGACGATGCCCGCTCTCGAACTGCTGCCGGGCTCCTACGACCTGCCAGGAGCCCGGCTGCTGGACGCCGTCCAGGTCATGGACCGTATCCGCCGCGAGTGTCCCTGGAGCGCGCTGCGCACCCACGAGGACCTGCTCAAGTACGGCGTCGAGGAGATCTACGAACTCATCGACGCCATCGAGCGCGGCGACCGCGGCGAACTGCGCGAGGAACTCGGCGACGTGCTGCTCCAGGTCGTCTTCCACGCCCGCATCGCCCAGGACCACCCGGACGAGGCGTTCGGTATCGACGACGTGGCGGGGACGCTGGTGGCGAAGCTGATCCACCGCCACCCGCACGTCTTCGGTGACGACGTCGCCGAGTCCGGGGAGGAGGTCGAGGCGCACTGGCAGCGGCGCAAGGCGCAGGAGAAGAACGAGCGGGTCTCGGTGACCGAGGGTGTGCCGCTGGGCCAGCCTGCGCTCTCCCTGGCCGCGAAGCTGGCGGGCCGGGCCCGTGCGGCCGGGCTCGACGTCCCCGTCGAGGGGGAGCGCGGGGACGTGGGCTACGCGCTCCTCGCGCTGGCCGTGGAGGCCGAGCAGCGGGGCGTCGACCCGGAGGCGGCCCTGCGGGCCGCCGCCCGCACCTACCGCGACACCATCCGCGCCGCGGAGCAGCGCGGCTGAGAGCGCGCCGGGCCGAGGGGCACGACGGGGTGGAGAGCCGACGGTACGACGGGCCGGCGGGTACGACGGGTGGAGAGCTGGCGACGGGTTGACGCTGTTGTACCGGCCGGTAACACTCGCCTGATGGAGACCACCAAGGCCGCGGCGGCACGGCGGTTCGGGCCGGGGCGCCGCTCGGGTGGGCCGCTCGCGGCGTTCGTCGCCCTGTCCGCCGCCGATCTGTACGCCACCGTCAAGGCCCCCCGGGGCCCGGCGCGCGCGGGCAAGCCCCTCCTCATGCCCGCCCTCGCCGCCCACGCCCGCTACGGAAGCCCGGTGGCAAGGCGCCCCGACAGGGCCCTCCTCGCCGGTCTGGCCTGCGCCACCGCGGGCGACACCGCGCTGCTGTGGGACCGCCACGAGCGTGCGCTGCTCGCCGGGATGGCCGCCTTCCTGGGGACCCAGGTCAGCTACACGGCGGGGATGGCGGGCCGGCTCGGCGGCGTACGCGGTCTGCGGGCCAGGCCCCTGCGGGCGGTGGCCGCGTTCGCCGGGTGGGCGGCCGTCAACGCGGCGCTCGCGCCCGGACTCGAGCGCCGTCTGCGCCTCCCGGTGGCCGGCTACAGCCTGGCGCTCGCCACGATGCGCGCCGTCGCGCTCGGGGTGGGCGGCAAGGTGGCCGCGGGGGCGGCGGCCTTCGTCGCCTCCGACGCGCTGATCGGGCTCCAGCAGGCGGGGCGTTCCTTCCCCTCGCAGGAGACGCTGATCATGGCGGGCTATCTGCTGGGCCAGTACCTGCTCACCACGGGCTGGCTGGAGCGGCAGCCCGCCCAGGTGCGTTGTCCCACGCGGTAGGCGGCGTGCCGCGCCGTGGCGTCTCGCGGGTGGGACGGCCGACGGCGGAGAGGCGGCGGTGGCCGCCGGTGCGCCGGTCGGCGGGTGCGTCTACGGTCGTGTGGGTGCACGACCAGAACCCCTCCTGCCCCGCCTCGCCCTCCACCGACGCGTCCGCGCCCTTGATGCCGCCGCTCTTCGACTGGCGGTTCGCCGCCGACCCCTACCCCGCGTACGCGTGGCTGCGCGAGCACGCGCCCGTACGCAAGACGCGCGTGCCCAGTGGGGTGGAGGCATGGCTGGTCACCCGGTACGCGGACGCCCGGCAGGCGCTCGCCGACCCGAGGCTGAGCAAGAGCCCGCACCACCACGGCGAGCAGGGCGCGCACGGCAAGGGCAAGGTCGGCATCCCAGGGGAGCGCAGCGCCAACCTGATGACGCATCTGCTCAACATCGACCCGCCCGACCACACCCGGCTGCGCCGCCTGGTCTCCACGGCCTTCACGCCGCGCCGCGTCGCCGCCTTCGCGCCCCGTGTACGGGAGCTGGCCGACACGCTCATCGACGGTTTCGCGGGGCGCGGTGAGGCGGATCTGATCCACGAGTACGCGTTTCCGCTGCCGATCTACGCCATTTGCGACATGCTCGGCGTCCCGCGCCAGGACCAGGAGGACTTCCGCTCCTGGGCCGGAATGATGATCCATCAGCCCGGCAGTCCGCGCGGCGGCGTGGGCCGCGCGGTGAAGAGGATGCGCGGCTACCTGGCCGAACTCATCCACCGCAAGAGAGCGGAGCTCGACCGCAGGGGCGAGGGGGCCGACGACCTGATCTCCGGTCTCATCCGCGCCTCGGACCACGGCGAGCACCTGACGGAGAACGAGGCGGCGGCGATGGCGTTCATCCTGCTGTTCGCCGGCTTCGAGACGACCGTCAATCTGATCGGCAACGGCACGTACGCGCTGCTGCGCCACCCTGGCCAGCGGGCCGTCCTCCAGCGGGCGGTCGCGGACGGGGACACCGGTCTGCTGGCCACCGCGGTCGAGGAGTTGCTGCGGTACGACGGGCCGGTGGAACTGGCGACCTGGCGCTTCGCCACCCGCGAGCTGACGCTGGGCGGGCAGCGGGTGCGGGAGGGGGACCCGGTGCTGATCGTCCTCGCGGCCGCGGACCGTGACCCGGACAAGTTCGACGCACCCGACACCCTGGACCTGACCCGCAGCGACAACCAGCACCTCGGATACGGGCACGGCATCCACTACTGCCTGGGTGCTCCGCTGGCCCGACTGGAGGGGCGCACCGCGCTGGCGGCGCTGCTGCACAGGCTGCCCGACCTGCGACTGGCCGCGCAGCCCGAGGAGTTGAGGTGGCGCGGCGGGCTGATCATGAGGGGTCTGCGGACGCTGCCGGTGGAGTTCACCGCCCGCGGGTGACGCTCGTGTGAGGGGCCGTCACCCGCGTGACCATGGCGTGATGTCCGCGACATTCGCTTGTGACGCCCGGCGTTCGCGGTTACGTTCGGTCGCCGACTTCGGTTGCCCTTTCCGGTGTCCTCCGTCGTCGTCCCGCTTGTCCCTTACGAGAGGTCCTCCATGCGCTCCGGGAACGGTCGGCACCGCCGCCCCCGCCAGGCACCCGCCCTGTTCGTCACGGCCGGGGTCACCGGCGCGGGCATCGCGCTGCCGCTGCTGGGCGCGACCGCCGCGCATGCTGCCGACGCCTCGCCCTGGGACCGGGTCGCGGACTGCGAGAGCGGCGGCGTGTGGAGCGCGAACAACGGACACGGGTACTACGGCGGGCTCCAATTGGACCTGGACACCTGGACGTACTACGGCGGCACGGTGTACGCCGACCGGCCCGACCTGGCCAGCCGCAGCCAGCAGATCGCCATCGGGGAGAAGATCCTGGAGGCGGAGGGCCCGCGTTCCTTCCCGCACTGCGGCTCCGTCCTCGCGAGCGAGGTCGGTCCGGACGTCGATCTGGGCACGCCCGACGGCACGGACCCGGGCACCGACGAGGGCACGGGCCCGGGCGGGAGCGACCGCGCCGAGGACGGCACGAGCGGTGACCCTTCCGGTCGGGAGTCGCCCGAGGCCGGGGCGCCGGACGGGAAGCCGTCCGAAGGGGAGCCCTCCGACGGGAAGACGGCGGACGAGAAGTCCACAGGAGAGAAGTCCTCGGGCGAGACGTCTCCGGGAGAGGAGGGGGCCGCCGGGAAGGACGGTGGTTCCGGCGGCGAGGGAGGCTCCGACGAGTCCGCCTCCGAGCGGCCGTCCGCCACCCCGTCGCCGTCCAGCCCTTCGGGCGACGCGCAGGACGCCGACACCGGTACGGCGGACGACGAGCGTCCCTCCGGCGACTCCGGCGCATCCGACCCGTCCGACGGCGGCTTCGGCTGGTCGAACCAGGGCCCCTCCAGCCCGGAGCGGCTCAAGGGCTCGTCCGAGGAGGACCACGTCCTCTCCCCGGGGACGGGCAAGCACCGGGGCAAGCCCGGCGACGGGAGCGACCGCGCCTCGCGGGGCCGCGACCGTGAGGACAGGGGCGAGGGGAGCGGCAAGCACCGCGTCACCGTCCGGCCCGGCGACTCCCTCTCCCGAATCGCCGCGGAGCGGGACGTTCCGGGCGGCTGGACGGAGTTGTACGCGCACAACCGCGACGTGATCGGCGACGACCCCGACCTGATCAGGCCGGGCCAGCGGCTGCGCGTCTGAGCCGCCCGGCCGACAGGTGAGCCGCGAGGAGGCCCCCGAGAACCCGCACGTGGCCCTCATCGTGCGGCGGGGCGGGGGCCGGGTGGGCGGGACGGTTAGGCTCGGGGCGGAGAAAGCCGTCCGTCCCACACGAAGGAGAAACCTCGTGCCGTCCATCGACGTCGTCGTAGCCCGCGAGATCCTCGACTCGCGAGGCAACCCCACCGTCGAGGTCGAGGTCGGCCTCGACGACGGCAGCACCGGCCGTGCTGCCGTGCCGTCCGGTGCCTCGACCGGCGCCTTCGAGGCGCTCGAACTGCGCGACGGGGACGCCGCGCGCTACAGCGGCAAGGGCGTCGAGAAGGCCGTCCTCGCCGTCATCGAGCAGGTCGGCCCCGAGCTGGTCGGCTACGACGCCACCGAGCAGCGCCTGATCGACCAGGCGATGTTCGACCTGGACGCGACCGCCGACAAGTCCTCGCTGGGCGCCAACGCCATCCTCGGCGTCTCGCTGGCCGTCGCGCACGCCGCCTCCGAGGCGTCCGACCTGCCGCTCTTCCGCTACCTGGGCGGCCCCAACGCGCACCAGCTGCCGGTGCCGATGATGAACATCCTCAACGGCGGCTCGCACGCCGACTCGAACGTGGACATCCAGGAGTTCATGATCGCGCCGATCGGCGCCGAGTCGTTCTCCGAGGCGCTGCGCTGGGGTGCCGAGGTCTACCACGCGCTCAAGAGCGTCCTCAAGGAGCGCGGCCTGGCCACGGGCCTGGGCGACGAGGGCGGCTTCGCGCCCAGCCTCGGCTCCAACCGCGAGGCGCTCGACCTGATCATCGAGGCCATCCAGAAGGCCGGTTACAACGCCGGTCAGGACATCGCGCTGGCGCTGGACGTGGCCGCCTCCGAGTTCTACGAGGACGGCGTCTACGCGTTCGAGGGCCAGAAGCGCTCGGCCGCCGAGATGACCGAGTACTACGAGCAGCTCGTCGCGGACTACCCGCTGGTCTCCATCGAGGACCCGCTGTTCGAGGACGACTGGGCAGGCTGGAAGACCATCACCGACAAGCTCGGCGAGAAGGTGCAGCTGGTGGGCGACGACCTGTTCGTCACCAACCCCGAGCGCCTGGCCCGCGGTATCGAGGAGGGCTGCGCCAACGCCCTGCTGGTGAAGGTCAACCAGATCGGTTCGCTCACCGAGACGCTGGACGCCGTCGAGCTGGCCCAGCGCAACGGCTTCAAGTGCATGATGTCGCACCGCTCCGGCGAGACGGAGGACGTGACGATCGCCGACCTGGCCGTCGCCGTCAACTGCGGTCAGATCAAGTCGGGCGCGCCCGCCCGCTCGGAGCGCGTCGCCAAGTACAACCAGCTGCTGCGCATCGAGGAGATCCTGGACGACGCCGCGGTCTACGCCGGCCGCTCGGCGTTCCCGCGCTACAAGCGCTGACGCGAGCGCCGCGAGGCCCCGGGCCCGCCCGGTTTCCCGGGCGGGGCCGGGGCGGCAGGGAGAGGCGAGGCAGGGAGAGGCATGGGAGCGGACCGGGACCGTTTCTCCACCGCGACACGCCTGCGCGCCCTCGGCGCGCAGGCCGCGGAGCGGGTCTACCGGGCGCAGGGCCCGGCGAAGCCGCGTACTCCGCGCAAGGGGCGGCTGACCGGCAGGGCCGCGCTGCTCGCCCTCGTCCTGTGCTCCCTCGTCGTCGCGCTCGCGTACCCCACACGGCAGTACGTCAGCCAGCGTTCCGAGATCGCCGAACAGCGCGCGCGGGCCGAGCGGACGCGGAACGCGGTCGAGGAGCTGCGCATGGAGCGGGCCCGCTGGAAGGACCCCGCCTACGTGGAGCGGCAGGCGCGCGAGCACCTGCACTTCGTACGGCCCGACGAGACCGGCTACACCATGCGGGACGGCACAGCCGACGCGCGCCGCCCCCGCGACCGCGGGCCTGCCGACCGGCCGTGGTACGACAACCTGTGGGACGGACTGGACAGTGCGGACGACGCCGGCTGACGCCGCGCGCCCCCCGCCCAGGCACCGGGCCACCCGAGACGAAGCGACGAGCACCCTTACACCCATGGACACCCCACCGCCCCTGACCCGGCCGACGCCGCCCACGGACGCGGACGTGGCCGCTTTCCGCGAGCAGTTGGGCCGCCCGCCGCGCGGACTGCGCGCCATCGCGCACCGCTGCCCCTGCGGACTGCCGGACGTCGTGGAGACCGCGCCCCGGCTGGAGGACGGCACGCCGTTCCCCACCACGTACTACCTGACGTGCCCGCGTGCGGCCTCCGCCATCGGCACGCTGGAGGCGGACGGCGTGATGCGTCAGATGACCGAACGGCTCCGCGAGGACGCCGAACTGGCCGACGCCTACCGCGCCGCCCACCAGGACTACCTGGCGCGCAGGGACGCCATCGAGGAGCTGGTCGGCTTCCCCAGCGCGGGCGGCATGCCCGACCGGGTCAAGTGCCTGCACGTGCTGGTGGCGCACGCGCTCGTGGCGGGGCCGGGCGTCAACCCGCTGGGGGACGAGGCGCTGGCGATGCTGCCCGAGTGGTGGCGCAAGGGCCCGTGCGTGAGCGTGCCGGACAGCGGCCCCGAGGCCGCCTCGGGGGACGGCGAGAAGACGGCGGAGGGCGGGACGTCATGACCGTGCAGCGCGTGGCCGCGATCGACTGCGGCACCAACTCGATCCGCCTGCTGGTGGCCGACCTCGACCCGGAGACGGGTGCGCTGGTCGACCTGGACCGGCGCATGGAGATCGTCCGGCTGGGGCAGGGCGTGGACCGTACGGGGCGGCTGGCGCCGGAGGCGCTGGAGCGGACGTTCGCCGCGTGCCGCCGCTACGCGGAGGCCATCGCGGGCTTCGGCGTACCGCCGCGGCGCACGCGCTTCGTGGCCACCTCCGCGTCGCGGGACGCGGAGAACCGGGACGAGTTCGTGGCCGGGGTCGTGGGCATCCTCGGCGTCGAGCCCGAGGTGATCACCGGCGACCAGGAGGCCGAGTTCTCCTTTACGGGCGCCACCAAGGAACTGTCCCGCGGCACCTTCGCGCCGCCCTACCTGGTGGTCGACATCGGCGGCGGCTCCACGGAGTTCGTGCTGGGCGACGAGGCGGTCGAGGCGGCCCGCAGCGTGGACGTGGGCTGCGTGAGGCTGACCGAGCGTCACCTCACCCACGCCGACGGCTCGCTGAGCGAGACCCCGACCGAGGAGCAGGTCGCGGCGATCCGTGCCGACGTGACGGCCGCCCTGGACGAGGTGGCCCGTACGGTGCCGCTGGAGCGCTCCCGCACGCTGGTCGGGCTGGCCGGCACGGTCACCACGCTCGGCGGCATCGCGCTCGGCCTGGACGCCTACGACTCCGCCCGCATCCACCACAGCCGGCTGACGCGCGCCCGAGTCCGCGAGCTCACCTCGCACCTGCTGGCCGCCACCCACGACGAACGCGCCGCCATTCCGGTGATGCATCCGGGCCGCGTGGACGTCATCAACGCCGGTGCCCTGGTGCTGCTCGCCCTCATGGAGCGGACCGGCGCCGAGGAGGTCGTGGTGAGCGAGCACGACATCCTCGACGGGATCGCCTGGAGTCTGGTGTAGGTCCGGGGTGTCGTATGGGGCTCCCGCAGGTCCTCACTTGAGCGGTGGATCACTCTCCTGATAGGCATGGAGGGCCTTCGGCGGGGGGCTTCCGAGGTCCCACTCAAGAACTTTCGTGAATTGTTTCACATGGAAAAGTGCCCGGTGAGGCCCGGTTTTTGCCGTGGAATGAAGGGTTCCGGGGCGATGAGGCCATGAAACGACGGTGGGCCTCCGCGGGTGTTCCCTTGTGAGGGGAGTGGCGGGGCGGGTGGTCCACCCGGAGCGCGGTCGATCTTCGCAGCTCAAAAGGTGCACCAACGGTCCGGAGGGTCCGGTGGTTCCCTCGTCCGCCTGTGGGGTCGATCACGGGGCGGCGCAGTGTAGCAGAGGGTCGCCCCATGCTTGTGAAGGCCCTCACGAAGTGACCCCCCGGCACGGGTGGATACTCGATTTCATGAGCACCACGGAGCGTCCCCGAATCCTCGTAGTGGGTGGCGGGTACGTCGGTCTGTACACCGCGCGCCGCATCCTCAAGAAGATGCGGTACGGCGAGGCGACCGTCACGGTCGTCGACCCGCGCTCGTACATGACGTACCAGCCCTTCCTCCCAGAAGCTGCTGCCGGCAGCATCTCCCCCCGCCACGTCGTGGTCCCCCTGCGACGCGTGCTCCCCAAGGCGGAGGTTCTCACCGGCCGCGTCACCTCGGTCGACCAGGACCGCAAGGTCGCCTCGGTCACCCCCTTGGCCGGTGACGCGTACGAACTGCCCTTCGACTACCTGGTCATCGCGATGGGTGCCGTCTCGCGCACCTTCCCGGTGCCGGGGCTGGCCGAGAACGGCATTGGCATGAAGGGCGTCGAGGAGGCCATCGGCCTGCGCAACCACGTCCTCGAGCAGTTCGACAAGGCGGACTCCACGCAGGACGAGGAGGCCCGTCGCAAGGCCCTCACCTTCGTCTTCATCGGCGGTGGCTTCGCCGGTGCCGAAACCATCGGCGAGGTCGAGGACCTGGCGCGCGACGCCGCCAAGTACTACCCCTCCATCAGCCGTGAGGACATGCGCTTCGTCCTCGTCGACGCGGCCCCCGGGATCCTCCCCGAGGTCGGCCCGAAGCTCGGCGAGTGGGGCCTGGAGCACCTCAAGAAGCGCGGCGTCGAGGTGTACCTCAGCACCTCCATGGAGTCCTGCGTCGACGGTCACGTGGTGCTCAAGAACGGCCTGGAGGTCGACTCCAACACCATCGTGTGGACCGCCGGCGTCAAGCCCAACCCGGTCCTCTCCCGCTTCGGCCTGCCGCTCGGCCCCAAGGGCCACGTCGACGTCGACGCCAGCATGCAGGTCAAGGGCCTGGACTACGCCTGGGCCGCCGGCGACAACGCGCAGGTGCCCGACCTGACCTCCGACAAGGAGAACGCGTTCTGCCCGCCCAACGCGCAGCACGCGCTGCGGCAGGCCAAGGCGCTGGGTGACAACGTCATCTCCGGTATGCGGGGCTTCCCGCAGGGCAAGTACAAGCATGCCAACAAGGGCGCCGTGGCCGGTCTCGGCCTGCACAAGGGCGTCGCGATGATCGTCTTCGGCAAGACGAAGATCAAGCTGCGCGGCCGGCTGGCCTGGTACTTCCACCGCGCCTACCACGGCATGGCGGTCCCCACCTGGAACCGCAAGATCCGGGTCTTCGCCGACTGGACGCTGGGCATGTTCCTCAAGCGCGAGGTCGTCTCGCTGGGTGCCATGGAGCACCCGCGCGGCGAGTTCTACGAGGCGGCGGCGCCGGTGACGGCCGCGGCTCTCGCCAAGTCCGAGGCGGCGGCCGACAAGACGAAGGCGACCGCCGACAGCCGGGCCGACTCCCCGGTCGACGGCAAGCAGGAGAAGGCGGCGGCCTCCTCCTGACCCTCGGCGGCGGTCCGCCGCCGCACCGCGCCTGAGAAGGGGCGTGAGCCATCCGTGGGGCTCACGCCCCTTCGTCGTGCCCGCGCCCCTTCGGGCGGACCCGCGCCCCCTCGCCAGGCCCGCGCCCCTCGGCGGCGGCGGGAAGACGCTGCGGCCTACCCGGACGGCTGTAGAACCCTTACGGCAACGGCCGGATTTGCGTGCCCAGTGGGCATACATCACCCCGCGACAGTGTTACGTGTAGAGGGAATCCACCCCTGTCTGTCACGGAGGTGTGCTCAATGGCCGGTGCCGCCAGCCGGATCGTCGCGCTCGGAGAACGGGTTCTGGGGGGTCCGCTCCCGGTCCGGGTTCGCGCGTGGGACCACAGCGAAGCGGGCCCACCCGGTGCCCCCCTGCTGGTGATCCGCAGCCGGAGGGGACTGCGCCGCATCCTGTGGCGGCCGGGCGAGCTGGGTCTGGCGCGGGCCTGGGTCGCGGGGGACCTCGACGTGGAGGGCGACCTGTACGAGGCGCTCGACGTGCTCGCGGGACTGATCTGGGAGACCGACCCGGACGGCGGCGCCCCCGCGTTCGGCGGCTCCGCCGCGTCAGGACCCGGCTGGCTGCGCGGCGCGCTCACCCTCGCCCGCGAACCGGAAGCCCGTGAGGCCGTCGCCGAGCTGCTGAAGCTGGCGGGTCCGGGCCTGCCGCCCCCGCCGCCGCCCGAAGAGGCCCGGCGTCGCACGGGTCTGCGCCACACCCTCAGCCGCGACCGCAAGGCCATCAGCCACCACTACGACGTCGGCAACGACTTCTACGAGCTGGTGCTGGGCCCGAGCATGGTCTACTCCTGCGCCTACTGGCAGCCGGGCGGCACCCTGGAGGAGGCCCAGCGCGACAAGCTGGACCTCATCTGCCGCAAACTCGCCCTGCGGGAGGGGCAGCGGCTGCTGGACGTCGGCGGCGGCTGGGGCTCCCTGGTGCTGCACGCGGCGCGCGAGTACGGCGTACGAGCCGTCGCCGTCACGCTCTCCCGTGAACAGGCCGCCTACGGCCGCAAGCGGATCGCCGAGGAGGGGCTGACGGACCGCGTGGAGATCCGGGTGCAGGACTACCGCGAGGTGAACGACGGCCCCTACGAGGCGATCTCTTCCGTGGGTATGGCCGAGCACGTGGGCGCGGCGCGCTACCGGGAGTACGCCGACGACCTGTACGCCCTCCTGGCGCCGGGGGGCCGGCTGCTCAACCACCAGATCGGGCGTCGGCCGCTGGCCGACGAGGAGGCGTACTCCGTCGACGAGTTCATCGACGCCTACGTCTTCCCCGACGGGGAACTCGCGCCCGTCGGACGCACCGTCGGGCTGCTGGAGGACGCCGGGTTCGAGGTGCGGGACGTGGAGGCGCTGCGCGAACACTACGCGCTGACGCTGCGGGCCTGGGTGCGCAACCTGGAGTCCGACTTCGCGCGGGCGGCCCGCCTCACCACTCCGGGACGGGCCCGCGTGTGGCGGCTGTACATGGCGGCTTCGGCGCTGGCTTTCGAGCGCAACAGGATCGGCGTCAACCAGGTGCTGGCCGTCAGAACGCCGGACTCCGGTACCTCCGGGCTGCCGCTGAGAACCCGCTCCTGGACGGCGGACGCCGGCGCGGTCGGCCGCGACTCCGCCGACCGCGCAGCGGCCGGCCCCGCCGCGGCGGACGCCGAACGCGGCTGACGCCCCCGGTACGGCGCCTCGCCCCCGCCCCTGGTCGAGGGGCGGGGGCGAGGCGGTGTCAGGCGGGGGAGCCGGGGCCGAAGGCCCCCCGGCTCACTCCGTCTTGATGGCGGCCAGCATGTTGAGCCTGGCCGCCCTGCGAGCGGGCCACAGCGCGGCGAGGACACCGACGACGGCGGCGAGGGCGAGGAAGATGCCCAGCCGGCCCCACGGCAGCACCAGCGTGTAGGTGTCGAGCCCGGCCCCGGCGATCAGCTCGCCTGCTGCCCAGCCGAAGAAGACGCCGAGAGCGATGCCGAGCACCCCGCCGAAGAGGGAGATGACCAGCGACTCCAGCCGCACCATCCGCTTGATGCCGCGCCGGTCGAGCCCGATGGCGCGCAGCATGCCGATCTCCTGACCGCGTTCGAACACCGACATGGCCAGGGTGTTGATCACGCCGAGGACGGCGACGATGACGGCCATCGCGAGCAGCCCGTACAGCATGTTCAACAGGATGTTGATCATCTGTGCGATGCCCTCGGAGATGTCCTTCTTGTCCTCGACGAGGATCGCCGGGTTGTCCCCGAGCTGCTTGGTGAGGGCTTCCTTGACCTCGTCGCCGGCCCCGTCCTTGGTCTTGGCGAGGACCTGCATGTCGGCGACCTCGCTCATGTGCGGGGTGACGGCCTTGTTGTCGACGAGGATGCCCTTGATCATCTGGTTGCCCTCGTACAGTCCGCCGACCGTCAGCGTGGCCTTCCGGCCGTCCTCGTAGGTGACGGTGAAGTCGGAGCCGAGCTTCCAGCCCTTCTCCTTCGCGGTGGCGTTGTCGACCACGACCTTCTTGCCGCTGGAGAGCCCCGGCCAACCGCCCGCGGTGAAGTCGATGTTGGTCAGCTTGCCGATGGAGGAGCCGTTGACGCCCGTGAGGTACTCGGACTCGTCGCCGATGTCGGCGTACGCGTTGCGCAGCGGGGAGGTCGCGGTGACCTGGTCCGACTGGACGAGCTTCTTCTCCACCTCGGGCGAGAGCTGGGTGAAGTTGGCCATCGAGATGGTGTAGTCGGCCTTCAGCGAGTCCGACGCCATCTTGTTGACGGCCTGCTGGACGCCGCTGGCGATGACCGTCAGGCCGGTGATCAGGGTCAGGCCGACCATCAGCGCGGAGGCCGTGGCCGCCGTGCGGCGCGGGTTGCGGACCGCGTTCTGGCGGGCCAGCTTGCCGCTCACGTTGAAGAGCCGCAGTACCGGTGCGGCCGCCGCGATGAGCGGGCGGGACAGCAGCGGGGTCAGGATGAAGACGCCGATCACCAGGAGCGCGGCGCCCAGGCCCATGGGGGCCTTGCCGTCGTCCGCCTTCGTCGCCATCAGCACCAGCGCGGCACCGGCCGCGGAGAACAGGGCGCCGATGGTGTTGCGGAGGATGAGGGAGCGCGTGCTGGCCGGGGCGTGGAGTGCGCCCATGGCCGCGACCGGCGGGATCTTGGCGGCGCGCCGCGCCGGCAGCCAGGCCGCCAGAAGGGTGACGAGGACGCCCACGATCAGCGAGACGACGACCGTGTTCGGCTCGATGACCAGCGGCCCGTCGGGCATGTTTCCCATGTTGCCGACCACTGCGCGCAGCCCGGCCGCGATGCCGACACCCGCGGCCATGCCGGCCAGTCCCGCGACGGCCCCCACGACCAGCGCCTCGATCAGCACCGAACGGGTCACCTGACGGCGGCTGGCACCGACCGCGCGCAGCAGCGCCAGCTCCTTGGTGCGCTGGGCGACGAGCATCGTGAAGGTGTTGGCGATGATGAAGATGCCCACGAACAGCGCGATCCCGGCGAACGCCAGCAGGCTCGTCTTCATGCCGGACATGCTGTTCTCGATGGCCTTGGACTCGTCGTCGGCGAGCTTCTTGCCGGTGACGGCCTCGGTGTCGGCGGGCAGTACCTTCTGGGCCTGCTCCTTGAGCGCGGTCTGGGAGACGCCCGGGCCGGCCTTGAGGGCGATCTCGGTGTACTCGCCGGGCTTGGCGAACAGCTTCTGGGCCGTGGCGTTGTCGTAGAGGACCAGCGTGCCGCCCGCGGCGACGTTCCCGTCGTCGGTGGTGAAGATGCCGGTGACCTTCTCCTCGCGCACCGGGCCGTTCACCGACGTGCGCACGGTGTCACCGACCTGGTAGCCGGTGCGCTCGGCCGTCTTGGCGTCCAGCGCGATCTGGCCCTCGGCGCGGGGCGCCTGGCCGTCCTTCATCGGGTAGCGCGCGTCGGTGCCCTTCCCGTCGCGGCCCGCGTAGTAGTTGGCGCCCTGGGTGGAGAAGCCGTCGCCGACGAGCTTGCCGTCCTTGTCGGACAGCGCCGCGAAACCGGAGACGACGCCGGTGGCCGAGGCGGCCCCTGGCAGGTTCGCGGCCTTGTCGAGGGCGCGCTGGCTCAGCGGCGAGACGGTCTCACGCCCCTGGGGAGCGTCGCTGCCGTCCTGGCGTATGGAGACGTCGACGTCCGCGTAGCCCTTCTGGGAGCTCTTTTGGAACGCGTCGGAGATCGTGGAGGTGAAGACCAGGGTGCCGGAGACGAAGGCGACGCCGAGCAACACGGCGAGCATGGTCATCAGCAGCCGGGCCTTGTGCGCGAAAACGTTGCGCAAGGCTGTTCGGAGCATGAGGAAGTCCTCGGGGGTCCTTCTGGGATGTGGCCGACGTCGGTCGGCCGGTCGGCTCGGGTGTCGGGGGGAGGCTCAGCTCCTGCGCGCCTTGGCGTCGAAGGATTTCATCCGCTCCAGCACGCTGTCGGCCGTCGGTCCTGCCATGTCGTCGACGATGCGCCCGTCGGCGAGGAAGACCACGCGGTCCGCGTAGGCGGCCGCCACCGGGTCGTGGGTGACCATGACGACGGTCTGGCCCAGCTCCCGCACGGAGTTGCGGAGGAAGCCCAGTACCTCGGCGCCCGCCCGCGAGTCGAGGTTGCCGGTCGGCTCGTCCCCGAAGATGATCTCCGGCTGGGAGGCGAGGGCGCGGGCCACCGCGACGCGCTGCTGCTGACCGCCGGAGAGCTGGTTGGGGCGGTGCTTGAGACGGTCGGCGAGCCCGACCGTCTGGATGACGCGGTCCAGCCACGCCTTGTCGG
The DNA here is from genome assembly GCF_003323735.1 of Streptomyces reniochalinae. Classification (GTDB taxonomy): domain Bacteria; phylum Actinomycetota; class Actinomycetes; order Streptomycetales; family Streptomycetaceae; genus Streptomyces; species Streptomyces reniochalinae. Next base: position 100,914 of record NZ_QOIM01000023.1, on the reverse strand, counting down.
GCTTGCGGCCCGCGATGTCCATCGGCAGCGTGATGTTCTCCAGCGCGCTGAGAGTGGGCAGCAGGTTGAACGCCTGGAAGATGAAGCCCACGCGGTCGCGGCGCAGCTGGGTCAGCTTCTTGTCCTTCAGACCGGTCAGTTCCGTCTCACCGATGCGGGCGCTGCCGCTGGAGATGGCGTCCAGGCCCGCCATGCAGTGCATCAGCGTGGACTTGCCGGAGCCCGAGGGGCCCATGATCGCGGTGAACTCGGCCCGCCGGAACTCCACCGTTATCCGGTCGAGGGCGACCACCTGGGTCTCGCCCTGGCCGTAGACCTTGGACAGGTCGGTGGCCCGCGCCGCGGCGACGCCGGTGCTGGTGTGGGCTGCGGGGGCTCCGGGGTACGGGCCACCCGCGTAGTCGTGCGGACGGGTGCTGGTCGTCACAGCGGGGCTCCTGTCGGGTCGTCGGTGGAGGAAGCCGGTTGGGAACTTCCGAATGACCTCCATCGTTCCGCCCCTTCTCCCCTCTGGGATCAGCCCCGGCTCTTGTTTGCGGGGGAGTCTTCGGAGGTAGCCCGCGCCACCCTCGTCCTCCTTGGGGATGACGGCCGACCCTGAGACGGCGAGAAGGCGGCTCGCGCCGCCCGGCTGAGCTGGGCAGAGACCGCTGGCATATGCCAGAGGGAGGTGTGTGACACGGAAGTGCGTGACCGAACGGCGACTTTCCGTCATTTCTGTAGAGGTGAACGTAGGAAGAAGACCGCTGCGAAGTGGTCCATGTGGTACTGATGCCCCGTCAGTTGCCAATAAAATAAGACAACATCGGTCTGTCGATCCGCTGTTCGGGGGATGACCCTGGATAGGCTCGTCCCGCGTCCTGGGGTGGGCCGTGTGCGCCCGGCGGTGCACGGAGCGGTCCCGGAGACCGGTGCCCGGATGGTGGAATGCAGACACGACGAGCTTAAACCTCGTTGGCCCTCAGGGCCGTGCCGGTTCAAGTCCGGCTCCGGGCACCAACACCCCTGGTGGCCCCGACCTGCTGAAAACCACCTGTAAGGGCGCCCCGTGACGGCGCTGCGGGCGCACGGTGGGAGCACCCCGACGTATCAGCCGGGCGGAACGAACGCCGTGCGCACCTCCGTGCCCGCCCGCGTGTGGCTCTGGGAGGCCGGACTCGACGGTGGACGCGCCGACGGCACAAAAGTCGCCGGCGCACTGTCCGGCTCCGCCCAGCCGCCGACGTGTCCAGGCAGCCTGGGTGTGTGGCGTGTGTCGTCCTGGTGACGCAGCAGCGGAGCCGCTTCCGGGATGAGTGGGTGCGCGGGATTTGCCACCACACCTACTGAACTCGCGAAAAGATCAGTAGTCGTCCGAGTCGGTGGCCGAAGGCGGCATCTTGGCAATCGAAGGACCAGGAGCAGGGCCAGGACCAGGAGCAGGGCTCGGCCGAAGGGCCGTGGAAGCTGTCGCGGTCGATGGCCCGGGGCGGGGAACCCGCCTGTAGGCCGAGGCCAGCAGAGCGATCACGGCCGCCAACAGCGTGGCGTTGGCCGCGTACTTCGCGGCATAAGAGGTGTGTCCACCCAGCGGCTCGACTGCGAACGAGAGAACGGAGTTCACCACAAGGGCGGCGCCACCAACCACGAGTGCGTGGCGTCGGTCCCAGCCTGCTCGGCCCGACCAGAGCAGGAGCAGACCGCCGCCCAGCGAGAGCACCGTCAGATCGGCGAGGACGCCCGACCAGCCGGGGGGTGCCAGTTGGTGGGTGGCCATCACCCCCACCGCTCCACCGCCGGCAAGCCACGGCGGCGGCACCCAGCCCGAGGAGACCTCATGCCGGCGCGGCAAGGCGAGCGCGGCAGCGGCAAGCGCGGCAGCGACCACTGCGGTGGTGCCCAGTTGTGCCGTGCTCGCCAGGAATTCTCTGGTGTGCTCGTGAAAGAACACCACGAACGCCAGGACGTACAACACCAGCAATGCCGTGACGCCCCCACGTCCCAGCCACGGGCGGTCAGCCAGTCGTGGAACACAGGACTCGACCACGACGATTGGTGCCGCGAAGCTCCAGATCACGTGACCGACGACGAATCCGAGCAGATGGTGAACACTGATCCCGGCGACGGGAACGAGGGTGGGAAGACGCTCCTGGGACCAGAAGGGATCGCTGACGAAGTGCGGGTTGAACAGGCTCTGGTCGATCACCCCGGCCTGGATCAGTCCGAACGCCCCGCTCAGCAGAAGAATGCTCGGCCATCCTCGGCCGGACCGGCGAACGACCTCTCTGATGAGCACCGCTACCGTTCCATAGAGTGGGGCGAGAAACAGCAACCCGGAAACGAGCTCCCACGGGCGGCCGATGATGCTGTCATAGCCGATGAGGTATTCGGCACAGACCGGAGACAGCACGAGGAGCGCCAGCACCGCCGACAGCCGGCGGAATAGCGGTGGTCGCCCGAGTGGGACAGAACTCAATGTTTCCATGCGGACCCCTTGGTGAACAGCGCGAGAAACGAGCCGGGGCGCCGCCTCCCCGCAGCCGCTCCCGGAACTCACCACGACCGTAGACACGCTGCCTCGGCGCACGGATCAGCCTTTGGTCTCCTGGGGCACGACCAAAGTCCCCACCACCGCGGCCCCGGTATCGACAGACCGGGCAAACCAGGGTGGTTGCGAATTCTCAGTTCGCGTAGATCTTCCTGCCCGGGGGAGTTGACGTGGTTACAGCACCGGCACGAGATCTGTGCTCGGCAGGACGCCCCGAGGTTGTTGGAGGAGAGGTTGCGTCACCTGGCCGGGCGTATCTCGTCGCCCACCCTGTCCGGCGACTGAGCGGCGCGGGGCTGTAGGACGTCCGTCCTGAGAGGGGCCGGGCAGGCGGGGCGGCCCGGGGTGTGGGCGCTCCCCACCACCTCTCCAGCCGTTCGAAGACGCGGTCACCGAGGACGATGGTGCGCGGGCGACGGCCCGGGCCGACCTGGGGCGACCTGGGGCGATGGGGTCGACGTACGGGACGCGAGGTCGAGGTGCGGGGGCACGAGGTCGCCGTGCCCCCGCACGGGCGGGGCCGCGCGTCAGCGGGTCTCCAGCCGGAGCCGCAGTTGCTTCTCCTGGTCTCCCGCAACCTCCAGCACCTCCACCACGCCGAATGCCTCCGTCAGCACGCCGTGCATCCGCTCCACCGCGTGCGGAGAGCCCTGCAATTCGGCCGTCACAGGGGAACGGAGTGTCACCGCGTCCGGCCTGCCCCCGTCGCCGGAGGCGTCGAACCTCGACAGCCACACGTTGGCCTCGCGGCCCTCCGGCTGCAACTCGCTCCAGTCGGAGCGGAAGAGTCCGCCCAGTACCCGGAACACCGCTTCGGCGTCCTCACGGGCGCAGTCGCTGAGCTCCACGGACACTTCCCACTCGCCTTCGGACATCTCGGCCGTCACGTCCTGGGCCTCCCTCTCTCGCCTACTGGCTGGCTCGCCTTCTCCGCGGGCGCTTCTTACGCGGGCCAAGGCTCGCGCATACGCTCCAGGCCCCAATATCGGCCCGCAGGTACCCGTCCGGCGGGATCCCAACCGGCGATTCGCCGGGGGACCGGTGAGCCGGGCAGCCGGCGGCCCTGTGACCACATGCCGGATGGCGATGGGCCCGCGCGGGATGCGCTCCTAAGCTGCGGCGATGACTCCCGGTACGCTCACCGGCTCCGCGCCGGCCACCGCTCCCGTGCCCCCGCTCGCCGCCCGCGCCGCCTCGGTGGGCTCGTCGCCCGTACGGGAGATCCTGGCGCTGACCGAGCGTCCCGAGGTCATCTCCTTCGCCGGTGGCCTCCCCGCACCCGAACTGTTCGACTCCGGCGGCATACGCGCCGCCTACGACCGGGTGCTCACCGAGGAGCCGCGGCGGGTGTTGCAGTACTCCACCACGGAGGGGGACCCGGCGCTGCGGGCCGCGGTGGCCGGGCGGCTGGCGGACCGCGGCCTGCCGACGGATCCCCGGGCGCTGCTGGTGACGACCGGTTCCCAGCAGGCCCTCACCCTGCTGGCGACCGCGCTGCTGGAGCCAGGCGACACCGTACTGGTGGAGGACCCCACCTACCTGGCGGCACTCCAGTGCTTCGGTTTCGCGGGGGCCCGGGTGGTGCCCGTCCGCTGCGACGAGGACGGTGTGGATCCCGGGGCGCTGGCGGAAGCGGTGGAGCGCGAGCGGCCCAAACTGCTCTACCTGGTGCCCACCTTCCAGAACCCGACCGGCCGCACCCTTCCGCTCGCGCGGCGGCAGGAGGTCGCCGAGATCGCCGCACGGGACGGCCTGTGGCTCCTCGAGGACGACCCGTACGGGGAACTGCGCTTCGAGGGCGCGTCCGTGCCGTGGCTCGCGTCGCTGCCCCGGGCCGCCGACCGGACGGTGCTGCTGGGCAGCTTCTCGAAGGTGATGGCCCCCGGCGTGCGGCTCGGCTGGCTGCGGGCGCCCACCGCGCTGCTGGGCGCCTGTGTGGTCGCCAAGCAGTCCCTCGACCTGCACTGCTCCACCGTCGACCAGGCCGCGGCCGCCAGATATCTGGCGGACAGCGACCTGGACGCCCACCTGACGCGGGTCCGGGAGTCCTACAGGCGACGCCGTGACGCCCTGGTGGACGGTCTCGCCGCGGCGCTGCCGGACGGCAGCACGTGGAACCGTCCCGAGGGCGGCATGTTCGTCTGGGCCCGGCTGCCCGAGGGATACGACGCGACCTCGCTGCTGCGCGAGGCCGTCGCGCACGACGTCGCCTACGTCCCCGGCGCCCCCTTCTTCGCCGGCCCGCCCGATCACGCGGCACTGCGCCTGTCGTTCACCACCCACACCCCGGCGGAGATCAGCGAGGGCCTGAACCGGCTCGGGCCGGCCCTGCGGACGGCGGCGGGGTAGCCGACGCACGAGTGAGCGGCGGGTTCGCCGGGCGGGTGGAGGGGCCGTTTTTCCGGATGGGCGGAGGAGCCGGTTCGCCGGGCGGCGGGAGGGGCCGTTTGCGGGGTGGGTGGAGGGTCGGGCCCGCCGGACGGAGGGTCCGGCCGGCGGGGGCACGACGAGTCCGCCCCGCCCGGCGGCTCAGCGCGCCGTCCTCAGCCCTCCGTCGCCGCCCGCACCCCTCCGGCGTCGCCGCTGTCCGCGCCCGGGGCGCTCTCTCCCCGCGCGGTGGTGTGCCCGCTCGTCCGCTCGCGGGGCAGCGCCAGAGCGAGGAGCACGATGCCGGCCAGGACGCCGGTCATGGTGGCGAACACGCGGCCGTGGGCGGTCCCGTCGGGTCCCGCGACGGCGGAGAGCGCGGCGAGCCCGAGGGCGCCGCCGAACTGTTTGGCGGTGTTCATCAGACCGGAGGCGGCCCCGGCGTCACCGGTGGGAACGCCGGAGGTGACCACCGCCGTCGCGGGCGTGACGAACACGGCGGCCCCCAGGGAGAAGACCACCGCGGGCCCCAGCACGCCGAAGAGATAGCCACTGCCGGCGGACGCGGTGCTCTGCCACCAGAAACCGGCACCGCACAGCACGGCTCCGGTCAGGATGAGCGTCCGGTGTGCGAAGCGGCGCATCAGACGGGGCGTCACCCACACCCCGGCCGCCGCGCCGATCAGTGTGTGCGGCAGGAAGCCCAGTCCTGTGCCGAGCGCCGAGTAGCCGAGTGTGTCCTGCATGAAGAACGTCAGGAAGTACCAGACGGGGATCTGGAGGCAGGCCCCTGCCAGCAGCACGATCGTGTTGCCGACCGCCACCGTGCGCCGCCGCAGCAGTGACGGCGGGATCAGCGGCCGGGATGCCCAACGGGTCTCCACGGCGACGAGGAGGAGCAGGGCCGCGGCTCCGCCCGTCAGCGCCCAGAGCGTGGCGGGGTCCGACCAGGAACCGTCCTGGGTGCGGCTGACGCCGTAGGTGAGGGCCGTCATGCCGACGGTCGCGGCGAGGGCACCGGGCAGGTCCAGCCGGGGGCGTGCCCGGCCCCGGGGGAGGCCGCTTTGCGGCAGTACCCGTACGAGCAGCAGTGCGGCGCAGCCGAGGGGGACGTTGACGAGCAGGACGGCCCGCCAGGAGAACGCCTGAGTGAGCACTCCTCCCAGCAGGTTGCCCGCGGCGCCGCCGACGGAGGAGACGGCCGTCCAGACGGCGAGCGCGCGGGTGCGGCGCGGCCCTTCCGTGAACGTGGTCGTCAGGACGGTGAGCGTGGCGGGGGCCAGCACGGCGGCTCCGAGCCCCTGGGCGGCGCGCGCCGCGATGAGCGTGCCAGGGGAGGTGGCGAGCCCGCCGGCCAGGCTCGCGAGGGTGAACAGTGCCAGCCCCGCGGTGAACACGTGGCGGTGGCCGCGCAGGTCGGCCAGGCGCGCGCCCGGCAGCAGCAGACCGGCGAACGCCAGCGCGTAGGCGGTGGCGACCCAGGAGAGGCCGGAGCTCGTGGTGAAACCGAGCGCTTCCCGAACGGCGGGCAGTGCGACGTTCACCACCGAGACGTCCAGGACGACCATGAACTGCGCCGCACAGGCCAGCGCCAGGACGGCGGCGGCTTCGGTCGTCGTCGGCGTCGTGGAGGTGGTCGCGGGTGTGGTGAAGGGCACGGCTCCTCCCTCGGGTGTGCTTTCGCGCCCGGACCGCGCCGGTGGCGCGGACCGCACGGGAGGGCTTTTCAATGTGGCCACATCGTAAAGCCCTCCTGGTGTGCTTTTCAATGTGGCAACATCGAGATGACGACAGACGGAACGGGCGAACAGTGGGCGAGGAGGGCCGGGAACATGCCGTCCAGCGCATCCACCCGCGGCCGCGGGCCGGGGCTGCACCACGACCGCCGGCGCACGGAGATCGCCGACGCGGTGCTCGCGGTCGTCGCCGGGAGGGGACTGCCCGCGGTCTCCCTGACGGAGGTCGCCGCTCAGGCCGGCGTCTCACCGGGCCGGGTCCAGCACTACTTCCCGACGAAACAGAAGCTGCTGGAGGCCGCTTTCGACCGTGGCAACGAGCGCAGCGAGGGACGCATCAGGGCGCGTCTGGGTGCCGCCCCTGGCGACGCACCGCCCGCCGAGGTGCTCGCCGTCGTCCTGGACGAGCTGATCCCCCACGACGCGGAGTCACGGGCGCACATGAGGGTGCGGCACGCGTTCAACGCCGGCGCGCTGGCCGACGACGCCATCGCCGAGCGCGTCCGCGGCCTCTACGCCGGCCTCCACGGGAGTCTGGCCGCGTGCCTGGCCCGCGCGGGGGCGAAGTGCCTGGACCGCGCGGGCGCGAACGCGCCGGAGGCAGGCCACGAGGCCGCGGCTGTCGCGCTGGTGGCGCAGGCGGAGGGCCTCGCCTACCACGTGCTGCTGGGCACGACGGGAGCCGTGAGCGCACGGCACACGGTCCGTACGGCGCTCCAAGCCGCCCTGGCGCGCTGAGCGGCCTGCGGCAGGCCCTGTGCGGGGGCCGGGCGTGCGGGTGTGCGTCCCGACGTCCCTTGCCCCGGGCGGAAGAAGCACGTTGAATGGGGGCTGTGTCGTGTGACGCTGCCGCTCGTACGGCAGTGGCATGGAGGCACCTTGACGTGAGGAGAGTGCATCGTGGGTACACACACCGCCAGGCTCGTCTGACACGTATCTGAGACGCGGCTGACGCACAGCGCAGCCGTTCCGCGCCGCCGCCGTCCCTTCGGCCGCGCGCCGGGTTCCGCTTCTTCTTTTTCCGCTTTCCCGTCCCTGCCTGCCGGGTGCTGACGCGTGCGCCTCGACGTGCGCTCACACGCGTGCGCACGGGCGCGGCTCACACGCGCGCTCGTGGGCGTGCGGTGGGCCCACGTGTGCCCGCACGGGCGCTCGGACGCGGCCGCGGGCCGGGACGTCTCTTCTGCTGGGAGCTGTTTTCTTGACCCCTTCGCCCCTTTCCCCCACTCCGCCCCGCGTCAGTGACTTCAACCGTGCGGTCGTCGAGGAGTTCCGCGCCAACTCCGGCCGCGTCGGCGGCCCGTTCGAGGGTGGGGATCTGCTGCTGCTGACCACCACCGGAGCCCGTTCGGGCCTACAGCAGACCTCCCCCCTCGGGTACGTCCGTGACGAGGACGGCCACCTCCTCGTCGTCGCCTCGGCGGGCGGCGCACCCCGCCATCCGGCCTGGTACCGCAACCTGCTCGCGCACCCCATGACGAGGGTCGAGGTGGGGGAGGAGTCGTTCGGGGCCGTCGCGGTGCCCACCGAGGGCGCCGAGCGGGACCGGCTGTTCGCGCACGTCGTGCGGCAGGCGCCCGGATACGCCGACTACCAGGCGCGCGTCTCCCGTGTGCTGCCCGTCGTCCGGCTCGAACGCTCCTATCGGGGCGCGCCGTTCACAGGGCTCGTCGACAAGCTCTTGGAGGTCCACACCTGGCTGCGTGACCAGCTGCGCCGTGTCTCCACGGAGGCGGACGCCTACTTCGCCGCCAGGGCGCAGCGGACCGGCGGCACCGAGGCGCCGCGGGTCCCGCTCGGACCCCAGCTGCGTCAGCACTGCCTGGCCTTCTGCGAGTCGATGCACACGCACCACGCCTTTGAGGACCAGGGGGCGTTTCCCGTGCTGGCCGAGAAGTACCCCCACCTGGCGCCCGCGCTGGCACGCCTGCGCGCCGAGCACCAGACGGTGGACCGCCTCCGCGTGGAGCTGGAGCGCCTGCTGGCCGACCTGACGACCGCGGAACCCGGCCGCTTCCGCGCCGAGCTCGCCCGGATGACCAGTGAGCTGGAGGCCCACCTGGACTACGAGGAAGAGGTGCTCATCCCGCCGCTGTCCGAGCTTCCGGCGCCCTGAGCCTCCGTTTCCGCAGCCCTTTCAGCAGCCTCGGTTTCCTCCGTGTCGCGGCCTGGGGGACGCAGCCGGGCTCCGACCCGGCCGAGCGCACGGGCGATGGTGTCGATCTCGTCGGGCTCCAGGACGTCGATCAGGGCGGCGCGGACGGCCGCCACGTGACCGGGGGCCGCGGCACGCAGGGTGTCGCGGCCCTCCTCGGTGAGGACGGCGAGGACTCCGCGCACGTCCGTGGGGCACGAGCGGCGCCGCACGAGGCCGTGCTTCTCCAACTGGCCCACCTGGTAGGTCAGGTTGCTTTTGGAGGTGAACAGCCCCTCGGCCAGATCGGTCATCCGCAGTTCGCCGCCGGGTGCTCCGGCGAGGCGGACGAGTACCTCGTACTGCGGATGGGAGAGCCCCGCGTCCTCCTTCAGCTGCTGCTCCACGTGGCGGGAGACCCGGCTGGTCGCTTCGAGGAAGCCCTGCCAGGCCGCCATCTGACGTTCATCGAGCCACCTGGTCCCTGCCATGAACACCATCCTACGTGTTGTTCAAATTCAAACCGCCTTGTTACCGTCGGACGGTACGTTTCGAATTTGAACAACCGGTGGCATCGTCCCGTCACCCGGTTCCCCCGCTGACGCAGGAGGCTCCGCTCATGCCGTCCCCCCACGCCGCACAGGACGCTCGGACCACCCCGGACAGTCCGCCCGCCACCGGCCCCGCGGCCCGGTTCCCCGGCGCCCCCGGGCCGGCCGACGCCGCCACCGCGCAGTCCGCCCCTGCCGCGCGGTCCGCCCACGACGCCGGACTGCTCCTGCTGCGCCTCGCGCTCGGCCTGACCATGGCGGCCCACGGCTCCCAGAAACTCTTCGGCTGGTTCGACGGCGGCGGGCTCGCGGGGACCGAGCAGTTCTTCCAGTCGGCCGGCTATCCGGCGGCCGGGGTCATGGCCGTCGTCGCGGGGCTGACCGAGACGCTCGGCGGGCTCGGACTCGCGCTCGGCCTCCTCACCCCGCTGGCGGGCGCCGCGGTCTTCGGGACGCTGCTCAACGCGCTCGCGGTGAAGTGGGGCGGGGGCTTCTTCGCCCCCGAAGGCGTCGAGTACGAACTGCTGCTGACCCTGGCCGCCGCCGCGCTCACCCTCGCGGGGCCAGGCCGGCTGGCGGCGGACTCCGCGCTGCCGCTCCCGGCGCCGTGGCGGCACCGGCTCAGCCACGGTGCCGCCGCGCTCGTCCTCGGAGCGGTGGTCGCGGGCGTCCTCCTCCTCGTGCGCTCCTGAGAGCGGCGTGCCTCGCGGCTCCCGAAGGGGGCGTGTCCGATGCGCTCCTGGAGTGGGCGTATCCGAAGGGGCGGGCCGGGACCGATCGGAGTGTTCCGCCCGAAAGCGGTCACCCGCACGGGTGAGGACGTGATGGCTGTGTGGCACAGGGAACAACGAGTGTCTTCTCTTCGTTGTTGACTCTGCACTAGCGTGCTGTTTTTACTAACGCATTACGCTGGACTGCGAGGCCGCGCAGTGTGGCCATGGAGGAGTGAGATGAGGAGCAGCAACCCGGTCTTCTCGCGACGGGGGTTCAGCCGCGCGGGCGGCTACGCCGGCTTCGATGCGCAGCAGCAGCCGCAGGCCGGGAACCCGTACGCGTCCAACCCCTACGCCGCCAACCCCCAGGCGGGCAATCCGTACGCCCAGCCCAACCCGTACGCGGCCCAGCAGACGCAGACCCCCGGTCAGCCGTACACGGCGCCGCAGGCTCCGCCGTCCGCCGGGCGGATGACGATGGACGACGTGGTCGCCCGTACGGGTATGACCCTCGGCCTCGTCGTCGTCACCGCCGCGGTGGCCTGGCTCACCGGTCTCTCGCTCGGCCTCGCGCTGGGCGCAGGGCTGGTGGCGATGGTGCTCGGCTTTGTCCAGGCGTTCAAGCGCAAGGCCTCGCCCGCGCTGATCCTGGCGTACGCCGCCTTCGAGGGACTCTTCCTCGGCGCACTGAGCAACTACGTCAACCAGTGGGTCAACGGCGCCGCGATGCAGGCGGTGCTCGGCACGATGGCGGTCTTCACCGCCGTACTGGTGATGTACAAGACCCGCATCATCCGTGTCACCCAGCGGTTCTACCGCTTCGTGATGGCCGCGGCGATCGGGTTCGTTCTCCTGATGGCCGTCAACCTGCTCTTCGCCGCCTTCGGCGGCGGTGACGGGCTCGGCTTCCGCAGCGGCGGTCTCGGCATCCTCTTCGGCGTCATCGGCATCGTGCTCGGCGCGCTGTTCCTCGCCCTGGACTTCAAGCAGGTCGAGGACGGCATCGCCTACGGCGCGCCGAAGGAGGAGGCGTGGCTGTCCGCCTTCGGTCTGACGCTGACTCTCGTGTGGATCTACATGGAGTTCCTGCGTCTGATCGCCATTCTGCAAGGCGACAACTAGCGTCGGCCGGTGCCGGGCGCCCGTGCCCGGCACCGTGTGCGCCGCACACCGCGAGGGCCCGGGAGGTCTCACCTCCCGGGCCCTCGCGGTGTTGTTCCGGCCACTTCGGCCGCGCCCTGTCTTTCGGGGCGCGGCCGGCGCGGCCAGTCCTCGTGCTGGTGTCCTAGGGTCTTCGGGTCGCTCGCGCCTGCCCCGGCATACGGCCGGGCCTAGAGGTGGCGCGCGGCGCGCCGCAGGTCGTGTTCGTGGATGATCGCTTTGGCGTGCCCGTAGGCGAGGTCGTGTGCGCCACGGAGCCAGCTCACCTTCTCCTCGAAGCGGAGGAGGGCGGGGCCTTCGTCCACTGTGCGCAGCCAGTCGGAGACTTCACGGCCGGTGCACTGGGGGATGCGGGAGAGCATGTTCCGGTGGGTCTCTTCGGAGAAGACTTGGGACATCGGCGCCTCCGGACGCTTGTGCAATGAGTCCTTGGCCACACGTTGCCTGAGTGCGCGGGCGTTGGCAACAGTGTGGTCGGCCCGCACCGGGAGAGGGCTGGATAGGGTGAGGCCGTGCCCCGTGTTGACACCCGTTCGCTGACCGACGCCGTGGAGCGACTCGCCGACCGGCTGCGGGCCGCGCCGCAGTCCGCCCTGACCCGCGGCGCCGCGGCAGACGGCCTCGCTCTCGCGCGGGAACTGGCCACGCTGGCGCAGCGCCTGGAGTTCGGGGCGGAGACCGCCGCGCGCCGTACGCTGCCCGACGCGGGCGTCTTCGCCGTCGGCGACCAACTCGCCGTCGCCGGACACGACCTGGTCGCGGCCCTGCGCGCGGCCCCCGGCGAGGACGCCGAGCCAGTGCTGGAGGAAGCCCTGCGCGCGGTGGAGACGGTGCGTCTGTAGGTGGCCGGCCCGCCGCGTCTACAGCGGGGTGATGACGCGGTCGGCCAGCAGGTAGGCCGTGCTGCCGTCCGGGTAGCCGAAGGTGAGCGTGTAGGAGCCGGAGATGCCGGAGCCGCCCATCAGCACGGGTGCCTCCCCGCGGCGTACCGCGTCGGCCAGCGCCTCGCTCGTGGCGCGGTGGCCCGGCGACAGGCACACGGTCGTCCCGTCCTCGAAGAGGTAGACGTCCAGCGTGCCGAGCGGACCCGGGCGTACGTCGCTCAGTGGCGTACGGGCCTCGGCGAGGCCGGCGAGGCGTTCGATGGTGCGCTCGTGGTAGGTGACCGTCGGCGCGGGGGACGAGGACGCGTGCGGGGCGACCGGCTCGCCGCTGAGCGTGTAGTCCGGCTGGGACGGATGGCGGCGCCGGGCGGCCGCCAGATCGGGCGACTCCGCGTCGGTCTCCGCGCTCACGTCCGGGGCGTGGGGCGAGGGGCGGGCGGGGGCACCGTCCGGCTCCTCCTCGTTCTCACCCGGGTGCGTGTCCGCCGTGTCCCACGCGTCGAACGAGGCCAGGTCCACGTCCATATCCGCGTCCTCGGGACCCGGCTGGCGCGGGATGAACATCTGACCGGTCTCCGAGCCGTGCGGCGCCGGCGTCTCTCCGGTGGGGCCGGTGAAGTCGGCGGCACCGAGGAAATCGGCGGCCGTGAAGTCGGCGGAACCGCTGGAACCGGTCGGATCCGCGAAGTCCGCGAGGGCGGTGAGGCCGGCGTCCCCCGAGTCGCCGTCCGTGGACCGGACGGGGTCGGTGAAGCCGTCGGCGGGGTCGCCGGGGGCGATCTCGTACTCGGTGCCGTGCCCCGCCAGCAGGGCGCCCGACTCCGCACCCGCGTCGCCGCGGGCCTCCTGGGCGGCCCAGAAGGCCCGCGCCTCGGCGAGTTCCCGCTCCCGCTCGTCCGCCAGCGCGGCGGCGACCGCGGCGCGGATCTGCCGGGAGAAGGGGCCTGCCGTCTCCGCGTCGCTCTCCTCTTCCGATGCCGTGGGCGCCTCGGCGGCCGCTGCCGCGCGGGCTTCGTCGGCCGACGCCGTACGGGCGTGCGGGACCGCGGTGGTCCCGCAGGCCGCAGCGCTGACGGCGGCCGTGGCCGGGACGTCGTGCCGCCCCGCCTCCAGTTCGGTGCGCAGCGCCGTCAGCTGGCGGCGCAGGCCGCGCGCCGTGTGCAGTGCCGCACCGCCCAGGGCGGTGGCCACGGCCGCCGCACACAGCAGGATGAGGGATATGGCGCTCACTGACTTGACTCCCGGTTCCGGTTCGTTCCCCCTGACGCGGTCCCCCCGGTCGTTCACCCTGAATTCCTACAACAGCGGTGTCGGTACACGGTGTCGATGAGGTCGTCCAAGGCTCTTCGACCGTAGTGCAAATCCTGGCGAACTGGACAGGTGGGAGAGCGGCTTCATCCCCGGTGTACCGCTGTGACCTGCGGAAATGCCGCGCCCCCAGGGTGTATATCACATCCTGGGGGCGCTTTTGTCTCGGCGGCGTCTCAGCGGGTGGGCGCCGGGGGCCCACCGCGGTCCGAGGTCAGCTCAGGCGCTCCAGCACCATCGCCATGCCCTGGCCGCCACCCACGCACATCGTCTCCAGGCCGAACTGCTTGTCGTGCCACTGGAGCGAGTTGAGCAGCGTGGTGGTGATGCGCGCGCCGGTCATCCCGAAGGGGTGACCGACGGCGATGGCGCCGCCGTTGACGTTGAGCTTGTCGAGGTCGATGCCGAGGTCCTGGTAGGAGGGGATGACCTGCGCGGCGAAGGCCTCGTTGATCTCGACCAGGTCGATGTCGCCGATCGACATGCCCGCGCGGGCGAGCGCCTGGTTGCTGGCCTCGACCGGGCCGTAACCCATGATCTCGGGGGAGAGCGCGGAGACGCCGGTCGACACGATGCGGGCCAGCGGGGTCAGCCCCAGCTCGCGGGCCTTGGTGTCGGACATGATCACCAGCGCGGCGGCGCCGTCGTTGAGGGCGCAGCAGTTACCCGCGGTGACCAGGCCGTCCGGACGGAAGACGGGCTTGAGGCCCTCGACGCCCTCCAGGGTCACCCCGGAGCGGGGCCCGTCGTCCTTGCCGACGACCGTGCCGTCGGGGGTGGTGACCGGCGTGATCTCCCGCTCCCAGAAGCCGTCGGCGATCGCCTTCTCCGCCAGGTTCTGGGAACGGACGCCGAACTCGTCCATCTCCCGGCGGGTGACGCCCTTGTGCCGCGCGAGGTTCTCCGCGGTCTGGCCCATCGCGATGTAGACGTCGGGCACCTGCTCGCTCTCGCGCGGGTCGGTCCACCCCTCTCCTCCCTGCTCGGCGCGGGCCGCCGTGCGGGCCTCGGCGTCGGCGAAGAGCGGGTTGTGGGTGTCGGGCATCCCGTCGGAGGTGCCCTTGACCGAGCGGGAGACCGTCTCGACGCCCGCGGAGACGAACACGTCGCCCTCGCCCGCCTTGATCGCGTGCAGTGCCATGCGGGTCGTCTGGAGGGACGAGGAGCAGTAGCGGGTGATGGTGCAGCCCGGCAGGTGGTCCATCCCCATCTGGACGGCCACGACGCGGCCGAGGTTGTGGCCCTGCTCGCCGCCGGGGAGACCGCAGCCGAGCATCAGGTCGTCGACGTCCCGCGGGTCCAGCTCGGGCACCTTGGCCAGCGCCGCCTTGACGATCTCGGCCGTCAGGTCGTCCGGGCGTACGTCCTTGAGGGAGCCCTTGAAGGCGCGGCCGATGGGGGAGCGGGCGGCGGAGACGATCACTGCTTCGGGCATCAGGGGCTCCTGGGGGAGTCGGCGGATCGGCGGTACGGAGCGGAAGCTACCCGCCCGTAGGGTGCCGGTCACGGTCTGAACGGTGTGATGCGGGCCTCTTCTAAGCGTTTGCTTTGTCCCGGGGAGGCGTCAAGACACTCCCGCCGAAAGAGGCTCTCGCCGAAAGACGCTCTCGCCGAGGAGCGCGCCGCTCGCCGCACCCCTCCTGCCGCCCGGGTTCTGCCCGCTCGGTGGCCGGCACGCTCTCGTCGGGGGCGCGCCGACCGGTCAGCGGTGTTCGGGTTCCTCCTCGCGCTGCCAGGTGGTCTCCTCCGCGGGCGGCAGCCTGCGCCGGCGGCGGTGCTTGAGCAGGGCCCAGGGGCCCCGCATGCCGGCGACCTCGGTGCCGCCCTCGGCCGCCGCCTCCGCCGCGGCCCGGGCGACCGGCAGCACGCCCTCGCGGCGGCGGCTGTCGGGACGCTCGTCCGGCCACAGCCCCAGCGCCGTGCACAGGGTGGGCAGGACCGCCATGGCGGCGGTGGCGTAGCCCTCGGCGGACGGGTGGTAGTTGTCCGGGCCGAACAGTTCGCGCGGGTTGGCGGAGAACTCCGGGCCCAGCAGGTCGCCCAGCGAGACCGTCCGTCCGCCCTCCTCGACGACGGCGATGGTCTGTGCCGCCGCCAGCTGACGTGACAGCCGCCGCGCGATCCAGCGCAGCGGCTGCCCGACGGGCTCGACACTGCCCAGGTCGGGGCAGGTGCCGACCACCACCTCGCAGCCGGCCGTCCGCAGCCGTGCCACCGCGTCCGACAGGTAGCGGACCGAGCGGGCCGGGGACATGCGGTGGGTGACGTCGTTGGCGCCGATCATGATGACGCACACGTCCGGTGCCGTGGCCGGCTCCCGTGCGCTCAGCAGCAGCGTGATCTGCCGCTCCAGGTCGTCGGACATGGCGCCGGACAGTGCGACGTTGCGCAGTTCCACGGGGCGCTCCGCCACGGCCGCGAGCGCGGAGGCCAGCAGCGCTCCGGGCGTCTGCCGCGACCTGTGCACGCCCTGTCCCGCCGCCGTCGAGTCGCCGAGGAAGGCCATGCGCAGGGGACGCCCGGTGTAGAGCCTGCCGAAGGCGTCGCCGTAGAGCCCGTCGGCCTGGGGTGGCTCGTCGTCCGAGCCGCCGATTTGACGTTTCGCCAGTTGGAGTTCGGTGAACAGCAGCCCGACCGCCGCCCCGCCGACCAGGCCGATTCCGCCGCCTCCGTAGGCGGCTGCGGTCGCGATTCGCCGGGCCACTCTCGCGCTCGACGCCTTCGACATCGGCATTGTGCTCTTCCGCCTCCCGCGTTGCCGTGCTGATGGTTCGTCCGGTTCTTCTGCTCAACCTGACGGGTTCTTTCCGTCTGGTTCGCAGCATGGAGTGCGCGCCGTTCCTCGGTGGCGCGCCGCTTTGTCGGACGATGTCCTCCAGGCCGGTTCGGGAAGCCTCCCGAAGGGCCCTGGTCCGGGTGGTCGCCCAGTACGTGGTGACCGTCCGGCCGCGCGCCGGGGCTCGTACCCCTCAAGACTGTGTTGCCCGCCCCGGAGCGTGCTGCAACGCGCCCCCTGCGTGCGCGTGTTGCCCCATATGGTGTCGGCACGGGCCCGCGACCCGCGGCCCGCGACCACGACTACGCGCGGAGACCACGGTGCAGTATCACGAGTCGATGATCGAGCTTGTCGGCAACACCCCGCTGCTCAAGCTCACCAGTGTCACGGAAGGCATCCAGGCCACCGTCCTGGCCAAGGTGGAGTACTTCAATCCGGGCGGCTCCGTGAAGGACCGGATCGCGCTGCGCATGATCGAGGCGGCCGAGGAGTCGGGCGCGCTGCGTCCTGGCGGGGTGATCGTCGAGCCCACCTCGGGCAACACCGGGGTCGGTCTGGCCATCGTGGCGCAGCAGAAGGGCTACCGCTGCCTGTTCGTGTGCCCCGACAAGGTCTCCACCGACAAGATCAACGTGCTGCGTGCCTACGGGGCCGAGGTCGTGGTCTGCCCCACGGCCGTCGACCCGGAGCACCCCGACTCGTACTACAACGTCTCCGACCGGCTGGTGCGGGAGACCCCCGGGGCCTGGAAGCCCGACCAGTACAGCAACCCCGACAACCCCCGCTCGCACTACGAGACGACCGGGCCCGAGCTGTGGGAGCAGACGGACGGGCGGATCACCCATTTCGTCGCGGGTATCGGCACCGGAGGCACCATCAGCGGCACCGGGCGGTACCTGAAAGAGGTAAGCGGCGACCGGGTGCGGATCGTGGGCGCCGACCCCGAGGGCTCGGTCTACTCCGGCGGCAGCGGGCGGCCCTACCTGGTCGAAGGCGTCGGTGAGGACTTCTGGCCCGACGCCTACGACCGGAACATCACCGACGAGATCATCGGCGTCTCCGACAAGGACTCCTTCCAGATGACGCGCCGGCTCGCCAAGGAGGAGGGCCTGCTGGTGGGCGGCTCCTGCGGGATGGCGGTCGTCGGGGCGCTGGAGGTGGCACGGCGGCTGGGTCCGGACGGCAAGGACGCAGTGGTGGTCGTCCTGCTGCCCGACAGCGGGCGCGGCTATCTCAGCAAGATCTTCAACGACGAGTGGATGAACGACTACGGCTTCCTGGAGGAGGGCGGCACCGCGGGGGCGCGGGTCGGTGACGTCCTGCGGCACAAGGAGGGCCCCATGCCCTCGCTGGTGCACATGCACCCTGAGGAGACCGTCGGCGAGGCCATCGAGGTGCTGCGCGAGTACGGGGTCTCGCAGATGCCCGTCGTCAAGCGGGGGGCGGGGCACCCCGACGTGATGGCCGCCGAGGTGATCGGGTCGGTCGTCGAACGGGAGTTGCTGGACGGGCTGTTCGCGCAGCGGGCCTCCCTGGGGGACGCGCTCGACAAGCACATGAGCGCGCCGCTGCCGCACGTCGGCGCGGGCGAGGCCGTCGCCGACCTGATGGCCGTGCTGGAGGGGGCCGACGCGGCGGTGGTACTGGCGGACGGCAAGCCGAGCGGGGTCGTCAGCCGCCAGGACCTGTTGGCGTATCTGGCACGGTGAGGAGGGGCCCGGGACAGGCCCCCCGGGCCCGGGCTTTTCCCGCCCGTGCGCCTTGCCGCCGTTCTCGTCGGCCCCCTGGGCGCGGCCACTCCGCGCGGCCCCCGGGCGGGCTACTCGTGCCGTGCCGCCCCCCGGGGGCCGGGGTCACGCGTGCCGTGCCGTGCCGGTCCCGGGCGCGGCCATGCGCGCCGTCCTGGCACCCGGGGGGGGTACTCGTGTCGCGTCGGACCCCGTGCGCTCGTACCGTGCGGCCCCGTGGGGCACTCGGCAGTGCCGGCCCGCTGAGCTCGGCTACTCGTCCCTGTCACGCCGCCCCGGGGAGAACCAGGAGCGGCTGGCCTGGAGGGCGTTGACGGCGACGATGCCGGCCCAGCAGGTGAACAGGCCCGTCATGCCGGCGTTGACGACGGCGATCGCCGAGAGGGGGATCGCCAGCACCAGGGAGGCGACCGCCAGGCCGAGCCGTGCGCCGAGGCCGTCGGAGTAGACCGGCGGTCCCTGAGGGGGCCTGCCCGTCGCAGCGCCGCGCGCGGCCACCATCTGCTGTTCCGCCAGCTGCCGGCGCATCCGCTTGTCGACGACGTTGTCGAGCCGCTGCTCCACCTTCTCCAGGAAGGCGTCGATCAGCTCGCCCTCGTACTCGGGACCCAGCTCCCTGCGGGTGTGCAGGGTCGCGTCGAGTTCCTTCTTCAGCTCGGGATCGGGTGTGCTCATGCCTGTCACAGTACGGGCGCGCGGGGTGGAGCGGAGTGGTGCTAGCACTACTCCGCGGCGGGACCCGGCCGCACCACATTGCGTAAAGTTGATCGAAACGAGTCTTGACGCGTCAACTTCGAGCACATAGCTTTCCGGGCATCAGGCTCCCAGGAAGGCCCTCCGGCGTGCGCAGACGTTCCCTCTTCACTGCCGCCGCGACGACGCTCGGTACGACGGCGTTCGCGGCAGGCTGCGGCAGTCCCCCGAAACCGACCACCGCCTCGTCCAAGGGCGGCGCCGAACGCGGTCGGATCACCTACGGCGTCTGGGACGTGTACCAGATGCCGGCCATGGAGAAGGCCGCCAGGGAGTTCGAGCGAACCAGGCCGGGCGTGAGCGTGGACGTGCAGCTCACCCCGAACGCCACGTACTGGACGAAGCTGCGCACGGCCTGCTCGGGCGGCTCGGCACCCGACGTGTTCTGGATGAACGGGCCCAACTTCGGCCTGTACGCCGACAACGGGCAGCTGCTGCCGCTGGAGACCGAGGGCCCCGAGGCGGTCCTCGACCCGGCCGACTTCCCGCCCGACCTGGCGGACCTCTACCGCTGGAAGGGCACCCAGTACGGTGCGCCGAAGGACTTCGACACGGTCGCGCTCTGGTTCAACAAGAAGCTGTTCGACCGGGCGGGCGTGGACCACCCGGACGACTCGTGGACGTGGCAGGACCTGATCACAGCCGCCCAGCGGCTGACGGACAGGCGCCGCGGGGTCTACGGCGTGGGCGCCCCGGTGCGCGCTCAGGAGAACTACTACAACTCCATACCGCAGGCCGGCGGCTGGGTGCTCTCGAAGGACCGCACGGAGTCGGGGTACGCGGACCCGCAGACCCTCGACGGGCTCCAGCTGTGGATCGACATGATCCACCGCTACCGCGCCTCACCCACCCTCCAGCAGCTCACCGACACCGACGCCACGCAGATGTTCCAGGCGGGCAAGCTCGCCATGACGTACGAGTGCTCGTACAACGCGGCCGTCTTCTGGGCCGACCCGGCGCTGCGCGACAAGGTCGACGTGGCTCCGCTGCCGCGCGGCAAGCACCGGGCCAGCGTCATCCACGGCCTGGCCAACGTCGTCTACGCCAGGACGCCGCACCCCCGGCTCGCCCGGGACTTCGTGCGCTTCCTCTCGTCCAGGCGCGGCTCGCTCCTCCAGGCCAAGGGCACGGCCATCCCGGCACGGAACGGCACCCAGCAGCCGTGGATCGACTCCATGCCGAAGTTCGACCTGAAGGTCCACCTGGACGCCGTGGACTACGCGGTGCCGTATCCGATCTCCACCAACACCGCCGCCTGGTCGCACAAGGAACTGCAACTGCTGTCCCGGGCGTGGAGCGGGAACGAGAGCCTGGCCGACGTGTCGCGTTCCCTCACCAAGGCGATGAACCAGTTGCTCGCCCGGGAGGGGAAGGCATGAGCGTCGACGTCGAGGCCACCGCGGCGGCGAAGGCGGCGCCACCGCCTCCGTCCGGCGGGTCAGGCGGCTCCGCATCCAGCCAGCGTGCGCTGCGCAAGCGGGAGCGCCGTTTCCTGCACCGCGACAAGTGGTGGGGCTACGCGATGATCGCGCCCGCGGGGCTCGGTCTTGCGGTGTTCTATCTGTGGCCCGTGCTGCAAACCCTGTACTTCAGCTTCACCGAGTGGGGCCCCTTCGGCGGCACCTCGTGGATCGGGCTGGAGAACTACCGCACGATGCTGCACGACCCCGAAGTGTGGCAGTCGCTGGGCAACAGCCTGATCTACACCGTGCTGGTGCTGCTGGGCATCCCCGTCTCGATGGTGCTGGCCGTGCTGCTGAACCTGAAGGGCATGCGCGGCACCGGGTTCTACCGGACGCTGTACTTCCTGCCGGTCGTCACGATGCCGGCCGCGGTGGCGGTGGTGTGGCGCTGGCTCTACAACGGCGACGTCGGCATCCTCAACCAGGCCCTCGACGCGATCGGTATCGACGGCACCTACTGGGTCTCCGACCCGGACGTGGTGCGGTTCGCCGTCGCCGCCGTCGGCGTGTGGATGACCGTCGGATACAACATGATCCTGCTGCTGGCGGGCCTCCAGGGCATCCCGCAGGACTACTACGAGGCCGCCTCTTTGGACGGGGCGGGCCGCGTGCGCCAGTTCTTCTCCGTCACGATGCCGCTGCTGAGCCCGACGCTGTTCTTCACCACCGTGCTGTCGGTGATCCAGTCCCTCCAGGTGTTCGACCTGATCTACATGATCCTGGGCGCCAACACGTCCGTCGGCGTCACGAACCCGGCCTACAGCGAGGGCCAGACCATCGTGATGCTGTTCTTCCAGAAGTCCTTCTACGACAACCAGCGCGCGTACGGAGCAGCCATCGTCTGTGTGCTGTTCGTCCTGATCATGGCGCTGACCGCCCTCCAGTTCCGGTTGCAGAAGAGGTGGGTCCACTATGACTGAGACGAGCGCGACAGCCCCGCGCCGCACCCGCCCCGAGGGCGCCCGCCCGCCCGCCGCGGCCCGCCGCGCGGCCCGGCGGAACCGCGAGGGGCGGCTGTGGCCCGCGCACGTGCTGCTGTCCCTGGGCGCGGTCGTGACGGTCTTCCCGCTGCTGTGGCAGGTCCTGACCTCCTTCAAGTCGTTCGGCGAGTCCACCAGGGTGCCGCCGACGTTCCTGCCGGAGCACTGGGACTGGTCGAACTACGCGACGGTCTTCTCCTCGATACCGTTCACCGACCAGCTGCTGAACACCGTGCTGATGACGCTGCTGCGCACCGTCGCGCAGCTGCTGCTGTGCTCGATGGCGGCGTACGCGTTCGCGCGCATCGCCTTCCCCGGGCGCGGAGCGCTCTTCCTGGGGTTCCTGGCGGTGCTGATGGTGCCCAGCCAGCTGTTCCTGCTGCCGCAGTACCAGATCATGCAGGACCTCGGCTGGCTCAACTCCTTGCAGGCGCTGGTGGTCCCCGGCATGTTCAGCGCCTTCGGGACGTTCCTGCTGCGCCAGTTCTTCCTCGGGCTGCCCACCGAGCTGGAGGAGGCGGCCAGGCTGGACGGGGCCAACCCGTTCACCGTCTTCTGGCGGATCGCCCTGCCGCTGGCCCGCCCCGGGCTGCTGGCCCTGGGCATCCTCACCTTCCTGTGGTCGTGGAACGATCTGATGTGGCCGCTGGTCGTCAACACCGACCCGTCCCAGATGCCGCTGTCGGCCGGTCTCGCCACCCTCCAGGGCGCGCACCTGACGGAGTACCCCGTGCTGATGGCCGGCTCCGTCCTGGCCACACTGCCGGTGATCGTCGTCTTCGTGGCGATGCAGCGGCACTTCATCCAGGGCATCGCCTTCTCCGGGATGAAGGGCTGAGAACCACGTGACCGCAACGGCTGGATATGACGTGACCGCAACGGCTGGAGACCACATGACCGACACCACCCTCGCCCCGGCGCCCGGAGGCGCCGAGGGGCCCCGCACCCGGGACCTGCGCCTGGCCGTCATCGGGCTCGGGCTGCGCGCCACCCTCGCCCGTGAGGCGCACCGGCCCGGCCAGGGCTCCCGCGTGGTGGCCGCCGTCGACACGGCTCCGGCGATGTTCGCGCGGGCCCGCGAGTGGTTCGGCGACGGCGTACGGCTCTACGGCGACCACCGCGAGCTGCTGGAGGCCGAGGAACTGGACGCGGTCTTCGTCATCACCCCCGACCACACGCACGAGCAGCTCGCGACCGAGCTGCTGCGGGCGGGGGTCGCCGTCTTCGTGGAGAAGCCGCTGGCCATCACCACCGAGGGCTGCGACCGGGTGCTGGAGGCGGCCAGGGAAGGCGGCGCCCGGCTGTACGTGGGCCACAACATGCGGCACATGCCCGTGGTGCGCACCATGCGCGAGCTGATCCGGCGGGGGGAGATCGGCGAGGTCAAGGCCGTCTGGTGCCGTCACTTCGTGGGACACGGCGGCGACTTCTACTTCAAGGACTGGCACGCCGACCGCCGCAACACCACGGGCCTGCTTCTCCAAAAGGGCGCGCACGACCTGGACGTCATCCACTGGCTGGCGGGCGCCTACACCGAGCGGGTCACGGCGCTGGGAGGTCTGACCGTCTACGGCGACATCGACGACCGCTCGGGCCAGGCACCGGGCGCGGTGATGCCCGACTGGTACGACCCGGAGAACAACTGGCCGCCGCTGGCGAACACGGGGCTCAACCCGGTCGTGGACGTGGAGGACCTGTCGATGGTGGTGATGCGGCTGGAGGGCGGCGTCCACGCCAGCTACCAGCAGTGCCACTACACGCCCGACTACTGGCGCAACTACACCGTCATCGGTACCGAGGGCCGGCTGGAGAACTTCGGCGACCACGGGGAGAGCGCCGAGGTGCGGGTGTGGAACCGGCGCAGCCGTGAGGGCTACCGCGCCGAGGCCGACCTCGTGGTCCCCATGCCCTCCCGCAGTGACGAGGAGGGCGGGCACGGTGGCTCCGATCCGCTGCTGGTGGCGGAGTTCCTGCGGTTCGTCCGCGAGGGCGGTGCCACCGACACCAGCCCCGTCGCGGCGCGCGAGGCCGTGGCGGCCGGGGTAGCGGCCACCGAGTCGCTGCGGGACGGCGGCACGCCGGTGACGGTCTCCCGCCTCGCCCCCGAGCTGGCGCGGTGGTTCGCGGACGGGCAGGGCTGACGCCTTCCCGACCCCGACCCCCGACCTGCGACCTCACGCCCTCACCAGGCCCCGGCGTCCGCCTTGCCGCGGTACCTTCTGGCTGCATAGGATTATGCACGGGAGGAGCGGGCTGAATGCGAGGTGCGGGATGGGCGGCGCGAGCGCGCGGTTGCTGAAACTGTTCGACGGACACCGGCTGACCCCGACCCAGCGCCGCATCGCCCACTGCATGGTCCGCAGGGCGGGGGACGCGCCCTTCCTCTCCAGCGTCGAGCTGGCCGAGCTGGCCGGGGTCAGCCAGCCGTCCGTCACCCGGTTCGCCGTGGCGCTCGGGTTCGACGGCTACCCGGCACTCCGCCGTCACCTGCGCGAGAGCGCACCGCAGGAGGGGACGGAGTCCACCGCGGGAGGCGAGGATCCCGGCGGGCTCAACGAGTACCAGCAGGCGGTCCACGCCGAGATCGAGAACCTGCGGCACCTGGCCGCGCTGCTGGAGGACCCGGCACCCGTCGAACGCGCGGGCAGGCTGCTGGCCGCCTCCCGCCCGCTGCCCGTCCTCGGGCTGCGGGCCGCGGCGGCCCAGGCCGGCGGCTTCGCCTACTTCGCCGCCAAGGTCCACCCCGACGTGCGGCTGCTCACCGAGGGCGGCTCGATGCTCGTCGACAGGATCGACGGCTGCGTGCGCGCCGGCGCGAGCGTGCTGATGTGCTTCGCGCTGCCCCGCCACCCTCGCGAGACGGTCGAGGCGCTGGAGCGGGCCAGGGAGGCGGGGCTGGCCGTGATCACCGTCGCGGACAGCGCCTTCGCGCCCGTCGCCGGCCCCGGCGACCTGCTGCTGCCCGCGGCCGTCGGCACCGGCCTCGCCTTCGACACGGCCTGCGCCCCCATGCTGTTGGGCCGCGTCCTGCTCGAAGCGATGTGCGACGGCCTCCCTGAGGCGCAGGCCCGCCTGGAGGAGTTCGACGCGCGGGCGAGCGAACGGGGCCTCTTCGCGGAGTGAGCGCCGAGGGGGGAACAGGCGAGGCTGGGCGCCACCCCGCGGGGGTGGGCGCTGTACGAGGCGCTGGGCCGGCGGGTGCGCCGCATCCTGACGGAGTGCGCCCACGTGCCCTGACCCGTCCGGCTATCCGCCGTCGGGAACGGGGGCGGGGGCGCGCGCGTGGGGTGCTCGGCCCAGGAAGGCCAGCAGCCGGTCGGCGGCCGGCGCGTCGACGGGCAGGGGCAGGCGCGGTCCGAACAGGGGGTGGCGGGCGCCGTCGTGCGGGACCAGGTGGCGGGCCACCGGCAGCAGGCGGGACGCCAGGGGCCCCGGCACGGCGCGTTCGGGGTACCCGGTGGACCAGGCGATGTCCCAGCCGTGCACGGCGAGTTCGAGAGCGCCGGTCAGCGCGAGGGCCGTCGCCGTCAGGGGCGCGTCGGCCACCGCGACGATCCTGACGCCGGGACGTGCGGCGGCCCAGGCGCCCAGCATGCGCGCCGCGCGCTGCCGGAACGCGGCCGCGGGGTCCGGGTCCGGGGCCGTGACCGTCGCCGGGCCCGGCCCATGGGCGTGCGGATGGAGCGTGACGGCGCCCTCGGTGATGCCTTCGTGCAGTGCCGCCAGGGAGTCGTCCGCATGGGTCAGCAGGGCGCCCAGGTCCCAGGCGGCGCAGGGGGTGGGGTGCCCCAGCAGTGCGGGGGTCACGCACTGGGCGGTCGCCAGCGCGTATCCGACCGCGCGGCGCAGCAGTTCGGCCGCCTGTTCGGCGGCGTCCCCGCGGCGCCCGGCATCCGTTGCGGGTCCGCCGTCCTCCTCCTGACGGAACACGGCGGTGCTAGGCGGGTGTGCCGTCGGCGGTGGTGTCGCAGAGCTGGACGTAGTTGCCGTCCGGGTCTTCCAGGGTGCCCAGCAGTACGTGCTCGTCGACCGTCTCGACCGGGCGGATCCAGCGCGGGTTGAGCTGGGCGTCGAGCCGCCGCTCCATCTCCCGGATGTCGGTGACCTCGAAGTTGACCAGCACGCGGCCCGGTTCGACGGACTTGCGGCCCACGTCGTCACGGGCCTCGAAAACGACGTATGTGCCGCCCAGTCGCAGATGCCGCACCGGGCCCCCGTCCTCGGCGCCGTCCCGTGTCAGGCCGGGGGCGAACACGTCCCGGTACCACTCCCACAGCCTCCTCGGGTCGGTGCTGCCCAGCACGGTCCCGCCCACCCGGGGGCTGCCCGGTTCCGTCGTCTCGCTCATGGTGTGCTGCCTCCCGCACGTCCCAGGCCGCCGGGCCCAGTGCACCGGTGCCGGAAAGAGGGACCGGAGGGAGGCGGAAAACTCATCGCGGACGGCGCGGCACTCTTCCGCGACGCCATCCGCAGGGGTGGCTGTCCGTAGGGGTGGCGGGCGGCGCGGGGTGGCACGACGCCGGAGCGGACGCCGGGCTGCCGGGCACCTGACTGCGATACGGTGACGGCTTCACGGAACGTGGCACGGAAGTTCGGCTGAGCGGTCGCGATCCCCGTCGGGGTCCTCGCCAGCCCCGCACAGATCAGGACCGTCGTGGACCGATTCGCCGCTGTGCAGCAAAGGCTGCGCACCGCGCCCCCGCAGGACCTGGCCGCCGCCCTCGCCGACGAGCTGCGGGCCGGGTACGGCGCCGACTCCGTCGAGCTCCGCATGATCGACTACAGCATGACGTCGCTGCGGCGAGTGAACGGATGTCCGGCCGACGAGGACGCGGTGTCCGTGCACGACAGTCCGCAGGGGCGCGCGTTCGGTGCCCAGGAACCGTACGTCACCAGTCAGACCGGTGACGGAATCGTCGTCCACCTCCCCCTGACGGCGCGCGGCGACCGGCTCGGCACGCTGTCCGTGGGGCTGCCCGGCTCGAAGGACCCCCGCGACCTGCTGCCGGAGCTGCGCGAGCTGTGCGAGGTCCTCGGGCACGAGGTCCTCGTCGCCGGACGGGACACCGACCTGTTCCTGCTGGCCCGCCGCGCCACCCGGCTCACACTCGCGGCGGAGATGCAGTGGCAGCTGCTGCCCGGGCGCGCCTGCGTCCGCCCCGAGTTCGAGGTCGGCGCACACCTGGAGCCGGCGTACGCGATCTTCGGTGACGGGTTCGACTGGGAGGCCTCGGAGCGCTATCTGACGCTCGCCCTCACCAACGGCATGGGCGAGGGCATGGAGGCCGCGCTGCTGACCAACCTCGCCACCAACGCGCTGCGCAACGCGCGCCGCGCCGGACTGGACCTGGCAGGGCAGGCGACGCTCGCGGACCAGGCCGTCTACGCGCAGTACCAGGGCTCCGCCTACGTCTCGGTGCTCCTGCTGCGTGTCGAGCTGGCCACCGGAGTCGTCGCGGTGGTGGACGCGGGCTCGCCGCGCACCTGGCGGCTGCGCGGCGGCCGCACGGTGGACACCCTCTCCTTCGACAGCCAGCTGCCGCTCGGCATGTTCGAGGACACCGTCTACACCGAGGAGCACTTCACGGCGCTGCCCGGTGACCGGCTGCTGTTCGGCAGCGACGGCGTCTACGACACCCCAGGACGCGGCGGCGAGAAGTACGGCGACCGCTCACTGGCCCGCGCCCTGGCCGCGCACAAGCTCCTGCCCGCGGCCCAGGTACCCGTCGCCCTGCTGCGCGAACTCGCCGCCTACCGGGGCGAGGCGCCGCTCCAGGACGACGCCGTCCTGATGTGCGTCGACTGGCACGGCCGCGCCCCGCAGGCGTCCTGACCCCGCGACGTGCGCCGCGGAGACCCCCTGACCTCCGCCGCCTGCGCCCGGGCGGACGGCCCGCCGGCTACGGCGTCAGGGTGAGGCGCCGCACCCGCGCCTTTAGGTCCTCACCCGGATGGGCCGGATGGGCCCGGGTGAGGGTGACCGGTACGACACGGCCGCGGGGCAGCGAGAACGACAGCGGCTCGCCCGACATCAGCGCGCGTCCGGTCACGGTCCGCGAGCGCGAGCCGACCGTGAGCCGGTAGGAGGTGCCGGGATCGGCCTCACCGGTGAAGCTGAGGCCCGTGCGGCCGCCTCGGGCCGTGGTGACGTAGGCGGTGCCGCGGACGGTGGTGCGCCGCTGCGAGCGGTAGGAGCCCTCGTCCGCGTAGCTGTGCCCGGTCTCCACGTCCGCGGCGGTGACGGTGCCGCGTCCGTCGGCGCCCAGACCTCACGGGCCCTCCCCCTCTCGGACACGGACATCCGATGAAAGCGTCCGAGAGAGGTGCGGGAGTGTCAAGAGCGCGCGCGGCGACCGGCTTTGAGCTTCCGGTACGGAGGCAGAGGTCCCATCTATCCGGCCCTCCGGGCGGCCGGCTGACGGCAGCTCAGCCCAGCATCTTGATGATCTCCGCCGCCACGGGGCCCGCGGAGGCGGGGTTCTGGCCGCTGACCAGGTTGCGGTCCACCACCACGTGCGGTGCCCACGGCTCGCCCTCGTCGAAGTGGGCGCCCGCCTCGACCAGCCGGTCCTGGAGCAGCCACTTCGCCTTGTTCGCGAAGCCCGCCTGCTGCTCCTCGGCGTTGCTGAAGCCGGTCAGCCGGAAGCCGTACACCGCGCTGGCACCCTCCTGGGTGTGGGCGGCCAGCAGCGCCGCCGGGCCGTGGCAGACCACGCCCAGCGGCCGGCCCGACGCCAGTGTCCGCACCAGCAGGGTTCCGGAGTCGCTGTCCGTGGCCAGGTCCTCCATGGGGCCGTGGCCGCCCGGGTAGAAGACCGCGTCGAAGCCGGCCGGGCCGCCCCCGCTGTCGATCCGTACGTCCTCGATGCTCAGCGGCTGTCCCAGTTCGGTGAAGGTCTCGAGTCCCGCGGCCACCCGGTCGGCGTTGTCCTGTCCGCCGTTCGCGTCGGGGGACAGGCTGGTCTGGTCGACGCTGGGGACCACTCCGCCGGGGGTGGCGACGACGACCTGGTGGCCCGACGCCTTGAAGGCCTCGTAGGGGGCGACCGCCTCGTCGGCCCAGAAGCCGGTGGGGTGCTGGGTGCCGTCGGCGAGGGTCCAGTGCTGAGCGCCGGTCAGCACGAAAAGGATCTGCGACATGTCGTTCTCCGGGGCTGCGTGGGGGTGAGCGTGGGGCCAGGGAGGCGGGTGGTGCGGACTGTGCGGAGCGCGCTGACGTGCCGTACCCGGAGCGTGGCTTCCGTATGCGGACCGCCGGGGTGCTCTTGGACGACGGTAGGCCGCTCCCGCGCCGGGCGGCGTCCTGCGCGGCCCTACCCGCCGCGTGTCCCTCCGGCTGTCCCACCGCTGGTTCACTGCGGCCGGGCCGCACGGGGTGCGGCGCGGGGTGTTCGGCGGAGGTCCGGGGCCGCCGTGTCCGGTCCGCCAGCGGGTTCGTACCCGACCACCCGTTGACTAGATCTATTCACTGCGTATGGTTAGTGAATAGACCTGATTCGGCTGGAGTCGAGGAGGCAGGGCCACATGACCAGCACCGCAGGACCACGCCCGGTCAGGGCGTCGCGCGGCAGCGAGCTGAGCACGCTCGGATGGCAGCAGGAGGCCGCACTGCGGATGCTGCAGAACAACCTCGACCCCGAGGTCGCCGAGCACCCCGACAAGCTCGTCGTCTACGGCGGCACCGGCAAGGCCGCCCGCGACTGGGCCTCCTACGACGCCATCGTCCGCACCCTGCGCACCCTGCGCGGCGACGAGACGATGCTCGTCCAGTCGGGACGCCCCGTCGGCGTGATGACCACCCACGAGTGGGCCCCGCGCGTACTGATCGCCAACTCCAACCTGGTCGGCGACTGGGCCAACTGGGAGGAGTTCCGCCGCCTGGAACAGCTCGGCCTGACCATGTACGGCCAGATGACCGCGGGGTCCTGGATCTACATCGGCACCCAGGGCATCCTCCAGGGCACCTACGAGACGTTCGCGGCCGTCGCCCAGAAGCGGTTCGGCGGCTCGCTGGCCGGGACGATCACGCTGACCGCGGGGCTCGGCGGGATGGGCGGCGCCCAGCCGCTCGCCGTCACCATGAACGGCGGCGTCGCCCTCGTCATCGAGTGCGATCCCTCCCGCATCGAACGCCGCATCGAACACGGGTATCTGGACGTGTCCGCCGAGACCACCGCCGAGGCGCTCCGCCTCGCCGTCGAGGCCCGCGATGCCCGCCGCCCGCTGTCCATCGGCCTGCTCGGCAACGCCGCCGAGGTGCTGCCGCAGCTGCTCGCCGACGGCGCCCCCATCGACATCGTCACCGACCAGACCTCCGCCCACGACCCGCTCTCCTACCTGCCGACCGGCGTCGACTTCGCCGACATGGCCGCCTACGCCGCCGAGAAGCCCGCCGACTTCACCCGCAGGGCGCGCGAGTCCATGGCGGCCCACGTCGAGGCCATGGTCGGGTTCCAGGACGCCGGAGCCGAGGTCTTCGACTACGGCAACTCGCTGCGCGGCGAGGCACAGCTGGCCGGATACACCCGCGCGTTCGACTTCCCCGGCTTCGTCCCCGCCTACATCCGCCCCCTCTTCTGCGAGGGCAAGGGCCCCTTCCGCTGGGCGGCCCTCTCCGGCGACCCGGCCGACATCGCCGCCACCGACCGTGCCCTGCTCGACCTCTTCCCCGAGAACGAGTCGCTGGCCCGCTGGCTGCGCCTGGCCGGCGAGCGCGTCCACTACCAGGGCCTGCCGGCGCGCATCTGCTGGCTCGGCTACGGGGAGCGCGCCGCCGCCGGCGAACGCTTCAACGACATGGTCGCCTCCGGAGCGCTCCAGGCCCCCCTCGTCCTGGGCCGTGACCACCTCGACTGCGGCTCCGTCGCCTCCCCCTACCGGGAGACCGAGGCCATGCGCGACGGCTCCGACGCCATCGCGGACTGGCCCATGCTCAACGCCATGCTCAACGTGGCCTCCGGCGCCTCCTGGGTCTCCCTCCACCACGGCGGCGGCGTCGGCATGGGCCGCTCCCTGCACGCGGGGCAGGTCACGGTCGCCGACGGCACCGCCCTCGCCGGCGAGAAACTGCGCCGGGTCCTCACCAACGACCCCGGTACCGGAGTGATCCGCCACGTCGACGCGGGGTACCCCGAGGCCGAGGCGGTCGCCGCCGAGCGCGGCGTCCGCGTCCCGATGCGCGAGGGAGACGCCTGATGGACCCCGCCTCCTCCGACCCGGGATGCCCTCACCCGCCGGGACCGCAGCCGTCCTTCCAGCAGATGTGGAAGGAACTGCTGCCCCTCGGCAGGGCGGAATCGGGCGGGTACCGCCGCTTCGCGTGGACGGGGCCCGACCAGGAGTGCCGTCAGTGGTTCCGCGCCCAGGCCGCGTCCCGGGGCCTCGCCTACGAGGTCGACGGCAACGGGAACCAGTGGGCGTGGTTCGGCGACAAGAGCGCCGAGAACGCCGTCGTGACGGGCTCGCACCTCGACTCCGTGCCCGACGGCGGCGCCTTCGACGGACCGCTGGGCGTCCTCTCCGCCTTCGCCGCCTACGACGAACTCCACAGCCGCGGCACCGCCTTCACGCGCCCCTTCGCGATCGTCAACTTCTGCGACGAGGAGGGCGCCCGCTTCGGCCTGTCCTGCGTGGGCTCGCGGCTGATGACCGGGTCCCTCACGGCGGAGGGCGCCCACGCCCTCCGCGACGCGGACGGGACCACCCTGCCCAGGGCGATGGAGGCGGCGGGGCACGACCCCGCCGCGCTCGGCCCCGACCCCGAGCGGCTCGCCCGCATCGGCGCGTTCGTCGAACTGCACATCGAACAGGGCCGCGCGCTGGCGGAGACCGACCACCCGCTCGCGGTCGCGTCGGCGATCTGGCCGCACGGCCGCTGGCGGTTCGACTTCCACGGCGAGGCCAACCACGCGGGCACCACCCGCCTGGAGGACCGCCGCGACCCCATGCTCACCTACGCCAACACGGTGCTCGCGGCCCGCAAGAAGGCACGGCTGGCCGGCGCGCTGGCCACCTTCGGCAAGGTGGCGGTGGAGCCCAACGGCGTCAACGCCGTCCCCTCCCTGGTCAGGGGCTGGCTGGACTCGCGTGCGCCGGACGAGGGGACGCTGGCCTCCCTCGTCGCCGAGATCGAACGCGCGGCGGGCGAACGCGGGGGCCGCGACGGCGTGGACGTACGGGTGACACGCGAGTCGGCGACACCGCTGGTCGAGTTCGACCACGCGCTGCGCGATCGGATGGCCGCGCTGCTGGGGAAGGACATCCCCGTCCTGCCCACGGGGGCCGGACACGACGCGGGTATTTTGTCCGCTTCGGTGCCCACGGCGATGCTGTACGTCCGCAACCCGACCGGCGTCTCGCACGCACCCGCCGAGTCCGCCGAGGAGGACGACTGTGCGGCGGGCGTCACCGCGCTCGCCGACGTACTGGAAGGCCTGGTGTGACGACCACGCGAAACAACCCGACGGGCGACGGCGCCGCACCGGACACCGGCGCGGCGCCTGCCGAGAAGGTCTACTGGTGCGAGCTCGCCTGGCTCAACGGCACCGTCGAGCCGCACGTCGCCCTGGAGGTGACCGCACAGGGGCGGCTCGGCGCCGTCCGCAGGGACGTCGAGGCGCCACCGACCGGCGCCGCCGTGCTGCGCGGGCTCACCCTGCCGGGCCTGGCGAACGCGCACTCGCACGCGTTCCACCGGGCCCTGCGCTCCACCGTCCAGGTCGGCTCGGGCACCTTCTGGACCTGGCGGGACGCCATGTACCAGACCGCCTCCCGGCTCACCCCCGACACCTACTACACGCTGGCCCGCGCGGTGTACGCCGAGATGGCGCTGGCGGGCATCACCTGCGTGGGTGAATTCCACTACCTGCACCACGCGCCCGGCGGCGCACGCTACGACGACCCCAACGCGATGAGCCACGCGCTGGTGGCCGCCGCCGCCGACGCCGGCATCCGCATCACCCTGCTGGACACCGCCTACCTCTCCTCCGGCATCGGCCCCAAGGGCCGCGGCGAGCCGCCGAACCGGCAGCAGCTGCGCTTCAGCGACGGCAGCGCCGAGACCTGGGCCGAGCGCGCCACGGCCTTCAGGCCCGAGGGCGCACACGCGCGGGTGGGCGCCGCCGTGCACTCCGTGCGCGCGGTGCCCGCACGGGAGCTGGGCACCGTCGCGCAGTGGGCCGAGGAACGCGGCGCCCCCCTGCACGTCCACCTGTCCGAACAGACCGCAGAGAACGAGGCGTGCGAGAGCGTGCACGGCATGACGCCGACCGCCCTGCTCGCCGAGCACGGCGTCCTCACGCCGCGCACCGTCGCCGTCCACGCCACCCACCTGACGGACGACGACATCCGCCAGGTGGGCCGCACGGGCACGGGCGTGTGCATGTGCCCCACCACCGAACGCGACCTCGCCGACGGCATCGGCCCGGCCCCCGCGCTCGACCGCGCGGGAGCCGCACTGTCGCTGGGCAGCGACAGCCACGCCGTCATCGACATGTTCGAGGAAGCCCGCGCCCTGGAGCTCGACGAGCGGCTCGCCAGCCGCACCCGCGGCCACTGGACCGCGGGGCAGCTGCTGCGCGCCGCCACCGAAGGCGGACAGGCGGCACTCGGCTGGCCCGAGGCGAGCCGGCTGGAGACCGGCGCCCTCGCCGACTTCACCACCGTCGCCCTCGACTCCGTACGCACCGCGGGCCCCGTCGCCCGCCTCGCCGAGGAGACGGCCGTGTTCGCCGCCACCGCCGCCGACGTCCGGCACACCGTGGTGGCAGGCCGCCACGTGGTGCGCGACGGCGCCCACACGCTGGTGGACTCCGTCCCCCACGCGCTGACCGAGGCGATCGGCGCCCTCCGCCCCTGACCACCCGTCAGGCGGGTGCCCGGTCCGGGCCCCCGCCCCGACACCGCAGCACCGCCAAGGAACCCCATGCCCCAGACAACCGCCCTGACCAACATCGCCGCTCTGGTCACCAACGACCCCGCCCAGGGCGACGGGAGCCCCCTCGGCATCATCGAGAACGCCGCCCTCGTCGTCGAGGGCGACCAGGTCGCGTGGGTGGGCCCCACCGAGAAGGCCCCGCCCGCCGACACGGCCCACGACGCGGGCGGCAGGGCCGCCGTTCCCGGTTTCGTCGACAGCCACTCCCACCTCCTCTACGCGGGCGACCGCACCCAGGAGTTCAACGCCCGCATGTCGGGCCGCCCCTACACGGCGGGCGGCATCCGCACCACCGTCCAGGCGACCCGCGAGGCGAGCGACGAGGCGCTGGCGGCGACCCTGGACGCGCATCTGCGGGAGATGTACGCCCAGGGCACGACCACGGTGGAGACGAAGTCCGGCTACGGGCTCAGCCCCGAGCACGAGGCCCGCGCCCTGCGGGTGGCGGCCCTCTCGGGCGTGGACGAGGTCACCTACCTCGGGGCCCACGTCGTACCGCCCGAGTACGCACACGACGCGGACGCCTACACCGCGCTGGTGGCCGGCCCGATGCTCCGCGAGTGCGCCCCGCACGCCCGTTGGGTGGACGTGTTCTGCGAGGAGGGCGCCTTCGACGAGGACCAGTGCCGCACCATCCTCACCGCGGGCAGGGAAGCGGGTCTCATCCCGCGCGTGCACGCCAACCAGCTCTCCTACGGGCCCGGCATCCGGCTCGCCGTCGAACTGGACGCCGCCTCGGCGGACCACTGCACCCACCTCACGGACGAGGACGTCGACGCGCTCGCCCACAGCGGCACCGTCGCCACGCTGCTGCCCGGCTGCGAGTTCTCCACCCGCGCGGTCTACCCGGACGCCCGCCGCCTCCTCGACGCGGGCGTCACGGTGGCCCTGTCGACCGACTGCAACCCGGGTTCCTCGTACACCTCGTCGATGCCGTTCTGTCTCGCCATCGCCGTACGGGAGATGAACATGACGCCCGACGAGGCCCTCTGGGCGGCGACGGCCGGCGGCGCGCGGGCGCTGCGGCGCACGGACGTCGGCCGCCTCACGCCGGGCTGCCGGGCGGACGTGGCCCTCTTGGACGCCCCCTCCCACGTCCACCTCTCCTACCGGCCGGGCGTACCGCTGGTGTCCGAGGTCTGGCGCCGAGGAATCCGCGTCGCCTAGGTCGTGTCTTCAAAGTCCCGCCTGCCTGGCGGTGTCTGGCACGCACGCTCGCGGCGTTGTCGTCGGTCGCCGCTTCCCCCAGGGCTCGGCTTCGCTCGCCCCGGGAGGTGCCCCCACGCAGGGGCTCCCTCCTCCGCCTTGCGAGCGCACGCACCAGACACCGCCAGGCCCGCCCTCCGGGCGGACGCCGCTACTTTGAAGACACTCCCTAGGCGCCCTGAAAGGGGCGCGGGGAACTGCGCGCCAAGCCACAACCCACCCGCGGACCGCACGCCACGGCCAGTGGCACCCCCTGACCGGAGCACGCTCCGCAGGGAAAGCCCCAGCCGCACCGGCCCACGGTTCCCCGGGTCTTCGGGTCTCCTGACCCCGCTCAGGAGACCCGGAGCGCACCGGCGCGGAAGTCCTGCGGGGCGACGCCGTAGGCCGCGCGGAAGGTCCGGGCGAAGAGCGCACGGCGGCAGGCGGCCGCTTCCCCGGCGCCGCTGGTTTCCGTGTGGTCCCTCCGGCAGGTGTGCACGTGTCGCCCCCGGTCGGTCCGAGCCGTCCTCGTCGTCCCACCGACGGTAGGAAACCGCAGGCCGCGGCACATCCCGTCCTGGCCCCCGGGGCGTTGTCGGCGACTGGTTGTAGAGTCACAATCGTTGTAGCCGTACAAGCAACACAGGGGGGTCACTTGACGGACGCGGACACAGGCGCGGGCGCGCGGCCGCACACCGGCTCGGGGACGGACGCCGAACTCGCCTCGCGCCGCCGGTATCTCGTCCTGGCGATCTGCTGCATGTCGCTGCTGATCGTCAGCGTCGACACGACGGCGCTCAACGTGGCGCTCCCCGACATCAGAGCGGATCTGGACGCGTCCGTCTCCGGGCTTCAGTGGGTGGTGGACGCCTACACCCTCGTGCTCGCGGGTCTGCTGATGCTCGCCGGCTCGACGGCGGACAGACTCGGCCGCCGCCGGGTCTTCCGCTGGGGACTCGCGCTGTTCGTACTGGGCTCGCTGCTGTGCAGTCTCGCGCCGGGGCTCGGGTGGCTG
Organism: Streptomyces reniochalinae; assembly: GCF_003323735.1. Lineage (GTDB taxonomy): Bacteria > Actinomycetota > Actinomycetes > Streptomycetales > Streptomycetaceae > Streptomyces > Streptomyces reniochalinae. The sequence continues at coordinate 65,675 of NZ_QOIM01000023.1, read as the reverse complement.
GTGGCGGCCAGAGCGTTGCAGGCGGTGGGCGGTTCGATGCTCAACCCCGTCGCGATGTCGATCATCACCAACACCTTCACCGAGCCGCGCGAACGCGCCCGCGCGATAGGCGTGTGGGGCGGCGTCGTCGGCATCAGCATGGCGGCGGGCCCCCTGCTGGGCGGACTGCTCGTCCAGGTGAGCGGATGGCAGGCGATCTTCTGGGTCAACGTCCCGGTGGGGCTGGCCGCCATGCTGCTGACGACGCGGTACATCCCCGAGTCCCGCGCCCCGCGGGCCCGCAGGGCGGATCCGGGCGGGCAGGCACTCATGGTCGTCCTGCTGGCCGGACTGACCTTCGGCATCATCGAGAGCCCGCACCGGGGGCTGCTCTCCCCACTGGTGCTGGGCTGCGCCGCCGTCGCCCTCCTCGCCCTGGTGGCGCTGCCGCTTTACGAGGCGCGCCGCAGTGAACCCCTGATCGACCCGCGCTTCTTCCGCAGTGTCCCGTTCGCCGGGGCCACGGCCACCGCGGTGTGCGCGTTCGCCGCGCTGGGCGGCTTCCTGTTCCTGACCTCCCTGTACTTGCAGGAAGTACGCGGCATGAGCGCGCTGCATGCCGGCCTGTGCCTGCTGCCGATGGCCGTCATGACGCTCCTGTTCGCGCCGCTCTCCGGCCGCCTGGTGGGCAACCGGGGTCCCAGAGTGCCGCTGCTCGCGGCGGGGGTGGGCCTGGCGGCCTGCGGGGTGCTGCTCGCCCGGACCGCCTCCGCCGACCTGCCGCTCGGGGTGCTCTTCGCGGGCTTCGTCCTCTTCGGCGTGGGCTTCGGCCTGGTCAACGCGCCCATCACCAACTCCGCTGTCTCCGGTATGCCGCGGGCCCAGGCGGGGGTGGCGGCGGCGGTCGCCTCGACGAGCCGCCAGGTCGGCTCCTCCCTGGGGGTCGCCGTGATCGGTGCCGTGATGGCCGGTGCGACGGCGGGTGGTGGAGCGGGCGGCGGCCTGCGGGACGCGGCCGGGTTCCAGGACGCACAGCGCACCGCCTGGTGGATCATCACGGGCTGCGGTGTGGCGGTCTTCGCCCTCGGCGCGGCGACCACGGGCCGCTGGGCCCGCGGGACGGCACGGCGCGCCGCCCACCTGCTGGAGGAACCGACGGGAGCCCCGCCGGCCCCCGCCCCCCGCCCGGCACCCCACTCGACCCGAACGGGCGGAAAGGGCACAGCGACATGACCGCGACACCCTCCGGCGACCGGCTCAACCACCGCCCCCCACCGCCCGGACCGACCACCTCACCGGAGGCCGGCCCGGTGGCCGCGCCGCAGGGCGGCCCGCCGTCCGGCCCGGTGGCCGACCCGCCGTCCGGCCCGGTGGCCGGCCCCGGCGCCGGGCCGTCCGCCGTGCGCGTCTGGCGCGACCTGCGCACTCTCGTGCTCGAAGTGGCCGACGTCCGCACGCGGGTGACCGAGGAGTTGGGCATGAGCTACTTCCGGGCCAAGGCGCTCCGCCACATCGCCACCGAGGGTCCACTGACGCTGAGCGCGCTGGCGGCGGGCCTGTTCGCGGACGCGCCGCACACCACGCTCACGGTCGAGTACCTGGTGCAGCGCGGCCACGTCACGCGCGAGCCGAACCCGGCCGACCGGCGGTCCAAGCTGGTCGAGGTCACCGAGCAGGGGGCACGGGCCGCGGCTGTGATGGCACGGGTCTCCGACACACCGCCCCCCGCTCTGCGCGGCCTCTCGCAGGCGGACCTGACGACGCTCGAACGCATCCTGGACAGCGCGCTGCGCACGGAGTGACTCCGTGCTGCCCCGGCACGGCCGAGGGCCCGGCCGGACTGGTGTGGTCACCGTCCGGCCGGGCCCTCGGCACACGGAGTGAGCCGCACACGCGTCGCCGCGTGGGGCGCCCCGCGTCACTCCTCGATCATCAGCCCCTTGCGGAGCTTGCCCAGGGTGCGGGAGAGGAGACGGGAGACGTGCATCTGCGAGATGCCGAGTTCCTCACCGATCTCCGACTGGGTCATGTTCGCCACGAACCGCAGCGAGAGGATCTTGCGGTCGCGGGCCGGGAGCTCGGCGATCAGCGGCTTGAGTGACTCGACGTACTCGATGCCTTCGAGGCCGTGGTCCTCGTAGCCGATGCGGTCGGCCAGAGCGCCCTCGGTGTCGTCCTCCTCGGGCTGCGCGTCCAGCGAGCTGGCGGTGTAGGCGTTGCTCGCCGCCATGCCCTCGACGACGTCCTCGGTGGAGATGTTGAGCCGCTGGGCCAGCTCCTCGACCGTCGGTGCCCGGTCCAGCTTCTGGGCGAGTTCGTCGCCCGCCTTGGCCAGGTCGAGCCGGAGCTCCTGGAGGCGGCGGGGTACGCGTACCGACCAGGACGTGTCGCGGAAGAAGCGCTTGATCTCGCCGACGATGGTCGGCATGGCGAAGGTGGGGAACTCCACGCCGCGGTCGAGTTCGAAGCGGTCGATCGCCTTGATGAGGCCGATGGTGCCGACCTGGACGATGTCCTCCATGGGCTCGCTGCGGGAGCGGAACCTGGAGGCCGCGAACTTCACCAGGGCGAGGTTGAGTTCGACCAGCGTGTTGCGTACGTACGCGTATTCGTGAGTGCCCTCTTCGAGGGTCTCCAGACGCCGGAAGAGCGTCTTGGACAGGGCCCGCGCGTCCAGCGGACCGACCTCGTCATAGGGTGGGATCTCAGGGAGCTGGAACTGCTCGAAGAGGTCGGCTTCGACCGCCTCGGCGATTGCTTCCGGGCTCGCCTGGTCGCCTGTGAGGGCGTCGGTAGGCAGGGGGTGGGTATCCGGCAGCCGGTCCGGGCTGTGCTGCTCCGGAACGGCGGGAGCTGTCGCGACCTGCATATCAGCGGGGTCGGATATCCCGTTGTCGAGCCGGGGTGACATGGCTGTCCTCCATGGTTTTCTCGGCATATGGCTGCCGAAGCCGTGACGTGCACTACGGGGTGCGGCGCCTCCAGGGCCGACGTCGGTTCGGTATCCCTACTAGACCTACCTGTTTCCCCACAGCCAGAGCAAGTTCGTTGTGTCTGGTTTTGGTGTGTTCTGTCCAATGTTCGGGTACCGGTAGAGCGGTCGAAGGCGTAGGGTTCGAACCGCTTGACGGGGGAAGCAGTGAAGGCCCTCACACGATCAGAAGGGGTGTGCATGGACCGCGGGATGCCTGGCAGCACGAGCCAGGGCCGGCTGACGGTCGACCTACGGCACGAGGAAGGCAGTGCCGTGGTGACCCCGGAGGGTGAGCTCGATCACCACACCGCGGAGCTCTTGCGCGAGCCGCTGGAGCGGAGTGTCGACGAGGGGTACAGCCGCCTGGTCGTGGACTGCTCCCGGCTGGAGTTCTGCGACTCGACCGGGCTGAACGTGCTGCTCGGAGCCCGGCTGAAGGCGGAGGCCGAGGGCGGCGCCGTCCACCTGGCGGGGATGCTTCCCGTGGTGGCGCGGGTGTTCGAGATCACGGGGGCCAACGCGGTCTTCACCGTGCACGACGACCTCGCCTCGGCCCTGCGGCGTCCCTCGGGCGCGTCACAGCAGCCCGATGCGTGACCACGGCGTTACACGCATCACACAGGTCCGGCCGAATCCGTAAGTGTTCTCGCGGTGCGTCCGGGCAGGAGTTCCAGGAATCTGTCAGACATTCGTGTACAGCGCGTCAGCCCGCCGTGTGCGGTGTGTGGTGTGTGGAGTACGGCGAATCGGTAACCGGTGATCGGTGAGGTGAACCACTGATGAGCACCACCCGGCCGCAACCGGCGGGCGACCGCGGTCCGGAGCCCGAGGGCCCACCGGCGACCGCGGCCCCCGGATGCCGCGCGGCCGGGAGCGCGGAGCCGGATCCGGCGGGGCCGGACTCCGGGGGGAGGGGTGCCGCACAGCCGGGCTCTTCCTGGCCGGGCGCCGCTCGGCCGGGGCCCGGTCAGGCGGGGGGCGCCGACGCGCAGGTGCGGGCCGGAACGGATACTGGGCGTGGGCCGACATCCGGAACTTCTGATTCCGCGGCTGCTTCCACGTCCGCACCCGAACCCGAAGGGGGGAGTGGCGCCATGGAGACCGCTGCGGAGAGTGCGGGCTCGGCCGCCGCAGGGGCCACACGCCAGGCAGGGCGGCCGATGCGGCAGGTACGCAGGCTGCGGCTCGTCGGCGCCAGCGGCGCCGTACCCAGGGCGCGGGACTTCACCCGTCAGGCGCTCCAGGACTGGGGTTGGCTCCCCGCCGCCACAGCCGATCAGCGCGCCGCCGCCGAGGACGTCCTGCTGGTCGTCTCCGAGCTGGTCACCAACGCCTGCCTGCACGCCAGCGGCCCCGAGGAACTGCGGGTCGGCGCCACCGCGAAGGTGCTGCGGCTGGAGATCGTCGACCTCGGCAGCGGGGCCCCCTCGCCGCGGACCCCGCACCGCGCGGGGCGCCCCGGCGGCCACGGCATGTTCATCGTCCAGCGGCTGTGCCTCGACTGGGGCGTGGTGCGCAACTCGGAGGGGCCGGGCAAGACGGTGTGGGCGGAGCTGGCAGCTCCCAACTGACCGGCCGGAACCCTCGGCCCGCCCCTTGGGGCGGGCCGTCCGCGTTCTCGCGCGCGGAGGGCCCGGTGGCCACGGCGGCCACCGGGCCCTCCGCGCTTTCCCCGGCTGCCGCGGCCGCCGTGCGCCCGGTCCGCTTTTCGCCCCGCCCGTGCCGACGCTCTTCCATCGTCAAGGGGGCGGGGTTACTGTCGGCGCCAAATCTGATGTGTCGTCAGTAACTTGCGAGTCCGGATGAAGGGGGAACCCCCGTGTCCCACAGCAAGCAACGCCCCGCCCGAACAGCCGCCGCCACGGCTGTGGCCACCCTCCTGGCCGGATCAGCCGTACTGCTGAGCGCACCGGCCGCGAGCGCCACCACCGTGGACGTCGACTACCAGTGCAAGACGCCCATCGGAAACAAGGGCGCCGTCTCGCCCATCGACATCAAGTCGGCCAAGAGCGGCAGCGGTTACAAGCTCACCATGTCGTTCGAGAAGGGCGTCTCCTCCAGCCCCGTCGAGCTCGGCAAGGGGGCGATGAACCCCAGCGCCAAGATCAAGCTGGGCGGTGCCGAGACCGGAGACGTCGCGGTGAAGGGCCCGCCCAACGACAAGGCCATCCCCGCCAACTCGCCAATCAAGATCCCCGACCTCTCCGGCACCTACACGCCCAAGAAGAGCGGGAAGGTCACCTTCACCGCCGGAACCCTCACCATCAAGGCGCTGGGCACCACCACCACCTGCGAACCCAAGAACAACCCCAAGCCCTCCCTCACCCTGGACGTGACCGCCTCGGGTGGCGGCTCCGACGGCGGTTCCGACGGTGGTTCGGGTGGCGGTGACGCATCCGGCGGCGCGGCCTCCGGCGGGGGCGACGCGGCGACCGGCGGCGCGGCGAGCGGCGGCAGCCAGTCCGCCTCCGGTGGCGGAGAACTGCCCAAGACCGGACCCGCCGACTCCGCCGTCGCCCTGGGCACCCTCGGCGGCACCGTCCTGCTCGCCGGCATCGGTGGCACGCTGTGGATCACGCGGCGCAAGGCCGCGGTTCGGCACTGACCGTGCGGGGCCGTGTCGACCCCGCACGGGAGGGGCCGGTCGGCCCGGTGCCGTGCGGTCCGGAGCCGTGCACCCCGGAGTCCGTCGCCCCGGTGCTGTCCGTCCGCGAGTCGTCCGCCCCGGTCCCCGGCGGGCGAGCCGGCGACGCCGCCGCCATCGGCCGTGGCCGTGGACCTGCCCGTGCCCGTGTCGGTGACCGTTTTCGTGCCCGTGCCCGTGTGCGTGTGCGTGACCGCGTTCGTCTCCGTGTAAGTGACCGTCTGCGTCTGCCTGTCCGTGTGCGTGACCGCGTCCGTGACCGCGTATGGCACGGGACCGTCGGGGGGACGGGTACCGGGTCGCTGACGGGATCCGCCCGCGAGGTGCCTGTGGGTGCCGGAGCGCGGTCGTCCGGTGAGGTCTCGGAGGACGGGCGTGGCCGGACGGGGAAGAGGGCCGGGTCGGGGCGGAGGGCGGGGTGGATCGGCTGGAGCGAGGGTCGGGGGAGGGTGGAGCGTGCTGTGCCGCGGGAGAGCGCCGAGGGTCCGGCGGGGGCCGAGTTCTGCGGGCGCGGTGGGGGTGTGGCGCGTGGCCGCTCACGCGGAAGTCCGCTCGTGTGGGGGGTGCGGGCGGGGTCGGGGCTCGTGCTGGCCGTGAGTTGTCTGCTCGGAGGCGGGGCGGCCGTGGCCGCGCCGGCGGCCGACGGTCCGTCCTGGTCCGCTTCTCCGGTGCCGCCCGAGGGCGCGGCCACCGACGAGGCCAGGCCGTTCTTCTACCTGGAGGGGCCGCCAGGCACCGTACTGAAGGACACGCTCGCGCTGACCAACGAGAGCGGCGAGCCGCGCACTTTCCGGCTGCGCGCCGCCGACGCGTACAACACCCGTGACGGCGGCTCCGCCGTACGCGGCGAGGGGCGCGGCGAGGGAGCGGGGAAGTGGCTCGACCTCGCGCAGGAGACCGTCGAGGTGCCGCCGCGCACCCGGGCGGAAGTCCCGTTGCGCGTGACCGTGCCCGACAGTGCCGTGCCCGGGGACCATCCCGCCGCTGTCGTCGTCAGCGACGGCGAGCGCAGCGCGGGGGTCCGCCTGCACCTGCGGGTGAGCGGCCCTTCCCTGGCCGCGCTGAGTGTGGAGGACGTCTCCGTCCACGAGCGGGCCGACGGTGCGGCGGGGATCACCTACACGCTGGTCAACCGCGGGAGCACCGCGTTGCGCCCGCGTCTGGCGTTCCGCGCCGACGGACTGTTCGGGCAGTTGACGCACCGGGGGGCGCGTCGGCTGCCTCTCGAACTGCTGCCGGGACAGCGGGTCACCCGGCACGAACGGTGGTCGGACCCGCCCGTTGCCGACCTGGCGCACGTGCGGCTCACCGTCACGGCGGGCGGCGGTGCCCGCGATCAGTCCACGGCCTCCTACACCGCCGTTCCGTGGGGCTGGGGCGGCGGAGTGCTGCTGGTGGCCGTGGCGGGGGGCGTGGGCTGGTACCTGCGTGGCAGGCGGCGCGGGAACGGTCCCGGACGGGCGGTGACCACCACAGCACAGGGGGGCGGGACTCCGCAGAGGGGAGCCGGCGGGGTGCGCGGGGGCGGTTCCGAGGGTGAAGGCAGCGGTGGGCAGCACGAGTTGACGGGAGCGGTGACGTGAGGACGACCGGCATCCGCAACGGCACGCCGACCCGCGCCAAGAGAGCCGCACTTCTGGCGGCGGTCCTGGCGTGCCTCGCCCTCCCCTCCCTCACGCCTGCCCCAGCAGTCCAGGCCCAGACCCAGACCCAGGCCAAGACCCAGGTCCGAGCCAAGGCCCCGGCTCACGTCACGGCCTCTTCCGGGGACGCGACCGCCGACAAGGACGAGCCGGAGATCGCCCTCTCCAGGGACGAGGCCGGCGCCGGGGCGACCGTCACGGTGCGGGGGAGCGGCTGGCGGCCCGACACCCTGCTCACGCTCCTGCTGTGCGGCCAGAACGCGATCGGCGGCACGAACGCCTGCGCCAACGCGGAGGGGCAGGCCGTCACGACCGACGGCAGTGGCCGCTTCAGCGAGGAGCTCCCCGTCGCGGAACCGCCGAAACCGTGTCCGTGCGTCGTACGGGCGGCGACGGTGACGGGCGAGTACGCGGCGGCGGACGCGGCCTTCGAGGTCGCGGGGCATCCCGTCGAACCGCTCCCGGAACGGCGTACCGGCGGGCGGCTGGCCGTTCTCGCGGCGCGGCTGGAGGGGGAAGGCGGGCTGCTCAACTGGTTCGGCGCCCCGCAGGAACGGACGCTCGTGCTGACGGTCGGCAACCTGGGCTCCGACCGTGCCAGGGACCCGCTCTTCGAGGTGGGCACCTCGCACGGTATCCTGGCCCCGGAGTGGGAGCGCCAGCAGTGGCGCGGCACTGTCGACCCGGGCGAGAAGGCGCGAATCGAGTTGCCCGTCGAGCTGGCCTCCGGCGCTCACGGGAAGTACACGGTTGCCGCCAAGCTGGACCGCCGCGTCCTGACCGAGCAGCCCTGGGAGGTCGGGCGGCCGTGGGGCGTCACCCTGTTCTGGGTGCTGCTGTGCGTCGTCGTGCCCGCGGTGGTCTTCCGGCTGGGCATGCTGATCGTCGACCACCTCCGCCCACGCGGACCCGACGACCCGGCCGCCACACCGGCCACACCGGCCGCACCGTCCCGCACGCGGCGCCGCCGAGCAGGGCGCGTGGACCGGACCCGGCGATCTGCCGAGGACGCGGGGGCGTCCCCGGACGGTGAGCCCTCCCCCGACAGGCGCCCGACCACCGACGCGGGCCCGCCCGCCGCGGGCCCTCCCGGCGGGGCGGACGCGCCGACCGCCGCGACGCGTGCCCTGACGACGCGTCGAGCCCCCGGGACCCGTCTGCGGGACCGTCTCCGTGCCGGGGCGGGCCTGCGTGCGGGGCCCGAGCACGCTCCGCGCCCCGCGCGCTCATCACAGCGCGGCAGGCCCTGGTTCGCTCCGGACATGGCAGCCCGGCCCCGCATCCGGGGGGAGCGGCCCCGCCCCGGGGAGGAGCGGGCTCCCGAGCCGGGCGAGTCCGGCGAGCCGGGGGAGAGCCGGGGCGGCGTCGGCTGAGCCGCCCGCGGCCCTGCCGACGCCCGGCGGTGGTACTGGCTGCGGACGGCGAACAGCCCCGTCACACGACGGGCGCACACGACGGGCGCACACGACCGCGCACACGACCGCGCCCTCCCGCCAGGAGACGGGAGGGCGCGGGTGGCGGGGCCAGGGCCGGGCTACTTCACGGAGCCCAGCAGGGGCCGCATCTTGTTGCGGGCGGCGAGGAACGCGACGCCCGCCAGCGCGGCGATGACGCCCTGGACGGCGAAGCCGGTCGTCCCGCTGGCCGCGTCGCCGACGATGAGCTTGACGATCGCGAAGACGCAGTCACCCGCGGTGACGGCCAGGAACCAGACGCCCATGAGCTGGCTGGCGTACTTGGCCGGGGCCAGCTTCGTGGTGACGGAGAGGCCGACGGGGGACAGGCACAGCTCGGCGACGGTCTGGATCAGGTAGACCATGATCAGCCACATGGGGCTGACCTGGACGCCGCCGGAGGAGGCACCCATGGCCAGCATCATCAGGCCGAAGGAGGCGCCGATGCCGATCAGGCCGACGGAGAACTTGGTGGTGGTGGACGGGTTCCTGCGGCCCAGCTTGACCCAGAGGGCGGCCAGGACCGGCGCGAGGATCATCACCCACAGGGAGTTGATCGACTGGAACCAGCTCGTGGGGAAGGAGATGCCCAGCAGGCTCTTGGAGGTGCTCTCCTCGGCGAACAGGTTCAGCGTGGAGCCCGCCTGGTCGAAGATCATCCAGAAGATGGCCGCCGCGACGAAGAACCAGATGTAGGCGGTGAGCTTCGACTTCTCCTCGCCGGTGACCTCGCGGTCGCGCCGCATCCGGGTGAAGAGGTACGTCGGCAGCAGCAGGCCGAGGATGCTGACCGGCCACAGGACCCAGTCGATGGTGAACAGGTCGGCGAAGACGATGACGGCGTAGAAGATTGCCAGCACCACGACGCTGAGGACCAGGTTGCGGATGGCCTTGGCCCGTTCCGGTGCGGTCAGCGGGTTGGGGATCGCGCTGGACTCGGCGGCCAGGTGCCGGCTGCCGTACAGGAACTGGATCAGGCCGAGGCCCATGCCGACGGCGGCCAGGCCGAAGCCCAGGTGCCAGCTGACCTTCTCGCCGGCCCAGCCGATGAGCAGCGGCGCGGAGAAGCCGCCGACGTTGATGCCCATGTAGAAGACGGTGAATCCGCCGTCCCTGCGCGGGTCCTCTGGGCCCTTGTAGAGGTGGCCGACCATCGTGGAGATGTTGGCCTTCAGCAGCCCCGAGCCGACACCGATGAAGACGAGGCCGACGAAGAAGAGGGCGCTGACGCCGACGGCCAGCAGGGCGTGCCCGACCATGATGACGCCCGCGGAGATGGCGACCGTCTTGCGCGGCCCCCACACCCGGTCTCCGAGCCAGCCGCCCGGCATCGACATCAGGTAGACCGTGGCGTTGTACACGGAGTAGAGCGCCACAGCGGTGGACGCGGCCATGCCCATGCCGCCCTCGGAGGCGGCAGCCGTGAGGTAGAGCACCAGCAGGGCACGCATGCCGTAGAAGCTGAAGCGCTCCCACATTTCGGTCATGAACAGAGTGGCCAGGCCTCGTGGGTGGCCGAAGAAGGTCTTGCCGCCGGTGTTGCCGGCCGCGTCCTTCGTGAGACTGGACGCCATGTGGGGATTCCTCGGTGTCGGGACGCGCAGGCCACGATGGTGGGGCAGCGCGCCCGGGATGGGGGGGTTGACCGCGGTCGGGAACCGCAGCTCGCACAGCTACGGGGCCACGGGGTGTCGGGGGGAACACGGGCCCCTGTCGGTCACGACAATTCTCCTCACCATAAGTCACCGTCTCGGGGTGCAGGGAAGGGCTTGTGACGTAGATCGCAGGTGAAACGTGGAACCTTAGGCGGTATTCGATGGTGACGTGTTCACTTCACCTGGAGATCAACAGGGTGCCGTGGGGAGCGCACCGCGTGCCCCTTACGCTCGGCCACGCGGACTACCATCGGTGCATGACCCGTGTACTGCTCGCCGAGGATGACGCATCGATCTCGGAGCCCCTGGCCCGCGCCCTGCGCAGGGAGGGATACGAGGTCGAGGTGCGCGAGGACGGTCCCACCGCGCTCGACGCGGGGCTGCGCGAGGGCATCGATCTCGTCGTGCTGGACCTGGGCCTTCCGGGGATGGACGGCCTGGAGGTGTGCCGCAGGCTGCGCAACGAGGGCCACACCTTCCCGGTCCTCGTCCTGACCGCACGCGCCGACGAGGTGGACACGGTCGTGGGCCTCGACGCGGGTGCGGACGACTACGTGACCAAACCGTTCCGGCTCGCCGAGCTGCTGGCCCGGGTCAGGGCGTTGCTGCGCCGCGGTACGCCCGCCGAGCCGGCCCAGCCTCCGGCCACACACGGGGTGCGGATCGACGTCGAGTCGCACCGCGCCTGGATGGGCGAGGAGGAGCTCCAGCTCACCGCCAAGGAGTTCGACCTGCTGCGGGTGCTGGTGCGGGACGCGGGCCGGGTCGTCACCCGTGACCAGCTGATGCGCGAGGTGTGGGACACCACCTGGTGGTCGTCGACGAAGACCCTCGACATGCACATCTCCTGGCTGCGCAAGAAGCTCGGCGACGACGCGGCGAACCCCCGCTACATCGCCACCGTGCGCGGCGTCGGCTTCCGGTTCGAGAAGAGCTAGCCCCCGGGAGAGCCGGAACACCCGGTAAGAGTTCACAACACCCGGCAAGAGTGAGGAAAGAAGCCAGCACGTGCGCCGTCGGCTCATCATGTCCACGCTCGCCGTCGTCCTCGTCGTCGTCGCGGTCTTCGGCATCTCGCTCGTCATCGTCGAGTCCCGCACCATCGAGAGCAGCACTCGGGACAGCGTGCGCGCCGAGGCGTCCCGGCTGGTCTCCACGGTGGAGAGCCGGCTGGTCGCGGGGGAGCGGGTGACGAAGGCGTCGATCGGCGTCACGGCGTCCAAGGACCGCTACGTCCGCTACATCCGCGTCGACATGCCGGGCGACCGCAAGGCCATCGAGGTCGGTGACCGGCCCGAGGGCGAGGTCGTCGAGTCGCGCCAGACGGGCGTGCACGGGGAACGCGTGACCGTGCAGGCGTCGCGGGCCGCGGTCCGTGCGGAGGTCGGCCGCACGCTGCTGATCATCCTGGCGGTGGCGCTGCTCGCGGTGATCGCCGCCGCCGCGCTCGCCGTGCGGCAGGCCCACCGGCTCGCGGCCCCGTTGACCGACCTGGCCGAGACGGCCGAGCGGCTCGGCTCGGGTGACCCGCGCCCGCGGCACCGCCGCTACCAGGTGCCCGAGCTGGACCGGGTCGCCGACGTGCTGGACGCCAGCGCGGACCGGATCGGCCGGATGCTGACCGCCGAACGACGGCTGGCCGCCGACGCCTCCCACCAGCTGCGGACGCCGCTGACGGCGCTCTCCATGCGGCTGGAGGAGATCATCGCCACCTCCGAGGGCGCGACCCCCGAGGACCGTGCCGTCGTCCAGGAGGAGGCCACCATCGCGCTCGCCCAGGTCGAACGGCTCACGGACGTGGTGCAGCGGCTGCTGACCAACTCCCGCGACCCGCGTACGGGCTCGGCCGTCAGCTTCGATCTGGACGAGGTCGTCAAACAGCAGATCGAGGAGTGGAAGCCCGCCTACCGCAGCGCGGGGCGGGCCATCGTGCACTCGGGGAAGACCGGGATGCGGGCGGTCGGCACCCCGGGCGCGGTCGCGCAGGTGCTGGCGACGCTGATCGAGAACTCGCTGATGCACGGGGACGGCACCGTGGCGCTGCGTACCCGCGTCACGGGCAACCAGGTGGTGGTGGAGGTCACGGACGAGGGCCCGGGCGTGGACGAGGCGCTGGGCTCGCGGGTGTTCGAGCGCACCGTCAGCGGCCACAACTCCACCGGACTCGGCCTGGCTGTCGCCCGGGACCTCGCGGAGGCGGACGGCGGACGGCTGGAGCTACTTCAGCAGCTTCCGCCGGTCTTCGCGCTGTTCCTCAGCCGCGAGGCCACCGACCTCGACGCCCCGGACGTCGCGTGAGCCGGGCGCCGCGGGGGCGCTCCTGGCGCGGGTGAGCCGGACAGCGCCGGAGGAGGCGGATGCGGCGGACGCCGCCTCCGCGGCCCCGGCCCCGCTCTCGGCGTTCTCGGCGCTTTCGGCCGTGGACCCGCCCCGGCTCTGCGCCGGGGTCCTGTGCCGGTCCGCCGCCTCGGACCCGGCTCCGGCGGGCTCCTCGTCGTCGGCCTCCTCCCCGGCGCCTTCCCCGGTCTCGGAGCCGGTCTTCGCCTGCTGGGCGCCGACCCGGAAGACCCAGGTCCGGTAGGCCCAGAAGCGGAAGACGGTGCCGATGGCGAGCCCGACGACGTTCTTGGAGATGTTGTCCGCGAGCGGCGAGGTGTAGCCGAGGCCGTAGTGGGAGAGGGCGAGGATGCCGTTCTCCAGGACGAGACCGATACCGCTGAAGAAGAAGAACAGCACCGTCTCGCGGTGGATCTGGTTCTTGTCGATGTGCCGGTAGGTCCAGTACCTGTTGCCCAGGTAGTTGGTGCCGATGGCCACGACCTGGGAGACGACGCCCGAGCGGATGGGGGCGAGCTGGAACGTGTGGATGCACAGGTTGAAGATCGCGACGTTCACCAGAAAGCCCAGCGCGCCGACTGCGCCGAACTTGGCCAGTTCGCGCACGAGTCGTTCCAGTCTCGGGCGCACAGAGCGCCCCTCACCCATAGCGATGCTTCGGCCCCGTTCCGGTCGGTGTCAGAGGCTGCCCCATGCTAACCAGCCACCAGTTCGCCCCGTGGGGCGATTGGCGCAGCCCGCGGTCCTTGGCTGGGCGCGCCATCGTCTCACCGGTGGCGCGCCGCCGCACACCGGAGCGGTCCACTCCGCTGCGGGCTGCCGCCCCGGTGCAGGTCAGCAGCCGCCGGTGCGGGGCCGGTGCGCCACTGTGAGACGACGTGGCTTGTTTCATACGGCACACTCCGGTGGTCCCTCGGTGGCCCGTGGTGGGGAAGGGGCGGGAGGGGCGCCGCCTCGCGCCCCGTACCCTGGGGACCGTGACGTTCCCGGTAGTCGGCATGGTCGGCGGGGGGCAGCTCGCTCGTATGACCCACGAGGCGGGCATCCCGCTCGGCATCAGATTCAAGCTCCTTTCCGATACGGCCCAGGACTCGGCCGCACAGGTCGCCGGCGAAGTCGTCGTCGGCGACTACCGCGACCTGGACACCCTGCGGCGCTTCGCGCACGGCTGCGACGTGATCACCTTCGATCACGAGCACGTGCCCACCGAGCACCTGCGCGCCCTCGAGGCGGACGGCATCCCGGTGCGCCCCGGGCCCGACGCGCTCGTCCACGCGCAGGACAAGGGTGTGATGCGCGCCCGCCTGGCCGAGCTGGGCGTCCCCGCGCCGCGCAACCGCATCGTGCGCGATCCAAACGACGTGGCGGCGTTCGCGCGCGAGGGCGCCCCGGGCACAGCCGGCGGCTTCCCCGTCGTCCTCAAGACCGTGCGCGGCGGCTACGACGGCAAGGGCGTGTGGATCGTCCGCGGCGCCGACGACCCCAACGCGAGCGAACCCTTCAAGGCGGGCGTCGCCGTCCTCGCCGAGGAGAAGGTCGACTTCACGCGGGAGCTGGCGGCGAACGTCGTGCGGTCCCCGCACGGGCAGGCCGTCGCCTACCCCGTCGTCGAGTCGATCCAGGTGGACGGCGTCTGCGACACCGTCATCGCCCCCGCGCCCGGGCTCGGCGAGGACGCCGCGGTGCGCGCCCAGGAGCTGGCGCTGCGGATCGCGCACGAGCTGGGCGTCGTCGGCCACCTCGCCGTCGAGCTGTTCGAGACCGCGGACGGCGGGGTGCTCGTCAACGAACTCGCCATGCGCCCGCACAACTCCGGCCACTGGAGCCAGGACGGCGCCGTCACCTCGCAGTTCGCCAACCACGTGCGCGCCGTCCTCGACCTGCCGCTGGGCGACCCGCGCTGCCGCGCCCCCTGGACCGTGATGGCCAACGTGCTCGGCGGCGACTACCCCGACATGTACGCCGCCTACCTGCACTGCATGGCCAGGGACCCCCAGCTGAAGATCCACATGTACGGCAAGGACGTGAAGCCAGGACGCAAGGTGGGCCACGTCAACGTCTACGGGGACGATCTCGCCGACGTACGGGAGCGGGCCGCGCACGCCGCCGGGTATCTGCGGGGCACCGTCACCGAGTGAGCGCGCCCCGGCCGCCGGCGCCGGCCGTCCCACCCAGGAACCTAGGAGCCGTATTGAGTACTGCCAGCCCCCTCGTGGGGATCGTCATGGGGTCCGACTCGGACTGGCCCGTCATGGAGGAGGCGGCCAAGGCGCTCGACGAGTTCGAGGTGGCCTACGAGGTCGACGTCGTCTCCGCGCACCGCATGCCCCGCGAGATGCTCGCCTACGGTGAGGACGCCGTCGACCGCGGCCTCAAAGCGGTCATCGCGGGCGCCGGCGGCGCGGCGCACCTGCCGGGCATGCTCGCCTCCGTCACCCCGCTGCCCGTCATCGGCGTGCCCGTGCCGCTGAAGTACCTGGACGGCATGGACTCGCTGCTGTCCATCGTGCAGATGCCCGCAGGCGTGCCCGTGGCCACCGTCTCGGTCGGCGGTGCCCGCAACGCCGGGCTGCTGGCCGCCCGGATGCTGGGCGCCCACGACGAGGAGCTGCGCGAGCGGATGCGCGACTTCCAGCAGGAGCTGAACGCGCAGGCCACCGAGAAGGGCAAGCGGCTGCGCGCCAAGGCGGCCGGCGAGACCGGGTTCGGCTTCGGCGGCCCGACGGGAGGCGCACGATGACGACGACAGCGAGCCCCAGCCTGGAGCGCGCCCGCGCCCTGCTGGCCGCCCACCCCGTGGTGGACGGCCACAACGACCTGCCGTGGGCCCTGCGCGAACAGGTGCGCTACGACCTCGACGCGCTCGACATCGCCCACGACCAGCACGAGCGGCTGCACACCGACCTCGCGCGGTTGCGCGCCGGCGGTGTCGGCGCGCAGTTCTGGTCCGTCTACGTCCCCGGCGAGCTGACCGGTGACGACGCGGTGAGCGCCACCCTGGAGCAGATCGACGCCGTCAGGATGCTGGCCGCGCGGTACCCGGAGGACCTGCAACTGGCCTTCACCGCCGAGGACGTGGAGGCCGCGCACGCGCAGCGCCGCATCGCCTCGCTGATGGGCGCCGAGGGCGGCCACTCCATCAACAACTCGCTGGCCACACTGCGCGCCCTCTACCAGCTCGGTGTGCGCTACATGACGCTCACCCACAACAACTCGCTGGGCTGGGCCGACTCGGCCACCGACGCGTCGCGCGCGGGCGGCCTGTCACGGTTCGGCGAGGAGGTCGTGGCGGAGATGAACCGGCTGGGCATGCTGGTCGACCTCTCGCACGTGGCCGCCGAGACGATGCGGGACGCGCTGCGGGTCACCGAGGCCCCGGTGATCTTCTCCCACTCCTCGGCGCGTGCCGTCTGCGACCACCCGCGCAACATCCCCGACGACGTGCTCGCCCAGCTCCCCGCCAACGGCGGCGTGGCGATGGCGACGTTCGTCCCGAAGTTCATCCTGCCCGAGGCCGTGGCCTGGGCGCAGGCCGCCGACGAGAACATGCGCGCGCACGGGCTGCACCACCTCGACATGGGCGAGGAGGGCCGGCGGGTGCAGCGGGCGTTCGAGACGGCGAACCCGCGCCCTGTGCCGGACGTGCGCACGGTCGCCGACCACCTCGACCACATGCGCGAGGTCGCGGGCATCGACCACATCGGCATCGGCGGCGACTACGACGGCACGCCCTTCACGCCCGCCCAGCTGGAGGACGTCTCCGGTTACCCGAACCTGGTGGCCGAACTGCTGGACCGCAACTGGTCCGAGGCGGACCTGTCCAAGCTGACCTGGTCGAACGCGGTGCGGGTGCTGCGCGAGGCCGAAGAGGCGGCGCTGACCCTCCAGACCCGGCGCGGCCCCTCGATCGCCACGATCGACGAGCTGGACGGCTGAAGGGGAGTCAACTCCCGGACGGCACCGGAGCCGACTGACGCGGGCCCCGAGCGGCGAGCGGTCTTGACCGCACCCTCGGGGCCCGCGAGCATCAGCGGGCCCCCGCCCGTGTCCAGGGAGGACCGTTGGCCACTTCGGAATCGTCCCCGCACCCCGCCCCCGTCTCCCCCACCGACACCGATCCCCCCACCGCCTCCGGCGCCGACCCCCTCACGCCCGTCGGCTCCGCTTCCCGCTCCCTCACCGACGGCGGCTGCGACTCCGCCCCCGACGCGCCCGCGGGCCCCCTCGCCCGGCGGCGTCTGTTGCAGGCCTCCGCCGCCGCGGGTGGCGCGCTCGCCGTCGGCGGCCCCGCACTGAGCGCACCGGCGGTCGCCGCCCCGGCACCCGCCACCGCCGCCCCGGCATCCGCCGCCGACGCGCCCGCGAAGCCCGCCGGCCGCTCCCGTACCGTGCCGTTCTCCACCGCCACCAACGGCGCCGGCACACTCGTGCCGGGAGCCGGCCGGCTGATCGCGGAGATGCAGAACATCCTCTGGTCCGTCCCCCGTTCGGGTGGCACCGCGCGTGCGCTCAGCGTTCCCGGGCTGGAGCCGACCCGCCCGGTTTTCTCCCCCGACGGCAAGACGCTGGCCGTGTGCGCCTACCGCGACGGCGGCTTCCACCTGTGGACCCTCAGCCCGGACGGCTCGGGTCTCCAGCAGCGCACCGACGGGCCCTGGGACGACCGCGGCCCCGCCTGGTCACCCGACGGCACCCGCCTCGCGTTCGCCTCGGAGCGCGGCGGCGACCCGGTGGACGGCAGCCCGTACCGCGTCTGGGTGCTCGACGTGCGCACCGGCAGGACGCGTCGGCTCACAGGCCGCGAGGGGCAGGAAGGACCGCTGCAAGGCGGCGCCTGGGAGGACTTCGACCCCACCTGGTCGCCGGACGGCACACGGGTGCTGTGCGTCCGGGGCTCGGTCGAGGACGGTGAGGAAGGGCCGGTCCTCCAGGCGCGCACCCTCGTCTCCGTCGCAGCCGACGGCTCCGGCGACGTGCGCACCGAACACGAGGACCCCACCGAGGGCGCCTCCCTGATGACACCCGCCGTCTCGCCCTCGGGCAAGCTCGCCTACCTGCGCACCACACCGGCGCCCCGCGCGACGTGCACGCTGGTCGTGGACGGTGAGGCCATCGGCGTCGACGGCGACCTGGCGCCGGTGCCGCCGCGCTGGGCCGACCGCGAGACGCTGCTGCTGACCGTCTCGGGCATCTTCCGGCTGCTGCGCCCCGCCAGGCCCGAGACAGCCGAACGCATCCCCTTCAGAGCCGAACTCCCCACCCGCCGCCCGCGCTACCGGGTCAAGGACTACGGCTTCGAGGCGGCAGGACGCCACCCGGTGCGCGGCGTGCAGCAGCCGGTGCTCTCCCCGGACGGCGACCACGTCGCGTTCGTCGCCCTCAACGCCCTCTGGCTCGCCCGCACCGACGGACACGGCCGCCCCCGCGCACTCGTCAGAGCCACAGCGTCCCACTACGTGTGCGCGCCCTCCTTCACGCGCGACGGCAAGGCCCTGCTCTACAGCGACGACCGCGACGGGCTGCTCGCCGTCCGCCGCCGCGAGCTCGACAGCGGCAAGGAGCGGGAACTCGCCGGTGGAGGGCGGGTCTTCGGCGCCCTCTCGCCCGCGGGCGAGAGGCTCGCCTGTCTCGACATGGCGGGCAACCTGCTGGTCAAGGACCTGGCGAGCGGCGAGGAGCGCACCTTGGCCGCGCCCCTGGGCGGCGGAGGCATCCCCGGGCCGCCGAGCTGGTCGCCCGACGGCCGCCGTATCGCCCTGTGCGACCGCAACCGGCTCAACTTCCGCTTCCGCGAGGGCTACAACCTCATCCGCGTCGTCGACGCCGGCAGCGGCGAGGACGCCCTGCACCCGCTGGCCGAGCACGCCTCGCTCGCCGACCGGTACGCGGCGGGCCCCGTCTGGTCGCCCGACGGCCGCTGGATGGCGGCCGTGAGCGAGTCGGCGCTGTGGGTGCTGCCCGTGCGCGAGGACGGCAGCCCCGCGGGGAAGGCCCGCCGGCTGACCGACGAGAGCGCCGACCACCCGTCCTGGGCCGGCGACTCGCGCACCCTGCTGTACCTGTCGGCCGGCACACTGCGGTTGCGCGACGTCGGCGGCGGCCACGCCCGCACCGTACGGATGCGGCTGTCCTGGCGGCGGCCCGCGCCCAAGGAGACCGTGGTGCACGCCGGGCGGCTGTGGGACGGCACGGGGCCCGGCGTGCGCGAGGACGTGGACCTGGTGCTGCGCGACGGCCGGATCACCGAGATCGCCCCGCACCGTGCGGGCCGCCGCGCCATGCGCCGCCTCGACGCCTCCTCGCTGACCGTGCTGCCGGGCCTGTGGGACACCCACACGCACCCCTGGCAGACCACCTACGGCGGCCGGCAGACCGTCACCCAGCTCGCCTACGGCATCACCACGGCGGTCTCCTTCGGCGGCTTCGCCTACGAACAGGCCAGGCTGCGCGAGGCCGTCGCCGCCGGGCAGCTGGCCGGGCCCAGGCTGCTGGCCACCGGGGAGCTGCTGGACGGCTCCCGTGTCGCCTACAGCATGGGCAGGGCCCACCGCACCGAGGACGGGCTGCGCCGCTCCCTGGAGCGCGCCGGGGCGCTCGACTGGGACTTCGTCAAGACGTACGTGCGTGCGCCCGCGACGACGATGCGCACGGCCGCCGCCTACGCCCACGAGAAGCTGGGCGTGCGCTCGGGCAGCCACCTGTGCACCCCCGGCGTGCAGGTCGGGCAGGACCTGACCACGCACCTCCAGGCCACCCAGCGACTGGAGTACGGGCACGCCACGACGGCGACGGGACACGCCTGCGAGGACGTCGTCGGCCTCTACAGCACCCCCGGCGACTTCCACCTCGTCGCGACGCCGTTCACCGCGTCCCCGCTGCTGGGCGCCGAGCCCGGACTGGCGGAGGACGAGCGCGTCACCCGGCTGATGCCGCCGTGGGACGTGCAAGCCGTGCGCGAGTTGGCCGGCGCCCCGCCCACCGAGGAGCAGCTGGCCACGCTGGATACGGAAACCGCCGTATACCGCCGGGTCCTGGCCGCGGGCGGCACCGTCGCGCTCGGCACCGACCAGCCGCTCGTCCCCGTCGGGCTCCACCTGCACCTGGCTCTGCGCGCCCTGCACCGCTCCGGGCTGCGGCCGCACGAGGTGCTGCGCACGGCGACCGCGCTGCCGGCCCGCGTCTTCGGCGTCGAGAAGGAACTCGGCACCGTCGAGGAGGGCAAGCTCGCCGACCTCACCCTGGTCGACGGCGACCCGCTGCACGACTTCGACTCACTGGTACGGACGGTGACGACCGTGCGGGGCGGCGTGCCCTACGAACAGGAGGAGCTGATCGGCGCGTACGGCACCGCCGAGGTACGCGCCGACGAGAGGGACCACTGGCGCCACGTGAGCCGCCAGCTGCGCCGGGACGGGTGCTGCGACATGGGGCACTGAACCCTGCGCCGCGCCCGTGGACGAACGCGGGGCCGGTGTCCTGTCGGACACCGGCCCCGCACCGTCGCTCCCCGCGGGCGCCCTACGGCAGGTTGCGGGCCATCACGATCCGCTGCACCTGGTTGGTGCCCTCGTAGATCTGCGTGATCTTCGCGTCGCGCATCATCCGCTCGACCGGGTAGTCCCGCGTGTAGCCGTAGCCGCCCAGCAGCTGCACCGCGTCGGTGGTGATCTCCATGGCCGCGTCGGAGGCGTAGCACTTGGCCGCGGCACCGAAGAAGGTCAAGTCCTCCTTCGCGCCGTCACCGCCCTCGTGGACCCGCTCGGAGCGCGCGGCCGCCGCGTAGGTCAGCTGACGGGCGGCCTCCAGCTTCATCCCCATGTCGGCCAGCATGAACTGCACGCCCTGGAAGTCGCCGACGGGCTTGCCGAACTGCTTGCGCTCGGCGACGTAGCCCTTCGCGTAGTCGAGCGCGCCCTGTGCGAGGCCGAGCGCCTGCGCCGCGATGGTGATGCGGGTGTGGTCGAGGGTCTTCATCGCGGTGGCGAAGCCCGTGCCCTCCGCGCCGATCATCCGGTCGGCGGGGACGCGCACGTTGTCGAGGTAGACCTCGCGGGTGGGTGAACCCTTGATGCCCAGCTTCTTCTCCGGGGCGCCGAACGACACGCCCTCGTCGCCCTTCTCCACGACGAACGCGGAGATGCCCTTCGTGCGCTTGTCGGGGTCCGTGACGGCCATCACCGTGTAGTAGTCGGACACCCCGGCGTTGGTGATCCAGCGCTTGACGCCGTTCAGCACCCAGTGGTCGCCGTCGCGCACGGCCTTCGTCTTCATGCCGCCCGCGTCCGAGCCCGCGTCCGGCTCGCTCAGGCAGTACGAGAACATCGCGTCGCCCTTGGCCAGCGGCGACAGGTAGCGCTTCTTCAGCTCCTCGGAGGCGGAGAGCATCACCGGGAGCGAGCCGAGCTTGTTGACGGCCGGGATGAGGGAGGAGGAGCCGCAGACCCGGGCGATCTCCTCGATGACGATGACGGTCGCCAGCGCGTCGGCGCCCGCGCCGCCGTACGCCTCCGGCACGTGCACGGCGTGTAGGTCGTTGGCGACCAGCGCGTCCAGCGCCTCCTGCGGGAACCGGGCCTCCTCGTCCACCTCGGCGGCGTGCGGAGCGATCTTCGCCTCGGCGAGCGCGCGTACCGAGTCGCGGAGCATCTCGTGCTCCTCCAAGGTCCGGTAGAGGTCGAAATCAGACGCCAAGGTGTCTCACTCCTTCGAGAGCCTGCCTGCACTTGTCCGCACTGCGGGAATGCTAATTACTGTTAAGTAACCCCAATTTTAGTGGCCCCGGCCTCCCCGGGGGTACGTGAGGTTCGCGACAGCCGGGCCCCCGTTATGCTCGCGGGCAGCGTTCAGCCGTCACAAGGAGCACCTCTATGGCCTCGCCCAGGATCACCGTGATCGGTCTCGGCTATCTCGGCGCCACCCACGCCGCCGCCATGGCCGAGCTCGGCTTCGAGGTGCTCGGCCTTGACGTCGTCCCCGAGAAGATGCGCAAGCTCGAACAGGGAAGCGCGCCCATGTTCGAGCCGGGGCTCGAAGAGCTGCTGCGCTCCCACGTCGCCGGCGTCGAGGGCTCCAGCGGGCGCCTCCGCTTCACCGACTCCTGGGAGGAGATCGCCGCCTTCGGCGACATCCACTTCCTGTGCGTCAACACCCCGCAGAAGCACGGTGAGTACGGCTGCGACATGAGCTACGTCGACCGCGCCGTCGACTCCCTCGCCCCCCACCTGGAGCGGCCCGCGCTCGTCGTCGGCAAGTCAACCGTCCCCGTCGGCAGCGCCGAGCGGCTCGCCGCCCGCATCGCCGCGCTCGCCCCCGCGGGAGCGGACGCCGAACTCGCCTGGAACCCCGAGTTCCTGCGCGAGGGCTTCGCCGTCAAGGACACCCTCCACCCCGACCGCATCGTCATCGGCGTCGGCGGGCCCCGCGCCGAGGCGCTCCTGCGCGACGTCTACGCCGCACCCGTCGCGGAAGGCACCCCCTTCCTCGTCACCGACTTCCCCACCGCGGAACTCGTCAAGACGTCCGCCAACTCCTTCCTCGCCACGAAGATCTCCTTCATCAACGCCATGGCCGAGGTCTGCGAGGCCGCCGGCGGCGACGTCGTCAAACTCGCCGAGGCCATCGGCCACGACGACCGCATCGGCCGCAAGTTCCTGCGCGCCGGCATCGGCTTCGGCGGCGGCTGCCTCCCCAAGGACATCCGCGCCTTCATGGCCCGCGCGGGCGAACTCGGCGCCTCCGAAGCGCTCACCTTCCTGCGCGAGGTCGACTCCATCAACATGCGGCGCCGGGCCCAGATGGTCGAGCTCGCCCGCGAAGCCCTCGGCGGCGCACTGCTCGGCAAGCGCATCGCCGTCCTCGGCGCCACCTTCAAGCCCGACTCCGACGACGTACGCGACTCCCCGGCGCTCAACGTCGCAGGACAGCTCCACCTGCAAGGCGCGCAGGTCACCGTCTACGACCCCAAGGGCATGCACAACGCGCGCGCCGTCTTCCCCACACTCGGCTACGCGCCGTCAGCGCTCGACGCGGCGCGGGGCGCAGACGTCGTCCTCCACCTCACGGAGTGGGCCGAGTTCAAGGAGATCGACCCCGCGGCGCTCGGCGACGTCGCCGCCGCCCGCCACATCCTGGACGGCCGCAACACCCTCGACCCCGCCCTCTGGCGCAAGGCCGGCTGGACCTTCCGCGCCCTGGGCCGCCCCACTCTCTGACCGGACCGGGCCGCCGCCCTCCTTGGGCCGGCCCCTTTTCCCGGCGCCCCTCTCCCGTCGGCCGGCGCCCGGACGGTCCCGCGCGGCCGCATGCCACCCTCATGCCGCCTCCGTGCGGCGGCGGGGCCCGGGGCTGGGCTAGCGGGCGCGCCGCGCCCGGTAGGTGCGCATCTTGGCGCGGCTCCCGCAGACGGCCATGGTGCACCAGCGGCTGCGTCCGGCGGGGCTGCGGTCGTAGTAGACCCACAGGCAGTCGTGGGCCTCGCACGCCTTGAGCCGGGCCCAGGTTCCGTCACCCGCCGCTGTGGCGATCCGGACGGCCAGGTGCGCGGTGAACGCCGGCAGGCCGGCCAGCCCGTGCGCCGGGCGCAGGCGGGCTTCTCCGCCGCTGTCCAGGCGGAGGGTGACAGGCGCCTCGCTCAGGTGGCGGTCCAGCGCGGCGACGGCCTCGGGCGGTACGGGGGAGCCCGTGTGGGCCAGGCAGGCGGCGCGCAGCGCCTCTCTCAGCTCGCGGAGCCCCGGGAGGTCGCGTTCGCCGAGCCGGAGGGCGGTCAACTCGTGTGCGCGGACGAACCGGGCGAGGTCGTCCGCCGTCTCCAGGCGGTCCCGGCCCGACTCGATGTCCAACGTGTTCGCCAACTCCTGCACCAGAACGAGTGATGCCGGGGCCTGTCTGTCTCCCACCCTTGCCACGTTACCGGCGGCGCCGCATCATGAGGTAACCGGTCCGTTACCAGTTGCCGCGTAGTAGCGGTAACACGACGAGAGGGAGACACGATGGCCATCCCCACGATGGGCGTTGTCGTCCTGGACTGCCCGGACACCGGGCGCCTGGCGGATTTCTACGCCCGGATGCTCGGCTGGAAGGTGGACGAGTCGAGGAGCGACCGCACCTGGACCGAGGTGGTGGACGAGAGCGGACGCAGGCGGCTGGCCTTCCAGGAGGCGCCGGGGCTCGTGCCGCCCGAGTGGCCGAGCGGAGAGCACTCGCAGCAGTTCCACCTCGACCTCGACGTGCCCCCGGCCCGCATCGACGAGGCCGAGCGCGAGGTGCTGGCGCTGGGCGCGCGGCTGCTCCAGGACGACGGCGGAGGCGAGCGGGGCTTCCGCGTCTACCTCGACCCCGCGGGACACCCGTTCTGCCTCTGCCTGGTCGACCGCTGAGCGGCGACGCGCGGCGCGGGGCCGCTCGCCACCCCGCGCGTCTCGGGCACGGCTGTGGCCGGGCCCCTGCCACGGGACCCGGCCACAGCCGGTGGTGCGTCGACCGGCCCACCGCTCCGCGCGGGGGCGTCACCTCAGCGGTCGGAGGTGACGGTCACCTTCTCGTCGTTGTTGAGCTGGTCCACGAGCTGCTTCATCTTGGGCTTGTCCCACTGGAGGTTCCCGCCCGGCGCGTTCCCCGAGATCGGCATGTTCATGGACTTGCCCTCCCCGCCGGAGACGTCCTTCATCGCCCAGAACATGGAAGCGACGTTCCACAGGCTCATGTCCTTGTCGACCTTGAGCGTGTCGAGCCCCGCACCCATCGTCGGGTAGAGCTTGAAGGGGTTGAGGACGGTGCCGGGGGTCGCCGCCTGGTTGGCGAGGGCGGCGAGGAACTTCTGCTGGTTCTTGGTGCGGTCCAGATCGCTGCCCTTGAGCGCGTACCTGGTCCGCACGAAGGCGAGGGCGTCCCTCCCGTCGAGGGTCTGCTTGCCCTTTTTGAAGTCGGCGCCGGACTTGTCGTCGTGGATGTCCTGGGGGATGTCCATCTCGACACCGCCCACCGCGTCGACGATCTTCGCGAAACCGCCGAAGCCGATCTCCGCGTAGTGGTCGATCTTCAGCCCGGTGTTGTGCTCCACCGTGCGGACGAGGAGCGGCGGGCCGTCCTCGGCGTACGTCGCGTTGATCTTGGTGTGGCGGCCCTGGGCCGGGTAGTGCTTGCCGGACTCGGAGCCGACGTAGGAGGGCACCTCGACGTCGGAGTCGCGCGGGAGCGAGACCATGGTGCTCCCGTTGTCCCCGACGTGCAGAATCATGATCGAGTCGGTCCTGCCCCCGTCGGTGGGGCCGCCGGTGTGCAGATTCTCGCGGTCCTCAGCGGTCATGCCCTCGCGGCTGTCCGAGCCGACGATCAGGTAGTTCGTGCCGTCCCCGCCCTCGGGCCGGTCCTCGACGATGCTGAGGTCCACCTCGCGGCGGAGCTTGGAGTCGGCCCAGAAGTAGGTGCCGACGGACCAGGCGAGGACCACCACGACCAGGGTGATCAGGCCCCATTTGAACCGGCGCCGCCAGTCGGGGCGGGGACGGCCGTCGTACCCGGCGGTTCCGCGGTCGGCGCCACGGCCGCCTCCGCCGCCGTAGACCTGGCCGTCGCTGTAGCCCGAGTCGTAGCCGCCCGGGGGCGGCTGGTCGTACCCCTGGTCGTAGCGGGGATCGTGTCCGGAATCGTAGTTCTGTCCGTAGTGCGAACCCTGGCCCGGGCCCCGGGTCTGCGGAGGGACACCGGGGGCCGATGTGTGGGGCATGACACGTGTGGGGTCGGGGCGGGGCGTACCGCTGCCGCGGCCCTCCCGGCCCCGGGAGCTGTCGGTCCAGCCATCGGGCCACTGATTCATGTCTGGCAGTGTGCCTGCACCCGGATGGCGGAACACAGGGTGGGTACCGCTTCGGGAACGAGCTGTAGCAGTTCTGATGCAAAATGCCGGGCTCGGGGTGACCTGTGCGACGCCCCATAGGGTGGAGGTCATGACCGATCAGGCGCATGCGGCGCACAGCGAGCTTCCGGGCAAGCCGACGGCCGCCTCCCGTACGACGCTGTCGCACATCATGACGGCGGGTGACACGAACCTGTACGGAACGGTGCACGGAGGCGTGATCATGAAGCTGGCCGACGACGCGGCCGGAGCTGTGGCGGGGCGCCATTCGGAGGGGCCGGCCGTGACCGCCTCCATGGACGAGATGGTGTTCCTGGAGCCGGTCAGGGTGGGGGATCTGGTCCACGTGAAGGCCCAGGTCAACTGGACGGGACGGACCTCGATGGAGGTCGGCGTGCGGGTGCTGGCCGAGCGGTGGAACGAGTCGACGCCGGCCACCCAGGTCGGCTCCGCCTATCTGGTGTTCACCGCGATCGACGAGGGCGGGAAGCCGAGGTCGGTGCCGCCGGTGGTCCCCGAGACGGACCAGGACCGCCGCCGCTACCAGGAGGCCCAGATCCGCCGCACCCACCGCCTGGCCCGCCGCCGCGCCATCAAGGACCTGCGCGCGGCCCGCCCGGCGGGGTAACCGCTCCGGCGGCCGTGCCTCCCGGACGGGCCCGCGGGTCACCCAAGGACGCCAGGGGGACGTGGACGCGCCCCGGAGGGGCGCGGGGAACGGCGCGAGAGGCCACAGCCGACCCGCGGACCGCACGCCGCGGTCAGCGGCACCCCCTACCCGGAGCAGCAATCGCGAGAAAGCCCTAGTCGCAGCTGACCTCGTCCCCGCGCATCGGGGCCTCGGCCGGGCGGCTGCCGGGCTCGGGTGCGCGGACCTCGCGTACGCGCTGGCCGGGATCGCCGACGACGACTTTCATACGGGCCCCCTGGTGAGGGGCCTCCACCAGTTTCGCGCCGGGCAGGGCGGCGGCCAGTGAGCGCGCTGAGCGGTCCCAGCCGGGGTCGTAGGTGAGAGTGGTGCGGCCGTCCTGGGTGCGGGGCGCGTTGGAGGGGGTGCGGGTGGTGGAGAAGCCGGCGTCGCGCAGCTCGTCGTCGACGCGCCTGCCCAGCCCCTGCTTCCCCGTGGCGTTCGCCACCTCGACGCTGATGCCGCGGGGCGGGACGGCCACGCGGGGGGTGCCGTGGGGTTCGGGTGCGCGCTCTTCGGGACCCGACAGCGGCTCGTCCTCGCGCAGGGCCTCGAACAGCTTCTGCGCCTCGGCCTGGTCCCATGTGACGGTCGAGCCGAGCTCGGGTGCCCGGTAGTCGGCGTCGGCCAGGGGGACGGAGGCGAACTCGGAGGAGGCGGGGCTGAAGCCGCGCATCGCCTGTCCGAGCTCCATCATCTGTTCGGTACCGAAGCCGTGGTCGGCGCGTACGGACCGCAGCAGGGTGGAGGCGACCCTCTCGAAGCGCACCGGGTTCATCAGTACGCCGGTGTCGGTGGCCCGGGAGATCACCGAGGCGATGAAGCGCTGCTGGCGTTTCATCCGGCTCAGGTCGGAGCCGTCGTCGAGGTGGCGGGCCCGTACGTACTGCAGGGCCTGGCCGCCGTTGAGTTTCGTGGTGCCCTTGGGCAGGTCGAGCCCCGAGTAGCTGTCCTTGAGCGGTTTTTCGGTGCACACCGGGACGCCGCCGAGCACGTCGACGGTGCTCATGAAGCTGGTGAAGTCGACCTCGAGGTAGTGGTCGATGTGCACGTTCGTCAGGCCTTCCACGGCGCGCACGGTGAGCGGGGGCCCGCCCGCGGTGTAGGCGGAGTTGAGTTTGGCGGGCTTGGCGGGCACCTGTTCGCCGGTGGCGCGGTTCTTGTGCGGCGGCAGCTTGGTGTAGGTGTCGCGGGGCAGGCTGACGACACTGGCGCGCTTGCGCTCGCCGGAGAGGTGCACCAGCAGCATGGTGTCGGTGCAGTCGCAGGCCGAGCCGCCCAGGTTGTAGCGCTTCTTCTGCTGTGCCGAGAGCCCGTCGCGCCGGTCGGTGCCGACGACGAGGAAGTTGACGCCGTTGTCGGCGCGGGGGCGGTCGGTGAGCCCGTTGAAGGGGTCGACCCGGCGCACGTCGGCGCTCAGTCCCGTCACCATCGCGTGTCCGACGCCGCCCGCGGCCAGCACCAGCACGGAGGTTCCGGTGGCGATCCGCAGACCCCACCGGGGGCGGCGCTTGCTGGGGGAGGGGGCGCGTCGAGGCAAAGGTGGCCACCTTCCGCGGGGGCGAAACGAACGCGGGCTGTACGTTCGGTGACGTTACGGCAACGGAGAGTTCCCACACTGTATGCCGGTACGATCTCCGGATCGTGCGTACACGCCGTCCCGGGCGGGCCTCGGCGGCAGGAGGGGCGCAGGCGTGCGGAGCGTTCCCCCGATCGCGGTAACGTGAGGGCCGTGACTCGCGAGAACCCACGTGTTTCCCCGGACGCCCTGGCGGACGCGGCCCTGCGCCCCGTCTCCGTGATCATGCCGGTGCTCAACGAGGAGCGGCATCTGCGCAGCTCCGTTCTGCACATCCTCCAGCAGCGGTACGAGGGCGAGCTGGAAGTCGTCATCGCGCTGGGGCCCTCCACCGACCGTACGGACGAGATCGCGGCCGAGCTGGCCGCCGAGGATCCCCGCGTGCGCACGGTGCCCAACCCCACGGGGCGCACCCCGGCCGGTCTGAACGCCGCGATCCAGGCGTCCCGGCACCCGGTGGTCGTCCGGGTCGACGGGCACGGCATGCTCTCCGCCGACTACATCGCCACCGCGGTGCGGCTGCTGGAGGAGACCGGCGCGGCCAACGTCGGCGGGGTGATGCACGCCGAGGGCGAGAACGCCTGGGAGGACGCCGTCGCGGCGGCGATGACCTCGAAGATCGGCGTGGGCAACGCCGTCTTCCACACCGGCGGCGCCGCGTGCGAGGCCGAGACGGTCTACCTGGGCGTCTTCCGCCGCGAGGTGCTGGAGCGGCAGGGCGGCTACAACGAGGAGTTCATCCGCGCGCAGGACTGGGAGCTGAACTACCGCATCCGTGAGGCGGGCGGGCTGGTCTGGTTCTCACCCGAGCTGCGCGTCTCCTACCGGCCCCGGCCCAGCGTGCGGGCGCTCGCCAAGCAGTACCGCAACTACGGCCGGTGGCGGCACGTCGTCGCGCGCTACCACGCCGGGTCGATCAATCTGCGCTATCTGGCGCCTCCGGTCGCCCTGTGCGCCATCGCGGCCGGCCTCGTCGTGGGGGTGGCCCTCACCCCGTGGGCGCTGGTGGTGCCGGGCGGCTACCTGGCGGCGATCGTCGCCGGTTCGCTTCCCGCGGGCAAGGGGCTGTCGTTCAAGGCCAGGGTCCAGATCCCGGTGGCGCTGGCGACCATGCACATGACCTGGGGCTGGGGTTTCCTGACGAGCCCGAAGAAGCTGGCCCGCAAGGTCATCGCCAGCCGCAGGGAGCCGGTATTGGCCACGCAGTGAGCGCGGCGGCGAGCGGACACAGGTAAGGGGCGTCCTCCAGGGAGGGCGCCCCTTACCTTTTCTCCCGTTACACGGGGTGTCCGCTTCTCCCCTTCCACGGGTTGTCCGCGTCCCACCGGCCCGTCCGGTCTCTCACCGGCAGGGCCGAGGCGTCACCACGTGTAGTTCGGGTTGACCTCCATGCACGCCTTCTTGTCGTCACCGCGCAGCGCGTCCGCGCTGTCCGGTGCCTTCTGCTCGTCCTGCTTCCCGTCCTCGGAGGAGCCCGAGCCGCTGTCCGGGTAGGCGGTGCCCTCCCGCCAGTCGGCGCCGATCACGAGGGTGACCTTCTGCACTCCGGAGGAGTGCTTGACCAGCCGCTCGGGAAGGCCCAGTGTCTCGGCGACGGCCAGCGCGTCGCCCCGCTCCTCGGCGCGCGCGTAGCGGATGGTGGTGTCCGCCTGTGACTGGGGCGTCTGGTCGGCCACCGCCTGGCTGAAACCCTTGTTCGTCAACTCGCCCGCGATGAGGCCGGCGCGGCCCGTGACCGGCGGCTGCAACGAGGTGCCCGTGCCGTTCATCACGCTGACCGGGATCTCGCCCTTGGGCTGCGAGGGCTTGGTCGGCTGCGCCGACTTGCCGGCTTCCGCCTTCTTCTTGTCCTTGCCGTCGAACGCCACGTCGTTGCGGATGAGGGAGAAGACCTTGTCCGCGTCGTCCTTCTTGGGCACCACGTAGCTGCCGCCGGGGCCGTACTCCCACGGCATCGTCGCCATGGTGATCCGCTTGGTCGGGACGCGCTTGAGGTCGTTGCCCAGGTCGTAGAGCTTCTTGACCGAGCCGATGCCCTTGTCGACGGTGAGCGCCTTCGTCGCGGCCTCCGCCAGGCCGCGCAGCTTGCCGGGGTCGGTGAGCTTCGTGCCGGCCTTGAGCTGCCTGACCATCGCGTTCATGTACATGTGCTGAGCCTTGGCGCGGCCTATGTCCGTACCGTCCCCGAACCCGTGCCGGGTCCGCAGCCAGCTGAGCGCCTGCTCGCCCTTGATGACGGAGGTGCCCTTCTTCAGCTTCAGCTTCGACTGCGGGTCGTGCACGTTGTTGTCGACGCAGACCGGGACACCGCCGACCGCGTCCGCCATGGAGACCACGCCCGCGAAGTCGATCATCATGAAGTGGTCGACCGGGACGCCGGTCATCTCTTCCCAGGTCGCCACGGTGCAGCCGGGACCGCCGTGCTGAAGACTCGTGTTGATCTTGTCGGTCGTCTCCGGATACACCTTCCCGTCGTCCGGGTCGGTGCACTTGGGGATCGTCGCGCGGGTGTCACGCGGTACGGAGACGACCGACATGTTGCTGCGGTCGGCGGAGACGTGCAGCAGCATCTGGACGTCCGCCAGCGGTGGCCTCTCCCGGTCCGCGCGGGAGCCGCCGAGCCGCACGTTCTCCGCGGAGGCGCGCGAGTCGGAGCCCAGCAGCAGGATGTTCATCGGCGTCTGGCCCTCGGCGTTGGGGTCTGCCTTGTCCAGCTTGCTGTCGCCGAGGTTCAGGTCGTCCTTGTCGAGGTTCCCGTTGAGGTGCTGGTAGTACAGGTAGCCCGCTCCCGCGGTGGCGAGTATGAGCAGCGCCAGGACGATCGCCGACCAGCGCAGCGCGCGCCGCCCGCGGTGCGGGGGGCCGCCGGCCGCCGCCGCGTTCACCTTGCCGCCCCCGCGGCCGCCGCCGCGCTGCGTGTGACGGCGGCGGCCTCCGTCCCCGTGCTGGGGGTCAGCCGCGGCGGACGCCGCCACAGGGCGTCCCGCGCCGCCGGCCTGCGGGGTGCCGGCCTGTGCCGGGCTCCCGGCGTGCGGAGCGTCGGACTGTGGTGCGGGGCGGTCCTCGTACAGGCTTTCGTCCCACCCGCGGTCGGCAGCGGTGGGAGCGCTGCTTCGCGCTCCCTCGCCGCCGTCGCTGCTGTACTGCCGCACGGGACCTCCCCGGGGTTTTCAGGTCGTGCTGCCCCCGGCCGCCTGGCAGGACGTGCCGGAGGGGTAGACGTCACTTTGCACACACGTTCTTGTCGCCGGCGTTGACCTTCTCGACGCCGGAGGGGGCCTTGTCGGGCGCGCCGACCGGCTTCCCCGCCGTCGTGAAGTCCTTGCCGAGCGTCAGCGTCATGCTCGACCCGGACCCCGTGTCCTCGGTCTTCTTCAGCGCCGACGCCGGCAGCTTCAGCATGTCCGCCAGCCGGGCCGCCTGGCCCTCCTGCGACGCGGTGTACTCCACCCGGGTCTTGTCCAGGGTCTGCGGCGCGTTGCCGCCGGACACCGCGTTGCCGGCTCCCTTGTTCGTCAGCCACTCCACCGTCCCGGCCGCCGCCCCCGCGGGGCCGCCGCCGTTGCGGACGGAGACGTCGACCTCGGAGACGGGCGCCTTCTTGGCCTTCGGCTTGGGCTCCGCCTTCTTCTTCTTGGCCTTCTCCGTCTTGGTCAGGGACTTGTCGGCGCGGACCATCTTGAACAGCGGATCGGCCTTCGCCTCGTCGAGTATGACGGTCGCCGGGTCCTCGGGGTTGTCCACGACCGGCACGGTGGCGAACGTGATGTTGTCCGTGTTGACCCGCTTGAGATCGTTCGCCAGCGCCATCAGCTTCTTGACGCTGCCGATGCCCGTGTCCACCGTCAGCGCCTTGGTCGCGGCGTCGCTGAGCTTGAACAGCTTGGAGGGGTTGGTGAGCGTGTCACCGGACTTCATCTTGCGGATCATCGCGCTGAGGAACTGCTGCTGGAGCTTGATGCGGCTCAGGTCGCTGCCGAAGCCCACCGAGTGCCGGGTGCGGACGAACGCCAGCGCTTGTTCGCCCTTGACGGTGTGCCGCCCGGCCTTCAGGTTCAGGTGCGACTTCGGGTCGTTGATGTCCTTGGCGGTGCACACCTCGACGCCGCCGACGGCCGTGGACAGCTCCTTGACCGCGTTGAAGTCGGCCATCATGAAGTGGTCGATCTCCACACCGGTCAGCTTCTCCACGGTCTTCCAGGTGCAGCCCGGATCGCGCTCCGACTGGCCCAGGCTCGTGTTGAAGCGGACGCGCTGCTGCCCCTGGATCATCTTGGTCTCGCCGTTCTCCCCCCTGGTCTCGCACCTGGGGATGTCGGTGACCATGTCGCGCGGGATGGAGAGCGCGGTGGCGTTGGAGCGGTCCTCGGAGACGTGGAAGAGGAACGTGGTGTCCGCGTGCCCGACGCTGCCCGCGTCGCCGTAGCCGGTGTTGCCCTTGCCCTCGCGGGCGTCGGTGCCGATGACGAGGATGTTGACCGGGCCGTCCTTGACCGCGGGGTTCTCCTCACCGACGTCGACCTTGTTGATGTTGCCGTTGAGCCGCTGGTACATGTACACGCCGCCGACACAGCCGGCCACCATCACGAACCCGACGACGCCGCCGCCGATCCGCAGCGCCTTCTGCTTCTTCGACAGCTTCCGCTTGGCCTTCCTGCGGCCGTGACCGCCACCGCGCCCGCCGTCGGCCGACGCGGACCGCTCGGAGGCGCGTGCCCGGCGCTGTGCGGGCAGCTTGGCCTCGGCGCGCCGCGCGGCGCGCGAGCCCGGGCGGTCACTCGCCCTGGATCCGGCCCGCCCGCCACCGGACTCCGAGCGGCTGCCGGCACGCGACCCCGAGCGGCCCTGGGCGTCCGAGGCACGGGAAGGTGTCGAGGTGTCCTCGTCGGGGGAGGATTGTCTCTGACGCGGGGCGGAGGTGCGGCGGCCGCCGTACTGACTCGGGGAGTCGTCGGCGACGGGGTTCAGTCGCAGCTCATAGCTGCCGGTGTTCGGGTTGAACACCCACTGATCCGCGGGGTCGACATCTCCCGCGTGCCCACGGCCTTGCGCGTCCACGATTGCGTAAGTCCTCCATAAGAACCGGCTGCTGAGGCCGCCCCGGGGCCGGCCGGAGCGCTCACACTATCCGGCAGGTTCGGCCGCTAGCGACGCCGGTGACAAATTCCGTGCAGTCGGAAACGGTCAATTCGACTCATTCCCAGCTTCATTCGTTCGTGCAGATGTCCCGGTCGGCTGTTGTTCCGCGATAGGGCTGACCTGCCTCGTCCCTCCCCTCCTCGGTCGCGGCGTTCTCGCTCTTGTCTTTCTTGTCCCCGCCGTTGTTCTCGACGCGTATCGGCCGGTCCTGGCGCAGTTTGGTGAAGAGCTCGTCGGCCGCCGGGCGCACCAACGCATCACGATTGATGTCCGGTTCGTACGGTTGTCGGGGCACTGTAAGAAAGCGGATGTGATCCTGCGGAATATCTCGCACACTCCGCGTGAGTTCGTACAGTTCAGAGAGGGAATCGAGCCCGGAATCAGCGGTCAGTGACGAGGTCGCCGCATCCAGCACCGGATAGGCCTTGGCGGGATTCAGCAGTACACCGTTACTGCGCACCTTCTTCACGAGTGATCCCAGGAAACGCTGCTGACGTTCGATGCGTTGGGTGTCACTGCCGTTGCCCAGACCGTGCCGAGCCCGGACATAACCGAGCGCGTCCTCACCGTCCAGCGTCTGCCGTCCCGCCGGAAGGTCCAGCTTCGCCTCCCGGTCGTGCACCGGCTGCGCCAGGCACACCTCCACCCCGCCGACAGCGTCCACCAGTTCGGTGAACCCCTGGAAGTCCACGACCAGATGGTGATCGATGCGGACATCCGTCATCTTCTCGACCGTCCGGATCGCGCAGGCCGCGCCGCCGTTCTGGAACGCCCAGTTGAACTGCGCGAACTGCGCACGCGCCGGCGAACCGTCCCGCCGCCGGCAGTCGGGGATGTCGACCATCAGGTCCCGCGGTATCGACATCGCCGTCGCGCTGCGCCGGTCGGCCGCTATGTGCAGCAGGATCGTCGTGTCCGAACGCTCGCTCCCCTCGTCCCTGCCCCACGCGCCGTTGCCGTCTCCGCGGTTGTCGGAGCCCAGCAGCAGTATGTTGCGTGCCTCGCCGGTCCCCTCGGCCGGCGCGGGGCGCTCCATCTCGTAGGGCGCGAGCGCCTGCGCGGTGCCCGAGTCGGTGCGGATGTTGGCGTCGAGCTTCTTGTAGAGGGACCAGCCGGTCGCGGCGACGGCCAGGAGCAGGCCCGAGGTGGCGAGCGCCGCCCACCGCAGCCGACGGCGTCTGCGGGGGCGGGTGGAAGCCGTGGCGGACGCGTCGGAATCGGTGTCGGTGGTGCCCGGATCGGTCACGGCTGGTGTCATCCCTCGCATCGCGGCAGCGCCGGTCCGCACACACGTACGGCTGCGCCGGTCGTGAAGACAGACGTGCGAAACCCGCGCAGGGTTGTATCTGAGGCGACAGTGCCGCGCGGAGTCGGCGGGAGGAGCGAGGCGGCCGCCGCGTCCCGGGCGGCCGCCCACGCGCCGCCTGCGGGCCGGCAGCGGCCGGGCTCGCGGCCGTAGAGTGCCGTCCGCCCACAGGGCGTCAAGAGGCCGTGTGGGTCACCCGTTCGTTCTCCTTGCGCTGGTCCAGGGAGGCGGCGTCCAGCCGCTCCAGCCGCGGCGCCAGCACCACGGAACCGCCGGCCGCCAGCGGTGCGAGGAGCCCCGCGCTGTAACCGTCCCAGCCGTCGTAAGGGAGCGCGGTAAGCAGCCGCGAGCCCACCGTCAGACCGCGGTCCGTGGCGTCAGCGCGTGCGCGGTCGACCACCTGTGCCCCCGTCAGTTCGCTGCCGTCGGGCAGCACCAGCGCGGGCCCGTCGGCGTCGACGGGGACGTACGGGGCGAACTGGTCGCCCTGTCCCGGCACCTCGACGGCGTAGTCCATGAAGCCTTCCGGCGGTTCCGGGAAGCGCCCGCCCATCGGCCGCAGGCTCAGCGCGATCCGCTCGCCCGGGCAGGAGCGGCCCTCCTCCAGCGTGTCCGGGCCGCACACCGCCACGTCGGCGCGGGCGGCGCTCCCGGCGCCCGCGCCCAGGTCGGCCACCACGCCCACCGAGGAGCAGGCCAGCAGCCACACGGCCGTCTGCCAGTGGGCGGGCAGCAGCAGCGCGAGCCGGTCGCCGGGCTCGGCGGAGAGCTCGTCCTGGAGGAGGTTGGCGGTCTTCGCCACCCAGTTGGCGAAGGTCGCGACGGACAGCTCGACGCGTTCACCCGTGGCGTCGTCGTAGAAGGTCACCAGCGGACGTGACGGGTCGTCGGACAGCGCGGTCCGCAGCAGGCCGGCAGGGGTGCGGTCAGTGGCGTTCATCCGCGCCAGCGTACGCCTGCGTCCGGCTGGCGGTGCGGTAATGGACACCGATGATCGGATATGCCCATGATCATGGGTATGCGTGCCAATTGTGCTCATTCGATCGGCGTTGTGGGCGCTGCCGCCCTGCTGCTGTCGCTGACCCCCCTCGCCTCCGCCACGACACCGTCCGCGCCCGGGCCGTCCGCGAAGTCCGTGAAGTCCTCGAAGTCCCCGGCATCGCCCGAGGCGGCCTCGCCGGCCTCGCCTGCCCGGGCGTCCCAGGAGTCCGCGGCGCCCAGGGGGGCCGGGGACGCCTCTCGGGACCAGGTGCCGGGCCACACCCAGTCGCTGGCCTTCGCCGGGCAGACGGCAGACAAGCGTGACGGAGGCCTGAACCACTCCGCCGTCCGGGTCGCCGCCCGCACGGTGCACTCGTACTCCCTTCTCGGCGTGGTGTGGGACCGCGCGGACCGCCCCCTGGGGGCACGCGTCCAGGTGCGCACCCGGCACGCCGGATCCGGCCAGTGGTCCGAGTGGCAGGACCTGGACGCCCACTCCGGCGACGCCGGCCGCGAGGTCGCCGACCGTCAGGCGCGCGGCGCGACGGCACCCCTGTGGGTCGGCCCCTCGGACGGTGTCGAGGCCCGCGTGCTGCCGGAACAGGCAGCGAAGAGGCAGCCGGAGGGGGCGACGCACGGGGCGGCGGAGTCGCCAAAGGGAGCGACGCAAGCGCCCAACGGAGCAACCGGAACGGCGGGAGGGGAAACGGGAACGGAAGCGACGGGGACGGCCGAGGAACCGGCGGGAACGGAAGCGTCGGGAGAGGAAGACGCGTCCGTACGGCTTCCCGAAGGGCTCCGTCTCGAACTGGTCGACCCCGGCCCCGAAACGGAGAACACGGCCCCCACGGACGCACCCGCGCCCACGGACGCGCCCCCCGACCCGGACGCGCCGTCCGACACCGGGTCTCCCGGCCAGGAGGCGGCCCCGCCGAGCGCGGGGGCCAGGGACAACGGAGCGGCCGGATCAGGAGCGGGCTCGGCCGGCGAGGGGGCGGGAAGCGACTCGGCCGAGTCCGCGCAGATCGCCGCCGGCGGCGTACTGCCCGCGCTGACGAAGGAAGCGACCCGGACGGAGTACCCGGCGGCCGGTCAGTACGCGGGACCCCGGCCGCGGATCGTGACCCGCAAGGGCTGGCACGCCGACGAGAAGCTGCGCGAGTCGGGGTTCTCCTACACCAAGAAGGTCAAGGCGGCCTTCGTGCACCACACGGCCATGACCAACGACTACAGCTGCAAGCAGGCGCCGAAGATCATCCGGGGCATGTACCGCTACCACGTCAAGAGCAGCAAGTGGCGGGACATCGGCTACAACTTCCTGGTCGACAAGTGCGGCACGATCTATGAGGGACGCGCCGGAGGTGTGGCCAAGCCGGTGATGGGGGCCCACACTTTGGGCTTCAACACGAACAGCACGGGCATCGCCGTCCTCGGTTCGTACGACAAGAACGAGCCCCCGCGCAAAGCCCTCGAAGCGCTGGAGAAGCTCACCGCGTGGAAGCTGGGCCTCTCCGGCGTCGACCCGGCGGGCAAGACGTGGCTGACCTCAGGGGGAGGCAAGTTCAAGAAGGGGAAGAGGGTCGAGTTCCACACCGTGTCGGGGCACAAGGACGGCTTCGTCACCGAGTGCCCCGGTGCCCGGCTGTACGCCAAGCTCGGCACGATCCGCACCGCGGCGGCCCGCCTCCAGGGCCGCTGACGGACGGGACGGCCGCCGCGGCAGCGCACGGGCGGCCCGAGGTGTATGCCGGGCGCCTGCCGGGCGTGCGCACGCAAGGGCCCCGGGCCGGGGAACCGGAGCGCGGGCGTCTGCATAAACTGTCCGCCGGCCGCACGGAAGGGCGGTCGGCGGACCCCGGCAGGAAGCAGAGACGACAGGTGACAGAGGCGATCCTCCTGGTCGGGGGCAAGGGCACCCGGCTGCGTCCGCTCACGGTGAACACACCCAAGCCCATGGTCCCGGCCGCTGGTGTGCCCTTCCTCACCCACCAGTTGGCACGCGCCCGCGCGGCGGGTGTCGACCACGTGGTGATGGCCACCTCCTACCTCGCCGAGGTCTTCGAGCCGTACTTCGGCGACGGCTCCCAACTCGGCCTGCACCTGGAGTACGTCACCGAGGAGGAACCGCTGGGCACCGGCGGCGCCATCCGCAATGTCGCCTCCCGGCTGTACTCGTCGCCCGACGAGCCGGTGCTCGTCTTCAACGGCGACATCCTCTCCGGGCTCGACATCCGCGCCCTGGTCGATCAGCACACCCGGGCAGGCGCCGACGTCTCGCTGCACCTGACGCGGGTCACCGATCCGCGCGCCTTCGGGCTCGTCCCCACCGATGCCTCCGGGCGGGTGGCGGCCTTCCTGGAGAAGCCGCAGACGCCCGAGGAGATCGTCACCGACCAGATCAACGCCGGTGCCTACGTCTTCACCCGGTCGGTCATCGACACCATCCCGGCCGGGCGTCCGGTCTCCGTCGAGCGGGAGACCTTTCCCGGGCTGCTGGAGGCGGGCGCGCACCTGCACGGCATGGTCGACTCCACCTACTGGCTCGACCTGGGCACCCCCGCGTCGTTCGTCCGCGGCTCCGCCGACCTGGTACTGGGCCGCGCGCCCTCTCCCGCCGTACCGGGGCGGTGCGGCGAGCGGCTGATACTGGCCAGCGCGCAGGTCGCCGGGGACGCCAAGCTGACGGGCGGCTCGGTGGCCGGAGCCGGCGCCGAGGTCGGCGCGGGCGCCCGGATCGACGGCAGCGCGCTGCTCGACGGCGCCGTGATCGCGCCAGGCGCGCGCATCCGTGACTCCCTGATCGGTGCCGGAGCCCGTATCGGCGCCGACACCGTGCTGGACGGTGCGGTCATCGGCGACGGCGCCGTCATCGGAGAGGGCAACGAGCTGCGCGGCGGTATCCGCGTCTGGTGCGACGCCCGCATCCCCGCAGGCGCGGTCCGTTTCTCCCCGGACCAGTAGTTCCCCCTCGGGCTGGCAATCCCCCTCGGGCCGGCAGGTCTCCCGGACCGGTGCCCGGCTGCCGTGCCGGCCGGTGCGAGGCTGTCGGTGCCGGGCTCTACGCTTGCTGTCCGTGTCACTCACCCGCTCCTGGACCCCGCCGGGCCCGTACGACCTGCACGGCAGCCTGGGCGTGCTGTGCCGTGGTCCCTACGATCCGACGTACCGCGCCGAGGGCGGCGCGGTCTGGCGCGGCACCCGCACCCCGGAAGGGCCTGCTGCGCTGTGCGTGCGGCTGCGGCCCGGCGGCGCGCACGGCGAGGTGCGCGCCGAGGCGTGGGGGCCGGGCGCCGGATGGGTGCTGGAGGGCCTTCCCCGGCTGCTCGGTGCCCAGGACGATCCGGGCGCCTTCGTCGCGCACCACGACGTCACCCGCGAGGCACACCGCCGCCACCCCGGGCTGCGGCTGATCCGCACCGGGCGGGTGCTGGAGTCGCTGATCCCGTCCGTCCTGGAGCAGAAGTTCACCGCGGAGGAGGCGTACCGCGCCTGGCGGCTGCTGGTCCGCCGCTTCGGCGAGCGCGCCCCGGGACCGCATCCGAACCTGTGGGTGATGCCCCATCCGCGTGACTGGCTGCGCATCCCCTCGTGGGAGTGGCACCGCGCCGGGGTCGACCAGAAGCGTTCCGGTGCCGTTGTGCGTGCCCTCCAGCGGGCGAGCCGCATGGAGGAGGCCGCACACATGGGGCTCGCCCAGGCGCAGGCCCGGCTCCAGGCGATCCCCGGCATCGGCCCCTGGACGGCGGCGGAGGTACTACAGCGCTGCAACGGTGAGCCGGACGCCGTCACGGTCGGCGACCTGCACCTGCCGCGCCTGGTCGGGTACGCCCTCACGGGGGAGCGGGGCGTCGACGACGACGGCATGCTCGCACTGCTGGCCCCCTACGAGGGCCAGCGGCACCGCGCCTCCCGCCTGGTCCTGCTGGGCGGCCCGCGCATGCCGCGCCGTCAGCCACGCTTCCCGGTGGGGAACATCGCCCCGCTGTAGCGGGAACGCAGGGCGTTTCGGGGACGTACGGTCCTGGTGACGTACGTCCGCACGGGCCGTACGTCCGGGACGGAGGGCGGCCCGGGACGGCCCCGGCGGTCGCCCGTCGGGGCCGACGGGCTCACCTCTCGACGACGAAGTCCTCCGCCGCGCGTGCCGGGCGCTGCCGGGGCGGTGCCGCGGGCCGTCCGATGGCGACGGCGCCCATGGGGTCCCAGTCGGCGGGCAGTTCCAGGACGTCGCGGACCACGTCGCGGCAGAACATGGTGGAGGAGATCCACGCCGACCCCAGCTGTTCGCCGGCCAGCGCGACGAGGAAGTTCTGGATGCCCGCGCCGGTCGCCACGACGAACATCTCCCGCTCGGAGGCGTTGCGCCGCGCGTCGGGGTAGGCGTGGGCGCCGTCCGTGGCCAGGCAGGGAACGGCGAGGTACGGCGCGTCGCGCAGCACGTCGCCGCGCTTGACCCGCTTGGCGATGCTCTCCTCGCTCTTGCCGTCGGCGCGCAGGTCGGCGATCCACGCGTCCCGCATGGCGTCCAGCAGCCGCAGCCGGGAGCTCTCGCTCTCCAGCAGGACGAACCGCCAGGGAGTGGTGTGGTGCGGCGCGGGCGCGGTCACAGCGGCTGCCACGGCCCGCCGCACCGCCTGGCCGTCCACGGGGTCGGCCGTGAACTCCCGTACGGTGCGCCGCAGCGTCACCGCTTCCCGTACGGCCTCGGAGGTGCCGAGCCGGAACATGTCCGCGGCGGCGTCCCGCACCAGCGCCCGTGCCGTGACCGCGGGCTCCGTGTCACCGCCCTCTTCCGGGGCGGGCAGCACGTGCCGGGCCAGCCCGCGCACCACGGCGACGGGCAGTCCGTCCGCCTTGCCCTTGACCAGCTCGCCCGCGGCGGCCAGCTCGTCGCCGACAGCCGTCACCGTCACACCCAGCGGGTTGCCGTGGGCGTCGACGCCGCCTCGCAGATCCTCCAGGACCCGCACACCGGCGGCGCCGATGGCCACATCGGTCAGTCCCTCGCGCCAGGGCCGTCCGAAGGTGTCGGTGACCACGACACCGACCGTGACACCCAGCGCCTCGCGCACCCCGTCGCGTACCCGGCGGGCCGCGGCGTCCGGATCCTCCGGCAGCAACAAAACGGTGCCCTTGGGCGTGTTGGAGGCGTCGACTCCGGCGGCGGCCATCACGAAACCGTGCCGTGACTCCACGATGCGCGCGGGGCCGCGCCGGGCGACGACGCGCACGGTCTCCGCGTCGATCGCGGCGTCGCGGTCGTCGGCCTCCACGATGCGGCCTTCCGCCTTGCTCACGATCTTCGACGTGACGATGAGGACGTCGCCGTCCACGAGGGTGCGCCCGTCCGCACCCGCCGCCCGGACGACGAGTGCGGCCAGGTCGTCACCGGGCCGCACTTCGGGGATGCCGGGCACCGCCCAGACCTCGTAAGCGGGCGACTCCGAGGCATAAGACCCCAACGCGTGCGGCCCGGACGCGGGAGACGCGTCCGCGGGGGAAGCCGCAGCGGAGGCGTCCGGATCCGGGAGCGGCGGCGTCGCGGCCGTCGTCGCCGTCATGCCCGCACCTCCTCGGCCAGCCGGAGCGCCTCCCGGGCCATCTCGGCGGTCGCCTGTTCGTCGCTCATCATCAGCGGCACGGCGCGGCACCGGATACCGGCGTCCTCGACGGCCCCGACGGTGTCGGCGTCCACGGTGTCCACCAGCCAGCCGTCCAGCAGCCCCGAACCGTAGTGCGCGGCGACCGCCGCCGCCGTTGTCTCCACCCCGACGGCCGACAGCACCTTGTCCGCCATCCCGCGCACCGGTGCGTCACCGACGATGGGGGAGAGGCCGACGACCGGCACGCCCGCGTCCGCGATGGCCTCCCTGATGCCGGGCACCGCCAGGATCGTGCCGACACTGACCACCGGGTTGGACGGCGGGAAGAGGACGACGTCGGACGCGGCGACGGCCTCCAGAACGCCGGGCGCGGGCTTGGCGGCCTCGGCGCCGACGGGCACCACCGCGTGCGCGTCCACGGACGCCCGCAGCCGCACCCAGTACTCCTGGAAGTGGACGGCCTTGCGGCCGCCTTCCTCCCCCTGCGCCTCCGGGTCGTCGATCAGCACGTGGGTCTCGACGCGGTCGTCCGTCATCGGCAGCAGCCGCACCCCCGGCTGCCAGCGCGCGCACAGTGCCTCGGTGACGGCGCTGAGCGGGTATCCGGCGGCGATCATCTGGGTGCGCACGATGTGGGTGGCGAAGTCACGGTCGCCCAGCCCGAACCACTCGGGGCCCACGCCGTAGGCGGCCAGTTCCTCCTTCACGGTGAACGTCTCGCCGGCCCGTCCCCAGCCCTGACCCTCGTGGATGCCGCCGCCCAGGGTGTACATCACGGTGTCGAGGTCCGGGCAGACCTTCAGACCGAACAGATGGATGTCGTCACCGGTGTTGCCCACGACGGTGATCTCCGCGTCGGGCGCCGCGGACCTGAGTCCGCGCAGGAAACGGGCACCGCCGATGCCCCCGGCCAGAACCACAATGCGCTGCATGCGCCCAGTCTCGCAGCCCGGAACCCGCCGCGGACATCAGCCCGCCCCTGCCACACCCTGGGAAACCGCGTGACGGGTGACGGGTGGCGGGCGTCGACGTCCTTGGCCGCGCGTCGGCCACCCGCCGGACCGTCAGGTCTGCGCGCTCGGGGTGACGGCAGTACCGGACGAGGTGGCGGGGGTACCGACGGAGCAGTGCAGGGGCATCTCGGTCAGCCCCGGCGCGTAGACGTGCACACTCACCACCGGTTCCAGCCCGTTGTTGGCCACCTCGTGTACGTATCCGGGGGCGAAGACCCGCACCGTGCCGGGGGCGAGCAACCGGGTACCGCTTCCGTGCTCGGTCAATGCGCCGGCCAGTACGCCGAAGACACCGAACGAGCGCCCGTGGTCGTGCCGCCCGCTGCCCTGCCCCGGCAGCCAACTGAGCAGCCACACCTCGTAGCCGGGCCCGGTGCGCAAACGGTGGTACCAGCGCAGGGTGGGGTCGTAGCGCACCAGGGGCGCCCACAAGGCGCGGTCGGCGGCCAGTTCGCGGATCACTCCGGCGTACCCCGCGACGGTGCCGGGGTGCGCGGGGGCGGGAGGAAGGAGGTGCGGTACGGCGAGCGGATCGCCCGCGATTTCGACGTCGCTGTTCACGTGCGGCGGTGCCTTCGTCAAAGAGCCGGACAGGAAGCGGGAAAGCGTGCCGGTGGGCTGCCGTGCTGCGGGGCAGCGCCGAGGCGGCGAGAGGGTGCGGGACCGGGAGGAGAGCCCGGCGCGCCTGGAGGAGCGGCCACTCACGGGAGCCGGTGCTCGGGTGGAGCGGGGCTGCTCGTCGGCCGAGCGGCGGCCGGGCGGAGCGGTGCTCGCCGGCCGGACAGCGGCCGGCGACGTGCGTCAGCCGGCTGGTGGGCGTGAGGAGCCCCGGCCCGCAGAGAGCGGAGGCTTCAGCGACAGCGCGCCGGACAGTCGCGGCGACAGCGACAGCGGCGGGGCTCCGGGACCAGAGCAGCGACGGGGGCCACGTGTGCACCCCCGGCAGACCGCGGGGCGAAGGCGCCACGGGCCGTGCGGATCTCGAAGGTCGCTGACATGCGTCCAAGGAGAGCGTTCCGACACCCCGGTGTCAACCTGACGCCGGGTTTGTGAGTGATGTTTCACCGGTTCCGGTCACCGCGGACGGCGAAAGGTTTGTGCTGCCCTCTGCGGGAGATACGGCGCACCAACGCACTCGGATCGCCGTTGTTCTTCCGTGACCGGAACGTGATCAGGGCCATCCGGGGGTTGGTGCGGAACGTGAGCGCAGGTCATCACGTTCTCCATGCAGAAGCCGGACAAATGGGACGGCCTCCGGATGTGAGTGTCATAGTTCATGCTGATTTGAACACTTACGGCGAATGCTTGGTTCCGCCGGGTGAATAACGGGCTCAATAGCAGATCTCGGCTTGACTGCCCCGGATCGGCACACTTGTAATTTCACTCGTGTCGTTCAAGAGGGTTCGATAACGACAGCATCACGGGGTCGCAGAGACGGATCGAGGGGCGCACATGACCGAGCTGTTCCAACAACTGCTGGTCGAAGAGGCGGACGAGGAGCTGGGCTGGCAGGAGCGCGCGTTGTGCGCCCAGACCGACCCGGAGTCGTTCTTCCCCGAGAAGGGCGGTTCAACCCGTGAGGCGAAAAAGGTCTGCCTCGCGTGTGAAGTCCGCTCGGAATGCCTCGAATACGCCCTCGCGAATGACGAACGTTTCGGTATTTGGGGCGGCCTGTCCGAACGGGAACGGCGTCGGCTGAAGAAAGCCGCCATCTGAGGGGCGCCGCCCCCGCTGCACGGCTGCTCCCGCCGCCTGGTCGACCCCCGCCGCTTGGCCGACCTGCCACTCCGGCGGACGGCCTGCCGCTCGACCCGAGACCCACTGCCGCCGGAGCGCACGACTCGCACTACGACCGGAGCGCACGACTCGCGCTATCGGAGCGCACGACGCGCACTACTTGCACGAGCTGCGTCCGGACGTCCGATCGCGCCGCGCCCTCGGTCGGGACCTGTGGTGTTCGACCGGGATTTCCAGTGTGCGACTGACGCATCGCGGTGTTCGACAGGCGTACCGGCCGGCGTCTCGACAGGCGTACCGATCGGCGTCCGGCTGGGGCGTCCGACGCCCGCCCACCCTCCCGTTCGATCGCCCTCCCCGTCCGGCGTCCCGGAGCCTGCCGAAGACCTGCTGGTCCGCCTTCTGTCCGACAGTGGCCTCCCTGCCGCCACCCGCGTGCGCCTGTTCGCGCCGCGTTCGGCCGTCCGTATCGGGTGAGCGGGAGCCGCCGTGAGCGCTCCCGGGTCGTGTGAAGCCCCCTCGGGCCAGTTGCACCAAGGCGCCGGACGCACCTGTGGGAGCCGTTAGTGTGG
The DNA here is from genome assembly GCF_003323735.1 of Streptomyces reniochalinae. Taxonomy (GTDB): domain Bacteria; phylum Actinomycetota; class Actinomycetes; order Streptomycetales; family Streptomycetaceae; genus Streptomyces; species Streptomyces reniochalinae. The sequence continues at coordinate 21,518 of NZ_QOIM01000023.1, read as the reverse complement.
GGCCGTCCGCGACGCACCGCCCTGGCACAGGGGGTGCGTTCACCGCTCCGATTCGCGTCTTCCGGGGGCTTGCAGCCACAGCGCGGCACCGCCGCGAGGCCCCGGCACCCCGGGGAGGGCCCCTACCTCGATGTCCGTGCACAGCCATATGGCGGCCCATTACGAGGCGGCCGCAGCAGGGTTGGCCACCGTGGAGCCGCCCGAGTTCCCCCGGCACGTCGTCACCGCCGTGATCGTCGCGCACGACGGCAGGCGCTGGCTCCCCGACGCGCTGCGCGGGCTGCTGGAACAGAGCCGCCCGGTGCAGAACATCATCGCTGCCGACACCGGCAGCGCGGACGACTCCGCCGAGCTGCTCACCGAGTCGCTCGGTGCCGAGCGCGTCCTGCACATGGCGCGCCGTACCGGGTTCGGCACCGCGGTCGAGGAGGCCTCCCGCACCGCGCGCAGGCTCACCCCCGAGGACCTGCCGTACCTGAAGCGGCCCAGCGGCTGGGATCCGGTCAACAGGACCTGGCGCGACGACGCCTACGACATGCCTGAGCTGCCCTACGGGGAGCCCGTCGAGTGGCTGTGGCTGCTGCACGACGACTGCGCGCCCGAGGCGGACGCCCTCGCCGAACTGTTGCGCGTCGTCGACGCGGACTCGTCCGTCGGCATCGCGGGGCCCAAGCTGCGCAGTTGGTACGACCACAGGCAGCTGCTGGAGGCGGGCGTCTCGCTCGCCAACAGCGGCCGGCGCTGGACGGGAATCGACCGGCGCGAACAGGACCAGGGCCAGTACGACCAGGTGCGGCCCGTGCTGGCCGTCTCCACCGCGGGCATGCTCATCCGCCGTGACGTCTTCGACCAGTTGGGCGGCTTCGACCGCGCGCTGCCCCTGATGCGGGACGACGTCGATCTGTGCTGGCGTGCGCAGGCCGCGGGGCACCGGGTCCTGGTCGCGCCGGACTCCGTGGTGCGGCACGCCGAGGCGGCGTCGCGTGAGCGCCGTCCGGTCGACTGTGTGGGGCGGGCCAGCCGCAGCGGTGCGAGCCCGCACCGCGTCGACAAGGCGGGTGCCGTCTACACGCTGCTCGCCAACACCTCCAAAGCGATGCTCCCCTGGGTGCTGTCGCGGCTGGTTTTCGGCACCCTTGTGCGCACGCTCGCCTATCTGGTCGGCAAGGTGCCGGGGCAGGCGCTGGACGAGATCACCGGACTGTCCGGCACGCTGCTGCGGGCCGGCCGGGTGCTGGGCGCGCGGCGCAGACGGGGCAGGCCCGTGGTGCCGTACAAGGAGTTGCGCCCCCTGTTTCCTCCGCCGGGCGCCACGCTGCGCGTCACTCTGGAGCAGGTCACCAGCAACTTCTCAGGGCGTTCCGAGGCGGAGCTGTCCGCCGGAGGACGGCACGGTGCCGTCGAGTCGGGCCCCTCGGACGACGACGCCGACTTCCTGGAGATCGAGCAGTTCGCGCGCGTCAAACGGGTCGCGCGCAAGCCGGGGCCCGTCCTCTTCGCCGTCCTGCTGATCGTCTCCCTGGTCGCCTGCCGGTCGCTGCTGGGCGGCGGGGCGCTGGCGGGCGGAGCACTGCTGCCGGTCCCCGACACCGTCTCCGACCTGTGGGCGCGCTACCTGGACGGCTGGCACCCCGTCGGCACAGGCGGTACCGAGTCGGCTCCGCCCTACCTGGCCGTCCTCGCCACTTTCGCCACGCTGCTGTTCGGCAGCACGAGCCTGGCGTTGACCCTGCTGCTCGTGTGCTCCGTACCGCTGGCCGGACTCACCGCCTACTTCGCTTCCCGCCCGCTGGTCGACTCCCGGCTGGTGCGGGCCTGGGGAAGCGTCGCGTACGCGTTCCTTCCCGCCGCGACCGGCGCCCTCGCGCAAGGACGCATCGGTACCGCCGTCCTGGCCATCCTGCTGCCCCTGCTGGCGCGCGCCGCCGTCTCGGCCTGCGGGCTGCACGGCAAGGGCGGCTGGCGGTCCGCGTGGGCGTACGCGCTGCTGCTGACCCTCACGACGGCGTTCACGCCCCTGGTGTGGCCGCTGGCGCTGGTGCTGGCCGTCGTCGTGCTCGCGGTGCGGGTCGGGCAGGGCGGCTCGGCCGGCATGCGCGCGGCGCGTCTCGGTGTCGCCCTGGTGACGCCTGTGCTGCTGCTCGCTCCCTGGTCGCTGTCGCTGCTGACCGACCCAGGGATGTTCCTGAGCGAGGTCGGTCTGGAGTACGGCACCGGTGCCGCCTCCGCCATCGACCTGCTGACCGCCTCGCCGGGCGGCCCCGGCACCACGGACGGGCTCTTCCTCGTCGGCCTGCTGCTCGCGGGGCTGGCCGCGCTGCTGCGCGGCGAGCGGCAGCCGGCCGTACGGGCGGCGTGGGTCGTGGCGCTGACGGGGCTGGTCTTCGCCGCGCTGTCCAACGGTTCGGCCTGGGCGGGTCCCGCCACCCTCGTGTACGGAATCGGGCTGCTGAGCGCCGCCGCGGTCGGCGCCGAGGGCGCGAAGGAGCGGGTGGCGGCGCAGAGCTTCGGCTGGCGTCAGCCCGTCGCCGCGCTGGTCGCGGCCGCGGCCGTCTTCGCACCCCTGTGCGCGGCCGTGGGGTGGATGGCCGGTGGCGCCGACGGTCCCCTCTCGCGCCGCGACCCGGTGCAGGTGCCGGCCTTCGTCGCGGAGGAGAGCACGACCAGCGACCAGGCCCGCACCCTCGTCCTCGACCAGCCCGAGGGCGCCGCCGAGGTCGGCTACACCCTGGTACGGGGCTCCGGCGCCCGTCTGGGGGACGCGGACCTGGCCGCCGTCGGCGGTGACGACGCGCGGCTGGACAACGTGGTCTCCCACCTCGTGGCGGGGTCAGGTGCCGACCAGACGAGCCAACTGGGCGGCTACGCCGTGCGCTACGTACTGCTGCGCGACGGCACCTCACGCCAGGTCAGCCGCACGCTGGACGCGACCCCGGGCCTCACCCGCCTCAGCCAGGAGGACGGCAGCGCACTGTGGCGCGTCGACCGGCAGGTCTCCCGGGTCTCGATCGTCCCGGGCGGCGAGAAGAGCGGAGCCGGCGGCGCGGTGACCGCACCGGTCGCGGTGGCGTCGGGCCCCGTCGAGTCGCACGCGACCCTGCCGACCGGGCCCTCCGGACGGGTGCTGCGGCTCGCCGACGAGGCGGACAGCGGCTGGCAGGCGAGCCTGGACGGCAGCCCGCTCAAGGACACCACGGTGGACGGCTGGGCGCAGGGCTTCGAACTGCCCACCAACGGCGGCAAGCTGACCCTCACGTACGAGACGCCCCTCACCCACACCGTGTGGGTGTGGGCCCAGGGATTCCTCCTCCTCGTCGTCCTCGTCCTCGCCCTGCCGGGCCGCAGGCGCGAGGTGGACGACGACCTGCCGGACGCCCCGCCCGCGCCCGACCCCGCGGCCGGAGACGGCCGCAGGGCCCGCCGGCTGCGAGCGGCCGCCGAAGCGGCCACAACCGCCCCGGGGGTGTCGGAGGACCCGTCGGTCTCCGAGACCGACGGCGGCGCCGAGCCGCACGGCCTGCCCGAGCAGCCCGCCCACGAGCCGTACGGGGAGCAGCAGCCTTACGTGCCGCAGCAGCCCGGGCACCACCCCGGGGCCCAGCACGACGCCGCGGCCGGGACGGGGTACGCCGAGCACGCCTCGTACGAGCAGTCGGCCTACGAGCAGCCTGCCCACGGGTACGACGCCTACGGGCAGCCGTCCTACGGCCAGGTCCCGCACCAGCAGCCGTACGCCGGGCCCCCGTACGACCAGCGGTCCTACGACCAGCAGTCCTACGGCCAGCAGTCCTGGGGCCAGCCGCCTTACGACCAGCAGTCCTACGGTTCGCAGGCGTACGGGGAGCAGGTCCACGACCAGCAGGCTTACGGTCAGCAGGGCGGCTACGACAGCTGGCAGGCACAGCCGTACGCGGCGCAGGGCGGCCCCGGGGCCTACGGCTACCAGCCGGGCCGCGAGACAGGGTACGAAGGGGCGCAGGGCCACGAGGACGCCCCCGGTTACGACGGCACGCCCGGCTACGGCGGGGCCGCGGCGCACGACGGCTACGACAACAGGTACGGCAACGGGAGCGAGCAGCAGTGAACCGCACAGTCCTCAGCTTCGGCGGCGCCGTCGTCGCGCTGGCTGCCGTGACCGGCCTGGCCACTGTCTGGGCGCCCGAGGAGGCGCCGGAGAGCGGGGACGGCGCCAAGCCGGCCGCGTACAAGCCCGTGGAGCGCTCCACGCTGGTGTGCCCCCGTCCGACCACGTCCGACGTCGCGGAGACCTCCTACACGGCGTTCACGCCCAAGGGCGGTCAGGGCAAGAAGGGCAGCGCCGCCCTCTACCCCGCCGAACTCGCCGACACCGAGGCCCCCGCGGACCCGGAATCGGGCAGCAAGGGCGACAAGGACGGCAAGGGCGACAAGGGCGGCAAGGGAGACGAGAAGGGGGACGAGAAAGAAGACAAGAGGGACGACGAGAAGAAGGACGGCAAACCCTTCCTCCCCCTCAGCAGCCCCGGCACACCGGTCACCGAGGACACCAGCGACGCCAAGGCGCCCGCGCTCACCGGCACGGCGGACGGCCCGTTCGCGCCCGGTTGGACGGTGCAGCAGACGACGAGCATCAGCGCCGGCGCGGGACGCGGGCTCCAGGGCACCTCGTGCTCGGCCCCGGACACCACGTTCTGGTTCCCCGGCGCCAGTACCGCCGCGGGCAGGCAGGACTACGTGCACCTGACCAACCCGGACAGCACCAGTGCGGTCGTCGATCTGGAGCTGTACGGCAAGGAGGGCAAAATCAAGGCGGGCGGCGACGCGGGGGAGGGCATCACCGTCCCACCGCGCTCCACGGTGCCCGTCCTGCTGTCCACCCTCACCCCCGAACCGGCCACCAATGTGACGCTGCACGTCACCGCACGGTCCGGCAGGGTGGGCGCGCAGGTGCAGGCGTCCGACCGGAAGTTGGGCGGTGACTGGCTCCCTCCCGCCACCACCCCGAGTCCCGGCGCTGTCCTTCCCGGCATCCCCAAGGACGCCGCCTCCGTGCGGCTCGCCGTCTTCGCCCCTGGCGGCCGCGACGCCGACCTGACGGTGAAACTGGCCGGCCGTTCCGGTCTGATCAGCCCGGCGGGGCACGAGCGGCTGCACGTGAAGGCGGGCATGGTGACCACGGTCGACCTCAAGGACCTCACACAGGGCGAGTCGGGCTCCCTGGTGCTCTCCCCGTCGAAGGGCGACGCCGAGGCGCCCGGAATCGTCGCGGCGGCCCGCGTGCTCCGCGGCAAGGGCGACAAGCAGGAGTCGGCGTTCATTCCGGCGACGCAGCCCGTGCACAAGCGCGCGACGGCCGCCGACAACAGCGAGAAGGGATCCACGGTGTCGCTGACCGCTCCGAAGGGCGAGGCGAAGGTCCGGGTGACCGCGTCGGCCGGCAGCGGCGGTGGCAGCCCGAAGAGCACCACCGTGACCGTGAAGGCGCACACCACCACAGCCGTCACCCCGCCGCGCCCGTCCGGGGGCAAGGGCACCTACGCGGTGACGGTGGAGCGCCTGACGGGAGGGCCGTTGTACGCCTCCCGGATGCTGGAGCGCGAGCAGTCGGGACTGCCCGCCTTCACCCTCCAGGCGCTGCCGGACGACGGGAGCACCGTCGCGGTCCCCGGCTCGGCACAGGACCTGTCGGTGCTGAACGACGACTGAGGTGCCCGGGGGCGCCCGGGCACCGCCTGTCCGCCCTGACCCGTGCCGCGTCCCTCAGCCGCCCTTCCGTGCGTTTCTCGGGGCGGCTCAGTCCTGGCCGTAGCGGGGGTCGACCGACTCGGGGGCGAGACCCAGCAGTTCGGCCACCTGTTCCACCACGACCTCGTGCACGAGGAGGGCGCGCTCGTCCCTGGTGCGGCTGCGGATCTCCACCGGACGCCGGAAGACGATCACGCGGTCCGGCCGGCTGCCACCACCCTCGGCGACCCGTCCGAGCGGTACGGCGTCGTCTTCCTCCCGCACCTCTCCGTTGTCCGAGCGGGGAACCTCCTGGACGGCGAACTCGACACCGGCCAGCTGCGGCCAGTGCCGCTCCAGACGGGCCACCGAATCGCGCACCAGGTCGTCGAACGCCTCGGCGCGGCTGACGGCGAGCGGCACTTGGGGCGGCGCGATGGGGCCGCGCATGCCGCGGCCGTGGCGGTCTCGGCTGTGCGGCCGGGCGGCGGCCCTGCGCGGCGGTACGGGGCTGTCCATCACCCCTGAGCGTAGCCCGCCGCGCACGTCGAGCGGGGGGCCACCGGCGCGCCGGGGCCCTGCCGTCAGGCGGCTGCCCGGTCCGCGCCCCGTGGGACGCCTCGTGCGGGCCACCGCTGGGCGCTCAGCGTGCGCCCCGACGGTCGGCCTTGCGGGCCGCTTGCGGGTCCCTTTGCGGCCGCCCGGCGGCGACTCCGCCTGTGCTCCGGCCGACGGCTTGTCCGCGCGGAGGGATCGGTTCCCCCTTCTGCTCTGATGAGCTCCTCTTTCGGCCGAACGCCGAGTGTGAAATGACCGGGCTCGGGTGGATTGCCTGCCCTTCCGGACCCGGACACGCCCTGGCGGCGGGGGACGAAGGGTCTCCGGGCCCTTTCCACGGGGTCTTTCAGCAGATCAGGCGTTTCCGGCGAACACGGACGACACGGCAGGGTGACGTCGGGGCGAGTCGTCGCGGCCCGCTCAAGAGTGCGGTACGGTCCAACGTCGTGAGCCCTGTACGTCGATGTTCGCGCACCGCTTGCGGTCGTCCCGCCGTCGCGACGCTCACGTACGTCTACGCGGACTCCACAGCCGTCCTGGGGCCGCTGGCCACCTACGCCGAGCCCCACTGCTACGACCTGTGCGCCGAGCACTCCGAGCGGCTCACCGCGCCCCGCGGCTGGGAGGTCGTACGGCTCGCTGTCGACACCGCAGCGGCCCGGCCCAGCAGTGACGACCTCGAAGCTCTCGCCAACGCCGTGCGTGAGGCCGCCCGTACGCCGCGCCCCGACCCCCGGGACCCGTCACCGCAGGAAGGGCTGCGGGGTGCCGACGGGCGGGACGCCGACCCGATGGAGGTCGCCCGGCGCGGCCATCTGAGGGTCCTGCGGTCCCCGGAACCGTAGGTCACCCGTGCTGCCGCGCTGCGCCCGTCACACCCACGGGTAGATTTGTGCCCGTTGCCGACCGACAACCCAGAAAGGGCTGGCCGTGGCTGATCTGTCTCAGATCGTGAAGGCGTACGACGTGCGCGGTGTGGTGCCGGACCAGTGGGACGAGGGGACCGCCGAACTGTTCGGTGCCGCCTTCGTCCGCGTCACCGAGGCCCCCGCCATCGTCGTCGGGCACGACATGCGGCCCTCCTCCCCAGGACTCGCGCGCGCGTTCGCACAAGGCGCGGCGTCCCAGGGCGCCGACGTCACCGAGATCGGCCTGTGCTCCACCGACCAGCTGTACTTCGCCAGCGGCCAACTGGACACGGCCGGTGCCATGTTCACCGCCAGCCACAACCCGGCCCAGTACAACGGCATCAAGATGTGCCGCCGCGGTGCCGCGCCCGTCGGCGAGGACACAGGACTGGCTCAGATCCGCTCCCTGGTCGAGCGGTGGATGGACGCGGGCGGTGCTCCGGCGGGCGACGCACCCCAAGGCACCGTCAGCCGACGGGACATGCTGGAGGAGTACGCGGCCTATCTGCGCTCCCTGGTCGACCTGTCGGGCATCCGGCCCCTGAAGGTCGTCGTCGACGCCGGCAACGGCATGGGCGGGCACACCGTGCCCACCGTGCTGGCCGAGCTGCCGGTCGAACTGGACGCGATGTACTTCCAGCTGGACGGCACCTTCCCCAACCACGAGGCCAACCCGCTCGATCCGAAGAACATCGTCGACCTGCGGCACCGGGTGCTCCAGACCGGCGCCGACATCGGCCTCGCCTTCGACGGCGACGCCGACCGCTGCTTCGTCGTGGACGAGCGGGGCGAGCCCGTCCCGCCGTCCGCGATCACCGCGCTGGTGGCCTCCCGCGAGCTGGCCAAGGCCCCGGGCGCCACGGTGATCCACAACCTGATCACCTCCCGGGCGGTGCCGGAGGTGGTCAGGGAGAGCGGCGGCGCCCCCGTACGCACCCGCGTCGGCCACTCGTTCATCAAGGCGGAGATGGCCCGCACAGGCGCGATCTTCGGTGGCGAGCACTCGGCCCACTACTACTTCCGCGACTTCTGGAACGCCGACACCGGCATGCTCGCCGCCCTGCACGTGCTGGCCGCGCTCGGCGGGCAGCAGGGAACGCTCTCCCAGCTGGTCGCCCACTACGACCGCTATCCCTCCTCCGGCGAGATCAACAGCACCGTCGAGGACCAGTTCAACCGCACCAGCGCGGTGAAGGCCGTCTTCGCGGGCACCGAGGGCGTCACCATCGACGAGCTGGACGGGCTGTCCGTCACGGGCGTCAACTGGTGGTTCAACCTCCGCCCGTCCAACACGGAACCGCTGCTCCGTCTGAACGTGGAGGCCTGCGACACGGAGACGGTCGAACGCATCAGGGACGAGGTGCTGGCCATCGTGCGGGCGGAGACCGAACGGGACGCCGAGGCCTGACGGCGCCCCCGGCCCCGTCCCCCGTCCGCGGCGGTACCCTGACGGCACAGTCAGCACAACACAGTCGGCACACCGCCGTCGCCCCGTACCTGGAGGAACACATGCCGCTCGAAGCCGGACTCCTGGAGATCCTCGCCTGTCCGGCGTGTCACGCGCCGCTGCGCGAGGAGGGCGACGAGTTGCAGTGCACCCAGGGCGCGGAGTGCGGCTTGGTGTATCCGGTGCGTGACGGGATTCCGGTCCTCCTGGTGGACGAGGCCCGCCGCCCCGCCTGACCCGCACACGCCGCCGTCGGACGGTGCCCGCCGGGAGCCCGCAGGAACGGCTCCCCCGGGCGCTGCGCCTGGTGCCCTCGCCAGGATGCCTCTTCTGCCAGGGAGTGCCTCTTCGGATGGCCTCTCCGGCGCGCTTCCGGACGTCCCGCAGGACACAGGACCGTGGCGGGAACACCGCGCCCGGCCCGGACGTCCCTCTGGACACGGGACTCCGGCGGGAACACCGCGCCGGGGGCCACCGGAAGACGGCAACGGCCGCGCTGAAGGACCCACCGGCAGCGCCGAAGGACCCACAGGCCGTGCCGGCGACATCACCGGCCGAGCCAGAGGACCCATCGGCCGTGCCGAAGGAACCACCGGAAAGCAACCGGAAGCCGATCGGAGGCTACGGAAAATGCTCGACGAGACGCTCCTCGACGCCCCCGAGGCGCTGGCCCGCGCCGACGTACGCGGCCTGCTGCGCGGAGTGGCGGAAGCCGGGGCACGCGTCCGTACGGGGTTGCGGCACGCCACCGAGGCGGGCCTGGAGAAGCTGCGCCCGGAGGGCCGCCCCCGCGCGCTCCTGGTCGCCGGCCCCGGGCCCGCGACCGGGTGCGTCGCCGACCTGCTCGGTGCCCTCACAGGAGGCGCTGTTCCCGTCACGAGGTTGCGCCCCTCCGGCGCGCACACGGCCGCCGGGGCGCTGCGCTGGTCGCTGCCCGGATGGGCGGGCCCTGTGGACCTTCTGCTGCTCGTCACGCCGGACGGAACGGAACCCGGCCTGACGGCGCTGCTCGAACAGGCCTACCGACGCGGCTGCGCCGTCGTCGCCGTCACCCCTGAGGGTGCCCCGCTGAGCGACGCGTTGGGCGAGACCCGCGGGTTCGCCGTGCCGCTGGCGCCCGGCCCGTACGAGATCTATGCCTCTCCCGACATGCCCGGGCGCCCCGTCGCCGAGGACACGGACGACCGGTTCCGCGACACCTCGAGCGCGGACGTGGCGGAACGGGCGGCCGGCGAGAGCGCCACAGGGAGAAAAGCCGACGAGGACGGCGCCACTGCGGGGGCGGGCGGAAGCGGCGCCCCGCGCGGGAACGGCACCCCTGCGGGCGACGCGGGGCAGCCCGTCGGCGCCCCCGGAACCCTCTGGGCACTCCTCGCACCGCTGCTGCTGCTCACCGACCGGCTCGGGCTGACCGAGAGCGGCCCCTCCGCACTCGGTGCGCTCGCCGACCGGCTCGACGAGGTCGCCGAGCGCTGCGGCCCCGCCGTCGCCCCCTACAGCAACCCCGGCAAGACGCTGGCCGTCGAACTGGCCGGTGCCCTCCCCCTGATGTGGAGCGAGGGCGGCATCGCGGGCGCCGCCGCCCGCCACTGGACGGCGGCCTTCGCGGCACTGCCGGGCAGGCCGGCGCTCCCCGCCGAACTGCCCGAGGCCATGACCGCGCACGGGGCACTGCTGACGGGCCCGTACGCCTACCGTCCGGGAGGCGACGACTTCTTCCGCGACCGTGTGGAGGAGCCAGAGACCCTGCGCCCACGCGTCGTCCTGCTGCGGGAGGCGCCCCCGGGCGTCGACTCCGCCACCGTCGCGGCCCGCGACCTGGCCTACGCGCACGACACACCGCTCAGCGAACTGGAGCCGACCGAGGGCAGCAGCCCCCTCCAGGCGGCGGCCGAACTGATCGCCACCGCCGATTTCTGCGCCGTTTACCTCGCGCTCGCCGACACCGACTCCCCTTGGGCGTGAACCGGCCCGGCACCACGCCGTGCCGGTGCGGCGGTACGCCCTTCCAGCCACTGCACGAGTAGGAACGCACACCTCATGGATCGTCTGGAGAACACCGTCAGGCCGTACGCCTGGGGCTCCACCACCGCCCTGCCCGCACTGTTCGGTGAGGCTCCCACAGGGGAGCCCCAGGCCGAGCTGTGGATGGGCGCCCACCCGGGCGCGCCCTCCCGCGTCGAGCGGGGAGCGGGACCGCAGCCGCTGTCCGACGTGATCGCGGCGCAACCGGAGCGCGAACTGGGTGCGCGGACAGTGCAGGCGTACGGCCCCCGGCTGCCCTTCCTGCTCAAGCTCCTCGCGGCGGACGCCCCTCTCTCCCTCCAGGTGCACCCCGACAGCGCCCAGGCGGCGGCGGGCCACGCCGACGAGGAAGAGCGCGGAGTGCCCCTGGACGCGCCGCACCGCAACTACAAGGACGCCCACCACAAACCCGAGCTGATCTGCGCACTCACCCCCTTCGAAGGACTGTGCGGCTTCCGTCACCCGCACCAGGCGGCCGAGCTGCTGGAGAGCCTCGGTGTCGACGGCCTCAAGCCGTACGCCGACATCCTGCGCGCCCACCCGGAGACCGACGCGCTGCGCGAGGTCCTCACCGCCCTGCTGACGGCCGACAAGGACGAGATGGCCGCCACGGTCGCCGCGGCGGCCGAGGCGGCGGCAGGAAGCACCGAGCACGCCGTCTACGCCGACATCGCCCGGCACTACCCGGGCGACCCGGGTGTCCTCGCCGCCATGCTCCTCAACCACGTGGTACTGCGCCCGGGAGAGGCACTTTTCCTCGGGGCGGGCGTCCCGCACGCCTACCTCAGCGGCCTCGGCGTCGAGATCATGGCCAACTCCGACAACGTGCTGCGCTGCGGCCTCACGCCCAAGCACGTGGACGTGGACGAGCTGCTGCACATCGTGCGCTTCGAACCGACGGACCCCGGTGTGCTGCGTCCCGAGGCGGACGCGCACACGGGCGAAGAGGTCTACGAGACCCCCGCGGGCGAGTTCAGGCTCTCCCGCTTCGCCCTCGTACCCGGCGCCACCCCGCACGCACTGCACGCGCCCGCCGCCCAGATCCTGCTGTGCACGGAGGGGACGGCCGTGCTGCACGGCCCCGAAGGCGCGGACTCCGGCGCGGGTGCCGGTTTTGGTGAGGGCGCCGGCTCCGGCGGCGGCGCGCCGAGGGGTGGCGCCGACGGGGCCCGCGGGGAAGCCGAACTGCACCTCACTCCGGGACGTTCCGCCTACGTGCCCGCCGGGGAGGAGGTACGGATCTCCGGTGACGGTACGCTCTTCCGCGCCACGGTGGCCGTCTGACGGACGCGCCTCGGTGGCCGCCTACATGAGCGGCCGCACCGCAGGGGAGTTGTCCGTGCGGATGGCCGCATCCGCAGCAGGAAGGACCCGGAAGACGTGAGTGCATCAGGCGGAACGAAGGCGATCGTCGCCGCGCTGGGCGCCAACCTGGCCATCGCCGTCGCCAAGTTCGTGGCGGCGGCCTTCAGCGGCTCGGCCTCGATGCTGGCGGAAGGCGTCCACTCGGTCGCCGACTCGGGCAACCAGGCACTCCTGCTGCTCGGCGGCAAGAAGGCGAAGAAGGAGGCCAGCGAGGAGCACCCCTTCGGCTACGGCCGCGAGCGGTACATCTACGGCTTCCTGGTCTCCATCGTCCTGTTCACCGTGGGTGGCGTTTTCGCCCTCTACGAGGGCTACGAAAAGATCGCTCACCCACACGAAGTCGAGCACTGGTACTGGCCGGTGGGTGTCCTGGTCTTCGCCATCGTCGCGGAATCGTTCTCCTTCCGCACCGCCATCAAGGAGTCCAATCAGCTCCGAGGGAAGCTCAGCTGGAGCCAGTTCGTACGCCGCGCCAAGGCACCCGAACTCCCCGTCGTCCTGCTGGAGGACTTCGGCGCCCTCATCGGCCTCGTCCTCGCTCTCGGCGGCGTCGGCCTCGCGCTGCTGACCGGCAACGGCGTGTGGGACGGCGTCGGCACCATGTGCATCGGCGCGCTCCTCGTCGTCATCGCGCTGGTACTGGCCGTGGAGACCAAATCGCTGCTGCTGGGCGAGTCCGCCGACCCCGCCGAACGCGAGAAGATCCGCGCGGCCGTCGTCGACGGAGACACCGTCACCCGCGTCATCCACATGCGCACCCTGCACCTCGGCCCCGAAGAGCTCCTGGTCGCCGCCAAGGTCGCCGTGCAGCACGACGACACGGCCGTCGAGATCGCCCGCGCCATCGACGCGGCCGAACAGCGCATCCGCGAGGCCGTACCCATCGCCCGCGTCATCTACCTGGAGCCGGACATCTACCGCGCCACGGGTACGGAGCCGACGACGCCCGCCGAACCGTCCGACGTCAAGAGCCCGGGCGCCTGACGCCCCTCCCGAACCCGCGCCCAGGGTCGGACGCGATAAGGCCCGCTCCGCGCACGCGGAGCGGGCCTCCTCTCCTCTCACGGGCTCACAGGGCGCATGAGCCCGTGAGCCCTCGGGCCGGGCATCACCCGATCTCGGCGAGTGTCCGCAACACCGCCTCCTTGTCGGGTGCCGCCAACAGCCGCTCCCGGAAGGTCTCGTTCATCAACGCGCGGGACAGCAACGCGAGTATCCGCAGGTGCTCGTCTCCCGCCGCCTCCTCCGGCACGGCGATCATGAAAACGAGCCGCGCCTTCGTCCCGTCGAGCGAGCCCCATTCGACGCCCTCCGCCGACCGCGCGAACCCGACGACCGGCGCGGACACCGCATCCGTCTTGGCATGCGGAATGGCGATCTCCTCGCCCAGCCCCGTCGTGCCCTGCTCCTCCCGGGCAAGCGCCGCCTCCACCAGCGCCTCACCGTCGGCGACCTTGCCGCTGCGTCCCAACAGCGCGGCCATCTCCCGGATGCCGGCCTCCTTGTCCCCGGCGGCCAACCGCTCCGCGACGGTCGACGCCGTGAGATGACCGGAGAGCACCTGCGGCTTGGAACCGCGCCCGTCGGAGCCCGGCTCTCCCGAAGCTCCCCGCCGGTGCGCACCGGAGGCATGGTCACCCCCGGCCTGGGCACCGACGGCCGCGCCCCCCACCGAACCGACGCTGCCTACTGCCGCGGGCACGCTCTCGCCGGTGGGCGCGTTCTCGCCGGTGGGCACGCTCTCATCTGGCGCCTCGGCGTCGGTCCCCTCCGCGTCGGTCGATTCCGCACCGGCGGGCTCCGTACGGTCGGTCGCCTCCGTACGGTCGGCGGATTCCGACCCGTCGGTGGGCTTCGGACCGTTGGCGGACCCGGCGGGCCCCGCCGGGGCGGAGGGCTCGGCCTTCGCGCTCCGCCCCTCGCGGCGGGCGCCGAGGGTCACCAGGCCGACCGTCGTGGCCGTCGTCACGGCCGTACCGACGACGATGGCCAGGAAGAACATCGCGATGCCGTCGACCGCCCCGAGCACGGCCACGATGGGCCCGCCGTGCGGCACGTTGTCACCGACCGACGCCAGGCCGGCGACACCGCCCGCCACGGCGCCACCGAGCATGTTGGCCGGGATGACCCGGGCGGGCCGCGCGGCGGCGAACGGAATGGCTCCCTCCGTGATGCCGAAGAAGCCCATGAACAGGGCGGCCAGGCCCGTCTCCCGCTCCTGGTCCGAGTACAGCTTGCGCCGCACCAGTGTTGCCAGGCCCTGGCCCAGCGGGGGCACCGGGATGGCCGCCGCACACATGCCCATCACTTCGGGGCTCTTGGAGACCAGGCCGGTGCCGAAGAGGAACGCCGTCTTGTTGACGGGGCCGCCCATGTCGAACGCGATCATCAGCCCGAGCACCACGCCGAGCAGCGCGGCGCTGGTGCCGGTCATGCTGCCGAGGAAGTCGGTGAGGTTCTCGAAGACCCACGAGATCGGCTTACCGATGACGTAGATGAAGAACAGCCCGAGCGCCGATGTCGACACGATCGGGATCACGATGATCGGCATGATCGGGCGGACGAACCGCGAGATGGGCACCAGCTTGATCCAGCGCACCAGGTAGCCGGCGAGGAATCCGGTCACGATCGCCCCGATGAAGCCCGCGCCCGACTTGGAGTCGTACAGTTCGCCCGTGTTGGCGATCCAGCCTCCGATCATCCCGGGCACCAGCGCTGGACGGTCGCCGATCGCGTAGGCGATGTAGCCGGAGAGGATCGGCACCATCAGCGTGAACCCGATGGTGCCGATGTCGTTGAGGTGCTTCCAGAAGCTGCCGTCCGGAATCACCAGCCCGCCGTCGGCCTGCGGATCGCCGCCGACAGCGAGCGAGACGGCGATCAACAGCCCGCCGACGACGACGAACGGGATCATGTACGACACGCCGTTCATCAGCGCCTTGTAGCCGACGCTGCGCTCCCGGCTCTTCGCTCCCGCGGGCCCCGGTCCGGCTCCCGCGGCTTCCGCGGACCCGGAGCCGCGGGAACCGCCGCCACCGGCGCCCGAACCCGTGCCCGTGCCACCGCGCCCGTGCCCGCCGCCGTTCCGGCTGCCTGGGCCGCCGCCCTCGCTCTCCTCGCCGCCCTGGGCGTCGCCGCTGCCTCCGGAGGCAGCGGCGGATATCCCGCCCTGGTGCACAGGGGCCTGGTGTACGCGGTCGATGAGGCCGTCCGGGTCGCTGACCCCGTCCGCCACCCCGGCGACCAGAACCCGTTTGCCGGCGAACCGGCTGAGGTCCACGTCCTTGTCGGCGGCGACGATGATGCCGTCGGCGGAGGTGACATCGTTGTCAGACAGTACGTTCTCGGCCCCGATGGAGCCCTGAGTCTCCACCTTCATGGAGATTCCACGGGCTTCGGCCGCTTTGGTCAGTTTCTCCGCCGCCATGTACGTGTGCGCGATACCGGTGGGACACGCGGTCACGGCCAGCAGTTTCCGCCCCGACTCGGACGAAGGCGACGCTCCGTCGCGTGGATCGACAGGACTGGTCACGTGGAACTCCTAGATCAGCCGGTATGTGGAGGGTGGTTCTGACGCCGCCGCAGTCGCAGTGACGGCCGCGACCGGAACGCTCCCAGCTCGCGCGGCCCGGCCGAGCCGCTCACTCCCGCAGCCCGGCCGCACACTCCCGCAACCGGGCCGAGCCCCTGGCGCGAACCGCGTCCCGCCGCACTCACGAGGCGTCACGCCGGACGACGAGGCACCCCGAGGACCGCGAAGCGACAGCCGTTCAGCCGTCACGGTCGCAGTCGCGCGCGGCGCCCGGTCGAGCCGCGGACGCGTACGCCGGACGGGCCGCCGTAGCGCAGACGCTCACACGTCGCCTGCGCCCGAGCGGTGCCCGACGGCCGACGCGGTCGCACAGGCGGTCGTAGAGGCCGCAGGCTGCACAGAACCAGCCGGAGCGACAAGAACGCAAGCGGCCGAAATCCGACCCCGAGCCGTACTTGCTGACGACGGCGCCGATCCGGTCCCCTGGACAGGCGGTGTAAATTCGTAGGGTCAGACGTCGCTGCTGATGGCGGTCGGGAGAGCCCGCACGACGGGCCACCGAGGGAGAGAGGGCCTCCGACGGACTGAGCTGCGAGCAGGGGACGAGTGTGTCCGGTGACGACAGCGCGCACCGCGCCGTCGGCGCCACCGCCGTCCCGCGCCGCAGCACGGACCAGTCAGCCCATATCTCGACATCGAGGAGCAGCTCGCACATGACGACGACCTCCACGACCGGCCAGGACTTCAAGGTCGCGGACCTCTCGCTGGCCGCTTTCGGCCGCAAGGAGATCACGCTGGCCGAGCATGAGATGCCCGGCCTGATGGCGATCCGCAAGGAGTACGCCGCGGACAAGCCGCTCGCCGGCGCCCGCGTCACCGGCTCCCTGCACATGACCGTTCAGACGGCCGTGCTCATCGAAACCCTCGTCGCCCTCGGCGCGGAGGTCCGCTGGGCCTCCTGCAACATCTTCTCCACCCAGGACCACGCCGCCGCCGCCGTCGCTGTCGGCCGCGACGGCACCCCGGACAACCCGCAGGGCGTCCCGGTCTTCGCCTGGAAGGGCGAGACCCTGGAGGAGTACTGGTGGTGCACGGAGCAGGCCCTCACCTGGCCGAACACGCCCACCGGCGGCCCGAACATGATCCTTGACGACGGTGGCGACGCCACCCTCCTGGTGCACAAGGGAGTCGAGTACGAGAAGGCCGGAGCGGCCCCCTCCGTCGACACCGCTGAGAACGACGAGCACCGCGTCATCCTCCAGCTCCTCAACCGGACCCTCTCCGAGAACGCCCAGAAGTGGACGCAGCTCGCCTCGGAGATCCGCGGCGTCACGGAGGAGACCACCACCGGCGTCCACCGCCTCTACGAGATGCACCAGGCGGGATCGCTGCTCTTCCCGGCGATCAATGTCAACGACTCCGTCACCAAGTCGAAGTTCGACAACAAGTACGGCTGCCGCCACTCCCTGGTCGACGGCATCAACCGGGCCACCGATGTCCTCATCGGCGGCAAGGTCGCCCTCGTCTGCGGCTACGGCGACGTCGGCAAGGGCTGCGCCGAGTCCCTGCGCGGCCAGGGCGCCCGCGTCCTGATCACCGAGGTCGACCCGATCTGCGCCCTGCAGGCGGCGATGGACGGCTACCAGGTGGTGACCCTGGACGACGCGGTCGAGACCGCCGACATCTTCGTCACCACCACGGGCAACAAGGACATCATCATGGCCTCGGACATGGCCAAGATGAAGCACCAGGCCATCGTCGGCAACATCGGCCACTTCGACAACGAGATCGACATGGCCGGCCTCGCCGCCATCGACGGCATCGTCAAGGACGAGGTCAAGCCGCAGGTCCACACCTGGACCTGGCCGGACGGCAAGACCCTCATCGTCCTGTCCGAGGGCCGCCTGCTGAACCTGGGCAACGCCACGGGACACCCGTCCTTCGTGATGTCCAACAGCTTCGCGAACCAGACGATCGCCCAGATCGAGCTGTTCACCAAGCCCGAGTCGTACCCGACCGACGTCTACGTCCTGCCCAAGCACCTCGACGAGAAGGTCGCGCGCCTCCACCTCGACGCGCTCGGCGTCAAGCTGACCACGCTCCGCCCGGAGCAGGCCGCCTACATCGGCGTCCCGGTCGAGGGCCCGTACAAGCCGGACCACTACCGCTACTGACCCGACCCACCGGCCTGGCACGGCATGCCCGGCCAGGCCGGTGCCGGCGTCCCGCTGTACCTCGGTGCGGGGCGTCCAGCGCCTCGTTGTACCTCGGTGCGGCGCGCCCCGCTGTGCTTCGGTGCGGCGGGGCGCAGCGGGTCCCGGGCCCTGTTCGCGAAGGGCGGGCCTGCATGCTCCGGAGCCGGAAAGGTGTCAGGGCCGGCCGCGCGAAGAGGCCGAGTCGAAGCCGCCTACCCTGGGCGAGCGGGGAGGTGTCCGGGCGTCGGCCCTCTCCGCGTCACCGGGAGAAGCGCCCCGTCACCGCACCGACCCTGGAAACCGCCCATGCCCCGCGGCCGCTATTCGCTGCACGATCCGCACGATCACTCCTTTCTCGGCGAAGAACACTTCCACTGCGCCACCGGCCCCTCCGGCTGGCGCTACGTCTCACAACTCACCACCCCCACCGGTGAGCACGCGGGCTCTGTCGACCTCACCCTCGACGAGCTCGGCCGCCCTCTCCGGCTCGAAATGCACGCGGCCGGCTGGCAGGTCCGCGGAGCGGCACTGGACGGCGTCACCTGGGTCCGCTCCGACCCGGCCGGCGAGCGAGCCCAGGAGGGCAACGCCGCCGCGCACTCCTTCACCGGGGCTTCCCCCGCATTCCTCGTCGCGACGTCCCGACTGCTGCGGCCGGCCCCCGGCGACCGGGCCACCCGCGTACGTCTCGTCGCTTTCACACCCCCCGTCCTCGCACCTCGCACTCTCGACCAGTCCTGGGCACTGGAGAACAGCGAAGCACACGCCACTGACAACGCCCCCCTCATCGTGGAGAACTACCAGGTCAACGACCTGGAGACAGGGGAGCAGCACGCCGTGCACCTCGCCGGTGACGTGGTGCTCGCGGCACCCGGCATCGAGCTGGAGGACCTCGAATCGCCGCCGTCGACCTTCGCGGCGCCACCGTCGTAGACAGAGTCCACGACTGCCGTGGGCGTACACGGCGCCATCGCCGTGAGCGCGTGCGGGCCGGCTCACGCGCGGAGCCGCTTCAGCGGAGACATTCGCGGAACCGGGAGCCCCGGACGGGGAACCGGAAACCGCGAACAGCGAACCGCCGGCCCTGAACAGCGAGCCACGCATCAGCAGTCACGCAACGGGAGTCACGCATCGGGAGTCACGAACTGCGTCCGCGGATGTGAGCCGCGGGCTCCGGGGGACTGGTGGCTCTCGCCGGGTTCCGACTACGTGGGCGGGACGAACCCGGTACCCCGAGGCGTCGTCGGCCCTTCACCGTGGCCGGCGGAGGGCGTTTCCGAGGTGCCGCGTCGGTGGTCCGAGCCGCCGCCCCCGCGCGGCGCACTGTTCGAGCCGTCCGGATGGTTCGGGGTGTGCACAGGGCCGGGACTGTCCGCCTGGACCGACTCCGGAGCGACCGGACCGTCCGAGGAGACGGGGAGGCGCGCCGCCGCCGTTCCCTCAGCAGCCGCACCCGTGCCGGACCACGCGGGGAAGAACCGTTCTTCTTCTCGCCGCCGGCGCTCGGCCACCACACCGGCCAGATAGACAGCCGCTGACATCCCTTGCGGTGCCGGCGCACCGGTCCAGGCCGTGACGTCGTCGGCCAGCCGCTCGGACAGCGAACGGCTCACGGCGGGATCCAGCTGGGCGGCACGCATCAGGTACTGCCGTACGGACAGCCACAGCTGATCCGGCACGCGCGACAGGTCAAGCGCGGCGAACTCTCCAGCGAGCCATGCAGGTGGGGGCGGCACGGACATCCCTTTCGGCACAGGCACCCGTTCGCGCACCACCAGCGTTCCGGCGAACACGTCGCCGAGACGCCGTCCTCGTACGGACACCAGGGAGGCCGTACAGGCGACGAGTCCGAACAGCACCTGGATCTCCACCACGCCGATCGCCCCACGCACCAGCGCATGCCGGAAGCGGATCGGCCCGCCGTCCTCCCGTACGACCCGGAGACCGGCGGCGAGCTTCCCCACGGACCGGCCATGGGTCAGCGTCTCGACGGCGATCGGAACCCCGACCAGGACGAGCAGAAAAAGCGCCACCTGTACGGCCGCGAAAGCCGCAGCGTCGAGTGACGCCGTGGCCGCGGACAGAGCCAGCGTCAGCGCGATGTAGACGACCCATGCGAGCAACAGGTCCAGGCAGACGGCCAGTGCTCTGCTCGGCAGCCGGGCAGGACGCAGTCCCAGCACGACCGCGTCACCCGTGATCAACTCACTCACCGCGCACCACCCTCGCTCCCTCGGCGCTCTGTGTGACCTGTCTCGCCCGGTCACGCCTCACCCAGTCTCCCAGTACGACGATCCGCCTGGCGTTCTGCCAAGCTCTCCCCATGGACCTGGATGTGTTCGTCTCGGCCCACCGTGCCGACTGGGAACGCCTGGACGAGCTGCTGCGCCGCCACCGCCGTCTGACCGGCCCGGAGACGGACGAACTCGTCACGCTCTACCAACGCGCCGCCACGCACCTCTCGCAAATCCGGTCGAGTGCGCCGGACCCGGCCGTCACCGACCGGCTCACCCACCTCGTGGCCCGGGCCAGGAGCGCCGTCACAGGAGCGCGCACGGCCACCTGGCGCGATGCCGCACACTTCTTCGCGGCGGGTTTTCCCGCAGCCGTCTACAGGTCCCGCAACTGGTGGGTGCCGACCGCCCTGCTGTCCACCGTTCTCGCCACTCTCATCGCCTGGTGGATCGGCACCCACCCGGAAGTGCGCGCCACCATCGCCGCCCCGGACCAGCTGCGCGAGATGACACGAGCGGGTGGCCAATACGAGGCGTACTACTCGAGCCACCCGGCGACATCCTTCGCCGCGCAGGTCTGGACGAACAACGCTCAGGCCGCCGCCATCTGTCTCGTCTTCGGCGCGTTTCTCGGACTTCCAGTGCTCTGGGTTCTCTTCCAGAACGTCCTCAACCTCGGCGTCGGACTGGGACTCATGGGTTCCGCCGACCGTCTCGACACGTTCCTCGGACTTCTCCTCCCACACGGCCTGCTGGAGCTGACGGCCGTCTTCGTGGCCGCCGGTACGGGGCTCCGTCTCGGGTGGACGGTGATCGACCCGGGCCCGCGAAGCCGACGGACCGCACTGGAGCAGGAGGGGCGTTCGGCCATCGGCATGGCCATCGGACTCGCGGCCGTACTCCTCGTCTCGGGGCTGATCGAAGCCTTCGTCACCCCATCGGGTCTTCCCACGTGGGCGCGCGTCCTGATCGGCGTGCTCGCCGAACTCGCCTTCCTTGTCTACGTGTACGTGGTGGGCCGTCGGGCGGCGAGGACAGGAGAAACAGGCGACATCGCGGCATCGGACCGGCCCGCCCAGCTGCCGACCGTCGCGTGATGTGCGTGGGACACCGGGGACCTGCTACTGTCCTGTCCGCCCCGGAAAAGCCGTTGCAGCGGCTCCCTGTGGGCACTGGATTCGAACGGTTGCCCAGAGTTGGACAGACTCGGCAGCAACAGTTAGATTCTTCCTCGCCTCGAACCGAGAAATCCGGTCACGGAATTCTCGCGGGAGAAGCACTCCGAACTCCGGTCAGAAACCATCTGATAGAGTCGGAGACACCGAAAGGGCAAACGTCCGGAGAAACCCGTGAGACGGTTTTGAAGGAAGCGTCCGTTCCTTGAGAACTCAACAGCGTGCCAAAAGTCAACGCCAGATATGTTGATACCTCGACCTGCCGGGTTGTTCCGGTGGGTTGAGGTTCCTTTGGAATACACAACAGCGAGGACGCTGTGAGCCGGGGGATTATTCCTCTCCTGGTTCCGCTCTTCCTGTGGATGGTTTGAAGCAT
>NZ_QOIM01000025.1 GCF_003323735.1 Streptomyces reniochalinae | reverse complement strand
AACGTCGACTCCGCCTACTGAGCAGAAGGCCCCCAGCCGACAACACCCCCCACACCCAGCACACACGCACCACGCATGCGACACCCCGAGCGGGTGGGAGGAACACCCTCCCACCCGCTCGTCGCGCGTGAACGCCCCGGCCGGGGCAGTGGTGACGGCCGGGGGTCAGGGCAGCTGTTGCTCCAGTGCCCCCCGGCCCTCCGCCGCGATGCGTTCGCGGGCCCACTGGAGGTTCCCCTCGGTCAGGTCGCGGCCCGAGGCGAGGACGACGTCCTCGGGGGTGGGTTCGCCCTCGGGGGCCGAGTGGAGCAGGTCGTCGGGGGTGGTGCCGTCCGCCGCGGGCTCGTAGCGACGGCGGAACTTGGCGATCTGGCCCTCGGAGTCCACGACGCGGGCCTTGCCGGTGTAGAACGGGTGGCTCTCGGAGGAGATCTCCACGTCGACGACCGGGTAGGTGTGTCCGTCGTCCCACTCGATCGTGGTGTCGCTGGTGGCCGTCGAACGCGTCAGGAACGCGTATCCGGCGGACTGGTCACGGAAGACCACCTGGTGGTAGTCGGGGTGAGCATCGGACTTCACAAGTCACTCCTTCCCCCGCGTACAGGGCGCCCTCTCCAGGCTACGACCGGCCGCGCACGGCGGCATCCCGCCAGGTGGGGCACGCCCCGCCCGCACGGTCCGCGGATCCGCCCGACGTGCACGGCGCCGGGGTGCGCGGGAGGCTGGAGGGTGCCGTCGTCGTCACCTGGGGAGCGAGGTCACGGATGCGCACCGACGATCTGACCAACGAGGTGCTGGCCGAGCTGCGGCAGCCTCGGCCCTATCCCGCGGTCACCCTGGTGCTGCCCACTCACCGTACGAAGCCGGACAGCCTGCAGGATCCCGTCAGGTTGCGCAATCTGATCGCCGACGCGGGGCGGCGGCTCGACGACGATCCGCACGTGAGCTCGCAGGTCCGCGCCGACGTCGTCGGGCAGCTCGAAGCGGCCGAGGAGGAGATCGACCTGGTGTACGCGCAGGACGCGCTGGTGCTCTTCGCGGCGCAGGGCGAGCACCAGTTCTGGCACGTGCCGCGCCGGGTCGACGCCGAACGCATCGTCGTGGACCGCACCTTCCTCACCCGCAACCTGGTCGCGGCCAAGGCGCAGACCCTTCCTTACTGGGTGCTCACCTTCGCCGAGGATCTGGCCAGGCTGTGGAGCGGTTCGGGCGAACAGCTCACCGAGGAGCGGCGGGGCGGCTTCCCCGTCGAGAGCGCGACGGTCGACTCCGAGCGGGAGCGTGCCTCCCGCACCGGTGACTTCACCAGCGGCTACCGCGACGAGGCGGCGCTCCAGCACCTGCGCGACGTGGACGCGAGCCTGTCCAGGGTGCTGCACGACGCGCCGCGCCCCCTCCTCCTGGCCGGGCTCCAGCACGGGCTCACCGCGCTGGCGGATGTCGGTACCCGTGCGGCGCGCGGGGCCGTGGCGACCGTGCCGAAGGGCGGCCTGACCCATGCGCGGGCCTCGGTCGTCCGCGAGGCGGTGGCACCCGCGCGGGCGGAATTCCTGCGGGCGCGCGGCGAGAAGGCCCTCGGCCGGCTCGGTGACGCGATCGGGCGCAGGGAGTTCGTCGCGGGTATCGACGAGGTGTGGCGCGCGGCGCGGGAGGGCCGGCTGGCGCTGCTGGTCGTGGAGGAGCCCTACCGCCAGAAGGTCAGGTTGGACGGCGACCACCTGGCGCCCGCCGCCGACGACGCGGTCAGCGACAGCGAGGGCGAGGTGTTCGACGACGTCGTCGACGAGACGGTCGAGGCGGCGCTGGCCACCGAGGCGGAGGTGGTGTTCGTGCCCGACGGCGCGCTGGCCGGGCACGGCCGGATCGCGGGCGTCGTGCGCTACACCTGGGCAGGGTGAGGTGGCACGGACCGCCGGAAGATCATTTAGGGTCGCCCGCTGTGAACAGTACTGAACACGACACAGGTTCCCCGCGCAGCTCGCTGTGGTACGCGGCAGCGGCCTTCGTCTTCGCCGTCGGCATGGCGGGCACCACGCTGCCGACCCCGCTCTACGGCCTCTACCGGCAGGAGCTGGGCTTCGGCGAACTGATGGTGACGGTCGTCTTCGCCGTCTACGCGGTGGGGGTGATCGCCGCGCTGCTGGTCGCAGGCGACTACTCCGACAAACTCGGGCGGCGCCCGCTGCTGTTCGCGGCCCTGGGACTGTCGGCGGCCAGCGCCGTCTGCTTCCTGCTGGAGGGCGGGCTGCCGCTGCTGTTCGCCGGGCGGCTGCTGTCCGGCTTCGCCGCGGGGCTGTTCAGCGGCGCGGCGACGGCCGCCGTCCTGGAACTGGCGCCAGGCGGCAGCCGGGGCTTCGCGGCGACCGCCGCCAACATGGGCGGGCTCGGCTGCGGTCCGCTGCTCGCGGGTGTGCTCGCCCAGTACGCGCCCCGCCCGCTCGTCCTGCCCTTCGTGGCGCATCTCGCCCTGCTGGCCATAGGCTTCGTCCTCACCCTGGTGCTGCCCGAGACCGTACGGCGCCCGCGCCCCCGGCCCGGTCTGCGACCGCGCGGGATGGCGGTGCCGCGGGAGGTGCGGCCGGTGTTCGTGCCCGCCGGGCTCGCCTGCTTCACCGGCTTCGCCGTCTTCGGCCTGTTCACCGCCGTCTCGCCGGGGTTCATGTCCGAGACCCTGCACCTGACCAACCTGGCCGCCTCCGGCGCGGTGGTCTTCTCCGTGTTCTGCGCGTCCCTGCTGGGCCAGGCGGCGGCGGGCCGGGTACGGGTGGCGCTCGCTCTGCCGCTCGGCTGCCTGGGCCTCGTCGCGGGCATGGCGCAGGTGGGCGGCTCGCTGCTGGCGAGTTCACTGCCGCTGCTGGTGACCGGGGCGGTGACCGGCGGCGTCGGGCAGGGGCTGGCGTTCCGTTCGGCCCTGGCGGCGGTGAGTGTCCGTGCCCCCGAGGAGCATCGGGGCGGGACCATCTCGGCGCTGTTCGTCGTCGCCTACCTCGGCATCTCGCTGCCGGTCGTGGGGGTGGGCGCGCTGAGCACCGGCCTCGGGCTGCGGAACGCGGGGCTGGTCTTCGCCGGCTGCGTGGTCGCTCTCGCCTCCGTGGTCGGCGTGCACCTGTGGCGGACACGCGACTCCGACGTGACGGGAGCGCCGGAGGGCAGCGGCTGAGGGCGCCCCGCCGAGCCCTCCCCGGCCATCCCACCCCTTCCGAGACCTGGCCGGGCCCCGAGACCTCGCCGCGGCCTTCCCGGACCCTTGTCGGCCCGTGGCGGCACCCGCCAGGACGGCAAGACGCTCTTCGCCGCCTGGCTCGGCTATCTGATGGACGGCTTCGACTTCGTCCTGATCACCCTCGTACTGACCGAGGCCGCCGGCTCCTTCGGTCTGTCGACCGTCACCGCCGCCACCCTCGTGCCGGCCGCCTTCGTCTCCCGCTGGTTCGGCGGGCTGGCCATCGGCGCCGTCGGGGACAGGTACGGACGCAAGCCGGCGATGATCCTGAGCATCCTCCTGTACTCCCTCGGCTCGCTGGCCAGCGGTCTTTCGTGGGGCTACTGGTCGATGTCCGCCGCCCGGCTGGTGCTCGGACTCGGCATGGCGCGGGAGTACTCGGCCAGCGCGACCTACGTGATCGAGAGCTGGCCCGCCACCGCACGCGACCGCGCCAGCGCGCTGCTCATCTCCGGGTACGCGGTCGCAGGGAACAGACGGTGTCGCTCGCGCTGCTGCTCTTCCTCCAGCAGATGTTCGCCCAGGGCATCTCCGGGCTGCTCCCGAAGCTGATCGGCGGCTACTTCGCGACGCTGGAGCGCGCCGAGGTCTCCCGCCTGCTCGCCCAGGCGGGGCTGGGCCCGTGTGAGACCGGCGGCTGCGGGCCGGGCCGGGGTGGCTACTGGGCCGCGTAGCCGCCGTCGACCAGGTGGTAGCTGCCCTGGACGAAGGAGGCGCGGTCCGAGAGGAGGAAGGCGGTCACCTCGGCCACCTCCTCGGCCGTCCCCAGGCGGCCCTGCGGATGGAGGGAGATGAGGCGTTCGCGCACCGGGTTGTCGGTCTCACGCAGCAGCGGGGTGTCGATGAAGCCGGGGCCGATCGCGTTGATCCGCACGCCCTTGTCGGCGTATTCGAGCGCGGCGGTCTTGGTCAGTCCGACGACGCCGTGCTTGGCGGCCACGTAGGCGGGGCTGCCGGCGAATCCGTTGGTGCCCAGGATCGAGGCCATGTTGACGATGGCGCCACGGCCCGCCGCCGCCATGACCGGCAGCTGGTGCCGCAGCCCGTAGAAGACACCGCTGAGGTTGGTGGCGATGACCCGGTCCCAGGCGGTGATCTCGTACTCGCCGGTCGGCATCGAGGGTCCGCCCACCCCGGCGTTGTTGACGGCCAGGTCGAGCGAGCCGAAGGTCTCGGTGGTGAACCGTACGGCGTCGCGGACGGAGCCGGGATCCGTGACGTCCACGACGAAGGGTTCGGCCCGTGTGCCGGACGTCTCCAGCTCGCCGGCCGCGACCTGGGCGCCGTCCTCGTCGTAGTCGGCGACGACCACCGAGGCGCCGGCCTGGCCGAGCCGCCGGGCGACGGCGAGACCGATACCCGAGGCGGCTCCGGTCACCAGGGCCGCCCGGCCCTCGAATGCGCGGTCCATCGGCTGACCTTTCGCTCGGTGTCCCCCGTCGGCTTCACGCTCCACCGGGATGCGGGGGCGCGCACCGCCACCACGGTCGTTCGGGTGAGACACCGCGGGAGGACCGCCCGGCGGGCACGGGCGCCCTGCCGTACGGGCGCGGGACGGGGCGCCGCGCGGCGGCGCGGGAGCGTCGCACGCCACGGCGGTGGACGCGGGGCGTTGCGCCGTACGGCGACGCCCGGGTTGCGGCGTTTCGCGGGTACGCGTGACATGGCGGTGAAGGACCGGGACACCGCACGGGCCTCAGGCCCTGCCCGCGACTTCCCGAAACGGCCACGTCCCGAAACGGCACTCCCCGTAACCGTCCGCCCCGAGACCGCCCGCGATGCTCCGCGCGACCAAAGGACGCCGCATGACACCTCTCCAGCTCGTCGCCCGCCCGCTCCTCGGCACCTTCTTCGTGAGCGCCGGGGTCGAATCGCTCAGCGAGCCCGAGCCCCGCGCCGAGATGGCCGGACCCTTCCTGGCGAAGCTGCGCGAGAAGGCGCCGGGGCTGCCGTACGACGACGTGCTGCTCGTCCGGGTGAACGCGGCCGTGCAGGTGGCGGCGGGTGCGCTGCTGACCGTCGGGCGCCTCCCGCGGGTGGCCTCGCTCGCGCTGGCCGCCTCCCTGGTGCCCACGACCCTGGCGGGTCACCCCTTCTGGGAGCACGAGGACGCCGGGCAGCGCGCCGCCCAGCGCACGCAGCTCGCCAAGAACGGCGCCGTGCTGGGCGGCCTGGCGGCCGTGATCAGCGACGCGGGGCACCAGGCGCGGATCCGCGCGCTGCGGGCCCGCGCCCGGCACCGCCGCCCCTGCCCCGTCGGTTCGACGAAGCGCTCCATGAAGAACGCCGGGCAGGCCCTCGGCCACAAGAGGTCGGCGCTCTCCGCCAAGTGAGCCGCGCCGCCCGCGCGCGGCGGGCCGCGCGGAGCGGTCTCAGTGGCCCGCAGCGCGCAGGACGCGGTCGGCGGCGTGCACCGAGTCCACCAGCGGGTGGAGGGCCAGCGCGCGCAGCGCGGCCGGCCTGGAGCCGTCAGAGGCCGCCTCGATCGCGGCGCGTTCGACCGCCTTGAGTTGCAGCATCAATCCCAGCTGGTCGGGGGCGACGGGCCCGGTGGCCAGGGGGCGGGCACCGCCCGCGTCGACGACGCAGGGGATCTCCACGACCGCGTCGCCGTCGATCCCGGGCACGGCGCCGCGGTTGCGGACGTTGAGGATGAGACGGGTGCGCTCGTTGCGGGCGATGGCGCGCATCAGGGCGAGGGCGACGCGGTCGTAGCCGCCGCCGTCCAGGTCGCAGCTGTCGCGTTCCCAGCCGCCCGAGGCCTGCCGGCTCTCGGCCATGTAGGTCTCCTCCCGCTCGCGGCGGGTGGCCTCCCACGCGGCGAACGCCCCTGTGGACGCGCTGCCGGAGACCCGCGCGTAGAAGCCGTCCTGCTGCTGTGCCAAAAACTCCCCCCGGGTGGCGTCCGCTTCCTGGATCGCCGCGAGCGCCTCCCTGTGGTGGTAGTAGTAGTGCAGGTACTCGTTGGGCAGGGCGCCGAGCGCGCGCAGCCATGCGGCGCCGAAGAGCTTGCCCTCCTCGAAGGACTCCAGCGCCCCGGTGTCCGCGAGCAGCGCGGGCAGCCGGTCGGTGCCGTCGACGACGACGCGGCGCAGCCAGCCGAGGTGGTTGAGGCCCACGTAGTCGTAGTCGGCGCGGTCGGGGTCCGCTCCCACGGCGCGCGCGGCGCGGCGGCACAGGCCGACGGGCGAGTCGCAGATGCCGATGACACGATCGCCCAGCACCCGGCTCATGGCCTCGGTGACCATGCCGGCGGGGTTGGTGAAGTTGATGACCCAGGCGTGCGGGGCGACGGCGGCGACGCGCTCGGCGATGCGGGTGGCCACGGGCACGGTGCGCAGCCCGTAGAGCACCCCGCCCGCGCCGACGGTCTCCTGCCCGAGCAGCCCCTCGGCGAGGGGGAGGCGCTCGTCGCTGACCCGCCCGGCGAGGCCGCCGACGCGGATGGCGCTGAAGACGAAGTCGGCGCCGCTCAGGGCCTCGTCCAGATCGGTGGTGGTACGGACCTCGGGCACCGGGCCGTCGTGCTGGGCGCTCTGTTCGGCCAGGACCGCGCCGATGGCCGCCAGCCGTTCCGGGTCGGTGTCGTGGAGGACGAGTTCGGTGCAGCGGCCCGCCTGGTCGGGATGGTTTGCGTCGGCCAGGAGCGCGCGGTGGACCAGCGGGACGCGGAACCCGCCGCCGCCGAGCACGGTGAGCCTCGTGCCGGGCGTGCCTGTCGTACCCGTCATACCTGTACTACCTCCACATCGGCCTCGCGGAACGCGGCGAGGGTGGCCGGGTCGGACGCCTGGCCGGTGATCAGCATGTCGATGTCGGTGGCCTGGCAGACGCGTGCGCTGCCGGTGCCGGGGAACTTGCGCGGGGTGGCCAGCAGTACCGCCTGGCGGGCGGCGCCCAACAGGGCCTGTTTGACGGGGACCTCGACCTGGGTGGTGTCCAGGACGCGGCCGTCGGGCAGGACGCCGCTGGTGCCGAGGAAGACGCGGTCGGCGTAGATCTCGCGCAGCGCGGCCCTGGTGAGGTTGCCGACCAGTGAACGGTAGTTGCGCCGCACCTCGCCGCCCAGCAGGACCAGCGTCACCGTCTCGTCGGAGCGCAGTTCCTCATAGACGGCGAGGCTGGAGGTGACCAGGGTGATCTTCCTGCCGTGCAGCAGCCGGGCCAGTTGCAAGGTGGTGGTGCCGATGTCGAGCAGCACCGTCTCGCCGTCCTCGACCAGTTCGGCGGCGCCCGCGGCGACCGCGTCCTTGGCGGGGAGGTCGTCCACCTCCTCCTCCGCGAAGGGGCGTTCGGCCGGCTCGCGGGCGAGGGCGCCGCCGTAGACCCGCCGCAGCCGTCCCGCCCCTGACAGGTCGGACACGTCGCGCCGCGCGGTGGCCTCGCTGACCCGGAGCCGGCGCGCGATCTCGACGACGGGCAGCACGCCCTCCTCGCGGAGGATGCGCAGCAACTCCTCGTGCCGACTTTCGCGCAACATGACCAGGACCCTAGCGCGACTGAGCGTCTGTGCGCGACTGTGAGCGAGGTATTGCATTCAGCAGGGGGGCGGTGCAAGGTATCGCTCAAACCAGTCACCGAGAAGTCATCTTCTGGCCATAGCTGAGAGGGGAGAGCGGCCATGAGCACCACTGGGAGCGCCCAACCCGCACCGACCGGGAGCGCGCTGGACCCGCTGGCCGCCCTGCGCTCGGACGGGGGCCCGGAGACCGACGTGTTCCTGACCGGCACCGTCTTCCTCGACATCGTCTTCACCGGCCTCGACCACGCCCCCCAACGCGGCACCGAGACCTGGTCGCGCGGCATGGGCTCCAGCCCCGGCGGCGTGGCCAACATGGCGACGGCCCTGCGCCGGCTCGGCCTGCGCACGGCGCTCGCCGCCGCGTTCGGCGACGACATGTACGGCGACTACTGCTGGGACGCCCTCTGCGGCATCGAGGGCATCGACCTGGCACCCTCGCACCGGGCACCGGGCTGGCACTCGCCGGTCACCGTCTCGATGGCCTACGACGGCGAGCGCACCATGGTCAGCCACGGACACGAGGCGCCCAAACCGTGCGTCAGCGTCGCCTCCCGGCCGCCGTCCCGCGCCTGTGTCACCTCCCTGGAGCCGGGCCGGGTGGGGGACTGGGTGCGCCAGGCGCACAACGAGGGCAGCCTGATCTTCGCCGACACCGGCTGGGACGAGACCGGCGCCTGGGACCCGGACACCCTGGCCGACCTCTCCCTGTGCCACGCGTTCCTGCCCAACGCCACCGAGGCCCTGCACTACACCCGCACCGACACCCCCGAGGCAGCCGTGCGGGCGCTGGCCGAGCTGGTGCCCGTTGCGGTGGTGACGAAGGGGGCGGGCGGTGCCGTCGCCATCGACGGCAACAGCGGCGAGCACGCCGACGTGCCCGCGCTCGCGGTCGACGCGCTCGACCCCACCGGCGCGGGCGACGTCTTCATGGCCGGATTCACCACCGGCACACTGGCAGGCTGGCCGCTCGCCGACCGGCTGGCCTTCGCCAACCTGACCGCCGCGCTGTCCGTGCAGCACTTCGGCGGCTCGCTCTCGGCACCCGGCTGGAGCGAGGTGGCCGCCTGGTGGCAGTACGCGCGGCGGATCGGCGGGCAGAGCCCCGAGGTGATGCGGCGCTACGGCTTCCTGGACGAGTTGCTGCCCGGCGGCCGCGGCGACTGGCCGCTGCTGCGCGCCACGCCCACCATCGGCTTCCGCTCGTGAGCGGACCGTGCCGAGACCGAGGAGACGAGGAACGATGAACGACGGGCGAAGCCAACGCACGGGCGGCCGGTACCGCCGTGCCCTCGCCGTCCTCGGTGCCCTGTGCGCGCTGCTGCCGGCAGCCGCCTGCGTCCCGGGCACCGACGGCTCCGGCGCGGCCGGCGCGGGTGGTGGCGCCGCGAACGCCGTACCCGACCCGGCGAAGGCGGGCGAGGTCACCCTCACCGTGTGGGACCAGCAGGTGCGCGGCGGCCAGAACGCCGCGATCGAGCGGCTCAACGCGGAGTTCGAGAAGAAGTATCCGAACGTCACGATCAAACGTGTCGCGCGCAGCTTCAACGACCTGAAGAAGACACTGAAGCTCGCCCTCAGCGGTGACGACCCGCCCGACGTCGTCCAGGCCAACCAGGGCTACTCCGACATGGTGGCCTTCGCGCACGCCGGAATGCTCACCCCTCTCGACAACTACGCCGGCCTCTACGGCTGGAACACGCGCTTCCCGCAGACCCTGCTCAACCTCAACCGCGTCTCCGCCGACGGGAAGCAGTTCGGCACCGGGCGGCTGTACGGCATCTCGCAGGAAGGCGAGTACATCGGCGTCTACTACGACAAGAAGGTGCTGCGGAAAGCCGGAGTCGAGCCGCCCGAGACGTGGGACGAGTTCACCGCGGCGCTGCCCGAGCTGAAGAAGGCCGGACAGCTCCCCGTCCAGTTCGGCAACCTCGACAAGTACCCGGCGATCCACACCTTCGGCCTCCTTCAGGCGCAGGCGGCGGGCACCGCGGGCCCGGTGCGCGAGACGGTGTTCGGGCGGGGCGAGGGCTTCGGGACGGACGCCACCCGCGAGGCGGCCGGCACGCTCGCCGACTGGTCGCAGAAGGGCTACGTGCCCAAGGGCGCCAACGGAAAGGGCTACGACGACGCGGCCAAGCAGTTCGCCGACGGCAAGGGCGCCTTCCTGATCACCGGCACCTGGCAACTGGCCGACCTGCGCAAGACGATGGGCGACGACCTCGGCTTCATGCCGCCGCCGCCCGACTCCGGTGCGCGGCCGGTCACCACCGGCGGCGAGGGCCTGCCCTGGTCGGTCACCTCCAAGTCGGACCACCCCGAGGTCGCCGCCGCCTACCTGGACTTCCTCACCAGCTCACACGCCTCCGACGTGCTGACCCAGGAGGGCGTACTGCCCGTGGTCCCAGGGGCGGCCGCGGACAAGCTCGACGCCGACAGCGCCGCCGGGCAGATGGTCGCGGGCTGGGAAGAGCTCAACGACGCCGACGGGCTGGTGCCGTACCTCGACTACACCACCCCCACCTTCTACGACACGCTCTCCGCCGACCTCCAGGGCGTCCTCGCCGGCGACGTCGGCCCGAAGGATCTCGCCTCGCGCATGCAGAAGAGCTACGCCGACTTCCGCGCCGAACAGCGCGCCGACGGTGAGGACAGGTGATGACCGACGGCACCCGGCGCCCGGAAGCCGCGACCGGCAAGGGAGCCGCCGTGCCCCCCAAGGGGCCCGCCGTGCCCGGCAAGCTCGCGGCCCGCTACCGCCGTCGGGCCCCCGGCGAGCCCCGAGCGGTCGGATACCTGTACATCCTGCCCGCGCTGGCCGTCTTCGGGGTCTTCCTGCTGTGGCCGCTCGGCCAGACCGGATGGCTGTCCCTGCTGCACTGGGACGGGCTGACCCGTGCCACCTGGGCAGGCTGGGACAACTACCGGGACCTGCTCACCGACCCCGAACTGCGCGCCCCCTTCGCGCACGCCGCCGTCCTGCTGCTCTTCTACGCCGCGCTGCCGGCCGCCCTCGGGCTCGTGCTGACCGCGGCGCTCACCCGCTTCCGCATCCGCGGCATGACCTTCTTCCGCACCGTGCTGTTCCTGCCGCAGGTGCTGGCCATGGTCGTCGTCGGCGTCGCCTGGCGCTCCATCCTCGCCCCCGACGGACTGCTCAACGACACGCTGCGCGCGGTGGGCCTGGACGCGCTGGCCCGCTCGTGGCTGGGCGACGACAGCTGGGCGCTGCCCGCCGTCGGGGCCATCGGCACCTGGGTGGAGACCGGGCTGTGCCTCGTGCTCTTCCTCGCCGGGGCCCAGCGCATCCCGCGCGAGCTGTACGAGGCCGCCCGCATCGACGGCGCGGGCCCTGTGCGGGAGTTCTTCACGGTGACGCTGCCGGGGCTGCGTGCCGAGGTCGCCGTCGCCCTGACGCTGACCCTGGTGGCCGCGCTGCGCAACTTCGACCTCGTCTATATCACCACCAGCGGCGGTCCCGGCAACGCCACCTCGGTGCCCGCCTACGAGGTCTACCGCCGGGCCTTCGAGACCGGCGAGGTCGGCGCCGCCTCGGCCATGGGCATCACCCTGACCGCGGTCATCTTCGCGCTGACCATGGTGGTCACCCGGCTCGTGGAGGGGCGGAACCGATGAGCACGAGCACGCCGAGAAGGCCGGACGCGCGGGCGAAGCCGTCCGCGCGGCACACCCGGGACACCACCACCTCGCCCACGGAACGCGCCGTCACCTACGGGATCCTCTGCCTGTTCGCGCTGATCGCGCTGACCCCGGTGGCCGGAATCCTGTCCACCGCGCTGTCCAGCCAGTCCTCGCTGGACACCGGCTTCTCCCTGCCGAAGTCCCTCAACTGGGGCAACTTCGCCGACGCGTGGACCCGCGGCCACTTCGGCACCTATCTGGTCAGCTCGGTCGTCGTCGCCGTCGCGGTCGTCGCCCTCACCACGGTGCTGGCCACCCTGGCCGCCTACGCCTTCGGCACCATGCGGTTCCCCGGCTCCAACGCGCTGTTCTACCTCTTCGTCGTCGGCCTCACCCTCCCGCAGGAAGCGGTGATCGTCCCGCTCTACTTCGACCTGCGGCACTGGGGGCTCACCAACACCTACTGGGGGCTGATCCTGCCGCAGACCGCGCAGTCCCTGGCCTTCGGCGTCTTCTGGATGCGCACCTACTTCCGCAACACCCCGCGCTCGCTCCTGGAGGCGGCCCGGATCGACGGAGCGACCCATTGGACATCCCTCACCCGCGTCCTGCTGCCCATGGGACGGCCCGCCTTCGCGACGCTGACCGTCATCGTCTTCATGTGGACCTGGAACGAGTTCCTGATGGCCTTGGTGATGGTCAGCGACGAGGCACACCGCACGGTCCCGCTCGGGCTCGCCTTCTTCCAGGGACAGCACTCCTCGGACACCGCGCTGCTCGCCGCCGCGGCCGCCCTCATCGCGCTGCCCGTGGTCGTCGTCTACCTGCTGCTGCAACGCCGGTTCATCCAGGGAATGCTCACCGGCGCGACGAAGGAGTGACCGGCGCGGGGGAGAGCACGATCCGGTGCGTGGTCTCCCCCTCGACGCGGGAGCGTGAGTAGACCAGCGGGAAGGCGCCGTCGAAGGCCCACGCCCGATACAGGTCCGCGTAGTGCGCCGAGCGCGGGTCGCCCGACTGGCCCGGGGAGTTCATGGCGAGCGAGCCGTCCCACCCGCCGACGTCCACGACCATGCGGAAGCTCGCCCCGTCGCTCTGCGCGAAGTCCGCCAGATAGCCCGCGGCGCCCACCGTCTCCGCGCTGCCCCCGCGCGGCAGCGCATCCAGCCGGCACCAGTCGGGGACGGCCTCCGCGCCCTGACGGGCCAGCAGCCCGGCCACCGGATGCACCAACCTGGCCCGGTGCAGGGCTCCCCAGGCCCAGTCCTCCTGGTCCGGGCCCAGCACTGCGGTGACGTCCGCCACCGCCTCACCGAGCGTGTCCAGCAGCAGCGGGCCCAGCCGTCCCTCCGGGTCGGGCGCGTCCAGCAGCCGCAGATCCACACGCGGGTCCATCGCCTCGCCGTCGGCGGGCGTCAGACGCCGCACCGCCGCCCTGAGCCACCCCTCGGCGTCCTCAGCCCCGGGGCCGGTGGACGGGGCCGAGGGGCGCAGCGCCTCCCGCAGCAGCGCCGGGCGCAGATGACGGCGATACCACACCTGGAAGAGCGCCGCGGCGCCCGAGCCGGCGGTGAGCCGTCCGTCCCAGCCGCGCAGCAGCTCCAAGCCGGTCCGCGTCCGTAGCCGTTCACCGCGCAGACCCGCGAGCCGCGGCAGGATCCGGCGCGCGGGGAGGCTGACGTAGTCGGTCTGGAGACGCACGCAGTCCTCGGCGCTCCAGTCGTCCCGCGCCGCCAGCGCCTCGGCGCACCGCTCGTACCTGGTGGGCGCGTACCAGTCGTGGGTGACCTGCCATCCGCCGCGCGGATACCCGGACGGCAGGTTGTACTGGTTCGCGGTGGCGAGCCAGCCGGCCGCCGGATCGCGGGTGGAGGGCAGGTCGCCGGCGTGGAGGAAACCGTCCCACTCGTACGTCCCATCGCCGGGCACCGGCAGGGTGCCGTCCCAGCCGCGCCGCCGCGGCACCTGGGCGGCGGGACACCAGCCCATCGTGCCGTCGGCGGCCGCGTACACCTGGTTCTCGCCCGGCGCGCCCCAGCGCCGCAGCGCCCGGATGAACGCGTCGGGTGTGGTGGCGTCCATGTAGCCCGCGCTGCCCAGGTAGG
The DNA here is from genome assembly GCF_003323735.1 of Streptomyces reniochalinae. Taxonomy (GTDB): domain Bacteria; phylum Actinomycetota; class Actinomycetes; order Streptomycetales; family Streptomycetaceae; genus Streptomyces; species Streptomyces reniochalinae. Next base: position 230,578 of record NZ_QOIM01000025.1, on the reverse strand, counting down.
GCGCCATGCCGGGGCCCAGCCACGCGGCCCGCACCGCGAAGGCGGCATCGCGCTCGGGGCGCTCGCGGACGACGGGACCGTGCCGGGTGAACCACAGCTTTGTGCGGACGGGCTCCGCGTCCCGGACCGGGATCTCCTCGGTCACGCACGTCATCCGCTCCCAGCCGTCCCCGTACGCGTACGCATGCGGGTCCCGCGGGTCGGTGCGGTAGACGTACAAGTCCTCCTGGTCCACGGGGAAGATCGTCAGGCCGAACGCCAGGTGGCCGTTGTGCCCGATGGAGATGCCCGGCAGCGCCGGCTCCCCGGCGCCGATCACGTCGAGGCCCGGGGCCGACAGGTGCGCCAGCGCCCGCAGCGAGGGCAGGGTGAGGGCGCGGTGCGGGTCGTTGGCCAGCAGCGGGCGCCCCGTCGCCGTCTTGGACGGGGCCAGCACCCAGTTGTTGCTGCCGTCGGGGCTCTGCGAGGGCTGGGCGCGCGGGCTCCAGGGCGGTGTGGTGGCCAGGTCGTAGACGCGCAGGACGTCCTCGGGCAGGACGTCGAGGTCGAGCCCCTCGGGGACGGTGAGCCGGTGCCCGAGCGGGTCCCTGACCTTGCGCAGCTCCTCCGCCCGCGGCCCGAGGTCCCGCAGCGTCAGCGCGCGCGCCACCTCCTGGCGGACGTTGTAGAAGAGGCCGTGTGTGCGGATGCGGGCCAGGTCGCTGTGGTGCCAGTGGGCGGGCGCGTAGTCGAGCGCGGCGAACTCCGGCGGCAGGAACCGGGACGGATCCTCGTGCACCAGCGTCACGTACGCGTTGACGCCGGCCACGAACGAGCGGGCCATCTCCCGCGTTCCGGGCCCGTAGGCGGCCCACTCCTCGGCCATGTCGCCCCGGTAGAGGAAGAGCCGCGCCGCCCTGTCGTGCTCCACGTAGTCAGCGCCCAGGACCTCGGAGAGGAGCCCGAGGCCCCGCCTGCGCCACAGATCGAGCTGGAAGAGGCGTTCGCGGGCGGCGTTGAAGCCCTGGGCGAGGAAGAGGTCGGCGCGGGAGCCCGCGTACAGGTGGGGTACGCCCCAGCGGTCGACCAGGATCTCGACGGGCTCTCCCAGCCCCGGCACCGCGAACGAGGCCGTCTCGCCCTTCACGCGCCCGTGCCCTTCGCGCGTGTGCGGCCGTGAGCCCGCCTCATACCGCCTCCTCCTGAGTGTCCCGCACGGGCTCGGTGCCCGCGGCCGGTGTGCGGGGCCCGGCGTAGGTGAAGGCCACGGCCACCAGCAGGTTGGCCGCCAGCGCGAGCACGCCGCCGTTGACCCCGTGCCAGGGATCGTTGTCCGTCCACCACAGCAGCAGCACGACGGCCAGTCCGACCAGCGTGCCCGCGACTCCGGCAGCCGCCGTCAGCCGCCGCCAGAACAGCGACAGCAGCGCCAGGGGCACGAGCTGGGCGAGGCCCTCGTAGGACAGGACCGACAGCTGCACCAGCGTGTTCGGGTAGAACAGGCTGCCCAGCAGGGCGACGAGCCCGGCCAGGAAGCACACCAACTGCGACAGCCGCTTGATACGGACGTCGTCGGCGCTGCCGGGGACCGTGCTTGGCCGGGTGCGGCTGCGCGGGTCGGAGCCGTTGCCGCCGCCCAGCAGGGTGCGGCCGCACAGGGTGCCGATGGCCAGCATGAACACGCTCATCGGCACGATCGCCGACAGCGCTCCGGCCACCCCGATCACGGCGACGACGGGGGACGGCAGCGAGTCCGTCACCAGCCGGAACAGCGCCAGGTCCGGGTTGCCCAGGGCCGGCAGCGCGAAGAGCGCGACGGCGCCGACCATCATCGGGATGAACAGCAGCAGCTGGTACCAGGGCAGCAGCAGCGCGTTGCGGCGCAGCGCGTTCGGGCTCTTCGCGCTCAGGTACCCCGCCACGGTGGTGGGGAAGATGGAGATCGTCACCGCGTTGAGCAGCAGCGTGGAGACGAACCAGGTGCCGTTCAGCCCGCCCGAGTCGTGGCCGGGGAACGTCAGCCACTCGGGCCGCTCGTTCACCATCCGGGTCATGAAGTCGCCGTACCCGTCGAGGTAGTGCAGCGGCACCCACACCGCCAGGAACACCACAGCGACGATCACCAGGACGTCCTTGAGCACGCTCACCCACGCCGAACCGCGCAGCCCGGACACCAGGATGAACGCCTCCGCGACGACGAACGAGATGACGGCCGCCACGTGCAGGTCGACGCTGCCGTACGTCATCGCGTTGACCACCACGCCCATGCCCTGGATCTGGACCTGCACGTAGGGGACGATGAAGACCGTCGCCGTGACCGCCACCAGGATCCCCACCGGGCGCGAGCGGAACCTGTGCTCGGCCATGTCCGCGATGGACAGCAGCCGATGGCGGCTCGCGTACGTCCACAGCGCGGGCCCGACGACGTACGCCACCGCGAACCCGACCGTCAGGTAGGCGACGAGGTAGAGGATCGGCACCCCGTACGAGTACGACCAGCCCGCCGTGCCCAGGAAGGAGAAGCTGGTGTAGGTCTCACCCGCCATCAGCAGCCAGACGAACAACACGCCCAGGCCGCGGCTGGAGACGGACCACTCCGCCATGCCCTTGTCCCGCCCGCGGGCGCTGAGCACGCCGATGGCGAGGGTCGCCACCATGGCCAGCCCGAAGATCGTCGTCGCGACGGCCGCGGAGCCGCTCATCGCGGTCCTCCCTCTTCGCTCGGGGTGTCATCGACCGGAAGGGGCTCGACGGCATCCTGCCGGAACGCCGGATCGAGCCGCGAGACCACCCAGATGACCAGCGGGCTGACGATGGTCGCGGCGATGATCCACAGGAGCAGGAAGGGCAGGCCGAGCACGCGGGGCTCGACGCGGTCGGCGACCAGCGGGGCCGCGCAGAACAGGACGGCGGGAACGAGGAGGAGCCACAGCGCGGGGCGCCTGGCTCGGACGTGGGGGAGCCCGTCCAGGGGGCTGCCGTCTCCCTGCGGGGGGTCGTGCTGCTCGGGCATCGCGGGTAGCTCCTTGAGGGGCGCTGGAGACGAACAGGGTCACACGGCCGGGTCGTACCGTCCGTCGACGGCCGTCCAGCCGCCGTCGACGGTGAGCACGCTGCCCGTCACGAAGGTGGACGCGTCGGAGACCAGATACACCACGGCGCCCGCGATCTCGTCGGCCCGCGCCCACCGCTGCAACGCGGACGCCCGCGCATACGCGTCGTACCACTCCCGGTCCGCCGCGATCTGGTCGGTCAGCGGCGTACGCACCACGCCGGGCGCCACCGCGTTGAACCGCACGCCCTGCGGCCCCCACTCGGCCGCGGCGGTCCGCAGGAGCTGGACGAGGCCGGCCTTGGAGGCGGCGTAGACACCCTGCCCGGGCTCCACCTGGAAGGCCCGCATGGAGGCGAGGGAGACGACCGCGCCCCGCCCGCGTGCGGCCATGGCGGGAGCGCACGCCCGCACCAGGGAGAAGTGGGCGCGCAGGTTGAGGGCCACCACGCGCTCGAACTCCGCGACCGAGTAGTCCGCGAGGCGCTTGCGCACGTTGACGCCGACGGTGATCACCAGCCCGTCCAGCGGCCCCCAGTCCGCCGCCGCGGCCGTCAGCGCCTCCTCGTCCAGCACGTCGAGCAGGAACGGCGAGGCCCCGGGGCCCGCCAGCCGCGCCGTCTGGGCGGCGCCCGCCTCGTCCCGGTCGGCGACGACCACCTCGGCGCCCTGCGCCACCAGCGCCCGCGCGGCCTCACGTCCGATCCCGCTCCCGCCGCCGACGACGGCCACGCGCCGCCCGTCGAGCCGGAAGAGCCTGCCGTAGTCGGCCCCCGCCGCCGTGTCCGCACTCGTGTCCGCGTCCGACCTCACGGTTTGATCACCACCATCTTCGTCACCGTCAACTCCTCGATCGCGAACCGCGGACCCTCGCGTCCGATGCCGGAGTCCTTGACGCCGCCGTAGGGGGCGACGTCGCAGCGGTAGCCGGGCACCTCGTTGACCACCACGCCGCCGACGTCGAGTTCCTCCAGCGCACGGAACGCGGTGTCCAGGCGGCGGGTGAAGACGGCCGCGTGCAGCCCGTAGCGGCTCGCGTCGACCGTGGCGAGGGCCGCGTCCAGGTCCGGCACGGCGCGCAGGCTGACGACGGGTCCGAAGACCTCCTCGTCCCACACGGGCTGCCCGTCGGGCACGTCGGCCAGCAGCGCCGGTGTCACACACCGCCCCCGCCGCTCGCCGCCCGCGACCAGGCGGGCGCCCGCCTCGCGGGCCCGCGCGATCCACGCCAGCACCCGCTCGGTGGCGTCCTGGTCGATGAGCGCGGCGACGCGGGTGCTTCGGGCACGCGGGTCGCCCACGACCACGGAGCCGATCCTGTCGGCGATCCGGCGCTCCAACTCGGCGGCGACAGGCTGTTCGGCGATGACCCGCTGGACGGCGATGCAGGCCTGGCCCGAGGCATAGTAGCCGCCGCGCACCACGGCGTCGGCCGCGGCGTCCAGGTCGGCGTCGGCCGCGACGACGAGAGCCGCGTTGGAACCCAGCTCCAGCACCACCTTGCGCGGGGCCGCGTCGCGCGCGATGCGGTGGCCGACGGCCGCCGAGCCCGTGAAGGAGACGGCGGCCACGGCCTCGTGGGTGGTCAGTGTGCGGCCCACCTCCGCGTCGCCGGTCACCAGCTGGACGGCACCGGCCGGCGCACCCGCCGCGACCAGCCGCTCGCGCACCAGGTTGACCAGCCACAGGGTGGCCAGCGGCGTCGCGGGCGCGGGCTTGACGACGACGGGGCACCCCGCGGCCAGCGCGGGGGCGATCTTGTGGGTGGCGAGCATCATCGGATAGTTGAACCCGGCGATCCCCACCACGACCCCGACCGGGCGCCTCGTCCAAAAGCCCGTCATCCCGTCCCCCGACGGCAGTCCGTCCAGCGGCACCGTCTCGCCGTGGATGTGCACCACCTCGTCGGCCGCCGCCCGCCAGGTGGCGACCGCGCGGACGACCTCCGTACGGCAGTCGGCCCGCGGCTTGCCCGTCTCCAGGACCAGCAGATCCTCCATGCCGGCCGCCACGCCTTCGAGCGCGTCGGCCACCGAGGCCAGAACGGCACGCCGGGTGCGGGTGGGCAGCCCGGCCGCCGTGCGGCGCAGCCCCGCCGCGTGCTCGACGGCCCGCCGGGCCAGTGCCACGTCACCGACGGGCGCCCTGGCGACGGCACTTCCGTCGTAGGGGAAGGCGACCGTCCGCTGTCCGGGCGCGGCCACCCACCCGTCGCCGACCGGCAGCCCTTCGGGGAACTCCTTGCCGTGCCAGAGCATCACGACCGCGTACCTCCCGCCTGCCCGCCGCCGGTGAGGAAGTGCCAGGCGGCCGCCGCGTACACCCGCGCGTACTCGCCGATCTCCCGCACCTGGACGTACTCGTCCTTCTGGTGCGCGATCCACTTCCCGCCAGGACCGTAGACGACGGTGGGCAGCCCCGCGTCGCGGGTGAGGATCGTGCCGTCCGTGGTGCCGGGCACCGCGCCGAAGGCGGGCGCCGCACCGTGCACCCGGGTGTGCGCCGCCACCAGGCCGGCCACGAGGGGATGGTCCTCGGGGATCTCGATGGCGGGCCGGTCGTCCACGACCGTCGGCTCCACGGCGACGCCGAACGCGGCGGCGGCCTCCTGGGCCGCCGTGCGGACGCGCTCGGTGAGTTCGGCGTGGTCGGTACCGGGGACCGTGCGGACGTCCACGCCGACGACGCCGTGCGCGGGGATGACGTTGAGCTGGTCGGGATCGCCCCCGAGCAGCACCGTGGGGGTGACCGTGACAGAACCGGCGTGCGGATGGGTGCCGTAACGCCCTGTGGCCCACTCCTGCACCGCCGCCAGAGCCTCCACGACGCGGGCACCCGCGGCGACCGGGTTCCTGCCCTCCTGCGGCATCGCCCCGTGCGCCATCACGCCCGTCAGGTCGAGGCGCAGCCGGATGCCGCCGCGCGCCGAGGTGCACACCTCGTACCCCTCGGGCTCGCAGACGACGACGCCGTCCACCTCGGAGGCCGTCGGGGAGGCCGCGAACGCCTTGGCGCCGAGCATCATGCCCTCCTCGTCGGCCATGACGCCGACAACGACGCGCCCTGGGAAGGGCCCGGCGAGCTGGAGCGCGCGGACCCCGTAGATCATCGCCGCGACACCGGACTTCATGTCGGCCGTGCCCCGGCCCCACATCCGCCCGTCGCGGATCTCGGCGCCGTAGGGGTCCACGCTCCAGTCCGCCGGATCGCCCTCGGTCACCACGTCGGTGTGGCCCTCGAACATCAGGGTGGGACCCGCGCCCCCGCCGCCGTCGACGACCGCGACGACGTTGGGGCGCCCGTGCGCCACCTCGGTGACGGTGTGCTCCCACCCGAACCGGGAGAACAGCTCGGAGACGAGTTCGGCGGCCGGTTTCTCCACGGCCTCCGCGCCCGCGGCATTCACGGTGCGCAGCCGCACCAGTTTCTGCGTGAAGGCGACGGCCGCCTCGGTGTCGAGCACGGATTCCCACGGCGGTGTGCCGGGACCGGAACGCATGGAACCTCCAAGTCCCCTCCCAGACCGCCCTACCCAGGTGGCCAGGCGACTGGTCAGACCAGTTGATCGTCCGTACTCTGCTGGTGGGCCGAGGGCCCGGTCAAGGGGTCGGCACGGGCCGGTCCCGTGTGCGCGCACGGGACCGGCCCGCACGCGTACACGGAACGGATCCGCGGGCGCGCACCGGACCGGCCCGCACGCACACATGGGAAAGGGCGGACGCATGCCGGCGGAATCTCCTCAACGGCCCACCGCACGGGCCGACTTCCGGCCCGTGCGCCCCGTGCGGGCCTACCAGCGTGTGGCCGAGCAGGTAGAGGAACGCATCCTCGGCGGCTCTCTGCCGCCCGGCTCCCGGCTTCCCGGCGAACGCGAACTGATGCGCCAGTTCGACGTGGGCCGCTCGACGATCAGGGAGGCGCTGCGGGTCCTCCAGTCCTCAGGGCTGATCCGCTCGCGCCCCGGTGACCCGCAGGGCGCCGAGGTGCTGGGCGTCTCCCCTGACACCCTCAGCCACGCGCTGGGCCGCCTGGCCCGCTCCCACCTGTCCGGGCTCGGCGAACTGATCCAGTTCCGGATGCTCCTGGACGCGGAGAGCTACCGGCTCGCCGCGCGCCTCCACTCCGCTGACGACCTGCGGCGGCTGACCGAACTGGTGGACGAGATGGCGAAGCTCGCCCCCCAGGATCCGCACGGATTCAGCGAGGCCGACGGGGAGTTCCACCGCGTGGTGGCGAAGGCCAGCGGCAACGCGCTGCTCGCCCTGTGCGCCCGCGCCGTGCACGACGCCGTCGTCGAGGCCATCGAGAGCAAGCTGGTCCGTGCGGAGGCCGCCGGCGAGGCGGCCGCCGCGATGCGGCGTTCGGTCGCCCACCACCGGCACATTCTCGACGCGCTCCGCGCCTGCGACGGGGCCCTCGCGGCGCGCCTCGGCAGGCAGGCCCTCCACGAGCACTACGCGCCCCACCTTCCGCCCGGGGACCGAGCGCGGCTGCGCGCGGCGTTGGAGGAGGACCCCGGACGACCGCCAGGATGAGCTTTCCACGGGAAGGGGGGTGCCTCCGGGGAGGTCCTCCTAGCCTCCCTGGGGCGCCTGTGGGGAGCTGTTCGCGGGCTCTGTCAGAAGGTCGCGCAGGTCGGGGACGGTGGGGGCGGGGGTCAGCCAGTGGGCGGGGGTGGGGCCGCCCGTGTAGCCGAGGACGGGCATCCGGGCCGCCCGCGCCGCCCGGATGCCGGCCGGGCTGTCCTCGACGACCAGGCACTGCGCGGCGGGCACCCCGCACTCCGCCGCCGCATGGAGGAACACGTCCGGCGCCGGCTTGCCCTCGGCCACGTCCTCGGCGCTGAAGACGCGCCCCGCGAAGCGGTCCCACAGCCCGGTGGCCGTCAGCGAGTGGCGGATGCGTGAGTGGCTTCCGCTGGAGGCGACGCAGTAGGGGACGGAACGCTCTTCGAGGGCGTCCAGGACGTCGCGGACGCCGGGCATCGTGTGCGGGGCCGCGTCGAACGCGGCGGCGACCCGGGCGCGGTACTCCGCCAGCCAGCTCTCGTCCACGGGCACCGTCGCGTGGGCGCGTACCTGTGCGAGGAGGTAGGGCTCCGGAGTGCCCAGGAACCTCTCCAGTACGTCCTGGGGGGTGAGCGGCCAGCCCGCCTCGGTCGCCATGGCGGCCACCACCTCCGGCCCGATCCGTTCGGTGTCGACCAGTACGCCGTCGCAGTCGAAGATGACCAGCCGTGCTGCCGCGAGGGCCTGGGCGGGGGAGGGGCCGAGGGGGGCGTTCATGCGCCCCACCCCATCACACCGCGCCCCGGGTGCCTCCAGCGGGCCGAGCGGAGGTCCGACCTCTCGGCGCGTGCACCGGACGCGGACCTGGCCCAGGGACGGAACGCGGAGGGAATACAGCGGAGGGAAAACGGGGGAGAAAAAGTGGAGAGAAAGAGCCCACCGTCTTGACGAGTGGACCAGACCACTCGAAGCTGACATCCGATCAATCAGCGTACGCCGCCCACGCACCCGTATCTCACGGAGGCCGCATGTCCGCCGCTGACGGAGTCCGCATCAAAGTCCTCGCCCTCGGTCTGGCCCTGCTCGCCGCAGGGGTCCCGGCGGTGGCGTCCGCCGCCGGCGGATCTGACGGAGGGAGCGGAGGGGGCGGAGCGGGCCGCACCGGCGGTGCCGACGCCGCGCTGCCCACCGTCTCACCCACCCCGCAGCACGCCGAACGCGCGGGCGGCGACGTCCGCGTCCCCCGCACCGCCGAGATCGTCGTCGGCGAGGACACCGACGCCGCGGCCCGCCGCCTGCTCACCGACGTGCTCAAGGCGGGCGGCGTCCGCTCACCCGAGGTCCGCGACAAGCCCTCAGGCCGCGCCCGGCTGACGGTCCTGCTGGGCGAGGCGACCAGGGACGACATAGCCGAGGCGCTGCGCGGCACCGCGGCGCCCGACCACGCCGAGGGATACGCCCTCAGGGTCTCCAGGGCGGGCAAGCGCCACGACGGCGGTACCGTCGCGCTGGGCGGCACGGACGCGGCCGGACAGTTCTACGCCGTGCAGACCCTCCGCCAGCTGATCACCGAGCGCCACGGCCCGCGCCGCATCGCGGGCGCCGCCATCAGCGACCACCCCTCGATGCCGCTGCGGGGCACCATCGAGGGGTTCTACGGGCCGCCCTGGACCCAGGCCGAACGCCTGGACCACGTGCGGTTCCTGGGCGACACGAAGGCGAACACCTACGTGTACGCGCCCAAGGACGACCCCTACCACCGGGAGAAGTGGCGCGAGCCCTACCCCCAGGACAAGCTCGCCGAGCTGGGCGAGCTGGTGGAGGCCGCCCGCGCCCACCACGTCCGCTTCACCTTCGCCGTCTCGCCCGGCACCTCGATCTGCTACTCGGACCCGGACGACGTCAAGGCCCTGGAGGCGAAGCTCCAGTCGCTCTACGACCTGGGCGTGCGCGACTTCTCCGTTCCGCTGGACGACATCAACTACACGAAGTGGAACTGCGACGGCGACCAGGACACGTACGGCGCACCCGGCCGCGCCCCGGCCGCCGAGGCACAGGCCGGCCTTCTCAACGCCGTCCAGCGCGGCTTCCTGGCCGAGCACGAGGGCACCAGGCCCCTCCAGACGGTCCCCACCGAGTACGGCGACCTGACCGAGACCGCCTACAAGAAGACGCTGCGCGAGAAGCTCGACGCCGACGTGGAGGTGATGTGGACCGGCACCGACGTGGTGCCGCCCGAGATCACCGACGAGCAGGCGCAGAAGGCGTCCGAGCTGTTCGGGCGCAAGGTGTTCGTCTGGGACAACTACCCGGTCAACGACTTTGAGCAGACCAAGGGCCGGCTGCTGCTGGCCCCGTACGACAAGCGGGACGCGGGCCTGTCGGAACACACCAGCGGCCTGGTCTCCAACCCCATGAACCAGGCGGGCGCCAGCAAGCTCGCCGTCTTCACGATGTCGGACTTCTCCTGGAACGACCGCGGCTACGACCGCGACCGCTCCGGTGCGCAGGCCGCCGCCTACCTGGCGGGCGGGGACGCGCGGAGTGCCGCGGCGGTCCGCACCTTCGTGGACCTCAACCACATGGCCCCCACCTTCGGTGAGGAACCCTGGCAGCCGCAGTCGCCGAAGCTGGCCGCCCGGCTCGACGGCTTCTGGGAGCGCTACGCCGACGACCCGGCAGCCGCCGTCCGCGGCCTGCGCCCCGTCGCCGACGACATCCGCCGCGCGCCCGCCCGCATCCGCGACGGCGTCCAGGACCGCTTCTTCCTGCACGACGCCGGCCGCTGGCTGGACGCCACCGAGCTGTGGGGCGAGGCCATGGGGCAGGGACTGCGGGTGCTGACCGCGCTGCGGAACGGCGACGACGAGGCGGCCGAGGCCGCCCGCGCGGCCATGGACGAGGCGGCGGAGAAGGCCTCCGCCCTCACCGTCGACCCCGACGAACACCACCAGGTCGGCCCGGTCAGGATCGGCGACCCCTACCTCGCCGACTTCCTGGCCGGCGTCCGCGACCAGCAGGACGGCTGAGGCGGCGGTGGCGTGAAGACGGGGCCGGCGACCCGGGCGGTGCGTTCCCCGCCCCGGTCGCCGGCCCACCACCGGTGTCACTCAGCCTGGCCCCTCCAGTCGTCCCGTCACCCACGCGTGGAACTCCCCGATGTGGTGCTCGCTGGGGACCAGCACGCCGCCGTCGCGGTAGGCGCGGGAGGACATGGCGGGCTGGGTGCGCTCGCAGGCGTCGAAGTCCTGGACGTTGACGCGGTGGAAGAGCTCCACCGAGCGGTCCAGATCGGTGCCCTCCGCCACGACCTCGGGCGCGTAGAGCCAGTCGCACTCCACGACGGTGCGGTCCTCGGCCAGCGGGAACATCCGGTGCCAGATGACGTGGTCGGGAACCAGGTTCACGAAGACCTGCGGGCGCACGGTGACCGCGTAGTAGCGGCGGTCGTGGGCGTCGGGCACGCCGGGCAGCCGCGCGAACCCCGCGCTCCCGTCCACCGTGAACCCCTGGGCCTCGGCGGCGAACTCGGGACCGTGGCCCACGAAGTACTGCGCGGCGAGCCCGTCGGCGAACTCCGGCAGCACCTCCGTCAGTTCGGGGTGGATGGTGGCGCAGTGGTAGCACTCCATGAAGTTCTCGACGATCAGCTTCCAGTTGGCCGCCACGTCGTAGGTGTGCCGCCTGCCCAGTGCCAGCGACTCGATCGCGTAGTGCCCGATGACGTCGCCGCCGCCGAGCCGGCCGGCGACGTCGCCCATCACCGTCTCCTCGAACGACGGTGGCTCTTCGGCCAGACACACCCACGCGTACCCCAGCCACTCCCGCAGCGCCACGGTGTGCAGCCCGTAGGAGCCGCGGTCCACGTCCGGCATCCGCGTGAGGTTGGGGGCGGCCGTGAGCTTGCCGTCCAGGTCGTACGTCCAGGCGTGGTACGGGCATTGCAGGCTGCGCCGCACCTCGCCCGCTTGTTGTGTGCACAGCCTGGCGCCGCGGTGGCGGCACACGTTGAGGAAGGCCCGCAGGTCTCCGCGCCGGTTGCGGGTGACCAGCACGCTCTCGCGGCCCACCTGGACGGTGCGGTAGGCGCCGGGCTTGTCGAGATCGGCCGAGCGGACCGCGCAGAACCACTCGGTCTCGAAGATGCGTTCCTGCTCGCGCCGGAAGTTTCCCGGATCGGTGTAGCGGTCACCTGGCAGGGTCGCCAGCAGGCTGCCGACGGCGGTCGTCATGGTGCGGTCACTCCCTCGGGCTTCACGGACTGCCTCAGCGGGTCGAAGAGGGCGATCGGATGTTCGGTGGCGCCGGTGAGCGCCAGGTCGGCGACGATCTCGCCGATGACGGGAACGAACTTGAAACCGTGCCCGGAGAAGCCGCACGCCACCGTGACCGCATCCGGGTGCTCGGGGTGGCGGGCCAGCACGAAGTGCTCGTCCGCCGTGGTGGTGTACATGCACGCGACGGCCCTGCGCAGGCTGCCGGGCAGGTCGGGCAGGCGGGGCCGCAGCTGGGCTGCCATCGCCTCCGCCTCCCGCCGGCCGACCGTGCGCTCCAGGGTCTCCGGGTCGCAGACCGAGCCCTTGCGGAAGAAGGCGACCTTCGCGCCGCCGTCCGGGCCCTCGATCGCGGGGAAGCCGTAGATCTGCACCCCTTCGCCGTCCTCCCACACGTAGATGGGGTGCCGCTCCGGCTCGAACGCCGCGGTGCCGCCCCGCGGATGGAACCAGTACATGACCTGCCGCTCGATGGTGAAGCCGACACCGAGATCGGCCAGCAGGCGGGGCGCCCACGCGCCGGGGCACACCACCAGGTGCCCCGCGGTGTAGACGTCGTCCACCGTGTGGACGCGCACGCCCTTGCCGCCCGGCAGCACCTCCCACCGGGTCACCGGCTCCTCGAACCGCAGATCGGCGCCCGCCTGCCGGGCGAGCTGGACGTGCGCGGCAACCGTCGCCTCGGGCCGTACGAAGCCGGCCCTCTCCTCGTACAGGGCCACCTCGTCGGGGCCCGGGGTGAGCGTCGGGAAACGCCGCCGCACCTCGTTGGCGTCGAGCATCTCGTGGGGGAGCCCCCACTGCTGGGCCGAGAGCCGGCTGCCCGCCACGGTGCGGCTGTCCGGGCGGCCCAGCATCACCCCTCCGCACAGGGTGGCCAGGGTGCGTCCCGTGTCGCGCTCCAGCTTGGCGAACAGTTCGTAGGAGCGCAGCAGCAGGGGAACGTAGGCCGGGTCCTCGAAGTAGGACTGGCGGGTGATGCGGGAGCCGCCGTGGCTGGAGCCGCGGTTGTGGGCCGGGCCGAAGCGCTCCAGCCCGAGGACCCGGTGGCCTCGGGCCGCCAGATGGTAGGCGGCGGCACTGCCCATGCCGCCGAGGCCGATGACGATGACGTCGCGGGTGACTGACACTGCGGGCCTCCTGTTCGTGGGCCCCCTGCCCCGCCCTTCCCGTCTCCTCGGGAAAACGGGAAGGGAACGCAGGTGGGGGATCAGCGGCGGATGCGGGCCATCTCGGGGTCGAACAGCGGCTCTGCGGCGACCGTCGCGGCGACCTTCTCGCCGAAGTACTCGACGGACACCGCCGTACCCGGCGCGGCGGCGCCGGCCGGCAGCCACGCGTACGCCACGCACCGTCCCACGCTGTAGCCGTATCCGGCGCTGGTCACGTACCCGGCCACCACCCCGTCGAGGTGGACGGGCTCGCTGCCCATGACGAGCGCCGCGGGGTCGTCGAGAGTGAGGCAGACCAGTCTGCGTGCCGCCTGGCCGCGGGCGGCGAGCGCGTCGAGACCGACGAAGTCGCCCTTGGACGGGCGGACGGCGAAGGAGACACCCGCCTCCTCGGGGGTGTGCTCCGTGGTCATGTCGGCACCCCAGGCGCGGTAGCCCTTCTCCAGCCTGAGGCTGTTGAAGGCGCTGCGCCCCGCCGCGATGACGCCGAGCCGCTGCCCGGCCTCCCACAGGGTGTCCCACAGCCGCAGCCCCACATCCGCGTCGGCGTACAGCTCCCAGCCCAGTTCGCCCACGTAGCTGACCCGCAGCGCGGTGACCGGCACGTGTCCCACGTACGTCTCGCGGGCCTTGAAGTAGCCGAAGGCCCCGTGGGAGAGGTCGGCCGGGGACAGCGGCTGCACCAACTGCCGGGCCAACGGCCCCCAGACACCGACGCAGCAGGTGCCGGAGGTGATGTCGCGTACCTGTACGCCCTCGGGCGCGCGGCGGATGAGCCAGTCCAGGTCCGCCGGGGTGTTGGCGCCCAGCTGCCAGCGGTCGCGGCCGAGCCTTGCGGCCGTCAGATCGCTGCGGATACCGCCTGCCTCGTCCAGCAGCAGGGTGTAGGTGACAGAGCCTGGCCGCTTGTTGAGATTGTTGGTCGTCATACGCTGGAGGAAGTCCAGCGACCCCGGCCCTGTCACCTCCAGCCGCCGCAGCGGCGTCATGTCGTAGAGGGCCACCCGCTCGCGGGTGACCTCGGCCTCCGCGGCGGCGATGGGGGACCAGTGCTGCGCCGACCAGGCGTCGCGCTCGGGCAGCTCCCCTTTCAGGTCCGCGACCAGCGGTGCGTTGGCCTCGTACCAGTGGGGCCGCTCCCAGCCGCCCGACTCCAGGAAGTGGGCGCCGAGTTCCCGCTGGCGCGGATAGAAGGGGCTGGTGCGCAGCGCCCTGGCCCGCTCGGACGGCTGGAGGGGGTGGATCACGTCGTAGACCTCGACGAAGCTGCTGACGCCCCTCTCCCGCACGTACGCGGGGGAGCGCTGCGCCTTCTCGAACCGGTGCAGGTCGCACTCGTGCACGTCGACGGTGGTGCGCCCTTCGGTCATCAGCTCCGCGACGGCGCGGGCGGCGCCCGCCGAGTGGGTGACCCACACCGCCTCGGCGAGCCAGAATCCGCGCAGGGCGCGGGACTCGCCCAGCAGGGGCATGCCGTCCGGGGTGAAGGAGAAGACGCCGTTGAAGCCCTCCTCGACGTGCGAGGCGGCGAGCCGTGGCAGCACGCGGCGCGTCTCCGTCCAGCTGGGGGCGAAGTCCTCCGCGGTGAAGGGGAGCGAGGAGGGCATCACCGGTGCCTCGTCGAACGCCGGCACCGCGTACGGGTCGACGGGCAGCGGGCGGTGCGCGTAGGTACCGATACCGATGCGTCCGGGGCCGCCCGCGGGGTCGAGGTGCTCGCGGTAGTAGAGGTCGTGGTCCTGGTGGCGCAGCAGGGGGCGCACGGCCTCCGCGCCGTCCGGCCCCGCCCCGGTCAGCTCTTGCAGCGGCGCCGTCTTCGCGTACTGGTGCGCGAGCGGCAGCAGCGGGACGTCCACCCCGGCCATGGCGCCGATGACCGGGCCCCAGAAACCGGCCGCCGAGACCACGTGGTCAGCGGGGAAGGTGCCCCGGTCGGTGACGACCCGCGTCACCCGGCCGCCCTCCCGTTCGATGCCGGTGACCGTGTGCCGGTCCCGGAAGCGGGCGCCGCGCCGCCGGGCTCGCTCGATCTGCGCGTGGCAGGCGAGCTGGGCGCGGGCCAGCCCGTCGCCCGGGGTGTGGAAGCCGCCGAGCACGGTGCCGGCGTCCAGCAGGGGGAAGAGCTCGGCGCACCGGGCGGGCCCCACCAGTTCGCCCTCCACGCCCCAGGCGGCGGCGAGCCCCGCCTTGCGGTGCAGGTCGAGCCGGCGCGCCTCGGTGGAGGCGACCTCCAGCCCGCCGACCGGCAGGAAGCAGGAGCGCCCGTCCACGGTGAGTGAGCTGAACTTCTCGACGGTGTAGCGCGCGTACTGCGTCATCGTCTTGGAGGCGTTGGTGCGGAAGACGAGTCCTGGCGCGTGCGAGGTGGAGCCGCCGGGCGCCGCCAGCGGGCCCTGTTCGAGGACGGTCACGTCGCGCCAGCCGCGCGCGGTCAGTTCGTCGGCCAGCGAGCAGCCGACGATGCCGGCACCGATGATGACGACGCGCTCCGTACGCGGGGGCGCGGCGTGCGGGCCGGAAGGGACGACGGCCGGTTCAGGGATGTTCACAGCACCACCACCGATCGCAGCACCTTGCCGCGCTGCATCCGTTCGAAGGCGACCTCGACCTCGTCCAGCGCGACCGTCTCGGTGACGAAGGCGCCCAGGTCGAGCTTGCCGCTGAGATAGAGGTCGATCAGGACGGGGAAGTCCCTGCTGGGCAGGGAGTCCCCGTACCAGGAGGACTTGAGGGCACCGCCCCGGGAGAACAGCTCCTGGAACGGCAGCTCGATGGTCGCGCCCGGCGCCGGCACCCCGGCCTGGACGAGCACGCCCGCCAGGTCCCGCATGTGGAAGCCCTGGAGGTAGGTCTCGGGGCGGCCGACGGCCTCGACGACGAGGTCGGCGCCGTGCCCGCCGGTCAGTTCGCGGACCGCCGCGACGGGGTCCGTGCCGCGCGAGTTGACGCTGTGGCTGGCCCCGAACCGGGCGGCCACGTCCAGCTTGGCGTCGTCGATGTCGACGGCGATCACCCGGCGCGCCCCGGCCAGCGAGGCGGCCGCGATGGCCGCGTTGCCGACACCGCCGCAGCCGATGACGGCGACGGTGTCGCCGTTGGCCACCTGGCCGGTGTGGACGGCCGCACCCCAGCCGGCCATCACGCCGCAGCCGATGAGCCCGGCGGCCTCGGGGCGCGCCGCCGGATCGACCTTCACGGCTTGGCCCGCGTCGAGAAGGGCCTTCTCGGCGAAGGCGCCGATGCCCAGCGCCGGGGTGAGCGGGGTACCGTCCAGCAGCGTCATCGGCTGCCGGGCGTTGCGCGAGTCGAAGCAGTACCAGGGCCGCCCCTTGCGGCAGGCGCGGCAGCTTCCGCACGGTGCGCGCCAGGCGAGGACGACGAAGTCGCCGGGGCGCGGATCGGTGACGCCGGGGCCCGTCTCCTCGACGATGCCCGCGGCCTCGTGGCCGAGCAGGAACGGGAAGTCGTCGCTCACGGCGCCTTCCCTGTAGTGCAGATCGGTGTGGCAGACACCGCATGCCTGGACGGAGACGAGGACCTCTCCGGGCCCTGGATCCGGTACCAGGACCGGCTGCACCTCGGCCGGGGCATCCTTCTTCATCGCGATGACAGCGCGGACCTCGTGTGGCATTCCCAGACCTCGCATTGTTGCGTAGTGCACGACTGGTTGCGCTATGGGAGACATAGTGAGAACGCCGTCCGCCGCCGTCAAGAGAAGACGATCAGCGGTTCCTGACGAGGTGTCATAAACGCGAACTGCGGGCCCGGGTGATGCCGGACCCGCAGTTATGGGAGGTCGGGGCGGTGCAAAAGCTGATGCCCCATCAGAAAATCGTGAGGCTCCCGGGCGCTCGCCACGCCGTGGAGCAACCGGGGCTCAGTACGCGTACCCCATGCGGCGGGACAGATCCTGCGCCGCGGCCACCGTGCGCTTGGCGACCTCGTGCAGTCGCTCCGGCTCCAGCCGGTAGGACGGCCCCGAGACGCTGATCGCCCCGATGACCTTGCCGTCGTGCGCCCGCACCGGCGCCGCCACCGCGTGCAACCCGATCTCCAGCTCGTCACGCGCCGACGCAAAACCGTTCTTGACCACCGATCCCAGCTCCGCCCGCAGCTCGGCGGGCGAGACGACGGTGTGATCCGTCAGGCGCGGCAACTTCCTGGCCAGCACGCTCTCCTGCACCGACTTGGGCTGATGCGCCAGCAGCGCCTTCCCGCTGGAGGTGGCGTGCAGCGGTGTCCGTCTGCCCAGCCAGTTCTGGGCGGTCACCGACGACGAACCGCGCGCCTGCATGATGTTGACCGCCGCGTCGTCGTCGAGCACCGCGATGTTCGCCGTCTCACCGGCCTCCTCGGCCAGCTCCCGGCACACCGGTGCGCCCTCCTGCGAGATGTCCAGCCGGGAGGCCGCGGCCCCCGCCAGCCTCAACACCCCCGGGCCCAGGTAGTACTTTCCGCGATCCTGCTCCTGGGAGACCAGGCCCCTGGCCTCCAGCACCCCCAGCAGCCGGAACGCCGTGGACTTGTGGACGCCCAGCTCCTCGGCGATCTCGGTCACTCCCGCGTCGGTGTGCCGGGCGAGAATCTCCAGCACGCTCACCGCGCGGTCGACCGACTGGACAGAGGCAGCCGCTCCTCTGGACTGCCTGCCCGACCCTGTGTCCTCCGTCTTTTCGCTCATCTGCTCAACGTCACCGCCTGGTGGCCTGGTTGGTGGTACTCGGTTGCCGGCGCGCGTCCGCGCCGCCTCCTCCGTCACGTCCCGGCGGAGGTCGTCGGCGGGTGCTTGACGTGAAGCCTTCCCGCTTGGATTCTGTTGCGCATCACGCTCCATCGTGCGCGATACGGAACTCGGATAGTAGCGAAGTGCATGCCCGCACCACCCCGGCCCTCCACAGCCGGGGGCCGCAGACCCCGCTCGCGAGGTGAATCACAGTGATACCCGTCTGTCGCCTTGAGGACCTGCCCGCCGGTGAGTCCGTCCGCCTCGACCTCGAACCTCCCATCGCCGTCTTCAACGCCGACGGCGAGCTGTACGCCGTCGACGACACCTGCACCCACCAGGACGCGTCCCTCTCCGAAGGCTGGCTCGAGGGCTGTCTGGTCGAATGCCCGCTGCACGCGGCTTCATTCGACCTGCGCACCGGACGCCCCACCTGCCTCCCTGCCCGCAAGGCGGTGCGCACCCACCCGGTGAGCGTGCTCGAGGGCACCGTCTGGGTACACGTCGAGACCGACCAGGCCGCACACCGACCGCAGACCGCGACCGCCACACAGGGGAGCGCCGCATGAGGACCATCACCGTGATCGGCGCATCTCTCGCAGGACTCCACACCGCGCTCGCGCTGCGCGCGGAAGGCTACGCAGGACGCCTGGTGATCGTAGGGGAGGAGCACCACAGGCCCTACGACCGCCCTCCGCTCTCCAAGGAATTCCTCACCGGAGCCCTGACCGCCGAGAAACTCTCCCTCGCCGACGCGGAGGAGATCGCCGAACTCGACGCCGACTGGCTGCTGGGCACCCGCGCCGAGGGGCTCGACCCCCCGGCCGGCGGCGTCACGCTCACCGGCGGGCGCACCCTGGCCACCGACGGTGTGGTGATCGCCACGGGAGCCACCCCCCGCGCGCTGCCGGGTGAGCGGCTGGAGGGCGTCCACACGCTGCGCACCCTCGACGACGCGGCCGCGCTCCGCGAGGACCTGAGCCGCGGCCAGGTGCGGGTGGTCGTCATCGGTGCCGGCTTCATCGGCGCCGAGGTCGCCTCCTCCTGCGCCACGCTCGGCCACGACGTCACCGTCGTGGAGGCAGCAAAGGCGCCGCTGCTACCGCAACTCGGCGCCCGTATGGCCGCGTTCTGCGCCGACCTGCACACCGACCACGGCGTCACGCTGCTGACCGGCACCGGCGTACGCGGACTGCACGCCGAAGGCGCGCCGGGCGGCGGGCAGGGCGGCCGGGTCGGCTGGGTGGAGCTGGCCGACGGCCGGTTCCTGCCCGCCGACGTCGTCCTCGTCGGAATCGGCGTACGCCCGGCCACCGACTGGCTGACCGGCTCGGGCCTCGCGCTGGACGACGGCGTCGTCTGCGACGCGGGCGGAGTCACCGCGCTGCCCGGCGTGGTCGCGGTCGGCGACGTGGCGCGCACGGCGGGGCGGCGCGCCGAACACTGGACCAGCGCCATGGAGTCGGCCGCCGTCGCGGCCCGCAACCTGCTGGCCGGCGCGACGGTTCAGACGTACACCGCGCTGCCCTACTTCTGGTCCGATCAGTACGGCATCCGCCTCCAACTGGCGGGCCGGCGCGGCCCGCACGACACCGTACGCCTCGTGGAGGGCGCCCCCGAGGACCGCAGCTTCCTGGCCGTCTACGAACGCGACGGCACCACCACGGCCGTCCTCGCCGCCAACCGCCCCCGCCCCTTCACCCGAGCCCGCCGCGAGCTCGCCCGCGAGGGAGGACTGGCCGCGGTGTGAGGACCTCCACGACGTGTCCGACGCGCGCCACGAGCCGGCCGGCCGGCTCGTGGGGTGAGCGCCCGGCCGCGCGGCGGTGACGCCTCCCGCCCTGTGAGGGCGGGGGGCTCGCGTGCTCGTGCGGCCCCGCACCCAGCGCCCCCCCCACCCAGCGGTCTCCTGCCCGGCGGATGTGCGCGCGGGTGGGCCTCAAGGCAGGCGCGTGGGCCCGCCCGGCAGGGCGTCAGTTGCTGGTCTGGGCCGGTTGCTTCTCGCTCGGGCGGACGATGACGAAGCCCTCACCGTCCAGCCGCAGCTGCACGGCCTCTCCCGAACCCCCGCGGATCATCGACCCGAAGCTCTGCGAGCGGTGCAGCGAGGTGTGCAACTGGGCGCTCCAGCCCACCACCGCGTCGGTGTCCACGAACACCGGCGCCTGCTGGGACACCGGAATCACGATCGGCGTGCCCTCGCAGATCACCCCGAGCCTGCCCTGGCCGGAGAAGACGCTGTTGAACAGGCCGCCGCCGGTCATCCCCGCGCCCTTGACGACGCCGATCTCGTAGTGCAGGCCGGCGTCGAAACACAGCACGTTGCGGCCGTTGACGGTGAGCGAGTCGCCGGGAGCTATGTCGACGACGAAGCAGTTCTCCGCCTCGTGCGCGAACCACGCCTCCCCCTGCCCGCTGATCGACATCAGCGCGAGGCCCTCGCCGGTCACCTGCCGCTTGAGGAAGTTGCCGACGCCCTGCCCCTTCTTCTCGAACTTGAGGTTCCCCCGGAAGGCCACCATCGAGCCCTGCCGCGCGTAGCACTCGCCGTTGACCGTGTACTTCACACACTTGTCGTTCTGCAGCTCCATCCCCGGTGCGGAGGGCGGCTGCGCCATGTTCTTCGAAGCGAAGAGATCACTCTGCATGGCTGTATGTTTCCCCGGAACGCGCCGCTGAGCCAGTCCCGCAGGGCGAGCGCGTGGCGACCCGTTTCTCCGCCACCTGCCCAGCCCTGCCACGCCCCATTTGAGACCTGGCGACCTCACGCCCCCCGTCTCGCGGGTCGGCTTCGCCGTCAAGTCCCCAAAAGCACTTCAATGAAAAAATGGAAGGCGAAGGTGTCGAGGGGACTCCCGCCCCCAGGACACCTGTGCGCACGGGCGGGAACACATACGGGAAGGGGCAGGCGTGAAGTTCGTACTCGAGGTCGACATGGCGCACATGCACGGCAAGGAGGAGGCCGTGGCCGAGTTGGGCCGCGTGCTGCGGTACTGGGGTGGAAATCTGCGCCACTACGCGCTGGAGGAGGGGGATGCCGCCGAGGTGTACGACTCGGACTACCGTGAGATCGGCAGCTGGCGTGTGACCGCGGCCTGACGGCGCGGACGAGGCGAGAAGGTGGACGGATGACGACTGCGGGCGCTGACCCCTTGCGGATCGGACACGAGCTCGACGGCGCGGTCGTCACCGTCGACCCCGCTCTACCCGAGCGGGTGCGCGAGGGCGTCGAGGAGATCGTCGGACGTCCTGTCGCCACCGGCCGCGGGCCCCGGGTGCACATCGGCCCGCACTTCCCCGAGCTCGCCGAAGGGGAGCGGCTCTTGTGGGTGCACAGCACCAACGCGGGCGTCGACGCGCTGCTGAAGGCACGTACGCCGTGGCCGCGCGAGGTGCTGCTGACCCGCACGGTCGGACGCATGGGGGAGCGGATCGGACAGTACGTCCTGGCGTGGGTGCTGGCCGAACTCCAGAACGTGCCCGGATTCCTGGACCAGCACACCCGCCGCACCTGGCACCGGCTGCCCACCGAACTGGCCGACGGCGCGCTCGCGGTCGTCCTCGGAGCAGGCCGTATCGGCACCGCCATCGGGACCGCGCTGCAACAGTGCGGTGTCCACACGGTCGGGGTGGCGCGGAGCCCGCGCGAGATGCCCGGCTTCGACAGCGTCGTTCCGCTGGGCGTCCCCGAAGAGCCGGGGGGCGGCCCCTCGCGGGAACTGGCCGACGTGCTCGCGAAGGCGCGCTGGGTGGTCAACGCGCTGCCCCTCACGCCGCAGACCCGTGATCTCGTCGGTGCCGGTCTCCTCGGCGCGCTGCGCGGCGCCACGTTCATCAACGTCGGCCGCGGGGAGACGGTCCTGACCGACGCGCTCGCCCGGGCCCTCGACGAGGGAACGGTCGGACACGCCGTACTCGACGTCCTCCCGAAGGAACCCGCGCCGCCCGCCGACCCGGCCTGGGACCTCCCCCGCACCACCCTCACCTGCCACTCCGCGGGACCGACGACCCACCAGGACGTCACCGCCGATTTCCGCGCCGCGTGGCAGGCCCTGCGCGCGGGTGAACTCCCCGCGCTCACCGTACGGGTGTCGGCCGGGTACTGACCCTTCACGGACCGGAACGCCGGGCCCCCGGGCCCGGCCTGGGCACTGACGAAAGTCAGGCAAGTGACCTGCCGATCGTCGGTGCCCGGCACCCCGGCGGCCTTCCTACGCTCCCGCACATGCTTCTCCACTCGCCTCGCGGGAGGGCGCTCGCCGTTCTCCTCTCCGCCTGCCTGCTCACCCCGGCCGCCGTCGCCTGCGCCCCCGCAGGGGCCTCCTCCCGGGCGGCCGGCTCCGACCTGTCCGCGCCCGGCTCCGGCGAGCACCGGGACACACGCCTGTCCCTTCCCCGCCCCACCGGCCGGTACGGGATCGGCGGCACGACACTGCACCTGACCGACACCGCGCGCCGCGACCCCTGGGTGCCCTCGGCGGGGGACCGCCAGGTCATGGTCTCCCTCCGCTACCCGGCGCGGCACCGCAGCGGTCACGGTGCGCGGATGCCGTACATGTCGGCCAAGGAGGCGAGGCTGCTCCTCGAAGGGCAGAAGCTGGACAAGCGCCTGAAAGCCGGGCAGCTGGCCTCCACGCGCACCCACACCCGCCAGGACGCACGTCCTGCCGAAGGCAGGCACCCGCTGATCCTGCTGTCACCCGGCTTCACCCTGCACCGCGCCACCCTCACCGTGCTGGCGGAGGACCTGGCCTCGCACGGTTACGCGGTCGCACTCGTCGGCCACGCTTACGAGTCGTTCGGCTCGACGTTCCCCGACGGCGACTCCTCGCGCACCCTCACCTGCGTCGCCTGCGAGACCGTCGAGAAGGCGCCCGACGACGACGGGGAGAAGAGGATACTGGCGCGGGCCGCACGCACCAGGGCGGCCGACCTCTCCTTCGTCGTCGACGAGCTGACCCGGCAGCCGGGGAAGACGGGCCGGGGCCAGACCGCCCCCCACGGCTACAGCCGTCTCATCGACCCCCGCCGCATCGGGGCCGCCGGGCACTCGCTGGGCGGCAACGCGGCGGCCGTGGCAGCCGGTACGGACCGCCGCGTCCGCGCCGCGGCCGACCTCGACGGCAGCTCCTTCGCCCCCGTGCCCCGCGCCGGAACGGGTCGCCCCCTCCTGATGCTCGGCACCCGCGAAGAACACACCCCGCAGGCCGACGACCGCACCTGGCCGCGCCAGTGGAGCCGCCTCCACGGCTGGAAGCGCTGGCTGACGGTCGCCGGCGCCGGACACTTCTCCTTCAACGACCTCCCCATCCTGGGCGGCCTGTTGGGAATGAGCGACCCGTCGGCCCCGCTGTCCGGCGAACGCTGCCGGGAGATCACCACCGACTACGTCACCGCGTTCTTCGACCAGCACCTCCGCGGCCGGCACCGCTCCCTGCTGAACGCCCCGACGAAAACCAACCCCGAAGTCACCTTCCACAACCCGTGACCGGTCACCGTGTCGCTACGTCCCGTCCTCCAGCCCCTGGATGCGGCGGGCGTGGTGGGCGTGGGTGGTGAGCATGTCGTGGGTTCGGGCGTGGGGGAGGGTGAGGGAGCCGTCCTCGACGAGGGGGTGGCCCTGGACGAGGGTGTGGCGCGGGCGCACGGGGCCGCAGCGGAGCCACGCCTCGACCGGGTCGGTGTGCGCGCCGGCGAAGGCGAACTCGTCCAGGTCCCAGACCACGACGTCCGCGGGGGCGCCCGGTGCGAGGCGGCCCAGGCCGTCCTCGCGGCCCAGGCAGGCGGCCGCGTCGACGGTCGCGGCCCGCAGGATGTCGCGGGCGGTGGCCGCCCCGGCGCCGCCGCGCTCCCGCGCGGCGGTCAGCGCCGTGCGCGCCTCCAGCCACAGCGAGGCGTGGTCGGTGGAGGCGGAACCGTCGCAGCCCAGGCCGACGGTGACGCCCGCGTCACGCAGAGCGGGCAGGCTCGCGGCCCCCGCGCCCAGCATCATCGTCGATCCCGGACAGTGGGCGACGGCCGTGCCCCAGCGTCCCAGCCGCTCCCGCTCCCACGGCTCGGTGAAGATGAAGTGCGCGACCCAGGCGCGGTCACTGCCCCAGCCCACGTGCTCGAACTGCTCGACGGGGCGGCGGCGATAGGTCTCGCGGCAGTACTCCTCCTCGCCGAGGGACTCGGCCAGATGTGTGTGCAGTCGTACGTCCAGCCGCTCGGCGAGGCGGGCCGTCTCCACCATCAGGCGTTCGGTCACGGCGGCCTGTGTGGAGGGGGCCAGGGCGATGCGGAGCATCGATCCCGGTGCCGGGTCGTGGTAGGTGCGCACGAGGCGTTCGCTGTCGGCCAGGATCTCCTCGACGCTTTCGGTGAGCTGCGCGGGGGCCGGACCGCCGTCCTTCTCGGACAGGTCGAGGGCGCCCCGTGCGGGGTGGAACCTGAGCCCCACGTCGCGGGCCGCGCGGATCTGGGCGTCGATGAGCCGGGGCCGCGGGTGCGCGTAGAGCATGTCCGTGGTGGTGGTGCAGCCGCCCAGCGCGAGTTCCGCCAGCCCGACCCAGGTGGAGACCTCGACGGCTTCCTCGTCCACCGCGGCCCAGAGGGGGTAGAGCGCCTTGAGCCAGTCGAACAGTTCGTAGCCGGTGGCGGGGGCGTAGGCGCGGGTGAGGTTCTGGAAGATGTGGTGGTGGGTGTTGACCAGCCCCGGGGTGACCAGTGCACCGCGTGCGGTCAGTGTGCGGGCCGCTTCGGGTTCCTCGCCGGCGCGTCCGGTGCCCGCCACCGTGCCGCCGTCGAGGGCGACCCAGCCGCCGGGGATGTCGTCCCCCGCCATGGTGACGACCGCTTCCGCGTCGCGGATGAGTGTGTCGGTCCGGTGGTTCACGGACAGCTCCTCGTCGGTTGTGCGTGCATGCGTGCGGGGCCGTGCCGGGGGGAACTCGCGAACGGTCGGGCCTGAGGGCGCCGAGTGAGACGGAAGAGCCGGGAAGAGAGGCGTCATGCACTGCTACGACTGCTTCAAGGAAGGCACCGAGAACACGGCCGTCGCCGTCTGCGTCGACTGCGGCGCGGGCGTGTGCACGCGCCACCTGCACGACGAGCCGGAGCCGGTCCGACGCTCCAGCGCGACCGGCCGGGTCTGGTCGCCGCACGACGCGCGCCGGATGGTCTGCCTCGTCTGCCACGAGTCGCTCCAGCAGAACCCACACTGAGTCTCCCGTGCGGCGACGTGCGGCCGAGCCCCGTACGCCTGCCGGCCGTTCGGGGCCGGCCCGTCCGGGGTCAGTGCCGCACCGTCCGTGCCACCGCTGCCGCCCCCGCGGCAGCGGCCGCCGCCGTGCCGAGCGCGGCGAGCAGACCGTGGTGGTGTGAGGCCCACAGCTGGTAGCTGCGCTCGGACGCCTCGTCGTCGAACTCCCCGTGTGCGCCGTAGTCGTGCTGCTGGTCGGCGGGCTTCCACAGGTTGTCGGGCTGGGAAGGGGCGCGCTCGTGGTCGGTCTGCTGCCCCTTGAACCCGGTCAGGGCGAGGTAGCGGTCGAGGAGCCCGGGCGCGAACTTGTCGCCCAGCAGGGTGCCCACGGTGGATCCGCCGACCCAGTACTCGCGGCGCCGCGGGTGGTCGGCCGCGTACAGGACGCCGCGCGCGGCGACCTCTGGCTGGTACACGGGCGGGACCGGGCGGGGGTTGCGCGGCAGCCGTGACTTGACCCAGGTGAACTGCGGGGTGTTGAGCCCGGGCAGCTGCACCATCGTCACGCTGACGCCGCTCTTCGCGTGGAGCAACTCGCAGCGCAGCGACTCGTGAAAGCCCTGGATGGCGTGCTTGGCCGCGCAGTAGGCGGCTTGCAGCGGGATGCCGCGGTAGGCCAGTGCGGAGCCGACCTGCACGATGGTCCCCTCGTCGCGGGGCTCCATGTGCCGCAGCGCGGCCAGTGTCCCGTGGACGAAGCCGAGGTAGGTGACCTCCGTCGCCCGGCGGAACTCCTCCGCGCGCACCTGGTTGACGGGTGCGAAGACGGTGGAGAACGCCACGTTCACCCACACCGAGATCGGCCCGAGTTCCCGTTCGATCCGTTCGGCCGCCGCGTCGACGGCCGTGTGGTCGCTGACGTCGACGTCCAGCGGGAGGGCGGTGCCGCCCGCGTCGCGTACGTCGTCGGCGGCGCGTGCGAGGCCCTCCTCGCCGCGGGCGATGAGGGCGACGTGGGCGCCGCGCGCCCCGAAAGCCCTGGCCGTCGCCCGGCCCACCCCGCCGCTGGCGCCGGTGACCACGACGACCTGGCCGTCCGCTCCCGCCGGACTCGACTGCGCTCGGCTCATCGGCACACCCTTCCTCGTCTTCACGCACGTCACGCGTCTTCGGGTACTTCACGCGTTTTCACGTGTACGCGTGAACCGTGTGTACGCGTGTCTTCACGTGTCTGCGCGTACGGGCGGCCCCGTGGGGTGGGGCCGCCGCGTTCTGCCGTGTGCGGCGGCCCACCGGGTACCCGCGTACGCGGCCTCGGTCACACGCCCCGGGCTCCGGGCATCTCCTCACGGGCCGAGGAGGGAGAACAGACCGCCGTCCGGGTCGCGTACCGTCGCGTAGCGGCCGTGGGAAGCGTGCTGGACGGGCGAGATCACCGTGCCGCCCGTCTTCTCGGCGGCGGCCAGCGCGGCGTCGATGTCGGTGGCGCGGAAGTAGACGTCCCAGCGGGTGCGCCGCTGCGGGTCGGGCGCCGCCTCGACGCCACCGCCGCGCAGCCCGGCGACGGTCTCGCCGTCCACCAGGATGTGCACCTCGTCCTGCTGCTCCTCGTAACTGACGCCATGGCTGGGGTTCTTCGTCCAGTCGAGCACCTCGCCGTAGAAGAGCGCCGCGGCGAAGGCGTCACTGGTGTGCAGTTGCAGCCA
Source organism: Streptomyces reniochalinae (assembly GCF_003323735.1). Lineage (GTDB taxonomy): Bacteria > Actinomycetota > Actinomycetes > Streptomycetales > Streptomycetaceae > Streptomyces > Streptomyces reniochalinae. Next base: position 203,981 of record NZ_QOIM01000025.1, on the reverse strand, counting down.
GGCCGGCGCCTGTCCCGCGCCCACCTCCCAGCCGCGCGGCAACTCGCCCTGCCACAGGCCGAACGCCGCACCGTGGGGGTCGGCGGCCATCACGGCGCGCCCCTCGCCCACGCGCAGCGGGCCCACGGCGACCGTGGCACCGCGTTCGCTGATGCGCTCGCAGGCCCGGTCGGCGTCGTCGACGGAGAAGAAGACGGTCCAGCGGACGGGCAGCTGCCAGGAGACGGCGGCTTCGTTGAAGCCGGCCACCGGCGCCCCTTCCCTGGTGGCGGTGCGGAACCCCGGGCCGAGGGGGCTGTCGACGAAGGACCATCCCAGTACGGCGCTGTAGAACTCCTCGGTGGCCCGCCGGTCGCGGACGGTGAGGCTGACCCAGCATGGCACTCCGGGTACGGAATCCATCACGACACCTCTAGCCTCCTGGGCGTTCCTCTCTCGCGTCTCGTCGTGTGTTGCGGTTGGGCTCGCGCTTACCTGTGCGACTTCATCCTTCCTTCCCGGGCGCCGGGCTGCCCCCAGCGGCGTCCTGCTGCGCGATTCCTGTGCACCGTGGTGCCCCTCGTCCGAAGAGGTGAAACAAGGACGAGAATGTACGATTTTGTGAGTTTTGCTCTTTCTGCTGCCGGGTACTGGGCGGGATGCGCCGATTCCGCGGCGACCGCCGCGTTGGCCCCTCTTCACCCCTACTCGTCGAGCGCCGTCGCGCGCCTTCTGGAGGAACCCGCCATGATGGCCCACCCCGACACCCTGCGAGAGCTGCTCGACCGCTACGAGAAGCTCCGCGCCCGCCCCGGCCATCCTCAGGAGCTGGACGACGTCTCGTACACGCTGTGCGTCTCGACGAACACCCGCGACATCCGCGAGGCGCTGCGCGCCGCACGCGAGCACATCGCGAGCGCCGCTCAGGCGGCCTGAGCGTCCGACCGCCGCGCCCCGTCCGCATCGGTCAGCGGCTCCCCGGCGGGCGGGCCGTGCGCCCCGGACCGTACGCGTGCCGGCCACGCCCGTGGGGACGCTTCCTGTCCGGACCGTGCTCGTACGGGCCGTTTCCGTGCCGGCCCCGCCCGTCCGGGGCGCCACGTGGCCACCACCGCGCCTGCCAGCAGCAGCTCGGCGATGTCGCCGCCGTAGTACATGAGTTCCGCGCCTCCCCGCACCTGGCCGACGGGTGCGGGGATGTCGATGAGGAAGCCTCCGTACATCAGCTGGGACAGTACGGCGTGTCCGGCGATGGCGGCGCCCAGCAGCACCAGCCGTGCGGGCACTTCGGGGCGGGCGGGCGCCGGGTCAGGTCCCGCGACCACCCAGGCGAACAGGCAGCCGGCCGCCAGGAAGTGGAGGTGCAGCAGCCAGTGGCCCCAGGGCTGGGCGGTGGCCGCCCCGTACAGCGGTGTGCAGTAGAGGACGGCGAGGGAGCCGGTGTTCAGCAGCAGGGCCGTGACCGGGTGCGTGAGCACGCGGACCGGGCGGCTGCGCAGAAGTGAGGTGAGCGTCCGCGCGCGTGCCCCCGGAAGGGTGCGCAGCAAGAGAGTGACCGGCGCTCCGAGTACCAGTGCCACGGGCGCGTACATCCCGATGAGCAGATGTTGCGCCATGTGACCGCGGAAGTCGCCGTGCGCCCACGGGGCCAGTGGCGGCAGTACGGCGGCTGCCACCAGCCCGCATCCGGCCAGGAAGCTCGCGGACCGCCAGGCGCTCCACTCGCGCCGGGGGCCGCGGCGGTGCGCGCGGCGTACCAGCAGCAGGTAGCCGAGCGCGGGGACGAGAGCCGCCAGGGCGGGCAGCAGCATGCCGGCCATGTCCAAGCCGCCGGCGCCGTGCCCGGGTCCGTGCCCGTCGCCGGGGTGCGCGTGGGCGAGGGCCGCCGCCGGGCCCGCCGGGTGCGGGGGCGGCGGTGCCGTGCCGTCCGTCATACGAGCCTGCCGTCCGCGTCCAGGGAGCGTCCGCCGCGCTGGATCAGATGGCCGACGACCAGCAGCACGGCGCCCAGCACCAGGAAGCCGATGTCCCACCACAGCTGGTACGGGCCGCCGTGCACGTGGTGGATGCCCAGGATCTGGTGGTCCAGCAGCCCCTCCACCACGTTGAACAGGCCCCACCCCGCCAGGATCCAGCCCCACAGCACCCGTGAGGTCCACACCCGGCGCCGCCCGTGCGTGACCCGCGCGTACAGGACGGCAAGCCCGATCAGCACCGCGAGCCAGCAGACGGTGTGGAAGATGCCGTCCCACACGGTGTTCATCTCCAGCCCCGAGACCGTGCGGGGCGAGTAGTACTTCACCCCGATGCGGTCGTCGTTGGTACTGGTCAGCATGTGGTGCCACTGGAGGAGCTGGTGCAGCAGGATTCCGTCGACGAAACCGCCGAGCCCCACCCCCAGCACGATCCCCGGAAGCCGCAGGCTCACCGGCTCCCTCCCGTCCCGGATTCCGTCCGTCACGGCCATCGCTCGCCTCCGCCTCAGCCTCCGCCGCACGTCGTACGCCGGTCGCCACGGGTTTCCCGCCCCCGGCGGGGCCAGTCACTTCCGGCCGCGTTTTCCACCGACCGGCCCAGCGTTTCTCCGGCATCCGGCGTGGGAACAGCGGAGCGCGAGCGGGCGGCGGCACAGCTGAGCCGCCGGTGACCGCTGCCGATGCGAGGGAGGTGAGCGCAGTGCCGGAACCCGGCAGCAAGAGCTACGACAAGCACCGTGCGCGGCGCCGGAAGGACCAGGAGAGGAGCGGCCACACCGACGCGCAGGAGGCGAACGAGGCGGCCAAGCGGGAGATGGAACGCGATCCGCACTGGCGGCCCACGGGCCCGCGTACGGAGCGCGGCCGTGGACCCAAGGGCGAGCGCCCCGGCAACGAGTGACCGAACGTAACGAGCGGACCGGCTGGACCGAGTGGACCGGCCGGACCGGGTGGTGACCGTCCGCTCCCCGCCGTCCTCGCGCAGCGCGATGCGCAGTGCGCCGTCCCGACGCGCTGTTCGTCGACGACGGCGACATCCTCACCGCCGCGAGCAGCGCCGCCGCGCTGGACCTGGGCCTGTACGTGGTGCACCGGGACCACGGCGCCGAGGTGGCCAACGCGGTCAGCAGGCGCCTTGTCTTCGCGGCGCACCGGGACGGCGGGCAGCGGCAGTTCGTGGAGCGGCCGCTGCCGCCCGTCCCCCAGGAGTCGCTGGCGCCGCTGCTGGCCTGGGCCGCGGAGCGGCTGGCCGAGCCGCTGACGGTCGCCGACCTCGCCACCCGGGCACGCGGTGGGTCAGGCCACGCTCCACCGCAGGTTCCGGGCCCAGTTGGGCACCACGCCGCCGGCCTGGCTGACCGGTGAACGCGTCACGCTGGCCTGCCGGCTGATCGCGCGCGGTGAGGAACGGCTCGACGTCGTCGCCCGCGACAGCGGCCTGGGAACGGCGGCCAACCTCCGTGCCAGGCTGCGCCGCGAGACGGGGCTGAGCCCGACGGCGTACCGCAGCGCTTCGGACGGGTCGAGCTGCCGGGACCCGCGCCCACAGGAGCGCGGAGCCGGGCGGCGCCGTAGCCCGTCGTGGCGACGTACCGGACGGCCCTGTGACCGACCGGATGCGGCTGACCTGCCTTACGCGGAGTAGTTGGAGACCGCAAGAGGTGTTTGCGTCGAGAGTCGCCGGAAGATTTCCGGGGCTTTTCCGCGCCCGTCGCCCAACAGGTCTGCAAGAGTGGCACTCGAACGGAAACCGGCCTGCTCACCGCAGTAAAAGGAGCTTTGTGGGCGAGATGGGCAACAACAAGGAGCGCATGCTGGCGGGGGAGTGGTACCTCCCCGACGACGACGAGTTGCAGGCGGCGACCGAGCGGCGGGCCGAGCTGTGCGCCGCCTACAACGCCGCGGGCGCCGCCACGGCCGCCGAGCGCCGCTCGGTACTCCAGGAGCTGGTCGGCGAGCTCGGTGAGAGCGTGACGATCCGGCCGCCGTTCTACTGCGACTACGGCACCTACCTGTCCATCGGCGCCCACACCTTCATCAACTTCGGTGCCGTCTTCCTGGACGCCGCGCCCATCACCATCGGACGCAACGGGCAGATCGGCCCCAACGTCCAGCTGCTGACGCCCACCCACGAGCTGGACGCCGAGCGGCGGCGGGCCGGCTGGGAGAAGGCGGTGCCCATCACCCTCGGCGACAACGTGTGGCTCGGCGGCGGAGCCATCGTCTGCCCCGGGGTGACGATCGGCTCGGACACCGTCGTCGGGGCCGGCTCCGTGGTCGTGGGAGACCTGCCTGCAGGCGTCCTGGCCGTCGGCAACCCGGCCCGCGTGGTGCGGAAACTGTGACCGGGACGCTGTGCGCCGTGACCGGCTCCCGCCGCTGAAACCCCACCGCTGACGCCCCACCGCTGACGTCCCACCGCTGACTTTCCCTCGCTGGTCGCCTCGCCGCCGACGCCTCCGCTCCCGCACGGTCGCTCCGCTCCGTATCCAGCCGTGCGGGCCCGCGTGAGGGCCGTGGCCGACGGCGCCCGCGGCCGATGTGCGACCCGTGCGAGCGGCGCGCATGCTGGAAAGCGACGCGCGTTGGACCGCTTGAGTGACATGAGTGAGGTGAACGGCTATGCAGCACGACGAGTTCATCGGTCAGGTGCAGGCGCGGGCCCACCTGAACAGCAGAGGAGCGGCGGAAGCCGGAACGCGGGCCACCTTGGAGACGCTGGCCGAGCGCATCCCGGCCCCGATGGCGGAGAAGCTCGCCGCGCAGCTCCCCACCGAGCTGGGAGAGCACCTGCGCCGAGTGGAGCTCGCCCCCGACGAGCCCGTCACCGGCGTGCGGATGGACCGCCACGAGTTCTTCGACCGGGTGGCGCGGCGCGCCAGGACCGACCCGCCCAAGGCCGTCCACGAGGCCCGCACGGTCGTCGAACTGCTGGAGGAGGCCACGCAGGGCGCGTTGACCGAACGCATCCGCCAGTCACTCGACGAGGAACTCGCCTCCGTCCTGTTCTCGGGCAGCACCGGCACCGCCGGAACCTGAGCCGAGCCGCGAGGAACGGCAGGCGAAGGCGTCGGCTCAGAAAGGCAGCGAGCAGCATGAGCACTGCGCACACCACCGTCGACCAGGTGCTGGCCGCGCTCGGCGACGTGGATTTCCCGGCGGACAAGGACGAGCTGATGCGGGCTGCGTCGGAGGCGGGTGCCTCGGGCGAGGTCCGCGTCGCACTGCGCGGCATCCCACCCGAGGAGTACGCCAACCGCGAGGAGGTGGCACGCTCCGTCCGCGTGGACCCCGACTCGGACCTCGACCTCAGCCCCGCACAACGCGCCGAGCAGGCCAGACTGGGCGGCAAGCACCGGCAGTCGGAGCACCTGCGTGAGGTGCCCAAACCACCGGTCGAGGACGAACTCGACCGCTGAGCTCGGACCGCTGGGCAGGCACCCGCACACCGACCGCGACACAGCAGCCCAGCCCGGCACCTACAACGAACCGTGGGAGGACCCTCATGGTGCGCAAGAAGGTCGAAGGCGACGAGGAACAGCGGCGCGCCGCGGCACACAAGGCCCACCGCGACGAGGAGCCGCCCAGCGCCCGCAGCGTGACGACGGGAGCGTCCAAACAGCGTGCCCACCGCGCGGGCCCGTCGGCGCGGCAGGACGAGGAGATGCTGGCCCAGCGGCAGGGCAAGCAGGGCCACAGCGCGGAGGCGCCCAGCCCCGCGCCACGCGGCGGGGTCGGCCCTGCGGAGCCGCGCAGCCCGTACCAGGGAAGGGGCAGGCCCGGCTACTCGCAGGAGCACGAAAAGGTCTTCCGCGCCCTGGTCACAGCCGAGGAGCAGCACGGCGGCGAGGCGGTCAGTCTGGAGGACGTCTCACGAGAGGCGGCGATGCCCAGGAACCGCACCCGCACGATGATGCACGACCTGGTGACCGTGCATCACCTCGCCACCGAGCTACAGAGCACCGACACTCCCGACGTCGACTCGCGCTACGAGAGCAAGCCCGGGCGCTGAGCGGGCGACCGTCCCGGCCGGGCGACCGTCCTGGCCGGGTGACCGTCCTGGCCGGGTGACCGTCCTGGCCGGGTGACGGTGCGGCCGGGTGAGGGCAGCACCGTCACCCGGCCGGCCCCGGGGGCCGACCGGGCCGCGGAAGCGGGGCACCGGAAGACAGCGCCCGGTCACTCCGCCCGGCCGCCGCCGCCCCTCCTCGCGTCCACCGCCTCCGCCGCGTCCTTCGCTCCGCTGACCGGCGCGGGCAGTCGCCCCGTGCCGTCCCCGGAAGGGCTCGGAGTCCCGCCGGCGGGCCGGGTGTGGCGCCGGCCGCTGAGCGGTCCCCGCACGACCTGCTGCTCTCGCTCCCACGTGTCGCGGACGGGCGGCACACCCGTGCCGGCCGTCGCCGCCGACGACTCGGCCCTGTGCCGCAGCACGCCCTCCAGCAGCCGTGGCGCCGTGAACGACGCCCCGTGCACGAAACGCATCGCGGGCCCGAACGAGGGAGCCGTCAGCAGCCCGGCGAAGAACAGCCCCGGGCAGGAGGACTGGAAGCGCGCGTCCAGCCAGGGCGCGTCTCCGGTGCCGACCCGGCGCAGCCCCTCGCGCAGCGAGGAGTCGAGCATGCCGAGCCGGGACAGGTCGGGGGTGAACCCGGTGGCGGCCACCACGTGATCGGTCTCCAGGGTGGAGGCCGTTCCGTCCGCCGCCGCCAGCCACAGCCGCACCCGTTCGCCCAGCACGCCGCCGACCCGGCGGACACCCGGCGCCGTCCGGTCGGCAGCCGTGATCGTGTGCCCCAGGAGCGCCGGCACGGCCGTCTCGAAGCGCTCCCGCAGCCACCAGGCGCCCGCGGGGCCCAGCGCGTTGCGGGCGATGTGCAGCCGCGTGGCGGCGGGCAGCCGCCGCACCGCGGACGGCAGCCGGGACCACACCCAGCTGGGCCAGCCGGTGCCCAGCGCGCTGTGCGGGTCGCGCAGCGCCGTGAGCCGGCCGCGCGCCAGCGGCTGGGGAGGCGCGTTCCAGTCGATGCGGGGCGCCCGGGCGACGACCCGCACGCGCGCACCCTCCTCCGCCAGCAGCGCCGACGTCTCCAGCGCGGCCTGCCCGGCACCCACCACGGTCACGTCCTTGCCCGCGAACCGGCTCAGATCGCGGTGGTGGGTGCTGTGGCTGACCAGCTCGGCGGGGAGGCCGCCGAGCACGGGTGGCCGCTGGGCGAACGGCAGCACGCCGACGGCCAGGACGACGGCGCGCGACATCAGCCGCTCGCCCTGCGCCGTCTCCAGCAGGAACCCCTCGACGCGGGGGGAGACCCGTGTCACCGTCTGCTCGTCGGCGGGCGGCGCCGCGTTCCGGCCGAACCAGGCGCCGTACTCGGTGAAGGTGTCCAGCGGCAGCGGGCTCCCGTGCGCGACCTCGATACCGCGCTCGGCACAGTAGCCGGCGAGGGTGTGGGTGCCCGAAGGGTCGGACAGCGCGGAGGCGTCGGGCTCCGACTTGAGGAACATGCCGCGCGGCATGTGGTCCCGCCACGACGCCATCGGTCTGCCCAGCAGCCGCAGGTTGAGCCCGGCGGCTGCGGCGTGCGAGGCGACGGACAGTCCGTAGGGGCCGGCGCCCACCACGACGAGGTCGTACATGGGTTTCCTTCTCTCTGTGCGGCGTTGCGGGGTCTGGAGCTGTGGGCTGTGGGTGGCGAGACGGGCGAGGGCGCGGGGTGCGGGTCGCGGCCCGGCGGGAAGGCGACGTCAGGAGTCGGCGGCCAGGAAACGCTTGTCGGGCCCTGGCGACGGCCGGTGCGGTGGCGCCGGTGCGGCCGGTGCGGCCGGTGCCGCGGGAGCGGGGCGCGCGGCGAGGGCCCCAGGCGCGGCGGAGGTCGCGGGACGCGGCACCACCGCACGGCTCGCCCGCAGCCCCCGTCGTCGCCGCTTCCCGCGGTGCCGGGGACCGAGGCGTGTGCCACCGAGGCGCAGCCCTTCGCGCAGGCAGCGTCCCAGCCAGCCCGCCGCCATGGCGGCGAAGGGCAGCGGATCGTCGGCGGCGAACCAGGCGCGTTCCACCGGCCCGCCCTTCGGCCGTGCGCGGCCGGTACGGCCGAAGGGCGCCCCCGGGGCCCGGCCCACAAGCGTGGAGAGGACCGCGTAGTTCTCCACGACGTACGTGCGCCCCGTACCGCCGCGCGCCGCCGGCACCGTGCGCCCGGTCAGGTGCAGGTGCTGGGCGCGGACCACGTCCACGCCGTTCTCGTCCGTGAAGAGGCGGAACTGGGCGCCGGGCCGTGGATTGAAGTCCACCAGGTGGTGGACGCCGGTGCGCGGGTCGAGCCGGAAGTCCAGGTCGAGGATGCCGCGGTAGTCCAACCGGGCCGCCAGCCGCGCCGCCGCCCGTTCCACGGACGGGTTGGGCAGCCAGGTCCCGACGGCCGTCAGACCCGTGTGCGGGGGCCAGGAGCGCTCCTTGCGTCCCGCGCCGCAGGCCAGGAACCGGCCGCCCTCGGCCGCGTACCCGTGGAAGAACCAGTCGGCACCCGGGCCGTCGGGCAGCCTGCGCTGCAACAGCAGCGCGCTGCCGGCCTCCGCGCTCCGTGCGAACAGCCGCGCGGCTTCCCCGGGTGTGCGGACCAGCGCGGTGCTGCGCAGGCCCGGCGGCAGCAGCCAGGGGCGGCTCCACTTGGCCACCACGGGCAGCCCCAGGGCCGCCGCCTCGCGGGCCGCCTCCGCCGCGCTGCCGGGCAGCACGGTGGTCGGATGGGGGACGCCGGTGCGGTCGCACAGGGCGGCCAGCTGCGCCTTGTCGGCCAGCAGGGCGGGCAGCCGGGGTGCGACGGACGGCAGCAGGTAGGGCCCGGCGAGCCGGGGGGCGAGGCGGGCGGCGGCGATCGCCGAGTGGTCGTCGAGCGGGACGAGGACGGCCGGCCTGCCGATCGCACGCGCCGCCCCCAGCAGCGCCCGCTCCAGTTCGTCGTCCGGCGGCGTTCCCGCGGCGCCCGCGGCCGACCACCGCACCGGCGTGTGGAGCCGGTGCAGGTAGCGGGTCCTGCCGACCGGGCCCGGGGCCGTACCGAGCAGCGCGTGCACCTCCACGCCGGCGCGCCCCAGCGATCTGGCGGCGCCCAGGGTGCCGTGGTGGTACGGGTTCGGGTCGAGTCGCAGCAGCAGCGCTGGCACGTCCGTGGCGAACGACGGCATGAGGGGCATGTCCTTCAGACGCGGGGCGGGTGGACGGGGTGAGAATTCCGCTGACAGATCATCAGGAATGTCGACCGGCACACGAGCGGACACGCGCCGGGGGCCACAGGCGGCCAGGAGGAGCCATGCGCAGCGACGGACGCGGGCGGGTCAGGGCGGTCCTGCACGCAGGTGTCACCGCCGCGGTGCTGCTGGCCTCCTGCACGGTGCTGCTGGCCTCCTGCACGGTGCTGCCGGTCGCCGAACGCCAGTCCGGACTCCGCCCGGGTGAGCGTCAGGAGCGCGAGCCGGCGCCCTCGCCCTCCGTCCGGCCGTCCGGGTCCCCCGCTGCGTCCACGCCGTCGGGCCGCGCGCTCGGCGCGTTCCTCGGCCCCGGTCCCGAGGGCGTGCGCCGCATGGCGGAGATGGAGAAGTGGCTCGGCGGCACGAAGCTGCGGGTGGGACACACCTACCTGCCGGGCCGGCTGTGGTCCGACATCGAGGGGCAGCCGGCGTTCCTGCGGCCCTGGGCGCGTTGGCGGCGTGCGGATCCGACCGGGCTGTTCGTGCTGAACGTTCCCATGCAGGCGCGCAACGAGGCGCGGCTGGACGACGAACGGGTGCGCGCCCTGCTGCGCGAGGGCGCGGCGGGCAGGTTCGACGCCCACTTCCGCACACTGGCCCGGAACCTGGTCCGAGCGCGGCTCGCCGACACCGTGGTGGTGCTCGGATGGGAGATGAACGGTACGACCTACACGCATCGCTGCGCGCCGGACCCGCGCGCCTGGAAGGCGTACTGGCGGCGCGTCGTGACCACCATGCGGGCGGTGGAGGGGCAGCGGTTCCGCTTCGACTTCGCGCCCAGCCGCGGCCGCGACGCGATCCCCTGGACCCGGTGCTACCCGGGCGACGACGCCGTCGACGTGCTCGGCATGGACGCCTACGACCAGCCGGAGGGCATGAGCTTCGACGAACAGGTGCGCGAGCCGTACGGACTCCAGGCGCACGTCGACTTCGCCGCCCGCCACGGCAAGCCCCTCTCGTACCCCGAGTGGGGGCTGTTCCGCAACGGCGACAACGCCGAGTACGTGCGCTCCATGCTCGGCTGGATGGACCGGCACAAGCCGCTCTACCAGACCATCAGCGACTACTGCCCGCACGGCGTGTGGCGGTGCCGCTCCAACCCGACGTCCTCCAAGACGTTCAGGATGGCGCTGTTCGCGCAGCCGGAACCGCCCGTGGTGCCCTGGCACAGCGGCTCGCCCACCGCCCCGCCCCCGGGCACCCGGCCTCCGGGTACCGAGCCGCCGCGCCAGGCCGGGCAGTCGAGGCCCTCGCGCCCCGCCACCACGGGCACGGCGCCCCCCGCACCGGCCCGCCCGTGGTGGGAGCGGTGCTGGGAGATCGGACAGTACTGCGTCCGCTTCGACTGGCTGCGCGCCCTGGAGGGCTAGCCCGCACCGGGACGGAGCCCGCCGGTGTGCGGCCCGGCGTGCCGCCGTCACGCCGTCACGTGCGCGGCCGGAGCGCGGCCGCGCGGTCGAGCAGCGTACGGACCCGTGCCGTGGCGCCGCGCTCGCGCACCAGGCGGGCCGCGGCCTCGCGGGCCGCCGCCTTCGCCGCGAGCAGCTCCAGGGCCGGCGCCAGCTGCGGGCGGGCCAGCAGGTAGCGCCGGTTGGCCGCGGTCACCGGCTGCCAGCGCAACTTGTACGGCTCGGTGCCGCGCAGCAGGCTCAGGGTGCCGCGCCCGGTGGCCGACGCGAAGTGGGCGTCGTGCCGCAGCAGCATGGTCGCGATGTCCACCCGCCGGTCGCGCAGCGCCGGGTCCGCGCCGTACAGGTAGCCGCACACCAGGTCCCGGGAGACGAGGGCGACGTCGCAGGCGGCGACCCGGCCACCGATCCGGTACTCCGTCACCGCCGCGTCTCCACTGGCCACCAGCTGCTCCACGGCGCCCACCAGGTGGGCGCGGAAGCGGGGCCGCAGGTGTTCGGGGGTCACGCCGCGGCCCCGCCACTGGCGCTCGTGCAGCCGCAGCATGGTGCTCACCGACTCCGGTACCCGCTCACCCGTCACCTCGTGCGCCTCGATACCGAGCTCGTCGATGCGGCGCAGTTTGCGCCGGGTGCGCTTGGCGCTGGCGGGAGCGAGCCGCCGCAGCATCTCCTCCATGGGGACGCCGGGGAGCTCCAGGCAGACCGAGTCGGCCAGCCGCCGCCGCACCCCGGGCCAGGCGGCGTACAGGCGTTCGGCGGCCCCGCCGGGACGCACCTCGCGCAGGTCGACGACCGCGGTACGGGAGGCCGCGTACAGCGCGCGGGCGAGCGCGTCGGCCGCACGGGAACAGCTGTCGTCGAGCAGCACGTCCTGGTAGTCGGAGATCTGGCCGCCGAGCGTGACCAGCACGGGCAGTGGCCGGTGGACGAGCATCAGCGGCGCGGCGGCCACCAGACGGCCGTTCTCCCGCACCAGGACGACCCGCAGCCTGCCCCGCCGGCCGTAGGCACGCCACCACGAGGCCAGCCAGGCGTGGCTGAGGAACGGGGTGGCCGAGCGGTTGCGAGCCCGCAACCCGTCCCACTCCTCGGCCAGCTCCGTGAACTCCTCCTCGGACCGGCACAGCGTGGCGGTCAGCCGCACGGGCGGCCGCCCCGAGGCCTCACCGCGCCCGCCCCGCCAGGGGGAGAGGACGGGTCCCGCCAACTTGCGGCGCGCGTAGGGGAACCTGCGGCGCGTGGGCGGAGAGTAGGAAGAATTCACCGCCCCGCCTCCGCTTTCTCCGCCGCGTGCGGCGTCTTCCGCGTCGCGAGCGGGGCCTTCTCCGGTGCGTGTGCGGCTTTCTCCGTCACGTGCGCGGTGCCGGGTTCCGCTGTCGCGTGCGTGCCCTCGCCGCCGTCCGCGCACGCGCTGCCGCCCGCGCACGCGCTGCCGTCCGCGCTGCCGTCCGCGCCGGCGGCTCCCGGCGCCGTCTCCGGCGAGCGGGCGGCTCCCGGCGCCTTTCGCACGTGTGCGGTCTCGGAGTCGTCCGTCGCGCGGACGATCCCGTGGCTCTCGCCCGACCCGGCGTCCGGTCCCTCCTCCGCGTCGGCGCCCCGGGCGGGGGCGGGCACGAGCGCCGGTCCCTCGGCGTCGCGGCGCCGGGGCCGGGCCAGCAGCGCCAGGCCGCCGAGCAGCCCGCCCGCGCTTCCGCCCACGGCCACGGCCAGCGGCGCCCGGGGGGAGACGGGTTCGGCCGTGGCGGTGGCGTGGGAGACGACCGTCAGCCGCACGCCGGTACTGGCCGACGACTTCGTCGCCGTGCGGGCCAGGGCCGCGGCGGTCGCGTCGGCGTAGTCGGCCGCGTCATCGGCCGTGGGCGCACTGCCGGTGATCTGCACCATGGGCGCGTCGGGCGAGGTGCCGGCCCGCACGTGCGTGCGCAGCTCGCCGCGCGGCAGGTCGAAGGAGGCTTCGGCCCTGGTGAGGACCACGGCGTCCGTGGCGATCTTCCCGTACGCCTGGGCGTAGCCGAGCGCTGACGTCGCCTCGGCCTGCTCGCCGGGGGAGACGAGCACGTAACTGGACGCCTCGTAGCGCGGTTCCGCCACCGTCGCGTACGTGGCGCCGGCCAGCGCGCCCAGCACGGCGCACACCGGCAGCGGCCACCAGCCGGGTACCCGGCGCGAGGGGCGCGTGCCGCTGCGGCGGGCCGCTCGCGGACGCGCGGGCAGGCCCGTTTGCGTGGGCTCTCCTGCGGGCTGTCCCGGTGCGGTCGTGGACATGGGGTCACCTCGTTATCGGGGGGCGTGCTCGGGTGCGGGTGCCGGTGCGGATGCCCTGCGGTGCGGGGACAAAGGGCCGTGCCGCCGGGCCTGGCCACCGGCGGCGGGGGCGTGCGGCAGGCCGAGCGCGGCCCGGTAGACGTCGGCCAGGCGGGCGGCGCAGCAGTCGATGTCGTACCCCCGGACGACGTCGGGCACGGGGAGTCTGCGCGGGTCGGCCAGGTGCGCCGCGCGCGCCTCGCGCAGCACGGCGGACAGTTCACCCGGTGCGTGCGTGAACCGGCGGGCCCCCGGCGCCCGTTCGGGCGGCTGGTCCTGCACGGCCGGGCACGCCGCGTACCGCACGGGCAGCCCCGCGGCGAGACCCTCCAGGACGGCCAGTCCGAACGACTCCTCGTCGGAAGGGGAGACGAGCAGGTCAGCCGCCGCCAGCACGCCGGGCACGCCCGGGATGCCCCCACTCCGGCCGGTGCCGTCGCTTCGCCCGGCGTCGTCGTGCAGGCCGCCGGCGCACTCTCCCAGCAGCCGCACACGGGCGGCCGCGCCCGCCGCCTCGGCGTGGGCCCGCAACGGCGCCGCCTGCGGCCCGTCGCCCGCGAGCAGCAGCCGCGTCCCCGGTACCGCCGCCACCGCGTCCACCAGCGTGTCGAAGCGCTTCCCTCGGACCAGCCGGCCCACACCGGCGACCACGAAGGCGTCCGGCGCCAGGCCCAGCACCTCCCGTACGCGGGCGCGCCGGGCCGCGTCGAAGCGGAAGCGGGCGGCGTCGATGCCGCCCGGCACCGTGCACAGCCGTGCCGCGGGGACACCCCAGCGCCGCAGCCGCGCGGCGACCGTGGCGGAGACGGCCACGGTCGTGGTGCCCAGCCTTTCGGTCGCCAGGTACAGGGCGCGGACGGCGGGTGTGAGCGGACGGCCCTCCAGCACGCCCTCGCCGAGCGAGTGTTCGGTCGCGACGACGGTGCGCACCCCGGCCAGGCGCGCCGCGATCCGCCCGTACACACAGGCCCGGTACAGGTGGGTGTGCACCACGTCGTACCGCCCGGTCCGCACCAGCCTCACCAGCCGGGGCAGCGCGGCGAGGTCGCGGTTGCCGCCCATGCCCAGGTGCGTCACCCGGGTGCCGTCTCCCCGGATGCCCTCGGCGACGCTGCCCGGCTCCGTGAGCGTGACGACGTCGCAGTCGACCCCGTGCGCGGGCAACCTGCGCAGCAGCAGCCGCAGTTGTTCCTCGGCGCCGCCCACCCCGAGCCCGGTGATGACGTGCAGCACTCTCATCGGCGGGCCCCGCTCGCACTCGGCGCTCCGGCCCCCTGCGCGGGCAGCGGACGGCGGCGCAGCGGGTGCAGCACCCTCTTCAGGTGGAGCCGTGCCCAGGTGTCCCGCGAGCCGATGTGGACGCGGGGCAGCGCGTGCACACCCGTCAGCGGCCCGGGGTCGATGGCGCAGGCGTACGCGTACCCGGCGGCCCGCACCGCGTCGACGGCGCGGGTGTCGAGCGTCCCGTACGGGTAGCAGAAACCCTCGGGTGCCGTGCCGGTGAGCTCGGCCAGCAGGCTGCGGCTGTGCGCGGTCTCCCGCTCCAGTGCGGCGTTGCCGGCCGTCGTCAGATCGGTGTGGACCAGCCCGTGCGAGCCGACTTCCATGCCGGCCGCGGCCACCGCCCGCACGCCTTCCGCGTCCAGCAGCGGTTTGCGCGGGCCCTCCGCGTCCCAGGCGTTGTCCCCGCCCAGCCGGCCCGGCAGCACGAAGGCCGTCGCGGTGCACTCGTGGCGGCGCAGCAGCGGCAGCGCGTCGGTGAGGAAGTCGGCGTAGCCGTCGTCGAAGGTCAGCCCCACCAGGCCGCCGCCCCGCCCGCAGGCGCGCGCCCGCAGCAGCCGCCCGACGCTCACCCCTCTCAGCCCCCGCCCGCGCAGCCAGCGCAACTGCCGCTCCAGGCGGGCGGGGGAGACGGTGACCTGGTACGGGTCCTCGTCGCAGTCGGAGACCGAGTGGTACATCAGCACCCAGGGCGCTCGTGAACCGGTGTCAGCGGACATGGGTGATCCTCCGGGTGACGGTGGCGAACAGGTTCGGCAACTCCGGCGCCCCCACCAGCCGGCCGACCGCGGCGAAGGCGGCCAGTACGGCGGCTCCGCCGACGGCCGCGGCGGCGAGCGGCGACGGGAACAGGCCCGCGGCGAGCCGGCCCGCGGCGGCGGCCGCGCCGGCGGCCACCAGCAGGCGCAGCAGCCCGGCCGCCACCCGGGGCACGTCGATGGCCACCACGCGGGCGCCGAGGCCGCGCAGCAGCAGCGCGGCGGTGGTGGTGATGCCCAGCGCGTTGGCGGCGGCGATGCCGTACACGCCCCACGGACCCGCGGCCGCCACTCCGGCCACGGCGGTGACCGCGAGCCCCGCGCCCATGGCGACGGCCGGGTACCAGGGCGGGCGGCTGCCGGAGAAGAACGGGCGCACCAGCGCGCCCACCATGCTGTGGCCCAGCAGCCCGCAGGTGTAGACCCGCATCACCGCGGCGGTCGCGGCCGTGTCCCGCGCGTCGAAGGCGCCCCGCTCGAAGAGCAGCCCGATCAGCTGCGGCGCGCAGGCGACCACGTACGCGGCCCCCAGCAGCACCACGATCCCGGCCAGCGCCAGATCCCTCTCGACCCGCCGCCTGGCCACCTCCGCCTCACCGTCGGCCATCGCGCGGGCGACGACGGGGAACGTCACCGTGCACACCATCAGCGAGAGCACCATCGGCAACTGGGCGACCTTCTGCGCGTAGTTGAGGTGCGAGATGGCACCCGCAGGCAGCGAGGAGGCCATGAAGCGCTCGAAGAGGACCTGCGCCTGGCGGCTGACGGCGAACGTGACGACGGGCGCGACGACTCCGAGACCGACCCCCACGGCACCGCCCGCAGCCGCGCCGCGGGCCGAAGTCCCGCCGTCGGCCGCGGGGCCGCCGTCGGCCGCAGTCCCACCGGCGGCCGCAGCACCGCCGGCGGGCAGGGCGACGGCGCGCTGTCCGCGCGCGGGGCGGGCGCGGCGTGCGGGGAGCCGGGAGAGGAAGGCCGGGAGCTGCACGAGGACCATCAGCGCCCCGCCGACGGCGACTCCGAGCGCCGCTGCCCGCACGCCCCACAGGCCGTGCCCGGCGTACATCACGGCGATGATGCCCGCGTTGTAGGTGACGTAGATCGCCGCGGGCGCCACGAAGTGCCGGTGGGCGCGGAGCGCGGCGCTGAAGTATCCGGCCAGGCCGAAGGTGAGGACCGTCAGCGCGGTCAGCCGCAGGCAGGCGGCGGCCGTCCCCGCGTCGGGCAGCCCGGGCGCGAGTACCCGCACCACCTGGGGCGCTGCCACCACCAGGAGCCCGGCAGCCCCGGCCAGCAGCAGCGACAGGCGGGGCAGTGTCGCGGCGACCAGCGCCCGCACCGGGTCATCCGTGAGCGTGACGTCCGTCCCCGGGGCGTCCGGCAGCGCGCCGTCCGTGCGTGCGCAGGCCGCCGCCCGGCGGGAGAGCGCCAGACTGAAGGCGGGCACCAGGACCAGCGCCATGGCGTCCTCGATCAGCAGGGTGGAGGCCAGCTCCGGAATCGTCCACGCCACCAGGAACGCGTCGGTGTCGGCATCCGCGCCGAACAGCCGGGCGATGGACTGGTCCCGTAGCAGCCCGAACAGCGACCCCGCAGCGGTGAGCACCGCCGTGACGGCGGCCGCCCACGCGAGGAACCGCCCGAGCGCGGGGGCCTCGCCGGGCGGGCGCCCCCGCGAGGTGGCCGGCGCCTCCCGTGAACCCGCCGTCGCGTGCTGGGCGTCCGCCGACGCGCCCCCGGATCCCGCGGAAGCGAGAGGGGAAGCGGAGGGAGAGGCAGAGGCGGCGGAGACGGTGGGGTGGCGGGGGGTGGTGTCGGTCATCGAGTGGAGCCCCCGTCGACGGCCCCTTCCGCGGCGGGCGAGAGCGCCCACCAGGCGGCCAGGCCCAGCACGAGCGCGGTCAGCACGGTGGAGGGGCCGCCGATGTCGCCGTAGAGGAAGTCGATGCCCTGCCAGGCGAGGAGACCGACGGCGGCCATGCCGCAGTCGGCGGCCCGGGAGCCCGCACCTCCGCGGCGGGCGGTGCGCAGCCGCCGCAGGCCGCACACCAGCAGCGCCGCCCAGGAGCCGACGAGGGCGACGGCGCCCACGAGCCCCTGCTCGCTCAGGACGAGGAGGTACATGTTGTGCGGCGACAGCAGCGGCTCCCGCTGGAAGCGCACCCCGGCGCCCGCCGTGTCGCTGCCTGAGGAGAGCGCGAGGGAGGCGTGCGCGTCGCGGTGCGCGGGAAACCCCTTGGGGCCGACGCCCGTCGCGGGCGCCGCACGCCACATGCCGACCGCCGCGCTCCACAGGCTGTAACGGTCGGTCACCGACTGGTCGGGCGAGGAGGAGACCTCGGTGATGCTGCGGGCGCGCTCGGCGAGCTGCTCGGAACCCACCGACAGGCCGCCGACCAGCACCACCGCGGCGGCCGCCAGCGCGGCGAGGACAGGCACCGCCGTCCGCGCCCCGCGCAGGGCGACCAGCAGCGCACACGCCGCCGCGGTCGCGATCCACGCGCCCCGGCTGTAGGAGAGGGCCAGCGGCGCCAGCAGCAGTACCGCGCAGCCCAGCGCGTACGGCCGCAGCCGGCGGGGCGCGGCGGCGGGCGGGGCGAGAGCAACCGCGAGCGTGGTCACCAGCCCGTAGGAGACGACCGTCGCCATGCCCATCACGTCGAGGGCGCCGAAGGTGCCCACGGCCCGTACGTTCTCGCCCATGTAGGAGGCGCCGGTCCCGGTGGCGGACTGGACGACACCGACCGCGCCCTGCACGAGTGCCAGCAGCACCACCGCCGCGCACACCAGCCGCGCGTCGCGCGCGTCCCGCAGCGACAACAGCACCGCCGAGGGGACGAGGACGAACAACTGGAGGTAGCGCACGAACCCGGGCAGCCCGGCGGCGGGGTCGGCGGCGGCGATCGTCGCGGCGGCGAACGCCGCGGCCGGAGCACCGAGCACGAGCGCGGCCTGCCAGGTCAGCACCGGGCCCGACGCGCCGCGCCCGTCCCCCCGGACCAGCCTGAGCACGCACCAGACCACGAGCGCACCCGAGGCGGCGTCCGCGAGCGTGACACCGCCCTGCCCGTCCAGGCTCGTACGTCCTGCCGGGGCGCACAGGAGCAGGACCGTCCCCACGACGGGCACCACAGGCCCGTACCGCACGAGCCGGGGAAGGGGAGAGCCCGACACCGCGGCGCCCGCCCCCGCGGGCAGCGCCCTCACCGGCCCTCCAGGCGGAAGAACGAGGTGACGGTGCGGCACATGATGCGCACGTCCTGCCACAGCGACCAGGTCTCGATGTAGTGGTTGTCGAACCGGGCGCGGTCCTCGATGGAGGTGTCACCGCGCAGCCCGTGGACCTGCGCCAGCCCGGTGATGCCGACGGGCGTGCGGTGCCGCTGCGCGTAGCCGGGGTGGATCCTGCTGAACTGGCCTACGAAGAAGGGGCGTTCGGGGCGGGGCCCGACTAGGCTCATGTCGCCGCGCACGACGTTCCACAGCTGCGGCAGTTCGTCGAGCGAGGTGCGGCGCAGCACTCTGCCGACCCGGCTGGTGCGCGTGTCACCGGCGACTGTCCACCGGGTCGCGGCCTCGTGCTGGTCCGCGGGCCGCACCGTGCGGAACTTCAACAGGGTGAAGGGCCGCCCGCCCTGGCCGATCCGCTCCTGCCGGAAGAGCACGTCGGGCCCGTCCAGCAGCCGTACGGCCAGCGCGCAGGCGGCCAGCAGCGGGGCCGCCGCCACCAGCGCGGGGACCACCAGCGCGAGGTCGAGCACCCGCTTGCGCAGCCCGGTACGCGGGCGCGGGCAGTCCAGCACCAGGCGGCGGCAGCTGAAGCCCCACAGGTGGGCGTCGCGGGTGGGGCCGCCGCCGGGAGAGGCGTGCGGGCCGTGCGCTCCCAGCGCGCAGCCGGGCCGTACCAGCCAGCCGGTCACTCCGTACCGTCCCAGCAGCCCGGCGAGCGCGGCGGTGTCCGCCTCCTCCCAGGGGGAGCGGACGAAGACGACGTCCTGGACGGCGCTGCGCGCCACCTCCCGCGCCACCTCGTCCAGGGTGGCGACGACCGGCAGCGGGGACGGTGCGGGGCAGGCGCCCGTGCCGGGCGGCGGGCCCGGCGCGTCCTCGGCCGCCGGTTCCACCAGCGCCACAGGGCGCAGCCCGTAGCGCGACCGCTCCAGCAGGGCCGCTGTGACCGCATGCGCCGTCCCGCCGCGCCCCACGACCAGGGCGGCACGCGGGCTGAGGCGCCCCCGGTGGCGGCGCAGCCCGTGCGCCAGAGCGCGCGCCGCGCAGGCCAGCGCGGTGGTGAGGGTGACCCCGGCGAGCATGCCGGCCAGGCTCAGCGCGTCGGAGCCGCCGCACACCGCCAGCACGGTCACCCCCACGCACCAGGCGGCGGCCACCCGTGCGCCGAGCGCGGGCAGTTCGTCCAGCGCCTGCGGGTCGAGGCACGGGCGGTACAGGCCCGCCCGCGCGCACAGCGCCAGCAGGCCCGCGCCGGCGGAGGCCAGCAGGAGCGGCGCGGCCCGGCCGCCCGCGCAGACCAGCACGGCGGTGGCGGTTCCCGCCAGGTCGCAGGCGGCCAGCTCCGCGGCCGCCGCGCGCCGGCGCCGGGCAGCGGAGCGGGGCGGTCCCGCCGAGACCGGACCGCGCGCCGGCGGCACCGCGAGCACACGCACGGAGGGCACCGCGGGCACGGAGGGCACTTGCTCGGGCGGCGCCGTCGGTACGGTCAGCCGGCCGCCGGGCTCCGGCGCCACGGCCGCCTCGTCCCCGGGGCCCGTGCCCGACACCGGGTGGGGTAGGACGGGAGCGGTCCGGGCGGGCGCGGACGCGGCCTCGTCCGGCTCCGCCGTCCCCCGCGGGGCCGGGGTTCCGGCCGGAAGGTCCATCCGGGCGCGCGGTTCCCGCCGGTCGGGGAGGGCCGTCCCGTCCGTGCCGGTGTCCGCGGCCCGCCGGGCCGGCGCACTGCCCGCGCTGTCGGTGGTCATCGGTCCTCCGACAGCCCGGCGGGGACGCCGGGCGCACACCGCTCCCTGAGCACCTCCTGGTACAGCTTCAGCACGGCGGCGGCCGTCTCACGCACGTCGAACTCGGCGCGCACGTGCTTGAGAGCGGCCTGCGCCAACTCCTGGCGCAGCCGCGCGTCCAAGCACAGCGCCGCGACGGTGTCGGCCAGCGCTGCCGGGTCGCCCGGCGGGACGAGACAGGTGGTTTCCTGCCCCGGGGGCAGCAGTTCGCGCGAGCCGTCCACGTCGGTGACGACGACGGGACGCCCGCAGGCCATCGCCTCCAGCGGGGTGAGGGCCATGCCCTCCCACAGGGACGGCAGCACCACCAGGTCGGCGACCGCGTACCACGCGTCCACCTGCTCCCGCGCGCCGGCGAACACCACGCCGCGCGGCGCCGACCGCGTCAGCCGGTCACGGTCGGGTCCGTCACCGACGAGCACCAGCCGGGCACCGGGGACCCGGGCGGCGATGCGCGGCCAGGCCGCCAAGAGGTGGCGCTGTCCCTTCTGTTCGCACAGCCGGCCCACGCACACCACCAGCGGCGCCGCCCCGGCCCTCTCCCGCAGCGCCGCGGGCCCCGCGGCTTCCGGCGGTGCGCCGGGTGGCGGCGGGCCCGAAGGGGCGGCGGCGAACCTCTCCAGGTCCACCCCGTTGCGCACGACCGACCAGCGGGCGTCGAGTCCGGCGCCGCGTCCTGTCTCCCGCTCGGCCTCGCTCACGCACAGCACCCGGTCCGCCCACCGTGTCGCGTACCGTTCCCAGGCGCGGGCCGGCAGCGCGGTTCGGCCCCGTGCGGCCTCGAAGGACCAGGCGTGCGGCTGGTGGATCGTGGGGACGCGGGCGCGCAGCGCCAGCCGCGCCGCGAGTCCGGCCTTCGCGCTGTGCGCGTGCACCAGGTCGGGGCGGAACCCGAGGACCAGCCGTCGTACGCCGTACATCTCCAGGGCGAGGCGCGCTCCGGGTTCGCGGACCGCGGGCCAGTGCGCGGTCAGCGCGCCCGCGGCGGCCGCGTCCCGCTCCAGCGTGCCGCCACGGGGACAGGCGACCACGACGCGCAGCCCGGCACGGACCTGTGCCCGTGCCAGAGCGGTGACGACGCGTGCCACGCCGCCCTCGACGGGTTGAGCGAGATGCAGGACGGTCATCCGCCCCCGTGGCTCGCTGCCGCGCCGTTCAGTGCACTGTGCCAGCAGTTTCGGCATGGACGACTCCGCCTCCCGGGATGAAGCAGAGTGACCTTGACAAAATCCGACTGTCGAACCCGTGCGGCACGCCGGTCATGTCCCGCTTTTTCCTGACTGGTCCCACGCGTGGCGGTGCAGACGCCCGCACATTCTCCTGAGCGCACGGGCCATGGGACCGCGCGGCTCCGTCCGGTTGGCTGGAGCCGTACCCGCACCTTCCCTGTGCGGGGCACCAGGACGTGGGCGCAGAGAGAGGGGAAGGGCGTGCGGGCGCTGCAAGGGGTCTCACTCGTGGGGGCCGTCCTGCTCACCGGGGTGAGCGCGGGCCTCTACTACGGCTTCGCCGTCGCCGTCATGCCGGGGCTGCGGCGGGCCGCGGACCGGACGTTCGTGGAGGGCATGCAGCGGATCAACGCCGCCATCCTGAACGGCTGGTTCCTGCTGGTGTTCGTCGGGTCGCTCGCGCTGATCCTCACCGCGGGAGCGCTGCGGCTGTGGGGCGGCGGCAGCACGGGCACGCTGCCGTGGATCGCGGTGGCGGCCGTGCTGTACCTCGCCGTTCTCGTGATCACCATGGGGTTCAACGTCCCGCTCAACGACGCGCTGGACGCCGGCGGCCTGCCCAGGGACCCTGAGCGGCTGGCCGGGCTGCGGGAGCGGTTCGAGGGCGCGTGGAACCGCTGGAACGTCGTGCGGACCGTCTGCAACACGGCCGCCTTCGGCTGCCTGGCGTGGGCGCTGGTCCGGCACGGGAACGGAAGCTGAGCCCGTCCTCCGGTTTCCGGGCGGCCGCACGCGCCGGGCCCCCGCGGCGCCGGGTGGCCCGCCCGGCCGGTGGCGCGCTCGTCCCGGACGGCGGGCGTGCACCGCCCGGCCGGAGGCGTGCACCGCCCGGCCGGAGGTGTGCACCGCCCGGCCGGTGGGTGCGCCCCGGTGCCGCAGCTTCCGCTACCGGCGGCTACTTCCCCTTGCGGCCGAACCACAGGGCGCGGCCCAGCACGTCCAGCGCCTCGTCGGCCCAGCCGATGATCTGGAGGCCCGAGGTGACGTTGGCGGGCGGGCGGTTGATGAGCGTGTCCCGGCGCACCAGGCGCTGGAAGTCCACCCGCACCGGGTCGGGCCGGGGATCGCCCCCGTACGGGGTGCGGAACTCCACGCCTGCGGTACGCATCACCCCCATCAGTTCCTGGGCGAGAATCCCGTAGGCCACGGTCGTGGGGTGCACGCCGTCCAGCGAGAAGAGCCCGCCGTCGCTGCGCCGCTCACCGTCGCTGAGCAGGAACCGCGAGTTGGGTACCGGATCGAGCGCCCGCAGCTCGCGGGGCAGCGGATACGGTGACCACCAGTCGGGCCGCGCCGCCTCGTCCTCGAAGTAGCGGCGGCACGCCAGCCGGTCCAGCAGACCGGCCGTATCGAGCAGATACCAGTCGCGCCCAGCCCGGCGTGCCGCCCGCACGACGTCGGCCATCGCGTCGTTGTACTGGTCGATCGCCGCGTCCACGTCGCGTGCCTGCTCGCCCGTCAGATGCGGGTCGCGCCGCACGTCGAAGTCGCTGTCACCGATCCAGGGCCGCGTGTAGTACGGGAAGTAGCGCGAGCCCGGCTCCGCCTTCCCGTGCACGCCCCGCGCGATGGGCGCGATCGTCACGTGCGGTACGGCGCACCAGATGACGTGCCGTGCGCGGATCTGCCCGATCTCGTCCGCGAGCTGCCGCAGCTCGGAGGCGAAGTGCTCGGGCCGCCAGACCGTGTACTTGCCCTTCTCGCGCAGGTCGTCGTAGCCGGGGCCGCTCCAGGTGACGTCGAGTTCGATGACCGAGGAGAGGGCGTTGTTGGCCCCGAGGAAGACGATGAGGGTCTCGATCCCGTGGTCGGGGTCGGGGTCCCGTCCGCCTCGCCCCTCCCGCGTGTCCTCGCCGGAGCCTTCGCCGTCCGCTCGCTCGTCCTGGCGCTCGCCCGTCTGCTCGCCCAGCAGCCGCGCGGCGCCCACCTGAGTGAGCGCTCCCGCGGCGGGCGGGCGGGTGGGCAGGGCGCGCAGCGCGGCACGCTCCCCGGGGTTGCCGACCATCTGCCGCACCAGGTCGTCGCGTGGGGCGCCGATCATCTTCCGGCACACGTCGGCCGACTTGTCCAGCGCGTCCCGCAAATCCCAGCCGAAGACCGCCAGGTTGTGGTTGACGGCCGTGGTCGTGGCCGGAGCGCAGCCGGCGCCGCGCTCCCAGTAGTCCTCCACCTTGTCCATGAACCGGCGCGCCCGGAAGAGGGCCGCGGGCGTGTCCCACCAGTCGAGGTCCTTGCCGCAGTGCTCCTCCAGGTCGCGCAGCAGCAACTCCAGGTTGAGCGGGAGCCCGCCGCAGCCCTCGTAGCTGGGGTGGCGGAAGTGCGCGGACCAGCCCAGCTCGTGGGCGATGATCGCCGGGTAGGACAGGTCGGTGCGGAAGACGGCGCAGCTCTGGAACCCCTCGGTGAGGGAGTCGCCGAGGGCCACCAGCCGGTTGCGGGGCTCGCCGCGCCACGAGGTGGACACCGGGATGCCGAGGGTCGGGTCGGTGTAGGGCGCGCCCGGTGCCGCGCGCCCCGTTCCGGCGCGCTCCTTTCCGGCTTCCGGGGCGGCGCGCCGCGTTCCGGCGTCCGGGGCCGCGGGCTCGCGCGTGGGGGAGGGGATCGAGGGGGACGCGGGTGGTGGTGCGGTCGCGGGTCGCGGTGCGGAGGCAGGTGGTGGTGCCGTCATGTCACGCCCCGATCTGCCGGTGCCGGGCGCCGCCGCGGTGGGCCGCGCTGCCCGGTACGGCCGTGTTGGGTGAGTACGGTGTCCTTCCTGCGTCTTACCCAGTGCGGTGCGTGATCCGTCCACGGGCCGGTCGGCAACGGCGCTTTCACTCCTCCGGCGCCGTCCGCACGGCCCTGGAGGCCACCGCGGCGGCGATCTCGTCCTCCTCCAGCCCGGCCCCGCGCAGGACTTCCACGGTGTCCGCGCCGGGCGGGCGGGGCGCCGAGGGCCTCTGGACAGGGGTGCGGGTGAGCGAGACGGGGGTGGCGATGCCGCGGTAGTCGCCGTGCTCGACGACCAGGCCCCGGTGCCGCACCTGTGGGGAGGTGAGCGCCTCGGCCACGTCGTGCACGGGGGAGGCGGGGACGCCCTCGTCCAGGAGCTTGGCCGCCAGCTCCGCGCGGTGCCACCGGGCGAACCGGGGTGCCAGCAGGGCGCGCAGCGCCGCCGTGTTGCGCACCCGGTCGGGGTTGGAGGCGAAGCGCGGGTCGCGGGCCAGTTCGGGATCGTCCAGCAGCCGGGCGAGCGCGGCGAACTGCCGGTCGTTGCCCACGCCGACGAAGAGCGGCCCGTCGGCCGCCTCGAAGGAGTCGTACGGTGCGATCGTCGGATGAGCGGAACCGGCGCGGCCGCACCCGGCCGTCCGCGAGCCAGGTGGCCGAGTGCGGATGCAGCAGGCCGACGGCGGTGTCCAGCAAGGCGCAGTCCACCAGCTGCCCGAGGCCCGAGCTGTTGCGCTCGTGCAGGGCGAGCAGCACACCGGAGAAGGCGAGGACGCCGGTGACCATGTCCACCACGGGCACGCCGACCCGCAGCGGGTCGCCGCCCGCCTCGCCGTTGACGCTCATCAGCCCGCCGTACGCCTGGAGCACCGCGTCGTATCCGGGCAGTCCGCCCATCGGCCCGTGTGTGCCGAAGCCGGTGACCCGGCAGTGCACGAGCGCCGGGAAGCGGGCCCGCAACCGCTCGTCCGGGTAGCCCCAGTCGGCCAGGGTGCCCGCCTTGAAGTTCTCCACCAGTACGTCGGTGGACCGCAGCAGCCGCCCGAGGAGCGCTCGCCCCTCGTCGCACGAGAGGTCGAGGACGATGTTGCGCTTGTTGCGGTTGAGGTTCTGGTAGTAGGCGCTGGTGCGGGCCGCCCCCTCGACTGCCTCCGCCCCCTCGGCCGCCCCATCGACGAATGGCGGTCCCCAGCCGCGGGTCTCGTCGCCACCGGGCGGCTCGGCCTTGACGACCTCGGCGCCGTGGTCGGCCAGCATCTGCGTGCACAGCGGGCCCGCCAGCACCCGCGAGAGGTCCAGCACCCGCAGCCCGGCCAGCGCCCCGGGCCCGCCGGACCTCCGTGCCGCTTCCTCGTCCCCGCCGAGCTGGAAGTCCACGACGCGGCTGCCCGCCCTTCGCCTGCCGGTGCCGGTGCCGGTCCTGTGCCGGTTCCGCTTCCGGTTCCGGTTCCGGCTGTTCCGAGTGTTCGCACGTACGGCCCGCGAGGCCGCCGACCCGCACGAGGGGCCGCCACGGATGCTAGGAGCGTGACAGGAGAGGCGCAACGGGGCGATCGGCGAGGTGACGCGCGGGGCTCTCCCCGGGCGGCGCGGCGGACACCTCGTGCCTCGGCCATCACTCGGTCAACTCGCTTCCCTGGGGCGGGAGTCTGCGAGATCATCGCTCGCGGCAAACAGGGCCGGACCACACCCGCGACGGCGGAGGTGGGCCTCCACGGGGATTGGGTGAGCCGCATGACCGAGACGCAGGCAACGCCGGGCACCGACGAGCGCACCGAGGTCCGGCTGGCCGTCGCCGTACACGTCGAAGCCGAACTCCTGCGCCTGGGGCTCCAGGCGATGCTCCCCGGGCTCGGATGTGTCGAGCGCGCCGAGGAGTTCGGCCACACCGAAGCGCTCGACCGGGCGCTGGCCGAGCACAGGTTCCACGTGCTGATCCTCTCCAGTTCCAACTCCGGGCACACCACAGCGGGGCGGCTGCGCCACACCCAGCCGGGGCTGCGCACCCTCGTCGTACTGGACCCCGCAGACGCCGAGTCCCACGGCGCGCTCGCCCGCCTCCCCGCCGACGGCTACCTGCTGCGCGAGGAGCTGACCGCCGCGGCGCTCGACCGCGCGCTGCGGCAGCTCGCCGCCGACGAGATGCCGATGCCGCTGCGTCTGGGGCGCCGCCTGCTGAGCCATGCGGGGGAGTCGGCACACCTGTTGCCGGCCCGCACCGTGCGGCTGACCGCCCGCGAACACCAGGTGCTCGACCTGCTCGTCGCGGGCCTGAGCAACAAGCAGATCGCCCGCCGGCTGCGGATCTCGGAGCACGGCGTCAAGCGCCTGGTCAGCAGCGTCCTGCTGAAGCTCGGCGCCGCCAACCGCACCGCGGCGGTCGTCACCGCCATCAAACTCGGCCTCATCGACTGACACCGCCAGGCCCCGCGCACGGGCCACCGGCCGATCCGGCGGGGGAGCGACGGGGGGCCGGGGGATGCCCCAGCGGTGCAGCGGAGTTGTGGACGCGCACCAGAGGCGCGGGGAACGGCGCCACGAGCCACCACCCGGCCGCGGCCCGCACACCGCGGACAGCGGTGCCCCCTGCGCAGCGGCGCCCCCCGCAACGGAGCAAGAGCCGCAGGACAACCCCTAGCCGAACGGCTACCCCCATCCGCACAGCTCGATGCGGGCGGCCATCCGGGGCTGTCAGCGGCCGCGCGGCCGGGCCCACGATGAGCCCAGCCCCTGCCGAGAGGACCGTCAGATGAGCTGGAGGCACCAGGACCCGGCGACCCTCGCGGACGCCGCGGTCAGCAGCGTCGCCCTCGTCGCCGACCTGTTCGCCCAGTCCGCCGCCCCCGGCTTCTGGGTATGGTCGCGCGAGGCGCACCAGGCGGTCGCCGACGCGGTCCTCGCCCTGCCCGACGCGGACCTGCGCACGCTGGCCCGTACGGTCGGCAAGGACCCCGGTGACGTCGCCGCGTGCCGCGGTCTGACCGTGTCGCTGGCCGACAGGTTCCGGCGCCGCGCGGACGCGCCCGAGATCGCGCGGTTGGCGGAACTGGTGTGGGAGGCGGAGTGCCGCTCGCGGCTGCGCATGCAGACCGGCAGCGAGCGGCCCGCCCGGCTCGCCACCCCCGACGCGCGCGAGATCCTGCGCACCTCACGGCCACCGGCCGCCCCCCGGGGGCCGGTCGACGCGGCCGTGGTGATCCCGTTCAGGGAGCGCGGGGGCGACAGCGACCGTACCCGCAACCTGGCGGCCGTGCTGCACGCGCTCAACGACCAGAGCCACCCCCGCGACCGGTACCGCGTCGTCGTGGTGGAGGCGGACAGCGAGCCCCGCTGGGAGAGCGTGTACGCGCCCTGGTGCGACACCTACCTCTTCGCCGAGAACCCCGGCCCGTTCAACTACGCGTGGACGCTGAACGCGGGCGTCGTGCACGGGGCCCGTCCCGCGGAGCTGGTCTGTGTGCTGGAGGCGGACATCCTCGTCGACCGCGGCTTTATCGAGCGCGCCGTCCAACGGTTCCGTACGCCGGGCACCCAGGCGCACTGGCCGTTCGTGGACATGCTGTACCTGGACGAGGGCTCCAGCCACCAGGCCGTCGGCGAGCGGTGTGCGCAGGGGCGGCCCACCGTGGACAGGGACGCGCTGCGGGGCGTCTTCCTGCGCCGTACGCCCGGGGCCTGCGTGTGGCTGCGGGAGAGCCTTTTCACCCGGATCGGCGGCTACGACGAGCGGTTCACCGCCGGGTGGGGCGGCGCGGACAACGACTTCGCATGGCGCGCCGACCTGCACGGCGGGCTCGACCGCCATCCCGACCGCATGGTGCACCTGCACCACGCGCGCGCCACCGACTGGTTCGACGCCGAGGGCGCGGGGGCCACGGCCTACGAGGCGTTCCCCTGGTGCACCTGGCCACCCGACTCCCGCATCGGCGACCTGAGCGCGTTCCGCTCCGGGTAGCCGCCCGCGCGCCACATGCCGCCCAGCCGGTCCGCGTGGCCCGTCCCCCAGCCCGGCCGCCCGCGCGCCGCACAACCTCCCAGGAACTTCGGCCCCCGCGATCAGGGCCCCCACGAACAGGGGAAGACATCCATGGAACCAGTGGTCGGCATCGGCCCGGTCTCTCGCACGACCGTCGACGCGGCTCTCGCCGTCGCCCGGCGCACCCGCACGCCGCTCATGCTCATCCCCAGCCGCCGCCAGGTGGACGCGGCCGAGTTCGGCGGCGGCTATCTGGGCTGGACGACCGAGGAGTTCGCCGCCTACGTACGCGCCCGCGACCCGCACGGACTGACGATGCTGTGCCGGGACCACGGCGGCCCCTGGATGCACACGGCCGAGGCGCGGCTGGCCGACCCGGACGAGGCGCTCGACTCCTGCCTCCGCTCGTTCACCGCCGACCTGGACGCCGGGTTCGGGCTGCTGCACATCGACACCTCCGAGGGGCGCCCTGGCACGGGTCCCGTCTCCGCGCGGACGGCCGCCGCCCGGCTGGTGGAGCTGTACGCGCGCTGCCACGCGGAGGCCACCGCGCGCGGCAGTCAGGTGGCGTACGAGATCGGCTTCGAGCCGCAGGACGTCTCCACCAACGACCCCGACGAGTTCAAGGCGGCGCTCCGCCTCGTCCTGGAGGGCGTGGAGGCGGCGGGCGCCCCCCTGCCCCGCTATGTCGTGGCGCAGACGGGCACCAAGGTCGCCGAACTGCGCAACGTGGGGCGCTTCCACGACCCGCAGGCGCGCGCCGAGACGCTGCGTCAGGTCTCCACGCTGGCCGCCATCTGCCACCAGGAGGGCGTGCGGCTCAAGGCGCACAACTGCGACTACCTCACCACCGAGGAGACCGCCTCGCTGTTGCGGGCCGGCGTGGACGCGTTCAACGTCGCGCCGGAGTACGGCGTCACGGAGACCCGCGCCCTGCTGCGTGTTCTGGAGGAGATGGAACTGGGCGCGGCGAAGGAGGACTTCCTGCGGCTCGCCCACGACAGCGGCAAGTGGCGCAAGTGGATGCTCGAGGCGACCGACGCCACGGACGTCGAGCGCGCCGTCATCGCGGGGCACTACGTCTTCGGCACCCCGGAAGGACTGCGCATCCGCGACGAGGCCGCCCGCGCTCTCGCGCGCAGGGGCAGGCCGCCGCTGGAGACGGTGCTGCGCGAGGCGGTGAGCGAGCGCATCGAGGCCGCGCTGCACGCCGTGGCCGCGGTGCCGCGGACCGCCGGGACGGCGATGGTACCGGGGCGGTCCGTGGCCGCCGGCGCGGCGGGGGACGCGGGGGCGGCCGGAGCCGCGGGGGCGCGGCGGTGAGCGCGCCCGTGGCCGACGTGTTCGCGCCCGAAACGCTCAGGCAGGCCGTCGACCGGATCCTGCGGGTCCCCGACGCGCACCGCACCTTCGCCAAGGACGCCGCCTTCGCCGAGGAGTTCTGGGCCATCGGGCCCGACCTCCTCCAAGCCCTCCTCGACCACGGACTCCCGCACCGCGACCAGGGCGGTTCGCGGCGTTTCGAGCGCACCGACCTGCACAACATCAGCACCTATCTACAGCTGCCTTCGCCCTACTTCAGCGCGCTCACGCGCAAGGCGTCGGCCATGGACGCCGCCGCCCGCAACGGCCAGCCGCACCGGTACGAGCTCCAGCTGACCGCCGAGTGCGCAGGCCGGCGCCACCAGGGCGCCTGCGCGTTCACGCCGGTGCCGGGGCTGGAGCGCCACGGCGAGCCCGGCAGCCTGCGCGAGACCTCGCCGGGGGCGTTCACCGTGCAAGCGCGACTGCCCTCCGACACCCACGTGTTCGACGCGGACCGCTCCGAGTTGCTCTCCCTCGTCGCCGACTGGGAGCTGTACGTGCTGCCGGACGGCGTCATCGAGGACGAGGGCTTTTCGCGCGCCACCCGCCTGGCCAACTGCCTCATCCCCACCCGGCTCCTGCTGCGGGAGGCCGAGCGGCGCGGTATCAGGGCCAGGCACGGGGCCGGGCTGCTGGTGGCGCCGCCGTTCACCACTTTGCACCACTGGGTGGAGTTCGACCTGGACGGCGCGTGGGTGCCGGCCGACCCCGTACTGCTGACCGCCTTCGCGCGCTGGGGCATGACGGAGCCCGCCGTCTGGCCGTACAACCGCTCGGTCGCGGGCGCCGTCTGGCACCTGCTCACCTGGCCGCCCGAGGTCTTTTTCCCCGTCGTCCACGACCACGGGCGCCAGGCACCCCTGCACATCTCCGCACGCTAGCCATCCCGGAAACCGGCCGGGACAACCGCCTCGGAAACCAGCCGGGAAAACCGCCACGGAAGGACCGCCCATGGGCAGCCCCGCGACCGACGCCGTCTTCACCGCCATCAGCGAGCCGGCAAACGACACCGACGCGCACCCCTCCCGCACGCCCCGCGAGGTGGCGCCCGGCGTCCGGGTCATCGAGTTCGCCGACACCAAGAAGGTCGTCAAGCTGTGGGGTCAGGAGCGCTGGCTGCACGAGGAGGAGCCGGACGGTCCCTACGGGTTCAAGTTCATCCGGATCAGGGCGGGCCACCGCACCTCCCTCCAGTACCACGAGCACAAGAGGGAGAGCTACTTCATCCTGGAGGGCGAGGCGGTGATGCACTACCGCGCCACGCGCGAGGGCGAGACGCTGCGGCTGCCCATGCCCGCCGGGACACTCGCCCACGTCGACCCGGGTGCCGTACACCGCGTGGAGGGCGTCACCGACATCGTGCTGGTGGAGGTGTCCACCTACGACGACGGTTCGGACAACGTGCGTCTGGAGGACGACTACGGGCGTGGCGACGGCCGGATAGCGGAGGAGCACTGAGCGTGGGCGGCTCCACCGTTTCAGGACACCGGCACGCCCCCACCTTCCGGCACGTGCCCAAGTACCACTATCCCGCGCAGTTCGAGGGCGCCAAGGAGGAGTTGCTGGCGCGGATCGGGGAGCTGCTGCTGCGCGGCGGCTACGTGCTGGGGGAGGAGGTGGCCGAGTTCGAGCAGCGTCTTGCCGGCTACCTGGGCGCCGCGCACACCGTCGGCGTCAACTCCGGTACCGACGCGCTGATCCTCACCCTGGACGCGCTCGGCGTCGGCCCCGGCGACGAGGTGGTCACCGTGGCCAACTCCTTCCACGCCACAGCCCAGGCCATCGCCAGACGCGGGGCCACGCCCGTGTACGTCGACTGCCGTGACGACGACTTCCTGATGGACCTGGACCGGCTGCCCGAGGCGTTCACCGAGCGCACCCGCGCCGTGATCCTCGTCCACATGTTCGGCAAGGCGGCCGACGTGCCGCGCGCCGCACGCATCGCCCGCGACGCCGGGGTCGCCCTCGTCGAGGACTGCGCACAGGCCATCGGCGCACGCAGCCACGGCGTCCGCGTCGGCACGGCCTCGGCGGCCGGCTGCTGGAGCTTCGCCCCCTCCAAGAACCTCGCCGCCGCCGGGGACGCCGGAGCCGTCAGTGTCCAGGACGACGAGCTGGCCGAACGGCTGCGCCTGCTGCGGCACTTCGGCCAGCCGCGCCAGAACGACCACCGCCTCCTGGGCTACAACTCGCGGCTCGACACCCTCCAGGCGCTCGTCCTGTTGCACAAGCTCGACCGGCTGGACGCCTGGAACGCCCGCCGCGCCGCCGTCGCCGCCACCTACCGCGAACGGCTCGCGCCCTTCCCCCTGCGCTTCCAGCAGCCGGGGGAGGAGGGGGAGCACGTCTACCACCTCTTCCAGGTGCGCACCGAGACCGAAGCGGTGCGCGACGGGCTGCTGGACCATCTGACCGCCTCCGGCGTGGACGCCGTCGTCCGCTACCCCGTACCGCTGCCGCGCCAGCCGGCGCTCGAGGTGCCCGCCGCCCGGCGCCACGACTGCCCGGTCGCCGGCGAACTGTCCCGGCAGACCCTGTGCCTGCCCATCCGGCCCGACCTCGACGCCGCCGAGATCGGGCACGTGTGCGACACGGTCGCCGGGTTCTTCACCACGGGGGCGCCCTGATGGAGACCCGAGTGGGCACGGCCGCCGACGCCACCGAGACCGAGGGCTACCTCGCACTGGCCCGGCAGGCCTTCGGCAAGACGCCCTACGACCATCCCACCCTGCTCGCCCACGGCACCGGCGTGGTCGCGGTGCGCGGATCCCAGGTGCTCGGCGGCGGACTCTTCCTGCCGTTCGCTCAGCACTTCGGCGGACGCCCCGTACCCTCCGGCGGCGTGGCCTGGCTCGCCGTCGCCCCGTGGGAGCGCGGCGCCGGACTCGCCCGCCGCCTCACCGAAGAGGGCACCGACCGGCTCCGCCACGAACACGGCGCGCACCTCGCCGCCGCCTGGACCCCCGCACCCGGTGTCTACCGCCGCTGGGGCTGGGAGTCGGCCGCCGTCGCCTCGGAGTACGTGCTCCACCCGGCCGAACTCCCCCCGGAACCGGAAGGTTTCACGGTCTTGGTACCCGACGAGGCCGCCTGCGCCCGGCTGCGCGAGCGGCTCGCCGCCGACTGGAACGGCCCCCTCCACCGCCCCGCCTGGTGGCACGGCTGGAAGCGGCGCGTCACCGAGGGGGCGCTGACACTCGGCGTCACCCGCGGCAACGACCTCGCCGGGTACGCGACCGTCACCGTCGAACCGTGCAGCCCCTGGGGCGTCACCGCCGTCGTGCACGACTTCTGGCACGAAGGACTGGCCGCGCTGCCCGCCTTGCTCGCCGCGGTCGCCGCCCGCTCCCCCCAGGTACGCGAGATCCGCTTCCGCCGCTCCGTCCTGCCGCGCCCCGGCCCCCTGCAATGGGTGCTCGACCAGTACGCGGTGCGCGAAGAGGGGCGCTATCCGTGGGTGGTGACGCTGCTCGACGTACGGCGCGCGCTCGAGGCCCGCGGCTGGGACCCGCACCCGAGCGGGGGCGTCGGTCTCGAGGTCGTCTCCCCCGAGGGCAAGAGCGCCTGCTACGCGCTGACGTTCGAGGAGGGGCTGCTGCACGCCCAGCGCGGCGGCCACACGGCGGGCCGCCCCTCGGCGCGCACCGTGCGCCTGCCCGCGAGCACGCTGGCCGCCTGGTACGCGGGGGCCCTGACGCTGCGGCACGCCGCCCGGCTGGGCCTCGCGGAGGGGCACGCACGCGACCTCGCCCTGCTCGACGCGCTGGCCGCAGGACCCACGCCGTGGCTCCCGGACAGCTTCTGACACCGGCCGCGACCGGCCGCCCACGAACCGGAGCTCCACCCCGGCAGCGACTCGAGGAGGACCGACGCATGCGTCCGAGGGAGAAGACCGTATGACGCGCCGGACCCCGCCTCCGACCACTGAGGGCACCCTCGGACCGTGCGCCCCCACGCACCGGGCCGCAGGCGCCCCGCCCGCACGGGGCGAGGTCCGGTGATGCGGTCGCCCACCACGCTGCTGGTCATCGCCAAGGAACCGCGTCCGGGGCGGGCCAAGACCCGGCTCGCCCCGGCCTTCACCCCGCACGGTGCGGCGGCGCTGGCCTCGGCGGCGCTCACCGACACGCTGCGTGCCGTGCTGGCGGCCCCCGCCCGGCGCCGTGTCCTCGTCCTGGACGGCAGACCGGGGCCCTGGCTGCCGGGGCCGGAGGAAGGCGGCGGACGGCTCGAGATCGTGCCGCAGAGCGCGGGCGGGCTCGACGAGCGGCTGGCCGCCGCCTTCGCCCTGTGCGACGGGCCCGCGCTGCTCGTCGGCATGGACACACCGCAGTTGACCCCCGCGCTCCTGGCGCCCGCGACGCGCCCGCACGCCTGGCGGGAGCGCGACGCCTTCTTCGGCCCCGCGGCGGACGGGGGGTTCTGGGCGCTGGGACTGGCCGCCCCCGACCCCGCTCTGCTGCGCGGTGTCCCCATGTCCACCCCCACCACTGGAGACACCCAGCGTGCCAGGCTGGTGGCGGCCGGGCTGCGCGTGGACGACCTGCCCGGACTGCGGGACGTGGATCTGCCCGATGACGCCGCCGCGGTCGCCGCCGCGGCCCCCGGCACGTGCTTCGCCGCCGCACACGACCGGCTCGTACGCCTGCTGAACCCTGGCCCCGCCGGGGTGCGGACCACGGGAGCCCACCTGCCCGACGGCCGGGGAAGGGCGCGGCCATGAGAGGGCGGGCCGCGGCCGTGGCCTGGACGGAGGACCCCTACACCGAGGCCATCGGCAACGGCCGGGGGCCGCTCCACCTGCGGGCCCGCGACGGCTGGTCGCTCGCGCTGGACGTGGAGCGCTGGTGCGCGGCCGCCGACGCGGCCGACCTGAGCGTGCTCGACCGCTGCCGGGGCACCGTTCTCGACATCGGCTGCGGCCCGGGCCGGCTCGTCACCGCGCTGCACGCGGACGGACACCCCTCGCTCGGCATCGACCTCAACCCGGCCGCCGTCGCCCGCACCCGCGCGCGCGGCGGCAGCGCCCTGCGCCGTTCCGTCTTCGAACCCCTGCCCGCGCCCGGCACCTGGGACACGGCGCTCCTCATGGACGGCAACATCGGCATCGGCGGGGACCCGGCGCTGCTGCTGCGCCGGGTCGCCCGGCTGGTGCCGTCCGGCGGCCTGCTGCTCGCGGAGGTCGCCACCGACGACGTCGACGAACGGCTGCACGTCTGGATGGAGAGCGCCGCCGGAGCCGCCGGCACTCCTTTCCCCTGGGCGCGCGTGGGGGCCGCGGCCCTGCACCGCCTCGCCACGCTGTCCGGCTGGCTGCCCGAGGACAGCTGGTCCAAGGACGCCCACGAGTTCGTCGCGCTCCGCCGCGCCTGACCACCGGCCACCGCGCCAGCGCCATACACGGGCGCGCCGGCTGCCCGCACACCCGGGCGGTACGCCGAGGCGGCCCCGTGCCATGATCCACCGGAGAGCGAGCGGCGCGCGCACGGCGTGCCGCACGACCCGCGTCGTGAGCAGCCCGAAAGGACGTCCGTTGAAGGGGAACTGGCCCGGCGGCACCATGCGTGCCGCGCGCATCACCGGCCTGACGCAGACCGACCTGGCCGAGGTGCCGGTGCCCGCACCCGAACCCGGCACGGTACTGGTCCGCACCCGGCAGGTGGGCATCTGCGGCACCGATCTGGAGATCCTGCACGGCACCTCGGCGTTCCTCCAGGACGGGCGGACGACGTTCCCGCACGTCTTCGGGCACGAGTGGTACGGCGAGGTGGCCGCCTACGCCGACGATCCGCCCGAGGGCGCACCCGCCGTCGGCTCTCCCGTGGTCGGCCGCACGATGGTGCCGTGCGAGCGGTGCGCCGCCTGCCACGCCGGGCGGCCCCAGAGGTGCGCGGCTCTGCGGGAGACCGGCCTGTACGGATTGCAGGGCGCCGCGGCCGACTACGTACGCGTGCCCACCCACGCCCTCACGCCGCTGCCCTGCGGGCTGCCGGAGGGAACGGGGGCGCTGATCGAACCGGCCGTCTCCGTCGTGGAGGCGTATCGGCGCGCCGGGCTCGCCTTCGACGACCGGGTGGCCGTCATCGGGACCGGCACCATGGGCCTGCTGGCGGTGCAGTTCGCGCACCACTACGCCGCCGCCGTCGACGCGGTCGGCGTCGACCCGGCAGGACTCGACCTCGCCCTGCGCTGCGGCGCGGACGCCGCCCACCACGCGGACGAGGCGCCCGAGGGGGCCTACTCACTGATCGTGGAGGCGTCGGGCGCCGCCTCGGCGTTCACCGGGGCGCTGCGCATGGCACGGCGCGGCGGCCGGGTGGCGCTGGTCGGGGTGGCCAGGGAACCGGTCTCCTTCGTCCCCGGCGAACTCTCCCTCCAGGGCGTCGACGTCCTGGGCATCCAGCACGGCATCAGCCACTACGACCGCACGGTCGCCCTCTTCGAGCGGGGCGTGCTGGAGGCCGGGCCGCTGGTGGCCGAGGTCGTCGCGGCGGAGTCGGCGGACGCGGTGCGGCACGCGTTCGCGCTCCTGGAGCGCGGCAGAAGCGGCCCGCCGAAGGTCCTGCTGGACTTCGGCGGGCCACGGGTCACCGGGTCCTGACGGCCGGCCGTTCACACCCGGCGGCGGTGCGCCGAGTGGGAGACCCCGCCGAGCAGCCGGGCGACGGCCCGGAAGGGGAGTGTGACGACGGTAGCGAGGGCGCCACCAATCGAGCGAAGCACATCAGCGATGGCGCGGAGCATCTTGTCCTCCTCGGACGACGGAGTCTGTGACGCCGCACGGGTGGCCGCTGACGCGCCGGGCAAACCGGCTTTCACCACAGCGTGCCGTCGGTCCGCGGTGCCTGCGCTCCGCGCTCGAAGTCCAGCAGGTGGCGTTTGCGTTCGAGGCCGCCGCCGTACCCGGTCAGCTGACCTGTCGAGCCGATGACCCGGTGGCAGGGGACGACGATGCTGATCGGGTTCCGCCCGTTGGCCAGCCCGACGGC
Source organism: Streptomyces reniochalinae (assembly GCF_003323735.1). Lineage (GTDB taxonomy): Bacteria > Actinomycetota > Actinomycetes > Streptomycetales > Streptomycetaceae > Streptomyces > Streptomyces reniochalinae. The sequence continues at coordinate 167,740 of NZ_QOIM01000025.1, read as the reverse complement.
CCGTGCCGCGCCCGGCCTGCCGATCCGCTCGGCGAGCTGCCCGTAGGAGAGCGTCTCGCCGTAGGGGATCTCCTCCAGCGCCGCCCATACGGTGCGCTGGAAGCCGGTGCCCTCCGGCGCGAGGGGAAGCGAGAACGCGGTGCGTTCCTGCGCGAAGTACTCACCGAGTTGCTCCGTCGCCGCGCCGAAGGCGCTCGCGTCGCTGTCGCCGAACGTCTCAGGAGCGGGACGGTGCCGGTGAGGTTCCATGTAGATGCCGGACAGCGTCCCCTCGGTCGCGACCAGGGTCAGGGGGCCCAGGGGGCTGTCGATGACGGTGTGCGTGCGGTGCATGGCGCGTCCCTTCTCATTCCCCTCCAGTCTTACGGGTCGCGGGGGAGTGGACTGGCGGAAAAGCGACAAGGCCGTGCGCCCGGGCCGTGCGGTCCAATTCGTGTGTCCAGGCCGTCCGGTCCGGTCCGTGCGCCGCCGCCCGATCAGCCCTCCCAGCGGGTCCTGGCGGCCTCGACGCGTGCGCGGTAGTCCGCGTACCCCCGTTCGTACAGCGCCGCCTCCTCCGCGTCGGGCTCCACCAGGCGGTACTCCGCGCACCGGCGCTCCTCGTCCACCGGATCACCCAGCGCGGCGCGCGCGACGAGGGCCGCGCCCCGTGCACCCACCTCCGCCTCCAGGGGCACCCGGACCGGCCGGCCCAGGATCCCGGCGAACGTGCGCATCCACCCCGCCGACCTGGTGCCGCCGCCGCAGGCGAAGAGCGTCCGCGAGAGCCCCGCGGCCTCCAGGCAGTGACGCGCCGCGTAGCCGACCGCCTCGCACATGGCGCGGACCAGGTCGGCGCGGTCGTGCGCGAGGGACATGCCCTCGAAGGAGGCGCGGGCGCCGGGGGAGACGAACGGGGCGCGTTCCCCCGCCTCGGACAGGAACGGCAGCGCCGTCACCCCGCGCGCACCCGCGGGGCTGCGCTCCAACAGCGTTTCCAGCTCGTCCGTGGACGCGCCGACGACGCCGAGCGCCCAGTCGATGCCGGCCGTCCCCACCATGGCGGGCAGCGCCCGCAGCCAGCGGTCGGTGCGCGGGGTGCACAGCCACATCCCGGCCGGCTCGCCGTCCCGCTCGGGCGCGTCCCGCCCGGCACGGTCGGTGAGGACCTGGCAGGCCAGCGTGGTGCCGACCGTCAGCAGCCCGTCGCCCGGCTCCCGCACGCCGCTCCCGAGGGCGCAGGCCGGCAGGTCGTAGGGTCCGGCGGTGACCGGCAGTCCCTCGGGCAGCCCCAGCAGCGCGGCGCCGTGCTCGTCGAGCCCCAGCACGGCGTGCGGGGCGGCGGGCTCGGGCAGCAGACGGGCCAGTTCCCCGACGCCGCAGGCGGCCAGCGCGGCGGGGGAGTAGCGGCGGGTGACGGGGTCGAGGAAGGGCAGGGTGGCGTCGGAGGCGTCCACGCTGACCGTGCCGGTCAGCCGCTGCGCTACCGCGTCCACGCAGTACCCGGCGACCGCGGCGCGCTCCAAGGTGGCGGGCTCGTGCTCGGCCAGCCAGGCCAGCAGCGGTCCGTGGCAGCCGGGGAAGGTGCCCGAGCCGGTGTTCTCGAAGATCTCCCCGACCGTTCCGTCCCGCTGCCAGCGGTCGACGAGCGGGGCGGCGCGGCCGTCCATCCACGAGATCATGCGCCGTACCGCGCGTCCTTCGGCGTCGCGCAGCCACAGCCCGTCGCCCTGACCGGTCAGGGCGAGCGCCGCCGGCGGGCCCGGCAGCGCGGCAGCGGTCCGGGCGACCACCTCGGCGACGCCGGCCAGCACCTCTTCCAGCTCCTGCTCGACGACGCCCCCGGGGCCGCGCAGCAGCGTGGAGCGCCGCGCGGCGGTGTGCAGGCAGCGGCCGTCCCGGTCGAAGGCGACGGCCTTGGTGACGGAGGTGCCGATGTCGACACCGATGATCGTCCCTGCCGTTGCCCCGGCGGTGTGAGTCATGGCCGTACGCCCTCCAGACGGCGGTCGCGCAGTGATCCCGCTTCTCCACAAGAAGATTGTTATATTTATAGCGCTCCTCGTGAAGAAACCCCATGGCCGCACCGCTCCGACGCCCTGGAGGACGCATGACCGCCCGGCTCCTGCTCGTACGGCACGGTCAGACCGTCTGGCACGCCGAGAACCGCTACGCCGGCATCTCGGACGTCGCGCTGACCGACACCGGGCTGCGGCAGGCCGAGGAGCTGGCCGGCTGGGCGCATCAGCGGTCGCTCAGTGCGCCGGTCCACGCGGTCGTCAGCTCACCGCTGGAGCGGGCGCGGCGCACGGCCGCCCCCGCCGCGCGGGCGCTCGGCGTCACCCCGGCCGTCCACGAGGGGCTGCGGGAGGCCGACTTCGGCTGGGGCGAGGGCCGCACCATCGCCGAGATGACCGCCGAGAACCCCGGCCTCGTCGACGCCTTCCAGCAGGACGCGGAGACCGGCGCCTTCCCCGGCTCCGAGCCGCCCACGGCCGTCGCCGCCCGGGTGTGCGAGGCGCTGCGCGCGGTGGCGGCGGGGCACGACGGACACACGGTGCTGGTCGTCGCGCACAACACCGCGTTCCGGATCGCGCTGTGCGCCATGCTCGGCATCCCGCTGGGCCGCTACCGGCTGGTACTGCCCCGGCTGGAGAACGCGGCCGTCACCGAGATCGAGGTGGCCGGGGCCCGTACGGCCCTCCACGCCCTGAACGTGCCGACCGCGCCCCGCACCCGAACCGCCCCGCACGAGTCCCCCGTGACACCCGCGGCCGCGGGCTGAGCGGGCGCGTGGCCATGCCGCACTCCGCGACCCCGCCCACCGGCACCGCCCGCTCGCGCGAACGGCGCAGGGAGCGCATCACCGAACACGTCCTCGCCCACGGCACCGTCACGCTCACCTGGCTCGCCGAGGCCGTGGGTGTCAGCGTGATGACCGTCCACCGCGACCTGGACGCGCTGGCCGGGCGCGGCGTGCTGCGCCGCTTCCGCGGCGGCGTCTCCGCGCAGCCCACCAGCGTCTTCGAGAGCAACCTCGACTACCGCCTGGGCGTCCACGTGCCGCAGAAGGAGGCCGTCGCCCGCGCCGCCGCCGCGCTGGTCGAGCCGGGCATGTCGGTGATGCTGGACGACTCCACCACCGTGCTGGCGCTCGCCCCGCTGCTGCGGGACAAGGCGCCGCTGACGGTGCTGACCAACGCCCGCCGCGTCCTCGACGTCTTCGCCGGGTGCGAGGACATACGGCTCATCGCGCTGGGCGGCGCCTACTCGGCCACCCACGACTCCTTCCTCGGCGTCCCCTGCGTGGAGGCCATCGAGGCGACGGCCGTCGACCTCGTGCTGGTCAGCACCTCGGCCATGGACGCGCGCACGACCTTCCACCAGGAGCAGGACGTCGTCCTCGTCAAGCGCGCCATGCTCGCCTCCGGTACCCGCAAGGCGCTGCTGATGGACCACTCCAAGGTGGCCCGCACCGGGCTGCACCGGCTGTGTCCGGTCGCCGACTTCGACCACGTCGTGGTGGACGACGGGGTTCCGGAAGGACTCGTGGCCGACCTGCGCGAGCACACCGAGGTGCGGGTCGCGCCGGTGGAGGAGTGAACCCGGACCCTACCCCGTTCTTCACACGGCGGATGTGAATTTCACGCACGGAAAGGGAAGCCCGTCATGCACAGCACCACCCCGGCCACCACAGGACGCTCCGGCGCCGTCCCGGCGCCGGAGCCCGTCGTCGCCGGGATCGACGTCGCCACGGCCGCCGTCCGCGTCCTGTGCGTCGACGCCCACGGCACCGTACGGGCCGAAGGCAGCGCCGAACTGCCCCGGCCCGCCCGTGACGGCGAAGGACGCAGCGAGCAGGACGCCACCCGGTGGTGGCCGGCGACGGCACGGGCGCTGCGCCGGGCCACCGCGACACTGCCCGCAGGCGGCGCCGAGGTGAGAGCCGTCGCGGTCGCCGCCACCTCCGGCACCCTCGTCCTCACCGGCACCGACGGCACACCCCTGGCCCCCGCCTCCATGTACGACGACCGCAGGGCGGCCGGCCTCAACGCCCGCGCGCAGGAAGCCGGCGCCGCCAGATGGCGGGCCCTCGGACTGGCCGTAGGACCCACGGCCGCGCTGGGCCGCGTCGCCTGGTACGCGCGGCACGCGTCCCGCGACCCGCGCGACGCCAGGATCGCCCACACCCCCGACCTGCTCGGCCGCGCACTGACGGGCGCGCCCGTCGCCACCGACTGGAGCCACGCGCTCAAGACCGGGTACGACCCCCGCGCCCGTGAGTGGCCCGCCGACGTCCTGGACGCGCTGGCCGTACCCGCCCACTGGCTCCCGCCCGTCCAGCCGCCCGGCACCCGGGCCGGCACCGTGTGCGCCGAAGCCGCGGCCCAGACGGGGCTGCCCCAGGGGTGCGAAGTGCGGCTTGGCATGACGGACGGCTGCGCGGGCCAGCTCGCCACCGGCGCCGTGTCGCCCGGACAGTTCGTGGGCGTCCTCGGCACCACGTACGTCCTCAAGGGCGTCACCCGCGACCTGGTCACGGACCCCTCGGGCGCCCTCTACAGCCACCGGCACCCGGACGGCTGGTGGCTGCCGGGCGGCGCCTCCAGCACCGGCGGCGAAGCCCTCGCGCACCGCGCCCCCGAGCAGCTGGCGGCGCTCGACGCCGCGGCCGCCGAGCGCGGCCCCGCCACCTGCCTGAGCTATCCCCTGCGCCGGGCGGGAGAGCGCTTCCCCTTCGTCAGCGGCGCCGCCCGCGGCTTCACCCTCGGCGCCCCGGCCGACGACGCCGACCTCCACCGTGCCGACCTGGAGGGCGTCGCCTTCCTCGAACGGCTCGCCCTGGAGCGGATCCGCGCACTCGGCGTCCCCGTCTCCGCCCCGCTCCACACGGCGGGTGGCGGCAGCCGCAGCCCTCTGTGGACCCGGATCCGGGCCACCACCCTCGGCATCCCGCTGCGGGTCGCACCGCACGCCGAAACCGCCCTGGGCGCCGCCCTGCTGGCCGCCACGGGCACGCTGCACCCCTCGCTGGAGGAGGCGGCGCGCCACATGACCGCGGCCGGCCACACCGTCGACCCGGTGCGCGAGGAGCAGCCCGCCCTGGAGGAGAACTACGCCCGCTTCGTCACCGAACTGACCCGCCGGGGCTGGCTGCCCGCCGCGCCTCCCGGGTGAGCCCCGCGGCTGTTCCCCTCGCCCCGTGGGGCCCGCGGCTCGGAATGCCGGCACGGGTCCGGCCGGGCGCGCCGGGGGGAGCGCCGCCCGGCGTCAGCGCAGCGCTTTCACCATGAGGTGTTCCCGCGCGCCCGAGGGCAGGACGTCCCCGGTCCGGCCGGTGCTGACGAAGCCGTTGCGCTCGTAGAGGGCGAGCGCGTGGACGTTTCCGGGAAGCACCGCGAGTGTCAGCGCGCGGACTCCCGACCGTTGCGCCCAGTCCGTCACGAGGCAGAGCAGGCGGTCGCCCAACCCCTGGCCGCGCTCGGTCGAGCAGACCCACAGCGACCGGACCTCGCCGACCCCCGCGCCCTGCGGCACGCCCCGCACCAGCCCGACGGGCCGCTCGTCCTGCGCCGCCACGGCGACGACGTTGAACGCGCCGGTCATCTCCAGCCGTGCCATCCACTCCTCCTCCCCGCCCCGGTACCAGTCCGCGAGCCCCCTCTTGTAGGCGTCGGGGGCGTCGGTGAGGGCCGCGAGCCGGGCCGCGCGCCACAGTGTCCGGTCAGGTGCGGTACGGATGCGGTGTCTCGTCATGGTGGGGAGTCTGCCCCGAGGGCTGGTGGGGCAGACCGGCGCGGTGTCCTGGCGGGAACCAGAGGGCGACGGCGAGGGCCGTCAGGGCGATGAGGGCGGCCAGCGCCCACATGGCGGTGTGCATACCGTCGGTGAAGGCGTGCACGACCGCCTCCAGTTGGCCGGGTTCCGCCGTGCGGGTGCGGGCCTCGGCGACGGTGCTCGGCGCTTCGGGTCCCCGCAGCGGCGCGGGGAGCCGAGCGGTGAAGACGGCGGTCACCAGGGTGCCGCTGACGGCGATGCCCAAAGCGCTGCCCAGCTCCCGGGCCAGGCTCTGGAGCCCGGATCCCGTGCCGGCGCGTTCGGGCGGGAGGGCGGACATCATGGCGTGCGAGAGCAGCGGGGTGGCGATGCCGCAGCCGAGCGCTGTGAGGGTGGCTCCCAGCCCGTAGACGGCGTAGGGGGTGTGCGCGGTCACGGTGGAGACCACGCACAGCCCCGAGGCAAGGACGAGCATGCCCCCCGCTGCCGTGGCCCGCCGCCCGGCCCGCCTCTCCAGCAGGAGTCCGCAGCGCGGGCCGGCCAGCAGCCCCGCGGCCATGGGCAGGAGCCGGACGCCTGCGCCCAGCGCGCCGTACCCCTTGGCGTACTGGAGGTACTGGCCGTTGACGTACATCAGCCCGAACATGCCGAGGAACAGCGCGGCCATCCCCACCGCTCCGGCGCGCACGGCGGGCCGGAGGAAGAGCCGGGGGTCCAGCAGCGGGTGCGGGGAGCGCAGTTCGTGCCGCACCCACCCGTACAGCAGCAGGGCGGCGGCCGCCGCGGCCGCGAGGACGGGACGGCTCGTCCAACCGGACTGCGGGCCTGCGACGATGCCGTACAGCAGGGCGAGGAAGCCCGCTGTCAGCAGCGCGGTGCTGCCGGGCGCGAGCGGCCGCGGATGGCGGTCCGTGACGGGCGCCGCGACGGCCGCCAGCGCCAGGGCGAGCAGCGCGAGCGGCAGCAGGCACCAGAACAGGCCGCGCCAGGTGCCGTACTGGATCGCGGCTCCGCCGCCGAGGTTGCCCAGTACGGCGGCGAGCCCGGTCATGGAGGCCCAGACGGCGACGGCGCGCTGGCGCCTGGCCTCGGGGACGCCGTCCACGAGCAGGGCCAGCGTCGTCGGCAGCACGGCGGCGGCCCCCGCTCCGCTGAGCGCGCGCCCGGCGATGAGCACCCCGACGTGCGGCGCCGGCGCGCACAGCAGGGAGCCGAGCGTGAAGACGCCCATGCCGCTCAGCAGGGTGCCCTTGCGCCCGGCGCGGTCGGCCAGCGCCCCGGCGGGGATCAGCAGGCAGGCGAAGACGACGACGTAACCGTCCACGACCCACACCACCTGCGCGGCGGACGGCCGCAGCGCGCTCGCCGAGAGGGCGGGAATGGCGAGGTTGACGGCGGAGACCATGCCGACGACGAGTGTCACGCACAGGCACATCGCGGCCGTCAGCAGCCGTGGCGCTCCCCGTCGGGTTCCAGGTTCGCTCGGTTCGCTCACCGCGCCCGCTCCTGACCCGGCCCGCGGCCCCAGGGCGCGGCCACCCGGGCGCGCAGCACGAGCCGGTCGCCGCGCAGGTGGATGAACTCCAGGTCGGCGGGGCGCCCGTCGGCCAGGCTGGTCAGCCGTTCGACGGTCAGCACCGCACCGGCGCTCTCCGGCATCCGCAGGACGGCGCGGGTCGCGGCGTCGGCCGTGACCGCCTGGACGGAGACCTCGGCGCCGCCCAGCGGTGCACCCGCCACGGTCTCGATGAGGTCGAAGACGTCCCTGTGCTCCAGCGCCTCCCTCTCCAGCGCCAGCAGCGGCTTCCCGATCCACGGCAGCAGGTAGGTCGAGTCGAGGGACAGCGGTACCCCGTCCAGGCTGCGCAGCCGCTCCAGATGGACGGCCTGCTCCCCCTCGCCCAGCCCCAGGCGCCGGGCCACGGCGCGGGGCGGCCGCACCAGCCGGGCTTCCCGCACCTGGTTGACGACGCTGCCGTGGTGGTGGAGGACCTCGGCGAGGCCCGCCAGCTCACCGAGCGGGTGTGCGTAGGCGCGGCCCACGACGACGGTGCCCACGCCCCGACGGCGCTCCACCAGCCCCTCGTCGCGCAGCAGTGCGAGCGCCTCGCGCACCGTGTTGCGGCTGACCGAGAACTCCGCGACGAGCGCGCGCTCGTCCGGCAGCACCCCGCCGCCGAAGGCCCCGTCGAGCACTTGGCGGCGCAGCACGTTCGCCACCCGCCGCGCACGGTCGGCCCGCAAGGAGCCGGCCTCGTCCGCTTCCGTGTCCATGGGCACAGACGCTAGGCGAGCAGTGTTGCGGCGGAGTTACGCCACCCCGTCTGACCAGGACCGATGCTCTGAGCAGCGGTTTCGTGGCGGAACCGGCGCACTCCGCCACGCACGCCCGTGGCGGCGGCCCGCGGAGCTCAAAACGGGTGCCAGCGCACGGTGGGGTCCGCCTGGCGCAGCGAGGCCACCCGCCGCCGGAACTCCGCGAGCGCCGCCGGGTTGCCCGGCGCGTGCTGGGAGACCCAGGCGCAGCTGGCGGTCTCCCGCGCCCCGCGCAGGACGGCGCACCCCTCCCACTCGCGGACGTCCCAGCCGTAGGTCGTGCAGAACGCCTCGTATTCCGCCTCGGGCAGGCCGTAGCGGTCGTGGCTGAGCGCCATCACCACGAGGTCGTGCTCGCGCAGGTCGCTGGAGAAGGTCTCCAGGTCGACCAGGAGCGGGCCCTCGGCGGTGACGTGCACGTTGCGCGGCAGCGCGTCGCCGTGCACCGGGCCAGGCGGCAGGTGCGGGACGAGCCCGGGGAGCGAGGCGATGATGTCGTCCCTGCGGGCGCGCAGGAACGCCGCGTCCTCCCTGGGCACGGCGTCCCCCGCCAGGCGCAGCCACCGCTCGATCCCGCCCAGCAGCTCGCGCGGTGGCAGGGTGAAGGGCGGCTCGGGCAACGCGTGGACGAGCCGCAGCAAACCGGCCAGGTCCGCGGCGCCGGCGGGGCGCACGGCGGCGGGCAGCCGCCGCCAGTAGGTGACGGGGTGGTCCGCGACGAGCCGCGCCTCGGGCTCCACCGCGCGGACCGCCGGGACCCCCTCCTCCTCCAGCCAGGTCGCCACCCGCAGCTCGTGCTCCGCGCGGGCCAGCAGTTCGGGGGTGCGGCCGATCCGTACGACGGTCTCGTCCAGCGCGAAGACGGCGTTCTCGCCGAGCGACAGCAGCTGCGCGCCGCCGCCGGGGCTGCCGGTCGCCGCGGCCAGCACCTGACGGGCCAGGTCCTCGGTGAATGTCGGGCTGCTCGCCATCGCCTGTGCTCTCCCTGCTGTCGGTGGGTTCGTCCTCAGGCTGTCAGGTGCCCGCGCCCGAGCAGGTGCCGCCCCGGCTGGAGTGCGGCGTATCTCTCATCTCCAGGGCGCAACCGTGGTTCTGCCCAAGTGGTCTACATCCTTGACAAGCGCGGGCAAAAACGGGCAGTTGGGAGCAGGAGTTGCACAGCAAGCGGGTCGGCAGGCCGTCGGTCGTGGCGACGGCCGCCGCGGCGGGAACGGTGGCGGTGGGTCTGCTGACGGCGTTCGTCCAGGCGAGCACCCAGGACTCGGGGGCCCGCGCGCATCCGGGGTGGGACCAGAGTCTGCGGGCCACGCGGGTGCCCCAGCAGGCCGCAGCGCCGCACGGCAAGCCGAAGGCCGCGCCGCACAGCGGTGCGCGGGCTCCGCGGAAGGTGAGCCGCGGGATAAGCCATCACACCGAGAAGGGCGGCCGTACGGTGGCGCTCACCCTGGACGACGGCCCGCACCCGGAGTGGACCCCCAAGACGCTGGACCTCCTGCGCGAGTACCACGTCAAGGCGACGTTCTGTCTGATAGGTCCGAACGCCGAGCGCTATCCGCAGCTCGTGAAGCGCATCGTGGCCGAGGGGCACAGGCTGTGCGACCACTCGGTCGATCACGACACGGGGATGGACCACGAGTCGGTCGCCTATCAGGAGCGGCAGATACTCGACGCCAAGAAGATGATCGACAAGGCGTCGGGCGGCGCGCCGGTGTACTACTACCGGGCGCCGGGGGGCGCCTTCACGCCCGACAGCCGGCGGATAGCGGCGGGGCACGGCATGCGTCCGCTGGGCTGGGTCGTCGACCCCGGTGACTGGCAGCGCCCGGGCGCCGACGTGATACTCCGGCACGCCGAGGAGCAGACCGGCGACGGCGCGGTGATCCTCTTCCACGACGGCGGCGGTGACCGCTCGGAGTCGTACGAGGCGCTGCGGCGGTTCCTGCCCTGGCTGAAGGGACAGGGGTACGGCTTCGGGTTCCCGAAGGCTTGACCGGGACCGGTCAGCCGCTAAAGTCTAGACCAATCTCCGATGTGCTCTCCCTTTCACCGAAGGAGCCGAGATGCACAAGAAGCCGTCCATCCAACGGAAGTTAGCGGCACTGGCGGGTGTCGCTCTCGCGCCCGTGCTGGTGCTCGGGCTCACCGCGACCCCGGCCAACGCGCACGGCTGGGTCACCAACCCGGCGAGCCGCCAGGACCAGTGCGCCCGCGGCGTCGTCCAGTGCGGCGAGATCCAGTGGGAACCGCAGAGCGTCGAGGGCCCCAAGGGGCTCAAGGACTGTGCGGGCGGCAACTCCCGCTTCGCCGATCTGCGCGACGACAGCAAGGGCTGGCACGTCACCGACGTGGGCAGCTCGACCACCTTCACGTGGAACGTGCCCGTCAAGCACTCCACCAGCACCTGGCAGTACTTCATCGGCGACACGAAGCTCGCCGAGTTCGACGACGGTGGCGCCATACCTCCCGACCAGGTCTCGCACCACGTCGACTTCCAGGGCTTCACCGGTAAGCAGAAGGTGCTGGCCGTGTGGAACATCGCCGACACGGCCAACGCCTTCTACGCCTGCGTCGACGTCAACATCGGCGGCTGACACCCGCCTTCCGGCCCGCGCCGGAAGGATCCCCTCGTCCGTCCGCTGCTCGACCCTCAGTGCGACGGGCACCCCTCGGCCACCCCCTCCCCGGGGTGGCCGAGGTCGTTGTGCGCGTGCCGGCACCGCGGGTCCTGCGGAAGGCGCCGTGTGGAATTCGCGGTTTGCGACTCGCCCCCGCGCGGGAGTTATGCGTTAGCAACGGGATTTCGTGGCCACAGTGGTCGCATGCGTCACGGCCAACTCTCCTTTCCCGCAGGCCAGTCGAGGCCCGCGAAAGCGACACGCCGAATCCGTCTGTGCCGCAGGACGGCTTCTCGGAACTTTTCCGGCTCGACTGCCTTGATTCCAGGGGGAGTTCACGCGGAGCGCCGAATCCTATTATGGGCAGCCTTATCGGGAAACCGTTTGCTCTAATCCCGGATTGCGGCACGCTTCATTGCAAGAACGGCCCGCCGTGGCGAGCCGGGAAACCCCAACGTCCCACTCCTGCAAGGAGGTCCCGTTGCCCCTTGCCCTCCTGGCTTTGGCCATTGCGACATTCGGTGCCGGTACGGCCGAGTTCGTGATGATAGGTCTACTGCCCGAGGCCGCATCCGACATGGGAGTCAGCATCTCCGATGCGGGCGGCTACGTCTCTTTCTACTCACTCGGTGTCGTCATCGGCGCGCCCCTGCTCACCGTCGCGGGTATGCGGATCGGCCGTAAGACGATATTGCTCGCGATGACGTGTCTGTTCATTTTCGGAAACATCGCGTCAGCTCTCGCACCGAACCACGAACTCCTGTTGGCTGCCCGGCTCACCGCCGGATTGCCGCACGGCGTGTTCTTCGGAATCGGTGCGGTCGTCGCCGCAGGACTCGTACGGCCCGAAAGACGCGGCCGCGCGCTGTCGGTGGTGCTCGTCGGCGTCCCGATGGCCAACATCGTCGGCTCACCGCTGGGCACCCTGCTGGGCCAGACGGTCGGCTGGCGGTGGACGTTCATCGTCGTCGCGGGGATCGGCGTGTTCGGCCTCGTCTCCCTCGCGGCCCTGATCCCCGCGCAGCAGGAGCCCACCCGGGGCAGCGTGCGCGGGGAACTCGGCCTCTTCAAGAGACCCCAGGTCTGGCTCGCCTACGCCGTGGTGGTGTTCGGCTTCGCCGGCACCTCGTCCTTCTACACCTACATCCAGCCCCTGGTGACCGAGGTCAGCGGCTACACCCCCACCGCGGCGACGGCGCTGCTCGCGCTGGCCGGGGCGGGGATGACGGTGGGGACGCTCCTGGGCGGCCGCCTCACCGACTGGCCGGTACGGACCATCTGCGGCGCGCTGCTGACGCTGTCGCTGTCACTCGCGATGATCATGGTCACGGCGCAGAACACCGTACTGGTGGCCGTGAACGTGTTCCTCACCGGTATCGCCGGCATGGCCGCCATCCCCAGCGTGCAGGCGCGCATCCTCGACCACGGAAGAGACGCGCCCGAACTGGGGTCGGCCAGCGTCCAGTCGGCGTTCAATATCGCCAACTCGCTGGGGGCCTCCCTCGGCGGCATGGTGATCGCGGCGGGCTTCGGCCTGACCTCGCCCAGCTGGCTGGGCGCGCTGCTGGCGCTGACCGGTGCCTGTTTCGGGCTGCTGTCCGGCTGGCTCGACCGCAGCACCCGCTCGTGGGAGGTCGCGGCCTCCGCACCTTCCTGGAAGGGTGTGAAGTCGGAAGCGTTATGCAACCGAGCAGGTGCAGGGCCCGTGGCGCGGGACGGTTCGTCCGTCCCGCGCCACGGCGCTGTTCCCGGCCACCGCGGCCCGCCCGTGCCCGAGGTCACGGGTTCCCTGCCTTCACGGACCTCACGTGTCTCACAGACCCCACGGGTCTCAGGGTCTTCACGGCGCGGCGGGCGCGGGGCCCTCCGCGTACGTCCACCGCAGCACCGCGCCCATCCCGCCGACCGGCAGGTCGTCCTCCGGCGCCGCCACCAGCACCTCCGCGTCCGTCGCCGCCGCGCTCCGCAGCAGCGCGTCGTCGGCACGGGCCGGCACCGGCTCGGTGGCGCCCAGGTACTGCAACTCCGAGCGGCGCACCGCGACCTGGTCGCTGGTGTCACCGACCCACACCTCCTGCTCACGGTCGGAGCCGCCCGGCCGCACCACCAAGGTGCCCACCCGGTGCTCCCGCGCCGCCTCGACGAGCGAGGCGACGCCCTCGGCGACGGCGGCCTCAGCCGAGCCCGCGGGGCCGGGGGACCCCGGTGTGTGGGCAGCGCGCAGCCGGGAGAGGGCGTCGTCGGTGTGCCGCTGGACGAACTCGTGGCGGGCCCGCTCGGTCTCCCGGTCGAGCAACTCGGTCGCCGACCCCGCCGCGCGGCCGCCGTGTGAGGTCTCCACCGCGATGCCCCGCAGGTGCTCGGGCAGCTTCTCGTGGACGGCGCGGCGCTCACGGGGGTCACCGCTCAGTACCAGCACGTCGGCACCCGTCTCCTGGAAACGGGAGGCGACGGCGTCGGCGATCACGCCCGCGTTGCTCTCCCAGGTGTTCTCCACCTTCAGCTGGAAGTGCTTCTCCGACGGCTCACCCGTGGTGGTGCGGTGCACCGGCCAGTCCTCGCCGCGCGCCTGCCCGGCCTCCCGGGTGCCCCGCGCGTCGGCCAGTTCGAAGTCGGCGCCCGTGCGGTCGATCCGCGCCGTCAGACACAGCGGGTTCTCGCCGGTCAGCTCCGGCAGCGGCGCCAGGTGGGGCAGCGCCGACCAGCACACCTGGGCGCGGTCGGGCGCCCGCGTCAGCGGCAGGTCCAGCACGACCTCGCCGTCCGCCGCGAACACCACGCTGCCCTGCGGCTGTGTGCGGGGCGTCAGCGTTTCCAGGTAGTCCGTGACGGCGTCCACGGTGGCCGCCCCGGCCCCCTGCCGTGCCAGTTCGTCGCCCGCCGCGCGGGCCGTCAGACGGCGCTCCTCCCCGGCGGTCTCGGTGGCCCGTGCCGTGCCCACGTAGGCGGTGGCCCACGGTCCCTTCCTCTCGAGAAGGGGGGCGAGGGAATCGAGGCGCATGGTTCCTCCCTGCGTCGTCGAGGGGGCGATGTGCACATGTGGGGTGTCCGGGGCGCGACCGCCCGGAGGCGCCGGGGCCTCCGGCGATCCGGGTTCCGGTTCGCCCGTGCCCGGAACGTGCGGATCAACGCATCACCGGCACGACCGGCCGCCTGGTGCGCCCGGACGTTCCCGTAGCGCCCGGAGGGGCCCGTACGCCCGGTGGTCCCGCGCGTCCCGGGCGCCCCGTGGGCTCCACGGTCACCCGCGGTTCCTGCGGGTACCCCTCGCCCCGGGCGCCGACACGGCCCGCGCCGGCCCGCGCCGGCGCGCACGTCGGCCGCCCCGTCGGCCGTTGCGTCGGCCACCCCGTCGGCCGTGGGAAACCGGGGTCGCCCCACCGCTGTGCGCCGGAGCGGGTACATGCCAATATCCGGGGATGGTGTCACTGAGCGAACTCCTGCCCACCGAGGCGATACGGCTGGACGTGCCCGCGGCCGACTGGCGCGCCGCCCTCCGCACGGCCGGTGACCTGCTGGTCGCGACGGGCAGCGGCACCGACGCCTACACCGACGAGATGATCAGCAACGTCGAGGAGCACGGGCCCTACATCGTCCTCGCCCCCGGGTTCGCCTTCGCACACGCCCGGCCGTCCCCCGCGGTGCGCCGTACCGGCATGGCGTGGGTGCGGCCGGCCGAGCCCGTGCGCTTCGGGCACGAGGCCAACGACCCCGTCACCCTCGTCGTCGCGCTCGCCGCCGAGGACTCCGGGGCCCACACGGCGGCCATGGCGGCCCTCGCCCGGCTGCTGGGCAACCCGGCCACCGAAGCCGCGCTGCGGGCTGCGCCGGGACTCGAGGCGCTGCGCCGGGTGCTGGAAGGCGAGGAGCCGGAAGCGGCGTCCGGACCGCGCCCCGCCACGGCGTCCGCGCGGCGAGCGGACCAGGCGTCCGGAGCCCCTTCCGCCGGGCCGAACGCCCAGTCGGTGCACAAGATCCTCACCGTGTGCGGCAACGGCCTCGGCACCAGCCTCTTCCTCAAGAACACCCTGGAGCGGGTCGTGGAGCGCTGGGGCTGGACGCGGCACCTCACCGTCGAGGCCACCGACACGATCTCCGCCAAGGGCAAGGCGTCGGAGGCGGTGGCCGTCCTCACCTCGCGGGAGATCGCCGAGGCCCTCGGGGACATCGGCGTCCCCGTGCGGGTCGTGGCGGACTTCACCAGCGGCAAGCAGGTCGACGCGGCGCTCCGCGACATCTACGACGTCTGAGACCCCGAGGGCGGGCGCCCCCGGCCGGCGCCCGCCCCCTGCACTCCCCACCGCACCACCCACGGCACGAGGCGGAAGGCTTCATGGACTGGCTGGTCACGATCGCGACGTTCCTCGTCAACGAGGTGCTGAGCGTTCCCGCGTTCCTCATCGGACTCATCACCGCGGCCGGACTCCTCGCACTGCGCAAGCCCGCGGGGCAGGTCGCCGGCGGTGCGATCAAGGCGACGCTGGGCTTCCTGCTCATCAACGCGGGCGCCGGACTCGTCGTCAGCTCGCTGGCCCCGCTGGGCGAGATGATCCAGGGCGCCACCGGAGCGCACGGCGTGATCCCCACCAACGAGGCCATCGTCGGTATCGCGCAGGAGCGGTTCGGTGCCCGTGTCGCCTGGCTGATGATCGTCGGGTTCGGGCTCGGACTGCTGCTGGCCCGCTTCACGCCGCTGCGCTACGTTTTCCTGACGGGCCACCACATGCTGTTCATGGCGACGCTGCTGACCATGGTGCTGGCGACCGCCGGGCTGGAGGCGTGGGCCGTCGTCGTGGTCGGCGGCGTGCTGCTGGGGATCCTCCTGGTGTCGGTGCCCGCCTTCGCCCACCCGTGGACCAAGCGCATCACCGGCAACAACAGCGTCGCCCTCGGCCACTTCGGCACGGCCGGCTACGTGACGGCGGGCGCCGTCGGGCAGCTCGTCGGCAGGCGCAGCCGCAGCACCGAGGACATGAAGCTGCCCGAGGGGCTGCGCTTCCTGCGTGACTCGATGGTCGCCACGGCGCTGTCCATGCTGCTCATCTACGTGACGATGGCGGTGGTGTACGTCGCCGAGGCGGGGCGGCACACCGCCTTCCGAGCGTTCGCCACCGGCGGCGGCGCGCCTGCCGAAGACCTCGGCGACTACCTGATGCGGTCCGTCATGCAGGGTTTGCAGTTCGGCATCTCCGTCGCGGTCATCCTCTTCGGCGTCCGGACGATCCTCGGCGAACTCGTCCCCGCCTTCCAGGGCATCGCGCAGAAGGTGGTGCCGGGCGCCGTGCCCGCGCTGGACGCGCCGATCGTCTTCCCGTACGCGCCCAACGCGGTGCTCGTCGGATTCCTGGCCAGCTTCACCGGCGGACTGTGCACCCTGGCGCTGCTGGCCTGGGTGCTGGGCCCGGCCTTCGGGCTGGCTCTCGTGCTGCCGGGGCTGGTACCGCACTTCTTCACCGGCGGCGCCGCCGGGGTCTTCGGCAACGCGACCGGCGGCAGGCGGGGCGCGGTGGCGGGCGCGTTCTGCAACGGGGTGCTGATCACCCTGCTGCCCGCCGTCCTGACGAAGGTGCTGGGAGCCTTCGGGGACGAGAACACCACGTTCGGGGACGCCGACTTCGGCTGGTTCGGCTCCCTCGTCGGCTTCGCCGCGAAGGCGGGCGGCGCGGGCGGCACAGCGCTGATGCTCGTCGTCGGCGGCGCCGTGCTGGCGGGCGCCGTCGTGGTGCAAAAGCGCGTCGTCGACGCCGGCTGGGACCCTGGCACACACCGGGACGCGCCCGAAGCCGCCGCCTGCGGCGCTGCCCCCTCAGGGGCGGGGGAATCCGGCGCGGGCGTGTCCGGTGCCGCCGCCTCCGGCGCGGGGCGGCCCGGCACGGGAGCCGGCGTTCCTGCGCAGGACTCGGACGCGTCCGCCGGGCCGGGGGAGGAAGGAGCCCGCCGCTACCCCAGAGTCCCGCCACCCGCCGGCGCCCCGGCCCCGCCCCCGCCGCCCCAGGAGTGAACGGGCGCACCCGGCGCGCCATGTCCCCGCATCCGGCCGCCTTCCGCCCCGTTGTCGGTGCCCGCTGATAGAACTCGGCACAAGGACACCACCCGGGAGGGACCGACATGAGCGTACGCACCGTCACTTCGGCCGACGGCACCACTCTCGCCCACGAACGGTTCGGTGAGGGGCCGCCCGTCGTGCTGGTCGGCGGGGCGATGAGCGCGCGCGGGGCGGGCGAGCCGCTGGCCAGGCACCTGGCCAGCGTGGGCATGTCCGCAGTGGTCTACGACCGCAGAGGCAGAGGCGACAGCGGGGACACCCGGCCCTACGCGCCCGAGCGGGAGACGGAGGACCTGGCGGCGGTCGTCGGCGCGCTCGTCGCCCAGGAGGGCGGGGGAGCGGTGTACGCGTTCGGGATGTCGTCGGGCGGCATCGTCGCGCTGAACGCCGCGGCGCGCGCGGACCGGGCGTTCGACCGGCTGGTTGTGTTCGAGCCGCCGTTCACCGGTGCCGCCGGGCAGCCGCAGGCCGTCTCGCACGCGCCACGGCTGGCCGAGCTCGTCGGCGAGGGCCGCCGCGGGGAGGCGGTCGCCTACTTCATGACGGAGATCGTGGGACTGCCGCCGCAGGCCGTCGAAGGCGCGCGGCAGTCGCCCGCGTGGGGCGAGATGCAAAAGCTCGCCCACACCCTCGTCTACGACACGACGCTGCAAGGGGACGCGGACCTGCCGGCCGACACCCTGGCCGCGGCGGACCTGCCCACGCTGGTGCTCAGCAGCGACGCGAGCACGCCCGTCCTGAGGGAAGCGGCCCGTCTCACGGCGGAAGCGCTGCCGCACGGCGGCCACCGCACGCTGGCCGGCGCGTTCCACCACGTTCCCCCGGAGCAACTCGCCCCAATCGTGCGGGACTTCCTGCTCGCCTGACACGGCGCGCCGAGGGGCGTGCCCGGCGGACGCGGAACCGCACACGCCGGGTGGCGCCCCTTCGTCCTACACTTTGCGATCATGTCAATCGACGCCGGGAACCCCGCCCCCTCGCAACCCCCGCTCTTCGACACCATGGCGACGATGCGCGCCATGCGGCGGCTCAAGCCCGACCCCGTGCCGGACGCCTTGCTGGAGCAGCTCGTACAGGCAGCCGTCTGGGGCCCCAGCGGGGGCAACATGCAGTGCTACGAGTACGTCCTGGTCACCGACCGCTCCGTCATGGAACGGCTGGCGCCCCTGTGGAAGCGCTGCGTGGACGCCTACCTGGCCACCACGGGCAAGCACGGCCCCGAGGGCATGGACGAGGCCGCGTACGGGCGGATGGTCGCCGCCATCGAGTACCAGCGCGACCACTTCGCGCAGACCCCCGCGCTCGTCATCCCCTGCTACCGCATGCCCGCTCAGGCGCCGGACGAGGAGGGGCTGCGCCGCTCCGCCGAGGCGCTCGGCGAGAGCGCCGGCCAGGAGCTCGCCCGTATCCAGGAGCGCTTCGCGGCGCTCGCGGAGGGCTCGTGCGTCTACCCCGGGGTGCAGAACCTGCTGCTGGCGGCGCGCGGGCTGGGTCTCGCCGCCAACATCACGATCTGGCACCTGATGCTGGAGGCGGAGTGGAAGCAGGCGCTGGGCATCCCCGAGGACATGCACACCTTCGCCGCGATCCCCGTGGGCTGGCCCCGGGGCAACTTCGGTCCGGTGCGGCGGCGCCCCGTCGCCGAGGTGATCCACCGCGACGGCTGGTGAGCGGTGGCGGTTCCCCGCGGTGAGGGACGCACCGGCGGCACCGCGCGCCGCGCCGGCGCGGGTGGCCGGTGGCGGCGTGCGGGTGTCGCGGGGTTTTCGCGTCGGTACTCGGTACGGACCGCACCCTGATGATGGGATGCCGTCAACGCGCGGGGAGCCCCGCGGCCCCGATCCCGAGGAGGAACCGGCATGAGCAGTGCTGCCACCGGCGAAGGCGCCGGGAACACCGAGTACGGCCGCAAGGCGTTCAAACGGTCCAAGAGCCACTTCGCCGACCGCATCACCGCCGACGGCCGCGACGGCTGGCCCGTGGAGCCGGGCCGCTACCGGCTGGTCGTCAGCCGTGCCTGCCCGTGGGCCAGCCGCGCCTTGGTGTCGCGGCGGCTGCTGGGCCTGGAGGACGCGCTCTCGCTCGGCGTCACCGACCCCATCCAGGACGACCGCAGCTGGCGCTTCACCCTCGACGCCGACGACCGCGACCCGGTGCTGGGCATCCGCTTCCTGCACGAGGCGTACGACAAACGGGAGACGGACTATCCGGGCGGGGTGAGCGTCCCGGCCGTCGTGGACGTGCCCAGCGGCAAGCTGGTCACCAACGACTTCCAGCAGATCACTCTGGATCTGGCCACCGAGTGGCGGGATCTGCACAGGCCGGGCGCTCCGGACCTGTACCCCGAGGCGCTGCGCGACGAGATCGACGAGGTGGCCGAGGGGATCTACCGCGACGTCAACAACGGGGTCTACCGTGCGGGGTTCGCCACCTCGCAGGAGAAGTACGAGGCCGCCTACAGGGACGTCTTCCGCCGTCTCGACCAGGTGTCCGAGCGGTTGCGTGACCAGCGCTATCTGGTGGGTGACACCCTCACCGAGGCGGACATCCGGCTGTTCACCACGCTGGTGCGGTTCGACGCCGTCTACCACGGCCACTTCAAGTGCAACCGCAACAAGCTGGAGCAGGACCCGGTGCTGTGGGGCTACGTGCGCGATCTGTACCAGACACCCGGCTTCGGCGACACGGTCGACTTCGACCACATCAAGCGCCACTACTACGTCGTCCACACGGGCATCAACCCGACCTCCATCGTGCCCGCGGGCCCCGACCTGTCCGGCTGGCTGACCCCGCACCACCGCGAACAGCTCGGCGGGCGCCCGTTCGGCGACGGCACCCCGCCGGGCCCCGTGCCCGCCGGTGAGGAGGTCCCGGCCGGCCACCGGCCCTGACCGGCCGGCCGCCGCTCCGGCCCCGGCCGGCAACCGCTCCGGCCGGCCGCCTTCACCGCCCCGACGACCGTCGAAGCCCGCACACGGCGGTCTCTCACACCGGCCGGTCTCACACCGGCCGGTTCCTCACCGCCCCAGCGGGAAGTCGAGCCAGGGCAGCCAGCGGCCCTCCTCGTGGACGACCAGGTCGACAAGGTCCACCCGCGCCGTCACAGGCAGATGCTTGCGCAGGTGGGCTTCGGCGCGCCTGTGCACGCCCTCGCCCCCGCTGTTGGCCACCGTCAGGTGCGGAGCGAGCTCGCCGAAGAGTCCGCCGTAGGGAGGGTGGGAGGGCCACCGCCGTGCCACCTCGGCGGTCAGGGCCCGCAGCGGTGCGGCGGGTTCGGGCACGAGATACAGGACGCCGGGGAAGCGGGCGCAGTCCGCGAAGGTGAGTGTGAACGCGGGCCGCGACGCGAACACCTCGCGCAGCGCCGCCCGTTCGGCGGCTCCGATCCGGTCGCGGTGCAGGAAGGGGAAGAGCACGGTCACGTGGGCGACGCCCCCGTACCGTGCCGCCGTGTCGTACCGCGCCCGCCAGCCGCGCACCACCGCGTCCACCTCGGGCACGGCCACGCTCAGCGCCGTCGTACCCGGGGCGAGAGGCCAGCCCTCGCCGGCGCCGCCGTTCGCGGGCGCGGCGGCCGGCCGCGTCGCCGGGGCGTCGTCCCGTCCGACCTGCGTACCGTCCACGGACGGCACGCTAGCGGGCGGCCCGCGCCGGTAGGGCGCCGGGTGTCCGGCGCCGGGAACGCCCCCGCGCGATACGGCGGTTGACGCGGCCGTGGCCTGCCGGAAGAGTCGCGGGCGTGGAGATCGAAGAGCTGACGGATCCTGAGCGGCGCATCGGGGAGGCGTTCCCCCGCGGTGGGACGGTGGACCTGACCGGCGCCGACGACCGGACGGTACGTGCCCGGGTGCTGCGCTCCTTGCTGCTGCGGGCGCCGTCGGAGGACGGGGAGATACCCGCGCTGCGGCTGCGGGGCGCGCGGGTCACCGGCTCGCTCGACCTGCACTCGGCCGTGGTGTCGTGCCCCGTCTCGCTGACGGACTGCTCCTTCGACGAGCCCGTCGTCTTCTACGGCGCCGAGTGCCGGGGGCTGTCCCTGCGCGGCTGCCGGATGCCGGAACTGTGGGCGACCACGGTGCGGGTGGGCGGGGCGCTGCGGCTGAGCGACTGCCGTGTGACCCGGCAGGTGCGGCTGGGCGGAGCGCGCGTCGAGGGCGCGCTGTTCCTGGAGCGCGCCGTGCTCGGGGCCGGGCCTGACGCCGAAGGGCGCGGCCCCGCGCAGGCGGGGGCGCGGGCGCGGGCCCTGGGGCTGGACCACGCCACCATCGGCGAGGACCTGCGCGCCGCCCATCTGACCTGCTACGGGCAGGCACGTCTTGACGGCCTGACCGTCACGGGCCACATCGGCTTCGACGACGCCCGCTTCCTGCACCCCGCGGGCACCGCGCTCCAGGCGGAGACCGTCACGGTCGGTACCGACCTGCACGCCATGCGGGTCCGCGCCGAGGGGCGGGTCGACCTGCGCGGCGCCACCGTCCCAGGGCAGCTCAACCTCGCCTACGCCCAGCTGTCCAACCCCGGCGGCGTCGCACTGCGGGCCAGCAGCTGCACGGCGGGGGAGCTGTGGCTGCGCGAGGCCAGGCGCATCGAGGGCACCGTCAATCTGCGCAGAGCCAGATGCGACCTGCTGCACGTCAGCCCCGAGGTGTGGCCCGCCTCCGTCCGCCTGGACGGCCTCACCTACACCACCCTCGCCCCCACTCTTCCCGCCGCTCGGCGCCTGGAGACGCTCACCCGGGACGCGGACGGGTACGTGCCCTTCGCGTACGAGCAGCTGACCGCGGCCTACCGGCACATCGGCGACGACGCGGCGGCGCGCTCGGTGCAGCTGGCCAAGCAGCGCAGACACCGCACGACCCTGCCGCTGTACGCGCGGCTGTGGGGCCACTTGCAGGACGCGACGGTCGGCTACGGCTTCCGGCCCATGCGGGCCGCCGGATGGCTGGCGGGGCTGCTGCTGGTGGGGACGCTCGCCTACGGGCTGCATCCGCCTCGCCCCCTCAAGGCGGACGAGGCCCCCGGGTTCAACGCCCTCGCCTACGCCCTCGATCTGCTGCTGCCCATCATCGACTTCGGGCAGGAGAAGGCGTACGCGCCGCAGGGCGGGTACCAGTGGCTGGCGTATCTGCTGATCGTCGCGGGCTGGGTGCTGGCCACCACCTTCGTGGCGGGCGTCAACCGCACGGTGAGCAGGTACTGAGGGGCCCCGTTGCGCAGGCGGGGCGCACCGGTGCGCTCAGGAGGCACGCCAGACCGTGGTGGCGTTGCAGAACTCGCGGATGCCGTGGCCCGCGAGTTCGCGCCCGTATCCGGAGCGTTTGACGCCGCCGAAGGGGAGCGCGGGATGCGAGGCGGTCATGCCGTTGAAGTAGATGCCGCCCGCCTCCACGTCCCGCACGAAGCGCTCGGTCTCGGCCTCGTCCTGCGTCCAGACGTTCGAACTGAGGCCGAAGGAGGTGTCGTTGGCGACCTCGATCGCCTCGTCCACGTCGCGGACGCGGTAGAGCGTGGCGACAGGCCCGAACGTCTCCTCGCGGTGGATGCGCATCCGGTCGGTGATGCCGGTCAGCACGGTCGGCTCGTAGAAGAAGCCGCGCTCCAGCCCCTCTGGGCGGCGGCCCCCGCACAGGGCCTGCGCCCCCTGCGCGAGCGCGTCGGTGACCAGCTCCTCCAGGTCGTCGCGGCCCTGCGCGCTGGAGAGCGGGCCCACGTCCGTGCCGGGTTCCATGGGGTCGCCGACGGTCAGGTCGCGCATGCCCGCGGTGAACCGTTCGGCGAACGCGTCGTAGACGTCCGTGTGGACGATGAAGCGCTTGGCCGCGATGCACGACTGGCCGGCGTTTTGCACCCGCGCGGTCACCGCCGTGCGGGCCGCGGCGTCGATGTCGGCCGAGGGCATCACGACGTAGGGGTCGCTGCCGCCCAGTTCCAGGACGGTCTTCTTGATCTCGTCCCCGGCGATCGACGCCACCGAGCGGCCCGCTCCCTCACTCCCGGTCAGGGTCGCGGCGGCCACCCGCCGGTCCCGCAGCACCGACTCGATCGCGCTGGAGGGCACCAGCAGCGTCTGGAAACAGCCCGGCGCGAAGCCCGCCCGGTGAAAGAGGTCACCCAGGTAGAGCGCGGTCTGCGGCACGTTCGAGGCGTGCTTGAGCAGCCCGACGTTGCCCGCCATGAGCGCGGGCGCGGCGAACCTGATGACCTGCCACAGCGGGAAGTTCCACGGCATGACGGCGAGCACGGGGCCCAGCGGCCGGTAGCAGACCTTGGCCCGTACGGCGCCCGCGTCCTGGACGTCGTCCGCTGCCGGGTACTCGTTGGCCAGCAGCGCCTCGGCGTGCGCGGCGTACCAGCGCATCGTCTTCACGCACTTGGCGGCCTCCGCCTCGGCGGCGGCCAGGGGCTTGCCCATCTCGGTGGTGATGACGCGTGCGACACCGCTCGCCTCCCGCTCCAGCAGGTCGGCCGCCGCGTTCAGCAGCCGGGCCCGCTCCTCGAACGTGGTGGTGCGGTAGGTGCGGAAGGCGGCGTCGGCCTCCGCGAGGCGCCGTTCGATCTCCTCGTCGGACAGCGGGTCGAACGTCTTGAGGGTTTCGCCGTCAACGGGGTTCACGGTGGCGATCGGCATGGGTGCGGCCTCTCAGCGCTCCGGGCCGGCGCCGGGGCCGGCCCTGGTTGCTTCCGGTGTGGTCAGCGGTTGCTTGCGGTGCGGTCAGCTCTCGGTCGCGGGCGGCACGTCGTCGGGGTCGTAGTCGTCCACCCCGGCCTCGACGCGCTCCTCCTCGGTACGCCGGGCCAGCTCGTCGTCGTCGGGCTTGTCCGGCATGCCGCCGTGGATACGGCGCTCCTCGGGCCCGCGGATCTGGTCCGGCTCGTTGCCCGCCTGGTCGGGTTGGCGCTTGGACATGTCCAGCTCCTCACCTCGAAGAAATACCGTTCGTTCCCTTTGCAGTCGTTTTCCCTGGTTCCTCCCGTCCAGGGAACACCCATCTGCCGCAGCACACCAAGCGGAGCGGCTGCCCGCGGAGGCCGCCGCTCCTCAGGTGTTGGACGAGGAGGCGCTGATCTCGCTCAGCGTCGAGTCCGTGTCGTGTTCGACCGCCAGGTCACCCAGCGCCACCACGCCCACGGCCTCGCCGTTCTCGACGACCGGCAGCCGCCGCAGCGCGTGCTCGCGCATCAGTCCGACCGCCCGGCCGACCTCGTCGCCCGGTGCGACGGTGACCAGCTGCGGGCTGCACGCCTCCCGGACCGTCGTACAGCCGGGGTCGAGGCCCTCGGCCAGCACGCGGATCGCCAGATCACGGTCGGTGACCAGGCCGCGCAATTCGTCGCGCTCCGTCACCAGTACCGCGCCGATGTCCTCGTCCCGCATGCGCTGCGCGACCTCGCCGACGCCGGTGAGCGTGCCGACGGCGACCGGCGCCGCGGTCATGACGTCGTGCACCTGCTGGACCATGGTCCGCCTCCTTGAGCACGGGCGGCGGCTCCGGAACGCCGCCGCGGGCCCTGCGGGTACCCGGCGCCGCCCCGCTCACGCCGCACGGCGGGAAGGCCGCGCCGCCGAAGTCGCGCCGCCGGTCAGCCGTGTTCCGCACCCACCGGGCGCCGGGTACTAGGGTCGCGACCATGACGCAGGAGGTGTCTTCTCAGCGACGTCGCGGCCACGGCACGCAGCCGTGGCCGCTGCGGGACTACGCGTTCCTCGGCGACGGCGAGCGCGGCGCCCTCGTCAGCCCGCGGGGCGAGCTCGTGTGGATGTGCGCGCCCCGCTGGGACAGTGACGCGGTCTTCTCCCGGCTCATCGGCGGAGCGGGCCGGTACGCCCTGCTCCCCGACGACGACTGGCAGGTGTCGGGCGGCTTCTACGAGAGCGGCACCCTCATCCGCGTCAGCCGCTGGGTGACCGCGGACGCCGTGCTCCTCACCCGGGACGCCCTGGCCCTGCCCGCCACGCCTGAGCGTCTCGTAGTCCTGCGCCAGATCAGCGTCGAGCGCGGGCCGTCCTCGGGGGCCGGAGTGCGCATGTACCTCGACCCCCGTCCGGGCTTCGGCAAGGCCGCGATGGGCGCGTGGCGGCGGTCGCAGGAGGGGCCGGGCTCCGTGGGGGGCCAGGGTGCCGTGTGGGAGACCTTCGGCGGCGGGCTGCGCATGCGCTGGTCCGGCGCCCCTGAGGCCCGGCCGGGGGCGGACGGGGCGCTGTATGGCGGGTTCGTCCTCGGGGAGGGCGAGCGGCGCGACCTCGTCCTGGAGATCGCCACCGAGCGGGCGTCCGCTGGCGCCGGGCTGGAGCCCCACGGCCTGTGGAAGGAGACCGAGCGCCGCTGGCGGCAGTCCGTGCCCGACTGCTCGGACCTGCTGGCCCCGCGGGACGCGCGGCAGGCGTACGCGGTGCTCACGGGGCTGACCAGCGGCGCCGGCGGCATGGCGGCGGCCGCCACCACCTCTCTGCCGGAGCACGCGGGCGAGGGCCGCAACTACGATTACCGGTACGCCTGGCTGCGTGACCAGAGCTACGCGGGGATCGCGGTGGCCGCGCACGGACCGCACCCGCTGCTGGACGGCGCGGTCGACTTCGTCACCGCACGTGTCCTGGCGGACGGCGACTCGCTGCGGCCCGCCTACACCGTCACAGGGGAGCGCGTCCCCGACGAGCACAGCCTGGGGCTGAGCGGCTATCCGGGCGGCAGCGACCGGGTCGGCAACAAGGCGGGCGGCCAGTTCCAGCTCGACACCTTCGGCGAGGTCCTCCAGCTGTACGCGGCCGCCGCACCCCACGGCCACCTGGACAACCCCGACGTGCGCCGCGCGGTCGACGTCGCCGTCGCGGCCGTCGAGCGCAACTGGCAGCAGCCGGAGGCGGGGCTGTGGGAGCTGGAGAAGCGCTGGTGGACGCACTCCCGCCTCAGCGTGGTGGCCGGTCTGCGGGCCCTGGCGGCGCAGCTGCCCGAGCGGGAGGCGCGGCGCCACCAGCGGCTCGCCGCAACCGTGCTGGAGGGGACCCGCGCCCGCTGTCTGCGCGGCGACGGGGTGTGGGCCCGTGCCGCCGACGACCCGAACATGGACGCCGGCGTCCTGCTGCCGCTGGCCCGCGGCTGCCTGCCGGAGGAGGACCCGACCGCGGCCCGCACCGTGGCCGCCGTGCAGGCGGAGCTCGCCGAGGACGGCTACGTCTACCGCTTCCGGCACGACCACCGGCCGCTCGCGGCGGCGGAGGGCGCCTTCCTGCTGTGCGGCTTCATGATGTCCCTGGCCGTCGACCGCCTCGGTGACCGCCCCGCCGCCTTCCGCTGGTTCGAACGCAACAGGGGCGCGTACGGGCCGCCGACCCTGTACGCGGAGGAGTTCGACGTCGAGCAGCGCCAGCTGCGCGGCAACCTGCCGCAGGGGTTCGTGCACGCTCTGCTGCTGGAGAACGCGGTCCGGCTGGCCGAGGAGTGACCGCGCCGCGGGAGCACGACCCCGCCGTGGGCACGGAGCGTGACTCCGCCGTGGAAAGTGGTTTTCGCCACCCGAGAGCGGAGCGCGTGGTACCGGCACGTACCCTCGTGAGCCGCACGGCCTTTCGGGACCGGGCCGGGCGTGGCGAGTGACGAGGAGAGATGCCCGTGGATGCCAGCAGCCGTATCGAAGCGGTGTACGCAGACGTTCTGCGCCGGAACCCCGGTGAGTCCGAGTTCCACCAGGCCGTGCACGAAGTGCTGCACAGCCTTGAGCCGGTGCTGCGCAAGCGGCCCGAGTACGCCGAGGCGAAGCTGGTGGAGCGGCTGGTCGAGCCCGAGCGGCAGGTCCTCTTCCGGGTGCCGTGGACCGACGACGCCGGAGAGGTCCACGTCAACCGCGGGTTCCGGGTCCAGTTCAGCAGCGCGCTGGGCCCCTACAAGGGCGGGCTGCGGTTCGTGCCCGATCTGGGGCTGGGGACCGTGAAGTTCCTCGCCTTCGAGCAGATCTTCAAGAACGCGCTGACCGGTCTCGGCATCGGCGCGGGCAAGGGCGGCGCGGACTTCGACCCGAAGAACCGCAGCGACGCGGAGGTCATGCGCTTCTGCCAGTCGTTCATGACGGAGCTCTACCGCCACCTGGGCGACCACACCGACGTGCCCGCGGGCGACATCAACGTCGGCGGCCGGGAGATCGGCTACCTGTTCGGCCAGTACAAGCGGCTGACCAACCGCTTCGAGGCGGGCGTCCTCACCGGCAAGGGCACCGGCTGGGGCGGCTCGCACGCCCGTACGGAGGCGACCGGGTACGGCACCGTGCACTTCGTCCGCGAGATGCTCGCCACCCGCGGCGAGGACCTGGCGGGCCGCCGCGTCGTCCTCTCCGGCTCCGGCAACGTGTCGCTGTTCGCCATCGAGAAGGCGCAGGAGCTCGGCGCGCAGGTCATCGCCTGCTCCGACTCCTCCGGCTACCTGGTGGACGAGGACGGACTCGACCTCGACCTGCTCAAGGAGATCAAGCTGGAGCGCCGCAGCCGCCTCGACACCTACGCCGAGGCCCGCACGGCTGCCCGCTTCAGCACCCGCGGCTCGGTCTACGACGTGGCCTGCGACATCGCCCTGCCGTGCGCGACGCAGAACGAGCTGACCGAGCAGCACGCGGTGGTCCTGGTCAAGAACGGCGTCAAGGCCATCGCCGAGGGCGCGAACATGCCCTGCACCCCTTACGCCGTCGAGGTGCTGCGGGAGGCGGGCGTCCTCTACGGTCCTGGCAAGGCAGCCAACGCGGGCGGGGTGGCGACCTCGGCCCTGGAGATGCAGCAGAACGCCGCCCGCGACTCCTGGCCCTTCGAGCAGGCCGAGGGGCGCCTGGCCGCCGTGATGCGCGACATCCACACCCAGTGCGTCGCCGCCGCCGAGGAGTTCGGTACGCCCGACGACTACGTGCTGGGCGCCAACGCCGCCGGGTTCCTCCGCGTCGCCGACGCGATGCGCGACCAGGGCGTGGTCTGAGCGGCCTGAGCCCATGAGGCGCACGGCCGCGGGCACACCCCCGTACCGGCCCTTGCGGTGCGCTGCCGCCTCAGGCCCGGTGGCCCCCTTCGGGGGCGCACCGCCTCAGGGGACGCGGTGGCGGGCGACGTGGCGTGCGGGGAAGCCGGCCGGGTCGCGGGCGCGCTCGGCGAGCATCCGTTCGGCGAAGGTGACGCCCTCGTCCAGGACCTCGTCGAGCGGGTCCAGGAAGGCCAGGGCCTCGGGGCGTTCCGCGCCGGTGGCGACCCGGGCCCGCAGGCCCGCCCGGCTCAACCGCAGGAGCTCGGCGGCGACCTCGCGCACCGGGCGCCCCGCGAGCCGCGCCCCCAGGCCCCGGCGGGCGATCTCCTCCAGGGCGGCCCGGTGCTCCCGGGGACTGATGCCGTGCAGCATCTCCCGGGCGGCCTCCCGCGCGGGCGGGTGGTAGCCGAGCCCGCTGAAGAAGGCGGGCGCGGCGAACAGCGCCCGGTAGGGCGGGCCGTCCACGGCGCGCAGCTCCAGCGTCTCGCGTACCCGGACGTCGGAGAAGATCTGGGAGAGGTGTGAGCGCCAGTCGGCGAGCCCCGGCCGTCCACCGTCGGGGAAACCGGTCGTCAACAGGGTGCCGAAGCCGGCAGCGGGCGCCGGGCACCGGCCGCCGTCCGGCGCTGCCCGGTGGATCATGGGGAGGGTCAGCGCCCAGTCGACGACCTTCTCGACGTCCACGTCCTGCCGCAGCATCGCCGGGATGACACCGGTACGGGCCGGGTCCGTGCGGCGGAGACTGTCCATGCGCCGCGACAGCAGCCCGCACGGCCGCCCGCCCTCCAGCGGCGCGTTGACGAACAGCGCGGCGGCCGGTGTGGAGACGGCGGCCAGCGTGCGCAGCTTGTCTGCCAGGTCGTCGGGCGAGGTGACGTCGAGGGAGACCTGGGTGGACAGCGCCAGGGACATCACCCAAGGGCCGCCGGACCCCGCGGGGCCGAGGCTCTCGAAGTGGCGCCGCATCACGGGCGTGCGCGAGTGGGGCACCCAGGAGACCTCGTGGGGAGCCGTGAACGGGTACTGCCCTCCCGGTACCAGGGCGAAGCCGAGTCGCCGCGCCGCGGCGGCCACCTCGCGCAGGGCCGTGTCCGTCACCCGGGCGAGCTCCGCCACGCAAGAGCGCGGCGGCGAGGAGTACTCGACCGCGCCGCCGTGCTCCAGCGTGACCGTGCCGCCCCCGGCCAGCCGGACCCCGGTCAGCGCCGCGCGGTCGGACAGGGGTGCGGCGCCTGGCCACTCGGCGGCCAGCAGCTCCAGCAGGGCGCGGAGCCCGCGCGGGCCCCCGTAGGGCACGGCGGCGCCGGTCACCGGGTCCACCGCGGCCGTCTCCACCTCGACGCCCACCAACTCACGCGGCCCGCCCGCACCCGCGCCGACGACACTCGCGCCGGACGCACCCGCGCCTGCGGCACCGGCGAAGACGCCGCGGAGCGCGGCCCGGGTCAGCGGTGGAGGAGCGGAAGGGGAAGCCATGGCGTACCTCGGCGGGGGCGGGCGGCGGACGACGCGGCGGACGGGGAGAACGCCACCATCCTCGCGCCCGTCGTCGCCGTCACGCCGAACCCGCCGCCACCCGGGTGACCCCTTCGGGTGCGGGCCGCCCGCTCACGGCGCCCGGCGCCCTCACCACAGCCAGGCGCTCGACGTCATCCCGCCGAGCGCCGCGCCGGCCACCGTCTGCGCCACCGTGTGGTACGTCAGCGCTATCCGCGACCAGCACACGGCCGCCACCACCGCGTAGGCGGCCAGCCACCAGGGCGAGTGCACCACCGCCAGCATCGTCACCACACCGGAGGCCACCGCCGCGTCCACGCTGATCTTCCACACCGAGTTCACCGTCATCAGGCACACGGTCATCGCCCACATGGCCACCATGGCGACCAACAGGTCGGCGGGGGCACGCCCGAGCAGCATCACCAGCGCACCCAGACCGACGGAGCCGAGAATCACCAGGAAGATCGGGAGCCGCTGCCCGCGGTCCACCACGTGCCGGTCGCCCCAGGTGCCGCGCCGCCGCTCCCAGTCGATGTACGAGGCCGGGACGACGCCCGCACACAGGGCGGCGAACAGCCCCCACGGCGCCCCCGTCCAGTCACCCGCGGCAGCGATCCCCAGCCCGGTGAGTCCTGCGAGCAGTGTGTTGCGGGGTTGCAGGACGTCGGTGACCAGGCGAGCGGTTCTCACAGTGGTGGTCATGGGTGTGGGGCTCCTCGCGGCGTGCGGCGGACCCGCCGCCGGACATGCCGCGGGCGCTACCAGCGTAGTGCGGTGAAGTCGACGGGCCGCGGCCTCATCCCCCTCGCGCGGTCGGCCAACCGCTCCATCCGCCGCGCCATTTCGGACGCCGGCAGCTGTTTGCGCCCGCCGTGCCCCGGCAGCAGCCACTCGAAGCGCAGCGCGTCCACCGTCCTGGCCAGCGAGGTGGCCAGCTCCTCGATCGAGTACCAGGTCACGCTCTGCGCCACCTCGATGTCCTGGAGGGTCCGCGCCCAGTAGAAGCTGTCCCCGCTGAAGCAGTAGCGCTCGTCGGCGACGTACAGGACGCTGCCGCGGGTGTGTCCCGGCAGCGGGAAGACGCGGACCCCCTCCGCGACGTCCACCGGGTCGGTGCCGCGCAGCACCTGGTCGGCGTCGGGGGCGGCGTCCAGGTCGCCCTCGTGGATCCACAGCCGCGCCCCGAGCCGGTCGGCCCAGCCGCGGCCGTGCGCCGCGTGGTCCCTGTGGGTGAGCAGCACGTCGGTGAACCGGCCCAGCGCCTCGTAGCGTTCGGCCAGCCGTTCGCTGAAGCGGGGCGTGTCGACCATCATCCACGTGCCGGAAGGGCGCCGCAGCAGATACGCGTTGGCGCCCGCGGTGTGCGTGGAGTTGTGGCCGCACAGCAGGACGTCCGGCTCCAGCGCGAGCGGGAAGGGGTCGGGCGCCGCCGGGTCCAAGCGCCCGCCCGCCGGACGGATCGAGCGCGTGTGGCAGGCGAGCGCGGCGGCCCGCATCTGCCGCGTCTCGCTCTCGTCGCGCGGCTGCCGCACGACCTCGGAACGGCCCTCGCCCTGGGCGATGAGGCCCGGGGCGAGCTGGCGGGCCACGTCGCAGTCGGTGCACCTGTCGTCCACGTACCAACCGGTCTCGCCTGCGGGCGCTGTGGTCTCCATGCGGGACTCCCTCCTGGGCGCACGCGTGGGCACCGCGCGTGCGCACCCGTACGTCCTTGTGTGCCCCCAGGACACCTCAGGCCCGGCCGGGAGTGGAAGACCGCCGGTCGGCGGCGGGACCGCTCCCGGCCGGGTGGCGCGGGGTCAGCGCCAGGTGATGCGGTCCGCCTTGGGCGGCGCGATCGGGTCGTCGGGAGAGGAGTGGTTCTTGATGTAGTCGGTGAAGGCCGCCAGGTCGGTGGTGGTGGCCTCCCGGTCGGTGCCCCCCTTCAGGGCGCCGAAGCCGTTGCCTCCCTCGGCGAGGAAGTCGTTGACCGTCACCCGGTAGTCCCGCGAGGGCTCCAGCGGCTCGCCGCCGACGCGCACGGAGTCCTCCAGCAGCCTGGCGGCGCCACTGCGCGCCATGTCGACGTCGAAGCGCAGCGCGTCGGAGACCTGGAGCACCTGCGGATAGCCCTCGTTGGCGCCGGAGAACTGCTGGCGCAACACCGTGAGCAGCTGGTCGCCGGTCAGCGTCATCGTCACCAGCGGGTTGTCGAACGGCTGCACCTGGAAGGCCTCGCCGTACGTCACCACCCCGTCCCCTTCGTCGCCCGAGGCCCGGTAGACGAGGTCGGAGCGCATGCCGCCCCAGTTGAGCAGCGCCAGCTCGGCACCCTCGCCCCGGGCCCCCTCCACCTGGGTGTCGGTGATCAGATCGCCCAGCGGCGTCTCAGGATCGGGGGAGCCGCGCCCGGGGATGTCGTCGGAGATGTACCCCACCGGCTGGTTCGCCAGGTCCGCGGAGCGCGCCCGCCACTTCTCGACGACGCTGTCCACCCGCGGCTGCTTGGGGGTGTCGAGGCCGACGATGTGGTTGCGCGCGCTGACCGAGCGGCGCACCACGTCACCGGTGGAGCTGTCGATGTCGAAGCGCAGGTCGGTGTACGTGCGCCCGAAGGAGGCGGCCTGGGTGACCTTGCGCGGGTTGCCCGCCGGGTCCTCGACGGTGCACACGTACGGCTCGTGCGAGTGCCCGGTGACGAACAGGTCGACCTTGGGCGAGGCCGTGCTCGCGATGCCCTTGATCCGGCCGTTCAACTCGCTGGCGGGGCCGTCCTTGTCGCACTCGGCGTCGTACGTCCTGCCGGGCGGCTCCGCGCCCTCGTGCACCAGCGCCACCACGGCCTTGACGCCCTTGCGGTCCAGCTCGTCGGCGTACCTGTCGATGGTGGCGACCTCGTCCTCGAAGACCAGGTCCTTGGTCATCGAGGCGCTGACGGCCGAGGGCGTGTCCTTGGTGGTCAGGCCGATGAACCCGACGCGTTCGCCACTCGGCAGCTTCTCGATCCAGTAGGGCGGGAGGATCGGCTTGCCCGCCCCGGCTTTCTTCCCGGGCTTCCCGGGTTTCCCGGCCTTCTTGGCGGCGGGGTGCTTGTCCGCTGCGGCGCCGTCCTTAGGCAGGACGTTGGCGGCGAGGTAGGGGAAGTCGGCGCCGTCGTAGGGCCGGTCGGGGTCGGCGCACCCGTCCTCGGGGTGGCAGCCGCCGCGGTCCATGCGCAGCAGCTCCCGCGGCCCCTCGTCGAACTCGTGGTTGCCCACCGAGCTGACGTCCAGACCCAGCATCTCCAGGGCGTCGACGGTGGGCTCGTCGTGGAAGGCGGCCGACAGCAGCGGGCTGCCGCCGATCATGTCGCCCGCCCCGACGGTCAGCGAGTCGGCCCCCTCGGCGTCGGACCTGGCCCGGTCCAGCAGCGTGGCCAGCCGCGAGACGCCGCCGGCCTGTACGCGCTCGGGTTCGCCGCCGGGCCCTTCGCGGTAGACGGATCCCGCGGGGCCCTCCACGGCGTCGAGGTTGCCGTGCAGGTCGTTGACGGCCAGCAGTTGGACGGGCGTCGTCTTGCCCGCCCCGGACCCCTCGCCGGGCGCGGCGGAGGCGGCGGTCAGCGCGGGGACGAGGACGAGCGCCGCGCTCGCCCCTGCCAGGGCGAGTCTGCCGCGGGCGCGCACGCGGCGGACGCCGGAGCGCTGATGGGGTGGTGCTCCTTGCACGGTGTGCACGAGGTGCCTTCCATGAGTACGGTCACGGTGCGGGGCCGCCGGCCGCACGTTGCGTAGGCCGCCCACCGCGCCGATCAAAGCGCCGTCAGGTCGCGCAGGGGCGAAGACCGCCGCTGATCCACCCGTAGGAGTGGCACCGGTGGGCAACGGTCGGCACCGGGAGCGGGAGGCCGCGTGCCTCCTGCCCGGATCGCGCGGGCCTGCCGCCCGGGGCGCCCGCACACGTGCCCGCCCCTCCGGGCGCCGGACGGGCGGGCACGTGTGGAGGGCACGAGGCGTACGCGCCCGATGTGCGGCTACGCCGCGGGGCAGGCCATGTAGAGCAGGGCCCGTGCACCCGATGACGGGCGCGCACCCCACTGGCTCGGCGGCGGGCCGCGACAGGCGATGGACGCCCGAATCCCGAGTCGTGCCCCAGCCGTTGCGGCTCAGGCGGCGCCCGGCCCGCCCTGGGGTCCGGGAAGTTCCAGCACGGCGAACACGGCGCCCTGCGGGTCGCGGAGCACGGCCACGTCGCGGCCCTGGCCGTTCACCCCCTCGTACAGCACGGCGGCGCCTTCCTGCCGCGCGACGTCGACGGTGCGCTGAGCGTCGCGCGCCCCGAAGTAGGGCATCCAGAACGGCTCGGCGCCGGGCGGCCCGGCCGCCAGCACGGTGCGCCCCGCCACCGCCTCGCCGGGCGCGCCGAACGCGCCGCCCGGGTCGCGCCGGGCGGAGGTGCCGCTCGGGCCTCCCACGCCCTCCGCGTCTCCCGTGCCCTCCGTGTCTTCGTCCGGCAGCCGGAACGCGGCGTAGTGCTCCTCGCCGGCGGCGTCGTGGGCGGTGACACGCACGCCCAGCACGGTCTCGTAGAACCGGTCGGCCCTGCCGGTGTCGCGCACCGCCAGCTCCGCCCAGCACAGCGCCGAAGGCTCCCCGAACAGGCCCGCGCCCAGGTGGGCGCGGGCCTGCCAGAAGCCGACGTGCGCCCCCTCCGGGTCCACGGCGGCGACGGTGCGGCCGAGCACCCCGAAGTCCTCGGGCCCGTGGCGCACCTCGCCGCCGGCCGCCGCCACGCGGTCCGCGAGGGCGTCGGCGCTCTGTGTGGCGAACGAGACGATCCAACTCGCCTCCGCGCCACCGCCGTCCCCCTCCCCGGCGCCGGACCGCCCTTCGGCGCCGTCGCGCTCCCCGGTGTCCGACCGTGCGATACCGGCCACCATGTGCCGCTGCCAGGTGGCGTATCCGTAGTGGCCGTACGCCGGTCCCGTGCGCACGTAGGACCAGCCCAGCACCGCCGCGTAGAAGCGTTCGGCGGACACCGGATCGGCCGTCCGCAGATCGGCCCAGCACAGCGCTCCCGCCGGATAGGACACGGGTTCGGGCACCGGCTGTCTCCTCCCTCGTCCGCGGGGCGCGGGCGGAAGACGGAACGCGCCCCCCGCCGTACGTCATAGTCGAACTGTACGCATTGACGCGCGAGTTGGTCGCGGCGGAGGATGCGAGATCATCGGGGAAGGGGCTGTACGGTGCACAGGACGAACCCGCGGGGGCCCGCCTTGGAGCCCGGAGACCGGCAGGCCGACGCGCGCGCCCACGAACGCGGTCCCGCTTCGGACACGGGTCCCCGACCGCACGATCGGGACGCCGTCGCAGTGGTGGGCATGGCGCTCCGGGTCCCCGGCAGCGAAGGACCCGACGCCTTCTGGGCGAACCTCACCAGCGGCGTCGAGTCGGTCACCCGCTACGACGCCGAGGAGCTGCGCGCCGCCGGAATCCCGGACTCCGCACTGGCCGACCCCCACTACGTAAGGGCGAAACCGGCCCTCGGCGAAGTGGCCGGATTCGACGCCCGCTTCTTCGGTCTGACACCCCGCGAGGCCCAGGTCCGCGACCCCCAGCACCGGCTCTTCCTGGAGTCCGCCTACACCGCGCTGGAACACGCGGGATACGACCCCTTCCACGTCCCCGGCGTGGTCGGTGTCTACGGCGGCGGCGCGCCCAACCTCTACCGCGAGTGGAACGTGGCCGCGCGCCCCGAGGCGTCCGCGTTCCTCGGCGAGGTCGGCGTGATGGTCGCCAACGCCGCCGACTACCTCACCACCGCCGTCTCCCACCACCTCGGTCTGACCGGGCCGAGCGTCAACGTGGCGACCGCCTGCTCCACCTCGCTGGTCGCCGTGCACACCGCCTGCCGGGCGCTGCGCACCGGCGAGTGCGACGCGGCCGTCGCCGGCGGCGTCCAGGTCGAACTGCCCCGGATCACCGGCTACCACGCGGCCGAGGGCGGCATGTTCTCCCTCACCGGCCGGGTGCGCCCCTTCGACGCCGACGCCGACGGCACCATCTTCGGGACCGGCGTCGGTACCGTCGTCCTCAAGCGGTACGCCGACGCGGTGCGCGACGGCGACCACGTGCACGCCGTCATCCGGGCCTCGGCCATCAACAACGACGGCAACCTCAAGGCCGGTTTCACCGCACCCAGCGTGGAGGGGCAGGCCCGGCTCATCCGGCGGGTGATGCGCGAGAGCGGGATCGACCCGGCGCGCATCGGCTACGTCGAGGCCCACGGCACCGGCACCCGCGTCGGCGACCCCATCGAGGTCAACGCGCTCACGCGTGCCTACCGCGACCTCGGCCACACCGGCGTCGCCGACATCCCGATCGGCTCCGTGAAGGGCAACGTCGGCCACCTCGGGCCCGCCGCGGGCGTCGTGGGGCTCATCAAGGCCGTCCTCGCCCTGGGGTACGGCCGCATCCCGCCGAGTATCAACTACCGCAGGCCGCACCCGGCCATCGACTTCGAGAGCGGACCCTTCCACGTCAACACCGGCCTGACCGACTGGCCCGCACACCACGACGTGCGGCTCGCCGCGGTCAGCTCCTTCGGCGTCGGCGGCACCAACGCGCACGTCGTCGTCGAACAGCCGCCCCCGCCACGGGAGATCCGGCGCCCCGACTCGGGGCGCCCCCCGCTGCTGACCGTCTCGGCGCGGACCCCCGCCGCGCTCGCCGCCGCCACCGGCCGCCTCGCCGACGCGCTGGAAGCCGACCCAGGAGGGGACCTTCACGACGTCGCCGCCACGCTCGCCCGTGGCCGCCCGCACCTGCGGCACCGGGCCGCCGTCGTCCCCGGCGAGGACGGACCCGCCGGGGCCCTGCGCGCCGCCCCCACCGACGCCGCTCCCGCACCGGCCGACGGCGCGCCCGTGGCCCTGCTCTTTCCAGGGCAGGGCTCGCAGCACCTGGGCATGGGGCAGCGGCTCTACGAGCAGGAGAGCGTCTTCCGCGAAGCCGTCGACGAGTGCGCACGGGTGGCGCGGCCGCTGCTGGACGCCGACCTCACCGCGGTGATGTTCGCCGCCGACGAGCCGGGCGCGGCCGCCCGCCTGACCCGCACCGCCCTGGCGCAGCCCGCCCTGTTCACCGTCGAGTACGCCATGGCGCGGCTGCTGGGCGCGTGGGGGCTGCGCCCGGCAGCGATGGCCGGGCACAGCGTCGGCGAGTACGTCGCGGCCTGTCTCGCCGGCGTCCTGTCACCCGCCGACGCGCTGCGGCTGGTGGTGCGGCGCGGCGCGCTGGTGCAGGAACTGCCCGGCGGCAGCATGCTGGCCGTGCCGCTGGCGGCAAAGGAACTCCCGCGGGTCGAGGGCGCCGACATCGCCGCCCACAACGGCGCCCGTCTCACCGTCGTCTCAGGGCCCGACGAGGCGGTGGACGCCGTGCAGGCGGCTCTCGCCGAGCGCGGCGTGACCGGACAGCGGCTGCACACCTCGCACGCCTTCCACTCGGCGATGATGGAGCCCGCTTGCGAGCCCTTCGCCGCCGAGGTGGCGAAGGTGGAACTCCACGCCCCGACGCTGCCGTTCCTCTCCAACGTCACCGGCACCTGGATCACCGACGAACAGGCCGTCGACCCCGCCTACTGGGCGCGGCACCTGCGCGCCCCCGTGCGCTTCGCGCCCGCCGTCGGGCTGCTGCTCGACGACAGCGACCTCCTGTTCGCCGAGGCGGGCCCCGGGCAGGTGCTCACCGGACTCACCCGCGCGCAGGCCCTCGCCTCCGGGCAGCGGAACCGCACCGTGGCACCGACCATGCCCTCCCCGCAGGGCACCGAGGAAGGACCGGGCTGCCTGGCCCGCGCGGTGGGAGCTTTGTGGTCCGCCGGCGCACAGATCGACTGGGACGCCTACCTGGGCGGCGAGTGGCACCGCGTCCCGCTGCCCACCTACCCCTTCCAGCGCACCGAGCACTGGCTCGACCCCGGCGGGAAACCGGCCACCCCCGCACCCGCCGACGAGCAGCGGCACGAGCCGGACGAGGGACGCCGCCCGATCGAACGCTCCCTCTTCCGGCCCGAATGGCGGGAGGAGAGCGCCCCGGCACCCGCCACCGCCTCCCTGGCCCACACCTGGCTGGTCTTCCGCAAAGGTGCGGGTCTCGACGAGACGGTCACGGCGCTGCGCCGCGCGGGCGGCCAGGTCGTCACGGTCGAACCCGGCGCATCGTTCGCGCGGCTGACCGGCAGCCGCTACCTGGTGCGCCCCGGAGCGCGCGAGGACTACGACGCGCTGGCGGACGCCCTGGCCGCCGACGGCCTCACGCCGGAACGCGTCCTGCACGGCTGGCTGTTCGGACCACCCGACGAGACCTACGGGACCGACGACGTCGCCGGCTGGCTGGACCTCGGCTTCTTCAGCGTGCTCTTCCTCGCTCAGGCGTACGCCGAGCGCACCACCGCACGCGCGCCTGGCATGCGCTGGGACGTGGCCGGCTCCCGGCTGCGTGCCGTCACGGGCGCCGAGCCGGTCGAGCCCGCCCGCGCCGCGGTGACCGGCGTCTGCGACGTCCTGGCCAAGGAGCTGCCCGACATCGCCGTCCGCTGCCTCGACCTGTCCGAACAGCGCCACACCGCAGGTCTGTTGGAGGAACTGGCCAGGCCGGGCGGCACCGCGCCCGCGTTCGCCGCCTGCGGCGACCGCTGGATCGCCCTGCGCGGCCGCCGCCGCTGGCTGCTCTCCTACGCTCCGGTGCCCGAGCCACGCGTCCGCGGAGCCGCGGGACCCCTGCGGGAACGCGGCACCTACCTGATCACCGGCGGGCTCGGCGGTATCGGACTGGCCGTCGCCGAAGGGCTCGCCAAGGCCGTACGCGCCCGCCTCGTCCTCACCTCCCGCTCCGCCTTCCCACCCCAGGAGGAGTGGGACCAGATCGCCGCCGACAACAGCGACGGCGGCGGCAGCGACGGCGGCGGCGAGCGTGGCGGTGCCGGGACCGGCCCCGGAGCACGGGAGACGGTGCGGCTGCTGCGGCGCCTCCAGGGATACGGCGCCGAGGTACTCGTGTGCCGCGCCGACGTGACGGACGAGGCGGCGATGCGCGCCGTCGTGGAACAGGCCGAGGACCAATGCGGCACGGTCGACGGCGTCTTCCACACCGCGGGCGTCCCCGGCGGCGGTCTGCTCGCCCTCAAGAGCCGCGCCGAGGCCGAACGCGTCATGGCCTCGAAGGTGCGCGGCACCCTCGTGCTGGACCGGCTGCTGGGGGAGCGAGTGGAGCTGATGGTGCTCTTCTCCTCCATCACCTCGGTCGCCGGGAACCTCGGGCAGACGGACTACGCCGCGGCCAACGCCTTCATGGACGCCTACGCCCACGCCCGCGCGGCCGAGGGTCCCGGCTTCACCGTCTCCGTGAACTGGGACGCCTGGGCAGAGGTCGGCATGGCGGCCAAGGCGGACGCCCTCGCCCCGGCCGCCTTCCGCGCCCTCCAGGCCGGCAGTACCACGGTGGAAGCGGGAGCGCTGGCCGCCGCTGGCGACCGGGCGCCCGCGGCGGGGGCCGAGCCCGAGGCCGCGGCCCCCGTGGCGGGCGAGCCGGTGTCCGCGTCGGTGCCGGAGCCGGTGCCGGTCTCCGTGCCCGTTTCGGCAGCCGAGTCCGTGTCGGTGCCCGCGCCCGGCCCCGCCTCAGTCCCCGGGCCCGCGTCAGCGCCGGGGGCGGAGTCCTCGTCCGGTCCCGGGCCCGAGCCCACGTCCGCCTCCTGGACCGGGGACCGTCCCGGTCCAGAGTCCGCACCCGGGACCCACCCGTTGCTCGGCGAGCGAGTCGGCACCGTCACCGGTGCCGGTACCGATGACGGTGCCCGAATCGTCTATCGCACCGTGGTGGACGGCGAGAGCAACTGGGTCTCCCGGGAGCACCGTGTCGCGGGCACACCTGTGTGGCCCGCGACGGCGTACCTGGAGATGGCGCGGGCCGCGGGGGCCGAGGCGCTGGCGGGTGACCCGGTGGCGCCGGTGCCGCTCCTGCTGAGCGACGTCACCTTCCTCTCCGTCCTCACACTCACCGCACCGACCGCCCTGCGCACGGCCCTCGACCCGGACCGGGACGGCTACCGCTTCACCGTCGCCAGCCGCCGCGACGACGAGGGGGAGTGGACGGAACACGCCACAGGCCACGTCCGCAGCGCTCCCAAGAGCCCGGCACACGTACACGATCTGGAGGTGCTGCGCGAGTGCTTCCCCGTCGTCAAGCCCGACACCGAGCCGTACGAACCCGAGCCGGGGCTCATCGACTTCGGGCCGCGCTGGACCAACATCGCCGAACTGCGGCGCGACGGCTCCTCGGCCCTCGCACGGATCGAGATGCCCGCGCCGTATCTCGCGGAGCTGGCCGACTATCCGCTGCATCCCGCGCTGTTCGACGCCGCGACCTCCAACGCGGTCTACCTGCCGGAGCTCGGGCCCACGGGGGAGAGCTACCTGCCGTTCACCATCAGCGGCGTCACGCTGCGCGGCCCGCTTCCGCCGGTCGTGCACGTTTACACACGGCGGCGCGGCGCGCACCGCACGATGGTCACCTTCGACCTCACCCTCACGGACGCGGAAGGCCGCGAGGTGGTGGACGTGACGGGCTACACGGTCCGCATCTGGGACCCGGGTGCGTTCCGCGACAGCCTGGTGACGCGCGCGAGTGCCGCGCCGACACCCGAGCGGGCCGCTTCCGCTGTGCGGGCCCCCGAGGAACCGTCCGCTCAGGTGCCCACCGGCCCACCGGCCGGCCCGCCCGCCGGGTCGGGCATCGGCGGCGCGTTCGCGATCCGCCCGGAAGAGGGCATCCAGGCGCTCTGGCACATCCTCGGCGACCGGCTCGGACCGCAGATCGTCGTCGTCCCGGAAGGCATCCGGCAGCGGTTGCGCGCCGTCGAGGCACTCACCCAGAACGTGATCGCGCAGGCCGGACAGGCACCGGAACACGCCGTCCCGGCGGCCGGGCCGACCGCCTCGGCGGCCGGGCGGGGCGCGGGGCCGGGAGCGGACGAGGCCCCGGCGAGCACCCACGCACGACTGGCGAAGCTGTGGTCCGACGCGCTGGGTATCGACGACATCGGCATGGACGACGACTTCTTCGCACTCGGCGGCAACTCGCTCGTCGGCGTCCAGCTCGCGGCCCGGGTGCGCCGGGAGTTCGACACCGAACTGCCGATCGCCACCCTCATCGAGAACCCGACCGTACGCGCCATCGCAGGGATCATCACCGCATGAGCAGGCCCGCCCCGGCACCGGGTACCGACCCGTGGCTGCCGTTCCCCCCGCCGGCCCCCGTCCCGGCACCGGAACCCGCCCACAGCCACCGGGCAAGGGCGCGGCTGCTGTGCTTCCCGTGCGCCGGACAGGGGGCGTCCGCCTACCTCCCGTGGCAGCGGCTGCTCGCCGCGGACGTCGAGGTGGTGCCGGTGCAGTTGCCCGGCCGGGAGGGCAGGGCGACGGAACCGGCCCACACCACCATGGAAGGGCTGATGGAGGAGCTGCTGCCCGTTCTGGTGGAGCTGACGGCCCAGACGGAGGCGGGCTACGCGCTGTTCGGGCACAGCCTGGGGGCGCTGGTCGCCTACGAGGCCGCCCGCAGGCTGGAGGCCGCGGGCCGGGTGCCGCTCGGGCTGGCCGTCGCCGCGCAACGCCCGCCGCACCTGCCGCTGGACCGCGAGCCGGTGCACGACCTGCCCCGCGCCGCGTTCATGACCACACTGGGTCTGTACGGGCAGGTGCCCGTCGAACTCTTCGACGATCCGGCGGCCGTCGCGCTGGCGGCCGCCGCACTGCGCGCCGACTTCACCCTCGTGGAGACGTACGCACCGGCGGACGGGCCCCGGCTGCGCTGCCCGGTCACGGCGCTGGCCGGGCTGGCGGACACCTCGCTGCCGCCCCGCGCCATGCGCGCCTGGCAAGACCTCACCGAAGGACCCTTCACCTTCCGTCCCGTGCCGGGCGACCACTTCTTCGTGGGCGAGCGCACCGACGAGGTGGTCGGCGTCCTGCGCGCGGCACTCGGCTAGAAGCCGGCCACGAACAGGTCCGCCACCCGCGGTGAGGCGACCGCTTCGGTACGGCTCCTGAGGCGGGCCAGTCGTCGGCGCCGGCGCGGCAGTCGGACACGCGGGGCGTGGGGGCGCTCCGCTTCCCCGGCGCCGCCAACCCGCCTTCCGGCGCGATCATTTCGCGGGCGGTCCGCGAGGTACCTACGCCGGACGGCTCAACTCCTCGGGGAAGAGGTCAGCTTTCCAGGAGGGAGGCCCGGGCGGGCGCGCCGGGTGCGAGGGCGGCCGACAGCAGCCTGGCCTCGTGCGCGGGTACCGCCGCCACGGCCTCGTCCGGTGTAAGCCACCGCGCCGTGGACGGGCGCGGTTCCTCCGCCGTTCGGGCCGCGAAGAGGTGCGCCACCAGGGCGCGGCCGCCCGAGGGGCAGCGCGCGCTGTCGACGGCCAGCAGCCGGCCGACCGTGTGCCCGCCCTCTCCCGCGTGCCGCGCCAACGCCCGGGCCGCACCCTCTTCGGGCGTCTCGGCGGCCGTCACGAGCGTGCCCGGCAGCCGGTACGGGGACCCGGACCCCGGGCCGTCCACCCACCTTTCCCACCCTTCCTCTGCTTCCTGCCGTCCGGTGCACGTGCCGGTGCCGGTGCCGGTGCCGGTTTCCGTTCCCGTGTCCGCGCCCGTTCCGGTTTCCGCTCCCGTGCGCCCGACCACCAGGATCCGGCCGCTCCGGTCCGTCACCAGAGCCGCCGCCGCGACGGCGGGGCCCGGCAGCAGCGCCCTGCGGTCCCGTTCGTCCAGGGGCGCCGGGTGCCCGTCCGCCAGGTGGGCCGTCGCGGCTCCGCGCTCGGCGGCCAGGGCGGCAGCCGTACGCCGCCGCAGCCTTTCGGGGAGCCGGGCCAGCGCCTCCCGCTCGGGGACGAACTCGGCGGCGCGCAGTTCGTCCCGCTGGAGCCGCAGGTCCTCGGCGGCCACCGGGTGCGGCAGGTGGACGGCGTAGACGCAGGCGGTCAGCGCCCTGCCGTACGCGGTGGCGGGCACGTTGTCGACGGCCAGCAGGCGGCCGATGCGGAGCCCGGCCGGGCACAGCTCCTCGCGCAGCTCCCTTTCCAGGCCGTCCACCAGACCTTCGTCGTCCACCATGCCGCCGGGCAGGTCCCAGCCCGCCTTGTAGACGGGGTCGACGACCAGCAGCCGTCCCCGCTCGTCCCTGATGACCGCGTCCACCGCGGCGGCGGGGGAGGGGTGCGAGGCGAGATAGGCGGCCAGCTCCGCGTCCGGGCCGGGCGCCTGGCCCGCCTCGGGCACCGTCGCGGGACGCGCCGCCTCGGCTCCGCGGGGCTTTGGGACGGCGCGGTCTTCGCCAGGCGCCGGGGCGGCGGGTGTGCGGGGCGTCGATGTCATACGGGGCCTCCTCGTGTCCGGTGCCGACGGCGTGCGGTCACCCGCGCGCCTCCCCCTCCGGTTCAACTCGGCTCCCGCCCGCGGGGGTACGCCCGGCCGCGTGGCGGAACGCGGCCGATCTCGCACCGGGCGGCCGGTCGCCTGTGCGCGGACGAGCCGTCCGGTGTCACCGGCTCGCACGCTCCAGGCTGCCGGTCTGACATATCGGGCATACCGTCGAGGACGGTGAAACCGCGCCGAACGGCGGTCCCGCGGTCCTGCGGAACCGGCGAACCCGCGGAGACGGCCGACCGAACGACCCGACAACGAGGGGACGCGACGGTGAGTGAACAGCTGAGCCAGCACGTGGGTGAGGAGAGGCCGTGCGACCAGACCGCGCGCCTTCCGCACGTCCACGTGCGTCCTGGCAGCCCCGTACCCGGGCGGCATCCTGACTCCTCCCCTCTCGGCGCCGCCGCGCCCCGCACCGTGCACCCGGTCGTGCAGATCTTCACCGACGCCGCCAGGGCCGTGCCCGGCTACCCGCTCTCGCCGATCGTCACGGACGAGTTCTGCGTCCTCGTCGGCCCCGGCAGTGCCTCGACCATGATCGCCGTCTATCTCGAGGACGTCGCCACCCTGTGGGTGGACCAGTACATGTGGAGCGCGTACGAGTGGTCGGACCGTGACACCGGCGAACTGGGCTTCCTGACCGAAGCGGTGGCCGCCGTGCAGCGCGGGGACGGCGCCGTGCACTTCAGGGAGGACGACGGACGGCTGGTCCACCTCGGTGGCCGGATCGGCAGCCACGTCATCGGTCCCGGCGGCGTGTGTCCGCCCCCGCTCAGCTATCCGCTGATCCCCTGGGCCAGCCAGCTCGGCCCCGTCCACTGACGCCGGCCCGGTCCACCGGAGCGGCACGCGGTGCCGTCCCGACGGCGGCGGAACCGCTGTCGTGGGGAGGGCGGCGGCGCGATGTCGTACGGCGGACGGCGGGCGCCGGAACGGTGTCGGTACGGAGGGCGGTGCGCGGTGTCGTCCGCTCGACGAGGGGAACGCGGCAGGTGCGAGAAGGCCACGGCCGCTGCGGCGGTGGCCGGGAAGGACCGGGCGTGAGTGGCGACGACGACGGCTTGAGGACATACCGGCGCAAGCGGCGGTTCGACCGCACGGAGGAACCCGAGGGCAAGCGTGCGCACGGTGGCGAGGAGCCCCGCTACGTGGTGCAGATCCACGACGCGACGAGCCTGCACTTCGACTTCCGGCTGGAGTGGGACGGCGTGCTCAAGTCCTGGTCGGTACCCAAGGGCCCGTCCATGAACCCGCACGACAAGCGGCTGGCCATGCCCACCGAGGACCATCCGCTGGACTACCGCACCTTCGAGGGCGTCATCCCGCGCGGCGAGTACGGCGCGGGCCCCGTCATCGTCTGGGACCAGGGCACCTACGAGCCCCTGTCCCGCGACTTCGGCAAGGCGTTGGCCAGGGGCCACATCTCCTTCCGGATGCACGGCGGCAAGCTGCGCGGCGACTGGGCGCTCTCCCGCTTCCGGAGCGGCGACGACGGGGAGCGCGAGGCGTGGCTGCTGGTCAAGAAGAGCGACAGCCACGCCTCCGC
The DNA here is from genome assembly GCF_003323735.1 of Streptomyces reniochalinae. Lineage (GTDB taxonomy): Bacteria > Actinomycetota > Actinomycetes > Streptomycetales > Streptomycetaceae > Streptomyces > Streptomyces reniochalinae. The sequence continues at coordinate 123,534 of NZ_QOIM01000025.1, read as the reverse complement.
GCGCGGCACACCGGACCCCCGGCGGGTCCGCTCCGCGCTGAGCGACCGCACCCTCAAGCAGGTGCGTGAGGAGCCGGCCGAGCGGTGGACCCGCGAGGGCGGCAGGCGGTGAGCGGCCTGCTCGACACGCTGCCGCACGAGCAGCGCGCGCTGCTCAGGAAGGCACCGTCGGGCGGGCGGCTGGCGGAGCAGCCGATGCGCGCCGAGCTCAGCGACCGGCGCGACTTCTCCGCAGGCGGCTGGGTCTTCGAACGCAAGCTCGACGGCGTGCGGGCGCTCGCCGTCCGGGAGGACGGCGGCGAGCGGCTGCTGTCCCGCAGCGGGCGGCGTGTCAGCGCCACCTACCCCGAGATCGTGGAGGCGCTGGCGGCACAGAGCCGGGCCGACTTCACCGTCGACGGCGAGATCGTCGCCTTCGCCGGCGGCCGCACCGACTTCGCCCGCCTCCAGCAGCGCATGCAGCTCAGTACCGAGCGGCAGGCCAGGGCCAGCGGTGTCGCCGTCACCTACTACGTCTTCGACCTGCTGCGGCTCGACGGCATGGACCTCACCAGGCTCCCGCTGCGCACCCGCAAGTCGCTGCTGCGCGCCGCGCTGGAGTTCCGGGCACCGCTGCGCTTCACACCGCACCGCAACGAGGGCGGGCAACAGCTGCTGGACGACGCCTGCGCCAAGGGCTGGGAGGGGCTGATCGCCAAGCGCGCGGACGGCCGCTACCAGCCCCGCAGGTCCCCCGACTGGCTCAAGCTCAAGTGTGCGGGCGGTCAGGAGCTGGTCATCGGCGGTTTCACCGAGCCGGCCGGGAGCCGGGTGGGATTCGGGGCGCTGCTGCTCGGCTACTACGCGGACGGCGCGCTGCGCTACGCGGGCAAGGTCGGCACCGGCTACGACCGCAGGACGCTGCTGACCCTGCGGCGCGGCCTCGACCAGCTTCTAGCGCGTCGCTCCCCGTTCGCCGACCCGGTCCGCGAGCGCGGCGCGCACTGGGTCGAGCCCCGCCTGGTGGCGCAGATCGGCTTCACCGAGTGGACCCGCGACGGCATGCTGCGCCACCCCCGTTTCCTGGGCCTGCGCGACGACAAGAGGCCCGAGGACGTCGTCCGCGAGACACCGCGCGAGCGGGGCGGGCCCCGGCCCTGAGCACCCCGCGACAGTGCCAGGCCGACGGACGGCTGGTTCCGCTCCGGCATGTGCGGGCACTACGGGAGCCATGGATCACGATGCCGTACCGGTGCTGGAGGCACTGGCCCGCTACCGGGAGGCCGGGGAGTTGCCGTTCAGCCCCCCGGGGCACAAGCAGGCGCGGGGCGCCGACCCGCGCGTTCGCGAAGTACTGGGCGACGCCGTCTTCCACGGCGACGTCCTGGCCTCCGGAGGGCTGGACGACCGGCGTACCCGCGCCGCGGTCCTGGTGAAGGCCGAGCAGCTGATGGCGGACGCGGTGCGCGCCGAGCACACCTTCTTCTCCACCTGCGGCAGCTCGCTGTCGGTGAAGTCCGCGATGCTCACGGTCGCAGGACCGCACGAGAAACTGCTGGTCGGCAGGGACGCCCACAAGTCCGTCGTCTCCGGTCTCGTACTCTCGGGCATCCACCCGGTCTGGGTGGAACCGCAGTGGGACGAGGAACGGCTGCTGGCGCACGCGCCGCCCGCCGAGGCGTTCGAGGCCGCCTTCGCGGAGCACCCGGACGCGCGCGGCGCCCTGGTCACCAGCCCCACCCCGTACGGCACCTGCGCAGGGCTGCGCGCCCTCGCCGACGTCTGCCACCGCAGGGGCCGCCCGCTCATCGTCGACGAGGCGTGGGGCGCCCATCTGCCCTTCCACGGCGACTTGCCGACCTGGGCCATGGACGCGGGCGCCGACGTGTGCGTGACCAGCATCCACAAGATGGGCAGCGGCCTGGAGCAGGGTTCCGTCTTCCATCTGCAAGGCCCGCACATCGACCCGCTGACGCTGGCCCAGCGCGCCGACCTGCTGGGCACCACGAGCCCCAACGTGCTCCTCTACGCCGGTCTGGACGGCTGGCGCCGCCAGATGGTGCAGCATGGCGACCGGCTGCTGGGCCACGCGCTGGACCTCGCCGCCGACGTCAGGCGGCGTCTGGAGGCCATCGACGGACTCCACGTCAACGACAGGGCCGACTTCGTCGACCAGGGCCTGGCGGCCGATCTGGACCCGCTGCCGGTCGTCATCGACCTCGCGCAGCTGCCGTTCACCGGCTACCAGGCCGCCGACTGGCTGCGTGCGCACCGGCACCTCGACGTGCACGTCAGCGATCACCGGCGGATCAACACGCAGCTGACCCACGCCGACGACCGGCACACCGCGGAAGCGCTGCTCGACGCCGTCGGCGAGCTGGTCGCCCGGGCCGACGAGTTCCCCGACGCGCCGACCGTGTGCCTGCGCAGCCCCGCCGACCTGCGGATGGAACAGACGTGCCTGCCGCGTGACGCCTACTTCGGCGCGTACGAGGACGTGCCGGTGGAGGAGGCGGAGGGCCGCGTCGCCGCCGAGATGATCACCCCGTATCCGCCGGGTATCCCCACCGCGCTGCCGGGGGAGCGGCTGACCAGGACGGTCCTGGACTACCTGCGCACCGGTGTGGAGGCCGGGATGAACCTGCCCGACGCGGCGGCGCCCGACCTGAACACCGTCCGCGTGGTCGCCGACGGCCCGCCATCCGCCCCCGGCCTGCCCTGACCGCCACCTCTCCCTCCCCAAGGAGCCGCCATGCCCCGCGCCGCGCTCTTCGACGTCGACGGCACCCTCACCGACACCACCTATCTGCACGTCCACGCCTGGTGGGAGGCGTTGCGCCAGGCGGGGCACAAGGTGCCGACCGCCACGCTGCACCGGGCTATCGGCCTGGGCGCACGAGACCTGATCGCGCACGTGCTGGGGGAGGGGCGGGACAGCGGCCAGGACGAGATGATCAGCGCCGCCCACAAGACCCTCTTCGCGACCTGCCACGAGAGGCTCGGTCCCCTGGAGGGCGCCCGCGAGCTGCTGCACGCGCTGTACGAGAGGGGCTGGCAGCTCGTGCTCGTCACCTCGGCGGTGGGCGGCGAGCTGGCGGCGATGCGCCGGGCCCTGGACGTGGACGACCTCATCGCCCACATCGCCAGCGCCTCCGACGTCGAGCGGGGCAAACCGGCCCCGGACTCCGTCGACCAGGCCAGGGAACGCACGGGTGCCGCACAGGAGCAGACCGTGTTCATCGGTGACTCCGTGTGGGACATGCACGCCGCCTCCCGCGCGGGGGTGACCGCACTCGGTGTCCTCTCGGGCGGCATCCCGCGTGCCGACCTGGAGGAGGCGGGTGCCCAGGAGATCTACGAGGGCCCGGCGGACCTGCTCACCCAGCTGGAGGAGAGCGCGTACGCCCGGCTGGAGCGGGAGACCTGACCCCTCTGCGAGCCCTTGCTGACCTGCGACGCGCCCCGCGTAGCCGGGAGGGTGGACGGGTACCCGGAGGGCCGGACGTAAGGAGGCGACCATGACCGGAGACGGCAGGGACATCCCGGCGGAAGAGGGTGTCAGCACGGAGGACGCCGCCGAGATGGGCGAGGGGCCCCAGGAAGGCCGGCTGCCGGGCGACCGGGCCGACCGCGGGGCGTGGAACCCGCCCGTGGAGTCCGACCCGCCACCCCGTGGCCCCGGCCGGGACACCGGCGGCTTCGACACCTCGTTCCTGACGCCGGAGGCGGAGGCGGACGAGGAGCACGCCGAGCCGGCCGACCCGGGCGTCGCCCCGGAGGAGCAGGGCATCCCGGATCTCCAGGACGGCACTCCCGAGCAGCAGCGGGCCAGCGACCCGCAGAAGGAGTCGGTGCCCGGCGACGAGCCCACGGCCGTCACCCGCTCCGCGCCCACCCCCGCCGAGATCCGCGAGGGCGAGTCCCTGGACGAGCGGCTCGACGAGGAGGAGCCCGAGGTCTCCGAGCGGGAGGCCGTCTCCGGGCCGCCCGACGAGGCGTCCGGGCTGCTGCGTACCGACCCCGAGCCCACTCCGCCCCGCCGGCAGGACGTCTACGGCCAGGAAACCGGCGAGGGCGGCCTGATCGCGGGTGAGAGCGGCCTGTCCGCGGAGGAGGACGCCCTGCGCACCAGGGACGAGGACGAGGTGTGAGCGACGGCGAACGGGAGGGGCGGGACTGTTGCGGTCCCGCCCCTCCCGTTTGCCGCCCGTCCCCCTCGCTCGTCACATCCGCCCGGCCTCTGGGCGCGCGTCCGCCCGGGGCTCACTCCGCGTGCAGCGGATCCACCCGGAAGCGGAGCGCGAAGTGGTCGAGTGTGGCGGGCACCGGAGCGGCGGACCGCAGCTGGGCGTGGGAAGCCAGGCCGAACTGGTGCTCCTCCAGCAGGGCGGCCAGCAGGGTGCTGACGGTGAAGAGCACCAGGTTCTCCCCGGGGCAGCCCGCCGGACCCGAACTGAACGGGACGAGCGCCGGGTTGGACCGGGCCCGATGCCCGGTCTCCTGCGTCCACTGCCGCGGCGCGAAGCTGTCACCCGCGGCGCCGGCCGGCTCGGCACGGTGCAGATAAGGCGTGTACAGCGCGAAAACGGTGCCCGCGGGCAGCGTGCCGCCCGCCCATGAGGTCTCGGCGGTGCTCTCGCGCAGGATCAGCGGCGTCGTCGGCCACAGCCGCACCGACTCCAGGGCGCAGCCGCGCAGGTACGGCAGCCGGCGAGGGGCCGTCACCTGGCCGTCGCGCGCCTCCGCGCGGGCGTGTGCGGCCGCCTCCGGGTGGGTGGCCAGCAGCGCCAGCGCCCGGGCCGCCGCCATACCCGCCGCGTCGTAGGCGAACAGCCAGTGCGGGATCTGGCCCGCCCGGTCGGTACCCGTCGCAGCCGGGGTGCCGGCGACCCGCTCGGCGAGACTGCCGGGCTCCGCGTGGGCCACGTAGGAGCGCACACGGGCGAGGAAGGCGCTGCGCAGCCGTTTGCGGCGCGGCCCCGCCAGCGACCAGTTCGCCGCCGAGCGCAGTGTGCCCAGCTGCGCCGTGAGGGTCGTGTCGTCCCGGGCGGTGTCGCCCAGCACGATCCGGCGCACCGTCCGCCACCAGGCGGCGTCGAAGTCCTCCCAGCGCAGTTCGCCCGACCGCTCGCCCTGGGCCAGCAGTTGCGCCGCCTCCTCCCGGATGACGCCGGTCAACGGCCCCGCCAGGTCGTGCAGCGGCTGGGGCGTCTCCAGCACCTGCTCGACGAACTCCCGTCGCTCGGCGTGCTCGCGCCCCCCTGAGATGAGCACGCCGTGCGGCTGGAACTGCGCCAGGGAGCCGCGCTTCTCCAGCGTCGCCGGACTGAACGGCTCGGGGGTCTGCGCCAGGACCCGTTCCGCGTCACCCGGATCCAGCACCATCGCGTACGCACGTCCCCGCACCGTCAGCGGCAGCGGCCCCGTTCCGTGCCGGTCCCGCAGGGCGCGCATCCGCCGCACCCCGCGCCGGTCCCAACCGGTGCGTTCCACCAGCGACATCGCCGAGGGCCTGCGCATGATCACCCCGCCCGCCAGCACCGGCAGCAGCACGTCGCCCACCACACCGGCCGTCTCGCGGGCACCCAGCGACGGCAGCGCCCGGTCGGCGGGCTTGGGCGGGGTCTCCGGGGTCGTGGTGGCGGCCTCGGTCAGTCGCATCTGTCACTCCACTCGCTTCGCTCGCCGGACGCTCCGACGGCTCTCGGGTGCGTCGTGCCGGGATGGTTCCAAGAGCGTCGCGGTACCCCCGGAGCACCGGCCGAAACGACGCGCGGGGCGGTCCGTACGGCGCCCGCGCGGCCCGTTTCACGCCGCGCGCGTGGTGGTATCCACTGACCCGTCCGGCCCGGGTGGGCATCGTCCGTCGAGGGGAGACGGCCTGATGGTGCGTCGGCTCGCGGCGGCCGCGGAGGTGGCCGCCTGGTGGGTGGTGCTGACCGGGCTCTGGCTGGTCCTCATCCAGTCGGTCGACACCCTGGAGTGTGGTGTCGGCGCGAGTGCCGCCCTGTTCGCCGCGTACGGGGGGCGGGCCGCCCGCAGAGCGGCGGTGCGGCGATGAACGGCTGGCTCGCCGCGGCCTGCGCGCTGCTCCTCGTCGGCTTCCTGCCCACGCTGCTCGCCATGTGCACGGGCTCCGTCCGGCGCCGTGTACTGGCGCAGAACCTGGCCACCGTGCTTGCCGCTCTCGCTCTGCTGCTCCTCTCCCAGGGCTGGGCGCGGTCCTCCTACACGGACATGGCACTGGTCCTGGCCGTGCTCGGCCCGGTCGGCACGCTGATCTACGAACGGCTGCTGGGGGAGGAGCTGCGAGCCGACCGTCCGTCCCGCCGGGTCACCCGGACGATGACCGTGCTCAGCGTGGCGCCCGTACCCGTGGTGGTCGTACCGGTCTGTGTCGCGGCCACGCCCGGCAGGACCACGCTGAAACTGCTGTTCATCGCGGGGCTGCTGGTGGCGGGCAGCGCCCTGTGCACCCGGGCGCTGACGACCCCGCCCGGAGGGGACGGCTCCCATGGCTGACGACCTGCCGATCGTGCTGGCGCTGCTGCTGGTGACCGTCGCCGGGACGGCCACCGTGCTGACCCGCGACCCGGTGCGTCAGGTGTTCGCCCTCGCGGGGCTCGGACTGGCGCTCGCCCTGCTGTTCGCGGTGCTCCAGGCGCCGGACGTGGCTCTCTCACAACTCGCCGTCGGCACCGCCCTCACCCCGCTGATGGTGCTGCTGTCGGTACGGAAGGTGCGGCGCAAAGCCCGCAGCGAACGGCGGGAGGAGCACGAATGAGCCTGCGCGTGCGCATGGTGGTGCTGGCCGTCGGGCTCCTCGGGCTGGCCGCGATGCTGGTGGCCGCGTTCCGGAAGCTGCCCGGCTTCGGCGGCTCCTGGCACCCGTACGGACAGCGTGCGGTCGAGACCGCGCTCGGGCGGCACACCTCCAACGTGATCGCCTCCATCAACTTCGACCAGCGGGCCTTCGACACGATGGGCGAGCAGGCCATTCTCTTCGGCGCGGTCCTCGGCACCGTCGTCATCCTGCGGACCACCCGCGACGAGCGCCGCGTGGAGCCCGAACCGGCGCGGGTGCCCGCACCGCTGCGCCGCTACGCGCTGGCCGTCCTGCCGGTGACGCTGCTGACCGGGCTCTACGTCGTCGCCCACGGCCAGGTCAGCCCGGGTGGCGGCTTCCAGGGCGGCGTCGTGGCGGCGACCGCGCTGCACCTGCTCTACATCGCCGTCGACTACCGCGCGCTCCAACGGGTCCGCTCCGTGCCCCTGTTCACGCTCGCCGACGCGGCCGGGGAGGCCGGCTACCCCCTCCTCGGCCTGGGCGTCCTGATGACCGGGGCGTCCTTTCTGGAGAACGTCCTGCCCTACGGCACCCTGGGCACGCTCTCCTCCGGCGGCACCGTGCCCGTCCTCAACGCGGCCATCGGGCTCGAGGTCGCCGCCGCCGTCGTGGTGCTGCTGGCACAGTTCCTCGACCAGGCCATCGTGATCGAGTCCGAAGACGGTGAGCAGGGGGCCGGAAGCGTGGGGGACGGGGACGGACGCCGCGGCGAAGGGGGCGCAGCGTGAGCATCCTGCCGTACCTGGTCGCCGGGTGGCTGTTCCTGGCCGGCTGCTACGGCCTGGCAACCAGCAGGAACCTCATCCACGCCGTGGGGTCGCTCGCCGTCTGCCAGGCCTCCACCTACGTGCTGCTGCTGGCCGTCGGCTACCGGCGCGGCGGTACCGCGCCCGTCTTCTCCGACATCCGGCCGGGCTCGCGCCCCGTCGTCGACCCGGTGGTGCAGGCCCTCACCCTCACCGACGTCGTCGTCGGCGCGACCCTCACGGCGCTGCTGCTGGCACTGGTCGTACAGGTCTCCAAGCGCCACGGCACCGTCGACCCCGACGAACTGCGGGAGCTGCGCGGATGACGGCAGCACAGCTCCTGCCCGTACTGGTCGCCGGGCCGCTGCTCGGAGCGGCCGTGCTGGTGGCCACCGGGCGGTGGCTGCCCCGGTACGTCGCCGACGTCTTCGGCGCGGTCGTCGCCGGCGCCGCCTCCGCACTCGCCCTCGGGGTGCTGGTCGCCACCGCGCACCGTCCGGCGGCCGTGGAGTGGGTGGGCGGCTGGCGGCCCCGGCACGGGACGGGCGTGGGCATCGTGCTGGTCGGTGACGGCATCGGGCTCGGCTTGGCCGCCGTCGTCTCCGTCCTCGTGGTGACCGTGCTCGTCTACTCGTGGCGGTTCTTCGACGATCCGCCCCCGCACCAGGCCGGCGCCTTCCCCGCGCTGATCCTGGCGTTCCAGGCGGCGATGTGCGGGTTCACCCTGACCGGGGACCTGTTCAACGCCTTCGTCTTCTTCGAACTGATGGGCGTCGTCGCCTACGCCCTGACCGGGTACCGCGTCGACGAGGCCCGCGCCGTCCAGGGCGCCCTCACCTTCGGTTTCCTCAACTCGCTGGGCGGCTACTCCCTGCTGCTCGGCGTAGGACTGCTGTACGCCCACACCGGGGAGCTCGGCCTCGCCCAGTTGGGCGCGCACCTGGACGCCGCCCCGGACGGCTCGGGGACGCTGGTGAAGGCGGCGTTCGTCCTGGTGGCCACGGGCTTTCTCGTCAAGGCGGCCGCCGTGCCCTTCCACTTCTGGCTGCCGGACGCGCACACCGTGGCACCCACCCCGGTGTGCATGCTGCTGTCAGGCGCGATGGTGCAGCTGGGTGTCTACGGCGTGGCACGCCTGTACTGGACCGTCTTCGCGGGCAGCGGCGCGCTGCCCGAGGCGGCGGTGCACCGCGCGCTGCTGGCGCTGGGCGTGCTGACGGCCGTCACGGGCGCACTGCTGTGCTGGCTGCAACGGCACGTCAAACGGCTGCTGGCCTTCTCCACCATCGCGCACACCGGGCTCTTCCTCGTCACACTGGCCGTCCTCACGCCCGAAGCCGTCGCGGGCACCGCGCTGTACGTCCTCGGGCACGCCGGCATCAAGGCCGCGCTGTTCGCGTGCGCGGGCATCCTGGTGGACAGGTTCGGGAACGTCGACGAACAGGAACTGCACGGCCGGGGCGTCCGGCTGCGCCCTGTGGGCGTGCTGTTCACCGTCGGCGGCCTGGCCCTCGCCGGGCTCCCGCCGTTCGGCACCGGGCTCGGCAAGGCCCTCTCGGAGGAGGCGGCGGGCGGGTGGTTGACCGTGCTGTTCGTCGCCGTCTCCGCCGCCACCGGCGGGGCGGTGCTGCGCGTCGCGGGCGGCGTCTTCTTCGGGCTCGGCTCCCCGCCCGCCGAGGAGGACCGCCCGCACGCCGCAGGACGTCACCGTGCGGGCGGCGAGGAGCAGCACGAGGACGCGGAGACCACCGGCGCCGACGAGCCGGAGGAGACCCGGGAGAGGGTGACCAGGGCGCCGGACACCATGGTCGTCGCCGCCGCCGCGCTGCTCGCCGCGGGGCTGGCGGTCGGCTGCGTGCCGCCGCTGTGGTCCGCCGTCAGCCGGGCCGCCGACAGCTTCACCGACCACAGCGGCTACGCCATGGCGGTCCTGTACTCCACCGGGCAGCACCTGACGCACTCACCGGCGCCGCACTGGTCACCGGCGGGTGTCACGCTGGGCCTGCTCTCGACCGTGCTCGCCGCCTGCGGGGCCTGGGCGGCTCTGCGGACCGTGCCCAGCGGCGTGCGGCCCCGCTGGTCGCTGCCGCTGCGGCGGCTGCACTCCGGCCATGTCGGCGACTACGTCGCCTGCGTGGTCGCGGGGCTGACCCTGTTGGCCGCGCTGGTGTGGTGAGCCGTCCCGACGGGGCGCACGGGCGGACACCCCGCCGGTGGTGAGGGTTCGTACGTGCGCCCCTTCGCGCGCCCCCATAACACACTGCGTACGCGCGGTCTCGATGTGTGGCCAAAACTCCTCGTCTCTCCCCTGCGATGAGCTTGTATGTATGGAGCTGCGCCTGTCATGCGGCTATCAGGTACTTAGGGGGGACTCAGAGTGATCCGGGTATTGCTGGTACACGATGTGCGCATCCTCAGATGCGGGCTGGCGGCTCTGGTCGGATCGGAACCCGACATGGAGATCGAAGCCGTGTCGGGAAAGGAGGCGACACGGTCGGCGCGCGCGCTGAGGGCCGACGTGTGCGTCGCGGACGCCGACGTGACGGGACGCCTGCCGCTCCACGAACTCGCCGGCCCGGCCCGCGCACCGCAGGACCCCCCGGGCTCCGCTCCAGACGCGCCGCGCCGCCTGCTGGTGCTCGTCAGCCAGCACTGCCCCGGAGCTCTGCGCCGGGCACTGGACGCGGGAGCGCGCGGCTTCGTGTGCAAGGACGCACTGCCCGAACAGCTGGTGGCGGGCATCAGACGGGTCGCCGCGGGGGAACGTTTCGTCGACAACGCGCTGGCCGGCACGGTGCTGCGCGCCTCCGAAGTGCCGCTCAGCGCCCGCGAACTGACCGTCTTGTCGGCCGCGGCCGAGGGGGCCGGCATCACCGAGATAGCGCGCCGACTGGGACTGTCGGCCGGTACCGTGCGCAACTACATGTCCGCCATCACCCGCAAGACCGGCGCCCGCAACCGCGTGGACGCCATCCGCATCTCCCAGGGCGCGGGCTGGCTCTGACCCGCGCCGGAGCGCCCCCGGCCGGCCGCCGCGCATGAGGTTCGAGACAGCGCCCCTGGCCCCGGCCGACGGCCCGGCCCGCCGCGGGGCGCTGCCGCCCCGCGCGTGTGAATCCGTGGCGCTCCCGCCGGCCGTACGGAGCCCGCTCGCCGCCGGCCCGCGCGCCCGCCGCCGCCCCGCCCTACCCCGTGCGCCCCTCACCCGCGGTCTGGCGCTCGGCGGCGAGCGGGTGCGGGGCCCAGCCCGCGGTCAGATCGCGGTAGAGCGGAGAACACGCCAGGAGTTCACGGTGGGTGCCGCAGCGGGTGCGGGGGCCGTCCAGCACCAGCACCCGGTCGGCCCGCAGCGCCGAACTGATCCGGTGCGCGATCACCACCAGCGTGCCTCCGCGCTGGGCGAACGCCGACTCGGCGCGCTCCTCGGCGGCCGGGTCCAAGTGGCTGCCCGCCTCGTCCAAAACGGCCAGCGGCGCGGGAGAGAGGTAGGCACGTGCCAGCGCCACCTGCTGCCGCTCCCCGGCGGAGAGCGCCGCCGCCTCCACGTGCCCGGCCAGGCCACCGAGCCGCCGGACCAGCGCCTGGGCGCCCACCGCTTCCACGGCCGACGAGAGCGCCGCGTCCGGCGGCGGGCAGTGCGCCGGCAGCAGGCACGACAGGTTCTCCCGCACACTTCCGGTGAAGACGTAGGACTCCTGCGGGATCAACACGCGCTGCTCCACGGGCAGTACGCCGTCGGCGGTCGCTGACGCCGTACGGGCGGACAGCCGCACCTCCCCGTGCGAGGGCCGCAACAGCCCCGCGGCCAGCAGCGCGAGGGTGGACTTCCCCGCGCCGCTGGGGCCGACGACCGCCAGGTGACCTCCCGCCGGCACCTCCAGGTCGAGCCCGCACAGCACCGGCCGCGCCGCCGGACCGTACGCGAAGGAGACGTCGCGCAGCGCCAGCGCGGGCGGCGCTCCGCCGAAGCCACGCGGGGCCGGTACCCGCGAGGGGCTGCGCCCCGCCGGCGTGCCGCGCGGCGGGCGAGCCGTACCACCGGGGCCCGTGAGCGCACCGTGCTCCGCCGGCGCGGGCGCCTGTGCCGACGCTGTGGGCGCCGCGGGGCCCGCCGCCGCGGGGTCTACCGTCCCCTGGCGCAGGCGGCCGATCACCACGGCGAGCCGTGCCCCCGCGCCGCCCAGCCCGTGCACCAGACCTTGCAGTGCGGGCAGCAGAGCCTGAGTCAGGTAGGTGAGCGCGCCCGCCAGTTCCCCGGCGCTCACTCCGTGGCGCAGCAGCCAAGGGGCCAGCGCCAGCAGCAGTACGAGAGGCAGCCGCCCGCCCAGCCCCAGCGCCACCGCCCGGGCGATTCCCCAGTACGCGAGCGCGTCGGCGGCGCGTCGTTCGGCGTCGACACGTCGGCGCAGCGCCCCTCGCACCGTCTGCCGCGCGCCGCAGGCGGCCACGTCCCGCAGCGCGCGCACCACCGATCCCGCCTCGGTGGCCAGCTCCTCGTCGGCCACCAGGAAGTCCCGCTGCCGCCGGGCCAGTGGGCGCAGCGTCACCGCGAAGACGGCCAGCCCCGCGGCCAGCGGCGGCAGGACGACGAGCAGCAGCGGAGGCGCCAGCGCCGCCAGGCCCGCGAGCGTCCCGGCCAGGGTGACGGCGAAGGAGCGGGAGACCATGACGACGCCGGCGAAGCTGTCCCGGGCGATCTCGACCTGGTGCGTGAGCCGGGAGACGGACGAGGTACCGGCGTCGCCGCTTCCGCGACCCGGTGCGACCGTGGCCGAGACCGCCTCGCACAGGCCACGTTCCACCACACGGTGTACCAGCGTGTCGCGCAGCGGCTCGGCCAGCGCGGCCACCTGGCGGTAGACGCGCGCCGTACCCAGCGCTCCCACCAGCAGCCCGAGCCCCGCGGCGGCCAGCCACCACAGTCCGGTGGCCGGGCGTCCCGCGAGGAAACCCGCGTCCAGGGCGCGGGCCAGTGCGAAGCCCAGCGCGAAGGTGTGGGCCGCCTCCAGCACCGACCAGCCCGCCAGCGCCCACAGCGCTCCCGGGCGGCGCCGCAGGAAGCGCAGTCCCGCTCGCACCAGTCCGGCGCGCACCGGTGCCGGGTCGCGGCGGTGCCGTCCACGGCGTGCGGACAGCGGCGCCACGGGGCTGTCCCACGGGTCACTCATCGGCCCCGCTCCCGAACAGCGCCCGGTAGGCGGGCGTTTTCCACAAGTGCTGGTGCGGGGCGACCGCACGGATTCGGCCACCCTCCAGCCACGCGGTCAGGTCAGCTCGGGCGGCCGTCGAGGCCCGGTGCGCGACGACCAGCCGGGTGTGCGCCCCCTCGCCCGCGCTCGTCAGCGCCCGCGTCACCCTCAGTTCCGTCACGGTGTCCAGGCTGGAGGTGGCGTCGTCCAGGATCAGCACACGGGTGTCCTGCGCGAACGCGCGTGCCAGGCCGACGCGTTGCACCTCACCGCCGGACAACGGCGCCTGTTCCCGCGGGGTGTCGTAGCCGTGCGGGAGGGTGCGGACGAAGTCGTCGGCGCAGGCCATGGCCGCCGCGTGGGCCACCCGCGCCCCGGGCGGCCCGTGTCCGGCGGGGACGCCCGCCGCGATGGCCTCGCCCACCGTCGCGCCGAAGAGCACGGGACGCTCGAACGCGAAACCGACGGCGCGCCGCAGCTGCGCGGAGGTCAGGTCGGCCAGGTCGACGCCGTCCAGCAGCACCCGTCCGGCCTCCGGCTCGGCGAGCCGCCCCGCGACCGCCGCCAGCAGTGACTTGCCCGATCCCGAGCGGCCGACCACGGCCACGGTGGCCCCGGCGGGCACCACCAGGTCCACGTCCCGCAGCACCGGCTCGTCACCGTACGAGGCGTGCACACCGCGCAACTCCAGCCGGCCCCCTCCGGACCTGGCGGTCGCCTCCGGCAGCGCGCGGTGCCCCTCGCGCAGGGGAGGAACGGCCAGCACCTGAGCCAGTCGCAGGGCGGCCGTGCGGCTGCGTACCAGTGCGTTGAGCTGTCCGACGAGCGTGCCCACGCCCGCCGCGAGCGCCGCGTACCGCGTGGCGGCGACCAGCCCGCCCACGCTCAGCTCCCCCTCGCCGACCAGCAGCCCGCCGACCGCGACCACGGCGATCTGGAGGAGCGGCACCAGCACCGCCGCCTGCGCCGTGGCCCGCCCCTGGACGCGCCACGTGCGGTGCCCGTGCTCGGACAGGTCGGCCAACGGCTCCAGCACGCGGGCGCGTTCTTGCCGCTCGATGCCCGCCGCCGCGATGGTGCGGGCCCCCGCCAGCGCCTCCACGAGCCGTCCAGCGATCCGCGCCTGCGCTTCCTGGTAGCGGGTGACACACGCCGTGGACGTCCGGGAGAACGCCCGCAGCAACAGCACGAGCAGCGGTGTCCCGGCGGCGAAGACGGCGGCGAGCCGCAGGTCGAGCAGGGCCAGCGCGACGAGACCGCCCACCGGGGTGACCAGCGCCGCCAGCGCCGAGGCGGCACCGGCGGGGCCCGTGCCCGCGTGCGCGGCGTTGCCCGTGCAGCGGGTCACCAGGTCCCCGGAGGAGAAGCGGCTGGCCCGCAGCGGGGAGACGGCCAGCAGGTGCCCGGCGATCCTGGAGCGCAGCCGCGCGGTCGTACGGGAGTTGAGAGTGCCGGTCAGGACCGTCTCGGCGGCGTCCAGCACGATCAGCGCGCAGGTGAGCGCGGCACACACCGCGAGCCAGCCGCCCACGCCCGTGCCGCTCATTCCCATGCCGCTCGCCGTCGCGCCGTCCACGCCGGTGCTCTCCGTGCCCGTGCTCCCCGTGCCCTGGCCCGTGCCGGCTCCGGTCCCGGCCCCGGTCAGCAGCAGGTCGAGCGTGTGCCCGAGCGCGGCGGGCAGCGCCAGCGAGGCGCCTGCCGCCGCGGTCGCGCACACGAAGAGGGTCGCTGTGCGCCACCGGTGACGGCGCCCCTCGGTGAGCAGCAGCCGGTCGGCCGGGGCGTTCGGGCCGCCGGAGCGTTGGGCGGGCGCGGGCTGCCGCCGTGAGGCCCGCGGCCCGCGGGCAGGGAAGTGCTCCTGGGCGGGGGCAGAGCCCCGCCCAGGAGCACCGGGTGTGTGTGTCACCCGGTCACAGGCACAGGAGCGTGCTGTGGGAGCTGTGCTTGTCGCACAGGAGGAGGCTCGCGCTGCTGTCGTCGCCGCCGCCGGTCCGCTCCTCGGGCTCCAGCGTCTGCAGGTCGAGAAGTGCCATCGTGGTGTTCCTTCCCATTCGGGTGATCGGTGTGTGTTACAGGGACGGTGGTGCTTCGGTACGGCCTTCGTCCCCAAGGCCGGTCTGTGGGCCGCCGCCGGGCGCGTGTACGCCGTCGGACAGCGGGCTGGGGGTGCCCGGTACGGGCGGGAGGAACGGCAGGCTCGGCGGCGTCCGGCCGTCGTGGACGGCCGCGGCGGCACCGACCGCGAGCAGACAGCCCGCCGTACCGGTCGCCAGGTCCATCGACAGCCGCATCATCTGGTCGCCGGGGAAGGCGAGTCCGCCCGCGTACGCCATGCCGTACCAGCCGAGCCCCGCGAGTTGGGCCCTACGGTCGCCGTCGGTGACCTGGGGGGTCGCGGTCCTGCTCAGGTGCAGCAGCATGCCCGCGCGCCCCTGGAAGAGCCCCGGCTGTGCGTAGTACCGCATCCGGGCGGCGGGCAGAATGCCCGCGCGGGCCCGGGCGAACGCGGTGTGCCCGGGGCGGTGCGAGAGGAAGTCGTCCAGGACCATGGCGATGCCCACGCTGCCCGCGCCCAGATACGGCATGGTGCGGCGCCCCTCGTCCACCTGCCAGGTCCCCGCGCTGTCCTGCACGCAGCGCGCCAGGTCCCGGGCGAGCGCCCGCTCGGCCAGGTCGAGCAGCGCGGGTTCGCCGTGCCGCTCGTACAGCCGCAGGAAGAGCAGTGCCGCGCCGGTCGCACCGTGCAGCAGCCCGGCCCTGTCTGCTCCTGGCCGGCCGTCGTCCGGCTCGTCCAGCCGCTGGGCGAGCAGCCGCGCGGCCTCGGCGGCGGAGGTGTGCAGGCCGTCCTCGCCGGTCTGCTCGGCGAGCCGGCCGAACGCGAGGCCCAGCCCGGCGAGACCGCCGAACAGGGAGCTGCCCAGCCGCTGCCACTTCTCCTCCAGCACCCGCTCGGTCAGTTCCAGCGCCCGCTTGGTGTGTCCCGCACGTGCCAGGACGAGCGCCACCCCCGGCAGCCCGTCGTAGAGGCCCAGCGGAGTGCCGCGCGGCGGGGGATCGGTGTGCCGCAGCAGCCACTCCTCACCCTCGTACCAGTGCCCGGCCTCCGTCTCGGCGAGCGCGTGCAGCACCCCGGCGGCGCCGTACGCGAGACCCAGGCCGCCGCCGTCGCCGAACTGGGCGATGTCGCCGGGGAACAGGCGGTCGTCACGGCCTGGCGTGGCGGAGGCGAGCACGGCCTCGACCATCGCCTCGCGCGCGGCGGGCCAGGCGCCGGGGCCACCGGGCACGCCGACGGCCGGAACGAGAGCCGCCACGGAGGTGAGGGGCCGGGAGGCGGCCAGTGCCCCGCTGTCCGTGCGTTCGTCTCCCTCCGCCACGGGGGAGTCCGTTCCCTCGATGGTGGCGACCGCTTCGGCCAGGAAGTCCTCGGGGATGCCCGGGAACTGCTCGGCGGCGATCCGCGCCAGGTGCCGGGCCTTGCCCCGGTCGATCGCCAGCAGCGTCGTCATCGGCAGGAACAGGGCGAGCGCGAGACAGGCCAGCGCGTAGCGGTCGATGTCGTAGCGGCTGCGGTCGGCGGGGGCGATGAAGCCGGGGTGGGCGACGATCTGCCGCGGATCGTCCTCGGCGCGCGCCGCCGCCTCGAAGTCCAGCAGCGTCACCGTCTGTTCGTCGGGCGCCAGCATGATGTTGAACATGTGCAGGTCGTTGAAGACGATGCCGCGCGCGTGCACCGCCTCCACGGCCTCGGCGACCAGTTGGTGGACGCGCAGCGCCCACGCGGTGTGGCGGGACACCGCCTCGGGATCCGGGTCGGCGCTCAGCAGCGGGTGCCGCTTGGCGAAGAAGGAGTTGAGGGGCTCACCCGGCACCTCCTCCATCACCAGGAACCTGTGCCCGTCCACCTCCAGCCAGTCGAGCAGGGCCGGTACCACCGGCAGCCCGGCGAGCTGGTCGAGTGCCTCCTTCTCGCGCTGGAGACGCGCGAGAGCGTCGGCGCCGTCGGCGGCGAGCCCGGCGTGCGGCCTGGCCTCCTTGAGGACGACCCGGCTGCCGTCACGGGTGTCGGTGCCGCCGTAGACGCCGCCGCCGTTGGAGAAGTGCAGCGCCTTGTCGATGCGGTACGGCAGTTCCGCGACGGTCGCCGAGGCGCGGGCCGCCAGCTCGGGACGGAGGAAGGCGGGCAGCTCCACACCATCCGGCACCCGGAACGCGGGGTCCTTGCGGTCGGGTATCAGGTTGCCGTGCGCGTCCTCCACCGCGGGGACGAGCCGGCCGTGCGGGTCGACGCAGAACCGGGGGGCGAATCCGCCGTAGCGCACGTACAACGGGCCCTGGCGCCAGCGCAGGTCGGTGAGAATGTAGGGGCCCGGTCTTCCGTGCAGTTCCTCACCCAACTCCCGCACCACCATTTCGAGCTGGGTTTCGTCGGCGGGATAGAGGGTGGCGAATTTCCCGCTGGTGCCGCGCCCGGCGTATTTCGCGTTGCGCAGATAGAGCAGCGTGCGGTGCGGGACGAATTTGAAAGGAATGTTCCGCGGAACGCAGTAGTCCCACACGGCGCCGCCGATCTCGTCCGCGTTCCACAAGGTGGCCGACGCGTGGATCTTCCAGCCCTGGAGCGGGAACGTGCCGGTCAGCGGCCGCAGCTCCAGCCAGTCACCCGACCGTGTGCTGCGCCAGCCCGCGGGAACGGGGCGGCGCGAGACGGTGAACGCTCCCGAATCGCCGCCGGTGTCTCCCTCGCGGGGCGCGGAATCCGACAAGCGTTCTGGCGTGTCATAGAAATGCCGGTCCGCGAGACAGAATATCTCGTAACGCTTGTCCATCGTTCCCCTCCCCTGGGAAGCACGGACCAAGCGTGCAGCACGGGGAGGGGAAAGGGGTAGTCAGTTCTGTCATGAATACGCCGTGAGGAACGCACGGGTAACCCACGCACAATTCCCCACCGAAGTCGTCAGTTTCCGACGCCGGGCCCGGAAGCGCCGAGCCCCAGGTCGCCACCCGGTGCGGCCGCGAAGTGCCGGGCGACCTCCGCCTCGCCGACCTCGTCCAGCGTGCCGGGCGACCAGCGCGGCCTGCGGTCCTTGTCGATGATCTGAGCCCGCACCCCCTCGGTCAGGTCGGGTGAGGACAGCGCCGCCACGGAGGTGCGGTACTCCTGGTCGAGCGCCTCCTCCAGCGAGGAGAGCGCCCGGGCGCGGCGCAGTGCGGCGAGCGTGACCTTCAACGAGGTGGGCGACTTGCCCTCGATGGCCACGGCCGCCTCCTTGGCGGCCGTCGTGCCGCTGCCGCGCAGGCGGTGCAGGATTTCCGCCACGTCGTCCGCGCGGTAGCAGGGATCGATCCACGCCCGGTGCGCCGCCAGAGCCGCCTCGGGCGCGGGCTCGGCGAACTCCTCCAGGGCCTGGCCGGGTGTGGCCCGGGCGAGCGCCGTGGCGAAAGAGGCCAGCCGGTCGGCGGGCACGAAGTGATCGGCGAGCCCGCACAGCAGCGCGTCGCCCGCGCCCACCGCGCCGGCCGTCAGCGCCAGATGCGTGCCCACCTCGCCCGGCGCCCGCGACAGCAACCAGGTTCCACCCACGTCCGGCACGAACCCGATGGTCGTCTCCGGCATGGCGACCTTCGCCCGCTCCGTGACGACCCGCACCCCGCCGTGCGCCGACAGGCCCACACCGCCGCCCATGACCACGCCGTCCATGAGGGCGACATACGGCTTGGGGTAGCGGGCGATACGCGCGTTGAGCCGGTACTCCTCGGCCCAGAACCGCGCCGAGTCGGCGCCGCCGCCGCGGCGTACGTCGTCGTGGATGGCCCGGATGTCCGCGCCCGCGCACAGGCCGCGCTCGCCCGCTCCGCCGAGGACGACGGCCGCCACCTCCGGGTCGTGCTCCCAGGCGTCGAGTGCCTCGGCGACGCGCCGGATCATCTCCAGGTTGAGGGAGTTGAGCGCGTGCGGCCGGTTGAGCAGCAGGCGCCCGACGCGGCCGTCCTTGCGGGCGAGTACGGGCGGTTCGGTCTCGGACATGGACGCGGGGCTCCTTCGCACGCGACGACGGTGGACGCTCTCGCGGGCCACCGTACGTGGCATGTCGGCCCCCTCGGCACGGGTGTGCGGCGCGGCGCCCCGGGAGGGGCGCGCCCGGCCCCGCCTAGGTCGGCGCCGGGGCGCTACCGCGGCGGGCTCCTGGTCCGAACCTGCCCGGATGCGGACACGAGTGACCGGCGAAGAGGTCCTTTACACCTCGGAACCGAGGAAGCGCACGACAGCCGGGGAGCGGACAGCCGCCCTCGTGGCGTCCGTGCGCTGCTGACAGGCTGCTCCGGCCCGGGCGGCCTGGGCTGTTCACCCGCACTTCCGGCCCGGGCGGACGGGGCTGCTCACGCGCGGGTCTGGCCCGGGAGAGCGGTGCCGGGTACCGCGCACCCGGTGCCCGGCTCCAGCGGCCAGGCGCCCGCCAGGAGCTCCCCGACCAGCTCGTCCAGCTCCAGGCGGCGCTCCACCCGCCGCAGGTCCGTCACCCGCGCGCTCGTGGTGACCTGGCGGGGGGCGAGCAGCGAGCAGCAGTCCTCGTCGGGCAGCACGGAGACGTCGGCGGTGCCCAGAGTGCGGGCCTCGTCGATGATCTCCTGCTTCTCCCAGCCCAGCAGCGGACGCAGCAGCGGCAGCGAGGCCGCCTCGTCCACGGCCGCCAGGTTCGCCACCGTCTGGCTGGCCACCTGCCCCAGGCTGTCGCCCGTCACCAGCGCGTCGGCGCCCAGCCGCTGGCCGAGCGCGCTCGCCGTGCGCGCCATCAGCCGGCGCTGCGCCACCACCTGGAACCGTCCGGCGCCCGCGACGGCCAGCTGCTTTTGCGCCTTGCCCAGCGGTACCACCCACAGGGTGCGCCCCGGCTGGAACCTGTTGAGTTCCCGCGCGAGCGCGTACGCCTTGTAGACCGAGGCGGCGTCCGTGTACGGCGCGCCGGTGAAGTGGACGTAGTCGCAGGCCAGTCCGCGCCGCATGGCCCGGTAGGCGGCGACGGGGGAGTCGTAGCCCCCGGACAGCAGGGCCAGCGCCCGGCCGCTGGAGCCCACCGGCAGACCGCCCTGCCCCCGCAGCCGCGTCCAGGACAGGTAGCTGCCCTTCCGGTCCACCTCCACGGTCAGCTGCACGTCGGGGGAGGAGAGGTCCACCCGCGCCCCCGTCTGACGGCACACGCGTTCGCCGATGGCCGCCGCGAGCGCCGAGGACGTGAGCGGAAACGACTTGTCCCGCCGCTTGGCGCGCACCGCGAAGCTGATCCGGCCGCGGCCGCCGCTCCGCTCCTGCCAGGCCCGGCGCAGCGCCCGTACGGCGTGGTCGCCGATGGTCTCCAGGGTGCTGCCCACCCGCACCGCCGGCTGCACGAGATTGAAGCCGATCACGCGGCGCACGCTCTCCACGAGCGTGTCGAGACCCGGCTCGCCGCCCACCATCGTGACGCTGCGGCCCTTCTCCACCCACGTCGCGCCGGGCAGCCGGCGCAGCGCGTGCCGCAGGTTGTCGTGCAGCAGCTCCTCGAAGCGTGCACGGTTGCGGCCGCGGAGAAAGACCTCACCGTGCTTGAGCAGGACGCACTCCACCGCGTCGGCGTCCGGCGCCGGGGAGGCGTGCGCCGCTGCTCCGGCGGGCGCGCGCCGAGGCACGGACGTGGTCCGGGTCGTGCCCGCGTCGTCGTGCGGATGTCCCTCGGGGGCGGGACCGGGCCCATGGATCGTCACGGAACTTCCCTCCTGCCCGACAGGCTATGCGACCTCCCCGCCATGTCCCACCGCTCCCTCGTCCCGCTCGGGAGGTGCGGGAGCCGTCCCGCTCGGGAGGTGCGCGGGCGACGGGCGGCGCGTGTGCGGCCGCTCACACGGCGGGCAGGGTGAGGAGGACCACTCTCCTCGCCGCGCGGAAGCTGACTAGAGTCCCACGAGGTACCGCACGCGCCGGCGAACCGGCCCCGCCCCTGCGGCCCGTGGACACCGCGCCGCCGCACCCGCACTGAAAGGGACATCGCATGGCCGAGGTCGTCGAGCTGGTCCACTACCCCGTCAAAGGGTGCGCGGCCGTCCCGCTGCGGGAGGCCGTCCTCGAACCCGCCGGCATCGCCGACGACCGCGCTTTCCTGGTCACCACGCCGGAAGGGGTGGGCCGCACCCAGCGCCGTGACCCCGCACTGGCCCTCATCACCCCCGAGGTGGCCCGCACGCCGGCGGGGGAGCGGCTGACGCTGCGGGCGCCGGGAGCCGAGGCTCTGCACGTCGAGGTCGACCTGGCCGGGCCGCGCCGGGAGGTGGACGTGCTCGGGCGGCCGCTGCGCGGCATCGACCAGGGCGAGGAGGCGGCCGACTGGCTCGCCCAGGTCCTCGGCTCGCCCGGCAGGCTGGTACGGGTGCCGCCGGAGAACGGCAGGGTCACCGACGGGCTGACGCCCGGCACCTCGCGGTACGCGGACAGCTGCGCCGTCCACCTCGTCTCCCGCGCGAGCCTGGACCACCTCAACAAGCGGCTCGCCGACCGGGGCGCCGAACCGCTGCCGATGTCCCGCTTCCGCCCCAACATCGTGGTCGACGACTGGG
Organism: Streptomyces reniochalinae; assembly: GCF_003323735.1. Classification (GTDB taxonomy): domain Bacteria; phylum Actinomycetota; class Actinomycetes; order Streptomycetales; family Streptomycetaceae; genus Streptomyces; species Streptomyces reniochalinae. The sequence goes on along the minus strand of NZ_QOIM01000025.1, from coordinate 102,184 downwards.
ACGAGGAGCCGCACGCCGAGGACAGAGCGCGGCGGCTGCGGATCGGCGGAGCCGAACTCGGCTACGCGAAGCTGGCCATCCGCTGCGCCGTCACCCTCATCGCACAGGACTCGGCGGCCAAGCGCGGCCCCGAGCCGCTGCGCACCCTCGCCACCTACCGCCGCGCGTCCGAGGGCGGCGTCGCGTTCGGCGCCAAGTTCGCGGTGCTGCGCCCCGGAAGGCTCGCGGTCGGTGACCCGGTGGAGGTGGTGGACTGGGGCGCGTCCGAGCTGTGACGGCTGTCGGAATCCGCGCCTGAGCTGTAGCGCCCCTCGGGATCCGCGTCCGGACTGTGGCGTCGACCAGCATCGTGTCCGGACTGTGGCCTCCACCACGGCCCGCGTCCGCGTGGTGGCGTCCGCCGCGGTCGGCGCGCTCGCCGAGCGGCTCGGCGCCCACGGTGCGGAGGCCACCGAGCGCCTCGCCCTCGCCCTGATCGACCTCCCGCTCTCCGTCGTGCGCCGTCACCAGCGCGGAAGCGGCGCCCTTCCCGGCTACGCCGAGTCCCTCGTCGAGGACTGCGCCGAAGCCCTCCTCGCCACGGTGCCCGAGCGGCGCTGACCCGGGAGCCCGAGAACTTCCCGGCCCCTCCCCGCACGGCTGAGTTCTCGCTCCAAGTACGGCAGGTTTCTCCCTCCGCCGCCGGGCAACCCGCCCCGGGCCGTCGGGGTCGGGCCAGCGGCCCCCACGGCCCCCGGGCGACCCGGGGTGCTACCGGAACAGTGATGTGGAGAGAACCCGTGCCCCCAGCCAGGAACATCACGCGTGGCCAGGTCGAGCACGAGACGGCCCCACAGCAGCGGACGGCCGCTCCCGCGCGGCCGGTCCGGCGTGAGCCGGCAGCGGACGTCGTGAACGTCTTCGTGCTCGGTATGGACGAGACCAACCGCACTACGCTCGAGGCGGTCCCGGGAGCGGAACACTGCCGCTTCCACCCGCTGCTGAGCCCCGAGGAACTCCAGGAGGACGAGGTCTCCGTGCCCGGCCTGCTGGAGCGGGCCCGCGGCGTCCTCGACTCCTTCGACGGGAGCGTCGACGCCGTCGTCGGCTACTGGGACTTCCCCGTCTCCACCATGATCCCGCTGCTGGCCGAGCGGTACGGCACCCGCAGCACAGGGCTGGAGTCGGTGGTCAAGTGCGAACACAAGTACTGGAGCAGGCTGGAGCAGCAGAAGGCCATCGACGAGATACCCCGCTTCGGCCGGGTCGACATGGAGGCGGCCGAGCCCGAGCCACCCGAGGGTGTCCGCTTCCCCATGTGGGTCAAGCCGGCCCTGGCCTACTCCTCGGAGCTGGCCTACGGGGTCGAGAACATCGAGGAGTTCCGCGAGGCCGTCGCGAAGATCAGGGAGGGCATCGCCCGGGTCGGCAGGCCGTTCGAGTACGTCCTCGACCAGATCGAGCTGCCCGAGGAGATGGCCGGAGTGGGCGGCATGGTCTGCCTGGCCGAGGAGACGCTCACCGGGCTCCAGGTGGCCGTCGAGGGATACGTCCACCAGGGCGCCGTCACCGTCTACGGAGTGCTGGACTCCATCACCTACCCCGACTCCTCGTCCTTCCTGCGCCACCAGTACCCCAGCAGCCTGCCGCCGCAGGTCCAGGAGCGACTGACCGGAGTCTCCGAGCGGGTCATCCGGCAGATCGGCATGGACGCGGCCACCTTCAGCATCGAGTTCTTCTACGACCCGGGCACGGACGCGATCAGGCTGCTGGAGATCAATCCGCGGCACTCGCAGTCGCACGCCGAGCTGTTCGACTTCGTCGACGGGGTGCCCAACCACCACTGCATGGTGGCCCTCGCCCTCGGCCGCGATCCGGCTCTCCCGCACCGCGCGGGCCCGTACCAGTGCGCCGCCAAGTGGTACCACCGCTGGTTCACCGACGGCGTGGCCCACCGCGTGCCCTCCGCGCGGGAGATCGCCCGGGTGCAGGAGGAGATCCCAGGGACCGTCATCGACGTCGTCCCCGAACAGGGACAACACCTGGCGAACCTGTCCCAGCAGGACAGCTACAGCTACGAACTCGCCCACGTCTTCACCGCGGGAGCGGACGACGACGAACTGCGCGAGAAGTACGACCGCGCCATCGCGGCCCTCGGCCTGCACGGCACACCGCCCGGCAGCGAGACCCGCGCGGCGCCACGGGCGTGACGACCAGCCGGCCGGAGGCGGCGGCGCACCGGCACAGAAAGGCGCCCGCGCGTCCGGCCGCCGGCTGCCCGCGCGCCCGGCAGCCGGAGGCCACCGATCCGGCCGACCGCACCACGGGAAGGAGGCGGACCGCGCCCATGCGCACCGTGCACAACCTGCCCTACGAGACGAAGGAGGAGACCACCAGCGTGCCGCTCCCGGACGGCACCCGGCTCTCCGCCCGCATCTGGCGCCCCGTCTGCACGGACCAGGAACCCCTGCCCGCCGTGCTGGAGTACATCCCCTACCGCCAGCGCGACCTGACGGCCGTTCGGGACTCGATCCACCACCCCTACCTCGCCGGGCACGGCTACGTCTGCGTCCGCGTCGACCTGCGCGGCACCGGCGACTCGGACGGGGTGCTGGAGGACGAGTACCTGGAGCAGGAGCAGCAGGACGCACTCGACGTCCTGGAGTGGCTCACCGAACAGCCCTGGTGCGACGGCAACACGGGAATGATGGGGATCTCCTGGGGCGCCTTCGCCGCCCTCCAGGTCGCCGCACGGCAGCCGGAGAGCCTGCGGGCGATCGTCATCGCCTCCTTCACCGACGACCGGTACGCCGACGACATGCACTACATGGGCGGCGCACTGCTGTCGGACAACCTGGCCGAGGCGGGCACCATGTTCGCCTACGCCACCTGCCCGCCCGACCCGGCCGTGGTCGGCGACCGCTGGCGCGAGATGTGGCGCGAACGGCTGGAGGGCACCGAACCGTGGGTGCTGGAGTGGCTGCGCCACCAGCGGCGCGACGACTACTGGCGGCACGCCTCCGTCTGCGAGGACTACCGGGCGGTGCGCTGCCCCGTGCTGGCCTCCAGCGGCTGGGCCGACGGCTACTCCAACGCCGTCACCCGCCTGCTCGCCCACCTGGACGTGCCGCGCCGCGGACTGATCGGCCCCTGGTCGCACAAGTTCCCGCACCTGGGCGAGCCGGGCCCGGCCATCGGCTACCTCCAGGAGGTGGTCCGCTGGTGGGACCACTGGCTCAAGGGCGCCGACAACGGCGTCATGGAAGGACCCGTGCTCAGCGCCTGGATGCAGGACAGCGTGCCGCCCTCCACCGCGTACGAGGAGCGGCCCGGCAGGTGGGTGGTCGAGCCCGAGTGGCCCTCGCCGCAGATCGACGAGGTCGTCCACCCGCTGACGCAGTACCGCATCCGCCCGCCGGGAGAACCGGCCGCCGAGGGCGGACCCGGCGAGCCGCTGACGGTGCGCTCCCCGCTGTCGGTCGGCCAGTTCGCCGGCAAGTGGGCGTCGTACAACGCGCCACCCGACCTGCCCTACGACCAGCGGGAGGAGGACGGGGGGTCACTGGTCTTCGAGACGGACCCGCTGACCGAGCGCGTGGAGATCCTCGGCTCGCCCGGCGTGGAGCTGGACCTGACGGCCAGTGAGCCGGTCGCTCAGGTGGCGGCGCGGCTGTCCGACGTCGCCCCCGACGGCAGCGCCACCCGCGTCACCTACGGCGTGCTCAACCTCAGCCACCGCGAGGGCACCGGCACGCCTGAGCCGGTGGAGCCCGGGGCGCGCTGCCGCGCCACCGTGCGGCTCAACGGGGTCGCGCAGGCGTTTCCCCCGGGGCACCGCATCCGGTTGTCGCTGTCGACCTCGTACTGGCCGCTGGCCTGGCCGCCGCCGCGCCCCGTGCTGCTGAGCGTCCATCAGAACTCCAGCAGCCTCACACTGCCGGTACGCAGCCCCCGCGCCGACGGGGAGGCCCCGCGCGGCCTGTTCGGCGAGGCCGAGGGTGCCGAGCCGCTGACGACCACGACGCTCACCCCGCCGGAGGAGCGCTGGGACGTCAAGCGCGATCTGATCGACTACCACCACGAGCTGGAGATCGTGAAGGACCGCGGCTTCGAGCACCTGGACCACATCGGGCTGGACGTCGGCCGGCGCGCCTACGAGCGGTACACGGCGGTGGCCGACGACTTCACCTCCGTCGGCGGCGAGTCCGCCTGGACGATGACCTTCCGGCGCGAGGGGTGGGAGGCCAAGGCGGTCACCCGTACCGTACTGACCTGCACCGAGCGGGACTTCCACGTGCACGCGACGCTGGACGCGTACGTGTCGGGGGACCGGGTCTTCTCCCGCACCTGGAACGAGACCGTGCCCAGGGACTGCCTCTAGGGAGTGTCTTCAAAGTCCCGCCAGGCAGGCGGGACTTTGAAGACACGACCTAGGCCGGACACACGGGGCCCCGATCCAGCAGCGCGCCGCCGGTGCCGGGCCACCGGCCCGGCGGCGCGCCCCGGGGCGCCGGGGGGAGAGGGGACGCCCCGGGGCGGGGAGGTCAGGGCACCACGACGATCTTGCGGCCCTTGCCCTCCGCGAACCGGTCCAGCGCCTCGGGGTAGGAGGCCAGCGGGAGCCGGTCCGAGATGAACACCTCCGGGTCGAGGATGCCGCCGGCGAACAGTTCGGCCGCCCGCTCGTAGCTGTGCAGCACCGCCATCGATCCGGTGATGGTGATCTCCTGGTTGTAGATGCGGTACGGGTCGATGGTGGCCCGCGTCGCGTAGTCGGCGACCCCGAACTGGAGGAAGGTGCCCGCCTTGGCCACGCGGCCGAGACCGTCCTGGATGGCGGCCGCGTTACCCGTGGCGTCCACCACCAAATCCCAGCCGCGGGGCCGGTCGAGTTCCTCGGCGGTGGCCGCGGCGCCGCTGCACCCGAGGGAGCGCGCCGTCTCCAGGCGTTCGGGGTTGAGGTCGAGCACCTCCACACTGGCCGCCCCGGTGCGCTTGGCCAGCTCCAGCATCATCAGCCCCATCGTGCCCGAGCCGTAGATCAGCACGTGGGAGCCCAGCTGGCTCTTCAGCACGTCGTAGCCGCGCACCGCGCACGACAGCGGCTCGATCAGGGCCGCGTCCTGGGTGCGCACGTGCTCGGGCAACGGCACGCAGTTGGCCACCGGCGCCACGGCGTACTCGGCGGCGCCGCCCGCGCGGCTCACCCCGATCGCCGCCCAGCGCTCGCACAGGTTGTTGTGCCCTGTGCGGCAGTAGCGGCACTCGTAGCAGTACAGGGAGGGGTCGACGGCCACCCGGGCGCCCTCGGACAGCTCGGTCACCTCGCTGCCGAGCGCCACCACCTCCCCAGCGAACTCGTGTCCGGGGATCACGGGCAGGGTCGGGGCGAACTCCCCCTGGAGGATGTGCAGGTCCGTGCCGCACAGCCCGCACGCGGCCACCTTCACCACCACCTCGCGGGGCCCTGGCGTGGGGTCGGGAACCTCCGTCAGGGAGACCTTCCCCACGGACTCGACGAGAGCGGCCTTCATTTCACGGCTCCTAGCGACAGGCCCTGGACCAGCTTGTCCTGGGCGGCGAACCCCGCGGCGAGCACCGGCAGGGAGATCACGAGCGACGCGGCGCACACCTTGGCCAGGAACAGGCCCTGGCTGGTGATGAATCCGGTCAGGAAGACGGGCGCCGTCTGTGCGACGACCCCCGTCAGCACCCGCGCGAAGAGCATCTCGTTCCAGGAGAAGATGAAGCAGATCAGCGCGGTGGCGGCGATCCCCGGCGCGGCGACGGGTGCGACGACCCGCGCCAGGATGGTGGGCAGCCGGGCGCCGTCGAGCTGCGCGGCCTCGATCAGCGCGACCGGCACCTCGGCCAGGAAGGACTGCATCATCCACACCGCGATCGGCAGGTTCATCGAGGTGTAGAGGATGACCAGCAGCCAGATGTTGTCGAGGAAGCCGGTGTTCTTGGCGAACAGGTAGATCGGCAGCAGCCCTGCGACCACCGGGAGCATCTTCGTGGACAGGAAGAAGAACAGCACGTCGGTCCACTTGCGCACCGGCCTGATGGACAGCGCGTAGGCGGCGGGCAGCGCCAGTACGAGCACGAACAGGGTGGAGACCACCGAGGCGGTCAGCGAGTTGGCCAGCGCCGGCCAGGGCCCCGACTGCCAGGCCCCGCCGAAGAACTCCCGGTAGCCGTCCAGCGTCAGCGGGGCGGCCAGGGACGGCGGGTTGGTGGCCGCGTCCGACTCGGAGTGGAAGGAGGTGAGCACCATCCACGCGATCGGCAGGAAGAAGACGATCCCGCACAGCCACGCCAACAGGCCCAGCAGCGCGTTTCTGCGCCGTACCGTGCGCGGGGCGGTGACCGCGCGCGCCTTTCTCGGGTCGGCGACCGTGACGCTCGCACTCATGACCGGGCCTCCTCACGGAAGAGGGACGAGACCACCCGCAGCGCGAGGGTGGCGATGATCAGGGAGCCGAGCACCACCAGGACCCCGGCCGCGGACGCCAGCCCGTACTCGTGGCCCTGGTAGAAGGTCTGGTAGATGGTGTACGGCAGGTTGGCGGTTCCCAGCCCGCCGGAGGTGATGGTGAAGACGGCGTCGAAGTTCTGCACGATGTAGATCGACCCCAGCAGCGCGCCCAGTTCCAGGTAGCGGCGCAGGTGCGGCACCGTCAGATAGCGGAAGATCTGCCAGGCGCTCGCCCCGTCGATGCGGGCCGCCTCCAGGGAGTCGGCGGGACGGCTCTGCAATCCGGCCAGCAGGATGAGCATCATGAACGGCGTCCACTGCCAGATCAGCGCCACCTCCACCGCGCCGAGCGGCATCTCGGCCACCCAGTCGGGCTGTGGCCCGTCGTCCCCGAACACCCAGGTCAGCATGCCGTTCAGCAGCCCGTACTCCGGGTTGTACAGGACGTGCTTCCACAGCAGCGCCGCCGCCACGGGAACCAGCAGGAACGGCGCGATCAGCAGGGTGCGCACCAGGCCGCGGCCCTTGAAGGTGCGGTCGAGCAGCAGCGCCAGGCAGAGCCCGAGCACCAGACTGGTCAGCACGACGACGGCGGTCAGTACGGCTGTCGTCACCACGGACTCGCGCAGCGCCGCGTCGCCGAGAACCTCCTGGTAGTTCTCGAAGCCGCCGAACCGGCGCGCCTCCGGGTACAGGGCGTTCCAGTCGAAGAAGGAGACCACCAGGGTGGCCACGAACGGCAGCTGGGTGACGACGATCATGAAGACCAGCGCGGGCAGCAGCGGCGCCCTGGTGACCCAGGCGCGCAGCTTGTTCGGCGGCCCCTGCGGTTTCGTGGCGGTCTTGCCGGCCGCTGACGGGCGCTCGTTGCGCGCTCCGGGTGCCGGAGCGGTCGTCGGCGTGCTCATCGGCCCCGCCCCTCGTAGTCCTCGGAGATCTCTTCGGCCAGCGCCTGGGACTTGCGCAGGGCGGTCTCGACGGACTGGCGGCCCGCGATCGCCGCGCTGATCTCCTGCGAGACCTTGGTGCCCAGGTCGGCGAACTCGGGGATGTCCACGAACTGGATACCGATGGTCGGCCGCGGCTGCACGCCGGGATCGCGGGGCTCGGCGCCTGTGATGGCCCGGCGGGTGACCTCACCGAAGGCTCCCGCCTCCTTCTTGTACTCGGGCAGCTTGTAGGTCGAGGCCCTCTTGCCCGCCGGCACGTTGGCCCAGCCGAACTCCTCGCCGACCAGCCGCTCGTATTTCTTGCCCGACGCCCAGGAGATGAACTTCCACGCCTTGTCCTGGTTACGGCTCGCCTTTTGGATGCCCCACGCCCAGCTGTAGAGCCAGCCGGAGCTCTCCGTCTTGAGCGTCGGCGCGGGCACGTACCCGATCTTGCCCTTGACCTTGGACTTCGCGCCCTCCAGCGAACCGGCGCCGGCCGTGGCGTCGTACCACATGGCGGTCTTGCCCTGGGTCATGTTGTTCAGACATTCGGCGTAACCGGCCTGGGCGGCGCCGGATTCGCCGTGCTTGCGCACCAGGTCGACATAGAACTTCGTCGCCTTCTTGAAGGCGGGATCGTCCAGCCGCGCGTTCCAGTCCTTGTCGAACCACGTGCCGCCGAAGGTGTTGACGACCGTCGTCAGCGGCGCGACCAGCTCGCCCCAGCCCGGCAGCCCGCGCAGGCATATGCCCTTCATGCCGCGCTGCGAACCGTCCACCTCGGCCGCGAGCTCGGCGACCTGCGGCCAGGTCGGCTCCTTGGGCATCGTCAGCCCCTTTTCGGCGAAGACGTCCTTGCGGTACATCAGGAAGGACGACTCCCCGTAGAAGGGCTGGGCGTAGACCTTGCCGTCCTCGCCGCTGAGCGACTCCCGCACCGGAGGCAGGATGTCCTGCTGGTCGAACGACTTGTCCTTGCGGGTGTACTGGTCCAGCGGTTGCAGCCACTCGTTCTTCGCGAAGATCGGCGTCTCGTAGTTGCTGAGGGTGGCCACGTCGTACTGGCCCGCCTGGTTGGCGAAGTCCTGGCTGATCTTGTCGCGGACGTCGTTCTCCGGCAGCACCGTGAAGTTGACCTTGATACCGGTCTCCTTCGTGAAGTGAGCCGCGGTCAGCTTCCGCAGCTCCAGCATCTGCGGATTGTTCACCATGAGGACGTTGATCGTGTCACCCCCCTGCCCCAGTGCCCCCGCCCCTGCGCAGGCGGGCAGCGTGAGCAGCACGCCCGCCGTGGCGGTCGCGGCCAGCGCCCGGGCACGGTGTGGTCGGTGGGGTGTCCGGCTGAGCTGTCTGCTCCGACGGCGCATGGAAACTCCTGGCGAAATCGACATGTGTACGGCGTCGGCGGGCGTACGAGGACGACCGCCGGTCCGGGACGGGGACGGGGTGGAGCGCTCGGGCGGGACGGGTCAGACTCTGATGACCTGCGGCCCCAGCAGGGCGTAGCGGTGTGCTTCTTGTGCCGGCAGCCCGGTGGAGGTGACGAGCGCCTCGAAGTCGCCCACCTGGGCGAAGCGGCAGAAACTCACCGCGCCGAACTTGGTGTGCGGCCCGGCGAAGACCCGTCGCCGTGCCGCCCGCACCGCCTGCGCCTTCACCTCGCTGACCGCCGGGTCGGGGGTGGTCAGCCCGTGCTCGCGGGAGATGCCGTTGGCGCCGACGAACGCCAGGTCGATGACGAATCCGGCCAGCATCTTCGTCGTCCAGTGCTCGACGGTGGCCAGCGTGCCGCCCCGCACCCGTCCGCCCAGCAGCAGCACGGTGAAGTCACCGGCGGTCGCCAGCACGTTCGCCACCGGCAGCGAGGCCGTCACCACCGTCAACGACCGGTCCGTTGGCAGCGCCTCGGCGATGAGCTGGGGGGTGAACCCCTCGTCCACGAAGACCGTCTCCGCGTCCCCGAGCAGTTCGACGGCGGCCGAGGCGATCCGCCGCTTCTCCGGCACGTGCATGGTGGTGCGGAAGGCCAGTGTCGTCTCGAAGCCGGCGCTCTCCACCGGGTAGGCGCCTCCGTGCGTACGGCGCAGCAGACCGTGCTGCTCCAGGACGCGCAGATCGCGGCGCACCGTCTCCTTGGCCACGCCGAGATCGTCGGCGAGTTGGGTCACCTCGACGGAGCCCAGTCGTCGTGCCGTACCGACGATCTGCCGCTGCCGCTCCGCCGCGCTCATGGCTCCGCGCTCCTGTTCGTCCCGTCCCGGCCGGTCCCCGCGGGCTCCGTTCGGGCACCGGGCTGCCCGTTCCTGCCCGTGTGCAGAGTTGTACCGGGCGTGGGCGGGGCACCACCAGCCCTCCGGTCGGGCAGATCGTGCCCGCTTGCGCCCGTATCCCGCCGCCCCTCACAGCGTGACGTCCCAGGCCCGGGCCGCGTCCGCGCCCTGCCTCGGTGCCCGTTTCCCGCCCGCACGCGCCCGTTCCGGGCCCGCCCGCCTCTCCGTGGCCCGCACGGGCGCCACGCGACGACGCGGGGGTCGGACACCAGCGGGCGCCCGGGGTGGCCGTGGCACGTCGTGGCGGCGTCGGGTACCGCCCATCGGGGACGCCCGGTACCTCTGCCCGGGTGAAAGATCGGCCGGGCCGAACGGATCGTCAGCCCGGGGAGCCCCCGGAGGAGTTTGCTACCGCCCTGACGGGCTTTCCTCTGACCCCAACAGAGAGTCTCCGGACTCGACGGTAAGGACCTGATTCAGATGCGTAAGACCAAGATCGCCACCTTCGGCGTCCTCACGGCGGCTGCGGTCGCCGTCCCGGCAACTCCCGCCTTCGGGCAGGAGGCGCAGTCCGCCGGCACGCACACCCACGCGGAGGCCACCGCGCGGTCCCAGGGCACCACCGGGTACGAGACGCAGGGCACCTCCGGGTACGAGGTGCAGCCCGGCGACACCCTCTCCCAGGTCGCACAGCGCCACGGGACCACCTGGCAGGAACTGGCCGAGCGGAACGGCCTCCCCGATCCCGACCGGATCTTCCCCGGCCAGCGACTGGAGGTCACCGGCGCGAGTACCCCGCAGCCGGCCCCCTCGGCGCCGCCCCCGGCGCAGGAGGCGACCCCCGAGGCTCCGCAGGCATCACAGGCCCCACAGGCCCCGCACGCACAGGAGGAGGAGCAGTCACAGGGCGAGGCGGCTCCGCAGCCCACGCGGTCCAAGCCCGCCTCCTCGGCCGCCTCCATGTCGGAGAACGCGGCGAAGGCGGAGATCATCCGCCGGGAGTCCAGCGGCAACCCCAACGCCCAGAACGGCAAGTACTACGGGCTGTTCCAGACCGACCAGCCCTGGGGCAAGGGCACGGTCGCCGAACAGCACGCGGGCGCCGAGCGCTACGTCGAGAACCGCTACGGCTCCTGGCAGGCGGCGCTCGCCTTTCACAACAAGCACGGCTGGTACTGACCCACCGGACCCGGGGCCCGTTCGCGGGCCCCGGGGTCCGCGGTGTGCGGAAACCGGGGTGTCCGGAGACCACAGTGTCCGGACACCCCGGTGTTCACGAACGCCGCCGCGGCGCGGGTACGGCGGAACCCGTACCCGCGCCGCGGCGGCGCCCACCGGCTGTACGTACCGCCGGCGTCAGTCCTCGGCCCAGCCGTGCTGCTTCCCGAACTGCACCAGCCTGCGGCGGATGTCGAGGATCTGCGCCCCGGTCAGTCCCGGCGCGGCTTCCAGCAGCAGCTCCGTCACCGACCTGGTGTACTCGGCGACGCTGAGCACGTCGCACAGGGGGTCGTCCGGATCGTCGGAGCGGACGGAGGCCGACGCCTCCCGCTCCTGACCGGCGGCGGAGGGCGCCGGCGCGAACGGCGACACGTTCTCCGGATTGTGCAGGAGGCGGACCGAGGAGGCCTTCAGACCCCGGTCACCGTCCTCGATCTCGAATTCGACCGCCACGCCGGTGTGCACGTAGGACTCCGGCACCATCAGGTCGTTCGCGTGCAGGAAGACGTCCTCGCCCCCGTGTTCCGGCGCGATGAAACCGTAACCCCGCGCACCGTCGAACCGGACAACTCGACCAGCAACCATGTTTCCACCTCAACCACATCCCCGGGCCCCGTGCCCGGACACCTGGCCGGGATCCTAGCGAAGGCGAGCCGTGAGGGGTACGGCAGGTGCGGCTTGCCTGGCGGGCGACGCGGGAAAAGGGCCGTCGTCCCTGGTCATCCGGGGGCACGGAGCGCTGGGCGGGCGATCCGCGGAAGCCGTCCGGATGGATTGCCCATCAAGAGGTTTACCGGGGCCCCGGGTGGGCACGGGCCCCATGCCGGGTCTCTTCTCAGAGCCCGATCCCCCATTTTTGTCAGGACGGTTTCCGCCTGCCGACGGGTCCGGAAACCGGGGAGAAGGCGCGCATGTTCACCATCCTGCTCATCGCCGGTCTCGGCGTGGTCCTCGCGGTCGCCGTCGGGCTCGCGTTCCGTTTCAGGCAGGAGGTGGCGGACCGGGACGGGGAAGACCTCCAGGGCCGCTTCGGTCCTGAGTACGACCGCACCCTGGCCCGCCGCCGCGGCGACGTGCGGACCACCAGGCGAGAGCTGCGCGTCCGGCTCAAGCGGTACGCCCAGCTCCAGGTCCTGCCGCTCGACCGCGCCGCGCGCGAGCACTACCTCGCCCGCTGGACCGCACTGGAGGAGGACTTCTCCGCCGACCCCGGCCGGGCGCTCGACGCGGCGGAGGTCCTGCTGACGGAGCTGGCCGCCGAGCGGGGCTACCCCGCCCAGGCGCCGTTCGAGGACCTGGCCGCCGCGCTGTCGGTCCACCACGCCCGCCGCGTCCACGGGTACCGCCGCGTCCACGAGGCGGCCCGCGCCGCGCACGCCGACCACCGGGTGACCGAGGACGCGCGCGCCGCCCTCCTGTCCGCCGGAGCCCTCTTCGACTCGCTGCTCACCGCGCGGTCGAGCGTCAGCGCACCGCCGGCCCGGCGCGCCGCGGGGGCGGTCCGCCCCCGCGTCAGCTGACCGGCACCGGGCGCGTCCGTCACCGGGGCGGGCGCCGGGCGAGTCGGCCACCGGGGCGGCTCGCGAGCGGTGCCGCCCCACCCGACCGAACCGGACCGCGGCGCCGGAGAGAGACCGGGCGGGGGTCTCGTCCGGCTTGTGCGCGCTCACCGATATGGAGTGGTCCCGCCTGTATGGAGTGGTACTGATATGGGTGTGAACCCTATCCCTCCCGGCCATAACACCCGCGATACCGCACAGCGGGCGAGCGAGGTCATCGAACTGCTGGAGGTGCTGTGGGAACGCGGCAGGAACGCCGCGTCCACCACGCCCGTCTCGCCGTCGCAGCTCCGGGTCATGTACTGCGTCGACCGCGACGAGGGGATGAACCTCCGCGCGCTGGGTGAGGCGCTGGGTTCCGCGCCGTCGTCCGTGAGCCGGCTGTGCGACCGGCTGGAGGCGATCGGCTTCGTGGAACGCTCTCCCAGCCCCACCAGCCGACGGGAGTTGGAGCTGCGGCTGACCGGGCGGGGCCGGGCCTACCTGACGCATCTGCGCGAGCAGCGCGAGGAGGCGCTGCTGGGGATGCTGGACGGCATGCGGGTGCGGGAACGCGAGGCGCTGCTCAAGGGGTTGCGGGGTTTCGTCGACGCCACGGGAGGCGCCCTGGTGCCCCACCCGTCCGCGGCCGGTTCCGCCGACGCCGCGCTCAGGCCCGCCTGATCGGCTCCGCGCGCGTTCCGCCCGGGGCTGTCACGGGCGCCTCGCGGCGTCCCCGACCGGTTTCCCGGACCCGCGAGGGGCTACCCACGCCGCCGTTCACTCCATAGGGTGTCGTCACTCGACACATGTGAGGGGGCGCAGTGTCCTATCCGGGACCGCCGTACCAGCAGGGACGGCCCGCGAACGACTCCAACACGCTGAGCATCGTGGGCATCGTGCTCGGCGCCATCGCCTTCCTCTTCTGCCCGCCGGGATTCGGTATCGCGGGGCTCATCTGCGGCCTCGTCGCCAAATCCAAACAGGAGCGGCTCGCGGGCACGGCGATCGGCGTCTCCATAGCCGGAATCGTCATCGGCATGGCGATCGGCTACCTCTTCTTCCGCGGTATGTACGGAGGTTGACCTCCGCAGCCTCGAACGCCCGCGTTCGGCTTGGGTGTTCGGGCGCGGCGGTGGCCGGGCGCCCACGCGTTCGGCCACCGCGGCCGGGCGTCCGGGGGTTTGGGCGCGGCCCCTTACGGCAACCCGCCGCCCATGGCTGACCCTGTGAAGAACGCGAAGACAGACAGTGCGAAGAAGCCCGCAGCGGCCACGCGGACGGTCGCCGAGGCGAACGGAGCCGCGAGCTCTGCGGGAGAGGCCGTGAAGAGGCGGGGAGAGGCCGCCAGGAACACGCTGGCGTCCGCGACCTCCACGGCGACTACGGCGGCCACGGCCGGACTGGTCGCGGTCAAACAGCGCAAGAAGGTCGCCGCCGGAGCGGGCGGGAGTCTGCTGGCGCTCCTGGCGGGTGCGTTCGCGCTGGGGCGTACGACGGCGCGCAGAAGGACGGGTCCGCTGACACGTCTTACCGGCGGCCGCATCTGATGCCGTGCCCGCACCGAGGCCGGAGGGGCCGCTGAGCCCCTCCGGCCTCGGTGTGCGTCCGTGTTCTCGGGGACGAGGCCGGCGCCGCCGGCTCCGGCGCGGCGACAACCGGGAGGTGAGCGCCGCCGCCCGCTCAGCGCCGGATGGTGCCCCGTCGGCCGACGCGGCGGCTGCTGCGCCGGTAGCCGAACGGGCCTGGCAGGTCCATCGACGTCGTGCGGCGGCCACGGGAACCGTAGGTCCGGCGCGGTCCGCCGTGGCCGCCCACTCTGAAGGAGACCGACCGGCGGTTGATGTTCATCCGTATCCCCGGCAGAATCCGGATGCTCTTTCGGAAAGTGAGCCCCATCGTTCCTCCCTCTCGGGTGCAGACGCTCCCCGGGTACCCGGCACCTCAGGTGGCAAGCCGGTGAGCGGCGTCGGACGAGGGGCGGCACGAAGGGATCAGGGCGATGCGGGTGCTGGCCGTGCAGAACACGCCCCGTGGCGGACCGGGCCGTGTCGGTGACTGGCTGGAGGAAGTAGGGCTCACCGTGGACGTCGTCCACGCGTACGAGGGCGAGGCCGTGCCGCACGGGCTGACGCATTCCGCGCTCGTGGTGCTCGGAGGCGGGTTCATGCCGGACGACGACGCGCGCGCACCCTGGCTCGCCGCCACACGCGGGCTCGTCGCGGCGGCGCTCGCCGAGCGCACACCCGTCCTCGGCATCTGCCTGGGCGGGCAGATGCTGGCGCACGTCGCGGGCGGCAAGGTCGCGGCCGGGCACGGAGTCCCGGAGATGGGCAGCACGGCCCTCAGCATGCGGGCCGAGGCGGCGGCCGATCCGCTCTTCCACTCGCTGCCAAAGCGGGTGACGGCGATCGAGCGGCACGTGGACGCCGTCACCTCGCTGCCACCCGGTGCGGTCTGGCTGGCTCGCAGCGACCGCTGTCCGTACCAGGCCTTCCGCGTGGGGGAGCGGGCCTGGGGTGTGCAGTTCCATCCGGAGACGGCCCCCGAGCGGCTGCTGACGTGGGACGCCGCGCGCCTGGCCGAGCACGGTCACGACCGGCAGGCGCTGTATCGCGGGGCCGAGGAGGACGCGCGGACGGCGACGCCCGTCTGGCGCGAGGTGATCCGACGGTTCGCCGCGCTGGTACGGGAGGAGCCGGAGACCGGCCGGGCCGGCCGGTGAGCCGCCATGCCAGGCGCGGGTGACCGGACCCGGCGTCCGGTCACCCGCGCGGCGGCTCTCACCTCTTCGGCCTGAACGTCTCAGACCTCAGGAGCCGGGCCTCAGATGCCGGCTCCCGCGGAGGTGACCGCGACGGGCTCCGGGGCGTCCTCGTCGAGGAGGGAGTCGTCCTCGATCCGGGCGCCGGGAAGGTGGTGCCGGGCGGCGACCAGCGCGGCGTCGACGTCGCGGGTGCCGGTGGACACGCACAGCGTGTAGGCCACGTCGTTGAGGCGCTGCCGGGATTCGGGGGAACCGTCCTCGGCGTGCAGGACGCTGAGCGCCTCGTACTGCTCGACGAGATCGCGGAGAACGGCGGGATGTGCCATCAGCATGGTGATCGTGCTCCCTTGCGGGTCGGTGTCGCCGTCGGTGGTCACACGCGGGCCGTGCGGGCGCCCGCCGCGCAGCGCGGGCGTGCGGGCCTGCGGTCGTGTTCGACCTGGTGGCGGACGTGCTCGAAGCTCTTGCTCAGCAGCCGGGAGACGTGCATCTGCGAGATGCCCAGCTCCTTGCCGATGCGGGACTGCGTCATGTCGCGGAAGAAGCGCATGTACAGCACGCGGCGCTGGCGCTCCGGCAGGTCGCGCAGGCAGGGCTTGACGGCTTCCTTGGCGACGACGGTCTCGTAGTCGGGCTCGCTGTGGCCGAAGGTGTCGGCCAGCGAGAAGCCGTCGTCGGCGTCACCGGTCGAGGCGTCCAGCGACAGGGAGCGGAAGCTTCCGATGGCCTCCAGCCCGGCCTCGACGTCCTCCTGCGACAGGCCGGTGTGGGCGGCTATCCGCTCGGCGGAGGGCGTGTGGTCGTCGACCGCCGAACTCAGCTCCCGTATCGCGGTGCGCACCTTGTTGCGCAGTTCCTGGACGCGACGCGGCACGTGCACGTCCCAGGTGTGGTCGCGGAAGTGGCGGCGGATCTCTCCTGTGATGGTGGGGACGGCGAACGGCACGAAGGGGGTGCCGTGGGACGGGTCGTAGCGGTCGACGGCCTTGACGAGGCCCAGCGCCGCGACCTGTTCGAGGTCTTCGAGGGCCTCTCCGCGGCTGCGGTACTTGGCCGCCAGCCGGTGGGCCATGGGCAGCCACGCCTCGACGATCCTGCTGCTGAGCTCCTCCCGCTCGGGGCCCTGGGGGAGAGCGGCGAGCCGCTCGAATTCCCTGGTCGTGTCGGGGGCGTCAGCATGGCTATGACGTGCTCGCTGCGGGCGGTACCGTACGGCGCACATGGGATCTGGCTCCTTGCGGTCTCGCTTGTTCTCGGACCAACCGCGGGAGGAGCCGTGCCCGGGTCTCGACACACCCGGGGCGACAGTGTGCGGTCGCCTCCCGCGGATGTGCCTGTACTCCCAAGCACTCGGCGTCTCGTATAACCCGTGTCGCGGGTGGCAAACCCACCTGCCGCCAACATTTTCGGCCGCGTCCCGGCCATGGCGTCGCCGGGCTCCGCCGCGTGCCGCCCTCAAGGGCGCTCGCGGGCCCGCGGCGGGCCGCTGCCGGTACGGCACGGACCGGATCCCGGCGGACCGCTACCGATAGAGCACTGACTGGATCTTCGGGTCGTCGACGTTCTTCCGGTCGTACCAGTAGAAGCCCGTGTTGATGGTCTTCGGCAGCTTCTCGCCCTTCTTCGCCTTGAGAGCCGCCTTCACCACCTCGCGGCCGATGGCGAGCGGGTCCTGGGTGATGGCGCCGAGCATCTCGCCCCGCTCGATGGCGTCGATCTGGCCCTTGCCCGAGTCGAAGCCGACGGTCTTGATGTCCTTGCGGCCGCTCTCCTTGACGCCCTGGATGACGCCCATGGCGGAGCCCTCGTTGGTGCCGTAGACGCCGTCGACGTCGGGGTTCGCGGTGATGATGGCCTTGGTGATGTCGGCCGACTTGGTCTGGTCGCCCCCGCCGTACTGCACGGGCAGCAGCTCGATGCGGGGCGCGTGCTTGTTCATCCACCGCACGAAACCGTCGCGGCGGTCGATGCCGGAGCCGCTGGTCTGGCTGTGCGCGACGACGGCGACCTGTCCCTTTCCGCCGAGGGCCTTCGCCAGGTGCTCGGCGGCTTCGGCGGCGGCCGCCTTGTTGTCGGTGGCCACGGTGGTCAGCGGGACCTCGCTGTCCACGCCCGAGTCGAAGGCGATGACGGGAATGTCCTCGCGTGCGGCTTTTCGCAGCATCGGTTCGGTGGCCCGGGAGTCGAGGGCGGCCAGCCCCAGCGCGTCGGGGCCCCTGCCGACGGCGTTGGTCACCTGGGTCACCTGCGTCTCGACGTCGCTCTCGGTCGCCGGGCCCTGGAAGGTGATCTCAGCTCCGCGCTCCTTCGCCTCCTGCTGCGCGCCCTTCTTGACCGACTGCCAGAACTGCTGCTGGAAGCCCTTGGAGACGATCGCGATGGACGGCTTGCCGCCGCTCGCGTCCTGCGAGGCGCCGCAGCCGCTGAGCGTCAGCATCAGGGCCGCCGCGACGAGCGCCGCGCTACGCCGGTGCCGCATGGTCATCGAACTCGAACTCCCTCGGTGGTGCGGGCCAGTGGAAGGCGGGGCGGGCGCGGGGGCTCAGGCCGCCGCACGCTTGCGCGCCCTGTCGGCGTAGACGGCCACGACGATGACGGTGCCGAGGATGACGTTCTGCCACTCCTGGGGAACGGCCAGCACTTGGAGACCGTTGTTGAGCACCGAGATGATCAGCGCGCCGATGACCGTACCGACGATGGAGCCCTTGCCGCCGCTCAGCGAGGTCCCGCCGATGACGACCGCGGCGATGGCCTGGAGCTCGTACCCCATGCCGGTGGCGGGCTGGGCCGAGCCGAGCCGGGCGGAGATCAGCACACCGGCCAGCCCGATGAACAGTCCCGCCAGCGTGTAGATGACGATCTTCCACTTGCGGACGTTCACGCCCGAGAGCGCGGTGGCCTCCTCGTTGCTGCCGATGGCGTAGGTGTAGCGGCCCAGCACCGTCCGGCTGAGCGCCACACCCGCGACGACGGCGACGGCGGCCATGATCAGCACCGCGTTGGGGAAGTCGGCCCCGGGGATGATGCTGCCGGTGGAGATGTCGGTGTAGGCGGTGGAGTCGAAGTAGATCGGTGCGCTGCCCGAGATGACGAGGGCGAGCCCGCCGGCCACCAGCATCATCGCGAGCGTGGCGATGAACGGCGGCAGCCCGAGCACGGCGATGTTGAGCCCGTTGACGAAACCGATGAGCGCGCCGAACACCAGGGTGCCCAGGACGCCGACGACGATCGGCAGCCCCATGTTGGTGATCAGCACGCCGGAGACGACCGCGCACAGCGCCATGCCGGTGCCGACCGACAGGTCGATGCCGCCCGTGATGATCACGAAGGTGGCGCCGAGCGCGAGCGTGCCGATCACCACGGTCGCGAAGAGGATCGAGGTGATGTTGCCGTAGCTGAGGAAGATCGGGTCGGCGATCGCGAAGAACACGCAGATCACCACCAGGCTGCCGAACGCCAGGAACTGCTGGAGGCGGCCCTTGAGGGTGCCGCCGCTCCCGGTCCCCGGGCCGCCTGCCGCGGGCCGGTCCTGCTCGGGCGCGGGTGCCGTCTCGGCTGTCATCACTTGCCTGCCTTGGGGGTGCTGGGGCGGGTGCTGTCGTGGGCGGCCGAGGGCGCGGTCGGTGCGCCGGGCCGCAGCGTCGCGTAGTGCATGACCTGTTCCTGCGTGGCCTCGTGCGCGGCGAGTTCGCCGGTGATCCGGCCTTCGGCCATCACCAGCACGCGGTGCGCCATGCGCAGCACCTCCGGGAGCTCGGAGGAGATCACGATGAGGGACTTCCCCTGCTGGGCCAGCTCGTTGAGGAGCCGGTAGATCTCCTCCTTGGCGCCGACGTCGATGCCGCGGGTCGGCTCGTCGAAGATCAGCACGTCGCACTCCTTGACGAGCCACTTGGCGATGACGACCTTCTGCTGGTTGCCGCCGGAGAGGTTCTTGACCGTCTGGCCGACCGAGGGGGTCCTGATCCGCAGCGCGGCGACCAGCTCCTCGGCGCGGCTTCGGATCGCCCGGTCGCGGACGAAGCCGAAGGAGGCGAAGCGCTCATCGAGCGAGCTGAGCGCCACGTTGGTGTCGACGCCGTCCTCGACCAGCAGCCCGAGCTGCTTGCGGTCCTCGGACAGGTAGCCGATGCGGTGCCGTGCCGCGTCCGCCGGGTTGCTGATCCGCACGCGCCGCCCGCGCAGGGTCACCGTTCCCGAGGTGACCGGATCGGCGCCGACCAGCGCCCTGGCCACCTCGGTGCGGCCCGCGCCCATCAGCCCGGCGAAGCCGAGGATCTCTCCCTCCCTCAGCTCGAAGGTGACGTCGTCGAGCAGCGCCTTGGTGCTCAGCCCCGACACCGACAGCAGCGTCTCGCGGTCCTGGCGCACGTTCTGCGGCCCCGCACCGGTGTCGAGTTCACGGCCGACCATCCGCGCGATCACCTCCCGCGTCGAGACCTGGTCGGTGCGCAGCGTCTCGACGTACCGGCCGTCGCGGATCACGGTGACGCGGTCGCACAGGGAGGTGAGCTCCTCCATGCGGTGGGAGATGTAGACGACGCCGGTCTCCGGGCGCAGGAAGCGGCGGATGAGCTGGTGCAGGGCCCGTACCTCCGCGTCGTTGAGCGCCGCCGTCGGCTCGTCCATGATCAGGACGCGCGGGTCGTGGGAGAGGGCCTTGGCTATCTCGACCATCTGCTGCTGGGCGACGGTGAGGGAAGCGACGGTGCGGCGCGGGTCGAGCGGGAGTTCGAGCCGGTCGATGAGCTCCTGGGCGCGGGAGTTGAGCGCCCGGTGGTCGAGCAGGAAGCCCGCCTTGCGCGGCTCACGGCCGATGAAGACGTTCTGCGCGACCGTGAGGTCGGGCATCAGGTTGAACTCCTGGTGGATGATGCCGATGCCCAGTTCCCGCGCGTGCCGCGGGCCGGTGACGTGCAGCGGCTCGCCGTCGAGGAAGAAGCTGCCCGAGTCGGGGGTGTGGATGCCGGTGAGCAGCTTCATCAGCGTCGACTTGCCCGCGCCGTTCTCCCCGACCAGGGCGAGCGCCTCACCGTGCCGCAGGTCGAGCCGCATCCCGTCCAGGGCCCGGACGCCGGGGAAGCTCTTGGTGACCCCCTCGACGCGCAGCAGCGTCCTTCCGCCGGCGGCGCCGCGGGGCGCTTCGGGGGTGTCCTGCTTCGTGCCGTCCATCAGCGCTCTCCTGCCACCTCGGAACGTTCGGCGGGGATGTCGGCGGGGGACTTGCCGGGGAGCTCGCCGGGGAAGGGAGCACCGGCTCGTGTGGCCGCGGCGGGGCGCCCCGTGGTGTCGGGTCGGTGCGGGAAAACCCCGCCCGTGCGGGGGTGGATGTCGGTCAGCACGACGACTCCTGTCGAAATCGATTTCAGGGAGTGTAGGAACGGCACTCCGGTGGGTCAACAGACGTGCGCGATTTGCCGAGGGAGGGAGACGTTGACGATGAAATCGATTTCTGCCAGCCTGCGCGCATGGCCCTCAACGCAGTCCTGGGCGTGGACATCGGCACCTCCAGCAGCAAGGGCGTCCTGGTCGCACCGGACGGCACGCTGCTGCGCTCCGCCGTCCGCGAGCACACCGTCGACCGGCCGGCGCCCGGGCACGTGGAGATGGACGCCGACACCTGGTGGAACGAGTTCGTCTCGCTCTCCCGCGAGCTGACCGCACCCGGCGACGCCGAGGTGGTCGCCGTCGGGCTCAGCGGCATGGGCCCCTGCGTCCTGCTCACCGACGCCGACGACACCCCGCTGCGCCCGGCGATCCTCTACGGCGTCGACACCCGCTCCGTCGACCAGATCGCGCGGCTCGAGAAGGAACTGGGCGTCGAGCGGATCCGGGCCCGCTGCGGCTCACAGCTCTCCAGCCAGGCGGCAGGACCCAAGGTCGCCTGGGTCGCCGAGGAGGAACCGGAGCTGTACGCCCGCGCCCGCCGCCTCTACATGCCCAGCTCCTGGCTGGCCCGCAAGCTCACCGGCGCCTACGTCCTCGACCACCACTCGGCGAGCCAGGCCACGCCGCTCTACGACATCCACGCGCTGGACTGGTACGCGCCGTGGGCCGCGCGCGTCGCACCCGGTCTGGAACTCCCGCCGCTGCGCTGGTCCGGCGAGGCGGCCGGCTCGGTCACCGCCGAGGCGGCCCGGGAGACCGGGCTGCGCCAGGGCGTTCCCGTCACCACCGGGACCGTCGACGCCTGGGCCGAGGCCCTGAGCGTCGGGGCACACCAGGTGGGCGACCTCATGCTGATGTACGGCACGACGATGTTCCTCGTCCACACCGTGCCCGAGCCGCTCACCGACCCGGCGCTGTGGAGCACCCTCGGAGCCCTGCCCGGCACCCGCAACCTCGCGGGCGGCATGGCCACCTCGGGCGCCGTCACCGGCTGGCTGCGCGACCTGTTCGGCGACACCGACTACGCCGGGCTCCTCCGGCTGGCCGAGCTCTCCGGGCCCGGCGCGGGCGGACTGCTGATGCTCCCGTACTTCGCGGGGGAGCGCACCCCGGTCATGGACCCGCACGCGCGCGGCGTCATCGCGGGGCTGACCCTCTCGCACACCCGGGGCGACCTCTACCGGGCGGCTCTGGAGGCGACCGCCTACGCCGTCCGGCACAACATCGAGGCCCTGCGGGCGGCGGGCGGCGACATCCGCCGGGTCGTCGCGGTGGGCGGCGGCACCCAGGGCGGCCTGTGGACCCGCATCGTCTCCGATGTCACCGGCCGGTCCCAGGAGTTGCGCGCGACCTCCATCGGCGCCGCCTACGGGGGTGCGCTGCTCGCCGCGCAACTCGTCGGTGACGCCTCGATCGACGACTGGAACCCCGTGCGGGAAGTCGTCACGCCCCAGCCGGAGACCGCCGCCCGGTACGACGAGCTCTACGGCCTCTACCGCGCCTTGTACCCGGCCACGGCCGGGACGGTCCACGCCCTCGCCGCCCACCAGAACCGCTGACGGGCCCGCCTTCGGATCTGACCCGGCCGGGGGCCGGGCAGCGCCCTGCCGCCGTCGCCGGGGCGCGTACGTCATCCGCCGGCTCCGTGCTCGGCAAGCGGGCCGATGCCCCAGCCCGCCTCACGGCAGCGCGCCACCAGGTAGGGGAGGGCCGCCAGCGTCACGTGCCAGGACCCCGGGGCGCTGTTGCGGTCGCTGTCGTGCAGCAGGACGGTCGCGCCACCGGTGAGCCGTTTGCACAGGTCGCTGAGCACGCTGTCGGTGTCGGCGCGGGCCTGCCAGTCGCGGCCCCAGGCCGTCCACAGCACCGGCCGCAGTCCCAGTCGCCGCGCGGCGTGCCAGCGGGTGGCGGTCAGCACGCCGAACGGCGGCCGGTACCAGCGGGGTTCGGCGCCCGTGGTCTCCCGCAGGGCGCGGACGGCCCGCTCCAGATCCCTGCGCTCGGCGACGGGGCGCGGCAGCCACGGCGGCTGGTGTTCCCAGCAGTGCACGGCCAGCTCGTGGCCCGCGGCGGCCATGGCCCGCACGAGAGCGGGGTGGCGGCGCACGGCGGCGCCCTGGAGGAAGAACGTCGCGCGGACGCCCAGGTGGTCGAGTTCGCGCAGGAAGTGCGGGGTGGAGCGGGCATCGGGGCCGTCGTCGAACGTCAGGGCGACATGCCGCGGGCTGCCCCGCCCGTCCAGCGCGGGAAAGAGGGCGGAGCGGACCGGCGGCAGCCAGGTCGCGGCCGGGACGATGTGCCAGGCGGCCGCCGCCACGGACGCCGCCGCCGCTGCCAGGAGAGCGCGGCGGCGCCTCACCACATGCCCTTTCGGCTCTCCCCGCCGCCGGTGTCTCCCGCCACGGCGGGCGAGCGGGCGAGCTGGACGCTGCCCAGGCTGATCAGCGCGAGGGCGACCAGTTCGGGCACCACGAGCCATCCCAGCGTCAGCCGCTCGTCGAACAGGGTGGCGCCCAGCACCACGCTCAAGAACGCGTCGCCCAGCGTCAGCGCGGGCTGCGAGGCCACCAGCGTGCCCGCGTGCAGCGTCAGTTGCAGCAGCAGGAACCCGGCCACCCCCGCGACCACCACCCCGTAGGTCTGCCACGCCGTCAGCAGCCTGACGAGCCCGTCGTCGGCGAGCCGCGAGATCGCGTCCTTCATCAGCGCGGCCGTCACCCCGAACAGCACGGCCGTCGCCGATCCCAGTACGGTCGCCCGCGGGGCCGAAGGCAGCCGGAAGGCGACCACGACCAGCGCCGCCACCAGCGCCGCCACCAGGGGTGCCGCCACCAGCCACCGGCCGTCGGGGACGGACGCCTTGCCGCCCGAGGGCCACACCAGCGCCAGCAGCGCGGCCAGCCCCACGACCATCGCGACGAACGCACCCCACGCCCGGCGTCCCGGGCGCTGCCGGAAGAGCAGGCTGCCCAGCATCAGAGTGAACAGCAGTTCGGTCGTCATCACCGGCTGCACCACGGCCAGCGGCCCGGTCG
Source organism: Streptomyces reniochalinae (assembly GCF_003323735.1). Taxonomy (GTDB): domain Bacteria; phylum Actinomycetota; class Actinomycetes; order Streptomycetales; family Streptomycetaceae; genus Streptomyces; species Streptomyces reniochalinae. The sequence continues at coordinate 78,576 of NZ_QOIM01000025.1, read as the reverse complement.
CCAGCGCCCCCGCCTGGCACACACCCGACGCCACCAGCGTCACCGCACCCCACAACCACACCGGGCGGCGCAGCAGATGCGGCAGCCACGACAGCCGCCGCCCGGACGGGCCGGGCCCCTCGACGGCCGCCGCCCGCCGCTGCAACACCGAAGCGGCGGCGTTACCCAGCGCCGCGAGCAGCGCCAGCACGAGAGAGAGCGCCGTCCACCACACGCGCGCCCTACCCGAAGCGCTGGGCGAGCGAGCGGAACACGCCGGGCGCCGCGCCGTGCAACCAGGCCGGCATCGCCATCCAGGACGGTACGTACGCGTTGGGGCGGCCCGTACGCAGCGCCCGGCAGACGGCCCCGGCGACCCGCGTGGCGGGCACCGGCCTGGGACGGTCGCGGTCGTAGGGCGTACCCCGGCGCTGGAAGAACGGCGTCTCGACCGCACCGGGGAGCACCATCGAGACCCGCACCCCGCTGGGTGCCAGCTCGTAGCGGAGGCTGTCGGCGAACGTGGTCAGACCGGCCTTCGTCGCGGCGTACACCGCCTCGCCGCGTACCCCGACGCTGCCGGCTACCGAGCCGATGAGGACCACACGGCCGCAGCGCCGCTCCACCATCCCCGGCAGTACCAGCCGCACCAGGTGCAGCGTGGCGTTCAGGTTGACGGAGAGCAGAGCGTCGATGTCCTGCGCGGGCATCGCCGTGAACGGCCCTGCCCAGCCGAGACCCGCGCCCGCCACCAGCGCGTCCACCCGGCCGCAGTGGACCTGCGCCTCCTCCGCGAGCCGCTCGCGTGCCCGCGGATCGGCGAGATCGGCGGGGAGCGGCACGCCGCCCGTACGGGCGGCGACGTCCTCCAGGCGCTGCCCGTCCCGCCCGTTGAGCAGCAGCCGCCAGCGCCCGTCGGCGGCCAGCCGCTCGGCGACGGCCGTACCGATGCCGGAGGAGGCGCCGGTCACCAGCGCCACCGGGCGGCGGCCCCCGTCCCCGCCCCTGGCGCGCGGACGCGGCCGTGCCTGTTCCGGCGGGTGCGCCTGCTCGGGCGCGTACGTGTGAGCGGCGGACGACGAAGGAGCCGAGGGCGAGGGGGACTCGGCCGGCGGAGAGACGGGTGGTGAGGGCACGGGCGACGAGGAGGGGGACGGGGGTGACGTGGGCGGCCGGGGGGCCGCGCCGGGCGGTTGCGCGCTGTCGAGGGGAGGTGCCTGACGGCGGTCGGATCTGCCGAGCCTGTCGAACACGAGACGCCTCCGGTGAGCAGTACGGACCGCGACGGGCGCCGCCGACCTGGGGCGGGACACAGGCGGGCCCTGGATCCAGCATGCTGGCAACCGGTCGGCGCACCCGTCCGGAGCCGTGCCCCGGCCCGGCCGAACCACCTGTTCGGCTCTCCCGGCCCGAGCCCCTCGCGCGCCGGGGACCGCCGCGCGGCAGGTGGCCGCGGCACCGACCGAGTGTCGGTACCGCGCCGCCCGGAAGCGAACAGCACACTGGTGGACGGGTGACCACGCACCCCGTCCGCGGCGCGTGCGGGGCCCCTCGCGGAACCCGGGGCGGCATCCCGGCCCGTACCGCCTCCGGTCACGCCCGACCCGGCCTCCGACGACCTCTGGAGTCCCATGCCGCACCGCTTCCTGCTGCTGAGCGCCGGCATGGGCGCGGGGCACGACGCGGTCGCCCACGAACTCGCGCACCGGCTGCGGGCGCGCGGACACCACACCGCCGTCCGGGACATCCTCACGCTGCTGCCCGCGGGCACAGGGCGGGCGCTGCGCACCGGCTACCGTGCCACCGTCCGCCACCTGCCCGGCCTCTACGGCGCGGTGTACGCCGGTTTCCTGGCGACGGGCCCCGCGGCACCGGGCCCGCGCCCCAGCAGTGCTCCACTGGCGGCGCTCGCCGAACGGCCGCTGCTGCGGACCGTCGCCCGGTGGCGCCCCGACGTCGTCGTGCCGACCTTCCACCTGTGCGCCCAGGTGACCGGACGGCTGCGGGCCCGGGGGGCGCTGTCCGCGCCCGCCGCCGTCGTCGTGGTCGACTTCGCCGTCCACCGAGGCTGGCTGCATCACGGAAACGACCTGCACCTGTGCGTCACCGAGGGCGCCGCCCGCCAGGTGCGGGCCGCCACCGGGCGCCGCGCGTACACCACAGGGCCCGTGGTGCCCGCGGACTTCTTCGCCCCCGCCGACCCCGACAGCCACTGGCGGACCCTGCTCGCCCGGCATACCGCCGCCTCACCCGTACGGGGCGCGGGGCCCGCGAGACGGCCCGCCGTGCTGCTCTCCACCGGGGCCTGGGGGGTCGGCACCCGACTCCTGGAGACGGCGCGACACCTGACGGACCACGGCTGCCTGCCCGTGCTGCTGTGCGGCAACGACGAGGGTCTGCGCCGCCGCGCCGCGGGCCAACTGGGCCTGCTGCCACTCGGCTGGGTGACCGATCTGCCCGAGCTGATGGCCGTCGCCGACGTGCTGCTCGACAACGCCGCCGGGCAGACCGCCGCGCAGGCACTGGCCGCCGGGCTGCCCGTGGTGGGCCATCGGCCGCTGCCGGGGCACTCCGTGGCCGGAGTACGGGCCATGGCGCAGGCCGGGCTCTCGCGCCACGCGCACGGAGCGGGGGAACCCGCCATGACCGTACGGGCGCTGGCGGCCCCGGGCCCCGTCCGCTCCGGGCAGATCGCGGCCGCACGAGCCGCCTTCCGCGCGGACCCCGCGGTGGAACTGGAGCGGCTCGCGGCGGCGCCCGGGACCCGAGGGCGCTGATACCCGCGCCAGGCCGGGGAGGAGACGGACCGGTCGGGGAGGGGGCGGGCCGAGCGGGCGACGGGCCGGTCGGCGGAGAGCCCCGCGGCTGTCCGGGACGGACTGCTCGTGATCTTGGCCCGAAGCCCCCCTATCCGATTCCTTGATCAACTCCTACTGTGTCAGCTGTCCACCCGTCACTTTCCGAACAAACACGACCACTTAACGACCCCGAACGGTCATGGAAGAGCCATGTCCGGCTCCGGGTGCCGTGAACGCCCCGAACGGAGAACGCGACGACCGTGTCCCTTTCCGAGCCCCTCACCCTCGACCCCACCGGCAGCGATCACCACGGTGAACACCGGACGCTGCGTGCGCGAGGCCCGGCGACCCGGGTCGACGTCCTCGGCGTCACCGCCTGGTCCGTGTCCGACCCCGCGCTGCTGAAGAAGCTGCTGACAGGACCCGACGTCTCCAAGGACGGCCGGCAGCACTGGCCGCGGTTCGCCGAGACGGTGGCCACGTGGCCGCTCGCGCTCTGGGTCGCCGCCGAGAACATGTTCACCTCCTACGGCGGCGACCACCGCAGGCTCCGCCGTATGGTCGCGCCGTCCTTCAGCGCCCGGCGGGTCGCCGCGCTCGGCGAGCGCGTCGAGCGCATGGTCGACGACCTGCTCGACGCACTGGCCGCCACCCCCGACGGGCAGGCCGCCGACCTGCGCGAGGCTCTGTGCTACCCGCTGCCCATCCGGGTGATCAGCGATCTGATGGGGGTCCCGGAGACGCGCCGCGAGGGCTTCCGCGAGCTGGTCGACAACGTCTTCTCCACCACGCTCACCCCCGAGGAGGCCGCGGCCAACACCGTCAAGCTCTACGAGGCGCTGGACGCGCTCATCGTCGAGAAGCGGGAACACCCCGGCGACGACATGACCTCCCTCCTGATCGCCGCACGGGACGAGGAGGGGGACGGCTCCGCGCTGTCGGAGACCGAACTGCGCGACACGCTGCTGCTGATGATCAGCGCGGGCTACGAGACGACCGTCAACCTCCTCGATCAGGCCATCACCGCGCTGCTGACCCACCCCGAGCAGCTGGCGCACGTCCGTGAGGGGCGTGCGACCTGGACCGACGTGGTGGAGGAGACCCTCCGCTACGAGCCCGCCGTCAAGCACCTGCCGCTGCGGTTCGCCGTGCGGGACATACCACTGGCCGACGGGCAGGTGATCAACAAGGGCGACGCGATCCTGCCCTCCTACGCGGCCGCCAACCGTCACCCCGACTGGCACGGGGAGAGCGCCGACTCCTTCGAGCTGACCCGCTCCGCGCCAGGACCCGAACACCTCGCCTTCGGATACGGCGCCCACTTCTGTCTGGGCGCACCGCTCGCCCGGCTGGAGGGGACGACGGCGCTGGAGAAGTTCTTCGCCCGCTTCCCCGACGCCGAACTGGGCGTCCCCGTCACAAAGCTGCGCCCGGTGCCGTCCCTGATCACCAACGGGCACCAGACCCTGCCGGTGGTGCTGCGCCCCGCCGGGTGACGCCCACAGGTCTTGGCGGCGGTGGCCGGCGCGTGCCGCCGCAGGGCGGTACGCGCCGGCCACCGGTCACTGCCGTGGCCGGGTCCTCCTTCTCGCTCCGGCCGACCTTGGTGCCGAGCGTGTCGGCCCGTGCGGAGAACTCCGTCTCCGTCGGGCCCGGTATCGGCGAGGTGACCGTCACGTCCGTGCCCGCGAGCCGGGTGCTGCCGGCGGGTCAGGTGTGGATGGCCAGCTTGAACTGCGCGTGCACGAGGTGGCGCGGACGGCCGTCGTTGTGTGCCACCCGAATCGCCAACGGCACGTGAGGATGGACGAACAACTCGTGATGCTTGGTGAAGCACTGCATACCGGGGGAGGGACGCCGGTGGTCCGTCGCCGTCGTGTTCACCGGATCGTCCGACAGGCCGAGTGGATCGCGGACGATCTGGTCGCGTAACTCACTGTAGTCACCGGCCTCCCACTGGATCATCGCCGTCAGCGCGCCCCAGCCGTCGACCGAGGGCCAGATCAGCCCCGAGCGGTCGTCACCACGCCAGTCCGTGACCTCCTCACCGTCCGGCTGCCGCACCTGGTGCATGCCCTCGGCGTCGTAGGACTCACCGCCCCCGAACGGAAACCGCACCACGTGGTAGTCGCCGTCGGCGGCGAATCTCTGACGCTCGTTCAGTATCAGAGAGCAGACGGGTATCGGCATCGGCTCGCTCCTTCCTCGACGTCACCGGCCCGCCGCCCCGAGACGGCGGGCACCTGCCGCGCGGAGACCAGGATGCGCCGCCGGCAGCACCTGTGGCGATGGGTCCGACACCCCTCGCTCCCCGCGTGCCGCCCGTGCGAGCGCTCAGGTGCTCCCCTCTCGCTCTTGTACGGAATCCAGGACGTCCTGGGCGGGCATCCAGTCGGCCCGCAGCACGGCGAACCCCGCGCGCTCGTACGCGGCGCACACCTGTGTGCCGTCGTCCACCACGAGCGCGACGGTGTGCTCCCCGGCCGGCCGCCGGCCGCCTTCGACATCGAGCCGGCCGAGGAGCCCGGGCTGGGCGTGGAGCCGACCCTCACCCACGACGGCTGCACCTCGGCCGGCTCCAGGATGCTCGAGGGCGTCAGCGGCGGCCGGACGCGGGCAGGGGGGTCGTCTCGCACCCCTGCCCCGTCACGCCCGCCCTCGACGCTTTGCCACACCGCCCCGCCTGCGCGTGTGCCTGCGGGGAGGCACGCTGTCAGCTCGTGCCCGCCTCCGGGAGGCACGCCGTCGGCTCGCGCGCCGTCGGCTCAGGCGCCGGAGGCGGTGAGCTCTCTTTCCTCGGCGGCCCGTGCGGCGAACGGGCACTGCCAGTCCTCCGGCTTCGGGCGGCCCGAGTAGCGGCGCGCCTCGGAGAGTTCCTCGTACTCGTACAGGTTCGGGTTGATGTCGCCCTGCAACTTGATGTCCTGCTTGCGTATCTTCTCCGCGAGCCGGTCCCACATGCCGGCGCCCTTGATCTGCCCGAACTGCTCGTGGGAGTTGAAGGCCAGCATCGGGAAAGGAGGCCGCCTGCCCCAGCGCCGGTGCGTCTCGTGCAGGCCGATGACGAAGAAGGGATGGCCGGCCACGCTGAAGGCGAACTTCGAGGACTGCGGGTCGGTGGAGTAGCCCTCGGCCCAGCGATGGGACTCCGCGTCGTGCTCGTGCAGCCATTGCAGCTGCTGCCACAGAAGTTCCTCGAACCGCAGCTCGTCCACTCCGCGTGGCTGCTCGAACGTCGCGATGAAACTGGTGAACGTGCGGGCGCTCCAGTCCGCCGACGTCACGAACTCCTCCAGATCCAGCGCCAGCAGCCGGGCGGAATCCGGGCCTCCCAGCGTCTCGTAGTGCCGGTGCGTGATGCCGCCCCGGCGCCAGGCGGAGCGCCCGGCCAGGCAGGAGAACCGGTCTCCCAGGATGAACTCCTCGACCTCGCGACGTGCGTCCGCCGTCACGGCCAGCCTTGCTTCCAACTACGTGCCTCCTCCTCGAGGGGAGATCATCTCCTTCGTGTACGCGTCAGCGCCGACCCCGGTGCGCGCGTGCGCGCGCGGCTCACGCGCGTCCGGGCAGGACCGGGCGCGCCGCGGGAACGGGGAAGGTCGCCCGGTGATTGTGACGGGCGGCTGCCGATCAACGAAATCCGGGGTCGCCTAGTGCTGTCCTGTGTGCTGATCCGATGGCCTCACCTGCGGTTACCTCGTTCCGATGGCCGTCGGGAGGGACATGGGACGGGCGGCGGTCCCACGCCGGTCGAGGACACCGGCACCTGGCTTCACGGAAGCTGACGAAACCGACAGCTTCGGCCCTGGAGTCCTGGCTCGGACGCCGGCCGCGTCGTTCTCAGGTCCTCGTCGCATCGCGGCAGCCCCTCGAGCTAAGAGGGCTGCGTCGCCGACGATCGCCTGCCCGCGCTCACTGGTGAAGCCGAGAGCCGTACTCGCCCGGGGCAGCCCTGTGAGAACCGGTCCGTTGACGATCCGTAGCAGTGCGCGCGCGGCGGCCCCGGGCGAGGTGTGTCCGAGCCCGACACCCGGGCCTCCTCGTGGTGTCCGCACCACCGTTCAGACGGCGGACCAGCCGTCGTCGACGGGCAGCACCGCGCCGTTGACGAAGCTCGCCGCGTCGGAGGCGAGGTAGACGAGGGCGGCGGCCTGTTCCTCGGCGGTGCCCAGCCGTCCGATGGTGGCGCCGATCAGCCCGCCGACGAGTGCCGGTCCGTGCGCCCCGGCGGCGGCGTCGACCTGGATGCCGGTGGCGGTGGGGCCCGGCGCGATGGCGTTGGCGCGGATGCCCTGACCGCGGTACATGACGGCGAGGTTCTTCACGAGCCCCACCACGCCGTGTTTGGAGGCGGTGTAGGCGGCTCCCGCCGCGCCGCCGCGCAGGCCCGCCTCTGAGGCGGTGAAAAGAACGGCGCCGCGCCCCGCGGCGAGCATGTGGGGCAGGGCGGCACGGGTCAGCAGGAACGGAGCGGTCAGGTTGACGCGCAGCACCTGCTCCCACTCCGTGTCGTCCGTCTCGCCCAGCGCGGACATCCGGTCCATGATCCCGGCGTTGTTGACCAGGACGTCGAGACCGCCGTACCGCGTCACCGTCTGCTCGACGAGCGCGTCCACCACCTGCTGGCCGCTCAGGTCACCGACGACCGTCAGCGCCTCTCCGCCGGCCTCTTCCACCTCCTGCGCCGTACTGCCGGCACCGGCCGCGTCGAGGTCCGCGAGGGCGACCTTCGCCCCCTCGTGGGCGAACCGCAGCGCCGCCGCCCGTCCGATGCCGGACGCGGCGCCGGTGACGACGACGCTGCGGCCGGCCAGTCCTGTGGTGCTCATGGAGTCTCCTGATCACTTCGATGGGTGCGGTGCCGCGTCTCCAACGGCCGCCGCACCAAGGGCCGCTGCACGGAGGGCAGTGCGGAGGGCCGCTACTCGGACGGCCGCCGTCCGGAGGGCCGCTCCTTCGTCGGGCCGGGGCGGCGCGGGGTGAGGCGGATGACGGTTCCCTCGCCGTCGGCGGACAGCAGGAGGGAGCCGTCGGGAGCGGCGGTCAGGCCCGCGAAGGGGCGCGGCAGGCCCGGCATACCGTGCGTGAACAGGGCGGGGTCCGGGCGCGGCCCCCCACCGGGCGGCAGGCCGACCGGCAGGTCCTCGGCCTCGGTGCGCACCGCGTCACCGGAGACGAGGGAGACCGAACGCAGCCTCCGAGTTCCGGTCTCCACCCAGTACAGCTCCTCGTCCAGGACCGTCAGCCCCTGCGGTGCGTCGAGCCCCTCGACGACCACCTCGACACCTTCTCCGGTCTCCTGCCGGACGATCCGCAGGACCGCGCCGCGCACCTCGTCGGTGACGTAACAGCGCCCCTCCGCGTCGTGGGCCACGTCCACGGGCCGGTCGAACCCCTCGGCCAGGACACCGACCGTGTCGTCACCGGCGATGGCGAGCACCCGCCCCGCGCCGCTCTCCGCGACGACGAGACCGCCGTCCGGGCCGACGGTGATGCCGGTCGGCCGGTCCAGACCGCTCGCCCGCACCCGGGTCGTCCCGCGCTCGGGATCGTGGGTGCGCACCTGGCCGTACTGGGAGGTGAGGTGGAGCAGACGCCCGTCGGAGACCAGGCCGTGGGCGAACGTCAGCAGCGCACGGGTGGCCGCGCCGGACGGTGCCGCCTCGAAGCGGGCCTCGCGGCCGGGCACTTCCCGGGCGGCGTCGGGGCGCCCGGGTTCGGCCAGCCGGTAGTGGTCGGCCGCGTACACCGTGCCCTTCAGATCGACGGTCACCCCGTAGGGGCCGTCGAGTCCCCGGGGAACCAGGGTGCGGGTACGGCCGTCGGGGAGGAGTTCGGTGATGCCGCCGCTGGCGAAGCTGGAGACGTACATCCGGTTCTCCGCGTCGAACGCGGCGTTGTCCAGTCCCGTGATCCCGCTGGTGACCAGCGAGCGACCGCCGGTCGTGTGCAGGTCGATCCTGGTGACGAGACCGGCCTCGCCCCGGGAGAGCACGTGCATGACGCCGCCGAGGTCGAAGCGGACCGCGACCGGCTCGTGCACGTCCTCGGCGACCAGCTGCGGCTCGCCGCCGTCCGGCGCGATGCGCCAGACCTGCCCGGTCACCATGTGCGGGTAGTACAGGTGCCCGTCGGGCCCCCGCTGCATGGCGTTGCCCAGCGCCAGCCCGTCGGTGAGCACGACCGGGTCGCCGCCGTCGGGGAACAGCTCCCACAGACGGCCGCACGGGCGCATCTCGTTGACGAAGAGCCGGTCGCCGACGCAGGTGATGCCGTTGGGCACCTTCACCTGGTCGCTGACGAGGCTGTACGCGCCGCCGGGGCTGCGCCGCCACACCCTGCCGGGTACCAGGTCCGCGATGTACATGGAGCCGTCCGCGCCGAAGGCCAGGTCGTCGGGGGAGTGGACAGGTCCTCCCATCGGCACGACGACCTCGACCTCGCCGCTCGCCAGGTCGACGGCGCTGATCTGCCCGGCGAGGAACTGGGCGACGTGGAGCCGGCCGTCGGGACCGAACGCGACACCGTTGGAGCCCCACAGCGGGTTGGGCGAGCCCAGCCTCGTGGCCGACCACAGACCGCTCGTCGCCGGTCCGTGCCCCGTGTCGCCGTAGCGGCTCGGCACCGCGCCGGTCGCGGCCGCCTCCTCCGCGCGCCCCTCCCGCCTCACTCGGGCCCACCCAGCACCTCGTCCATGCCGCCGTCGGCGCGCCACTGGCGCAGCAGGGCGTGGAAGGCCACGGGACCGTCCCCGAACGACTGGCTCCGCTGCCTGGGCATCCCCTCGTTGTTGTAGTAGCCGGGCGTGCACTCGGCCTGGAACGCGTACAGGTCGGCTGCCTTCTCCCTGATGGTGGCGACCCACGCCTCCTCGGCCTCGCGGGTGGGCTCCACACGGCGGGCGCCCCGCTCGCGCGCCGCGGCGACGACCTCGGCCACGTGGCAGGCCTGCTCGTCGAGTACGTGGGTGAAGTTGACGGCGCTGGCGTTTTGCAGCGGCCCCAGCTGGAAGAGGTTCGGGAAGCCGTGGCTGTAGAAGCCGTGCAGGGTGCGCGGGCCGTCGCGCCACGCGTCGGTGAGGGCGATCCCGTCCCGCCCGCGGACCGCCAGGCGCCCGGAGAGGATGCCGGAGACGCCGACGTCGAATCCCGTGGCGAAGACGATGCAGTCGACCTCGAAGGCGTGCTCACCCACCACCACGGCGTTGTCGGTGACGCGTTCGACGCCGTGGGTGTCGGCGGTGTCGACGAGCGTCACGTTCGGCCGGTTGAAGGTCTGGAGATAGGCGTCGCTGAACGTGGGCCGCTTGCACATGTAGCGGTACCAGGGCTTGAGGACTTCGGCCGTCGCCGGGTCCTCCACCAGGTCGGACACCCGGTCGCGGATCTCGTTCATCTTCTCGAAGTCGGCGAGTTCGTAGGCGCGCTCCCGCACCCGCGGCGGCACCCTGCGGTGGTCGCGGCTGGGGATGAGCTTCTGCTGGAGGCGCGCGGTGTGGGTCCAGCCGTCGTCGACCAGGTCCTGCCCCGCCTGCCCTCCGGTGACGAGCGTGAGGAAGTTCTCCCTGCGGCGGTGCTGCCAGCCAGGCGTCAGCGCGGCCGCCCAGGCGGGGTCGGTGGGCCGGTTGTCGCGGACGTCGACCGAGGAGGGGGTGCGCTGGAAGACGTACACGTGCCCGGCGTCGGCGCCCAGGTGCGGCACGCACTGGATGGCGGTCGCTCCGGTTCCGATGACGGCGACGCGCTTGTCGGCCAGCCGGTGCAGGTTCCCGCCCGCGTCGCCGCCGGTGTAGGCGTAGTCCCAGCGGCTGGTGTGGAAGGTGTGTCCCTTGAACGTCTCGATGCCGGGGATGCCGGGGAGCTTGGCCTCGCTGAGCGTGCCGCTGGCCGTCACCACGTACCGGGCGCGTATCCGGTCGCCGCGGTCGGTGACGACCAGCCATTCGGCCTCGGCCTCGTCCCAGTGCAGTGCGGTGACCTGGGTGCGGAAACAGGCGTCCCGGTAGAGGTCGAAGGTCCGCGCGATCGCACGGGCGTGCTGCCGTATCTCCTCGCCCGGCGCGTACTTCCACCGCGGGACGTAGCCGACCTCCTCCAGCAGCGGAAGGTAGACGTAGGACTCGATGTCGCAGTGGATACCGGGATAGCGGTTCCAGTACCACGTGCCGCCGAAGTCCGAGCCCTTCTCGACGATCCGGATCGACTTGAGACCGGCCTGGCGCAGCCGCGCCCCCGCCAGCAGCCCCCCGAAGCCGCCGCCGACGACCAGCGCCTCCACCCGGTCGTGCAGCGCCTCGCGCAAGGACGGGCCGTCCGCGTACGGGTCGTCGGCGTAGAAACCGAACTCGCCCTCGGCGCGCCGGTACTGGCCGCGCCCCTCGGGCCGCACCCGCCGGTCGCGCTCGGCACGGTAGCGGGCCCGCACCTCCTCGATGTCGAAACCGAGTCCGTCCGGCTCGGGCCAGGTGTCCGGCTCCGGCCAGGTCCCGGGGAGGGGGCCCGTCTCGTCCGGGTCCGTGACGGCGGGTGATCCCGAACCGTGGGGGGTGGGCATGCGTGTGCTCTTTCTCTTCGGGTGGTGCGGCCGGTCGAGTACGGTGCTCACGTCGTGCGGGTCGGTCGGGGGGCGTGCCGCGGGCCTGCGCCTGCGGGCGGCCGGGCGGCGCGCCGCCGGGTGTCACCAGGTGACGGGCAACTCGTGGACGCCGTAGATGACCGCGTCGTACTTGAAGGGCACCTGCGACACGTCCGTGGCCAGTCGCAGGGTGGGGATCCTGCGGAACAGGACCGGGTAGACGACCTGGAGTTCCATCCGCGCCAGGGGCTGGCCGACACAGTGGTGGCTGCCGCCGCCGAAGGCCTGGTGCCGGCGTGCGTTGCGGGCGAGGTCCAGCGTGTCGGGTTCGGGGAAGACCAGAGGGTCCCGGTTGGCGAGCTCCCCCAGCAGGATGACCCCCTCACCGGCGCGGATCGTCTGCCCGGCGATCTCGATGTCCTCCAGCGCCGTTCTGCGGCGCCCGAGATGGACGATGGACAGGTAGCGCAGCAGCTCCTCCACGGCCGAGGCGATCACCTCGGTGTCTGCCTCCGCCTCCCTGAGGCGCGCGAGCTGATCGGGGTGCTGGAGCAGCAGCAGCGTACCCAGCGTGATCATGTTCGCGGTCGTCTCGTGCCCGCCGAGCAGCAACAGCACGCCCATGGTGGCCGCCTGGCGGCGCGTCAGCTCACCGGCCTCGACCCTCTCCCCGAGCCGGGAGAGCAGATCGTCACCGGGGCGCGCGATCTTCGCACCGACCAGGTCGTCCAGGTACGCGGCGAGCCGGGCGTGGGCCGCCTGCCGTGCACCGGTGTCGGCGACGGCGGAGACGAGGGTCTTGCTGTTGGTCTGGAAGAAGTCGTGGTCCCGGTAGGGAACGCCCAGCAGTTCGGAGATCACCATGGAGGGGATGGGCAGCGCCACGGCCTCCATCAGGTCGGCGGGCTTCGGCCCGCCGAGCATGCTCTCGACGCACCTCTCCGTCATCTCCCGCACGCGGGGGCGCAGCGCTTCGACCCGCCTGACGGTGAAAGCGCCGCTGACCATGCGCCGCAGCCGCGCGTGCTCCGGATCGTCCATGCCGACGAAGCTCATGTCGGCCTTCCCGGTGTTCTGCGGGGGAACGGGACTGGGAAAGCCCGGGTGGGAGAAGTCGGCGCTCAGGCGGGAATCGGCGAGCAGGGCCTTCTGCTCGGCGTGGCTGGTCACCACCCAGGGCGTGCTGCCACCCCACGAGCGGACCCGGCTGACCGGGCCGCGCTCGGCCAGCCGGCGCATCTCGGGCGAGAGGCCGAAAGGGCAGGCCGGGGAGCGGGGGTGCGGGAAGTCAGGGAGGTCGGCGGCATCGACCGGGGACACGGTGCTCATGGCGATCCTTCGGCGGTGGGGGTGCGTGGTGCTGATGCGTGGCGCGGGGCGTGACGCTCCGGGCCGCGCTGACGCCGTCCCGGGCGGACTCGCGTCAGGCGGCTTCCGCCAAGGGGCGGCCGCACGGGATGTGGCCGCGCCGCAGCGGCGCGGTCCGGTGCCGGGTGGGCGGGCCCGCGGGCGCGGGAGGGAGTGGCGGCATGCGCGCGGGTTCCGTTCCGAGTACGCCACCACGGCCGCCCGAGGCGACGGGCGAGGGGGCGGCGCCCTCCACGGCGGGGCTCCACGGCAGCGGTCGGTGAGTCGGCGGCGGCGGCCGGCGAGCCGGCCGCCGCGGCGCGTGGGGAGGGATCACGTGCCTTCGCCGACGTGGATGGCGGCGGCAGGACACATGTCGGCCGCCTCGCGCACGGCCTCGTGACGGTCGGGGTGCGGCTCGGGGGCGAGGAGGACCACGATGCCGTCCTCGTCCCGCTGGTCGAAGACGTCCGGAACGGCCATGGCGCACTGTCCGGCGCCGCAGCACCTGTCCTCGTCGACGCTGATCCTCATACTCAGGCCTTCTCCAGGGAGTCGTCGGGGTGGGTGACGGGCGCTGTCAGCAGTCCGACGACCGCGTCGGTCAGTGCGTCGGCCGTGCGCCGCCAGGAGGCGTGTGGCGCTCCGGTGCCCTCGGCCAGCGCGCGTTCCCGTTCCGCGCAGGTGTGGACGAGCAGATGCCGTGCCATGTCTCCGCGTTCGGCCCGGACGCGCTCGGGAAGCGCCGCGAGACAGCGGCCGAGGTTGTCGAGGACCTCACCCAGACAGGGCCGCACGAGCGCCTCGTCGGTGACGAGCGCACGGAGCATCGGGTCGGTCATGACCAGCACAGAGAAGCGGGCGTGCCACGAGGGGACCCCGAGGGAGTCCAGATACTCCGGCACGGGACGCACGAGGCAGCCGACCCAGTCGCGGATGTCGCCGCTGTCGCCGGCCGCGCGTACGTACCGTTGCCGAAGCTGGTCGACCCGCTCCCCGTGCCGGGTCATGATGGCGCGCACGAGCCCGGATCTGCTGCCGAAGTGGTAGCTGACGGCTGTCACGTTGCCCTGTCCCGCGGCTTCGCCGATCTGGCGGCTGGAGACGGCGGACAGCCCGTGCTCGGCGAACAGCCTTTCCGCCGCCGTCATCAGCGCGTCGCGGGTCTCCGTCGTGCGGTCCGCCCGTCCGGTTCGCGCGGCGGCGCTCACGGGGTCACCGTCCGCGAGCGTGACGGGCCTTCGGGTGTGGTGCGTCCGGGCTCGTCGGGGCACGCGCCGGCGGGCGGTGCCGTGTCCGGCAGGTCAGTCACTCCGGTGCCTCCCCGGTCGGTGGACCGTACCGCTCCAGGTGAACACGGGCTTCCGCTATAAGTCAATCGACTGACTTAATAAGGGGGTTCACCCGGAGCAGGCACGTCCGAGGAGGGCCGCACGCGGATCCCGCGAGCGGGTCCCGCCGCCACAGCACGCTGTACCGTCCGGTGCGGAGGTGTCGGTGATGTGTTTCCGACTGGCGGCGTACGCCGTGTGCGTCGAGGACGGGCGAGTGCTGCTCGCCTGCCACGCACCGCCCAAGGGCGAGGCCAACTGGACCCTTCCGGGCGGCAGAGTCGAGCACGCGGAGGACCCGTTCGACGCGGTGATCCGGGAGGTCGCTGAGGAGACCGGATACGAGGCGGTGGTCGAAAACCTGCTGGGCGTGGACTCGCGGGTCGTCCCCGCAGCCGAACGCAACGTCCCCGGCACACAGGACCACCAGAATCTCGGCATCTTCTACCAGGTCCGCATCACCGGAGGGCTCCTCAGGCCCGAGCCCGACGGCGACATCGCCGAGTCGGTCTGGACCCCGCTGCCCGGCGTCTCGCGCATGCGTCGCTCCTCACTCGTCGACATCGGGCTCGCCCTGGCACGGACCCATCCGCCGACCGGCCACGTCGCCCCCGTACCGGTCGGCGGCCTGATCCAGCACTGAGCCGCCACGCGGAGGCGGACCGTCGCGGCGACGGAGCACCGCTCCCGGTGCGCCCGCGGCCGACTCGACCGCACGCCTGACGGCGACGTGCCCGTACCCCTGCGTGTGCTTCACCAAGGGCACCGCCCTCCTGAGTGAGTACAAGGGCGCGGGGTACCGGCAGTCACTCGGCCCCGAGGGCCGGACCGCCCACAGCGCGAACACACCCGCCACGACGACGTCGTGTACGTCCGCTTCCCCGACGCCAGGACGGTCTGCTGGAAGCCCGGTCAGGGAGGGCGTTCAACGGTGCCCATCCGCGGCAGGTCCACATCGGCACTTCCAGCACGTGCACGTAGCGCACCCTTGGTCGGCGCGGGCTGTCCGGACCGGCCAGGGCACCGATGTCGAGCGGAAGCCAGGAGACGAACGCCAGCCGGTTCACCCCAGACGCCGGGGCCGTCCGCACTCTCGGTCCGGAGCGTCAGCCGCCCGCGAGGGAGGTCGACCGGACGGCCGCCGCCGCCCGCTTGCGCCGCCTGCGCAGCAGCACGACGACGAGCGCGAAGACCTGGAGCGCGGGTTCCAGGTCCGGCAGGTCGGCGGTCACCTCCGTGCGCAGGTGTCCGGTGCGGCGGATCGTGCCGGCGGGCTCACCGTCGTCTCCGGTCATGGTGAACTCCCGGCCGGCCGCCGCGGTCTGCCGGAACGGGACGACCCTCCCGGAACACGCCAGGTGCCAGCTGCGGCGCACCCGGTCCGTGGTCGCGACGACCGTCCCGTCACCGTCCCCGCCGGCGGCGTGGAGGAGTTCGTAGACGCCACTGAAGCGGTGAGTGCGGACGAGGTAGCCGACCCCGCACAGGGTGAACCGCGCGCCGATGCGGCCTCTGCGCAACGAGAACGCCGTCAGCGCCCGACCGTCCTCGGTGAGCTCGTACTCCTGGGAGGGCAGATGGATCCTCTTCGCGTGCAACATGAGTCCATCGCAGCACCGGCCCGCCGGCCGGACCCATGCCATCTGTCATGCATGACCGGGTGACAACCCGGACGGGGTCGCCGGCCACGGGTGGGCGACGCTTGCCTCCATGACCCAGGTATCGCTCCCGGGGCCGCCGTTTGTACGCCGCGGCGGCGGCTGGCCTACCATGACCGGCGTGGCCGCACGCGATCCGGACGAGTTCTCCGCCGGCAAGTGGCCGGACTGGAGTTTCTGGAAGGACCAGCCGGACAGCCCCGGCGCGTACGGCCGAAGCCGCGTGATCGTCACCACGGCCACCGCGCTCGCCTCCCTCACCCTGATCGCACGAGCCGAGGACATCGCGCACGCTCCCGGGCCTCGACTGCTCACCTGGCTCGCGATCGGCCTCGTCGCCTGCTACGGCATCGGCTGCATGCTGGCGCCCTGGTACGGTCCTGTGGCGCTGCGGCGGCGACGCGTCGCCATCGTGGCCGTGCTGTTCCTGCTCGGGGCGGCACCTGCCGTGCTCCTCGCGTCGCCGCACCACCTGACCGATCTGACCTTCGCCCTCTCGATCGGGCTCATGCTGCTGCCGCTGCGCCACGCGCTGCTGCTCGGTCTCGCCACGGTGCTGGGGCAGATCGTCTGGATGCGTCTCGCCGAGGGCGAGATCGCCTGGGCGCAGGTGGCCCTCCTCGTCGGGGTGACCGCGGCACTCGGTACCGTCTTCGCGCTCAACTTCACGATCGGGCACCTGCGGGCCGCGCGCGAGCAGGTCAGGCGACTGGCCGTGCACCAGGAACGGGAGCGGGTCGCCCGGGACATGCACGACGTCCTCGGCCACAGCCTCTCCACGATGACCGTCAAACTGGGTCTGACGCGGCGCATCCTGGAGTCGTCGGGAGACGTGGCCCTCGCCGTCGGCCAGGTCACCGAGCTCGAGAACATGGCGCGCACGGCGCTGTCCGACGTGCGGGCCACCATCTCGAACTACCGCACCCTGTCGCTGGACAGCGAACTCGCCGGCGCCCGCATGGCTCTGCGCGCCGCCGGCGTACGGGCCGACCTGCCCGCCGCGACCGACGCCGTACGCGCCGAGCTGGACGAGGTGTTCGGCTACGTCGTGCGGGAGGCGGTCACCAACGTGCTGCGGCACTCGGACGCCGAACGGTGCACCGTCCGTGTCGGGCCCGACCGGGTCGAGATCACCGACAACGGCGGATCCACCGGCGAGGCGAGCGCCGGAAACGGGCTCACCGGCCTGACCGAACGGCTGGCCGCCGTGTCGGGCACGCTCGAACACGGGCCTGCCCCCGGTGGCGGGTTCCGGGTCGTCGCCCGCGGGCCGGCCCCGGCGAGCGACCCCGCACCCGCACAGAAAGCAGAGCCGTCATGATCCGCGTCCTGCTGGCCGACGACCAGGCACTGGTACGCGGCGCCCTCGCGGCTGTGCTCAGGATCGAGCCCGATCTCGACGTGGTCGCCGAGGTCGGCAACGGCACCGAGGTGCCGGCCGCCGCGCAGCGGACCGCGCCGGACATCGCGCTGCTCGACGTACAGATGCCGGGCCGGGACGGCCTGACCGTCGCCGCCGACCTTCAGCGGACGCTGCCCGGCTGCCGCACCATCATCTGCACGACCTTCAGCCGCCCCGGCTACCTCGCCCGGGCGATGTCCGCGGGCGCGGCCGGATACGTCGTGAAGGACTCCCCGCCCGAACAGCTGGTCGACGCGATTCGCCGCGTCCACGCCGGCCTGCGCTTCGTGGACCCGGCCCTCGCCGCGGAAGCGCTGGCCAGCGGCGCGAGCCCGCTCACCGAGCGCGAGGCGGACGTGCTGCGCGCCGCTGCCGACGGCGGCACCGTGGCCGACATCGCCAGAACGCTCCGGCTGTCCCAGGGCACCGTGCGCAACCACCTGTCGTCGGCGATCGGCAAGACGAGGGCCCGCACCCGCGCCGAGGCTGCCCGGCTCGCGGAGGCCAACGGCTGGCTGTGACCGCCGCGCCGATCCACTCCACTCCTGGCGTTCCAGGTATGCCAGGCAGAGCTGCTCCCGGCCGCAGACACAGGTACGTCATCCGCCGCGTGGCGTGTGGAGCAGGAGCAGGGCCATGTCGTCGTGGCGGAGGCCGCTGTGCTGGTTGGGGTGGACGAGGGCGTCCGCGAGGTCGTCCATGGACCGGTGCGGTGCGCGGGCGAGGTGGTCGGCAAGGTCTGCGATGGCGTCGTCGAGGTTCCTGCCGGGGGATTCGACGAGCCCGTCCGTGTACAGGGCGAGGACCGCGCCCGGTGGCAGGGGGATCTCGGTGGCCTGGTAGCCGGCAGCGGGGTCGATGCCCAGCAGGAGGCCCGGCGGCAGGTGCAGGATCTCCGTTCGTCCGTCCGGGTGGCGCAGAAGTGGTGGCATGTGGCCTGCGCTGGCCAGCTGGACGCGGTGGCGGGCCAGGTCGAGATGGGCGTAGAGGCAGCTGGTGAACAGGCCGGTGTCGAGGTCGGTCAGCAGACGGTTGGTGCGAGCGAGGACTTCGCCGGGCGGAGCGCCGGCGCTGGCGTGGACACCGGTGCGCACCTGTCCCATGAGCGCGGCGGCGTTGGCGTTGTGGCCCTGTACGTCGCCGATGGTGGCGGCGATGGTGGTATCGCCGCAGCAGATGACGTCGTAGAAGTCACCCCCGATGTCCATCCCCCGGGACGTGGGCAGGTAGCGGGCGGCCACCTCCAATCCGGGCACGTCGGGGAGGGACGCGGGGAGCAAGGCGGTCTGGAGCTCGTGCGCGAGCTGGTGTTCGGCGTCATAGAGGCGGGCACGGTCCAGGGCTTGCGCCAGGAGAGCGGCGAGGGAAGTCAGAACCGCGCGTTCGTCGTGACCGAAGGGATGGGGCTGATCGAAGGAGACCACGCAACAGCCGACCGGATGTCCGGACGCGATCAAAGGGAGGAATGCCCAGGCCGCCCGCTCGGTCAGCCTCGGGATGTCGGGGTCGAGCTGAGCCATTTCACGGGGCGAGGCGAAGAAGAGGGGTGAGGCCGTCGTCAGCACGCGCACCGTCGGTGCGTTGTCGTCCCGGAAGGGAGGGTGGTCGAGGCGGCTGATGACCTCGGGCCGGTAACCGCGCTGGCCGACGATGTGCAGTTTTCCACCCTCCGCAACAGACACGACGAAGCCCTGGGCACCGAAGGCGGGCATGATCTGGTCGGCGGCCAACTCGACCACATCCCTCACGCTGACGGCCTCGGCGAGCGACGCGGCCAGATGCATCACGTCGTACAGCGACCCCGCCAGGTGGGGCCTGTCCATTCCGGCTGTCTGCCCTCCTCCCGGCCGGCTCGCGGCTGCGGTGCCCGGGGTGGGGGTGATGCGGAGACTGACCCCCGCGGCGTCCGGGTGAAGGTCGATGTCCAGATACTGGTGGGCCGATCGCCGCACCGTCACCGAGGTGGCCCGGTGGCTGATCGCGGCCGCGCGGTAGCGGTCTTCGAACACCGGATTGTCCAACCAGGGAAGCGCTTCCCACAGCAGCGCGCCGAGTGAGTCCTCGACCCTGCGTCCTAGCAGGTCGGCAGCGGTGTCGCTGAGGAATGTGATGCGGCCCTCCGCGTCCAGGGAGCAGCAGCCCTCCGGAAGACGGTTGGCGAACTCCTCGGCGGCGAACGGGTCCCCACGCTGTACACGAGCAGGCCGGCTGCCGCGTGCGGGCCCCTCTTCTCCGGGTGTCACCGTGCTCTCTTCTGCGGGTGTCACCGCACCGTCGCTCGGGGCGGCGTCCTGGAGGAGAGCACCCATGCGCTGGCACGCTGCCACGAGCGTGTCGCGCTCGTGCGCGCTCAGCTGCGGCGGGCGCGAGCTGGGCCACTGAAGCAGCAGAGCGCCACGCGGGAGGGTGTCACCGATGATCGGTGCGGCCGCGAGCGCGAAGTCGTAGGGCATCACAAGGGCGGCCCTCGGAAACCGGCGGGCAAGCTCGGTCTGGTCCTGGACCCATACCAGGCGTCGCTCTCGGACAGCCTCTGCCACAGGGATCGGATCCCTCAGCGGCAGCCGTGCCCAGGGGGCCGCGACTTTCTCCGGGATTCCCCTCAAAGCCGCCAGCCGCAGGGTCCTTCCGTCCTCGGACAGAAGATAGACGGCGCCCACGGATGCGCCGACCTCCTGGACCGTACGTCCCAGTTCGACAGGAAAGCGGGCAGCGCTGTGCATGCTCTCACCGCTTCCTGCCGACAGCAGCAGCCTTCAGCCCCGGCTCGTCGTGCTCCGTCATCCGGTTCACTGGATCTCAGGTGGGGCTACTCATGCCCTTCATGGCCGGTGGAGGCGTGGGCGGTGGACGGAGGTTCACCGCATCGGGCGAGTCCGGTACGGCTGGAGGCGCCGGTGAGCGCCCGCGATTCAGAAGCCGGCGCTGCTGAGGAAGACGTCACGCCCGGCGCTTGAGGTCTGGGGCAGGTAGAGAGCGTGCAGGGGCGCGTGTGCGGGGGGTTCGAGGGGAAGGACGCGCGCTCTGCCGTCCGCGGTGGTCCCCGGAGGTGTGGTGACGAAGGCGACCCGGTCGGTGCCGATGACAGCGGTGACCGGGGGAGTGCCCTGGCGGTCGGTGCGTACGGCGCGGGGTTCGAAGCCGGCGCGACGGCAGTGGTCCATGAGGAGGTCGGTGTAGTCGGAGCGGCCGGGGTGCCCCCAGACCATGAGGGTTTCGTCGGCGAGTTCGCTGAGGGCCACGGTTGTCCGGGTGGCCAGCCGGTGGTCGGCGGATACGGCGAGGTGCAGACGTTGGTGGCCCAACGTCGTTCGGGTGAGTCCGTGTACCGGGCCTGTGCCCCGGCACAGGCCGACGTCGAGATCGCCCGCCAGGAGAGCGGAGACCAGTTCGTGGGGGTAGCGCTGGTGGACCTCGGGCACGAGGCCGGGACGGCGTTCGGCCACCGGCGTCAGCAAGGAGACGACCTCTTCCCCGGTGACAGCGGGAGTGTGGCCGATGCGCAGCGTGTCGGGCTCGCCGCGCCCCGTGCGGCGGGCGCGCCGCACTGCCGAGCGCGCCATGCCTCGCAGCACGCGGGCGTCCTCGACCAGGGCCTGTCCGGCGGGCAGCAGGGTGACGCCGCTGCTGCCGCGCTCCAGCAGCGGGACGCCGATCTCGCGTTCGAGAACCTTGATGGAGGTGGAAAGGGCCTGCTGGGACAGGTGGAGGCGGGAAGCGGCGCGGGTGACGCTGCCCTCCTCGGCCACGGCGATCAGGTGGTCCAGCTTGTGAAGGTCGAGGTTCATGCCATGCCTTGCCGGCGGTGAGAGGGCGGAAGCGGACAGGTCCCGACCGGCTCGGCCGAGAGTGCCGGGGCCGGGCCGCCCGGTGTCCGTGGCGCGGCCCGTCCCGGCGGGTGCGGGTCAGCGGGTGGTGTAGCCGCCGTTGGGGAACATGGTCTGGCCGGTGAACCACCAGCCCTCCGTGGCGAGGAACCGGATGAGCGGGGCGATGTCCTCGATCTGGGTGAGCTGGTGGCCCATGGCCTGCGACTTGTGGAACTCCACCCGTTCGGGCGTCTCCTGAGGGTAGAAGAACGGGGTGTCCATCGGCCCAGGGGCCACGGTGTTCACCGAGATGTGCCGGTCCGCGAACTCTTTGGCGGCCGCCCGGGTGAAGTGCTCCAGGGGCGCCTTGCCGCCGGCGTAGGTGGAGTAGCCGTCGGTGAATGCGGCAAGAAGGGACGTGCCCAAACTGATGATCTTGCCGTGGTCGTTCAGTCGTCGGCCGGCTTCCTGGATGAAGAAGAAGGCGGCCTTGGCGTTGATGCCGAACATGCGGTCGTACTCTTCCTCGCTGGTCTCCAGGATGGGCTTGCGCAGCACCATTCCGGTGGTGTTCACCGCGATGTCGGCACCGCCGTAGGTGTCGACTGCCGTGTCGAACAGCCTCCGCACGTCGGCGACTTTCGTGAGATCGCCGTGCACCGACACGGCTTGCCCTCCCGCGTCCCGGATCGCCTTCACCGTCTGCTCGGCCTCGTTCTCGCCGGTGTGGTAGTGCACCACCACCTTGGCACCGGCGTCGGCGAAGTCCCTGCTGAGCAGGCCACCCAGGTTCTTCTCGCCTCCGCCGATGACCGCGACCTTGTCCCGCAGCGTCGTCTCAGCCATGTGCCGTACCTCCTCATGCCGACGTCGGTGACCCTGTTGATCACCGCTGCTGTCCCCAGCGTAGGGAGGTAATCCGGGCAAGAGGTAACAAAAGTAGTCGGTGGCCCCACAAGCGCTGTCGGTGCCCTGCCGTCCCTCGGCGTAGCGGTGTGAGGACACGTCCGAGGGGGCGAGCCGCTCGGTTCGGATGCCGGTCGGATGCCGGTACGAGGAGGTGCCGTGCCCGCCCGCAGGGCCGTCGGAACAGGCGGGCACGGCGGTGAGAGCCGGTCTGTCAGCTCTCAGTCCTGACTGCCGGAGCGGGCCGGGCCCCCGTCCGGCGGCGCGCCGCCCATACGGCGCCGCCGCCGAGAGCGGCCAGCACGCCGGCCGCGCCGGCCACCCCGGAAGCGGGAAGACGCGCACCCGTGGAAGCGAGGGAGCCGTCTGCGCCGCTCCCCGTGCCACCCACGCTCTCGGCACCTCCGGTGGTGGCGGCCTCCGCGCCGCCCGACGCACCGGCCGAGCCGGAGTCCGCGCCCGAACCGGCGCCGGGCAACGAGGCGTTCTCGTCCAGGGAGGCGGCCAGCGTGACGGGGTCGAGGGCGTCTCCCGCCTCGTAGAAGCCACCGAAGGCCCCGGCGCCGGCCTTCGTGAGGGTGGCGGGCGCCTTCTTCACCGTGACGACGTCCTTGTGTGCGGTCAGCGCACCGCTGTCCAGCTTCAGCGTCGCGACGGTGACGTCCTTGTCGGTCGAGACCTTGCCGCTCGTGCGGTCCTTGGAGCGGACGTCGGCGACGAGGCTGCCCTTGGTGCCTTCGGCCTGCACGCCGAGGTGGGAGAACGTGAGGTCGAGGCTGTACGCACCGCCTTCCTTGTGGCCGAGGAAGCGTACGCCGCCCTTGAAGGTGGCGTTCAGGCTGCCGTTCTCGAAGTCGCCGCCGCCCTGGGTGAAGCGGTAGCCGCCGCTGGTGGGCTCGGCGCCGTCGGTGGTCTCCACCTTGCCGTGGGCGATGGGGCCTGTCACGTAGGAGCGGAAGGACGCCTTCACGCCCCAGTCGAGGTTGCCGTCGACGAGGGTGCCGGAGGCGGGCTGCTCGGATGCGCCTCCCCCGGAGTCCGATCCGCTGCCGCCGTCTCCGCCGGCTCCGCCTGCGCCCGGGGCGCCGCCCGCCGTGCTTCCGGGGCCGCCCGAACCGGTGGCGGCTCCTCCGGCGGACGCCCCGCCGCTGTGGGCACCCCCGTTCGTACTCCCGCCGCTCCCGGAGGCCGAGCCGGTGCCGGAGGCCGAGCCGCCGGTGCCGGAGGAGCCACCGGTGCCCGCGCTGTCGGGCGTGACGCTCAGGGACACCGGATCGAGCTTCTCGCCCTGTGGGTAGTAGCCCTCGAATGCCTTGGACCCGCCCTCGGTGAGCGTGGCGGGAACGCCGGAGTAGGTGAGCGCGCCGTCCTCGCCCGAGCCGGGCTCGATCCCGGACAGGTCGAGGTCGGCGAGCGTCACGTCCTTGTGGACCTTCTCGGGCTTCCCGCCGCCGTCCTCGCCCGTGCCGTTGGCGACGTCGGCGGTGAGGGTTCCGCTCTCGCCCTTCGTCTCCATCGAGAACCCGGACAGCGTGATGTCCAGCGCGCCGTGATGCCCGTACAGGTGGATGCTGCCATGGAAGGCGGAGGTCACGGCGTGGGAGTCCACGTCGTAGGTCCCGGAGCCGTCCGTGAGGCGGAACGTGCCGTCGGCGTTGGTGCGCGCACCGTCGGCGACGGTGATCTTTCCGTTGGCTATCGGGCCGGTGAGGTAGTCGCGGAACGACTTCTTGATGCCCCAGTCGAGAGCGCCGTCCTTGAGCGGTACGGAGGCGGTGGCGGCCGCGGGCACACCGGCGCGGGCCGGGGCCTGTGCCGCGAGAGCGGGGAGTGCCCAGGCGGTGACGCCCAGGACGGTCGCCGTGGCCGCGGCCAGCGCGAGGGCGCCGCCGCGAGTCCGGAGTCGTCGCGGGTATCCGGCGGTGTCGGTCCGGGCGTTGTCGGTCATGGGTGCTGTCTCCTGAAGAGGGGTGGGCGGAGGGGAGCGTGTCGTGGGGGAGCGGAGGGCGACAGGGTGTGGGCCGGGGCCGGCCGGGACGGTCAGCCGTCGGTGGACGGCCGGGCGCGGGCCCTTCGCCGTCTGAGAGCGAGGTACACGACCCCCGCCGCGACGAGCGCAGCGGCTGACGCGCCGCCCGCGATCAGTGACGTGGGCGCGGGCGTCGGGGAAGAGGCCGTCTCGGCGGTCCGCCTGTCCTTCCCCTCCTCGCGGCCCGTGCTGCCGTGGGCGGCGTCGACGTCACTGCCCAGATCGGGCAGTGCCGGAAGGCGCGCCTTCTCGTCGAGTGCCACGGCGAGGGAAACCGGGTCCATGCGGGTGCCCTTGGTGTACATGCCGTCGAAGGCGTCGGCTCCCTGCGCCGTGAGTGCGGCCGGTGCCTCGGTGAGTTCCACCAGTCCGCCCTTCGGCTTCAAGGCGGCTTTCCCGGCGGCGAAACCGACGAGTTCCCGGTTCTTCTTCGTGCTGCCCTCGCCCCGGGTCACATCGGCGCTGAGAGTGCCCTTGCCGTCCCTGACCCGGACTCGGACGTGGTCGAGTGTGAGGTTGAGATGTTTGCCGGTGAAGCGGACGGCACCGTCGAAGGCGGCGTCGAGCGAGCCCTCTTCCCGGTGGAAGTCGCCCCGGCCCGCAGGGAACCGGAAAACGGCGCCGCCATCCCGCGCCCCGTCGGACAGCTTCCAGCGCCCCTTGGTGAGGGAGCCGGTGACGTACTCGCGGAAGGTGCGTCGAACGCCCCAGTCCACGGCCGCGTCGGAGAACCGCACGGATGTCTTCCGCGCGTCCTTCTCGTCGTCGCGCTCCTGGGTTCCGCCGTCGCTCCCGCGTCCGTCGCGCCGGCTCTTTCCGTCGGTCCGCGACACGAGATCGGTGGAGAGGGTGACGGGGTCGAGGGGCGTGCCCGCCTTGTAGTAGCCGGCGAAGGCACTGGCGCCCTGTGCGCTCAGTTTCGCCGGGACGTCGGTGAGGGTGAGCGGGCTCTTGCCGCCCCGCATGGAGACGTTGCCGAGGTCGAGCGAGGCCAGCGGGACGCCGGTGGAGGCGGTGACCTTTCCGGTGCTCCTGGCCTTGCTGCGGATGTCCGCGTACAGCGTGGCCTCGCCCTCGGCGGTGATGCGGACGGCGGGTCCGCTGATGGTCAGGTCGAGTTGGCTGCCGCCGCCGGGCTCGCGGTGGCCGGTGAAGCGCACCGCGCCGGAGAAGGAGGCGTCGAAGGTGCCGCTGGCCGGGTCGTAACCGCCCTGTGCGGAGTGGAAGCGGAACCGGCTCCGGCCGGTGGTGGCGGCGCCCTCGGACAGTGACCAACTTCCCTGGGCGATGGGGCCGGTGACGTAGCTTTGGAACGACGCCTTGATGCCCCAGTCCAGCCGGCCGCCCGAGACGGCCTTCCCGTCCGTCGTCTTCGGTGCCGCCCGCGGCGTGGTCTCGCGAGCCGCCTTGCTGAGGCCGGGGCCCGCTGCCGCGGCGGCCGGTGCGGTGAGGCTCGCCGCGGTCAGCGCGGCGGCCAGCAGGACGGGTGTGTGACGCACTCCGGCACGGAACCGGGTTCGCGAACGCATCGGTACGACTCCAGGGGCGGCCGGAGGAATCGGGGCAGCGCGCAGCGCCCGATGCCCGGGCAAGCGCCCGGGACTAGCGATTAAGGTAAGGCTAACCTAAGCTACCGTCGGCGCTTCCGGAAGCCCCTGGAGCCGCGGTCGTCCGCACGCCACCGCGCACCTCACGCGCCGCCCGGAAACCCAGGACCGGTGCACTGCCGGACGCGGGCACCGGTTGCGGAGTGCCGGGACGGCGCACCCGAACGGCGCGTGTCTGGCGGCGGGTTGGCCCACGACGAGGGAAAGGCGAGGAACGTGCATCGACGACTCCGAGCGCGGGGCGTGCTCACCGTGACGGCCACCTCTCTCGCGCTGGTGCTCGCGCTCACCGGCTGCGGCGGCGAGGCGGGAGGGGAGGGCACAGGTCACGGCAAGCACGGTGCGGTGGGCTCCCCCCGCGCCGACCGCCTCGAACCGCTCTCGGGCCCGGCTCCGGTTCCCCGGCTGCCCGTGCGGGTGGACTCCGCCGACGGGCGCACCGTGACCGTCGGCAGCGCCGAGCGGATCGTGCCGCTCACCGGCTCCCTCTCCGAGATCGTCCACACGCTCGGACTCGGCAAGCAAGTGGTGGCCAGGGACATCACCGCGACCTTCGCCCAGGCCGAGCACCTGCCCGTCGTCACCCGCGCGCACGACGTGTCGGCGGAAAGCGTCCTGTCCCTCGAACCGACCGTGGTGCTCGCCGAAACCACCACGGGGCCGGCGGAAGCCGTCGACCAGATACGCGAGGCGGGCGTGCCGCTCGTCGTCCTCCGCCCCGCACGGCAGCTGGACGACGTGGACACCCGCATCACCGACGTCGCCCGCGCCCTCGGCGTGCGCCCTGCGGGAGACCGACTGCAAAAGCGCACAAACGACCGCATCGAGGCGGTACGGGACGGCATACCCGGCACCTCCCCGGCCTCCGGCAAGGGCGGCGGGCGCCGTGAGCAGCGCGCCGACCGGCCACGTGTCGCCTTCCTCTACCTGCGCGGCTCCGCGAGCGTCTACCTGCTGGGCGGTGCGCGCTCCGGCGCCTCCTCACTCATCGAGGCAGCCGGCGGCGTCGACGCGGGCAAGGAGTCCGGGCTGCGGAAGGACTTCACGGCGATCACCAGCGAAGCCCTCGCCAAGGCGGCGCCCGACGTCATCCTGGTGATGACCAAGGGGCTGGAGTCCGTGGGCGGGGTGGACGGCCTGCTGAAGATCCCCGGCGTCGCCGAGACACCCGCAGGAGCGGACCGCCGTGTCGCCGCCGTCGACGACGGCGTCCTGCTCAACTACGGCCCCAGGACCGACCAGGTGCTGCGGTACCTGGCAGACCGAATCCACGCGAAGGGCGGGGCCGGATGAGGGTTCAGGCCGGCGGCCGCGAACCCGTGCGGGCTACAGGGACGGAGCCGCCTTCCGCGGCGGCGGCCCACAAGACGGCACCGGCCCGGCGTGCCGTGGCCCTCGCGCTGACCGCCGCGCTCGCCGCCGCCCTGGTGGCGCTGGCGCTGCTCTCCGCGGGCATCGGCGCGTACGACATCCCCGTCGGCGACGTGCTCGGCTCGCTGCTGCACCGGGCCGGGCTCGGCGGCCGGCAGCTGGACCGCGTCGCCGAGAGCGTGCTGTGGAACGTTCGGCTGCCCCGGGTGGTCCTCGCCGTGCTCGCCGGGGCCGCGTTGGGGTGCGCCGGCGCCCTGATGCAAGGGGTCTTCGGCAATCCGCTGGCCGAACCCGGCGTCATCGGCATCTCCTCGGGAGCCGCCGTCGGTGCGGTCTCCTCGATCGCGCTGGGGCTGTCGTTCCTGGGCAACTGGACCGTGACCGCCTGCGCGTTCGTCGCGGGACTGGCGACGGTGCTGCTGGTGTACGTGCTGGCCAGGGCCGGCGGCCGTACGGAGGTCGTCACCCTGATCCTCACCGGGATCGCGGTCAACGCGTTCGCGGGCGCACTCATCGGCCTGTGCGTGTTCTTCGCCGACAACGCCCAGATCAGCCAGATCACCTTCTGGCAACTCGGCTCCCTCGCCCAGGCGACCTGGCCCAAGGTGGCGGCCGTGCTGCCCTGTGCCCTCGCCGGGCTGCTCGTCGCCCCGGTCTACGCCCCTCGCCTGGACCTGCTGGCACTGGGCGAGCGGCCGGCCCGGCACCTGGGCGTGGACGTCGAACGGCTGCGCCTCGTCCTGATCCTGCTCGTCGCGCTGCTGACGGCCGCCGCGGTGGCGGTCGCCGGGATCATCACCTTCGTCGGCCTGGTCGTACCCCACCTGCTGCGGATGGCCGCCGGTCCCGGGCACCGCTTCCTCGTGCCCGGCAGCGCACTGGGCGGCGCCGTCGTCCTGGTCGGCGCCGACCTGGCGGCTCGCACCGTGGCCCAGCCCGCCGAGCTGCCCCTCGGCGTGCTGACCGCGCTGCTCGGCAGCCCGTTCTTCTTCTGGCTGCTGCGCAGGACCCGGCGACGCCAGGGCGGGTGGGCCTGAACCGGGGCACGCGCCGCCTCCCGTCGGCTGCCCCTTCCCACGTCAGCCTTCCCACCCGGCCACACCGGCCCCTTCACGCCCCGCCGCGCACGTCGCCCCCACGCCCTGGACCGGAGGAAGCCCATGCCCAGACCGGCACTGCCCCGCCGACGCCGTCAGGACCTGACCCGGTCGCGCCCCGCCACCGGTGAGGTCTTCGCCGAGGCGCGCGCAGCCGAAGTGCGGCTGGGCGGCCGGCAGGTGCTCGAAGGAGTGGACCTGAGCCTCAGGGCAGGCGAAGTCCTCGCACTCGTCGGCCCCAACGGAGCGGGCAAATCCACCCTGCTGGCCGCGCTCGCCGGGGACACCCCGCTGACGAGTGGGTCCCTGTGCCTCGCCGGACGCCCCGTGGGCCAGTGGACGCCGCGTGAGCTGGCTGTCCGCCGCGCCGTCCTGCCGCAGGCCGCCACCTTGGCCTTCCCGTTCACCGCCGAGGAGGTCGTGCGCATGGGCCGCGCCCCATGGGCGGGCACCTTCGAGGAGGACGAGGACGACGAGGCGGTCGGGGCAGCCATGGCCGATACGCAGGTCGGCGGATTCGCGGCCCGCCCGTTCTCTGACCTCTCCGGAGGCGAACGCGCCCGTGTCGCCCTCGCGCGGGTACTCGCGCAGCGCGCCCCGCTCACGCTGTTGGACGAGCCGACGGCCGCTTTGGACCTCCGGCACCAGGAACTGGTCCTGGCACTGTGCCGTAGCCGGGCCGCGCGCGCAGACGCTGTCGCGATCGTGCTGCACGACCTGAATCTGGCAGCCGCCTACGCGCACCGGGTCGCCCTCCTCGACGCCGGGCACCTGGTCACCACCGGGCCGCCCGCCACCGTGCTGACCCCGGAGATGCTCACCCGGGTCTACCGGCACCCGGTCGAGGTACATCCGCACC
Organism: Streptomyces reniochalinae; assembly: GCF_003323735.1. Classification (GTDB taxonomy): domain Bacteria; phylum Actinomycetota; class Actinomycetes; order Streptomycetales; family Streptomycetaceae; genus Streptomyces; species Streptomyces reniochalinae. The sequence goes on along the minus strand of NZ_QOIM01000025.1, from coordinate 49,809 downwards.
CCGCCACGGCTGCGCCACTGGTACTTCCGGTACGCGCGCCCGGGGCCGACTGACACACGCCAGTGCCTCAGGACCTTCTCCGCCCGGCCGGTGGAGTCCGGCCCGCAGGGGCAACGGGAACGGGAAACGGTACAGCTCTCGCAAGCTGCGGGCGACAGAGCGGCGGCCGCCCGTCACACTCCCGCCGCGCGTTACGCCTCCGAGGACGGGACCCGGCGTGGGGCGGCTGCGCCGAGGAGGCCGCCGGCCGCTCGGTGGCGCGAGACGGCAGTGAGCCGCTGGAGGGAAGATCGGGGCCCGAGGGCGGGGAGGCTACACAGACCCGCCCACACCGACTTAGGCTGGCTGCGCGTCCGGACAGGGCTGTGCCTCCAGGACAAGGACGCGCGGTGGACGCCGGCGACGCAGCGTGCCGGCGGCCGTCCGGGCCGGTTCCACGAACAACCGGTGGCGGCCGCCCGGACGCGCACCGACACTGGCGAGAGCGGCAGTCGAGGATGGGCGAGCCATGAGCGCCATTGAAGAGACACTGGAAGTCGGAGTCCCGGTCAGTACGGCCTACAACCAGTGGACCCAGTTCAAAAGCTTTCCCCGGTTCATGTCCGCGGTGACGAAGGTCGAGCAGGTCAGACCCGCCGTCACCCGCTGGAGCATCGGGTACGGTCCGGTGCGCGGCGAGTTCGCGGCGGAGATCTGGGAGCAGCGGCCCGACTCCTGTCTGGCCTGGAGAAGCCTGGGAGGGCGCCCCGCCCACGGGGGAGAGGTCTCCTTCGACTCCGCGCCCTCGGACCGGACCGTCGTCACCGTGCGCATGACGATCACCACGCCGGGACTCGCCGGCCTCCTGACGGACGTGTCCGGGGTCGTGCACCGCGTGGTCCGTCGAGAACTCGGCAACTTCAAGGAATTCATCGAGGGCCTCGGGCAGGAAGTCGGTGCGTGGCGGGGCAGCATCCACAACGGACACGTGCAGCCGGTGGAACCGGAACCTCCCCGCAGCCACGTCCCCTGCTGGCCGGTCGGCTGAAGCGTGACGTAGCCCCAGAGGGAATGAGAGGCACACCTGATGCGAAGGCCGCCGAAGGAAGAGCCGCAGGAGGAGCTGACCACCTCCGCGCCCGAGGACTGGGCGACCGGGGTGCCTGCGGTGGCACACGCGCTGGAGTACTCCCTTGAGCAGACCACGGTCCCGCGGGTCGCCACGACGCTGCTGACGATGAACCAGGTGGACGGCATCGACTGCCCGGGCTGCGCCTGGGCCGACCCTTCTCCCGGTCACCGGCACAGGAACGAGTACTGCGAGAACGGCGCCAAGCACATCAACGACGAGGCGACCTCGCGGCGCATCACGGCCGACTTCTTCCGCTCCCACCCCGTCTCCGACCTGGCACAGCGGTCCGACCTGTGGCTGAACCAGCAGGGCAGGCTCACCGAGCCGATGGTCAAGCGGGCAGGTTCGGATCACTACGAACCGATCAGCTGGCACGAGGCTTTCGGGCTGATGGCCTCGGAGCTGACCTCCCTGGACTCGCCGGACGAGGCGGTCTTCTACACCTCGGGCCGGGCCAGCAACGAGGCCGCGTTCGTCCTGCAACTCCTCGCCCGGGTTTTCGGGACCAACAATCTGCCCGATTGCAGCAACATGTGCCACGAATCCAGCGGTTTCGCCCTGCACGAGACGCTGGGCACCGGCAAGGGCACCGTTTCCCTGCACGACATCCACCACGCGGATCTGATCTTCTTGGTGGGGCAGAACCCGGGGACCAACCACCCCAGGCAGCTGTCCGCACTCGAGCAGGCCAAGCTCAATGGCGCCCGCGTCATCGCGGTGAACACCCTGCCCGAAGCCGGGCTGCTGCGCTTCAAGAACCCGCAGAAGCCCCGCGGGGTCGTCGGACGCGGCGTGGAGATCGCCGATCAGTTCCTCCATATCCGCAGCGGGGGCGACCTCGCGCTCTTCCAGGGCCTGAACCGCATGCTGCTGGAGGAGGAGGACGCCCGGCCGGGGACCGTACTCGACCACGACTTCATCCGCTCCCACACCAGCGGCTTCGAGGAGTTCTCCCGGCACGCCCGCACCATCGCCTGGGAGGACGTCCTCACCGCCACAGGACTCACCCGCCAGGAGATCGAGACGACCCGGGACGAGGTACTGCGCAGCAAACGCGTCGTCGTCTGCTGGGCCATGGGCATCACGCAGCAGAAACACGGCGTCCCCACCATCAGGGAGATCGTGAACTTCCTGCTGCTGCGCGGCAATCTCGGCCGGGCCGGCACCGGAGCGTCCCCCGTGCGCGGGCACAGCAACGTGCAGGGTGACCGCACCATGGGCGTGTGGGAGCAGATGCCGGACTCCTTCCTCGACGCGCTGCGGCAGGAGTTCGGCTTCGAACCGCCCCGAGCCCACGGTCTGGACTCCGTGAGGGCGATCAGGGCCATGCGCGAGGGCGGTATCAAGTTCTTCCTCTCGCTCGCGGGCAACTTCGTCACGGCCGCTCCGGACAGCACGGTCACCGAGGAGGCCATGCGGCGCTGTCGCCTCACCGCGCACATCTCCACCAAGCTCAACAGGTCTCACGCGATCTGCGGCGAGACCGCGCTGATCCTGCCCACCCTGGGCCGCACCGAACGGGACATCCAGACCAGCGGCGAGCAGTTCGTCACTGTCGAGAACTCGATGAGCGAGGTGCACACCTCCTACGGACGGCTGAAGCCGGCCTCCAAGCTCCTCCTCAGCGAGGTCGCCATCCTGTGCCGGCTCGCGCGCCGCGCCCTCGACGGCAAGGCCGACATTCCGTGGAACCGCTTCGAGGAGGACTACGGGGCGATCCGCCACCGGATCTCCCACATCATTCCGGGGTTCCACGACTTCAACCGGCGCGTGGCCCGCCCCGGCGGCATCAGGCTGCCGAACCCGGTGAACGAGGGGGTCTTCGCCACAGCCACCGGCAAGGCCCACTTCACCCGCAACGCCTGGCAGATGTCCCGCGCCCCCGAGGGACACCTGGTGCTCCAGACCCTGCGCTCCCACGACCAGTGGAACACCATCCCCTACACGCGAAACGACCGCTACCGGGGCATCCAGGGAAGCCGCAGAGTGGTGCTGGTCAACCCCCAGGACATCGCCGAACTCGACCTCGCCGACGGGCAGGCCGTGGACCTGGTGAGCGTGTGGTCCGACGACGTGGAGCGCCGGGCCGGCGGCTTCGTGGTGGTCCCCTACCCGACGACACGCGGCTGCGCCGCCGCGTACTACCCCGAGACCCAGGTCCTGGTGCCGCTGGACAGCGTGGCCGACATCAGCAACCAGCCGACGTCCAAGGGCATCGTCGTCCGGCTGGAGCCCGTGGAAGCGAAGACGGGGAGCGCACACGCGGCAGAGGACGGAGCCGTGCGGTGACGCGGGCAGGTGGAGCACCTGCCGGGCGCACACGGCCCCGGCGTCCGGACCGTCCCGCAAGAGCGCACCGCGGCCTCTTGGCGCAGGCACGAGCCTGACAGGACCGGACGGCCGGGGTGAGGTCTTCGATCAGGTGTCATCGCCGTCCGCGGCGGCACCGACCGAAGTGATCTCATAGACGGTGGCCGCACGCCTGACTGCCCCGCGACAGGTCAACCGGTGGGGCGGTGTGCGGTAGGCGTGCACCCCGACGTCGGTGACGGGCGGACGGGGCGGGCGGCCGACGATCCGGATCCGCCAGCGGTCGGCGTCACGGAACGTTGCGGTGACGGCGTAGTCGTGCCGGCCGGCCGGACCGAAGCGAGTGAGCAGCGCCGCCACGGCGGCCTGCTGGGGCGGGAGAAGATCCGTGTACCCGCGCAGGTGCTCCGCGTGGATACGGCCGGCCAGGTGTTCTTCGACCACGCGGAGGCAGGAGTCGGCGTCGAGGTCACCGTAGTAGACGCCGTCGGGCGCGACCACGAGGTTGGCGGCGAACCTGTCGCCGCCCACGTGCGAGCACTCCCACACCAGGTTCGGCCAGCGCTCGTGCAGGGCTCGTGCCACGGGGCGCCCCCGGACCGCGCAGCAGGTGTCATGCCGACCGTGCGTGCAGACCAGCACGACCGGCGGGCAGCCGAGCTCTCCGGGTGCGTCGAGGGCGTCCGCGATCCCCGCCAAGTCCTCGTCACGCCGCCAGGTCCCCCACTGCTGGCGGTAGTCTCCCGCGCTGTCGTAACGCAGTACGGCCCAGCGGTTGACGCCCTCGGTCCGGCGCCGCCCGTGCCGTCTGATCAGGAGCACTCGTGCCCGCGCCGCCTGGGCCGAGGAGTACACGAGCGCTTTGGTGCCAGGATCGAGACCGAGACCGTCGAAGCCGTTGACGGGCCAGCCGCCCCGGTACTCGACGAGGATCCACACGAGGCCGTGCGGTGCCGTGCCGGCCATCGGGTCGCCGCGTCTGCGAGCGGCCTCAGCGCAGAAGAACCGGTCTTCGGCAGGCATCGCGGCGACGTCACTGTCCGGCGGGTACCAGTACGCCCGCGCGCAGGAGTCTCTCGGCGAGAGCGAGGCCGAGATCGCCGGCCGTGCGGACGTCACCGGCGAGCAGCCGGGACACAGCTCGCAGATCGCTTCGGGGCAAGTCGAGCCAGCCCACGCGAGTGGTGAGGCGTGAGCCCACCAGCCGCGCTTCCAGGGCACCCCGCAGCCGCACAGCTGAGGTGGGCAGGAGGCCGTCGACGGCGGCGAGTTGAGCCAGTGGGCCCAGCGGCGCCGGGCGCCCCTGGGACCGCCGTGCGCGGCAGAAGGACGGGGTGGGATCGGCCTCTGCCACGGCATCGAGGAGGCGCTCTCGGACAAAGCCGATGTCGCCGGCCGGCGGCTCCGCTCCCAGGGGGAGGGACGTACGCATCCGGGGATCCTCGCGCAACAGCGCCAGCGCCGCCTGGGCCAGATGTTCCGCCAGCGCGTACCGCGTCCAGCAGTGGATGCCGAACGTCAGGTGGATGGAGACCTCGCCCTGCGCCCGTGCGGCGTGCAGCCAGCCCCGCGGGAGGTAGAGAGTATCCCCGGGGCCGAGGACGGTGTCGATGTACGCCTTCCCCTTCGCGGCTTCGGTGACGGCTGAGCGGTGATCCGTCCAGGGCTGGTCCCGCAGGGGGTCGGGGTGAACAGGCTCGTGGACGAGCCAGCGCTTGGTGCCCTCGATCTGGACGATGAAGACGTCGTGCACGTCGTAGTGGGCGTCGAAACCGCGGCTCTGCGGTGGTGTGACGTAGGCGTTGGCCTGTACCGGATGTCCCAGCTCCGCACTGAGTCCGGAGCTGAAGTCCGCTACCGGCTCCCACGTGCGTTGCAGGGCTTGGAGGACGAGTGTGGCGCCGTCGGCGAACGCGCGCCACACAGCGGTGTCGTCGAGCTGGTCGGAGATGGTGGCGCCGACGCCGCCCGGCGCGGTGAAGGACGACTCGGGGAGTGTGGAGCCGTCCTTGGCGACGCGCAGAAAGGGGGTGCGCAGCCCGCGACGCGAGATCAGCTCGTCCACGGCGTCGGCGGAGAACAGGTCGGAGAAGTCGCTCGCGCCGCGCGTGAGCAGCGCGGTCCGGGCCCAGACGTCGCGGGCGAACTCCTCCCTACTGCGACAGGCCAGGCGCTTCTCCAGGACCCCGGCGCCTGCTGCGGTGCCGGGGTCCCGAAGCTCGGCCATGGGCGGTGTGGTCAAGAGCGGTTGCCGGATTCGCCGGCGCCGTCGTCGGCTCCGCCGTCGTGGACGCCGGGTGTGCCTGCTGCTCCGCCGTCTGCGGGGCCTTCGGCGCCGTCGTCGGCTCCGCCGTCGTGGACGCCGGGTGTGCCTGCTGCTCCGCCGTCTGCGGGGCCTTCGGCGCCGTCGTCCGCTCCGCCGTCGTGGACGCCCGGTGTGCCTCCCGCTTCGGAGTCCGCGGGGCCTTCTTGCTGGCGGTTCTTCCTGGGGTCGGTCATGCGCTCTCCTGAGGATCGAACGACTGGATCGGACCCCGCATCGGCGGCTCAGCGTCTGATGGGGGGCGAACCCTCGCAAGCAGTATCAAGGGCACCGTATCGCCGCTTAACGGAAGTATCGATTCGAACCGGGACAACGGAGAGGGCAAGTGGACATCGTCGCGCCGGCGGGCGCACCGTGGTGTCGCCGAGTGGGCGTGGGGCGATCCGGCGCATTCCGGGGCCGAGCGGGCGCAACAGATCGCCTGAGGTCCTGCCACGAGCCTCGGGGATGAACGGGCGCACGGCGCGTGGCGAGAGAATCCCTGATTGCGCCGATGAGGTGACCAGCGAGGGGTTCGCGGAGAGGTGGGATGCATGTCCGGTCCGGCTGGACGTGAACGGTCGGCGAGCGCGTGTAGTGACGCGGTGCCGTGGGGGCTCAGGGCGGGGCCTGACCCCCGCATGATCGTGTTGATGCTGCCGTGAGCGTGATGGACGAGGTTTTGGAAGCGGTCCTCGCCATCCCCGTGGGCCGCGTCGCCTCCTACGGCGACATAGCGCGGAAAATCGGGGCCGGGCCGCGGCAGGTGGGACGCGCCATGGCGCTGTTCGACGAGGGCCTGCCCTGGTGGCGTGTCGTCTACGCGGACGGGACGCCGGCTTCCTGTCACGGCGGGAGCGCACCGCGCCTGCTCGCCGAGGAGGGCACGCCGATGTGTGGTGCGCGAGTGGACATGCGCCGTGCCCGGCACCAGTGGGCGCCTTGACATGTCCCGGACGCTGCTTCGGCCCGCTCGTGGCCGGCGCGCTCGGTGATCAGGAGCCAGGGCGGCGAGCGGGGAGTGGGGTCACGGCGCGCGCCCCCGTCGCCGCTGGGGTCCGGTGCGACGGCTTTTGAAAACGAAACCCATGTGCGTGTAGCCTTGGCGCGAACCAACCCGAGGAGGACCGCGATGGCCGTGCCCAAGCGGAAGATGTCCCGGAGCAACACGCGGCACCGCCGTTCCCGATGGAGGGCCCAGGCACCCCGGTTGGTGCCGGTCACCATCGAGGGCAGGACCCACAGGGTGCCCAGGCGACTCGCTCGTGCCTACGAGCGCGGGCTGCTGGCCCCCGAGGACTGAGGCCGGTGACACTGGCGGACCGGCTGCCCGTGACGGTGCTCTCCGGCTTTCTGGGCGCCGGCAAAACCACGCTGCTGAACCACGTCCTCGCCAACGAGGGCTGCGGGTCGCCGTGATCGTCAACGACATGAGCGAGGTCAACATCGACGCGGCCCTCGTGCGTGGCGCAGAAGCGGCCCTCTCCCGCACCGAGGAGCGGCTGGACAGCGGGAGGTTCGGGCACGTCCTGCGCTCCAAGGGGTTCTTCCGGCTGGCCAGCCGGCCCTCGGTGACGGGCATGTAGTCCCAGGCCGGTGCGGTGGCCAGGTTCGAGCCCTCCAGGACGGGGGAGGCCGGTACGGACGGCCAGGAGCTGGTCTTCATCGGAGTGGGTTTGTGAAGCGGGGAGTTGCGGTCGGCGCTGGCGGAGTGCCTCTTGCGTGACGGCGAGGAGGCGCCCGCCGAGGACCCGTTCCCCGACTGGGACCTGGGAGGCACGGACGCCGTGTGTGAGCATGAGCATCCGGAACCTCTCACCGTCCCCTGAGCACCGGAGCTCGCAGAGCGCCGGCTCGGGCGACGAGCGGGGCCAGGAGCCGCCCGAGCCGGTACACCTCCCGCTGCCATCGGGAGCCACCCTTCTCCGGCCCCGGAATCGGAGACCTGCCATGTCCAGGCACACCGTGCGCCCCGGAACGGTCCAGGAGACCCTTCTCATCCCCCTGTACGGACGGGCGGTGGAGACGCGCAAGGACCAACCGGCGCTCCGCGACCCCCGCGCTGAGGAACTCGTCGCCGCGATCGACTACGACTTCGCCCGCTTCGACGGCCTGCCCAGCCTGCTCGGCTCCGTCCTGCGGACCTGCCTGTTCGATCACTGGGCCCGTACGTTCCTCGAAGAACACCCTGACGGCACGGTGGTGGAGCTGGGCGCCGGCCTCAACACCCGCTTCGAACGCGTGGACAATGGGCGGGCCCGGTGGGTGGACCTCGACCTTCCCGATGTCGCCGCGCTGCGGCGCGAGTTCTTCCCCGACACCGACCGGCGGCACCTGGTGGCCGCCTCGGTCACCGACCGTACGTGGGCCGGTGCGGTCGCCGACTTCGGCCAGGGCGCCTACCTGTTCTGTGCCGAGGCCGTCCTGCCGTACCTGGACGAGCACGAGGTACGCGCGGTGCACGATCTGATCGCCGAGAGGTTCCCCGGCTCCCGCCTCGCCCTGGACACAGCGAGCCCCCACGTCGTCGCCACCCAGGACACACACGACGCGTTGAGCAAGGTCACCGCACGGATGCGATGGGCCTGCCCTGACCCCCGTCAGCTCGCGGACTGGACCGCCGGGGCCGAACTGCTGGCCTCACACACGCTGACGACGCTGCCCGGCCCGGTACACGACGCGCTCCCGGCACCGTATCGGGCGACCATCCGCGAACTCGCCCAGCAGCGCCTGCCCGGCGTCGAGGAGTACTCGCTGAACTTGTTGCAGCTGCCCTGACCTGGCTCGCGTACACCCGCGCCGGAGCTTCGCGTTCACTGCGGACCTGCGCTGAAGAATGGGTCGTGGACCGCGCTCCAGCCCTCCGGGCCCCGCGACAGCTCCTCGTCGCTGAGCAGCGTCGCGTCCAGGGTCTCGCTCAGACGCGAGGTCTCGAGATCGACGCCGGTGAAGGTGATCTCGTTCCGGCGCTCGCCGTAGTAGGGATCCCAGAACCAGGAGGCGAGCGTACGCCGTTGCGGGGTGGCCGCCTGCCAGGCGGCCCCGGTTGCCGAGTCCTCGAGCCAGTGCCCGGCCTCCCGCAGCTCCAGGTGGGCCCCGGCCGACCGCCACGTGATGACGGAAGCGGGCCGGTTCGACAGCCACAGATGCCCGTGGCCCCGCACGACGCCGGGCAGCACGTCGCCGAGCGCGTCGGCCAGCCGCTCGGGATGTACGGGACGTCGGGCACGCCACAGCACCGATGTGACGCCTCCACCCGTCACGGACGGCGTGTGCGGCACGCCCACGGGATCCAGCCGGGCGAGCCAGTCGTGCAGCCCGCCGCGGACACCGGGCCCGAAGAGGGCGGAAGGCAGCCCGGAGACGGCCTCTCCGGCGGCAGTTGAGGGGAGGGTCAAGCAGACCGCCGTCTGGTTGAGGTGGCGGAGCAGGGTGGCGACTCCGGCCGCGAGCGTGCCGCGGGTGCCTGGTGGCACGGCCAGCACGAGCACGTTCGCCGCCTCCACCTGGCGGGCGGCAGCTTCCGCGCGGGTCATGGGCAGTCCGCGGTCCCAGCCGGACCACTTCCGTACGGCGGTGTGGACGCACCCGACGTCTGGCAGCAGCACGGTCGGTTCGATTCCCGCCAGCACGGGCCCCGGTGCGTAGTGGTCGCCCAGGGCGCCGTTGCCCGGGCTCTCGCGCCACAGCTCGGTGAGGAAGGGCAGCGCGTCCAGCTCGTCCGACAGGGCCAGGACGACATGCGGGTGCCGGGAGGCACGCGCGAGGGACAGCAGGTCCTGTCGGACGATCACCGCGGGTGCGCCTGTCGCGCCCCGGCCGGTGGCCTCGGAGAGGCGGGGATCGGTTCCCGTCCAGAAGCGCTGGACGACGGGGTGGCCTTCCCCGTCGCCGTGGAGTGAGACGGAAAGAACGACGGAGTCGGGCGTGGTGTGCAGTACGCGGTCGACCAACTCGCCCCGCGTTTGCGGCGTGTTGCCCGTCACCACGCTCAACAGAGTCTTGGACACGTGCTCTCCGCTCAGTTCAGGTGGGCCGTACGCAGCGGGGAGCGCCGCGCCGGCAGACGCGCGGGCGGCGTTCCGTCGTCCGGCATGCCGGCCTGGAGCCACAGGGACACCGCCTCGGCGTCGTCCATGGTCAGGATCGGCCCGAGCCGGAGGGGCGGACCACTGGGCTCCCGGCGCCTCGTGCAGGGCTGCACGACGGCGAAGAGCCCCGCTGCCGGGCGGCGGCACGTCGAGAGGAGTCCCAGACACCCGCTGGTGACCATGACCCCGTGCGGGCAGCCACGTACGGCCACACGCAGGCGTTCCAGGGGCCGGGCCGCGGACGCCGGCGCGCAGGCGGTACAGACGACCAGGGTGAAGGGGCGGGTCGTGCGGTCCGAAGCTCCCTGGCGCATGCTCCTCCTCGCTTTGCCGACGTGTCCCCGCTTCGTCCGCCGGCCCGCTGGGGCGGGGCCGGCCGAAACGCGGCGGGACGATGGACGAGGCCGGTCAGCGACTCGCGTACGGGAGCAGTGCCATGTCGCGCGCGTTCTTGATCGCGCGGGCGAGCCGGCGCTGCTGCTGGGCGGTGACGCGGGTGACGCGGCGACTGCGGATCTTGCCGCGGTCGGAGAGGAAACGGCGCAGCAGATCGGTGTCCTTGTAGTCGATGTAAGTGATTCCGGCGGCCTCCAGCGGGTTGGGCTTCGGCTTCCGGGACTTGCGGGGGTCCTGGACGCGGCGTGCCATCGTTGGGTTCTCCTTCGCGTGTGGCCCCTGTGCGGGCAGGGCGCGCGATTGTTGGGGGCAGGGGGCAGGGGGCAGGGGGCAGGGGGCAGGGGGCAGGTCAAGCGACCGGGTCGAGCAGCGCGTCGAAGTCGGCGGGGAGGCGGCGCCAGGCGTCTCGTCCGGCGGCGTACTCGGCGTCGGTCAGCAGGCAGGAGTCGAGCAGTTCCACGAGGTTTTCCCTGTCAAGCCCTGGAGAGGTGAAGACGAGGTGCTGGCAGCGGTCCCCGTGTTGCGGGTGCCAGTCCACAGCGGCGGCGGCCCGGCGGGCGGGAGGCACCATCTCCCATGCGGCATCCGGCAGTGAGGCGAGCCACGGGCCGACGTTGTCGACGCACAGGGCACCTCCGGCCGCCTCCCACGCGAGCAGGTTGTCGGGACGGTCGGCCAGCCAGAAGCGCCCCTGGCTGCGAGCCGCGGCGCACGTCAGGTCCTCCAGCGCCGCGTACAGCCGTCCCGGGTGGAAGGGGCGGCGCTGCCGCCACACCACAGTGACCACACCGGCCTCGTCGGCCTCCTGCGGCAACCGCGCGCACGAGGGATGCCGCGCCTCGGCGGCGGCGCCCACGTCGAAGCCGGCGAAGGCGACGCGGGTGAGTTCGGCCGAGGGGCAGGGCAACCGGGCGGCGGTGGGGTGGAGTTGGGCCAGCAGTGCCCGGTCCTCGTCGTCGGCCTCGTCGCTCGCGGCGAGCGCGAGGACATGCGGGTACTCCACCTGCCGTGCAAAGGTGTCGGCCACGGTGCGCTGATCGGCCGCCGTGAGCCCGAGACCGGCGTCGACGAGGTCATCCCCGTTGGCCAGGCAGGGCAGGACGAGCGCCGGGTCGACCGCCGTGACGACGTTGGCGAGCCGCAGGCTGTCCCCGGCGTGCGCGGCGATCGTCTCGGCCATCGCCTGCGGCTCGACCGAGTCCCACAGTTCGACGACGGCCAGTGTGTGCAGCCCGCCGTCGGCCAACCGCTGGAGCTCGGGGACGAGATCCTCGCGCAGGGCGCAGCAGGCGCAGTCGTTCACCAGCGGCGTGTCACCCCGCGACACCAGGCCGGTGGCGTCGTACACCAGGCGGAGGACCTCGCCCTCACCCGACCGTGACAGGTCGTGGTGCAGGGCGATGCTGCCGGGCACGGATCGCAGGAGATGTGCGACGGTCTCGGTGCGGGCTTCTTGGTGCATGCCGGCGACGAGGACGACGGGGAGAGGGGTGGGGGCCGGCATCAGCGGGCTCCGCGCCGGCCGTAGCGCCGCTCGAACCGTTCCACGCGCCCAGCGGTGTCCAGCACCTTGGCCGTGCCGGTGTAGAAGGGGTGGCTCTCGGCGGAGATCTCCACGTCGACGACCGGGTAGGTGTTGCCGTCCTCCCACAGGACGGTGCTGTCGCTGGACCGGGTGGAGCGGGTGAGGAACGCGTGGCCGGCGGCCTTGTCGCGGAAGACGACCGGGCGGTACGGGGGGTGGATACCAGGCTTCACGGGGTGTCCTTCGATGAGTTTCGTCAGCGTTCTTCGCGGAAGTCGACGTGCCGCCGTGCGACGGGGTCGTACTTGCGCAGAGTCATGCGGTCGGGGTTGTTCCGCCGGTTCTTGCGGGTGACGTAGGTGTAGCCGGTGCCCGCTGTGGAGCGGAGCTTGACGACCGGACGGAGTTCGTTGCGCGCCATGCCGCCACTATATTGGTAATGGTTTCCATTTCCAATACGGGGTCTCCGCTCCCGGCGCTCACCCGGCCGCCCGCAGCGGTGGCCGTGTCCAGGGGGCTCCGTCCTGACGGCGCGGCCGGCAGGGCGCGAGGGCGGCGGGTGGGGGCGTGAGGTGAGGCGGCCCGCCGTGCGGCGGTTGCCGCTCACAGGTCTCCTACCGGCGGCATTCCTTGCACCGCCCGCTCAGCTCCAGCGTGTGGTCGATGTCGAAGAAGTCGACCTGCTCGGTGAGTCGGCGTACCCATTCCTCGACCACGTCGGCGTTGACCGGCTCGCTGCGCCCGCAGCGCCGGCACAGCACGTAGTGCCGGTGTCCGGCTGCCGAGCGTGTGCGGTACAGGCGCTCACCTGTCGCCTCGTCACGCACCATGTCCACGTGTCCTGACCGTTCGAGGCCGCGCAAGGAGCGGTAGACGGTGGAGAGGCCGACCACCGTGCCCCTGCTGATGAGCCGTTTGTGCAGCTCCTGGGCCGAGACGAATTCGTCGCGGTCAGCGAGTTCGCGTTGGACGACGGAGCGCTGGCGGGTGCGGCGGGGCCCCGGGGAGGCAGTGCTCATGAGGTGGGTGCTCTTACCTGTAGGGATGGGGCAGGGGGGCGCGGCGGGATTCCGGTGGCCGCCTGCCTGCGCCCGGCCCGGGAGTGCTGCACCGGCGACCGGGGCGGCGCACTCACGCGTGAGTGGGTGTGGCGGCGCGGGGAGGCTCCGCGTGCATGTCCGCCACACCCACGGCTCGTGCTACCAGCTGGACTTGGTCACGCCGGGCAGGAATCCGGCGTGCGCCTGCTGGCGCATCCTCACGCGGGAGAGGCCGAAAGCGCGAAGGTGTCCGCGCGGCCTGCCGTCGACAGCGTCGCGGTTGCGCACGCGGGTTGCGCTGGCATCGCGGGGCTGGCGCTCCAACTCACGTCGCGCGGCCTGCCTTTCGGCCTCCGGCGTGTCGGGTCGGCGGATCACCTCCTTGAGGTGTGCCCGCCGTTCCGCGTACCGGGCCACGATCTCGCGGCGCTTCTCGTTCTTGGCGATCTTGCTCTGCTTGGCCATCAGACCTTTTCTCCTCGTGCGCGGATCCTGGTGACGGCCTTCTCGATGCCGAGGGTGTCGACTGTCTTGATGCCCCTGGTGCTGAGGGTGAGGCGGACGTACCTGCTCTCGCTCGGCAGCCAGTAGCGCTTGGACTGGATGTTGGGGTCGAACCGGCGCTTGGTGCGGCGGTGCGAGTGGGAGACGTTGTTGCCGAATGCGGGCCTGCGCCCGGTCAGCTGGCAGTGGGCGGACATGGGCGCACCCCCTTGATGAACATGGTAACCATTTTTGAATGGTAGCGGGTGCGACGGCTGACGCGCGACCCGAGGAGAGAAGGGGTGGGCGAGCCGTGACGGCCGTCCGCCGAACCGCCAGGTCTCGTCATGCTGGGGAAATGCCAGTCGGGTCCGGTTCCACGATTGGTGCGCCCACCATCTGGTGCTCGGCCTGGCCTGGCCCGAGACGCCGGAACGCGAAGCGACCGGGCCCGACGGCCAGGCCGCCACTGTCACCGAGCACGTCCTGCCCCTCCGCTGGAAGCCGGAATGTCCACAACCCTGTGGCGACGGCCGCGCAACAATCCTGGCCAGGAGCGCCCACGACGGGGGGTGCCTCTCTGTCTTTCGTCAAGCGGCGCGCGGCGTTTCGGGTTCGTAGAAGGTGCTGTCGCGGAGCATCGCGACAGCACACCGGTGCGGTGGCGGACCAGGCGAAGAAGGCTCGGGTGTGGGTCTTTCCGAAGACCGCGCTACGCCACCCGCTCGGCGAGCGGACCATCTCCGCGAGGGCGTGCCCCGGCGCCAGCCAGGTCGCAACTCGGGGGGTCGGGACTCAGGAAGGGGTGCACGCCTCGGCGATCGATACGCTGTTCTCGTAGAGGTGATGCCGGGTGATCCGGCCCTCCTCGACGGTGAGGCGCAGCGCGAAGGGGCCCTCGAAGGACTTCCCCGTCGCGCGCACGGTCCCCGAGAGGTACCCCGTCAAGACGGCGTCGGTGCCGTCGACGAGGAACGTGTCGACGGAGGCCCGTGCATCCTCGGTCACCGTGTGCTCGGCTAGCTCCCTGAACTGGGCGGCGCACTCGGCTCCGGTGGAGCGCGGCCGGATCCACGGGACGGCGGGGTTCTCGGCGAGCAGCCAGTCGACGTCGTCCGCGAAGAGCGCGACGAGCCGCTCGACGTCCCCGGCCATCCGGGCGGCGAGGAACTCCTCGACGACGTGGCGGGTGGTGTCGGTGACGGAACTCGCGGTGAAGTCAGCGGACTTGACGGGCATGGTTGCTCCTCGCGCCTTGGGTGCCGGAACCCTCGTCGGGATCTCGTTGACGAGTACCACGCTGCCGCAGCAGGGGAGCCTGGTCGATTACGTCAGAGGTCATGGCCGGTGCGCCAGGCGTCGGGCCGCTGCGGCAGAAGAAGGCGTTCAGGGAGCCTCCGGGCACCACCGCCCCGGGGCGAGGGCGAGGGCGTGGCACAGGCGGGGGAGCGCGTCGGGCAGAGTGCGGTCACGGGCCGCGCCGCGTTGGCCGCCAGATACGCGAAGCGCCTACTTACTGGACCACGCCCCCGTGCCGGTGACCGAGGGAGCCCTCTGCGGCCTCGCGGGAGAAGAGCCGCACCATGGCCCCCTCGTGCCTCGGGGGCCCGGTGCGGCGTGGCGATCAGTCGGAGAGCGGCTCGGGGTGCTTGAGCTTCTGGGAGAAGAGGGGAGTGACCGTCTTCAGCGCGTCCTGCACGGAGAGGACCGAGTCGGTGGCGAACGCCTGGCTCACCCGCGGATCGTCCAGCATGACGGAGCGGCCTGCCTTGACGGAGGGCACCTGCCGGTACAGCTTGTCGCCGGTGATCTTCTTGGCGGAGATGCCGATGGGTGCCATGACGGTCAGGTCGGCGTCGAGCAGACGCAGGTTCTCGCGGGAGACGGTGACGGAGAATCCGCTGCCGGCCTTGGCGTCGACCTTGGGATTGTTCTTGAAGCCGAGGCGTTCGACGAAGTCGGTGCGGCCCGTCCCGTGGACGTAGGCGCCGTAGCCCGCGCTGGTACGGGAGCCGAGCGTGATCGTCTTGCCCCTGAACTCGGGGTACTTGGCCGCCGTCGCCTTGAACTGCTTGTTCACCCGGGAGATCAGCCGGTCGCCCTTGGACTTCTCACCGAGCGCTGCGGCGACCATCTTGGTCTGCTGCTCCCAGGAGGTCATGTACTGGTCGCCGCCCTTGGGCACACCGACGGTCGGGGCTATCTTGCGCAGCGTGTCGTAGCGCTTCTTGTCGCCGCTGGACTTGGTGTCAAGGATCAGATCGGGCTTGAGGGCGGCGACCTTCTCGTACTCGGGCTCCAGCGTGCCGATCTTCTTCGGTTTCTTGCTGTAACGGCCCTTGGCCCAGGGGCCGACCCCGTTGCCGCCGAAGGCCAGCCAGTCGCTCTGGCCGACGGGCTCGACACCGAGAGCCAGCGCGGTCTCGGCGTCGCCCCAGCCGAGGGCGACCACGCGCTGCGGCTTCTCGGGGACGGTGATCTCACCGAACTTGGTGGCGACCTTCCCCTTGGCGGAGGAATCGCCCTCTGCGCCGCCGTCGGAGGACGAGCAACCGGTGAGGAGAAGCGCGAGCGCCGCGGGCAGCGCCACGAGGGCTGCCCGGGAACGGCGGACGGGACGGCGTGCGGGATGACGGTACGACATGATGGCGGGGCCTAACTGCTCGTGCCGCTGCGGGCGGCTCTGTGCTTGCCGATCGGAACGATCAGCGGGGTGTGGGAAGCGGGGTCGGGGATCACGAGGCACTCCATGCCGAAGACCTCCGTGATCAGGTCCTCGGTGACGATGTCGGCCGGCGCGCCCTCCGCGACGACGCGGCCTGCCTTCATCGCGATCAGGTGGTCCGCGTACCGGGCGGCCAGGTTGAGGTCGTGCAGCACGGCGACGACTGTCGCGCCGCGCTCCCGGTTGAGGTCGGTGAGCAGATCGAGCACATCCAGCTGGTGGCTCACGTCCAGGAACGTGGTCGGCTCGTCCAGCAGCAGGATGTCGGTACGTTGCGCGAGCGCCATGGCGATCCACACCCGCTGACGCTGCCCGCCGGAGAGCGCCTCGACCGGCCGGCCGGCCAGCTCCAGTACGTCGGTGGCGGACAGCGCGTCCGCGACCGCGACGTCGTCCTCGCTCGTCCAGTGGCGGAACCAGCCCTGATGCGGGTACCGGCCGCGGCCCACCAGGTCGCTCACGGTGATGCCCTCCGGGGCCACGGGGTTCTGCGGCAGCAGACCGAGCGTGGCGGCGACCTCCTTGGTCGGCATGGAGTGGACGCTTTTGCCGTTCAGCAGCACCTGGCCCGAGCGCGGGGTCAGGAGCCTGGCCATCGAACGCAGCAGGGTGGACTTCCCGCAGGCGTTCGGTCCGACGATCATCGTGATCGCGCCCGGCGGTATCTCCACACTCAGTCCGTGGACGATGTCCCGGCCGTCGTAGCCGAGTCGGACCTGCTCCGTGCGTAGGGAGTGCTCGGCGCTCATGGCAGCCGCCTTCCGTGCGTCGTTGGATGCGCGTCGCGCCGCCGCCCTTGCGCGAAGGCACGGGTGCGGCAACCGTGCGGGCGAGTGTCTGCGCTGTCCGGCGTGGCCGTGCCGTTCATCCGCCCCGGCCCTCACGGTTGGCCCGCGCCAGCAGCCACAGCAGATACGGGCCGCCGATGAGGCTGGTGACCACGCCGACGGGGAACTGGCTCGACCACAGCAGATGCTGCGCGGTGAAGTCGGCCACCAGCACCAGCACCCCGCCGACCAGGGCCGAGGGCAGGAGCGCCGCGCCGTGCCCCGGGGCGAGACGACGGGCCAGCGGGGCGCTGACGAACGCCACGAAGGCGACGGGCCCGGCGGCGGCGGTCGCCACACCGGCCAGTGCGGCCGCGCAGGCCAACAGCCCGAACCGGGCCGGCTCGACGCGGACGCCGACACTCGTGGCGGTCTCGTCGCCCAACTGGAGCGCGCCCATCGGCCGGGCCAGCGCCCAGGTGAGCGGGAGCAGCGCGGTCAGCCCCACCAGGCAGGGCCACATCTGGCCCAGGGAACTTCCGTTGAGACTCCCGGTCAGCCAGACCAGCGCGTTCTGCGCCTCGGTGACCTTGGAACTGGTCAGGACGAAGGAGATGACGCTCAGCAGCGCGGCGCCGACACCGATGCCGACGAGGACGAAGCGGTAACCGGAAGTGCCCTTGGTCCTGCCCAGCGCGTAGATGAGAGCGGCGGTCGCCATCGACCCCACCAGCGCGGCGGCCGAGAGCCCCAGCCCGCTGACGCCGAAGAGGACCGAGGCGACCACACCGGCCGCGCCGGCACCGTGGCTGATGCCGATCACGTCAGGGCTGGCCAGCGGATTGCGCAGCAGCGCCTGGAAGAGCGCTCCGGACAGACCGAAGCCGACCCCGACCAGGAGGCCGGTCACAGCGCGGGGCAGGCGCAGTTCGACGACGATGAAGTGCGAGCCCGCGTCCCCTCCTCCGGCGAGTGCGGCGAGGACGTCCGCGAGCGGTACGACGATGTCCCCGTAGGCCAGCGCGAGACAGAACGCGGCGCTCAGGGTGAGGAGCAGGACGGCGCTGACCACGGCGCCGCGCCGCCGCTGAGCGCTCCGGACGGAGGCGACCTTCCGCACGGCGTCGTCCCGCCCGGCTGCCGTCCCGGGTATGTGTGCGGACGCGGATCCCTCCGGCGGCCGGGGGAGGGCTCCGTGGCCCGTGGCGTTCATCTGGTGTCTGCTCCTCACAGTCCGGCCACGTCGCGGCGGCGGACCAGGACGACGAACGGCACGGCCCCGACCAGGGCGGTCAGGACGCCCACCTGCACCTCGCCGGGCCGTGCGACCAGACGTCCCACGATGTCCGAAGCGAGTACGAGCAGGGGCGCGAGTACGGCGCTGTACAGGAGGGTCCAGCGGTAGTCGGGCCCGGTCACCAGCCGCGCCGCGTGCGGCACGACGAGCCCGACGAAGGCGAGGGGCCCGGCGACGACGGTGGCGGCTCCGCACAGCAGCACCACGACGCCGCCGCACAGCAGCCGGGCGTGGCCCACGCGCTGGCCCAGCGAACGGGCCAGGTCGTCACCGAGCGAGAGGACGTTGAGCAGGGGGCCGAGGCAGAGCGCGAGCAGGGCACCGACGGCGATGAACGGCGATGCCTGCCACAGTACGGCCGGCTCCCGTTCGGCCAGGGAGCCCACTTGCCAGAACCGGTACTGGTCGAAGGTCCGGCTGTCGGTGAGCAGCTGCGCCGTCGTGACGGCCAGCAGCAACGCGCTGGTGGCCGCGCCCGCGAGCGCCAGTTTGACGGGCGTGGCGCCCTCACGGCCGAGCGAGCCCACTCCGTAGACCAGCATGGTGGCCAGCAGCGCGCCGAGGAATCCGAACCAGATGTACTGCTCGGAGGCGGTCAGCCCCAGGACCCCGATGGCGAAGACGACGGCGGCCGAGGCGCCGGAGTTGAGGCCGAGCAGACCCGGATCGGCCAGCGGGTTGCGGGTCAGGCCCTGGATGAGCGTGCCGGCGAGTCCGAGCGCGACCCCGGCCAGCAGCCCGGCAGCGGTGCGGGGGACGCGTACCTCCCGGATCAGGAGCTGTGCCTTGTCCGCCGGGTCAGCGTCGAACACGGTCCGCCAGGCATCGCCGGCGCCGGCCGGCCCCGACCCCACCGCGAGGCTCAGCCACGCCACGGTGGCCAGCACGGCGACAAGTGCCAGAAGGCCGGCGGTCAGCACCGTGCCGGTCTGCCGGGAGGGTCTGCCGGTGCCGATCCTCGCCGTGTCTTCAGGGGCGGCGTCTGCGGGCGAGTCTTCCGGGACGGCGTCTGCGGGGGCCGTGCGCGACTCGTGTCTCGCACCACCGCTGGTGGCCACCACAGGCCCTCCCTTTCGTGTTGCTCCGCGCAAGCCCGGCTACGGCTGCCGGGTGGCCCGGCGTCGCGAGGCGCGCGGTCCGGGGTGTCTCACGGGCGCCGCAAGCCGCTGCCATGGCCGGGGCACACCGGCGCCCTGCAAGTTAGGTGACCCTAACATCGCCGAGGTGAGGTGACCCTAACACCCGACTCGTTGAACTTTGCACCACGTGCCGCCGCAGGAACCGCGGATTGCCCGCCACTCGGCGCCCGCTGAGCCGGAGGGGCACCGGCGTGCGCGTGCGAGACGAGGTGATCCGTGCTGTTGTGAGACGTATGTCCGAGTACCGGGTGCAGACGAGCGGCGACGCGGCACGCCGCGTCGCCGACCCGCACCGGTGGTGGGCGCTTCTCGTCATCGGGCTCGCGCAGCTCATGGTCGTACTCGACGCGACGATCGTGAACGTCGCACTGCCCTCCGCGCAGCGGGCGCTGGGCATGTCCGACAACAACCGCCAGTGGGTCATCACCGCCTACACGCTGGCCTTCGGCGGGCTCCTGCTGCTCGGCGGGCGCGTGGCGGACCTGGTGGGGCGCAAACGCACCTTCCTCTTCGGCCTGATCGGCTTCGCCGTCGCCTCCGGAATCGGCGGCGCCGCGGGCAGCTCCGCGATGCTCTTCGGCGCCCGCGCCCTCCAGGGTGCCTTCGCCGCGCTGCTCGCGCCGTCCGCGCTCTCCCTGCTGTCGACGACGTTCACCGACCCCAAGGAGCGGAGCAAGGCGTTCGGTGTGTACGGCGCCATCGCGGGGGCGGGAGCGGCCATCGGACTGCTGATGGGCGGAGTGCTGACCGAGTACCTGGACTGGCGCTGGTGCCTGTACGTCAACGTGCTGTTCGCGGGGCTCGCGGTCCTGGGAGCACTCACGCTGCTCCACGACCGGCCGGGGCACGAGGAGGCGCGGCTCGACATCCCCGGAGTCGTCCTGGGCTGCGGAGGCCTGATCGCCCTCGTCTACGGCGTGAGCGAGGCCGAACCGCGCGGCTGGGAGGACGCGATGGTCCTCGGACTGCTGTGCGGCAGCGCGCTGCTTCTGACGCTGTTCGTCCTGTGGCAGCGCCGCGCCCGCAACCCGCTGCTGCCGCTGCACATCGTCAAGGACCGCAACCGCGCGGGCAGCTTCCTCACGATGGGGCTCGCCACCCTCGGCATGTTCGGGGTGTTCCTCTTCCTGACGTACTACATGCAGGGCATCCTGGGGTACTCACCGCTGCGCACCGGGCTGGCCTATCTGCCGATCAGCGGAGCGATCATCCTCGGCTCCACGCAGGTCTCGGCGCGTCTGCTGCCCCACGTACCGCCGAGGCTGTTGATGGCGCCCGGCATGCTGCTGGCAGCGGCGGGCATGGCAGTGCTCACCCAGCTGAAGACCGACTCCTCGTACGTGAGCCACCTGCTGCCCGCGGAGTTGCTGTTCGGCTTCGGCCTCGGCTGCGCCTTCATGCCGGTCATCTCGACGGCCACCCAGGGCGTGGCCGCCCACGACTCGGGGGTCACCTCGGCCACCGTCAACACCGCGCAGCAGGTGGGCGGGTCCATCGGCACCGCGCTGCTGAACACCGTGGCGACCAGCATCACCCACACATACGTGCACGACCACCTGCGCAACCCGAGGATGCGGCGGACGGTGGTGCGCGAAGGGGTGGTGCACGGTTTCACCGCCGCGACGTGGGTGGCGATGGCCGTGATGCTGCTCGGCGCGGTGCTGGCCGCGGTCCTCGTCACCGCAAAGCCCATCAAGCCCGAGCCGACAGGCGCCGGCGCCCCCGCGCCCGGAGCGGGCGGCGGCGGGTGACGAGCGCCTCGCTGCCCTCCGGCGACCGACCCGCGCAGCTGAGCCGCCTCCCGGCGGCGGGACGACCCGCGCAGTCGTCCCGGTGGCCGGGCGACCCCGCGGGCCTGCTCGGGCAGCAGTCCGTCAGCCGTGCCGCGCCGGGCGCCCACCCCGGGCCGGTCTCCCCGTCGGGCGACGGGCGCACGGTGCGGCGGGCAGGTCGGCCGGCAGCCCGCGTGCTCTCCATGGCGGGCGGTCCCCTGACCATGGCGCGCCGCCGGGGTATCTGAGCTGCGCAACGTGGTGGCCCGGCGTGACGCGCGCTCGGTTAGTCTGGCCGTGCCGGGCCGTTTCGGTGGGACACCGAGCCCGGAGGTCCCCGGGGTGACGGCACGCCGCGCCGGGACCGGGGAGCGGTGCCGCCCCGGTGCGAACGCAGGGACGACAGCGTGCGGCAGAGCGCAGGTGAGACATGGAGGCCGGACTCGTGACCCTCGCGGGGCCGCCGGGACGGGAATCGCGGAAGCGGGCGGCGGTGGCGGGGGAAGCGGACCACGGCCCGGCATCGAGGGCGAGGCGTCGTGGATAAGATCGCGCTCACGGCCGCCGGTCTCTATGCCATCGTGCTGTTGCGGGCCGGCGGTACGTTCGCCGCCGGATGGCTCGCCGCCGCCGGCACCAGGCGCAGCAGGTTCGCCGAGCGGATGTCCTCGGCCAGGTTTCGGCGCGTCGAACGGGCGGTCCAGCGGTGGGGCGCGCCGGTGGTGGCCGTCTCGTTCCTGACCGTGGGATTCCAGACCGCTGCCAACTTCCTCGCGGGAAGCATGCGCATGCCCTTGCCGCGCTATCTTCCCGCGCTCTTCATCGGCGGAGCGGGCTGGGCGCTGCTGTACGCGACCGTTGGACTCGGCGCGCTCGAGGTGTTGACGAGGCTGTTCGCCGAGCGGACGGCGTTCGGTGTGGCCGCGGTCGCCGCCCTTCTTCTCGCCGTCTGCGGCGTGGTGGGGTTCCGGCGCAGACGAGCTTCTTTGGAGCCCCGCGAGACGGCGGCGGAAGACTCGTGACCAGAGGGTTGCGGCCGTGGCGACCGAGCGGTGCGCTGATCCCCCGGCCCTCACCGTGGGGGCCGGGGGACCGCTTCCGCGCCGGGTGGGCGGGGAGCCGCCGCGAGACGGCGCCGGGGGCTGCCTGTCAGTGTGTCGCGGTCACTCCCGCGATCTCGTTCGGCTTCTTGGGGAACGTTCCGGTCGCCTTCTTCTTCCCGGACGCGAGGTCCACCGCGTAGATCTTCTTCTTCTCCGGGTCGGTGACGAACGCCGTCCCGCCGCGGACGAAGATCTCGGGGCGCGCCTGCTGCCAGTCCATGGGCTCGCTCCACCTCCCCAGAACCGGGATGGACCTGGTCACCTTGGCGGCCTCGGGGTCGATGACATGGATTTTCCCGTCCGTCCCCAGCACGAGACCCTCGCCCTGGGGGCCGCGCGCCAGCGACTTGAAGGTGTAGCTGGTTCCCAGGTCGACGAGGTTCATCTTGCCCGTCTCGGTGTTGATCAGAGAGACTTTTTCGGGGCGTTCGAGCTCGGCTTCGGGGTCCTGCTTGTAGTCGCCGAGGACGACGGCGGAGTCCTCGTGCCCCTTCTGGTTGCCGATCCGTCCGTACTCGGTGGGGCTGTCAACCTTGGTGATCTTCTGGTCCTTGTAGACGAGAACGCCGTCCTCGCAGCCGACGACGACCGCCTCGTCCTTCGCGGTCGCCTCGCCGTGGACCTCGGGGCACTTCTCGTTCCGCGTGATCTCCTTACCGCTCTTGTCGGTGACGACGATGCCCTTGCGCTCCTTTTCGGTGCCGAGCGTGGAGACGAGTTCACCGTTCTTCAGCTTGATCGCGACCCCGTGGTGGGGGTGGGGCGAGGCGTGGGTCTCGGTCTTCGGCTTCTTCTCACCGAGGTCTGCCGGGTCGAGTACGGTCGCCTCTCCCGTGCCGTCGGTGAACAGGACCGTGTGTCCGGCGTGCAGGACCACGTGACCGGGCTCCGCCCCCTTGAACAGGGCGCCGGTCATCTTCTGGCGGCTCGCGTCGAGAACCCGGAAACCCTGGGAGGTCGAGACCATGATGTGCTTGTCGTCCCCGGCCGGGTTCACCCGGTTGTAGCCCGGAAGCGCCACGTCCCCGGCGATCTTGAGAGTCTGGCCGTCCAGCACGTATATGCCGCCGTCGTGAGTGGCGACGAGGGGCTGCTTGACGGTCGCGGCAGCGGTCTTCTCCCGGCTCTGGGACGAGGAGGTGTCCGTGTCCTGCGAGCCGCACGCCGTGACGGCGGCTGAGGTGGCGAGGAGAGCGGATACGGCTGCGGCTCTCTTCGTGCGGGACCTGATGGCCATGGGTGGTTTTCCTTTCTTCGTGTCCGCGGATGCGGTACGTGGGCAGGCGCGGCGCTGGGCCGGTGTCAGGACCTCGTGAGCCCTCGTGTAATGGCTTTGCTGTTGGAGCGCATCATCTGGATGTAGGTGGCGGCGCCCTTGCCTTTTTCCGTCAGGGATTCGGAGAACAGGGGGATCACCGCGACGTCGAGATGGCTCTCCCGCTTGAGAACGCGTGCCAGGCGGTCGGGCTGCGAGGAGTCCACGAAGATCGCCTTGACGCCCGTCTTGTCGATCGTCGTGGCCAGGGACTTCATGTCGGCGGCGCTGGGGGAGGCCAAGGTGGTGCCACTGGGGATCACCGCGCCCACGACCTGGAAATGGAACCGCTGGGCCATGTATCCGAAGACGTGGTGGTTGGTCACCAGCTTGCGGCGTTCCTTCGGAATGCCGGCGAAGCTCTCCTTCATCTGCTCGCTCAGTCGCTGGACCTTGGCCGCGTAGGCGCCGGACTGCTTCTCGACGGCCTTCTTGTCGACGCCGTCGACTTCCGCGGCCACTTTCTCGCCGATGAGCCGGACGGCTTTCCGTACCCGGTAGGGGTCGGTCCAAAAATGCGGATCCGCCTGGCCTGCTGTTGCGTCGGCCTTGTACGTGAGGGGGTGCACCGCCTTGCCGACACCCAGCGTGGGCACGCCCGATTCCCTGGCGGCCGAGACGTGGCGCAGCACGTTCTCCTCCAGGCCGAGTCCGTTGTAGACGACCAGGTCCGCGCTCTCGATCTCGGCGGCTTCGGCGGCCGAGACACCGAAGGAATGAGGGTCCGCGTTCGGCTTCATGAGCACCTTCACCTCGGCCTCGTCGCCGACGATCTGCCGGGTGATGTCGCCCAGGATGTTGGTGGTGACCACTACGGTCGGCCGTTCGTCCGCTGATCCGGAGCATCCGGTCACGCCGGCGAGCGCGGCGCAGACGAGCAGAACGGCGACCGGTGCGGCGCGGCGGCGAGGCGGTACGGGGTTCTCGGCGGCGTTCACCGTCCTGTCTCCACCATGGCGGAGGGCGCGGAGTCCACGGAGAACGAACGGGCCGTGCGGAGGTCGTCGTTGTAGTCGATTTCGTAGATCTTCTTCCCGGCCACGTCATTGACGTAGGCGCGGTTCGCGTCGACTTCGATCACCGGCTGTGGAGCCTCGCCTTTCGGTTTCCCGGAAAGGAGCTTCCTGGCGGCGATCCGCTTCCCGCTGGATATGTCGTACGACTTGAGCGTGCCGGAGTCGTCCAGGGTGAGGAGCGGTGTTCCTTCTCCGGCGCTGTTCACGGCCGTCACCGGGCCGGTTTCGACCAGTTTCCACTCACGGCCGGGCACGTCGAGGACCCATACGCCCTTGTCGCCCGCATTGGCCGTCAGCGTGGAACCGAGGGACCTGTGCTGGAAGGAGGTGGGACGTTCCTTCTCGGGGACGCTCCGGCCGAAGGGAATCTTCTCGCCGTGAGGCTTTCCCTCCTTTTCGGACACGAACAGCGCACCGTCAGCGCATCCGAAGACGACACCGGCGCGTGTGACCGCAGCGCCGCGAAGGTCCGGACACTTCTCGCGCAAAGTCGTCTTCTTCTTGCCGTGCCGGTCACGTACCTCGACGGCGGTCTTTCCTCCGGGCCCGGCGGCCGGAACGAGCGCTTCTTCCTTGAGGGGGACGACGGGGCCCGCGGCGGACTCGTCGAGGGCCGCGGTCTCCTTGACGCGCCCCTTTTCCAGTTGAGAGTGGTCCACCAGTTCGGCTTTGCCGTCGGCGAAGGTGAGCGCTGTCAGCGAGGGACTGCTGTGGACGTGTTCGGGTTTCTTTCCCCGGACGGTGCCGACCTCGCGCATCTTGGCGCGGTAGTAGTGCACGTGGTCGCCGTGGTCGACCATCCAGGCGCCGCTGTCGAAGATTTTCGTGCCGCTGCCGAAGGCGGCGTAGGCGAAACGGCCGTCGGTGAACAGCCGGGAGCCTTTGGGCATGCGCCCGAGCGGCTTGGTCTTCTCCTCGATGAGGTCGAGCACCTGAAGGGTGCCGCTCGTGCTGTCGCCGAGTACGAGTCGGGACTGCTGTTCCGCGGTCTCCCGCGCTCCCGCGATGTAGCCGTGTGGTGTGGCGGAGGACGAGGACTTCCCTGTGCTGCCCGCGTCCCCTTTCTCGCTGTCGGCGCAGCCCAGGAGCAGGATCCCCAGGGCCAGTGATGCCGCGGAAGCAGTCGCGGCCTTCGTGTGGTTCCAGGTCATGGCCGGTGTTCGTGTTCCCTTCACGTGTCGAGTGCTGGAAGAGGCTGCGCGTCCTCGGCCCGGCGGCGCCTCAGCCCGGCGGCGGACGCGGAGAGGAAGAAGAGCAGTACGGCGACGGCGGCGATCGTCGCTCCCGCGGCCGTACGCAGATGCCACGACAGGAGCAGACCGACGAAGGTCGCGCCCATGCCGAACAGCGCGGCACCGCACATGACCACCGGCACCCGGCGCGCCCAGGGCAACGCAGCCGCCGGTGGAGCGATCAGCAGCCCGAACACCAGCAGCGTGCCCACCACGTGGAAGGACGTGACGATGGCGAGAGTGACGAGCCCCAGCAGCACCGCGTGCGCCATGCGGGGGCGCAGTCCGAGGGTGTGGGCCTTCCGCTCGTCGAAGACGAGGGCCAGGAAGGACCGGTAGCCCAGTACGGAGATGAGTGTGGCCGCGCACAGCGCGACGGTGAGGTTCACCAGGTCCTGTTCGCGCACCGCCAGCACGTCTCCGAAGAGGAACCCGGTGAGGTCCACGGCGAATGACTGGGAGCGCGAGACGATGATCACGCCGAGCGACAGCATCCCCACGAACAGCAAACCGATGCCCGTGTCCTGCGAGAGCCGACGTGCACGCCCCAGAACCGTCACCCCGCAGGCCATCACGCCGGCGCTGAGGGCGGCGCCGATCAGCAGGTTGCCGCCGTAGAGCGAGGCGATGGCCACCCCGGGCAGCATCCCGTGCGACATGGCGTCGCCGAGAAAGGTCATGCCTCGCAGCACGACCCAGGTGCCCGTGGTGGCGCAGATCAAGGAGACCAGGATCCCGCTCCACAGAGCCCGCTGGACAAAGGCCACTTCGAACGGGCCGGTCAACCACTCCATGTCCCGCAGACTATAATGAAAACGATTTTCATAGCAACTTCTGCGAAGGGCATGCTTCCGTGACCACCTGCGAGGTCTCGCTCCGCAACATCGCCGCCGGGTACGCCCGCCGACCGGTTCTGCGTCAACTCACCGCTTCCGTACCGCAGTCGGCGATCACAGCTGTCGTCGGGCCGAACGGCTCGGGGAAGTCGACCTTGCTGAGCGTGCTGGCCGGCGTGCACCCGCCCACCGCCGGCACCATCGAGCGGAGCCGCTCCTCTCGCCCGTGCTTCGTCGTGCAGCGCAGCGCCGTGTCCGACGCGCTGCCGCTCACCGTCCGCGAGACGGTGGCGATGGGCCGCTGGGCCCACCGTGGTCCCTGGCGACGGCTCACCGCCGGGGACCGGCGTGCCGTCGACGACAGCATGGAGCGGCTCGGCATCCGCGAGCTGGCCTCCCGGCAGCTCGGCGAACTGTCGGGAGGCCAGCGGCAACGGGTCCTCGTAGCCCAGGGGTTGGCGCAGGAGGCAGACCTCCTCCTGCTGGACGAGCCCACCACGGGCCTGGACGTGGCCGCCCGGGAGAGCATCGCGACCGTGATGCGCGACGTCGCCGCAGAGGGCACGACAGTGGTGCACGCCACGCATGACCTGGCCGCGGCCAGGGAGTCCGATCACTGCGTCCTGCTGCTGGACGGCAGGCTGATAGAGGAAGGAAAACCCCAGGACGTGCTCACCGAGAGCGCACTGCGGGAATTCTGGGGGCTGCGCTGACGCTCCGCTCTCAGCTCGGCCGGAGCACCCTCATGGCGGCCGCCCTTGGCTGCCGCGCTCGTGGGAGCCGCGTCGGCAGACCAAGTCGAACGCTAGCCCTCCCTGTGCGTCCAGGCCCCCGCGAGCAGGGTCGCGTGCACGGGGAGGCGGCGGAGCGTGGCGTCGTCGGCCGTCAGGGGATCGGCGTCCAGGACCGCCAGGTCGGCAGGGGCGCCTGCCGATATCCCAGACTGCGCGCCGGTGGAGGCCGCCAGCGCCTGAGCCGGGGTGAGTCGCTGCTCGGGATGCCAGGGCGGGCGCCGGTCATCGGTACGGGCGACCGCGTTGGCGATGCTCAGCCACGGGTCGAGGGGGGCAACCGGCGCGTCGGAGCCCAGCTCCAGTCGGGCTCCGGCGGCGAGCAGCGCGGCGTAGGCGAAGGCGCGCGCCGTGTGGCCCGCCCAGTGCTGGTCGGCCACGTCGCGGTCGTCGACCGCGTGCGAGGGCTGCACGCCGACCGTGACGCCCAGTTCGGCGAACCGGCCGAAGTCCTCGGTGCGCACGAGCTGGCCGTGCTCGATGCGGCCGCGGCAGCCCACCGCGGCGAAGGCGTCCAGCGCGAGCTGGTTGGCGCGATCCCCGATGGCGTGGACGGCCGGTTCCAGACCGTGCCCGGACGCGGTCCGCAGCGCGGTGACGAGGTCGTCACCGACCGTCCTGGCCAGCCCGTACGCCTCGGGGGCCGCCGGATCCAGGCCCGGATAGGGAGCGTGGCACAGCGCGGTACGCGTGTTGAGCGAGCCGTCCGTGAACAACTTCAGGGGGCCCGTCTCCACCAGCGGGGCCAGCGGACTGCCGGTGCGCAGGCCACGGGCCACGGCCGCCTCCAGGTACTCCGGGTAGACCGCCGCGGCGACCCGCAGCAGCGGCGGAGCGCCGGCCGCGCGGCGCTCCCAGTCGGTGACGTTGTCGGCGACTTCGAAGTCCACGACGCCGGTCACCCCGCGCCGCGCGGCGGCGGCGCAGGCGTCCGCCACCCAGCCGTCCAGCGTCTCGGCGGGCACACTGGACAGCTGCGCGACGGCACGCATGGCGGCGCCCTCGCGCAGCACCCCTGTCGGGTGGCCGCCTTGTCCGAGAAGGGCGAGCCCGGCCGAGTTGAGCCACGCGGTGTGCAGGTCAGCGCTGATCAGCAGGGCGGGCCGGGCTTCGGGCAGCGCGTCGAGCAGGCGCTTGTGCGGGGCGTCGGGCCACAGGCCGTCGCGGAAGCCGTAGCCGGTGACCAGTTCGCCGGGCGGCAGCGCGGCGGCGCCCTCACGGACGGCGCGCACGGTCTCCTGGGCCGAGGCGGTGCCGGAGACGTCCAGCCGGCGCCTGGCCGCCGCCCACTGTCCGAGGTGCACATGGGCGTCCCACAGCCCCGGGATCAGCACCCTGCCGTCGAGGTCGGGGGCGTGCTCCTCGCCGGACGTGGGCACAGCACCCGGGTCGTGCGGACGGACCCCGGCGACCCTGCCCCGGCCAAGTGCCACGTCGTACAGATCCGCACCACCGGGGAACCGGACCCGGCGCAGCAGGCGCGGAGCGGGACCGTGCGCGCGGGCGCGGGTGTCCGGGGCGGTGCTGTGCGGTTGTGCGTTCTCGTGCGGGTCGGTCACGACGGCCTCCGAAGGGCGTTGCGCATGGCGCGGGCGAGTGCGGGGTTGGACCAGGGCTGGTCGGGCCTCTCCAGTGCGTCGGCCACCCGGGCCGCCACCTCGGCGCTCTCGTCCTGGCTCAGCTTCGCCTTGGCCACGACGCGGTCGGCGACCAGCCGGAACCCGGTGACGCCGGGTGCGATCCGCTCCGCGTACGCACCGGCCTGGGAGAGTTTCCAGGGCTGCGGAAAGCGCGACTCGAAATGGTCCACGGTCTCCGTCAGCACCTGGTAGGTCTCCTGGGGCCCGAGCACCTGGGGGCGGCCGTACAGGTGGGCGACGACGAAGTTCCATGTCGGCACGTGCGGTGTCTCCTCGTACCAGACAGGCGAGACGTAGCCGTGCGGCCCCTGCACGAGGAGCACCACAGGGAGACTGCCGAGCCGGTGCACGTCGGCGTCGGTACGCGCCAGGTGCCCGGTGACGGTGATGCGGCCGGTGTCCGGAGCACGCTCCGCGCCGGCGTCCTGCGGCGCGGGCCCGGCCGTCTCCGGCGGTTCGACGAGCACCGGCAGATGGGAGACGACGGGGTCGCTGTCGTCCGGGTGGCTGACGAGTGTGGCCCAGGAATGGGCGGCGATCATCCCGCGGACGGCGGCGGGGTCCTCCACCTCGAAGATCTTCTGTTGCAGCATGGGGGCTCCTGGCGGCAGTTCACCGACGGGCGTGGCAGTCGGCGGATGCGGGGTTATCGGGTGCGGGGAGGGTTGCGGTCCGGCCTGTGCGGGCCGGTCGGTCAGCCCCTCGGGGTTCACGTCTCGGGGAAGTGGCAGGCCACGACCGAGCGGTGTGCACCGGTGCGGGGCTCGGGAGGAGGGGCCTCGGTGCGGCACCGGTCCTGCGTCTTCCAGCAGCGGGTGTGGAACGGACAGCCGCCCGGCGGGTCGCTGGGACTGGGCGGGTCGCCCGCCAGTACGAGGCGGGAGCTGTGGCCCCGCCTGCGTGGGTCGGGGTCGGGAACGGAGGACAGCAGCGCCCGGGTGTAGGGGTGCGCGGGATGTTCGAAGACGGTGTCGCGTGCGGCGCGTTCGACGATCCTGCCGAGATACATCACCGCGACCTCGTCGGCCATCTGACGTACCACCGCCAGATCGTGCGCGATGAAGACGAGTGCGAGACCGAACTCCTGTTGCAGGTCCCGCAGAAGGTTGACGACCTGGGCCTGGACCGAGACGTCCAGTGCGGAGACCGGCTCGTCGCACACCAGCACCCGGGGCCGTAGCACCAGCGCTCGTGCGATGCCGAGCCGTTGCCGCTGGCCACCGGAGAACTGGTGCGGGCGGCGCCCAGCGTGCGCGGGGTCGAGCCCCACCAGCTCCATCGCCTCCAGCGCCTGGCGCGAGCGGGCGCGCGCGTCGGCCGGATCGCGGTGGATGTCCAAAGGCTCGCGTACCAGTTCTTCGGCGGTCATCCGGGGGTCGAGACTGCCGTACGGGTCCTGCATCACCATCTGGATGCCGCGCCTGCGGCGGCGCCGTTCGGCGGCCGGCAGCGCGAGGAGCTCCTCACCGTCGAGCAGCACCTGGCCCGAGGTGGGCCGCTCCAGCGCCATCAAGAGCCGCACCAGCGTCGACTTGCCGCAGCCCGACTCGCCCACCAGGCCGAGCGTGGACCGTTCGGCGAGCACGAGGTCGACGCCGTCCACGGCTCGCACGGCGGCCGAGCGGCGGCCGAGCCGGAAGCCGCGAGCCGGATAGTGCTTGACGAGGTTGCGGGCCTCCAGGAGCGGCACCCCGGCCTTCCGTGAGGTGCCCGGGGCCCTGGAAGGGGCCGTCGTGGCGTCCGGGGGAGGGGCGACGCCGTCGGTCGGCTCAGGCACGGGGCGCCTCCTGCGGGCCGTGGGGATTCTTCGGGACAGACGGGCGCTGCGGGCCCGGCGGGTCGAGCGGGTCGAGGGGGTAGTGGCAGGCGGTCGTGCGGCCGTCGGCGCCGGCCTCCAGCTCGGGCCGCTGCGTGGCACAGCGGTCACGCGCCGACGGACAGCGCGGGTGGAAGACGCAGCCGCCGGGGAAGGCACCCGGCGCCGGCGGGGCGCCCGGCACCGGAACCAGCCCGCCGACGGGCGCGTCGAGCGAGGGCACGGCGTTCAGCAGGCCGCGGGTGTACGGGTGCGCCGGGCGCTCGTACAGCGGCACGGCCGGGGCCTGTTCGACGATGCGGCCCGCGTACATCAGGGCCACCCGGTCCGCCGTGCCCGCGGCGAGCCCCAGGTCGTGGGTGATGAGCAGCAGGGCCGACCGGTGCTCCTCGCGCAGCTCTGCCAGCAGCTCCATGATCTGCGCCTGCACGGTGACGTCGAGGGCGGTGGTCGGCTCGTCCGCGATGAGTACATCGGGACCGAGCGCGACGGCCATCGCGATCATGGCGCGCTGCCGCATGCCGCCGGAGAACTGGTGGGGGTGGTCGCCGTAGCGCCGCGCGGGGTCCGGAATGCGCACCCGGTCGAGCAGGTCGACGGCGGCGGAGCGCGCGGCGCGGCGGCTGAGGCCGCGGTGGACGCGGAGCACCTCGGCGATCTGGAAACCGACGGTGAGGGTCGGATTGAGCGCGGAGAGCGAGTCCTGGAACACGGTGGCCAGGTGCTTGCCGCGCAGGGCGCGGAGCCCGGCCTCGGACAGCGTCAGCAGGTCGGTGCCCCGGTAGCGGGCGCTTCCGCTCGCGCGTACGTTGCCGGGCAGCAGCCCCAGCACGGCCATCGCGGTGAGGCTCTTTCCGGACCCCGACTCGCCTATCAGGGCCAGGGTTTCGCTCTCGTACAGCGTGAACGACACCCGCTCCACGGCCAGGTGCGGTGTGCCGCCGGGACGCAGCAGCTCGACGCTCAGGTCCTCGACCTCCAGCACGGGCACGCGTACGCCGCCGTGGGGCTGTGGGTCGTGCCCGACCTCACGTGTGCTGCCGCTCTCGCCGTCAGCCATGGTCACCGAGTCCTCGGGTTGAGGGCGTCGCGGACCGAGTCGCCGAAGGCGATGAGCGCGAACACCGTGACGGACAGGAACAGTCCTGGGAACAGCAGCAGGTGGGGGTGGGCCTCGAAGCTGTTCTGCGCGGTGGCCAGTTGCAACCCCCAGGAGATGGCGGGCGCCTGCATCCCCACACCGAGGAAAGTCAGTCCGGCCTCGGCGACCACCACGCTGCCCACGGTGATGGAAGCCAGCACGAGCACGGGCGTGAGGATGTGCGGGAGGACGTGCCGCCGGACCACCCAGCCGGTGCCCGCGCCCATGCTGCGGGCCATCAGCACGTGGTCGGCCTCCCTCGCCGAGCGGACGGAGGCACGCACCACCCGGGTCATCGGCGGCCAGCCGAAGAGCGCGAGGACCCCGGCGACGGTCGGAATGTCGCGCGTGGTCACGCTGCTGAGCACCACGATCGCGCCGAGCAGGAAAGGGAAGCCCAAGAAGACATCCGTGAGCCGCGCGATCACGCTGTCCACCACCCGGCCCGCCATCCCGGACAGGCAGCCGAGCAGCAGCGCGAGCGCGAGGCTGCACCCGGTCGCGAGCAGCCCGACGCCCATCGAGGTACCCGCGCCGTGCACGACGTTGGCGTACAGATCGCAGCCCTGCGTGTCGAAGCCGAAGGGGTGCCCGGCAGCAGGGCCCTGCGCGCTGTGGTCCAGGTCGCAGGAGCGGGGATCGCCGTGTCCGAACCAGCCGGCGAACAGGCCGGGCCACACGGCCATCACGAGCAGCACCACCGTCGCGCCGCCGGAGACGAGGAAGACGGTGCTGCGGCGCAGCAGTCGCCAGACCGACCGGTCGGCGAAGGGCACCGCGGGCACGCCGCCGGGGGAGCCTTTCCGCTCGTCGGCCGCGGGACCGCCGGCCGGCACGGCGGTGGGGGAAGCCGCGCCGCCGCTGCTCGTTGCCCTCATCGGTTCAGTCACGGCGGATCCTCGGGTCCAGGAGGCTGTTGAGCAGGTCCACCAGCACGCTCACGGCGAGGAAGACCAGGATCAGGGCGGTGGCCACACCGACCACGGTGGGCCCGGTGTGCGCCTGGACCGCCTGGAACAGGAGCTGGCCCACGCCGGGGAGGTTGAAGACGCCCTCCACGATGACCGTGCCGCCGAGCAGCAGCCCCAGGTCGACGGCCAGGTACGTGACGGCGGGCAGCAGCGAGTTGCGCAGCACGTGCACCAGCAGCGTGCGGCGCCGCGACAGGCCCTTGGCCGCCGCCGTGCGCACATAGTCGGCGCTCAGGTTGTCGATGACCTCGGCGCGCACCAGCCGGGAGACGGACGCCAGCCCGAATACGGCGACGACCAGCGCGGGCAGTACGTACGCCGAGGGCCACCCCGCGCTGTCGCCCGCGACGGGGAACCAGCCGAGCCGCACCCCGAGGAGCACCTGCGCGGTGTAGCCGAGCACGAACACCGGTACGGAGACGGCCGCGGTCGTGAAGGCCAGCACCGCACGGTCCGTCCACGTGCCGCGCCGCAGCGCGGCCAGCACACCGAGCGCGATCCCGACGACCGCCTCGACCCCCCAGGCGGTCAGCGCGAGGCGTACGGTCACCGGCCAGCGGTCCGCCATCTGCTCGGCCACCGGGACCCCCGAGAAGTCGGCACCCAGGTCGCCGTGGAAGAGCCCGGCCAGGTAGTGCCCGTACTGCGCGAGCACGGGTTCGTCCAGGTGGTGCTGTTCGCGCAGCGCCGCGACGACGCTCGGGGTGAGCGGGCGGTCGCCGGCCAGCGCACTGACGGGGTCGCCCGGCAGCGTGTACACCATGACGTAGATGACGAGGGTGACGCCGAAGAAGACGAGCACGGCCTCCAGCAGGCGGCGCAGCAGCAGCGAGGTCATTGCGGTTCCCGCCTCTGCGGGGGGCGCTGCTCGGTGCGGGCGTGGTCGGCGGCGGCGAGCAGCGCCGCGTACTGCACCCCGGACAGGGTCGCGATCG
Organism: Streptomyces reniochalinae; assembly: GCF_003323735.1. Taxonomy (GTDB): domain Bacteria; phylum Actinomycetota; class Actinomycetes; order Streptomycetales; family Streptomycetaceae; genus Streptomyces; species Streptomyces reniochalinae. The sequence goes on along the minus strand of NZ_QOIM01000025.1, from coordinate 16,055 downwards.
GCAGGGAGGTGCCCATCACGGGTGCGGCCTCCGCGGCCCAGGTGTCGTACCGCTCCAGCAGCGCGCGCCGGAGGGCGTGCACCTCGCGGGGCGCGGTGCCCGCCCCGGTCTCGGCCTCCAGCGCGCGCAGCAGCATCCCGCCGAAGCGCATCCGGAGGCTGTGCGCGGACTGGAGGCAGGAGTAGCGCTCGGCGACCGTGGCGGGGCGCTCGTGGAGGCCGTCGGCGCGGCGGATCTCGGTCTCGCTGAGCCGGCGCAGCCCGGGGACGAAGGAGCGGGAGGCGCGCAGGAACGGCGAGGCGAGCGTCAGGTGCGGTTCGGCCGTCTTGAGGATCTCTTCCAGGAACGCCCCCGCCTCACCCAGCGCGTCGGCGCGCAGCCGCAGCACCTCGCGGTAGCTGTCCGGGACGGGAGAGTCGTCCTCGGCGTCGGGGTGGGACCACTGCGGGACCTCGGCGACGAAGTAGAAGGTGCCGTACGGCTCCGCGTAGGCGGCGCTGGACGCTCCCGCGAGGGTGGCCGCCGGGTCGCCGCCGTGACCGGCCAGGTAGTCGTAGGCGGCGCGCATGTCGATGGCGCCGTGGATGCCGGGGGCGTAGAGCGGGGTGTGTGCGGCCTCCGGCTCGCCGGTGGCCAGAGGGATCCCGGCCGCTGCGGGGATCGCCGTGAGCTGCGCGTACAGGGCGGGTGCCGGGCGGTTGAGGTAGTAGTAGGCGCCGCCCGCCTCGCAGTTGTGCAGAGTGGTGAGAAAACGCGGCTTGGTGGCGTCCAGCAGCCGCATCAGCGCCAGGGTCTCGGGCAGCACCCGGTCGAAGTAGGCGTCCCGGTAGGCGAACGGGAAGGTCCACTCGATCTGCTCGTCGCCGCGTGGCCGGTAGAAGTGCCGCCCGTACAGGTACTTGTTCTCGGGGTCACCGAACCAGCCCTCGTTCAGCCGGGCGCCGTCCGGGTCGATACAGGGCACCAGATGCCAGGCGGCCCCGAACCGGGCGCGCAGCTCCGCGTCCTCGCACAGCCGGGTGGCCAGGTGCAGCACGGTGACGCCGCCCACCGGCTCGTTGGGATGCACCCCGCCGACGACCACGTAGTCCTCACCCCCGGTGGCCGAGCGCGCGGACTCGGGCGGGCCGCTGTCGTGTTCCGAGACGGTGAAGCACAACAGCGGTTCGCCCAGGCGCGAGGTGCCGATGCGGCGCTCGGCCACCAGATCCGGGTGGCTCGCGGCCAGGGACCGGAAGCCGGCCAACAGGCTGTCGACGTCCGGATAGTGGTCCGTCGCGGGTACCGATCGGGTCGCTTCGACCCAGGAGCGCGGCCCGTCCGCTTCCGGCGGGGCGGTACGGGGAGTGACGGTCGCCATGGCGGTGGGCTCTCGCTTTCTCGACGGAAGGACGGGGATCTGCGGCAGGGGAGAGAAGGGGGCAGGAGGGGGGTCGTGGTCAGGGGTGTGTCCCGACGCGTTCCAGCCGCAGGCCGAACGGGCCGATGGCCACCCCGGAGAGCCGTTCCGTCGAGGCATAGACGTAGCTGCCGTAGAACAGCGGGATGGTCGGGAAGTCCGTGAGGATCCTGCGCTGTGTCGCGTTGTAGAGGGAGGCGGCACGGCGGGGGGAGGTGGTCGAGTCGGCGCGGGCCAGCAGCTTGTCGACGTCCGGGTGGCTGTAGAAGCTGCACGTCCAGCAGTCGCCCGACTTGGTGAAGATGCCGCGCAGGGTGTTCTGCATGCTCGGGTAGAGCGCGCCCCAGTGACCGTAGAAGGGGCCCGAGAGCTTCTTGCCGTAGACCTTGTCGGAGAACTCCGCCCAGTCGGCGGTCGCCTGCGCGCGGGCACCGTCGATGCCGAGGTTCTGCCGCAGCTGGTTGGCCAGCGCCCGGTACAGCTCGTCCAGGCCGAGGCCGCCCGGGTAGGTGAGGACGAGCGGCCCGTGCCAGCCGCCCGCCTGCCGCAGCAGCTCACGGGCCCGCCGGGGGGCGTAGCGGCAGTCGTCGCACACGCCCGTGTCGGCACCGACCTCGGCGGGTGGGACGAGGGAGGTAGCGGGCGTGTTCAGGCCGCCGTACATCGCCTTGTTGACGGCCTTCCTGTTGATGGCCAGGGACAGCGCCCGGCGCAGGCGCACGTCACGGAACCGCTTGTCGTACAGGGGCAGACTGAGCAGTTCCATGGAGGGGGCCTCGTAGCGGTGCACCCGGCCGGGGAAGTCGCGGCGCACCTGGCCGAACTTGTCGGGAGGTACGGCGAGTACGTCGGTGTTCCCGGCCAGCGCGTCGGTGTAGGCGGTGCTCATGTCGGTGTAGCTCTTGAACGTGAGACCGTCGGCTGCGGGCTCGGGCCCTTTGTAGCCCCGGTACGCGGTGAGGGTGGCGCCGCGGTTCCGCTTCCAGGCGGCCGTCATCCGGAACGGCCCGTTGCCCGAGGGCCGGCGGTCGTAGGCGCGCGGATCGGTGAAGGCGGCTTCGGGCAGCGGGAAGAACGCGCCCTGGTTGTCGGTGAGCTGGTACGGGAACTGGCTGTCCGGCGCGCGGAGCGTGACCTTCAGCGTGTAGCGGCCCGCGACGCTCAGGCCGGACAGTGTGTGCCGTGCCGGCTTCTTCTTGCCCTTCGGGTTGAGCGCCGCGTAGCCCTCGATCCCGGCGAGCTGGCCGTTGGTCGACCAGGCGTTGGGTCCGTAGGCGGCGTGGTTCCAGGCGTCGGCGTAGCTGCGCGCGGTCACCGGCTCGCCGTTGTGGAAGGTCCAGCCGGGGCGGAGCCGGATGGTCCAGTGCCGGGAGTCGCGGGAGGTGACGGACCGGGCCTGGACGTACGCGAGCTTCCCCGAGTCGCGGACCGTGACCAGCGGCGCGAACAGGGCGTGGATCGGGTCCATCGAGGTCACCGTCCGGCCCGGCGTGAGATGGTCCGGCGGCTCGGTGGTGGCGACGGAGAAGCCGCCCTCGGGCGTGCTGATGCGGCTGCCTTGGCCCGCGCATCCGGCGGCGCCGAGCATCGCGGCGAGAGCCGCCGCTGAACCAGTCGTGAGCAGGCTGTATCGACGCAAGACGGCTCCAGGGGAGAATGCGGTCGAGCCCCGAAGCAGGCTGCGGGGGCCCCATGTCGGTGGTGCCGGTGACGCGTACCAGGGATACTGAGCCTCGCGCGAAGAGCCTGTCAATGAAAAACGTCTAGAACTTTTAATCTGAGATGAAAGCTCAGGTGCGAGGGTCGGAGAGCGGAGGACCGCATGGGGCGGAACGGCGAGGTCGAACACGGCTGGGGGCGCGCGTCGTTCGTGGAGGAGATGGGGCTGCTGTGGGAGGCGGTCGGCAGCGCCCGGATGGACGGCCGGATCATCGGCTATCTCATCGTGACGGACGCGCCGTACGTCTCCTCCGCGCAGCTGGCCGAGGCGCTGAAGGTCAGCGCGGGCTCCATCTCGCTGGCCACCCGCCGGCTGGTCGAGGCGGGCTTCGTCAAGCGGCACGCGGTTCCGGGTGAACGCAGCCGGTACTTCCGGATGGAGGACGACGTCTGGGGCAGCTTCCTCGCGGGCGAGCGCCGCTTCTTGGAGGAGCAACGCCAGTTGGGCGAGAAGGCCCTCGAACTGATCGGTGACGAGGAGGAGGGCCCCCGCCGCCGGCTCCAGAACATGATCGACTACATGCGCTGGATCCAGGGCGCACACCGCGAGCTGCTCGCGAACTGGAAGGCGTACCGCCGCGCGCACCACCCGGACGTGCCCGCGGCGCAGGAGTCGCCCGCCCCGTTCCGGCCCGGCCCCGACGAGCCGGCGGCGCCGGGCGCCGCCGCTTCCGGATCCGATGCCCCCGACGCGTCGGGGCTCGCCTCCGAGCAGCGGCGCTCGATCGCGCTCGGTCAGGCGCTCGCCCGGCGGCTGGTGCCGGACACGGTGTGGCAGGCCGCCGCACCGCTGCTGCCCTCGTCAGCACAGGGCGAGCGCGCCGTGCTCACCGGCGTGGTGCACGTGCTGACCGCGGGCTGCGGCTGGCAGCAGCTCCCCGGCCACTTCGGTGTCTCTCCCGCCACCGCGCACCGCCGCTTCACCGCATGGAGCGACGCGGACGTCTGGGAGCGCCTACCGGCCGCCGCCGCGCCCGAGGACCGCGCCTGGTGTACGGAGATCGCCGCCGCCGCCCGCAAGCGGCGCGGCCGCCGCGACGCATGAGCGTTCCCGGAGAAATCCGGGACGCCGTCCGGCACGTCCAGGCAGAGGTCGGGGCCGGGCTCCATGCGCGTCTCAGCCGTCGGTTCCCCAGTGTGTGCCGTAGCGCCGGGCGAGGGTCCCGGCCTGCCCCTCGTCCAGCAGCCGCGGTTCCTGGCGGCCGAGCAGCAGCAGCAGTGCGGCCGTCTCCTCCAGCTCGACTGCCGCGTCCACCGCGGCTTGGAGACTCGCTCCGGCGGTGACCGGTCCGTGGTTCTGGAGCAGGACGGCCCGGAAGGCGAACGCGAGTTCTTCCAGGCGACCGGCTTGGCCGGGGTCACCGGGTTCGGCGTAGGGGAGGAGCGGGGTACGGCCGACGCGCATCACGAAATACGGGGTGAGTGGAGGTATCGCGCTCCGTTCCGACCACGGGGGCAGGCAGCTGAGGGCGGTGGCCTGTCGGGAGTGCAGGTGGACGACGGCACGGGTTTCCAGGTCCCGCCGGTAGAAGGCCGTGTGCAGGGGGAACTCCTTCGAGGGCCGCGGACCTGCCACGTGCCGCCCGGTGACGTCGAGTTCGCTCAGGTCCTCAGGGTCGAGGGCGGCCAGATCGGCGCCTGTCGGGGTGATGAGGACACGGTCGTCCTCGCGGATGCTGAGGTTGCCGGAGGCTCCGGGGCTCAGGCCGAGCCCCGCGAGGTGGGCGCCGGCGGCGGCGAGTTCTTCCCTCGGCCCGCTCACGAGAGTTCCTTCCAGGCGGAGGTGAACAGGTCGGTCGAGCCGAAGTTGCCGGATTTGAGGGCGAGATCGAGGAGCGCTCCGGGTTCGGCCTCCGTCTTCGGGCGGGTCTCGGCCGTCGCCCAGGACACCCCCGGGCCCAGTGGTGCCCCGATCCGGAGTGTGCGCACACCGAGCGCGGTGACCACTGCCCCGGAGGTCTCGCCGCCGGCGACCAGCAGGCGGCGCGCGCCCGCCCGCACCAGATCGCGTGCGCACCGCGCGAGGGCGGCCTCGATCAGTTCGCCAGCCGGGGGGCCTGCGGCAGGGGCCTGGGAGGCGTCCTCGACTTCGTCGTCCTCGCCGACGGCGTAGAGCAGTGGCGGCAGGCCGGGCGACTGCTCCCATGAGCGGGTGACGAAATCGGTGAGTTCCGCTGTGGCGGACTCGAAACCCTCCCGCAGCCTGCGCAGGTCGAGCTTGCGGTGCGGCAGGTGGGCCATGCCGTGCGCGACCTGGGCGCGGGTCGCCGCCGAGGCGCTGCCCGACAGCACGACGCTCTTGGCGTGGGCGTACGGGGCTGCCGCGGCGGCCCGTGCCTCGGCGGCTCCGGCGCGTGGCCCGCTCAGGCCGAGCGCGAGTCCCGCCGCCCCGGTGACCAGGGGCAGGTCCTGGGTGGCCGTGGCCAGCGCGCGCAGGTCCTCGTCGGTGGTGGCGTCGGCGACGATCAGTCCGTCACCGAGCGCGGGGTCGGCGAGCGCGCTGCGGACGGCGGCCGCTCCCTGCCGCACCGTCTCGTGCGGCAGAAGGCGCACGGGGTGGCCGGTCTGCGGGGCGAGCAGCCGGCCGAGGTGGGCGTCGCGCATCGGGGTGAGGGGGTGGTGGCGCATCGGGCTCTCGTCGAGCAGGTCGTCGTGGACGAACAGGCGCGCGCGGTAGACGGTGCGGCCCGTGGCGGGGAAGGAAGGGACCACGACCGTGCGCCGCTGGCCGAGCTCGGCGAGCAGCGCGTCGGTGACGGGGCCGATGTTGCCGTGCGCGGTGGAGTCGAACGTCGAGCAGTACTTGAAGTAGAAGCGCGTGCAGCCGGCGCGGCGCAGCGCGGCGAGCGCGGCGACGGATTCTGTGACCGCCCGGTCCACGGGCGCGGTGCGGGACTTGAGGGCCACCACGACCGCGTCGGCCGCGCCCGCTCCCTCCCCGGCCGCTGGTTCGGGTGGCCCGACCAGGACTTCGGTCCGGAAACCCCCGGCGACCAGCATGGTCGCCAGGTCGGTCGCCCCGGTGAAGTCGTCGGCGATGGCACCGAGCGTCGGCATCGGCCCTCCTGGGTGACGTCCGGGCGGCGCGGCGGGTGTGCGGGTGCACGGCGCTGCCGCCGTCCGGGGTGGCGCATAGTTGCGAGGTGTGAAGAAATGTTACCAGGGTTGACGCTGGTGTTACATAGTGCGTAGGTTCCGTTAAACCGAGTGGTTTCTTCCGCTCCGGTCGTCCGCCAAGGAGCCCCATGAACGTGCACCACCTCTTCGCCGACAGCGGGGAGCGGCCCGTCCGCTACGCCCTGTCCGGAGCAGGGGGCGGCTTCGCCCGCACCCTGCTCGCCCAGACCCTGCGCATCCCCCGACTCGTCCCCGCGGTCCTGTGCGACGTCGACGTCGAACGCCTGCACGCGCTGTGCCGGGAAGTCGGCTACCGCGAGGACGCCCTGAGTATCTGTACCGACGCCACCGCGGTCATGGCCGCCGCCCGCGAGGGCCGGGTGGCGCTCGTCGGCGACGCCGCACTCATGGGCGTGAGCGAGTGGGACATCCTGGTCGAGGCCACCGGCAGCCCGGTGCACGGCTGGACGATGGCACGCGACGCGATCGCCGCAGGCCGGCACGTGGCGATGGTCAGCAAGGAAGTCGACTCCGTGGCCGGACTGCACCTGGCCGGGCTCGCCCGCGAGCGCGGAGTCGTCTACACCACCGCCGACGGCGACCAGCCCGCCAATCTGATCGGCCTGGTCACCTGGGCACAAACCCTCGGCCTCGACATCGTGGCGGTCGGCAAGTCCACCGAGTACGACCTCGTCCTCGACCCGCGTGCGCAGACCGTCACACAGCTGGACACCACCGTGCCCGCACCCGGCCTGACCGGACTGCTGGAACTCGGCGACGACGTGCGCGCCACCCTCGCGGCCCGCGCCGAAGCCGTCTCCGCGCTGCCCTCGGGCGCCACCGCCGACTACTGCGAGATGGCGGTCGTCGCGAACAACACCGGCTTCGCGCCGGACACCGAGCGGCTGCACTATCCGGTCGTGCGGATCGCCGAACTCGCCGACGTGTACGCGCTGCGCGAGGACGGCGGGGTGCTGCACCGCCCGCACGCCGTCGACGTCTTCACCGCGCTGCGGCTCACCGGAGAGGTCTCCTTCGCCGGTGGCGTGTTCGTCGTCGTCCGCACCCACGACCCGGTCACCTGGCAGACGCTCGCACAAAAGGGCCACGTGGTCGCCAGGAACGGCAAGTACGCCGCCATCTACCTGCCCTACCACCTCATGGGCGTCGAAACCCCTCTGACACTGCTGTCCGCCGTCTTGCACCACCGGCCCTCCGGCGGCCTCGCACCGCGCCGCGTCGCCGTCCTCGCCGGCCGGACCCGCCACGCCCTCACCGCCGGCACCCGGCTGGAGATGGGCGGCCACCACCACGACGTGACCGGCGTGGACGCGGTACTGCTGCGCGGTGAGGACGCCCCCGCCCGGGTCGCGCCGCTCTACCTCGCCGCGGACACCACGCTGGCCCGGGACGTACCCGCCGGAGCACTGCTCGGCCTGGACGACCTGGCAGCACCCGACGCCGGACTGCTCGCCGCCTGGCAGGACGGCGCGCCCGACGACGCGGAGCCGGCCGCGTGAGCGCCGACGTCCAGCACCTGCTGCTCGCCGCGGCGGCGATCGTCGTGCTCGTGCTGCTGATCACCAAGGCGAAACTGCACCCCTTCCTCGCGCTGACCGTGAGCGCACTGGCTCTCGGCGTGGCCAACGGCATCTCACCGGCCAAGGCGGTGGAGCACTACGAGAGCGGCTTCGGCGACGCGCTCAGCGGTACCGGCCCCGTCATCGGGCTCGGCACACTGCTCGGCGGTATCCTGCTGGGCTCCGGCGGAGCCGACCGCATCGCCACCGCCTTCATCGGCTCGCGTCCACTCCAGTGGGTCCCCGCGGCCATCACCGGCGCCGCGCTGCTGATCGGTATGCCGCACCTGTTCGACGTCAGCTTCGTCATGCTGGTGCCACTGGTCTACGCGGTCGCTCAACGCACCGGCTCGCACCTGCTGTTCGTGGGCCTTCCGATGGCGGCAGGCTTGTACGTGTCGCACGGCCTGCTGCCCCCGCACCCCTCGCCCACCGTCGCCGTGCAGGCCTACGACGCCAGCACCGGCCTGACCCTGCTGTACGGCCTGATCATCGCGATCCCCCTCGCGATCGTCTCCGGCCCGCTGCTGACCAAGGTGGCCGCCCGCTGGTTCGGTCCGGCCCCCGACCTGACCAAGGGACCGGTGCCGGACACCGGCCCGGCACCTCAGGAGGCCAAGCGGCCTGTCTCGCTGGTCCTGTCACTGGTCACGGTGCTGCTTCCCGCAGCGTTGATGCTCACCGGGACGCTGGGCACCGCCGTGACCGACAAGGGCGCGTGGGCCCACACCCTGTTCGAGACCTGCGACACGCCGGTCGTCTCCCTGATCGCCGCCGTCGTCTTCGCCTTCTTCGCACTCGGTGTCCGCTCCGGGTTCGGCCTGGGGCAGTTGCAGAAGATGGCGGCCAAGGGGCTCGGGCCGGTCGGTGCCATCGTTCTCATCCTGGGAGCGGGCGGTGCCCTGAAGGAGATGCTGTCCGCGACCGGGGTCGACGACGTCATCTCGCACTATGCCGTCGACTGGTCCATACCGCCGCTGCTGCTCGCCTGGGGCACCGCCGCTTTGCTGCGCGTCTGCCTGGGATCGGCCACCGTCGCGACCGCCGCGGCGACCGGCATCGTGGCGCCGCTGGTCGGGGCATATCCGGGGCTCTCGCCGGAGTTGCTGGTGCTGGCGACCGCCTCCGGCGCGGTGATGCTCTCGCACGTGAACGACTCGGGTTTCTGGCTGTTCAAGGAGTACTTCCAGCTGAGTGTCGCCCAGACGTTCCGGACCTGGACGCTGATGCTGTCCCTGCAGTCGCTGCTGAGCTTGGGGGGCATCCTGCTGCTCAGCACCGTGATCGGCTGACCCGGCCGGGTACTGGGCGGCGGAATGGGGCAGGATGAGCGCACCGGCCGCCCAGCCAACCCGGCCGGCCCCTTTCCGCCCCCTCCGACCACCCTCCTTTTGCCCCCTCTTTTCGACCGCCCTTGTGGCCGCCCTTTTCGAGTGTCAGGACGGAGCCGTACGCGATGAGTTCCCGGGATGAGCCGCCGTTGATTCCGGACCAGCGGCGCGAGCTTCTCCTCAAGCACCTGCGGCGCGAGGGAGTGCTCAGCGTGCAGCAGATCACCCAGTTGTTCGGTGTCTCGCACATGACGGTCCGCCGGGACATCGCCGACCTGGAGAGCCAGGGTCTGGTGTTCTCCGTGCCCGGCGGCGTGCGGCTCGCGAACCGGCTGCGTTCGGAGCCGAGTTTCGACGACAAGTCGCTGGTCGAGCAGCCGCAGAAGCAGGCGATGGCCGCGGAGGCGGCCGCGATGGTGCGCGACGGCATGACCGTCTACCTGGACGCCGGCACCACCTTGCTGGCCATGGCCCCTCACCTGGCCGAACGCACCGATGTGACGGTGGTGACCAACGACTTCGGAGCCGTCTCGGCACTCTTCGCCGCCCGGCACCTGACGGTGATCCATGTCGGCGGCCAGGTGGAACCGGACAACCACTCGTCCGTGGGCCGCCTGGCCGCCGCGACGATCCGCCAACTCGCCTTCGACATCGCCTTCGTCAGCACCAGCTCCTGGGACCTCGTACGTGGCGTCACCACACCCTCGGCCCCCAAGGTGGAGGTCAAGCAGGCGGCGATGGCCGCGGCGCAGCGCTCGGTGCTGGTCGCCGGTTCGGCGAAGTACGGGACCTTCGGCATGTACCGGATCGCCTCGCTGGACGCCTTCGACACGATCGTCGCCGATGCGATGCTGACCGAGGCCGCCGCGCAGGGTATCCGGGCGTGCGGAACCGACCTGCGCCTGGTCTCCGCCCGGACAGGGGACTGACGGCCTGCCGTTCGAGGTGGCCGTGGCCGCCTCCCCACTCATGCGGGCCGGTATCGCAGGGCTACCGCCCCCGACCGGAGCTCATGGCGGTCCACGAGCCCGAGCTGGATACGCTCGCGCAGACCGGCGAGCAACGTCGGCCCGTGTCCGGCAAGGACCGGCTGAACAAGGAACTCGTATTCGTCGATCAGTCCCTGTTCCGCCAACGCCAGGAGGAGCGTCACGCCACCCACCCACAGGCCCGCGCCCGACTCCTGCTTGAGCCGCTGAACCGCTGGCCCCAAGTCGCCTCGCACCAGGTCGGCATTCCAGTCGACCTCGCTCAACGTGCTCGACACGACGTACTTCTTCGCCCGGTCGTCGATGGTCTCGGCAAACGGGATCTGCCACGCGCAGGTGGTCCGTCCGGTCGCGCTGGGACGAGCCAACCGAGATATCGCTGAGAGCCTCGTGTTGTCCACCCGATCCGTGGAGAACCATGTCGCACGCATCGTGCGGAAGCTCGGCGTTTCCTCGCGAAAGCGACGTCGACGCAGTGGCTCCCGCAGGAAGCGAGGCCGAATGGTCGAGTGAGTGCACAAACCCACTGAGGGGCATGCCGGGTAAGCGTGGCCGGTGTTCGTGCCGGACGAGAGGCCGGTCGGCAGGGGAGGAATCCGGGGCCGCCTGCCAGAGCCGCCACCCGCTGCCGCTCCAGGCGTACCGGCGCGGTGCCCGGTGGATGAGCAGGAGGTGGGCGGGGCTATTGGGGCGCGTGGCGGGAGTAGCGGGTTCCGCCGGGTGGGAGGGGAATCTCGCACCAGATGGATTTTCCGTTGCCGCGGGGGGTGACGCCCCAGGCTTCGGCGAGTTCTTCGACGAGCAGAAGCCCGCGTCCGGACGCTGACTGCTCCGCGGCGGCTCTCCGCTGAGGGGAGGCGGATGAGGTGTCGGACACTGTCAGACGCAGGGTGCGCCTGCCGTCTCCTACGGGCCTGGCGGTGAGAGTGGCGTTGCCCTCGGTGTGGAGTAGGGCGTTGGTGGCCAGTTCGCAGGCGAGGAGCTCCGCGGTGTCGCCCAAGGGCCCCAGAGACCACTCGTGCAGTGCGGTGCGCAGGCGGCGGCGGACGGCGTGCAGGGTGTCCGGGTCGGTGCGGCTGATCGAAGCGGTGAAGCGAGGACCTGTCATCGGCTCACCGGCAGCACGTCGCAGAAGAAGGAGGGCGACGTCGTCTTCCTGGCGTGTGTAGGGGCCCATGGTGTTGAGCAGGTGCTCGGCGAGGGGATCGGGGTGCTCGGGCCCGCTGCGCAGTGCGTCGAGGAGCTGTGCGCGTCCCTGGTCGATGTCCGCGGTGCGTGTCTCGAAGAGGCCGTCGGTGCACAGCAGCAGTGTGGAGCCCGGTTCCAGGGTGGCTTCCGATTCAGGGTAGGCGGGGAGACCGGTGCCGGCCAGTCCGAGTGGCATGCCTCCGGGGGCGTCGAGCCAGGCAACGCTTCCGTCGGGACGGCGCACTGCTGGTTCCGGGTGCCCGGCGCGGACAGTCACGGTGACGCCGGTGCGGGGGTCGAGCAGCGTGAGGACACAGGTGGCGAAGCGGTCGGTATCCAGTTCGGCGAGGAAGGCCGAGGTGCGCGCCATGATGGTCGCCAGCGGGTGGCCCTCGTCGGCGTAGGCGCGCAGCGCGATCCGCAGCTGGCCCATCACTGCGGCGGCCGTCACGTCGTGCCCCTGCACGTCTCCGACGGCCGCGATGATGCGGCCGTCCGGCAAGGCGATGGCGTCGTACCAGTCGCCTCCGATCTCCCCACTGGTGTGAGCAGGCCGGTAGCGCGTTGCCAGATCCAGCCCGCCTATGTGCGGCATGGGCCCGGGCAGCATCACTTCTTGCAGTCCGGTGGCGAGCTGCTGTTCCTTGTTGTAGAGCAGCGCACGTTGCAGCGACTGGGCGATGGTGCTGCACGCCGCGGTCAGCAAGGTCCTCTCCTCCCGCGTGAAGTAGGACTTGCCGTTGTAGGACAGCCCTATGGCACCGACCGGTGAGCCCTGGGCGATGAGGGGGAGGTAGGCAGCGGCGGTGGCATCGGGAACCTGTTCCAAAAACACTCGCAGGCTGGGATACCGCTCGGCGAACTCCTCACGGCTGGTGATGAAGACCGGCTCGCGCGTACGGACCACCTCGCTCAGCGGAAGACGCTCCGTGAAACGCCCCAGATGGACGTTGCGCACCCAGGGCTCCGGCAGACCGCTGGACCCCCCGGGCACCACCTGCCCGTTCTCCACCAGGCCCAGGGCGATGCTGTCGGCACCGAGCTGGTGCAGCAGCTGGGGACTGGTGATCGCCCCCGCGACGTCCTGGACGGTGAGGGCCGAGGCGAGGACATCACTCAGGTGGCCGACGACGGCGGCTTGGCGGCGGTGATCACTCTTGGCCCGGCGTACCTCCTCCGTCTGGTCGACGGCCCACAGCTCTTGACTGGCGTCCCTGATGACGCCCATGACCCGGACCGCGCGCCCCGCACCGTCTGCGATGACATTGCCCTGCACATGCGTCCAGCGCAGCACCCCGTCACGGAGCCGCACTCGGAAGTAGAGGCTGAAACTCGTCCGCTCTCTCAGGGCGCGGTCGACCCGTGCCTCGATCACGGGTAGATCCGCCTCCACCATCCGCTCGCCGAGAGTGGCGAGCCGGCCGTCCCACTCCTGCGGCCTGATACCCATGACGGACAGGCCGACATCGTCGTACCGCATCACCCCACTCGCCAGGTCCCAGACGAAGACCCCCATCCCGTTGACGGCCATCGCTGCCCGACCAATACGCTCGGGCTCGCTGAGCATCGGCGGCCCACTGCTCGATGCGCGGAAGCGGCCCATCACTGCCTCCCGACTCGGCTCGCATGGCACCCGCCGCGCCCGGCAGCGCCACCGTGGGCGGCCGGGGCAGGCCCCGACTCAAGCATGCGGCGGGCGAGGCCACGGCGCCTGCCAGAGGGCCGGCGACCAGCCGAGCCGGAGGCAGCTTCGGCGACCTGTGCCGTCTGGCTGTCGAAGGCAGCAGTCGGGGCCTCGGCGTTCTCCTGCCGCACCGGTCGGCGCGCCGGCCGGAGGCGGTGGAGGTATCGGGCTCACTGGGGCGTGAGCCGCAGGGTGGTGGCCCTGGCCGGGTCGGCGACCATGGGGCCGACGTACGCGCTGTAGCGCTGGTACTTGGTGCGGTAGGCGTCATCCACCCGATCGTTGACGGCGGCGTCGTTCTCATCGGTGAAGACGACGTCCTTGGTGACGCCGCCGGCGGTGACACGTCCGGCATGGCTGGAGTGGGCGGTGCGCCACCAGGCGCCGTCGCCTCCACGCCAGGACCGCACGTACAACTCGTCCCCGTCGCGGACCACCCAGACAGTGGTGGGACGGCGCAAGCTGCCGTCCCGGCGCTGGGGGGAGATCTCCAGCTCATCGGCGGAGGCGATGGTCTCCAGGTCGCTGTTGTTCCAGGTCATGGCGAGGACTCCTTCGCGGAGGGCGGGTGGCCGGAGCATTTCATGTCGCTCTGGGATATTCCTTCCTCTGCGTCCGCTCGGCCCGGACGCGGGGCGGGGCCGGACGGGTGATGCGCGGTGAGGTGCGGGAAGCAGTCGGCCGGAGCGGCGGCGCACACGGCTGAGGCGGTGCTGCGGCACCAGCAGCTGGTGCTGTTCGCGCTGGGGGAGCATGGCGTCGAGCGGATCGCGGTCACCGTCTGCACAGAGCGATCGCGTAATGAGGCGGTGCGTGTCCCCGGGCGCGCTTGTGGCTGGGCTCGGCTGGATCCTGACCTGGCGGGCGCGGGCCGGCCGATGGACGGGCCGTCCCGTGCGCGGGCCGGATGACCTGGCTGGCTACTCGGTGCCGGGAGGGCGGGGTGGGACGGCGCCGTGGGCCAGGCGTTGGACGTGCTGGTCTCCACCGCCGACAGTACCTACCGGCAGCGCGGGCGCGCTCACGTCACCCGGTCGTCGCTGATCGGTGGGGAGCCCCTCCGCTCGTGGCTCAGCTTCTGTGACGTGCAGCGTGAGCGCGCGGGTGGGAATCCGGTACTCGGTAAGGGTCACGCCGGGTGGATGAACTCTTGCACTGCCGTGGTGAATTCGTCTGCTTTTTCGAAGAACACGACGTGCCCGGCGTCAATTTCGGCGTAGGTGCTGTGTGGGATCGTCGTGTGGAGGTCGCGGCTGTGCTCGATGGGAACGGTGGCGTCCTGGGTGCCGCCGAGGACCAGGGTCGGGGCCTGGACGTGGCGCAGCAGGTGGCGGATGTCGATGCGGGTGTCGAGGTCGACGTGGCGCAGGGTGCCCGGCGTAGGGGGCATGTTGGGTATGAGCCCCTCTACCTGGTCGCGGCCGATGGTGTTGAGGAAGGCGCGGCTGAAGCCGGTCATGGTGACGCTGCGGCCGAAGGCAGCCGGGTCGCTGTGGCCGAGTTGCTGCCAGAGCGTGAACAGGTTGCGTGTGTATTCGTCGCTGTCGGTGTGCGCCCAGCCGGCGACCAGGATGAGCCGGCGTACGAGGTCGGGGCGCAGGGCTGCGACGGCTGCGGTGACTGCTGCGCCCATGGAGAAGCCGAGCAGGTCCACGGGGCCTGTGCGGGTGTCCTCGATGACGGCGGTCACCTGTGCGGCCAGTTGCTCGACGGTCAGCGGTGCGCCGGCGTCGGTGGTCTGATCGGTGCCGGACAGGTCCGGTGTGATCACGGTGTGGGTGGCGGCGAACCTGGGGGTGATCTCGCCCCAGGTGAGTGGGGCGCCTGCGGAGCCGGTGCCGTGCACGAGGACCAGGGCGGGTCCGGTGCCGGTGGTCTCGTAGTGGACCTGTGCGTCGGCGACGGTGATGGTGGCCATGGCGGACTCTCCTCGGCTGGGTTGGTTGGTTGATCACCACCCTGCCGCTGCACGGCCAGGGGCGGCAGAGACCTGCTCACCCTAGGAGCGGCGGTCCCTGGTTGGGTTGCGGCTCAGTCGTGCAAGATGGCCGTCATGCCGATCGATCGCCGTGAGCTCGCTGATTTTCTGCGTCGCCGGAGGGATGGGGTGCGTCCGTCGGAGGTGGGGTTGACGCCAGGCCCTCGGCGGCGCATACCGGGGTTGCGGCGTGAGGAGGTCGCGCAGTTGGCGGGGATGTCGGCCGACTATTACATGCGGTTGGAGCAGGCGCGTGGGCCGCAGCCCTCCGCGTCCATGCTGGCTGCGTTGGCGCGGGCTCTGCGTCTGTCCGCGGATGAGCGGGACCATCTCTTCGTGCTGGCGGGTCACCCGCCGCCTGCGGCGCATACCGATACCGGTCAGGTGGCCCCGGGTCTGCTGCACTTGCTCGACCAGTTGCCCCATACCCCGGCCCAGGTGCTGAGCGACCTTGGTGACGTCCTCGCCCAGAACGGCATCGCCGCGGCCCTGTTCAGTGAGGTGTGCACGGTCTCCGAGCACGGCCGCAACGTCGCCTGGCGCTGGTTCACCTCTCCTTCGGTCCGGGCCGCCTATCCGCCCGGAGAGCACGACTACTACAGCCGTGTGCATGTCGCCGATCTGCGGGCTGCGGTGGCACGGCGTGGTACGGACGCAGCGGCGTCCCGCCTCCTGGAGCGCCTGCGCGCGGCCAGTGGGGAGTTTCGCGAGCTGTGGGAGTTGCACGAGGTCGCGGTGCGGAGGCGTACCCGGATGCGGGTTCTCCACGGCGAACTCGGCGACCTCGACCTGGATTGCCAGGTGCTGCTGGCTCCGGAGGGCGATCACCGTCTCGTCTTGTATACCCCGCCGCCTGGCAGTGATACAGCGGGCCGGCTCGCGCTCCTCCGCGTCATCGGTACCGAGCGGTTCTCGGCAGCGGGCTGAGGTGAGCGACCACACCGGGCTGCGGCCGCCTCGCTGTTACCAAGTGCGGACACAAGTCGGTGAACAACTTCCCCCTCAAGGCCATCTCACCTTGTGTAGCCAACAGCAGATTCGGGCGGCGCAGGTCACGACAGCCGGCGCCG
>NZ_QOIM01000026.1 GCF_003323735.1 Streptomyces reniochalinae | reverse complement strand
ACGATGGACGCCGACGGCCACGACGCCGGCCTCGACGCCAACGGCGTATCCCTCGTCCTCACCCCCGGCGGCCTCATCAGCTCCCACGCCTGAACCCCGACCAGACCCGGGCAAGCCGGGGGACGGGGGCCCAGCGAGTGACGCTCCAGGACCTGCTCGCGCAGACCACCAGGCGTGGCGCCTGGTGGACCGCGAGGACCCGGGGGACCCCGACCCGGGCCGGCGGAAGGCTCGCGGGTCGCTCGAGGCCGCCCTGCCGGCGGAGACCGGCTCTACGGGCAGCGGATGGCGGGCTCTTCGGCCTCGCGATGATGAAGAAGGCCCACGGTACCGCCACGGCTCTTGTAGGGCCGTGGACGGCGATCACGGGCATGGCAGGCGATCGGAAGGCCGGGGACGGCCATCGCGAGCATGGACGGCGATCCGGACGGCGCCTACGGCGCCTGGTTCGCAGAGCTGGGCTCTCGGAGGCGCACGGGCGCGAGGCCGTCGCCGGCTGCTGGATGGTGCCGTCGAGGGTGCCGGCCGCGTCGATGACGGTCTCCAGGGCGGATGCGGCCCATCATCCAGCTCGATCGCGCCGCGGTGTGTAGGAGAGCACGGGGTCGGCCCATCCGCCCAGACGCCGACAGATACCGAAACGTGGAGCCAGCCACCAGCACCGTCGATTCTGTGCGGCCGTGGCCGCAGACCACTGCGAACCTGCAAGGTCCTCCATACCCCACCACGTCTTGACGATCTTCTCCCCACCGTGTTTCAGCAGGGGCCATCGAGGCAGGTGCAGACCGATGAAGAACATGGAGACGTCGTCCCCGCACTTGGTGGTGTAGAAGTACCGTTGGACGTCCGTGTAGCTGGCTCCCAAACCTCGCCCCAGCCCTCTGGACTCGCCGAGCCATGGCAGGTCCAGCCGACCGCCGGCGGGGATGGACGGTGCCAGTACGGGATTGAGCCACATCTCCCCATTCAAGCCCTGGGTGAGGCTTGTCCTCTCAGTTTGTGCGACGACGACATTGGTAGCAGGCCCCGTTCCGACATTCACGAGGCTCCAAGTCCCCGCACTCCGGCCTTCTTGGCCGTTCTCCCATGTGAATTGCAGGACCGGCATCTGGGAGCGGCGACTGGACGCGTATCCAAGAATCAAAGACCCCAACGACACGAGAACCGCGACAATCGATATAACGATGGTCAGCAACGCCCCTCCACCAGTGCTGCACCGTCTGCCGGGTTTTCCGCGCCCATCCTGTGAGGTCGAGCAGGAGGTTGTCCAGGGGCCGTCGACCGGTTCGCATGGGGGAGTGCCGGCGTCCGTATCGGGTGCTGTGCCGCTCACGCCCACCGTGGTCCAGGCGCCGGTTCTCCGCGCTCGGCGTCTGGGGCGCCTCGTGCGGCTGGGTGCGGCTCGGCTACTTGCCATCCTTCTGTCCGGTCGCGCCAAGCGTGAGCGTCTGTACCACGCCCCTTGAGGGGGAAGCGCAGTATCACGCACGGACGGTCGCCGTGCGCTATCAAAAGGGGTACGGACCGCGTCTGCGGAGCGCATCATCTGGAGTCCCGCCCAGACCGTGCGTTTCCTGGACCACTGCCGGGCCCGCTACCCGGACTTCGCCGACCTCATCGAGCTGTTCATCGGCACCGGACTGCGCAAGGGCGAGGCCCCTGCACTGGGCCGGCATCGACCTCGGCAAGAACAGTGTGGACGTCCTCCGGACGCTCTCGGCTCGACGACAACAAGCTCGTCATGGCGTCGCCGGAGACGCACACCAGCAGCGGCCGCGTGGCCCCGTCCCCCGCGCCCCCGCCATGCTCGAACGCCGCCGTTCCACCCCGTCCTCCGCCCCCGACCCTGCCGATCCCCGAGGCGGACTGGTGTTCGCCCGCCCCGACGGGCGCCTCCTGCGCCCCGAGCGAGTCCTCAACCATTTCCACGACCTCACCAAGCAGGCCGGCGTCCCACGCTGCACCCTCCACGGCCTGCGCCACCTCGCCGTCGCCACCGCTATCAGTGAGAGCGCCGGCCTCTGGACCGTCTCCCGGACCGCGCGGCATTCCGCCCTCTCCACCACCGCGAACATCTACGCCCACGTCACCCAGCGCACGGGCAGCCAGGCCGTCGACGCGATCGCCGCCGCACTCGTCCGCGAAGAGCAGGCCCGCGACGACACCACGACCACCAGCCCGCACGCCGCATGAACACGCCGCCGCAATATCGGGACCGGCTCGCCCGCACCCCACGAATGACGTCCACACAACGACCACAAACGCAGAAGGCCGTTTCCACCTCTCGGTGGAAACGGCTTCCGACCAGCTACAACATGGTCGGGACGGCGGGATTTGAACCCACGACCCCTGGACCCCCAGTGAACGAAACACCGGCCACAGGGGTCAGTGAGTTCCGGGGAGTGCGCAAACGTCCAGGTCAGGGCCAGCTTTTCCGGCTCGTTCCACGGAGTCTGTGAGATCTGCGTGAGAAGACGAAGCCCCGGTTCGGTGGAGTTCACCGGCCGGGGCTTCGCCGCGCCATGGGGCTGTCAGTTCTGCTCGTCGCCCTCGGCCTCTGCGCCGACGGTGGGCGGCTCGGGTTCAGCCGGGACCGTACTGATCCGCAGGCATCCGTCCGTGCCGAACAGCTCGATCAACTGCGACAGATGGGCGCGCGCCGTGCTGCGGCCGGGTGTCTCTCCCGTGGTCACCCGCGCCCCTCCAGGTCCGCCCACACGATCTTGCCCCAGCGCCGCTCATCCGTGCCCCAGTCGGCGGCCAGCGCCGCCACGAGGCGCAGACCACGCCCGCCTTCTTCACTGTCGTCGGCTTCGCGCTGCACCGGCCGCGCCCGGGAGAGATCCGCGACGCCGACACGTACCCGCGCAGCGCCGGGACGGTCGATGACGACCCGGATGGATTCCCGCCGGGCGTGCTGCACGGCGTTGGCCACCAGCTCGGAGACGATCAGCGCCCCGTCCTCGGCCAATGCGTCCAGCCCCCAGACGGCACAGGCGGTACGAAGCAGGCGCCGCGCGGTGGCGGCGCTCTCGGGCTGCCTCGGCAGGGTCTCGCTGTACCCGGGGTGCCCGGTCTGGCGGGCCCGGGTTGTAGGTTGCGGCATGTCGGTCTGCTTCCTTCAGATCGGCCAGCCCCGGGGCCGTTCGCGCGGTCGCCGGGGCGCTTCGCGTTCAGGTAACCGGGGTGCGTGATCATGCGGAGGAGCCAACAAGGGGGCCAGGGAGGGGCCACACTAGATACGGAAGGGGGCCACCATGAGCGACACCACCGAGCGACGCCGCGAGTTCGGCGCCTACTTCGCCGGTCTGCGGCGGCACTCCGGCCGCTCGCAGCGGCAGTTCGCCGCCGTGCTGTGCGCCGTGTCGGGCGCCCAGTCGATCACGCGGAACGAGGTCTCCCGGTGGGAGCGCGGGGAGCGCATCCCGGACGTGTGGCTCCCCACCTTCGCCCAGGTGCTCGGCGTGCCGCTGCGTGAGCTGGAGCAGGCCGCCGCGTACGCGCGGGGGGATGCTCAGGCCACCCTTCCCGGGGTCGCGGCCACCCTCGCGGACCTGCTGCCCGACGGGGACTCGCTGGAACCCCTGGCGACCCCTTGTGGCCGTCGGATCGGCACCACCACCGTGGACAGCCTGGCGGCTCGCGTCCACGGCCTGCGGCTCGCGGACGATGTGCTGTCCGGCGGTGACCTGATCGCCCCCGCCTTCCGTGAGCTGCGCGCCGCCGTCCGTCTGTACCGCGAGTCCGAGCACTCCGAGGAAACGGGGCGCGGCCTGCTCGTGCAGATTGGGGAGTTGGGCCAGATCGCCGGTTGGATCGCCTCGGACGCCGGTCGGGGTGAGGACGCGGAGCACGCTTACCGGCTCGGGCTTTCGGCCGCCCGCCAGGCCGGGGACGCGCCACTGGTGGCCCAGCTCGCGGGCAGCCTCGCGTACCACCTGACGAACACCGGCCGGGAACGGGAGGGTCTGGAACTGGCGAAGGCAGCGGTCTCCGAGGCCGGGCCGGACGCTCCGGCCACAACCCGCGCCCTGTTCCTGGACCGCGTGGCTTGGGCGCACACGCGTGCCGGGGAGGCGCAACCGGCCCTGCGGGCGCTCGGGGAGGCCCACGCCGCGCTGGATGCCACGGACGGCCCTCCCGCGCCGACGTGGGCCTATTGGGTGAACCGCGAGGAGCTGGAGGTCATGGACGCCCGGGTGTTCACCGAGCTGCGTCGCCCGCTGCGCGCGGTGCCGCTACTCCAGGACGTGCTGGGACGCTACGACGCCACCCACGCCCGGGAGGTCGCGCTGTACCGCTCATGGTTGGCCGTGGCGCTGGCGGACGCGAACGAGCCCGAGCAGGCTGCTGAAGAGGCCCGCCGCGTCATCGACACGTCCGGCGATCTTTCCTCGGAGCGCACGGCGGAACGGGCCCGGACGGTCCTCCACCGGCTGAAGGATTACGAGGACGTGCCCGAGGCGCGCGAAGTACTGGCCGACTACGGACACATGCTGCTGGCTTAGGGGTACGCCACTCGTTTCCGGTCGGTCAAGCTAGCAAAGTGCCTTCAGCGAAGGCGTCGAGGAAAGAGGAACTTTGCCCGATCAGCAGACACCACTGCGCCTGTCATACGAGCCGGATGACTATTTGTGCACATGGAATATCCCCGACGGAAAGGGGGGCAGCACTGAGCTCCCAGGCCAATTGGAAGTACTGCCGAACCGTGCGCCAAAGGGTTCCGTGTATGGCCGCCTTCCGCTAAACCGCGACGAGCCCCAAGAAGGAGTGCTCTCCTTCTCTTTCCCGCAGGTTGTAGAAGCCCCAGTCCTATCAGGGACATTGGCCAATGGTGGATCAGTAATCCTTCTTGACGCCCACATTATTTACTGGACCATGAACCAAGGGCACGTGACTGGCAGCGCGGCCCTCTTGAGTAAAGGTGGGGAATTCTTTGGTCGGCGCAATCCACAAATGGCGCCCGAACATGACAATGAAATCCCCCTTGTGTCGTCAATAGAATTTCAGATAACAGCACTCGATGCACTTACCGGAACTGCGCCAATCGCGAGCGTGCAGACTCCAGGCGTACATCCGGACAATCCCAAGGGTTTGTGGAGTGCCAATCTTAACCTGGAAGCACGAGCCGAGTGGGCAAAGGAAGGCGTGGAGCTTTCCGTTGGCTACAACGGCCGAATGCGAACCGCAGACGGATTTGAATTTCGCCTTTGTTTTAGCCCGGTAGCGACGGTCACCTTTCAACGAGGCGTATCGCTTCGGGTTGCATTTGACGAGTTCATAGAGCCGCTCCGACGGATCAGCTCAATCGCAACTGGTAAGCCCCAGGATCTGACGTACGTAGCAGTAAGGCTGACTGACATTGCGGGCCAGTACCAGGTGTACGGCACCGGTATCACGCAGGCTCCATTTGCTAGCTCAGAAAAAGACGTTAGGAATCACCGGAGTGCCATCAGAGCTAAAGCCGACGAACTATCCCTTTTGGACCTGGTTCTCGAATGGCGCAAATATTCAGCAGAGCACCACCCTTTGGTGGAAACATATGGCTCAATGTTGCACGCACACGACCAGCACCCACGGTCGCGCTTCTTGCTGCTAATCCAAGCATTGGAAGGTCTGCACGGATACGAAACCCGCAACGAGTACGACCAACGCCGGCTTAGCCATCTATCCAAGCGAGATCAGGTCATTGACAGCCTGAGCAGCGTAGCTGACCGCGACGTGATGCAATTCTTGAAGAAGTTCCTTTCGAAGAACCCTCCCACGAGCCTCGATGCCGTATTGAAGTCCATGACTGGCGCGCTCCCTGTTGACATCATGGACCGCATTGCGGCGACCTCACTCGTTACAGAGGCCATGTCCAACCCCTCAGTAAAAACACCGGCAAATGCGCTGCGCATCGTTCGGAATAACCTTGCGCACGGCACGCGAGGCTACGACGCGTTCGAACTTGATGAAGTGGTGCGCATCCTCGAATTGGCAGTACGGGCTCATTCACTGAGAATCCTGGGGTGCCCAGATGACGTAGTGAAACGAGTCTTCGAGGAATCTGATTGATCAATCGGCTCGCCTGGGTTCTCGTTACACGCAGGAAGCCGCAGCGCTCACGGGCTACGGCTTCCTGGTGTTCAGGCGGCGGGGAGTTCCGGCCGCCCCTCGGCGGCCATGCCCCGCAGGAGACCAGCCATCACCTTCGGCACGCGGGCGCGCTGCGCGGCTGTCAGCTCCAGGGCGTCCAGCGCCCGGTTCATTGCCTCGAACATGATCTTCGTCTGGACCTCGGCCAGCGTCACCAGGCGCTCTTCCACGCCCATGCGGGCCGCGAGGTCGCACATCTTCAGCAGCCGGTCCCGTTCCTCCCCGTACAGCCGCACCCAGCCATTCACGGCTGCGCTGTACGTGGTGTCCACGCCGGGGAACTCCCCGCCTTGGCGCTCCACTTCGGAGGTCATGCCCCACACCAGGGCGTCCGCCTCGGTCTCCTGCACCCGCTCCAGCAGCCACGCCACGTGGCCCGCCGCCTGCCGGATGAGCCGGGAGACGACGACCGCCGGGTCTTCTTGCGGGCCGTCCACGTCCCCGTAGGTGCGCAGGAACTCGGCAGTGGCCTCACGGCGCTGTGCGGCGGCCCGTACTTGCGGTGCTGCGCCACCGTGCATCC
The DNA here is from genome assembly GCF_003323735.1 of Streptomyces reniochalinae. GTDB lineage: Bacteria > Actinomycetota > Actinomycetes > Streptomycetales > Streptomycetaceae > Streptomyces > Streptomyces reniochalinae. The sequence continues at coordinate 238,930 of NZ_QOIM01000026.1, read as the reverse complement.
GGCACACGGTGGCCCCGGTGACGGCCATGCCACGGCACCGGCCGCCGGACCGCGTACGGGCCGTACAGCGGCCGTCCTCGGGCGTCTCCGGGCCGTTTCCGCCGCCGGTGGCCGACTGGACGCGCGCACGGGGTCCGCGCCCCCCAGGCGCGCGCATGGGGTCGTTCGCGTTCATGCTGCCTCGGCTCCCTTCAGGGCTCCCTGCACGACCGCCTGACGGCCGTTCACGCCCCGTACCGGACGGGTGCCCACCGGGCGCTCCAGCGGCACCACGGTGGCGCCCTGGCCGTCCTCCGGCTGCACCTCGGGGCGCCCCGCGCTGTGGGTGCCGTGCCACCACACGCTGAACATCAGCACGCCGGTCGTGGCTGCGCTCCCGGCGCAGGCGCTCAGCATCATGGACAGGTTCATGATCTTGCTCCTTCGACTGTTGTGGATCTTGCTGTGCGTTCCGCCCCCCTTTCAGGGGGGGCGGAAACGTGCACCTCGGCCGCGTGTACCGCGTGCACCTGAGCGTGTAGCTGTGACCTGCGACTTTGCCGGGACCGTGCACCCCGCGTGCCCCGCGTGCACCTGCACGCCGAAAACGCCGCGTGTACCTGTTCGTGCACCCCTGCACGGCCCCGTGCGGGCGGTCAGAACAGGGCGCCGGACGGGGCTCGGTAGACCGTGCCCGCGCCCGTCGGTCCGGCCTTCGCCTCCAACTGCCCGGCCTCCACGAGCTTGGCCAGGCGGCGCCGCGCCTTCTCCTTCTGCGCCGCGCTCGGCTTCTCCGTCTCGAAGATCGCCTTCGCCGCGTCCAGGGCGGAGATCCCGCCCCGGCTCGCACCGGCCAGCGCCACGAGATCCGCCGTGTGGTGCACGGTCGTGGTGCCGGTGGTGTGGTCGTGCAGCAGACGGAACGGGCCCACCTCCGCGAACGGCTGCTTCAGGTGACGCAGGCTCACGATCGGGTCACCCGCCTCGCCCCACAGCGAGATCACCGAGCCCGCGCCCGACGTGATCCACGTGGAGCCGTAGATGTCCGCGAGGGTGTTCGGCTCGGCGCCGTTCGCGCCGCGCTTCACCGTGTGGTGCAGCTCCAGCACTTGCACGCCCTCCCGCAGCGCGAACTGCCGCGCCCGGTTCCACCCGGCCCCCACCTCGTCGTCGGACAGCCCAATGGCCGCGTCCTTCAGCGAGTCCACGACCACGGTGTCCGCCCCGGCCTGCTCGCACATGCGCATCAGGGTTTCGGGGTGGCGGGCGAGGTCCGCCGGGGGCGGCCCCTCCCACACCACGAGGCGTTCGCTCAGCCGGTGCGGGTCGTCCCCGGCGAAGATGCGCGCCCCGGCCCGCCGGGTCTGCGCCGGGCGGTCCATCGCGAGCAGGAGGACCCGCTTACCGGGCGCCACCGGGAACCCGAGCACCGTCGGCTGAAGGCCGATGCGCGCCCGGATGATCTGGTGCGCGAGCGTCGTCTTGCCCACGCCCTGCGGAGCCCCGATCAGTAGGGCCTCACCTTCGGCCCACAGGATCTCTTCGCCGTGTCCCCACACTGCCGGAGGCACCTCGGGAACATTGTGGAAGAACGCGCCGCCGGGCTGGAGCAACTGCACCACGGCAGCCACCTCGGCCTGCTCGTGCTGCCGGGCCTCGGTGTCCCAGATGGACCGCATGGTCTTCAGCAGGTCCGCTTCCCCGATCGGGTCGGCGGACGCGGCGTTGGCGGCGCGCACCATGTCCGAGTACCAGGACCACCCGCGCGGCGGGGCGAACTTCCAGGCGTCGCCCGCGTAGTGCCCGGCCACGGCCGCCAGCCAGTTGTTCCCGCGCGCCGGGTCGTCGGCAGGGAGAGACAGCAGGTCGGAGAGCTGAGACCCCGGCGGCCGGCCAGCTACCACGCTGCCACCCGTACCGGGCTGCGCAGTGCGGGCCAGGTCCGCCACCCAGCCGGGCAGCGACACCGTTTCAGCGTCGTGAACGACCGTGTAAACGTCGTCCGTCTTCGAGCCGGGGACCATCACGTACGCGTGCGGCCCCGTCTTGAAGTCCACGGCCGTCCCGAGGGTGTTCGAGTAGCCGTCCGCCTTCCCGCCGGTCTCCCCCTCGGGGAGCCGGAAGAGCATCTGGAGGCCCCCGCGCCCCGTCCGGTACGTGAGCGTCTTGGGCACGTCCTGATCGGCGCTCAGCGCCTCCCAGGTGGCCTCTCCGGGCTTTCCCTCGGCCACGTCCACATCCACCACGGCGCGGCCCGCGAGGGTCTGCCCGATGTTGAGCGCGCCGTGCTTGCCGCCCCACTTCAGCCACCACGTACGGATCTCGTCGGAGTCGGTGGTGGCGTCCTTGGACCCGTTCTTCTTGATCACCCCGCCCTTGGCCTTCCACTTGCGCGGGTGCTTGCCGGGGGACTTGCACGAGTACGGCTCATCGCAGTTGCAGAGCCCATCCACCACGCGGTGACAGGGGAAGACCTTCACACCCTCGGCCGCGAGCGCCAGGGCCGTCGCCAGCAGGCCGTCAGGATCCGCCGGAGCGCCGTTCCCGGCGCCGGCGGACTCGGGGGCCTCCGGGGTCGGTTCGGGGCGCTCAGCGCCCTTCTCGTACTTCACGACTCGCCCCCCGCCTGCTGCTCGAACAGCTCGGCCAGGCGGCGCCAGAAGGCATCCCACGGGTCCGCCGGAGCGCTCGCCTGAACCTCGTGCGCCCGGCCGCCGGAGGGCTCCGGCTCTACGGCCGTCTCCTTGCGGGTCACGTCCACGGCGATCCCTCCTCGGTGGGGCGCAGGGCGATGACGGCCCGCAGTTCGTTGACCGGCTGGCCCGTCTCCCGCGCCACAGCCTCGAAGGCGTCGCAGGAGTCGCGGATCATCTCCGCGTTGTACTGCTCGTCCGTCTTGGACGGCTTCCAGTTGCGCCCCTCGTGAGCGCTGGACTTGAACATCTCGGCCCCTCCGCGCGAGTCGTCTCGTGTGGTGTGCGGGCCGATGGGGATCGTCTGGGGAGACCGAAGACCAGGCGAGAGGGGCGGTATCCTGAATGCGTAGATACCGGGCTCTCAGCGGTCGGTCTGCACTTCGTCAGCAAGAGCGGCGTTCACCTCCAGGGGCGCCGCTCTCGCGTTTCCGGGGTCAGGGCAGCGGCAGCACCGCGCAGTGCTCCGCGTGGTCCTGCGCCACCTCCAGGGCCCCGTCCTCGCGCCGCCCGTGGCCGCACCCCGAGCAGTCCCAGCGCGGCCCCTTCTCGTCCTCGGTGACGGTGACCCGAGCGTCCGTGTGGACGGCGCGGAACTCGGTCTGTTGCGGGGCGGTCTGCTGCTTCGTCATGCTGCACCTCCAGGTGCGTTGTAGGAGACGGCCAGGCACTCCCGGCCGTGGTGCTGCGCGGCGTGGTGCGGGTCTTCGGCGGCCTCCGACCGGCCGCAGCCGGAGCAGGCCCACCGGCCGCCCTGGACGCTCACACGGCCACCCATGCGGGTGCTGTAGCCGTCCGGGCTCTCGGGCTGCTTCGGGCCGCTCACGGAGCCGTCCACCGGCGTCCAGGACACGTCACACCGCCCGGCACTTCGCGGCGTGGGCCTCGGCGCGCTCGCGGGCCACGTCGTCCCAGCCGTAGCCCAGTTCGTCGCGCTTCCCGCACCCGGCGCAGTGGTAGTACGAAACCTCACCCTCGGCGGTGCGCGCCGTGGTGACGATGTTCCCGCCCACGGTGCGGTACTGCTTGCCGATGTGGTCGCCGCGCTCCGGCGCCCCCGAGACCTCGTGGTCACCGGCGGCGTTGGCCAGGTCGTACTGCCACTCGGCGTCGATCAGCTCGTACCGCTCCTCGCGGGCGATGTTGGCCAGGGGGCCTTCCTGCGCGGGGACCGCCACGATCCGGCCGTCAGTGTCAGTCGCGTAGTTCATGTTCAGCTCCAGTGATCGAGCGGCAGGTAGCCGCTGGTGGTGGTGTTGCATCCGGCCGCGTGGGTGCGGCCGTTGTCCTCGCCCTGGCCGGTCGCCTCGCAGGACGAGCACGTCCAGCGGCGTTCACCGGTCTCGGGGTGAGTCGCCGTCTCCACCCGCCCGCCGCCGTCGGCGGTCAGGTAGAACCGCGACTCCAGGGAGGCCACGTCAGGCCGCCTGGAGGGCCGCAGCCGGCGGGGTGGGGTCCGGGTTGCCGGTCTCCAGCAGGCGGACCAGGGAGGCGGTCACGACGACCGTGCGGCTGGGACCGAGGCGGACCGTACGGACGGGCATCTCACCCCGCTTCATCCGGTCGTAGAGGTTGCTCTTGCTGCACCCGAGCGCCAGAGCGCAGCGGGTGACGCTGATGGTGGCGGGCCAGGTCTTGATCTCCGCCAGAGTCGGCGCCGAATTCGTCGTTACAGCGGTCGCCATTTCCATCTCCTTCCGTTTCTGTGCCGGTCTTTCCGTGTGATTCCAGAATCGCACGGCCGAAAGGGTGCTCTCAGGTGCTCCCACCTGCGAAGACTGTAGATACGGACCCCAAACAGGGGAGCTTGGTAGCTTGGCAGCTCTCCCGATCAGGGCCTTTACTCGAACGTAACGCGATGACAAATCCAACGACACAACATTTGGCGTTTAAACGGCTCCGATGCGGACCCCGCATCGTCTTGATGCGAACATCGCATCAGTGCTACCTTGCTGCTATGCCCAAAACCACACGCCCCTGGGGCGAACTGACGAAGCAGGTCGCACGCACCGTGCGTGACCTGCGAGAACGGCGCCAGTGGACGACCGACGACCTGTCCCGTCGGCTCACCGAAGCGGACTATCCGCTTGCGCAGTCCGGGGTGGCCCGCCTGGAGAGCGGCGGGCGCCGGATCACCGTGGACGACCTGGAAGCCCTCGCGGCCGTCTTCGGCATCCACCCGACGGCCCTGCTCTCGTCCAGCCCTCCACCGGCCGACCCGTGCGCGGCGTACGGCCACAGCTACGACAGCCGCAAGATCACCGGCCCCGGTCCGCGCACCTGCAACGACTGCCAGAAGATCGAGGAGATCTAGCCATGCCCGACCCGATCAAGAAGCTGCCGCCCAACCGAAGGGGACAGATCAGGTACCGCGCCGTGATCGACATCGGTTACGAGCCGCAGACAGACAAGGTCACCGGCGAAGTGATCACCGATCCGGCCACCGGCGAGCCGAAGATGATGCGGAAGCAGCTCACCATCACGAAGGACACCAAGACGGCGGTGAAGGACGAGCTGGCCCGCATCCGCCACCAGCGCAGCGCGGGCACGTACGTGGCCCCCGCGAAGATGACCGTCAGCGCCCTGCTGGACCTGTGGCTGAAGTCGGCCACGCGCGACGTGGAAGAGGCCACGGCCAGCAACTACGACAACGCCCTACGGCCCGTGCGGAAGTACCTCGGGCACAAGCCCGTCCAGGAGTTGAGCGAAGAGGACGTGGAAGCGTTCATCGACTGGATGGTCTCGGAGGGGCGCCAGCGCGGCGGCAAGCCTGGAACGGGCCTCGGCGTACGGTCGGTGCGCCTCACCCTGGGGCGTCTGCGCTCCGCTCTGAACCTCGCGGTGCGGCGCGGCCTGGTGGTTCGCAACGTGGCGGAGCACGTGACGATCTCGAAGCAGGCCAAGGAGAAGGCACAGAAGAACGCGGCCACGCACAAGCCGTGGAACGAGGAAGAAGTGAAGCGGTTCCTGGAGGGCATTCAGGGACACCGGTCCTACGCCCCCATGCTGCTCGCCCTGATCGCAGAGCGTCCGGCGGAAGTGTGCGGCGCCCGCTGGAGCCCGGACGTGGACCTGACGGCCGGGACGATCGCCGTCGGCACCAACACGCGGACGATCGTCTACGACCGCACGGCCGAGCGCGGCCAGCGGAACAAGGTGGTGGAGAAGGGCGCGAAAACCGAGGCCGGGAAGCGCACACTGCCCCTGCCGAAGCCGGTCCTGCGGGCGCTGAAGGCGTTCCGCGCCGCGCAGGTGGCGGAGAAGCTGGCCGCCGGGGAAGCGTACGAGGACAGCGGGTACGTCCTCGTGGACGACCTCGGGCGGCCGTGGAAGACGGACAAGCTCCGGCGTGAGGCGCACAAGCTGATGGCCACCACGGGCGTACGGAAGGTGCGGCTGTACGACGCGCGGCACGCCTGCCTGTCGTGGATGGCGAACAACGGGGTGCCGGACACGGTGGTCTCCGCGTGGGCCGGTCACTCGGACCTCGGGTTCACGAAGCGGACCTACGTGCACCCCGACCCGCAGTCGCTCAGGGCGGGTTCGGAGAAGCTGGCCGAACTGCTCAGCTGACCTTGATCAACAGCGTTTGTGAGAAATTGTGAGACGGCGCCCCTGGAAACGATCAAGAGGGGCCCCGAAGGACCCCTCTGACCTTGTACTTCACCGTCGGGACGACAGGATTTGAACCTGCGACCCCTTGACCCCCAGTCAAGTGCGCTACCAAACTGCGCCACGTCCCGGTGCTCGCTCGGTTCGGGGCTTTCCCCGTTCCGCTCGCGCACAAAGAACAATACAGCACTTCAGGGGGTGCTCGCCGCCACCCCCTCCCGCCCGGGGCCACCGGGGGAGGAAGATCAGCCGGCTTCCTGTCCGGCCCGGACAGGAAGCCCGAGCGGGTCGGCTGCCCGGTGGCAGGAGGGCGGCTGGACGACCGGCCGGCCGGACGACAGCGGGCCCGTGGGAGCCGGGGCGGGGTTTCGTCGAGGCCCGCGGGGGGAACTCCGGCTGTTCTGTGACAGACGGCCGGAGCCGCCCGAAGGCACCGGCCTCGTTCCAGGGGAGGAGGTCTCGGCTGTGAGCCGGTCCCGCATTGTGATCGTCGGAGCTGGATTCGCCGGGTATCAGGCGGCGCGGACCCTCTCGCGCACGCTGCGTGGCGCGGTGGAGATCGTGCTGGTGAACCCCAACGACTACTTCCTCTACATGCCGCTGCTGCCCGAGGTCGCCTCCGGCATGCTGGAACCGCGCCGGGTGTCCGTTTCGCTCGCCGGGACGCTGCCCCGGGTGCGGCTCGTCCTCGGCGAGGTGGACGACGTCGACTTCGACCGGCGCCGTCTCCGGTACGTCGACCCCGAGGGCCGTTCGTCGCAGCTGGACTACGACCGGTTGCTGCTGACCGTCGGCAGCGTCAACAAGCTGCTGCCGATCCCCGGTGTCGCCGAGCACGCGCACGGCTTCCGCGGCATGCCGGAGGCCCTGTACCTGCGCGACCACGTCAACCGTCAGATCGCGTTGGCGGCCGGGGCGGACGATGAGCGGGAGGCGGAAGCCCGCCGCACGTTCGTGGTCGTCGGCGCTGGCTACACCGGCACGGAAGTCGCGGCGCACGGCAAGATGTTCACGGACTCGCTGGCCCGGCAGCACAGCCGCAACGGGTCGTCCGGGGACGAACCTTCCGAGGACGGCCGGGACGACCGTCCGGACGGCCGCCGCCGGACCAAGGACGCCGGACGGTCGCGCTGGATGCTCCTGGACATCGCCCCACGCATCCTGCCCGAGCTGGATCAGCGGCTCTCGGACACCGCGGACAAGGTGCTGCGCAAACGGGGCGTCGACGTCAGGACGGGCACCTCCGTCAAGGAGGCCACCAGCGAGGGCGTGCTGCTGGACGACGGCGAGTTCGTGCCGACCCGTTCCCTGATCTGGTGCGTGGGCGTCCGACCCGACCCGCTCGTGCAGGACCTGGGCCTGGAGACGCAACAGGGCCGGCTCGTGGTCGACGAGTACCTCCGTGTGCCCGGCCACCCGGAGGTCATGGCGTGCGGCGACGCGGCCGCCGTACCCGACCTGACCAGGCCGGGAGAGATCACGCCGATGACGGCACAGCACGCGGTGCGACAGGGGAAGACAGCGGGGCGCAACCTGGCCGCTTCGTTCGGTCACGGCGTCTCCCGGCCGTACAAGCACCATGACCTCGGGTTCATGGTGGATCTGGGCGGGGTGCAGGCGGCGGCGAATCCGCTGCGCGTGCCCCTCTCCGGCCCCCTCGCCAACCTTGTGACGCGCGGCTACCATCTGGCGTCCATGCCGGGGAACCGGATCCGTGTGCTGGCGGACTGGGCGCTGGACGCGGTGCTGCCCCGCCAGGCGGCACAACTGGGGCTGGTGCGCTCGTGGTCGGTGCCGCTGGAGTCCTCCTCGCCGGAGGTGGCCCGGGTGCCGGCGCCCTGATCGTTGCCGGATCCCGTTATCGCCTGTCCTCCGGGCCGAGTACGCACGGCACCGGCCGCGATGCTCTACCGGGCTACCGGGGCAGGCGATAGCGCCATGAGGCCACGCGGGGGCGTCTACGGTGTGCGGTTTCCGCGCTCCCCTGAGACGTGGACGGGCGGCAGGAACTCGCGCACAAAGGTGCGATGCCACCACGCGCCGGTCTCCCGCCGCTCCTCACGCGTTGTGAAGCGGTAGCGGTACAGCAGCGCCCGCACATGCGTGGGCGGTTGCTCGGGAAACGGGTTGGTACGCAGCAGTCGGAGGGTCGGCCGGTCGTTGACCAGCAGACGCTCCACCAGGGGCTCGAACCAGCCCCTGGTGTAGGCGGGGGAGAGCGCGGCGAACCACATCTGCCAGTCGAGACGTAGGTGGTACGGGGCGAACTGACGCGGCAGGCGGCGCACGTCGCCGGGCTTGCCCTTGAACTCGTACTCGCGCCACGCGGTGTCGGCGGTGAGCCGCTCGTCGTCGGTGCCCTCCAGCACGATCTCCTGGCGCACACGCGTGACGCTGCCGAAGGCCCCGTAGGTGTTGACCAGGTGCAGGGCGTTGAACGACCGGTTCATCTGCTGCGTCCGGCTCACCAGGTTCCGGGCGGGCCAGTAGCTGAGCACCACGATCAGCAGCGCCGCCACGCACACCACGACCGCGAACCACGGCGGGACCGCCCCGTAGGAGGGGGCGCCGCTGATCGCGGAGGTGTCGACGGCGGCGAAGGCGAGGACGATCGTGAGCCAGTTCAGCCAGGAGAAGTTGCCCGAGAGGACGAGCCAGAGCTGCGTGAGGATGATCAGGCCCGCGGCGATGCCGGCGATCGGCTGCGGAAAGAAGAGCCCGAACGGGACGATGAGCTGGGCCACGTGGTTGGCGCCCGTCTCGATCCGGTGCAGCCGCCGGGAGAGGTGATGGAAATGCCAGCTCAGCGGCCCGGGCATGGGCTGGGTCTCGTGGTGGTAGTACAGGCAGGTCAGGTCGCGCCAGCACTGGTCACCGCGCCATTTGATCAGTCCTGCCCCGAACTCCACACGGAAGAGCAGCCATCGCATCAGCCACAGCGTCAGCACCGGGGGTGCGGTCCGCGCGTTGCCCAGGAAGATCGCCAGAAAGCCCGCCTCCAGTAGCAGCGACTCCCAGCCGAAACCGTAGAAGATCTGGCCCACGTTGACGAACGAGAGATACAGGACCCACAGCAGAGCCCACATCACCATCGACGCCCACAGAGGTACCGCGTCCGCGGCGCCCGCCACCACGGCGGCGGCGAGGGCGACACCGGCCCACGCACACGCCCCCGTGACCCGGTCGTCGCACCGCCAGTGGAAGAGACTCGGCGCGGCCTTGAAGGGCACCCGCCGCACGAAGGCGGCGGCGGGCAGCAGTCCGTGCTCGCCCAGCAGTGCCCGGAACTGCATCGCCGCCGAGAAGAAGGCGACGAGGTACACGGTAGCCAGGGCACGCTGGAGGACCAGCCGGCTCAGCTCGTATCCGGACGCGGAAAACCACGGCGTGAACCACTCCATGGCGGCCATGAGTACCACCCGTGCCGCGCCCCCACGCCTGGTGTCTGCGGGACAGGGCCGCGGAGCCGGTGGGAAGTCCGCGGTTGCGGCACGCAACCTCACGGCCCTCCTACGGGGTCCGTAGAGAGGAAGCAGGCCGTAAGCGACCGACTGCGCCGGGGGCCGGCGCTGGGGCCGGACGCGAGCCGACGCTCAGGCCGGTTGGTGCCCTGGCGCACAGGCCGGTCCGTGGGGCCCGGCGTGCGAGTCGGCCGGGGCACGGCGCACCGGCGGTTCGAAGACCCGAACACGACACAGGAGGTGCCATGACGCACGCGCTCATCATCGGCGGCGGTATCGCGGGAGCCACCACGGCGCTGTCGCTGGACAAGGCCGGGATCAGTTCCACCGTCTACGAGGCGTACCCGGTCGGCGCCGATGACGCGGGTGCCTTCCTCGTGCTGTTCCACAACGGTCTCGAAGCGCTCCGCACCATCGGGGCCCACCAGGCCGTGCTCGGGGTCTCCTTTCCCGCCGAACGCGTGGAGATGATGGCGCACACGGGCGACAGCATGGGAGAACGTCCGGTTTCCGGCGGCGGTGCGGAGGGCGGTGCGGGCGTGCTCGGCCCACGTACCCTGCGGCGTGCGACGCTCTACCGGGCCCTGCACGACGAGGTGGCGCGCCGTGGCGTGAGCATCGAACACGGCAAGCGGCTCGTGACCGCCGGCACCGCCCCAGACGGGCGCGTGAGCGCCCACTTCGCCGACGGCACCCGCGCCGAGGGAGATCTGCTCGTGGGGGCTGACGGGCTCCACTCGGCGACCCGCACCCTGATCGATCCGCAGGCGCCGGCGCCCCGCCACACGGGACAGATCACCGTGTGCGGGTATGCCCCGCGCGTCGCACCGGAGGCAGCGCCCGCGCCCGGCACCTATCGGATGATCCAGGGCAAACGCGCCTTTCTCGGCTGCACCATGGCGCCCGACGGGGAGGTGTGGTGGTTCGCCAACACCCCCGGGGGCGAGCTCGACCGGGAGCAGCTGGCCACCGCTGAGCCAGGGCAGGACGCGCGCTGGCGTGACCACGTCCACGGCCTCTTCGCCGACGACGCCTCGCCCGCGGCCGACATCGTGCGGGCCAGTGCGGAGGGCACCGTCGCCACTAACGCCTACGACCTGGCCCGCACACCCGTCTGGTCGCGAGACTCCATGGTGCTGCTCGGTGACGCGGCGCACGCGGCGGCGCCCAACGCGGCTCAGGGAGCGTCCATGGCGATCGAGGACGCTGTGGTGCTGGCCAAGTGTCTGAGGGACCTGCCCACGGTGGGGGAGGCCTTCGCCTGCTTCGAGTCGCTTCGCCGCGAGCGGGTGGAGGCCGTCGTCGCGCGCAGCGCACGCCTCAACGACAAGGTCGTGCCCCGTCCTGCGGAGCGGCAGGAGGGGAGGTCCCGGCAGGAGGAGTCGGGCAGCGACTGGCTGCTGGGCTACCGCATCGACTGGGACAGCCCCGTCACCCCGTCCACGGCGTGAAGGGGAGGGAGCGCGGTGCGGCCTCTCACGCCCCGGGCGGGGCCGGGACGCCCCCGGGCGGGGCCGGGAGTCCCCCTTCGGGTGACTACGGTATGACCATGACCATCCGCGTGCTCCTCGTCGACGACGACGCCCTCGTGCGGGCCGGGCTCCGGCTGATGCTCGGGGGCGCCCCCGACATCGAGATCGTGGGGGAGGCCGCGGACGGCGGCCAGGTGCTCCGGCTCGTCGAGGAGCGGCGTCCCCACGTCGTCCTGATGGATATCCGGATGCCGACCGTGGACGGTCTCGCGGCCACCGAGACGCTCCGCCGCGGGAGCCGGGCGCCCGAGGTCGTCGTGCTCACCACCTTCCACGCCGACGCCCAGGTGCTGCGCGCGCTGCGGGCCGGTGCCGCGGGTTTCCTGCTCAAGGACACCCCTCCGGCCGAGATCCTCGCCGCCGTACGGAAGGTGGCCTCGGGGGAGCCGGTGCTCTCACCCGTCATCACCCGGCAACTCATCCAGCACGTCACCCCCGCCGGTCACGACAGCCGCCGTGCATGCGCCCGCGAGGCCCTCGGCGTGCTCGGGGAGCGGGAGAGCGAGGTGGCCCTCGGTGTCGGGTGCGGGCAGACGAACGCCGAGATCGCGGAGTCGCTCTACATGAGTGTGCCGACGGTCAAGACACACGTGTCCCGCATCCTGACCAAGCTCGACCTCAACAACCGGGTGCAGGTGGCTCTCCTGGTCCACGACGCCGGGCTGCTGGAGGAGGCGGGAACGAGCGACGAGTGAGGCGGGGACACCGGACGCCGCCCACGGCGCTGCCCGGCCGCGTGGCCGGCGCCGCCGCTCCACCGGCGCCCCGGGAATCTGTGGCGCTCGCAGGTGTTGCACCAGGTGTGACTTCTTCGCGTCGGTTTCCCGTTCCGCTGTCCGTCCTGGACCGTTCGCTCGTCCGTGCGGGCGAGCATCCCGGGCAGGCCCTGCGTGACACCGTGCGTTTCGCGCGGCAGGCGGAGGAACTGGGCTACCTGCGCTTGTGGGTGTCCGAGCACCACGCCGTCCCGGGCATCGCGGGCTCGGCGCCGACCGTCCTGGCGGCGGCCGTGGCCTCGGCCACCTCCCGTATCCGGGTGGGTACGGGAGGTGTGATGCTGCCGAACCACCAGCCGTTGGTGGTGGCGGAACAGTTCGGAGTGCTCGAGTCACTCTTTCCGGGCCGGATCGACATGGGCCTGGGGCGCTCCGTCGGCTTCACCGACGGCGTCCGCAAGGCGCTGCGCGTCGACAAGGACGCCGCCGAGGGGTTCAGCGCGCAGATATCCGAGCTGCTCGACTACTTCGAGGGCACCGGTCCTGTGCACGCACGTCCCGCCGAGGGGCTGCGCGTGCCGCCGTTCGTGCTCGCCGTCGGCTCCGGAGCGGCCGTGGCGGCGGAACACGGTCTGCCGCTGGTGATCGGCGCTTCGCGCGAGGAGAGCCGGACGCGGAAGGCCGTGGAGACCTACCGCCGTACGTTCCGCCCGCGCGGTGACGCCGGCCGGACGGGGGAGGAACCGCAGGGCGCCCGTGGCCCGTACGTGGTTGTCGCGGTGAACGCCGCCGTCGGGGCGAGCCGCGAGGAGGCGGAGCCCCTCCAGATCCCCGAGGCGTGGTCGACCGCCGTCTCCCGCACCCGGGGCACCTTCACCCCGCTGCTCCCGCCGGGGGAGGTCCTCAGCCGCACCATGAGCGCGAAGGAGCGTGCCGCTTTCGAGGAGGCCCGGCAGTCGCAGCTGCGCGGCACGGCCGCGGAGGTGACCGGGGCCTTGGCCGAGCTCGCGGGGCGGACCGGCGCCGACGAGGTGCTGCTGACGCTCAACACCTACGAACCCGCCGACCGCCTGGACTCCTACCGCCGCCTTGCCGAGGCCGCCGGGCTGCCGCCAGGACCTGACTGACGCCGCGAGATCCCGTCCGCGCGGCCGGGCACCGGCCCGGTCCGCCCCGAGGTGCCCGGCGCCGGACCTCAGCCCTGCTGTCCCGGCAGCTCCTTCTTGAGGATTTTGCCCATGTCGTTGCGCGGCAGTGCGTCGAGGAAGCGGACCTCGCGGGGACGCTTGTGCGGCGCCAGCTGACTGGCGACCAGGTCCGCCAACTCGCCCTGGTGCGGGGGCTGCTGAGGCGAGGCCGGGACGATCCAGGCGACGATGCGCTCACCGAGGTCCTCGTCCGGTTCCCCGGTGACGGCGGCCTCCGCGACGGCGGGGTGGCCCAGCAGCACGTTCTCGATCTCTCCGGCCCCGATCTTGAAACCGCCGCTCTTGATCAGGTCGGTGGCCTTCCGGCCGACGAGGCGTACCGAGCCGTCCGCGTCCCGCGTTGCCATGTCGCCGGTGCGGAACCAGCCGCCGTCGAAGGCCTCGGTCGTGGCGTCCGGGCGGCCCAGGTACTCGGTGAACAGATGCGGGCCACGTACCTGGAGCTCGCCCACCGTCTCGGTGTCCTCCACGGGAATGCGTTCCCCTGAGTCGTCCATGAGGCGGATGTCCACGTCACGAAGGGGGAGACCCACGGTGCCGGGCCGGGAGGTGCCGCCAGGCCGCACGCTGGTGTTCATCAGCGTCTCGGTCATCCCGTAGCGCTCGATCACCCGCTGTCCCGTGGCAGCCGTCAGCCGCTCGTGGTCGTGCAGGGGCAGCGCGGCCGACCCGGACACCAGCAGCCGTGCCCCTGCCAGCGCGCGCACCAGGTCGGTGTCGCTCGCGCAGGCGTCGGCGAGGCGGTGGTACATCGTCGGGACGCCGAACAGCATCGTGCCGCCGCCGGCCAACTCCCTGGCCACCCCTTCGGTGGTGAAACGCTCCAGGTGGCGCAGGGTGCCGCCACGGCGCAGCGGACCGAGCACGCCGAGGATCAGACCGTGCACATGGAACAGCGGCAGACCGTGCACCAGCACGTCGTCCGCCGTCCATTCCCAGGCCTCTTCCAGCGCGTCCAGAGTGCTGGCCAGCGCGCGCCGGGAGAGCACGACGCCCTTGGGCGGGCCAGTCGTGCCGGAGGTGTAGACGATGAACGCGGCCGCTTCCGCGTTGGGCTCGGTGGGCGGGACCGGGGCGGCCGACACCGCCTCATCGCTCAGGTCGACGTCGGCGCGCGGCAGCGATCCGAGCGGTTCCGGCAGCTCCGCCCCTGGCTCGGCCAGCACCATTCCCGGCGCGCTGTCGGTGACGATGTGCGTCAGCTCGCTCTCGCCGCTTTTGGGGTTCACCGGTACGACGGGCACTCCGGCGAGCAGCCCGGCGACCACCGCGACAGCCGTCTCCATGCTGGGCGTCGCCCAGACGGCCATCGGGGCGCCGGGCTCCAGGCGGAGTGCCAGGCCGCTCGCCGCGGCGGAGAGCTGGTGGTAGCTGAGCGCTCGCTCGCCGAAGCGCAGCGCCGTGTGTGAGGACGCCGCGTGCAGCGCGGGGAAGAGCAAGGACACCCGGGACTCCTTCGTGATCGCTCGCCTCTGAGTACGGCCAGCATCTCACCCGACCACGGCCCCGCGGCCTGCCCGGGTCCCGGCCGGGCCGACGGGGTGGGGAGCGGTGGGCCGGCGCGCGTGCGCCGGGCCCCGTCCCGTCATCCCGTCGCGTGGGGAAAGAGGGAGGTGAACGCTTGGGTGGGTTCCTCCAGACCCCGGGCGAACGGTGCGTCGAAGTGCCAGACCAGGAAGAGCAGGAAGGCGATCAGAGCGCTGAAGATGCCGGCCAGTACCAGTTCCCTGCCCGAACGCTGGATCTGGAGGGCGAAGAGCATGCCCACGGAGACGATGGCGCCGGCGTACAGGCCGATCCACACGACCCCGGGCATCGTCGGCTCGGCACTGTCCCCCCGGGCGTTCCGCGCGGTGTCCGCCTCGGCGACCTGGTCGACGACCGCCTGGTACGACTGCGCCTGCTGCATGGTCTCGGGTTCGTAGTCGGTGACGTCCGCGCGCAGCCGGCGAAGCATCCGGTCGCCTCTGTCGGTGAGTTCACCGTGCTCGACCATGTGCGGCCACTCGGTCTTCACGGCGTAGTGCACGTAGGACTCGACATCGTCCCGTACGCGTTCCCGCTCGGCTGCCGGGTACGTGCTGACCCGCTCGTGGACCTCGTGCAGCGCCTGCGCCTCCTGGATGACGGTCGTCTCGGCCGCGTTGCGTTCCTCCCAGACACCCGCGATGGCCAGACCCAGCACGATCGCGTAGACCACGCCGATCATCATGGTCATGTATTCGATGACGTCCGGCGTCTCGGTCGGATCCTCAGAATCGGACTTCCGGCGTCCCCTCATCCATCCGAGTCCGACGGCGAAACCGCAGGTAACCGCGATGGCCACTGCCAAATATACCCACTCCGACACGTGCAGCTCCCATGTTCTGTCGCGGTGGGAACGGCCTGCGAGACCCGCTATGGGAGACGGATGGGAAACTGCGGCAGCCACACGCCAGTGGCCGTCAGTTTCTCCCACCGCTCCTGGAGCGTGTCGGCGATGCGCTTCTCCATCTCGGGCGTGACGTTGCTGTACAGCCCCTTCACGCCCGCGACTTCGTGCCCCATGCGCGCCTCCGACGCGGTTTCGCTGTGGCCGTCTTCCTCCAGCCACTCTTTATGACCGTGACGCAGTAGGTAGATCCTTTTGCCAGACATCGCCGGAACGGGTGGAATCTCAGGCCTCGCGGTGTCTTTCCGCCCTACGCGGGCAGGGGCACCGCGGCTGATCGGATGCCAGTACGTCGCGCCGAAGTTGCACGCGGACAGCAAGTACCCGCCACTCAGTGATGGGAAAACCACGTCGTGACCGTGCGAGGCGGTCAGGGCGCTGAGCATGTCAGCCAGGAACGGCGGCACGACCAAGGTGCGATACGACTCGTACTTGGGGCCGGTGAACGTGGGATAGCCGTCGACGTACTGGTGTTGGTGCTGCACCCGGAGTGCAGGCATGACCGCGTAGCGCGGCAGGGACTCCTCCCGACGCTCCTGGTCGGGATCTGAGGCGGGCCAGTTCGGAGGGACGAACTCACGTCGCAGCCCCCAGAGTTCCCCTGTGCGCATACCGGTGAAGGCCATCGTCCAGATGTACGTCCACCCCGTGTAGCCCCAGACGGTGTGGGCGTTGACGGCGAGCTGGTACACCGTGTCCACAGCAAGGGGGCGCTTCTTTTCCCGCGGCTTCTTCTTGTACCGGCCGCGGCGCCGGCGTTTGACGACAGGGGAGTCGGCTCGGAACCCGGCGAGGACCGCATCCTCCATCATCATCCCGAAAACGGACAGGATACTCGACTCGTAACTGGCCGACACGTGCCCCGTCAGAGACTTCTTCCAAGCGTCGTACTCGAGCGATGTGACGTCGCCGACCCCCTGGCTCTTCCAATAGGGCGCGATCCAGTTCTTGATGATGGCCGTGTACATCCGTACCGACTCCGGGCGCAGGTCCTGAGCGTCGAGCCAGGTCCACGCGTAAGTATCCGTGGGAGTGGACCTGTTGGTGCGGCCGATGTGGGTGCCGTGCCGCACGTCGTGCTCGCGGTCGAGGCCGTAGTCGTAGGCCTCGGTATCGCTCCTGAATCGGACTCCGCGTTCTGGTCCGCTCGCGGACTCGTACTTCTTTTTGCCGCTGGGCAGGTACTCGCCGGCCCACCACTTGACGCGGATCGAGTTGCCGCGCCACTCCACGTAAGGCATGTGTGTCCTTCTGGATGGTGCGCGGGAGCCCGGCAGGCACCCCTACCGCGCGGGCTCCGCGACAACTGCGCTACATCAGTCGGCCTATGACGCAGGCTCGGCAGCTGGCGCAGTTTCCTCCTTGACGCTTGACGAGGTCTCGGACGATGCGACGGGCATCGGCGTCGGTCTCGACAGTCGGCGTCACTACACACACGATCTTGCCATCTACCTGGCCGTGGAACCCGTAGAACTCGGGTCCAAGGTCAGCGGTGATCACATCGTGCATACGGCTCCCCTTCCTCGGAGTGGAGGGAACCTCCCAAGACACTCGATAGTGCCACGTTCAACGATGCGTGTGACCGGGTTTGGGGCTGTTGATGTAGCTGAATCGCTAACAATCCGATGATGGCGGATGGTTGTACGTCAGAAGCGGTCAATCTTCATCAATTTCAGGCAGTTTGCCTGCGCGGCGTAGCTCTTCGAGTACGCGCTGCGTCAGCTTGCGAATGTCGGGCGCAGGCAGGTCAGTGACGGCGATTGCGGCGTTCTGCACGGCTTGGCCGACGTCGTTGTCGTCCAGGTTCTCCACGGCCACGGAGGTGACGACGGCGCCGTTCACGCTGGGGGAGATCACGACGGGGTCGCCACCTTGGAGGACCTCCGAGCACGAGCCGGCCGCCCACCCGAGGGCGGGTTCCAGCTTGCCGTAGGTGCTGTCCCGCACGGAGTGACCGGCTTCGACCTGCCGGTAAGTGGTCTTGGTGAGCCCGGCTTCGCGGGCTGTGGCGATCTGTGTCAGGCCGAGCTCGGTGCGGCGCCTGGCCACAAGGTCGGCGAGCCGCGTGAGGGCGGCCTGGTCTGCGGTGGAGGGCATGACGGCCATCATCCCAGGAAGTGCCAGGTACGGCTAGGAACAGAGAGCTATGGCCAGAACCGACCAGGCACTCCAGGGCAAGAAAAGGCAAGAAAAGGCAAGTTACTGCCGCGTACTGCTGGAACACGGGGCTAGAAGGGGCTAGATTCTCTTCATGGAAAGACCCCCAGCCACCTACCAGGTGAGCGGGTCGGCTCTCCGCACCGAACGCATGGACCAGGGCCTCG
Organism: Streptomyces reniochalinae; assembly: GCF_003323735.1. GTDB lineage: Bacteria > Actinomycetota > Actinomycetes > Streptomycetales > Streptomycetaceae > Streptomyces > Streptomyces reniochalinae. Next base: position 220,974 of record NZ_QOIM01000026.1, on the reverse strand, counting down.
GCCTGCAGCAAGTCGCCGACGCCGCCGGAATAACCGCCAGCTACCTGAGTCGCCTGGAGACCGGGGTCCGCACACGAATGAGACCGGCCACGTACCACGCACTACGCAAGTCACTCACCGTGACCGACAACCGACTACTTGTGCAGGAGTGAAGAGAGGTGACGATGTCCACCCCCAAGGCGACCCCCACCGCTGAGGAGCACGACGACTTTCTGAAGCTCGAAGACGCAGCCGCCGACATCGGCTGCGGCGTCCGGTGGCTCCGCGACGGAGCGAACCACTACGGCTTCCCTCACGACCGGTACGGCAAGGCCCTCTGGTTCAGCCGCCAGCAACGTGCCGAGATCCGCGCCATGCACCGTCAGCCCGCCCGCTGGCGCCGCAGCAAGCCGCGTACCCGCAAGCCGACCGTGGCTCGTCCGGCGACTGCCGCCGCCTGAGCGGCAAAGCGGCCCCCACCGCCGGGCTCTGACACACCGGCAGCAGGAGCCTGATCCACCCCCGCAACCTCTACAAGAACAGGAGTGGACCGTGTCCACATCATCCCAGAACACCGATCGGTTCCGTGAAGCCCTGGAGAGTGCCGTCGAGGACACACTCATCAGGCTCCCCGAGGAAGTTGTCACCGCAGTGTGGAATGCCTGCGACGACGAGCGTGGGCGGCTCAGCGAAGAGAACGACAAGCTCCGCGAGCAGCTCACGAAGTTGAACATCGCCGCGAACCGGGCGCTCGACAGCCTCAACATGCTCATCACGGAGGTTGCGGACCCTGGCGTGGAAGCGCTCGGAGCCCGGTACCAGCTTCACCAGAGCCTTGCCAGCCGTACCCCTCACTCCGTCTATGCGGACCCGACGAGCCCGGAGCAGGCGCGCAGCACAACCCTAGCCAAGGCCATCGAGGCGGCCCGCGGCGAGTACCTGACGGACGACACGCGTACCGAAGAGGACCGCGCCTACAACCGGGCCGTCTCCGACGTCATCGCCGCGATCGACGCGCTGCGGACGGGCGGTGTGCGATGACGATGCCCTCCCCGTTCTCCCCGTTCGAGCCGGACGAGTTCGACCGCATCACGGCGCACCTGCCGGTCCTCACGGCGTTTCAGGCGGCGTGGGAAGAGGCCGCCGACCTGCTTCACGAGACCCGGCCCGGCGGGTTCGACGTCGAGGAGATCGGCCACATCGCGTTCGACGCGCTGCCCGGCCACGAGAAGGACGCCGCCCTCGGCGAGCTGTTCTACACGTTCTGGTCCGCCACACGCGCCGACCGCGACACCCGCGCACGGTACGCCACCGAGAGGGGTGAGCAGTCGTGACGACGATCCCCGCGCTCCTCGCCCACCTGTCCGGTGGCGACACCCCGCAGGCCGCCGTGGACGGCGCCCGCTGCCTGCTGCCGCCGATCGGCTGCGGCCGGTCCCTCACCGACGGCGACCTGCCCACCGAGGTGGCCGCCCGCGAATGGCGGATCAGCGGACTTTGCCCCCAGTGCTACGACAGGGCCGCACCCGCCGAGGACGACGGCCAACTCGCCGAGCAGAAGCACCTTCTCAGCGACGAGGACGCCGCATTCGATCTCCTCTTCGCAGGCCTCGCGATCACCCACCCCGAGGCGTGCCACACCCCCGCCGACTACCTCGCCTGGACCGCAGGAGGAGCCGCATGAACGAGACGCCGATGACCCCCGAGCGGCTCGCCGAGGTCCGGTCGCTGGATCTGCTGGCGCTGATGCCGGAGCGCGCCGCTGCGGTGATCGGCCGGGCGTTGGGCGACCTCGTCGCTGAGGTCGAGCGCCTGCGCGCCGAGCTGGCGGCCCGCCCCACCCGCGCCGAGGCGTACCGACAGGTCGCCGACGAACTGGCGCTGATGCAGAGCGTCGAACCCGATCATCGTCACGCCGCTGGCCTCTACTCCGCCGAGCAGCGTGCCCGCCGCATGGCCGACGCCGCCGAGCGAGCCGACGACCGGGCCCGCGTCGAGACGGCAGCCACCGAGACCGGGCACCCCGCCCACCCGGCACCGTGCCGCGTCCCCGCCTCCCCGGACTGCACCTGCGACGACACCGAGCGGGGTGGAGTCCAGTGAGCACCTATCCGCCATCCGACGACCGTCTCCGTCATCTGATCGCGCAGGAGATCAACGTCAGCGTCGACAGGTGGAAGCTCGCCTGGTGGATCGCTGGCGGGATCGTCAAGGACTCAGCGATCCGCGCCGAGTTGCACCGCATCAGCGACGCTCACGCGGCAGGCGAGCCGTGTGGTGACCGTCACTGCACCCACTGCTGGAGCGCCATGACCGCCGAGACGGGCGGTGCGCAGTGAACCGCCGCCGCACCGCCCTCCTCGCCGCGATCCGCGACAGCGGCGGCACCTGGACCACCCGCCGCGCCTGGACCCACAACCGCACCCACCACGCCCCCAACCGGGCCACAGCACGCGGCGACCTCGCCTGGACCGCAGGAGGAGCCGCATGAACGAGACGCCGATGACCCCCGAGCGGCTCGCCGAGGTCCGGTCGCTGGATCTGCTGGCGCTGATGCCGGAGCGCGCCGCTGCGGTGATCGGCCGGGCGTTGGGCGACCTCGTCGCTGAGGTCGAGCGCCTGCGCGCCGAGCTGGCGGCCCGCCCCACCCGCGCCGAGGTGCTGCGCGCCGAAGCCGCCTGGCTGCGCGAGATCGCGACGCCGATCACCCGCGAACGCTCGGAGCACGAGCGCGGACAGATGTACGCAGCAGAACGCATGGCGCAGAGGGCCGACGACGCCGAGCGGGGTGAGGGCCGGTGACCGCCCGCACCGGCGTCCGCCACGCCTGCGTCCGGCTGCTCACCACACCGGCAGGACCCGACCGGCGCACCAGTATCGCCGACGCCCGGACCGCGATCTGCATCGCCCGGGGCGTGGCACTGGCCGACATCGACCCGGCATCCGGCTACGACGTCTCCGAGCGCGCCTACCACTCGTCGCGAACCCGGTGGCTCGAAGAAGCCGCCGAACATCCGGACAGCGACTGGCTACGCAAGGGCTACCAGGAGGCGGCTGAGACGTGGGCCCGGCGACGGCCTGACCTGGCCACCGACTGGCCGGAGTGGGACGACGCCATGGACGGGGGTGAGCCGCGATGAGCGCCCGCGAATCGATCGAGAACCTGTGGGACAGGAGCGGGGTGGCTGTCAGTACCCTCCTCGACGCCTACCGCGCCGAGGTGGCCCGGGAGGTCATCCCTCCGTGGGAGGTGATGTACGAGCCCGGCAACGTCTCCGACTACCTGATCGGCTACACCAACAGCGAGGCCGCCGCGAAGGGCGCGGGCGAAGCATGGATGCAGTCGCAGGCCGAGGTGACCGGCCGCCTGGAGTGGGTGCCCGACCGGCCGTGGGACGGCTACGACCAGCAGCACGAGCTGATCGAGCGCCACGCCGATGGTGTCGACACCGGGCCGGGCATTTTCATTCGCCGCATGACCGACGACGCCGAGGCGGGTGACCAGCCATGACCACCTACCTCCACGACGGCACCGTGTTCGACCTGGGCATACCGCACGCGGACGTGTTCGGCACCCACTGGACCTGGACCGGCATCCACAACGGAGCCCGCGAAGCCGTCGTCCGCGAACAGAAGGCGCACCAGCACACGCGACTCCACGGCGGCAGCCGACCCCGTCGGGCGCTGCCCATGACCGTGAACCTTGAACTTCCCAAGGGGGACGCATGAAGCTCCTCGTCGAGATCGAAGGACAGACGCACCCGCTGAACCGCGTCTTCTGGGTCCGCTACGCCCCGAGCGGCTGCGCAGTCGGTTCGCTGATGGGGGAGCACGCCGCAAGCCCGGAGCAGGCCCACAAGGAGTTCACCAGCCGCCAGCGCGACCGGGAACGCGAACTCCGCCAGGGATACCGGCACGAGCTGGTCACCAAGGAGCAGTGGCAGACCACAGTCCGGCCCTGCTTCACCGGCAACTGCGAGCACGCAGCCGCCGCCTGATTCGTCCCGCGCCGGCGGATGACCAAGGGCTGTCGGCGCGGGCCACCAACCACCCCGCAGGGACACCGCACCGCGGTGGCCCCCACCCAGCACACCCAGAAAGGAGACGACATGCGCTCGATCACCCTCGGCCGCTGGACCGTCGACCTGTACGCCCGCGTACTCCGCATCCACCGCGGACCCCACCCGAACTGCCGCCAGTGCCGCGGCGACGGCGGCTACGAAGCGGTCACAGCCGGCCCAGTCCCCGAGCCCACCTACGAACTGTGCGACTGCTGGAACCCCGACCACGGCCTCCGCATCCCCCTCGCACCCCGCAAGCGCCGCGAAACGCTGGAGGTGCCGTTCTGATGGGCACCGCGACCGCGCCGGCCGGGATCCTCCTCGGCACGTACACGCCCGGCACACCGGAGTGGGAGCAGGCCCGCGCAGGGCTCACCGTGACCGCCACCGAGATCGCCGCGGTCCTCGGCCTCTCACCGTGGCAGAGCAGGTTCTCCCTCTGGCACAAGAAGTCCGGCATGCCCACGGCCCCGTTCGAGACGAACCCGGCCATGGAGTGGGGCATCCGCCTGGAAGCCGCCGTCGCCGCCAAGTACGCCGACGAGCACCCCGAGCTGACCCTCGCCGAGACCGGCACGTGGCGGCACGCCGAGCGGGAGTGGCAGCGCGCCACCCCCGACCGCATCGCCGACGACCGGCTCGTCGAGGTCAAGACGACCGCCACAGCGGACGGCTGGGGCGCGCACGGCACGGGCGAGGTGCCCGTCTACTACCGCTGCCAGGTCATCCAGCAGATGGACGTCCTCGGCTACGAGCGCACCGACTTCGCCGTGCTGATCGGCGGCTCCGACTACCGCGAGTACACCGTCTGGTTCGACGAGACCGACGCGAAGGTCATGCGCGAGGCGGCCGAACAGTTCCTCGACGACGTGCGCCGCGGTGTCCGCCCCGCGATCGACGACTCCACCGCCACCTACCAGACGGTCAAAGCCCAGCCCGAGGGCCGCGACGACCTAGATGTCGAGATCCCCACCGACCTCGCCGACCGCTACCTCGCCGCCGTCCGCGACGCCAAGACCGCCGACGCCGCCAAGCGGCAGGCCGCCGCACAGGTCCTCGACCTCATCGGCGGCGGCTACCGCGCCATCACACCCGACGGAACCCGCATCGCCTACCGCACCGTCCGCGCCGGCCGCACCCACTCCCTCACCCCCTACCAGCAGAAGGATGCAGCATGAGCCAGATCTCCAACGCCGTTGCCAAGCGCGACAACTCGCCGGGCGCCATGGTCCAGCAGTACAAGGCCGACTTCTCCACCGTCCTCCCGGACCACGTGAAGCCCGATACCTGGGTGCGCCTCGCCCAAGGCGTCCTCCGCCGCGACAAGAACCTCGCCCAGGCCGCCGAACGCAACCCCGGCTCGCTGATGACCGCCCTCCTCGACTGCGCCCGCCTCGGCCACGAACCCGGAACCGAATCCTTCTACCTCGTACCGTTCGGCGGCGAAGTCCAAGGCATCGAGGGCTACCGCGGCGTCGTCGAGCGCATGTACCGCGCCGGCGCCATCGCCTCTGTCAAGGCCGAGGTCGTCTGCCAGGGCGACGACTTCGACTACCAGCCCGACATGGACAAGCCCCGCCACCGAGTCGACTGGTTCGGCGACCGCGGGCCCATCGTCGGCGCCTACGCCTACGCCATCTTCAAGGACGGCTCCACCAGCCGCGTCGCCGTCATCAACCGCGCCTACATCGACAAGGTCAAGAAGGAGTCCAAGGGCTCCGACAGGGCGACCTCCCCATGGATGAAGTGGGAAGAGCAGATGGTCCTCAAGACCGTCGCCAAGCGCCTCGAACCCTGGGTGCCCACCTCCAACGAGTGGCGCCGCGAACAGCTCCGCGCCGCCCGCGAAGTCGCCAACGAGCCCACGCCGCCCACCACCCCGGCACCGCCCGCACCCGAGCAGGTCGACCCCGACACCGGCGAAGTCATCGACGGCGAACTCGTCGACGACACCCCCACCCAGTAACCGCCTCGGGCCGCCCCTGCCCGAAACAGGGGCGGCCCCACCGAAAGGAAACCACGAATGACCACTCCCACGACCGAGGCCACCTGCAATGCCTGGTACTGCGGGCGCTGCCGAGCCGCATACAAGGTCGAGCCCGAACTGTTCACCCCCGCCTGCAAGTGCCCTCGTCCGATCTACACGCTGCGGCCCACCCACATCACACAGATGACCGCCGTCCCGAGCCGGCTGCGGCCGGTCACGGACGAGGACGCACGGCTTCGATCCCTCGCCCGTCGAGGGCGCCGTGTGCGGGTGACCCTCGAAGCCGAGGTCACCGAAGTCTCCCGCTGCTACTCCGAAGGACGCGAAGCGGACGCCACGCTCACGTTCATCGTCACCACCGCCGACGGTCGCCGCCACGCCATCGAACCCGCCGTGCCCGGAGTCCACATCGCAGCCCTCGGCTACGAGAGGACGGCCCGATGACCCGCCGCCTCTCTCCGGCTGAGCGTCTGGCCGCCACGGACCGCGACGCCACCCTCGCCGCCATCGCCGCCCGCACCAGCGACTGGGACCGGTTCCTCGTCGAACAGGCCGTCTGGATGCTCGGCCTCCAACAGCACGAGTTCTCCGCCAACGACATGCGCGACCTCCTGCCCGAACTCGCCCACGGGCACCTCGGCGCCGCCTTCAACGCGTTGCGCGCCAGCGGCCTCATCCAGCACACCGGGCGCTACGTGCCCTCCACCCAGCCCACCACCCACGGACACCCCATCGCTGTCTGGCAACTCTCCACCAAAGGCCGCCAGATAGCTGGCCTCCGTCGGCCCCGACAGCAGGGGAGGGCCGCCGCATGAAGCCGCCGACGCCGTACTTCGGCGGCAAGGCCCGTATCGCGAAATGGATCGTGTCGCTGCTGCCCAAGCACCAGCACTACGTCGAACCGTTCTGCGGGGGTTTGTCCGTCCTGCTGGCGAAGCCTCCGGCCGCGATGGAGACCGTCAACGACCTCGACGGCGAGTTGATGAGGATGTGGCGGGTCTTGCGGGACCGGCCCACCGAACTGGTGCGGGCATGCGCGCTGACGCCGCACTCCCGCACCGAGCTCGCAGTCAGCCACGAGCCCGTCTCCGACGAAGTGGAGGCTGCTCGGCGGACCTGGTCCCGGCTCGCCCAGGGAAGGTCCGGCACTCTGCGGCAGACCGGGTGGCGCCACTACATCGACCCCGCCGGATCCACGATCGGCATGCCGGGCTACATGGCTGCCTACGTCGACCGGCTCGCCGCAGCTGCGGAGCGCCTGTCCGCCGTGTCCCTGGAGTGCCTGCCTGCGCTGGACATCGTCGGCAAGTACGGCACCGCGAAGGACGTCCTGCTGTACGTCGACCCGCCCTACCTCGGCACTACCCGGCCGTTCAGCAACTACCGATACGAGATGCGCAACGAGACCGACCACCGGGAGCTGGCGGCTGCACTGCACAACTGTCGAGCCGCAGTGGTGCTGTCCGGCTACGACAGCCCGCTCTACGACGAGTTGTACGCCGGGTGGCACCGGTACACGCAGCAGACCATGACCGGCAACGCGAAGACCGCGAAGGACCGCACCGAGGTTGTGTGGTCCAACCGGGCCCTGGCCGGCCAGTACGACCTGTTTGCGGAGGTCTCGGCATGACGACCGTCCTCACTCTCCTCGCCGCCTGGACCGCCACTTCTATCCCCACCGGCCTCGCACTCGCCACCGCCATCCGACACGCCAGGAAGGAGACCCGGCCGTGACCATCAAGACCCTCCCGCCGCACGGCACCCTGTCCCGGCACAAGCACTACGGGTGCGACTGCGAGCCCTGCCACAGCAACTACCGCGACTACGAACGCACCCGCTACCGACTCCGCGGCTACGGCACCTGGCAGCCCCTCACCAACATCCAGGCCGCCCGCGAGCACGTCTCCAACCTGGTCGCCGCCGGCTACACCATCACCAGCATCGCCGCAGCCGCCAACACCGACACCGCGACTCTCCAACGCATCCTCTACGGCCCCAGCAAAACCCTCCGCACAGACACCGCCCACCGCGTGCTCGACACCAAGGCCAGCGACATGCGGCCCTCCGAGCACCGCACCATCGACGCCACCGGAACCCGACGCCGCCTCCAGGCCCTCGTCGCCATCGGCTGGCCATTCAGCCACATCGCCCGCCATGCGGGGATCCACCAGCGCCCCGTCGCCGAACTCGCCCGCGCCAAGCACGTCACCCGCCGCACAGCTCAGCGCGTGGAAACCACCTACCGGCAACTATGCCGACTGGACCCCGCCACCGACGGCGTACCGGGCAACCAGATAACTGCAGCGCGCCGCAAGGCCGCCACCCGCGGCTGGTGCGGGCCCCTCGCCTGGGACGACAACATCGACGACCCCGCCGCCCAGCCCGACCGCGAGACCGGCGCCGACCAGTTCACGGCCAGCCAGCTCGCCGCCGCCCGCGCCGCCGACATCGCGCACCTCGGCCGGTTCGGCATCCCCCACCGGGAGATCGCCACACGGGTCGGCGTCACCGAGGCCTACGTCCGCGCCCAGCTCGCCGGCTACCGCGTCCCCGGACAGCCCCGCACACGGCAGGAGGCGGCGTGAACACCAGCGACTGGAAGGCCAAGGCGATCTGCGCCGACGAGCCTGACTTCTGGTACCCCGTCGGCAACAGCGGCCCGGCGAAAGCCGACGCCGACCTCGCCAAATGGATCTGCAACGCGCGGTGCTACGTCCGCGCCCAGTGCCGCGAAGACGTGCTCCAAACGGAAGCCGGATGGCCCATGGACCGGCGCCACGGCATCGCCGGCGGCCTCAGCCCCAGCGAACGCCTCGCCCTCGACCCCACCCGCACCACCGCCGCGTAGTCCAGACCGCAGTACGCATTGCTGAGAAGAGGCATCGTGAGGATTCGGCACTCCCGGCTGACGAAGGACTTCCTGCAGGTCCCCAACGCCAGCGTGCGCGACGAGCGGCTGAGCCACATGGCCCGCGGGATCCTCGTCGACCTCCTCAGCCGGCCCGACGGATGGGACGCCACGGCCGATGACCTGTGGCGCGCGTCCGTCGAAAAGCACGGCAAGAACAGCCCCGGCCGCCGAGCCTTCCGCGCAGCCTTCGCAGAGCTCAAGGAGTGCGGCTACCTGACGTCCAGCCGAGAGGTCTTGAAGGGCGGCAAGTACACCACCGTTCTTACTCTCGGGGACGTTCCGGCAGGTCACACCGACGTACCACACGCTGGTACGTCGGGCCGAAGTGCAGAAACGCAGAAAACCGCAGGTCACACCGACGTACCACACGCTGGTACGTCGGAGCCCCCCGCCGACGTGCCACACGGTGGTACGTCGGCGCGACCAGGGGAAACGAGCGTTCGCCCTGCTCACACCGACGTGCCAGACGGTGGCACGTCGGCCCCACCTGCAAAAACAGGCATCTACGCAGGTCGCACCGACGTACCACACGCTGGTACGTCAAATACAGAACACGGTGAGAACACGGGGAAGAAGACTTCTTCTTCTACAGCCGTCGACCTCGAAGCCTTCGGCGCCTTCTGGCTCGTCTACCCGAAGAGCCGCGACCGCGAGAAGACCCTCACCGAGTGGCGCACCGCGATCACCAATGGCGCCGACCCCCAGCAGATCACCGCCGCCGCGCAGGCATACGCCCGCGAAAAGGCCGGCGAGGAGTGGCGCTTCATCAAGCACTCCGCGAACTGGCTCCGCGAACGCCGCTACGAGGACGACTACGCGCCCCAACCCAACGGCAAGCCCGCCCTGCGCGCCGTCAACGGCGCATCCCAGAACGACATCGACAGCATGAGCGAAGAGGAGATCGAGCGTGCACTCCGTTTCGGGTGACGACCTCACCCCCCAGCAGCAGTGGCTCGACGAGCGCCGCCGCCACGCCCTGGCCCGCTTCGACGACCGCATCCCCGCCCTCTACCGGCAGGCCATCGACCTGCCCGCAGAGGCCGCCCAGTGGGCTGACGGTGCCGACGGCGCCCCCGCAAGCCTGTTCCTCACCGGCATCATCGGTGTCGGTAAGACCCACGCCGCTTGGCACACTGCTCGCCGCTGGCTCGACAACCAGCACCGCCACGGGCGTCCGGGCAGCCCCACCGTGCAGACCTGGCGGTCCACGCAGCTGTTCGACGCCCTCCGCCCTGAGGGCGACAACCCGCGGGCCGTCACCCAGGCCGCACAGGCCTGCGGGCTGCTGTACCTCGACGACCTCGCCGCCGCCCGCGTCTCCCCGTCCGGTTGGACCCAGGAACGCCTGTACGAGATTTTCGACGAGCGGTACACCAAGCAGCGCCCGTTGCTGATCACCTGCGACGTGCTGCCGGGCAGGCTCGCTGACGTCGTCGGCGAGCGTGTCGCTTCCCGTCTCGCCGAGATGTGCCGCGGCGGCATCCACCTGATGCGCGGCGCCGACCGACGCCTGGCAGGTGCCGCATGACCGACCTGTGGACCGACGAGCTGACCGAACTGGCCACCGACGGGCAGACCGTGTGGACCCGCCCCCGAGACCTGGAAGCCGAACGCACCGTCGCCGCCTCGATCATGGAGCGGCCGGAGCTGATCGACGAACTCGACGGCACCGTCGACCCCGTCGACTTCTCCGACCCCCGGTACGCCCAGATCTGGTACGCCGTCGACGAGCTCCGCCAGGACATCCAGGACCGGATCGCCCCGCACGCCGTGCACAAGCGGCTGCTGAAGATGCGCGCCGAAGGTCGCATCCCCGGCGTGCCTTTCGACGCCGGCGAATTGCAGATGCTGTACAGCGAGGCCATGCCCGCGTCCGCCGGCTACTTCGCCGAGCAGGTCGCCCAGAAGGCCACCGCCTCCCGCCTCGTCGACTTCGGCCTCAAAGTCCAGCAGGCCGGCATGAACGCCGCGTTCGACGAGAACGCCGACCTCGCCGACCTCCAAGCCGCCTTCGACGGCATCCTCCGCACCCACGGCGACAACACCGGCGCCAAACGGGTCGGCGACCTCGTCGACGACGCCCTCGAACGCGCCGTCACCCCACCGAAGACCGGCGACCGTATCCCCACCGGCTTCGCCGACCTCGACTCCTGCACCAACGGCGGCCTCCGCCCCGGCCGCATGGTCGTCGTCGGCGCACGGCCCGGCGTCGGCAAGACCCTCTTCGGCACCGGCCTCGCCCGGGCAGCAGCCATCAAGGGCGGCCTGCCGGTTCTGTTCAAGACCCTCGAGATGGGCGTAGAGGAGATCACCGACCTGGTCGTCGCCGCCGAATCGGGCGTCGCCCACCACAACCTGACCGGCGGTGTGTGCTCCAGCCGGGAAGTGCAGAAGCTCGCCACTGCCCGCGAACAGATCGCCGCCGCCCCGCTGTGGATCGACGACAGCGTCGGCGTCACCATCCCCTCCCTGCGCAACCAGATCCGCACCATGGCCCGCACCCAGGGCCTGCGCATGGTCGTCGTCGACTACCTGCAGCTCATGCAGGCGCCCAAGGCCGAGTCCCGGCAGGTCGCCGTCGCCACCATGTCCCGCGAGCTGAAGCTCATCGCCAAAGAGTTCGGCATCGTCGTCGTGGTCCTGTGCCAGCTCAACCGCGGTCCCATGCAGCGCGCCGACAAGCGCCCCGAGATCTCCGACCTGCGGGAGTCCGGCGCCATCGAGCAGGACGCCGACATGGTCATCCTGCTGCACCGGCAGGACATGCACGAACCCGAGTCGCCGCGGGCTGGCGAGGTCGACCTGATCCTCGACAAGCACCGCGGCGGCCACCGAACCACGATCACAGCCGCCGCCCAGCCCCACTACAGCCGCTTCGTCGACATGGCCTGGACACCGGGCTCCACCCCGGAGGTGGCTGCATGACCGACCCGAACCCGCTGTACGCCGACGCCTGCCCTCGCTGCCTGGCAGGCCCGACCGCTCCCACGAACGGCATCACGGCCCGCGGCAGCCTCACCGCCGCCTACCGGTGCCGGGCCTGCCGCCACATCTGGACCTGCACTTGGGCTGTTGTCCCCGGCCGCGTCCTCCCGCCCCCGCCCGCCCTCGAGGAGGCCGCCTGATGCCCCGCGTCTTGGACGGCCGCCTCACCCCGGGCCAGTTGCAGGCGCTGCGTCTGGCGGCGAATGGGCTGACGGCGGGGCAGATCGCCCGCCGGCTCGGCACGACGGAGACCGGTATCCATCTGCGGCTCAACACGGCGGCCCGTGCGCTGGGGGCCCGGTCTCGGGCGCATCTGGTGGCGGTCGCCATGACCCAGGGTTTGATCACCCCCGCCGACATCGAGCCGCCACACGGCCACCAGAGCGCCCCGCAGGCGGCACCCGCACCCCGAGTCCACCCGGCACCCGAAACGGCGTCACGCGGGCGCACAGCCCCCCGCACGGGCCCCGAAGCGACCACACCCAAGGAGACAGCCGCATGACCGACACCCCCAACACCCCCGGCACGGGGCCCACGCGCCCGCAGGACGGACGTACAGGTGGCCCGGCGACTCCGTGTCCACCGAACGGCGCGAACGGCCCGCAGACGGGCACACAGCGACGCGAGCGGTACGCGGCAGCGATTGCGCGCGACACGTTCGGACGGCCCGACGACGACGCGGTGATCTGTGCCGCCGACGCAGCCATGGTTGTGGCGGATGCCGAGCAGCACGCCCTGTACCGGCTCCTGTCCGAGGCTCGGTACAGGGAAGATCAAACGGCGGAGCAGAACGCTCGCCTGACGCGTGCCGCTGGTGACCGTGCCCGCTACCCGAGCATGGCATCACAGCTCGACGCAGCGCAGCGGGAGAACGCACGCCTCCGCGACGAGCGGGACCGTGCCCGTCGCCTGGCCGTCGCCCTGGAAAGCCAGCTCGCAGCCGTCCGCGCCATGCACCAGCCGCAGCGGTTCACGACGAGCGACATCTGCGGCCACTGCTCTGGCTGGGGCGGCGACGGCACCTGGCCCGCCCAACTCGTCGCCTGGCCCTGCGACACCGTCCGAGCCATCAAGGAGCAGCCGTGAGCCGTGCCAAGCACCTCGTCTGCCAGTGGTGCGGTGAGCCGCCCCGCAAACCCGTCGCCTGGTGGGACAACCGCCCGCAGTGCGGCGACCGATTCGCCTGCGACCGAGCCAGCACCCGCGCCGAACGCGCACGCGAGCGGCGCAACCAGCAGCCCGCGGGGGAGGAGCAGCCGTGAACGGCTGGATCATCCTCGCGGTCAACGCGGTCACCATCGCTGCCGCCACCACCGCCTTCGTGCGCAACCAGCGCCGCACCAAAGCCGCCCTCCGGCAGGCCCGCGCCCGGCACCGCGAAGCCACAGCCCTCCTCGCCCGGATGAACCTCGCAGCCCTCAAGACCGAACGCATCCGCCGCAACACCTGGACCAAGGAGCAGCCGTGAACGACACCTACCGCGTTCTTGTCACCGGCAGCCGCAGTTGGACCGCCGAACTTGTCACCTGGCACGCCCTCAACCAGGCCAGGGACACCACACCAGCCGGCCGAACCCTCGTCATCGTTCACGGCGGCTGCCCCAAGGGTGCCGACCAGGTGGCGCACAACTGGGCGCAAGGCCACGCAGTTGCCACCGAGGTACACCCCGCCGACTGGGCCACCCACGGCCGCGCAGCAGGCCCTATCCGCAACCAGCTCATGGTGCGCCGCGGCGCCGACCTCTGCCTCGCCTTCATCCACAACGGCAGCCGCGGCGCCAGCCACACCGCCGGACTCGCCGAAGCCGCCGGAATCCCCACCCGCCGTTTCACCATCCGGGAGCAGCCGTGAGCCCGTGCCCGTTCTGCGAGATCGCCGCCGGTCACGCTCCCGCCGACATCGTCCGCGAGTGGCCCGACACGCTCGCCGTCGTCCCGCTCAACCCGGTCACGCTGGGCCACCTCCTCGTCATCCCCCGCACCCATGTCCCCGACTTCACCGACGACCCCGTGGTCACCGGCCTCACCGCCCAGCGCACCGCCGAACTCGCCCGCGACCTGGGCCTCACCGCCGCCAACGAGATCACCAGCAAAGGCGGCGCCGCCACGCAGACCGTCTTCCACCTGCACCGACATCTAGTACCCCGCGCCCCCGGCGACGGCCTCGCACTGCCCTGGACCGGACAAGCCGCCTGACCCCGCCCGGCCGCCCCATGGCCGGGCCCCCAGCCCGCACCCCGCGCGACAGGAGCCACCCATGAACACCACCTGCACCGTCTGCGGTCACGACCTGTGGCACACCGAGCAAGGCCACCAAGCCTGCGGCGCCTGCATCCGCCGCCTCGACCGCATGCTCCAAGACCTCGCCGGGCCCCACGGGCTCTACGCCCAGCTCGCCACCGTCCTCCAACCCGGCACCCTCGCCGACAACGCCCGCGTCTCCGGCAGCCGCACCGCACCCCTCCCCATACGACTCGAACCCCTGTCCCTGTCCAGCCGCGGGGGAGTCGTCACCATCCTCCAAACCTGGCTCGTCGACATCCACGACCACCTCGGCTACCGGCACCCCCGCTGGCAAGGCGGCTTGCAAGGCCAACTCGACCAGGCCGTCAGCCGGCTCCGCATCCTCCTCCCTTGGGCAGCCGAGAATCATCCCGCCATCGCCGAACTCTTCGCCGAAGTCAGGCAGGCCGTCGGCCAATGCCGAGCCCAGATATCCGGCGAACCCCCCGCCAAACGCGTCACCGTCGTCTGCACCCTCTGCGACGCCACCATGCGCATCACCCTCGACACCCCCGGACAACGCTGCCAGTGCGGAACCCAGTACGGGTGGGCCGAACTCCGGCAGCTCAACCTCGCTGACAGGGCCGCGGCATGACGAAGGCCCCCACCGAGATGGTGGGGGCCTTCACGCACGTCAGGGCTACGGCCGCGCCCCGCCATCAAACGCCCGCCCAACCGACTGACCGCCAGCCGGCTACTGCCGGTCGGGAACCTGCTACCGGTAGTAGGTTCCCGACCGGCGACAAGCAGACAGCAGGTACCTACTCAACGTGAGTAGGCTGGCCGCATCTATCGGGCCCCGAAAGCCGCCCCCACTTCGCCCCCGTCGTAGCCCTCCCGGTGCGCCAACAACACCCGGACCCAAAACTCCCGCTCGCCCGCCGGGCGGCCCGCAGGCATCGCAAACAGCAGCCCGCCGGCGCTCTCCACCACCCCGCCGAACAGGTGCGGGTCATCCACCTCGTCCAGAACCACCACCTCGCCGGCCACCGCGGACAACAGCACCGGCAGAGGATCCGACACGATCCGGGACAAGGGAAGACGGCCGGAAGACGACGGCTCACGCGCAGGCGTAGCTAGACTCATGGGGGAACTGCCTCTCTCTGAAGGGTCGCGGTTCTCGATCAGCAGGCGGCAACCTGCTGGCACTCGCAGCGGCCGGGACTCGTGCAGCCACACGAACGTCCCGGCCGCTGTCTTGCTGCCAAGACACTAGGCGGCAGCCCAAACAGGTCAGCGGGAAATCGGACTACCAGAAGACCAGCAAAACCCGAAGAACCCGAAAAGGTGACCTGCCAAGAAGTCAAGTTCGACCTGCGAAAACGCTAGAGAAACGACTCTTATCGCTATACACGGCACGCCGACCACGAGGAGCCGCAGCCCTCGCAGACATGGCCGAAAACCATCCAACAAGACCCCGCATCCACCCCAGAAACACCCCCACCGGCGCCCGCCCGTTGTAAGCTACGGCCACGCGACCAGCAGTGTTGCAAGTAGGAAAACACGGGTCGCAGGTTGACATTCGGACAGTGCAAAGGTTGCGACAGTACACTCCGAGAAACGAAAAAGCCCCCGCCCGAAAAACGGACGGGGGCTTATTGGTGTCGCCTCACGCGACTACTCGTCGTCCCCGGCCCGGCCAGCCAACTCAATGCCGCGCACCCGACGTAGCCACCGCGCCAGCGCAAACAATGCACCGCCCAGAACTGCGCACGACCCCCAGCCATCCGTCACCAGCGAATGAAAACCATCCACCGCCTGAATGTAGATCGCCAAAGAGCCCACCGAAGCAGTGATCAACCCGTTCGTGCGCGACTCCGCCGACAACAGCCAATCCATCGGAGACCACGCGAACCCCAAAAGGTCATGGGCCCGCATCCGCAGCGCTGCGAAAAGAAACCCGACCACCAGCGCCAGCCGACGGCCCCGAGGCAGCCCCCGGCCGTCCGCCCCAGCCAACAGATCCGCCCACTCATCCCGCAGATGAAGACGACGCCGACCAGCCAGACGAGCAGCAAACGAAGCGCCGCGCCGGGCATGCGAAAGCCCCACAGGACTCCGACGCTCGTGAAAATCCGGCGAAACCTGGACGCTGTGCACGTACAACTCAGTCGGGCTGTAGTCGATCGCGAACGACTCTTCCGACTGCATGCGTCGCACAATGTAGGCGAAAGCGTTCTCGATGTCCTCTCGGTCGAGCGCAATCAGGTGCTCGGCCGCCGCATCTTCACCTTGTGACTCAGCCAAGAGGTCCCGGAGATACTCCTTCACCTCGCTGCGTTGGGCTTCACTGCTCACGCCGCGCCTCCCGCCAGCCCGAACCGGCGTGCACGGCGGGCCTTCCGATCCTGCACCGCCTGATGTGCACTCGCCCAGCCGGCGCCCGTCAACTCGTAGTACCGGCGAGCAGGCCGCCCCGGATGAGGGGCGACCTCCTTCCGCGCCTCGACCCAGCCGTGCTCCGTCAGGCGCTCCAAAACCGGATACACGGTGCCCGAGCCCAGATCGGCCTCCTCGCAGATCTTCAGCCCCCACGCGGGGTCATCGTCAGTCGCCGCCAGCAACACCTTGAGCACCTCAAGGGTGGGGCGGGTAAGGCGAATTGATGCCATGGCGACAGGGTGCCACGCCTCCGACCATATGTCGAGAACGACACATGGTCGGAGGGAGGCCCGCGGCAGCCGAGGGCTACGGGCGCAGGGCGTCAGGCGGCGACGTACCGGTTGGAAGAGCGAGATACGAGTCCCTCCCGGTACAAGACGTCGAGCGCGAACCCGACCGTCGCTGACGCCACCCCGTATACCGGTGCGAGCTCTTTGTAGACGAATCGATAGCCCGTAGGAAATCTGCCAGCCGCGAGATCCGCTCTCAGGCGTGTTGTCGCGTAGTCGATCTCCGTCTCGCAGTCGTACTGGTCACTAGTCAGCTGGTAGAGGGGCGCCTCGGAGTTGATCGCCTGTTCCTCTGCGGCCAACGCTTCGCGGCCGGTGGCGTGCCACTCAACGGTCCGGCGCTCGACGAGATGCCACCACGGCTTCGACATCTCGTGCTGCGCCCAGCGCCGCTCCAACTGCGAGGAGACCCCCACGTACAGGAGACGCCCCTTCCCGTCGTAGAAGCGATACAAAGCGGTGCGCCCGGCCTTGAAGACGGTCGTCACCGCCCCTCCCCGTAGCTCCACTGGCTGCCGGTGCCCCTGTACTCGGAGACGGGGATGGGTTCGACGCCGGGGCGCATGCGCTCTCGGTAGAGCATCCCGTACAGGTGGTCGATCTCGTGGGCGACGAGCCGTGCCACGCCCCGCTCGAAGATCGTGATCTGCTTCTGCCCGTCGATGTCGGTGTGCTCGACGCTGATCGACAGCGGACGGGGCACCATCCCGCGCACGTCGAAGAAGCTCAGACAGCCCTCGTACTGCTCGTCCGTCTCGACTGACTCCTCCACGTACCGCGGGTTCAGCAGCGTGACGTTCTCGCCGTCCAGGGTGCGGACGATGGCAGCGGCCCGGTCGATGCCGATCTGCGGGGCGGCGATGCCCATGCCCTTGCCGAAGTTGTGCACGGTGGCGGCCCGTTCGGTGGCCGAGACGAGCTCGGCGACGACGCGGCGGGCGTCCTCGGCTTCGTCGGGCAGCGCGAACTCGCGGGCGGTCTTCGTCAGGACCGGGTCGCCTTCCTGGACGATCCCGATCTCCTGCATGCGGTCACTGGGCCTGGCGGCGGTCACGTCCGTCTTGATCTCCTCCTTGGATTGCGGGTTTTTGAACTTCCATTCGAGCCTGTAGCGGGCGTGCAGCGGCGGGTCCTCGGTCGACCAGGAGAAGACGCGCCGGCCGTCCTCGTCGCCGCGGCGGATCGCTGTGCGGAACGGCATCGCCGTCGCGGTCATCGTCGTCTCAGTGCCCCACACCGTCGGGCCCAGCTCGGCCGGGAAGTCCAACCGAACGCTCAGCCGCCTAGTCGGGAGCCGCACCGCACGCTGAAACCACGTGCCCCACTTCTCGTCGCCGACCGTGTAGCTGTACTCCAGCCACGCCGACTCGCCCGGGTACAGCGGGTACCGGCCGTGCTCGTTCTCCAGCAGCAGCCACAGTTCCTTGAAGGCGTCCCGGTCGTGCCGGACGGTCCAGGTCAGCGGCTCGCCGTCGATGCTGGCGCTGAGGCCGATCTCGTCCCAGGTGAGCGGGTTCTCCCGGTAGTGCGCATTGGACCGCTCGGGGTTGCCGGGGTAGCGGTCGACTGAAATCCGGATCATGTACTGGGTGATCGGATCCGGGCTGTCGTTGTAGAGGCGGCGGCGTTGCGTAGCCCGGTACGTCGTCCCGTCGTAGATCAGGCTCGTGTCCTCGTGCTCGACGATCAGACTCGCCTCGTGCGGAGCTCCGTGATCCGGGCCCGGATGCTGGGCGGGGATCGAGCGGCCGTGCGCCTCCAGCTCACGGAAGGCGTGGACGATCGCGCCGCCGGCACGCAGGACTCTGTCGGCTTGGCGAGCAAAGGCCTCCGACGGGCGCTGGGCGCCGCTCTCGACCTTCGAGACGTAGGAAGGCGTGTAGCCGACTGCGGTGGCGAGCTTCGACTGCGAGAACCCCCGAACGTCCCGCCAGTACTTCAGCTCGCCCACGAAGTCCGCGCCGTGCTGCCTGTCAGGCATTGGTCCCCCTGTGCCTGTGAGTGATCTATGAATGAGTGCCGCTCACGGTGCCCTCACGTGCACGCTCTGCGATCTCCTCAAGGCATGAGAGAAGACGACACGAGCGATTACGGATCAGTTGGACGTCTTGTTGCTGCGCACGGTCTTGTCGCGCAGGGGAGGAACGCCGGCCTGTACGCCGATGCGCCGGATGTGGTTCCGGTCGTAGGGGCTGTGCGCCGCGATCTTCCCGGGAGCAGCGTTGCGTTCCGAGAGGTTCCTGACGATCTCTTCACGGAGAGCTTCACGAGCTTGTTCGAGCGACTCCTCGGCCGCCCTGTAGGCGGCAGTGCGCTCGTCCATTCTGGCCAGCGCGGCGGCCTCTCGCTCTCTCTCCTCGCTCGTCATGACGGCATGTTGCCACACGTGGCAGCACCCGCCGCGGTGCGGTCTTGGGAAATCTCCTCGAAGGACTTGCGTCTGATGCCTCATGTTGCAACTATAGGAGTCATCGCGGCAGAAGAACAGGCCACGAAAAAAGCCCCGCCCGGTGCGCCAACACCGAACGGGGCGAGGAAGCCCCTTGTCGCAGAAGGAGCAACCCTGTGAGCAGCAGTGTAGCCATTCCCGCCCCCGCCAGCTCGGGCGACCACCCTCACCAGTCCGTGGCTGTCGTCCGCGGGCAGCGCGTGATCGTGGAATGCCCGGCATGGTGCACCGAGCGGCACGCCGAGCACGATGAGCTGTGCCTGGAGGACGTCGCCCACGTCGGCGACCAGGCTGCCGTGTCCGCTCCGGTCGGCGTCACCAGCCGCGAGGACATCCTCGCTGGCCACATCTCCCAGTGGACGTACACGGGCGAGACCCGCCCGGTCTTCGCGTTCGACGCGACCGGCAGCGGCGAATTCTCCGAGCTGTCGAAGGTGCAGGCGCGGGCCGAGCTGGACCGGATCGCCGCCCACGTCGAGCGTCTCCGCCGCGTCGTCGACGCGATGCCCGACGCCTGACTCCTCTCTCACCCACCCATTGGCGGCCCCGGCCGTGCGACCCAACCGCGTTGGCCGGGGCCTGGATCCCCCTAGGAGGGACCTGTCATGAACCGTACCTTCAACCCCACTTCCCCGCTGTCGGATGCGGATGCCGCTTCGGTGTCGGACCTGTCGGCTCGCCGGCGTGCGACCACGTCGGTGGCGGATGCGAATGCCGCGTTCCGCGCGGATCTGATCGGCGACTACCTGGCGGTTCGCCGGACGGGTGTTTGGTCGGATGAGTTGCGTGTCCTGGCGGAGGCTCGCCGGTATGACGTGGCGAATCCGGACGACACCGTCCCCCTGTTCGATGAGCTGCATGCGATCGAGCTGTTCGGCACCCAGCCGGGGGTGGCGGCGTGAGTGGGGTGGAGTCGAGGCCGCTGGTGTCTGCGGAGGATGATCCGCTGTTCGACGCGGATCATGCCCGGCGCGGGCCTGGGATGGAGCGTCGGGCGTCGATCACGGTCGGCGATGTGGAGGACATCCAGAGCGGACGGATGTGGGCGATGCCGAAACCCGAGGCGGGTGGCCGGTGATGTCGCGCTACCTGGAGGAGGCCGCCGACCTGCTGCGGAAGTCGGCCGACGCGAACGAGTACTACCGCTGCCCCCTGACGGGACGGACGGACGAGCACCGCAAGACCGAGGGCCGTGAGCGGATCGCCCGCGAATTCGCCGCCTTGGCGGCGATCGACAAGGGCCTCCTGCCTGCCGAGCTGACAGAGACCGTGCTCGACGCGATCCGGAAGGCGGGTGGCCGGTGATGAACGAGTTGGAGGAGTTCGAGGTCATCCGCTATACGGCGGATGTGGTGTGTGTCCGGGAGTCCGTTCGGGGGCCGGAGCTGTTGACGGTCCGGCGTGGTTGGCCGCCGCACCAGGGGCGTCTGGCTCTGCCGGGCGGGCATGTTGATCCGGGGGAGACCGGTCGCGAGGCCGCCGCGCGGGAGCTGTTCGAGGAGACCGGCGTCAAGGTCAGGCAGGAGCGGCTCATCTTCGTGGGCCTCTTCGATCAGCCTGACCGTGATCCGCGGGGCCGCTACATCTCCGCGGCTTGGGCGGTCGTCGTCAACGAGGACACGGTCGCGCAGGCCGGCGACGATGCCGCTGCTGTGGCGTGGGTGCCGCTGCACTACCCGGGCGAGCTGGCCTTCGACCACAACGAGGTCGTGTACCGCGCCAGCCGCGATCAGCTCGCCTGGCTGCCGAACCGCCCGGGCGGAGGTGGCCGGTGATGGGTTGGCCTCTGTACATCACGGGTCTGCTGCTGGTCGTGGTGACGATCGTCGTGATGGGCGCGGGGATCTCCCAGCTCATGCATGAGCGCCGCAGCCTGACGGACCACGGCCTGGACTGTTTCTGGTGCCACCCGCGGCTTCCGTGGCGGGGAGGTGGCCGGTGATGGGTCTGGTCGCGAAGGCCGCACTGTTCCTCGTTGATCTGTTGTGGGGCCTGCTGCTGCTGCTGGTGTTGGTGCCGGGTTTGGCGTCGGGGGTGTTGGCGGCCACGGTGTGGTCGCTGCACTCCCCGGCGATGGTGACGGTGGCCCTGCTGGTGGCGGTGGCTCGTCTGCTGGCGGCACCGTCCCCGAGGGGGTGGGTGCGGTGATCGAGGTCGTTTCGTTCGGTTTCGGTCACGCCCCGGCCCCGCGTGCCGAGCTGGTCGTGGACCTGCGAGCGCATTTTCGGGATCCGCATGTGCGTCGGGAGATGCGGGAGCTGACCGGTCTGGATGACGAGGTGCGGCACACGGTGATCCGCACCCCCGGCATTCCGCCGCTGATCGACGCCTTGGCAGGGGTCGTCAACGGATTCCTCGTCGGCTCCACCGTCCTGCCCACCCGTGTCGCGGTCGGCTGCACCGGGGGCCGGCACAGGTCGGTGGTCGTGGCGGTCGAGGTGGCGCGGCGGGTCCGGAAAGCCCGCGGTGTCGACATCCGTGTCCGGCACCGCGACATCGAACGACCCGTCCTCGCCCGCTGAATCTGAAGGGAGGCCCCGATGAAAACTGCGACTGGTGTGCTGACGCTGGTGGCTGGGGTGGCGAGCGTGGTGCTGACGGGGATCGCGTTCTGGTTGTCGTATGAGCATCTGCACGACGTGGCCGGTGAGTACGGGCTCGGCGCTTCGCCCGAGCGGGCGTGGGCGTGGCCGGCGACCGTTGACTTGTTCATTCTTGTCGGCGAGGTGCTGATGCTGCGGGCGTCGCTGCGGGGACGTGGCATCGACTGGTGGGCGGTGGCTCTGGCGGGTTCCGGTTCGCTGGGTTCTATTGCTCTGAACGTGGCTGGTGTCGGTGATGGCGCGGAGCCGATGGAGTATGTCGTGGCGGCGGTTCCGCCGGTTGCTGCGCTCCTGGCGTTCGGTGCGCTGATGCGCCAGCTGCACGGTCTTCTGGCGGCGCACGGTCACGCTTCTGGCGTTGCCGAGATGCCCGCCAAGTCGCCAACACTGTCGTCAAGGGAAGCGTCGCCAGCTTCTGTTTCTGTCGCTGCTCTTGGCGCCGGTTCTGGCGGTCCGAAGTTGGCGTCGTCGGAGCCTGTCGTGTCGCTTCGGAAGGAGCGTCCGGCGGCGCCTGCGAAGCCCGGAAGTGGAACCTCTGGAACCGCTACGGCTCGGTCGGCTCGGAAGCAGACGGCTCGGTCCCGCGGCTCGTCGAAGCCATCGGGGAAGGCGCCGCGCCGGTCGATGTCCGAGTGGGTCGAGCTCACGGAGCCGGTCTTCCACGACGAGTTTCAGAAGCTTCGCCGGCAGCCGACCGCGAGTGAGTTCGCCGAGGCGATTAAGGAGGCGGGGCACGGGCGGCCGTCGGACTCGACGGCGAAGAACATCCGCACCGAGATCCTCGACCGGACCGACGTTCCGGCGCTCGACTAGCCGCCCGCCGCTGATGACCTTCCGTAGATCACGTGAGGCCATCGCCAACGCCAACACCAACCTTCTCCGCCCCGGGGAGCGCGTCCGTTCCCCGGGGCGGGGATCTGAACCCAACATCTTTAGCTGCGATCTTCGCGAGGTTGGCGTTGGCGTTGGCGTTGGGGTTGGTCTTGAGGTTGGCATTCACTCCGATCACTCTCCGTATTCAAAGTCTGTCCCCGTAGGGAGGGGAGCCCGACCGTGACGACCACACAGACGCAGCCGGACACCGGGACGGCGACCGCCCCCAGCCAGACCCGCACCGACTCCAGCAAGCCGACGAACGGACAGTCCTCGGCCTCCACCAAGCACTCCCAGGGGGATCCGGCGGACGGCACTCTCGCCGGGCTCCTCATCCCCGGCGGGGTCATCACCGGGCTGATCGGCCTGTGCTGGCTCACCCACCGGTTCGGCCTGTCTCTCGTCCTCGGCGGCATCATCGTGTGCGCCGTTGCCGCGACCGCGGTCCTCGGTAAGAGGCAGAAGCGGAACCTGAAAGCCCCGCGGCGAGTGAGCCCCCGGGGGCCGACAAGTGGCGCCGGTTCTGGCGTCGGGCGCAAGGGTGGGTCCGGCGCCACTTCGGGCGGCAAGAAGGCGACTCTTGGCGGCGCCAAGAAGGGCGCTTCTGGCGGCGGCAAGTCTCCTCGAGGTGGCGGCGCCAAGACGCCGTCCGGGTCCCGTTCTGTCGCTGGTCTTGGCGGCGGCAAGTCGAGCGCCAAGAAGCCGTCGGCGGGCGCCAAGCCGATCGGTCTTGGCGCCGCCAAGAAGCCGAGCGGCGGGCTGCTCGGTGGCGGCAAGAACACCCCGGCACGAAAGGGCGGGGCGGGTTCCACTTCGCTGTCGAGGAAAGGCCCCGGGCCCGCTCCTGGCGTCGCCAAGAAGCCGAGCAGTGGATCACTCCTAGGCGGCAAGAGCGGCGGCCTCGGCGGCAACCACCGGGCCCCGAAGAAGGGGGGTTCTGGCGGTGGCGCTGGCACGCTGAAGGCGGCCAAGCAGCGCGCCAACCGAAGCGGCAAAAGCGGCGGGAACCGGCTGGGCCTGTCGCCCGACAAGAAGTCGCCCGCAGCGAAGCAGAACAAGCCCCTGGGCGCTGCGGCGAGTCTTCGCCGCTTGGCGAAGGCCGCCAAGAGCAACGCGGGCGCCAAGATCGGTGACGCGCGGGCGGAGAAGCTGAAGCCGACTTCCCGCCCGACCGCTGCGGAGGCCCTGCCGAAGCGTGAGTACCCCAAGCCGGACGGGAAGCTGCGCACCGCTGGCTACTGGGCAGGGCAGAAGCTCCGCCGGCACACCAGCCCGAAAACCCGCCTGCGGATTAGGAAGGTCACCAGCCCGATCCGCCACGGCGCCAGTCGCATCAACCGGGTCGCCTCGCCGCTGCTGGCCCGCGCCTGGCGCCACGGATCGCGCGGCTTCATCGCCGCCCACATGGCGCTCGGCAGCATCCGCTACAGCAACCGCGGCCCGAACTGGCTGCGCCCCCTCGCGAAGGTGCTGCACGCCATCACCACCCCCGCGGCCCGCGCCGTCGCCTGGACTGGCGGGATCGGCTGGCTCAACCGGTGGATGTACCAGCACACCAGCGACCAGCCCGCCCGTCGAACTGCCAGCACCGAACGCCCGACGTTCGCCCGTACCGCAGGAAGCCACACCCCCATCAGCCGGCCCGCAGACGCTGCCGGACCAGCCATAGGAGGAGTCCCAGTGACCAACATCCAGCCCGCCATGCCGCTCGTCAACGCGGCCGAGGCGGTCCGCATGGCCGGAGCCATGCTCATCATCAACCCGGCCGACAACATGGTCGGCTACGAGATGACCATCAGGCAGCTCGCCGACCTCCAGTCCGCGATCGCCTCCGTCATCCGGGCAGCCGCCGCCTCCACCCGCGAGGACTTCAAGGTCAACCCGGCCGTGTCCGAGGCCTACGACGACACCGCCGCCTACATGGACTCAATCGCGGCCCGCCTCGGCTCCATCCCGTACCTGTTCCGTGTCATTCACGCCGAGCAGATCGACAACATCGAGAACCCGACCGTGGCAGCCGCCAAGTGGGACATCGGCGCCAACCAGCAGTAACCCCACCCGACTGATCAGGAAGGAGAGACGCATGCTTGACCGCCCGCGTAACCACGAGCCGATCCCGTGGCGGCACAGCGTCATCTCGACGCCGCTGTACACCGCGGCGACCGTGTACACGGGCGGTCTCGCACTCGGCGTCATGGAGGACCTCGGCGCCACCCTGCCCCTCGGCTGGATGGGTCTCGGCTCTGCCGCCGGCGTCATCACCGCCTCGGCATCCCGATTCGTCCGCGCCAAGGGGCAGAACGGCTGGCGCCGCTGGTACCACACCGGGTTCACCGCCGTGTGGACCAGCGCCACCTACACGTGGCTCAACTGGACCGCCCACGGATCCCCCTGGACCTTCGCCGCCGCCTCCATCGTCGCCGGTGCAGCCGCCACCTTTACCCCCCTGTACGCGGTGGACCGGTGGCTGCGGCAGGACATCATCGCCGCCCAGTGGGCCGACGAGGTCAGCCAGGTGCCGCGCGGTGTGAGCGGCCAATGGCACCAGCTGCTCCTCGATGTCGGCGCCCAAGGCGTAGAGGTTGGTCGGCCGCGGGACACACGCAGCGGCTACGCCCTTCCCCTGCTCCTGACACAGACGACGTTCGAGGGCCTGCTGGGTCTGCTGCCCCTGCTGGAGACCCGTCACGGCGATCTACGGACTGGCGCTCTGCAACTGCGTAGGTCGCCGTCGGGTAAGGCTTCGGAGGCGGTGCTGTTCGTGGCGACCCGGGATGTGCTGTCGGAGACGGCGCCACTGCCGGAGGATGTGCATCCGCTGTCGATCCGCGAGCCGCTGACCCTGGGTCTGCTGGAGTCCGGGGAGCCGCTGGAGATCCTCTTTCGGCAGAACAGCATCTTCATCGCCGGCAAGAAGGGCTCCGGCAAGTCGGTATTCCTGCACGTCATCATCGCTGCGATCACCCGCTGCACAGATGCGGTGATCTGGATGATCGACCTGGCGCAGGGCAACACCGCGAAGCGGTGGCTGCGGCCGTGGGCCGAGGGCTGGAAGGACCGGCACGGGGATCTCATCGACCGGCCGATCCTCGACTGGGTCGCCACCGACCACGAAGAGGCCGTGCGTCTCCTGAACGCGTCGCTCGCAGTGGGCGACGGCCGGGCACGCCGCATGAAGGGCGGAAAGATCCGGCCCAGCGCCAAGGTGCCCGCGCTCATCGTCATCTCCGACGAGAACCCCGACCTCATGGCCGTCAACCCGGGCGCCGTACAGACCAAAACCCGCAGCGTGAAAAAGGGCCGCAAGGCCGCCGTCGACTTCGTCGACACCGGCCAGCGCGGCACCGGACCCAACACCGGCGGCGGCGAGATCAACTCCCAGTACGACACCGTCATCGGCATGAAGTTCCGAGAGAAGGCCGAGGGCCAGTTCGTGTTCTCCGGCTTCTACAACCAGGTCGACCTGTCCAAGCTGCCCGGCAACGGCTCCATGTACATCCTCGACGAGGCCCGCCTCAAGGAAGGCGGCATCGGACCCGAGCGCGCCAAGGGCCACTTCGTCAACGACGACGACGAAGACGACGACGGCAAGCAGCTCGACGACATCGAGCAACTGGCCGTCGACCGGTGGGCGATCCGCCCCGACCTCGACCCGGAGTCCCAGCGTGACGCGGACGAGTACGGCTACGCCGACCGCTGGTCCGCGGAACGCACTGCCTGGCTCGCCGAAGCTCTCGGCCTGGAGACCGCAGCCCATGTTTCAGCGACGGGCGACAAGACGGCAGGCCAGCCGCGCACCGCAGCCACCGCAACCAGCCGGCCGCCCGCGCTGCCCGACCTGGACGACTACATCAACCGGCACAAGGACTGGAAGCCCGGCCAGCCGCAGGCTGTCGAGCAGCAGCCGGAGCAGGAGGAAGAGACCGATCCGGCGCTGCAGGAGGCCATAGCTGCCGCAGTCCGCGAAGCCGAGCGAATCGCCGAGGCCGCGGTCCCGCCGCAGACCCGCCGACACCCCCGTCGGGACGAGGTCACCCAGTGGGTGCGCGACTCCGGCGACGACGGCATCACCGTCGCCCAGGTGCGGGAGCGGTTGCAGGCCCTGTACCCGGGCGATACGCCGCCGTCGGACACGGCGGTCCAGAAGTGGTTCGCCGAGCACGAGCACATCACCAAACCGAAGCGTGGCCTGTACGTGTGGGCCGAGAAGGAGGACTCGTGAGCACGTCGACCGAGCAGGAGCGAACTACCGCGCGGGGCCTTGTGGCTGCGGTGGAGGAGGCGCTGGCGGAGGCGCAGCAGTCGCCGACGTCACACCGGGACGGTAGCCCGCTGCCCCGTTACGGGGACACGCCGCCTGTGCCGCAGCCGGGCCGGCCGCCGATGTCGCAGAAGGCCACGGACCTGTCCGGGCTGATGCTCGCGGGCGGTGTCGCCTCTCTGCCGGTGGGCGGTTCCCTCGCCCTGGTGCTGTATGCGGTCGGTCAGGCGGACCCGGTGAGTCTCGCGATCGCTGGCGGGGCCCCGGTCGCCCTCGTGCTGGCCGTGAGCTGGCTGCTGCGGTCGGCGGGCCGGGCCCGGCGCGATGCGTACACCGAGCACCACCACCACTACACGGGCCCCGTCCACCAGGACCAGCGGGCCAGCAGCACCCGCGGCGTGTGGGCCAAGACCAACAACTGAGGAGGCGTGATGGATCAGTGTTTCGTGGTGGCGTGCAGCGTGTGCGGCCTGGTGTACGACGCGGAGGACACGGGGGCGCTTCATCTGTCGTCGAGGGCTGAGGTGGAGGAGGCCGTCCAGGAGTTCGCCAGCGGTGGGGCGTGGGGTTCGTGGCGGTTGGTCGTGGGGCTGCTGCTGTGCCCGGCCGAGGATGCGGCGCACGCAGCCGCCGTTCGTGAAGCCCAGGAAGGGCAGCACTGCGTCGGGCAGATGGACTTCAGCGGCCAGCAGGTTCTGTCGCCGGACCGGCTGCGAATCGAGCGGATCACCTGCGAAGGCCACTACGAGGAAGTGTTCGCGTAGCAGCCCGCCCCTCCCGGGGTTAGCGGGAGGGGCGGTGCCGCCCACTGTAGGCCCCCGCCGTGGAGACGCGGCGGGGGCCTTGTGGGCACAGATCGGTCACGTACCGCCGGTACCACTACCGGCCCGACACTCTGCTGGATACATTCCGCTTCTCACCATTCAGGGGGGATCTCATGAAGATTCGTACAAGCCTGACCATAGCGACGCTCGCTGTGCTGCCGTTCGCCGTCGCATGCAGCAGCGGTGACGAGCCCAGCCACAAGCCGTCCAAGGCCGCCGCCGCCAAGCCGGCGGATGACGGCTGCGGCAAGGACTCCGACCTGTCGCAGGCCGACTGGGCGGAGCTGTGCGGCCCGGACGCTGTCGGCAACGGAGGCAAGCCACGCAAGCCGCAGGAGGCGAAGGAGAACAAGCTCGGGCAGAAGCAGGCCACCATCGGCGGCGACGGCACCGGCGAACTGGAGATCACGCCCACCAGCGTCGTGTACGTCGACAAGGCCACCGGTGAAACCCCCGACAACGATCTGTTCGCTGTCGTCACCGTCAAGGACAAGGCCAGCAACGCTGTCGATGCCTCCGAGGAAGCCCCCGCGGGTGGGGGCGGCTGGAAGTGGGCAGCACCGAACGGGCAGGCCATCGGCGACGGAGATGGCAACGCCGCGTTCAACGTTGTCCCGGAAGGATTCAACGGGGGCGGGGACATCGCTGCCGGGACGTGGGCGTGGGACTCCGCCGTGTTCGACATCAGCGAGGCGCAGCGCGGCGGCACCCTGCTGTACACCGACGGTGCCGGCACCACCTACCGGTGGACCATGCCGAAGACCGACACCGGCCCCGAGGTCGTCAAGCTGAAGAAAGGCCTCGCCTACTGACGCCACCCCCCGTGGCCCCGCCAAACCCCCAGTACGGCGGGGCCACTCGCATGTCTAGAGGTCGTCAGCCCCTGGGCGCTCGGGCAGGTGGGCGGCGGGTCGGCCGACGTACCACTCCCAAAGCTGTCGCGTGACGGTGCTGCGATCACTGCCTGCCTGGCGCGTGGCGGCGTCGAAGTCGGCGGCGAGTTCGTCGTCGATGCCTCTGAGGACGCGCTGCTTGTGCCGGTGGCGGTGTTGTTTGCGGCGATCTTCTTCGTTGGTCATGGGGCAATCCTCTCGGGTGGCTTGCCACCGGTCAAGCGGAGGTGTCATGATGGTGGCAAGCCACCACGGTGGGAGTGACAGGCACCCACCTCCCGCTTGCCGCCTGACCAAGGAGACCGCCGTGACCCGAACCGCTCGAATCGCTCAGCTCCGCGAATCCATCGCCCGCCACATCCTCGACACCATCGGCGTCCCGGCCGACGCCCGCATCCTCCACGTCTACCGCGTCGGGCAGATCTTCATCGTCGCGTCCGAGGAACCCTCCAACCGCTGGGCCGCCTATTCGGTCGGTACATTCCGTATCCCGACCGCCGACACCACCGACCCCCTCTACGAGGAGGGGCAGGCGCCGAAGCTGTGGGGCGTTCTCGCCGGGTGGGCCGGCGACGGTGCTGACGAGGTGGACGGCATGCTCGCCGCCGCCACGGCCTACGCGCGGTCCGTTGCCTGACCCGTCAACCCACCGCCCGGCATGGGCGGAACTTGACAGAGGGTTATGACCGAAGTCATGATCTGCTCAGATAGACATACTGCGCTCTGAGGGCCTCCCACGCCGGGTGGCCCTTTCGCGTTTCTGGGGGTGGCCGTGCCTGCTCTCGTCACCGCATCCGACGCCGCTCACTACACCGGGCGACCCGTCGGCACCATTTGGCGGTGGGCGTCCGAAGGCCGCATCAGCCGCTACGGCACGGGCCGCGGAACCCGCTACGACGTGATGGAAATGACGCCGCGGACCGTCGACGCATTCACTGGTGAGGTCACTCCCGGCGAACCCCCGCCCCTACCCGACAGCGCCCCGCGCGCCGCATGACCGGGTGCTCCGGCCCTTCCCCCTGTGGCTGTTGAGCGCTCTTGGTGGCCGCCCCGTGGAGGGCTCGGGGCGGCCACCACCCACATTCCCCTGCTGCCCGCCACTGGGAGGGCGCGGGCAGCAGGCCCCTCCCACCGAAGGAGCCCGCGCCATGGCCCGTATCCAGATCCTCGAATTGCCCGAAGGTGCCGACGACAAGCGGCCCCCGTTCGTCCTGGTCGTCGACGAGTTCGAGCCCCAGCGGTACATACCGGCAGCCGGCATGGAGCCCCAGCGGAACGATCCCTTCGAAGGAGTCGCTGAAAAGATCGGCGCCCGAGCGGTCCTCGTCTTCGAGGAGACCGTCGAAATTCCCTCGAACGACGTGAGCAGCCGACTCGGCGACCAGTTCCATCTGGGCATGACCGCGTGGACCGACGGGGTGAACGAAGCCTTGGCGAAGATCCAGAGCGCCGTCGGCATACCCAAGAGCTACGGGCCCCACAGTGCGAGACCGGTGAAGCGGGAGGTCCCGGATGCCGACGTCTGATGCTGAGGGCAAGGACTGGTCTCTCGCCCGCTACGAGCGGCACCTGCCGGACACGGTGACCGATGTGGGCCCCGGTGAGGGCACCTACGCACGGCTGTTCCGGCCGGTGCACCGCGGCGCCTGGTGGACGGCGATCGAGGCGCACAAGCCCTACGTGGCGAAGTACAAGCTGAAGAGCACGAAGACCCGGGCCCGATACGACGAGATCCATGTGCAGGACGCGCGGGAAGCACCGGATCACCTGTTCCACCGGGATCTCGTCGTCTTCGGTGACGTGCTGGAGCACATGCCCCGCGAAGACGCCGTCGAGCTTCTCCACCGGGCCGAGGCCGCCGGCGCCTGGCACCTGCTCGTGTCCGTGCCCATCGTCGAATCCCCGCAAGGCGCTGTCGGCGGCAATGAATACGAACGCCACGTCCACCAGTGGCAGCCGGACGACATGGACGCCGTCCTCGCCGAGCTCGGCGGGGGAGTCGAGACCATGCGCGGACGGACACTCGGAGTCTGGTGGTGGGACCGCCGTGGCTGAACAACAGGTCGGACAGATGCTCGACGCGATCGGCGTCACCGCCGACATCGACGAAGGCGACATGGCGGTCGACGCCATCGTCATCCTCAAGATCCTGAAGGGCGACGGCAGCGTATCCCTCGTCAAAGGCCGCTCCGAATCCCTCGACTGGGTCACCGCACTCGGCATGACCACCGCCGCACAAGCCGTCGAAAACTCCGGCTACGCCCTCGCCGACGAGGACGACGAACCGTGAGCGGCGGCTGGGCCGGCTCGGATCGTGTACGCCGGCTGCCCCCCGGCTGGAAGAAGATCCGGGCCCGCGTGCTCGAACGCGACCCCGTATGCAAAATCTGCGGGGTGCGGCCCAGCTCGCACTGCGACCACATCCAGGCCAAGACCGATGACCACGCCATCGACCGGCTCCAAGGCGTGTGCGCCGAATGCCACGCACGGAAGAGCAGCGCCGAGGGCAACGAGGCCAAGGCTGCCAACCCGCCGCCCGGACGCCGACGCCCGAGCGAGCAGCACCCAGGACTCCTGTAGCCCACCACCAGCAGCCCGAGGAGTGATCCACGTGGCCAGCAAAGGCAGGGGAAGCCGAGGACGATCCAGCAGGGGCAACGCCGAGACGCTGAAGCGATATTGGGGGCAGGGGCGCGGAGCCGCCAAGATCAAATGGTATACGCCCGGCGACTTCCGGCGCTGCGAACGCCACCTCCGGAAATACCTCGGAGCCCGAGCCAAGGGGTACTGCGCCCGGCTCCACCGTGAACGAACCGGCGTATGGCCCGGCGACAAGCGAAACATCGGCCGCCGACGCTGAACCACCCATCTGTCACAGGCAGATGAGAAACTGAAGCCAAGGACCCCGGCGAGTGCGCTAACACCCCCGGGGCGTGGGCGACCTGAAGAGAGCAGGCCGACATGACCCAGACTACCCATGCCTGCCTGTACTGCGACGCCCCCATGGACAACCCGCGGCGTGTTCAATGCGGCGCCCTTGAGTGCAAGCGGCTGTACCGCAACGCACGCCAGCGTGAGTTCCAGCGGCAGTACAGAGCCGAGAACGGTCGGTACCACAGCAGGCAGTACGACAGGCCCAGAAACAAGCGTTACCAAATCACCTGCACGCAGTGTGGACGAGAAGCTACGGTCACGAAAGAGACCTCGAAGTACTGCACACACGCGTGCTTCTACGATGCTCGGTTCGGAGTAGACAGGACGCCCAAGCCCACACGTCTTCTGCGAGCGCAGAAGCGAGCAGCGAGAGCCGCACACGGAACAACAGGTGAGATTGCCTGGGTAGCAGGCCAGTGCGTTCGTTGCGGCGCATGGTTCACGCGAAGGAACTCAGGTGCAGGCGTGCGGCACTGTTCTATGCGGTGCACCAGGAGGGACGCGGCCAGTCGTCGGCGGGCCTTGGAGGCAGGTGCCACAGTAGGCGTCGTGTCCCGCTGGAGGGTGCATGAACGGGACGGTTGGACCTGTCACATATGCGGTGATCCAGTTGATCGCATTGCTAAGGCGCCAGCGCTCAACGCACCAGTTCTCGACCACGTCATACCGCTTGCTCGCGGCGGCGAGCACAGCGAGGCGAACATCAAGACAGCGCACTTCTACTGCAACAGCGTCAAGCGCGACCTCGAACATGGCTGGTCGGCTGCGGCCTGATCGCCCCTGCCTCAAGCCTGGGGCGGGAACCCGGGGGCACCGTCTCGGCTATCGGGAACGTGTACGCGCTGTCTGTCCGTACAGGTCTGGGGCCTATGGATCTTGAGTTGCGAGCGACGATAACCTGACGCCACGTCAGCAATGGGGGTGATCTTGTGGCCGGTCGTGGACCCCAGCCGAAGAACCCCAATCGTCGGGCCCGCAGCAACAAGGACCCCGTCGACCAGACCGTCCTTCGGTTCGAGTACGCCGAACCTCCGGAACTGCCGCCGCTGAGGCTGCGGGTCGAGGGCGAGCTGGTGGAGGTGCCGTGGCCTGAGCGGACGCTGGCGTGGTGGGAGATGTGGAAGGCGTCGCCGCAAGCTGAGCACTTCTCTTCGACGGACTGGGACTTCCTGCTGGACACTGCGCTGATCCATGCGCGGCTGTGGTCGGGCGAGGTGTCCGCCGCGCCGGAGCTTCGGCTGCGGGTCGCGAAGTTCGGTGCGACCCCGGAGGACCGGGCTCGTCTGCGGATGCAGTTCGCTCAGGCCGATGAAGCCGACGAGGGCAAGGGGTCGTCGGGCGACTCGGCGAAGAGCCGCTACGGGAAGCTGCGGGTGCTGAAGGCCGCGGGCGAGGACGCCAAGCCCGGGGGGTGATCCGATGCCCTGGAGGGGCCCGGAGGAGCCCGGTGAGATGCCGACGCTGGGCTGGCTGGTCCTTGATTGGATCATCGAGTATCTGGCGGCCCCGGACCGGGCGGACTATGAGCCGTTCATTCCGACTCAGGAGCAGGCGGAGTTCATCGTCCGCTACTACGAGCTGCATCCGGGTACGGGGAAGCGCCGGATACGGCGCGGGGTCCTGTCGAGGCCGCGTGGCTGGGGTAAGTCTCCGCTGCTGGCCGCCGTTGCCTGCGCGGAAGCTCTTGGCCCGGTGGTGCCTGCTGGCTGGGATGCGGATGGAGAGCCTGTCGGGCGCCCGTGGTCGGATGTGCGGACGCCGCTGGTGCAGGTGGCGGCGGTTTCCGAGGATCAGACGCAGAACACGTGGGCGCCGCTGTTGGAGATGCTCCGTGTCGGGCCGGTGATCGACGAGTATCCGGGCCTGGAGCCGCTGGACACGTTCGTGAACCTGCCACGGGGCAAGATCGACCAGGTGACGTCGTCGGCGACGTCCCGTAAAGGGAACAAGGGCGTTTTCGCCGTCTTCGATCAGACTGAGGAGTGGACGCGGTCGAACGGCGGGGTCCGGCTGGCGCAGGTCATGCGGTCGAACGCGGCGAAGATCGGTGGCACGACGCTGGAGTCTCCGAACGCTTACATCCCGGGCATGGGGTCGGTGGCCGAAGACACGGCGGCGTTCGCGAAGGCCATCGCTGACGGCCGGACGCGTGAGGACGGGCTGCTGTACGACCACCGCGAGGCCCCTCCGGAGACCGACCCAACGGACCGGGAGTCGCTCGTCGCTGGCCTCCGGTACGCCTATGGCGACAGTTCCGATCACGAGGACGGGTGCGTGCTGCACGACCCGCCGTGCGCGCCTGGCTGGTCGCCCATCGACCGTCTGGTCGGGGACTTCTGGGACACGAGCAACGACCCGCAGGTGATGCGGTCGGACTTCCTGAACCAGATCACGCACGCCACGGATTCGTGGATCTCCCAGCCGGAGTGGGCTTCTGTGGCTGCCCCGGAGACGCTGGTTCGGTCGGGTGAGGCTGTGGTGCTCGGGTTCGACGGCAGCCGGCGCCGTAGCCGTGGCGTGACGGACGCGACGGCCCTGGTGGGCTGCCGGGTCTCGGACGGGCATCTCTTCCTGCTGGGCTGCTGGGAGCAGCCGGACGGGCCCTTCGGGCAAGACTGGGAGGTCCCGACGGTGGAGGTGCTGGCGGCTGTCGATGACGCTTTCCGCGACTACAAGGTCGTCGGCATGTACGCAGACCCGGCCCGCTGGGAGGGCCACGTGGCCTCGTGGGAGGCGCGGTACGGGCGGAAGCTGAGGGTCAAGTCGAGTGGGGCGCACCCTATCGAGTGGTGGATGACGGGTGGCCGGGCGAGTCTGATCGTGCGGGCGCTGGAGAAGTTCCACGGCGCTGTCGTTGACAGCGAGCTCACCCACGACGGCTCGTCGGTGTTGACGCGGCACGTGCTGAATGCCCGCCGCAGGGAGTCGCGGTCTGGTCTCCAGATCGCTAAGGAGCATCCGGACTCTCCGCGGAAGATCGATGCTGCGGTCGCGGCTGTTCTGGCGTGGCAGTGTCGAGTCGATGCTTTGGCTAAGGGCCTCGGGAAGAAGCAGCGCGGTGGACGGGTGGTGGTGCTGCGATGACTGCCACGATCCCTGAGCTGCCTCTTCTGTCTCTGTCGCAGGATGAGCTGTCGCTCGTGACGGCGCTCCGCAACGATCTGATGCAGCACCGGTTCCGGCTGGAGCTGCTGGACAGCTACTTCAACGGCGAGCAGCTCGTCAGGGATCTCGGTATCAGTATCCCGCCGCAGCTCAAGGGGCTGCATACGGTGATCGGGTGGCCGAGGATCGGCGTGGAGGCGCTGGAGCAGCGGCTGGAGCTGGAGGCTTTCCGCTGGGCGGACGGGGCGGACGCGGAGGACCTCCGCGAAGTCGCCGAGGCCAACGACCTGTTCGACGAGTCGAGCCTCGCGCACCTGGATGCGCTGACCTACGGCCGGGAGTACATCGCGGTCGGCTCGGGGGACTGCGGGACGGACGACTGCCCACCGCTGATCACCGCCGAATCGCCGCTGGACATGACGCTGTTCTGGGACGCTCGCGCGCGGGTGGCGACGTCGGCGCTGCGGGAGTCGCGGGACTGCGAGGCGTTCGGGCTGGCGCCGGATGACCGGCTGGTGACGCTGTATCTCCCGGATCAGACGGTGCACGCGGTCGAGGCTGACGGCGGCGGCTGGGAAGTGCTCGACCGGGACATGCACAACCTCGGCGTGGTGCCGGTGGTGCGCATGGCCAATCGGCAGAGGACCGCCGATCGCGTGGGCAAGTCGGAGATCACGCCGGAGGTCATGAGCATCACGGATGCCGCGTGCCGTCGGCTGATGGGCATGGAGGTCGCGAGCGAGTTCTACGGGGCGCCCCAGCGGTACATCCTCGGCGCGTCCGAGTCGGCGTTCCAGGACGCCGAGGGCAACACCAAGTCGGCGTGGGAGACGTACATCGGGCGTGTGCTCGCACTGGAGCGCGACGAGGACGGGCAGGTGCCGACCGTCGGCCAGTTCACGGCGCACGACCCGCAGACGTACACGCGGATCATCGACCTGTACGCGCGGATTATGGCGACGCAGCTCGGGCTGCCGCCGCACTACCTGGGCTACACCACGGACAACCCCGCGTCGGCGGACGCGATCCGGTCCAGCGAGGCGCAGTTGGTGAAGCGCGCCGAGCGCCGTTGCCGCCGGTTCGGCGGGGCGTGGTCGGATGTGATGCGGCTGGCGCTGTGGGTGCGTGATGGGGAGCCGCCGGAGCGGTCGCGGCGGATCGAGTGCGTGTGGCGGGATCCGGCGACGCCGACCGTTGCGCAGCAGACCGACGCCGCAGTGAAGCTCGTCCAGGCCGGGATCTTGCCGGCGGACGGCGAGGTGGTGCTGGAGATGGCGGGCCTGTCGGAGGATCAGCGGCAGCGGGTCGCCGCTGAGCGGCGCCGCGCCCAGGGCTTGCAGATCCTCGACCGGCTGAGCCAGCTCGGCCCCGAGGACCAGCCTGACGAGGAGCCGCAGGAGGCGCCCGATGGCGGCCCGGACGGTCTCTGACCGCAGCGCTGCGTCGGAGCGGCAGCGGCGGGCCCAGCGCGGCCTCACCAGGCTGCTGACGCGCGATGTGCGTCGCCTGCGGCGGCTGATCCTGCCGCAGCGGCTGGAGTCCTCGGTGCCGGACTGGATCGAGGCGGTTCGAGCGGTCGTCGACCAGTACGCGGACGCCTCCGCTTCGCTGGCGGCGGACTACTACGACGCCGAGCGGGTGGCGGCACGGGCGACGGGCCGATTCACGGTGCCGCTCGCGCCAGCGCCACCGGCCGAGAAGACCGAGGCCGGTCTGCGGTGGGCTACGAAGGACCTGTGGCCGCGGGAGCCGGACGAGGCGACGCCGGCGCAGCTGGAGCCGCTCACGGTCCGGCTGGAGCAGGCCGAGAAGAAGGCCGAGCAGGTCGTGCAGAAGCTCGTGGTCGACCAGGCGCGGGAGACGGTGCGGGAGGCGGTCCGCCGGGATCGTGAGGCGACTGGGTGGGCTCGCACGGCGGCGCTCGGCGCGTGCGCGTTCTGCAAGATGCTCGCGGTCCGCGGCGCGGTGTATGAGCAGGACACTGCGGGCTTTCGGGCTCATGACGGCTGCCATTGTGGCGTGGTCCCGATCTTTCGTGGGCAGCGGTTCGAGCTGTCCGAGAAGGCCAAGGAGTGGGAGCGGCTGTACCGGGAGTACGCCGCCCCTTACTCCGGAGACCAGCTTGCTCGCTTCCGGCGGGCGCTGGCTGAGCACGGGCAGTCCCTGCCCGGCTGACCAACCCTGTGCCGTCCTGGTGGCGGCCCTTTCTCAGCCCCAGGAGGGCGACCGAGCCATGCCCGAAACCGAAGAGACCCCTGCCCCGGAGCAGCAGCCGGAGGGCGAGCGGGAGCCGCAGGAGACCGCCGAGCAGCAGCCCCCGGAGGGCGGCGCGACGGAGTGGGATCCGGAGACAGCTCGCAAGGAGATCGAGAAGCTCCGCCGCGAGGCTGCGAAGCACCGCACGAAGGCGAAGGAGTTGGAGCCGCTCGCGCAGAAGGCGCGGGAGGCGGAGGAGGCCCAGAAGTCGGAGGCGGAGCGCCTCACGGGCCAGCTCACGGCCGCGCAGGAACGCATCGCGGCGATCCAGCAGCGGGCGGTGCGCAGCGAGGTGAAGGCTCTCGCGGCGGT
The DNA here is from genome assembly GCF_003323735.1 of Streptomyces reniochalinae. Taxonomy (GTDB): domain Bacteria; phylum Actinomycetota; class Actinomycetes; order Streptomycetales; family Streptomycetaceae; genus Streptomyces; species Streptomyces reniochalinae. The sequence continues at coordinate 183,587 of NZ_QOIM01000026.1, read as the reverse complement.
CGAGTTCGCGGACCCGGAGGACGCGCACGCGTTCCTCGACCTCGGTGGCTACGTCGATGAGGACGGCGACGTGGATACGGCGGCGATCAGCAAGGACCTGAGGGACCTGCTGAAGCGCAAGCCGCATCTCGCCAAGCCAACCGATTCCGGTCCGCGGCGTCCTGCCCCGGACCGTTCCCAGGGCTCGTCGGGCAACGGCAACAGAACCCCATCCGATCCGGCGAGCGAGTTCGCCGCAATCATGTCTGCCGCCCTGAAGGGGCGCTGAGAAAGGTAGCCTCCGATGGCTGTCGAACCGATCAAGCTGAGTGACATCAACTCGACGTTCCTCCCTCCCACCCTCACCGGGCCTGTCTTCGAGAAGTCCGTCGAGGCCTCTGCGGTCATGTCCCTGGCCAAACGCGTGCCGCTGAGCATGTCCGCGCAGACCGCCGTTCCGATCCCCCTGGACGTGCCGACGGCCGACTGGGTCGAGCAGGCAGGGCGTAAGCCGCTGAGCTCCGGGAACATCGGCGTCAAGACGATGTCCGGCAAGAAGATCGCTGTGCTCATCCCTGTTGCGATGGAGGTCGTCGATTCCAACGCTGCCGGGCTGTGGAACCAGTTGCAGCGGGACCTGCCGACTGCGTTCGCTCGTGCTTTCGACATGGCAGCGGTCCACGGCAAGACCATGAAGGGCGCCACTGGCCCCTTCCCTGACTACCTTGCAGCGACCGGTAAGTCCGTGACGCTGGGATCGACAGCCCAGGCTGCGGGCGGTATCTGGAAGGACTTCGTCGATGGCATGGAGGAGATCATCGACGACGACTGGGACTACACCGGCACGGTCGCCGATTACCGCCTGCAGCCGAAGCTGATGGGGGCAGTCGACACCACCGGGCGGGCCATCTTCATTGAGACCCGGGACCAGGGTATGGACATGGCGATGGCGGGGTCCCTGGTAGGCCACCCGCTGGCCTACTCCAAGTCGGTCTCCGGCAAGCTCCGCCGTCAGTCGACTAGCGTCGATACCGGCCTTCGGGCTGTTGGCGGGGATTGGTCACAGACTGCTTATGGCGTCGGCATGGACATCTCTGTGCGGATCTCCCGTGAGGCGACGTACATCGACGATGAGGGCAACGCCATTTCGGCGTTCCAGAACAACCTCGTCTTGCTCCTCGCCGAGGCCTACTACGGCTTCGTGCTGGGCGACAGTGAAGCGTTCGTGAAGTACGTGGCCGAGAGCGCAGGGTCCTGACGTGGGGGCGGTCCCGGCTTCCGCGCCGGGCGGGGCCGCGCCTCTGCGTATCGTGGCTCGCGTGCATGCGATGCCGCCGCGGCACAACGCTGGTGCTGAGCACATGCTGGTGAGCATGCTGCGTCCGCTGGTGGAGCGCGGGCATGACGTGCAGGTGTGGCTCAGCCGGTACACGGCCGACCGGCAGGTGTACGACTACGAGGGCGTGCGCGTGGTGCCGCTCGCTGCCCGCCTGGACTTCGGTGAAGTCGCCCGCCGCGCGCATGTGTTGGTGAGTCACCTGGAGAACGTGCCAGCAACGAGTGCGTTGGCCAGAGGGTTCGGCAGGCCGTTCGTGTCGGTCGTGCACAACACGCACCGGCCCAGCTTCCGGCATATGGCGGCCGGGCAGACGGCGCTCGCCGTGTACAACTCGCTGTGGATGCGGGCGGAAGCGGATCTGTACTTCGCGGACTACCCCGAGGCGGTGCGGCCGGAGCAGGCGCTCGTCGTCCGCCCGCCGGTGTTCGCCGCGGACTACCGGACGACGCCCGGCGACTGCATCACCCTGATCAACGGCAACAGCGACAAGGGTGGCGACCTGTTCTGGCGGATCGCCCAGCGGATGCCGCACGCCAAGTTTTTGCTGGTGAAGGGCGCCTACGGGGTGCAGGTGGGGCCACCCGAACCGGTCCCGAACCTTGAGATCATCGACCACGTTCCGGGCGATGAGATGGCCGAGCGGGTGTACTCGCGGACGCGGGTGCTGCTGATGCCGTCCCGCTACGAGTCGTGGGGCCGCACCGCGGTGGAGGCGATGGCGTCCGGTATCCCCGTCGTGGCGCATCCGACGCCGGGCCTGTGCGAAAGCTTGGGCGAGGCCGGGATCTTCGCGGATCGGGATGACCTGGATGCATGGCTGCTCACCCTGGAGCGACTGCTCCGCCCGTCGGAATGGCGGCGGGCCAGCACGCGGGCCACCGCTCGGTCCCGGGCGTTGGACCCGACTGCCGACCTGGCCGCCTGGTGCGAAACGGTCGAGACCCTGGGGAGGCGACGAAATGTTCGAAGCTCCCGACGCCACTGAGCTGGCTCTCTACCTGGGGCTGGGTGAGATCGAGGAGGCGCGGGTCGAGCTGCTGATCCGGCAGGCGGTCGCTCTCTGCGAGACGGTGGTGCGTCCGCTGCCCGAGCAGGCCACGGCTGTGGTGCTGTCGGTGGCGGGCAGGGCGTACATCAACCCCACGCAGGTCTCTTACGAGACGATCGGCCCGATGTCGGTGCAGCGTCCGACCGGTAGCGGCGGCCTGTATCTGACGAAGGCCGACAAGGCCGCGCTCAAGAGCCTGTCGGGCCGGGGTGGCGCGTTCACCGTGGACCCGACCCCGGAGACGGCGGACCCGTCGCCGACATGGCCGATCGACTCCGACGTGGGGCCAGGGCTGGAGTACGAGCCCGGTTGGGGCTGGATCTGATGCCAGCGCCGTATCCGTTCGGTGTGACGGTACGGGTTGTGCGCACCGGGGAGTCGCCGGGCAGGGACCCGCGTGGCCAGCCGCTCCCGGGGCCGGACGAGTCGTTCGACGTGCCGGGCTGTGTGGTGGCGCCGCGGGCGGAGACGCCCCCGGTGGGCGGGCCGGAGCAGACGGGGCGGGACACGGTCATCGTGGGGATCACCGTGTACGCCCCGCCGGGCACCGACGTCCGTACCACCGACCGCATCCAGGTCGACGGCGAGCGCTACGAGGACGTGCTGTTCGAGGTGACGGGCGAGCCCGGCGACTGGGGACACAGCCCGTTCACCGGCACCCGCGGCCCGGTGCAGTTCGCCGCGGACAGGGTCACCGGATAGGAGGCGGCTATGGCACGTGCACGCGTCAGGTTGAACCGTCGTGGCGTGGGTGAGCTGCTGCGGTCTCCGCAGGTGGAGGCGGACATGCTGCGCCGCGCCAACGCCATCAAGGCGACCGCGGTCGGTATGTCGCCGGTGGGGGAGGCGGCACGGGACCCGCACCCGGGCCAGTACAAGGCGTCGTGGCACACCAGCAGCACCCGCCGCGGTGGGCGCCGACGGGACCGTGCCACGGCCACGGTCTACAACACGGCCCCGCACGCCCGGTTCGTCGAGTACGGCACCGAACGCGTCCATGCCCACCACGTGCTGCTCCGTGCAGCGCAGGCCGGGGGCGGCTGATGGCCGCCGTCGGCAGCGTCGACGTGGAGCTGGAGCTGATCGGCTGGCTCCAGCAGCGCCTCGGAGACCAGGTCGTGGTGCGCGACGAACTCGACAACGAGCTGGCCAAGCAACTACCCACAGTGCAGGTGCAGCGTGTGCCCGCCGGCTCCGATGACGGGCTACGCCTCGACCGCGCCCTGGTCGACGTCGACGTATACGCCGCCACCCGCGGGGACGCCATCGCCCTGGCTGCTGCGATCCGCGGGCTGCTGCTCGCCGAGCTTCGCGGCAGCCGCACCGCGGGCGCCGTGTGGGGCCGGATTTCCTCGAATCCGCCGCCCGCGATCCGCCCCTACGAAAACACGGCTCTGCGTCGTTGCGGGGCCACCTACCAGATGTTCGTTCACCCGGTCTCCTGACCGGCCAGGCCCGCGCCGGACCTGTCACTAACCCCAGCCCGAGCTGGGGTTTTCGCATGTTGGGAGACCCCTGATGGTTCAGATCGAGCGTGCCGCGGACCTTGCGGTCGTCGGCGCAAACGGTGGCGGCTGGGTCGCGCCGACCGGCACTGCCGCGCCCACGTCGCCGCTGGAGCAGCCCGCCTCCCCGTGGGAGGCGCTGGGCGGAATCAGCGACGACGGCCTCGTCTACGGGTTCGACGAGGACAACGAGGCGTTCACCCCGTGGGGGCAGACGTCGCCGTGGCGCACTGTCGTCACCTCGTCGGTCCGCACGTTCGGCGTGACGCTGTGGGAGACGAGCAGGATCGCGGTGCAGTCGGTGATGTTCCGGCTGGACCCGTCCGAGTTGGAGCCGGACGGGGAGGGCATCACCAGCTACGCGGAGACCGCGTCCCCGGCCCCGGACCGCCGCGCCTGGTGGTTCCTCGTCATGGACGGCAGCACCGCGAAGGGCTTCTACGTCCCCCAGGGCGAGGTCAGCGACCGCAGCGACGTGACGTTCAAGCAGGACGAAATGAGCGGCTACGAGATCACGGTGACCGCCTACCCGGACGACGCCGGCAACACCGTCTACCACCTCGACTCGGTCCCGGCGACGCCTGCGACCCCCGGCTCCTGAGGGAGCCCCTGAGCTGGTGGTGGGCCGATCTCTGGCGCGGGCCCGGCCCACCACCTACCCACCCGCCCGCGCCCCGAACGGAAAGGCCCGCGCATGCCCACCACCAAGAAGGAACTCGACGCCTCCGCTAACGCCGAGGCGCAGGAAGCCGAAGCCACTGGGCACTACGTCACCGCCGAGCTCTGCGGCAAGGAGGTCGAGGTGGTGCCTGCGGGCGCATGGCGCCAGTCCGCCATGCGCATGCTCCGCGAGGGCGACTTCGACGCCTTCTTCGGGGCCGTGATGAGCCCCGACTCCTACGAGCTGTACCTGGATCTCGACCCGACCAACGACGAGATCAACGACTTCATGGAGATGATCGGCGACCGGTCAGGGGAGACCCTGGGAAAGTCCAGTGGGCGGCGTCCGTCGTCGCGGAACACGCGGAGGCGATAGAAGCCGACCTCGCGCACTACTATCCGCGGGACGCCGACCAGATCGGCGCCTACTGGCGTGACGAGATGACCCCCCGCCGCCTGGGCGTGCTGCTCCATCACCTGCCGCCCGAGTCGCACACGATGACCGCGATCCGCAACAACATGTCCGACGCTGAGCTGGACGCGCAGGCGGACCGCGGGGAGCCGGAGAAGGGCCGCTGGTCGCAGACCGAGCAGCTCCTGGCACTCCTGGCAGACCGCGTGGCGCAGCTCCAGTACACGCTGATCTGCGTCAACACCGAGAAGAAGTCCCAGCGGCCGGACGTGCCGGAACCTATCCGTCGGCCTGGCTCTCAGCCCCGCAAGAAAAAGACGGCGCCCATGTCGGACGCCGCCGCCGAGCGGCTGTTCCAGCTCATCAACGGAGGCGCCGTATAGCGCAGGAGGGAGACCTCCTGTGGCGATCAGTGTCGGCTCCGTCGAGGTCGATGTCGTACCCAACACGCGCGGCATCTACCGGCAGCTCCAGCAGGGCCTGGGGCCGTCGGCGGACCGAGCCGGGCGGGACATCGGCGCGATCCTCGGCCGGCAGATCGCTGCTGGCATTCGGGACGCGGTGCGGGACGGCGTCACCCAGGGCGGACGCACCGCCACACCTGCTGCGACCCGACAGGGATCAAGCGCGGGCGGGGCGTTCGGCCGGGCAGCACGGGCCCGCATCGAGGCAGCGTTTCGGGCTATTCCGGAGGTGCGGATCGGGGCGGACACGTCGGAGGCGGACTCCGACATTCAGGCACTGCGGGTGCGCCTGGAGACCCTGTCACGGCAGCGCATCGGCATCGATGTCGACGTGGCCACCGCCCGCGCCGAGATCGAAAACATCGAGCGGCAGCTGCGGGAGCTGGGGGCCCGGCATCCCAACCCGCAGGTCCGCGTCGACACGGGGACGGCCAGGGCGGAGCTGGCTGCGCTGCGGCAGCAGATCGACGCCACGGACCGGCGCCGCATCCACATCGACACGCGTGTCGAGACGGGCCAGGCCACTGCGGCGCTGCTTCAGCTCGGCGTGGCCATCGCCGGTGTCGCCGCTATCCCGGTCGTGCCGGTGGCCGCTGCGGGTCTCGGCTCGCTCGCCGCCGCGGCTACTGCTGCCGGGGCTGGTGTGGGCGCTCTCGCCCTCGTTGCCGCGCCGGCTATCAAGGGCATCGGGGAGGCGCTACAGGCGCAGAAGGCCGCCCAGGACGCCGCGACGACGTCCACGGCTCGCGGTGGTCAGGTGGCGGCGCAGGCCGCCAGGCAGGCCCTCACTCAGGCCAACGCGCAGCAGGCCCTCGTGGCGGCGGAGCGGAACGGTGCCCGTCAGATTGCGCAGGCCCAGCAGCAGGTTCGGCAGGCGAAGCAGGCCGCCGCGGATGTGGCTGCGCAGGCGGCGCAGCGGCAGCAGGCCGCCACCCGTGCGGTGCAGGACGCCGAGCGGGGGCTGGCCAGCGCTCAGCGGGATGCCCGGCAGGCCCAGCAGGATCTGACCGAAGCGCGCCGCGAGGCGGCCCGCGAGCTGGAGGATTTGAACGCCCGGCTGGCTGGGGCACAGCTGTCGCAGCGGGACGCCGCCCTGTCGGTGCGGGAGGCTCAGGCCGAGCTGACCCGCACCATGAAGGACGCGGGTTCCAGCGAAATCGACCGGGCGCGGGCGCAACTGGCCTACGACCAGGCGGTGCAGCGCCTCAAAGACCAGACTACGGAGACGAAGCGGCTCAAGACGGAGACCGCCGCGGCGAACAAGGCCGGGGTGTCCGGCTCGGACACGGTGCGCTCGGCGCAGCAGCGGCTCGCGCAGGCGCAGCAGCAAGTCGCGGACCGTGCCCGCGGGGTGCGGGACGCGCAGGCCGAGGCCGCCCGAGTACAGACGCAGACGGCCCGCGAGATCGCCGCCGCCCAGCAGCGGGTCGGGGAGGCCACCCGGAACGTCGCGACTGCCCAGCAGTCCGCGGCGGACGCGGTCGCCTCGGCGCAGAGGCAGATCCAGTCGGCCGAGCTGAGCGCAGCCGGCGGGGCGAACCAGGCGGCGACCGCGCAGGCCAAGTACCGGCAGGCCCTGGCCGACATGACCCCGGCCGCGCGCGGCACGTTCAACGCGTTTCTGTCGCTGCGGAAGGCGTTCACCGGCTGGTCGCGCAGCTTGCAGCCCGCGGTGATGCCCATCTTCACGCGGGCGCTGAACGGCATGAAGACCGCCCTACCTGGGCTGACACCGCTGGTCCTGGCGGCGGCCCGCGGCATCACGACGCTGCAGGACCGAGTCTCGGCTGGCTTCAAGTCGCCGTGGTGGAAGACGTTCAAGAAGGACTTGTCCGGGTCGGTCGAGCCTGCGATCGTCGGCTTGGGCGTGTCGTTCGGCCGGGTCTTCAAGGGCATGGCGGGTGTGATCCAGGCCTTCCTGCCGCACATGGATTCGATCTCGGCGAGGATGCAGGCGATCACCGGCCGGTTCGCCAACTGGGGCACCGGACTGAAGGGCAGCCCCGAGTTCGAGCGGTTCTTGGACTACGCGGCGCGGATGGGGCCGAAGCTGGCATCCACCATCGGGGACATCGCCAGCGCATTCTTCGAGGTCGCACGTGCCCTGTCGCCCTTGTCGGGGCCTGTACTTGACGTGCTCAGTGTCCTGGCGCGCGGGATCGCGTCGATCGCGAGCACGCTGCCGTGGCTGATCCAGCTCATGTACGGGGCGTTGATCGTCACACGCCTGTGGACCATCGGCCTGGCGATCTTCAACGCGGTCATGAACGCGAACCCGATCACGCTGATCGTCATCGGGATCATCGCGCTCGTCGCCGCCGTGATCTACGCGTACAAGCGATGGGGCTGGTTCCGGACCGCCGTTCAGGCCGCCTGGCGCGGCATCCAGGCCGCCGCCCTGTGGGCGTGGAACGTCGTGCTGAAGCCCACTTTCGACGCGATCATGGTCGGGGTTCGCGCCGTGGGCAGCTTCTTCACCTGGCTGTGGACCAATGCGATCGGACCCGCCCTACGCGGGGCCGCCACCGTCGTCACGTGGTGGTGGAACAACATCGTGAAGCGGTACTTCGCACTGGTGAGGGGCGCGATTCGCCTCCTCGGCAGCGTCTTCACCTGGCTGTACCGCAGCATCGTCCGGCCCGTCTTCAACGGCATCAAGAGTGTCATCCTGTGGTGGTGGCGGAACGTCGTCGTCAGGTACTTCAACCTGGTCAAGGCGGCGATCCGCACGCTTGGGTCCGTTTTCCGCTGGCTGTACAACAACATCATCAAGCCCGTTTGGAACGGCATCAAGTCCGTGATCTCTACGGTGTGGAACAAGGGCATCAAGCCTGCGTTCAACGCGCTGAAGACCGCAGTGCACAAGGTGGCGGACGCCTTCAGTAAGGCGAAGGACGGCATCGGCAAGGCGTGGGCGAAGATCAAGAGCCTGACGCGGAAGCCGATCCAGTGGGTCATCGACATCGTCTACAACAAGGGCGTCCGCGGCCTGTGGAACACAGCCGCCAAGGTGTTGCCGATCAAGAAGCTGCCGGTGTTCAAGTTCGCCACCGGTGGCGCCGTGCACGGGCCCGGCACGGCCACATCGGACTCCATCCCGGCGCGGCTGTCCCGTGGTGAGCACGTGTGGACCGCGCGTGAGGTGCAGGGCGCTGGCGGGCATCGCGCCGTCGAGGGGCTGCGGGCCGCAGCGCGTGGGGGAGCGGGTCAGGGTGGCCCGGCCCCGGCGGCTGGTGGCGTGCCCGGGTACGCGCTGGGTGGCGCGGTCGATTGGTTCAAGGGGGCGGGCGACAAGCTCGTCGGCGGGGCCAAGGCCGTTGCCGGCTCGGTGTCCAAGGGCCTGTCGAAGGTCAAAGACGCGGCCCTCGGCGGCGTGTACAAGGCCGCGAGCGCCGCATCGAAGCCGATCCGCTCGCTGATCAACACGATTCCGGGCGGCACCAAGGGCTGGGGATCTCTGGCGAAGGCCGTGCCGACGGGGATCCTCGACGAGGTGCTGTCCTCCATCAAGGGCTCGGAGACCTCCGAGCTGGGCGGGCAGGGCGTCGCACGGGCTCTGAAGTGGGCGAAGAGCCAGGCGGGGAAGCCCTACCAGTGGGGCGGCGCGGGTAATCCGTCGTGGGACTGCTCGGGGTTCATGAGCGGCATTCAGAAGGTCATCCAAGGCAAGAACCCCAAGGGCCGCCTGTGGTCGACGTTCTCGTTCTCCGGGAAGCGGGCCCCGTCCGGCTGGGAGTATCACAAGAAGAGCCCGTTCCAGATCGGCATCACGAACAACGGCAAGGGCCACACCGCGGGCACCCTGGCAGGCACGAACGTGGAGTCGCGGGGCGGTGACGGTGTCGTCGTCGGGTCCCGCGCCCGCGGCTACAAGTCGTCTCTGTTCGGCAACAACTGGTACGGCTTCAAACCCGCCATCGGCGGGGGCGGCGGCAAGTCCGTCGCCGCGGCGAAGGCCACCGCCCGGCAGATGATGGGCGAGTTCCACTTCAGCCAGAAGCAGTTCCCGGCGCTGGAGAAGCTGTGGCAGCGCGAGTCCGGCTGGCGCTGGAACGCCGACAACCCCACCTCGGACGCCTACGGAATCCCCCAGGCCCTCCCCGGCCGGAAGATGCGCTCGGCGGGCGCGGACTGGCGGACGAACCCGGCCACCCAGATCAAATGGGGGCTCGGCTACATCCGCAGCCGATACGGGTCGCCGTCTCGGGCGTGGGGCCGCTGGCAGGCCCGTAACCCGCACTGGTACGACAACGGCGGCTACCTGCCGGAGGGCCTGTCGATGGTCTACAACGGCACCGGGGCACCGGAGCCGGTCATGACAACGCAGCAGATCAACGCATTGACGGGGGCTGCTGTACGGGGCCGGGATCAGTCCGGGCTGGGAGACCTGTCGGTGGCCGTGTTTGTCGGCGATCGGGAGATCACGGATATTGCTCGGGCTGAAGTGCGGGCTGAGAACGGGCGTCTGGTGACGTCGCTGAACGCGCGGCCGGGGAGGTGACCTGTGGCGATTCCTGGGAATCTGCTGTCGGTGACGACGTCGTCGATCGAGCCGAACATCAGCGGCTGGACGTCGCGAATGAACTGCACGCTCGCGCGGGCGTCGGGCGGCCGGGTGGGTGACGGCTGCCTGAAGTTGACCTCCGTGGCGGCGGGGGAGATGCAGGCGAGAACGTTCTCGTGGCTGCCCGTGTCGAGTGGGGATCTGTATTTCACGTTCGCCGACGCGTCTGCCAGCGCCCAGCCGGAGCGGATCGGTATCCGCTGGATGGACTCGACCGGCGCCGAGATCAGCGTGACGTGGTCGCTGACGACGGCGGCCGCGTCGTCGTCGTGGCATCGCGTGTCGGTGGCGGGATACGCCCCGGTGGGTGCGGTGCACGCGCAGGTGCTGCTGTCGTCCACGGTCGCCGGGGCGGGGGTGCTCCACTACTGGGAGAACATCTACCTGGGGCCGCCGCTCCGCTACCCGGGCAACGTGCTCAGCTTCAACGCCGAGTCGGGCGGGGAGATCGACAGCACCGCGTGGGAGGCGGAGGCCAACACGAGCGTAGGCCGGATGGCGCCGGTCGCCGCCTGGGCCGCCGACTTCTACTACGCGGGAGGCCACCAAATCACGGTCACCGCCACAGCAGCCGGGGACGCGAGCGCGGTCACGGTAGAGCGCCCGCCAGTGGTGCCGGGCGTCGAATACCTGGCGTTTACCTACCTGGGCCCGCCCACCACCGGGTCGGTGACGTGGGTTGAGCTGCGGTTCTACGACGAGGCGGACGCCCAGTTGGAGGCGCACCGGGCGCCGCTCGCGGCCCCTGGGACGGGCGTGTACCGGCAGATCACCTCCGGGATCGCCCCGGCAGGCGCCGTGTCGGCGGCTCTGGCTGTGGGGATCACGGGGGCGTCGGCGGGGCAGGTACTGCGCACGGAGGGCTCGTCGATCGCGCCCCTGTACAGCACGCCGAACCCGTCGCTGCGCACCGGCAGCGTGCTGCCGATGGCCGACTGGGACTTCGAGGAGAGCGTCGGCGCGTGGACGGTCGCCTCGGGGGCGGCCACGATCGCCCGTAGCAGCCCGTGGGGCGCGCAGGCGGCGTTCGACTTCTACAGCCTCACCGTCACCAGCAGCACGGCCACGACCAGCGTGCTCCGCTCCGGCATCTACCCCATCGGCGACACAACGGGCGAAAACTGGCGGGCCGAGGTCTACACGAAGGTCGTCTCCGGCGGCTGGGACATGTCCGTGTACATGAGGTGGTTCGACGCTGAGGGGAACCTGGTCTTCACCTCCACAGTGCCGTCGCTTCCTGCTGGCACGCCCGGATGGTGGTGGCGCAGTGCCGACGACCCGGCTCCGGCAGGCGCCACCCAGGCGCAGATCGAAGTGGAGCTGACCGCAACAGCAGCGGGCGCCGTTCTTCAGATCGACCGGCCCGCCCTGTGGCAGACACTCCCACTCACGGCGACCAGCGCCGACAGCAAGTCCGCCTCGGTGCAGCTCATCCTGCGCGAGCTCGAAGTCGGACAGCTGCTCACCGTGTGGCGGATCACCCCCGACGGGGGCCGCACCCTCGTGCGCGGCCCCGACCAGCTCTACGACGGCACCTACGTGATCCCTTCGGACAGCCTCATCATCGAGGACTACGAGGCTCCGCTCGGCGTGCCGGTCTACTACCGCATCGAGAGGGTATGGCCGGGCAGCAGCGAGAAGAGCACCCGCATCACTGACCCGCCGATCACCCTCGACCCAGGCGATCCGAATCTCGCGTGGCTCACAGACCCGGCCCGGCCCGGTATCGGCCTCCGGGTCCTGGTTAAGCAGGCGCCCGAGTGGCAGCAAGCCATCGAACAGACCGCCTACCGGATTCGCGGCAGGGCCACACCCGTCGTCATCGGCGACGTCCGCGGGAGCCGCGAGGGTGACCTCGTGTGCTGGACCACCAGCGACGAGCAGCGGGAGGCGCTCCGGTTCCTCCTGGCCACCGGGAACGTGCTCCTGTGGCGGTGCGCCCCGGGCATGGGCGAACCCGACGTGTACGTCAGCGTCGGCGAGATCCAGTACCCGCGGATCGTCACCTACGCCCGCGAGCAGTGGCGCGAATGGACACTGCCGTTCACCGAGGTGGACATGCCCACAGGCGGGCAGGTCGGCACCGCCGGCTGGACCGTGTACGACGTCCGCCTCGAATACGCCACCGGATACGACGTCCTCGACCGGTACGAGACCGTGTTCGACCTGGCCATCGACAGGAGGACGTGACGTGTACCCGCCCCCGTCCCGCCTGTTCCTGCCGACCCTCGTCGAGTCACACACCCCAGTCACCGTCGTCCAACTCCACAAGACGGACGGCACCGTCGGCCCACTGGAGCACACCGCGGGGTCGGTGACGGTCGACAGGTCGCAGGCCGTGCGGCGCACCGCCAACGTCACCATCCTCGACACCAGCTTCATCCCCCGCACACCCACCGCTCAGCTCGCCATCTACGGCTCCCGACTCCGCATCCAGCGGGGCATCCGGTACGGAGACGGGCACGTCGAGCTGGTGCCCGTCTTCTGGGGGAGGGTCGACGCCGTCGAAGGTGACCCCGACATCGGCCCCGTCGACATCAAAGCATCGGGCCTCGAGGCAGTCGTGGCCGACGACAAGTTCGTCGAGGCGTACTCCACCCGCGGCGGCGTCACCGCCGTCACCGCAATCACCGGGCTCATCCAGGCCGCCATCCCCGGCGCCGTCATCGTCGCCTTCGCGACGGACCAGGTCATCGGTGTGCGCACCTGGGACGCCGAGGGCGACCGGTGGGCGGCGGTGCAGGAGTGCGCGACCGCGATCGGCGCCGAATGCTACGCCGACGCCGACGGCGTGTTCGTCATCGCCGAGCTCCCCGACATGCTGACCGCGCCCATCTCGTGGCAGGTCGACGCCGGCGACCGTGGCGCCCTCGTCTCCGCCACCCGCGGCTACAGCCGCGACGGGATCTACAACTGGGTGACCGCCCGCGGGGAGAACACCGAAGAGGACACGCCTCCCGTCTCTGCCTACGCCGCTGACGAGGACCCGACCAGCCCGACCTACGTGTACGGGGCGTTCGGCCGCGTCCCGACGTTCTACAGCTCGGCGACGCTCACCACGACGACCCTGGCGCAGGCCGCCGCCAACAAGCTCCTCCGCGACAGCCTCAAGCCCAACGCCACCGCGGACCTGTCCAGCGTCCCCAACCCGTGCCTGGAGCCGGGCGACATCCTCCGCGTCACCTACGGCTCCGGAGACCGCGACCTCCTCCAAGTCGAGAGCTTCTCCCTCGACCTGGTCGGCGGCGACTTCACCGTGCAATGCATCGGCGGACGGGAGGACGCATGAGCACCCCTGCCAGCCCCCAGCAACTCGCCGCAGCCATCCGCGGAGCCGCCGTCACCGCAGGTGAAACCGCCCCCGTCGTCCGGGGCGCAGACTGGCGCCTCGCCACCGTCACCGCCGTCAACAGCAACGGCACCGTCGACTGCGGCGAGATCCGCGCCCGCCGCCTGCCCAGCTACCCGGCCCCGGCGACCGGCGACGTCATCGTCGTCACCCGCTCCAGCTCCGGAAACTGGGCCGCAGCCGGGCGCCTGGAGAGCAGCGGCGCAGGCTGGACCAGCCTCACGCTCGCATCCGGCTACGTGTGGCCGGGGCACGGATACAGCCCGGCCTACCTGGTGCAGGGCCGCCAGGTGACATTCCGCGGCCGGGTCGGGCCGTCGTCCGGCACCATCGCCAACGGCGCCACGATCGCCACCATCCCTGCCGCTATCCGCCCGCCGGCAGGTGTCGAGGCAGGGTTCGCGGTCGCCCGGGATTCCGGCGTCAACCCAGCCGTGATCCGAGCCGAGATCACGGACACGGGCACCTTGCGTATCTACGAAACCGCGAGTCAACCCTCCTGGATCGCGCTCGACGGCATCAGCTACTGGACCATCTAGGAGGCCCTGTGCCCACCGACGACTACGGCCAGGGCGTGCCCTGGCTCGACAACGGCGACAAGCCCGACGTGCGGGCCGGCACGAAGGGGCTCGCTGACGCCCTCACCCCGCGGTCCGTGATGCGGTTCGCGACCGCCGCCGAGCGCAACGCCACCGTCACCTCTCCGGTTGCCGGGATGGTCGCCCACCTCGCGGCTGAGAAACTTTTCACCGGCTACGACGGCACCGCCTGGGTGGTCCTCGCCGCGGGCTCCTCCCAGTGGACGACGATCAGCCTCGCGTCCGGCTACACCCACGACGGCAACGCGAACGGCAACGTGCAGTACCGGCTGGTCAACTTCTTCGGGGAGATCTCCCTGATGTTCCGGGGCGGGGTCGGCATCACCTACAGCGGCGGCGAAACCGGCACCCCCTTCAACAACAGCCAGATCAACAGCAGCCCGCTGCCAACGAACGCGCGGCCGTCGACCAAGCGGACCATCACCTGCGCCTGCTCCGTGCAGCGCACCACCCTCTCCAGCGTGAAGCTCGACATCAACCCCGAGGGCACGCTCGTCCTGATCGGCATCGGCGCCACGGACGAGAACCCGCCCTGGGTCAGCCTCAACGGCACGTTCTGCTCCCTCTGACCTGCGCCAACCCAGCAGCCCCGCCGATTCGGCCGGGGCCTTTTCTGTGAGGAGGCCCCATGGCCACACCCATGTCCGCATCCACGTTCGTCGCCGCCCTCAAGAAGGAGGGCGTCAAGGTCTCCGAGAAGTACAGCGGCTGGCGCACCCACAACCGCAACCACGTCGGCGCCTGGGGCGGCATCAACGGCGTCCTCATCCACCACACCGCCGGCCGCGACAGCCGCGCCCTCTGCTACAACGGGCGCTCCGACCTGCCCGGACCCCTATGCCACACGCACCTCGCGAAGGACGGCACAGCCACCATGATCTCTTCCGGGCGTGCGAACCACGCCGGGACCGCCGCCCGCAACGCGTTCAACGCCGTCGTCAACGAGTCATCCACCCACCCCCACCCGTCCGCGTCCAGCGGGACGGTCGACGGAAACGCCCACTTCTACGGCATCGAGATCGAAAACCTCGGCACCAGCAAAGACCCCTACCCCGCGGCCCAGTACGACGCCGCCGTCCGCTGGGCCGCCGCGATCTGCCGCCACTACGGCTGGTCAGCCGACAGCGTCGTCGGCCACAAGGAAACCAGCATCGAGGGCAAGCCCGATCCCTCGTTCGACATGACCAAGTTCCGCCGCGACGTCGCCGCCCGGTTGAAGGGCTCGGCCGGCAGCGGATCCGTCACCGGCACCGAGAAGGAGATCGAAAACATGGACAAGAAGACCGCCTACACGACGTTCTGGACCGGCGACTACGCCCCCGCGCCGAAGACCGCCTCCACCGTCAAGGAGAACCCGACCTGGATGCCCATCTCGGTTCTGGTCGGCAACTACGAGCAGACCTCCCGGGCCCGGGACGACATCGCCGAGCTGGCCAAGCAGGTCTCCGAGCTCACCAAGCAGGTCTCCGAGCTCTCCAAGAAGGTCAAGTAGCCCCTAACCGGAACACGATCAGTCCATTTCTTCTCTCAGAAGGATCCTGCCGTGAGAGTCCTCGGCCGCGAGCCCGCGCTCGTCCTCAACACCGTCTCCGCCGCCCTGTCCGTGCTCGTCACCCTCAACTTCGGGATGACCACCGCGCAAGCAGGCGCCATCGTCGCCGTCATCAGCGCGGTTTTCGCAGCAGCAGCAGCCGTCGTCACTCGGCCCATCGCCCCAAACGCGTTCACGGGCCTCGTCGCCGCCGTCGCCGCACTCACCGCCGCATTCGGCTTCGAAGTCGCCCCCGAAACCGTCGGCGCCATCACCGGCCTCATCCTCGCCGGACTCGCACTCCTCACCCGCGGGCAGGTGAGCCCGTCCAAGCCGGACGCCCCTGCCGCCGGAGCCTGACCAGGGGGCCCACATGTCGGACGAGCCGACACTCGGGGAGGTGGTGCGACGCCTCGAAGCCGTCCACCAAGACCTCAAGGAAGACGTCCGCGAGCTCGGCTCCCGCCTCGACAGCAAAGTCTCAATCGAGCGCTACGACTACGAACACCGTGCCCGCGATGACGACTCCCGCCGAATGAGCGAACGAGTCCGCGCCATCGAAGAAGCCCGAGACGCCGACGCACGACAAGCAGACCAGGACCGGCGCGCCGCCGAAGACCGGCGCCGCAGCGACCGCCGGCTCGTCTTCACTGCGCTGGTGGCGCCGATCCTGCTGCTGCTACTCCAGACGTACCTGGCGGCGAGGGGGGCGGGCTCGTGAGCACGCACCACCACCCCAGCAAGCGGCGGCGCCGCAACGACCTCCTGTACGCCGCTGCGGTCGTGGTGGCCCTGGCCGCGTTCGCGTGGGTGGTGCTCACTATGCAGCGCCTCGCCGGGGACCTCCGTGAAGCCAACGACGCCCGCGATGCCCTCGCCGAGCAGGTACAGCAGCTCGGCGAGAAACCCGTCGCCGGCCCACCTGGATCCCGCGGCGACTCCGGCGACGCTGGGCAAGTCGGCCCTCGGGGACCCCGCGGACCCGAAGGCGACCAGGGCAACCGAGGACCCACCGGCAAGCCCGGGGCCAGCGGAAAGGACGGAGACAGCGGCCCCGACGGCAAGACCGGAGAAGCCGGGAAGGCCGGGGACGAGGGGCCGAAGGGTGAGCAAGGGGAGACCGGCAAGGACGGCGCCCCCGGCGAACCCGGGCCCCAAGGACCCAAGGGCGAGCCCGGCGCTTCCGGGCCCCGCGGCGAACAAGGCCCGCAAGGCGAACGCGGACCCGCCGGCCCAGCACCCTCGTCATGGACCTGGACGTACAACGGCGTCACCTACCAGTGCACGCCCACCACCGACGGGGCCACCTCCTACAGCTGCGCCCCCACCGGGAGCGGCAGCGGCCAGGACGGGCCCACACCAGAGACCGCCGCACTCGACCCCAGCCGACGCACCTACCCGTAAGGAGCCCCGTGCCCGACCCGTCGCAGCCCCGACCCGTCACCCCACGCCCCACCCCCGGCGGCGCCGACCTCGGCTCCCAAGTCGACATGGGCTGGGTGGACCCGCCGCCCGAACCGTCGCCGGAGCCGCCGCCCCCGCCGTCCAACAACCCGTTCCTCGAACCCGCCATCGCACCCCCGGCCGAACCGCTGGCCGACTAGGCGGCATGACAACGCCCCGCCCTCCTGCCATGGCAGGGGAGCGGGGCGCATCGTCGTGTGCGCTACTTCGCCTTCTCGTACTCGACGGTCTGGTCGCACGGCTTCCCGTACTTGCGCAGCGCTTTCCGCTCCGCCTTGTCCGCTGACAGGCCCCACCGCAGCTTGGTCGCCACCCAGTCGTTCACGTACTGGCAGTAGGCACCCTTGGCCGGCGGCATCCACTCGGCCGGATCCCTGTCGCCCTTCGACCGGTTCGGCCCCAGGCTCACGGCCACCAGGGAGCGCTTCGCCTTGAGATCGTTGGCGTACCGCTCCCGCTTCTCTGTATCCCAGCCGTGCGCGCCCGACGCCCACGCCTCCGCCAGCGGCACCACGTGATCGATATCCAAGGAGCGGTCGTTCGTGGTGGTCTTGCCGTCGTAGTACGACTCCCACTTCCCGCCCGACAGCTTGCAGTCCTCGCCCTGCTTAGGCTTCTCGATCGCTTCCTGGATGAGGACTTCCTTGCGGGTGTCGCAGCCGTCGTGGTCGGCGTCCACCCACAGCTTGAACTTTTCGCGGTCGTAGCCGCGGGTGTGCTCCGGCTTCACCGGCAGCTCGTCCACCGCGTCGCTGACGGTCAAGGCGTCACCGGCGGCGGCCGGCTTGGAGTCCGCGGGCTTTGGATCGTCGGCCATCTGCTGACAACCCGACAGGAGTACTGCCGCGACCGCCACGGCGACAGGGAGGCGCGTCTTCAACATGCCAGCAGCATCCCACGCGAGGCGACGCGCAAACGGGCTTAAGTATCAGTCCAAGATGATCTGTAACAGATGCCCGGATGTGCTGGCGACGACTCAACACGATGGTTGATAATGACAGTTATCCAACACTCAACCTGGAGTGCCCGTGGCAGACCCGACCGTGTACTACGACGTGACCGAGCAGGTGCGGGACGCGCTCCT
The DNA here is from genome assembly GCF_003323735.1 of Streptomyces reniochalinae. Classification (GTDB taxonomy): domain Bacteria; phylum Actinomycetota; class Actinomycetes; order Streptomycetales; family Streptomycetaceae; genus Streptomyces; species Streptomyces reniochalinae. The sequence goes on along the minus strand of NZ_QOIM01000026.1, from coordinate 165,589 downwards.
CCACGCTCCGATCCTCGGATGGACCGGAGAGCGCAACTACGACGCGGCGGCGGCCTATGCAGCAAGCACCGCGCTGCATGAGACAGCGGACATCCTCCGCGAACGCGCTGAGGTGTATGCCGCCGACGGCAAGCATGAGGCCGCGCGGGTGCTACTCGACGAGGCGGACCGACTGGCAGACCGTGAGCGAACTCGGCCGAGTCTGGGCGGTGAGCGGTGACCGCCCTCGTTCCGCGCCCGTCGGCGGAACTGTCGACCGACCGGCACGACCCCCGCGACGACTGGCCCGACGAAGCCCGCGCCCTCGCCGACCACCTCGCCGAGTTCTACGGCGACGCCGACCCGCTGCCCACCATCGCCGGAGGATGGATCGCACGGCAGAAGTCCCGCCACACCCGGCGGGCCTACGTCCGCACCTTCAAGTCGTGGGAGGAATACGCCCGCAGCGCGAGTATCCACCCGCTCCAGGCGAAGCTGCCCCTCGCCGACGCCTACGCCAAACACCTCGCCAAGACCCCCACCCGCAACGGCAAGCCCCCGGCGGAGACCACACAGGCCCAAGCTCTCGCCGCCGCCGGGAGCTTCTACACCTACGCCGCCCGCCTCCAAGCCGTCGACTCCGACCCGTTCGCCGCCGTCCTCCGCCCCTACGTCGACCCCGACTACTCACCGACCGAAGGCATGACGGAGGAAGAGACCGCCCGGCTCATCGAGGCCGCCCGCGACTGGGCACCCCGCTCCTACGCACTCGTCACGCTCCTCTACCTCACCGGCGCCCGCGTCGACGAACTCCTGTCGCTGGACGCCGACCAGCTCGGCTACAACCACGGGCACCGCACCCTGCCACTCACACAGAAGGGCGGCAAGAAGCGCCCCGCACCCGTACCCCCGCTCGCCCTCGACGCGCTCCTCGGCTACCTCGGCGACCGCACCGACGGCCCGCTCTTCATCACCGACACCGGACGCCTGCGGCGCTGGACGCAGCCCGAAGCGTGGAAGCACCTCCGAGTCCTCGCCCGCCGCGCCGGAATCCCGCAGGCAGCCACGATCAAACCCCACACCCTGCGGCACCAGTTCATCACCGACAACCTCGCCAACGGAGTCCCCCTCCAAGACGTCCAAGACGCCGTCTCCCACTCCGACCCGCGCACCACCCAGCGATACAACCGGCGCCGACGCCAACTCGACGACCACCCCGCTTACAGCCTCGCCGCGAAACTCGCCGCCAGGCTCGACACCGAAGAAGAGGAGACGCCAAGTGCGACCGGAAGAGATTGAGATCGGCGCGTACTACGTGAACGTGCACGACCGCGGTGACCAGGTGCGGGTGCTGGAGGTAACGCCCGACAGAACCGCGACCATCGCGGCGGTGAAGGTCGAGTCACGGTGAGGCGGGGATACTCGGGTCTACGAGTCCGTGAACTTCGCCCGCGACTTCCGCCCGCTCTAACTCCCCACCCAGCACGGTGCCCCCGCCAGTCGTAGTGGCGGGGGCACCGCCGTGTGAGGCTACCCGCTGCTGGGTGTCCACTCGTAGGAGCCGCCGCCGCGCCAGTCGATGAGGTCCACGTCGTCGAGGCGCACGTCGGCCCGGTCAAGGCCAACGCCCTCGAGGAGGTCGAGGACCTCCATCACGTTGTAGGCGACGCCGAGGATCCGACCGCGGGCGACGACGCGCCTGCCGCCCTGACTGTCGGGTGCGTGGACGACGACCGGGGGCATGCCGCTACCCGGCCGCGTTGTCGGGGTGCCACACGTCGTGGCCGCCGCCGCGCCATTCGACGAGCGGCCCGTCGAGGTCGAGCTTGCTTCTGGTCCAGCCCGCGTCGGCGAGGAGATCGGCGAGTTCTTCGAGGCTGTGGGCCCGGCCGAGGATGCGGTCGTAGCAGCGCACGCGACGGCCGCCGTCCTGGTCGGGCGGGTACACGATCACCGGGGCAGCCATGCCCCCAGCCTGCGGCACAGCGACCGGGCCCGCATCCCGGGCAAAGAATCTTGGTTGAACATGCAACCTTCTGGTCTGTCCGGTCGTCTGCCATGTATCCGCGTATAGCGCGCCACAACGGGCGCGACCCCCCACAACTACATAAGGAGATCATCTTGGGTAGAACCTTGGGCGTCATCACCGCCACCGTCGCCGCCGGAATCCTCCTCACCGGCTCCCAGGCAGGCGCCACCACCACCCGCACCGCAGCTACCCAGACCGGCACGGTCGTCACGCAGGGCACCGGCTGGAAGCACGCCACCATCCTCGGCGTCACCAGCGTGTCCCCGACGAAGACGTACACGATCACGTTCGACACGGCCGCCATGAAGGCCCGCTACGCCCCCTACTACACCGAAGCGATCAAGCAGATACGGGACGCCGGCATCCACATCCAGGTCGGGGGAGTCGAACCCGTCGACGTCACCAAATGCGGGCCCGCCGACCACATCCAGATCACCGAGCTGCACCGGCCCCTCGGCACGCCCGGCTGGTCACAAGGCATGCCCTGCCCGTTCCCCGACCAGGGGATGAGCCGCGGCGGCATGGTCGCCTACGACTCCGAGTACTGGGACGGCACCTGGTACATGCCGGACTACAAGCTGAAGAACACGATCGTCCACGAGGTGCTGCACGCCATCGGCCTCGACCACCCCAACGTCGACCTCGACGGCGACGGCATAGCCGGGCCCTACGAGTGCGTTGCCACCAGCTACGGCAACAAGCCAATCATGTGCAGCCCGAACGGCGGCTACTCCACCAGCAACGCCGGGAAGCTCGTCGGCTACGACGTGAACGGGCTGAAAGCCCTCGTCGCCAACGCCCGCGCGCAGGGCCTCTCGTAGCCGCCCGCCTGTCACCGCGACCTGCCACACTGGCGGTATCCAATCCATCATGCTGGCTGCATGTGGACGGACGGCCCCGTCGACAGCGCGACGGGGCCGAAACCGTGAGGAGGACCGGTGGCCTATTACGCGCACTTCTGGCGCAACTTCGAGGAATACCGCCTGCCATTCGACACGGTGGACGATGCCGTGGACTACCTACGTGAGGGGTCCGACGCCAGCACGCTGTCCGTGATTGACGTGCTGGACGAGGACGGGACCGTGGTGCTGGAGGGCGACTCGCTGAGTGACGCGTTCAGGTCGTCGAGGCTGAGAGCGGCAAGCGCGTGACCGGCGACCTGGTGGCGTTCCTGCGGGCACGGCTCGACGAAGACGAGCAGGCAGCGCGGGCCACTATGTGGGAGGGCTCGGGCAACCGTGCGGACTGGTCCCTGCCCGCCTCCGCGACCGTGGGCACCGGCGAGGACGAGTTCTACGCCGGAGACCGCACTGTCGCCGCCCACATCGCCCGCCACGACCCGGCCCGGGTCCTCGCCGAGGTCGACGCCAAGCGGCGGATCATCGAGCTACACCATGTCGTGGGCGGCTGGCAGGACGAGGACGGCAACGACCACGGGGACGGATGCGGCGAGTGCGGACACTCCGAGGAGTACTCCGACCGAGACGGCTGGTGCGAGACGCTGCGTCTGCTCGCCCTGCCCCACGCCGACCACCCGGAGTACCGCGAGGAGTGGAAGCCGTGAATATCTACTGGCTGTTGGCGGGCATCGGTGTCGGTGCGACACTCGCGGGCTACCTGGCCAGCCGCGCCATGGGCCGTCACGCCAGCGGCGGGGAAGTCCGACGGAGGCCGATCGATGATTCGGTTCCGGCTATCCTGTCACCCGGCAAACAGATCACAGACCCGGACGAAGCGGAAGCGCTGGGCATGACCGCTTACGTCCGACGGCTACGCCAGGGTCGCGCCGGGATGCCAGTGGCGCCGGATATCAACACCTCGCCCTACCGGCAGGGTCTTCGGCGAGGCATGCGAGGCAATCAACCCTAGCCTGCCTCGGCTGCTCGTGCGGCCCGCTTGAGATCTTGTTCGGCGGTGTACCAGCCGTGCTCCCCGACGAGCCCGGAGTCCTCGAGGGCCTGGTTCTTCTTCGCGGCGGCCTGCCGCATGGCCTCCCGTAGCGGCTCCGCGTCATCCCCGGTGTAGGCGGACAACTCCCGATCCGCGGCGAACACCGCCAGCTGGAGCTCGATCAGATCAGCATGCGTCTCGGGGTCGATCACGTTCGCCATACCCTGATCCTACGGTTGCCGGACGACAACCCCCGTCACGCCGCGGTCGTCAGCTCCCGCGCCACAGCAGCCCGCCACACCGCCCGCAGCCGATCCAACTCCGCCAGCGCCTCCGGCGTCCACACCGCCCGACCAGCCACCAGCCGGCGGATCGCCGCATTCGCAGCCACCGCACTCACGCACCGGCCGCAACACGCCCCCGAAGTGGTCATGCAGCGAGTCTAGGCGCCGCCACTGTCAGCCAGCCCGGGCTCGGGGGCCTGGATGTAGGTGCCCTTGCCGGGGAGCGTTATGGCCAGCCCGCGGTCGCGGAGCTCCTGCACGACGCGGCGGGCGGTGCCGTAAGCGATGCCGTACTCCTCTGCGAGGTCTCGCTCGCCTGGGAGGCGCGCTCCGGGCCGCAGCTGCCCGGCATCGATACGGCGCGCGATGTCGTCAGCGACCTGGACGTACACGTAGACCGGCAGGCCGGGGTCCACCCACCCACCATGATCATCTCCCATAGTGTCACACGGTAGAGCGCCCCTGAGCTGCACAAACCTACGGGTAGCTGCACAGAGCTGTATAGAGCTCTATGAGGCAGCTACCCTCGAATGGATGCCGCAGTGGTGCGGCGAAGGGGGACTCATGACTGGCATCTGGTTACCGCGGCAGCCGTAACCGTCGAGCCTGTTCCCCCAGTTGACCGCGCTCCGGCCGTGTCTTGGGCGAGTCATCCGCCCCTCGCGCTGCCGTGGCCCTCCCTGCACCCCCTTTTGCGGGAGGGCCACGGCACTCTCATCACTCGAACGAGTGATCGATATCCGTGAGCGCCAGGTCTACCCTCAAGATCAGCAGACGGCCGACCCTCGGGCGCCAGTCCTACCTCCCAAGTAGGCGACCCGAGTGGTCGGCCGTCTGCGTTGAGTGGGAAATGGGAGATGAATGGGAGACGGACGACGCCTCCTACTCCCTTCTAGTACCTATGCCTGCACCGAACTGCACTAAAATACCAGGAGATGTGTCCTGACCTGACCTGTTGCTTCCCCCACCAGGAGCTACGCAGCAGTCGAACCGATCATCATGGTCATGTATTCGATGACGTCCGGCGTCTCGGTCGGATCCTGCTCGCCGCTGGGGCGCCGGCGTCTGACGAGGAAGACCGCGGCGACCACCAGACATGCGGCGAGCAGGCCGAGAACCAGAACGAGCCAGTCGGACAACAGGGCCTCCAGGTGCGCGGGCAGACATACGTGCGTGGGGGTGGAGCTCGTGGCGGCGGGATCGGAAGCGTGCTCGGCGGTGCGTGTCGGTGCGCGTGCGCGGACCGGGGGAAGGGAGGCGGAGGGATCAGCCGCCGCCGGACGCCCCGGAGGCCGCCTGCCGGGCGCTGTGCGTACGGGGGCGCAGGGCGGCTGCCGCGAGCACGGCCGGCGCGATGACCAGCAAGGCGCGGGTGACCATCGACATGGAGCCGTCGGGCTGTCGCCGGTCGGGGGAGAGGTGGCGCGGGGCCGCGGCAAGGCTGCGGGAGGGCGACGGCTGGGGCGACGCGGGCGTGGGGTCGTCCGGGCGCGTCGGGGAGGGCCGCTCGGGCGGCCGGGGCGGAGCCTGTGTATGTCCGACGGGCGCCGCCGGTCCGGAGGGAGCCGTGGCCGGAGGTTTCGGAGGCGGAGGCGCCGGGCTGGCGGGGGGTGAGGACGGTGGAGTGGGTGCGGGGGGACTCGGCGTCGGCTCCGGCGGCGTGGGAGTGGGTGTCGGTGTGGGGCTCGGCGTGGGCGGTTCCGAGTGGCAGGGCCGACGGCCGGACGAGAGGTGCACGGTGCCTTGCGCGGTCTGGATGGTCAGGGAGGCCCCCGGACAGCCGTGCGGCCGCCCGGATGTCGCGGTCACCCGCGAGTCGTCGGTGTGGACGGTGAGACGCGAGCCATCGTCAGGCCGCGGACCTGCCGTGGCGCCGAACGACTGCGTGGCCCCCACCGTCGCGTCGGGGCGGGCGGTGGAGGCACCCGGAGTCGGCGGCGGAGACGGCGAGACCGGCGACGGGTGTGGTGGGACCGGCGGCGTGGTCACCGCGCCGTCTGGGCCGGTGCCGGCGGGGGATACGGCGGCCGCAGGGGCCATGGAGGAATTGTTCGGAGCGTGTCGGGGCGTGAGGGAGGACGCACCGAGCGCCGAGGCCCCTCCTGCCGTACCGAGCGCGGCGCAGACAACGAGCGCCGTCGTCAGTGTCCTTCGTCGTGTGTGGCCGTCGGCCCGCTCGCTGTCCCGTTGCTGCACACGCCGAGCATGAGGGGCGTGAGGGGGCGCGCAGAAGGCTTCTTGCCGGTAGTCACACGATGGACTGAAATGCCTGCACGCAGCGGGCTCTGTGCCCCCGAACTGGCGTGCTCACGCGGGGGGTTGAGGGGCGTCCGGCGCGGGCGTCCGTGGCTCATGTGTGTGGAGCCAGACGTGGTGGCGGCGGGTCGTGCCGCGCCGTGGCGGATCGTGACCGGGCGGCGGTACGCCACCGTCCCCACCCGGCGCCGGTCACCTGCCGGTGTGCTTACCGGGGCGACCCTTCCCGTCCCGAGCCGACGAGGGATGCCGGAGCGGGACGGGAAGGGTCCGGCCGTGACCGGTGGCGGTCACTGCGCCTTGACGAGCTCCATGTACCGCGCCCAGTCCCAGTACGGCCCGGGGTCGGTGTGGTCGGCTCCCGGCACCTCGTCGTGGCCGATGATGTTCCGGCGGTCCACCGGGATGCCGTGGCGACGGCAGATGTCGGCGGTCAGCGCGGCCGACGCCTCGTACAGGGCGTCCGTGAACCAGGTGCCCGGGGCGTCGATCCAGCCCTCGTGTTCGATGCCGATGCTGCGGGTGTTGTAGTCCCAGTTGCCCGCGTGCCAGGCCACGTTCTTCTCCCGTACGACCTGGGCGACATGGCCGTCAGCCGAGCGGGTCAAGTAGTGCGGGGAGACGGCCTTGTCCGGGTTCTGGAAGATGGCGAGCGCGTCGTCGTAGTACTCCTGGGTGACGTGGATGACCACGAACTCGACCGGGTACTCCGCCGGCCGGTCGGCCACCGTGTAGTTGGACGAGGAGGCGGGGATCCACTCCGCTTCGGGATAGTCGACGCCGGCCGATGCTCTGGAGCGTGCCACCGCGGCGCCGCCGGTCAGCAGCGAGGCGCCGGTGAGGCCCGCGGCGAGAGCGAGACCGGTCCCGCCGCGCAGCAGCGTGCGCCGGGAGGTGCGGCGGGCCGGCATGGAGGTGTGGTGGTGTGCTGAGTCCATCGTGTCTCCCAGTGGGGGGAAGAGGGGGAGGGGGTGAGAAGCAATGGGTGCACGCGCGTGAGGAGTTGACGCGCGTTGATGATGGCAGCCGCCGGGAAGGCTGCCAAGAGCCGCACAACTGTGCCATTGGACTGACCTCTGGACGGCGCGCGAGCGCCAAGCGGACCGTTGCGGATGCCGCGAGTCAGCGACCGAACCGTCCCGGACGTACGGGTGCTCTTCGTGCGGGCATTATTCCCCCGCTCAGCCCAGGTAGGACAGCGGATCGTCCAGCACCACGCGGACGGCGGCATGGGCGGCCCCCAGGAGCGGCCCCTCCGCGCCGAGACCGGAGATCACCAGCGCAGGCGGAACACCGGGCGCGGCCGTACGCTCCCGCAACTCCCGCTCCAGCGCGGGCAGGAGCCAGGTCGCGAACCGGGCCAGAGCGCCGCCGAGCACCACGGCACGGGGGTCGAGCAGGTTGACCGTCCCGGCGAGCGCGACGCCCAGAGCCGTCCCGGCCTCCTCCAGCGCGTCACGGGCGCGTGTGTCGCCCGCGCCCGCCCGCTCCGCCAGAGCCGTGAGAGCGTCGTCGCGAGCGCCGTCGGTGCGCAGGCCCGCCGCGCGCAGGAGCGCGACCTCCCCCGCGTACTGTTCCAGGCAGCCCCTGCCACCGCAGCCACAGCGGGGCCCGTCCGGGCGCACGGGAACGTGTCCCAGCTCCCCGGCGAATCCTCGTGCGCCGCGCAGGAGTTCGCCCGAGAGCACGACGGCTGCCCCGATGCCCACCTCGGCCGAGACGTGCACGAAGTCGCGGGGGACCCGGCCGCTGCCCAGCCAGAGTTCGGCGAGGGCGCCGAGGTTGGCCTCGTTGTCCACGAGGAGAGGCAGCGCCTCGACGAGAGGGGGTGTCTCGATGGTGCCGCGTTCTCCAGGGTCGGCGAGGGCGCTCGCGATGTCGGTGTCGGACCAGCCGAGGTTCGGCGCGCGCACCACGGTGGTGGTCCCTCGCGCGACCAGTCCGGGGACGGCCACCGCGAGGCGGACGGGGCGGAGCCCCAGCCCCCGGGCCTGCTGGGCCACCTCGTCCACCAGCGTACGCAGGCGGGTGAGGACCAGCTCCGGAGCGCTGCCCCGGCCGTCGGACTCCAGACGGGCCCGGGTGCGCACCTGTCCGCGCGGATCGACCGCGCAGACGGCGAGGTGGTCGACGCCGATCTCCGCACCCAGCCCGCACGGGCCTGCGTCGGTCAGCGCGAGGGCGGTGCCGGGACGTCCTGGACCTCCGCCCGCCCCGCCGGGCGGAGTGGTGCCCTGTTCGGTCAGCAGACCGCCGCGCAGCAGCTCCTCGACGAGCGTGGAGACCGCCGTGCGGGTGAGTCCCAACCGCGCCGCCACAGCCGCCCGCGAGCACGGTCCCTGCTCGGCCACCGCGTGCAGCACACGCGACAGGTTGCGCCGGCGCATCTCCCGCTGCGGACTGGCGCCATGACCTGTCATCGGGGCCGAAGACTCCTTCCGGCCGACAGGACTCCCTGTTGCCGTCGTCGCAGTGGGTGCGGGCGGTGCGTTCGGTGTGGATGGTGCTTTCGGTGCGGGTGGTGTGGGCGGTGGATCTCAGTGCCGCATGTCGAGCAGCGTCCTGGCGCCTTCGAGCGTCTCGGACAGCCGGGTGAGCGCGGCCTCGTCCCGCTCGACCGGCTCGTACGCAGGGCCGTCGGCGGTGTTCCAGCGGCGGGCGACCGCGGCCGGGTCCTCTCCCAGCAGCAACCCCGCGGCCTGCGCCGCCGCACCCAGCGCCACCAGCTCTTCCGCCCGGGGCACCTGGACCGCTCGCCCGGACAGCCGCCGTACCGTCTCGCGCCAGGCGATCCCTTTGGCGCCGCCGCCGATCAGCAGCAGGGGCGCGTCATCCGCATCGTCGCCCGCCTGGCCCAGTACGAGGCCGAGGGCGCGCAGCAGTGCGAAGACCGCGCCGTCGTAGGCGGCCTGGAGCACCTGGCCGCCGGTGGTGGCCTGCTGAAGCCCGGTCAGCAGCCCCGTGGCGTACGGCAGGTCGGGCGTGCGCTCGCCGTCGAGGAAGGGCAGCGCGGTGACGCGGCCGCCCGCTTCGACGTCCTCGCGGTCGCGGGAGAGCAGCGTGGCCAGCCGGTCGACGGCCAGGGTGCAGTTGAGGGTGCAGGCCAGTGGCAGCCAGCCGCTGCCCGCGTCGGCGAACCCGGCCACTGTGCCGCTGGGGTCGGCGGGACGGCGCTCGGACACGGCGTAGACGGTGCCCGAGGTGCCCAGGCTGAGCACCGGCTGTCCGGGCAGCAGCCCGAGGCCGAGTGCGGCGGCCATGTTGTCGCCGGTGCCGGTGGCCACCAGGGTGCCGGGCGTGAGGAAACCGCCGTCCGTCTTGGCCACCGTGCCCGCGGCCTCGCCCGCTCGGTGAACGGGCGGCAGGAGAGCGGGGTCCAGCGCGGCCAGGCTCAGGATTTCCTCGTCGTACGACCCGGTTTGTGAGGACCACCAGCCGGTGCCCGATGCGTCGCCCCGGTCCGTGCCCGCCTGCCCCGTCAGCCGTTCGGTGAGGAAGTCGTGCGGCAGCCGTACGGCCGCTGTCTCCCGCGCCGCCTCGGGCTCGTTCTCGCGCAGCCAGGCCCACTTGGTGACGGTGAAGGCCGGGGCCGGCACGCTGCCGACCCGCCCGGCCCAGGCCCGCGGGCCCCCGAGGCCGGCCACCAGACGGTCGCGCTGCGGCGCGGAGCGTACGTCGTTCCACAGCAGGGCCGGGCGTACCGGGCGCCCGTCGGCATCCAGGGTCACCAGGCCGTGCTGCTGTCCCGCGACCGAGACGGCGGCGGCCTCCCCTGCGACCCTTCCGCACCGCGCCACCGCGGTGCTCAGCGCCTGCCACCATTCCTCGGGGTCCGATTCCCGGCGGTCGCCGGGAGAGACCGTGTGCGGCGCCTGACCCCGGGCGACGACCTCGCCGGTGGGGGCGTCCACGACGAGGACCTTGGTGGACTGGGTCGAGCTGTCGACCCCGATGACGAGCGGCCCTTCCGGTGCGGCCATGGGCTGCCGATCCCTTCCCTCGCTGCCGGTGCTGTGCGCATACTAATTTGTCAGCAGCCATGACGAATAGCCGTGCGCGGCAGTGCTCAGGCCCGTCACCCCCTCGTTACGGCCGTCGCGGAACGCCGCTCCCGCCGGGCGGGCGCGCCGCGGACGGACAGCGGACGGACACGCGGTGCGCAAGGGCCTGACAAGGCGTGGGAGAGGACAGCAGATGAGCTACGAGCCCGTACCCGAGGACAAGTTCAGCTTCGGCCTGTGGACGGTGGGCTGGCAGGGACGCGACCCTTTCGGTGACGCCACCCGTGCGCCGCTCGACCCCGTCGAGGCCGTGAACCGACTCGCCGAACTCGGCGCCTACGGCGTCACCTTCCACGACGACGACCTCATCCCCTTCGAGGCGACCCGGGCCGAACGTGACGCGCACATCAAGCGGTTCCGGCAGGCGCTCGAGACAACGGGCATGACCGTGCCCATGGCGACGACCAACCTGTTCACCCACCCGGTCTTCAAGGACGGTGCCTTCACCGCCAACGACCGCGATGTGCGGCGCTACGCCCTGCGCAAGACCATGCGCAACATCGACCTGGCCGCGGAGCTCGGCGCGAGCACCTACGTCGCCTGGGGCGGCAGGGAGGGTGCCGAGTCGGGAGCCGCCAAGGACATCAGGGCCGCCCTCGACCGGATGAAGGAAGCCTTCGACCTGCTGGCCCAGTACGTCACCGAGCAGGGCTACGGTCTCCGCTTCGCGATCGAGCCGAAGCCCAACGAGCCGCGCGGTGACATCCTGCTGCCCACGGTCGGCCACGCGCTCGCCTTCCTCGAACGGCTGGAGCGTCCCGAGCTGTTCGGCGTCAACCCGGAGGTCGGACACGAACAGATGGCCGGGCTCAACTACCCGCACGCCATCGCGCAGGCCATGTGGGCGGGCAAGCTCTTCCACCTCGACCTCAACGGCCAGTCCGGCATCAAGTACGACCAGGACCTGCGCTTCGGCGCCGGCGATCTGCGCGCCGCCTTCTGGCTCGTGGACCTGCTGGAGCGCGGCGGATACGAAGGACCGCGGCACTTCGACTTCAAGCCGCCGCGCACCGAGGACACCGCCGGAGTGTGGGCCTCGGCCGCCGGCTGCATGCGCAACTACCTCATCCTGCGCGAGCGTGCCGCGGCCTTCCGTGCCGACCCCGCGGTGCAGGAGGCGCTGCGCCACTCCAGGCTGGACGAGTTGTCCCGGCCCACGCTCGAACCGGGCGAGACGGCCGGCGCGCTGCTGGCCGACCGCACCGCCTTCGAGGACTTCGACGTGACAGCGGCGGCAGGCCGCGGCATGGCCTTCGAACACCTCGACCAACTCGCGATGGATCATCTGCTGGGCGTCTGAATCCCCGCCTCTCTTTTTTGGCGCAGCGCCGCCCTGTCCGGTGGAGAGCCGCGTGCCCGGGACCGAGGAACCGCTCGTTCGGGCGCAGGGACCGCTTGTCCGGAGCTGAGGAGGCCCTCTCCCGGCCGGAGCCGCCCGTTCTCGGTCTCGCAGGGAGCGGTCCGTCCTCGGTCACGCCGGGAACCGCCCGTTCTCGGCTCGGACGCTTCGGCCCGGGCGGCTCGGCCCGGCTTCTCAGCGCCGGGCGGCGGCCTCCTGCGGGGTCACGGTGTCCGGCAGGCCGAAGACCGGGAAGAGTCCGTCGCCGAAGAACGCACCCACATGGGCGACCTGCCCGTCCCGCAGGGTGAGCACCTGGAGGTGGAACGGCCGGTAGACCCCGTCCTCGTGCAGGCTGTAGAGGCCGAAAGCGGGCTGGCCGTTTGCCTTGGTCGGCAGCATGAGGCCGGCGTCGCGTGGGATCGGGCACTGGGCGCCGATGAGCCGGACGATGTTCTCCCTGCCGCGGAACCACTGCGCGAAGGGCGGCATCTCCCAGACGGCGTCTTCCTTGAAAAGATCGACGATGGCGGTCACGTCGGAGCGCTCGAACGCCGCCGCGTAGCGGTCCAGAAGCTCACGCGAGGCCGGGTCCGTGGGCTCGGACAGCTCCTCCTCGACGGGCGCGGCCTGCTCCAGGTGGGCGCGGGCCCGCTGTAGCGCGCTGTTCACGCTCGCCGTCGTGGTGTCGAGCAGCTCGGCGACCTCGGCGGCCCGCCACTTGAGGACGTCCCGCAACAGGAGGACGGCGCGCTGCCTGGCGGGGAGGTGCTGGAGCGCTGCCACCAGCGCCAACCGCATGGAAGAGCGGTGCACCACGACAGAGGCGGGGTCCGTGGGGTGCGAGGAGCCGGTGAACATCGCGTCCGGGACCGGCTCGAGCCAGGGCACTTCCGGGGCCTCGGTCACCGGCCGTTCCGGATCGCCGGTGGGCGCGCCGAGACCGGAGGGCATCGGGCGGCGTCCCCGCTGCTCGATCGCCGTCAGGCAGGCGTTGGTGGCGATGCGGTAGAGCCAGGTGCGCAGTGAGGACCTTCCCTCGAAGCGGTCGCCTGCCCGCCAGGCACGCAGGTAGGTGTCCTGCACCAGATCCTCGGCGTCGTGCACCGAGCCCAGCATGCGGTAGCAGTGGGCCAGCAGCTCGGTGCGGTACGGCTTCGCCTGTTCCAGCAGTTCTTCGGCGCTGCCGAGCGGGCGGTCCGCTGGAGCATCCGCTGTGCGGGGGCTGTCTGCCATCTTCCATGCCTTTCGTCCGCTCCGGTCGCCCGAGGGCCCGGTGAACACGCGAAGTCGGTGTGCTTACGAATGTAGAGGGAGGGTCTGACAGCCGGCCCTCCCCCGTGCGGCGGACGGAGGCGTTCCCCGCGACGGCGGCAGGGCTCTTTCACGTCAGAAGGGTTCGCGGGGACCGTCCTTCGGCTCTCTCTGCCGGTTCGTGGGCGTCGACGGCTGCTGCGGGGAGGGGGGCGACTCGTGCTCGAGCACGTCCGCGGCGGCGGGGTCGAGCACCCGGGCGAGGAAGGCGCGGGTGCGCGCGTGCCGCGGATCGGTCACCACCTGCTCCGGTGGCCCCTCCTCGACGACGGCACCGCCGTCCATGAAGATCACCCGGTCGGCGACCTCACGGGCGAAGCTCATCTCGTGCGTGACGACCAGCATCGTCATGCCCTCGTCGGCCAGTCCGCGCATCACCGCCAGCACGTCTCCGACCAGTTCGGGGTCCAGAGCGGAGGTGGGCTCGTCGAACAGCATCAGCTCAGGCCCCATGGACAGCGCGCGGGCTATGGCCACCCGCTGCTGCTGGCCACCCGAGAGCCGCGCCGGGTAGCTGTCCTCCTTCTCGGCCAGCCCGACGCGGCGCAGGTTGCGCCGGGCGACCTCCTCGGCCTCCGGCCTGGACCGGCCCAGCACGCGCCGCTGGGCGATCGTCAGGTTGCCCAGCGCCGACAGGTGGGGGAAGAGGTTGAACGCCTGGAAGACCATGCCGATGCGGCGCCGTACCCGGTCGATGTCGACATCCGGGTCGGTGACCTCCACGCCCGCCACCCGCACCGTCCCCGAGGTGGGCTCCTCCAGGAGGTTCACACAGCGCAGCAGGGTCGACTTGCCCGACCCCGACGGCCCGATGACGCAGACCACCTCACCGCGCCGCACGGTGATGTCGATGCCCCGCAGCACTTCCAGCGCACCGAAGCTCTTGTGCAGCGCCTTGACCTCGATGGCCGCCGCGCCGTCCTGGACCATTCCGCCCGCCCCGGTCATACCGGTCACCTCGCTCTCGCCGTACGGGCCTCCAGGCGCCGCACCAGGTGGCCCAGGGGCAGCGTGATGGCCAGGTAGAACAGTCCCGCTATGAGGATCGGTGTGAGACTGCGGTTCTGGTTGAGCGCGTCCCGCCCGAACTTGGCCAGCTCGTACTGGTCCATCGACAGCCCCAGCAGGTAGACCAGGGAGGAGTCCTTGGTGAGGAGGATCAGCTCGTTGGCCAGCGGCGGCAGCACGATGCGGAAGGCCTGCGGGATGACGATGGAGACCATGGCACGCGCCGGTGACATGCCCAGGGAGCGTGCCGCCTCGGTCTGCCCCCTGGGGACCGCCCTGATGCCCGCCCTGATCGTCTCCGCCATGTAGGCGGCACCCACCAGCCCGAGGGCGAGCATCACCGTCACGTACTGGTTGATGGACACCTCGAACGCCAGCGGCACACCGAACCCCAGCGCGATGAACACCAGCAGCGCCGGCACGCCCCGGAAGAACTCGATGTAGGCGACCGCCAGCCAGCGGTACGGCAGTACCCGCGACAGCCGCATGAGCGCCAGCAGCAGCCCGAGCGCCAGCCCGAAGCCGAAGCCGAGCACCGTGTAGACGACCGTGTTGACCAGGGCGGTCGTCACCACGTCGGGGAACTGCTTCTTGGCGACCTCGACGTCGAAGAAGGCGCGGCGCAACTCGCCCCAGTCGGCCGCGAACGCCACGATCAGGACGACGAGGACGAGTACGCCGTACTGGGCGGTGCGGATCGCGCGGGTGCGGTTGCGGCGGCTCACTTGGCGGGCTCCTTGCCGAACCACTTCTTGTAGAGCTTGTCGTAGCGCCCGTCCGACTCGGCCTTCTTGAGCGTCTTGTCGATCTGCTCGCGCAGCGCGTCGTTGCCGGTGCGCACGCCGATGCCGTACTGCTCGCCGGTGTCGAACTCGGTGGTGACCTCGGTGTCAGGGTTCTTCTTCGCGTAGTCGTAGAGCACGCCGTTGTCGTTGATGCCGGCGTCGACCTTGCCCGTCTTGACGGCGGTCAGGAGCAGGCCGAGGTCCTCGAACTGGACCGTCTTGGCGCCGTCGGCGTGCTTCTTGGCGTACTCCTCACCCGTGGTGGACTGCTGGACGCCCAGCTTCTTGCCCTTGAGGCCGGCCAGGGAGTCGTATGTGGCGCCCTTCTTGACCAACAGGGCCTGTGTGGCCTCGAAGTAGGGACGGGAGAAGTCGAGGTTCTTCTCGCGGACGGACGTGATGGTCATGCCGGCCGCCGCCAGGTCGCACTTTCTCGCGTTCAGGTCCTCGCCGGTCTGGATGCCCTCGAAGGGGGTGTCCACGATCTCCTGCTCGACGTCGAGATCCTCGGCGATCAGATCGACCAGGTCGACGTCGAACCCGACGACTTCCTTGCCCTTCTTGTACTGGAAGGGCATATAGGGCAGGTGCGTGCACGTGGTGAGCTTGCCCGAGTGGACGAGCTCCACCTCGTCCCCGTCGCCCGCGGTGGTCTTCGTGCTGGTGCAGGCGGTGACCGCCGCGAGCACGGCGGCTGTCAGTGCCGCTGTCAGGGATATCCGGGACATCCCGTTCCGTTGCTTACGCGCGGATCGTGCGGACACAGCGCCTCCACGAGGGACAGGTCGGCAATAGAGCCCGATCATGGCCGGTAAGTGCCGTGCATCCTGCCATCGCTCACGGGCTGTGTCAGCGGTGCGTGCGGTGCGGAAACGTGCCGAGCCGGGAAGCGTCCGGGTGCCGTGGGCTCAGCCCTGCGTCCTGTGGCATTCCAGCTCGGCCCACACCGCGTGCCCGGTCACCAGGTCGGAGCCGCCCGCCTGGGCCTTGCGTATTCCCCAGTCGTCGGCGAGCACACTCACCAGCAGCAGGCCTCTTCCGCTCTCGCCCTCGTCGTCCCCCGGCCGGGGGATCACGGCGCGCTCGACGCGCGCCGCCGAGCCGGCTCCGCCCTCGTCCGTGACCTCGAGGCGCAGGCGCACGCCGATCACCCACAGCTCGCAGCTGACCTTCTCGCTGTCCGTGTGGCGCACCGCGTTGGTGAACAGCTCCGACATCAGCAGTTGGGCATCGGCACTCGACTCGTCGTCGACGCACCACTCCCGGAGTCTCTCCAGCACGCGGGTGCGGGCGACGGCGACGGAGGTGTCCCGCGCCGGCAGATGGAACGCGTCACGCAGCGGACGGGTCGTCGGCAAGCCGTTCGGTCGGTGGTTTAAGGGCAGGGCGTCATGGGGGGCAGCCACGGCTCCACTATGCGGTTCGTCACTCGCGTATGGCAAGGATCAATCTGTTAATTGCAGAAGTGCGGTTGACAGGGTGTGCACGCGGGCGGGCACATGCCAAACTTCGCGTTGACGACGTCGGTTGGAGGAGAGTGGCTGTGGCGGATTCACGGACGGGCGGCGGAGCGCCCACCGTGCTGCGTGTGGTGCTGGGCAAGAGGCTTCAGCATCTGCGGGAGCGCGCGGGAGTGACTTTCGAGCAGGCCGGAAGAGCCCTCGACGTCACTCACGCCACCATCCGCCGGATGGAGAAGGCCGAGGTCGGTCTCAAAGTCCCCTACGTGGAGAAACTGCTGCGCACCTACGGGGTGACCGAGCAGGAGGAGATCGACGGCTTCGTCTCGCTCGCCCGGGAGGCCAACCAGCCCGGTTGGTGGCACCGCTACCGCGATGTGCTGCCCGAGTGGTTCAGCGTCTTCGTGAGCCTGGAGAGCGAGTCCGAGGTCATCCGCTCCTACGAACCGCACTACGTACCCGGCCTCCTGCAGACCGAGAGCTACGCCAGAGCCGTCCTGCGCGCGGGTATGCCGCACGCTCCGGAGGGAGAGATCAAGCGCGGCGTGGCGCTGCGCATGGAGCGCCAGACGGTTCTGACCCGCGAGACGGACCCGCCGCTGCTGTGGAGCGTGATCGACGAGACGGTCCTGCGGCGCCACCTCGGCGGGCCCGAGGTGATGCGCGAGCAGATCGACCACCTTCTGAGGGCCATCGAGAGGCCGAACGTCGCGCTGCAGATCATGCCCTTCAGCGCGGGACCGCATCCGGCCATGTACGGCCCTTTCCACCTTTTCCGGTTCCCCCTCGACGAGCTGCCCGACATGGTGTGTGCCGAGAGCCTGGTAGGCGCGGTCTACTTCGACCAGCGGGACGACGTCAGCATGTTCCTCGAGGCGGTGGACCGGATGAGTGCCCAGGCCGTGCCGGTGGCGCGGACCCGGGCGGTCCTGAGTGCCTTGCGCAAGGAGATCTGAACCATGGGTCGTATCTACAACGGGATGCCCGCGGCGCACCTCGGCAGCGAGGGCTGGCGCAAGCCCTGGAGCGGAGGGAACGGAGGCAGCTGCGTGGAGGCGCTGGAGCTCGCGGACGGGCGGGTGGCGCTGCGCCAGTCCACCGATCCCGACGGCCCCGCGCTCATTTGCAGCCGCAGTGACATCTCGGGATTCATCCAGGCGGCGAAGGCGGGCGAAGCCGACTTTCTGGTGGCCTGACCCCGCCGGACTTGCGCAAGGGCCGAGACCGACGGGGACGAGGTACGAGCCCGGGCGGAGCTTTGCCGGCGACGAGGTCGGCACTCGGCGACGAAGCACCAGCCGACAGAACAGAACGAGACGGAGAAGAGCGTGTCCGACGCCGGATTCAGCCCGGAGCTGATAGACACCACCACCCCGCATCCGGCCCGGATGTACGACTACTACCTGGGCGGCAAGGACAACTACGAGGCCGACCAGCGCGCGGCCCGGCGTGTTCTGGACGCCCTCCCCGGCATCCGGGAGACCGCACGGGGCAACCGCGACTTCATGCACCGCGCTGTCCGCACCGTCGTGGCCGAGCACGGCATCCGGCAGATCATCGACATCGGCACCGGCATCCCGACCTCGCCCAACACCCATGAGGTCGCCCGCGGCGTCCGTTCCGACGTGCGGGTGGTCTACGCGGACAACGACCCGATCGTCGCCACCTATGCCGACGCGAAACTGACGCACTCCGGAGACGCCGGTTTCGTCCTGGCGGACATCCGCGACCCCCAGGGCATCCTGGACCACCCCGTCACCCGGCAGCTCATCGACTTCGACC
This sequence comes from Streptomyces reniochalinae, assembly GCF_003323735.1. Lineage (GTDB taxonomy): Bacteria > Actinomycetota > Actinomycetes > Streptomycetales > Streptomycetaceae > Streptomyces > Streptomyces reniochalinae. The sequence goes on along the minus strand of NZ_QOIM01000026.1, from coordinate 147,402 downwards.
AGCCGGTCGCGCTGATGCTCCTCGCCGTCCTGCACTTCCTCAGGGACGACGAGAACCCCGCCGGCATCGTCGCGTCGCTGACCGCGTCGCTGCCCGCCGGCAGCTGTCTGATCCTGAGCCACGGCTCCCCGGACTTCGGCGGCGGCTCGGCCGTCAACAAGGCCACCGGCGTGTACAACAGAGAGTCGACGGTCAGCGCCCGCATCCGCAGTTACGAGGAAGTGCTGCCCTTCTTCGCCGGCTTCGAGCTGCTCGACCCCGGCCTGGTACAGGTACCGCTGTGGCGCCCGGACGGTGCGTTGCCGGGCGCCGACGCGCTGCCCCGGTACATGGCCTACGCGGGCGTCGGCGTCAAGTGACGGCCCGCGCGGCGGCTCAGGTCAGCTCTCTCCCGTCGCGGTCACCTCGCGGAAGGTGAAGGAGAACCGCGCGGGCGCCACCGCCAACTGATGCTCAGGGAGCACTCCCGGCCCGCACGACTGCGACCCGATGCCGTGCATCGCGTGGTCGAGGTTGACCCACACGGTCTGTCCGGGGACCAGGTCCGTCGTGTGCTGTGCGGCGTCGAGGTGTTCGCTCGTCCAGCGGCGCGCCGTGAACCAGCACGTACCGCCGTCCGCCTCGACGCGCAGACCTCCTCCCGACGGGCCGCGCCGGAGCTCGGCCCAGCGGACGTACGGACGCGCACCGTTCTCCTGCGGGCGTACGTAGGGAGTGTGCAGGCCGTCCACGGTGCTGCTCCAGCGGCCGATCCGGGCGGCGGCCGACGTGTCCGGATAGCCCTCGCCAGGCCCGCCACCGAACCAGGTCGCGCAGCCGTAGGCGGCCGGAAGCCCGAGGCGTACGCCCAGCCGGGGCAGCGGGCAGTCCCATGTGCCCTCCGGCGTGACCGTCACGGTGAGCCGTAGCCGGTCGAGCGTGCCCGTCCAGCGGTAGACGGTGCGCAGGCCCAGCGAGGAGGCAGCGGGGGCGATCCGGGAACGGACGACGAGCGCGTCAGAAGTGAGCTCCACGGCCTCCGTGCGGTGCCGCATGCGGTGCAGGCCGTGGCGGCGCCACAGGGGCCCCACGCGGGCGTCCGTCTGGAAGTCGGCCCCGTCGTCGTTGTCCGTGGTCGCCCGCCACACGTCCAGTCGCGGGCCGGTCAGCGGGATGCCGGCCAAGCGCAGCAGGGCGCCGCTGTCGGAGGCGAAGACCCCCGGTCCCTGCCGGATGCGTCCGGCAGAGGACGTCTGCGCGGGTGGGTCCGCGGACTCTTCCAGCCTGCGGGGCACCGCGGGTACGGAGGGGACGTCGCCGGACGTGGCCCCGCGCGGCGCGGCGGCGGGCAGCTGTCCCCAGGCCACGGGGTGGCCGCGTGGCGCCCAGGTGGTCTCGTGGGCCAGAACGGCGCGTACGGTCCACCAGGCCTCCCCGGTCCGTCCGGTCTCCGGGGCGGAAGGAAGGGGGAGTTCCGCCGAGCTGGCGGGCAGAATCTGTGTTGCGGGCTGCGGCAGCATGCCCCCGCTGATCTGCTCCCCCTCGATCTCGTAGCTCCACGCGAAAGCGAGGTGGGCGAGGTCCGCGAAGTCGTACAGGTTCGTGATCAGCACGCTTCCTGGTGCCGATCCGGCGCGGATCCGCACGGGTTCGATGACCTTCTTGTACTCGGCCAGCCCCGGCGACGGCGTCCGGTCGGGGAAGACCAGGCCGTCGCAGACGAAGTTGCCGTCGTGTACCTCCTCGCCGAAGTCGCCTCCGTACGCGAAGCGGGAGCGGCCGTCGGCGGTGCGATGGGCGATTCCGTGGTCGATCCACTCCCACACGAAGCCGCCCTGACAGCGTTCGTAGGTCTCGAAGAGACGCTGGTACTCGCTCAGTCCGCCCGGCCCGTTCCCCATGGCGTGCGCGTACTCGCACAGGATGAAGGGAAGAGCGTGACGACGTGCGTCCTGCCGCGCTGAGCCCGTGGACGGTGTCTCGCCCCGTCCGGCGCGTTCGACCTCCGCGTGGGAAGCGTACATCCGGGAGTGGAAGTCGCTGTCGGGGTAGGTGTGGTCGCCCTCGTAGTGCAGGGGACGGGAGGGATCCCGCTGCCGGATCCAGCGGGCCATCGCCGTCAGCCCGGAGCCGCCGGCGCACTCGTTGCCCAGGGACCAGACGACCACGGAGGGGTGGTTCTTGTCCCGTTCCACCATCCTGGCCGCCCTGTCGAGCAGAGCGGGGGTCCAGCGTTCGTCGTCCACCGGGTTGCGTACGTCCCGAAGGGCGAGGAAACCGTGCGTCTCCAGGTCGCACTCGTCCACCACCCACATGCCCAGCTCGTCGCACAGGTCGAGGAAAGCGGGGTGCGGAGGGTAGTGGCTGGTACGGACGGCGTTGATGTTGTGCTGTTTCATCAGCTCCAGATCGCGCCGCGCCGTCTCCAGGCCGAGGGCACGGCCGGTCCTGGGGTGGAACTCGTGCCGGTTGACGCCGCGCAGCAGGATTCTGCGGCCGTTGACCTTGAAGAGCCCGTCCTCGACGGCCACGGTGCGAAAACCGATCCGCAGGGCGATCCGCTCCTCGCCGACGGCGAGCTCTGCGTCGTAGAGGCGCGGTGTCTCCGCCGTCCACGGCTCGACCTGCGCGCTTCCGTTCCGGCCCGAGGGCAGGTCCAGGCCGAGCTCCGGAACGGTGACCCTCCCGGGAGGATCGGAGATCACGCGCAGGGTGCCGCGGCCCGTGGTGTGGTCGTAGTCCGCGTGCACGGCGTGGTCCACCAGGCCGCCGGCCGGCCGGTGCACCAGGCTCACGTCGCGGAAGATACCGGGCAGCCACCACATGTCCTGGTCCTCCAGGTAGCTACCCGCTGACCACTGGTGCACCCGTACGGCCAGGAGGTTGTTCCGGGGCCGCAATACATGCCCGACGGCGAACTCGTGTGGCAGCCGTGAGCCCTGGAAGCTGCCGAGTTCGTGCCCGTTCAGCCACACCCGTGCACACGATTCGACGCCCTCGAAACGCAACAGGGTCTCTCCGGCACCGTGTGCGGCTGTCTCCCCTGTGTCGTCCGGCTCGTCGGTGTGGCGGGACGGCAGCGGCCATGCGTCCGGCAGGTCGAAGAGGTGGCGGTGGTCTCCTGTGGGGTTTTCGTCGGGTACGTGCGGCGGGTCGACGGGGAAGGGGTAGCGCACGTTCGTGTACGCCGGTGAGCCGTGTCCTTGCAGCACCCAGTGGGAGGGGACGGGCAGCTCGCTCCAAGCGGTGTCGTCGAAGTCGGGGGCGGCGAAGGCCTCGCTGTGCTGCGCGGCGGTGGGGGAGAGGCGGAACCTCCACTTCCCTCCCGTCAGCGTCATCTGGCGCGCGGTGGAATCCGCCACCCACGCGCGCGGGGGCAGACACCCGGTCGAAGGGGAGACGTCTTCGTAGTAGGGCACGGGCGGAGGGACGGACGAACCGCGCGGACCGGACGACCAGGAAGTGCTCATGCGTCTCCTCGGTTGCTGATGGACCCTTCCCTTTCTCTCCCACCCGGCACCCTCGTGGCATGCCTGTCGGGTCATCAGATCGCGCAGAGTGAGGGCGACATGACAGAGTGCGTGCCATGACGATGCCGCCACCACCGAGTCAGCCGCCGTCTGGCGGCCCGCCGCCTCCCGCGCAGCCGCCGTCCGGCTTCGGGCCGCCCGGTTCCGGTGGTTTCGGCCCGCCCGCCCCCGGCGGCTGGCCGCCGCCTCCACCTCCGGGGCGCAACAGGGGGCGAGCCGTCGCCGCGATCGTCGCGGTGGCCGCCGTCGCGCTCGCGCTCATCACGGCTTCCGTCGTCTACCTGACGGGCGGCGACTCGGACGAGGGCGAGGCGGCCGACGGCAAACCCTCCGCCTCGCAGTCGTCCTCGCCCTCGGAGCAGGAGACGCGGGAGCCGACCGAGAGTCCGGACGACGACGGCGATGCCACCGACTTCCCGGACCCGGGCGAAGAGGACGACCCGTCCGAGGGGCCGGACGAAGGGGCCGGCGACGTGCCGCTGCCGTCCTTCCTGCTTCAGGAAGGTGACTGCTACGACCGCTCCGAGGAGCGTGAGGGAGCAGTCGAGACCAGGGACTGCGACAGCCCGCACGACGCGGAGGTCGTCAGTCGCAAGAAGATCACCGGTGACTACGGCACCGATGGCGCGGTGCGGCAGAAAGCCGACTCGCTCTGCCGTTCCTCCTTGCGGGACAAGGCGGCCGAGCAGCCGAGCGGCACCGTGGGCGGCACGCTCATCTCGTATCCGAAGGCGGAGAACGTGGGCAAGGGATTCGACTACGTGACATGCAGTCTGACGGCGGGCAAGGACCACAAGCTCGACAAGCCACTGGCGTGAAACGGCTGCGGCGCCTCTCCTCGCGCACCAACGCATCTGCTGTGCACAGTAGTTGGGGACCCATACGTGGCATGGACGCGTCGAACGCTGGGTAAAACCGCTGCGTCTGATGTGACAGCTGTTCCTTCCGTGCCATCCATGAGAGGTCCCATGAAGCTGCGCAGATGGGCGTCCACGGCAACCGCCGTCGCCGTCTTCCTAGGATTGTCGTCCCTCACCGGTGCGGCCACCGCATCGGCCGAAGAGAGCGCCGCCACCGGTTACGTGGCCCTCGGTGACTCCTACTCCGCGGGAGTGGGCGCCGGGGACTACGACGGGAGCGACTGCAAACGGAGCGCCAACGCCTACCCCGAGCTCTGGCGCGCCGCCAACTCCCCCTCCTCCTTCGACTTCACGGCCTGTTCGGGCGCGGTCACCGATGACGTGCTCGCCGGTCAGCTCGCCCCCCTCAACTCTTCCACCGGTCTGGTGAGCATCAGTATCGGCGGCAACGACGCGGGCTTCGGCGACACCATGACCGCCTGCGTCACCCAGGGCGAGAGCGCCTGCCTGACCCGCGTGCAGCAGGCCCGCGACTACATCGCCGGCACGCTCCCCGGCAAGCTCGACGCCGTCTACGACGCCATCAGCGCCAAGGCGCCGTCGGCCAAGGTCGTGGTGCTGGGATACCCGCACATGTACAAGCTCGACGGCGAGTGCAGCGTGGGCATCAGCGAGAAGTCCCGTGCTGCCGTCAACGCGGCGTCCGACGACCTGAACGACATCACCGCCAAGCGTGCCGCCGACCACGGCTACAGCTTCGGTGACGTGCGGCCCGCCTTCACGGGCCACGAGATCTGCTCGGGCGACGAGTGGCTGCACAGCGTCACGCTGCCCGTGGACGAGTCCTACCACCCCACCGCGGCCGGGCAGTCCGGCGGTTACCTCCCGGTGCTGGAAGGGCTCGCCTGAGACACCCCCCAACGTATGTGCCGCCGTCTCGCGACGACGAGGCGGCGGCACATGCGTGTTCAGATCCCGTTCGCGGCCGCTTCCCCCTCGTCCGCCAGCGCTGTTGTCAGCGCTTCGGCCGGATTCCTCTCCGGCCCTCCGGCGGGCCACCACCGCCCCCGCTGCCTGCGGTAGGGCCACCACCGGCCGTCCGGCCCGAATCGCAGCTGCGCGTTCGCCCCTTCGGCGTCCCAGTGTGCTCCCGTGGACCGCAGCGCGCCGGGCAGCTCACCCTCGGCCCGCACGGCGTCCAGTTGCTGCTGCGCACGCCTGAGCACGTCGGCCGGGGGAGACCACTCCTCGTCCAGGACGGTCAGGGCGTCGGAGCCCCCGAACGACCAGGCCGCCGCGGCTTGCGCCAACTCCTCCTCACGACGCCCGCACCCCGCGGCGAGGCGAGCGGTGACCTCCTGACCTGGACGGGAAGCCGCCAGCCGCGCCGCGTCCTCCCACTGCGTGAGCTGACGGGGCAGCGGGCTGTCGGCGTGCCCAGGGGACCGTGCCTCCGCGAGCATCCGGCGGGCTCTCTTCCCCGCGTCCGAGACGAGGAAACCGAGCGCGTCGAGATCCAGACCAGGTGCCTCGGAAGAGCCGTCCGACAAGGCAGCGGCCTGTGCGGTTCCGGACGCCGGCGCGGACACCGTCGGCAGCGGCGGCAGTACGGCTCCGAGGGCGAACGCCTCAGCCGCGTCGACCCCTTCGAGTCCGGCTCCACGGGCACCCGCTTCCGCCTCCTCCCTCGACTCCGCCGCGGCCCGGGTGGAACTGCGAGTCTGCAACGCCTCCAGCAGCTCCCGCTCTCCCCGCCCCCGCATCAGCAACAGGGCGAACGGATCCTCGTCCAAGAGACGCGCCATCTGGTAACTGAGCGCCGCGGTGTGCGGACAGTGGTCCCAGGCGTCGCACGAGCACTCAGGGTCCAGGTCGCCGATACCGGGCAGCAGTTCGAGTCCCGCGTCTGCGGCGTCCTCCACCAGCCGAGGAGGCATGTCCCGGTCCAGCAGAGCGGCGATGTGCCCCGCCTGTTCGACGATCACGTCCAACAGACGATCCCACTCGGACTCGTCCAGCTCGCGCAACAGGACGTCCGCCCGGCAGGGTGTCCGGTCGGCGCCGCGCACGACCGCCGTGATGCGGCCAGGGCGCACGGAGACGGCACCCACTGTGCCCTCCCGGGCGAGCCGGCGGCCCTTTTTGAGCTGCTGACCGTCGAGCGCGGTGTCCTCCAGCGCCTTCAGCCAGGTCTGTCCCCACCAGGTGCGGGCGAAGCCACGGCCCTGTGCGGGCGGCAACGGGGAGAAGACACGCTCCCTCCCCGCCGCCCGGCCCTCTTCGCCTCCGGTGCTGTGCCCACGCGCGGGCACGTCCTCTCCGTGCCCGAAGCTGTCGGACAGGTCTTCCCCCCACACGTGACTCTCCTCGGGCTCGCGGTCGTACGTGTTCAACGCGCCCCCTTCCGCAGCTCCACCAGGTCGGCGAGCTCGGCGTCCGTCAGCTCGGTCAGCGCGGCCTCACCGGAACCGAGCACCGCGTCGGCCAGCGCCTGTTTGCGGCGCAGCATCTCGGCGATGCGGTCCTCGATGGTGCCTTCGGTGACCAGCCGGTGGACCTGCACGGGCTGGGTCTGCCCGATGCGGTACGCGCGGTCGGTCGCCTGCGCCTCGACCGCGGGGTTCCACCAGCGGTCGTAATGGATGACATGGCTGGCTCTGGTCAGATTGAGCCCCGTGCCCGCGGCCTTCAGCGAGAGCAGGAACACCGGAGCGGCGCCCTCCTGGAAGCGGCGCACCATCTCCTCACGCCGCGCCACGGGCGTGCCGCCGTGCAGACACTGGGTGGCCACCGCGCGGGAGGCCAGGTGACGCTCCAGCAGGCGGGCCATGTGTACGTACTGCGTGAAGACCAGCACGCTCGCGCCCTCCGCGAGCAGCGTGTCGAGCAGTTCGTCCAGCAGCTCCAGTTTTCCCGAGCGCCCCGGCAGCCCGCCCTCCGCCTCCTTGAGGTACTGCACGGGGTGGTTGCAGATCTGTTTGAGCGAGGTCAGCAGTTTGACCACGAGACCGCGGCGCTCGAAGCCGTCCGTGCCGCGCAACGCCTCGAGGCTCTCCCGGACCACGGCTTCGTAGAGCCCGGCCTGCTCGGCGGTCAGCGCGACGGCCCGGTCGGTCTCCGTCTTGGCGGGCAGCTCGGGAGCGATGCCCGGATCGGACTTGTGCCGGCGCAGCAGGAACGGCCGCACGAGGCGCGCGAGACGTTCGGCCGCCACCGGATCGCCCCCTTCGGCGGCGTCCGCGTAGCGTTTGCGGAAGGTCCCCAGACGGCCCAGGAGCCCCGGGGTGGTCCAGTCGAGCACCGACCACAGCTCCGAGAGGTTGTTCTCGACCGGGGTGCCCGTCAGCGCCACCCTGGCTCGCGCGGGCAGCGTCCGCAGTGCCTTGGCTGTGGCGGCGAACGGGTTCTTCACATGCTGGGCCTCGTCCGCCGCGACCATCCCCCACGCCCGGCCCCCACCCGAGCTCAGCGCGGCCGCGTCCAGGCGCATCGTGCCGTACGTGGTGAGCACGAACTCGTCCTCGGCCAGGCCCTCCACCGAGCGCCCCTGTCCGTGGTAGCGGCGCACCGGGGTGGCCGGGGCGAACCGTTCGATCTCCCGCTGCCAGTTGCCCAGCAGAGAGGCCGGGCAGACCACGAGGGTCGGCCCCGCCGTGTCCAAAGACTCCTGGCGGCGCAGGTGGAGCGCGATGAGGGTGAGCGTTTTGCCCAGCCCCATGTCGTCGGCCAGACACCCGCCCAGGCCGAGCGAGGTCATCCTGTGCAGCCAGTCCAGCCCGCGCAGTTGGTAGTCCCGCAGGGTCGCGTGCAACCCCGCGGGAGGCGGCAGGGGCGGTTCCTCTCGCCGTTCGGGGTCGGACAGCCGCTCCCGCAGCGTCTCCAGCCACCCGGTGGCCTCCACCTCGAGCTGCTGACCGCCGTCTTCCGTCGCGCCCGTGAGGACGGCGTCGAGCGCCTCCAGAGTGCCGACCTCACGGTCCTCACGCTGCCGCGCCGTGCGTACCTGCTCCGGATCGATGAGGACCCACTGGTCGCGCAACCGGACCAGGGGACGGCCGCTTTCGGCGAGCTGGTCGAGCTCCTCACGGGTGACTTGCTGGTCGCCGACGGCGAAACGCCAGTCGAAGCGGAGCAGCGCGTCGGGAGACAGCACGGAGGGAAGTCCGCAACCCTCGCGCCGCTGTCCGCCTACGGCTCGCCCGTCCTGCTTTTCGCCGGGGCCGATGACCGCGCGGGACGTCAAGGAGCGGGCGATGCCGCGTGGCCAGTGCACCTGCATGCCGATCGCGGCCAGAGCCCGCGGAACCCGGACGCCCAGCAGCTCGGCGACATCGTCCTCGGCCAGCTCGATCGTGTCCGGCACCGCCGCCGACAGCAGCGGGGAAAGCGCCTCCCAGGCCGCCGCCGCGCGGCGCAGCGTGAGGAGCACCTGAGCACGCGCCTCGGGTCCGAACCGCCGTGCTGTCGGCGAGGTCCCCCACAGCTCGGCCGCGTCCGCGATGGCGGTGCTGTCGGCCGACGAGCGCACTTGGAGCACTCCCCGGAAGGAGGGCCGTTCGCTGGGAGCGGTTGTCCCTGAGGAGGTGGGCAGACCGTCGACCTCGATCCGCAGGGAGAGCCGGACGGCGGCATCGATACCCGCGGTCATCTCCGAAGCCCACGCACGCAGCTCGGGAACGGTGGACGGTACGTCCCCGGTGAAGGCGTGCGTCCCCGTGGCCAGCGGTGCCGCCGGGGTACGGGGAAGAGCGTCGGCCACGGCGTCGAGGAACGCCCGCGCCAGGGGGTCGGGGGCGGGCATCCGGAGGGGCCCGTCTCCTGGCAGCGGCACGGCGTGGGCGGACGGTGGCATGGCGGCCACGAGCTCCGCGACGGCGGACGCGTCATCCTCGGTGAGGGGACCGAGCCGCCATGCGTCGTACCCGGCGGGGCTCAGCCCTGGCAGTACGCGTCCTCGGGCGACCAGCCGAAGCGCTTGCAGCGCGGCCGCGCCCCAGAAGGCCGCGGCACCGTCGACGCCGTCCTCCTGGCGTGCGGCGTAGGCGCGGGTGAGCACGGGGAGTGCCTCGTGCACAGGCAGACAGAGCGCGGGCACGGCCTGCGCGGTGACATCGGGACCGTCGGGGACCAGCACGGTCAGGCTCGCGGGTTCCCGGGGGTGCGAAGCGCCGTCCTGCCCGGGGGCCGGGCTGCGCGGCGGGACGCCGTCGGGATGCCAGAAGGCCACACGGGAGCGGCGGGGTGGGTCGGCCGGCAAGAACACGGCCACGCAGTGGGTGAGCCGAGGGAGCGAGGACGGGCTTGCCAGGGTCTCTGCCACAGCGCTGATGCACTCCTCAAGTTTGACTAGCGAAGGGGGCGGCCGAGGGTACCTCACCCGGGGCCGGACCGCGAAGCGGCTGCCCGAGGCGGCTGCGGCGACGGGTCCCGAGGTGGCCGCGGTGACGACTCCGGGGCGGCTGTGGCGACGGCTCCGGGGTGGCGGCGGGTGACGGCTCCGGAGTGGCTGTGGCGACGAGAGGGAACCTGTTCGGCCCGAATGGCGTTCAATGGGGTGAGAGGCGGCATCGTGCGCACGAGCGAGGTGAAGCGCCGCCGGTGCGGAGGAGGGATCGCAATGACCAACCGAGGCAAGATCGCCGTGGGTGGAGTGGCCGTAGGGCTGTTCCTGTGGTGGCTCACGTCGTTTTGGATCGCGCTGTTGGTGATCGTCGGCGTACCTGCTGTGGCCTACCTGGCCCTGGACCCCTCCCAGCGGCGCAGGCTCCGCAGAGTCAGTCGCAAGGAACTGGGACGGTAGTCCCCGCGGTCGAGGGGCGGTCCGCCACGCGGCCGTCCGCGTCCTCGGCGAGAACACGTCCGCGTCCTCAGCGACGGAAAGGTCCGGCGCCCGGCGGTCGGTGCCTGTCCGTTCAGTGCCTGTCTCCTCGATCACGACCCCCCGCTGATCACTTGCCGAACGATGCCTCACTTGCCCGAAGAGTGCGCTCACGCGTCGCTGTGACGATCCAGACTGCCCCGGGGATGCAGACACCGTCTGCGGCCTCGAACTCCGAGAGGGCCTCCAGTACTCCGGTACGGACACGGGCGACGGTCGCCGGGTCGACATCGCGCAGGTTGTAGCGCGTCGGGCCCCATGGAGAAGATGAAGTCGGTGGCGTCGCCCGCGGTGGCGCCGAAGGCCATGGGCGCCTCGACCGGAGCCACGTCGATGTCGGTGGACCCGCTGTCGGCGAGGACTTGGCGGATGCGCGCCGGGTCGAGGAGCGCCCCATACCCCCGGAGGCGGGGGGCGGCTCACGCAGGAACGGCGAGAGTGCGGTGGTCGCGCGGGGGTAGGGCGCTGTCCGGGTTCGCGGGCTGCGGGCCGAGGAACGCGAGGCGGCGGGCGGGCACGAGCGCGTGCCTGAGGTGGGTGAAGGCTGCGACGTGGTCGGTGAAGCACATGACACCGCCGCGGCTGAGTGCGACATCGTCCGCGGTCGGCGTTCGCCGATGCGTCGGGAGCCCTGATGGTGAACGAGGGACAGAGCCTAGGCGGCGGGCCGCACGGCGATGCCGTCGAGGGCGGACAGGAGGTCCGGCAGCTCGTCACCGCGGCCGACCGGGCGTACTTCCCCCGGGGCCTCGTCCAGCAGCACGAAAGCGATGTCGTCCGTGCGTGCCACGACGCTCCATCCCGGTCCGTCGGCGCGGAGTGTGCGCGCCTCGCCCGAGGCGAACGCCGAGCGGATCCGTCCGGGCGGCGGTGGCGTGTCCACGTAGGCGCGAACCTCCTCCAGAACGCGCCGCACCTGTGGGTCCGGGTCCGCTCCTGTCTCCACGAACTCGACGTCTTCTTCGACCTGGGCCCGCCACTGCGCCCACTGAAGCGCGATCTCGTCCGCTCCGAGCCGTCGCTGGGCGGGGCCCCACGCGGAGGTGTCGGGCGGACAGAGAACCGCTCCGTTCCCCTCCGCCGCCGGTATCCGACTCGGGTCGTGGGGCTCCGGCACGCCCGGCGCGGAGACGGACAGCGCCAGCGGCCACCCCGGCAGTACGTCCACGACGTACCGCTCGTCGGGGGAGAGGTCGAACTCCATACCGCAGTCCCACGCGGCTACGGCGCAGGCCACCTGCGTGACGTCCTCGGACACCACCGTCCACCGTGCGCCCGCCCCGTCCTGGCCCAAGACGAGCCCGTACCCCTCGGCGAACGGCTTCAACCCCAGCCTGTCGCAGGCGGCGGGGTAGTCGTCGCCCAGCACGCTCGGAAACTGGGCCGGCGTCAACAGCACGGCAGTCAGTACATAGAGCGAATCCTCGTCCTCAGCCACCGACGGCCTCCCCTTTCTACCGCGTCCCGGTGACCATAGCTTTCGGAGGGCGTCCGCAACAGACTCGGCCTTGCCCGGACGGACGCACGATCGGCAGAGAGGGGCACGCTGTGGGGCGTTACGACCGACTCAAGTACATTCTCCGGCTCGACCCGGAGCGCGACGCGCACGAGATCTACCGGCTGATCGCGGCTTACGAGTTCCCCTGGGACATCACGCGCGCTCTCGAACTCGCGCTGTACCGCACCTACGCGGTGCCCAGCATCGGCAGCCTGCTGGCCAGGACGGCGGAGCTCACCGACCGGCCCCAGAAGCGCTACGACGACACGGCGCTGCTGCTGGACGCGGTGGTCGAGCACGGTTTCGACAGCGTCCACGGGCGCGGCGCCATCCGGCGGATCAACCAGATGCACCGTGCCTACGACATCTCCAACGACGACATGCGCTACGTGCTGTGCACCTTCGTGGTGACGCCCAAACGCTGGCTCGACCGCTTCGGCTGGCGGCGGCTGACAGCACATGAGCTGCGGGCGATCGCCCAGCACTACCGGACGCTGGGCCGCCACATGGGCATCAAGGACGTGCCGCGCACCTACGAGGAGTTCGAGCGATGCCTGGACGCGTACGAGGACGCCCACTTCGACTGGAGCGAGGGGGGACGCAAGGTCTCCGACGCCACGCTCGACCTGATGGCCTCCTGGTACCCGCGGCCGCTCGGCCCCCTGGTGCGCAACGCGAGCCTGGCCCTGCTGGACGACTCCCTGCTCCGGGCCTTCCGCTACCCGCGACCGGCCCCGGCCGCCCGTGGCCTGGTGCGCAGCGCCCTACGCCTGCGCGCGCGCAGCGTGCGACTGCTGCCGCCGCGCCGCCGCCCTCACTACGCACGGCAGAACCCGGAGATCAGGAGCTACCCCGGCTATCCCGAGGGCTATCGGACAGCCGACCTGGGTACCTTCCCGGCGAAGGGCGGAGCGGGCCCGGTCGTGTGCCCTGTTCCGCACGCCCACGGTGAACCCCTGGGCTGAGGCCCCCGGGGCTCCCCAGGAGCCACTGGCATCGCGTGCGCCCTGGCGCCGAAGCCGTGCGGGAGCGCGGGACGGCCACGGATCAGACCGCCTCTCTCTCCGCCAGGACGAGATACCGTTCGTCCTCGTCCACGTACGAGAGCATTCGCCAGCCGGTGGCCGCCAGCAGGGGCCGCAGGCGCGGTTCGGCCCGGATGTCCTGCGGGGTGATCCGCCGCCCCTGACGGGCTGCAAGCGCCGCGCGCCCCAAGGGGTGGAAGAGGGCCAGGCGTCCCTGCGGGCGTACGACGCGGGCCAGCTCACTGAGCCCGCTGCCGGGGCCCGGGAGATGCGAGATGAGGCCGGCGCCGAAGACCGCGTCGAGACAGCCGTCCCGCAGGGGCAACCGGGCCACGTCCGCAAGCAGCAGGGCGGTGGCCGCCGGCTGCCGGCCGGCGCGCGCCACTTCGTCCAGCATCGCCGGGGTGAGGTCGGCACCGAGCACCGTTCCCGACGCCCCTACCCGGGAGCGGAGTTCCGGCAGGGCCCTTCCGGTACCGCATCCCGCGTCCAGAACGGTGTCGCCCGGGCGCAGCCCCACCTTGGCGACGGCCGCGGCGTAGGCGGGGCCGTCGTCGGGAAACCGGGTGTCCCAGCGTGCGGCGCGTTCGGTGAAGAACTTCCGAACCGCGGCACGGCCGTCAGCCGAGTCATGTCTCATCCCCACATCTTCGCGTGCCGGCCTCACCTCATGGTCCCACGCGGCCTTCTGTGCCCTATCCGGAGGAGAAAAGACGGCGAAGCGCCCTCTGATCGGTGATACGTGTGTGACAGGAGCGACAGGGGTGTAACTGTGCGCGACGAAACAGAACCTCATGGTTGCTGACGGTGCTCTCATGGGTAAGGGTGGCACGGCGGATGCCGAGGAAAAGGGGGCGCGGGGTGGCACTGAACACGGGACTTGACTGGTTGCTGGACGACCTGACGAAGCGGATCTCCTCGGTCCGGCACGCGCTGGTTCTCTCCACGGACGGGCTCGTGACGGGCAGCAGCCAGGAACTCGACCGGGAGGACGCCGAGCATCTGGCCGCGGTCTCCTCCGGGTTGCACAGCTTGGCGAAGGGGAGCGGCCAGCACTTCAAGGCGGGGCGGGTACGCCAGACGATGATCGAATTCGACGAGGGCGTGCTGTTCGTGACGGCCGCGGGCGACGGCAGTTGTCTGTGCGTCCTCGCCGGCGCCGAGGCCGACGTCGGGCAAGTCGCCTACGAGATGACGCTGTTGGTCAACCGCGTCGGCGAACACCTCGGGCTCGCGATCCGAAATAGCCATTGACCTGGGGTTTCACAGAGTTATCCACAGGCCGGGCGGCAGGAGCGCCGGCGGGCTATCGTCGTTTCCCACGCAAGGAACGTGAGCAACGACGGGGATGACGCATGCGAGAGAAGTCCGACGTACGCCGTTCGGCGACGCCGTTTCCGCCCGCGGCCGGCGAGGCACGGAAAAGGGCCGCGGGGAGGCCGCTCGCGGGTGAGGTGGCGGTGAGCACGGCCGCCAAGGAGCTCGGTCTGCGGTTGGGGGAGTTCGAACTGGCGGTGCAGATCGAGGAAGTACGCACCGTGCCGGGACCGCCCGGTCGGCCACGCAGGGTGCCGCGGGAGGAGCTGGAACGGATCAAAGGAGCTGCGGACTTCCCCAGCGGACTGCGGGAGAGGCTACGCGTCATGGGGGCGCACGAGGCATCGGAACTATTGGACATCAGTGCCTCGCGCTTCGCCCGCCTCGCCAGGGCAGGCTGTTTCAGGCCGGTCGCTCTCTACGTGAATCGCTACCGTGTGCTGGTCTGGCTCTACCGAGCGGACGAACTGCGGGAATTCGCGGAGAACAACCCGTCACTGCTGGCGGGGCGCCTGCCGGCGGGTATGCGCGCCGCGCTGGCCGCCGGGACCGACCACCGTGCTCCCGGCTGGCGAGCGCGGCGGGTGGCGCAACTGTCCAGGCAGGCGGAGACCGCGTGGGAGCGTGCCGCCGCCAAGTCGAGCGTGCTGGGCGAGGAGGCCCTCGTCGAAGCCGTGCCCGACCCCCGCGAGCGGAGCGAGCTTGCGCGATTGCGGCCCGCGCTGCTGAAGGTGCGCAGCGAGTCTGTGGCCACGCAGGCCATGCTGGAGAAGCTCTGTCTGGCCGAAGGGGAGTCAGAGGTGCGCTGGCACCGGCTGATGCTGGAGGCGGAACTGGAGAGCGCCAGGGCGATCGCGCCTTCCCCGGCAGGCATCCCTGCGTCCCACGGAGCCCTTGCCGGTGTGCCTGGGCGGGCGGAGCCCACGGCCTTCCTCCCGGGCCCCAGTGGGGATCAACGGCCCGATCCGGTCACGCCACGGCCACTGACGCCTACGCCTGAGACATCCGTGCCTGCGCCACGAAAGCGCTGGGCGCTGCTCAGGCGCCGTAAACCGAAGCCCTCCGTCCGCCCGGCCCACTGACCGCTGACAGGCCGGGAGCGGAGATATCCGGCCTGTCGGGGAAGCGCTGTGCATCGCGAGGGGCACGGCGCGGGAAGAGGGCTACGAGCTGCTCCGGCCAGGGGCGGCTTCGTCCGCGTCGGTGCGGTGCGGGCGGAACAGCCCCTCCTGCATGACGGAGACGATCAACTTGCCCTCACGGTCGTAGATCTGGCCTCGGGCAAGCCCTCGCGCTCCCGTCGCGATGGGGGACTCCTGCTCGTAGAGGAACCACTCGTCGGCGCGGAACGGGCGGTGGAACCACATGGCGTGGTCGAGAGACGCCGTGTCGAAGTTCCGCGTGCCCCACAGCGGCTCGACAGGCAGCCGCACGGCGTCCAGAAGTGTCATGTCGCTGGCGTAGGTCAGCGCGCACGTGTGTACGAGAGAGTCGTCCCCCAGCGACCCGATCGCACGCATCCATACCGCACTGCGTGGCTCGACGCCCTGCAACTCGGACGGCGTCCAGCGCAGCCGTTCCACATAGCGCAGGTCGAACGCCTGACGGCGGGCCATGCGCTCCAGCGGCACGGGAAGTGAGCCGAGGTGCGCCTGGATCTCGTCGGCGAGCCTCGGCAGGCTCTCCGGCTCCGGCACGTCGGGCATCGGCAACTGGTGCTCGAATCCGGGCTCCCGCACATGAAAGGAGGCGGTGAGATTGAAGATCGTGCGTCCCCGCTGCACGGCGACCACGCGGCGGGTGGTGAAGGAACGTCCGTCCCGTACCCGCTCCACCTGGTACACGATGGGCACGCCTGGCGTGCCCGGACGCAGGAAGTACGCGTGGAGCGAATGCACGGGCCGCTCGTCGCCCACTGTGCGCCCGGCCGCCACCAACGCCTGCCCGGCCACCTGCCCGCCGAAGACCCGCTGGAGGGACTCGTGGGGGCTTTGTCCCCGGAAGATGTTGAGGTCGATCTCCTCCAGGTCGAGCAGGTCGACAAGGCGTTCCGCTGGGCTCGGCCCGGTCATCTCGTGCGTTCCCTTCTCACGTCCAAGGACGCCGTCTCGATCGGCTCAGTGCTCGCCGTGCTCACATCGGGCCGACATCGGTCACCTTGACCACCGCACGCCCCTCCTCGTCGGAGGCGACGAGATCGACCTCGGCCGAGATACCCCAGTCGTGATCCCCGCGGGGATCGGCGAACGTCTGCCGTACGCGCCACAACCGGTCCTCGGGTACTTCCTCGATCCGCAGCAGCCGCGGCCCCCGGGCGTCGGGCCCCGTGCCCAGCTCGTCGTACTCGTCCCAGTAGGCGTCCATCGCCTCCGCCCAGGCGTCCTCGTCCCAGCCGGCGTCCGCGTCCATCTCGCCCAGTTCCGCGCACTTGTCGAGCGCAGCCAGCTCCACCCTGCGGAACATCGCGTTGCGCACCAGGACGCGGAAGGCCCGGGGGTTCGCCGTGACGGGCTTGACCTGGTCGGCCCGTTCCTGGGCCTCCTCCGCCGTCTCATCCTCCGGGTTGGCCAGCTGCTCCCATTCGTCCAGCAGGCTGGAGTCGACCTGTCGCACCATCTCCCCGAGCCATTCGATGATGTCCTGGAAGTCCTCCGACTTGAGGTCGTCCGGGACGGTGTGCTCCAGGGCCTTGTAGGAGCTCGCCAGGTAGCGCAGCACGATTCCCTCGGTGCGGGCGAGTTCGTAGAAGGAGACGAACTCGCTGAAGGTCATCGCGCGCTCGTACATGTCGCGGATGACCGACTTGGGGGAGAGCGGGTGGTCGCCGACCCAGGGGTGGGACTTGCGGTAGAGGCCGTAGGCGTGGAACAGCAGTTCTTCCAGCGGCTGCGGGTAGCTGATCTCCATCAGCCGCTCCATCCGCTCCTCGTACTCGATCCCGTCGGCCTTCATCTGCGCGACCGCCTCGCCCTTCGCCTTGTTCATCTGCGCGGCGAGGATCTGACGGGGGTCGTCCAGCGTCGACTCCACGACGGAGACCATGTCCAGCGCGTAGGAGGGCGACTCGGGATCCAGCAGCTCGAAAGCGGCGAGCGCGAAGGTGGACAGCGGCTGGTTGAGGGCGAAGTCCCGCTGGAGATCGACGGTCAGCCGGATGGTCCTGCCCTCCGCGTCCGGCTCGTCCAGCCGTTCGACGATCCCGCCGTCCAGCAGCGAGCGGTAGATGGCGATGGCCCGCCGGATGTGCCGCAGCTGGGAGCGGCGGTCCTCGTGGTTGTCCTCCAGAAGCCGGCGCATCTGGGCGAACGCGTCGCCGGGACGCGCGATCACCGACAGCAACATCGCATGCGTCACCCGGAAGCGGGAGTTGAGAGGCTCGGGGTCGGATGCGATCAGCTTCTCGAAGGTCTGCTGACTCCAGTTGACGAAGCCCTCCGGAGCCTTCTTGCGGACGACCTTGCGACGCTTCTTGGGGTCGTCGCCTGCCTTCGCCAGCGCCTTCTCGTTCTCGATCACGTGCTCGGGGGCCTGCGCGACGACGTAGCCCGAGGTGTCGAAACCGGCGCGCCCGGCCCGGCCGGCGATCTGGTGGAACTCGCGGGCGCGCAGCGTGCGCACCCGGCTGCCGTCGTACTTGCTGAGCGCGGTGAACAGCACCGTCCTGATCGGCACGTTGACGCCGACCCCGAGGGTGTCCGTGCCGCAGATGACCTTCAGCAACCCCGCCTGCGCCAGCCGCTCCACCAGCCTCCGGTACTTCGGCAGCATTCCCGCGTGGTGCACGCCGATGCCGTGCCGCACGTAGCGGGACAGGTTGCGGCCGAACTTCGTGGTGAAGCGGAAATTGCCGATGACCTTGGCGATCTCGTCCTTCTCCGCCCGGGTCGACATGTTGATACTCATCAGCGCCTGCGCCCGCTCCACCGCCTGCGCCTGGGTGAAGTGCACGATGTAAACGGGCGCCTGACGCGTTTCGAGCAGCTCGGTCAGTGTCTCCGTCAGGGACGTGGTGCGGTAGTCGTAGCTCAGCGGCACCGGCCGGGTCGCGGACCGCACCACGGCCGTCGGGCGGCCTGTACGGCGGGTGAGATCCTTCTCGAATCGTGTGACATCACCCAGTGTGGCCGACATCAGGATGAACTGGGCCTGTGGCAGCTCCAGCAACGGAATCTGCCAGGCCCAACCCCGGTCGGGCTCGGCGTAGAAGTGGAACTCGTCCATCACGACCTGGCCGATGTCGGCGTCGGCGCCGTCGCGCAGGGCGATGGAGGCGAGCACCTCGGCCGTGCAGCAGATCACTGGGGCATCGGCGTTGACCGAGGCGTCGCCGGTGAGCATGCCGACGTTCTCGGTACCGAAGAGCTTGCACAGGTCGAAGAACTTCTCCGACACCAGCGCCTTGATCGGTGCGGTGTAGAAAGTCACCTTGTCGTGGGCGAGCGCCGCGAAATGAGCCCCCGCCGCCACCAGACTCTTGCCGGACCCGGTCGGCGTCGACAGGATCACGTTCGCCCCGGAGACCACCTCGATCAGCGCTTCCTCCTGGGCGGGATAGAGCGAGATGCCCCGCTCCTGCGCCCACCCGGAAAAGGACTCGAAGAGGGCGTCGGGGTCGGCGTCGCTCGGCATCTGGTCGATAAGGGTGGCTGTCACGCCCCCCATACTGCCCCCTGCCCCGGCCGATCAGGGAACCGGTGGGTTCCGGGTGATCATCGAGCGCTACGCTGTGTGGCCGACCGGGCGTCAGACCGGCGGGCGAGCCGGGCGCCGGGCCCGGAGGAGAACAGCGCGGGGGCGCGGGGCCCAGTCCCGGCCGCGGGACCGCGAGGGACGCGACGCACAGAACAGGGCGGGGATACGCATGATGGGACCGGCGCACTCGCTGTCGGGGGCAACTGCCTGGCTCGGTGTGGGAGCCGCCGCTGCCGCACTCGACCACCCGATGCCCTGGCTGGTGGTGGTCGTCGGCACCCTGTTGTGCGCCGGGGCTGCTCTAGCACCGGACCTCGACCAGAAGTCCGCCACCATTTCCCGGGCCTTCGGACCCATCTCCCACCTTCTGTGCGGAGTGATCGACAAGCTGTCCACGGCCGTCTACAACGGCACCCGCTCGCGCGGGGAGCGTCACCGTTCAGGAGGACACCGCACCCTCACCCACACGTGGCCGTGGGCGCTGTTCATAGGCGCCGGCTTCTCCACGGCGGCTGCCCTGTGGGGCCGCTGGGCCGTGCTGGTCATCCTCTTCATCCATGTGGTGCTCGCCGTCGAAGGCCTGCTGTGGCGGATGGCCCGGGTGTCCAGCGACGTGCTGGTGTGGCTCCTGGGAGCCGCCTGCGCCTGGATCCTGGCGGGCCTGCTGGAGGAGCCGGGGAATGGAGCCGGCTGGCTGTTCACCGGCGACGGCCAGGAGTACCTGTGGATGGGCGTGCCGATCGCGCTCGGTGCGCTGGTGCACAACATCGGAGACGCCCTGACGGTCTCCGGCTGCCCGGTCCTGTGGCCGATCCCGATAGCGGGCAAGCGGTGGTACCCGCTGGGCACCCCCCGGTTCATGCGTTTCCGCGCCGGGGCCTGGATCGAGAACGCCGTACTGATGCCGGCGTTCATGGTGCTCGGCGGAGCGGGCAGCCTGGTCGCCCTCGGCTTCATAGGCACCTGAACCGACCCGCCACGGGGCGGCGCCGGACCGGGCCGTCCGCGCCGCGAGCGTCCTGGCTCGCCTCGGACCCGCGCCGGACCAGGCCGCCCGTGCCGCGGGTTCCTCCCCCTGTCACGGTTCCGCGCCTGGCAACGGCACCCGTGGTGCGAGCGCACCAACCCAGCACGGCCCCGGGCCCGCGCCGGGCCGCGTCATCCGTGCCACGAGCGCCAGAGCGCCGCGTAGGGGCCGTCGGCCGCCACCAGGTCGTCGTGGCTGCCCAGTTCGCTGACGCGTCCGTCCTCGACCACCGCGATGACGTCCGCGTCGTGGGCCGTGTGCAGACGGTGGGCGATCGCCACCACCGTACGGCCCGCGAGGACCTGGCCCAGGGAACGTTCCAGATGCCGTGCGGCACGGGGATCCAGCAGGGATGTCGCCTCGTCGAGCACCAGTGTGTGCGGGTCGGCCAGAACCAGGCGGGCCAGTGCGATCTGCTGGGCCTGCGCCGGAGTGATCGTCATGCCCCCGGATCCGACCTCGCTGTCGAGCCCGTCCGCCAACGCGGTGGCCCAGCCGTCCGCCCCCACGGCGGCCAGCGCGGACCACAACTCGGCATCGCCGGACTTCGGGGAGGCCAACAGCAGGTTGTCGCGCAGGGTGCCGACGAAGACATGGTGCTCCTGGTTGACGAGCGCCACATGGCGACGCACGTCCTCCGCGCGCATGTCGCTCAGCCGCTCGCCTCCCAGAGTGACCTCTCCCCGACGTGGCCCGTAGATGCCCGCCAGCAGCCTCCCGAGTGTGGACTTGCCCGCCCCGGAAGGACCGACGAGCGCCACACGGCTGCCGGGGGTCACATCGAGCGTGATGCCGCGCAGCACGTCCACATCGGCCAGGTAGCCGAACCGCACCTGACGCGCGCGCACGTCCTTTCCCCGGGGGGTGAGACCGCCCACGCCGCTGTCCGGTTCGATCTCCCGGACTCCGACGAGCCGTGCCAGCGAGACCTGGGCGACCTGGAGCTCGTCGTACCAGCGCAGGATCATGTTCACCGGCTCGACCAGCATCTGTGCCAGCAGCGCGCCGGTCGTCAGCTGGCCCACACTGATCCAGCCCTCCATCACGAAGGCGCCGCCGAGCAGCAGCACGCCGCCGATGATCAGCATGTTGCTGAGGTTGACGACGGGGAAGAGGACAGTGCGCAGCCACATGGTCCTGCGTTCCCAGGCCGTCCACTCTCCGACCCGCCGCTCGGAGAGGGCCACCCGCCGTGCACCCAGCCTGTGCGCTTCCACGGTGCGTCCCGCGTCCACGGTCTCGGCCAGCGCGGCCGCGACGGCCGCGTAACCGGCGGCCTCGGCCCGGTAGGCGTGTGGCGCCCTGCGGAAGTACCACCGGCAGCCGATCACGAGCAGGGGAAGCGCGATGAGCACCGCAAGAGCCAAAGGCGGCGCTGTCAGGCACAGAGCACCGACCAACAGGACCGTCCATACCAGCCCCACGGCCAGTTGGGGTACGGCCTTGCGCATGGCGTCGGCCAGCCGGTCGATGTCGGTGGTGATCCGGGACAGGAGGTCGCCCGTTCCGGCCCGCTCCAGGACGCTGGGCGGCAGCGCCACCGAGCGCACGAGGAAGTCCTCTCTCAGGTCCGCCAGCATCTCCTCGCCCAGCATCGCGCCCCGCAGCCGTACCTGCTGGGTGAAGACGGTCTGCACCACGAGCGCGACGGCGAACAGGACAGTGACGCGGACCAGGTGCAGTTGGCGCTCATGGGCGGCCACGTCGTCGACCACCCCGCCGAGCAGATGCGGCCCGGCCATCGAGGCGATGACGGCGATGCTGTTGACCGTGACGAGCAGGACGAAGGCGCGGCGGTGACGCCGCAGCAACGCGCGCACATAGGACCGCACCGTCGCGGGAGACCCGACAGGCAGGATGGTGACGTCCTCGGGCGCCGACGGGTCGTACGCGGGGGCGGGCACCCCGAACCATCGGCTGTGCGGCGATGCGGAGGCCGGCACGGCCGCCCCCTGCGTCGCGGTGCTCCGGACGCTCACGCGGACTCGACCTCCTCGCTGTGGACGCGCCCCGATGACGCGCTGCTCCTCGCCGACGTGTCATTCCTCGCCGACGCGCTGCTCCCCGCTGACGCGGTGTTTCCCGCCGGCGTGGCCTTCCTGGCTGCTGCGGTGTCCGCAGCTGACGTGCCGTCCTCGGTTGACGTGCCGTCCTCGGTCGTTTCGCTGCTGCGCGGCGAAGCGCCGTTCGCCGCCGCAGCGTGTGCCCGGAAGGGCCGGGGGCCTTCGGAGCCGGGATCATCCGGTTCGCGACTGACGACGGCTCGGTACGCGGCGTGGGTGCGCAGGAGGTCGCGGTGCGTTCCGCTCGCGGCGGCTTTGTCTTCGTGCAGGAAGACGACGCGGTCGGCGCGGTCGAGCAGCAGTGGGCTGGAGGAGAGGACCACGGTCGTCCGACCGGACCTGAGCCGTCCGAGCTCCCGGGCGATCCGTGCCTCGGTGTGCGAGTCGACGGCCGACGTGGGTTCGTCGAGAACCAGTACGCGCGGGTCGGTCAGCAGCGAGCGGGCGAGGGCGAGCCGCTGCCGCTGGCCTCCCGACAGCGAACGCCCTCGCTCGGTGATCCGGGCCCGCATCGCGTCGCCCTCCGCGTCCGGGCTGCCCTGGATCAGGGCTTCCAGCACGTCGCCGCACTGGGCGGCAGCCAGGGCCCTGGCGGGAGTCACCGCGCCGGAGGCCGGCACGTCGAAGAGGTCGGTGAGAGTCCCCGAGAGCAGTACCGGGTCCTTGTCCTGGACGAGGACGGCGGTGCGCGCCTGCTCAAGCGTCATGCCGTCCAGCGGTGCGCCGTCGAGCAGCACGGAGTCGAGCGGGAGGGAGCGGAGTGGGACGGAGCCGGGTGAGACGGACGTGCCGGTCGGCTGCTGTTCTCCCTCGTTCCCGTCGCTGCGGCCCCCGGCCATGGACGCCGGGTGTCCGCCCAGCCGCTCCGCGAGGTGTCCGGCCGCGTCCGGGTCGCCGCAGACCACGGCGGTGAGCATCCCGGGCGGCGCGTGCAGCCCGGTGACCGGGTCGTACAGTCCCTCCGAGCCGTTTGTGCGGCCGGCCGGGAGATCAGAGGCCGCGTACTCGCCGCTCCGGTGGCTCCCGCGCTCGTCTCGGCGGCTCGCGCAGCTGTCCTCACCGGCCGACCGCCGCAGTGCCAGGACGCGTGCCGCGCGGGCGGCCGAAGGGCGCGAGAAGGAGTACGACATCGCGAACTCGCCGAAGAGCTGGAGCGGCATGAGGAGAAAGCTGATGGCTCCGTACACCATGACCAGCTCGCCTACGGCGATACGGCCGTCCACCGCCAGCCCGGCGCCGTACCACACCACCGCGATCAGCAGCAGTCCGGGCAGGGCGACTTGGAGGGCCTCGATGAACGACCACATGCGTGCCGTCCGCACGGCAGCCCGCCGTACCTCCTGTGACGCTCGGCGGTAGCGGGCGAGGAAGAGTTCCTCACCCCCGATGCCGCGCAGGACGCGCAGACCGGCGACGGTGTCGGCGGCGAGTTCGGTCGCGCGTCCGGCCTTCTCGCGTTGCGCGTCGGCCCGCCGGGTCGCCCGGGGGAGGAGTGGCAGCACGGTCAGTGCCAGAGCGACCATGCCGGCGCAGGCGAGGAGCCCCAGCTGCGGCTGGTAGACCACCAGGGCCGCGCAGACGCCCAGCGTGGTCAGCAGGGCGGCGCTGAAGCGGGAGACCGCTTCGACGCACCAGCCGATGCGCTCGATGTCTCCTGTCGAAACCGCGACCACTTCGCCGGCCGCGACGCGGCGGGTGAGCGTGGAGCCCAGGGCGGCGGTGCGGCGGGCGAGCAGCTGCTGGATGCGTGCGGCGGCGGTGATCCAGTTGGTGACGGCGACCCGATGCAGCATCGTGTCGCCGACTGTCACGGCCAGGGTGAGGGCCAGCATCGCCGCTCCGGCCCGGGTGAGTCCGGCACCCGAGCGGTCCACGACGGCGTTCACGGCCAAGCCGGCGACGGCGGGGAAGGACGCGATGGAGGCGAGGTGCAGCACGCCCCAGCCCAACGCCTTGAGCTGGCCGCCGAGCTGGCGGCGGCCCAGCCACACGAGCAGCCGGAAGCCCGACCTGACGTCCGGGTCGCCGGGGTCGGAGTAGGGGAGGTCGCGAATCTGCATGACGTTCCAAACGGTTGCGCAAGCGCGGGCGGCCGGGTGCGGGAGGCGAGGCGCGCTGCGACGTGTCGGGGTCCGTGGGAGCCGGGTCAGGAGAGGCCGTGGTCGGCCGGCGGACAGACGTGCGGAGCGAATGCGGCGAGCGGGCATGCGGGACGCACCCGTGCGGGCCGGGCGACGGGGGCCCGGCGGGTGTCCGCCGATCTCATCCGGTCACTCGCGGAATGGCAACGGGTTTTCCCGGGCGGCGTCACGGTTCAGGCCAATGCGAGGATGGAGGACATGCGCATACGTGGGGCAGGACGGACAAGCGGCGCGGCAGCGGCGCGCGGGACCACCACGGGCCGTGCCCAGGACGTGCCGGCTGCCAGGGCGAGAGCGCGCGCCAAGGCCAGGGCCGCTCTGGTGGCGGCAGCGGGTGGCACGGTGCTGGCTGTGCTCCTCGCGGGCTGCGGGTCCGACGATGGTGGAGGTCAGGGCTCGGGCAGTACGAAGGCCGAGAAGGGCTCAGAGCCACCACCGAAGGCCGAGCTGGCGAAGAACCCCACGGAAATCCCTCGTGTGGGTGACCGTCTCCAGGCGAAGATTCCCGACAACAGCACTCAGGTCGTGGCCGTCGAGGGCAGGGGCAAGGACTCGGCGGCCGCGACGGTCCGCCTCTACACCCGGCACGGCAAGGCGTGGCACGAGGAGCACAGCTGGCAGGCGCACAACGGCAAGAAGGGCTGGACGCGCGACCACCGTCAGGGCGACAAGCGCAGCCCGGTCGGTGTCTTCTCGCTCTCGGACGCGGGCGGGGTACTGCCCGGACCCGACGCCAGGCTGCCGTACGCCCACACGTCGGCGTTCACTCCGCCCTCGTACTGGCCGAAGAAGACCCGGCACGACTTCGACCACGTGATCGCCATCGACTACAACCGCGTCAAGGGCACCTCCCCCCTCGACCCGACCCGGCCGCAGGGCCAGGCCAAGGGGGGCAGCATCTGGTTGCACATGGACCACGGCAGCGGCACATCGGGCTGTGTGAGCCTGTCGAAGTCCGGGATGGAGACGCTGCTGCGGACGTTGGATCCGGGCAAGCACCCCACGGTCGTGATGGGGGACAAGGCTTCGCTCAAGAGCTGAGCGGGTGAGCGAGCGGTTCCCGGGCGCGACGAACCGGGCCCGGGCGCCCGCCACTTCTCAGGGGGCGAGGTTCTCCTCCGTCACGTCCCGACTCATTCCTCGGGCTTCTCGGAGTCGACACCCGGGCGTTCCTTCTTCCAGAGGCCACGGGTGAAGTCCGGGATCTCCTGCGGCAGGCCCTTGGCCTTGATGGAGGCGTGGCTGAGCGGCACGGGGGCGGTCCAGGTGGCCGCGTCGTAGACGTCGAAGTCGGGTACCAGCCCCAGCCTCATGCACTGCGTCAAGCGGAAGAGCATGATGTAGTCCATGCCGCCGTGCCCGCCGGGGGGATTGGCGTGTTCCTTCCACAGCCAGTGGTCGTGTTCCTTGTACCCGTCGAAGTCGCCCCATTCGTCGCCGGACATGTCCGGTTCGAGATAGACGCGGGGCGGGTAGTCCTCGAAGACGCCCTTGGTGCCGCCGAGGATGTTGAGCCGGGAGTAGGGGTGGGGGTTGGAGACGTCCTGTTCCAGACGGATGACCCGGCCCTTGGCGGTCTGGATGAGGCTGATCGCCATGTCGCTCTTGATGTAGGTCTCCTTCCAGCTCTCGTCGCCCTTCGGCGCGTGTTCCTCGCGGTAGGCGGCCAGGCCGAGGGAGGGGGACCCGAAGGTGGCGATCCGGACCGCGCGATCGCCACGGTTGACGTCCATGTAGTTGGCGACGGGGCCGAAGCCGTGGTTCGGGTAGAGGTCGCCCTTGAGCCGGGTGTGCCACTTGCGGCGCCAAGGGCCCTCGTAGTAGTCGGGGTCGAACATCAGGCCGCGCAGGTCGTGGAGGTAGGCGCCCGCGCCGTGCAGCAGGTCACCGAAGAGCCCTTCGTGCGCCATGCGCAGGACCCGCATCTCGTTCTGCCCGTAGGCGCAGTTCTCCAGTTGCATGCAGTGCTTGCGGGTCTTTTCCGAAAGGTCGACCAGCTCCCACAGCTCTGTGAGTTCCAGCGCGATCGGACACTCGACGCCGACGTGCTTGCCGCCCTTCATGGCGGCCTTCGCCATCTCGAAGTGCCAGTCCCACGGGGTGGCGACGTAGACGAAGTCGAGGTCCCCGCGTCTGCACAGCTTCTCGAAGTCGTGGTCGCCCTTGGCGTAGAGGGCCGGCGCCGGCTGGCCCGCGTCGGTGACCTTCTTGGCGGCGCGTTCGGTCTTCTCCCGCACCGGATCGCACAGCGCGACCACCCGCACGCCCTCCAGGGCCAGGAAGAGGTCGATCATGCTGCCGCCGCGCTGCCCCAGGCCGATAATGCCGACCCGGACGGTGCGGCGCTCGTCGAACGGTACGCCGATCATGGTGCGACCCCGCCGTGGCGGTGTCGCGGCCTCGCCCTGCGCGGCTGCGGCGGCCGCAGCGGGGCCGGGCGCCGCGGCCTCCGCCGCCGGGGTGCTCACTGCCCCGATGCCCAGCCCCGCTCCGGCGGCTGAGGCGGTCCGCAGTACGGAGCGGCGGCTGAATCCTTGGTCGTCACTCATCGGGTCTCCCGCAGTCTTCGCATGTCGTCCGGGTGGGTGAACTCGGCTATGGACCCTGCTGGTTGAGACCAGTGGTGCGCAAGAGCGCGGACTTGGACTCTCGTCGTTCGTGGATGGACTTCCGCGTCCGGTGCGGGACTTCCGCCCCCGCAACTTCTTGCTGCAAGGGACTGGAATTCCTTGCGCACCCTCTTGACGTGCTCACGCCCTGACGGCAGGCTCCCGGTCAACCTCGTGGTCACGCGGGCTCGCTCGAACCCGCGTGTCCACGTCCCCCCACGGCGGCCCAGGCGCCTGGCTGCCTTCCGGGCACCTGAGTGCCCGCACACCGAAGGAGCCGCATCATGAGAAAACGTCTGCTCAGCGCGAGCACGGCAGGGGTACTGGCGGCCGGCGGCCTGCTCGCGACGGCGCCCTGGCACGCGCAGGCGGACCCCGCGCAGGCGGGCCCCTCCGCAACCGCGGCAAAGGTTTCCCCTCCCGGTGAGAGGGCTGTCACCGCCACGCTGTTCGAGCGCCCCTTCGCGTCCGTCGCCCAGGAGTGCACGGACACGCTCGGTCCCGCCGGCTACGGCTATGTGGAGGTCTCGCCCGCCGGCGAGCACATTCAGGGGGACGCCTGGTGGACGTCGTACCAGCCGGTCAGCTACAAGATCGCGGGCAGGCTCGGCAGCCGTGCCGACTTCGCGGACATGGTGCAGGCGTGTGAGTCGGCGGGCGTCAAGGTGATCGCGGACGCCGTCATCAACCACATGACCTCGGGATCGGGCACGGGAACCGGCGGCACCCCGTACTCCAAGTACGCCTACGAGGGCACCTGGGAGGACGCCGACTTCCACACCTGCCGTCGTGACATCGCGGACTACACCAACCGTGACGACGTGCAGAACTGCGAACTGGTGGGCCTCGCCGACCTCGACACCGGCAGCGACAAGGTGCGCGGCGCCATCGCCGGCTACCTCGACGACCTGCGGTCCCTGGGGGCGGCCGGGTTCCGGATCGACGCGGCCAAGCACATGGCGGCGGCCGACATGGCCGCCATCAAGGCGAAGATGACCGAGGACCCGGGTTTCTGGGTCAGCGAGGTGATACACGGCGACGGCGAGGCGGTACAGCCGGAGGAGTACACGGAAGTGGGGGACGTCGACGAGTTCCGCTACGGCCGCGCGCTCAAGGGGGCGTTCCAGGGCGGAGACCTCGGCGCGCTCCAGAACCTCGGCGACGGCATGCTGGAGGGCGGTTCCGCACGCACGTTCGTCGACAACTGGGACACCGAGCGCAACGGCTCGACGCTGACCTACAAGGACGGTGCGGCCCACACGCTCGCCAACGTCTTCCTGCTCGCCCACCCCTACGGTTCGCCGAACGTCTACTCGGGCTACGAGTTCAGCGACGCCGACGCCGGGCCGCCCAGCGGCGGGACCGGCTGGACCGGCAACCACGCCAAGCCGGAGATCACCGGGATGGTCGGCTTCCACAACGCGGTCGGCACGGCGGAGCTCACCGACTGGTGGTCCGAGGGGCAGGCCCTTGCCTTCAGCCGCGGCGACAAGGGCTTCGTCGCGCTCAACAACAGTGACAGCGAGGTCAGCAGGGCGTTCACGACCTCGCTGCCGTCCGGGACCTACTGCAACGTGGCCTCCGCGCAGGGCGGCTGCGGACAGAAGGTGGAGGTCGGCTCAGACGGCACCGCGCAGGTGACGCTGCCGGCCCGCAGCGCCGTCGCCCTGCACGTGGACGCGACGGAGTGACGCACGGGGCGGGCCCGCACAGTGGCCCGCCCCGCCCCTGCGTCGGCCGCCGTCAGCGAGGGCGGGTGGCACGCTCCAGTTCCTGGATCACCGAGTGGTACCCGCGGTCGCCTGTGGCGTGGTCCATGCCGATCTCGCAGGTCCGGTTCGCCGACAGGTACGCGTCGTACGAGCGCCGGCCCACCTCCGCGGCCTCGCGGGCCGTCGCGGAGGCGGTCAGCTCCTCGTGCAGCAATCCGCGGTCGCCCGCGAAGGCACAGCACCCGGCGTCCAGCGGAACCACGACCTCGTGGGCGCACGCCTGCGCCACCTGGCGCAGTTCCGCCTCGTCACCCAGGTGCCGCATGGAGCAGGTGGGGTGGAGGACGGCCGAGGCGACGCGGCTCTCGACGGTGAGCCGGGGAAGCAGCTCCTGAGCGGCCCAGACCAGGGAATCGACGATCGTCAGCCGTTCGTGGAGTTTGCGGTTGGCCGGCGTGAGGTACGGCACCACCTCCTCGGCGATCCCCAGGGTGCAGGAGGAGGCGTCCACGACGAGCGGGAGTTCACCGCCGTCCGTCCACCGCCAGGCGGCCTCCACCATGCGGTTGGCCATCAGCGTGTTGCCCGCCTCGTAGCCCTTGGAGTGCCAGATGGTGGCACAGCAGGTGCCCGTCACGTCCTCCGGTATCCACACCGGGCGTCCCGCGCGCGCTGAGACGGTCACCATGGCCTCAGGCAGCGACGCTCCCTGGTAGCCGTCCGGGTCACCGAAGATACGGTTCACACAGGCCGGGTAGTACACGGCGGAGGCGAGCTGCCTGCTGGTCGCCGGAAGGCGGCCGGCGGCCGGAGCCGGGATCTCGGGCAGCCACTCGGGCACCAGGTCCGGGCGCACCGCCTTGCGCGCCGCGCCGGTCACCGCCTTGAGCATCCGGTCACCCAGCGTGCCGTCGCGGCCGCGCAGGCGCTTGCGCAGCTGGTCGGCGGCCGCGACGGCCAGCCGGGCCGAGCGCTCCACACGGGCGAAGTGCTGTGCCGTGCGTGCGGCGGTGCGCTCCTCGCGGGAGGAGTGCCGCGCGTGTCGGAAGGACTTCATCATCGCGCCCGTGTCGATGCCGACCGGGCAGTCGAGCGCGCAGGTGGAGTCGCCCGCGCAGGTGTCCACGGCGTCGTATCCGTAGCTGGCGAGCAGGTTCTCGCCCACCAGGGAACCGGGGCGCTGCCGCAGCATCTCGCGGCGGAGCACGATGCGCTGCCGTGGTGTGGTGGTCAGGTCCTCGCTCGGGCAGGTGGGTTCGCAAAAACCGCACTCGATGCACGGGTCGGCGACGGCTTCCACGCTGGGGATGGATTTCAGCCCCCGCAGGTGCGCTCGCGGATCACGGTCCAGCAGGACGCCGGGGGCCAGCACCCCGGCGGGGTCCAGGAGCCGCTTGATGCGCCACATCAGCTCGGTGGCCTCGGCTCCCCACTCCAGCTCCAGGAACGGGGCGATGTTGCGGCCGGTGGCGTGCTCTGCCTTGAGGGAGCCGTCGAATCGCTCGACGGTCATCCGGCAGAAGTCGTCCATGAACGCGGCATAGCGGGCCACGTCCTCGGGGTTCGCCGCGTCGAAGGCCAGCAGGAAGTGCAGGTTGCCGTGCGCCGCGTGCCCGGCCACCGCGGCGTCGAAGCCGTGGCGTTCCTGAAGCTCCAGCAGCGCCTCGCACGCCTCGGCCAGCCGGGAGGGCGGCACCGCGAAGTCCTCGGTGATCAGGGTGGTGCCGGAGGGGCGTGAGCCCCCGACCGCCGTGACGAACGCCTTGCGCGCCTTCCAGTACGAGGCGATCGTCCCTGGATCGCGTGTCAGCTCGTTGGTGACCGAGGGGACAGGGGCCACCAGGTCCAGGTCGGCCAGCACCGCGCGTGCCGCTTGCTCGCGCTCCTCGCGTACGGCGTCGTCGGGGGAGCGGAACTCGACCAGCAGGGCCGTGGTCTCCTTGGGCAGGTCCGCCCAGTCCTGCGGCACTCCCGAGACGCTCACCGAGGCCCGCAGGGTGTTGCCGTCCATCAGCTCCACGGACATCGCCCCGGCCTCGTTGAAGCGGGGCACCGCGGCGGCCGCGGCCGACAGCGACGGGAAGAAGAACAGCCCCGTCGAGGTGCGACGGTGCAGCGGCAGGGTGTCGAAGACGAACTCCGCGAGAAAGCCGAGCGTGCCCTGGGAGCCGACCATCAGCCCGCGCAGGATCTCGACCGGCGTGACGCCGTCCAGGAAGGCGTCGAGCCGGTAGCCGTTGGTGTTCTTCAACTCGTACTTGGCCCGGATGCGGGCGACGAGCCGCGCGTCGGCCTCGATCTCGGCCTTGAGTGCCAGCAGGCCCTCGCACAGCCCGGGCTCCTCCCGCGCCAGCTTCTCGTCCGCCGCCGGGTCGGCCGTGTCCACGACGGTGCCGCTCGCCAGGACGCAGGTCAGCGAGGCGACGGTGCGGTAGGAGTTGCGGGTGGTGCCCGCCGTCATCCCGGAGGCGTTGTTGGCGACCACTCCGCCGACGGTGCAGGCGATGGCGCTGGCCGGGTCGGGACCCAGCAGCCGTCCGTGCGGCGCCAGCGCGGCGTTCGTCCGGAAGACGGTGGTGCCAGGCCCGATCCGTGCCCGCCTGCCCTCCTCCAAGACCTCGACACCCGTCCAGTGGCGGCGCACGTCGATGAGGATGTCCTCACCCTGCGCCTGGCCGTTCAGCGACGTGCCGGCGGCGCGGAAGACGACGTCCCGGCCGTGCTCGTGTGCGTAGAAGAGCACCGCGGCGACGTCCGTCGCGTCCTCGGCGAGCACCACCACCTGGGGAATGAAGCGGTACGGGCTCGCGTCGGAGGCGTAGCGCACCAGGTCGGAGACCTTCGAGAGCACCTTCTCCGAGCCCAGCAGCTTCTCCAGGTCGCTCCGGAGCGGCTGCGGGGTGCCGTGCGCCCGCTCCTGCGGCACCCGGTCGGCGGCGGGGGCGTGACCGGCGCCGGTGCGCGGGCGCAGTGCTCCAGGCTTCGGTTCGAGCAGCGGCATGGCATCTCCTGGGCACGCGAGGGGGCGAGGTGGCTCGGGTGAGGGCAGGGCTGGAATGTGCGTCTCATGCTAAATCGGCCCTCCGACACCGGCCGTGGGGGTCGTACCGGCCGGACAACGCTCGTCCTCCCCTGGCTACGCCGAGCCGTGGCCACGCCCGTCCAGCAGCGCCAGCAGGCGGCTGAGCTCGTCGCGCTGTGCGGAGGTCAGCGGGGCCAGCAGCTCCTGTGCCGCGGCCCGACGGGCCTGCCTCAGCTCCTCCAGCGCTTGGAAGCCGCCCTGTGTCAGCTCGATCCGGGTCACCCGGCGGTTAGCGGGGTCGGGGGAACGGCGCACCAGGCCGCGCTCCTCCAGTGCGTCGATGAGGCTCGTCACCTGCCGGGGCACCACACCCAGCCGCTCGGCGAGGTCCGCCATCCGGGGTGGCTGGGGACTGTGCGAGACGGTCCGCAGCATCCGGGCCTGCGCGGGTGTGACGCCCACTGGGGCGAAGTTCTGCCGGTGGGCGTGGTTGATCCGCTTGGTCAGGCGCAGGAGCTGGTCAGCCAGGTCGGAGGCGTGTTCGCCGGCGGAGTGCTGGGGCATGACCGCAAGCTATCAGGACAATGTTCATTGTGAGTATAGGTAACGATGAACTATGCTCCGGAATTCCGACGGCGAGCGGCACACGGTGTGACGGGCAGACGGCACACGGGTGTGCCGCACTCGCCACCCCCCGCCCCGCACCACCGATTCCGAGGAGCCCCTTGCGCCATGCAGAGCCCGGCTGGAGGCCGGCACCGAAGGACCCGTCGACGCCCGAGCAGCCCGCGCAGGTGCGCCGCATCCTGCGCCTGTTCCGCCCCTACCGCGGCCGACTGATCCTGGTCGGTCTCCTGGTGGCCGCCTCCTCGCTGGTCTCCGTGGCGTCCCCGTTCCTGCTGCGCGAGATCCTGGACGTCGCCATCCCCCAGCAGCGCACCGGTCTGCTCTCGCTGCTGGCCCTCGGCATGATCCTCACCGCCGTCATGACCAGCGTCTTCGGCGTGCTCCAGACACTGATCAGCACCACCGTGGGCCAGCGCGTCATGCACGATCTGCGCACGGGTGTCTACGCCAAGCTCCAGCGGATGCCGCTCGCCTTCTTCACGCGCACACGGACGGGTGAGGTCCAGTCCCGCATCGCCAACGACATCGGTGGTATGCAGGCGACGGTGACCTCGACCGCCACCTCGCTGGTCTCCAACCTGACCAGCGTGGTCGCCACCATCGTCGCCATGCTCGCCCTCGACTGGCGGCTCACCCTCGCCTCCCTCGTGCTGCTGCCCTTCTTCGTGTGGGTGAGCCGGCGCGTGGGGCGGGAACGCAAGCGCGTCGCCACCGACAGGCAGAAACAGATGGCCGCCATCTCCGCGCTGGTCACCGAGTCACTGTCGGTCAGCGGCATCCTGCTCGGACGCACCATGGGCAGGTCGGACTCGCTCACCCGCGGCTTCGCGGGCGAGTCCGAGCGCCTCGTCGACCTGGAGGTGCGCTCCAACATGGCGGGGCGCTGGCGGATGGCGACCATCGGCATCGTCATGTCCGCCATCCCCGCCCTGCTTTACTGGACGGCCGGCATGCTCACCCACTTCGGTGGCCCGGCGTTCTCCATCGGCACCCTCGTCGCCTTCGTCACCCTCCAGCAGGGGCTGCTGCGGCCGACCGTCTCGCTGCTGACCACCGGCGTGGAGATGCAGACCTCGCTGGCGCTCTTCCAGCGCATCTTCGAATACCTCGACCTGCCCGTCACCATCACCGAGCCCGAGCACCCTGTCGTTCTCCCCTCGGTGCGGGGCGAAGTGCGCTTCGAGAGCGTCGACTTCTCCTACGACGACGACTCCCGTGACACCGACATGCCCGCGAGCGCGGGCACTGTCGGCAGCACCGTCGGGGCGCGGGCCCGCACCCTCGACGGCGTCGATCTGACCGTCCCTCCGGGCAGCAGCCTCGCCGTCGTGGGAGCCACAGGGTCGGGCAAGAGCACCCTCAGCTACCTGGTCCCCCGGCTCTACGACGTGAGCGCGGGCCGCGTCACTCTCGACGGGGTGGACGTCCGCGACCTCGGTTTCGCCACCCTCTCCGAGGCGGTGGGTGTCGTGTCCCAGGAGACGTATCTTTTCCACGCGACCGTCGCCGAGAACCTGCGCTTCGCCAAACCGGCGGCCTCCGACGAGGAACTGCGCGCCGCTGCCAGGGCGGCACAGATCCACGACCACATCGCCGCCCTGCCGGACGGTTACGACACTCTCGTCGGAGAGCGCGGCTACCGCTTCTCCGGCGGCGAGAAACAGCGACTCGCGCTGGCGCGCACCATCCTCAGAGACCCGCCCGTGCTCATCCTCGACGAGGCCACCAGCGCGCTCGACACCCGCACCGAACGTGCTGTACAGGAGGCCATCGACGCGCTGTCGGCCGGGCGGACCACCCTCACCATCGCGCACCGCCTCTCCACCATCCGCGGCGCCGACCAGATCGTCGTCCTGGACGGAGGCCGGATCGCGGAACGGGGCACGCATGAGGAGCTCCTCGCAGCGAACGGCAAGTACGCCGCCCTGGTGCGCCGTGACGGGGAGACGACCGGCGCCGACGCGTCGCCCGACGACCGGGAGCCGGCCGACGTGGTGGTGGGCTGACAGCGGTCAGGAGGGCCCATCGGCCGTAGTGGGCCGCCGCCCGTGGGCCGGCCCCACCGGTGGAGGCCCGCGGGCCGCCTCACCGGAAGAGGCCCGTGGGGCACATCACCGGTAGAGCAGATAACGCCGCCTGGTCCGTTCGAAGTCGCGGACCTCACGGCGCCAGGATCCGGTGACCTCTTCCAGGGACGCGCCCGCGTCGAGCATCTCGCGCAGCCGGGGAGAGCCCGACAGCTTGTCGATCCAGTACGGCCGCTCCGTGTCGGGATCCTTGCGCCAGGCGAAGCCGTCGTACCGCATGGCCTCCCGCAGCATGGCGACAGCGGTCGGCACCGCCTCGTACCGTTCCGGGTCGGTCACCAGGAGCTGGACACCCGCGCAGGTCTTGCCCTCGTGCTTGCTGAAGGTGGGCACGAAGTAGCCCTCACGGAAACGCACACCCGGCAGGCGCAGGGCGTTGAGGCGGTCGCTGTAGTGGTGGTCCAGATAGGGCGCTCCGACGAACTGGAACGGCTGGGTGGTGCCCCGCCCCTCGGACAGGTTCGTTCCCTCGAAGTAGCCGGTGCCCGCGTAAGCGGTGGCGGTGTCGGGCGTCGGCATGTTCGGGGACGGTGGTACCCAGGGCAGCCCCGTGTGCTGCGCCGTCGTACGGGGGGACCAGCCGCGCACCTCGACGATCTCCAGTTCGGCCTTGCCGCCGTCGCCCTCCGCGGGCAGCAGTTCGCCGTTGAAGTAGCGAGCCAGCTCTCCCACGGTCATGCCGTGCTGCTGGATGATCGGCTTGAGGCCGACGCCGGAGGAGTACTCGGGCGTCAGCAGCGGGCCGTCGGCTCTGCGCCCGACCGGGTTCGGCCGGTCGAGGACGACGAAGGTCGCGCCGATGTCCCGGGCAGCGACCATCGCGTGGTACATCGTCCAGATGTAGGTGTAGAAGCGCACGCCCACGTCCTGGATGTCGAAGACGACCGTGTCGACTCCGGCCTTGCGGAAGAGAGCGGCCATCTTCGCCGCGTCGGCGCCGTACGCGTCGTACACCGTCAGACCGGTGCGGGGGTCTTCGAACTCCGGTTCCGACTCGCCCGCTTGCGCGCTGCCCCGGAAGCCGTGTTCGGGGCCGAAGACGCCGACGATGTGCAGCTCGTCCCGTTCGGCCATCGAGTCGACCACGTGCCGCGCGTCCCTGAGCACTCCCGTCGGATTGCTGACGACACCGACCTTCCGACCCCGCAGTACGCGCCACCCGCCGGCCGCCGCCACGTCGGCGCCCGGCGTCACCCGCTGCCCACCGTGTCCGCCCGGTGACCGGCCCGGCGGGGCGGCGACCGCGGTGTGCGCCAGCAGCGGGGTGGCGAGGGCGGCGGCCGTGCCACCGGCCATCAGGGAGCGACGAGAGGGAGTACGGGCCATCAGGAACCGTCCTTCCAACGAGAAGGGTGCAGCGAAGCGGTGAGTGGACGTGGTGAGCGGCCACCTAGCCACGTAGTGGTGGGGCAAGCTAATACGAACGCGTGCACGCCCACCAGGGGGCGCGCAGCGGACAACCCGTGTGCGTCCAGCCGCCCGCCGCGCCAGGATGGTGCACATGCCGACGAACATCACCCTCGTGCGGGGCGACATCACCGAGCAGGACGTCGACGCCGTCGTCAACGCCGCCAACACTTCGCTGCTGGGCGGGGGAGGCGTGGACGGGGCGATCCACCGCAAGGGCGGCCCCGCCGTTCTCGACGAGTGCCGCCGACTGCGCGCCGGACACTACGGGCGCGGCCTACCCACCGGGCAGGCCGTCGCCACCACGGCGGGACGGCTCGCGGCCCGCTGGGTCATCCACACGGTCGGCCCGGTGTACCGGGATTCCGGTGGCGACCCCGCGCTGCTTTCCTCCTGCTTCTTGGAGTCTCTGCGCGTCGCGGACGAACTCGGTGCGCGGACGGTCGCGTTTCCCGCCGTCTCCACCGGTGCCTATGGCTGGCCGGTGGCAGACGCCGCGCGGATCGCGGTGGAGGCGGTGCGCGGGGCGGACACTGCGGTTGAGGAGGTCAGGTTCGTGCTCTTCGACGAGGGGGCGTACGCGGCCTTCGCCGCGCAGATCGACTGACACGGCGGGGTACCGGCCCCTCCGCCGTCTCTCCGAAGCGTGCGTTTCCGCGGCGCCCCAGGGCGTCCTGGCACGGGCGACGGGGCTGACGGCGCGGGCGCTGAAGCGCGCCCCCACCTTCGTTCCGACGGCCGGCCACCCTCACCGCGACAGCGGTCCAACTGCTCCCGCAGCACCGAAGGCGAGCCTGTGACCGACCCGTGGAGGACGTGGAATCACCGTGGCCGGCGGGCGGGTTCGATCAGCTCGGTCGTCCGCAGCACAGCGGCCACCGCGAGCGGATCGTCGCCGTTCTGCCGCGCGGCGACGTCGAGGGCGGTGTCCGCGAACTTGATGGCGTGCTCGTCCCCGTGTGCGGCCGCCTCGGCGAACGCCTCCCGCGGGGTGAGTCCGCCGCCGGCGGGAACGGGCATGCCCTGCGAGGACCCGTAGACGGCGGTGACGGCTGCGCTCGCCGCCCAGGCGGCGTCGACACTGGCGGCCCACAGCTCGTGCGGCAGCGCGGGCAGGACGCGCAGTACGGCGTTGGGGGCCGTCGCCGCGTGCACCAGCATGACGGGTGAGCCGTGCGCGTGGGTGGCGTACCGGTGGGTGGCGGCGCGAACGATCTCCTCCAGGTCGGCGCGGGCACCCTCCGGATCGGTGCTTCCTCCGTGCGGACCGGTGCTCCCTCCTTCTCGCTCCGGCTGGTTTTCGGCCTCCGTCGTGCGCGGTCGCTGGGGGAGTGCGGCGATCCGGGCGAGCCGTTCGCGGATGCCGCCGCTCTGCTGGGAGATCAGCGGTACGGCCTCGTAGCTCTCGTCCGCTGACCCCGCTCGGGGGAGCGGTTCGATCTCTGCCAGCGTGCTGTGCCGTGCGGCCCAGTAACCGAGCGCGTGGGCGAGCTCCGTACGGCGCGGTGCGGTCTCGCCGTCCTCGGTGAGCAGGGCGCGCACGGCGTGGCCCGTCCGGATCACGGGGTGGGTCGCGCCTCCGGCGATGCCGGGCAGCAGCAGCGGCCACCAGAGAGCGAGGACGTCGCGCCAGGGCCGCTCTTCCACCTTGTGGGTGAAAAAGCGCGTCCAGTCCGTCAGGCGGGAGGGGTCGCCCAGCGCCGCACGCCAGTTGGTGTCCGTGACGGGCGCGCGACTCCCCGGCGGGTCCTCCAGCTTCTCCGCGTAACCGTCGAGCCAGCGGTGCGCCGTGCGTGTCTCTCCGTGCCGCACCAGCGCCTCGACCGCCATGGGAGCGTGATTGCTCAGCCAGCCCTCGAACTCGGGACCGGTGGAGTGGAGGCGTTCGAGGGCTTCGTCCAGCGTTCCTGTGGGGTCGCCGTGTCCGAGGCGTGTCGTCGAGGAGTCCATACCGGGACGCTACGGGCGGGCCGCACCGTGCCGGAACGGGCGCGGGACCGAACGCGGTCTGCCTCGGGTCCTAGGACCGGCTCCGGGATCCAGTACCGATGCGGGCTCCGGGACGGACTCGGGGCCCGGGACCGGCCTGGACCCGCCCGCCGCGGCTGTCCGAGCCGGGCCCGGCCGCCCCCCGGAGCGGCCCTCTCAGCTGCGGTGTCCCGAGCGGGCCAGCCACCGGCCGTCCTGGTGAGTGACGTCGATGGGGCGGCCGAAGCACCGGGTCATCAGCTCTCCCGTCAGCACGTCGCCGACGGGGCCGCACGCGCCGACCCGGCCCTCGCGCAGCAGCAGTGCGTGACTGGTGGTCGGCGGCAGCTCCTCCAGGTGGTGGGTGACCGTGACCGTCGCCAGAGCCGGACGGTCCGCGGCCAGCCGGCGCAGCGCGTCGATCAGGTCCTCGCGGGAGGGCAGGTCCAGGGCGTTGAACGGTTCGTCCAGCAGCAGCAGGGACGGCGCGGGCATCAGCGCCCTGGCGATCAGGATGCGGGCCCGCTGCCCGCCGGAGCACACCCCGAAGGGCCGGTCCGCGAGCTCCTTGCACTCCAGCTCGGACAGCAGGTCGTGGGCCAGCTGGCGGGTCTCGTCGTCGTACTTGCGCCACAGCGGCTGCACGGTGCCCGTCGCGCCGGTCAGCACGACGGTGTGCGCCGGCGCGTCCTGGGGGACGCGCTGGGAGGTGGAGACGTGCCCGATGTGGGCGCGCAGCTCTCGCACGTCCACTCGGCCGAGGCGGTTGCCCAGCACCTCGACGGTGCCGGACGTGGGGTGCATGACGGCGCCGATCAGCTTGAGCAACGTCGTCTTGCCCGCCCCGTTGGCTCCCAGGAGTGCCCAGTGCTCACCGGCTCGCACCGACCAGTCGATCCCGTCGAGGATGACCTGGTCCGAGGTCATGCGGCGGACACCGACCCCCTCGATCGAGGCGACCTGGCGGGGCGCGGGCTGGTTCATGGCGGGCCTCCGGTGAGCTCGGGCGGTCGCGGCACCCGGAGGGCTCGCTTCCGGCTGCCGTGCGGGCGACCAGACTAGCTGTACGGTGCAGCAGCCTGCTCGACTGTCTCACCGTCGGCAGGCGTCGGTGCGCTGGCACGCGTCGGCGGAGCGCCGCCTGGGAAGCAGACCTCCACCGCCCCGGCGACCAGGTCGCCCTTCGTCCGCGGCACCGGGCGGGCCGGTGCCGGAAGCAGTAGCTGAGGGAGAGTTCAGGATCGGCTGCGGGCCTTGGCGTACCGTCCCACTGGCGGCAGCCAGCACAGCACCACGGTGACCACGGCCAGCGCGGGGGCTGCGAGGCTGGTCGCGTAGAGCCCTGTCGGCGGGGCGTCCCGCAGCACCAGAACATGCGGGAAGGCGCCTCCCAGCAGCACCGCGACGCTGAGGGCCGCACGGGACCACAGGGAGGCGTTGCGGGCCAGCAGCGCACAGAGCAGCACCAGCAGGGCCAGGGCGACCGCGAACGCCGCACGTGCGGACATGGTGTCCTGCCAGTGGGTGACGACGTCGTCCCAGGCCGTCGGGGACATCCGCTTCAGATCGGCGGACCGGGTGTCCGCCGGGAGACCTACGGCGGAAGGGTCGCTGTCGACCGCGTTGCGCACGTTCTGGTCGGCGAGGTCCTTGCCTCCCAGGTACACCATCGACGCGCTCAGTATGGCGGAGAGGGCCGACAGCGCTGCGGCGGAGAGCATGACGACCATCAGCAGTGGTCTGTTGACCGGTGCGTCGGGTCTGAAGCCGGGTTCCGCGGGCCCGGCGGGGGCCACGGTGTGGGGGGCGGAGATGGGGGAGTGGCTCACGTGCGCGTGTCTCCTTGTGGGAAGCGCTGGGGGAAGATGATCGCGTCGAACTTTTGCACGCACACGCGCCCCGAACCACCGGTTCCGGTAAGTAACTTGAAGAACATCCTCCCCTGACGTCTCCGTGAGCCCGGAGAGTTGGGTGATCGGCGGTCAGAACATCGAGGACTCCTCGCCCACGAGCACGACGTCGAGGGTGCGCGGCCCGTGTACGCCCTCCACCCTGTTCAGCTCGATGTCGCTGGTGGCCGAGGGGCCGGAGATCCACGTCTGCGGGCGGGCGGGATCCAGCCGCTCCAGCGCCTGCGGAACCGAGCCGACGACCTGATCGGGCACCCGCACCACGCAGACGTGATGGTCGGGCACGAGCGTGATGCTCCGCCGCCCCTGGTCCCGTGAGGCGTCCAGCACCAGCGTGCCCGTCTCCGCCACGGCGACCGCGCAGCCGGTCACCACACTGCCGACCGCGTCCAGATCGTGCGGAGTCAACGCCGGCGAGTCCGCGACGTGCTCGAGATCCTGCGGCAGCCAGGCGCCCGGAACCCCGGCCGGAGTCACCACACTGCGCGACCCCTGCCGTGCCAGCAGCTCGGCGACCGTCTCCGGCAGCGAGGCGGGGGAGCAGTGGTGCACCCGGGCCCGGTAGTCGGTCAGGTGCTCCCTCAGCAGCCGAACGGTCTCCCCCGGGCTGCGCTCCCCGTGCACCCGCAGATAGTCGCGGCCGACCGGCGCCTCGTCGGGCCGCTCCCCGCGGGGCACGTCGGCCAGGGCGCGCCGCACCCGGCCCAGCACGGTCTCACGGCTGCTCATCGGACCCCTCCTGTCGGTCCCTCCCGCCGGGCGTTTCCGGCCGTCCCTCCTGACGGACGCTCTCCCCTCCGCTCTTCCCCGCGGCCCCCGCGGGTGTGCGCGTGCGCCGCCACCAGTCACGGAAGGACTCGGGCGGTACCCGGGGCGTGTCCCTGGTGTCCGTCCAGGCGCTGCCCGGCCCCGGCAGCCTGTTCGGCACCAGCCGGCGGGCCCGCGAGGCGAGGCGCTCGCCCGCGCGCAGGGCGCGCGGATGATCGAAGGTCCAGGAGGCCGCCCGCATGGCGGCTCGTTCGGCCGCGTGCCCCTTGGCGGGCCGCACAGTCGTACGCTGCCCGCGGACCGTGACCGTCCCGCCCTGCACGACGCGCTCCCTCAGGTGCACCAGCACCTCGGGGATGTCGATGGCCACGGGGCACACCTCGTAGCAGGCACCGCAGAGCGACGAGGCGTACGGCAAGGACGCGTCCAGGCCGGTCTCCACGCTGTCGAGCTGCGGGGTGAGGATCGCTCCGATGGGGCCCGGATAGGGCGACCCGTAGGCGTGCCCGCCCGCACGTTCGTAGACGGGGCAGACGTTGAGACATGCCGAGCAGCGGATGCACCGCAGCGTCTGCCGGCCCACCTGGTCGGCCAGTGTGTCCGTACGGCCGTTGTCCAGCAGCACCAGATGGAAACTGCGGGGGCCGTCGCCGTCGGCACTGCCCGTCCAGGTCGAGGTGTAGGGGTTCATCCGCTCGGCCGTCGAGGAACGCGGCAGCAGTTGGAGGAAGACCTCCAGGTCCTGCCACGTGGGGACGACCTTCTCGATGCCGACCACCGAGATCAGCGTCTCGGGAAGCGTCAGACACATCCGGCCGTTGCCCTCGGACTCGACGACGACGAGCGTCCCGCTCTCCGCCACCATGAAGTTCGCCCCGGAGATGCCCACCTTCGCGTTCAGGAACTTCTCCCGCAGGTGCAGCCGTGCGGCCTCCGCCAACTGAGCGGGGCTGTCACCGAGCCCGTCCGGCGCGGGCCGCCCCCACCGGCCCATCCTCTCGGCGAAGATGTCGCGGATCTCGCCGCGGTTGCGGTGGATGGCGGGGACCAGGATGTGCGAGGGCCGGTCGTCCCCGAGCTGCACGATCAACTCCGCCAGGTCGGTCTCGTAGGCCGCGATCCCGGCGTCCTCCAGCGCCTCGTTGAGGCCGATCTCCTGGGTCGCCATCGACTTGACCTTGACGACCTCGCGCTCGCCGGTCTCCCGTACGAGCCGGGTGACGATCTCGTTGGCCTCCGCCGCGTCCACCGCCCAGTGCACGGTGCCGCCCGCCGCGGTGACGGCGGCCTCCAGCTGTTCCAGATAAGTGTCCAGATGGCGCAGCGTGCGGTCCTTGATCTGCGCACCGGCCGTGCGAAGCGCCGCCCAGTCCGTCAGCTCCGCCACCGCGCCCGCCCGCTTGTCGCGGATCGTGTGGGTGGCGTGCCGCAGGTTGCCGCGCAGCCGTGTGTCCCGGGTGGAGTCCTGTGCCGCCTGTGGGAAGGGCGGCATGCCCAGGTAGGTGACGCTCACCGTGCCTCCCTGCTCGACTCGCTCGTCACGCCCGACTCGCTCGCCCGGCTCGCCTTGTCGACGCGCACGGCGCTCTCGGCGTGCCTGGCGTGCCCGGCGTCCGTGCCGCCCGTCCGCACCCGAACCCTTTCGCCCGTCGTGCCGGAACTCCAGCCCGGCTCGGGGGCCGCCTCGTTCACCAGGGGGCGTACCTCGTCCGCCACTGGGGCCGCCTCACCTGTCCGCCGCTGAGGTCTCACAGCGGCGCCTCACGCGTGCTCGCCAGGATTTCCGCCAGGTGCACGGGGCGCACCCGCGACCCTGAGCGGGAGAGGACGCCGCCGATGTGCATCAGACACGAGTTGTCCACCGTGCAGACCGACCCTGCGCCGCTCGCCTCGATGTGGCGCGCCTTGTCCGCGCCCATCGCGGAGGAGACGGCCGCGTTCTTCACGGCGAACGTCCCTCCGAAACCACAGCACTCCTCCGCGCCCTCCAGCTCCCTCAGCTGGAGTCCCTCCACCTGTTCCAGCAGTCGCCTGGGACGCTCGCCGAGCCCCAGCATGCGCAGCCCATGGCAGGTCGGGTGGTAGGTGACGGTGTGCGGGTAGTACGCCCCCACGTCCGTGACGCCCAGCACGTCCACCAGGAACTCCGTGAGCTCGTAGGTGCGGGGCACCACCCGCTCCGCCGCCGCGGACAGCACCCGGCCCCGCCCCTCGGCAGCGGCCTTCGCGCCGATGCGCGGGTAGTTGTCCCGCACCATCGCCGCGCACGACCCGGACGGGACGACGATGTGGTCGTACCCCTCGAAGGCGTCGGCATAGCGTTCCACCAACGGCTCGGTCGCGTGCCGGTAGCCGGTGTTGAACTGCGGCTGCCCACAGCACGACTGCGCGTCGGGGAAGTCCACCTCCACACCGAGCCGCTCCAGCAGCGCCACCACGGCCTGTCCCGTGCGCGGA
Organism: Streptomyces reniochalinae; assembly: GCF_003323735.1. GTDB lineage: Bacteria > Actinomycetota > Actinomycetes > Streptomycetales > Streptomycetaceae > Streptomyces > Streptomyces reniochalinae. The sequence goes on along the minus strand of NZ_QOIM01000026.1, from coordinate 104,825 downwards.
TAGAGCGCGTCGTTGATGCAGGTGACGAAGAGCGCTACGCGCACGACGCCTCCCTTCCGTCTCACCTGTCAGCCTTCGCGCCGACCCGCACAGGCTCCACGCCTGTCCGCCGGCTCCATGCCTGTCCGCGCCGGCGACCCTCCGGCCGCCGCCCTGCGGAAGACCGTACGGGTGATCACCGTCGGGCCCTACTGTCGCAGTAGTACGCCGCCAGGCACCAGATCCGGACCACGGACGGGGCGCTCGTCCCAGCTGTCCACCCTGCGTGAGTCGCCAGGGACTCCAGAGGAGTCACGGCACCATTCGTCCGCGTCGGTGGGCCGTGAGTTCAGGCGGCCGCCGGAGCCGTCTGAGCCGCCGGAGTCACGTGAGTCGCCTGACTCGCTGATGCGTCGGTGTCCGAGGGGCCGGCAGTGGCCGTCAGCAGGTCCCGTACCTCCCGCACGGCGGCCCTCCCGGCACGGTTGGCGCCGATGGTGCTGGCCGACGGCCCGTAACCGACCAGGTGAACGCGTGGGTCGCGGACCGCTCGCGTGCCATCCAGCCGGATGCCGCCGCCCGACTCGCGCAGCCGCAGCGGGGCCAGATGATCGACGGCGGGGCGGAACCCGGTCGCCCACAGGATCGTGTCCGCGGCTGCCCGGCTCCCGTCGTCCCACTGGACACCGTCGGCGGTCACGGAGGAGAACATCGGACGCCGCTCCAGAATCCCGCGCTCCCGAGCACGCCGCAGCTCCTCCGTCATGGGCAGTCCTGTCACCGACACCACGCTCTGCGGAGGCAACCCCTGGCGCACCCGTTCCTCCACCAGCGCCACGGCCGCACGGCCCTCCTGCGGCCCGAACTCGCCCGTCCGGAAGAGCGGCGGCCGCCGGGTCACCCACACGGTCTCCCTCGCGACCTCGGCGATCTCCATCAGATGCTGTACCGCCGAGGTGCCGCCCCCGACGACCACCACCCTCCTGCCCACGAAGGCGTCCGCGCCGGGACCCGGGTACTGCGCGGTGTGCAATTGCCGGCCCAGGAAGAGCTCCTGCCCCCGCACCCGCGGCCAGAACGGGCGATCCCAGGTCCCCGTCGCGTTGATCACCGTCCGTGTCGACCAGTCACCGTCCGAGGTCTGCACCAGGAGTCGGCCGCCGTGGCCGGCCTCACCGATCTCCCGCACCTCCCGCACGTCAACGGGGCGCCGGACCCGTAGGCCGAAGGCGTGTTCGTACGCGCGGAAGTACTCTCCGATCACCTCCGCCGAGGGGCGGCCGGGATCGGCTCCGGTCAGCTCCATGCCGGGCAGCGCGTGCATCCCGTGGACCCGGCCGTAGGTCAGCGTCGGCCACCGGAACTGCCACGCCCCGCCGGGCGCGGGCGAGTGATCCAGGACGACGAAGTCCGTACCGGGCACGAAGCCCGTACGCCGCAGGTGGTAGGCGCTGGACAGCCCCGCCTGCCCGGCACCGATGACCACGGCCTCCACAGTCTCCATGCCTGCGCCAACCACACGCGGCCCCGGAACCTTCCCGCGACCCGGACGGCACCCGGCCCCAGAATGGGAGCATGACCGACGCACTCCGCACCCACGTCCTGCGAGTCTCCACCGGCTCGTCCGAGACCGTCCACGACCTCACCCGCGACTGCGAGACTTTCCTCGCCGACGCGGCACGCGGCCGCGACGGTCTGCTCAACGTGTTCGTCCCGCACGCCACCGCGGGCATCGCCATCCTGGAGACCGGTGCCGGCAGCGATGACGACCTGCTCGCCGCACTGCGGGATCTGCTGCCGCCCGACGACCGCTGGCGCCACCGGCACGGCAGCCCCGGCCACGGCCGCGACCACGTCCTCCCCGCCCTCGTCCCTCCCCACGCCACCCTCCCCGTCCTCAGCGGCTCCCTGGAACTGGGCACCTGGCAGTCGATCTGCCTGGTCGACACGAACGGGGACAATCCCAGCCGCCAGGTCCGGTTGTCGTTCCTCGGGTAGCCGCGGCATCGGCACGCAACGCGCATGTCGGCCATTCAGGCTGAAAGGGCTCTCTTCTCACGTGCCTCACGTTCGCTGACCCTGGGAGAGAGGGAAAGCGCGCGGGCAGTGCCGAGGGGGAGCTGCGATGTCCGGACCGCTCTATGTTCCTGTCCTGCCGGCTCGGCCGCACGCGGTCGCGGCCTATCGACGTCTGCGACCGGACGTCAGGGCCGCTCTCATGCCGCTGTGGAATCTTCCGCCCCTGCCCGCCGTCGGGTCGGCACGGTTGGAGGCCGCGGTGCGGAAGTTCGTCGCCCCGGTGAGTGGCGTCCATCGTCATCATGACGGCTGGATCGACGCTCCCTTCGCCGAGGACGCGCAGATTTCCGGGCTCGCCGACGCACTGTCTGCCTACAGCGAGTTGGGCCGGCTGCGTCCCGTCACGGGGCCGGAACGGACCGAGGCGCAGCAGACAGCGGCCGTGGAGGTGGCCCGCCGCTGTGGCTGCGGTGTCGGCGTCCGCGTACGCGTCGCGACGGAGTGGGACGGCGGCACCGCTGAAGCTGTTCGGATGCTCCTGGCTCGGGCCTGTTCCACTGTGCCCGTCGATCTGATGCTGGACATGAGCAGCGTCCTCGGAGACCGGCCCGGGGCGGGCAAGGAGGCCCTGCGTGCCCTTGACGCGCTGTTTGCCCTGGCACCGTGGCGGACCGCCGCCGTGCTGGGCGGGGGATTCCCTCGCGTCACGGGCGACATGCTGGAACAGGGCTTGCGCGAAGAGCCTCGCACCGACTGGCACATGTGGAGCGAGATACGGGCGAGCGGTCGTACCTACTTGCCGTCGCTCGGGTACGGCGACTACGGGGTGCAGCCCGTCGGCGCCCTCGCCCAGGTGCCGCAGCCGGACAGAAAAGGAGGCCCGCCTTGGGGCTTTCTCCGCTACACCACCGGGAACGCGTTCCTTCTCTGCAAGGTTTTGACCCGCGGAACCGAGCGGATCGCGGTCAACCGGAGGGCGGCCCGGCAGATTCTCGGTCTGCCCGAGTTCCGGGAAGCGACCGGTGGGGCCGGAGAGCATTGGCTGCGCGCTTGCGCGGACGGGCCCGCGACGTCCGGGCGGGGCACGGGCGGGCCGACGGAATGGCTCTGGGTTGGCAACGTCCAGCACATGACGTACGTCGTCCGGTGCCTGTCAGGTAGCTGAGTCAGGAAGCACAGGACGTCGAACGGGACCGCTGGTCCACCAGGTGTCGGTGACGGTGGTAGTGACGGGTGGTCAGTACTGTGATTGTTGCTCCTGCGGAGGCCCGCGGACACGAACGTCGACGACCCGCCGCTTCCGTCGGGGCCCTGCACAGCGCGGACACGGGCGCCTACCAGCGTGAAGGGCTGGGCAGCGAGCATGCAGACGTTTCTCCCTCACCCGGAGTTCGCCGCCAGCGCGGCCGTGCTCGACATGCGCAGGCTGGGCAAGCAGCGGGTGGAGACGCTCCAGGTGCTGCGCGGTCTGACCGTGCCGGGCTACGGCTGGCGGAACCACCCCGCCGTACGGATGTGGGCCGGCTACGAGGAGGCTCTGGTCCGGTATGGCCTCGAGATGTGCCACGTCTGGACCGACAGCGGCAGGGCGGACACTTGTGCGGGAACCATGATGCGGGACTTCGCCGCGCTCGAGGACTTCGCTGACCCGCCCCGCGGTTACGCGGAACTCGCGGCAGCCGACGAGTTGCCCAACTGGCTGGGCGACTCCGCCTTCCACCGCAGCCACCAGTCAGCGCTGGTCACCAAAGATCCCTCCTTTTATCGCACGCACTTTCCGGACGTTCCCGAAGGTCTTCCCTATGTCTGGCCGGCATCGGACCGCAGGCGACGGGTGACGGATGTGTGACGGCTGGCCGGTTCCGCCACCGGCACCGTGACAGGAGCCGGGGCCGGCCGTGGGCGATTGCGCGGGCCCTCGACCATGCCCTGCCGTCGGTCGAACGTGCTGCCGTGCGCGTCCTCACCGTCCACTTTTTCGTCCGGATAAACACGGCTTGGGGCGGGATCACTGCATCGGAGTAACTCCATCGAGGTCGTGGGACGAGCTGGGTGGGCCGGACGTTAACTGGTTCTCGGGAGCTGAGCGGATTTCCCGATGTTCACCCCTTCCGTTCTTCCTCGGTTGCCGCCGCGTACGCCGATCACCACCGTCGCGAAGGAGTTACGGATGCCCGATCCTGGGTCTTCCCCTCAGCAGTCGAGTACGCCTGCGGCTGCGGCCCGGGCCGCAGCCGCACCTGCTGACGAGGCCGAATCCGGGGAAGACGCGCTGCTCACCCTGCCAGGGCCCCCCTCCTTCCCCTCACCCTTCCCCGCCGTGCGGGAGACCGCCCAGGAGATACCCGGGTCCGCGCCTGTGACCGAGTCCGCACCCGCGCACCGGGCCGTGCCCGAGTCCGCACCCGTGCCCGTGCCCGCGCCCGGGCGCGATGACGGCACGGGTGGTGAGACGACGGCACGGGGAGGTGAGCCGAACTCCCGGTGCACGGAGGAGGACGCTGCCGCCGCGAGGCACGCCAGGCAGGCGAGCTCGGTCCTGGAGCGGATCCTGTGCGGCCCCAGCGGTCCGGGTACGTCGAGCCTGCGTCCCGGCAGGCGGGAAGTCTCCCCGGCGTGCGGGGTCTCCGAGGGCTCGTCGGTGTTCGGGGCGTCCGACCCGCCGGCACAGGGTGAGCCGGTCCCCGGCCTCTACTACCACCCCGTTCCTGAGCCCGACGCGGCACGGGTGGGGGAGGTCAGCCGCAGGATCAAGAGGTGGGCGGTGGACGAGGTCCAGGCCTACCCGCCGGAGTGGGAGGAGGAGTTCGACGGCTTCTCCGTCGGCCGCTACATGGTCGCCTGCCATCCGGACGCTCCCACCATCGAACACCTGATGGTCGCCACGCGGCTGATGGTCGCGGAGAACGCGGTCGACGACTGCTACTGCGAGGACCACGGCGGCTCGCCCATCGGCCTCGGCAGCCGCCTCCTGCTCGCGCACACGGCTCTCGACCCGCTGCACACGACGGGGGAGTACGAGGCGGAGTGGGTGGAGTCGCTCCAGTCGGACGCTCCCCGGCGCGCCTACCGCTCCGCGATGGAGTACTTCGTGCGGAAGGCGTCCCCCTCCCAGGCCGACAGGTACCGGCACGACATGTCCCGTCTGCACCTGGGGTACCTCGCGGAGGCCGCCTGGGCACAGGCGGAACACGTGCCCGAGGTGTGGGAGTACCTGGCGATGCGCCAGTTCAACAACTTCCGCCCGTGCCCCACGATCACCGACACCGTCGGCGGCTACGAGCTCCCGGCCGACCTGCACGCCAGGCCCGCTGTGCAGCGGGTCATCGCGCTCGCCGGCAACGCCACCACCCTCGTCAACGACCTCTACTCGTACACCAAGGAACTCAAGAGCCCGGGCACGCACCTGAATCTGCCCGTCGTGATCGCCGAGCGGGAGGGCCTCTCCGAAAAGGACGCCTATCTCAAGGCGGTCGAGGTCCACAACGACCTCATGCACACCTTCGAAGCCGAGGCCGCCGCCCTGGCCGCCGCCTGTCCCGTCCCGAGCGTGCTGCGCTTCCTGCGGGGCGTGGCCGCATGGGTCGACGGCAACCACTACTGGCACCAGACGAACACCTACCGGTACAGCCTGCCCGATTTTTGGTAAGGACGGACCTTTTCGTGACCAGCACCGAGCTCACCACCGCACAGGGCGCCCACGCCTTCGTGCCCTCCCCGGCGTCGCCCTACCAGGGTGACATCGCCCGCTACTGGGACCAGGAGGCCAGGCCCGTGAACCTGCGCCTGGGCGAGGTCGACGGGCTGTACCACCACCATTACGGCATCGGCGACGTCGACCACGCCGCCCTCGGAGACGCCGGCGACAGCGGGTACGAGCAGCGGCTGATCGCCGAGCTGCACCGTCTGGAGTCGGCGCAGACCGAGGTCCTCCTGGACCACCTCGGCCGCGTCGGGCGCGACGACATGCTCGTGGACGCCGGCTGCGGCCGGGGCGGTTCGATGGTCCTGGCCCATCAGCGCTTCGGGTGCGAGGTCCGTGGCGTCACGCTGTCGGCCAAGCAGGCCGACTTCGCCAACCAGCGCGCCATAGAACTCGGCATCGAGGACCATGTGCAAGCCCGCGTGTGCAACATGCTGGAGACGCCCTTCGATTCGGGGCAGGCCGCGGCCTCGTGGAACAACGAGTCGAGCATGTACGTCGACCTGCACGACCTCTTCGCCGAGCACGCCCGCATCCTCGCGGCCGGCGGCCGTTATGTGACCATCACCGGCTGCTGGAACCCGCGTTACGGCCAGCCCTCGAAGTGGGTCTCGCAGATCAACGCGCACTTCGAGTGCAACATCCATTCCCGCCGCGAGTATCTGCGCGCCATGGCCGACAACCGTCTCGTGCCGCAGGCAGTCATCGACCTGACCGGCGCGACCTTGCCGTACTGGGAGCTGCGAGCCACGTCCTCCCTCGTCACCGGCATCGAGGAGGCGTTCATCAACTCTTACAAGGACGGTTCTTTCCAGTATCTCCTGATCGCTGCCGACCGCGTCTGATCCACGGTTGACCGAAGGTCCCGGGCCCGTCATCCATCCGACGGGCCCGGGGCTTCCGGAGTGCCGGGGCTTCCGGGGCGACGGCGCTTTCGGGCCCCTGGCCGCGTCGCTCGCACGTGTGGTCGTGACCGGGGCCGTTCGCCGCTGACTCACCGCACCGCACGAGCCGACTCGCTCACCCCACCGCGGGAGCCGATCCGATGTCCACCACTCGCGCCCACGCCGGCGGCGTGTCGGGCACGTGGTCGGGGTCGTCCTCGTCCCAGGACCGGTTTCCGTACCCGCGGGGGAAGAGGCCCACCACCGTCCGGCAGGGCGGCCGTGTGTCGGGCCAGGGTGTCTGCCCATCGGTCAGGATGACCAGGACGTCCGGTCGGGGCCGCGCGCGGAGGGCCTGGGTGAACCCCGTGCGCAGGTCGGTACCTCCACCGCCGAGCAGCGGTATGCCCTCGGCGTGGCAGAGCGGATGCACGACCCGGGCCGCTGCGTCGCACGGCAGTACGGAGACCAGGTCCCGACGTCCGCCGAGGGCCCGGGAGATCGCCGCCACTTCGAGCAGCGCGCTGCCCAGTTCGGTGTCGTCGACGGAACCGGAGGTGTCGATGACCACGGAGACCCGGGGCGGCCTGCGCCGGAGGCTGGGGAGGACGACGCCGGGCACGCCGGCCGAGCGTCGCGACGGTCGGCCGTAAGTGTAGTCCTCGCTCGCGCCGGAGCCGGGAGCAGCGGAGCGGACCGCCGCTCCCAGCAATTCCCGCCACGGCTGCGGCGGATGGACCACTTCCTGAGCCCATCGCCGCCAGCCCTTGGAGGTCCTGCCGGGGCGCGCGGTGATGCCCCGCGCCACGCGGAACCTGACCGCTTCGCGTTCCTGTTCGGAGAGGCCGTGCGCACCGCCGGGTCCCAGGTCCCATTCCCGTTCCTGCCCGTCGGCGCCGCTGCCACAGTCCAGCCAGGCCATGCTCTGCGTACGCGGCCCGAGCCGGAACTGGCGCAGGTAGTCCTCCATGAGTTCCCCGTCGGGCAGCCCCAGCGCCCCTGGCCCGACGGCGCCTTCCGGCCGGGCCAACCCGTCGCCGAAGGCGTCGTCGTTGATCTCGCAGTCGGCCGCGATGTTCATGCGCAGGTGCTCCGCGGGACCGGTCGCCCCGTGCTCCCGTGCGTACCGGTCACTGCGCCCGTGGTGATCGCGCAGCAGGTGGGAAACCTCGTGCACCCACACTCCGGCCAGTTCCTCCACCGGCGTCCGGTCCACGAACGCCGGTGACGCGTAGCAGCGCCAGTGCCGGTCGACGGCCATCGTCGGTGCCTGCCGGGACTCCACGGTGTGCAGGGCGAACAACGCGGTGGCCAGGTACGGCCGGCTCCGTGCGGCGTGCAGCCGGGCGGCGAAGAGCTTGTCGAGGTCCAGCGCCTCCGGCGCGGCGGCGGTCATCGCCCCGGCCTCGCGGTGACACCGGCAGCCCGTTGGGCTGCTCGCTCCGCCGCGTGGTCCGCGCGCTGGGAGAGGGTGACCGCTCCGGCGAGCCGGCCGATGGATTCCGGCACGTCCCAGTCGTCGCGGCGCAGTGCGGCCAGTGTGTTCGCGGGGACGACCACCAGGTCCGGGGCGCCCGTCTCCACGGCCCGGACGAGCAGGGTCCACGCCGCGTCCCAGCGGGACTTGTCGGGGCGGTTGCGCACGGCCTGCACCACGCCGTCGAGCACGGCCTGGCGCAGATCTCCCCGCTCGGGCAGGAGCGCTCCGGACGGGTCGGCGAGCAGCGTCTCCGGGTTCGGGAGGTCCATCCGGTCCAGGCTCGCCATCAGCTCCAGCCCCGGGCCGTCCCCCACCGCGCCCCTGACCAGCAAGGAGAGCACCTCCCTCGAGGAGCCGGCGGCGGTGGCGAAGGCGACCATGCGCACGGCCGTCTCCCAACTGCGCGGGGAGGGCCAGGCGCCGCCCCGGCGGGTCTCGTTGCCGGGCAGCCGGTGCACCAGGCCGGGGCGGGCGGACAGGAGCCCGCACACCGCGCGGCGAGCGAAGTCGACGGCCTCGGGCAGCTTCTCCGGGTCGAGCCGCGGCAGTGTCGCCCGGGGCCACGTTCCGCCGAGTCCGCGTACCACGGTCTCGGGGTCGTGGACCCAGTGGAGGTGGACGAACCGGTTGGCCAGTGGGGCGCTCAGCTCCCACCCGTCGGCCGCCGAGGAGCGCGGATTCGCGGCAGCGACGATCCGGACCCCGGGCGGCAACCGCAGGGCGCCGATCCTCCGTTCGAGTACGAGGCGCAGCAGGGCGGCCTGGACGGCCGGCGGCGCGGTGGACAGCTCGTCCAGGAACAGCAGCCCGCGGCCGGCCCGTACCAGCCGCACGGCCCAGTCCGGCGGCGCCATCGGAATGCCCTCCTCCGCCGGGTCTGCTCCGACGACGGGCAGTCCGGAGAAGTCGGATGGTTCGTGCACACTGGCGATCACCGTGGTCAGGGGGAGGTCGAGGGCCCTGGCGAGCTGGGTCAGGGACGCGGTCTTGCCGATCCCCGGCTCGCCCCACAGCAGGACGGGCAGATCGGCGGCCACGGCCAGCGTCAGGGCTTCCAGCTGCGTGTCGGGGCGCGGTTCGGTCGTACGGTCGCGCAGCAGAGTCAGCAGCTCGCCCGCGACGTCGAGTTGGGAGGCGCCGGCCGGGTGGGAGGGGGCGAGGGCAGCGTCGGACGGAGTGCATGTGGGCAAAGAGATCACCTTCGGTGTCGTCGGGAGGCTGGTGGATGCCGGGCGGAGGCGCCGACCAGATGGAGGGAGCGGGCGAACGTTCCGGCGAGAGGCGCCCTCGGGGGCGGGCGTGCGGGCAAGGGAGAAGCGAGGCGGGAGCGGGCGGGGCTCGGGTCAGTAGAAGGTCGCGTCGCGGGGGTGCGAGCGGTGGTCGGGCGAGCGGCGACGCTTCGGGTGGTCGCGGCGGGGACCGGCTCCGACCAGGCCCTCCCTGAACAGTTTGTGGGTGATGCGCCGCTGCGCGGCCGCCTCCAGCTCGTCCCGCAGGGCGCCGCTCCGCAACACCGCCTCGGGACCCAGCAGGCTCTCGACGGCGGCCAGCGCACCGGCGTTGTCGCCATGGTCGAGCCGTTCGCGGACGCCGGCGAGACACTCGGGCTTGAGGTGGGCCCGGTCGATGGCCTGGAGGCAGGGGAGGGGCGTTCCGCTCAGTGCGGCCAGCAACTCCTCACGCCGGATCTCGGACGGATCGTGGTCCAGCGGGGTCAGTACCCCGTCGACGAGGCCGATCCGGTGCTGTGCGCCCCGGCACTCCACGACCTGGGACCCATCCGGCTGCTCCGTGGCCACGGGCGAGCCTGTCGGCGAGCGATCGGGTACCAGCGCCGAGGCGACCAGTGGGTGCAACCGGCCGGCTTCGACGAGGCCGGCACGGAGCAGCGCGAGGTCGGGCAGTGTCCAGGTGGCGGCCTCGGGCAGGACCGGCAGGGACGAGACGCTGCCGTCCGTTGCCGTGGCGCTGCGCAACCTCGCGGGGCGTCCGGTTCCGTCGTCGTCCGGGCGGAGGTTCAGGACCAGGCGGCGCCGCGCCCCGAGCCGTACGGTGACGGCGCCTGCGGGCCGTCCCTCGCCACGCAGAAGGATGTCCGCCTCGGCCGCCCAGCGGTCGACCGGGCAGTGGTGTCTCCACGGCCCCACCCCGGGAAGCTCCGGGCCACTGTCGCAGCCGCGGTCGGTGGGTGGCCGGTCGGCTCCTGACCGGGTCGGCAGAGCGTCGGTGCTTCGTACGTCCCACAGGTGACGGTGCAGATCGAGGCGGAAGCGCCGGTGGGGCCCAGGGTGCGGATGGTGGCGGATACCCGCCGGCGCGTCGGGGCCGGACCGGGAACCGTCCCACAGGGCGATGCTGAAGCGCTGGCCGGCGTCGGCCCAGGCCGGCGGGGTCCGCGCCACCAGGTGCACGGGGCCCGCGCCGTCGGGGCCTGCGGCGTCGTAACGGGCCAGCGTGAGCGTCAGTCCCGGCCGTAGCAGCCCGTCGGGAGCGATCCTCGGCATGTGCCAGCGCAACAGGTCGGGCGCCAGGTGACGCAGGTCGTTCCTGAGGCGGGCGGCGAGTTCCCCGCCCCGGATACGGGCCACGGAACGCAGGTCGAGGTCGACGTCGATGTGCGCGGCGGCGCACGCCCCCGCCCAGTCCCCGGACAGGCGGCGGGCGGTAGCGGTAACGATCATGGAGGGCGGCACGGCGAACTCGCGCACGCGCAGCCAGAAGGAAAGCCGGGAGTCCCGCTCCGCGGTATGAGCGCCCATCAGCACTCACCTTGCGCGGACAGGACCTCCAATCCCTCAGAAGAATGCGAAGTCATCGCCGAGACCGTACCGCCCGTCTCCGCGGCGCGCCACGCGTTTTCCGCCCCCGCGGAACCTGCTCCAGGCCGGTGACGAGACCGGCGCGTCCCGGACGGTCAGAGTGAGGTCCCGCCGGTGATCCAGTCGTAGGTCTCCTGGGCGTCGAACGCGCGCTGTCCGCCCGCGAACAGCAGACCCGCCTTCGCGAAGGCCGGGTCTTCCGCCGTCGCGGGGACGTAGGGAATGGCGACGCACCGCATACCGGCACGGTGTGCCGCCTCAGCGCCGGGCGTGGCATCCTCCAGGACCACGCAGTCGGCCGGCTCGGCGTCCAGCCTGCGCGCGGCCTCCAGGAAAACGTCCGGCTCCGGCTTGCCGTGCGCCACCTCCTCGGCCGAGACGCGCAGCGGCAGCAGGGCATCGAGGCTCGTCGCACCGAGGACGGCGTCGATGGCGGCGCGCGACGACCCGGAGGCGACAATCAGCGGAACGCCGGCGGAGTGCAGGCGCTCGACCAGTTTCCGCATCTCCGGGAACACCTCCGTGCCCGAGTGCGCCAGTTGCAGGTAGAGGCGGTTCTTCTCCGCCAGCAGCTCGTCCACCGGAGTCGTCAGCCCGTGCACGCGGCGCAGGGTCTCCAGGGTCTCCCGGGTGCCGATCCCGATGAACCGTGAGTGCTCCTCCCAGGAGAAGTGGGGCACGCCGTGCGCGGCCAGGAGTTGCCTGCCCGCCTCGTAGTAGTGCGGCTCACTGTCGACGAGTGTGCCGTCGAGGTCGAAGACGACCGCCGGGCGGGCGGAGGGACTGCTCATGCGCTCCAGCATGCCAAACCCTGGGCAAGGCGGTCGGGCCCGGCCTCGGCGCAGCCCTGTCGAGGCAAGCCCGGGGGGGGTGCGGCCCCCAGCGCGTCACCCCTTGAACGCCTCAACCCGTCAGTGCCTCAGCACTCCAGCGCGTCAGCCCTTCACACTCCCGGACTCAGCCCGAGGCGGGCGGCTCGAACACAGCTGGCGCGGAAGCAGCAGGGTCCTCCATGTGGTGACCCGCCGCGGCCAGTCCCTCCGACACGGCCTCGGTGAAGGCGGCGATGGTCTCGTTGTGGCGGCTCGGGACCCAGACGACCGACGTGAGCCAGGCCAGCGGCGCCCCCTCCAACCGCCGCCAGACCAACCCGTCGGGCAGGGGCGTGCCGGGGGGCTCGTTCAGATGGACACCCCGCCCGGCCAGCACGAGCCCCTGGACGAAGTTCGGGTTGCGGGCGTGGCGGATGGAACCGGGGAGGAACCCTTCGTCGCGGCAGATGGTGAGCATGTGGTCGTAGAGCCGGGGTGCCATCGCGCGGGGGAAGATGACCAGCGGTGCGCCGTCGAGGTCCCGCATGCGCACCGCGCGGGAAGCGGTGCCCGTGCCGGCTGCCAGCGGGTGGTCCGCCGGCAGGACGACACCCAGCTCACGCCGCGCCACCGGGCCGGATTCCAGACCTATCGTGTCCGAGGGGTGGCGGACCACGCCCGCGTCCAACTCCCCCTCTCGCAGCCGGGAAAGCTGCTCGTCCGTGGTCAGCTCGTGCAGGTCGATCAGGACGTCCGGCACCCGGCGGGTGAGGCCCGCGGTCAGCGTCGGCAACACCACGGGCGTGGTGTCGGGCGGTACGCCCACCCGCAGGACCCCCGCCTCCCCGGGCCGGATCCGGCGCATCGCCTCACGGGCGCTGTCCACCCCGACCAGTACCGGCCTGACGTACTCCAGCAGCAGCGCACCCGCCTCGGTGAGCTGGACGCGGTGCCGGGTGCGGTCGAACAGTCGTACCCCCATCTCGCGCTCCAGGTCGCGGATGCGCTGCGACAGCGGCGGCTGGGCCATGTGCAGCCGGTCCGCGGCTCTGCCGAAGTGCAGTTCCTCGGCCAGCACGGCGAAATAGCGCAGGTGACGGAGTTCCATGGCCGGACCATATCGCTGCGATATCACCGAGGGTCCGCATTGGTGTTGGCCGGGGCCCGACCCGCGCTGCTTGCATGACTGCTCACGGGACGCCCGTTCACGGGCGATGCGCCCCCATCCCCGATTCACCGTGCGCTGCGGCGCGTCCGTCGCCGCGTGGGCACACCCGGAGAAAGGCACCTTCTTCCATGACCGAGACGAGCAGCACCGTCATCGTCGACGAGCACCCGGTACAGGGCGCGTCCACCCAGACCTTCGTCGCGGAAGTGACGCTCAACCGCCCGGAGAAGCTCAACGCATGGACCGGCCCGATGCGCGAGGAGCTGATCGCGGCGCTCGAGACGCTGGGCGCCGACGAGAAGTGCCGCGCGGTGGTCCTCACCGGCGCGGGCCGGGCCTTCTGCGCCGGCCAGGATCTCGCGGAGACGGCCGCCATCGACCCGGACGACCACGCCGCGGCCGCAGCGTGGATCGACGACTTCGGCCGCCTCTTCCGCGTGCTGCGAGGGCTGGAGAAGCCCACCGTCGCCGCCGTCAACGGAGTGGCCGCGGGATCGGGGTTCCAGTTCGCGCTCCTGGCCGATCTGCGCATCGGTCACGCCGAGGTGAAGATGGGCCAGCCGGAAGTGCTCTCCGGTATCCCCAGCATCACCGGCATCTGGGCCATGCGGGGCATCCTCGGCCGGGCGAAGACCACGGAGTTCGCGCTCACGGGGCGGCTCGTGGACGGCACCGAGGCCCAGCGGCTCGGACTGCTCAGCCGGCTCGTCGCCGCGGACGAGGTCAGGGCGGAGGCGCTGGCCGAGGCCGCCCGGCTCGCGGAGTTCCCGCCCGGCGCGGTCGCTCTCACCAAGGGCCGGATCCGCGAGCTGGACGACGCGGGGCTCGACGAGGCGATCGCCGCGGCCAAGAAGGTGCACACGGCCGCCTACGCGACGGGCGAGCCGCAGCGCGAGATGGCCCGCTTCCTGGCCGGCCGCCGCCGCTGACCGAACTCGCCGCCCGGCACCGGTTGCCGCACAGGGCGCAGTCATCCCCGAGACCGGTCGCGCTCATCTGTATGAGAGGAACCCCCACCCCCATGAGTACCAGCCTCACCCCGTCCACCGGGGAGGCCACCTACCGCAGGCTCGTCGAGGAACACCGGTGGAGCGTGCCCGCGCGCTACAACATGGCGGCCGACGTCGCCGACCGGCACCCCGGAGACAAGCTCGCGCTGATCTTCGAGGACCACACCGGCCACCGCGAGGAGGTGACCTGGCAGCGGGTCCAGGACCGCTCGCGGCAGATCGCCGCCGAGCTGCACAGGACCGGCGTCCGCAAGGGCGACCGGGTGGCGGTGCTGCTGCCGCAGCGCACCGACACCCCCGCCACCTACCTCGGCGTGCTGCGCACGGGGGCCGTCCTGGTGACGATGTCCCTGCTGTGGGCCGACGAACCGATCCGGTACAGGCTGGCCGACTCGGGCGCCACCGTCCTGGTGACCGAGACCGCCGCGCTGGAGCGTGCCGGCGGTTTCTCCGGCACGGTCGTCAACGTCGACGATCCCGCCATCGGCGCGCTGCCGCGTGAGTTCGACACCGCGGACACAGCGCCCGACGACCCGGCGCTCATCTTCTACACCTCCGGCACCACCGGCGCCGCCAAGGGCATCGTGCACGCCCACCGCACCCTGCTCGGGCACAACGAGTTCCGGTACTGCCACGACCTGCGGCCCGGCGACGTGTTCTACGGTGCCGGAGACTGGGCCTGGTCCATGGCCAAGTTGATGGGGCCGCTGCGTGCGGGCGCCGTCCACCTCGTCCACCGGCCGGCAGGCGGCTTCGACCCGGAGGGGCTGCTGGCGGCGATGTCCCGCAACCGGGTCACGACGGCCCTGGTCAACCCGACCTTCTTGCGTAAGATGATGCAGGCCGTCCCGGACGCGGGCAGTCGCTACCCGCAGGTGCTGCGCGTGGTGTGCTGCTCCAACGAGCCGCTCACCCCGGAACTCATCGAGTGGTTCCGCGCCCAGTTCGGCGTGACCCCGCTGGACTACTACGGCTCCACCGAGTCGTACCCGCTGCTCGGAAACTTCCCCGGCGTTCCGGTCAAGCCGGGCTCGATGGGCCGGCCCCTGCCCGGCTGGGACGTCGCGCTGCTGGACGCGGACGACCGCGAGGTGCCCGTCGGAGAACCCGGCGAGATCTGCCTGCGCGCCGGGTCGAACCCGCAGTACCCGCTGGGGTACTGGAACCGGCCCGAGGCCGCCGCCGAGACGTTCGGCGGCACCTGGTACCGGACCAAGGACCAGGCCGTGATGGACGAGGACGGCTACTTCTGGTTCCTCGGCCGCACCGACGACGTCATCAAGACGTCCGGATACCGCGTCGGACCCTACGAGGTGGAGGCGGTGCTGCGGGACCATCCCGCGGTCGCCGAGGCGGGCGTCGTCGGAGTGCCGGACCCGGTGCGCGGCCAGGCCGTCAAGGCCTGGATCGAGCTGACTCCCGGATACGAGCCGAGCGAGGCGCTCGCACGGGAGATCTCGGACTTCGCCCGCGCCGCGCACTCCCGGTTCGCCTACCCGCGACTGGTCGAGTTCGCCGACGAACTGCCGCGCTCGGCGACCGGAAAGATCCAGCGCGGCGCGCTGCGCGCACGCGACACCAGCCCTGCCGACCCCGACGCCGCGTAGCCGACCAGGAGGACGACGGACATGACGACGGACCGCTGGATTCCGGCACCGCAGGAACCCCCCGCCAAGCAGACGGCCGACCCCGCCGAGGAGAGCGGGGTGCGGCGCAAGGTCACCGCGGCCACCGCCGTCGGCAACTTCGTCGAGTGGTTCGACTCCGGCGCGTACGCGATCATGTCCGCCACCATCGCCGGGCTCTTCTTCCCCCAGTACGACCCGACGGCCGCCCTCCTGGCCACCTGGGCGGTCTTCGCCGGCGGCTTCATCGCCCGCCCGCTGGGTGCCGCCTTCTTCGGCCGCTACGGCGACCGGATCGGCCGCAACCGCATGCTGGCGCTGAGCGTGCTGTGCATGAGCGGCTCGACGTTCCTGATCGGGCTGCTGCCCGGCTACGCCACACTCGGCCTCACCGCGCCCGTACTGCTCTTCCTGCTCCGCGCGGTGCAGGGCTTCTCCACCGGAGGCGAGTACACCGGTGCGGCGGCCTTCATCATGGAGTACGCCCCCGACGGGCGCCGTGCCCGTTACGCCAGCGTCGTCCCGCTCACGGTCGGCCTGGCCTCGGTGGCGGGCGCCATGACGGGCCTGGCCATCACCTCCTCCCTCGACGAGGCGGCGCTGAACAGCTGGGGCTGGCGGGTTCCGTTCCTGCTGGCGGGGCCGCTCGGTCTGATCGGCCTCTACCTGCGCAGCCGGATCCAGGACACCCCGGTCTTCCGGGCGATGGAGAAGCGCGACGCGGTGCACAAGGCGCCGCTGCGGGACGCGTGGCGGGTGTGCCGCAGGCAGGTGCTGACGCTGTTCGGCTACAGCATCACCAACGCGATCGGCTACTACCTGATGAGCAGCTACATGATCGCCTACATGTCGGAGGAGGTCGGCTACAGCAAGGCGGAGGCGATGCTCACCAGCGTGGTGGCGATGCTCGCCTACAGCGCGGCATGCCCGCTGATGGCAGCGGCCAGCGACCGCTTCGGACGCAAACCGATGCTGCTGGTGGCCTGCGGCGGCTTCGCTGTGGCGACTCTCCCGGCCTTCTGGCTGATCGGCACCGGGCTGCCCGGAGCCGTCGTGGGAGCCACGGTTCTGGCCGTCCTCGTCGCGATCATCGGCACCTCCAACGTACCGGCGATGGTCGAGATGTTCCCCGGACAGTTGCGGGCGAGCGGTTCGGCCATCGGATACACCGCCGCGTACGTGCTCTTCGGCGGCACCGCGCCGTTCGTGGCCACGGGCGTGGTCTCGCTCGCCGGGAGCCCACTCGCACCCGGGTTCTATCTGATGATCGTGGCGGCCGTCTCGGCCCTGGTGGTGCTCTTCTCCTTCCGGGAGACCGTGCACCTGCCGCTCACCCGGACGAGCGTGCTGGAGAAGTAGGCGGCTTGCCGCGAGGGTACGAGGGACGGAACGCCGCCCTCGTACCCTCGCGGCCCCGGGCCTGCGTGCTGGTGCCGCCGCCGGGCAGCCGCGCTACGGCAGGACGCGTTGCTCCGTGGCGACGGAGAGGGCGCGGTACGCGTGTCGACGCCGAGTCTGCCGTGGATGCGGCCGTCGCGACGGTGGCCTCGCTGCGGAACACGGCTTGGGCTATGTCGCGGTCGGACAGGCCACGCGCGAGTTGGCCGAAGGATGTCGCGCTCGCGGTCGGTGAGCGCCGGCAAGCTCGACGAGAAGTCCGCACGGGCGGGTGCCGCGGCGCTCACCAACGGGCGCTGACTCGACGGTGCCGCCCGCAGCTTCGTATGCCGGCCGGCCCCGGCCGGGCTCCCTGAGCCGATCGCGGTGCTGCCGCGGACACGTCAGCGGCTCCGTGCGGTGTCCTGGGCGAGCGCGTGCCGTGCCTGGCAGGCTGGGACGATCATGGTCCCGGTCCGGGCCTCGCCGGGGCGGTGGGCTCGGACGGTGGCCGACCGTATGGCGAGGAGTACGACCTTGACGACCGATGAACCGACCGATGGAACGACGGGCGAACCGACCGATGGGACTGGTGGAACGGCTGGTGAACCGACCGGGCTGACCGCCGCCGAGCTGTCTCACCTGCACAGGGCCGTGGAGCTGGCCGCCGAGGCCCTCGCGGCAGGGGACGAGCCCTTCGGCTCGGTGCTGGTCGGCGCCGACGGCCAGTCGCTCGCGGAGGACCGGAACCGTGTGCACAGCCTCGACGACCGCACTCGCCACCCGGAGTTCGCGCTGGCGCGCTGGGCCGTCGACCACCTGACCGCGCGGGACCGGGCGGCCGCCACGGTGTTCACCTCAGGTGAGCACTGCGCGATGTGCTCCGCCGCGCACGGCTGGGCCGGGCTCGGCCGTATCGTCTACGCGCACTCCACCGCTCAGCTCACCGAGTGGCTCGCCGCATGGGACGTTCCCGCTGCTCCCGTCCGCCCGCTGGCGATCGAAGAGGTGCTGCCCGACGTACCGGTGCGCGGTCCTGTCCCGGACCTGGCGGACGAACTCCGCGAGCTGCACCGCCGTTTCCACCGGTGCCGGTCCCAGAGCTGATGTGCCGGGCGGGCCACGCGGATGCGTGGCATCAGTCGGTGTCGAGGCCGTCGATCAGGCGGTTGAGGAACCGGGTGAAGGTCGCGTCGGGCGCGAGGGGGCGGCGGGGGGCCGCAAGGGCCTCGGCGAGTTCCGGGTGGCAGCCGTCGGCCGCGACAGCGGCGAGGTAGCGGCCCTCGGCCGCGGTCCTGTCCGGTGACCGTGAGACCGCGGCCTGCGCGATCTCGTGAGAGACGTGGCCCGTCACGAATGAGGTGATCTGAGCGAAGACCTCCAGCCTCGCCGCGCCGTCCAGCCCGGTGGGCCGCAGGACGGCGAGCACGTGTTCCAGGAAGGCCAGCGTGTTGGGGCCCGGGACACGGTGGGTGAGCAGGGCGGCGGGCAGCCAGGGGTGGCGCAGCATGTGGGCGCGCTGCACGTGGGTCACGGCCTTCAGATCGGCACGCCAGTCTCCGCTGGGCGGGTCCGTGGCCGTGAGCTCGCCGCTGACGTGGTCGACCATCAGCTCGAGCAGTGTGTCCTTGTCGGGGGCGTAGCTGTAGAGCGACATGACGCCCGCGCCGACCTCGGCGGCCACCCGCCGCATGGTGACCACCTCGAGCCCGTGGGTGTCCGCGAGAGCGACGGCGGCTGCGGTGATCGCCGCACGGCTGAAGGAAGGTTTGCGGCCCCTGCGCGGCTCGCCGGGGCGCAACCAGAGCTCTTCGGGATCGACGCCGCCGGCACCGGACCTTCCGTCACGGGACACGGTTCCGCTCTCCTTTCCTGGCTGCCGCGTGCTTCCGGCCGCTGCGCGCTTCCCGCCGCCGAGTGGCTCTGGCTGTCGAGATCTCCGGCTGTCGAGCGACGGCTCTTGCGAAGACCATCCAAGCATCCTCTATTCTCGTACGTAGTACGAGAATAGAGGAGGGCACGATGTCATCACGCACGCCCGAAGCCGTCGCGGGGCAGGCCTGGGCGCCACCCACCGGAAAGCCGCCACTGTCCTCCCGGCTGATGAGGGCGACCTGGCGCGGACTGCCGGCGAAACAGCACGAGGCCGGATGGGAACCGGGGCTGGTGGTACCGGCGGCCGACGGCAGCCCCTTGATCGCTGACCACTACTTCCCGCGCGCCCAGGGCGACTTCCCCACGCTCCTCGTCCGCTCGCCGTACGGCCGAGGCCTGCCGTGGTCACCGCAGTACGGCCTGCTCTTCGCCGAACAAGGCTTCCACGTTCTCCTGCAAAGCTGCCGCGGCACCGGCGGTTCGGGCGGCGCGTTCGACCTGTGGCGCAACGAGGCCGCCGACGGCCTGGCCACCGTGTCCTGGCTGCGCGAACAGCCCTGGTTCAACGGAGTGCTGGGAACCGTCGGGCCCAGTTACCTGGGCTACGTGCAAGGGGCGCTGGCCTCGGACCCACCGCCGGAGCTGAAGGCGATGGTGGTGCAGGTAGGGCTGCACGACCCCCACGACCTGTTCCACGCGGACGGTGTGCTCCGTCTGGAGAACGCCCTCGCCGCGGCCGTCGGCATCCACTACCAGCACCAGGGCATGGCGCCGTTCCTCAGGGCGACACTGCGTCTCCAGCGCCGCGTACGCGACGTCACCGCCACGCAACCGTTGCGGGGGGCCTACGTGTCGGCCCTCGGGGACGAGATCCCCTGGCTGGACGACGCGCTGACACATCCGGACGCCGAGGACGCCTACTGGCGAGGCGCGTCGTTGGCACAGTCGGCGGAGCGGCTGCGCGTGCCCACCGCTTTGATCACCGGGTGGTACGACACGCTGGCCGACCAGACCCTCGAGCAGTACGGCCGGCTGCGCCGGGCCGGATGTGAGGCCACCCTGCTCGTCGGCCCCTGGACACACACGTCCGCCCTGCAACGCGGATGGCCGCAGGTGTTCGCCGAAAGCCTCGCCTGGCTGCGTGCCCACCTGTACGCCGATCCCTCCGGGCTGCGGCCCACGGCGGTGCGCGTGCACCTCAGCGGCGAGAACACCTGGCGGGATCTCGACGACTGGCCGCCGGCCACGACTGCCACCGCCTGGTATCCCCTCGCCGGCGGACATCTCACCCGGCAGGCCCCGACGGACTCCGCACCCGTGACGGCGTTCCGCCACGACCTTGCCGACCCCACCCCCTCTCTCGGGGGCCCGACTCTCTCCCCCACCGCAGGGCCCCGGGACAACCGCGCGCTGGAGGCCCGGGACGACGTCGTGACCTTCACCGGCCCGCCGCTGACCGAGCCCCTCGAGATCCTGGGCCCCGTCTGCGCACGGGTGACCGTCTCCACGGACACCGGATACGCCGATGTCTTCACCCGCCTGTGCGATGTGGACCCACAGGGCCGCTCTGTCAACGTCTGTGACGGATTCCGCCGGCTACGGACGGCGGAAGGGGCGTCGTCCTCGCAGACCACCGTGCCGATGAGCTCCACAGCCCACCGCTTCGCCGCCGGTCACCGCATACGCTGGCAGATCAGCGGAGGCGCCCATCCGCGCTACACCCACGGCCCCGGCACAGGTGAGTCGCCGCTGGACGCCACCGCCGCCACGCCGGTGCACCTGACGCTCCACGCGGACTCGGCGCTGGTACTTCCGACCAGCTCCGAGCCGGCGTAACGCGGCAGCCCTCCAGGAAACGGCCGGCGGCCGGCGAGCAGTCAATGGCCGGCGGCCGGCGAGCGGTCCATGAGCAGCCCACGGCCGACGATTGGTCCAGACCAAATGCGTCTACCTGTTACCGTCGTTGTCCCAGACGGAGCGGCGAAGGGCAGCGCGATGGCCGAGGGTACACACCGCCGGGCACGGGCCTACATCGGATCGTTCACCTCCGCGGGAGGCCGCGGTATCACCACGGCGGGCCTCGACGCCGCCACCGGGGCACTCACCCCGCTGCATCACACGGAAGGCGCCGTCGCGGACCCGTCGTTCCTCGCATTGGCCCCCGCAGGGAGAACCCTCTACGCGGTCAGCGAGAGCGACCAGGGCGGTGCCGCGGCGTTCTCCCCGCGCCATGACGGGCCTCCCGAACCTCTGGGAGGCACCGTTTCCGTGGACGCCGCAGGCCCCACGCATCTGAGTGTTGCGGATGGCCGTCTGTTCACGGCGAACTACACCTCGGGGAGCGTCACCGCCCTGCCCCTGCGCGCCGACGGCAGCCTGGGACCTGCTCCCGTCACGCGTCAGCACCACGGGAGCGGGCCCGTCGCGGACAGGCAGGAGGGGCCGCACGCCCACGCCGTCGTACCCGACCCGTCGGGGCAGTGGCTGCTCGTCACCGATCTGGGGACCGACTCGGTGTGGATCTACGACGTGCGGGGCACGCCCCCAGGTCTCCGCCTCCACCGCGAGGTGCCGCTCCGCGCCGGAACCGGCCCGCGCCATCTGGCTTTCGCCTCCGGGGCGAGCGGCCGGACAGCGGAACCGCCGGAAGGCGAACGGGTGTACGTCGTCAACGAACTGGACTCGACAGTGACGACCTGCCGTTGGCACAGCGGGACCGGTGAGCTGGAGGCTCTGGGGGAGAGCCGGGTCGTGCCGTCCGGACGCACGGGCCCGGACAACTACCCCTCCGCGCTGGTCCTCTCGCCCGACGGACGCTTCGCCTGGGTCGCGAACCGGGGTGACGACAGCATCGCCGTCCTCGACCTGACGGCGGATGAGCTGCCCGTCCTCACGGCCACCGTTCCGTGCGGCGGCCACTGGCCGCGCGATCTCGCCGCGCCCCCGGCGGGCGGCCGGCTGTACGCGGCCAACGAACGGTCCGGTGATGTCACCTGGTTCGACGTGGACCCCGAGACCGGCATGCCGCACCGAGGAGGCTCACTGCCGGCTCCCGCCGCTTCCTGCGTCGTTTTCGACGTCCCTCTCGACTGACCGGCTGGATGGTCCCTTACCGCCGGGCGGGGGCGCCGTACCCGCGCTGAGAGAAGCCCATGTCCGGTCGGACGGAGGCGCCGTACCCGCCAAAGGGGTCTCCGCGCGGGTACGGCGCCTCTGTCGCACACAGCACGCGCGACCGCTGCGTCGTCCGGGCTCAGCCGCCCCGCGTCGGGCCGCCCACCCCTGCGTGGCGGGCCGCCCGCCTCGCGGCGGGTGACCGTGCCGCCAGCTCAGCGCACCGGCATGCCCTGTTGCTGGGCTGCCTCCGGCTGGGCGATCCCGGCCTTGGTCGCGAACGTGGACGCCACGAGCTTGCCCAGCGCGGGGTAGGCACCCAGCGGCTCCGCCGTCGAGCAGCCCGCTTCCTGCGCGGCGGCCTCCAGCAGCCCGTCAGCGATCTCCGGGCCGATCAGGCACGGGGCGACGGCCAGGTTCTGCGAACCCGAGCCGCGCAGCTGTTCGGCCGTGTGCTGGATGGCGCCCTCGTCGTCGAGCGCCGCGGCGAGTACCGGCACCGCCAGCCGGGCCGCCAGCAGCATGCCGGTGATACCGGCCGCCTGCACGGCTTCCTCCCCGCCGACGGTGGCCAGGATGATGCCGTCCGCCGCTGTCGCCACCGTGAAGAGCCGGGCCCGGTCGGCACGTGCCAGGCCCGCCTCGGAGAGCCGCACGTGAACGGCTTCGGCGAGCAGCGGGTGCGGCCCCAGGACGTCGGTCAGCTCGGCTCCGGAGCCGCTGCCCAGCACCTCCTGACGGATGCGCCGCAGCTGGGCGGCGTCCGGTCCGGCCAGCAGCGGGACGACGACGGCGGGCAGGCCGTCCTCCTCCTCGCGGGCAGGGGCGGTGACGGGGGACTCGGACTCCTCCGCGGCCGCTCCGCCGGCGGTCGCCGCCGACATCTCGCGGGCCTCCCGCGCGTACCGTATCCGGGTCGCACGGTCGGTCACCGCCGAGGTGAGGGCGGCGCGGATGGTGGGGAACTCCTCGTCGTCACCGTCGGTGAAACCGATCCGCGCGTCGAGACCGGGCAGCTCCGAGCGCGCGATGCTCAGCGTCTCCTCCGCGAGGCTGCGCGTGGCGCTGGAGGGGGTGCCGGGGACGGCCAAAACCAGGGCCGGCGCGCCCTCGGGGGCGACGACGGGCTCCGGGCGGCGGTGCCGTCCGGGCCGGCGGGGACGTGGCATTCGTACGGGCAGGCCATTGTCCGGTCCTGTGGGGGAGCTCATGCGCCCGCATGCTAATGCCTTGATGAGGTCGGCTGTTCGGCCGGGGGAGGCAGGTGGGCGTATGTCCCGTTTCGCCCGGGTCGAAGTGCGCTGTTCTCTGACTCTTCCTGCCCCAGGCTGCTCCGTCTACGACCGGATGTGTCCGTTGGGCCACGCGGGAGGTGGCAGGACGATCCGGCAGGACAGGCCAGCGCCCACAGGCGGACGCCGCCGGGGGCGGGCGGGAGCCTGCCTCAGGCGGCCCCAGGAGCGTCCGTGAGGTGCAGCAGAGCCGGGTCGGGCGGCAGCGCGACACCGCCTGTGGCCAGGCGCCCCGCGAGCAGCAGCGCGCCGTCCAGCGGGCCTCCCGCGGCCTCGACCACCCGGGCCTGCGGCAGCCGCTCGGCCAACTCGTTGCGCAGCGGTTCGGTGAGGGGCTCGCCCATGGCGAACAGGCCACCGGTGAAGGCGACGCGCACGGGCGTCACCCCGCGCGCCTCCCGCGGCCCTTCACCCGGCACCTCGCCGCCGGAAGGACGCACGGGTCCCTTGTCGTCGGCAGGGCACGCGGCGTCGCCGGAAGGGCACACGGCCACGGCGCTGCCCGCGATCTCGCGGGCGGCCGCTCGCAGGATGCCCGCCGCCACGTGGTCCCGCTCCGCGCACCGTGCCACCTCCGGCGCGAACGAGGCGAGCACGGCGGGACGGTCGGTGCGCGGGTACAGCCGGCCTGGCAGCCCGCTGAGGGGCGCTCCGAATACGGACTCCGCCCTGTCCCGCAGCGCCGCCGAGCCACCCGCTCGTCCGTCGTGAGCGCGCAGGGCTGCTTCCAGGCCCGCGCGGCCGATCCAGGCGCCGCTGCCGCAGTCGCCCAGCAGGTGGCCCCAGCCGTCGGCGCGTCGCCAGGTGGCCAGATCGGTGCCCATGGCGATCATCCCGGTGCCCGCCGCGACCACCGCCCCCGGCCGCTCGCCGAGCGCGCCCGCGTACGCCGTCACGGCGTCGGCGGCGAGCGCCGACCGGCGTACCCGGAACTCCCGCGCCAAAAGACCCGGCAACTCGGCGCGCAGCCCGTCGCCGAGCGTGGCCATCCCCGCGGCGCCGACACAGGCCGCCGCGATCCGCGGCTGTGGGGCGCGCCTGGCCCCGGCGGCGGCCGCGATCCCGGAGCCGGGCGCGGGCCGGGCCTCCGCCTCGTCCAGCAAGGTCCGCACGGCGGGCACCAACTGCTCCGCCATGTGCGCCGGATCGATGCCCGAGGCGTTCGTGCGGACCGGCTCCGCACAGGTGACACTCCCCACCGGCCGGGGACTCGCCCTCACGTCCGCCTGCTGCCACCCGAGGGCGACCCGGAGCCCCGACCCTCCCGAGTCCACCCCGAGCACCCATGTGCCCTCGCCGGCCGCCCCCGTGCTCACGGCAGGCGCCAGTCCACGGGCTCGGCACCCTGCTGGGCCAGCAGTTGGTTGACGCGGCTGAACGGGCGCGAACCGAAGAAGCCCCGGTCAGCGGACATGGGGGAGGGGTGCGAGGACTCCACCGAGGGCAGGCCGCCCAGCAGGGGACGCAGATTGCGTGCGTCCCTGCCCCACAGCACCGACACCAAAGGACGCTCCCGCGCGACCAGCGCCCGGATGGCCTGTTCTGTGACCTCTTCCCAGCCCTTGCCGCGATGCGCGGCGGGCCTGCGCGGGGCCGTGGTCAGCGCCCTGTTGAGCAGCAGCACGCCCTGTCGCGTCCAGGGCGTCAGATCGCCGTTCGAAGGGCGGGGGAGACCCAGGTCGCTGTTCATCTCCCGGAAGATGTTCTCCAGGCTGCCCGGCAACGGCCGCACGTCGGGCGCGACCGAGAAGGAGAGACCGACCGCGTGCCCCGGCGTGGGGTAAGGGTCCTGGCCGACGATGAGGACGCGCACCTCGTCGAACGGTTGCTGAAAGGCTCTGAGGACGTTGGCTCCCGAGGGGAGATACGTCCTCCCCTCCGCGATCTCCGCGCGCAGGAACTCGCCCATGGAGGCGATGCGTTCGGCGACCGGCTCCAGCGCCTTGGCCCAGCCCGGTTCGACAATCTCGTTCAACGGTCGTGCAGCCACGAGCCGTCACTCTACTGGCTCATCCGCCCGGCCGGGCCGCCACCCGGCGGAGAGAACGCTCCGCCCACGCATCCCCGCCGCTCAGTCGATCACCGCCGCCCGTACACACAGCACGTCCGGCAGGTGCCGGGCCAACTGCCGCCAGCTCTCGCCCTCGTCCGCGCTCGCGAACACCTCACCATTGCGGTTGCCGAAGTAGAGGCCCGCCGGGTCGGCGTCGTCGGTGCACAGCGCGTCCCGCAGCACCGGGCCGTAGTGCGCCGACTGCGGCAGCCCGGTGCCCAGCGCCTCCCAGCTGCCGCCCGCGTCCTGCGTACGGTGAACGCGGCAGTGGTGCTCGGCGGGGACCCGGTCGGCGTCCGCGTTGAGCGGGAAGAGGTAGGCCACGCCGCCCCGGCGCGGGTGGGCGGCCACGGGGAAGCCGAAGTCCGAGGGGAGTCCCTCGCCGATCGACTGCCAGGTGTCGGCGCCGTCGTCGCTGCGGAAGACCCCCCAGTGGTTTTGCAGGTAGAACCTGTCGGGGTCCTCCGCGTCGCGTGCGACCTTGTGCACACACTGCCCGTACTCCGGGTAGCGCTGCCCCTCGGGGAGGAAGACGGCCGACACCCCGCGGTTGCACGGCTCCCAGCTCGCTCCGCCGTCCGCTGTCCGGTAGGCGCCGCCCGTCGAGACGGCCACCGTCACCCGCCGGGAGTCGCGCGGATCCACCAGGATCGTGTGCAGCCCCAGCCCGCCGCCGCCCGGCACCCAGTCACGCCGGGTCGGATGCTCCCACAGCGGGCGGACCAGCTCGAAGGACTCGCCGCCGTCCTGCGAGCGGAACAGGCCGCCCGGCTCCGTCCCCGCGTAGACCACACCCGGCTCGTCCGCGCCGCCAGGTTGCAGCTGCCACACCCGCTCCAGGGACGCTTCGGTGTCCTTCGGGTACGTGATGGCCGGACGGGCCGGCTCCTTCCACGTCTTGCCGAGGTCGTCGGAGTGGAAGACCGAGGGGCCCCAGTGGGCGCTGTCCCCTCCCGCCAGCAGCCGGGGCCCTCCCGGACCGCGCCGGTCGACGCTGAGGGAGTACACGGCCTGCGCGTTGAAGTGCGGGCCGGTGAACTCCCAGTCGCCCGAACCCCGCTGCCCGGCCTTCTGCCGGGCGAGGAACAAGCCCTTTCTCGTACCTACCGCGAGCAGCACATCCGCCATGTCGGCACCACCTTGGAGACGTCGTTGTCCTGAGGTACCGCTCAGTCTGCACCGGCCCACTGACATCCCGGCCCGGCAGCGGAGGAGTGCGCGCCCGTGCACGAGACACCGGCCCCCGTACGGCGGCAGGGATGCGCCGTTCGGGCTGCCGCGGCTCCGTCGATAGGAGTGCCCTCGAAGGACCCCGTGCGCGCCGGGGCACGCCGCCGGGCGTCCGGGACTACGGTGCCGCGACGTGTCGGACAGACCCCCGTACTCCCGCTGCTCGCCGGATCACTCCTCCTGTGACCACACACGTGAACCCTCCGGCTGTCCGCCGGACGCCGGGCCACCGGACGGTGAGCCGCCAGGACCGTCCTGTCCGGCCTGGCGGCTGCTGGGCCACGGCACCGGCGCGTGCCCCGCGCCGTACGACGCGAGCGGGCAGGCGCCCTGGTACGCCGTCGGTCTCACCCTGTCCGACGGTGCACAGGTGGAAGTACTCGCCGCTGTCGTGGACGACGCGATCCGCGTCGAGGAGGTGCGGGCCGATCCGCCGCTGAGGCCACGGGCGCTGACGGAACTCACGCCGTGGCTGGACGGGCCGTTGGCGGACGCGTGCCCGGACGCGCTCCGCCCTCCGCAGAAAGCTCCCACCGTGTGGGTGACGGGAGAGTGCGTGCTGCTCGCCGCACCGCCGCCCGCGCCGGTGAGGGGCCGTGGGCGACCGCCGGGGCCTCGCGGCCAGGCGGCGCGGCGCGCGGTGGCCGAGACGTACGCCGCTGCCCGACAGCAGGGCGCCGACCCGGTCCTGGCTGTCATGCGGCTCACCGGGCACAGCCGCCGCAAGTCCCTGCGCGTCATCGCGGACGCCCGCGACGACGGCCTGCTGCCGCCCCGGCACGCCCGCCGCTGAACGCGACGCCGTGCCCGTCGCCTGCCCCGTCGTCCGGTCCAGCGCGGCTGCCGCACGGGCGTGGCCGGCGCGCGAGCACAGCAGTGTGGCTTCCGCACGAGCACAGCGCGGCTTTCTTCCGCGCGCTCAGCCGACTCCACACGAGCGCGAGTACGAGCAGGGGGCGCGGACCGTGCCCGCTGTCGGACCAGGGCGTCCGCGGCACCGCTGTTCCGCGGTGCTCTACGGCTTGGAGCGCGGCTCCTGGCCGTACGGTGTGACACGGCCCAACTGCCGGATGAGAGCCGCGGAAGAGGCGCCGTCCGCCCGCTCGCCGGGCCCCTCGGGCGGCGTGCCCCGGTCCCAGGCCAGTCCGTACCGGGTGAACAGCTCTCCGCGCAGCCTCTCCAGCGGCATCGGAGCGCCCGGCAGGAGTGCCGCGACGACGGAGCCCATGAGATTCGCGCGCAGCAGCGGGTAGTCGCGGTCGGGGTCGGGGGATCCGTAGCGGGCCACCGCCGTGCGCAGCAGGGCCGCGAGGCGCCGCTGCTCGTCGCACTGGACGAACCCCTCCTGCTGGAGGATGCCCGCCATGTGGGCGCGCATGAGCACCGGGTGGTCACGCGCCAGACCCATGATGGCGTCGATGGCGAGGGCCAGCGTCTCCTCCCCGCTGCCCGGCTCTTCGGGCAGCGGCGCGCGCTCCAGTGCCGCGGCCAGCGTCAAGTGCATCAGCCGGTGCACGGCGGACTGGAACAACTCGCGCTTTCCTGAGAAATAGTACGAAATCAGGCCGCGTGCCGAGCCCGCGCGGTCGGCGATCGCACCCAGTGTCGTCGCCTCGTAACCGTGTTCGGCGACCAGCTCGACGGTCGCCTGTAGCAGGCGTTCGCGCGAACGTCGGCGCAACTCCTCATTGACCGATGCGCTCCGAGGGGACATGCTGTAACTCCTGGCGTTGGCTGGCTGGCAGCCAATATACTCAGTGAGTCTTCGGATGTCCGCGCCCCTCGTGCGGGGACATCCGGTGCAGCAGTCGATATCGGGGCGACGCGGGGGATCGCCCCGATATCGACGTCAACCAGGGCGAAACGGGACGTCGCTTCTCCGTGTGGCACTCGAACTCCGGGCCGACGGTACGTTAGTGCGCACACAGCGTCAGCGCACGCGCGGAGAGCAGGGGAGAGCGATGGCGGACCACCTGGGGCCCGACTCGGAAGAGATCGACGACACGGTGCCGCATTCGGCGCGGATCTGGAACTACTGGCTGGGCGGCAAGGACCACTACGACATCGACCGCCAGGTCGGTGACGAGATCGCCCGCAGCAACCCCGGGATCGTGACCACCGCGCGGGCGCAGCGCGCCTTCCTGTGCCGCGCCGTCAGGCATCTGGCGGGCGAGGTCGGCATCCGGCAGTTCCTCGACGTCGGCACGGGGCTGCCCACGGTCGACAACACCCACGAGGTGGCCCAGCGTGTCGCGCCCGAGGCGCGGATCGTCTACGTCGACCACGACCCTCTGGTCCTCACCCACGCCCGTGCCCTGCTGACCAGCACGCCCGAGGGCGTCACCCACTACATCGACGCGGACCTGCGCGAGCCCGACGCCATTCTCAGCGGAGCCGCCGCCACCCTCGACTTCGAGCGGCCCGTCGCCCTGATCCTGCTCGGTGTGGCCGCCCACATCACCGACGAGAGCGCCTACGAGGTGGTCGGCCGTCTGCTGGACGCCCTTCCGTCCGGCAGCCACCTGGTCTTCAGCGACTCGGCCGAGGTCGCCAACCCCGAAGCGGTGCGCGCGATGGTGCGCGAGTGGAACCGCACCAGCGACAACCCCCGCGTCAACCGCACCCGGGACGAGATCGGCCGTTTCTTCGACGGGCTCGACATCCTCGAACCCGGACTGGTCTCCGTCACCCGGTGGCGTCCCGAGGCCCTTCCGTTCGGCGAACCCGACGAGGTCGACAACGTCGGGGGCGTCGCCAGGAAGCCCTGAGCCCCGCGCTGCCGATCCCGCGGTGCCCTACCGCTCCCGCGGCGCGTTACCGGCCGAGGGGGCGGGCAGCCTCTCTCCGGCGCGCAGGGCCGCCCACGCGGCTGCGGAGGCCAGCCCCAGCGCCGTACCGAGCAGGACGCCCACGAGGGTGTCCGTCAGCCAGTGCACGCCCAGCCACACGCGGGTGAACGCCACCCCGGCGACGAACACGCACGCCACGACCGCCGCGGAGCGCCACCGCGTCTCCCCGGCGGGCAGCCCCCGCTCGCGCCAGAGCCACAGGAGCACCACGCACACCAGCGCGGCGGTCATCGTGTGCCCCGACGGCATGGCGGCGTAGTGCGCGGAGTCGACCGGTTCCCGCCACTGCGGCCTCTCCCTGGCCAGCGCCGCCTTGAGACCCTGCTGGAGCCCGGAACCGACCAGCACGGTGCCGGCCAGCCACCAGCCCAACGGACGCTCTCCGCGCCACAGCAGCCACCCCACCACGACGGCCACCAGCAGCCGGAAGGCCCACGGATCCCACACCCAGTCGCTCAGCACCCGGTTGGCACGGGTGACCCCCGGGTTGTCGAGCGCCGCCGCGTGCAGCGCGGAGGCCACATCCGTGTCGAGGGTGGCGAGCGGCTGCCACGGCAGCAGGGCCAAGACGATCAGCAGGACGGCGGCGGCTCCCAGCGCGGCCGCCACTGCGGCCTGCCAGGCGCCGGGAGAGCTCTGTCGGATCGGACCACGCATGCGCCGATCATCGCCCCTGTCACCGGCCACGGGGCAAGTCCCCCGCGCGTCCCTCACCCTCCCCTCCGCGCACCGGACCACCAGCGGCCGGGGCCAGGGACCGAGCGGAACCCCTGAGGGGGAACGGGGGGCTAGCGCAGAGCCGAGAGGCCGGGGACGAACGCGACGAGGAGCGGGACGACAGGCACGAAGGAGGCCACGGCGGTCATCCGCACCCGGCGGCTGACCGGCAGCCGGGGAGCGGGCGTCAGCAGCCGGTGGACGCGCTGCGGCACCATGGCGACCGGTGTGGAACAGGGGCCGAAGACCCCTCGGCCCTCGTTGAGCTCCACGAGCGCCAGCGCGATGGTCAGCCGGCCGCACCGGCGGGACGCGGCGTCGTCGGCGGCCAGTTCCACCAGGCGGTGCACCTGATCGCGGAAAGAGGCGAACACCGGCACCCGGGAGAACCCGGTGGCCAGCGCGGACGAACAGTGCAGAAGCCAGTCGTGGCGGGCCCGCGCGTGCCCCTGCTCGTGTTCCAGCACGGCGTCCAACTGTCGTCCCTTGAGCCGCCGCAGCGCCGCGGTCGTGATGACCAGTTGCGGTGTGGCACCCGGCAGCCACCACGCGTCCGGCCTCTCCTCCTCCAGCACGACCAGCCGCTCGCTGGAGGCCGCCGGCTCACCCGGCAGCCTCGGCACGCGCTCGCGCAGCTCCGCGCGGCGCTTGCGGCGCCTTGTCCGCGCGTCCTTGATCTCCCGCAGCAGCATGGCGCCGGTCCACGCACCCCCGCAGGCGAGCAACAGGCACAGCGCTCCGGCCCACGGCGCGTACGCACTGGACGTGTACACCCGCACCACCCCGTCGGGGGCCCCGGCGAAGACATGGCTGCGCACCACCGCGAAGGCGGCGGCACCGGAGAGTGCCATCGCCAGCCCGCAGCACAACAGCACCGCACCCACCAGGCACTGCCACGCCCACAGGGCGAGCACGGGCTCACGGTCGGGCCAGGAGGAGCGGGTCAGTACGCGCGGCGCCAGGCCCGCGGCGAGCAGGGCGAGCACCATCAACGCGAGCGGGACCGTCATGCCGCTCAGCCTAAGAGGCCGTTACGAGACAGTGATACGTCCGGCGGTGAAGAAGTGACGCGGCTCACTGTGGGGGCGCGTTTCGCCCGTCACAGCGTGATCAGCATGGCGAACATCCCCGTGGCCATCGCCAGCCTGCACCCCGCGGCGATTCCCGCCTGCCGCATCAGGTCAGCGGCGGGCACGCCCACGGTGCCGCCCTCTCTTCCGCCTGCCACCCCCGCGGCCCCCCGGTCCGTCGCGGCGGGCATCAGCCGCGCGGCCGTCCAGAGCGCGTACATCGCGAAGTAGGCCAGCAGCAGCGCCGTGACGACGGGCACACCTCCGGGCGCGGAGTGAGCGGAGTGGGGCGAGGCGGACGCCGCATGGGCGGAGCCCGACGCGCCCGCCGTGCCGAGGGCCATGACCACCGACATGTACAATATCGCCGCTCCGCCGACCAGATGGTGCACGTGCTGACGCGGACCTCCGTGCCGGGACCGTCTCCCGTCCCGGTCGCTCACTCTCTCCCCGCGCCAGGACCTCTTCCCGTAGCGGGCCCTGTCCCCGCGACCGCTGGACGTCGCCCGCCACGCGCCGTGTGCCAGGAGTGCGCCGAAGGCCGCGGCGAAGCCCCACGCCAGAAGAGAGCGCACCGTGGGTGGCACGCTCCACAGCAGCGGGACGGCCATGACCGCCATACCGAAGCCCATCGCTGCCTCGCCGCCCGCGTCGGCACGTTGCCGGTGGCCCGCCCCTCGTGCGCGCAGCACGCAAGAGGCGCCCGTCACCGCGCAGAGAGCCGCCAGCAACCAAGCGACCGTGGCGGAACCGTGCATCGCTCACCCCCTCGCTCGCGGGGTGCCGCCCTTACCCGCCGGGGCGCTCCCCCTCCTTGCTCGTGGACAGACTGCCCGCCGCCGTCCCCGTACACGGGAGCGCACGGGTGCAGTGGGGCGCAGCGGTGGAGCAGAGCCTTGTGAAGGGGCGGGTGGCAGGGGCGGGTGGCTCAGCGTGGTCGCGGGGAGACGTGTCCCATCATCTCGGTGGCCTCCACGAACGGAATGCCCAGGTCCTGGTGGAGGATGCGGGTCTCGTTGGTGTGGTCGGGCAGGAGCGAGCGGCCGACTCCGTGTCCCTTCGGGCGTGCTGCTTCCCCGCCGGCGTCGTCTGCTGCCCCCTCGAGGGCGCTGATGTGCCGGTTGAGCAGGCGCCAGGCGTAGGCGTTGGTGTGCGGGCTGCGCAGCGCCTGGTCCCACTGCTCCGCCAGCTGAGCGAACGCGGTACGCACCGCGACGTCCGCTGTCGGCAGGTCGGCCAGGCGGCTGTGCGCGTACTGCAGATACCGGGTCCGGTACAGCGCGCAGAAAGCGGCGAACTCCACCGGCACGCCGCAACCGTCCTCCGACCGGGTCTCCGGGCCGTTCCGCTGCCGGGCGGATTGCGTGTGCGCGCATTTCCCGGCAGCCGATTTTGCTGAGCCGCGTTGTTCGCACGGCGAGGGCATCCGAACGCTCAACGTTCTCTTCCCCTCCCATCCCCTCCGTCGCGGTCCCCCTTCCGCCGGAAGCTACAGGTCCGGGTCGGTGGTCCGCCATGAGTGGATGCCGTGTGCAAATTCATCGGCAATTGCACGCGGCGTCGGCGCGGTTCGCCGACAGTCGGACAACGAGCCAGTGCGGTGAAATGGTTCCCGCTTCTTTTCGGATGTGAGCGTACGAGGTGAACAAGAGGAAGAATCTGATCGTACCGAGCAGCCTTCCTTTCGTTGCTCGCGATTCTTCGTCGCCGCAGTCCGGAGAGCTGTCCGGGCGGGCGTCCCGGCGGAATTCACTCGATGGGGTGGCGAACCGGTGCGGCGTCCGAATCCACCCCCGCGGTCGCGCCCGGTCCCCGTCCGCGGCGGTTCCCGGTCGGTTCACGGGGCCGTCCGGATCGCCCAGGGGCAGCGCGTCGTGTTGAATTGGAGTCCGTTGCCGAAGGTTTGGAGGTTGCTGTCGGCAAGGTCCGGGGCTCCGCCGTCCGTCGGTGTCGTCGGCTGCTAACTGTCCGTGTTCTATAGGTTTTTGGTGTGTGGGGGGTTTTGGTGTCGGTACCGGGTGTGGGCTCCGAAGCCGCGGGCGACGGCGTGCTGGTGGTGGCGGGCGTCGGCGGAGGGCTGATGGACGTCGGCGTGGTGGTGGCCGGCCTGGGCGGTGTCTCGTGGGGCGGAGTCCTGGCGGGTGCGACCGGACACGGCGGCGGCGCCGTACGGGGCGGCGTGGACGTCGTCGAGCTGGTCGGCCCGGTGGACCCGCAGATGGTGCTGGCCCGTGTCCGCCTGGTCGCGGGGGTTTCGGGCCGGCTGTTGGTGCTGATCGTGGGCGAGCTGCGCAAGGACCCCCGCAAGGGTGGACTGCACATCGGTCTGGGGGCCCCAGGACAGGGATCGGCGGCAGTGCGCTACAGCGGGCTGCCGTGGGAGTGGCTCGTCGGGGAGTTGGCGATACGCCCCACCGGATCGACGACGGTTCTGCTGGACGTGGCGGCGGAAGCCGATGTGTGGGAGACCGTCAGGGCCGGCGGGTTGCCGGACGCTTACGGGGTCGGTGTGTTCGGGCGCGTCGTGCGGCAGGGCCGCGAGTCGAAGTGGCGGCGGCTGCGGGGCGGCACCGTCCCGACGGAGCCCACCTATCTCCAGGAGTGCGTACGCATGTGGCGGGCGGGTGGCCGTATGCCCTTCGCCGAGTTGCACGAACGGGCCGCTTCCGCCTCCCACGCGACGGAGGGACACCAGGCCGTCTTCGTGGCCCCTACGACAGCCGAACCGGCCGCCCCCGTGGGCAGCCAGGGCGCCCCCGCGGGGAGTGCGGAGAACGGGCACCAGCCCTGGCAGTCGCCCTCCGCGCAGAACGGCTGGGCCCCGCAGACCCACGAGGGTCTTCCGCCGTGGACGCCCAGCGCCGCTCCCCTCCCGTCCGGGACGGGCGCCTCGCAGCCGGTGAACGGGGCGGAGCCGCCGCCGCGTTCGGTACAGGACACACGCCCGGTACAGGACGCACGCCGGCCCACGGACGTACCGTGGTCCACGGAAGCACAACAGCCCTCGGACGTACCGCGGCACACGGACGTACAACGGCCCGCGGATACTCAGTCCTTCGCGCCGCCGGAAGGCGCCCCTCCGTCCACCGTGCCGGACGCGGAGACCCGTTCCGTCGCACCGCCCGAGGTCGTGCGACCGCACGCCCCGGCCTCGATACCTCCCCCCGTGGAGGAGGCCGCCGTCCTCCCGGCCCAGGACAGGGAGGACCCGCACGCGGCGATCATGACCGCCGCGCGGGCAGGACGCCATGAGGAGGCCGAGGGGATCGCCGTGGCCTGGCAGAGGACCGCCGAGCAGACCGAAGGCCCCGGCTCCGAGGGTGTCTTGCACTGGGTGGAGGTCCGCGCCGACCTGGCACGCTTGGCCGGGGCGCCGGCGCGCAGCTGCGAGTTGTGGATGTGGGTGGCTCGCGGTCGGCTGGAGCTGGGGGAGGCGGACGACTCCTCCGATGTGGAGGGCGCCGTCGACAGGGCGCACCACCAGTGGGAGCGTCTGCGCGTGGAGAACGTGGAGGCCGCTCGTGAGCTGGTGCCGGAGCTCGTCGTCCTCCGGCGACGGGTCCCGGGCCGCCAGCCCGGCGCGGTGCGACTCCTGGAGGAGCGGATGGATCACCTGCTGGGGGGCGTCGACCACTGAGAGCGTCGCCCCTTGTGTTCCCGCCGTCGGGGCGGCCGCAAGGGTGGCGTGGGTGGTCCGTTCGCAGGAGCCCGGGCCAGCCGTCCCCGCGCACGCGGCCGCCTCGCCGAGGGTGGGAAGCGCACCCGTTCGTCACGTACCGCAGGAGTGTGCATGTTCCGTCGCCCGGCTCTCACCCTGGCCATCGTGTTCACGGCGACCGTCCTCGCGGCCGGGTCCGCCGCGGCCGCTGACGCGCCGCAGGACCAGCCCGACGAGTTGACCCCACGCGAGCAGGCGACTTTGCAGGCCGCCGGCACGGTGCTGGACAAGTTGCTGGGTGGCGTCGTCGGCTCGGGCGGGCGCTGACACCTGGGGCCGCGGGCGCGGGGCCGCGAAGTGCCCCGCCCCCGCGGCCCGGTGAGCCGCTACCGTCCGCACCTCACGGTGACTCGCCGTCGACCGCCTCGCGCGGCTGGAGGGGGCCGCCGCCGGCTTCGGCGGCGTGTTGCCGTCGGGCGCGGGCCAGGGCGGCGTCGAAGTCCCGTTGTGTGTCGTCGCACCAGTGCAGCAGGTCGGCCAGGACGCGGCCCAGGGTCTGGCTGGGGCTGTTCCGCCAGCCCTCGGTCAGAGTGTGCGTCTGGAGCGCGGTGTTCGCACGGTCCACGGCGGCCTGGTGCGGGTCGTGGCCCCGTGGTGTCTCGTGCGGTGTCATGGCGTCCCCTCTCGGGTCCCTGGTCGGTGGCGTGCGCGGGCCGCCTCGGCCACGTCACTCTCCCCGAAAAGTCAACTGGATGCCAGTTTTGCATCAGTGCAATTTTTTGACTTCGGAGTGACCGCCTCCGTCCCGACCGTGCTCGAAGTGGCGGCGCGCTCTCGCGTGTGCTTCCAGCGGAGCGCCCAGGGCGTCGAGACCGAGGAGCGCCGCGCCCAGGACGGGGCGGGCGTGCACGACGCGGGGGACGGCGCGCGGGGCGCGCCGGGCCAGCAGTTCGCCGATCCGGTCGTTGAGGAGGGGATGAGCGGCGGCCAGTACGCCTCCACCGAGCAGCACGGGCACATCCGCGTCCAGCAGGTCCAGCCGGCGCAGCGCCACCGTCGCCATCGTGACGACCTCCTCCGCCATACGTGCCACGAGGGACGAGGCCACGGCGTCTCCGCCGTCGGCCACCTTGAACAGCACCGGAGTCAGCTCCAGTCGCCGCGCGTACGGGATGTGTCCCAGGTGCAGGGCCTCGATCAGCGCGTACATGGAGGCCAGCTCGAAGTGCGCGGGCAGCGCGGTCGCCAGCGCGGTGGCCGCACCGCGGCCGTCCTCGGCGCGGGCCGCGTGCCACAGCGCCTCGTCGGCGAGTCCGCCCCCGCCGCCCCAGTCGCCCGAGAGCCGGCCGAGTGCGGGGAAGCGCGCGGTACGTCCGTCCGGGAGCATCCCGGCGCAGTTGACGCCCGCGCCGCACACGACGGCCACACCGCACGGTGCGGCGTCGCCGTGCTGCGCGCCGAGCCCGGCGCGCAGCACGGCGAAGGTGTCGTTGTGCACGGTGACGTCCTTGCCCCAGCCGCGTTCGGCGAGTGCCGCCGCCAACTGCTCCTCCTCGACGGGCAGGTCCGCGTTGGCCAGACAGGCCATCACCTGCTGCACCGCGGGCAGCGGGTGGGAGCCCGCGGCGTCCTGCCGCGCCCTCGACACCGCGTCGGCCAGCACGTCGACGGCGGTGCGCACGCCGACGGCCGACGGGCGGAAGCCGCCGCCGCGTGCCGTGCCCATGACGCTGCCGTCGGCGCCGAGGAGAGCCGCGTCGGTCTTGCTGTTGCCCGCGTCGATGGCCAGGACGGCCGGGACCGTCCCCTCGGCCCCCGGGAGCGGCGAGGCGGCCCCGGGTCCCGGTGCGGTCTGCGGTTGGCTCAGGCCCACGCCAGGTGCTCCTTGTTGTGCGCGAGGAGCTGGTCGGTCAGCTGCTCGGCGTACTCGATCTGGCCGATGAGGGGGTGGGCGAGCAGCGCCTTGAAGACGCGGTCGCGGCCGCCGTGCAGCGCCGCGCCGAGGGCGAGGTCCTCGTACGCGGTGACGTGTGCGATCAGCCCGGTGAACTGCGGGTCGAGGGCGGGTACCGGCAGCGGGTGCGCGCCGTCGCGGTCGATCCGGGCCTGGGTCTCGATGACCGCGTCGTCGGGGAGGAAGGGCAGGGTGCCGTTGTTGAGGGTGTTGACCGCCTGATGGGTGCTGCCGCCCTCGCGCAGCAGCGAGGCGGCCAGGTCGACGGCGGCCTCCGAGTAGTAGGCGCCGCCGCGGCGGGCGAGCAGTTCGGGCTTGGTGTCGAGCGCCGGGTCGGCGTACATCTCGAGCAGCTGCTTCTCCAGCGCCGCGACCTCGGCCGCCCGGGTGGGCTTCTGCCGCTGGGCGCGCACCACCTCGTCGTGCGCGTAGTAGTAGCGCAGGTAGTAGGACGGCACGACGCCGAGGCGGTCGACGAGGGTGCGGGGCATGTGCAGGTCGTCGGCGACGGCGTCGCCGTGCTCGGACAGCAGCTTCGGCAACACGTCCGTGCCGTCGGGGCCGCCGAGCCGCACGCCCAGCTCCCAGGTGAGGTGGTTGAGGCCGACGTGGTCGAGGTGCACCTCGGCGGGGGAGACCTCGAGCAGCTTGGCGAACTTGCGCTGGAAGCCGATCGCGACGTTGCACAGCCCGACGGCCTTGTGTCCCGCGGTGAGCAGGGCGCGGGTGACGATGCCGACGGGGTTGGTGAAGTCGATGATCCAGGCGTGCGGGTTGCTGCGGCGGACCCGCTCGGCGATGTCGAGGACGACGGGCACGGTGCGCAGCGCCTTGGCGAGGCCGCCGGCGCCGGTGGTCTCCTGGCCGACGCAGCCGCACTCCAGCGGCCAGGTCTCGTCCCGGTCGCGGGCCGCCTGCCCGCCGACGCGCAGCTGGAGCAGTACGGCGTCCGCGCCGTCCACGCCGGCGTCCAGGTCGGCCGTGGTGGTGACGGTGCCGGGGTGGCCCTGCCTGGCGAAGATCCGCCGGGCCAGGCCGCCGACCAGCTCCAGCCGGTCGGCGGCCGGGTCGATCAGGACGAGCTCGTCGATGGGGAGCACGTCGCGCAGCCGCGCGAAGCCGTCGATGAGTTCGGGGGTGTAGGTCGAGCCTCCGCCGACCACTGCGAGCTTCATGTGTGTCTCAGCCCTTTACTCCGGTGAGGGTGACGCCTTCGACGAAGGCCTTCTGTGCGAAGAAGAAGACGATGATGACCGGCGCCATGACCAGCAAAGTGGCCGCCATCGTCAGGTTCCAGTCCACACTGTGCGCGGACTTGAACGATTCGAGCCCGTAACTGAGCGTCCAGGCGCCCGGGTTCTGGGCCGCGTAGATCTGGGGGCCGAAGTAGTCGTTCCAGCAGTAGAAGAACTGGAACAGCGCGACGGCGGCGATGCCGGGCTTCGCCATCGGGACGACGATCCGCAGCAGGGTGCGCACCTCGCCGCAGCCGTCGATCCGGGCCGACTCGATGTACTCCTTGGGGATCGTCAGCAGGAACTGCCGCAGCAGGAAGATCGAGTACGCGTCACCGAACGCCATCGGGATGATCAACGGCCACAGCGATCCCGACAGGTGGAACTGCTGCGCCCACACCAGGTACATCGGCACGACGATCACCTGCGGCGGCAGCATCATCGTGGAGATCACCAGCAGCATGGCCGTCCGCCGGCCGCGGAAGCGGAACTTCGCCAGCGCGTAGGCCACGGGAAGTGACGAGCACACGGTGAACAGCGTCCCCAGCAGCGCGTACATCAGCGAGTTGCGCCACCAGTCGAGGAAGCCGGGGGTGCGGAAGACCTTCGCGTAGTTCTCCCAGTGCCACGAGGTGGGCCACAGCTCGCCGCTCATGGCCTGCCCGTCGCCCATCACCGAGGTCAGCAGTACGAAGACGAACGGCAGCACGAAGGCCAGCGCGAGCGCGACGGCGGCGGAGTGCACGGCGATCCAGTGCAGTACGCGCTTGCGGCGTGCCCTGCGGCTCGCCGGGGAGGGTCCGGGGGAGGGCGTGCGGGCCGCCCTCGGGGGCCGGGCCGCAGCGGAGGGCGGCGTGGCCGTCGGAGTGGTCGGGGTCGTCATCTGATCAGTCCTCCGCCGACAGCAGGCCGCTTCTGCGGCGCATGAGCAGCATGGTCACGGCCATCGCGATGGCGAACAGCACCAGGGAGAGCACGCAGGCCGCCCCGGTGTTGAAGTTCTGGAAGCCCAGCTGGTACACGAGCTGCGGCACGGTGATCGTCGAGTGGTCGGGGTAGCCGGGCTGGATGACCGTGCCGGGGCCGATGGTGACGCCGGAGGCCAGCTTTCCGGCCACGAGCGCCTGCGTGTAGTACTGCATCGTCTGCACGACGCCGGTCACCACCGCGAACATCACGATCGGCGTGATGTTCGGCCAGGTGACGAAGCGGAACTTCGTCAGCGCTCCGGCGCCGTCCAGTTCGGCCGCCTCGTACTGTTCCTTGGGTACGTCCAGCAGCGCGGCCATGAAGATCACCATGAGGTCGCCGATGCCCCACAGCGAGAGCATCACCAGCGACGGTTTGGCCCAGGCCGGGTCGTTGAACCAGTTCGGCCCGTCGATCCCGACCGCCGAGAGTATCTCGTTGACCGGCCCGGTCGCCGGGTTGAGCAGGAAGACGAAGGCCACGGTGGCGGCCACCGGGGGTGCCAGATAGGGCACGTAGAAGGCGGTGCGGAAAAAGCCCACACCGCTCTTGAGCTTGGTCACCAGCAGCCCGATGCCGACGCCGAAGACCACGCGCAGCGCGACCATCACCACGACCAGCCACAGCGTGTTCCACAGCGCCGGGCCGAACAGGGGCATCTGCGTGAAGACGTACGACCAGTTGCGCAGTCCCACGAACTCGGGCTGCTTGATCTGGTTGTAGTGCATGAAGGAGAAGTAGACGGTGGCGGCCAGCGGGTAGCCGAAGAAGACCGAGAACCCCACGAGCCAGGGCGACAGGAAGCCGATCGTGCGCAGCCTGTCGCGCCTCCTCTTGCGGCGCAGCCGCGCGTCGGAGGCCGGGGCGGTGGGGCCGGGCGTCTCCGGCCTGGTGCCGGAGGAGAGGGAGGGTGCCATGGCCGCGCTCCTAGTTCTTGGCCTGGAGGGTGTCGGCGTCGATCTGCCTGTCGAGTTCACGCAGACCCGCGCCCAGGTCGCCGGCCTTTCCCGCCTCCACCGAGTAGGAGAAGTCCTGGAAGGCCGTCACGTACATGCCGCCGGTCGTCGAGGGCGGCAGCGCCTGGCTGTGCGGGTTCCTCGCGATCCGCAGGAACGTGCGGAAGGCCGGGTCGGCGTCCAGCTCCGGGGAGGTGAGGGCCGCCTTGGTGGAGGGCACGTTGTGGATCGCGTTGGCGAAGGACACCACCTGTTCGGTGTCGGTGGTCAGGAATCTCAGCAGCTCCCACGCCGCGTTCTGGTGGGTGCTGCTGTGGGCGATCCCGGCGACCGTGCCGGTCAGGTAGCCGCGCCCGTAGGTGTCGGCCTGGTCGTCGGGTACCGGCAGCGGTGCCACGCCCCAGTCGAAGTCGGGCTCGTCCTCCTGGAGCATCAGGCCGCGCCACTCGCCGTCCAGGTGCATCGCCAGCTTGCCGGTCATGAACCCGCTCTGCCGGGACATCTCGTCGCCGAAGCTCTGCCGCAGCCGCTCCAGTGCCGCGTAGCCGCCCTGGGCGTCCGAGAGCTTCTTCATCGTGCGGTAGAACTGCCGGGTGAGCGGCTCCTCGGCGAGGCGGGCCTTGCCGTCCTGGTCGAAGTAGCGCGGGCCCCACTGGGCGAACAGCCGGTCGGGACTGTTCTGGTACAGGCGGAAGTTGGGCATGAAGCCGGCCCTCTCGACCCGGTCGCCGTCGCGCTCGGTGAGCTTGGCCGCGTCCTCGGCGAACTCCGACATGGTCCGCGGCGGACGGTCGATGCCGGCTTTCGCGAAGGCGTCCTTGTTGTAGTAGAGCCCGAAGGCGTCGGCCAGCAGCGGCAGCGCGCACTGGGTGCCCTCGTACCGCGTGTAGTCCAGCAGGGTGGAGGGAAAGACCTTCTTCTTGTCGACACCGCTTTTCTTCAGGAAGGGGTCGAGGTCGGCCCACATCCCCGAGTCGCAGTACTGGCCGACGTTGTTCGTGGTGAAGGAGGACACCACGTCGGGTGCCTTGTCGCCGCCGGCCCGCAGCGCCTGGTTGACGGTGGCGTCGCTGACGTTGCCCGTGGTCTCGACGTGGATGTTGGGGTGCAGCTCCTCGAAGCGCTCAACGCTCTTGTCGATCGCTTTCACCTCGCCGGGTTCGGACCAGCCGTGCCAGAACCTCAGCGTGACGGGCGCGTCCGGGTCGTCGTCGGCGCTGCCGACGCTGGGGTTGGCGCAGCCGGACAGCAGCAGCCCGGTGGCGAGCAGCACGGCCGGCCAGGCGCGCAGACGCGGAGGCGGCATGGGAACTCCTTCAGGGCAGGGTGGGGTGGGGCCTGAGTGCGCAAGCGGGGGCGCGCCGCCGGGAGAGCGGGGCGCGGTGGGCGGCCGTGGGGCGTGCGGAGCGGGGTGCGGTGGCCGCCGTCAGGCGGTGTCGAACACCTGCTCGCGTGCCTGGGCCAGGGCGGACAGCAGGGCGCCGGTCAGAATCGGGTCGCCGTCCAGATCGCTCAGCCGCAGCAGCGGACGGGGCAGCGCGAGCCCGGTCAGCTCCTGCTCGACCAGCGTGCGCAGTTCTTCGCCGCCCGTCTGCGGCACCGCACCCGACAGGACGACGAGTTCGGGGTCGACGACGGCGACCACGGCGGCGATCCCGGCCGCCAGCCGGCGTGCGGTCTCCTCGCGCACGGGCGGATCGGCCAGCGCGTCGGGGAGCGGCCCGCCCCCCGCGAGTTCGCGGACGGCCGAGACCGAGACCAGGCTCTGGAAGCCGCCGCCTGCCCGCGCCGTCGCGTACTCGCCAGGGCCGCCCCGGGCCAGCGGCGCCCCGGGCAGCGGCATGTAGCCGATCTCGCCCGCGCCGCCCGTCGCCCCGCGCAACAGCGTGCCGTCCACGACGACGGCCGCGCCCGTACCGTTGTCCACCCAGACCAGCGCGAAGTTGTCGTGGTCCTGGGCGGCCCCCTCGTGCTGCTCGGCCATGGCCGCGAGGTTGACGTCGTTCTCGATCGTGACGGGGGCGCCGAGCACCTCGGCCAGTTCGGCGCGCAGCGTCCTGGAGTGCCAGCCGGGCAGGTGCGGGGCGTAGCGCAGCTCACCCGAGTGCGGGTCGATGGCGCCGGGTGTGCCGATGACCGTGGTGTGCGGCTCCCGCGTGCCGGGACCCGCGTCCGCCAGGGCGCCGTCGACGGCCTCCTTGACCAACTGCGCCGTGCGGTGGCGCACGTGGTCGGCCACCGAGTCGGCCTCGACGCGCGCGCGGCCGACGACCGTGCCCGTGATGTCGGCGACCACGGCGGAGATGCCCCAGGGGTCGGCCGACAGCGCGGCGACGTGTGCGGCGGCGGGATCGATCTCGTACAGCAGCGCGTTGGGGCCGGGTTTGCCGCGCTCCTTGTTCCGGGTCCGCACGAGCCCGGTCTCCGTGAGCCGGTTGAGGAGCTGGGAGGCGGTCGGCTTCGACAGGCCGGTCAGTTCGCTGATCCGGGTGCGGGTCAGTGCCCCGTGGGCGACGAGCAGATCGAGTGCGGCCCGGTCGTTCATCGCCCGCAGCACACGTGGCGTTCCCGGGGTCCCGGGCGCTCCCGGGGTGCCGGGTATGCCGCTGGAGTCGGCGTGTGTGGTGGCCAAGGTGGAGCCCCGTCCGTCCGGGCCGCCCGGGCGACGGTGCACGGGCGGCGGGATTCGTTAGGAAAGTTTCCTATCGATGGCGGGAACCTAGAACTCCGCCGACGGCCACGTCAATGGCTGCGGACGGAAGCAACCGAGCCGTGATCTGCGCGCCGGACGGGCGGTCGGCTGCCATCCCCTGATCCGGGCACCCCTGGGGCCCCGTGGGGCGCGTTCGCGAAAACGCGCGCAAAGGGCGGTAGACCATGCTCTATGGCGCGGGAGTGGCGAAGACGGCTGAGGCGGTGGCGCGGGCGGCGAAGGGCCCAGGAGCCGGGGGAGCGCGGAGCACGGTTCGCGGGGCGCAGCGTCGCCGCTCAGGTGTTCGCCCTGCAACTGGCGATCGTCCTGCTGCTGGTGCTGGCGGGCGCCGCCCTCCTCGCCTGGCAGGCCCGCGCCGCCGACGTGCGCAGCGCCCGCGACCGGTCACTGGCCTGCGCCGGCACCCTGGCGGCCGCCCCCTCCACCGCAGCGGCCCTCCGTTCCACCCGTCCGACGGCCGCACTGCAACCCGTGAGCCTCCGGGCGCGCGACGCGTGCGGCATCGACTTCGTGGCGGTGCTCGACGACGGCGGCGTGCGCCTCTCCGACCCCCTCACCGAGCTGATCGGCAGACGCGCCGCGGGCGACTTCAGCAGGGCGCTGGCCGGCGAGACCTACCTCGAACGCTTCCACGGAGAGCCCACGGACTCGGTGCGGGCGGTCGCGCCCGTACGGGACTCGGAGCGCAAGGTGGTCGGCCTCGTCACCGCGGGCGTCGACCTGGCCACCGTCTCCGCCCGGCTCGACCGGGAACTGCCCTGGGTCGGCGTCGGCGCCGTCGGCGCGCTCCTGCTGGCCGCCGCGGGCGCGGGCCTGATCAGCAGGCGGCTCAAACGGCAGACGCGCGGCCTCGGCCCGACCGAGGTGACCCGGATGTACGAGCACCACGACGCGGTTTTGCACGCGGTCCGCGAGGGCGTCCTCGTGCTCGACGTCGACCGGCGGCTGCTTTTGGCCAACGACGAGGCCCACCGCCTCCTGGGGCTGCCCGCGGGCGCGCAGGGGCAGCGCATCGGCGCGCTGCGCCTGCCGTCCGGCGTCGGACAGCTGCTGGTCTCGGGCCGTACGGCCACCGACGAGGTGCACCCCGTCGGCGAACGGCTGCTGGCCGTCAACCAGCGCCCCACCGGCGGCGACGGCGACCCGAGCGGCACCGTGACCACTGCGCGGGACACCACCGAGCTGCGGGAAGTGGCAGGGCAGGCCGAAGTCGCCGCCCAGCGTCTCGAACTGCTCTACACGGCAGGGCTGCACGTCGGCACGACCCTCGACGTGAAACGCACCGCCGAGGAGCTGGCCGAGGTCGCCGTGGACCGGTTCGCCGACGTGGTGAGCGTCGACCTGCTCGACCCGGTGATCGAGGGACAAGAGCCGCTGCCCGACCCCACCACCGCCACCGTGCGGCGCGTCGCCCTGCGCTCGGCGGTCGGCGACCACCCGTTGCAGCCCCTGGGCAGCAGACCGCGCATCCCCCCGGTGGCCTTCCGCACGACGGGAGACGCGGTTCAGGTCGCACCCGTCTTCGAGCCC
The DNA here is from genome assembly GCF_003323735.1 of Streptomyces reniochalinae. Taxonomy (GTDB): domain Bacteria; phylum Actinomycetota; class Actinomycetes; order Streptomycetales; family Streptomycetaceae; genus Streptomyces; species Streptomyces reniochalinae. Next base: position 60,734 of record NZ_QOIM01000026.1, on the reverse strand, counting down.
GACCTGGCCGCCGCCACCGAGTGGCGCGAGATCGACCCCGAAGGCGCCGCACACATCCTCTCCTCGGGCTTCCACTCGCGGATCACCGTGCCGCTGCGGGCCAGGGGCACCGTTCTCGGACTCGCCAGCTTCTGGCGCCGCGACCAGCAGCCCTTCCAGCCCGAAGACCTCGCCTCCGCGCAGGAACTGGTCGCCCGCACGGCGGTCTGCGTCGACAACGCACGGCGCTACGCCCGCGAACACGGCATGGCCGTCACCTTGCAGCGCAGCCTGCTGCCGGGCGGACTGCCGGAACAGAACGCGGTCGACGCCGCCTACCGCTACGTGCCCGCGCAGGCGGGCGTCGGCGGCGACTGGTTCGACGTCCTCCCGCTGCCCGGCGCCCGCGTGGCGCTGGTCGTCGGCGACGTCGTCGGACACGGGCTGCACGCGGCCGCCACCATGGGACGGCTGCGGACGGCCGTGCACAACTTCTCCTCGCTCGACCTGCCGCCCGACGAACTCCTCGCCCACCTGGACGAGCTGGTGGTCCGCATCGACCAGGACCCCACCCGCCGCCCGGAGACCGAGACGGTCACCGGCGCCACCGTGCTCTACGTCCTGTACGAGCCGGCCACCGGGCAGTGCCACATCGCCAGAGCCGGCCACCCGCCGCCCGCACTGGCCAGGCCCGACGGGACGACCGCACTCCTGGACGTGCCGGCCAACCTCCCCCTGGGGCTGGGCACGTCACCGTTCGAGACGCGCACCCTGACGGTCCCCGAGGGCAGCCGGCTGGTCCTCTACACGGACGGTCTGATCCGCTCGCGCGGCCGCGACCTCGACGAGCGGCTGGAGACCCTCCTCGAGGAGGTCGCCCGCGCGGGCCGCGACCCGGACGAGACCTGCGGTGCCCTCCTGGAGGCGCTGCTGCCCGGCAGGTCGCACACCGACAGGGACGACATCGCGCTGCTCGTCGCCGTCACCCGCAGGCTGCCGCCCGACCGGGTCGCCGAGTGGGAGGTACCCAGCGACCCCGAGGCGGTCGCCCCGGTGCGTGCCGCCTGCATGGACCGGATGACCGCATGGGGCCTGGAGGAGACCGCCTTCACCGCGGAACTCGTCCTCAGCGAGCTGATCACCAACGCCGTCCGCTACGGAGCGCCTCCCGTCACCGTGCGGCTGCTCTGCGACCGGTACCTGACCTGCGAGGTGTCCGACAGCAGCAGCACCGCGCCCCATCTGCGCCGTGCCACCACCGTCGACGAGGGCGGCCGCGGCCTGTTCCTCATCGCCCAGCTCGCCCAGCACTGGGGCACCCGCTACGGGCCGCACGGCAAGACGATCTGGGCCGAGATGCCTCTGACGGACAGCGCCGAGCACGAGGCCCAGTGGACGTGAGGGGCGGGCCCGGGCGGACCCGCCCACGGCGCGGGCAACGCGAGATCCGCCGCGTGCGGTGCCGGGAGCGCGAGTCCCCGCGTTCACGGCGCCGGGAACGCGAGACTCAGCGCGAAACGGCTTCGCGTATCGGTCCACATCCGCTCCAGGCGCCAGCCGCTGTCCGCGAGTTCGACCCGCAGCCTCTCGGGACGGAACTTGGCCGACACCTCGGTGCGCAGTTCCTCACCCACCTGGAAGTCGAAGCTCGCATCGAGCGCGGGCACCTTCACGCTCAGTGCCGCACGGGCGCGCAACCGCATCTCGATCCACTCCCGTTCCGCGTCCCACACCGCGACATGGTCGAAGTCGGCCGGATCGCAGTCCGCGTCCAGCTCGCGGGCCAGCACCCGCAGGACGTTCTTGTTGAACTCGGCGGTCACACCCCGCGCGTCGTCGTATGCGGCCACCAGCAGCGCGGGTTCCTTGACCAGGTCGGTGCCGAGCAGGAGCGCGTCTCCAGGGGCCAGCGAGGTGCGCAGCCAGGTCAGGAAACGGGCGCGTTCGGCCGGCAGCAGGTTGCCGACGGTGCCGCCCAGGAAAGCCACCAGACGGGGGGACGGCGAGGCCGGCAACGGGAGCCCGGCCAGGAAGTCGGCGACCATGGCGTGCACCCTCAGCTCCGGGCGCTCGGCCAGCAGCGCCCGTCCGGCCGCCTCCAGGGCCGAGGAGCTGACGTCCACCGGCACGTACAACAGCCGCTCGGGCAGCGCGTCCAGCAGCAGCCGCGTCTTGACCGACGAGCCCGACCCCAGCTCCACCAGGGCACCCGCCCCGGACAGACGGGCGATGTCCCCGGCGTGCCGCGTGAGGATCTCCTGCTCGGCCCGGGTCGGGTAGTACTCGGGCAGGCCGGTGATCTCCTCGAACAGTTCGCTACCCCGCGCGTCGTAGAACCACCGCGGCGGCAGCTCCTTGGGTACGCGCGACAGGCCCCGGGCCACATCGGCCGCCAGCGCCGCCGAGGTGGCCCCGGGCGGCAGGCTGCGGGTGAGGGAGAAACGGGGGGTGTTCACAGATCCTCCAAGCCAAGAATCTCGACGTGCGCGGCATCCCCTGCGACGACGCACCCCTCGGGCACCTGCCGCCAGCCCTGATCCGTGTCGTACGGCTCCGAGGCCACCGTCAGCGACTCCTGCGGCCGTGCCAGCACCCACAGCGACTCGCCCACCGCCGTCCCGGCCACACCGCGTCCGTCGGTGAGCAGGAAGTTCAGCCGCGATCTCGGTGCTGCCCGTGCCAGCGCGGCCGCCGGCTGCGCCACGGCCGCTGCGAGCGAAGCGCCGGAGCGCAACCGGTGCAGCACCAGAGCCCAGGCCAGTGCGGCGTCGGTGCGCGCCTCCACGTCGAGCAGCTCCCGCGTGCTCAGCGTGCGGGCGGCCACGTCGGCGACCGAGGCGGGCCAGCCGGTGACCGCCCCGTTGTGGCTGAACAGCCAGCTGTCCGCGCCGAACGGGGCGACGGCCGCCTCCCCGCCGGAGCAGCCGTCCGTGGCGTCCCGCACCGCCGCCAGTACGCCGTCGGAGCGCACCACGCGGCACAGATCGGTGAACGAGCCGTCGGCCCACACGGGGCCGGTGCGGCGGTACCGCGCCGGGACCGGGTCGCCCTCGGCGTACCAGCCGACCCCGAAGCCGTCCGCGTTCACCGTCCCGTGGCCCTGACGGCGCGGCTCCCACGACTGGCGCACCAGGGAGAACTCGGGCCGCACCAGGAGGTCCCGCAGGGCGCGCGCGGGCCCCACGTAGGCGAGGTGGCGGCACATCAGCCGCAGTCCCGGCAGGCCGGCGCGCAGGCCGTGCGGAACCCCGAGAAGATCTGCCGGCGCACCGGGTGGTCCCAGTTGCGGAACGTCGCCCTCGCCACCACGGAACCCACCCCGAAACCCCCGCCCCGCAGCACCTTGTACCCGTGACCGAAGAACACCTCGGAGTACTCCCGGTAGGGGAACGCGATGAAGCCCGGGTAGGGGGCGAAGTCGCTCGACGTCCACTCCCACACGTCGCCCAGCAGCTGCCGTGCGCCCGTCGCGGAAGCCCCCTCGGGGTAGCTGCCCACCGGGGCGGGCCGCAGATGGCGCTGGCCCAGGTTGGCGTGGCGCGGGCCCGGCGGCTGTGCGCCCCACGGGAAGCGGCGGCTGCTCGAGGTGTCCGGGTCGAAGCGGGCCGCCTTCTCCCACTCGGCCTCCGTCGGCAGCCGCCGCCCCGCCCACCGGGCGTACGCGTCCGCCTCGTACCAGCTGACATGGAGTACCGGTTCGTCAGCCGGTACCGGCTCCGCCACTCCGAAGCGCCGTCGCCACCACCCGCCCGCACCGTCCCGGCGCCAGAACAGCGGCGCCCGCCACCCGTGGCGGCGCACCTGCTCCCAGCCCGCCGGGTGCCACCAGCGCTCCTGGCGGTAGCCGCCGTCCTCGACGAACCGCAGGTAGGCGCCGTTGCTGACCGGCAGCGTGTCGATGTGGAAGGCGTCCACCTCGCGGCGGTGGGCCGGGCGCTCGTTGTCCAGCGCCCACGGCTCGTCGTCGGTGCCCATGGTGAACGGGCCGCCGGGTATCGCCACCTGGGGCGGCAGCGACGCCACGTCGGACGGCGCGGGCGGCGGAGGGGGAGCGCCCAGTGCGGCGGGGCCGCGCCGCAGCTGGTGGGTGATCAGCATGGTCTCGGCGTGCTGCTGCTCGTGCTGGGCGATCATCCCGAAGGCGAATCCGCCGTGCAGCAGCCGGCCGGTCCCGCTGAAGCGGGCCCGCTCCAGCACGTCGAGGGCGCGAAAGCGCACCTCGGTCAGATAGCCGCGCGCCTCGCCAGGCGGCAGCAGCGGCAGGGTCGGGCGTTCGGCGCGTGGGTGCTCGAACGCGTCGTAGAGTGAGTCGATCTCCGGACGGAGCGCGTCTTGGCCGCCGGCGGCACGCAGCAGCCACTGCTCCTCCTGGTTGGCGATGTGCGCCATGTCCCACACGAGCGGCGACATCAGCGGCGAGTGCTGTGCCGTCAGTTCTCCGTCCTCGACGCAGTCGGCCAGGCCGAGGGTGCGCCGGCGCGCCGCGTCCAGCGCGTCGAGGGCCCGTGCGCGCGGCCCGGCGCCGTCTTCCGTGATGCCGGCGGTCATCGAGACCTCTCCTTCCCCGCGTCGCCCTCTGGGCGGGGCGGCGCGGCAGGTGGGGGAGCGGCGGCATGGGTCGCGCTGCCGCACGCGTCGAGGGTGTCGTCGGCGGGGCAGCGGCCCCGGGTCACGTAGCGGGCGGTGAAGTCGCCGACGGCCGCGACGACGGTCCGGTCCGCGCCCATCCGCGGCAGCGCTTCCAGCGCGGCGGCGAAGCAGGCGGCGGCGGCCGCCCGCAGCCCGGGGTCGCTCAGCCCGTCCCTGGCCGCCCGCTGCCACAGGGCGTTGCGTGGCGCCTGCGCGCCGGCGCAGAGGCTGGCCAGCGGCCGTACGGCCCGGAAGGCGGCCTGCGCGGCGACGGCGTCGTCGAACAGGGCGGTCGTCACGGCCAGCGGTACGATCCAGCCGTCGTCACCCGACTGGGCGTCGATCATGCGCAGTTCCAGGTGGCCGCAGGGCCGTACCGGCGGGAAGAGCGTGGTCAGATGGTAGTCGAGGTCCGCCAGCCCCGGCGGCCTGAGAGCGGCACAGTCGGGGCCTGGGGCCGAGCCGTGCCGCCGGCCGCGGCCCGACCAGTGACCGATCCACTGGCGGAAGGTCATGCCGTCCCGGGGTACGGTCCACGGGCCCTCACGCGACCGTACGCACAGCACCGGCGCGTCCAGCGCGTGCCGGGCCCACGAGGAACGCGGGTTCTCCCGGCTCACCGGAGCGGGGGAGAGGTTGCGGTAGCCGTCCAGGGCCGCCCACACGGCCTGGCGGCCCGACCGCCAGCCCGCCCAGTCGCCCTCCACCACGGGAGAGTTCGCGAACGCGGCCGTCAGCACGGCCCCCAGCACGTGGGCGAGGAACCAGCGCCGCCGGAGCCCGAAGGGCCCGCGCCCCGCGACGCCCGCGTCCACACACACCTGCACGGACGCGGAGGAGCGCATCATGGTCCGGCCGGCCGGGCCCGTGCGGTCGAAGAAGCTCTCCATCGCGCGATAGCGCGGGGCGTCCAGCAGCCGGGGGCCGCACCGCTCGTCCAGCCCCCTGCCCACCAGCCGTATGCCGTGGCGGGCCAGCCGGGCCCGGGCGGCGGTCAGGTCGGCGCCGACCGCCTCGATGCACGCGGGGAGGGACTCCGACGGGCGGGAGCTGAACTCGACCTGTCCGCCGGGCTCCAGGGACACCACCGACGACAGCGGCAGGGCCCGCAACTCGGACACCGCCGCTTCCAGCGCGGCCGCGCCGACGTGCTCACGTCCGGGGGCCGCCTGCCGCACACTGCCCGTCCGCGGTGCCGGTGGGAGACCGTCGACGGGGTGGACCAGCCATTCGAGTTCGACGCCGACCCGGCGTGGCGGCCCGGTCTTGAAGCAGATGCCGTGCACCCGCGCCAGCGCCGCCTCCTCCGTGAGCAGTTCCCGCACTTCCCCTGACGCGATGACGGTCATGCCCGCCCCCTCGGTCCACGTGGTGGTGGCGTACCGGACGTGAGCTGCTCACCACACTGAAACCGCTACCGGGCCGAACCCACAAGACCGCGCAGGGCGACCGGGCCCCGTGGCGGCGCTTCTCGGCCAACGGGCCGATTGCCGGGGGCATGGTCCCGCCGCCGGTCGTCCGGCGGGGGTTTCGCCGGGGAGGTGGGACGCCTCAGTCGGCGGGTCCTTCGGGGCCGGGAGCCGCGTCGCCGTGGAACTCGGGGTCGATGGCGTTGGCCGCGCCGAGCGCGGTCAGCAGCCAGGCGTCGTCGCGGGTGCGCAGCCGGGCCGCTTCGCGGTGGGCGAGCGCCGCTTCCAGCTCGTCGAGGGCGTCGGCCAGCCGGTCGCTGTCGGGCCCGTCGGCGGAGGCGTCGAGCACGCGCCGCCGCGCCTCGGCGACGCCGGCTTTCGCGTCCTCGTAGAGAAGGTCGAATTCAGCCTTGTCCGGGTCAGCAGTCATGGGGGATTTCGCGGAGCTCCTCGGGAATCGTGGGCGTGAGACCGACGCAACCGTACCCCTTGCGGCACGGTGTACGCCCTCGAGCGTCCAGACTACGAAACGATCACATCGATCGGTGCGGGACACCCGAGCGCGCTGCCGGGGAAGCGTACACAACGCCCCCGCCCGCGCCTGCGCTCCCCGGACCGTCCCGCCGCGCCCCAGCCCGTCCCCCGCGTGGCCGCGACGGTCTCGCGGACGCCTACGCGGGCGGCTCGGCGGGGGCCGGGCCGAGGGTGGTGACGCCCCGCGTCATGCGGGGTCCGAGGCCGGTGCGGTAGGCGTCCATGGCCGCCTCCGTCCTGCCCGCGCGGCGCAGCAGGTCACCCAGCAGGCGGCACACGTCGGCCAGGTCGCCGGCGGCTCCGGCCCGCTCCAGCAGCGACAGCGCCGACACGTAGTGCTCCTCCGCGCCCTCCAGCTCCCCGGCCTCCTGAGCGATCAGCCCCAGCAGCCGGTGCGCCGCCCCGGCGTGCACCGCCGCACGCTCCTGGCCCGCCGTGGCCAGCACACCGCGCAGAAGCTCCCTGGCCTCGTCCGTCCTGCCCCGGCGCCGTACGACGTCGGCCAGCTCCACCTCGACCTGTTCCGCGTAGAGCGTCGCCCGCTTGGCGGCGAGCATCTCGCGCGCGGTCCGCATCTCACGCTCGGCCTGTTCCAGATCGCCGCTTTGCGCGTGCACGTAACCGCGCATCCAGTGGCAGTGGGCCAGCTCCGTGCGCAGACGCAGCGTGCGGTAGAGCTCGGCGGCCTTGGCGAGGGAGGCGTCGGCCTCGGCGATCCGGTTCTCCGCCAGCAGGGTGCGGGCCACCGAGCGGTGCAGGGCGGCGACACGTGCGCTGTCGGTGGCCGACGGCGCCAGGGACAGCGCCTGCTCGGCCGCGTGCGCCGCGCGCGCGTGCGCGCCCATGTCGAGGTAGGGGGCGATGGCCGCCGTGTAGAGCAGGAGCAGCGCGTCCGGATCGTGGTGGCCCGAGTTGTTCAGCTCGTCCAGGGCGTTTTCCAGCAGGTAGCAGGAGTAGCGCAGTTCGCCGGCCAGCAGGTGGGCGACGGCCCGCCCGCGCACCGCGGGGGCGCGCCGGGCCGGTGCCGCGTCGGCGAGGAGCCGTTCCGCCGCCTCGAAGCACGTGTGCGCCTGCGCGAGGTCACCGGATTCCAGGGCGCACTCACCGAGGCCGAGTTGCGCGGCGGCGCTCTCCTCGGTCAGCTCGTACCCCTCGGCCTCGGCCAGCAGCCCGGTGAACTCGCGGGCCGCCTCGGCGGTGTCTCCGGTGGCGAGGGTGTGCTGGGCGCCCGTGAGGCCGAGCCGCAGGCCGGTGGCCAGGTGAGCGGGCTGTCCTGTGAGCAGTTCCCGGCTGTCCACGCCCAGCCGGCCGGCCAGATGGTGCAGCGCCTTCTGCGAGGGGCGCACCTTGCCCGCCTCCACGGTGGAGACGTAGGCGGCGGTGTAGGACGGGGCCGCCACCTGGCGCTGCGTCATGCCCCGCTGGGTACGCAGCCGGTACACGCGCTCGCCCACCGTCTCGGACCGTTCGGCCACGGTACGTCCACACTCCTCGCCGGGCCCGGCCCGGTTCCGCGAGCGCGGCCCGGGCACGGAGTCTTGTCGGGTCCTGCCCAACGTCCTATGTTGAGCGGCCAGTTAAGCACGTTTACCAAGCGGCTTATCAATTGTGGCCGCGCAGCCCCCCACCCCTGGAGCAGCCGTGCCCAGACGCGTACGATCCGCCGCGCGCACCCGCATACGCCGGTTCGCCGCCCTCGCCGCCGCGACCACCCTGCTGTCCGCCACCGCGGTCACCGCGAGCGCCCGCGCCGAGCCGTCCCCACACCATCCCCAGGCCACGGCGCGGCCCGCCCACGTCGCCGACAGCCAGACAGTGGAGTCCTTCCGGCCCTCCGGACCCACAGGACACCGGACCGGCGTGCCCACCGCCGCGCCCCAGGACGCCGTCGCCCCGCACACCGCCCTGGACGCCGGGGAGAGCGCGGCCGACGGGCGCGTCTCCGCGCTGCGGCGCACCGGGCCCAGCGCGGAGCGGCTCGACCTGGTCCTCGTCGGCGACGGCTACACCGCCGACCAGCTCGCCGACTTCCGTGCGGACGCCGAGGCCCAGTGGGCCGAGGTCACCGCCGTGGAACCGTATGGCAGCAACACTGACAAGATGAACGTGTGGACCGTGGACGCCGTCTCGAACGAGTCCGGCGTCTCCGGCGACCCCTCACAGGAGGTGAAGCGGGACACCGCGCTCAGCTCGTACTTCTGGTGCGACGGGCTGGAGCGGCTGCTGTGCGCGGACCTCGACAAGGTCAACGCGTACGCCGCGCAGGCACCCGCGGCCGACATCGTCGTGGTCGTCGCCAACTCCACCAAGTACGGCGGCGCCGGGTACAACCGGCTGACCGGCTACCCCTTCGACGGGGTCTCCACCCTCTCCTCGGACAACTCCGCCTCCGGCCTCATCGCCGTACACGAGATGGCGCACTCCATCGGCAGGCTCGCCGACGAGTACGGCTACGGCGAATCCGGCACCTACCAGGGGCCCGAGCCGGAGGACGTCAACATCAGCACCTACAGCGCGCAGGAGATGGCGCAGCGGCAGACCAAGTGGTACTCCTGGCTCGGGAAGGACGATCCGGCGGGTGGGCAGACCGGCACGTTCGAGGGCGCCGGCTACTACGAGAAGGGCCTCTACCGGCCCACTGAGACCTCGCTGATGCGGGACTTCTCGGTACGCGAGTTCAACAACCCCAGCCGCCAGGGCCTCATCGACGGTTTCGCGCGCTACACGAACGGCGGCTGACCGGCGCTCACGCGCTCCGCCCCGGCGCGGGGCGGTGCCGGCCGGGGAACGCGCGCCTGGCGGCGGAGAGGCTGTGCCGACACGCCGGGGCGGACGTATCGGCCCCTCCCGCGTACGCGGGACGGGATGCTGGAGCGTCCGCGCCCCGCCGCACCGGGGGTGGCCGCACCTCGGGCCGCCCCCGGCCCCGCCACCGACGCTGGAGCAGCTCCATGACCGCCGCCGTCGCGCTCTTCACCCGTGACCTACGGCTCCGCGACAACCCACCGCTCCGCGCCGCTTGCAAGGCGGCCGACACCGTCGTTCCGCTCTTCGTGCGCGACACCGGCATCGACGCCGCGGGCTACGCCGCCCCCAACAGGCTGGCGTTCCTCGCCGACTGCCTCACCGATCTCGACCACGGGCTGCGGCAGCGCGGAGCCCGGCTGATCGTGCGTACCGGAGAGGTCGTCGAACAGGTCTGCCGGGTCGCACACGAGGCGGACGCCGCCGAGGTCCACGTCGCCGCGGACGTCAGCGGCTTCGCCGCCCGTCGCGAGGAGCGGCTCCGCGCCGCGCTGGAGTCCGCCGGGAGGCGGCTGTGCGTCCACGACCGGGTCGTCACGGCCGTCGCCCCGGGTGAGATCACTGCGTCGGGCAAGGACCACATGGCCGTCTTCACCCCCTACTTCCGCCGTTGGGAGGACACCCACCGGCGCGACCCGCTGGGAGCGCCACGGCGGATCGGCGCCGTCGAGGGGCTCAAGTCCGAGAAGGTGCCGTCGCGCACACGCACGAAGGGGGTCTCGCCGGGGGTGCCGGAGGGCGGGGAGAGCGCGGGACGCGAGCGCTTCGCGGACTGGCTCAGCTCCGGCATGGACGCCTACGAGGACCGGCACGACGACCTGGCCGCAGACGCCACCTCGCGCCTCTCACCCCACCTGCACTTCGGCACCCTCTCACCGGCCGAACTGGTCGCTCGCGCCCGCCGCCAGGGCGGGCCCGGAGCCGAGGCCTTCGTCCGGCAGCTGGCCTGGCGGGACTTCCACCACCAGGTCCTCGCGGCACGGCCGCACACCGCCCGAGCCGACTACCGTACGCACCACGACCACTGGCGCACCGGAGAGCAGGCAGGCCGTGAGGCCGAGGCGTGGCGCCAGGGACGCACCGGCTATCCCGTGGTCGACGCCGCCATGAGGCAGCTGCGGCACGAGGGCTGGATGCACAACAGGGGGCGCCTCCTCGTCGGCAGCTTCCTGGCCAAGACCCTGTACGTGGACTGGCGGGTGGGAGCACGGCACTTCCTGGACCACCTGGTGGACGGCGACATCGCCAACAACCAGATGAACTGGCAGTGGATGGCAGGAACCGGTACCGACACCCGCCCCAACCGGGTGCTCAACCCGATCACCCAGGGGAAGAAGTACGACCCCGAGGGCGGCTACGTACGGCGCTGGGTGCCCGAACTGGCCGACGTGCACAAGCGGTACGTGCACGAGCCGTGGAAGCTCGGCGAGGAGGAGTTCGCCGCCCTGGGCTACCCCGAGCCCATCGTCGACCTCGGTGACGGCCTCGACCGCTTCCGCCACGCACGCGGCAAGTGAGGCTCGGCCCGCCCGGCCGGTGACACGCGTCCGGCGAGTGGCGTCGTCGGCCGGCGGCGCCGTTCACTCCCCGTGCTGTCCGTACAGTTCACGCTCGCGCAGCAGTTCGGCCGCCTTCGTCAGCGCGGTCGACAGCCGGCGCCTGTAAGTACTGAAGGAGAGGGCCGCACGGCTCGCGGCGGCCTGCTGGGAGCGGGGGCCGCTGACGTAGGTGAGGTCGAGAACGGTGCCCAACTGCTGCTGCCCGGGGCTGGAGCACAGCCGGGCCACCGTCTCGGTCAGCACGTCGCGCAGCGCCGAGGCGCCGCTCCCGGGCGGGACCAGCCGGGTGTCCAGCAGCGCGTTCTCTGCCAGCCGCCGGGTGTCCCGCATGCTGCGGTAGGCCTGCTTGACGGCGTCCGCGAAGTCCGGCCACGGCATCGGCGGTCCGGGCGCGACGGCGGGGGCGCGGGCGGCCGGCGGCTCGTCCGTCAGCAGCCTCGTCGGCAGGGTGTGGCTCCACCGTCCGAAGGGAACAAGGCGCCAGTCGTGCACGAACGGTGTCACCCGCCGGCCGTCGACGTCGAGGACGGAGTCGGCCGGCTGGTGTCCGTACAGCGCGAGGACGGACGGCAGGGACGCCGGTTCTCCGACGGTGGCGGTCCAGCTGACCGCGAGGCCCGGCGTGGTCGCCCACAGCGTCGTCAGACCGAAGGCGACGGCGGGCGACGCACCGTGCGCACCGGTGCTCCAGCGGGGCAGGAGCAGCCGTTCCGAGCGGCGCAGCGGCGCCCAGGCGCTGACCTGCTCCAGGGCGGCCAGCGCGACCGGGTCGTCGGGCATCTCCGCCGTACCGGCCTCCAGACAGGGGGCGATCAGCCAGTCCACGACCTCCCGCCGGGCGTCTTCGAAGACGGTGAACGCGGACGGCTGATGGGCCCACCACTGCTCGGCCAGGAGCACCGCCTGATCGCCGTGCTCCTCCTCGACGCCGGCCAGGACGGTCTTGAGGTCGTCCTGGCGGGCGGGGCGCGGCATCAGACGGTGCGCGCCCCGCCAGTCGAAGGCTGCCCGCAGGACGCGGTTGTCCCGTCCCACGTACGCCAGGTCGGCACCGTTCGACCAGCGGTCGCCCGTCCGCTGGGACAGCCGGTGTGCGAGGTACCCGTGCAGCTGTCCCAGCAGCCGTTCGTACTTCTCGGCGCCCCGCCAGCGCAGGTCGGCCAGCAGCGCGTCGCGCGCCAGCTCGTGGGGGACGAGCCCCTCCGTGGTGCTCCGCACGAACGAGAGCCCCCGTAGCCAGGCGCACAGCTGCCGCGCCTCCTGGGCCGACGTCCCCAGCCCGTGCCGCACCAGTTCCTCCGTGGTGATCCTGGCCAGGGCGAGGACGTAGAGCGCGTCGGCCTGCGCCAGGGAGGGCGTCTCGCGCAGGAGCAGGCGCAGCAGTTCGCGCACCAGGTCGGGGGAGTGGCGCAGCTCCCAGTGCGGGCGCCGTTCCCCGGTCCCGGCACTGCGTGCCCTCGCGTCGGCGATCAGCGTCAGGGCGAGCGGCAGCCCGTGCGCGGCACGCACGGCGACGGGTATGTCCGCCTCCGGCACCCGCCTTACGCGCAGCAGCACGGCGGCTTCCCCGTCGTCCAGGCTCGGCAGGTGCAGACTGCGCAGCGCGTGCCACCACTGTGCGTCGGTACGCCACTCGGCGGCGGGAGGAGTGCGGCCGGCGACGACGAGCAGCGCGTCCGTGGGCATGCCCGGCAGGAAGACGTGGCGCAGCCACTGTTCGAGCGGACCCAGCAGTTCCCCCGAGTCCACCAGCAGCACCCCCGTGACCTCCGGCGGGCCCTGCGCCTCCAGCGCTGCCGAAAACGCCTCGGGGGTGGGCTCGGTGCAGCGCATGTCGACCGTGCGGCAGGTGCGGCCGTGCTGCCGGGCCTCGTCCCCGAAGCGCTGGAGCAGCGCCGTCTTCCCGACGCCCGCCGTGCCGTGCAGCCACACCACGAAGCAGCCGCGCCGGTCGTTGAGCAGGAGATCGCGCAAGACGCGCAGCTCGGCCTCCCTTCCGGTGAAGAGAGTTCTCCGCAACGCCGCCAGTTGCTCCCCGCGCGAGTCGACCGGCCTGGACGTGGGAGACATCTGCATCTTCGTTCTGCGGTCCTTCTCTTGCTGACTGGCGCCTCGGGTGCCCGGCGAGGCCGGTCCGCCTCCCCTGCGCGGACCGTGGGCAGCACTGCCGGGTCGAGGCGCGCACTGCGGCTTCACGGTGTGTACGAAAGGGACGCACCGTGCGGAGGACTCCGATCGTACGGAACATCGATTGATGTGCGATCGGGCAGGTGGGGGAACGGTCGCAGGTCAACACGGTGCGGGTGAGAACGGGCGCCGTCACGCCGCCGGTACGTCAACGGCGGCCGTTCAGCCTCTCTTCGGGCACGGATTCGGTCATCTCCACGGTCCGACCGGGCACATGAGGGCCGCGCCCTCGAAAACGCGTACGCCCGCTCGCGAGGGCGTGCGCTCCGCGCCGCCCGTGACGACGCCCTCGTCCGTACCACCGCAGTGGTGTGGCTGGTCTGCAACGTGCTGCACCTGATCTACCATGACGGTCCCGCGCATGCCGCCGCCCTCGATGGCCAACGCCACCCGGTACCCGTCCGTTCGGGCCCCTGGGCGGCTGTCAGCCGCCGCTCGCTCGGCCAGTACGGCCGCGACGGGGTGGGGGAGGGGGAGCGGAGCCTGCTGGGACACTCCGGTTGTTCTACCAGGGGCGTGCGGGGGCGATGCGCCGGGCGGGGGCGCCAACCGTCCTCAGGGACCGTCGGTTCCGGGGCGGGGCCACGGGCGGCCCTCGATGCGTTCGATGTCGCTGTTGAAACGCCTGAGGTAGGAGGCGAAGTGGGCGATGTCCTCGTCCGACCAGTCGGCCATCACCTTGTCGAGGGCATGGACGAAGTAGTCCCGCTTCTCGTCGAGCATGCGGGCGCCCTTGTCGGTGATCCGGAACTTGCGTGCCATGCCGCCCGCGGGGTCGGGGATCCGCTCGACCAGCCCTGAGCGCATCGCCGCCGCCGTCTGGCGGTTGAGCGTGGAGGCGTCGAGACCGAAGGCGTCGCTGAGTTCGCCGATGGACATCGGACCCTGGACGCGGATCCGGCTGAGCAGGATGTAGGCGCTCCGCTCCACCAGCCCGTCCTTGCCGCGGCCGCCCTTGTGCTGCCACAGCCCGTGGCGGCTCAGCAGCATCTGCTCGTACTCGACTTCGTGGGTGCGGTTGCTCATGTGCCGTGCTGCCTCCTGCTTTTCCCTGCGAGCCATGGGCGCCCGGCGGCGTCGGCTGCCCGACGGCATTCTCTCATAGCTGTGTATGGGACATGAGAAATGCATGGGCCACATTGCATGTACGATGCACATCAATGTCCGGCCAGACAACGAGGAGTTCCGGCATGGAGGCCACCGAGCCCTCAGCCCGTGCGGGCGGCGTGGTTGCCACGCTCGCCTTCGCGGGCATCACGGCAGCGATCATGCAGACGCTGGTCACCCCGCTGATCGCGGAGCTGCCGAAGATTCTCCACACCAGCGCGTCGAACGCCGCCTGGGTGATCACGGCCACGCTGGTGGTGGGTGCCGTCTGCGTGCCCGTCTTCGGCCGCCTCGGTGACATGGTCGGCAAGCGCCGCATGCTGCTGGTGTGCGCCGTGCCGCTGATGGCCGGCTCCGTGGTGTGCGCCCTGTCGTCGACGGTGGTGCCCATGATCGTCGGCCGGTGCCTCCAGGGGATGGGGATGGGCATGGTGCCGCTGGGCATCGCCCTGCTGCGCGACGTGGTCCCGCAGGAGAAGCTCAGCTCCTCCATCGCCCTGGTCAGCGCCTCCATGGGGATCGGAGGTGGTCTGGGCCTGCCGATCGCCGCCGCGATCGCGCAGTACGCCGACTGGCGCGTCCTGTTCTGGGGCGCGGCGGGGATGGCGGCACTCGTCGCCGTCCTGCTCTGGTCGTTCGTCCCCGAGGTGCCCGCCGCCGCCAAGGGGCAGCGCTTCGACGGCCCCGGGGCGCTGGGGCTCGCCGTCGGCCTCGTCTGCCTGCTGCTGGCCGTCTCCAAGGGCGGCGACTGGGGCTGGGCGTCCGGCACCACTCTGGGGCTGTTCGCCGCCGCTGCCGTGGTCCTCGTCGGCTGGGGCGCCTGGGAGGTGCGCACTCACGACCCGCTGATCGACCTGCGCACCACGGCCCGCCCGCGCGTGCTGTTCACCAACGTCGCCTCGGTCTTCGTCGGCTTCGGCATGTACGCGAGCATGCTGGTCATCCCCCAGCTCCTGCAGTTCCCCGAGGCCACCGGGTACGGGCTGGGGCAGTCGATGCTCGCCGCCGGTCTGTGGATGGCACCCGGCGGCATCATGATGATGCTCGTCTCCCCGCTCGGCGGCATGCTCACCAACGCCCGCGGCCCCAAGACGACGCTGATCAGCGGCGTCCTGGTCATCGCCCTCGGCTACGGGCTGTCGCTCCCGCTGATGGGCACGGCCTGGGGGCTGATGGTCGTCATGATCGTGGTCAACAGCGGGGTCGGGCTCGCCTACGGGTCGATGCCGGCCCTGATCATGGGCTCGGTCCCGCAGTCCGAGACGGCGGCCGCCAACGGGTTCAACACCCTCATGCGCTCCCTGGGCACGTCGATCGGCGCCGCCGTGGTCGGCGTCGTCCTCGCACAGATGACCCTGACCAAGGGCGGCTACACCTTCACCTCGCAGAGCGGCTTCCGTACCGGGCTGCTGATCGGCTGCGGTGTCGCGCTGGTCGCCGCTGCCGTCGCCGCCGCGATCCCGGCCGCCCGCCGCAGCGGGTCCGATGCCGCGCCGTCTCCCGCCGCTGCCGAGCCCGCGGCTGTCGACGCCTGACCGCACCGGGCGGTGGGAGACGCGCTGACCGCGTACCCACCGCCCGAAGCGGCTGTCCCGGGCCCCGCGCGGTGGGGGCCCGGCGCCCGCGGTGGCGGGCGGCGCGGAAGGTCAGCCGGTGGCGCCGCCGGAGGTCAGGGCGGCGGCGACCTTCACGACGCGCTCGGCCTGGATACGGGCGGCGGTACGCGTGGTGTCGTCGACCGGGTTGTTGCCCTGCGCGTCGACGTGGGAGGTGCCGTAGGGGTTGCCGTCACCGAACTTGGCCGGGTCCGTGTAACCGGGGGCGACGAGGATGCCGCCGAAGTGGTGCACCGTGTTGTAGAGGGCCAGCAGGGTCGACTCCTGGCCGCCGTGGCTGGTGGCGGACGAGGTGAAGCCGCTGTAGACCTTGTCGGCCAGCTTGCCCTCGGCCCACAGGCCGCCCAGCGTGTCGATGAACTGCTTCAGCTGCGAGGCGACGTTGCCGTAGCGGGTCGGCGTGCCGAAGACGACGGCGTCGGCCCACACCATGTCCTCCGGGGCGGCGAGAGGTATGTCGGCAGTGGCGGCGGCGTTCGCGGCCCACGCCGGGTTGGAGTCGATGGCCTCCTGCGGGGCGAGCTCGGCGGCTCGGCGCAGCCGGACCTCGGCGCCGGCCTGCTCCGCTGTGCGCGCGATCTCCTTGGCGATCTCGGCGATGGTGCCGGTGGCCGAGTAGTAGATGACGGCGAGCTTCGTCGGGGTGCTCACGGTGTTGTCTCCCATTCCCTCGGTGTCGTCCGTACGGCCGCCGCGGAGCCGGCGCCCGGGGTGGCGGGTGGGCTGCGGAACGGCGCCCGTAACTGGTTGAAGGTTAAACCATAACGGTGGACGGGAGGGAACGCCCTGGCAGGCGCGGGGTCCGGGCCGCGCCGGCCGGACCCCGCGCCCTTCACCCCGCCGGTTGCGCCGTCTCCTGCTGTTCGGCCGCCGCCGCGGGGACGGTCAGGATGGTGCGCTCCGGTATGTGGCCGGTGTCCCGGCGGGTCACCAGCCAGTAGAGGACGGCGGGGACGGCCAGGCCGACGAGCCAGGAGATGTCGGCACCGCCGAGCGGGTCCACCAGCGGCCCGGTGTAGAAGTGGGTGGCGAGGAAGGGGAACTGCGCGACGAGCCCGACGGCGTAGACGGTCAGGGCCTTCCACCGCCAGGCGCCGTAGCGGCCGTGCGGATCGCTGAGCGCGGGCAGGTCGTAGCGCTCCTTGGCGATCACGTAGTAGTCGACGAGGTTGATGGCCGACCAAGGCGTGAACGCGGTGAGCAGGAAGAGCAGGAAGTCCTTGAAGGACGTCAGGAAGCTGTCCTTCCCCAGCAGCGCCACCGCCGTGCCCGCGACCATGATTCCGGCGATGTAGCAGGCCCGGGCGCGCGGCCCCAGCTGCCGTTGGCCGCGGAAACCGCTGACGCCCGTCACCACGGACATGAAGCCGCCGTAGGTGTTGAGGACGTTGATCGTCAGCTTGCCCAGCGCGATGACGAAGTACAGGAACGAGACGACCACGCCGGCCCCGCCCAGCCCCACCACGTAACCCACCTCGTTGCCGACGAAGCCGGACCCGGCCGCCGCCGCGGCCAGCGCCCCGAACGTCATGGACCACTGCGAGCCCAGCGCCGAACCGCCGAGCGTCCACCAGAACGTGGCCCGCGCCGAGGTGGAACGCGGCAGGTAGCGCGAGTAGTCGGCGACGTACGGGCCGAAGGCCAGCTGCCAGGAGGCCGCCAGGGAGATGGCCAGCAGGAAGAGCGGGAACGAGAAGGTGCGGTCGGCCAGCAGGTCGGTCAGCTCGGCGCGCTGGAGCAGCCGGATGCCCAGGTAGACGAAGGTGGCCGCGCACACCAGGCCCGCGATCCTGCCCAGCGCGTGGATCACCCGGTACCCGACGGCGGCGGCCACGGCCGTGATGAGCGCGAACAGGACGATGCCGGGAGTCTCCCCGAGGTGCGTCAGCTCGCCGACCGCCTGGCCCGCCAGGACGCTGCCGCTGGCGAAGAAGCCGATGTACATCACGATGACCAGCGCGAGCGGCACCGCCGCGCCCCGGACTCCGAACTGGGCGCGGCTGGAGATCATCTGCGGCAGGCCCAGCCGGGGGCCCTGCGCGGAGTGCAGTGCCATCACCGCGCCGCCCAGCAGGTTGCCGATCAGCAGGCCGAGTATCGCCCAGAACGCCTGTACGCCGAAGACGACGGCGAGGGCGCCCGTCACGACGGCGGTGATCTGGAGGTTGGCGCCCAGCCAGAGCGTGAACTGACTGAAGGCCGTGCCGTACCGCTCCGCGTCCGGGACGACATCGATCGAGCGCCGCTCCACCACACCGGCCATTGCGTCGCACCTTCCCTTCGCCGGACTGCATGAATGTATTCATGCTGAGGGTCACGTGAATGGACGTCAATACATCGGTGTGACTTCTGTGTGAGAAGTGATGTCTGTGGTGCTTGTGGTGTCTGTGGCTCGTGTGACTCTTTGGGTGCTGGGTGCTGGGTGCTGGGTGCTGGGTGCTGGGTGCTGGGTGCTGGGTGCTGGGTGGTGCCGTGGGGCGACATGCCCACGCAGGGCCCTCCTGTGTCCAGGGCATGGCCGGGTTGTGTCCAAGGGATGCTCACCGCCACGGAGGGCCCGTAGGGTGTGAAGCGCCGTCCCGGCAGCTCCCCCCGTGGCTGCCGGGACGGCTTCGTACACCTCCCGGACACGTCACCCGGGAACGCGGAAGAGGGCGCACCCGTCCGGGTGCGCCCTCTTCGTCTGCCGATGGACCTCGCCTGGCCCGCCCCGCCTCAGCCGTTGAGTTCGGCGTGCGGCGAGAACGCCGTCACCTGGAGGCGGCCGTTGTCCACCCATGCCGGGAGCTTCAGCGTCTTGTGAGCGGTGTTGGCGGGCGGTGTGACCTGGAGGTAGGAGGCGTGACGGGCCTCGGAAGTGCCGGTGTTGGCGTGCGTCCACGACACGACGGCCTCCGCGCTCTCGCCGTCGTCGAGCGTGAGCGTCTCCTTACCGGGGTCCTGCGCGTACCAGGTGCTGCCCCACTCCGCGGTCGAACTCAGCGTCCGGTGCTCGGAGTCCTCCAGGCCCAGCCCCGCGTATCCGCGCAGTGCGCAGCTGTGTCCGCTGGTGTTCTTCAGCTCGAGAACCACTCCCTCGTGGTTCATCCCGCCGCCCAGCTTCTGCCCGAACGAGGCGGTCAGCCCCGAGGTGGTGCAGGTCGGTGTGGTGCTCCGCGCCTCCGCCGCCTGCGCCGATCCGGCCCCGGCGATCCCGACGCCTGCGGTCGCGAGGAGGGCCAGGCCCGCCCCCGCGGCGCGCCTGGCCACCCGCCCCCGTGCGGTGCTGGTGCTGTGCTCAGTCATGCGGTCCGTCCCCTCTCTGTCTCTACAGGGCGCTTCCTGCGTCCACAGAGTGGGATGTGCGCACGGAGTGAAAAGTTCACCGCAAAGGTCCCTCTTTTTCTACGCTCCCTCCGACCGGGACCGTAATGCGCTGGTGTCCGAGCCGCCGGTGTCGGGCTGCGGCTGGACGGGAGGCACCGGGTCGGGAGCCGGACCGGGCT
This sequence comes from Streptomyces reniochalinae, assembly GCF_003323735.1. Classification (GTDB taxonomy): domain Bacteria; phylum Actinomycetota; class Actinomycetes; order Streptomycetales; family Streptomycetaceae; genus Streptomyces; species Streptomyces reniochalinae. The sequence continues at coordinate 41,424 of NZ_QOIM01000026.1, read as the reverse complement.
CGGGCCCCGGAGTGGGCGGCTGCGGGTGCGGCGGCACCGGGTCGGGGCCCGGCGGTGGTGGCTTCGGCGGCACCGGGTCCGGTCCCGGCGGAGGCGCGGGGCCCGGAGCGGGGCCGGGTTCCGGGGCGGGCGGACCCGGCCCGGGGCCGGGGTTCGGCGGCGTGGGGTCCGGGTGCGACGGCCGCACGGGGCCGTGCGGCCCGCCCGGCCCGTACGGTTCCTGTGGTGCCTGCGGTTCTCGCGGGGGTTCGTGTGGCTGAGACATGACGTGGAAAAGATGCGTCGGGAGCAGGTCACGCCGCACGGTTCTGGCCGGGCCGGCGGCGTCGGGGCCCGGTCGAAGCCGGTGGCCACGGCTCGGCCTTCACACAGCTTGCGCGACTGCACGGGTATCCACGGCCCCTGATCGCGAAACGCCTGGCCCGAGCCGCTGCGGCGCGGGCCGCTGCCCCGCGGGAAGGGCGGGAACGCCCCCGGCGGCCCGCCTGCCGGCGCCACCCTGCGCGGCGGTCACCGCTCCGAGTAGGCGGCGAGGCCCGACAGGGACGAGGCGAGCCCGGAGGCGTGGTCCGTCGTCATCGGCCGAGGGGCGTCGCCATCGGCCGAGGGGCCGCCGATCGAGCCGTGGGGGCTGTCACCTCCGATACCGCCGGGCCACCGCCGCGAAGGCCTCCTTGGGTTCCCACTCCATGTCGGGGTAGGTGCGGCCCCGGCGTCCTTCGAGGGGTTTGACGATGCCCAGACTTGCCCGGTCCAGATCGTCCCTGGGGTCGCCGTCGGGGCGGTGCGGATAGTCGGCGAGGGCGAACAGGAACACGAAGGCGCTGTCCACGCCCTCGGTCTCGAAGATCTCCAGCAGTTCGCTCAGGTAGGCGGCCTGGCCGGCCTCGTCGCGCTCGTACACGTCGTTCAGGCGTACCGGAGCTCTGGTGTCCGGGTCGTGCTCGACCACCTCCAGCACCCGCCCGCCTCTGTCTCCCGCGCCGCGGTAGGCCGCTGTGCCGAATCCGGTGAGGGCGAGCGGTTTCGGGCCGCGGGCCAGGGTGCGCACCGCGTCGCGGAATCCGTCGGCGACCTCGGCGGAGCGGATCAACTCGAACGTCATGAAGTCGAAGGGGGCCCAGTCGACCTGCTCGAACTGGATGGCCGCGTAGGTCAGTCCGCCTCCGAAGCGCTCGCGCACCGTGGCGGCGGCGTCGCGGAGGAACGCGTTCACGCGTACGCCGAGTTGGCGCAGGGCTTCGGGCCGCTGCTCGGGGTGTCGCATGAGTTGCCCGACCCGCTCCTCCGGGCTCTCGCCGGGGAGGAACCCGCGGTTCATCACGCTCAGCTCCACCCCCGCGACGAACACGACCGCGGCCCCTTCGCGTCGCAGCCGTTCCGCCCGCTCCGCGCAGTCCCTGAAGAGCGCGAGGATGCGGTCGGGGTCCAGCTCCAGCGGGTAGGGCGAGAACCAGACCTCCAGGCCGAGCTCGGCGGCGGCGCCGGCCGCCAGCTGAAGCCGCTCCGGATCGCCGCCGATGACCTGGACCGCGTCGCAGTGCAGATCGTCGCGGATGAGGGCGAGTTCACGCCGGACGACCTCAGGGTCGAAGTGTTCGCGGGACGTCTGGCCGTGCACGACGAATCCCGTGTCGTAGGTCATTCCTCTTGCTCGCATGCGCTGTCCTCCCTGTCGCTCCCGGGCGGGCCGAGGTCGCCGCCGCTCCTGGGTGGCGTCGAGACTGACAAGAAAAATGCGCGCACGCAAGTTTGCGTATGCGCAAGTTTGCGTGTACGCATATCCGTGTGGAACGCTGACGCCCGTGACGACACCACCCCCAGGGCTGCGGGAGAGGAAGAAGCGAGCCACGCGGGAAGCGCTGCGTGAGGCGGCTCTGCGCCTGGCCGTGGAGCACGGACCCGACCAGGTGCGAGTCGAGGACATCGCGGAGGCGGCAGGGGTCTCGCCCCGCACCTACAACAACTACTTCGCCAGCCGCGAGCAGGCGATCGTCGCCGCCGTCACCGCGGACCGGGAGACGCGGATCGCGGCGGCGGTTGCGGCACGGCCCGCAGGAGTGCGACTGGCCGATGCCGTCACCGAGGCGGTGATCGAGCAGTACACGAACGCCGGTGAGCGCGAGCGCGAGGCGCTGCTGCTGATCGCCACCGGGACCGCGCTGCGCGAGGCGTTCCTCGACGCCGCCACCGGGATCGAGCCCCCTCTCACGGCGGTGTTCGCCGAACGTCTCGCCGACACCGGAGCGCAAACAGCCCGCGTCCTCGCGGCGAGCGTCGCCGCGGCGGTGCGCATCGCGTTGGAGGGCTGGCTCCGGTCGGCCGGGGCCAGTGGGGCCGACGAGGCCGCTGGTGCCACCGGTGCCTGTGGGCCCGAGGGGGGCTCCGGTGCCGGCGGGCTGGTCGTGCCCTCCGGCTCGCTGCCCGGCCTGCTGCGCGCGGCGATGGCTCCGCTGGCACCCGCGTTCGACGCGGCGGAAGGCCGCGGCAGGCCGTGAAGTCCACCCGGGCCCCCGCACCCTCAGGGGCGCCCGAGGACGCCCCATGGGGCGGACTTGCGTACCGGACCCGCTACTCCCAGGTCGCGGTGTCCGGGTCGATGCCGTGGGCGCGCGCGCCGGCGTCGACCAGGCGGCGGAACCACGAGGCGAGACCGGTGCGGATGCCGTCGTAGTGGGCGGCGAAGCCCGGATCGGACTCGTACATGCGGCCGAGACAGACCTGCATCTGCCTGGTCAGCGGAAAGTACGAGGCGAAGACCTCCCGGTGCCGCTCGACGAGTCGATGCGCCTCCGGGCTGCCGGGTGTGACGCCGGCGTCCATCGCCTCCGCGAGGGCGCGGTCGAAGCCGGCGACGTCATCGGCGACGGCCTGCCATTCCTCCGGGCCGCGGGACGCCGACTGTTCGGCGTACTGCCGCCACTGCGTCGTATCCCCGTAGCGCCGGCGGGCCTGGGCAGGCCAGTCCGGATCCCACTGCGGGCCGAAGACCGCGGCCTGCTGATCGGGGGTGAGCAGCAGGCCGCGCTCGTGGGCGTCGATCATCCGATCCAGTCCGGCGCTGAGCCGCTGGAGGCGTTCGATCCGTTCGGCGACCCGGGTGCGCTGCGCGCGCAGGGCACCGGGCACGTCCGCCGAGTCGTCCAGCACGGCCCGGATCCGGTCCAGGCCGAGACCGATCTCGCGGTAGACGACGATGCGGTGGAGGCGCTCGAGGTCACCGGCGGTGTAGAGCCGGTATCCGGCAGCCGTGCGCAGTGAGGGCCGGGCCAGGCCGATCTCGTCCCAGTGGTGCAGCGCGCGGACCGTCACGCCCAGCCGCGCCGAGACCTGACCGACGGTCAGGCCGTCGACGTCGGTGGTATCAGGCATGCCTGCCATTGTCGCCGCGACCGGCGCCCGGCGGTTCGATCCCGACGGCTGCGAGGTGGCGCGCCTCCTGGCTGGACGGGTCGAAGGGCTTCGCCGCGGTGAAGACGATCCACGCCTTCTCCGGCGTGGTCACGACGACGTCGCGGGTGTTCCAGGGGGTGTCTCGTGGCCCTTCCACCGAGTCCGGGCGCAGCGCACGACAGGCCCCGACGACCGCATCGACCTGACCGAGCACGCAAGCGAAACTCAGGCTCGGCCCCGCCGGCTGTTCCGGGACGCTCGTCGTCGGGACGAGGAGGACGTCCTGGAACGCCCACCGGCGCAGATGCACGACTTGACTGGGGATGCTGAACAGGTCGACGAAGCCGAGTCCGCGGGTCCAGAAGTCCAGCGACTCCGCCAAGTCGCCCGTCGGGATCGTCGCGAAAGCGGGCATGCCGTAGATGCCGCGGAACGGCTCCGGAGGGACGGCGTCCGGGCCGGGAGCGGGTACGGGGCTCATCTCGAACGCGTTGTAGTAGTCGCTCATGGACCCCACCTTTCGGCCTCACGCGGCGTGAGGGTCAAGCCGAGTCCCACTCCGAGTCCGTGTCCTTGCCAGGGAGGCCGGGGCCGGGAGGGCCCGCAGCCGCACGGCTCTTGGGCGCCGCCGTGCTCTCCCGCACCAGCAGTTCGGGCAGCGGCACCCTGACGGTACGCGAGGGCGAGCCGTCCAGGAGACGGGTCAGCTCCCGCGCGGCGCCGCGCCCGAAGGCGACCGGGTCGCGGGCCAGCGCGGTCAGCCACGGGTGCACCATGCGGCAGAGCACGGAGTCCTCCCAGGAGACGATGGACAGGTCACCAGGGACCGCCAGACCCCGCTCGGCCGCGGCGGCCACTCCCGCGGCGGCCATCACGTCGTTGTCGTAGATGACCGCGGTCGGCGGCGTGTCCTCCTCGAGCAGCCGCCGGGTCATCGCCGCGCCCTCGGCATCCGAGTAGTCGGTCGTCAGGGACCTGGCACGCGGCAGGCCGCGCCGCCCGGCCTCGGCCCGCAAGGAGGCGATCCGGCGTTCGGTGTGCGCCAGCCCGGCAAGCCCCGCGACGTGCACGATGTCGCGGTGCCCCAGCTCGTACAGGTGGGAGACGACCGACGTCATGGCTTTCGCGTCGTCGGCGGAGACGGCGGAGAGGCGGTGCCGGGTCTGGGTGCCTCCGATGGCGACGGCGGGAAGCCCCAGCGACTCCAGGATCCCGGGCCGCGGGTCCGCCGAGCGCGGATCGACCAGCAGGACACCGTCGACGCGGTGCTCGGCCCACCAGTGGCGGTACATCGCGCACTCGGCCGTCACGTCCTCCACCACTTGGAAGAGCAGGCCGAGCCTGCGCTGCGCGAGCACCTGCTGGACGCCGGAGATGAGCTGGAGGAAGAACGATTCGACCCCGAGCATGCGCGCGGGGCGTGCCAGTACCAGGCCGATGGTGGCCGCGCCCTCTCCGGACAGCGCCCGGGCGGCGGTGCTGGGCCGCCAACCGACCTGCTCGGCCACCCGGCGCACCCGCGCGCGGGTGGTTTCCGACACCCCTGGGCGGCCGTTGAGCGCGAACGAGACGGCGCTCTCGGACACCCCTGACCGCCGTGCGATGTCCTTGATGGTCGGACGACGCCGCTGCGCCGGCACCTCGGAGCCGCCGACCGCTCCGGTCGCTTCCGGGCCTGCGCCCGTGCCGCTCGGGCTGCTTGCGTTTGTGCTGCTTCCGCCCGGGGTGTCACTCCCGCCCGTCGGGCCAGGGGAGGCGCCGATGCTCGTCGTGCCTGGGCCGTGGCCGTCGTCACTCGTGTCCCTGGCCTCAGGCGCGTTGCCCGTGCCTGACGGTCCGGAGGCGTGGGTACTGGCGCTCACCGCTGCCGTGGCTCCACCCTTCTCGGCGCCGTCCGCCGCGGGCGCGGGTCCGGCCTCTCGCGTATGGTCCGCCGCTGCCGCCGTCGCGTCCGCGCTCTCCGCCTCGACGGCTCCTTCCGTGTGCACCGCGTCCACGGAATCCACGTCAGCCCGCCCCTCGTCTCGCCTCGTCCCGGTTCCCCGACCGCCCCGGTCGTCCCGGCAGCCTCCCCGCGACGGCGTCGGTCGTTCCGGCGGCCTGCGGTCAATCCTGGCAGCAATCGCCCGCTGCTCGCAGCGTGCAGCCCGCCGCCAACGCCCCGTGGCCCGCCCGCACCCCGGTCCCACCACCGCGCCCGGGGGCGGCCCGTCCCTGGCGGACGGCGGCCGGAGGCCACAGCTAAACCGCTTAAGCACTCCCAAGCTAAAGCGCATTAGCTCACGAACGCAAGAGCGGCCCCGAGCCCCGGCACGCGTCACGGGCAGGGCGAAGGGCGCCTTTCCGGGGAGCTATTGACTTTCCCGTCGCGGCAATGCAGCTTATTTCTCGGCGCCGACGCCTGACATCGATGTCAGCGCCGTCCCGCCCGGAGCCCCCTGCCCACGCGTTCGCCGGACGCCGGCCGCTCCGCGGCGTGTTTCCGTCCTGCTCGAAGGAGAGCTGTTCGTCGTGCGCAAGTCCCGCGAAGCCGTGCGCAGTTCCCGCACAGCCGCCCTCGCCCTCGTGGGGGTCCTGGCCCTCTCCGCGTGCACTGTGGGGACACAGCAGGTGGACACCACGAGCGCCGAGGGCGAGGTGCGCGGGACGATCACTTTCCAGACCTGGAGCCTGCGGGCCGCCTACCGGGACTACTTCGAGAAACTGATCGACAAGTTCGAGAAGAGGTATCCGGGCACGCACGTGAAGTGGGTCGACCAGCCCGCGGAGGGCTACGCGGACAAGATCAGCGCGGATGCCGCGGGCGGCACCCTGCCCGACGTCGTGAACGTCTCACCCGATCTCGCCGCCCCGCTGGCGAAGGCCCACATGGCGCTCGATCTCGACAGCGCGGCCCCGCAGTACCGGGACGAGTACCTGCCGGCCGCGTGGAACAGCACGAAGATACCCGGCATGAAGGGCACCTACGCCTTCCCCTGGTATCTCAACACCGGGCCGCTCTTCTACAACAAGCGTCTCTTCGACAAGGCCGGCCTCGACCCGGACGATCCGCCGCGGACCTACGACGAACTCTTCGACGCCGCGCTGACGATGGCCGAGCGCAGTGACGGGAAGATCGCGACGTTGGCCAACGTGCCCACCATCGAGGACTTCGGGCGCTACGGCGTGCGGGTGATGAACCCCTCGGGCACCGCCTTCACCTTCGACGAGCCCAAGGGCGTCGAACTGCTGGAGCGCTACAAGAAGCTCTACCGGGCCGGGGCCCTGGACTCCCAGGCGTTCACCTCCACGCCCGAGCAGGCCGGGCGGAAGTTCATGCAGCAGTCGGTGGCGATGAACCCCGGCAGCGCCCTGGACCTGGACAAGTTCAAGAAGGACGCACCGAGTCTCTACGAGCACATCGGTATCACCGACGCGCCGAACAACACCGGGCATCCCAACATGTACGTGCAGGGTCTGATGGTGAACGCGGCGGGTGACAACAAGGCCACGTCCGTCGCCTTCGCGCACTTCGTGACGAACGCCGAGAACCAGAGGGCGTTCGCCCACGAGACCACCGTCTTCCCCAGCACCGAGGGGGCGCTGGACGAGAAGTTCTTCACCGAGCAGGACGGCACCGACAAGACGCGGGTGCGCGTCGCCTCCGCCAAGTCACTGGAGAAGGCCGTCAACTACACCCCGGTGCTGCTGAGCGACGACATGAAGACGGTCCTGCAAAACGCCGTCACCCGGGCGCTGCGTGGTGACGAATCGCCCGGGAAGGCGCTGCACCGCGCCGCCGAGGAATGCAACCGCCTGCTGAAACTCGGCTGAGACGCGGGATCCGGCCGCACAGCGGCCGGGCGCGGGACCGCGCCGCACCGCATCGCACAGGCGCGGACCGGCACGCGACGAGTTGAGCCGAGCCGATCGAAGGACCAGGAACCGGAATGACGTCAGCCACCCCCGCACCACCCGGGACAGCGCCCAAGGCGGCGCCCCGGCGCGTGCGCAGACACCTGCCCACCAGCCCGTGGCTGTTCCTCGCGCCCGGTCTGCTGGCCGTCACCGCCTTCAGCCTCGCTCCCTTCCTCCTCACCGTGGGGAATTCCTTCACGGACAACCGGACACTGGTGCCAGGATCCTTCGTCGGGTTCGCCAACTTCCGCCAGCTCGTGCACGACGAGATGTTCTGGACGGGGCTTGGCAACAGCTGTCTGTACGTGCTGGTGACCGTGCCGCTGCTGGTGCTGCTGCCGCTGCTGCTCGCGATGCTCGTGAGGCGGCACATCCCCGGTATCGCCTTCTTCCGGGCGGCCTTCTACACACCCGTCGTCGCCTCCGTCGTGGTCGTGGGGCTGATCTGGTCCTGGATGCTGGACGACCGCGGGCTGGTCAACGGCATTCTCGAGGCGCTGGGAGCGAGCCCGGTGGGCTTCCTCAGCGATGCGACGCTGATCCTGGTGAGCGCGATGCTGCTGACGGTCTGGAAGGGCCTCGGCTACTACATGATCATTTACCTGGCGGTGCTGAACAACGTGCCCAGGGAGCTCCACGAGGCCGCCGCCGTCGACGGCGCGGGGCCCGTACGCCGCTTCCTCAGCGTCACCGTCCCCGCCCTGCGCAGCACGATGGTGCTGGTCGCCGCGCTCTCCTCGGTCAGCGCCTTCAAGGTCTTCTCCGAGGTCTACCTCCTCGCGGGGGAGAACGGCGGCCCCGCGGGCGAGGACACCACGCTGGTGCAGCTCGTCCAGCAGGTCGGTACCGGACTCAACGGACGCGTGGGGTACGCCTCGGCGCTCTCCGTCGTCGTCTTCGTCATCACGCTCGGCCTGATGCTGCTGGTGCTGCGGGCCAACCGGAAGGAGGACGCGTAATGGGAGCCGTCACCGCGCATCCGGCGCCGCGCACAGGACCGGACGCCGAGGGAGCGGGTCGCGGCGGAGTGCGCCGCCCAGGCAGCCCCGGTCCCCGCCGGCTGCGGGGACCGGCGGGGGAGGACGGCAGACGGCCCCCCGGGTGGCAGACCGCGCTGCGCTACCTGCTGCTGCTGGTCGTGTTCGCCGTCATGGCCGGTCCCTTCCTGTGGCAGCTGTCCACCTCGCTCAAGGGGCCGGGCGAGGACATCTACAGCTATCCGCCGAAGCTGCTGCCCTCCGACGCCACTCTCGACAACTACGCCGGCGTCGCCGAGATCATCCCGGTGTGGGACTACGCGCTCAACTCCCTCACGGTGGCCGTCGGCAGCGTGGCGACCAACCTCGTCGGCGCTTCTCTGGCGGGCTACGCGCTCGCCCGGCTCCGCTTCCGCGGACGCGGGGTCGCCGTGGTCGTCTTCGTGATGGCGATGCTCGTCCCGCTCGAGAGCATCATCATCGCCCAGTTCACCATGGCGCGGGCGCTCCACCTGAACAACACCCTGCTCGGGGTGCTGCTGCCCGGCGCCGTCGGCGCCATGAACGTGCTGCTGATGCGCAACGCGTTCTCCCACCTGCCGTTCGAGGTGGAGGAAGCCGCCCTCGTGGACGGCGCCAACGTGTGGCAGCGGTTCGTGCGGATCGCGCTGCCGTCCGTCAAGGGCACGCTGGCCGTCGTGGCGATCTTCGCCTTCATGGCCGCCTGGGACGACTTCCTGTGGCCTCTGATCGTGCTCAGCGACCCCGCAAACTTCACCCTCACCGTGGGCCTCAACTACCTGCACGGCACCTTCGCCGACGACCAGCGGCTCGTGGCGGCCGGCACCATCATCGCCGTACTGCCGCTGATCGTGATGTTCGCCTGTCTCCAGCGCTACTTCTTCCGCGGCGTCGGTGAGGGCGCCGTCAAGGGTTGAGACGCCCGCACCGCGACAACGCCGCCTCCTACCCCGGGAACACCACCACACGATGACGCACACGTCCGCCCCCACGCCCTCGTCCGCCCCGCGCTTCGGAGTCAACTACACCCCGTCTCGCGACTGGTTCCACCACTGGCTCGACTTCGACCTTGACGCGGTGCGCACCGACCTCGACTCCATCGCCTCCCTCGGCCTCGACCACATCCGCGTCTTCCCGCTGTGGCCCCTCTTCCAGCCCAACCGCGCCCTCGTGCGGCCCCGCGCGCTCGAACAGCTGGTGCGGCTCGTCGACGCCGCGGGTGAGCGCGGCCTCGACGTCAACGTCGACGGGCTGCAAGGCCATCTGTCCAGCTTCGACTTCCTGCCCGCGTGGACCGGCACCTGGCACCGCCGCAACCTCTTCACCGACCCGGACGTCGTCGAGGGCGAGGCCACCTACCTGCGCGCCCTCGCCGCCGCCCTCGCGGACCGGCCCAACTTCCTCGGCATGACGGTGGGCAACGAGATCAACCAGTTCTCCGGCGACCCGCACCCCGACCCCGACCGCATCACCCAGGACCAGGCTGGACAGTGGCTGCGGCGCATGCTGGAAGCCTGCCGTGCCGGCGCCCCCGACAAGTGGCACCTGCACGCCGAGTACGACGCGGCCTGGTACCTGGACGGGCACCCCTTCACCCCCGCGCACGCCGCCCGCCTCGGCGCGGCGACCGCCGTCCACTCGTGGGTCTTCAACGGCACCGCGCAGCGGCACGGCCACGCGGGGGTGGCCACCGAACACCACGCCGCCTATCTGATCGAGCTGTCCAAGGCGTGGGCCGACGACCCGCACAGGTCCGTGTGGCTCCAGGAGGTGGGAGCGCCCGCACCGCACATCCCCGCCGAGCACGCCGCCGCCTTCACCCGCGCCACCGTCGACGCGGCACTCGACTGCGCCGACGTGTGGGGCGTCACCTGGTGGTGCTCCCACGACGTCCCCCGCGGCCTCGCCGACTTCCCCGAACTCGAGTACTCCCTCGGCCTGTTCACCGAGGACCAGCGGCCCAAACCCGCGGCCCGCGCACTGGCCGAGGCCGTAGGGGAGCACAAAGCGGCCCCGCGCCCGCCCGCCCCCCGCACCACGGCGCTCGTCCTGGACGCGCATCCCGAGGGACCGGAAGGGAAGCATCCCGAGGGGCCACGAGGGAGCGGCGACGCGGACGGAGCCCGGCCCGGCAGGTCCGTGTGCGCACCCGGCGGCGCCTTCTTCGAGGCGTTCGCCCGGCTGACCGCCGCGGGGATGCGTCCCGCCGTGGTGCTGGCCGAACGGTCCCGCGACACCGCACACCTGACCGCCCGCGGCATCACCGACCTGGTCACCGTCGAGCAGGCCGCCGCACAGACCATCGAGGAGCAGACATGAGGCGCCGCACCGTCCTGGGCTCGGCCACGACGGCCGCCGCCGCCCTCCTCGGCCCGCTCACCGTGCCCGCCTCCGGTCGTGCCGCCTCCGGGAGCGCCGCCGCCCGCGCCGCCTCCGGGAGTGGCGGAGCCGGGCAGCCCCACGCCTCCTACTGGTTCCCCGACTCACTCCCCTCGGGCTCACCCGGCGAGGGCGTCGTGTGGCGGAGCCTGAAGGACTGGCGCCCCGAGGAGGACGCGGACCTGCCCTTCAACAAGGCGTCCGTCCCACTGGCCCGGCGCTTCACGCCCGTCGCCGCCAACACCTCGGCCAGGGCGGAACAGGCCCGCATCAGCGCCCTGGTCGCCTTCGACCACACGGCCGGCAACCCGGCGCAGGGCGGCGACAGCGCCGACTACTACGCCTTCACCCAGTGGGCGTACCTGGACGAGCTGGTCTTTTGGGGAGGCTCGGCGGGGGAGGGGCTGATCCTCGCGCCCAACGCCCCGGTCGTGGACGCCGCACACCGCAACGGTGTGCCCGTCCTCGGCACCGTCTTCCTGCCGCCCGTCGGCCACGGTGGAAGGCTGCGCTGGACCCGCGACCTCGTGCGGCGGGACGCATCGGGCGGCTACCCACTGGCGGACCGGCTGGCCGAGGTGGCCGTGGCCCACGGTTTCGACGGCTGGTTCGTCAACGCCGAGACCGAGGGCGGCGACGCCGCACTCGCCGGGCACATGCACGGCTTCCTGCGTCGGATGCGAGCCCTCTGCAACCACCACGGCCTGCGTCTCACCTGGTACGACGCGCTCACCCGTGAGGGCGAGGTGGGATGGCAGGGCGCGCTGAACGAGGCCAACCGCGACTTCTTCCACGACGCGCGGGGCAAGGTCGGCGACGCGATGTTCCTCGACTTCAGGTGGACCCCGGACAGCCTGGACTCCTCCGGCCGGTTCGCCGAGGACCTCGGCCGTGACCGCTACGCGCTCCAGGCGGGTGTCGACGTCGAGCAGGAGGGCTGGAACACCGACGTCGACTGGGAGGCCATCGTCCCCACCGACGGGCCCCACACCGTCAGCTACGGCTTCTACCGGCCCGAGTGGACCCTCACCCACCTTGCGGAGAAGGAGCGCACCCCCGAGGGCTTCCACGCCGCCGACGACCGGTTGTGGACCGGCAGGTCGCTCGACCCCACACTGCCGGGCCATCCGGGCGATGACTGGCGGGCACCGGCGGCCGTGGTCGCCGACCGCTCCACCATCGACGCCGTCCCCTTCGCCACCACCTTCAACACCGGCTACGGACTGCGGTGGTACGAGGAGGGCCGGGTGACCTCCGACGCGCAGTGGAACCACCTCGGACTTCAAGACCGGCTGCCCGCCCGGCGCTGGGCAGTGACCACCGAAGGCACCCGCCCGCAGGTCTCCTTCGACTTCGCCGACGCCTGGCACGGCGGCAGCAGCCTGCTGGTCGCCGGCAGGCTCGACGCACCCGTGACGATCGAGCTGTACTCCACCCGGCTGCCCGTCGGCCCGCACACCACCGTCTCGCTCACCCACCGCGCAGCGGAAGGCCCGGCGGGCGTCAGCGTCGAACTGGCCGTCGCCCTCGGGGAACCCGACCGCCCGGGCGCGCCGGTACCCTTCACCTACCTGCCCGCGGGCACCGCCAGGCCAGACGGGGCGGGCTGGGTCACCGCGACCGTACGCCTCGGTCGCCACCTGCCCGTACCCGGCCCCCGCACCGTCAGGACGCTGGGCGTACGCGTCACCCCCGTCGACGGGCCACCCGGCGGCACCGTCCCCGCGACCAGCTGGCGGCTGGGCGCTCTCGCCGTGCGCGACGGGCATCAGGCGCCTGACGCACCGCCCCGCGCGCTGCGCGTCACCGAGGCGGCACCGGACGGCGACGGCACCACCGCGCTGCGCCTGGCCTGGCAGCCCGCCCCGGGACAGGTACGCCACTACGCGCTGCACCGCCTGCTGCCCGACGGCACCCGGCGCTTCCTCGGCGCCACCTGCCAGCACGCCTTCTACGTACCCGGGCTGCGACCCGAACAGGGCGAGAAGGCCGCCCGCTTCACCCTGCACACCGTGGGGGAGCTGTACACCCACTCGTCTTCCTCCGCCTCCACCAGCCACCCTTGGTAAGCCCGACCGGAAACCCCTACGGAGAGCAGTACTCATGCACGACGACCGCGCACTGACCGAAGGCCGCCTCAAGCGGGTCCTCGACGAACGGATCCGCCCCGCCGTCCACTCCTCCTCCGTCCCGCTCCAGGTGACGGTCTGGCACGCGCCGGGCGAGCCGGTCCCGGTGGCCGAGGGGCTCGCGGCGCCGCACTCCCCGATCGCCGTGGGGGAAAAGTGGGGCGCGCCCTGGGGCACCAGCTGGTTCCGGGTGACCGGCAGCGTGCCGGCCGACTGGGCGGGCCGCACCGTCGAGGCCGTCCTCGACCTGGGCTTCGACGAAAACATGCCCGGCTTCCAGTGCGAGGGCCTGGTCTACCGCCCCGACGGCTCGCCGGTGAAGGGGCTCAACCCGCGCAACCAGTGGGTGCGCGTCACCGAGAGCGCTGCCGGTGGCGAGCCGGTCGACCTGCACATCGAGGCCGCCTCCAACCCGGTCATCCTCGACTACCATCCCTTCCTCCCCACCGACCTGGGTGACAAGGACACCGCCGGCAGCGAGCCCCAGTACCGGCTGGCCCGCATGGACCTGGCGGTCTTCGAGGAGGACGTCTGGAACCTGGTGATGGACCTGGAGGTGCTGGACGAACTGATGCGGGAGCTGCCCGCCGACGGCGCCCGGCGCTGGGAGATCCTGCGCGCCCTCGACCGCGCGCTGGACGCCCTCGACCTGCAAAACGTCCCCGGCACCGCAGCCGCGGCACGCGCCTGCCTCACCGACGCCCTCAGCGCCCCCGCCCGCGCCTCGGCGCACCGCATCACCGCCGTCGGCCACGCGCACATCGACTCCGCCTGGCTGTGGCCGCTGCGCGAGACGGTACGCAAGGTGGCCCGTACCACCTCCAACATGACGGCGCTGCTGGAGGACGAGCCGGACTTCGTCTACGCCATGTCGCAGGCTCAGCAGTACGCCTGGATCAAGGAGCACCGGCCCGAGGTCTACGCGAAGGTCAAGAAGGCCGTCGCCGAGGGCCGGTTCGTGCCAGCCGGCGGCATGTGGGTCGAGTCCGACACCAACATGCCGGGCTCCGAGGCGATGGCCCGCCAGTTCGTGCACGGGAAGCGGTTCTTCCTGGACGAGTTCGGCATCGAGAACGACGAGGCGTGGCTGCCCGACACCTTCGGGTTCGCCGCCGGACTTCCGCAGATCATCAAGGCGGCCGGCGCCAAGTGGCTGCTCACCCAGAAGATCTCCTGGAGCCAGATCAACTCCTTCCCGCACCACACGTTCAACTGGGAAGGCATCGACGGCACACGGATCTTCACCCACTTCCCGCCCGTGGACACCTACAACTGCTCCATGAAGGGCTCGGAGATCGCCCACGCGGCCCGCAACTTCAAGGACAAGGGCCGGGCCACCCGCTCGCTGGCGCCCACGGGGTGGGGCGACGGCGGGGGCGGCACCACGCGCGAGATGGTCGCCAAGGCCGCCCGTATGCGGAACCTGGAGGGCTCGGCGACCGTCGAGTGGGAGAGTCCCGCCGCCTTCTTCGCCAAGGCCGAGGCCGAGTACCCCGACCCGCCGGTGTGGGCGGGCGAGCTGTACCTGGAGCTGCACCGGGCCACCCTCACCAGCCAGGCCGGGACCAAGCAGGGCAACCGCCGCAGCGAACACCTGCTGCGCGAGGCCGAGCTGTGGTCCGCCACCGCCGCCGTGCGCGCGGGACACGCTTACCCGTACGACCAGCTCGACCGGCTCTGGAAGACGGTGCTGCTGCACCAGTTCCACGACATCCTGCCGGGCTCCTCCATCGCCTGGGTGCACCGGGAGGCGGAGGAGACCTACGCGCGGGTCGCCGCGGAACTGACCGGCATCATCGACGCCGCACAGCGGGCCCTCATGAGGGGCGGGGCAGGCGAGGGCACCCGTGTCGCCTTCAACGCCTCCCCGCACGCGCGCGGCGGTGTGCCCGCCGGCGGCGCGGCTGTGCTCACCGTCCCCGAGGGCACCGTGACCGCCACCGCCCGCGAAGGCGGCGGCTTCACCCTCGACAACGGGCTGCTCCGGGTGGAGATCGACGGGCGTGGACTCATCGTCTCCGCCTACGACCTGGCCGCCCGCAGGGAAGCCGTCGCCCCCGGGCAGGCCGCCAACCTCCTCCAGCTCCACCCCGACTTCCCGAACATGTGGGACGCCTGGGACGTGGACGCGTTCTACCGCAACACCGTCACCGACCTGACGGACGCCGACGAGGTCGCGCTGACCGAGGAGCCGGCGCGAGCCGGGCGGCCCGCCGCGGCCTCGGTGCGGGTCACCCGCTCTTTCGGCGCCTCATCCGCGACGCAGGTGCTCACCCTGGCGGCCGGGGCCAAGCGGCTCGACGTGGACACCGAGGTCGACTGGCACGAGACGGAGAAGTTCCTCAAGGCGGCTTTCCCCCTCGACCTGCACACCGACCGGTACGCCTCCGAGACCCAGTTCGGCCACTTCTACCGGCCCACCCACACCAACACCAGCTGGGACGCCGCCAAGTTCGAGGCATGCAACCACCGCTTCCTCCACCTGGAGGAGCCGGGCTGGGGCGCCGCGCTGGTGACCGACTCCACCTACGGGCACGACGTCACCCGCGGGGCGCGTGCCATGCGCGAGGACGCCTCGGCGGCGGGCGGGACCACCACGACCGTGCGCCTCTCGCTGCTGCGCGCGCCCCGGTTCCCCGACCCGCACACCGACCAGGGGGTGCACCGCTTCCGCTACGCCCTGCTCCCCGGCGCCGGAATCGGGGACGCGGTACGCGAGGGCTGGCACATCAACCTGCCGGTACGCGAGACCGAGGGAACGGCAGAAGTGGCCCCGCTGGCGGCCGTCGACAACGAGGCCGTGGTCCTCAGCGCGGTCAAGCTCGCCGATGACGCGAGCGGCGACGTGGTGGTGCGCTTCCACGAGGCGCACGGCGGGCGCGCACCGGTCCGCCTGACGCCCGGATTCGCCTTCGCGGGGGTGACGGCCTGCGATCTGCTGGAGCGGCCGCTGTCCGCCGGGCGCGAGGCGGTGACCACCACTAAGGACGGCTCGGTGGAACTGGCGCTCGGCCCCTTCGAGCTGGTGACCCTGCGCTTCTCCCAGGCGTAGCGGAAGCACCCCGCCCGGCACGGGAAATCCCCGGTCGCAGAATTGCGACCGGGGATTTCCATGAGCTACATTGGTTGTTTCTGTGTGTCCACAGAAAAAGGCCCCAATTCGGGGCCACCAATGGAACCAGCATAACGGGCAGGGAGCCGATTTGTCAAACCGGGAAAGCGTCGCATTGCGGAGCGAGCAGGAATACGTCGATCACCTTTACGCGCGTGTCGACACACTGCGCCGGTGGGCCGAGTCGGCGGTCGCCCAGGCGCAGGAGCCGGACGGCAACACCAAGCAGGGACGCGTCGAACGCGACGTGCGCCTGGCGGAACGCACGAGGTCGCTGACCGCGCTGAACTCCGTCGACGGCTCGCTGTGCTTCGGCCGTATCGACCTCGCGGGCGGCACCGCGCACCACATCGGCCGCATCGGCCTCCGCGAGGACGAGGAAAAGGACCCCGAGCGCACCCCGATCCTCATCGACTGGCGCGCGCCCGCGGCCCGCCCCTTCTACCTGGCCACCGGGCACACCCCCATGGGCCTGCGCCGCAGGCGCCACATCACCACGCAGGGCCGCACCGTCACCGAGCTGCACGACGAGGTCCTCGACCTGGGTGACACCGCACGCACCGGGCACGAGGACCCCAGCGGTGACACCGTCCTCCTCGCCTCCCTGAACGCCGCCCGCACCGGCCGCATGAGCGACATCGTGCGCACCATCCAGGCCGAGCAGGACCGCATCATCCGCGCACCGCACCGCGGCGTCCTCGTGGTGGAGGGCGGGCCCGGTACCGGAAAGACCGCCGTGGCGCTGCACCGGGCCGCGTTCCTCCTCTACGAGCAGCGCGAACTCCTCGCCAGGCGTGCCGTGCTGGTCGTCGGCCCGAACCCGGCGTTCCTCGCCTACATCGGTGAGGTGCTGCCGTCGCTCGGCGAGACGGGTGTGCTGCTGGCCACCCTCGGCGAGCTGTTCCCCGGCATCGAGGCGCGGGGCACGGACAGCGCTCGGGCCGCCGAGGTCAAGGGCCGCGCCGAGATGGCGGAGATCCTGCGGCTGGCCGTCCGCGACCGGCAGCGGGTACCCGAGCCGGGTGAGCCGATGATCATTCCGAACGACGACGGCGACCTGGTCCTCGACTGGCACCTCGCCGACGAGGCCCGCGAGGCCGCACGCGCCACCCTGCTCCCGCACAACCTGGCCCGGCCGCACTTCGCCTTCCGCGTCGTCGACGCGCTCACGGCACAGCTCGTCGAGCGCATCGGGACCGACCCCTACGGCGGCCCGAACCTCCTGGGCCCCGACGACATCGCCCAACTCGGCAAGACCATCGCCGCCAACCCCGACGTGCACGCGGCGATCGCCCAACTGTGGCCCGAGATCGGCCCGGTGGAGTTCGTCGCCGGCTACCTGTCGGAACCCACCCACCTCTGCGACGAGGACGCCGCCGCCGTCCGCAGACCCCACACCTCGCCCGCCGACTGGACCCCGGCGGACACACCGCTGCTGGACGAGGCCGCCGAACTCCTCGGCGAGGACGACAGCGCGCGGCAGGCCGCGGCGGAGGCCGAACGCCAGGAGCGCATCGAGTACGCGCAGGGCGTCCTGGAGGTCGCCCGCGGCTCCGAGTCGTTCGAGTTCGAGGACACCGAGTCGGAGGTCCTCGCCGCGCACGACATCATCGACGCGGAGCGCATGGCCGAGCGCCACGAGGAGGCCGACCACCGCACGGCGGCCGAACGCGCCGCCGCCGACCGCACCTGGGCCTTCGGACACGTCATCGTCGACGAGGCGCAGGAACTCTCCCCGATGGCGTGGCGGCTGCTGATGCGGCGCTGCCCCTCCCGTTCCATGACCCTTGTCGGCGACCCCACGCAGACCTCCGAGGAATCCGGTGTCGGCTCCTGGGAGGACATCCTCGATCCCTACGTCGGTGACCGCTGGGAGCACTCCCGGCTGGACGTCAACTACCGCACACCCAGCGAGGTGATGGAACTCGCCGCCGCCGTCGTGGCCGCCGAGCGGCCCGGATTCACGCCGCCCTCCTCGGTCCGCTCCGAGGGCACCCTGCCGTGGATCAGGCAGGTGTCCGGCGACCTGGCGGCGGCCGCTGCCGAGGCAGCGGCCGCCGAGACCCCGCAGGAGGGACGCCTCGCCGTCATCGCGCCCCGGCGACTGCACGATGATCTGGCCGCCCTCCTTCCGGGGGTCGTCGCGGGCGCCGACCCCGACCTGACCCGGCACCTCGTCCTGCTCACCCCACGCCAGGCCAAGGGCCTCGAATTCGACCAGGTCCTGGTCGTCGAGCCCGCCGAGTTCACCACGAGCGACCTCTACGTCGCTCTGACCCGCGCCACCCGGACACTCGGCATCCTGCACCGGTCCCCGCTGCCGGTGGGGTTGTCGGACGCAGTCGCGGCGGGCAGCGCGGAACGCCCCGGCTGACGTCTCAGGCCGGCGGCGCGGGTATCCGCCGGCCCCGCCCGTAATTCCCGGACGGGCCGGTCTCATTACGGCTGCCGGCCGCGTTCGGTTCAATCCGAGACGAGATCAAAGCGAATATCGGTCTGCCTCTTGACGATGGTCCATACCTTCGGACACGGTGCTTTTCCGTGACGTGAGAGCGCTCATCACCCCCCACCGAAGAGGAGCGCATGTCATGACGACGGCCACACGTGTGCCCACCGACGGGGCACCGGCTCCGGGGCGCCCGGGAGCGGCGGCACGGTCCGCGAGCCAGCGGTCCGCGAGCGCGCGACGTCACGCCGACCTGCCAGGCCGCGACGCGGACGGCACCCGCCGGCGCGGCCCGGCCCGGCAGGCAACCCGCCCCTACACCAGGTCCGACGGGTTACCGCCCGCCGGCCGGGTGACCGTCGCGAACACCGGAGGTTCGATCCCGTGTCCCCCTTCAGCCGACGCGTACTGCTGCGCAGCGCCGCAGCGACCGCACTCGCCGTCCCCGCGGGAGCGCTCATAGCCCAGCAGGCGAGCGCCGGCAGCCCTTCGCAGCCCAAGGCGGCCGGCCTGCCGCTGAAAATCGTCAACAACAGCGGTGCCTACGACAACGCCTCGATCCACCTCTACATCGTGGGCAACGACGGCACCAACCAGTGCTACGTCACGCCCGAGGGCGAGCTGCGGCAGGTCCAGCTCTCCGACAACGGTCCTGACGGCTACACCGACTACGCCATCTCGCTGTCCGGCAACGAGACGACCGTGCAGCTGCCCGAGATGTCCGGCCGGATCTACGTCTCCTGCGGCGAGAAGCTGAAGTTCAAGGCCGTCGGCTCCGAGCAGGGTGCGGCGCTGGCCTACCCCGCGGCCTGGGTCGAGTCCGACCCGAACTACCCCGTCGTGCACGACTGCGCCGAGTTCACCTACAAGGGCGGCGCCATGTACTGCAACACCACCATGGTGGACATGTTCAGCGTTCCGCTGGCCATCGGGCTCAAGGGCGCCTCCGACCAGACCACCGGCACGCTCAAGCCCGGCGCGCGGGCCGGCATCTTCGACCAGGTCAAGGGCGTCGAGGCGTTCTCCCGGCTCGTCATCGACGACAAGCGCGTCATCGCGCCAGGACACGGCATCGGCGCCGGCCTGTTCGCCGAGGACTACTTCGCGTCCTACATCGACGAGGTCTGGTCCGCCTACCAGGGCAAGGACCTGAAGGTCACCACCAACGCGGGCGACTTCACCGGCCGCGTGGCGGGCGACACGCTGTCCTTCACGGGACCGGCCTCCGTCTCGTTCTCCAAGCCGACCACCACGGACGTCCTCTTCTGTGACGGCGCCCTGGCCGCGCCCAACGACGGCACCACGGGACCGGTGGCCGCCATCCTGGGCGCCGCCTTCAACCGCACGACCCTGCTGTCGACGGCCGACCAGCCCACCACCGACCCGGCCGCCTTCTACCAGGGCGACCTCACCCACCACTACGCCAAGGCCATGCACGCCGCCACCGAGGACGGCAAGGCCTACGGTTTCGCCTTCGACGACGTGGGCGGCTTCGCTTCCTACATCGAGGACGGCGGGGTGAAGGAGATGACGCTCACCCTGACGCCCTTCGAGTGACCCGTCCCCCTTCCGGCCGGTCGGCCGGACGCCCTCCGGGCACGGGCGTGCACCGCACACGCCCGTGCCCGGAGCGGGTCGCTCAGAGCGCGCCGCGGGCCATGGCCAACAGCCGGTCCAGGACGGCGGGGTCGGTGCGGACGCCGTCGTGGGCGTGCGTGTTGGTGATCCACGGCCGCAGCCCGCGCACCAGCGAGGCCGTCCCGAGCGCCTGCTCACGGTCGACGAACATGTCGTCGTAGTAGACGGCGGCCGCGACGGGCACCTCGTTGGCCGCCAGCCGGTCCACGTCGTAAAGGGCCGGCCAGTCGGTGCGCCTGGCCAGCACCTCGGCGGTCTCACGCAGCGGTACGAGCGCGGGGTCCTCCTCGAACTGCCAGGGGTAGATCATCTCGCCGGTGAAGCGGAGCGGCCCGGCGCCGCCGTGCGCGATCCCCGTGGCGTCGAAGGCGGGGAACTCCTCCCGGATCCGGTGCGCCGACCACGCCGTCGGCCTGCCGCCCTGACCGTAGATCGGCTCGTGCAGCAGTGCGTAGAGGGGCCGTTCGGCGAAGGAGAGCACCGCGTCGGCGCCGCGCAGGAAGACATCCGACAGCTCGGGCCCCCGCGGGCCCGGTACGAACGCGCTCTCCAGCAGGTAGTGCAGGCTGTCGAACTTCGCGGCGGTGCCGAAGGTGATGCCCAGCATCTGGAAGCGGCGCACGCTCAGCCGTTCGCCCGAGGGCATGCGGACGTCGTTGCCGTCCAGGTGCGCGGCGACGGCGTCGGCCAGGGCCTGGTCGCCCGGGTAGCGCGCGAAGTACCGCTCGTTGTGCGCGAGGGTGCGGGCGTAGGCGGCGCGGTAGACGTCGTCGGCGTGCCCGGTGAGGGTGGGCAGCCCTCCGGTGATGAACACCTGGGACAGGCCCTCGGGAGCGAGGCTGAGGTAGCTCAGGGCGCAGAAGCCGCCGAAGCTCTGCCCGAGCACTGTCCAAGGCGGCGCGTCCCGCGGGTCCGAGCCGCCTTGAAGGTGGCCGCGCAGCGCCTCGGCGTCGCGGACGATGGAGTCCGCGCGAAAGTGCGCCAGGTAGGCGGCGGTCGCCTCGGCGTCGGGGAAGGCGGCGAGGGTGCGCCGGTCCGCGGGGGTGCTGCGTCCTGTGCCCCGCTGGTCCATGAGCACGACGCGGTAGTCCTGGAGGGCGCGCCGCAGCCACGCACCGGCGGCGTTGGGGCGCTCGGCGCGTCCGCCGGGCCCTCCCTGGAGCCACAGCAGCCGCGGCAGGTCTTCGTGTGCGCGGCCGGCCGCGGTGACCTCGCGGGCGAAGAGAGCCAGCGTCGGGCCGTCGGGATCGGTGTGGTCCAGGGGGACGTCGAGGGTGTGGTCGGTGCACACGAGGCCGTCGTGGCGGTAGGTGACCGGCGCGTGGGCGCGTGGGCCGGCAGGGGAGTTCATCGGGCGACTCCTGGGGAGATGGGGCGCACGGGGGGAGGGGACGGTGCCCTCCCCCCGTGCGGAACGACAGCGGGTACGCGGCGGTCAGTACCCCGCGACGCCGAGCTCTGCGCAGATGCGGACCAGCTCCGGGTGCACGTAGCGGCCGTCCTTCTCGATGGCTTCGCCGTCCAGGTAGATGGAGGGGCCCAGCACACTGCCGTCGGTGTGTGCGGCCGCGACCCAGGGATCGCCGCCGATCCAGGCGCCCTTGGTGCCGATGCCCAGCTCCACACAGCCGAAGACCCGCTCGTCCTCGACGATCCGGCCGGTGGGCGCCGGCACCCCGGGGTTGAAGCCCAGCGACCAGTGCGCGACGCGGAACATGTTCGGGTCGTCCCACGACTCCATCCAGCGGCGGAACGTCTCGGCGTCCTGCCCGCCCTCGATGGCCGTGACGACGCCGTTCTCGACGGTGCAGCGGACCGGGGAGCGCAGCAGCCCCAACTCGTCCGGCGGCCACAGCGCGCCGTCGAAGACCAGTGTGCCGTTCTGCGTCTCCTCCAGGGGGTTCCAGGAGATCTGCCCGGAGAGCATGACGGTCTCGCCCGGCTTCTCGGCGGGCTTGCCGCGCAGGTTGATCGGCCGCGTCCCGTTGCGCCCTGTGATGTCGGTGCCGTTCGCGGAGGTGATGCGCACCTCGTCGGCGTCCTCCAGCAGCTTCACCAGCGCCTTGCCGAGCCGTATCACACCGTCGAAGTCCGGGCGGCCCACGGTGGCGACGAGCATCTGCACGTCCATGGCGGTCAGATTGGTGTAGCGGCAGCCGTTCCTCATGGCGGCGCGGAAGGCGTCGGAGTGCATGAGGTAGGAGACGGCGAACTCGATCCACACGTCCGCGTCCGCGATGGCTCCGGCGACCGGTCGCGGCGGCTCCATGGAAGAGCCCGGCAGCGTCTCGTACCAGACGATGACAGGGTGCGCGCCGGCGGCGGCGACCGCGTGCGCTGTGGCGTCCACGACCCGCCGGTCACTGCTGGTGTCGCCCGTGAGCACCACGTGCTCGCCCGGCTTGACCAGCATGACCTGCTCGACCAGCTTGCGGGCGGCGAGGGCGAGTTCGAAGCCGAGGTACTCGGCGCGTGGTTCGAGACGGCTGTGCATTTCCATGGGGTTCTCCTCGTACTGCGTGCGTCGTGCGTCGGGCCGCGGTGCGCGGCGGCTCGTCCACGGCGGGGGCGGCCGGGCGCGCGGCACGCACCGTGGTGTGCGGGAGGGCGTCACGTCAGGAGTCACCCGGCCTTGATGATCTGCGCCGAGTCCCCGAGGGAACTGCCGGCGATGAGCCCGGCGCCGACGAGGTTGAGCTCCGAGTCGGCCTGTCGGCCGCGCAGCCGCCGGTAGACCACACGCACCGCCAGTCCGGCCAGGACCAGCACACAGGCGTGCGGGGTGAGGATGAGCAGACCCGTCGCCAGCATGACGCCCATCTGCCGTCGCGTACCGCCCAACAGCTGGATCAGCGCGCCGGGAACCGCCCACAGCAGCATGGTGCGCAGCGCGTCGCCGTCGCTGAGACCGTGCCGGACGGTGTCGGCGTAGACCTTCGCGACGGGCGGGATCAGGCCCTGCCGGAAGTAGGACTGCCACAGCACGGCCACCACGGCCAGGGCCACGGCGAAGCCGACCAGCGCGGCACGGAACTGCTCGCGCCTGCCCGCCCGTTCCCACGGGTCCCAGGGGCGGTGGTCACGGCGCAGCAGCCACCCCGCCTTCAGGTCGTACCCCATGTCGGCGAAGGCGGGCCCGGTGGCCGAGACGTAGCCGACCAGCAGCGCCAGCGGCACGGAGGGAATGCCGATGACCAGCCCCAGGATGAGGAAGATCAGGGTGACGGCGAAGGAGGGGAACCAGCCCGACTGCATCGCCGCCAGCCCCACGATCAGCTCGTGCACCAGCGCGGCCAGCGCCGCGAACAGCACCCACCCGACCAGCGCGGGCACGCTCATCTCGCCCAGGAGCCCGCCGGCCAGCGCGAGGAGAACCGCGCCCGCCGTGAACAGCCCGTAGCCGCGCAGCAGGGCGCGCCGCAGCGCGGCCTCGTCCACCACGGGCGACGTGGGCCCAGCGCCCCGGTCGGGTACGGGCGGAGGCGGCGTGGCCGCAGTGCCGGGCTCCCGGGTGTTCACGCGTTTGCTCTTGCGTCGTGTCAGGACGGTCACCGCCTGGCCCAGCGCGACGAGTCCGGCGCCGACCATCACCCCGTGCGGGACGTAACCCGCCCCCAGGTCGGTGCCGAACAGCTGGGGCCCGAACTCGCGCAGCCCCAGCCCGACGCCGAACATCGACAACGCCCAGATGTTCCCGAGGAAGGCGACGCCGGCGGCCGAGAGCGGCAGGTGGAAGAGGGTACCGACCAGTCCGACGACCGTGCCGCCCGCGAGCACCGCGGCGCGCTTGCCTCCCTTGTCACCCGCCTCGATGGTCTCGGCGGCGGCGACCCCCGGAGGCCACGGGCCCTCGGCGGGCAGCAGCCGGGAGCCGAAGGAGCGGTAGAGCACCCAGGCGTCGATGAGCAGCCCGACGAACGAGCCCGCCAGCATCGGCCAGACCAGGTCCTTGCGCCCGAAGACGTACGGCACCGCCGCGGAGGTCAGCAACGCGTTCGCGGCGGCGAACGTGGCGGCCGAGATGGCGCTCTGGGCCAGGTTCTGCCGGTGCACGGAACGCATCCGGCGCAGCACCGTCAGCGGGACGCGCCCGATCAGCATGGCGATGAGGGCGCCGACGACCGCCGTGTTCGCGGAGATGCCGAGCTTGGCGACGAGGTCGATCCCGATGACGGCACCGACCGCCGACAGCGCGACCAGCACGAGGAGCAGGAAAGGTTCGGTCGCTCTCGGATGAGAGGGGGGCGCGCCGCCGGGCGGCGGAGCGGTGGTGTCCGTGTCCGGTGAGACGGAAGAAGGCATGGCGGACCTCGCGGGGGCAGGGCAGGGCGGAGCCGGTCGCGGCGCGAGGCGCGCCGCCGACAGGCTGTGACGGGAAGGAGCCGTTACCGAGGACGGGGGAGGACTGAGGCGGAGGACGGCTGCGAAGGGGAGGTCGGACGGGTGTGCCGGGAGCGGCCACAAGCGGGTGAGCGGCGGCGAGCCGGACCCGGGGGAGGGGCGGGCAGCCGGCCGCCCAGGGCAACTGTCGAGGGGAGTCGAGGGAAGGGGAAGGTCAGTCGCCGAAGGCGACGGTCGCCTCGGCCGCTCCGGCGAGCAGCGCTTCGACGATGTCGTCGGCCGCGTTGCTGACCCGGTGGCTCGGGCCGATGACGGTGAGGGACGCCGCGATGGTGCCGGCCTGGAAGACAGGGGCCGAGACGGCCGTGACCGCCTCGTCGTACTCGCCGTGGCTGATGCCCCAGCCCTGCTCGCGGAGGACCGCGTACCGCTCCAGCAGGGCGTCGACGGTGGTGAGCGTGGTGTCGGTGAACCGCTGCAACGCGGTGGCCCCGAAGATCTGCCGGATCTCGGCCTCCGGGTAGTAGGCGAACAGAGCGTGCCCCGACGCCCCGGCGTGCCCGGGCATCAGGGCGCCGACGAGGGCGGTGTAGCGGATGGGCCCGGTACCGTCCACGGCGGCGGCGCACCGGTAGCCGCCTCCGTTGGGCACGTTGAGCACCACACTCTCCCCGGTCTCGCGCAGCAGTCTGGCCAGCACCGGTCTGACCAGTGACGGCAGTACCCCGCTGTGCTCGCCGACCCGGGCCAGGCGTGAGACGGCGGGACCGAGCCGGTAGCGGCGGGTGGTGCTGTCGCACATCAGGAAGCCACGGGCGGTGAGCGTGGTCAGCAGCCGCTGGGCGACGGCCTTGTCCCAGCCGTGGTGCCGGGCGATTTCGCTGACCCCCCACTCCGGCCGTTGCTCGGTGAAGTCCAGCAGCGCCACCAGGGCGCGATCCGCGGATTGCAGGGTGCCCGTGGTGCGCTCCCGGTGGGCGGCGGTCCGCTTGGCGGAGTCCTCGGCTTGCGAGGCCGGTGCCCCCTCGGCCGTCTCGGAACGCTTCGCCGCCCGCGGCGAACGGTCGGTCGCCCCGGCCATACGCCCACCTCCTGTCGTGCCGTACTACCCAGCTCGGTGCGCTCAGCGCAACGCCGTTGCGCTGTGAGGGGAGCACTATGGAGGGGCCGTGCGGAGGTGTCAAGGGTTCGGCCACCGCTCACGCCGATGCCCCCGGCCCGCATCGCCGCGGACGCGTGGGCCGTTCCCGGGTGGGCCCGCGTTCACCCGTTCCGGTACCGGCGACCCGTTCGCGCGGCCGCGCGTGGCGCGCAGCCCACGGTGACCCTGGGCGTGTGCAGGGGTGTGCCGCAGCCCGTCCTCAGCCGTGCGGAAGAGCTCGTCACCCGGGGCCGTGGGGCGCGGGTCGTCTGCCGGCAGGTGGACTCCGAGCGGCAGGCCGCGGCCCTGTGTGCGGGCACCCTGGCGTTCGGTCTGTTGCGTACCCCCACGGACGCCACGGGGCTGTCGCCGCGGGTCCTCAGCGACGAGCCGCTGGGCGCCGTCCTGCACCGCGGACACCCGCTCGCGAGCAGGGCGCGGCTGACCTGGCCGGAGCTGACCGGGCAGCGTCTACTGTGGTTTCCCGATGCCCGGGCGCCCGGGTACGCGGCCGCCGTCCTGGCGTCACTGCGCGCCCACGGCTGGCAGCCCGAGACCCTGGCGGAGGACGACGGGGGCCATACCCTCTTCCGTCACCGCCTCCTCGGCCGCCACGACCTGATCGCCCTGCGGCCGCACAGCGGTCTTCCCCCGGATCCCGACCTGCTGTGGCGCCCGCTCGGCCCCGAGCCGCCTCACGAACGGCTCGTCCTTGCCGTGCCGGCCGCCCGGGGAGAGTGACGGCGGCAGAGCGGCGCTCAGGCCCCCCACGCGGCGCCGGAGCGCGGGGCTGGGACGTGCCTACCGCCGCTGTGGCGGATGTCCCGTGAGCACGGTCACGGTGTCGGACGGTGGCAGGGGCATACCCGTACTCTTCGGACTCTGGACAGATCACCGAAGGAAGGGTGCGACCGCATGCCTCACGGCGACTTCGACGGCGAGACGATGCAGGCGATGACGTACGACAGGTTCGGCGGTACGGAGGTGCTGGCGGCGACGCGGCAGCCGAGGCCCAAGGTGGGCCCTGGAGAGGTCCTCGTCCGGGTGCGCGGCGCGGCGGTCAACCCCGTCGACTGGAAGATCATGGCCGGCGGTCTGAAGGACCTCATGGACACGGTCTTTCCCGTCGTCCCGGGCTGGGACGTCGCGGGAGTCGTCGAGGCGACCGGCATCGACGTGCCCGAGTTCTCCCGCGGGGACGAGGTCATCGCCTACGCCCGCAAGGACTACGTGCACGGAGGGACGTTCGCCGAGTACGTCACCGTGCCCGTACGGTGCCTGGCGCGGCGTCCTTCCGCCTTCTCCTGGGAGCAGGCCGCGGGGCTGCCCCTGGCCGGACTGACGGCGTACCAGACACTCACCCGGCTGGGCACGCGTGAGGGCGAGACGGTGCTGATCCACAACGCGGCCGGCGGGGTGGGGTCGCTCGGCGTGCAGATCGCCCGCTCGCTCGGCGCCCGCGTCATCGGGACCGCCTCTCCGGCCAACCACGACCGGCTGCGGGCACTGGGCGCCGAACCCGTCTCCTACGGCGAGGGGCTGGTCGAACGGGTGCGCGGGCTCGCCCCGAACGGCGTCGAGGTCGTCGCCGACTTTGTCGGCGGAGTCCTCGACACCACCTCCGCCGTCCTCGCCGAAGGAGGCCGGCACGCCTCCATCGCGGACGACACGGTGACACGGGCGGGCGGTCAGTGGATGTGGGTACGTCCCGACGGCAACGACCTGGGCGCACTGGCCGACCTGGCCGACGCGGGCAAGCTGACGGTTCGGGTGGCGGAGACCTTCCCGCTGACCCGGCTGGCCGACGCCTTCGAGCTGAGCCAGGCGGGGCACGTCCACGGAAAGGTCGTCGTCACTCCGTGAACCCGCGCGGACGGTGCACCGTTCTCGCGCTCACGCAGAGGGCGAGCAGTTCGTCCGTCCGGGCGGAGGGCGAACGGGTCGTCCGTCCGCGCGGAGGGCGAACGGGTCGTCCGTCCGCGCGGAGGGTGAGCCGTCGGCGCGTCAACTCCTCGGGCGGCCGGGCCCCCGCGGCCGGCCGCCCGAGCGGCGGCGCAGCCACAGCGGCAGCCCGTACCAGCACACCGCGAACCAGAGCATGACGGAGCCGACCAGGAGCTCCGCCAGCAGCCCCGGCACCACCACGCGGAGTATCAGCAGCAGTGTCCCGCTGATGGTGAGGGCGAGCAGCACCATGCCGCACACCATGAGCCGGCTCGCGGTGTTGACCAGGTCGTCCTTCATGCGCTGCCCGGACAGGAAGCGGTGGATGGAGACGGGTGCGATCAAAGCGGCGGTCGCCGAGGCACCGAGCACCACTGTGACGGTGTAGACGACGCGGTCGAAGACGTCGAGGTCGCGGAAGAGCGGCGTGAACGCGACGCTGAGGAGGAAGCCGAACAGGATCTGCACCCCGGTCTGGGCGACGCGGGTCTCCTGCAAAGTCTCGCTCCATCTTCGGTTGACCCGCTCACGAGCCAGCTCCGGCGGCTCCTCCTCACCGTGCGCGGCCCCTGCGACGCCGGAATGCCCCGTGGGGTTGCGTGTGGAGTCCGCCCGGCCGGTCGACTCGTGCATGAGGGTCATGGCGTCCTCTCAGCTCGTGGAAGTTCCAAGTGCCCCTCTCGTCCGCATGTATGCGGCGGACGTGCGGGAGGAGTGCGCCCCCGGGCGGCCGGGCCAACGCCCCTGTGACGTGCTTCCGTTCGAGTGAAGCCGGATAACCGCTCGCCCTCCACGGGTGTTCGCCATGGTGATCAACACGACTCGGACGAGAAGGAGTACGCGATGAAGAGGATGTGGGCGACGGTCACGGCCACGGCGTCACTGGTGGGCGTGTCGGCCGCCGCGGCACCCCAGGCCCTGGCCATCGGAGACGACCGGGGAACCACCACGGTCAACGGCAACGGTGCCGACCAGACCTACGGGAACGCCGCCACCCACGGGAACGGGAGCCCGCAGTTCGACCTCGTCCAGGGGTCGTTGAACAAGCTGTGCGTGGGTCTGCCCGCCGACGTCAACGCGGGGTCGGTCGTCGGCATCATCGCCAACGTGGCCGTCCAGGACGTCAACGTTCTCTCGAACCCGCAAAACCAGCAGTGCGCGGACAACTCGTCCCAGGACAAGGGCGACGAGCCGCTCTCCCACCTGCTGTCCGACGTGCCCGTACTGGCCGGCAACGGCGCGGGCAACGGCTGACCGGGCCCCCGACCGGGCGGGTGCGGCGCCCGGTTGGGGACGCGGTCCCACCGTGACCGGCTCCGCGGCCACCACGGAGGCGGCCACGGAGCCGGTCACGGCCGGCCGGTCGTACGCCGCCGGGTTCTCGTGGTGGACCGGTCGCCTCAGGCCCGGGGATCGAAGGGGATGCCGTCGGGTTTCGCACCGGCGAGGTGGTCGGCGAACGTGTCGTCCCTGATGCCCAGTGTGGCGCTGCCGAAGTCGGCCCCGGTCAACGTCTCGCGCAGCCCCGCGGCGTAGCCGTCCCAGCCGACGAGCGCCGGATACTGCCAGGCCCCCTCGTGGTTCTCGGGCGGCTCGTCACCACCATCGCTCTTGGCGGCACGGAAACAGTGCGTGCTCACGCCGTCCTTGTGGTAGACGACCTTGGGATGCGTCCCCTCGAAGGGCAGGGCGTCCTTGGCGTGGACGGTGAACCCTCCGTGGTTCGAGGTCGAGACGTACTCCACCTGGTCGTCGTGGACCCAGACCACCACGTGCTCCCAGTCGTGCCGGTGGCCCGCGCTGCCGCCGCCCAGTGCCGCCTGGTCCTTCTCGAAGTAGGAGGCGTAGACGAGGGCGCACCAGCCGCTGTCGCACTTGCTGCGGGAGTAGGTGTTCGTGTTCGCCAGGTCGGTCGCGTCGCGGCAGTTGCCGTTCATGTCGCCGCCGATCTTCAGCCCCGGTGCGATCGTGCCGTCAGGGCCGATGGCGGGCGTGGCGTAGCAGCCGTCCCTGTCGTAGTCGTAGGCCGGCTGGAACTTCTTCTCCATCTCGCCCGCGTTCGCGGGCAGCGCCTGCGGCGGATCGGCAAGTGCCGTTCCAGGCAGCGCGACGACCAGTGCGAAGGCCCCGGCCACCACGGCCGGGGCCTTCGTGCGCCATCTCGTGGACCGGGCGGGCAGCGCGGCGGGGGTTTCCCCGGCCGCCTGTGAGGGGTGTGTCTTCCGCATGCGTTCACTCCGAAGTGGGGGGTTGTGGTGCGCGGTTCACAGTGCCGGGCGCCCACGCGCCTGCCAAGAGGGCGTCGGAATCCGCAGCCTTGCGGGGAGGTCGCTCGTCGTGGAGGTGGCACACGGGCGCGGGGGCGGTCCCAGGCGCGGCCCCCGGCGTTGTCAGTGGTCGCGGATATGTTCTTCCTGTCCTCGCCGCAGGGGCGAGGAAGCCCAACTGGTTTGAGAGGGACGTGCGTTGATGGCCTGGGAGAAGGCGAGCGCGGCGCGGGTGATACCGCCCCGCGCGGCCGCGCAAGCTGGCCAAGGTGCCGTTCGTCGAGCTGGCCGACGGGGGGATGCAGGGCGTGGTCTCCAGCGGCTCGCCCAGTCGCACCCGCGGGACGCCTCGAAGACGGCACTGCTGTGGGCGGCGCAGACCCAGCTGGGCCACCTGGCCCGCGCCGACCTGCGGGCCAGGTGCGCCGAACTGCTCGGCAACCCGCTGATGCGGGAAGCCGGCCGTACCTTCCCCGGCCGGCTCGACGCGCTGGACGCGTGGACGCCGCCCTGGCGGGCACAACCCGCGGCCGAGGACGTACGTCCCGGCCGCGGGAGCGCCGGAGGCCGTCCCGCGCAGTTGCTCGCCGCCTACCCGGCGACGTGCGACGCGATGGCGGAGCTGGTGGGCTGCGAGGGGACGTGGCACTCGTCAGATCCGGGCTCCCGGGGTGTGGCACTGGCCGCCCGCCACCGGGAGACGGCCTGCGCTCTGGAGGCGCTGCCGGCCGCGTCCTGACGAGCCGGGGCCTCGCTCCCGATGGCGGCGAGGCCCTGCGAGCCGCGCCTGGCCGCGAGACCCCACGAGCGCATCCGGCCGCACGGCCCTGCGAACGACACGTGGCCGCGAGCGTACGGACCGTACGCGGCCGTGGGGTCCTCACGCGTGGCTCGTGGCGGCGGATCACCGCACAAGAGGTCCCGTCGTGAGGGGGAGGAGCGTCCCGCCGGTGAGGCCGAGGAGGAGGGAGGCGGTGGCGGCGGCGCAGGCGGTGGTGACGGGGCCGCGGCCCGCGGTCCGGTGGACGGCGGCCGGTTGCTCGCGGGGGGCGGGGCGGAAGAGGGGGGCGAGCCAGCGCAGGTAGTAGAAGAGCGAGGCGACGGTGTTGGCGACGGCCAGGGCTGCCAGCCAGGTGTAGCCGCCCTCGACGGCGGCGCTGAAGATCTCCAGCTTGCCGAGGAACACACCGGTCGGTGGGGTGCCGACCAGGCCGAGCAGGCAGACGACGAGCACGGCGGCGAGAGGCGGCCGGTGGCGGGCCAGACCGCGGTAGTCCTCCAGCGTACGGGCGTGGGGGAGCGCGGTGACGACGGCGAAGGCACCGAGGTTGGTCACCGTGTAGGCGAGCAGGTAGAAGAGCAGGCTCTGTTGTGCCAGACCGGTCCGCGGGGCGACGGGGAAGGCGACAAGGAGGTAGCCGACCTGGCCGATGGTCGAGTAGGCGAGCAGCCGTTGGACGGAGGTCTGGAAGAACGCCGCCAGGTTCCCCAGCGACATGGACAGGGCGGCCAGGAGGGCGAAGAGCCAGGGCCAGTCGAGTTCGGTGCCCCACAGGAGCTGGTGGGCGAGGCGGTAGGCGGCGACGAGCCCGCCGACTTTGGTCAGGGTGGTGACGTGGGCGGCGACGGGGGCGAGGGCGCCGTCGGTGACATCGGGCACCCAGAAGTGCGCGGGGACCGCCCCGGCCTTGAACAGCACCCCGGCCAGCACGGCCAGGGAGCCGACGGCGACCAGGCCGGGGGAGGCGTGCGGGAGAGTGGTGCGCAGGTCGCTGTAGAGCGTGCTGCCCCCGGCGCCGTACAGCACGGCGGTGCCGGCGAGCATGAGGGTGCCGAGCAGGGCGCCGAGGAGGTAGTACTTCAAGGCGGCCTCGGTGCCCGGGCCGTCCTTGGCGAACGCCGCCAGCGCGTACGTGGGCACGCTCGCGAGCAGGAAACCCGCGAAGAGCAGCAGCAGATCGTTGGCGCCTACCAGGACGAGCGTCCCGGCGCCGCTCATCAGCAGCAGGACGTAGAACTCGCTCTCGCGCTCGTGCGAGCGTACGGTCCGCGCGGCCATCGCCACGATCAGCAGCAGTCCGCCCGATACGGCCAGGCGGCCGAGGCCGGTGGCGGCGTCGACGGCGAACGTGTGGGCGAAGACGGTCTGTTCGCGCCCGGTGGCCATGGTCCAGGCGGTGGCCGCCACGCCCGCCAGGCAGGCCGCCGCCGCGAGCACGGCAACGGCCCACTGGCGGCGGCGGGGCAGCCGGCTTCCGGCGAGCAGGCCCACCACCGCGGCGCCGAGCAGGATCGTCTCGGGCAGGAGCGCGGTGAGGTTCTCGTTCACCTGGCCACCAGCTGGGTCACGGTGCGGCTGGCCGGTTCGACGACGTCCAGCAGGAAGCGCGGGGCGACGCCGATGACGAGTGCCGCACCAAGGAGCGGTAGGGTCGCTGCCGCCTCGCTGGGTACGAGGTCGCGGATGCCCGTGGCGGGGGCGGCGGGGGGCAGGCGCGAGGGGCCGAGGAACATGCGGCGGAGCGCGCGCAGGAACAGCGCGGCGGTGATCAGCAGGCCGGTGAGCGCGAACGTCGTCGCGACGGCCTGTGAGGCGAGGCTGCCGGTGAGGATCTGGAACTCGGCGATGAACCCGGAGAAGCCCGGGATGCCGAGGCCGGCGAAGGCGGCGACGCCGGTGGCGGCGGCGAACCGCGGGGCGTGCCAGGACAGCCCCGAGTAGGCGTCCATGGCGTAGGTGCCGCCGCGGTCGTGCAGGACGCCGGTGAGCAGGAACAGCGCGCCGGTGAGCAGACCGTGGCTGACCATCTGCACCACCGCGCCGGTCACCGCCAGGGAACGGGCCTGTGCGTCGGTTCCGGCGAGGACGCCCGCGGCGCCGACGGCGAGGAGGACGTATCCCATGTGCGTGACCGACGTGTAGGCGATCATGCGTTTGAAGTCGGTCTGAGCCAGCGCGACCAGCGCGCCGTAGACGACGGAGACGGCGCCGACGACGACGAAGACCAGCGCGTACCGGCGCCAGCTGCCGGGCAGCAGCGGCATGGCGATGCGGACGAAACCGTAGGCGCCCATCTTCAGCAGGACGCCCGCCAGGATCGCCGAACCCGCGGCGGGCGCCTCGGTGTGGGCGGGCGGCAGCCAGGTGTGGAAGGGCACCGTGGGCGTCTTGACGGCCAGTCCGACGCCGAGTGCCAGCAGGACGAGACCCGCGTACAGGCCGTGTCCCGCGAGCGGGTTGCCGTGGACCATCTCCACCAGGTCGAAGGTGTGCGGGGTGGCGGCGAGGGAGAGCCCGATGAAGCCGAGCAGCAGGGCGAGCGATCCGGTGAACGTGTACAGGAAGAAGGTGAGGGCCGCGGCGCGGGCGCGCCCGCCGTGGCCCCAGCCGGCGACGACGAAGAACATCCCGACGATGGACAGGTCGAAGAAGACGAAGAAAAGGATCAGGTCGAGAGCGACGAACAGCCCGACGCTCACCGCTTGCAGGAAGAGGAACAGACACACGTAGGAGCGCACCCGGCGCGTCTCACGCAGCGAGTAGAGGGCGCCGGCCAGGAACAGCAGGCAGGCCATGGCGACCAGGGGCAGGGAGAGCCCGTCGACGCCGACGTGATAGCCCACCCCGGCCGCGGGGATCCACGGGTGGTTTTGCTGATACTGCATGCCGCCGTGCGGGTCGAAGCCCACCCACAGGCCGACGACCAGCGCCAGATCGGCCGCGGCGGTGCCGACCCACACCCACGCGCACACCCTGTCGGGCACCGAGCGCGGTGCCAGGGCGAGTGCGACGCAGGCGAGCAGGGGCAGGAAGGTGACGAGGGTCAGCACGGACGATTACCTCACCAACAGCACGATCGAGAGCAGCAGTGTGAAACCGACGACGGCCTGGGCGTAGTACTGGTGCAGCAGTCCGGTCTGTGGTCTGCGCGCCCACGCGCCGAGCCGGCGGCAGCCGTACGCCACTGCCCGCACGGCGCCGTCGACACCACGGTCGTCGGCCCGTGCGGCGCCCCGCGCCAACGCCAGGCCACCGCGCGCGAGGTGGCGTACGGCCCCGTCGACGGCGCGGTCGTCGAACGCGGCCAGCGCCCGTGCCAGCGCGAGCACGGGCCGCACCAGCACCGCACGGGCGGCCCGTTCCGTGCAGAGCCAGCCGGCCGCCCACCGCTGTGCGGGCGACGCCGTGCGGGTGGAGTGGGCGGAGCGCGTCGTCCACCACCAGGCGGCGCCCGCCGCGGCCAGGGCGACAGCTGCCGAGAGCCCCATCTCCCACGGGGCGGGGGTGCGTCCCCGGTCGCCCCCGACGACGCCGCGCAGCGGTCCTGAAAGGCCTGGCAGCGCCGCCGCGCCCAGGAACACGGCGGCTGCCGCGAGCACCACCACAGGCGTGGACACCGAGCGGCCGAGCCCCCGGGTCCCGCGCCGCCGCCCGCCGCCGTGGTCGTGCGGCGGCGGGCGGGTGACGTACCACAGGGCCTTGACGCTGTAGCCGGCGGCGACGGCGGCAGCGGCGAGGCCGAGGGCGTACAGCCCCAGGCTCTGCGCGCGGACAGCGGCCAGGACCTCGTCCTTGGCCACCCACAGCGACAGCGGCGGCAGCCCCGCCAGCGCCAGCGCGCCGGCCACGAACCCGGCCCCCATCAGCGGGTGACGGCGCACGGCCCCGCGCAGTGCGGGCAGTTGCTCGGTGCCCAGCGACGTCAGCCAGGCCCCGGCGGCCAGGAACAGCGCCGACTTCGCGGCGGCGTGCGCGAGGAGTTGCAGCGTGCCCCCGGCCGGAGCCCCGACACCTGCGGCCAGCACCATGAAGCCGACCTGGGAACACGTCGACGCCGCCAGCAGCTGCTTGAGATCCCGCTGCGCCACGGCGACCACGCCGAGAGCCAGCGCGGTCACGCCGCCCGCCCAGGCGACCAGGGGAGCGGCCCACCCGGTGGCCACCAGCAGGGGACGCAGGCGCAGCAGCAGGTAGGCGCCCGCGGCGACCATGGTGGCCGAGTGCAGCAGCGCGGAGACCGGACCGGGGCCGCGCATCGCGTGCGAGAGCCAGAACGAGAACGGCAGCTGTGCCGACTTGCCCAGCGCCGCGATGACGAGGCCCGCGCACGCCACGTGCAGCCACCCTCCCTCAGCCCCGGTCAGCGCGGTGAGGTCCAAGGAGCCCACCCCGCCGGCCACGGCGGCGCCCGCGGCGAGGTAGAGGCCCAGGTCGGCGGCGCGCGTGGTCAAAAACGCGGTGTCGGCCGCCCGCACCCGGTCCGGCCGGCGCCACCAGTAGCCGATCAGCGCCCAACTGGTCGCCCCCATGACCTCCCAGGCCATGAGCAGCAGGGGAAGGGTGGTCGCGGTGACCGTGACCGTCATCGCACCGGCGAACAGCAGCATCAGCCCGAAGAACCGCCCCCGGTTGTCCCGCGGCCCCAGCCCCCCGGGCGAGGCGACGAGCACCGCCGTGGTGACCGCCGCGACCGCGACCACGAGGACCGCAGAGAGGCCGTCGACCCGCAGCCCGGCCCGTACCCCGGCGAACAGCGGGGCGCTCGCCTCGGGCCGGAGCAGCGCGGAGGCGACGGCGAGCCCGAAGGTGCCGGCCGCGGCCGCGAGTCCGATCCCGGGGGCGAGGGCGTTCCAGCGGCGTCCGCTCACGAGCAGCACGGCCCCCGCACCCAGGGGGAGAGCGATCAGCGCCCACAGCAGCGCGCTCACCCTTTCAGCTCCTGGGCCATGTCGGTCGTGTCCACCTGGCGGGCGCGGTAGAGGGCGGTGGTGACGGCGAAGCCCATGGCCATCTCCACCGCCATCGCCACCACCGCGGCCACGATGACGACCTGGCCGTCAGCGGCGGCCGGAGCCAGGAAGTGCCAGAAGTCGGCCGCGGCCACGACGATCCCGCCGATCATCAGCTCGATGCCCATCATGATCATGACGATGGACTGCTGGGACAGCGCGCCGAACAGGCCGACGGAGAACAGTCCTGCCGCGAGGACGAACACCGACTCGAAGGTCATCGGCCGACCCCTCCACCGGCCGGATCCCGGGCAGGGCGCCGGTCGAGGCCGTCGCCGAGACGGTCGTAGCGGCCACGGCGCAGGGCCAGGACGGTGGCCGCGACCATGGTGGCCAGCAGCACGAAACCGAGCACGATCATCGTCAGCATCTGCTCGCCCATCAGCGCCTTCCCCACCTGGAACGTCGTGTCGCGCGGCGGGGACCCCCTCCGGTGCGGCCAGGGCACCAGGAAGACGGCGGCGGTCAGCGACGCGAACACCGCGGCGCTGAGCGCGAGCGCGCCGCGCTGGTTGTGCAGCATCGACATGGGCATCAGACCGGCGGGGTTCATCATGTAGGCGATCATGAAGACGGCCATCACGACCATCTCCATGACCATCATCAGCACGATCACCACGCCCAGGTAGGGAAGTCCGAGCACGAGCACCACGCCGCCGACGCACACCAGCGAACCCAGCAGCGCGAAGGTGGCCCGGGCCATCGAGTCGCAGACGAACACCGCGACCGCGCAGGCGAGCGCCACCACGCCCAGGCTCCACAGCACCACCGCGTCCACTCTCAACCTCCTTGGCGGACCAGTACGACCAGCGCCACGGCCAGCACCTGCACCATCGTCAACGGCATCAACACCAGCCAGGCGAGCTCCACATAGCGGTCGGCGCGCACCACCGGCACCCGGCGCATCCCGTACACCAGCAGGCCCAGCACCGCCAGCGTCTTGAACAGCGACCACGCCCAGGCGGGCAGCACCGGCCCGTTGCCACCGCCGAGGAACAGCGGCACCGCCATCGCGGCTCCGGCCGTCAGCCACAGCCACCGGCCCGCCTGGAGCAGCAGCCGGTCCACCCCGGAGACCTCAGCCAGTACGCCGCCGGCCAGATCGCGGCCTGCCGGGTAGGCGAACGGCCCCAGAAAGGCGAAGGCCAGCACTCCCGCGAGATGGACCAAAAAGGCGACGGGCATCCACACCACGAACCACAGGCCGCTCTGGGCCGCGACGACGTCTCCGAGCCGCAGCGACTGCGCCCCGGTCGCCGCGGAGATCAGCGCGAACATCAGCGGCAGCTCGTACGCCAGCCCTTGGGCGACGAAACGGTAGCCGCCGACCAGGGAGAACGCGGAGTTCGGGCCCCAGCCTGCCAGCCAGAGCCCCGCCCAGGTGAGCACCTCCATCGCGTTGAACCAGACCAGGCCCACCGACAGGTCGGCGACGGTACGGTGCCCGAAGGGAACGACCAGCACGGACAGTACGGCGCCCACGGGGACGACGATCACGCCGAGCCGCCACAGCAGCCGGTCGGCCGCCGGCAGGGTGCGGGGCTGCGCCGTCAGCAGCCGCGGGACCTCCAGCAGCCGCCGCCCGACCGTGCCGAGGGAGCGGCGACGGCCCGCGTGCTGTGCGGCCGCACACGTGTCGGCGGCCACCGCCAGCAGCGCCCCCGTCACGAGCAGAGCCGGGGCGAGCAGCACCGACCACCACCCTCCCGCCTCAACCATGGGCCCTTGCCCCCGGTGCCGCGGTCACCAGCTCGTCGGGGTCGGGATCCAGGCTCGCGACGATCAGCCGGGCCGCCGCCAGCTCAGCGCCCCGCAGCAGCTGAGGCAGGACGGCGACCAGGGCGGCCGAGGGCCTCAGGCCGTCCCGCACGCACCCACGCGGACCCTCGCCGTCGGCGCCCAGCGGGCTGGCGTCCTCCAGCAGGCTCGTGGCGTGCACGGTGGAGGCGAGCCAGGCCCGGTACCGGGCGGGAACATCACCGCGGGCCCGGCCCTCCGCCGGGCCGAACCCGGTCTCCACCGCGCCGGTTCCGGCGCACTCATCGACCTCGTGCCTCGCGTTTCCGGTGCGCGCGCCGACGCGCCGTGCCTCGGCCTCGGTCAGCTCACCGATTCCGCGGGTCAGCCAGTACAGCACCCTCGACCGGCCGACCCGGCGGGCGAACCGCTCCACGCGGGCCCTGACGGCGGCGGCGTCCGCGCCGGTCAGCAGCTCGTCCCGCAGCCGGCGGGCCGTCGTCGCCGCGGCCTGCCACCCGGCCACCGACAGAAGCCGGGCCAGGCTGTCGAGATGCGCGGCCGCCCGGCGCCGGGCGGCCGCGCCCACCGTCACCTGCTCCCCGGCCTCCGCACGCAGCCAGGGCTCCGCCCAGAACGGGGGAGAGGGCGTGGCCGCCTGCGCGGGCAGCCCCTCGACGCGGGCCTGTTCGACGACATCGCCCTGCATGGTGAGGCGGATCGTCAGCCCCGTCGGCCAGTCGGACAGCAAGGGGCCCAGCGGCACGTGCAGCCGGTCCAGCGTCAGCCCGTCACGGTCAGGACCCACCTCCGCCATCGGCAACTCGGCCGACGGGCGCTCCGCCGGGACGTGTGCGGCCGTTCCGCGTCGACCGGTCGCGGACGCCAGCACGGTGCGGCAGTCGTCGACGACGTCGGGGACCGCGTCCGCGCCCCGTACGCGGTCCCGGCAGCGCGGCTCGGGCATGTCCTGCCACAGCCGGTCGAACGCCGGTTCAAGAGAAGGGCAGTCAGGGCCCGCGACGAGCAGGACGTCGGCGTCCGCGGGGGTGCCGGCGGTCGGCACGTCGAGGCGGCGCAGGTGGCGCTCGGCTGCCAGGCGCACCGCGGTTCCGCCCGGCGTGGTCACGAGCAGGACGTGCGGCCGGGCAGCCGTCGCCCGCAGCAAGGCTCCCGTCAGGTCCATCGCAGAGCGCCTTCCCGCCAGGCGTACGTCACCCCGGCGAAGAGGATCCCCAAGAAGACGAACATCTCGATCACCGCGCCGGGGCCCACCGCGGAGACCACCCGCGTCCACGGGTACATGAAGACCATCTCCATGTCGAAGGCCAGGAAGAGCATGGTGACCGTGTACCAGCGCACATGGAACCGGCTGACCGCGTGCTCGGCCGGCTCAAGACCCGAGCCGAACGGGACGGCGGACAGCGGCTGTGCCGAGACCCGCAGCAGCCGGGAGACCCCGTGGAGTCCGCCCACCGCGAGCAGGACCACGGCCAACAGCGACAGCGCGGCGGCGAGGCCACCCACCGGGCCGTTCAGCACCTTCCGCTCCCTTCCACGGTGACCGTCCGGCGCGCGTGTACCCCTAGGGGGCATGCCCAATCGTGGGTGTCCGTGCCGGATCTCGAGGGTCGCCGCTGCCCGCCTGCTCCCGTGGAAGGCGCGCCACAGGACCGGCCCCCGCCCGGCCGTTCGGGTCGTGGCGCGCCAACCGCCCCGTCCGTCCCGGTGGTGGGACCGCGGTGGCACAGGCCGGTAACGAAGGCGTGTCGGCGTCTTTCGGGAACGCGGCGAGCGCGGGCAGGGTCCGTAAAATCGTCCACGGCAGTACCGACTGGCCGACGGCGGAACCGCACCGGGGGGCAGCATGGCCGACTGGGAGCGCTCGATCAGGCGTGCACGCCTGCTGCGGGCCGTACTGACGACACTGTGGGCGCTACTGCCCGTGTGCACACTCGGCTTCGCGACGGTGCCGATGATGATCCACGCCGCGGCGCGCATGCAGCGCTGGTGGCAGGCGGTGGCCACGGCGCCCTACCTCGCGGCGACCGCGCTCGTCTTCACCGTCGACCCGGACGTGTCCGCGACCAGCGAAACCGTCTTCGGAGCGGGGATGTTCTTCAACCTCGTCGTCGGGACCGGGCACGCGTTCGCGATCCGCGGTGCCGTGTGGAGACCGCA
This sequence comes from Streptomyces reniochalinae, assembly GCF_003323735.1. Lineage (GTDB taxonomy): Bacteria > Actinomycetota > Actinomycetes > Streptomycetales > Streptomycetaceae > Streptomyces > Streptomyces reniochalinae. Next base: position 2,031 of record NZ_QOIM01000026.1, on the reverse strand, counting down.
CGGCACGGATCACCACACGTTCCGGCCCCTACTGGAGAAGCAGCGCGAGGCCCTGGCCGCCCAACGGGACGCGCAGGCCGCGCGCGAGGCCGCTCGCGCTCTCGCCGCGTCCGACCCGCGGCAGGCTCTGGAGTTGCGGATCGGCCGCGTGGACCTCGGCGACCGCCCGTTTCCCGACGGTGGTCTGGTGGACGTCAACAACGTGCCGGAGACCGCGCTGGCGGAGGCGCTGCACCTCCCTGCGCCCCGCGCAGCGGAGGTCGCGCGGGCACGCGGCCAACTCGGAGGCTTCTCCTCCGTCGCCGAGTTGTCCGTCACGACGGACCTGCCGCCGCGGCACCTGGACGCGGTCGCGGACCGGCTGATCTTCCTGCCGCCGAGTCCGTGAGGGCGGCCCGCCACCTCCGCGCCCCGCACTTGCCGCAGCAGATCCGCGCCCCGCACCCGCCGCAGCGGAGCAGGGCGGCGCAGGGCGACAGGGGAGGTGCCGTCCAGTGTCCCGGGCACGGCCGGGCCCGCCTCTCCACGCTCGTCATGCCGACGACGCGGGGGCCGGCTCGCCCGGGTCGGGCGCGGGGTCGGGCGCGAGCGCGGCGGCGGGTGAGGGCAGGACCTCACGGGCACCGGCGCGGGTCGCGCCGATACCCGCGGCCACCACGAAGGCGACGCCGACCGCGGGCCCGAGGCCCGGCACCTGCCCGAGGACCAGCAGGCCGATCAGCACGGCGAAGGCCGGCTCCAGACTCATCAGCGTGCCGAACGCGGAAGCGGTCAGGCGGCGCAGCGCGAGGAACTCCAGAGCGAAGGGCAGTACCGGGCTGAGCGCGGCCAGCCCCAGCATGATCAGTACCGGCTGCCAGGCGAGCCGGTCGGCCAGCGAAGGGGCTGCCACGGCGAGCCCGGTGAGGCCGGCCACGGGCATGGAGACGGCCAGCCCGCTCAGCCCAGTGACGCGGTCCCCGACACGCTGGGTGAGCAGAATGTAGGCGGCCCAGCACGCGGCGGCGGCCAGCGCGCAAGCCACTCCGGCCGCGTCGACACCGCCGTGCCAGGGCTCGGTCAGCAGTACGACGCCGAGTGCGGCGGCGGCAGTCCAGCGGAGGCGTCCGCCCCCGGGCCCGAGCAGCGAGACCGCGAGGGGGCCCAGGAACTCCAGCGCGCTCGCGGTACCCAGCGGCAGGCGGTCGATCGCGAGCATGAAGAACAGCATCATCCCCGCTGTCACGGCACCCAGCACGGCGCAGGCCGAAAGGTCCCTCCCGGTGAAGGAGCGGCGGCGCGGCCGTATCAGCACCAGCAGGAGCACGCCCGCCCACGCCAGCCGCAGTCCGGCGGCGCCCGGCGCTCCGAGCCGGTCGAACAGCGGCACCGTCAGGGCGGAACCGAGCTGGACGGTGGACATCGAGGCGACGCCCATCAGAGCCCCGGCCTGGGCCCCACCCAGGCGTGACGAGGCAGAACGGAGACGGGACCAGGACGGATGCGGACTCATGGCCTCCAGTAGAAGACCTCGGGATCCCGCATGTCCACGCGGGGCATACGCGGCGAGCGGGTGGGAGGGTGTTCCTCCCACCCGCTCGGGGTGTCGCATGCGTGGTGCGTGTGTGCTGGGTGTGTGGGGTGTTGTCGGCTGGGGGCCTTCTGCTCAGTAGGCGGAGTCGACGTTGTCCATGGTGCCGTAGCGGTCGGCTGCGTAGTTGCAGGCGGCGACGATGTTGGCGACGGGGTCGGTGAGCTTATCGGGGGTGCCCTTGACGTGGTACTGGTCGAAGGTGGGCTGGATCACCTGGAGCAGGCCGCGGGAGGGGGTGCCCTTCTGGGCGTTGACGTCCCAGTCGTTGACGGCGTTGGGGTCACCGGCGGACTCGCGGATGATGTTGCGTTTGATGCTGTCGTAGGAGCCGGGGATGTCGTGCTTGTCCATGATGGCCTTGGCCTCACGGATCCAGCCGTCCAGGTTGTCGGGGTAGGACTTGCCCTTCTCGGCCTTCTTCTCGCCGGCCTTGTCGGCCTTCTTGTCGGCCTTGTCGG
>NZ_QOIM01000018.1 GCF_003323735.1 Streptomyces reniochalinae | reverse complement strand
GCCCAGCAAAGCCGCCGCACACGCCGCGATCTTCGAATGGGTCGAGAGCTGGTACAACCTCAAACGCCTGCACAGCAGCCTCGGCTACCGAACCCCCGCCGACTACGAAGCCGCCGCCACAACGGCCTGACCACCACACCGACGGTGTCCGTCAAAGCGGAACAAGCTCACACAGGTTCCACAAGGCCAGAAGCCACGCCTCGTGCCTGATGAAATAGCCTTGCTCGCACCACAGCTTGTCAGGGGCTGCGCTCAAGTGCTGGATTCCTGCTGCCGTCACCTCCAGGTGCCGATGTCGTCGCCCTCGAAGGTGATGCCCGGCACGATGCAGGGAAGGACGCCGTCGGTGTCGACCAGGTCGGCGAGCACTCGGTAGTGCCGTTGCCAGCTCAGCGGCCACAGGCAGCCCCTGTCCGGGTCGATCGCCGCCAGCTGCTCCGTACGATGTTGCGCACGCTTCGGGTCCTTCCCAGGTCCGCCCTTCCTACCACGGAGAGTGAGCCGTCAGGCCGAGCTTGTCGGCGAGCTCACGAGAAGCGACGGGAACACTGGCTCGGTATCCAGCGGCTCCGAATACAACCGCGGCGACGGACCGTCGCCGAAGCACACGCTCATATCGTGATCGATGTCAGCGAGCTCCGGTTCGGAGTCGAAGGTGGTGAGGTGTAGGCCCGTCGGTGCGACCGCGGCCTGCATGTTCCCCAGGCGCGGCACAAACCAGCTCTCGGCGACCGACGGCTGTACCGCGAAGCACACAGCACAACTGGTCGGCCCCCGCAGCCGGGACAACCGGGCCTCCAGGATGTCGAACATCTCGGTGACGCTCTGTTTCAAGAGCGGCCCGTCCCGCGTCGTCTGCGGTCGTTTGGTCTCCCGATCGCGGAGCGCGGTCCGCCACCAGCTTTCCAGGGCCTTCATCTGCTGGTACCACTGGTTGGGCATGCGGACCTCGGTAGTAGTGGCGGCGAAGCACCCGAGGCGGTCCACCAGTTCGAGAACGACAAAGCCCGCGGCCTGGCGCGCGGCCGCGAACAGGGTGCTTCACGTCGCAGAGGAGGGGCCCCACTCTGGAACGCTGGCATAATTCTCACTGCTCTCCGTGGATCTTCCCAAGACCAAGAGCTGGGTGGGAGCAGGACAGTGGAGGGTTTGTCGAGGCGAAGAGAGCGTGGCCAGTGGCCAACGGGGGCTTGTGTCCGGTGTGATGACCGCCTTACAAGGTTGCTGTACGGTGTGGAACCGTGGCTATAGGTATTCATGGCCCTTCGTACGGGGGGCCGCCGCCTCCGCCGAAGGTCCAGGCAAAGGACGTGCGGCCCCGGCGCATCTGGTACGTGATCGCCGCTGTGCTGGCGCTCGTGCTAGCCGGTATCGGGGCTTCCATCATCGTGATGACAGTAAAGAGCACGGTTCTTGAAACCAACCGTCGCTTTCCCAGCGGCGGCTCGCAGACGTTCAGCTTCACTCAGGGGGAAGCGAGGGCGATTTACGTCTCCCAGGCCGGTGAGGGTCGGATCAATTGCGAGATCCCGCAGATGCGGGCTGGGACGATGACCCGGCCGGACAGCACCTTTCAAATCACCGCTGGTTCCCGTGCATGGGCACGCGTCTTCGAGGTGAAGCCGGGCAGTAGCGGCGACTTCACGCTCACCTGCACTTCGGAGCGGCAGGCCGAGTTCACGGTAGGAGACAAACCACACGTGGGGGTCGCGGTGGGCGCTGTCCTCGCAGCGATTGCTTGCTTTGTCGGGGCACTGGCCTCAGCGGTGACTATCAGCGTGGTGACTGCCATCCGCCGCAGCCGCCACCGCCGCCGGCTTTCCGCCATGTGGGCTACTCAGCCGCAGTGGGGCCCTTCCTCTCCTCGCCCACGTCAAGGCCCCCCGACCGGTTCACTTCCATAGAAGTGTGGGTGCTCCGCTATCCGTGCGGGATGTTCATTGTGAGACTCCCACTACACGCTTGTCCTTGCATGTCAGCGCTTTGCTAGGGCGACGCTGTCTGAGTATCTGGCCGCACAGTGCGTACGAACTCTTGGAAATCGCCTAGAACTGCATCGTGCTGAGTTGCGGTGGCGGTCAAGACCAACCGGAGCACCATCCGCTCGCGCGGATCATTGATGTCATTCAGAGATAGGTACACCTGGGTTTGCATTAGTTCGCGTAGGCGGTCGTCAATGGCGGCGGCGAAGGCGAGCTTTTGGGTCAGGCCGGGCGCCGTGGGAGAACCGACCTCGCGGCGCGAGGAAACCACCAACGTCGAGTCAACCTCACGCAGTCGGTGCACTGATTCGTCTGCGATCTTCGTCAGCGGCGCTGAATCCGGCCGGTATCCACCGTCGACAGCGATGTTGGCGGTGTATCCCGCATCCGGCTGAGGGTGCAAGGCGAGAAAGACGACGCCCGACGCGGTCGCCTCTCTGCGGGACACCGGGCGCCAGCCTTCCGGCAACTGGAACTCGATGGGTACGGGAAGATTTGCGGTGATCTCGTCCGCCCTCCTTGAAAACAGCGAATCAGAACATGCCTGTGAATCCATCCTTGATGGACCCAACACCCTTTACTACGCCGTCGACCGTGTCGCCCGCCACATCGGCCGCGTCGTGTGCGGTATCGGTGACCTTCTGAGGATCAACCGTTATCTCGAGTCCAGCGCCACCGCCGATCCCCAACGTGCCATGCGCATCGGTGCCGAGGTGGAACTTCCCATCTTCTCCCACCCCGTAAATCACTTTCCCGTCAGCGCCCATACCGGCGGACACCTCGCCCGTCACACCAAAGCCGATCCCGCCGACATCCGCGCCTTGAGCAAAATTGGCTTTGGCCCCGGCGAACGCTGACGCGCCAGCATAGATTCCCTCTGGGCCAGCTCCGAAGTTGGCCGTACCCTCAACACCGACAAACCCGCCGGCGCGTTCGTAGTAACTCGCCGGACCTACACTGACACGTCCCTCGGCCAATGCCCTCAAACCCGAGGAGGCTTCGGCATCGAAAGCAGCCCCTTTGTCTGTTATTCCAGCGCTGCCCGCTAGACGGGAGCCCCCGTAAGCGTCCGTTACGCCGGAAAGCTCCAACGACCCTTTAGAGACCGTGCCATCCGCCTTCAAGTGGAAAGTCTCTGCGTAGGCTTTCAGCATGCCGAGCTTCCCGAAGCCCGGAGACACGTATTCCTTCGCCTTTTTCGGTCCGTTTGCGCTTGCATGGCCATCGGTCTCCCACCCGGTGACCGCCTCGAACATGATGCTCGCAGCATCTTTCCCAAGGGTTTTTGCACCAGTTACTGCGTGGGAGGTGACGGCATCCGGTCCCGCAATCGTCTTCACCGCGTCCTCGGCCGCCTCGGCAAGCTGAGTACGCGCCTCGTTGAGAAGGTGCTGGGCCAGTTCCCGTTGCTTTTCCCCGGGGTCAGAGAATGACGGGACTGCTGCGTCGTCAGGGAGGCCCGCGACAACTGTTGCGTGTGCCAATTTAGCGTCGCCCGTGGCTCTGTCACCCTCCTTCCACACTTCAATCGCCTCTCGAGCCTGAGCCTGAGCCCAGCGCAGCGTCGCGGCGTAGCGATCCAAAGCCCCGGCTGCGATGGTGATTGCGGCACTTGCTTTGATCCACTTCAGCGGCTGCTCAAAGAAACTTTCCGAGAATGCACTGCTCGCGGCACCGAACCAGGTGCCGACGTCCACGCGTTTGAGTCCTTCACCGATGCCTGCCATGCTTGAGCTCCACGTCGCCAGCGACTGGGCATCGGTCTCGACCGCTTCCGCAGAGCCGGGAATCAGCTGCTTCGGATCTGAGCTCTCACCGAGTTGCTTTGCCATCAGCGCTCTTCCCCAACGATGGATCCGAACCCCCGCCGCGTATCATCTTCCTGCACCTCGAAGAGTCCGGCCGTGTTGCCTACGCCGATGCCGTGTTCCTCGGCATTGCGGGTCAGTGCGCGCCTGGCAAGGTGAACCGCATCGGCGAACTCGGCTGCTACGCGTTGCAGTTGATGATGACCATAATCGGACGAGCCCACTCCGGCGGGGCTCCCCTCGCCCGCTTTGTTGAGCTCACGACCAATCATTGACTCAGTGGTACGCAGTCCGTCACTGTCAACGTTCAGCCCGAAGCCGTCCTTCACGTGACCCCCCTCTTTAGCGCCATCCGTAATATGCGTGTTGCTCAGCCCAGGTACCTCCCCGATACCTCAATAGCTGTTTAGCTTTTCAGTGGGACGCCGCGCCATGTCCAGCCATGTGCGAGAACAGCGTTCTGCAGAGGGCGTTTCAAATCCGAAGCCGAATAACGGAAGGTCTCCGTCGCCTTGAACCCTAGCTTTCCCTTTCGCTCGATCGTCCAGCGTCGAGAAGCGCTTTTTCTCACCTGGCCCTTGGTGTACTGTGATGACAAGGTGAGCCTGGGTGTCCCTCCGAACCAGTTGACCACCCACTGTCGATCCATCGAGTGGACCTCGGAATTCACGGCGTCGAAGCGCATCAGGACCTGGAGAGCGTGATGCACCTGGCTTCTCCCGAAGAGGGTTTGCCAAGCGGGCTCAAGAATGCGCCACTCCGCTACAACATCCACCCCCTCGGCAGCACCACCACGCACGAGGAACGGGACATGCGGTTGGTTAAGCGCAAGCAGCGCCGCTCGGACATCCTCGGCAGGGTATGCAGCCATGCCACTGGGGGGACGCCTTGTGCCAGTGAACTTGTCGAACAGACGCATTATTTCAGCCTATGCACTTCTTGCCGTCAGAGACAAGGAGACGAGACGCCACATCGGACAAGCAGTACCCGGACAAGCACGCCCAGCTATCGTCTCTCGCCTCAGCCGACGCTCCAGAACCGCGCGCCACTCTGCGCTCGTGCTCTGACCGCATAGACACCTCACGACCTCAAGTCGTCAAGCCGCAGCCGTCAAAGCTGTTGGGAATGCGGTGTTCTCATCGAACAGTTTGCGTCGCTGGAGGCAGTGGAACATCTGTCCAAGCATGCGGTTGAAGAGGTTGCGCTGGGCGGCAGCGTGCCAGTCGTCGTGCTCGTCGCGGCGGCGACGGTAGTGGGCCATGGCTCCGGGCGAGGCCCGGAGGGCGGAGAAGGCCCAGAGGTAGCCGGCGTGGTTGAGGCGGTCGTTCTTGACCCAGCGACGGGTGATGCTGGACTTCTTGCCGGAGGCCCGGGTGATGGGCGAGGCGCCGGCGTATGCCTTCAGGCCGCGGACGTCGGCGAAGCGGCTGCGGTCGTCCCCGATCTCAGCGAGCACCCGTGCGCCGAGCTGGACGCCGAGGCCGGGAAAGCTGAGGATGATCTCAGCGTCCGGATGCTGAGGGAAAGCTTCCTCCACTGCCTGGGCGAGGTCGTCGGCAGCCGTGCAGGCGGCCTGGAGCTGGACCAGGAGGGCGAGCATCTGCTTGCCGAGCGCGTCGTCGACGAGGGCAGGTTGGTGGGTGTAGTCGTCGCGGAAGACCTCACGGAGGCGTTCGGCCTCGGCTTCGATGCCGCGCTGGCGGCCGGCCCGCTTGAGGGCGGCTTGGAGCTGGGCCCGAGTCAGTCGAGCAGCTCGCGTGGGAGTTGGAGCCAGCTTGAGGACTTCGTGGGCTTCAGAGCGGCAGAGACCGTTCTTTCAGGATTCGAACGCCGTCAGGGCGGCTGGGTAGTACTCGCGCAGCAGGGAGCGAAGCTGGTTGGAAATCTGCTGGCGATTCCAGGTGGCGTCCTGCTGGGCGCGGGCGAGGACAGCGATGGCGCGGGCCAGGTCGCTGTCGTCGGGCATGACCCGGTGGGCGTGCATGTCGGTGCGCAGGATGTTCGCGAGCACCAGGGCGTCGCCCGGGTCGGACTTCTTGCGGGAGACGCTGTGCCGGTCGCGGTAGCGGGCGGCGGCCATCGGGTTGATCGCGAAGACCTTCCGCTTGCCCTGCCGCAGCACGGCGACCAGCAGACCCCGGGAGGTCTCGATCGCCACCGGGATCGGGTGTTCCTCGGTGTCGCCGTACTCGGCGAGCAGGTCTAACAAGACCTTGTAGCCGGCCGCATCATCCGTGATGTGGCGTTTGGCCAGCAGCTGGCCCGAGTCGTCGACCAGGGCGACGTCATGCGTCCTCTCGGCCCAGTCGATTCCGCAGTAGATCAAGGCATCCTCCCCATGACGTGGGTGTTCGCGCTGGTCACGAGCGCATGCGGGCCACGCAGCGACCTAATTCCAGGACTCGGCGACAGGCCGGTCCGCCACCTCACTAGCCGTTCGTGGCACCAGTACGTCACACGGGCCTCGGTCTCGACGGGAGCTCGCAAAGCTCAGGCATATCGAGAGGTCACCATGCAGCGGGCTCGCACCACCAACGTCAACGAGCAATCAAGACCCGGTGTGGCGGCGGTCACGCGGGCGCAAACGTTTCGCTCTTCACTCAAGGCTTCACAAGCCAGGCTTCGTGTAGGAATCCGTCCGACGCCCACGCAACCGCCATCACGAGCACGGGGACTGCACGCCGCTCTATGCGGAGGTCTCAATGAACCCGGTTCACCGGAGGCGTCGCAGCCCCGTACTCGAACAGCCCACTGGAGCGACAACCGCTCTGTATGGGCTGTTGAGAACGAATTAGGTTCGCCGGTTGGTAGTCGTGGCGGTTGGATGTGCGGTGACGTCCGATCCGACCGGCGGAGGTGCGGTCGCCGAGCCTGTCCGTGCGGGCAGACTGACCGACCAGGAGCGGCAGAAGCTGCAGCAGATCGTCCGCCGCTGCAGTAGCAACTCGGTGCGCTACCGGCGCGCGATGATGCTGCTGGAGTCGGCCGGCGGGAACAGCGTGCTGGTGATCGCCCCCCCTGTTGCAGGCCGACGAGGACACGGTGCGCGATGTGATCCACCGGTTCAACGAGATCGGCCTGACCTCCCTGGCCCCTCAGTGGGCGGGAGGCCGTCCCCAGCTGCTCAGTCGTGACGACGAGGACTTCGTCGTCCAGGCGGCCACCACCCGCCCCGCCAAGTTGGGCCAGCCCTTCACCCACTGGTCACTGCGCAAACTCGTCGCCTAGGGTGTGTCCGGTCGATCATGTGCGGAGCCAGATGACCAGGGTTGCTGCTATGGCTGTGCCGAGGAAGACGTATCCGCGCTTGTCGTAGCGTGTGGCGACTGCCCGGGACTGCTTCAGTCTGTTGATTGCCCGTTCGACGGTGTTGCGCTTCTTGTAGCGGTCTTCGTCGAAGCCGGGCGGTCGACCGCCGCGTGTGCCTTTGCGCAGGCGGGCGGCCTCGCTGTCGGCCTTCTCCGGGATCGTGTGGCGAATGCCCCTCCGTCGCAGGTATTCGCGGCAGGGTCCATTGCTGTAAGCCTTGTCGGCGGCCAGGCTGTCGGGCTTGTTGCGGGGTCTTCCCGAACCGGGCCTGGGGACGCGGATCTTCTCCAGGACCGGGCTGAACTGGGTGCAGTCCGCCCGCTGTCCACCGGTGACCACCAGGGACAGCGGACGGCAGCGGCCGTCCGCGCTCAGGTGGAGCTTGCTGGTGAACCCGCCCCGCGAACGCCCCAGGCCCTCACTTCCAGCACCACCTCCACCAGGCGGTCCACCAGGCTCTGCCACGGGGTTTCGTCCTGGTGTTCCACTTCTTCGGCCCCCTTTGACGCGGGTGCCGGCGGCGGCTCCGTCCGAGCGCCGGCCGCGTGCTGATGGGCGCGCACGATGGTGGAATCGACCGCGATGTCCCAGTCGATCTCGGATGCCGCGTCGGCCCCGGCCTGGACCTGCTGGAGCAGACGCTCCCATGTCCCATCGCCCGACCACAGTCGGTGGCGTTCATAGACGGTCTTCCACGGCCCGAACTGTTCGGGCAGGTCACGCCACTGCACGCCGGTCCGCACCCGGTGCAGAATCCCGTCGATCACCTGCCGGCGATCCCGCCACCGGCCACAACGTCCGTTGCTGACCGGCAGGAACGGCCGCAGCCGCTCCCACTCCGCATCAGTCAGATCACCCCGCCCCATGTCCACATCAACGACACGACCGCGAAGTAGTCACATGATCGCCCGGACAAGTCCTAGCCGGCGAGGAAGAGGTTGTCTCCTCTGACAGGCGGTGTTCGGCGTGAGCCTGCCTCGCGGCTACTGGTGCCGCATAGACCACTCCAACCCCGACGGTGCCCCTGTGTGTCTCCGCGGGACGACAACGCTTGATCCTGAGCAGGCGGTCGGCTGGATACGGGAGGCTGCGCGGGACGTCGCATGGATGCTCGATCGCCGCGTTTTCGCCAAGGTCTGGGCCTGGCTGGGGGACCACCCTGGTGCCGCCGCAGCCGTAGCGGAGCTTGGCTCCGGCAGGCCGTTCGACTTCCAGTTCGGCGCGGGCCAGTACTGGTGGACGCTTCTGGCCCGCCCCGTCTCTCTGCTTCATCTCACCGCCAGGTGCCACTGCTTAGAGCAGGTCGAAGAGGCTCCGATCAGGGGCTACCGCGCTGGCCTATGAGAAGCCCCCGCCACCGTCTCTCATGACGCCTTCGATTCGGAGAGATCATGACTGATCCACACATCAGCACCGAAGCTGCCCCCACCGCGCAGGTGGGTAACGAAGACCGCCTCACAGCAGTGCACGATTTGCGCGAAGCCATGCGACAGGCCGGCATCGGTAAAGCAGACCTGCTCGTTGATGGGAAGACGTGCGCGATCAGTGCTGACGACGCTGCGGGCCTGGCCGGGCTGGTCCGCAAAGGCATTGCGGAGACCTTCGAGGCGTGCACCGAACTGGCCACCTGTCTTCGCACCCACGGTCTCGAAATGGACGAACCGTACGTCACCGGCGACAAGATCAACCTTGGCACGGTCACCGTGCCCGTGGCCGCTGCGCTCGCGCTTCTGCTCGGCGCACCGCGAGAGGAGATCGAAGCCGAGTACGACGAATGTAAGGACTTGAGCCGCTGGGGCCTACGCCGGCCGTGTTGGTGATCTGCTCAGCGACGCGTTCCACCGCACCACCGGCGGAGTGCTGGTGGATCAGCTCTTCCACCCGGACTGCCTGCGGTGCAGGTCAGAGACCGCTATCGAACTGGGCCGTATCGAGGTGGAGGCTGCGCTACGCATGGCGAGCGTTCTCCAGTCCGGCCCGTGAGCCGGTCGCCGTTGCCGACGCGATCGCTGGGGCAACGGCGACCCCTCCAAGTGGGTCCTCTCTGTCTCCGCACGGCTGCCCCTACGGCCCCGGGACACCCCCGTGGAGAGGACGCGCCGCCACTCCCGGGTCCCGCGCGGGAGCAGGCGCCCCGGCTGCCGCCCGCCGCCCCGGACTTCGGCGAGCGGCAGCCGGCCACGCCCCCTCCCCTCTTTCACGAGCCGACCGCCGAGGAGACCGCTCCATGCCTCGCCCGTACAACCGCATTGCCCCCGCCGTCCGCGGCGTCCCCTGGATCGCCACGTGGGAGAGCGAGCGCGGCAGCACCGCCCTGCTGGAGAGCGTGCCAGGCAAGGGTCTGCGCTGGTTCAACGAAGGCCCCGACGACCGCGACACACGAGGCGGGCTGTGGGCGAGGAAGTCCCAGCGCATCGGACAGGGCAAGCCCGAGTACGCCGGAGTCCACCCCATGCGACAACGGCTTGCGATGGAGCTGCTGATGTGCCAGGTCTGCAGCAGTCCGTCTTCGGTAAGCCACCGCAAAGGCGTCTTGTGGATGGAGCCGGTGACGCCCGGGAAAACCCTGGTGCCGTACACCACCCACCCGCCGGTCTGCCTGCCCTGCGCCATAGTGTCCCGCGACCGCTGCAAGCGCATCCTGCGCACTGGCGCACATGCGCTTCGGGTCGCCAATCCGCGTCCCTGGGGCGTGGTCGGCATGCTCTATGAGCTCGGCCAGGGCGGGGTGCTCGCGCCCAAGCGGCCCGTCCAGGTCGGTTACGACGACCCGCAGGTCCGCTGGGTCCTGGCCAACCAGATGATCGCCCACCTCGACGGTGTGTGCCTGGTGGATCTGGACGAGGAGTACGCCCACTACCTCGCGACCGATCCGGATGCCCGCCCCGCGGCCTCACGCTCTTCCTCGCCGCGGCGCCGCCAAGCCGACGCCACTATCTCTGTCCGCCCCCCGGCGCCGTCCGGGTCCGAGTGCCCCGCAGCAAGGACTGCCATGTGCTCCCACACCCCGAAATGCCCGCCTGCCAACGCCTCGGACGCCGACGCCGCACGACCGACTGCCGTCTGCTTCGAGCAGGGCTGGAGCCTTCTTTGCAATGGCGTACCCCTGTTCGAAGACACTGGTGAGCTGCGCCCCGACCTACCGGTCGTTCCTCCACGCCGAGCCCATGACGCAACGGCAGGGCAGGTGGCAGCGTGAACTCCGCGAGTCTCCTTGAAGACCAGTCACTGGGGCTTGAGCACTTCGCCTACGCCCGATCGCCACGGGTATATGACCTGCTCCTCGGTGGCATTGAGAACTATCAGTGCGACCGAGAGGCCGCTTTCGCCGTCTACCAGGTCGCCGAGTGGCTCAGGACGGCTGCCGTCATCAACCGCGACTTCGCCCTTCGCTCGGTTCAGGCGTCCTCCGGTCTTGGCGTGCGCCAGTTCCTCGACCTGGGCTGCGGTCTGCCGAGCGAGTCCAACGTGCACGAGGTCGTCCGGGAGCTGCATCCGGCCTGTCCGACCGTGTACGTGGACCGAGACCCCGAGGTGTACGCGCACGCCAGGTGCCGTCTTGACGAATCCGCATCGCAGACCGTCATCCACGCCGACCTTCTCGCCATGGATCGACTCCTGGGCAGCGAAGCGGTGGTCGCGGCCTTCGACCTCACCAAGCCGGTAGCCGTCCTGGTCCACGACACGCTGCCGTGGTGCCACGATGACGTCGCTGTTCACAGCGCGATGGCCACCCTCCGCGCGTGGCTGCCGAGCGGAAGCACCCTTTCGATCACACATCTGACCGATCACTGGCACCGAGCCACGATGCCCGACGCCGTCAACGCCTACGCCGAGCGTGGACTGCGCGTGCGCCCCCGATGCCGCGAGGAGATCGAGGAGTTCTTCGGCGACTTCATACAGCAAGGCCCCGGCCTGACCGCGGCCGGCCGGTGGCACGAGCAGGGCCCCTACCTCCCCCACCCGGACGAGCACTCCGCCGCCTTCGCGGGCATCGCCGTAAAACCGCCGCACCGTTCAACAACCGGACCAACCTCGCACAAGTACTCACTGCTCTGAGTGCACCCCCGACCGCGCAACACCTCTGGCCCGCAGCTCTCACCTTCGGAGTGACACGTGAACCACGACGAGGTACGCCTCGGCTTGAAGCGCCTGGCTCAAGAGTTCCGCCACAAGAAGCACCACCGCATGAGCCCAAAAGAGCGAGCCGTCTTGGCCGGGGAGGTGGCGCCGCTCTACACAGCGGGTGCCACCATCCGAGAACTCAGCTCTGCCACGGCGTGTTCTTTCGGCTCTATACACCGCCTTCTGTCCACCACAGAAGGCGTCATGATGCGCGGTCGCGGCGGCACCAGGCGGCGCGACCGTCGGTAGGCGAGAACGAACCAGTCACCCGAACACGGCCGCGTCCGGTCCCCGAAACCAACGGAGAAAACATGGCACACGCCGACACCGACCTCACCAATCCGCCGCCCGTCCGGAACGGCTGTCTTGGCCTGCTCATCAACTACGCCGACGCGGTGCTCATGGTGCGCCCCACTTACAAGGACGACGGCCTCTACCAGTTGCCGGGCGGCGGTGCCAGGGAAAATGAGCCGCCGTGGGAGGCGGGCGACACGTCGAGAGGTACTGGAAGAAACTGGCCTGCACGTTCAGCCCCGTCGACTGTTGGTCCTCGATTGGATATCGGCCAAGCCGGAGAAAAACATCGCGGCCGGTGCAAACTACGTTTACTGGTGCGGGCGCGTACCAGACCACACGGCCGTCACCCTGCCTGAGCCCCGCAACGACCACGAGGACCCGGAGCTCGACCACTACCGCTGGCTTCGAGGGGCTGAGCTGGAGGGGTACTGCGCGCCGTACCAGGCCCGCAGGGTCCGAGCCGCCCTCCAGGCCCGAGTCCACGGCACCCTCATGGAGCTCCGCCACGGGCACCCGCTTTACGAGGAAGCTGTCTGATGCGCTTCGACTTCACTCGCCCATGGCAGAGCGAACACCACCAGGCAGAAGGGTCGACGAGTACGCCCCCGGCCGGAGGTGGCCCGGGCCGGCACCTGTCCGCTTGCACCCGCACGCTGCCCCACATCAACGACGCGTGCCGCACGCGGGTTCGCTGCAGGCTCCGGCCGGGAGTGGGTCGGGACGCCGCCTATACCGGGTCACGACGTCGGCGCCTACAACCGCCGGGGACCCGGAAGAGACTCCTGGGTCGGCGCCCCGCCGAAGGCAGGTTGGCACACCCTATCCATCTCATATTGGAGGTATCGGCATGGCCCCGACGAGCAACAGCACCGACCTTGACACCACCCAGCTGCGTTCACTGAGCGAGCAGTCGCCGACCCCGGTCGGCTTCGAGCTCGACGCGAGCCTGCTGGAGGTGGCCGACTCGGCAAGCCTGGTCAACATCACCAACGACAACTGTGGCAGCACCTGCGGTGCCTGCACCACCGGCGTCGCCTGAGCAGACCGCCTACGCCTGCTCAGCTCCCGAGTGCTGGTGCTGCCGCACGCCCCGCATGCGGCAGCACCAGCCCCGCCAGGCCCCTCGACCTTCTTGGAGGAGAGCGATGGCCGCTCCCGCTCGCGCCTTTCGATCCGGCAACACCGCCCTCGTCCGCGCGGTGGCACGTCCGACGCTGCCCATCCCCCCTGGCCCGACCTGACGACAGAACCCTCCATGCACACCGATCAAGCCCAGACAGGGTGGCTGCGGACCGTCCTCAGCATCGCTGACATAGAGGAAGGACTACAGCAGGCCAGCCCCGTCCTCGCAGCTCGGGCCCGAGCCCTGGGCGAATCCGCCCGGCCCCGCCGGCGCGACGTGAGGCGGGCGGTATTATCCGTCGCCCGCTACCTCTTGCGCGCCGCACACCGGCCGACTCCGTTCGGCCTGTTCGCCGGGGTCACAACCGCAGAGTTCGGCCCACGAGTACAGGCGTGTTGGGGCAGCGAGCCGGTGGCGGTCGTACGCGCGAGCGCTCCCTGGCTGGCAGACGTGATCACCTGCCTGGAGAGCTGCCCGGAACTGCTCTCCCATCTGACCGTCATCGCCAACAGCACCATGACGACCCGCGGGGACCGGCTAATCGTGCCGTACCAGCCGCGTCCCACGGGAAACGGGACCCGAGCCGTAGAGGTGTCACTGGCGCACACCGTGCCGGTGTCCACCGTCCTGGCCGCTGCCCGGGGCCCGGCTCGCATCGGGGACGTGAAGGACAAGCTCCTCGCCGACTTCCCCGAGGCCGGGCCAGACCATGTGGACGCCCTGCTCAAGGAACTGGTCGAACGGCATGCGCTGATCACCTGCCTCCACGCGCCGAGCACCGAAACCAACGCTCTGAGGTACCTCCTGGATCAGCTCGCGGCGGTCGAAGCCGACCGCGTGAAACCGGTCGCAGACCTGGTGGAGGCCCTGCGCGAGATCCACGCGAGCCTCCGCCGAGCCAACACGCGCTCACTGGCTCAGGCCCGTTCCGAGCGCGGGAGCGTGACCGAGAGGATGCGCGCCCTGATGCCGGGGCGCAAGCACCCGCTCGCCGTCGATCTACGTCTGACTGACGCGGACCTCACGCTGCCCACGGAGGTGGCGCGCGAAGCCGAGCGTGCGGCCTTCGTCCTGGCGCGCCTGAGCGCCGCGCCGTTCGGGGCAGCTGAGTGGAAGGCGCACCACATGCGGTTCTACGAGCGATTCGGGATTGGCTCGATGGTGCCGCTGAAGGATGTGGTCGCGGACAGCGGGGTCGGCTTCCCCGACGGCTACCCCGGCACCGTGCCGGCGGAGCGGCGGCCAATCTCCGAGCGGGACGAGGCTCTGGTACGTCTCGCGCAAGCTGCGGTGCTGGATGGCCGCGACGAGGTAATCCTCGATGAGTCCGTGATCGCTGACCTCGCTCAGGGGGAGGAGCCGGTCAGGCTCCCGCCGCATCTGGAACTGGCGGTGGGTGTGCACGCGGACAGCGTCAGAGGCCTTGAGCGCGGGGACTTCCGGTTGGAAGTGGTGAGCGTGTCTCGCGGGGCAGGTGTCAGCATGGGCCGCTTCCTCGACACACTTCCTGAACGGGAAGGCAGCCTGATCGCGGCCGAGTTGTCCGACCTACCCACGGCCGATCACAACACGGTGGCGGCGCAGTTGTCGTTCTCGCCGCTCGTCGCGGAGACGGCACACGTCGCCCGTTCCCCGCAGACCCTGCCCCACGTGATCAGCCTGGATGAATACCGCCCCCCGAGCGACACCGTGCTGACCGCCGATGATCTCGCGGTCGGCTGCGACGGTCGCCGCATGTACCTCGCTGTCCCGGACCAGGGGCGGCGCGTCGAAGCCGTTGGCATGCACGCGTTGAATCTCCACACCCACACGCCGCCCCTGGCCCGCTACCTGATCGAGCTGAGTCGCGCCCAGTGCGCCACCGTCACGGTCTTCGACTGGGGAGCAGCCCGGACCATGCCGTTCCTGCCCCGCCTGCGCTACGGGCGCGCCATCCTGGCAGCGGCTCGCTGGCGGCTGGAGCCCACCGAGCTGCCCCGCCAGCCGGCAGCGTGGGGTGCGTGGGACGAAGCGTTCGCTGACTGGCGCACCCGCCGGCGCCTGCCCGCACGGGTCTGCCTGACCGAAGGCGATCGGCGTCTCCTCCTGGACCTGAAACACAGCGGCCACCGCGTGCTGCTGCGCACCCATCTGAACCGCGGCACCCCCGCCGTACTCACCGAGCACCTGGCCGAGACCGGCTGGTGCCAGGGCCGCGCCCACGAGGTCGTCATCCCCCTCAAGGCGACCGAGCCGCCGGCGTGGCCGCGCCTGCCCGCCCCCACCCAGGCGAGGCTCATCGGCCGAGACCGTCACGATGCCCCCGCCGCCTCCGACGTGTTGCTCGCCAGCCTGTACGGGGACATCCGCCGCCAGGACACAATCCTTTCCCGCCATCTTCCCGACCTGCTCGACGGGCTCGACGGACCCCCGTGGTGGTACGTCCGCTTCCGCGACCCCGACCAACACCTGCGGCTACGCATCGCGCTACCCGAGCCGGACGCCTTCGGGGCGGTGGCCGCCAAAGTCAGCGCCTGGGCTGATGACCTGCACCGCGCAGGACTGCTGCGGGAAGTGCGCTACCCGACGTCCTACCCGGAGACCGGCCGGTGGGGCTCCGGGCCCGCGTGGCAGGCCGCCGAAGACGTCTTCCGCACCGACTCGCGCGCCCTGCTCGCCCAGTTGCGTCTGCCCAAGCGTCCTCCGCGCCGGGCCTTGGTCACCGCCCACACCGTGGCCATCGCCTCCGCCTTCCTCGGCAGCGCGTCGGCGGCAATGCAGTGGCTGATCGCCAACATCCCGGCGCGAGCACCCGAGCCCCTTCCCCGGCACGAGCTGACCGAGGCCGTACGACTGGCCGACCCCCGAGACCAGTGGCAGGCGCTGACCGCCGTCCCCGGAGGCACCGCGATCGTGCAAGCGTGGCGGGATCGCGACCGCGCGCTGTCCGTCTACCGCGAGCGTCTACACGGACCGCACGCCCAGGGCATTGGCCTCGACGATGTCCTCAGATCCCTGCTCCATGTGCACTTCGTACGTGCCGTCGCCGTCGACTTCCCCGAGGAAGCGATCTGCCTGTACCTGGCGCGCGCCGCCGCGCAGGCGTGGACGGCCCGCACCACCGGGAGGAAACCGTGACCCAGACCCTCTCGGGCCTCGCCGCACGCGTTGCCGATCTTCTCACCCACCCCGACCTCGCACCGCGCCAGTCGCACAGCGCACCGTGGTGGCGGCAATCTCTCGCGCACGGTATCCCCGGCGTCGCCCTGCTGCACATCGAGCTGGCCGCCGCCGAGGTGCGGCCGTGGCAGCGCGTCCACGACTGGCTGTCGGCCGCCACCAAGGCGCCGATCACCAGCGGCCCCGACAGCCACCCCTTCTACGGGGCCCCTGCCCTTGCTCATCCCCTGGCCTGCGTAGCCGAGCAATTTCCCGGGGCCTACAAGCGGACACTGGACGGCTTCGACCAGAGCATCAGGGCCGAAGCCCACCGCCGGGTCGCCGCCGCGCACCGCCGCATCGACAGCGGCGACCTTCCAGCACTGGCTGAGTTCGATGCCCTCCAAGAACTCACCGGCTACGGGGCCTACCTGCTGCGGCGCGATCCCGACGCGCCAGTGGTGGCTCACATCCTCACCTACCTGGTGCGCCTGACAGCCCCCATCTCCCACGGTGAAGACGAGGCGCCGGGCTGGTGGACCCTCTCGGGACCTTCCGGCAGGCCCGATGACCGTTTCCCAGACGGGCACGCCAACAACTCTCTCGCACACGGAATCGCCGGAGTGCTGAGCCTGCTCTCGCTCGCCGCCCGCCGCCGCCGTCGCGTGCGCGGCCAGCTCCACGCCATCCGTTCCATCTGCGCCTGGCTGGACCGCTGGCACGACGCGAGCGGCCGAGGTAGCGCCTGGCCGTACTGGGTCACCCGCGCTCAACTGCGCTCCGGACACTTGAAATCTGCTGGCGTGTCGCGCCCGTCCTGGTGCTATGGAACGGCGGGCCTGGCCCGAGCCCAGCAGCTCGCCGCCCTCGCTCTCGGCGACAGCGACCGTCAGCTCACCGCCGAGCGTGAACTCCTCGACGCGCTCACCGACCGCCGCCATCTCGCCGCGACCACCGACATCGCTCTGTGCCACGGCTTCGCCGGGCTCGCCCACGTCGCCGCCCGCACCGCCGACGACGCCCTTTCCGCGACCGCCGGTGAGCTGCGTGCGGTTCTCCCCGCTCTCCTCTCGGCCGTGCTGCCGCCCGGCACCGACCCGGAGAACACGGTCACCGAGCTGATGGAGGCGGACGACGGCGGGCCCGGCCTGCTCGACGGCACCGCCGGCGTCGCACTGGCCACACTTGCGCCCTCCACGGGCACCGCACCCCACTGCGCCTGGGACGCCTGCCTGCTGATCTCCTGACCGCCGCCCCACCGTGAGGACCCTGATGCCCGACTTCTGGTGCCAGCACAACATCGTCTTCCACGACCGCGACAGCGGCCAGCGCGTGATCAACAACCTCCTCGGCCCCGTGCTCCTTGCCGCCGACCGGGACGGGACTCTTCGCCGTTGGTGGTTCATGAACAAGCAGCCCTGGCCGCTGCGGT
Organism: Streptomyces reniochalinae; assembly: GCF_003323735.1. Lineage (GTDB taxonomy): Bacteria > Actinomycetota > Actinomycetes > Streptomycetales > Streptomycetaceae > Streptomyces > Streptomyces reniochalinae. Next base: position 237,717 of record NZ_QOIM01000018.1, on the reverse strand, counting down.
ACCGGCACGACACCCGCGCCTGCGACACCGTCACCCGGCTCCTGGACCGACTCGCCGCCGAGGGACACATCAAGGACTGGACCGACGGCATATACGAGCCCGAGACTGCCGCCTTCGGCGGACAGACTGCCCTGCAAATCGCCCACGAGCTGTTCCACCACGACAGCCGACACCTGCTCACCTACCCCGTAGCCCCCGGCCATCTGGGAAGGAGAGAGACCGCCGTCGTACTGTGCAGCACCATGATGCGGGCAGCCGGTCTCGACTGGTACGAGCAGGGAGACGTCTGGGACAAGGTCTCCCACCTGCGTCCGGCCGAGTCGACTCCCGCGCAGACATGGAGCAGGGGCACGACGACTGCGATGCGCCGACTGATGACCGTCAACACCGCGACGCTGAGCAATCCGTCGAACAAGGGGCCGCTCACCGGGCACGCCGCCTGGGTGAGCGCCTTCGAGGGCGCCGGACGCGCTCTGGCCTACCTCGCTCAACGAGGCCAGCTCGAACGCGGTCTGCGGGCGGTCATCGCCCACCACTTCATCTTCCACGCCAACCGCGCTGGTCTCTCGATACAGGACCAAAGCTCCATGTCAGCACTAGCGAAAGAGATCGTCATGAGTTCGAGCGACCGTACTGAGACCACCCCGTCAGCGGCCGGTACGAGCACTAGCGTTACCGAGGTGAGCACCGACACCATCCAAGACAATGACGCCGTCGTCGAGCGCCTCCGCAACGCTCTGGTCGACCAGGTCGTCTCCGAGGGCCGGATCAAGACCCCGCCCATCATCCAGGCAATGCGTACAGTGCCCCGCCACCTGTTCGTACCCGAGGCATCGCTGGACGACGCCTACGCGAACACGACCGTCCACATCAAGTACGACGAGGGCGGCCAGTCGATCAGTTGCGCCTCGCAGCCGGGCATCGTCGGGCTGATGCTGGAACAGCTCCAGCCGCAGCCCGGCGAACGCATCCTGGAACTGGGTGCCGGGACCGGCTACAACGCCGCGCTGCTGGCCCACCTCGTGGGCGAGAACGGTCACGTCACCACCATCGACGTGGACGAGGACCTGGTGGAAGGAGCCCGCGCACACCTGGCTGCGGCAGAGGTCGACAACGTTACCGTCGTCCTCGGTGACGGTGCGGTCGGCTCAGCCGACGGCGCGCCCTACGACCGGATCATCGCGACCGTCAGAGCACACGGCATCCCGCACGCCTGGCTGGAGCAGCTTGCGCAGGGCGGACGCCTCCTCGTCCCCCAGCGACTGCGCGGCCGTCAACCGGTCGATCGCCTTCGAGCGCCGCGAAGACAAGTGCATCTCCGTCAGCAGCCAGATGAACACCTTCATGCCCCTGCGGCGCGGTGTCGCCGACGACGACCGGCCGCTCATCCCGGTCACCGGCACCGGGGCCGTTCACCTCCAGACCAACACGGACCAGGCGATCGACGCCGCCGCCCTGGCCGACGTCCTCGACCAGCCTTCCGTCCAGGAGTGGACCGGTGTCCTGGTACGGGGAGTCCCCGGAGTGGATGGAGCTGTGGCTGACCCTCGCCATGCCCAGCGGTCTGAACTGGATGTCCTTCGACAGGGCAAAGACGGCCGGGACGCTGCTGACTGACGACCCCTACCCGAGCTCTACCGCGGTTTTCGACAAGAGCGCGCTCACCTACCTCGCCCGCCGCGTGTCCGACCAGAAGACTCCAGAAGGCGGCAAGCTCTGGGAGTTCGGCGTCATCGGGCACGGGCCCGGCAGTGACGAGCTGGCCGCCCGCGTCGCTGAAGCGATCCGGGAGTGGGACCGCGGCTACCGGGGGCGCGAAGCGGACTTCGAGCTGCGTCCGCTTGGCGCGGCATCCGCCGAGCCCCAGCCCGGACAGTTCACCGTCGACACGCCGCTCAACCAGATCGTCATCAAGTGGCAGTAGACGGCCGATGGTTGCCTCGTGTTCCCGCCCGTGCCGGGCGGGAACACGCTCCCTCGTCTCTTGGCGGACGCATGGACCGCAACGTCCCGATAGCCCGGCACTTCCCTCTCATCGCACGCTTCAGGCCAGCATGCCTGCCTCTTCCGGAGCGTATCCAGGCTCTCACCGCCCTCGCTGACCAGTGCGAGCAGGACAACGACCAGGGCGTGGCCTCGTCCGTCCACAACTAGGCCGCGCTCCTCGCCTCCGACGTGGGCCTCTCTGACCTCGCCCGCGAGATGTGCCACGCTCACGCAGACGCTTACCTGCAAGCGTGCCCCCTTCCCGCGATGAGCGCCATCCGAGGACTGGAGCCACTGGTCAACCTCGCCCGCCTGGAGATCCGCGCCGGAAACGCCGATGCGGGCCGGGACAGACTCACCGCGCTGTTCGAAGCCGTCACCAACGGAACGAGCCTCGAATACGACGGCATCACCGTCCCGAATGAACTCGTCGCGACCCACCCATGACCGGCTCGAAGTGCGCGGCTGGCTGTGGCGCGTACTCCTCGCAGACGGCACACGAACGCTGACCTCCGCCGGACGCTGGAGCGAGGCTGAAGCCCACATTGAACGGCACCGCGGCGTGGGGAAGCGCATGCTCGACGGACGACAAGTCGCCGTCGTCGCCGCTCTCGTCAACGGCGATCACGAGCGGGCCGCCCGACTCGTTGCCGAAACGGCCCCCGGCGACCAGTGGGAGCACGAAGTCACCATGAGCCTCGCCACGGCGGGCAAGGCGTTGAGCGGGACGGCACGCAGAGCGGACCTCGCGGCGTTGACTACCGCCTACTTCCATTCCAGGCCGGAACCGGGCCGCACGGTCTTTGACACGCGCCTGGGTCTGACCATCCTGGACCTCGCCCAACTGACCGGACACCCTGCGGACGCCGTAGCTCACGAGTTGGCCTCTCGAGCGGTTGATTCCGCTGACGGCTACGCCGCGCGTGAACTTTTCGCCCACGGACCGTGCCTGCACCTCCTCAATGAACAGCAGGTCTCCCGTTGCCACGAACTCGTGGCGGTGTGCGGGCTCGCAGCGCAACGTCTCCCCGACCGCGTACTCGGGGAGCTCAAACACGCACTCCATAAGGCCGACCGTGTACTCCAGCAGGGCTTCGCGTAAGGACCTCTTCGACGGGGCTCGACACGTCCGACATCAGCCCTAGCGTCGGCTGAATGTCCCAGACGAACGACACGGCCGACGCCCGACGAGTGGGCATCTCCGTGCGAGGCGACCGGCCGATATCGCCCTCGATGGCAAGCGCTATCGAGGCGAGCACCACTCGGTCAGCCGCCTCAACCCGCGCGGGGCCGTACGCCTTACCACTGTCGCAGACCACGGGCGCGGCTGTCGGCGCACCCGCGGTCATCGCCAATCCGCAATGAGGCCGCAGGCTCAAGCCTACGGACGCGCCGGACACCGAGCATGGAGAAGAGTGCGCGGCCCTTTCACCGCACCGGGCCATCGGCGGTGGCGCACACCTGACGCGCGGCGGCCACGACGTTGTCGGGCTACTGCGGCGCGGTGGCCGGGATCAGACCTGTGACGCACTAGTAGCGGGAGCTGCCCAGCGAGTTCCCGGCCACCAGGGGCACCTCCCCGCACCCCATCAGGTCCAGCAGGTGCCGTGCGAAGCGAGTCCGTTCACCGTCCACATCGTCGCTGGTCACCGCCAGGGCGAGTTCCGGAACGGCGCGTGCAGCCGGGCCGCGTTGGCACAGCCGGACCCCTGGCCGGAAGACCTCAGCGCGAGCCCGCTGGTCATCGACACCGACATCGGCGGCGATGCAGACGAGGCGATGGCCGTGGCCGCCCCTGACCATTCACAGGACGCCAGACGGATGCTTGTCCGCCGTCACGCGGCTGGGTTCTCGCCGACCGCATCGCGTGGCCGTTGATCGTCGACTGGCGTGTCGTGTGGTGCCGTGGTGGTGTTCCGGCGGAATCGCTTCTTCTCCATGCCCCGTAAGGCAGCCCAGACGAGGAGGGCGACTGCTGTCAGTACCCATAGGCCGATCCAGAGTAGTCGCCACCAGGCTGCGCCCGGGTGGAGGAGTGCGTGCAGGGTGTTGATGAGCATGGCGGTGCCGAGGCTCCAACAGAGCGTTCTCCCTGCGGCGTTGGCGACGGGTGTCAGCTGGTTGGTGGGCTGCGGCGGCATCAGCGTCTCCTTCCGGCCCTGGCGGTCGAATGCGTGTCCGACTCTTGACTCGGAGTGAGCCTGGAAGGTTGTACCCGTTACGCGATGATCCCTGCCGTAGCGCTACTTCCGATCGGATAGCAACTCGTCAGTGACGGTTGTCCTCGCCTGACGGTTGTAGTGCAAGAGCACTCTGTTACCCGTTCGATACGGGTATCTGCCGTTCTCTTGCCAGAGGGAAAGAATTTTCGGACATGACGCGCTCACCCTCTGGATCTTTGTGGTGACCGTGTGAAAACGTGCAGCGGCTGCCGGTCATCGTGACCGGAGTGGTCTCTTCCGAGGGGGAAGATGCGCGACCGTGCCTCGGGCACGCCCGTTCGGCGTGCCCGCACGCAGTCCAGACGTACCGTTACCGCCACACTCGCCGTCCTGGCGGCCACCGCGACCGGAGCAGCCATGCTGCCGGCCACCGCGAGTGCCGCCCCAGCGAAGAAAACACCGTCCTCCGCATGGGGGAAGGGCAAGCCGGACGCAGAGGTTCCGCCGGTGAGGGTGGGGGAGACCAAGCCGGCCACCAGCAAGGAGGAGGCTGAGCCGTCTCCGGAGGTGGCGGCCTGGCGCAAGGCACAGAAGGAACGCGCGGGCAAGACGGCCGACGCCGCGGGGAAGAAGACGCTGCGCTCCGCAGCGGCCTCGACGACGGTGCCGAAGGGGCAGGGCGATGTGCCCTGGCACGAGATATCCGACTTCCGGATCACCGATGCGCTGGTGGCGCGGGTCAACTACTCGACCGGCAACCTGATGCTGGCGGCCACCGACTTCGACATCGCGGGCGTCGGCCAGAAGCTCCAGCTCACCCGTACCTACAACTCGCTCGACGCCCCTTGGGGGAGGGTCTCTCAGCGCTGGTGGCAGGGCTATGAGCGATACCTGCACGTCACCGCGGATGAGGTCGTCCTCTACGACAAGACCGGCGAGAGTCTCCGTTTCACCAAGGACGGCGATTCCTATACGACGCCCGAGGGCTACAGCAAGGATCTGAAGAAGAACTCGGACGGAACCTACACGCTCACCGACCGCAAGTCGGGGGTGAAGGACACCTACAACGAGTACGGCAGCCTGACCAAGGTCACCGACAAGAACCACGGCGCCATCACCGTCACCCAGCATGACAAGGGCGGCGAGAACAAGGGCTTCAAGCTCACCGACAAGCGCTCCGGGCGCTGGATCGACCTGGTCAAGACGGACGCCTCGCAGTGGCAGGCCACCGACCACACCGGCCGCACCGCCGTCTTCGATCTCAACAGCGCAGGCGACCTGGCCAAGACCACGGACACCGAGGGCAAGACCACCACCTTCGGCTACGACTCCTCCCGCCGGTTGACGAAGATCACCACCCCGGAAGGGCGGGTGACGGTCTTCACCTACGACGAGCACAACCGCCTCACCTCCATGCTGCGTGCCACCCACTTCAATGGCGACGAGCACGCGGGCCCCACCTATCGCTACAGCTACAGTGCCGACACTCCGGACACGGCGGGCACCACCACGGTCACCGACCCGCTGGGGGATGCGACCAAGTACGAGCACGACGCGGACGGCGAGGTCTCGAAGGTCACCGATCCGCTCGGACACAAGCGCTCGCGGTCGTACGACGCCAACCGCAACCTGGCCACCGCCACCGACGCCATGGGCACCGGCGGCAACCCCGGCAACGTGACGGCCTACGGGTGGGACGGGCGTAACAATCCGACCTCGGCCAAGCTGCCTACCGGGGCGACCAGCTCCCTGACCGGTTACCAGACCATCGCTGGCGCCGACCTGCCCGGCACGGTGAAGATGCCCGACGGCGAGGAGACGAAGTACTCCTACGACGCCAAGGGCAACACCACCTCGGTTGCGGTCTCCGGTGACGGCGGCGGCAAACGCACCACGGACTACAACGAGGCCGACCCCACCTGTGGTGGCTTCGAGGGCCAGGTGTGCTCGGTCAAGGACGAGCGGGGCAAGGAGACGAAGTTCTCCTACGACGATCACGGCAACCTGACCAAGGTCACCCCGCCCTCCCCGATGGGGAACACGACCTACACCTATGACGAGAAGGGCCGCCCGGCCACCGTCACCGACGGCCGCGGCACCAAGCTCACCTACACCTACGACCAGCGCGACCGCGTCACCAAGGTCGCCAGCCCCTCAAAGACCGTGGCCTACCACTACGACGGGGATGGCAACCTGCGACAGCGCGACGACAGCACCGGCGTGATCAAGTACGCCTTCGACCCGCTCTCCCGGGAGACCGTCCGTACGCTCCATGACGGGTCCCAGACGGTGCTGACCTACACCGCGGACGGCAACGTCGAAACGTACGAGGACCCGGGCGGCAAGACCCAGTACCGCTACGACGAAGCCAACCGGCTCACCGACCTGACCGCGCCAGGCGGCAAGAAGACCACCTACGCGTACAACAACAACGACACCCGCACCTCCACCACCTACCCGGGTGGCACCAAGCAGTCGGTGACGGTCGACAAGTCCGACCGGCCCACCAAGATCAAGGCCACCAACGGCGACACCACTTTGGTTGACCTGGCCTACACCTACAGCTACGCCTCGGGCGGCAAGACCGTTGACGGCACGAAGATTCGCACCGTCACTGACGCGGTCGAGGACCTCAAGCGCACGCACACCTACGACAGCGCGGGCCGCTTCTCCTACGCCAACGAGACCAAGAACGGCAAGCGGAACAACTCCTGGCAGTACTGCTACGACCCGGCCGGCAACCTCACCTCCCAGGGCATCACCGAAGGCTGCCCCCGCGGCACCACCTACGACTACAACGACGCCGGCCAGATCACCCAGAAAAACGACGACTCATCGGGCTGGTCCTACGACAAAGCAGGAAACGAAACCGCCGGCGCACCCACCCCCGAGACCGCCCGCACCAAGAGCACCTGGTCAGACTTCTCCCAGCTCACCTCCACCACCGTGCACGGCAAGACCTATGACGGCCAGTACGCCTCCACCGACAACAGCGAACGCGTCAAGGTCGGCGACACGTTCTTCCACCACGGCCCGCTCGGCCTCTCAGCCACCAGCACCGGCGGCCAGGACACAGGATTCGTCCGCGAAGCCGAGGGCACGCTCAACTCCGTGACACGAGGCGGGAAGAGCTACTACTACCTGACCGACGCACTCGGCTCCACCGTTGCCATGGTCGACGAGTCGGGGAAGAAGACCGCCTCGTACCACTACAGCCCCCGCGGCGTCACCGTCCCCACCGAAGACAACGGCACCAGCCAGCCCTACCGCTTCGCCGGCACCTACCAGGACCCCACGGCGATGTACCACATGGGAGCCCGCTACTACGACTCCCGCAACGGCCGCTTCACCCAACCCGACCCCTCCGGCCGGAAAAGAACCCCTACCTCTACACCGAAGGCGACCCCGTCAACCGCATCGACCCGACAGGGCTTGCCTCGTGCAGTGAGAACGTGGTGATAGGCGTCTTTTCGGCGGGTGGCGCAGTGGCTTCCACGATCGGCCTTTTCACGACTCCTCTCACCGGAGGTGCTTCCACATGGGCTGCTGTGGTGCGGTTTGAGACCTCAATCCCATCTCCGGTATACAGCGTCAGAGGAATCGTGAATGAGTGCTTCTAGAAAAGGGCAGATGGTCTGCCTGGCCGCACAGGCAGCAAAGACGGCCATTCAGCCAGCCCCCTGGAAGCTCGCACTACCTTTGGATGAGCGGGTAAGTCTCTTCGATCGTGACAAGCGCACCAGGCTTGTACGAGCGCTGCTGTTTCCCATCTACGTCGTGCCCTGCCACGGGCCCGGACTTGCGGCTACAGGGTGCGCACTTCCAGCACACCATCCGCCACCAGCGTGTGCGTATGGTTCAATACGCCCTCCCGACACGCACCAGCACCAATACGCACACGCGGCGGCAGCTCGTGGCGCATCCGTCACGGTCTGTCGTCGTTCGTCGTGTGGGAGGAACGGGCCCGCCGATGCGTAGAGCGGGCGCTTGTAATTGCCCGCCCGGCAGCGAGAGCGCGGAACCGTGCGGGTTGTGGGGCAGTCGTCGTTGGCCGGTCGCCTGCCGCCGTTGTCGATCCGGCAACGGCGAAGAAATCGTCGTCAGGCGGGAACCGGTGCCTGCCGCGGGGTCGTATCCTCCAACGAGTCATCGCAGGGAAACGGAAGCCGGACGGGGCGGCTGACCGCTGGTCCCGTCTCCCCGTGTTGCTCCTCTTCCTGGGTGCCCCGTACGAGTAAGGCCGTTTCACGGAGGAGTTCGTGCCTCAGCACCGCATCATGAGCCCGCTCGAAGGAAAGCATAGGAAGTGGGTCGCCGGGGTGGCGGCGGTGGTCGCCGTCGGTGCGGTGTCCACACCGCTGCTCTGGTCCGGTTCCGGCGATCGGGCAGAGGCCAAGGGGACCGCCCTGACCGGCCCCGCCGGGACCCGTCCGCAGGCCGACTTCGACAACGACGGGCGCGCCGATCAGGTGTCCGCCTCCCCGAACGCCGAGGTGTCCGGCACGAGGCAGGCCGGGTATCTCGCCGTCACCTACGGGTCGGACAGGCCCGGCGCGGGCCGCCACCAGTTGGTGGGCCAGGACAGCGAGGGCGTGCCCGGAAAGCCCTCCAGTGGCGCCGGATTCGGAGGAGACTCCACCGCTCGCGACTTCGACGCAGACGGGTACACCGACCTCGCGGTCACCTCCTCCGTCGGCGAGAAGTCCACGGTCATCGTGTTGTGGGGGTCCAAGGCGGGCCTGCACGGTGGGACATATCTCAAGGACGCCGCCGGGGAGGTCACAACGGCGGTCGGCGGTGACTTCGACGGCGACAAGAAAGCCGATCTTGTGACCGGTTTCGGCTCGGAGGGGCTGCTGAAGGGCCCGTTCACCAGGGACGGAACGGCTGCCGGCACCGGCGACGTTCCGGAGCCGCACGTCGACGACAAGGAGGGGGACGAGATTCCGGACCCGTCGCTGGAAGCCGCCGGCGACCTCAACGGCGACCACACCGACGACCTGGTCACCCTCAGCAGCAACGAGACCGACGACAACACCAACCACGTCGTGTGGGCCAGCCGTTACCTCCAGGGCGGCAAGGACGGCTTCGCCAAGCCGGCGAAGTCCCACATACCGGCGAACGGGGCGGCCACGGTCGGCGACGTCGACGACGACGGGTACGGCGACCTCGTCGTCAGCCGCCGCGGTGAGCAGCAGGAATGCGGTGTGCTGACGGTGGTCTACGGCACGTCCGAGGGCCCCGGCCCGCGCCGGACGACGCTCACCAAGGGCAGTGCGGACGTACCGGGCCAGTCGAGCGGGGCCTGCGACTACACCGCGCTCGACGCGGGCGACGTCGACGGCGACGGGCACGCCGACGTTCTCGGCGGCGCCGACTTGGACTCTCCCGGCAAGGAGCAGTCGGGCAGCGCCACGCTGGTGCGCGGTAGCAAGGACGGGCTGACGGGCGAGGGCGCCCAACGCTTCAGGGGGAAGTCGTTCTCCTCCGACGAGGGGTCCGCCGACTCGTTCGGCCTCTCGGTGAACCTGGCCGACCAGGACGGCGACGGCAAGAGCGACCTCGCCATCGGTCACCCTGGCAGGGAGGACAACGCGGGCGCCGTGTACGCGCTGCCGGGGGCCGAGGAGAAGCTCCCGACCGAGGCGGCGGTGACCCTCCGCCCGAAGGACTTCAGGCTGTCCGGCAGCCTCACCAAGCTGGGCTACACCGCCCCGGACCTTCTCAACTGACCAGCCGAGTACGACCGATACGAACGGGTCCACCGCGGTGCGCGCCGGCGCGCTCGCGTGGGGACTCGGCAACTGCCGCGGACACTGTCCGCTGACGAGGGAGGCAATCGTGGGGTTCAAGCGTGCCAAAGTGATCGGCGGTGCCGCCGTCTTGGCGGTGATAGCCGCTGCTGGAAGCGTGACAACCGTGTACGCGACGGAGGACGGGGCGAGCCCGGCAGATGGATCGGTGGGTGAGAAGGCCGGGACACCGGAGAAGATCGACTCTCACGTCGTCGACAAGGACGACAGCCACATACGCATTGAGCTCAAGGACAAGCGGCAGGTGTCCCTGACGTATGCGAAGGACAAAGGGCTGGTCGAGCGGCACAGGCCGGCCGAGGGGGGCACCTGGTCGTCGCCAAAGACGATCTACAAGACGAAGGCCGAGTCCTGCCAGGGCATTGATGCCAGGGCGCACGGCGATACGGTCGCCGTGACGGCCAACTGGGGCCTGTACTGCTCGGACGGGGAGCCGCCACAAGAATCCGTGGCGGCAATGGGGGCGGGTGAATTGACCGAGTGGGACACCGCCGAGAGCGAGAACTCCGACGGGTGGCCGCCCGCGCAGATCTATGACGGCGGTGACCGGGCCGAGTTCGTGGCCAAAGGGCCGCACAGCACCACCACACTGCCGTGGAAGAAGGGCTCCGGGTTCGGTGACGAAGCCACGGTGTATGAGCCGATACCCGGTCGCTTCGTCGGCAGTTGGCGCGCGGAGGACGGCAGTCATCGGGTGACGTTCCAACAGGCCGCCGCGGGGAAGCCGGCGACGGGGACCATCGAAACCCTCACGGGCCAGCGGTGCCTGGGGAGCGGTGTGGTGACCAAGAAGTCCGCCGACGGCGTCGAGTTGGGGAATTTCACGATCAAGGAGGGGAAGCAGGCGAAGAACTGTCCGCCCGAGGTGTTCGAGCACTTCTACCAGGTCGAGACCGCGGACGGTGACATGCAGCTGATGGAGCTGGGCAAGCCCCCGAAGCCCGTCGCCACCTACAAGCGAACGGGCGACTGACGCGCCGAAGGGGTGCGTACGGCGCGGCCTGCCAGGTGGGCAGCGGGGCGGTGACGCTGCTCTCCCCTGCGGTGGCAGGCCCGCCTCTCCCCTGCGGTGGCAGGCCCGCCTCTCCCCTGCGGTGGCAGGCCCGCCTCTCCCCTGCGGTGGCAGGCCCGCCGCTGACCAGGCCCGGTGCGGAGCCTGCTCAGTCCGCCCGGAAGACGGCTCACGACCCTCCCCATCAAAAAGCTCGCTGTCCGGCTCGCCTCCGCCTCTCAGAACCAGGAGGGCCGGAACCGGCGCAGCGCCGGTGGTTGAGAGAGTCGCCCGGCATCCGGAAACACATCCGGCCCCCTCAATGTCGTTGAGGGGGCCGGATTTGGTAGCGGGGACAGGATTTGAACCTGCGACCTCTGGGTTATGAGCCCAGCGAGCTACCGAGCTGCTCCACCCCGCGTCGTGCCGTCCACTCTACGGCATCGCGCAGGACCACGTGACCGGTGGGCAGGTGAGCGCGCTGGACGGCCGTCTGGCGGCCAGTTCACCTCCGGCAGGTGAGCCGGCGCTCTCGCCCACACCTCGCCGCCACGGCTCGATGAGGCACCGGCGTGGAGGCACCGGCGTGGTGGAAGGGGCCCGCGGGCGGCTCTTTCGGCAGGGACGTGTGCCCGGTGGGTACCGGTGCCGGCGAGTGCCAGTGCCCCGGAGGTGCCGGTGCCGCCTGGGCGGGTGCCAGTGCCCGGCGAGTTCCGGCGCCCGGCGGGTTCCGGTGCCCGGTGGGTGCCGGGTGCCGGGGTGCGCCAAGACGTGGAAGGAGTCCATCGCCGCCCCTTTCCGCCAAGTTCCCCTCAAGCGGACGGAACCCTGCGGACGGAACCCTGCGGACGGGGACTTCGAAGACGATCTCTCGACCGTTCTCCTCGTCCCACTGTTCTCCGACCTCGACGAATCCCAAGCCCGAGATCGTCGCCAGGGATGCCACGTTGTCGGGGCTCATCGTCGCCCGCACAGTCGTGACCGCGGTTTCGGCGCTTGCCCGGCGGAGCAGCTCGATCAGCGCGGATCGGGCATATCCCTGGCGCCGGAAGTCCGGAGCGATGCAGTAGCCGATCTCGACCATGCCGACCTCATCAGGCGGCCCGTGGAACCCGGCATGTCCGGCGACGGGACCGCTGTCGTCGACGACCGCTTGTCGCAGCATCCACCGCGCGTGGCCGGGATCGGCGGCCATCTGGGAGAGCCGGTACCGCCACAGCCACCGTGCTTCGTCGGTCACGAAGTATTCGGTCAGCGGTACACCGGCCACCCTGCCGGCTTCGGTCAGGCCGCCCTTGAGCAGAGCGGACATTGTCCCGCCGGACAGCTCGACAAAACGCACACGCTCCGGGCTCCGCATGAGCGGTCCCCAGTCATCGGCTTCACCTGCCACCTGCGGATGGTCGCCGACTCGTCCAAGAGCGTCCATCGTTTTCCAGGGCCCATGGTCCGTGGAGAGGAAGAATAGGCGTTCCGTCCAGCGATTGATCGGCCTCCGGCTCAGGTGCCGGGCCGTTCGACATACGCGCGCAGTATTCCGTTCACAGAGCAATCGCCCGTGGCGCGAGCTGCGCATTCGACTGGTTGACCCCGCAGCCCGCTCCTGCCAATCTTGCCGCCATGCCCACCGGTACGCGCTTTTTCGTACGGCGCCACGTGGACCTGGTCCGCGTGGCCAGCGCGTTGTGTCATCCCGGCCGCGCCTGACGACCGGACTCCACGACACACCCCTGTGAGGTATCGCCATGACCGCACCCCCGCGCGCCGGAACACGCCTGCTGACTGCCCCTCAGTTGGCGCAGACTGTGCGCCACTTCGCTTCGCATTCCTCTTCGCTGTGGACCGCCCTCGTGCGTTTCACCACGCCCGAACGCTTCTACACCCGTCTCGCCCACAGCGACACGCACGAGGTCTGGCTGCTGACCTGGCTGCCCGGCCAGGGCACCGACATCCACGACCACGGCGGCGCCTCCGGCGCCTTCGGCGTGGTCCAAGGAGAGCTCAGCGAGCGGACCTTCGCCCTCGGAGCCGCCGTGCCGCCGAGTCCACGGCGGCTCCCCACCGGCGGTGTCCGCTCCTTCGGCCCCCGCCACATCCACCAGGTGCACAACGACAGCGACAGCCCGGCGGTCAGCATCCACGCCTACTCCCCCGCGCTGGCCGCCATGACCTACTACAGGGAGTCGCCGGGCAGGGGAGGTATCGAGTTGATCCGTACGAGCGCCGTCGAGGGCACCGATGATTTCGACGAACTCGCCGACGCCCCCGGCCTGGTCAGCTCCGACGACCGTGACGGGCGGGCGTGATGGGCATCGACGACAGGCTCGCCGATGTGCGCCGCTCGTTCGAGAGGCTCCATCCCCACCAGGCGCAGGCGGCCGTGGCCGAGGGTGCGGTGCTGGTGGACACCCGCCCGGAATTCCAGCGGCGGGCGGCCGGGGCCATCCCCGGCGCGCTGATCGTGGAGCGCAACCACCTCGAATGGCGCCTCGACCCCGCCAGCTCCGGCGCCCTCCCCGAGGCCACGGACCGCGCAACCCGATGGATCGTGCTGTGCGATGAGGGGTACGCCTCCTCGCTCGCCGCGGCCTCACTGCGGTGGATCGGCCTGCCCCATGCGACGGATCTGATCGGCGGCTTCCAGGCGTGGCGCCGGGCAGGGCTTCCGGTGACGCCGGCGGTCGGCTGACCTCCCACACGGCCGGCCGCGCGAGGTCCCCGTCCCGGCGGGACGGGGACCTCGTTGCCGCGCGTCACGGGGACGGGTGGCTGTCCGCGACCGGGCGCGTAGGTGCAGCAGCTCCGGACGGACACCGCTGCCCCCTGCGCACGGCGGCCGACGTGGAGCCACCCTCGTCACCGCTGGGCGCGGCGAGGCGACGCAGGTCTGTGTCCCGTGGCGTCACCTGCCACCGGACTGTCGGCATCACAGGCTCCCCCGGGAGCCTTCCTCCCCATGAAGAGGAAAACGAAATGGCAGGATCGGACGATCACTACCGGCTGGTAGAGATCAGGGACAACAAGGATGTCCGCCTGATCGAAGGCCGCGTCAAGAATGCTCCTCCGGTCCCGCAGGGGGCCGAGTTCGGCATCTACGACACGAAGAGCAAGAACTTCTACATCACCAATGAGCACGACCAGATCGGCCGTTGGTCGCAGAGCAAGGGTAAGTGGGAGAGCGCCGAAGGCAAGTCCAACGCGGAAGGGGCGAAGAGGGCATTTCGCAGGGCAGCGAAGGCTGCTGCCCCTGTGGCCGAGTCGAGCAACGCGGTTCAGATGAACGACCTCTCCCAGCGGATGAGCAACGTGCGGACGGGCTCTCCGGGATCCCAGGCGAGCAACGAGTCATTCGCCAGCGCCTACAGCGCCGTAGCGCAGGACAAGCGTGGTCGGTACGTGCGAACGTCACAAGACAGCGTTCCGCCCTCTGCCCCGAGCCCCCCGAGGGCGCCATGCGGACTGCGTACGACGCGGAGAGGGGCGAAAACTACGCCGAGGTCCAGGGCAAGCTCACCCGCTTCGGCAACAACGCTTCCGAGTGGGTATCCAGCAAGGCGAGGGGCATGTTGGATGTCTTGCAGAAGCGGGGCAAGACCTTCGGGAAGGCCGGCTACAAGGCGGCTCTCCCCACCGGGACCGGCATGGCGAAGTTGATCTCGGACGACAACCCCGCGGTCAATCAGTGGGCGAACGTCGTATCGGCGGACGCGGGTAGCCTGGAAGCCGGGTATTCCCTGGTCGACAACGCCCGCCAAACGATGCAATCGGGCTCGGGGCAACGGCCGGCTGCCGACGGCGTCTCACCCGTTTTCCGACGTCCTTGGACGGAGGGCCCGTCGGGTCAGTAGCCCGCCCGCCAGCCCGGTTGCGGGCGTGCGCGCCAGGCGGCGGTCGGCGGGGAGGCGGTGGGGCGGGGCCACGGGGCGGGGCGGGGGGCTGTGGTGTCGGTCGGGACGGTGGGGGTGGAGCCGGCCAGGGCCATGAGGACGACGAGCAGGGCTGAGAGTTCCTCGGGGTCCGGCTCACCGCGCAGTATCCGGACGGTGGGGTCGTCGGCGCTCACTGCGGCTGGTTCCCGTGCTTGCGGGTGGGCAGGGAGGCGTGCTTGGCACGCAGCATCGCCAGCGCCGAGATCAGGCGGCCGCGGGTCTCCGCCGGGTCGATGACACTGTCGACGAGGCCACGCTCGGCGGCGTAGTAGGGGTGCATGAGTTCGGCGCGGTACTCCTTCACCAGGCGGGCGCGGGTCGCTTCGGGGTCGGTGGCGGCGGCGATCTCGCGGCGGAAGACGACGTTCGCCGCGCCCTCGGCGCCCATCACCGCGATCTCGTTGGCGGGCCAGGCCAGCGAGAGGTCCGCGCCGATGGAACGGGAGTCCATGACGATGTACGCCCCGCCGTAGGCCTTGCGGAGAATGAGCTGGACGCGTGGCACCGTCGCGTTGCAGTAGGCGTACAGCAGTTTGGCTCCGTGCCGGATGATGCCGCCGTGTTCCTGGTCGACGCCGGGCAGGAAGCCGGGGACGTCCACCAGCGTGACGAGCGGCACGTTGAAGGCGTCGCAGGTCTGGACGAAGCGGGCGGCCTTCTCGGAGGCGTGGATGTCCAGCACCCCGGCGAAGGAGGCGGGCTGGTTGGCGACCAGCCCGACGGTGTGCCCGTCCAGCCGTGCCAGCGCGCAGACGACGTTGGTCGCCCACGCCTCGTGGACCTCGAAGAAGTCGCCGTCGTCGACGATCTCGGCGAGCACCTCCCGCATGTCGTACGCCTGTCCCGGATCGGCCGGAACCATCTCCCACAGCGCTTCGGTGCGGCGGTCGGCCGGGTCGGCGGTGGGCTCGGCGGGCGGCAGCTCCCTGTTGTGCGGGGGCAGCAGGGACAGCAGGTGCCGTACGTCCTCGAGGCAGGCGCTCTCGTCGTCGTACGCGAAGTGGGCGACGCCGGAGAGGGAGGCGTGGGCGTCGGCACCGCCGAGGGCGTCGTGCGTGATGACCTCGCCGGTGACGGCCTGCACCACGTCGGGGCCCGTGATGAACATCTGGGACGTGCCGCGCACCATGAACACGAAGTCGGTCAGGGCCGGCGAGTAGGCGGCGCCGCCCGCGCAGGGGCCCATGATGACGCTGATCTGCGGGATGACGCCGGAGTTGCGGACGTTGCGGGAGAAGATCCCGCCGTAGCCGGCGAGGGCCGTCACACCCTCCTGGATACGGGCGCCCGCACCGTCGCACAGCCCGACCACGGGCCGGCCGGCGGACTCGGCCAGGTCCATCAGCTTGTGGATCTTCTCGGCGTGTGCCTCGCCGAGGGCTCCGCCGAAGATGCGGAAGTCGTGGGCGTAGGCGAAGACGGTGCGGCCGTGCACCTGCCCCCAGCCGGTGACCACACCGTCGGTGTGCGGGCGCCGGTCTTCCAGGCCGAAGCCCGTGGCTCGGTGCCGGCGCAACTCCTCGACCTCCGTGAAGGTCGAGTCGTCGAACAGCAGGGCGAGCCGCTCCCGTGCGGTCAGTTTGCCCTTGGCGTGCTGGGCCTCGGTCGCCCGCTCGCTGGGCCCGCGCCGCACCCTGTCGTGCAGCTCGGCGAGTTCGGCGGCACGGTCCCGCAGCCGGCCGTGAGCGGGAGCGGCCGAGTCCGGCCGCGTCCCCCCGGCGACGTTCACGGTGGCGGTGTCCGGAGGTATCCCTCCGGCGACGCTCACGGTGGCGGTGTCCGGGGACATCCCCCCGGCGACACTCACGGTGGCGGTGTCCGGAGGCGTTTCGTCGACAACGCTCATGACGGGCAGCGTGCGCGCGCCCGCTCAAGGCGGGCTCGACGGCCTCTGAACGCCGCGATGGAGTACCGCTCGACCCGCGGCGTCCACCCTCGCGCCATGACGCGTCCGCAGCACCGCTCCCTCGTTGTGATGTTCCCCGGAACAGGAGCCCAGCACGCACGGATGGCGGCCGGGCTCCACGGGCGTGAGCCGGTCTTCACCGAGGCCGTCGACGCCGTCTTGGACCTGCTCGGTCCCGAGGGCGGGGCCGCGCGGGCCGACTGGCTGTCCGACGCGCCCACCGAGCCGATGGACGCCGACACCCGTGCGGCTCCGCTGCTGTTCGCCGTGGACTACGCCATGGGGCGGCTGATCGAGAGCTGGGGGATACGGGTGTCCGCGTATCTGGGGCACAGCATGGGCGAGTTCGCGGCCGCGGCGCTCGCCGGGGTCTTCCGCCTGGAGGACGCGGTTCGGCTGCTGTGGGAGCGGGTGCGGTTGCAGCGTACGACGCCGGCCGGCGGCATGCTCGCGGTGGCTGCCGCCGAGCGGGAGCTGACCGGGTATCTCGGCGACGGCGTGGTGGTGGGTGCGGTGAACGCCCCGCGCCACACGGTGTTGTCGGGCCCCGAGGGGCCACTGCGGGCGGTCGCGGACGCGCTGGCCGCCGACGGCAGGACCTACCGCAGGTTGCCCTCCCGCACCCCCTACCACAGCCCCGCGCTGGCGCCACTGGTGCCGGCGACCCGGGGCCTGCTGGCTACGATGCCGCTGCGCGCGCCCCGTACGCCCCTCTTCTCCGCCTACACCACGCTGCCCCTGCGCGCGGCGGAGGCGGTCAGTCCGGCCTTCTGGGCGGTGCAGCCGACGGCTCCGGTGCTGTTCTGGCCGACGCTGGAGCGGGTGTTGGGCGAGAGGGACCGGCTGCTGGTCGAGGCGGGGCCCATGCAGTCCCTCACCGTGCTGGCGCGCGGGCATCCGGCGGTGCGCGCGGGGCGCAGCGCCGTGGTGCCCACGCTGCCGCCCCGGGCGCTGGGGCCCGAGGCGGATCTGCGCAGTGTGCGGGCGGCGCGCCAGGAGGTGCTCGCCCGGTCGGGGGCGCTCGAAGCGGTCCGCCCGTGAGCGGCGACGCTCCCTCCCTCCTGAGCGGCGGCTCCCGCGTGCGCGGCCGGCCCTTGTGAGCGGCGGGCCCCTGGTGTGCGGCGGCGGTCCGGCGGGGGCGGTCACTCCGGCTGGTTGCCGGTTTTGCTGCCCGTCTCGTACGGGCTGGTGACACCGTCGTACGCCAGGTGCAGCACCATGCCGTCGCGGGCGTGGTCGAGGTTGTGGCAGTGGTCCATCCACAGACCGGGGTTGTCGGCGCGGAAGGCCACCTCGTAGCGCTCGCCCGGGGCGACGTTGAGCGTGTCGGTCCACCACGGGCTCCCGGTCGCCTTCTTCCCGTCCTTGGACAGCACGAGCATGCGGTGACCGTGCAGGTGCATGGGGTGGTCGTCCAGGCTCCGGTTGAGGAACGTGGTGCGCACCAGGTCGCCCTTGTGTACCAGGAGGGCGGGGATGTCGGGGTAGACGGCGTTGTTGATGGTCCACAGCACCATCGGCCTGCCGTCGAAGAAGCCGAAGCTGTTGCCCAGTACGAGGGAGAAGTCACGGTCGAAGGAGGGCGAGGGGCCGAAGGGGGCGCGGGTGGGGGTGCCGTAGTGCAGCGGGTCGAACACCGGCCCGGTGACGGGTTCCGGGGTCTCCTTGGGGGTGACGGCTCCTGGTGCGAGCAGCAGTGACGCGGTCTCGGGCCGGCCCGCGCCGTAGGCGCCGTCCTCGCCGCAGCCTTCGAAACCGTGGCTCGCGCTGGAGGCGTTGGCGTCTCCGACGACGGTCAGCTGGACGGGCCCGGCGGGCTGGCGGAAGGTGACGTCGTAGCGGCCGCCGCCCGCGACGCGCAGCAGTCTGCCCCGCAGCGCGGTGGGGCGGTGTACGGGGTTGCCGTCGATCGCCGCGACCTCGAACGGGGTTCCGGCCAGCGAGTAGGTGCGAGGGCAGTTGTCGGCGTTGACCAGGCGCAGCCGTACCCGGGTGCCGGCCGGGACCTTCTCCTTCCGGGGTCCGGTGTCGTCGCCGAGTGCCGTGCGCAGCGGTGCGCCGGTTCCGTTGACGCCGCTGAGGGCTCCGCCGGCGCCGCCCGAGTCCCCGCCCGCACCGCCGCGCGGCGGTCCGCCCGCCGACGTGGCGCCGCCCACCGCCCAGGCGTGCGCCACGACGGTACGGTCCACGACGTCGGGGCCCGCTCCCCCGGCGTCCCCGGGTTTCTCAGGTTCCTCCACGATCAGCGCGCCGAACAGTCCGCGGGCCACCGCGGTACTGGACTGCTGGTGCGAGTGGTACCAGAAGGTGCCGGCGCGAGCGGGGCGGAAGCGGTACACGTGGCGCCTGCCGGGGCCGACGGCGTCCTGGGTGACTCCGGCCACGCCGTCCTCCGCGTTGGGCACCTCGACTCCGTGCCAGTGCAGGGTGACCCCGCCCTCGACGTCGCGGTTGACCAGGACGACCTCGACCAGTTCCCCGCGCCGCACCCGCAACTCCGGCCCGGGAAGCCGCCCGTTGAAGGCGAGCGCGGCCACCTTCTCCCCCGAGGCCAGGTGCCGCGTGCGGTCCGTGGCGGTCAGGGTGAAGCGCCGGTCGGGCTTCCCCTCGTGGTCGCCTTTCAGGTCGGCGACGTCGCGCGCGGGGCCGGAACCGGCTGAGGGGCCGCCACCCGTGTCGTAGGCGTGCGTGTGCGAGGAGCCGCCCATCCGGCCGGGCAGTCTGCTGTGTTCGGCCGCCATCGACCAGCCGCCGGCGCCCAGCACGGCCAGGCAGGTGAGCAGCGCCGAGGTCCGCAGCAGCCGCCTCGTTCTGGGGGCGGGCCGAAGGGCGCGGGCGGTCGGTGCGTCCAGGCGGCGCTGGTGGAACAGCGTCAGCGCTCCCGCGGCGAGTGCCAGCAGCGCGCCCTGGAGCAGGAACATGCCGGTGTAGGGGGGCGTGGGCGGGTGCAGCGTACAGGCGGCCCCCAGCAGGGCCGCGACGCAGCAGGCCCGCACGGGGACCACCAGCCGCGTGCGGGCGGCCAGCCCGCGCAGGGCGTCGGACGGCTCCCGCTGTGCCGCTGCCCCGCCAGGTGCCGCCACGGGTTCCGCGGCGGAAGCCGCGTCATACGCCGTACCGGGAGCCGCGTCAGGCACCGCGCCGCGAGCCGCGTCAGGCGCCGTGCCGGAAGCCGCGCCGGAAGCCGCGCCGGAAGCCGTATCAGACGCCGTACCGGAAGCCGCTTCAGGCGCCGCGACAGTAAGCGCACCCGGAGCCGCACCAGAGGCCATATCAAGTGAGCTGTCCGGCGCGGTGTCTCCCCGCGCGCCCCGCGCCGCCCGCGACACCCTCAGGTACGCGGGCAGGGTCAGCGCCGCGACGGCGAGCCCGCCCACGACCACGGGCACCGTGCCGAACAGCAGGTAGTCGGCCCCTCCCAGCCATCCGGCGGCGCCCACCAGGGCGAGCGCCACCGCGGCCCGGACGGCGGTCGCCACCAGTGCGCAGCACAGCAGGACGAGGCCGAGCCGGCTCCTGCGCCGCATCGACACCGCTGTGGGCCGGGCCGCGAGCCGCCGGGCGCCCCGGGCCGCGAAGACCCACAGGACGGCCGTCAGGACGGACCAGAGGACGGTCTGTTCGAAGAGGTTCTCCACCATGGCGGTCAGCCTGGCGTGGTGTCTTCGAGCCTGCCTCGAGGCGGCTGCACGATGCTCGCGCACGGCTGGAGCGACCGCTTTGGCCGTGCCGCGCACGTGGGAGGGACACGAGATGCAGCAGACGCGCAGTGCGCTGGTGACCGGCGGCTCGCGGGGTATCGGCAGGGCGGTCGCCGTCCGGTTGGCCCGCGCCGGGTACGACGTCGGTTTCTGCTCACGCTCCGCCGACGAGGCCGCCCTCGAGACGGCTCGGCTGGTCGGTGAAGCGGGCGGGCGGGCCCACCACGTGGTGTGTGACGTGACCGACGCGGAGGCCGTCGGCGCGTTCGTCGGGGAGGTGGAGGAGAAGCTCGGTCCCGCGTACGCGGTGGTCAACTCGGCCGGTGTGCTGCGGGACAAGCCCATGGCCCTGATGGCCGCGCGGGACTGGCGTGCGGTGGTCGGCACCAGTCTGGACGGCGCGTTCAACGTGTGCCGCGCCGTCACACGCGGGCTGCTGACGCGTCGGGCGGGCGTGCTGGTGAACGTCTCCTCGGTCATCGGTGTGTACGGCAACGCGGGCCAGAGCAACTACGCGGCGGCCAAGGGCGGACTCAACGGCCTCACCCGCGCCCTCGCCAAGGAGGTGGCCCCCTACGGGGTCCGGGTGAACGCCGTGGCGCCCGGGTTCATCGAGACCGACATGCTCGACGGCATGACGGACAAGGCCCGGGAGGCCGCCCTGGGGAAGATCGCCATGGGACGGTTCGGCAGCGCCGAGTCCGTGGCGGAGCTGGTCGCCTTCCTGGTCTCGGACGCCGCCGACTACATCACCGGCCAGGTGGTGCAGATCGACGGCGGCATCGCGCTGTGAGGAGGGCGTCATGACCTCCGCCGGCACCGCGGCCACCGGCCCGGCCATCCCCCAGGGCCCCGGCGCGGAGCGGCCGTTGCGCTCGATGTTCCGCGAGCGCTGGTTCTCCACGCTGTTCATGACCGACATGTGGGAGCGCTTCAGCTTCTACGGCATGCAGGCGCTGCTGTTCCTGTACGCGACGGCGCCGGTCTCCGAGGGGGGCCTGGGGCTCGGCGACGGCACGGCGGGCGCGCTGTTCGGCCTCTACATCTCGGCCTCGTTCCTGGCCGCCATGCCCGGCGGCTGGCTCGGGGACCGGGTGCTGGGCACGCACCGGGCGATGCTGAGCGGCGCTCTGGTCATCATGGCCGGGCATCTGTCGATGGCCGTGCCCGCGCACGCCACCTTCTACCTCGGTCTCGTACTGGTGGCCTGCGGAACCGGGCTGCTGAAGCCGAACCTGCCGGTGATGTTCGACCAGATGAACCCGGGGGCGAGCAGCAGCCGCCGGCAGGCGGCGTTCGCGCTGTTCTACATGAGCATCCAGGTCAGCGCCCTGGCGGGCCCGTTGGTGACCGGGGCGCTGGGAGAGCGCGTCAACTGGCATCTGGGGTTCGGCGCGGCGGCCGTGGGCATGGCCTTCGGCGTGCTGCGGTACCTGCGCGGGGCGCCCGCGCTGCGCGGCGCGGCGACCGGGCCCAGCCGGCCCCTGCCGCCCGGCGCGCTGCGCCGGCTGGTGCGCGGCGCGTGGGTGGCGCTCGGGGTCGCGTCGGCGCTGGGGGCCGCGCTGGCGCTGGCGGGCGGGGTGCCGCTGCGGCCCGCGCTGGCGCTGTGCGGGCTGGCCTCGCTGGTGGCGCCGGTCTGGTACTTCCGGCGGCTGCTGCGTGGCGGGGAGCTGGACGAGGCCGCGCGGGCCCGTGTCCGCGGCTACCTGCGGGTCTTCGTGCCGTCCGTGCTGTTCTGGGCCATGTACGGCCAGCTCGGCTCCGTCTTCAGCCTGTTCGCACGCGAGCACACCGACCGCTCGGTCGCCGGGTTCACCGTGCCCGCGAGCTGGTTCCAGTCCGCGCACCCGCTCTTCCTGCTCGCTCTCGCGCCGCTGTTCGCCTGGGTGCTGGTGCGGCTGGGGTCGCGGGCCGGGGTGGCGGCGAAGTACGTCTGGGGGCTGCTCTGCGCGTCCTGCGGGTTCGCCGTGCTGGGGGCCGGTGCCTGGCTCGCCTCCGGCGCGGGGGCGGGGGTGTCGCCGCTGTGGCTGCTCGCCGCGTTCCTGTGCATGACGTGCGGCGAGCTCGTGTTCGGCCCCGTGGGGCTGAGTACCACGGCCGAGTCGACCCCCGAGGGGCACGGCAGCCGGATGATGGGGCTGTTCTACCTGGGGGCCGCGCTGGGCTCGGGCGTCGGCGGTCAGCTCTCCCAGCTGGTGGGTGTGGTGCCGCTGTGGAGCTACCTGGCGGGGTTCGCCGCGGTCGCGCTCGTCACCGCGCTCGTACTGCGTCCCAGGCTCGCACGAACGTGACGTCGAGTTGGTCTGGACGCGCTCTCAAGCCCGGCGGACCAGCATCGCCTTCGGACAGCCGCCGACGGTCAGCCGACGGTCCGCAGCGCAGGCGCACACCGCCCGCGGGCACCGGCGCGGACCGCACTGGCAGGCCGCTCCGGTCCCTTGACCGAGAAGCTTCGGCCCCTCATCCGAGAAGGAGTTCCCATGGCGCACCGCACGCTCATCGTCGCGCGGATGGACCACGACGACGCGGAGAAGGTCGCCGCGCTCTTCGCCGAGTCCGACGCGACCGAGCTGCCGCACATGATCGGCGTCCAGCGGCGTACGCTCTTCCGCTTCCACGGCCTCTACTTCCACCTCGTCGAGGCCGGTGAGCCGATCAACGGCGAGCTGTACCAGGCCCGCAGCCACCCGCTCTACCAGGACATCAACACGCGGCTGCAGGAGTTCATGACGCCGTACGACCCCTCGTGGCGCGAGCCGAAGGACTCCATGGCCGAGCCCTTCTACAGCTGGACGCCCTGAGTCAGCGCGTCAGCACGTCCGCGAGTCAGCCAGTCCGCCGCGCCCCGTCCCCGGTTTCCGCGCGCAACCTCTGGAGCACCCATGCACACCTTCGACCTGTCCAAGGTCGCCATCGACGACGTGCCGCCCAACACCAAGCGCGGCGGCGACCTGCGCGTCCTGCTCAGCCCGAAGACCTGCGACGCGACCTCCGGCTTCATGGGAGTGGGCACGCTGGAGCCCGGAGAGTTCGTCTCCGAGCACTACCACCCCTTCTCGGAGGAGTTCTTCCACACCGTCCGCGGCCGGATCCTGCTGCGTGTCGAGGGGCAGGAGGTGGTGCTGGAGCCCGGCGAGTCCTTCATGGTTCCGATCGGCGTGCGGCACCGCATCGAGAACCCCGGTACCGAGCAGGCGTTCGTGACGTTCTTCCTCAGCCCCCTGGCGCCCCGCCCCGACCTGGGGCATGTGGACTGCGAACCGCTGCCGGGGGCCGGCACGCTGCCCGAAGTGGGAGACGTGCGATGAACCGCGCGGTGGTCACCGGCATCGGTGTCGTCGCCCCCGGCAGACCCGGCCGCGAGAACTTCTGGGAGATGATCGTCAAGGGGCGTACGGCGACCCGCCGCATCACCCTCTTCGACCCCGCGCCCTTCCGCAGCCGGATCGGCGCCGAATGCGACTTCGACCCCGAGCGGTGCGGCCTGTCGTACCAGGAGATCCGGCGCACCGACCGGGCCGGGCAGTTCGCCATCGCCGCGGCCCGCGAGGCCGTCGCCGACAGCGGCATCGCACTCGCGCAGGAGCGCCCGGAGCGGATCGGGGTCAGCGTCGGCAACGGCGTCGGCAACGCCATCTCCATGGAGCAGGAGTACCGCACCGTCAGCGACAACGGGCGCCGCTGGCTGGTGGACCCGGACTACATGGTGCCGCACCTGTACGGGTACGTGATGTCCAGCTCGCTGGCGACCGAGGTGGCCTGGGCCACCGGCGCGGAGGGTCCCGCGACCGTGGTCAGCTCCGGGTGCTGCGCGGGCATCGACGCGGTCGGGTACGCCGTCGACCTGATCCGCGAGGGTGCGGCCGAGGTGATGGTGGCCGGGGCGACCGACGCGCCGATCTACCCGATCACCGTCTCCTGTTTCGACACCCTGCGGGCCTCCTCCACCAGCAACGACGACCCGGAGCACGCCTGCCGCCCCTTCGACGAGCGGCGCAACGGCCTGGTGCTCGGCGAGGGTTCCGCGGTGTTCGTGATCGAGGAACTGGAGCACGCGCGGCGCCGCGGCGCACCCGTCTACTGCGAGGTGGCCGGCTATGCGGCCCGCGCCAACGGCTACCACATGACCGGACTGCGCCCGGACGGGCGGGAGATGGGCGAGGCGATCACCGCCGCGCTGGACGAGGCCCGGATCAACCCGGACGAGATCGACTACGCCAACGCCCACGGCTCGGGCACCAAGCAGAACGACCGGCACGAGACGGCCGCCTACAAGCGCAGCCTCGGCGAGCACGCCTACGGGCTGCCGGTCAGCTCGATCAAATCCATGGTCGGGCACTCCCTCGGTTCGATCGGGTCCATCGAGATCGCCGCCAGCGCGCTGGCCATCGACCGCGGCACGGTGCCGCCGACCGCCAACTACGAGCACCCCGACCCCGAGTGCGATCTCGACTACGTGCCGGGCACCGCGCGTGAGGGCACCTTGGACGTCGTCCTCAGCGTGGGCAGCGGTTTCGGCGGGTTCCAGAGCGCGGTGGTGCTCACCTCACCGAGGAGGCTGTGATGGAGGCCGTGAGGGAGGCTCAGAAGACAGCGTCCGTCATCACCGGCGTCGGCGTCGTCGCGCCCACAGGGTCCGACCGGGAGGCGTGGTGGCAGGCGACCCTCGACGGGAAGTCGGGGCTGGGCCGGATCAGCCGGTTTGACCCGTCCGGCTATCCGGTGCGGGTCGCGGGCGAGGTCACCGGGTTCGACCCGGCTGACCACGCCCCCCAACGGCTGGTCAGCGAGACCGACGCCATGACGCAGTACGCGTTCGCCGCCACCAACGAGGCGCTGGCCGACGCCGCGGTGGACCCGGCGCGGATGCCGGATCTGGAGCTGGCGGTCATCACCGCCAACTCCTCGGGCGGGGTGGAGTTCGGCCAGCGGGAGTTGCAGAAGCTCTACGCCGAGGGCCCGCAGGCCGTGGGCGCCTACATGTCCATCGCCTGGTTCTACGCGGCGACCACGGGCCAGCTCTCCATCCGGCACGGCATGCGCGGCCCCTGCGGTGTGCTGTGCTCGGAGCAGGCGGGCGGCCTGGACGCGCTGGCGCAGTCCAGGCGGGTCCTGGCGAAGGGCACCAGGCTGGTGGTCTCCGGCGGCACCGACGCCTCGCTGTCCCCCTACGGCCTGGTCTGCCAGCTCTCCAACGGCCGCCTCAGCCAGGTACCGCAGCCGGACGAGGCATATCTGCCCTTCTCCCCCGACGCGGCCGGATACGTGCCGGGAGAGGGCGGCGCGATCCTCGTCATGGAGAGCCTCGCCGCGGCGCGCGCCCGCGGCGCCGAGCGGGTCTACGGTGAGCTGGCGGGGTACGCGGCGACGTTCGATCCGCGTCCGGGATCCGGCCGGCCGCCCACCCTGCGGCGGGCGGCCGAACTGGCGCTGGCCGACGCGGGCGCCGAGCCCGGCGAGGTGGACGTCGTCTTCGCCGACGGGCACGGCGTGCCGGAACTCGACCGGCAGGAGGCGCAGGCCGTGGCGGCGCTGTTCGGGCCGCGCGGCGTTCCGGTCTCCGTCCCCAAGACGATGACCGGCAGGCTCTACGCGGGTGGCGCGCCGCTCGACGTGGCCGCGGCGCTGCTCGCCCTGCGCGACCAGGTGATCCCGCCCTCGGTCAACACCTGCCCTGACCCGGGTCACCTCCTCGACCTGGTCACCGACCGGCCGCGCGCGGCCCGTCTGAGGACCGTCCTGGTCCTGGCGCGGGGCTACGGGGGGTTCAACTCCGCCGTGGTCCTGCGCTCCGTCGACACGCCGGCACCGCTCACGCACCTGTCCGCCGGCACCTCTTCCCACATCCCCAGGAGGAACGGATGAGCAGCATCAGCTTCGACGACCTCAAGGCGATCATGAGCCGTTGCACCGGCGAGCTGGACGGGAGGGAGCTGACCGAGTCCGACCTGTCCACGTCGTTCACCGAGATCGGCTACGACTCCCTCGCCGTGCTGGAGATCGCCAGCCAGCTCCAGCGCGAGTACGGGCTTCAGATCCCGGACGAGGCCATCGAGGAGATGGACTCCCCGCAGGCCGTCATCGACTACGTCAACACCAACCTGGCGGCGGTCTGAGATGGCGGGCGCGACGGACAACGCGATCGTGATCGACGCCCCCATGGACCTGGTGTGGGACATGACGAACGACGTCGAGTCCTGGCCCGGGCTGTTCTCCGAGTACGCCAAGGCGGAGATCCTCAAGAGGGAGGGCGCCACGCTCACCTTCCGGCTCACCCTGCACCCGGACGAGGACGGCGCCGTGTGGTCCTGGGTCTCCGAGCGCACACCCGATCCGGCCACCAGGACCGTGCGGGCGCGGCGGATCGAGACCGGGCCCTTCGAGTTCATGAACCTGCTGTGGACGTACTCCCGCACCGACGCCGGGGTGGAGATGCGCTGGCGGCAGGAGTTCCAGGTCAGGGAGGGGCTGCCGTTCGGGAACGAGCAGATGACCGAACGGCTCAACCGCAACACCCGCAGGGAGATGTCCCGCATCAAGCAGCTGGTGGAAGAGGCGGCGGCCGAGAAGCGGGAGGTGCGCGGGTGACCTGCGGGCTGCGGGTGCTGTTGCGCATCCGCATCAGTCCCGGGCACGAGGCGGAGTTCGAGAAGCTGTGGGCCGAGCACGCCGAGACGGTCCGCGGCTTCCCCGACAACCACGGCCAGCAGCTGCTGCGCACCCGCGGCCGGCCGGGTGACTACACCGTGCTGACGGACTGGACGGACGAGCCGTCCTTCCGGGCCTTCGAACACAGTCCGCAGCAGCAGGCGTACCTGACCAGGCTCTGGGCGATCCGGGCCGGCGGCGAGATGCAGCTGCTCGACGTCGTCCGCGGGCTGTCACCGGCCACCACGAGCGAAGCCTGAGGAAGAGGGAGGACGGACATGAGCACGCAGCAGGACAAGGTGACCGAACTGACCGAGCTGGTCGAGTCGACGCCGCCCAGGGAGCTGGAGGCCGCGGTGGCCCGCCTGGAGGGCGGGGTGGACGCCGCGCTCGTGCTGGTCTTCGAGCTGCTGGTCTCGGAGTTCAACCCGGACAAGGCCAAGGGTCAAAAGGGCGTTTTCCAGTTCGACATCGCCTCGGCCGAGGGGCAGAAGCTCCACTACGTGCACGTCGAGGGCGGGACCTGCCGCACCGACAAGGGCCGGCATGAGAGCCCCGACATCACCATCGGGATCAAGCTCCCCGACATGCTGGCGATGGGCGTCGGCAAGCTCCCGGGCGCCAAGGCGTTCCTGACCGGCAAGCTGAAGCTGCGCGGCAGCCCGCTGATGGGCACGAAGCTCGGCGAGTGGTTCGACCACCCCGAGACCTGAGCCGGAGCCCGCACGAAGCCGCCGTCGCGCCCGGGGCGCGGCGGCGGCTTCGTGGTGTCGGGTTTCGAGGTGTCGGGCTTCGTGGTGCCCGGGCCGGTGGCCCGTCAGGGCCCGTCGCGGGCCCGGGGCGGCTCGCGGTCGCCCCGGGCGCGGATCAGCCGACCCCCAGGACGGACATGTGCGCGAGGGAGAGCATCGCCTGCTCATGGACGAGGGCCAGGTAGGCGTCCGGGTGCGCGGGCCGCTCGGGGGTCTCCAGGTACGGGGCCAGCCACGCCTCCGCGTCCTGCCCGAAGCAGCGGTCCGCGAGGTAGCCCACGACGTCGTAGGGGTGGCCGTCGTACTGCACCGAGCGCACCAGGATGTCGCCGTGCAGGAACAGCGCCGTGCGGACGATCGTCGGGTGCTGGTCCGACAGCCGCAGCGAGGCCTGCTCGTTGGCCGTGGCGCGGGCGGCGGCCAGCTCCTGACCGGCGCCCGCGCGCAGCGGGTAGCGCAGCGCGACCGTGCCGGCGGCGGGCCGCTCGGTCGGGCTGTGCTGCTCCAGCACGGTCATCAGGCTGCGGTGGAAGTGCTCCCTGAACCCCTCGGGGGTCTCGGTGTCCCGAGGTTCGGCGAGGTAGGGCAGGATGGCGCGCTCGGCTTCGTGCACCCCTTTCTGCACCGACATGTGCCGGGCTATCCGGGCGGCGCCCGCACCGTCGTGGTGGATCACCCGGACGACGGTGTCCCCCTGCACGAACAGGCCGGTGCCGAGCAGCATTCCGACGGTCTCGCCCGAACCGTCCTTGATGACCGGGGAATCGACCCGGGAGAAGTTGTGGGGCGAGAAGACCTCGGCCAACTCCTCCTCGTGGCCGGGGACGACACGGTAGGTGACGGCGTCCAGTGGCATGGCTGTCCTCCTTGTCAGCGGGCGGTGAGTACGGCGACGGTCCCCGCGGCCAGGGCCAGCGCGGCCAGCCCCGTACGCAGCCGGTGCCAGGCGCGCCACAGCGGCCGCGGGTCCACCCAGGGGCCGTCGGCGGCCAGGCTGCTCAACGAGCGGTTGATGGGGACGTTGCCGAGGTGGGAGACCGCCTGCACGCCGACGAGCAGCACCGAGACGAGCGGGAACAGCCATGACGCCGGCGGCTCGGCGAGGAAGGCGAGCGCGAACCCGCCGAGCGTGACGACGTTGACCAGTATCGGCATCAGCGGGTGGTAGCCCTTGCCCAGCAGGGCGTGGGCCCGCAGGTACTCGGCGCGCCCCATGGCCGACATGGCGGGCCCCACGCTGACCGCGACGGCCACGAAAACGCCCGTGACGGTCCCCGTACCGGCCAGCACGACCCCGCTCAGCACTTCCTCAAGCATCACGACTCCCGATCGAGAAGTGGGTGTGCCGGCCACCGTGCCGTGCCCGGCTCGACGCCCTGTGGAGGGCTGCTCGACAGCGGGAGCCCCGGGCGTCACGCCCCCCGGGGCGGGCGTGACGGGCACCGCGGCGCCGGGCACTGATCGTCGAGCCGTCTTCGAGTCCGCTTCGACCGGCGGCTTCGAGAGTCGTAGAAGCGGTCCGCCGCAGCAGGCGGCGGCCAGGGCGAGGAAGGTGCCTCGTGGCCGGGACGATCCAGGTACTCATGCCGTTGGCACTGCTCGCCGGCGGTCTCGCGGCCGGCGGGCTGGCGATCTCCGTGCTCGCCGCTCCCCTGTTCACCACGCTGCCCACCGCGATGTACGTGCCGGTGCACAAGGGGCTGGTCACGCGCTTCGACCCGTTCATGCCCGTCTCGCTGCTCAGCTGCCTGCTGTGCGACGTGGCGCTGGTGGTGGCCGCGGACGGCACAGCGCTGCGGCTGCTGGCGGGGGCGGCGGCGCTGCTGCTGGCCTGCGCCATGACGGTCTCACTCACCAAGAACGTGCCGATCAACCGGTGGCTGGAGACGCTCGATCCCCAGGCGCTGCCCCCCGACTTCGAGCAGACGGACCCCCGCGAGCGCTGGATCCGCTGGAACCGCGTGCGGGGGGCGTTCGCCGTCGCGGCGCTCGTGGCCAACGTCAGCGCCGCCGCGCTGCTGATCTGACGTCCTTGTGTCCCCCGTATCCCCTTCTCGGACCAGGAGAGCGTATGGACTCCATGACCGGCGTGGTCGGCCCCGCGATGGCCGCCGCGCTGCCACCCCACGTGCGGCTGTTGCTGCTGACGGACGGCAAACGGATATCCCGGGTGGTGCACGTGCTCGCCGAGTTGGGCATCGCCGACGAGCTCGCCGACGGTCCGCTCGCGGTGCCCGAGCTGGCGGAACGCACCGGCACGCACGCCGACTCGCTGGGGCGTGTGCTGCGTGTGGCGGCCGCGTTCGGCGTCTTCGAGGAGCGCGAGGACGGGCGCTACGCCCTCACCGACCTCAGCGAGGCCCTGCGGTCCGGTGTGCCGGGCAGCCAGCGGGACATGGTGCTCTACAACGGCAGTGAGCTGCTGTGGCGCACCTACGGCTCGCTGATGCACACGGTGCGCACCGGGCAGCCCGCCTTCGAGGAGGCGTACGGGCACGGCTTCTTCACGCATCTGGAGGAGAACCCCGAGGCCGGGGCGCTGTTCGACCGGGCGATGACGGGCATGAGCCGGGCCACCGCACGGATGCTGCTGGACGGCTTCGACTTCTCGCGGTTCGCGCGGATCGCGGATGTGGGCGGCGGGCGTGGCCTGTTCCTGTCCGAGGTGCTCGCACGCCACCCTCAGGTGCGCGGCACGCTCGTCGACCGTCCCGCCGTGATCGAGGAGGCCCCCAAGCTGTTCGACGAGGCCGGTGTCGCCGACCGCGTCGAGATCGTGCCGGGTGACTTCTTCGGGGAACTGCCCCCGGGCCGCGACGCCTACGTGCTCAAGGCCGTGCTGCACGACTGGGACGACGAGCGTGCCGCCGCCGTCCTCGGCCGCGTCCGCGACGCGCTGGCCGAGCGCCCCGACGGGCGCCTGCTGATCTGCGAGTTCCTGGTGGGTCCTGCCAACCAGTGGGACCGCGGCAAGCTGCTCGACCTGGACATGCTGGTCCGCTTCGGGGGGCGCGAGCGCAGCGCGGACCAGTGGCGGACCCTGCTGGCGGCCTCGGGATTCGCGCTGGTGGACGAGCCGGTCCCCGGCCGCTGGGCGGTGCTGGAGTGCCGCCCCGTCGCCACCGCCCGCTGAGGCGCCCGTACCTCACCCCCCGACCGCGCGCCGCGACCGCGACGCGCTCCGAGACGAAGGAGAAGACCATGGATCTGCGTCTGGAGGGCAAAAGCGCCCTCGTCACCGGCGGCACCCGCGGCATCGGCCGGGCCATCGTCCTGGCGCTGGCGGACGCCGGCGCGACGGTGGTCACCTGCTACCGCACCGAGGGCGAGGCGGCCGAGAGCCTGGCCCGTGAGCTCAAGGAGCGGAGCGGCGAGCACGCGGTGGTGCGCGCGGACGTCGGCACGGCGGAGGGCGTCGAGACGGTGCTGGCGGAGTGCCGGGACCGCTTCGAGACGCTCGACGTGCTGGTCAACAACGCGGGCGTGATCAGCCAGGTCCCGTTCGCGCAGCTGCCGTTCGAGGAGTGGGAGCGGATCGTCACCACCAACCTCACGGGGCCCTTCATGGTGATCAGCAAGTCGCTGCCGCTGCTGCGCGAGGGCTCCTCCGTCATCACCATCGGATCGCGCGGCGCGATGGCGGGCATCCCGCTGCGCGGCCACTACACGGCGTCGAAGGCGGGACTCGTCGGCCTGAACCGCACGCTGTGCAAGGAGCTGGGCGGCAAGGGGATCCGGTTCAACGTGGTGGCGCCCGGTGTCATCGACACCTCCGAGCCCGAGGAGCTGTCCGAGGAGCAGCGGGCCGCGTACAACGAGCGGTACCTGCGCATGATGGCCCTGGGCAGGTTCGGGCGCCCCGAGGAGATCGCCGGCGCCGTCCTCTTCCTCGCGTCCGACCTGTCCACGTACGTCACCGGCGAGACACTGCACGTCGACGGGGGTGTCTGAGATGCCGAAGGAGCGGGTGGGGACGTTCCGGGTCCTGCTGACCGTGCAGGTCAAACCCGGCATGGAAGCCGGCTTCGAGCAGGTGTGGAGACAGGGCAGCGCCCAGGTCACCGCGCAGCCGGCGAACCTCGGCCACACGCTGGCGCGCAGCGCGCACGAGGAGTCCGTCTACTACGTGGTGAGCGACTGGACCGACAAGGACTCCTTCCTGGCGTTCGAGTCGAGCCCCGAGCACGTCGCCCACCGCGAGCAGCTGCATCCGTACCGTACGGGCGGCTCGCTGGCGACGATGCACCTGGTGGAGGTGGTCTGATGGGCGGGGGTGCGGGGCGTGTCCGCGTCCTGCTGTACCTGCGGGCCGCGGAATCCGAGGTGGCGGCGGTGGAGGAGGCGTACCACCGCATCAGCAAGGATCTGGCGGGCACCCCGGGGCTGCTGGGCAACGAGCTGCTGCGCGAGACGTCCGACCCCGGCGCGTTCGCGGTGCTCAGCGAGTGGGAGAACCTGGCGGCCTTCCGGACCTGGGAGTCGGGCTCCGCGCACCGGGGGACGACCTCGCCGCTGCGCGCCTACCAGGACGGCGAACGCCCCCGCCCGTTCGCGCTGTACGAAGTGGCAGCGGAGTACTGACGGAGCGCGGACGGCCACGAGGAACGGCCGTGCCGCGGAGAGTGTCCACTCTCCGCGGCACGGCCGTTCGCGTGTCCGGGGGCCGGCGGTTCAGGGCAGCCTGACGACCTGCCCGGCGAAGACGAGCCCCGCGCCGAAGCCGATCAGCAGCGCGAGTCCGCCGCTGGGTGCCTTGCCGGCCGACAGCAGCTCCTCCATGGCCAGCGGGATGGAGGCGGCGGAGCTGTTGCCGCTGGTGACGATGTCCCGGGCGACGGCGGTGTGCGCGCTCAGGCCGAGCTGCTCGACGAGGTGGTCGGTGATGAGCATGTTGGCCTGGTGGGGGATGAACGCGTCGAGGTCGTCGACGGCCACCCCGGCCCGGCTCAGCATCTCCTGGGCGGCCGGCACCAGTTCGTTGGTGGCCCAGCGGTAGACCTTCCAGCCGGACATGGTGATGGCCGGCCGCTCGTCCGGGCGCAGGCCCGTGCCGTCGTGCCAGGGCGCGGTCATCTTCAGCGCCGCGTTCCGCGAGCCGTCCGCGCGCCAGACGACGGGTCCGATCGAGGGCGCGGGCGCGGGGCCGACGACGACGGCTCCGGCGCCGTCGGCGAAGAGGAAGGCGGTGTCACGGTCCTGGTGGTCGAGGATGTCGGTCATCCGTTCCGCGCCGATGACCAGGACGTGTTCGGCGCGTCCCAGCCGTACCTGGTCGCCGGCCAGGGCGACCGCGTGGCAGAACCCGGCGCAGGCGGCCGAGATGTCGAAGGCCGCGGCCCGCCGCGCCCCGAGGCGGTGCGCCACCTCGACGGCGAGGGCGGGCATCTGGTCCATGGAGGTGATCGTGGCGACGATGACCGTGTCGAGCTGGCCGGCGGAGACGCCGGCCGCGGCCAGCGCCTTCTCGGCCGCGGCCGTCGCCATCGTCGGCAGGGTCTCGCTCTCGGAGGCGTAGCGGCGCGAGCGGATACCCGAGCGGCGCTCGATCCAGTCGGGGTCGAGGCCGGTGCGCCCGGCGATCTCGGTGTTGTCCACGGACCGCTCGGGCCGGTAGGTGCCGACCCCCAGAAGGCGGCCGTGGTACAGGGATGCGGTGTCCCTGACAGCGGGCATGTTCGTCCTTTCCTGGCATGCGGACGGCCCGGCCTGCTTACCGGGGGCACGGGCCGGCGTGCGGAAGGCACGGGCGGCGCTGTGGCCCAGGGGCCGCCGCCCGTGCGGTGGGGAGGGTCAGCGGGCGGTCTTGGACGTGTGCCTGCGGCCCCAGCGGGTCGGGCCCCAGGGCTTGTAGGTGGAGACCGCCGTCATGAACACGAGAGAGCACAGGGCCAGGGCCGCCGAGCCTGCCATCGACCAGCCGACCCGGTTCAGTTCGGCGCCTCGCACCGCGGCGCCGGCCTCGACCAGCTCGTTGGCTTCGAGGATGTACTGGTGGATGACGCCGAAGCCGAGCATCATCACGCCCATCGTGACGAAGAACTTGACGGTCACCCACCGGCGGCGCATCAGCCCCCACTTGGTGCCGGCGCTGACCGTGATGCCGGTGATCAGGGCGAACATGCTGGTCATGCCGAGGAAGATCTCGTCGAGCAGCGACATGGTGCGGTACATCGCGGCCTGCTGCTCGGCGCTGCCGGTGGTGGCGCCGGCCACGGACATCGCGAACATGCCCGTCACCAGTCCCAGCCAGCCCACCGAGATGGCCACGTGCGTGGTCAGTACCGCCTTGCGCATCCGCTGCGGGATCGTCCTGGCCGTCCCGCGCACCTGGGCCATCCAGCGGTTCGCGGACGGGACGAAGAGCAGGACGAGACCGGCCACGGACGTCACCAGGCTGACGACGGCCAGGCCGCCCTGCAACGGCCCCACGAGCGGCCGCCCACCGATCTGGAGCAGTCCCGCGCCGGTGAAGGCGATGCCCAGGGAGGTGAAGATCGTCAACAGGACCCGGCCCCACTGCCGGCCGGCCCGCAGCATCTCGGCGAAGAACCCGAACAGCGCGCAGAACGCGATGGTCAGGACGAGGTCGCCGGTGGTGGCGGCGCCCGCCACACTGGTCTCCACCTGGTGGGCTATCTCGAAGACGTTGCTGGCGATGGCGGAGAGGGTCGCCACGATCACCATGAGGTAGGCCCAGCGCAGGGCGGTCGGCAGTCCGGCGGCCCGCGCGGCCGCGCCGGGGCCCGGAGGCCCGGCCGGTGCGGGGCGGCCCCGCCGGGATGCGGGTGCCGGCCGCCTCTCCGTCTGGTCAGTCGTACTCACCGTCGCGCCTCCTTGGGGCCGGGCGCGGGAGCCCGTCGCTCGGGGCCTTCGACGCGCCGTCGGTTAGCGGGTTGTGGCGCGGTCAGCCTCGCGGGGAGGGCTCGAAGGCCGCTCGAAGGCCGGTGGACGGGCGCGGGCGCGGGTGGCGCCTCGTCACTCGCCGGCGGCGTCGTCCAGTGAGCGCACGAACTTGGTGAGCAGGCGTGCGAACTCCCGCTGCTCGCCCGCGTCCCAGTCCCCCAGCACGTCGGAGTAGAAGAGCTGCCGCGTCCGGTGGGCGGCGGCCACGGCTTCCTCGCCCGTCGCGGTCAGCTCAAGGCAGCTTCTGCGGCCGTCCTCCTGCGAGGCCACCCGGCGTACGAACCCCGATCTGACGGCTTCGGCGACGATCCGGCTGGCCCGTGAGGGGTCGATGGCGAGCCGGTCGGCGACGAACCCGACCGTGACGTCGCGGCTGCTGTCGCCCGCGCCCTCGTCGACGGCGTCGATGACGGCGAGCGTGTTGAGCTCCACCGGTTCGTCGAGGTCGTTGACCACGGGCCGGGCGAGGCTGCGCCGGGACTGGCGGCGGCGAATCCGGATCATCGCCGCCTCGATGGCCGACAGCACGGTCTCGTCGACCTTCTCGTGGCTTCCGCCCGGCGCCGGGGCGTGCGGCTGGCTTCCTTCGTCCTTCGTCACGCTCCCGAGGCTACTGGCATCCGTGTAGCAGGCATATTGATGGGTGGCCATCGTAGGTGCTGTTGTCATTCATGTGCTTCTCACACATAATTGACGATGCCATGCGACGCGCCCCGCGTCCCCGTCCGAAGGAGAAGGAACGCCATGTCCGCATCCCACTCCGCCACCCGCACCGTCAGCCCCGTACGCACCCGCGCTCTCGCCGTGGTGGGCGCCGTGGTGCTCGCCGCACTCATCTGGGTGCTCGCCGACCCGGTCCTCGGCGTCGACCTGCGGACCCCCGACGGCCCCGGCTCCACCACCACCAGCGAGCTGGCCCTCCCCGTCGTGATCGTCTCGGTGGCCGTGCTCTCCCTCGTGGGCTGGGGCCTGCTCGCCCTCCTGGAGCGGCTGACCGGTCGGGCACGCACCGTGTGGAGTGCCATCGCCTGCGCCGTGGTGGTGCTCTCGCTGTTCGCGCCGCTGTTCTCCGCCGGCCTGTCGGGCGGCAACCGCGTCGCGCTCGTCTGCCTGCACCTGGCGGTCGGCGCCGTCCTCATCCCCGCGTACCGCAAGGACGCACGCCAGGGGTGAGGAGAGCCGCACCACGCAAGGACCAGCGCCTCTCCACGCCACTTCGAGCGGGCCGCACAACTCTTGACGCCCAGGCACCGCAAGGTCACGGAAGGAGATCGCCGCATGTGCGGAATCGCAGGTTGGGCCGTCCGCCAGGACGCCAGGACCCGTCAGGACCCGGGGGTCGCCGCGTCCATGGCGCACACGATGGCCTGCCGGGGGCCCGACGCCGCCGGAGCGTGGAGCCGCGGGCACGTCACGCTGGTCCACACCCGGATGGCCGTCATCGACCTGAGCGGCGGGCGCCAGCCCATGGCCTCCGACGAGAGCGAGGAGCCCGCGGCGACCCTCACCTACTGCGGAGAGGTCTACAACTTCCGCGAGTTGCGCGGCGAACTGAGCGGCCGGGGCCACCGCTTCCGCACCCGCAGCGACACCGAAGTGGTGCTGCGCGCGTACCTGGAGTGGGGCGAGAGATGCGTGGAGCACCTGGAGGGGATGTTCGCGTTCGCCGTCTGGGACGCGCGCGACCGTTCACTGTTCCTGGCCAGGGACCGGTTCGGCATCAAGCCGCTCTCCTACGCCCCCACCCGCGACGGACTGGTGTTCGGCTCCGAACCCAAGGCCCTGCTCGCCCACCCGGACGTCAGCCCCACCGTGGACCTCGAAGGACTGCGGGTCCTGTTCTCGATGGCGCGGGCGCCGGGCGAGAGCGTCCACCGCGACATCCGCGACCTCCCGCCAGGCCACACCCTGCGCTACGGCCCCGGGGGCGAGCTGTCGCTGCGGCGGTACTGGCAGCTGGAGGCCCGTCCGCACGAGGACGGCCTCGACCGGACGATCGGCCAGGTGCGCGAACTGCTGGAGAGCAGCGTCACCGAGCAGTTGGTCTCCGACGTGCCGCTGAGCGTCATGCTCTCCGGCGGCCTGGACTCCAGCAGCGTCGCCGCTCTGGCCGCGGGCGCCCTGGCCGTGCAGGGTTCGGGCCCCGTCCGCACCACGACCGTCACCTACAGCGGCTACAGCGACAACTTCCAGCCCGACCTCGTGCGCAGCGCCCCCGACTCCCCGTACGCGCGGGCCGTCGCCGAACACGTCGGCGCCGAACACCTGGAGATCGAGCTGACCACCGCCGACCTCCTCGATCCGGTCGCCCGCCGCACCGTGCTGCGCGCACAGGACGTGCCGGCCCCCTTCGGCGACATGGACACCTCCACCTACCAGGCGTTCGCCGGCGTACGGGGACACTCCAAGGTCGCGCTCACCGGGGAGAGCGCCGACGAGATCTTCGGCGGCTACAGCTGGGTGCACATCCCCGACCTGGCCTACGAGGAGCAGTTCCCCTGGGTCGCGTTCGAACAGTGGCACCCGGGCACCCGCCAGGGGCTGGGGCAGGGGCTCCTGTCCCCCGCCTTCAAGAAACGGCTCGACATGGGCACCTACTACGCGGAGCGCTACGCGCAGGCGATGGCCCACATACCCAGGCTGCCCGGCGAGGAGGCGGAGGAGCGGCGCGCCCGCGAGGTCTGCCATCTGCACCTGACGCACTGGCTGCCGCGGCTGCTGGAGCGCAACGACCGGCTCAGCATGATCTCCGGGCTGGAGGTGCGCGTGCCCTTCTGCGACCGCAGGATCGTCCAGTACGCCTACAACATCCCCTGGGAGTTGAAGACCTACGACGGGCGCGAGAAGAGCCTGCTGCGCGCGGCCGTCCGCGACCTGCTGCCCGAGATGGTCCTCGACCGTCCCAAGGCGCCCTTCCCGGTCAGTCAGGACCTGACCTACACCAAAGCGCTGCACCAGGAGTTCGCGGACGTGCTGGCCGACCCCGCCTCGCCGGTGCTGCCCATGCTGGACACCGAGGCGGCCCGTGCCGTGGTCGCGCACGGCGGGGCCGAGGTGCAGGACTGGCTGCACCGGATGAACATCGAGATGGTGCTCCAGGTCAACTCCTGGCTCCTGACGCTCGGGGACGACCTGGACCTGTGACCGACCCGGCCGTCCCCGCGCACGCCGCGTCCCAGGGTGGCGCCGTAGGGCACCCCCTGCGACGCGGGCGCTCAGACGCAGGTGTCGGCGGGCTGCATGGCGCGCAGCGCCATACGGACCAACGGCGCCATGCGGTACTGGAAGAACCGCTCCGTGTGCGGGTCGGTCGCCCGGTCCACGCCCAGGATGAAGAACTCGACCAGCTCCTCGAGGAGTTCCTCGGTCTCGTCGGCGCCCTTGCCCAGCGCCCTGGCCGCCGCCTCCACGGTGAGATCGCCGGTTAACGCCCACGCCAGCGCGGCCAGAGCGTCCCTGAGCCGGGGTTCGAGCCGGCCGCAGCGGCGCAGCACGTGGTGGAAGGGGTGCGGTCTCTGCTGGGCGACGACAGCGGGACGCTCGCGGCTCAGCCAGTCGATGAGCCGGCGGACCGACCAGTGCGGCCGCAGGGCCAGCAGCCCCGCCGCCTCCAGCATCGGCCCCGGCAGGTCCCCGCACAGGTCGAGCATCATGCGGACACCGGGCGCGTCGGCCAGCGCACGCTCCCGGCCGAGCGCCGACCAGAACAGCTCCTGCGCCCGCTGGCGCCCCAGCGGCGGAAGGTCCATGCGGGCCCGGAACTGGCTGCCGTACAGACGCCGGTAGCCGGCCACCAGCACGGCGGACCCCGAGCCGACCGGCAGCAGGTCGGCGACCTGGCTGGTGGCCGCCACATCGTCCACGACCAGCAGCACGCGGCGCTCGGCGGTCCACGCGTGGAACACGCGGGCGCGGTCGGCACGGTGGGGCGGCAGCTCCGAGCGCCGGTAGCCGACCGCCTCCAGGAGGCGGGCCAGCACCTCCTCGACGGGCAGGGGGTCCGCCGGGTCGCCGAACGAGACGTAGAGCTGCCCGTCGGGGAACGCGTCGGCCAGCCGGTGGGCGAGGTGGACGGTGAAGGCCGTGGTGCCCGCGCCGGGCGCGCCGGAGACGGCGACGCACCGCGGCCCGTCCGGCTCCTGCGGCTCGGCGAGCATCTGGCGTACGTGCAGCAGGTCGGCCTCCCGACCCACCAGCGGGGTGTCGGCGGGGAGGTTCACCGGCGGGTCGCCCGCGGGCGCGCCCCGCACGGCCGTCCGCTCGGCGGGCAGGTCGAGCCCCCGGTCCCCGGCCAGTACCTGCTGGTGCAGCCGCTGGAGCTCCGAGCACGGCTCCAGGCCCAGCTCCCGGGTGAGGACGCGGCGGATGCGCTGGAACACCTCGAGGGCCTCGGGACGCCGTCCCGCCCGGTAGAGCGAGAGCATCAGCTTGGCGTGCAGCCCCTCGCGGGTGGGGTTGTCGGCGGCGAGCGCGGTCAGCTCGCTGATCAGGTGGTGGTGGCGGCCCAGAAGCAGGTCGGCGTTGATCCGCTCCTCCAGGACCTCGTAGCGCTTCTCCTCGAAACGCAGCGCGTCGATGCCCACGATCGGTCCCGGGGCCAGATCGCTGAGAGCGGGCCCCCGCCAGACGGCCAGGGCCCGCTCCAACAGGTCGGCGGCTTCCGCCACCACGCCTCTCTCCATGGCCTCCCGGCCGCGCGCGGCCAGTTCCCCGAACTCGTGGGCGTCCAGACATCCGGTGGGCAGCGCGAGGCGGTAGCCGCCGGGCGTGGTGAGCAGGCCCCGGGGTGACGCGCCGGCGCCGGGGAGCTGGGGATCGCACAGCCCGGGCAGTTTGCGCAGTTGGTAGATGTAGGTCTGGAGCGTGGTCGCCGCGCTGGAGGGGGGGCGCTCCTCCCACAGCTCGTCGACGAGTTGGTGCAGTGCGACCGTCGTGTTGGCCCGCAGGGCCAACAGCGCGAGAACTTGTCGGACCTTCGGTGCGGATGGCGTGATGTGAACGCCGGCGTGGACGACTTGCAGAGTTCCGAGCAACCCGATCTGCAGCACTGGCCCTCCCGTTGGTTTGCATCATTCGTACGGCCTGATGCACTTCGTGAGCCTGCGGTCGATCACTTGACTTCCGCTTGAGTGCTGCTCGACAGCAGGCACGCGACATTCGCGGCTCCACCCCCCGGTTGAACACCGCCCCCTGACACCCAATGCTACAGACACTTACATGCGAATGACATACAATTGCCAAGAGTCCATACATGACCTTCAGCGGGTGGTGGAGCCACGTGGAGGCCGACCGATCGCGCCGGGAGCGTCGACGCACCGTCGCCCCGCCCCCGCCCGAACCCCGTCGGCCGCCGCGCCCGGGCCTGGCCACCGACCGACGACGGACGGAGAGAGCCCGATGACCGACACCGGACCAGGCCGGTCCCCCAGACCTGCGGACACCGCACCGCCGCCCCCGCGCTCCCTGCCGCCCAGGTTCCCGCTGCTCCTCGCCGCCCTGCTGCTGACCAGCGCGATGTCGATGCTCGACCAGTCGATCGTCGCCACCGCGGGGCCCAGCCTGACCGGCGATCTGGGCGCCCTGGACCTCTACAGCTGGACCTTCACCGCGTACATGCTGACCTTCAGCGTGGCCATGCCCGTGTACGGAAAGCTCGGCGACCTCTTCGGCCGCCGCGCGGTCTACCTGACCGCCATCGTGCTCTTCCTCGCGGGTTCGGTGGCCTGCGGCGCGGCCGGTTCCATGGGCCAGCTCATCGTCTTCCGCGCCCTCCAAGGGCTCGGCGGCGGAGGGCTCCAGGTCAGCGCGTTCTCCGTCCTCGGCGACCTGATGCCACCGCGCCAACGGGCCAAATACCAGGGGTGGTTCGCCGGTGTCATGGTCATCGCCAACCTCGCGGGCCCGCTGGCCGGCGGCTTCCTGACCGACCAGCTCGGCTGGCGGTGGATCTTCCTCATCAACGTGCCGCTGGGCCTGCTCGCCATGGCGGGCATCAGGATCCTGCTGCCCACGACCGCCCGCAAGGCGGCCCGGCCCCGCATCGACCACGCCGGTACGGCGCTGCTGACCGGAGTCATCGTCTGCCTCGTCCTGGTGACGGACCTGGCCGGCCGCTACGGCTGGGGCCACCCCGCCGTCTGGAGCCT
Source organism: Streptomyces reniochalinae (assembly GCF_003323735.1). Classification (GTDB taxonomy): domain Bacteria; phylum Actinomycetota; class Actinomycetes; order Streptomycetales; family Streptomycetaceae; genus Streptomyces; species Streptomyces reniochalinae. The sequence goes on along the minus strand of NZ_QOIM01000018.1, from coordinate 196,780 downwards.
GGCCGCGGGCGCCGTCGCGCTGGGCGCGGTGTGGGTACGCCACGAGCGGCGCGCGGCCGAACCGATCGTCCCGCTCGGGCTCTTCGGCGACCGGACGTTCACCATCTGCGTGGTGGTCGCCTTCGCCGTCAGCTTCGCCTTCTTCGGCTGCGTCAACTTCGTACCCCTCCTCTTCCAGACCGTCGAAGGCGTGAGCGCCACCCGCACCGGACTCCTCTTCCTGCCCGCGATGATCGGCATGGCCGTGGCGACGGTCGTGGCAGGACAGGTGATCGGCAAGACCGGGCGCTACAAGTGGTTCCCGGTCGCCAGCACAGCGCTGGCGACCGGCGCCGCGGGCCTGATGTCGCTGACCTCCGCGGACACGGGCACAGCGACGTTCAGCCTCCTGCTGGCCGTCATGGGCATCGGGGTCGGACTCTCCTCGCAGGTGACGACACTCGTCGCCCAGAGCACCGCGCCGCGCGCCCACATAGGCGTCAGCACCTCCACGGTCGGCCTCGCCCGCAACCTCGGTGTCGCCTTCGGCGCCACCGTCTTCGGCTCCCTGCTCAACGCACGCCTGGCCGGCGAAGCGGCACGCCTGCTCCCCTCGGACGTGGCCGACCAGGTGGTGGGCGGCTCCCTCGAACCCCGGAAGATCGACACCCTCGACCCGCAGACGGCCTCCGCGGTGGCCGACGTCTACAGCAGCGCCCTGTCGACCGTCTTCCTCTCGGCCGTACCGGTCCTCCTGATCGGCCTGGTGCTCGCGCTGCTGCTCAAGGACGTCAGGCTGGAGGCACGCGGCCCGGGAGGGTCCGGGGGGCACGGGGGTCCGGAGGTCTCCGACGGCGCCTCGGCGGGCGGCGCGGGCGCGGGCGGCGCTACGGGCACCGACGCCCCCGAAGGACCGGCGAGGGCCTGACCGCGGCCCGCGCCGCGCCTCGCCTCGCTCGCGACGTTCTCGAGCGGGCGTCGAGCCGGCCGTGCCAGCCTCGCCCGCATGCCTGACGACGAGACGCGCGGGACGAGTCCGCGCAGCGGGTTTCTGCGGGGCCGGCGGGGCTGGGGGTTCGGCACCTGGCTGACCTGGCTCCTCCCGTACCCACTCACCCTCCTCCCCGAGGCCCCGCACGCCCCGGCGGAACCGGTCCCGGGGCCGGGACCGGGACCGGAGCCGGGACCGGCAACAACGCCGGAACTCGGACCGGAACCGCACATCGTCGGTGTCGGGATCGACGTGGCGGGGATAGCACGGTTCGGTCTGGCACTCCAGCGCAGCCCGGGCCTCGCCGACCGGCTGTTCACCCCGCGGGAACGGGCGCTGCCCTCGGGAACCCCGCGCGGTACGGCCTCCCTGGCGGCACGCTTCGCGGCCAAGGAGGCGCTCGCCAAGGCACTCGGCGCACCGAGCGGCCTGCGCTGGCACGACGCGGAGGTCCGTACGGGCCCGACGGGCCGCCCGAGCCTGCGCGTGACCGGAACCGTCGCCGCAGCGGCGGCACGGCACGGCATCGGCGCATGGCACCTGTCCCTCACCCACGACGCCGACGTCGCCTCTGCCGTGGTGCTCGCGACCGCCTGACCAGAGGCGCTCCAGCGTGAGTCGAGAGATTCTCGAGCCGGCCCCGGCACAGTGCATGACGGGGCGCGGCGCCTGCGGCCTGGCGCGCGCCCTCGACGGCGGGAGGGACGCGGCGTTTCCCCGTGGCGCAGTGTCCCACCCGCCCCTTCGGCCAGCCTCGCTCCCGGCCGCAGAGAGCGTCACCGGGATCGCCGGCGCCGGGCCGCTGGCCACGCCCTCACAGACCCCGGTCGGCACCACCCCGCCCCGGCGACCACCAGCAGCAGCCACACACCGCCGGATCCACCACCACGTGCGGCGTGAACCCCCTCTCGCAACCCCGTGGTTCGAAGGCCGCGCTCTTGCACTGACGGTTCCCGGACCGCGAGGGGCGACCGGCCTGGCGGGCCGTGGAGCGGGCGGGCCCGCTCCGACCACCACGGCGACCGAGAGAGCCGGTCCCGCTCGGGCCGTCAGGACGCCCGGGGGGCCTCCAGGTCGTAGACGAGCAGGCCGTCCTCGCGTAGGCGGGCGCCGGGGGTGGGCGGGTGGTCGGTGAGGCGGCCGTCGTGGGCGAGGTGGCGGACGGGGTGGCCGCGGGCCAGGACGGCGAAGTCGGCGATGAGCCGGCGGTGGCAGCGCCACCAGACCGACTCGCCGCACATGACGGCCGTGGTGGCCTGCGACGCCTCGTCGAGCAGGTCGTCCATGGCGGCGAGGAAGTCGGGGTCGCGGGTGTGGCCCGCGTAGCCGCGGAAGGACGCGTTGCGCCAGAAGGTGTCGGGCGAGTCGGGGGCGGCCCGTCGGAAGCCGCCGAGCCGCTTGTCCCAGCGGTAGCCGATCCCTTCGGCGGGCAGCCAGTCGCTCAGCGCGTCACGGTGCACGTCGGGGTTGCGGCGGCTGCCGGGCGCGGTGCGTACGTCCACGAGGCGCCGCACCCCGGCACCGTGCAGCAGCCGGGTCAGCTCCTCGCGCCCCGCGGTGCCGTGCCCCAGGGTCAGCAGCGGTGGTACGTGCTCCACGGCTCCCAGGATGGCACCCGGGGCCGGCCGGCGCCTCACGACGCACCTGACCCGAGCCCCGTGCCCCCGCGCCAGACCGCCCCGCACCCTTTCGGCATGCGGGGCGGGACGGCTTGACCAAGCCTCGGGCAAGGCGTCTAACGGCCCCTCCGGCGGATTCGAGTACAGCCTTTGGCAGCCGCTTCCCCTGCCGCGAACGGTCCGGTCTCGGCACACGACGCCCGCGGTATGGCCGGGAGCACCTACCGGCCCCCGCCGTGTAGGGCGGCGGGGAGTGGCTGCTCGGCCCACGCGAAAAGCCGGACCCTCTCAATCGCCCGGTGTCGGGTCGACGCGGTCGATGTCGGCGCGGCGGACGACCGCGCGCCCGACCTCTCCCGCGCGCCTGACCAGCGCGGGGCCGTCCCAGTGCGGGGGCCAGCCGCGCCACAGGCGCAGGCGGCCCGCGACGACGACGGCGGTGAGCTGGTCGCGGCCGGCGAGCCGCACCAGTTCCCACTCCAGGTCCCAGGAGGGGGTGAGCTCGGGGACGTCGAGGTCGACGAGGAGGAAGTCGGCGGCCTTGCCGACGGCGATCTGGCCCGTCTTCTTCTTCAGTCCGACCGCGTCGGCGCTGCCCGAGGTGGCGTGGTCGATCCAGAGCCGTCCGGCGCCGCAGACGGAGTCGCCGGTCGCCAGGCCCGAGGTGAGGCGCTGGCCGCTCTCGGCGGCGTCCACCATGCGGAAGCCGTCGCCTCGGGTGCCGTCGGTGCCGGTGCCGAACCGCACGTCCCAGGCGGCCATCGTCGTGGCCTGGGCGACGGCGTTGCCCTTCCACGCGCTGGCGACGGGGTTGTAGCTGATCGCGGCGCCCGTGTCGGCGAGCAGCTTGATCTCGTGGGGGCTGAGCAGCGTGGCGTGTGCGCCGAGCGTGGCCGGGCCGAGGGCGCCGACGTGGTGGAGGTGGGCGAGGGGGCGCCGGCCCACGGACTTGAGGGAGCGTTCGACGGCGGCCAGGTGCTCGTTGACGTGGGTCTGGAAGACGGCGCCCGCCTCCTCGCACATCCGCGCCGTCGCCTTGAGCACCTTCGCGGTGGCGTCCTCGGGCACCGGTATGGCCAGCGAGGGGTGGATGAGTTCGTGCCCGTCCCAGCGCTCCAGGTGTTCCTTGCCGCCCTTGCCGTCGGAGACGACCTTGCTGAGCACGCAGCGGATGCCGGCCTCTTCCGCGCCCTTGGCCACCACCTTCACGTCTACGGGGGCGCGGGTGCCGGCGTCGGCGACGGTGGTGAAGCCGCCGCGCAGCGACTCCAGCGCGGCCAGCTTCGCCGCCAGGTAGGCGCTCTCCTCGTCGAGCGCGTGCTCCAGCGGTTCCCAGACGGTCTTGAAGATCTCGGACGGCTGCCCGAACGCCTGTGCCTTGCCGAAGCTCTGCGTCAGATGGTGGTGGGCGTCCACGAACCCGGGCATGAGCAGGTGCCCTTCGAGCCGGACGGGTTCGAGGTGGGAGTGTCTGGCGGTGAGCTCGTCCGCGGGGCCGATCTCGCGGAAGACGCCCTTCTTCACGAGCACGGCGTGGCCCTTGACGACACCCTCGGGCAGCAGCACCCGATCGGGTACGAGCAGCAGCGTGTCCGCGTCGAAGACCTTGGGCCCGAGCTTCTCGCCCCCGCCCTCCGTGTCACGGTCCCGGGCGTGGGCCGGTGCCGCCGACGCACCGGCGAACAGGCCCGCGGCTCCGGTCGCCCCCGCACCGGCGAGAAACCTGCGCCGGGCGAGGTCGTCGCGCCTTCCCTCCGGGTGCTCTGGCCCGCCCGTTTCCGGCTCGGCCGCGCCGGGGGCCGCCGCACCGCCCGTGCCCGGGGCACGCTCTCCGCCAAGACCTCGGGCACCCTCGTCGCCAAGACCTCGGGTCCGCTGCTCGCCCCCGCCCCGGGCCCGCTCCTCGCCCCAGTCCCGGCCCCGTTCGTCGCTCGTTTCCGGGGCACGGTCCGTCGCCGTCCGCCGTTCCGGTATCGCCTCGTCCGCCACCGCACACCCCTTCGGCTGATCTTGCTCCGGGAAGGCCACGACCCTAGAGGAGCTCACGGTGCGGAACAAGGCTTCCGGGATACGGGATACGTGGGGTACAGCGGTGTCAGTCAGTGAGAACGACGCCGAAGGTGTCGGCCAGCCCCGCGCGGCCCGCCTCGGTGAGGTGGACGGCGCGGCTGGCGGGTGCGCGGGTGAGCCAGCCGAGCGTGAGCAGCCGGTCGTGCAGGCCGCGTCCGAGGGCGCCGGAGAGGTGGTGGCGCTGCTCGCTCCAGTCGACGCAGTAGCGGACGGCCGCGCGGCGCGGGGGCCAGGTCACGCCGAAAGCGGCCAGGAAGGTTTCGCCCTGGGGCGTCAGCCGGTAGTCGATGTCGTGTCCGGAGCCGGAGAGCCGGTCGCGTTCGGCCACCGAGGGGTCGAAGAGGCCGTCACCGCCGACGAGGTGGCCCTTCTCCAGCAGGACGCGCATCAGCTCCACGCCGAGCCGTCCTGCCAGGTGGTCGTAGCAGGTGCGGGCCCTGCGCAGCGCCTGGGCGCGGGTGTGCCGGCGCAGCGAGCGGACGGGCTGGGCGGGCGAGAGCTGGGCGAGCGTCTCCAGCAGCCGGGCGACGTGCTCCCCGGCGAGCCGGTAGTAGCGGTGCCTTCCGTGCCGCTCCACGGTCAGCATCCCCGCGTCGACCAGCTTGCGCAGATGGCCGCTGGCGGTGGACGGCGCGACCCCGGCCTCGGCGGCGAGCAGCGTCGCGGGCAGCGCCCTGCCGTCGTCGAGCGCCAGCAGCACCCGGCACCGCCCCGGATCGGCCAGCAGCGCGCCGACGGCGGCGAGGTCGGCGTCGCCCCGGTGGGCAGCCACCGCATTGTGCGTTTCCTCGTGCGGCGCGCCGCCGGACGAGGGGCGGGCGGCCGTGCCGGTCGTCGCGGGGCGGGGAGCCGCGCCGGAGCGCTCCCTGGGGGAGGTCTTCACCCGTCCAGGGTAGGGACCCCGCATTTCGGCGTACGGCGAAGCGTCGCGGCGTACGACGAAGCGGCTCGACGCGCACCGGAGCATCGCGCCGTACGGCGAAGCGGCTCGACGCGCACCGGAGCATCGCGCCGTACGGCGAAGCGGCTCGACGCGCCCGAGCGACCGTGCGGTCGGCCGCACACAGGCCGAAGGCGCACACAAGCGGCGGCCGCACGGAGGCCGCGGCCGCACAGTGCGCCGGCGCCTGGACCGCACGGGGCCGGCCCGTGGCACCGGTGGGGACGGTGACACGGGCCGGCGTCTGGGGCGGGCGGAGGGAGGAGGGGGTCAGCCCAGGCGGCCGACGTTCAGCAGGGCGTTGGGCGAACCGGAGCCGGGGTTGCCGACCACGCCGGTCTCCGCGTTGCCGACGAGGGCGTCCCCTACCTGGCCCGGCGAGGCGCTCTGGTGCGCGGACAGGTAGAGCGCCGCGGCGCCCGCGGCGTGCGGGGTGGCCATGGAGGTTCCGCTCATGGTCGTGGAACCGCCGCCGTTGCGGGTGGAGGTGATGCTGCCGCCCGGCGCGAACAGGTCGAGGCAGCGGCCGTAGTTGGAGAAGGACGACCTGCCGTCGCCGCGGTCGGTCGAGCCGAGGGTGAGGGCTTCCGGCACCCGTGCCGGGCTGGTGTTGCAGGCGTCGCTGGAGTCGTTGCCTGCCGCCACGGCGAAGGTGACGCCGCTGTCGATGGCGCCCTGGACGGCGTTGTCCACGGACGTGCTGGCGCCGCCGCCCAGGCTCATGTTGGCGACGGAGGGGCCGCTGTGGTTCCGCGCCACCCAGTCGATGCCGCCGATGACCTGCGACCACTCGCCCGAGCCCTGGCAGTTGAGCACCCGCACCGCGACCAGGTCGACGTTCTTGGCCACGCCGTAGGAGCGGCTGCCGACCGTGCCGGCGACGTGGGTGCCGTGGCCCTGGCAGTCGCTGGCGTCGCTGTCGTTGTCGATGAAGTCGTAGCCGCTGCCGGCGCGGCCGCCGAACTCCGTGTGCGTCATGTCGATGCCGGTGTCGACGATGTAGGCGGTCACACCCGAGCCGTCGTTCGGGTAGCTGTAGGAGTCGTCGAGTGCGCCGTCGACCCGGTCGATGCCCCAGGAGGGCGGACTGGGCTGTGTCCCGGTGGTGTGCGCCCTGCCGTCGGCCTCGACGTACTTGACGCCCGGCGCCGCCGCGAGCTTCTCGGCCTGTGCCTCGGTGGCGCGGAAGGAGAAGCCGCGGAAGGCCGCCGAGTACACCTGGCCGACCGTGCCGCCGTAGGCGTCGGTGAGCCGTTCGGCGGTGGCGCGGGCCTGGGTGCGCGCGGTGGCGGACACCGATGCCTGGCCGTCGAGCGCAACGATGTACTGGCCGGATATCGCGCCGGGCGCGGAGGCGCCGCGGATGGTGCCCTGCTGTGCGTCGGGGGTGGACGCGCCGGCGGTGGCGGCTCCGCTCAGCCCCAGCGCCGTCGCGGTCAGCGCGCCGATGCCCAGGGCTGTGAGGCGTCTGCTGCGCGTACGAGTACCCATGGATACTGCTCCTCGTCGTGGGGGTCGGGGCGGGCGGGGGGCGCCCGTCCGTCTGGCCCACACCCTCGGTCCGCCGCCGGAGCGAAACAATCCGGAACGTCATAGGTAGGGGTACGTATTCGCACGGTGAACGCACGCCGTGGAACGGCGGGTTCAGGCCACGGCGTCGCTCAGCCGTGCGCAGCGCCCTCGCCCCGCGTGGACGGCCCACCGCCCTCGAACGGCACGCCGCCCTCCGGTGACTCCTCCCACGCCGGGCGCGTCGTGGCCACCTGCGCGCGCGAGGCCACGTTCAGCTTGCGCAGCACCCGCGCCACGTGCTGCTCGACGGTGCGCGGGGACAGGAACAGCACCTCGGCGATCTCGCGGTTGGTGCGGCCGAGCGCGACCAGCCGCGCCACCTCCGCCTCCCGCGGGGAGAGTGCGCCCCCGTAGCCGCGCCGCCCCCGGCGCGAGGGCACCACCCGCCCGTTCTGCCGCAGAGCGCGGCGGCAGCGCGCCGCGTCCCGGATCGCGCCGAGCGCCCCGAACTCCTCCGCCACCTCCGCCAGCGCGCTGCTGCCGGAACCCTCGCCCGCGGCCAGCAGGTTGCGCGCGGCGGCCTCCCCCGTGCGGGCGGCGGAGTAGGGCTGCGGCAGCGCGGCGTAGGCGGCGCGTGCCGCGGTGAACGCCTCGACGGCCTCCTTGTGGCGCTCTTGCGCGGTGGCGAGGATGCCCTGGCAGGCCCGGTGCGCCGCGGCGGCCAGCGGAGCGTCGCGCCCGGCGAGCCGCTCGCCGAACTCCACGGTCAGCGCCGCCGCCTCCGCGTGCCGCGCCCGGCGCACGAGCGCGGCGACCGCCATCGGCGTCAGGTCGGCCGCCCACGTCCAGATGCCCTTCTTGCGGATGCGCGCCACCGCGCGCAGCGCCTCGGCGCAGCCGGCCTCCGTGTCGCCGCACGCCATCCTGAGCCTGGCCAGGGCCGCTGAGGCGGCGGCCAGTATGGTGGCCGGCGCGTTGGCGGGGTCGGCCGGGCCCGCGTCCCGCAGCCTGGCCTCGGCCTCCTCCCACTCGCCGCGCGCCGACGCCAGCAGGCCCAGCACCAGGTGGGCGTCGGCGGCGATACCGGAGACCCCGCCGACCAGTCCCAGCGCGTTGCGGGCCCGCTCGGCGAGCCCGTCCCAGTGGCCGGTGTACCAGGCCAGGCGCAGCGCGGTGCCCTCGACGATGCTCTCCAGGTACGGGGCTCCGCACTCGGCGGCGAGACGGCGGCCCTCCAGCCGGTAGCGGCGGGCGGCCTCGTAGTGGCCCAGGCAGGTGGCCGCGTCCGCGATGTTGCCGCAGGCGCGGGCGACCTCGCGGCGCTCGGCGACGGTCCTGCACTGGCCCAGCAGCGCTTCGGCCTGCTCCCACGCGGTGGGCGATCCCGTGGACAGCCGCAGGGAGAGGTGGTTGCCGCGCACGGCGATGCGCAGCGCGCCGTCCGTGCGGGCGGCGACCAGTTCCTCGGCCCGCTCGATCCACCGCTCGTGGACGTGGAGCGGTTCGTCTCCCCAGCTGGGCATGGCCAGTGCGGCCATGCCGCGGGCGGCGAGGGCGGGCCGCTCGCGCAGCTCGGCGACCGCTGTGGCGGTGTCGGCGCGCCCTTCCTGGTAGCGGCCGGCCTGGTTGTTGAGCAGCAGTCCGAGGTTGAGCCGGATCTCGCCGCGCAGCCCCTCGGGGAGCCCTGCGTCGCGCAGGACGCGGCGCAGCAGTCCGGTGGCACGGCGGTGGGCCAGGCCGACGGCGGCCTCCGTGGAGAGCCGGGCGGCGAGCCGGCCGCGTTCCCGCGTCGGCAACCGGTCGTCGCACAGCAGTTCCTCCAGCAGCTCCACCACGAGCGCGGTGTCTCCCATGGCGTGCGCGGCGTCGACGGCCTGCTCGCAGTACCGGTACCAGGCGCTCCAGTCGCCGCACAGCCGGGCGTGGTAGGCCAGCCGCACCAGCGGCTGCGGGTCCCTGCGGGCCAGCGCGGTCAGGGCCTGTCTGTGCAGCAGGTGGCGGTCGGGGCCCGGGAGTGTGGAGTAGACCGCCTGCTGGGCGAGGGTGTGCCGGAAGCCGTACCGTCCGCCGTCCTCCTCGTGGAGCATGCCCGCTTGCAGGGCCTCGCGGAGGGCGGCGCCCGCCGCGGGGGCGCGCCCGCCGGCACGCGGGTCAGGCCCGAAGGCGCCCATCACGTCCGCGATCAGGTCCTCCTCGGCCGGTACGCGTACCACCGCCGCGGCACGTACCGCGTCGGCGGCGGCGGTCGAGAGCTGCGCCATGCGGTCAGCGGTCGCCTCCAGGAGGAGCGCGGGGACGCGCATGTGCGCGAGCCCGTCCCAGTCGAGACGCTGCCCGCCGCGGGAGCCGGCCGACAGCACCCGCACCGTCTCCTCCAGCACGAAGGGGATGCCGGCCGTGGTGCGGTGCAGCTCGGCCGCCAGTTCCTCGGTCACGGGACGGCCGCCGGTCATGGCGGCCGTCAGCGCGGACACGGCCGCCGGATCCAGCGGGTGCAGGGGCACGCGGATCTCGGTGGTGCCGGGCGGGCAGCGGTGTGCCCGCCCCAACGGCAGCCCGCCCGCGGGCAGGTCCTCACGCCGGTAGCTGAGCACCAGCGAGAGTCCGGGCGGCGGGGCGTCGACGAGGAACCGCAGCAGGTCGCGCGTCCCGTCGTCCGCCCAGTGCACGTCCTCCACCACGACCACGGTGTCGCCGAGTGCCTCCAGCAGCGCGCGCACGGCGCGGAAGAGCCGGTGCTGGGTGGCCCGGTGGTCGGCCGGCGGATCGGGCGCGGGCGGCAGGACGGCGGCCAGCTCGGGCATGTAGGCGCGCAGCGCGCCGCAGACGGGGTTCAGCCGGGAGGGCAGGTCCTCGCCCAGTCCGCGCAGCAGGTCGACGACCGGGCCGTAGGGGAACGGCTCGCGCAGCGGCAGACAGCTGCCCGCCAGTACCCGCCGTCGCGGGGCACCGGGGCGCCCGGCGGCCCCGCGGAGCGCCTCGTGGATGAGCCGGGTCTTGCCGATGCCGGCCTCGCCCTCGACGAAGGCCACGGAGGGTGCGGTGGCGAGCGCCTCGCTCAGGGCGCCGAGTTCGTCCCGGCGGCCGACGAACCGGGAGGTCTGCGGGGATCTGAGAACCGCGTACGGCACGTGGCCACCTCCACCGCCACGATCGGTCCAAAGCGACGAAACGCGCGGACCGCGTGGGCGTTCAGGATTCGGACAGGGATCGGCGGTCAGCATCTTCCGTGTGTTGCCCGCCGACAACAAGCCCCACGGGCCTGAGCGCACCGGGTGGCCTCCCTCTCCGCCCGGCCATTCCCCGCGCCCGGTCCGTACGTTTCGCGGCGTTCGCGGTGGTAACTCCCGGATCGAGACGGTGACAGGACGGTGAGGGAGGCGGGAGGGTGGCGTGGGCAAGGACCGGAAGGTACGCAAGGGCGACCGGGTGTCCTGGGCGAGCCATGGGAGCCGCGCGGTCGGAACGGTGAAGCAGAAGATCACCGAGCGGAGGCGCGCGGCGGGGCGCACGGTGGACGCCTCGCCCGAGGAACCGCAGTACGAGGTGGAGAGCGAGAAGTCAGGCCGCCGGGCCGTGCACAAGCCCGGCTCGCTGCGGAAGAGGGACGGTGACTAGGCGTGGCCGTCTCGGACGACACGGTGATCGCTGAGTTCAACGAGGCCGTGAACATGACCCCCGCCCAGCTGGAGCGCTGGCTGGAGCGCGAGGAGTCCCGCCAGGTGGGGCAGAAGGACGGGGGCGGCGAGAGCACCGGGCACGCCTCGGGGCGGTACATCGTCGAGCTGCAACGGAAGAAGAAGGGCGAACTGACCGACGAGGACGTGGCCCACATGCGCAAGGTGGTCGGCTACGTCCGCCGTCACCTCGCCCAGCGCCCCTCGGGGGACGTGCGGGAGTCCCCGTGGCGCTACTCGCTGATGAACTGGGGCCACGACCCGTGCGGCGACGGCGGGAGCACCGGGTGAACGGGCTGCCCGCGCACAGCGACGTCGTCATCGTGGGGGCGGGCCTGGCCGGCCTGGCGGTGGCGCGGCGGCTGCGGGCGCGCGGGGTGGACGTGCTGGTCCTCGAAGCGGGCGACGGGGTGGGCGGGCGGATCCGCACCGACGCGGTGGACGGCTTCTTGCTGGACCGCGGGTTCCAGGTGGTCAACACCGCCTACCCGCAGCTCGCCCGGCACCTGGACGTCGGCCGGCTCGACCTGCGCGCGTTCGACAGGGCGCTGCGGGTGCACACCGGCGGCCGACAGGTGGAGCTGGGTGACCCGCGCCGTGATCCGCGCGCGGTACTCGAAGCGCTGGCCGCGCCGATCGGCTCGCCCGTGGCGAAGGCGGCGCTGGCCGCGCACGCCGCCGCCGTCGCCTACCTGCCGGCCCGCGTGCTGCTGCGCCGCCCAGACGTGCCCTCGGTGGCGGCGTGGCGGCGGCGCGGGATGGGCGGGACGCTCACCGAGACGGTGCTGCGCCCGTTCTTCACCGGTCTGACGTGCGACCCCGCACAGGTGACCTCCAGCCGGTTCACCGACCTGATGCTGCGGATGTTCGTGCGCGGTGAGGCCGGCGTGCCGGACGCCGGCATGCAGGAGATCCCCGAGCAGCTCGCCCGTCAGCTGCCCGAGGGGACGGTGCGGCTGCACACCGAGGTGCGGGAGGCCGGCCCCGGGCGGGTCGTGACCGACCAGGGCCCTGTCACCGCGCGTGCCGTGGTCGTCGCCACGGACGCGGCGAGCGCGGCCCACTTGGTGCCCACGCTCACACCCCCACGCTGGCGCGGCCTGACCACCTTCTACCACCGCCTGGACGGCGGCGCGGAGCGGGACGCGACCCTGCTGGTGGACGCCGACCCCTCGCCGGTGACCAACACCGTGCCCGTCAGCGCGGCCGCCCCCTCCTACGCGCCTTCGGGGGTGACCCTGCTGGCCACCACCACCGTCCACGAGGAGGGGAGTGCCGTGGCCGACGAGAGCCGCGTCCGCGCACGCCTCGCACGGCTGTACGACACCGAAAGCGGCGAGCTCGACCACGTGGCCACCTACACGGTGCCCCGCGCGCTGCCCGCCATGACCGCGCCGCACCGCTTCCGCCGCCCGCCCGTGGTCGGCGGCGTCGTGGTGTGCGGCGACCACCGGGCCACCAGCTCGCTGCAAGGCACCCTCGCCTCGGCGGAGCGGGCGGCGGACGCCGTCACGACCCGCCTGCGAGGCGGCACCGGATAGCGGAAGCCCCGGGGCCGCGGCCCCGGGCAGCGGCGGCCGCCGCCTTCGCGGCCATCCGGGTGACGCCGCCGCGCCGCCCAGCCCCGCGCCGCCCGGCCGCCCCCGCCGGTACGCACACTGGGGCGGGCCGACGGGACGGAGACGGGACACGGTGGGCTACCACGGGCAAGGGGCACGCGCGACGGACGTCGCCATCGTGGGGGCGGGCGCCTCGGGGCTGTCGCTCGCCTGGCGGCTGTGCGGCCTGCCGGCGGCGGTACGCCCGCACGTCACCCTCCTCGACGCACCGGCAGGGCCGCACCGGCCGCCGGAGCGCACCTGGTGCTACTGGGAGGAGCCGGGCGGCGAGTTCGACAGCGCCCTCACCACCTCGTGGGGGCGGCTGCGGGTACGCGCCCACGACGGCGCCACCGTGCCGGTCCACCCCGCGCCGCTGCGGTACAAGATGCTGCGCTCGCCCGCCTTCGCCGCGTTCGTGCGCCCCCGCCTCGAGAGCCACCCCGGGCTGCGGCGCCTGGTCGCCGACGTCGGCGAGGTGACCGACGTGCCCGGTGGCGCGCTCGTGCGCGGGATCGCCGAGGACGGCCGCGCGCTCGCCGTCCGCGCGCGCTGGGTGTTCGACTCGCGGCCGCCCCCGCGCCCGCCCCGCGCGCGGACACGGCTGGTGCAGCACTTCCGGGGTCTGCTGGTGCGCACCCCGGCCGCCGTCTTCGATCCGGGCGTGGCCGACCTGATGGACTTCCGCACGCCCCAGCCCGCGACCGGCCTCTCGTTCGGCTACCTGCTGCCGTGCAGCCGCACCGAAGCCCTCGTGGAGTACACCGAGTTCTCCCCCGCCGTGCTGGACGACGCCGGCTACCAGGCGGCCCTCACCGGATACGCGCGGGACGTCCTGGGGCTGCGCGCGTACGAGGTGACCGGCGCCGAGGAGGGTGTGATCCCCATGACGGACGGGCACTTCCCCCGCCGGGCGGGCGCCTCCGTCTTCCGGATCGGCACGGCGGGCGGGGCGACCAGGCCCTCCACGGGGTACACCTTCGCCGCGATCCAGCGCCAGACCCGGCACATCGCGGCAGCCCTCGCCCGGGGCCGCACGCCGCTCCCGCCGCGCGCCTACCCGCGCCGGGCGCTGGCGATGGACGCGGTATTGCTGCGGGCCCTGCACAGCGGGCGGCTGGACGGACCCGCGTTCTTCACCGGGCTGTTCGGCGCCGTGCCGGGGCGGCGGCTGCTGCGCTTCCTCGACGGTTCCAGCACCCCCGCCGAGGAGGTGGCTCTCGGACTGCGCACCCCCGTACGCCCCATGCTGCACACCGTCGCGGAGCTGCCGCTGCTGCGCCGCACGCCGACCTGACCCCCCGCCGGAAGGCTCCCATGACGCTCTTGCGCGACCAGGCGCTGTCCGCCGCGTTCGACCACGCGGCCCCCACCTACGACCGGCTGGTCGGGGCCAATCCGGGCTACCACGCCCAACTGCGCCGCTCGGCCCGGCGCCTGGCGCTCCCCTGGGACGGGCTGGGGATGCGGCTGCTGGACCTGGGGTGCGGGACCGGTGCCTCCACCGCGGCGCTGGCGACGGCGGCCCCGCTGGCGGAGATCGTGGCGGTGGACGCGTCACCCGGAATGCTGGAGCGGGCGGCGGCCAAGCGGTGGAGCGCCGGCGTCTCCTTCGTCCACGCCCGTGCCGAAGAGCTCGAAGCGGCCGGGATCACCGGACCTTTCGACGCGGTGTTCGCCGCCTACCTCTTCCGCAACGTCACGGATCCCGACGCGGTGCTGCGCACGGTGCGGGACCTCCTGCTGCCCGGGGGCCGGCTGGCGGTGCACGAGTACGCGCTCGGTGAGAGTCCGGCCCACCGCGCGGTGTGGCGGACCGTGTGCGACGGGATCGTCCGCCCGCTCGGCGCCCTGTGCGGCGACTCACCGCTCTACCGTCACCTGTCGCTGTCCGTCCGCACGTTCGACTCCGCACAGGCGTTCGCCGGGCGGATGGCCCGCCAGTGCTTCCGCGGCGTACGGGTGCTGCCGGTGCCCGGATGGCAGACGGGCATCGTGCACACGTTCGTGGGCTCGGTGCCCATGCCCACGACCCTCCCCGCGGTGGCCCGGTGACCGCCCGGAGCGCACGCGGCGCGGGGGCGCGGCGCGGCCTGGACCGGCGCGCGTGCGTGCTGCGCCCCGCACCCGGCCGGTCGCGCTGTGCGGAGCCCGCGCCCCGGGTGGCCGTCGTCGGCGGCGGCATCGCCGGGCTCGCGGCCGCGACAGGACTGGCCGAGCGGGGCGTGCGCGTCACGGTGTACGAGAGGGAACAGGCACTGGGCGGACGGCTGGCGGGCCGCGCCGTGCGGCTGCGCGACGGCTCCGGCGCGACGATGAGCCGCGGCTTCCACGCCTTCTTCCGCCAGTACTACAACCTGCGGGGGCTGCTGCGGCGGGCCGACCCGGGGCTGACGACGCTGCGCGGACTGCCCGACTATCCGCTGCGGCACAGCGACGGGCTGTCCGACAGCTTCAGCCGCGTCCCGCGCACCCCGCCCTGGAGCGCGCTCGGCTTCGCGGCGCTCAGCCCCACGTTCGGCGCGCGGGACCTGGCCAGGATGCGCCCCCGCGCCGCGCTCCCCCTGCTGGACGTGCGGGTGCCCGAGGTCTACGAGCGCCTCGACGGCACCAGCGCCCGCGAACTGCTGGCCGCCATCCGGTTCCCCGAGGCGGCACACCACCTGGCGTTCGAGGTCTTCTCCCGCAGCTTCTTCGCCGACCCGGGCGAGCTGTCGGCGGCCGAGATGGCGCTGATGTTCCACATCTACTTCCTCGGCTCCAGCGAGGGCCTGCTCTTCGACGTACCCCAGGAGCCCTACCCGCAGGCGCTGTGGGAGCCGCTGGGGCGCTACCTGGAGAAGCTGGGCGTCGAGCTGCGGACGGGCGAGGACGTCGGCGAGGTACGCCCCTCGGGCGGCGGCCTGGCGGTGGCCGCGGGCGGCGGCGAGGAGGCGTACGAGGCGACCGTGCTGGCGCTGGACCCCGCCGGGCTGCGCGCACTGGCCGGCGCCTCAGGGCAGCTGGCCGACCCCGGCTGGCGGGCGCGGGTGGGGCGGCTGCGCACGGCGCCGCCGTTCCTGGTCTCACGGCTGTGGCTGGACCGACCCGTGGCGGGTGAGCGGCCCGGCTTCCTGGGCACGAGCGGCTACGGGCCGCTGGACAACGTCAGTGTGCTGGAGCGCTGGGAGGGCGAGGCGGCGCGCTGGGCCGCGCGCACCGGCGGCTCCGTGGTGGAGCTGCACGCCTACGCCCTCGACCCGGCCGCAGACCGCGGGCGGACGCAGGAGCGGCTGCGCGCCGAGCTGGCCCGCGTCTATCCGGAGACGGGAGCGGCCCGGGCCGTGGACGCGCTGCACGAGTGGCGTGAAGACTGTCCCCTCTTTCCGGTGGGCGGCTACCGCGACCGGCCCACCGTCCGCACCGGCGACCCGCGGGTGGTGGTCGCGGGGGACATGGTGCGCACCGGGCTGCCCGTGGCGCTGATGGAGCGCGCGGCGACCAGCGGATTCCTCGCCGCCAACGCGCTGTTGGAGGGGTGGGGTGTACGCGGCCATACGCTGTGGACGGTGCCACGGCGTGGCCGCTCTGCGCCGCTGCGGGCGCTGGCCAGGCTGGGCTGAGGGCCCGTCACGCGCGCCGCCTCTCTCACCCGGGGAAGCGGCGGGTGCTGCGCAGGTGCCAGCGGCGTTCGGCGTAGGCGAGGTCGTCGAGCCACAGCCGCCTGGCGCCCGTCCGCAGCAGGGTCCGCAGCACCGGCGCGCAGGCGCGGGCGAGGGCGAACCCGGCGCGGGGCGAGTGCGCCACGACCGCCTCGGTCACCAGGGTGCGGGGCTCGCCTGACGCCTCGGACTCCAGCGGGGTCGCGTGCGTCTCGACGACGGAGCCGCGGCCCTCCCCCGCGGTGATGTGCATGACGACGGTGCGCGGTTCCGGCGCGGTGAACACGGCCCGCACCGGCACCACCGCCCGCCCCGCCACCTTGAAGGAGACGTCGACCACGAAGCCGTCAAACACCTCGCCGCCCTGCGCCCCGCCGCCCGGTGCCTCGTCGGGGGTGCTGACCACCGTCAGGTCGACGAAGGAGTAGGGGTGGAACCAGGCGCCGTGCCAGGGGTCGAGGCGGTTGGCGACGATGTCGTCGGGCGTGCACCGGCCGACGGCGGTGTGCACGGCCTCGACGGAACGCCCTGGCCGCGGCCGGGTGGGCACGACGGGCCGCTCGGTGGGCTCCTCACCGCCCGCCCCGTCGAGCCGCACCCAGGCCAGTACCCCGTCGTCGTAGGCCGGGTACGGCTCCCAGCCGGGTTTCGGCCGCCCGTCGAAGGCCATGCCGTGCCAGTGGCAGACCAGTTGCCCGCAGCGCACCGGGCTGTCCTTCAGCGGCGCCCCCAGGTGCGGGCAGGCGCCGGCTCCCGCGCGGATCCTGCCCTGCGCGTCGTACCAGGCGACGACCTCCACTCCGGCGACGGTCCGGCCCAGCGGCCGCCCCCGGGTCATCTCGCGCGCCGCACCGAGCACGTACCAGTTGCCCGAGGGCCGCTTGCCCGCGCGGCGCAGCGCGTCCTCGATGAGCCCCGCCCGTGCGGCACGCCAGGTGGGCCGCTGGCGCTCCCAGGGGACCGCGCGCCGGCGCAGGGCCAGCGGGGTCCGGCGGGTGCGTGGGGGCGCGGGCGGCGCACCGTCGGTCATGGTGCCTCCATCAGCTGGGGGTGCGGGGCGGGGGCGGCCGGGTGGTGGCGCGCGAGGCGGTGGGGGCCGGGGCGGCCGTCACGGCCCGCGTGCCGGGTAGCGGGGTGCGGGTCGCCGCAGGCGGCGCGCAGCCGCACGGCGGCGACCCGGGCCACGCCGTCCAGCGCGAGGACGGCACGGCGGCGGCGCGGCACGACGGCTCTGCGGTGCAGCACGTCGAAGCCGTTGTCCGCGAGGGTCTCGAGGATCGCGCCGTAGAGGACGAACGCGGTCCTGATGCAGGGCCTGGCACGCGGGTCGAGCATGTCGAGGCCGGGGCGGGCCCGGCGGTAGACGCCGCGGGTGAGGTCGAGCGCCGCGGCGAGGGCCGCCGTGATGCGGGGGTCGGCGCGCCCGGTCTCGCGGCTCCAGCGCAGCAGCGCGCGGTCGACGCCGAAGGAGCCCAGCAGGTCCTCGGGCAGGTAGACACGGCCCCGGTCGAGGTCCTCGCCCACGTCGCGCAGGAAGTTGGTCAGCTGGAAGGCGACACCGAGGGCGGCGGCGTGCGGTGCGGCCTCCTCGCGGGGGACGACGGTGCCGAGGACCGGCAGCATTTGCAGTCCGATGACGGCGGCCGAGCCGTGCATGTAGCGGTGCAGGTCGGCGTAGGTGGGGTAGCGGGTGACGGTCAGGTCGCTGCGCATGGACGCCATGAAGTCGGCGAAGTGCCGGTGGTCGATGGCGTAGCGGGCCGCGGTGTGCGCCAGAGCGCGGACGACGGGCGGCGCCGCCGTGCCCGTGCCCGCGTCTGTGCTCCCGCCGGTGCCGGCGCCGGTGCCGGTGCGCAGGGCTGAGGCCAGGTGGCTGTCCATCGCGTCGAGGGCGGCCAGGCGCCGGTCCGCGTCCACGGGATCGCCGGGGCCGACCGGATCGCCGGGGTCGTCGACGATGTCGTCGGCCCAGCGGGCGAAGCCGTAGAGGGCGTGGACGGCCGGACGGCGGTCGAGGGGCAGCAGCCGGGTGGCGAGGAAGTAGGTCCTGCCGTGGCGGGCGTTGAGCCGGCGGCTGAGCCGGTAGGCGTCGCGGAGGGCGGAGTCGGTGATGCCCGCGGCGTCGAGTTCACGTTCCGTCATGGGCGAGGGGCCTTCCTGCGGTGGGGGTCCTGGCCGCGGTGCGTGACGCTCGGCCGGTCGTTCCCGAGGGGGCGCCTGTGATGCGGGCGGCGGCGAGCTTGCCCGAGAGCAGCACAGTGGGCACGCCGACCCCGGGTGTGGTGCCGCAGCCGGCCAGGACGGCGTTGTCGGTGCCGCGCACGAGGTTGCGGGGCCGGAAGGGGCCGGTCTGGGCGAAGGTGTGGGCGAGGGAGAACGGTGTGCCCGCGGCCAGGCCCTGGGCGCTCCAGTCGGCGGGGGTCACCATCAGCTCGTCGCGCACGGAGCCGGCGATGCCGCTCAGGCCCCGCCGCTCCAGGTGGCCCAGCAGCACGTCGCGGTAGCCGGGGGCCAGGTCGCGCCACTGCCGGGCGCTGGGACCGATGGCGGTGTTGGGGCAGGGGGCGAGGACGTAGTGCAGGTGCCGCCCCGGCGGAGCCAGCGCGGGGTCCGTGGCGGTCGGGCGGCTGATCAGCAGGGAGGGGTCGCTCATCAGGCGGCCCTGGCGGGTCAGTTCGCGGAAGGTGCGCTGCCAGGACGCGCCGAACGAGAGGGTGTGGTGCGCCAGTTGCGGCCAGGTGCGGTCGGTCCCCAGGTGCAGCACCACCGCTGAGGGCGCGTGCCGCAGGGCCAGCGGCCGGCGCGGCCGGTGTCCGAGCAGATGGTAGGACGTCGGCAGGTCGGGGGTGAGGACGACGGCGTCACAGGGGACGCGCTCGTCGTCGGTGAGGACGGCGGTCACCCGCTGCCCCGACCGCTCCAGGCTCCGCACGCGCCGCCCGTAGCGCAGGTCGGCCCCCGCGTCCCGCGCCGCGGCCGCCATGGCGCGGGGCAGGGCGTGCATGCCGCCGCGGGGGAAGAAGACACCGGCGACGGTGTCCATGTAGGAGATGACGGCGTAGGCCGCCAGCGCCCGCTGGGGCGGGACGCCCGCGTACAGCGCCTGGAAGGTGAAGACGCGCCGCAGCCTCTCGTCGGAGACGAAGCGGGCGATGCGGGCGTCGAGCCTGCCGAAGCCGCCCAGCGCGGCCAGGCGCGCGAGGTCGGGGTGGAGGAGCTGGAGCGGGGTGTCGAAGTTCGCGTCGATGAAGCGCCGCATCTGGATCCTGTAGAGCCGTCGCAGCCAGTCGCGGAGCCGCAGGTAGCCGTCGGCGGCCTCGGGGGAGGCGAAGCGGGCGACCTCGGCCGCCATGGCCTCGGGGTCGCTGTGGACGTCCAGGCGGCTGCCGTCGGCGAACCTCGCGCGGTAGGCGGGGTGCAGGGGGACGAGGTCGATCCTGTCGCCGAGGCGGTCGCCGACGGCGGCGAAGGCGTCAGCCACCAACTCGGGCATCGTCAAGACGGTGGGTCCGGTGTCGATCAGGTGGCCGGAGCGTTCGGCGCGTCCCGCCCTGCCTCCAGGACCCTGCGCGCTCTCCAGGACCGTCACCCGGCGGCCGGCGCCGAGCAGGTGCAGCGCCGCGGAAAGACCGGCCAGTCCGGCGCCGACCACGACGACGTGGTCGCAGCGGCCCGGGACGCCGTTCACCGCCCGGCCCCGGCCCGCCGGTGCGCTCGCGCGGCTCGTCCCCGCGGGTGGCGCTTCGTCGCGCTGCGGCGCATCGCGGCCCTTCCCTCGTGTGTTCGGCGGCGCCGTCGCACACGGGGTGTGCGGCACCGTCTGCCAGTCGACCACGTGAGCGGGGCGCCCGCGCCGTGACCGCTCCGGCGGGCGGAGCCCGGCAGCCGAGGGCTACCCGAACGGCCGTACGCCCGGGCGGGGGGCACGTCTGGGATGCTGGGGCGGCCCCGCAGCAGGCGGGCCGGTGGGCCCGCCGCGCGGGGCAGCCACTCCGTTCAGCGGCCGCCGTGGCTCGCACCGGCCGCCGCGCTGACGACGAGGACTGCTCACATCCGTGTATGACATATCGTTCACGGCGGTCGCGATGCTGTGCGTGGCCGCCGCCCTGGCCGGCTGGATCGACGCCGTCGTCGGCGGCGGCGGGCTGCTCCAGCTGCCCGCCCTGCTGATCGCGCTTCCGCATCTCCCACCCGCCTGGGCGCTGGGCACCAACAAGGCGGCCGCCGTGGTGGGTACCTCGGCAGCGGCGGTGACATACGCCCGCAAGACCCCGCTCGACCTGCGGCTCGCGGCCCGGCTCGGCCTCGTCGCGGCGCTCGCCTCGCTCGGCGGCGCGTTCTTCGCCGCCGGGGTGGACAGCGCGGTACTCCGTCCGCTGATCATCGTGCTGCTGCTGGCGGTCGCCGCCTTCGTGGTGCTGCGGCCCCACTTCGGGCACGCCTCGGGCGGACCGGCCACCCGGGGCCGGGTGCTGAGCGCCTTCGCCGTCGCGGGGGTCGGCATCGGCTTCTACGACGGGCTGCTGGGGCCCGGCACCGGCACCTTCCTGGTGATCGCCCTGGTGGCGCTCCTCAACATGGACATGGTCAGCGCCTCGGCCACTACGAAGGTCGTCAACGTCTGCACCAACGTCGGCGCGCTGGCCGTGTTCACCTGGCAGGGCACCGTGCTGTGGGGCCTCGCGCCCGTCATGGCCCTGTGCAACATGGCCGGCGCGTTCGTCGGCGCGCACATGGCGCTCAAGCGGGGCAGCGGCTTCGTACGCGGCGTGCTCCTGGTGACGGTCGTCGCCCTGGTGGGGAAGCTCGCCCACGACCAGTGGTGGGCGAGCTGACCGCGGCCACCACCGGATCCGCGACGGCTCAGCCGTGCCGCAGGTGGTCCCGCAGCTCGCGGGCCACCTGCGCCATGAGGGCCTCGGCCCCCGGCTGGCTGGCGGCCGGGACGCGGGACTCCGTCAGGGCCGCGACGGCGTAGACGGCGCCGTCGGCGTGCTGGACGACCCCCACCTCGTGACGGAGGTTGAGCAGCGTGGCCGTCTTGGACGACCAGGACGAGGAGTCGGAGCTGAAGTCGGGCGCGAGCCGGTGGCGCATCACGTTGTCCCCCATCAGCGTGCGCAGGCGCGCGGTCACCTCGGGGTGCACGGCCGAGGGGGTCCACACGGCCTGGAGGAGATCGGTGAAGGCCCGGGCCGTGCCGGTGTTGGCGCGGGTGACGTCGAGCTGCGGCAGCCGGTGGCCGCGCCCGAGGGTGCCCGCGTCGATGGCCAGCGAATGGGCCAGGTGCGCCTCCTGGGTGCGCAGACGCTCGACGGGGGTGTCGGTCAGTTCGTCCATCGTGTGGCGGACGGCGATGCCGGTGAGCCCCAGCTCTCCCAGCAGGGCGTCCACGCGCGCCGGCGGGGTGAGGCCGAACAGCGCGTCGGCTGCGGTGTTGTCGCTGAGGGAGGTGGCCAGGTAGAGCAGGTCGTCGACCGCGACCCGGGCCGGGTGCCGGAACCGTGTCAGCCCTGTCGGCCCCGGCCGGGTGATCCGCCCGGGGCTCACCTCCAGCGCCCTGTCCCCCTCCAGTTCGCCGCGCCGGACGCGTTCGAGCGTCGCTATCGCGAGCGGCAGCTTCACCAGGGAGGCGACGGGCAGTTCGGTGTCGGGCTCGATACCGACCTCGTCACCGGTGCGGAGATCGCGCACGAGGAACGAGCCGGACAGGCCGCCGTCGCGCAGATCCTGGCGCAGCGTGCGGAGCAGTCCCTCGGCCGTCATGTGCGCGTCGTCCCTTCGTCCTTCGGCTCGGTTGTCGCCGTGTCGGTTGCTGCTGTGGTGGTTGTCGCTTCATGTGTTGCCGCTGTGTCGGTGTCGGTTGCCCGGCCCGTCACGCGCTCGGGGTCCCGCGGGAGTGCGACGGTCCCCCTCGCCGCGTGCGGTCGGCGCCCGGTCGCGGGCCGGCCGCTCGCGCCTCGGCGGGTTCGGCCCCCGCGCCCAGGCAGTGGGCGAGAGCGTCACCGAGGCGGTCGCCGAGCCGTTCGGCGTCGCCCTCCTCCGCGGCGAGCAGACCGTACGTGCGCTCCATGTCGAGTTCACCGAGCGGCCGCCAGTGCAGAGCGAACTCCTGCGCCTGCACGGGTGAGCACAGCAGCAGGTCGTCGCCCGAGAGGACCTGGGCCGCCGCCTGGGTGAGGCTCGTGGCGACGGACACCTGCGCGGGCAGCAGGCCCACACAGTCGCCCAGGCGCGTGAGGCGGTCACGGACGTGCGGTACGTCGTCCTCGGGCTGGACCCACACACGCCGGGGCCGCCCGCGCCGGGTGCGGCGGGGGCGCAGGGCCTCCAGGAACAGGCGACGGGCCGCGGGCTCCGCGACCGTGGCGAGGCCGAGCGGTACCGACCAGCGTGCCTGGTCGGGCGGCACCGCGACGAGCGCTGCCCGCACCTGCTGGGAGCGGACCAGGTGCGGGCGCTCGGCAGGCGCCGCCGTACGCGGGTCGAGGACCATGCCCAGGCCGCGGGCGGCCGCGGCGAGGCGGGCCAGCCCCGGCGTGGGGCAGGTGTCGGGCACGGCCAGGGACACGGGCCGCTGGTGGGCGGTGGCCGCCTCGTGCTCCAGTTCCTCCGCGGCGAGCACCAGGCGGCGGGCCGCAGGGAGCAGGGAGCGTCCGAACGGGGTCAGCCGCGCCCTGCGCGCGCTGCGCTCGAACAGCCGCTCACCGAGATGCTGTTCGAGCGCGGCGACGCGACGGCTGGCGACCGACTGCGACATGCGCGCGGCCGCCGCCCCGGCCGTAAAGCTGCCGCGCTCGCTCACCTGCACGAACGCTCGGCACGCACCCACCAGATCCACGCCCGCCACTCTATGCCGCCACCGCTGCCATGCCGATTGCGCATGGGGTGGCGCGATTGCGTCTTGGACGGCATGACCGGCGCCGGGTGAGGCTGGGCGGGCCCGTCACTCACGGACCCTCCGGAGGCATCGACACCCATGCGAACGACCACAGCCCGACGCACCTCCTCCGCGGCGCTCGGCGCGCTGGCGCTCGTCCTGCCGCTGACCGCGTGCGGCCAGAGCGCCACGACCGCCTCCGCCGCGACCTCCACCACCGCACCGTCCTCCGCGGACCCGTCGTCCTCCGCTTCCGTACAGGGCGGGGACGACGCGGCTGCCGCGGCGTTCAAGAAGCTGGAAGCGCAGTACGGGGCGCGGCTCGGCGTCCATGCCTTCGACACCGGCTCGGGACGCGCGGTCTCCTACCACGCGGACGAGCGGTTCGCGTACGCGTCCACGCACAAGGTGTTCACGGCCGCCGCCGTTCTGGACAAGTACTCGCTGAAGGGGCTCGGCGACAAGTCGCTCACCGTCGGCAAGGACGTGCCCGTCGGCCACTCCCCCGTCACCAGCGCACACGTCGGCCAGCAGCTGACCCTGCGCGAGCTGTGCGAGGCAGCCGTCCGCCAGAGCGACAACGGCGCGGACAATCTGCTGGTCCGCGACCTGGGCGGCCCCGAGAAGCTCGACGCCTACCTCGAAGACCTCGGCGACGACGTCACGCAGATGAACCGCTACGAGACCGCGCTGACCGAGGCCACCCCGGGCGACAAGCGGGACACCACGACCCCGCGCGCCTTCGCCGAGGACCTGCGCGCCGTCACCCTCGGTGACGCCCTCCCGAAGCCTGAGCGTGCCCAGTTGGACGACTGGCTGGACGAGAGCCCGACCGGCACCGAGCTCATCAGGGCCGGAGTCCCGAAGGAGTGGGGCGTCGGCGACAAGAGCGGGGCCGCCAGGTACGGCACCCGCAACGACATCGCCGTCGTCCGCCCGCCGGGGAAGGCGCCCCTGATCGTGACCGTCATGTCGAAGCGGAAGAAGGAGGACGCCGACTACGACGACAAGCTCGTCGCCGAGGCCGCCTCCGTCGTGTCCGACAAGCTCTCCTGACGCGTTCGCCGGCAGACAAGCGGAACGGGGCTCGTGCCACGGCAGGCGCACGCGCTCCGTTCACGCGCTCCGTTCACGCGCTCCACTCACGCGCTCCGCTCACAGGAGACCGAGAACGCCCAGACCGAGCATGCCGTCGCGGTTGCCGAGCTTGACGAGCCGCTGGTCGGAGGCGGCGTTGCCGTCCTGGTCGCCGCCTGACGGCGCGGGTGCCGCGGCGGCGGGGGCCGCCGCCGCGTGGGACGGGGCGGCGGCCTGCGCGACACCGCACAGGGGCACGAGTGCGGTGACCGTCAGGGCGGCGATGGCGGTCGCGATACGCGATGAGCGGGAAAGGCGACGCATGGGGACTCCTTGTCGTCTTGTCGTCTTCTCGTCGCTCCGGCCTGCTCCCGCCGTTCCACGCGCCTCGGCGGCGCGAGCCGGCTGTCGACTGGTCGGGGACGCTGCTTCCACGCTGCACCGGGTGAAGGACCGCTGCGCGCGGTGGTGGGCCGGACAGGTCACCTGAGCCCCCGCCCCCCTCCCCTGCTCTCCCGCCTGTCTCTCCCTGTCTCCCGTCACCGCCGCGCCACCGCCGCGTCCGGTCGCCGCTCACTGGGCGGGGCCCGACGGGAACCGGGGCACGTCCTGGGGTGCGAACCCAGGGCGCCTCCTGCGGGCCTGGACGGGATGGCGCCAGCGGCCCTCGTCGAAGGCCACGTCCGCCTCGAACTCGACCACGTGCTCGGGAACGACGCAGCGGTGCGCGAGGAGATCGCGGCTGCCCCATCCCGAGCGGAACCGGGCGTCGGTCCAGGGGTGTTCGGGCCCGGCGGAGGTCAGCAGGGGGCCGAGTTCACGGCGCAGCGCGGTGGTGACCGGGGCGCTCTGGGCCACCATGCGCAGTTCACCGCCCTCGTCCCAACGCCCCAGCAGGAGCACGTCCGGGGAGGCGAGAGGACCGGTGACGGCGCCGACGACGGCCTCCGCCGTGGCGCGGGCGCGCAGCTTGCGCCAGCCGCGCTCGCCGGGCCTGTAGGGCTGGCCGAGGCCCTTGACGACCATGCCCTCGATGCCGACACGGCCCCACGCGGCGTCGAGCCACTCCTGCGCGCGCGCCGGGTCGGTGGTCATGGGACACAGGGCCCAGGGCGGCTGGAGGTCGCGGCGGGTGAAGACCTCCTCCAGCAGGGCGCGGCGCTCCCTGTAGGGGCGGCCCATGGTGGTCTCGTCGCCGAGTTGGAGCAGGTCGAAGGCGATGAAGTGGGCCGGGTGGGCGGCCGCGGCCGCCTCGGCGCCGGGTCCGGTGCGCTGGGCTCGCGACTGGAGCCGGCCGAAGCTGACCGCCCCTTCCTCGATCACGACCAGTTCTCCGTCGAGGACGGCCTCCTCGCCCAGCGCGGCGGCGGCGCGCAGGATGTCGGGGAAGCCGGGGCCCAGGTCGGTGCCGCGGCGCGACTGGAGGCGTGGGGCGTCGGGGCGCGCGTACACCAGCGCCCGGTAGCCGTCCCACTTGGCCTCGTACGCCAGCCCGTCCGCGCGGGGCGTCGTGTCGACCGTCCTGGCGGCCATCGGGGGGATGGGCGGGACGAGCCGTTTATCGCCCATATGCCACGTATAGCGCGGAACGCCGGAGTGTGCGACCGCAGGCCGCGGACCGCAGCCGCCGCGGGGCCGGGCCCCGGTGCCCGGTGGGCGCCCCGGAGTGTCCGGCGGGGCCGCCGGTGTGAAGGCAGGCTGCGGGCGCGGTTAAGAAAGTCTCGATGGACCCCGCGGCCCGCCGTGCGGCAGATTCGTGCCGGCGGCGCACCCTCGCCGCCGCCCCCTTTCCCTCGCAGGGCCTAGGGCCGGGCCGCCGTCACGCGGCCCGGCTTCGCCCTGCCGTGGCGCGCGAGACGACAGGAGCCGTGACGTGAAGGCGCTGGTCAAGCAGAAGGCCGAACCCGGACTGTGGCTGGCCGATGTTCCCGAGCCCCAGGCAGGGCCCGGCGATGTGCTGATCAAGGTGGAGCGGACCGGCATCTGCGGCACCGACCTGCACATCCGCGCCTGGGACGGCTGGGCGCAGCAGGCGGTGGCCGCTCCGCTGGTGGTGGGGCACGAGTTCACGGGCGTGGTCGTGGAGACCGGCCGGGACGTGACCGACATCGAGCCGGGCGACCGGGTCAGCGGCGAGGGCCACCTGGTGTGCGGCAAGTGCCGCAACTGCCTGGCGGGGCGGCGGCACCTGTGCCGCGCCACGGTGGGGCTCGGGGTGGGCCGCGACGGCGCGTTCGCCGAGTACGTGGCGCTGCCCTCGCAGAACGTGTGGGTGCACCGCGGCCGTGTCGATCCCGACATCGCGGCGATCTTCGACCCGTTCGGCAACGCCGTGCACACCGCGCTGTCCTTCCCGCTGGTCGGCGAGGACGTGCTGATCACGGGCGCGGGTCCGATCGGTCTGATGGCGGTGGCGGTGGCCAAGCACGCGGGCGCCCGCAACGTCGTCGTCACCGATGTGAGCGAGGAGCGGCTGGAGCTGGCCCGCAAGGTCGGTGCCTCGCTCGCGCTGGACGTCTCGGGCGCGGACATCGCCGAGGGGCAGCGGGCGCTGGGGCTGCGCGAGGGCTTCGACGTCGGGCTGGAGATGTCGGGGAACCCGGCGGCGCTGCGGGACATGCTCGCGAACATGACCCACGGCGGGAAGATCGCGATGCTCGGGCTGCCCGCCGAGGACTTCGCCGTGGACTGGGCCCGGATCGTCACCTCGATGATCACTCTCAAGGGCATCTACGGGCGGGAGATGTTCGAGACCTGGTACGCGATGTCGGTGCTGCTGGAAGGCGGCCTGGACCTCGGCCCGGTGATCACCGGCAGGTACGGCTACCGCGACTTCGACGCCGCGTTCGACGACGCGGCCGGTGGCCGCGGCGGCAAGGTCGTCCTGGACTGGACCCGCTGAGCCGCCGCCCCGGCCCCGCACCGGCCGCCGCCCGGTGCGGCCGAACGACCACCGTCCCCGTTCCCTCCCGACCTCTGGAGAGCTGACACCATGTTCGACTCCGTACGCGACGAGCTGCGCGCCACCCTCGAGGAGATCAGCGCCGCCGGGCTGCACAAGCCCGAGCGGGTCATCGGCACCCCGCAGTCCGCGACCGTCGAGGTGACAGGCGGCGGGCGCCCGGGCGAGGTCATCAACTTCTGCGCCAACAACTACCTGGGCCTGGCCGACCACCCCAAGGTGATCGCGGCGGCCCACGAGGCGCTGGACCGCTGGGGCTACGGCATGGCCTCGGTCCGCTTCATCTGCGGCACGCAGGAGGTCCACAAGGAGCTGGAGGCGCGGCTTTCGGCCTTCCTCGGCCAGGAGGACACCGTCTTGTACTCCTCCTGCTTCGACGCGAACGGCGGCGTGTTCGAGACGCTGCTGGGCGAGCAGGACGCCGTGATCTCCGACGCCCTCAACCACGCCTCGATCATCGACGGCATCCGGCTCTCGAAGGCCCGCCGCTTCCGCTACGCCAACCGCGACATGGCCGACCTGGAGCAGCAGCTGGAGAAGGCCCGGGACGCGCGGCGGCGGCTCGTCGTCACCGACGGCGTCTTCTCCATGGACGGCTATCTGGCGCCGCTGCCCGAGATCTGCGACCTGGCGGAGCGGTACGACGCGATGGTGATGGTCGACGACTCGCACGCGGTGGGCTTCGTGGGCGAGGGCGGGCGCGGCACCCCCGAGCTGCACGGCGTCATGGACCGGGTGGACGTCGTCACCGGTACTCTCGGCAAGGCGCTGGGCGGCGCCTCGGGCGGTTACGTGGCGGCCCGCGCCGAGATCGCCGCGCTGCTGCGGCAGCGCTCGCGCCCCTACCTGTTCTCCAACAGTCTGGCGCCGGTGATCGCGGCGGCTTCGCTGAAGGTGCTCGACCTGCTGGAGTCGGCCGGGGACCTGCGCCGGAAGCTGGCGGCCAACACCGAGCTGTTCCGCCGCCGGATGGCCGAGGAGGGCTTCACCCTGCTGCCGGGCGAGCACGCCATCGCGCCCGTCATGATCGGGGACGCCGCCGAGGCGGGCCGGATGGCGGAGCTGCTGCTGGAGCGCGGGGTGTACGTGATCGGCTTCTCCTACCCGGTGGTGCCGCAGGGACAGGCCCGCATCCGGGTGCAGCTGTCGGCGGCGCACTCCACCGAGGACGTGAACCGGGCGGTCGACGCGTTCGTCGCGTCCCGGGCGCAGCTCGCGCGGTGACTGGGGGAGAATCGGTCAGGTGATCGAGGCGCGGCGGCTGCACATCCTCCGTGCGGTGGCGGACCACCGCACGGTGACCGCCGCTGCCGCCGCGCTCTACCTCACCCCCTCGGCCGTCTCCCAGCAGCTGACCGCGCTGGAACAGGAGACAGGACACCGGCTGGTCGAGCGCGGCACCAAAGGCGTGCGGCTCACCCCGGCAGGGGAGATCCTGCTGACCCACACCAACCTGGTCCTCGCCCAGTTGGAGCGCGCCGAGGCCGAGCTGGCCGCCTACGGCTCGGGCGCCGCCGGGCAGGTGGACCTGGCCTCGTTCGCCACCGGCATCGGACTGGTGGTCGCCCCCGCGCTCTCCCGGCTGGGCCGCACGGCGCCCGGCATCCGGGTGCGGGTCAAGGACACCGAGGGCGATGCCAGCCTGCCCATGGTGCTGGACCGGGAGACCGACGTGGCGGTGGCCGTCGAGTACCGGGGCGCGCCCGGCGAGGACGATCCGCGCCTGACCCGGGTGCCGCTGTACGCGGAGCCGTTCGACGCCGTGCTGCCGGAGGGGCACCGGCTGGCCGGGGCCGATCGGGTGCCGCTGGCCGAGCTGGCCAAGGACACCTGGATCGGCCCCTTTCCCGGCAATCCGTGCCACGACGTGGTCGTCCTCGCCTGCGAACACGCGGGCTTCGAGCCGCGGATGCGGCACTTCTCCGACGACTTCCGCGCGGTCCTCGCCCTCGCTTCCGCCGGGGTGGGTGTCGCCCTGGTGCCGCGTTCCGCGCTGCTGGGCACGGACGTGGGAAACAGCGAGGGCGTCGCGGTCCATCCGGTCGAGGGCGTCGCCCCCACCCGCCGGGTCTTCGCCGCCGTGCGGCGGGGCGCGGAGGACCATCCGCTGATCAGCCCGGTGCTGGCGGCGCTCACGGAAGCGGCCCGCCGGCCCACCGAAACCGCCGCGTGAGGCCGCGAACCGCGAGCGTGAGGCCGGGAACCGCCGCGTGAGGCCGGGCCGCGGCCCGTCGCCTCGGCACGCCTTCGGGGGAGTTCTCGAAGATTGTCCCGCCGCCAGGGTGGTATGCGGATCTCCGACTCCAGTCGGGAGGATGTTGCCTCCCCCGCCTGAGTACGCGACGATACGGACCTATCCGTACGAATATGTAGCAATATGTGCGAATCGGCAAGGTGACACATCGTATGGCTGAGACGGCATCGAACGCGCCGACCCCCTCCTCCTCGGGCCCCCACGGCAAGGCGATCGGCATCTCCATCGCCGCGGCCGTCGGCGGTTTCCTCTTCGGCTTCGACTCCTCCGTCATCAACGGCGCGGTGGACGCGCTGTCGGGCCACTTCCATCTGGGCGCGTTCCTGTCGGGGTTCGTCGTCTCCGTCGCGCTGCTGGGCTGCGCGGTCGGCGCCTGGTACGCGGGCCGCCTCGCCGACGGCTGGGGGCGCCGCAACGTCATGCTGCTGGGCTCCGCCATGTTCGTCATCAGCTCGGCGGGCTCCGCCTTCGCCTTCTCGGTGCCCGATCTGCTGCTGTGGCGCGTGATCGGCGGCCTGGGCATCGGCATCGCCTCGGTGATCGCCCCCGCCTACATCTCCGAGGTGGCACCCGCCTCCGGCCGCGGTGCGCTCGGCTCCCTCCAGCAACTGGCCATCACCATCGGCCAGCTGGTCGTCCTCAGCTCCAACAAGGGGCTGGCGGGCGCGGCCGGTGGCGCCTCGCAGGACCTGTGGTTCGGCATGCAGGCCTGGCGCTGGATGTTCCTGGTCGGCGTCGTCCCGGCCGCCGTCTACGGGGTGCTGGCGCTGCTGATCCCCGAATCGCCGCGCTACCTCGTCCTCAAGGGGAAGTACGACGAGGCGGCGGGCGTGCTGGGCCGGGTCAGCGGGGAGGCCGACCCGCAGGGCAAGGTCGCCAGGATCCGCGAGACGCTCCGCAAGGAGCACCGCAGCAGCTTCCGCGACATCCGCGGCGCACGCTTCGGGCTGCACCCGCTGGTGTGGGCGGGCATCATCATGGCCGCCTTCCAGCAGCTCGTCGGCATCAACGCGATCTTCTACTACTCGACGACGCTGTGGAAGTCGGTCGGCTTCAGCGAGTCCCAGTCCTTCACCACCTCCGTCATCACCGCGGGCATCAACGTGGTGATGACGGTCGTCTCCATGCTGTTCGTCGACCGCGTGGGCCGGCGCAGGCTGCTGTCCATCGGCTCGGTGGGCATGTTCTGTGCGCTGGCGCTGACCGCGGTGGCCTTCTCCCAGCAGCGGGGCAGTGGGACCGACGTGACGCTGCCCGACCCGTACGGGCCGATGGCGCTGGTCGGCGCCAACGCCTTCGTCATCTTCTTCGCCCTCTCCTGGGGCCCGATCATGTGGGTCATGCTGGCGGAGATGTTCCCCAACCGGATGCGGGCAATGGCGCTGGCCATCGGCACCGCCTCCAACTGGATCTTCAACTTCATCGTCACCTTCTCCTTCGAGCCGATGACCAGCAAGGTCGGACTGACCTGGCTCTACGGCGCCTTCGCCTGCTTCGCCCTGCTCTCCTTCTTCTTCGTGCGCGGCAAGCTCCCGGAGACCAAGCAGCGGGAGCTGGAGGAGATGACGGGCGAGACCCACCGCCGCTCCGGCTGAGCCCGGCGCGGCCCGTGAGGGTGCGCGAGGGCGGGCCGGTGACCGGGATGCGAGACCGGGATGCGCGCGGGCGGGGCCGGGCGCAGGGTGGGGGTATGGCCGACGCACCGATCATCGTCTACCCGCCCGACGCGCACGGCGCGCGCCGGGTGCGGGCCGGCGGCGCCATCCTCGGCCGGGCCTCCAACGTCAACGACGTGCTCTCGCTGCTCGGCGACGCCGGTTTCGACCCGGACCGGATCGCCCTGGACGGCCCGCTCATCGACTGGCGCGGCGGCGGCGCCTACGCCTGGGATCCCGGCGAGGACGACGAGGAGTGACCGGCGCGGCCCACCGCGTCACCGGCGGGTACCGGAGCCGACGACCGGGCGGCGCCGGGCGGTTCAGGGCGCGGTGCGGGCGGGGAGGCCGGCTTCCAGCGCCGCGGTCCGCAGGACGTCGCGGAGCATGGCCGGGGTCAGCCGTCCTGTGAAGGTGTTGCGCTGGGTGACGTGGTAGCAGCCGTGGACGGCCAGCGGCGCCCCGCCCCGCCGCGTGGGCGGCAGTTCGAGACGGGCCCCGTGCGCGAAGGCGGGCCGGGGCCGCGGGAGTGACCAGCCGCCTTCGCCGAGCACCGGCAGTACCGCCTGCCAGCCGAAGGCGCCGAGGGCGACCACGGTGCGCAGGGTGGGGCGCAGCAGTTCGAGCTCACGGACGAGCCAGGGGCGGCAGGTGTCGCGCTCGGCGGGGGTGGGCTTGTTGGCGGGCGGGGCGCAGTGGACGGGCGAGGTGAACCGCACCCCGTACAGCTGGAGGCCGTCGCCGCTGTGGGTGGAGGTGGGCTGCGAGGCCAGGCCGAGGTCGTGGAGGGCGGCGACGAGCACGTCACCGGCGCGGTCGCCGGTGAACATGCGGCCCGTGCGGTTGCCGCCGTGCGCGGCCGGCGCGAGCCCGACAAGCAGCATCCGCGCGTCCGCGGGGCCGAAGCCGGGTACCGGGCGCGCCCAGTAGTCCCAGTCGCGGAAGGCGGGACGTTTGACCCGTGCCGTCTCCTCGCGCCAGTCGACCAGCCGCGGGCAGGCGCGGCACTCGCTCAGCGACCGGCCGAGGGCGCGCACGTCCGCCGCCCGGGGCGCCTGCCGAGTGGGGTAGGTCATGGGACTCCGTCTTCCTGTCCGTCCTTCTGTCTGTCTTCCCGCCCGCCGCCTTGGCGCGTGCTCCTTCCCGGGGTGGCTGCCCTTCGGGGGGTGGCTGCCCCTCCCGGGGTGCCCGCTCCTTCCAGGGTGCCCGTCGCGGTGCCTCATACGTTCGGCGGAAACACCGCCTGTGACGCCCCCTCCCTCACACGGGCGAAGGGCACGGCGCCACCCGCCACCCCCGTACACCACGAACGCCCAGCTCACAGCCGCGCACAGCGGACCGCATCCGTGACGGCGGGCGGCCGGGCAGCTCGTGTGGCGGCCCGGAGCTGAGGTACAAAAGGCCCCTCGTGTGGGTCCATCCGTCCGGTCCGGCGCTCGGTCCGGTCCGACAGTCGAGTTCAGGGGGCTCCGTGCTCGTGCGCCGCAGGAACCTTTCAGCCGCCCGCAACGCGCGAGAGGGCAGCGCGTGCTGAGCGGCCCGGCCCCGTACGCCCCGCCCGCGGCCGCGCCCTCCGTCCCGGTGCGCCCCGTGGTCCTGGAGGCCGTCAGCGGCTGGGTACCGCCGCGCGTGGTGCCCAACGCCGGGCTCCCCGGACAGTGGGGCGTGGACGACAGATGGGTGCGTACCCGCACCGGCATCGAGCGCCGCCACGTCGCCGACCCGGGCACCTCGACGGGGGACGCGGCCGTGCACGCGGCGCGGCAGCTGCTGGAGAAGGCGGGCAACCCGCCCGTCGACGCCCTGGTTCTGGCCACGGCCACACCCGACCACCTGTGCCCGGCCACCGCCCCCGCGGTGGCGGCCCGGCTGGGGCTCGGCACCATCCCCGCTCTGGACATCGCCGCCGTGTGCAGCGGCTTCGTCTACGGCCTGGCGCTGTGCCAGGGTGCGGTCGGCACCGCGCTGTTCGACCGGGTGCTGGTGGTGGGCGCCGACATCTACTCCCACTGGCTCGACCCCGAGGACCGCTCCACGGGCGTCGTCTTCGGCGACGGGGCGGGCGCCGCGCTGGTGGCGCGGGGCCAGGAGAGCGACTGTGCCGGTGCGCTGCTCGGCTTCGACCTGGGCAGCGACGGATCGGGGTACGACCTGATCACCGTGGTGGGCGGCGGCGCACGGGCACGGTCGCTGGCCGCGCCGGAAGAGCCCGGCGACCGCTACTTCCGGATGCGGGGCAGGGCCGTCTTCCAGCACGCCATCGAGCGGATGACCGCCTCGTGCGGTGCGGTGCTGGAGCGCGTCGGCTGGCGTCCCGAAGAGGTCGACCACTTCGTGCCGCACCAGGCCAACGCGCGGATCCTCACCGCCGTCGGCAAACGCCTGGGCATCCCCGCCGACCGCTGTGCCCTGCACCTGCGGGAGGTGGGCAACACCGGTGCCGCCTCGATCCCGCTGGCGCTGGCCGACGCGCAGGCGGGCGGGCGGCTGCGCCCCGGGGCGCGCGTTCTGGTGACGGCGTTCGGCGGCGGCCTCACCTGGGGTTCGGCCGCGCTGCTGTGCCCGGAGGCGCCGGCGGGCCTGCAGTCGCCCTGACACGCGTCAGGTGCCGGGGCGGGAGCCGGTTCCTGACGTCGGCCCCGTGGAGGCACCCGCGCCCCTCCCCCGGGGCCCGCTCGGCTCCTTCGGGGGTCCGGTCAGCGCGAGTACTCCCGGAGATACCGCTCGACGCGCTTCACGTGCGGCCTGACCCGCTCGGGCACCCCGCCGGCCTGTAGGACGGTACGGGAACTGGTGCGGTAGCCGGCGGCCATGAGCCCGGGAAGGTCCTCGTTCATGCCCTCCTTCTTGTACTGCTGGTCGAGCCAGCACACGAAGTTGGACATCGCCGCGATGGCGTCGGGGGGCGACATGTAGCTCTTGTCGCCGTCCTTGTCCCCGTCCTTGGCCCAGCCCTTGAAGACCGACGGC
The DNA here is from genome assembly GCF_003323735.1 of Streptomyces reniochalinae. Classification (GTDB taxonomy): domain Bacteria; phylum Actinomycetota; class Actinomycetes; order Streptomycetales; family Streptomycetaceae; genus Streptomyces; species Streptomyces reniochalinae. Next base: position 162,955 of record NZ_QOIM01000018.1, on the reverse strand, counting down.
GTCCACATGGCGATGCCGTACTCGTTGGCCTCGGGCCGCCGGGCGTCGGCGTCGAAGCCGCTCTCGGCCTTCAGCATCGCGGCGAGGAAGGCGGGGGTGACCTCCTCCTCGGCGCACTGGCGTGCGGCGTCCTCGATGACGGGTCGCAGGTCGCGGGGCACGTCGGAGTCGGCGGGCAGGGCTCCGCCCGGCGCCGACGCGGCGCCGGTGCCGCCGCCCGGTGAGGTCCCCTTCTCGTCGTCGGCGAGCAGCAGCGCCGCCGAGACGGCGGCGGCCACGACCGGCACGGTGACGGCGGCCGCCACGATGCTGAGCCGACGGCGTCCACGGCCCGGGGTCCCGCGTCCGGCCGGGACGCGGGAGCCGAGGAGCCAGCCCGGGGAGCGGCGGCCGGGCCCGTGCCTGCCGGAACGGGCGTCCACGGCGCCGGAGTCCGCCAGTTCCCGCGTCCGTTCGGCGAGTGCGGCGGCGTCCAGGGCCGCGCGCGAGGCGTGGTCGGGGCGCAGGCAGTCGCCGATCAGCTCGCGCCAGCCGTCGGGGATCGTGTTGTCGAGGCGCAGTGGGGCGCCGCCTCGTGCGTAGGTCTGCGCGCCGAGGGCGCGGGCGCGGGCGGTGGACCCGGGGAAGGGGTGCAGCCCGCCGGTGAGCACCTGGTGGGCCAGCACGCCGAAGGCCCAGATGTCGGCGGTGGGGCGCACCGTGCTGCGGCCGCCCTCCCGCTCCGACCACCACTCGGGCGGCACGTGGTCGAGGGAGCCCAGCGGGGGCACGTAGGCGTGGGTGCCGTCGAGTTCGGCCGTGAGGCCGAAGTCGCCGAGCCACACCTCGCCGCCGGGGGCCAGCAGGACGTTGCCGGGCTTGAGGTCGCCGTGCACCCAGCCGCGCCCGTGGACGTGGGTGAGTCCCGCGCCGACCCCGGCCAGGACGCGGGCCGCCTCGGGCAGCGCGGGTGGACCTTCGCCGCTGCTGCGACGGGCTGCCAGCAGTTCTTGGAGGCTGTGTTCGGCCCGGTCCATGACCAGTGCGGTGACGCCGTCGATCTCGGGGCGGTCGGGGTCGCGGACGGTGAGCACCTCGCGCGTGCTGACCACGTGCGGGTGGTCGGTCTCCAGGCTGAAGCGGACCTCCCGCCGTACCAGCTGTTCCATGGAGGCGCGCTGGCCGGGCGGCAGCAGGTGGGTGGGCAGGAACTTCACCGCGGCACGCACCCCGTCCGCGCTCTCGGCGGCGTACACCACCCCCCAACTGCCCGCCCCGATCCGCCCGGTCAGGGTCCACTCCCCCACCCGGTATCCGGCGGGCAGGTCGAGGCGGGAGTGTGCGGGCTCGGTCATCCGTCGCGCTCCCCCGTGCGGCCCGCCCGGGCTGCGGGGCGCAGCAGCGTGAGGTGTTCCTCCCGTACCAGGTCGAAGCGGAGCGCGAGGGCGACGAGTTCGGCGCGCTTGCGGCTGGTGCCGGCGGTGCGCTCGTCGTCGCCGCGCAGCCGCAGTTTGACCGTGGCGAGGTACTCGATGTGGTAGTTGACGGCCGAGCGGGTCAGGTCGTGGCAGCCCGGCAGTGGGCGCAGCCGCTCCAGGACCTCGCTGACGCCGGGGATGGCGCCGCTGGAGGGGTCGCGCAGCCTTGGCTCGCACAGCGCGAGCAGGACGAGGAAGTACTTGGCGGTCTGGTCGAGCGTGAACGGGCTCTGGGTGGGTTCACCGGCCCGGTCTCCGCCGCCCGCGTCCAGGTACATGTGCTCGGGCGCGAACACCTTGAAGTGCACCTCGCCGTCGCGGGAGGGCAGGACGACGCGGGAGAACTCGAACGGTACGGGGGCGCCCAGCCTGCCGGGCGGGACCTTGATGTGCTCGCCCGCGCCCTCCATGTTCTCCACCACGTAGGTGACGTGCCCGCTGTAGTTGGACAGCCGCCAGTAGTCCTCGGCCGCGGTGATCTGCCCGGCGCGCCGCGAGACCCCGGGGTCGGGCAGGGCGACCTGCACCGGGTGGCCGGGGTCGCCGCGCCCGAAGTCGGCGCTCTGGCCCGGGCCGAGGTGGAGCAGGCGGGGTCTGTCGCCGGGGCCGTCCGTGAGGTGTCCTCGCTGGTCCGGCAATTGAACGATCACCGTGTCCATGGTTCACCCTCCCCCTTCGGCCGCGGGCATCCTAGTCGACCCTGACATCCGACAGGTATCACGCCGGACGCTCGTCTGCGATGGTGGGAGGTTTTCAGCCGCAGCTCAGCGGCCTCTCCCCCTGGAGGAGTGAGTCCGCCGGCCGTGCTGACCACCGTGAGTGCCGCGCCGGTCTCCCGGGGTGGTGCTCCCGTGCGTCACCACCTTGGGGGGTGACGGTTTCGACGGGTGGTCGGGGGCGGCGCCGAGCACGCTTTCTCGGGGGCTCACCACTCGGCGAACGATCCGTCCGGGTGGCGCCAGGTGGGGTTGTGCCAGTCGGCTGCCGTGCCGTCGGCCTCGCGCACGGCCCGCTCGTCGATGGTCACTCCGAGCCCGGGACCCGTGGGCCGCAGCAGGTGCCCTTCGTGGAAGCGGAAGACCTCGCGGTCCAGCACGTAGTCGAGGAGTTCGGCGCCGGAGTGGTAGTGGATGCCGATGGACTGCTCCTGGATGAGGAAGTTCGGGGTGCAGAAGGCCAGTTGCAGGCTGGCCGCCAGGGCGAGCGGGCCGAGCGGGCAGTGCGGGGCGACCAGCACGTCCCAGGTCTCGGCGAGGGAGGCGATGCGCCGCGCCTCGGACAGCCCGCCGGCGTGGCTGAGGTCGGGCTGGATCACGGCGACGCCCGCCTGGAGCGCGGGCAGCACCTGGGTGCGGGAGAAGAGCCGCTCCCCGGTGGCGACGGGCACGGTGGTGGACCCGGTCACCTGCCCGAGGAGGTGCGTGTACTCGGGCAGTACCGGCTCCTCCACGAAGAGCGGCCCGTAGGGTTCCAGCACGGCGAGGGCCCGGCGGGCGCCCGCCGTGGTCAGCCGCCCGTGGAAGTCGACGGCGAAGTCCCCTTCGGGCCCGAGCGCCTCGCGGGCCGCCTCGGCGCGCCGGGCGATCGCGTCGAGGGCCGCGGCGGTGGGCAGCCGGTCGGTACGTCCCGAGGCGTTCATCTTGACGGCGGTGAATCCCGCCTCGACCTGCGCGGTGACCTGGTCGCGCACGGCGGCGGGCTCGTCGCCGCCGACCCAGCAGTAGGCGCGGACCCGCTCGCGCACGGGCCCGCCGAGGAGCTGGTGCGCGGGGGCGGCGTACGCCTTGCCCGCGATGTCCCACAGCGCCTGGTCGAGTCCGGCGACGGCGGAGGAGAGGACGGGCCCACCGCGGTAGAAGGATCCCTTGGTCATCAGCTGCCAGTGGTCCTCGATCCGCAGCGGGTCGGCGCCGATCAGGAACTGTTCGGCCAGCTCGCCCACGGCCGTGCGGACGGTCTGCGCGCGTCCCTCGATCACCGGTTCGCCCCAGCCGACAAGGCCGCTGTCGGTCTCGATCCGGCAGAAGAGCCAGCGCGGCGGTACGGCGAAGGTCTCGACGCGGGTGATGCGCACGTGTCAGTGCTCCTATTCCTTCACGCTGCCCTCGGTCAGTCCGGTCCGCCAGTAGCGCTGGAGGACGAGCATCGCGACGGCGAGGGGGATGACGGAGACGAAGGCGCCCCCGACGGTGTACTGCGTCAGCTCGGGGAAGCGGTCGGCCGCCTGCTGCCAGGTGACCAGGCCGAGGGTGAGGGGGTACTTGCGGTCGTCGGAGAGCATCACCAGCGGCAGGAAGTAGTTGTTCCAGATGTGCACGAACTGGAAGAGGAAGACGGTGACCAGCGCGGGCGACATGATGCGCAGCACCACCGTGAAGAAGATCCGCTCCTCGCCCGCGCCGTCCACCCTGGCGGCCTCCAGGAGGGTGTCGGGCACGGCGGACTCGGCGTAGATGCGGCACAGGTAGACCCCGAAGGGGCTGACGACGCTGGGGATGAGCACGCCCCAGTAGCTGTTGGTCAGACCGATCTTGCCGAACATCAGGTAGAGCGGCAGCGCGAGCGCGGTGGAGGGCAGCAACACCCCGGCCAGGACGCACTTGAAGACGGCTTCGCGGCCCCGGAAGCGGTACTTGGCCAGGGCGAACCCGGCCGCCGCCGACAGCAGGGTGGCCGCGACGGCGCCGACCCCCGCGTACAGCAGCGAGTTGAGCGCCCACCGGGGGAATATGTGCCCGTTGTAGGTGAAGACCTTGGTGAGGTTCTGCCACAGGCGGGGTTCTTCGAACCACAGGCCGAAGCTGCCGTAGAGGCCGCGGTTGGACTTGGTGGCGGCGACGGCCAGCCAGTAGACGGGCAGCAGGAAGTAGGCGGCGGCCAGCACGAGGACCGCGACGAGCACGATGCGGCCCGGTCGGGGCACCCTGGTCGGTGCGGCGCTCATCGGTCCCCTCCCTTCCGGCCCCGGCCCCGGCCCACCAAGCTGAGGAAGCCGAACGAGAGCACCATGGCGACCACGGCGAGCAGGACCGACTTGGCCGCCGCCAGATAGACGTTGGCGTTGGCGAAGGCGTCGAAGTAGGCGCTCAGGTTCGGTGTGAAGTCGGTGGTGACGGCGGGGGCGAGTTTTTTGAGCACCAGCGGCTCGGCGAACAGTTGCAGGGTGCCGATGATGGAGAAGACGCAGGTGAGGACGAGCGCCGGACGGATCAGCGGGATCTTGATGCGCAGCGCCGTCTGCCACGGTCCCGCGCCGTCGATCCTGGCGGCCTCGTAGAGCTCCTGCGGGATCGACTTCAGCTGGGCGACGATGACCAGCATGTTGTATCCGGCGAACTCCCACACGACGATGTTGGCCAGGGACCAGAGCACGTTGTCGTAGCCGAGGAAGTCGGGCTGGACGCCCACGTGCCCGAGCAGGTCGTTGATCGGGCTGATCCCCGGGACGTAGAGGAACCCCCACAGCAGGGTCGCGATGACGCCCGGGATGCCGTACGGCAGGAAGTAGGCGGCCCGCATCAGTGAGGCCCAGCGGTCGGGGACCTGGTCCAGCAGGAGGGCGAGGGTCAGCGCCAGCAGCAGCATCACCGGCACCTGGACGGCGCCGAACAGCAGGACACGGCCGAAGCCCTCCAGGAAGGCGGTCTGCTGGAGGGCGAGCGCGTAGTTGTCCAGCCCGGCGAAGCCCACCGAGGGCTCGCCCAGCCCCAGCGGCCCCGACCGCTTCACGGTCAGCAGGCTCTGGTAGAGCGCGTAGCAGATCGGCAGGATCATCGCGAAGACGTAGACGGCCAGGAAGGGCGCCAGGAACGTCCACGCCTTGCGGTCGGGCCTGGCCCGGCGGCGGGTGGGGGCGGATGCGGGACGGGTGGCGGTCCGTTTCCCCCCGGTCGTGGTGGTCGTCATCGCGCGCTCCTCGCCTTGAGGCCCTTGGCTTTCAGGTCGTCGACGAACTTGGTCTCGGCGTCCTTGAGCGCGTCCTTGATCGTGCCGTGGCCTGCGACGACGCGGCCGATGTCGTCCTGGATGTGCGCGTAGGACTGAGTGGTGGTGGGGCCGAAGCGCCAGCTGGTGTCGACGTTACGGTCGGAGAGCTGGAAGACCTCGTTGTAGGCCTGGCCGCTGAAGAAGTCGCTGGGCCGGCCCAGCGGCGAGTCCGCGAGGTCCAGCTCCGCCGCGGGCCAGCCGTACCCGGCCTCGACCAGCAGCTCGACGCTGTCCGGGTCGGTGTTGAGCCAGTGCGCGAACCGAAGGGCCTCGGCGGGGTGGCGGGTGCCCTGGAGGATAGCGGTGGCCGAGCCGCCCCAGTTGGCGGAGGCGTGCGCCCCCGGCTCCCACTGGGGCAGTTCGGCCACCCGCCATTTGCCCTTGGTGCCCGGCGCGTTGCCCCGGATGAGCGCGTCGTACCACTGGGCGCCCGGCCAGCCCGCCAGCTGCCCGGTCTGGAGCGCCTTGAAGAAGGCGCTCTGCGCGTCCTGCGTGGGAAGCAGCAGGTCGTCACGGACCAGGCCGTCCCAGAAGTCGGCCACCTCCAGCGACTCCGGGCTCGCCAGGTCCACGACCCAGGTGTCGCCTTCGGTACGGACCCAGTGGGCGCCCCGCTGCCAGGGGAAGGAGGCGAACCACTGGGCGTTGGCGGGCGGGAAGGCGCTGATGCGGGAGGCGCCGCCACTGCGCTTGCGGATCTGCGAGGCGGCCGTCCTGAACGCGTCCCAGGTGCGGGGGACCTCCACGTCCCACCGCTCGAAGAGGTCCTCGCGGTAGAAGAAGCCCATGGGGCCCGACGCCTGGGGGACGGCGTAGGTGCGGCCCGCGAACACGCCCTGCTGCCACTGCCAGTCGACGTAGGCGTCCTTGAGCTTGTCGGCCCCGTAAGCGGTCAGGTCGGTCAGCCCGCCCACCAGCATGAACTCGGGCAGCGCGTAGTACTCGACCTGCGCCAGGTCGGGCGGGTCACCGGCCTTGAGGGAGGAGTGCATCTTCTGGTAACCGCCGGAGGTGTTGGCGGGCACCGTCTGCACCGTGACGTGGATGTCGGGGTGCTTCCGGTTCCACAGGGCCGCGGCCTTCTGGAGCGGCACCCACGTCCAGAAGACGAGGTCGATCCGGCGGCCCGGGGCGCGGGGCGCCTGGCGCGTCCTGCGCGCCGCGCCCGCCTGCTCACCGCAGGCGGCGAGCGCGGGCGCCGCGGCCACGGCCGCCGCGCCGGCCAGGAGTGTGCGTCGGGTGGGCATCTGACCTCCTCGTCAATGCCGTACATGCCGCCCACGCCATACGTGCAGTCCGAGCGGCACGTGCCGACCGCGCGGTCCCCGCAGCGCAGGCGTCGTGGCCGGCGCGGTGGCGGGCGGTTCAGTCCGCCCGCTGGAGCACCGCCACGCCCCGCGGCGGCAGCGTGCGGCAGCCGGCCGGCTCCGAGCCGGGGGCCAGCAGGTCACGCGCCGGGTACGGGAGGGGCACGGTGACCTCTTCCGTGCCGTGGTTGAGCAGGAAGAGGAAGCGGCCGCCCTCCCCCTCGCGCACGGTCGCCTGCACCCCGGCGGGCAGCCCCGCGAGGACGGGCGCGACGCCGGCCGCCTCCCGCACCCGGTCCATCAGGGTGCGCATCAGCTCCGGCTCGGGGCGCGTCGCCGCGTACCAGGCGAGTCCGTCTCCGAAGGCGTGCCGGGTCAGGGCGGGCCGCCCCGCGAGGTCGCCGTCGCCGAAGACGGCGAGCGCCCGTGCCCCTTCGAGGCCGACGGCCTCCGACCACAGGTCCGCCGCGCCGTTCAGCTCGCCGCGCAGCGGCACGCGCCCGTCCCGCGGCAGCGGCCAGAACTCCTCCACCCGCAGCCCGAGCACCTGCCGCAGCGGCGCGGGATAGCCGCCCAGGTGGATGTGGTCGTCCTCGTCCGCGATGCCGGAGAAGTACGACACGAACAGATGGCCCCCGCCCCGCACGTACGCGGTCAGCCGCTCGGCGGTCCGCGTGCTCATCAGGTAGAGGTCGGGGACGACGACGAGCCGGTAGCCGGACAGGTCGCTCGCGGGCGGCACGATGTCGCAGGGCACTCCGGCGTCGAAGAGCGGCGCGTAGTGGCGCAGCAGCGCCTCGCGGTGGCTGAGGGCCGAGGAGGGGTGGGAGCCCTGTTCCATGGCCCACCAGCTGTTCCAGTCGGCCAGCAGCGCCACCTCGGGCGCGCTGCCGGCCCCCGCCAGCTGCGGGAGTGCGGCCAGCTCCCTGCCCAGCGCCGCCACCTCGCGGAAGATCCGGGTGTCGGGTCCGGCGTGCGGCACCACGGCGGAGTGGAACTTCTCGGCGCCGCCGGGCGACTGACGCCACTGGAAGTAGAGCACCGCGTCCGCGCCCTGGGCGACGGCCTGCCAGCTCCACAGCCGCATCGCGCCGGGCGGCTTGGGGCTGTTGCGGTCCCGCCAGTTGACGGCGCTGGGCGCCTGCTCCATCAGCATCCAAGGACGGCCCTGTCCCGCGCAGCGCGTGACGTCGAAGGCGGCCGCCGCGTCCACGTGGGTGCGCGGGTCGTAGGGCTCCTGGTAGTAGTCGAGCGCCTGCACGTCCTCGTGCGGGGCCCAGCGGTAGGGGTCGACCGGCTTGTGGTGCGGCATGTGGTTGGTGGTGACGGGCACCTGCGGGGTGAGGCGGCGCAGCACCGCCTTCTCCGCGAGGTAGCAGCCCAGCAGTGCGTCGTCGCTGAAGCGCCAGTAGTCCAGCTGCTGGGTGGGGTTGGGGTGGGTGGGGGTGGCCCGGGGCGGCACGACCTGGTCGAAGGAGCCGTAGGTCTGCGCCCAGAAGGTGGTCGACCAGGCCGCGTTGAGGGCTTCGATGGTGCCGTAGCGCTCGCGCAGCCAGCGGCGGAAGTCGGCGGCCGAGACGTCGCAGTAACAGACGGGGTTGGAGCAGCCGTACTCGTTGCCGATGTGCCACATCGCCAGCGCGGGGTGCGCGGCGTAGCGGGTGGCGAGCGCTTCGACGAGACGCACGGCCTGCTCGCGGTAGACCGGGCTTGAGGGGCAGTAGTGCTGCCGGGAGCCCGGCCACTTGCGTACGCCGTCGGCGGTGACGGGCAGGATCTCGGGGTGCCGTTGGCTCAGCCAGGGCGGCGGTGAGGCGGTCATGGTGGCCAGGCACACGGCGATCCCCGCCTCGGCCAGGTCGTCCATGACGCGGTCGAACCAGGTGAAGTCGTAGGTGCCGGGGTGGGTCTCGACCAGCCCCCAGGAGAAGATGCCGGCCGTGACCATGGTGACCCCGGCCTCCTTCATCAGCCGGATGTCCTCGGCCCTGACCTCTTCGGGCCAGTGCTCTGGGTTGTAGTCGGCGCCGAAGTGGAGGCGGGCCGGGGTGAAGGGGACGCGGGGAGTCGTGTCGGCTGCCGTCATGTGCGCTGCCTCTCGGACGAGTCGAGTGACGGGGACCGTGATGACGCCGCACGCTACAAGAATTCGTTAATTAGGAATAGTTGTTGACGCGGTACTTTTCAGCGACCAGGCTCGGTGGCGCGCGGACAGGACCCGCGCGAGGCGGGAGCGGAGAGGACGGGAGGCCCGATGCCGGGCTACGCACGCCGGGGGGTGCACGGCCAGACCGTGGAGGCGCTGGCGCACCGGGTGCTCAGTGGCGCCCTCGGCGAGGGTGCCACCCTCGATCTGGCGGCGCTCCAAGAGGAGTTGGGCGTCAGCCTCACCGCGCTGCGCGAGTCGCTCAAGGTGCTGGCGGCCAAGGGCATGGTCGACGCGCGGCAGCGTCGCGGCACCTTCGTGCGCCCGCGCGCCGACTGGAACCTGCTGGACGCGGACGTCCTGCGCTGGCAGTTCCAGTCCGCCGACACCGCCGCGTCCACGGCCGCGCCACCGCTGCTGCACGACCTGGACGAGGTGCGCGGCATCGTCGAGCCCGCGGCGGTACGGCTCGCCGCCGAGCGCCGCACCCCGGCGGACCTCGAAGCGCTGGAGACGGCGCTGCGGGAGATGGGCGAGGCCCCCGACGGGGCGCCGGGCGCCGTCGAGGCCGACCTCGCCTTCCACCGCGCCCTGCTGGCCGCCTCCCACAACGAGCTGCTGGGGCGGATGGAGATGGTGATCGCCACCGCGCGGGCGGCCCGCGACCGCCTCGTCCACGGCCCGGGCCACCACCCCGGCGACCCGGTGCCCAGCCACCGCGCCGTCCTCGACGCGGTACGGGACCAGGACGGCGACGCCGCCGAGGCCGCGATGCGCGCGCTGCTCACGCAGGCCGCCCGCGACGTGGCACTGCTGCGCGAGGGCGGGCCCGGGAATCATAGCCCCGTGTCCGGGGCTTGACGGCACGGCGGCTGGTCGACGACGGGCGGCTGGTCAGCGACGCGCGGCGTGCTCGGATGGGCTGCGGCGGACGCCCTCGCCCGCGTACACGTACACACCGTCGTGGAAGAACTCCGACGAGGCGGGGTCCATGATCAGCCCGACGTCCTCGCCCGGGGCGGGCCCCGCGCCCCCACGCCTCAGGCCGCGGCGCGGGGCGGGTCGGCGGCCTCCTCCTGCTCGATCTCCTCGCGGACGCGACGGCACGCCGCGGCCAGCAGGCGCGAGACGTGCATCTGCGAGACGCCGAGACGGCGGGCGATCTGGGACTGGGTGAGCTCCCCGAAGAAGCGCAGGTACAACAGGCGCTGCTCGCGCTCGGGCAGCCGGCACAGGCAGGAGCGCACCGCTTCGCGGTCGACGACGTGGTCGTAGCCGCTCTCGTCGGAGCTGAGGGTGTCCATCAGGCAGATCGCCCCGTCGCCCGCGGCGTCGCCGCCCCCGGCGGCCTCCGCGGAGACGGGGGCGTCGAGGGAGAGCGAGTTGAAGCACTGGAGGGCTTCCATGCCGGCCAGGGTGTCCTCCTCGGAGAGCCCGGCGTGGGCGGCGAGCTCGGCCACCGTGGGCGAGCGCCCCGAGCTGGTCAGCTCCAGCTCGCGCAGGCTGGCCCGTACCCGGTTGCGCAGGTCCTGGACGCGCCGGGGGACGTGGATCTCCCACATGTTGTCGCGGAAGTGCCGTTTGAGTTCGCCGTAGATGGTGGGGATGGCGAAGGTCTCGAAGGCGTTGCCCCTGGCGGGGTCGTACCGCTCGACGGACTTGACCAGGGCCAGCGCCGCGACCTGTTCGAGGTCTTCCAGCGACTCGCCGCGGTTGCGGAACTTGCGGGCGAGCCGGTGTGCCATCGGCAGCCAGGCGGTGACCACGCAGTCCTGGAGCCGTCGGCGTTCGGGCCCGTCCGGCAGGTGGACGAGTTCGGCGAAGTCGGCTGCCGTGTCGGGCGCGTCGTGATGGGTACGACGGTGGGCAGGGGACGCGGCGGTATCGACAGCGGTCGTCGACCGCGTGGTGGCTGCCTCGGCGCCGTCCGTCCCCTGCGTCTTCACGGGCGGCTCCTCGGCCGACGTGGTGCGGTCCTCGGTGGTGCGGAACCGTGTGGTGTTCATGAGCTGCTCACTCCCACGTCTCACATGGGTGCTGTGCAAGAGGGGCGAGAAGCGATCCCCCAGTCCGCTCCCGGACAGGATCAGGGCCGGTCGCCGCAGTAACAGCAGCGGCCCATTTCACCGTGACACACACCACGCCGCGCGGCATCTTCGCAGGTCGCGCCCGCTCGCGGAGGGTAGCAGCGACGCGCACACACGGTGAGCGAGAACGGCCGCGCCGCGGGCGTTTGCCCGTGGTGCGGCAGGGCACCCGGCCGCCCCGCGGCGGCCTCTTCGGCCGCCGCCGCCGTGTGGGGCGAGAGGGCCGGGAGGACGAGATGACGGAGCGATCGGGAACCGCCTGCTGGGTGAGTGTGACCACGGATGACCGGCAGGCCACCGAGGCGTTCTACGGGGCGGTGCTCGGCTGGTCGTTCGAGGGCGGCTCGCCGGCGCCCGAGGCGCGCGTGGCGACCGCGGCCGGACAGCCGGTCGCGGGGCTGAACGAGGCCGCCGCGGCGCGCGGCCTGCCCGCGCGCTGGACGGTCTTCTTCCTGGTCGAGGACGCGGACAAGGCTGCGGAGCTGATGAACGAGCGGGGCGGCACGGTGGCCGTCGGCCCCGTCGACTTCGGCAACGGCCGCACGGTCCTCGGCTCCGACCCGAGCGGCGCGGCATTCGGGCTGTGGCAGGGCTCGGCGCCCCCTGAGTGGAGCGTGGGTGCCGGTGGGGCTCCCGCCGAACTGTGCCTGCGCACCGCTGACCCGGATACCGCGCTCGGCTTCTACAGCGCCGTGCTGGGCTGGTCGCGGGAGCCGGAGCGGTGGCCGCACGCCTGTCTGCGCGCCGGCGCCCGCCCCGGTGATCCCGACCCGAACGCCCGCCCGCGCTGGGCCGTCACCTTCCGCGCCGCCGACCCGGGGAAGGCGGCGGAAGCGGCGAAGCGCCACGGCGGCACCGTCCTCGCACCGTCGTCCGAGGACGTCGAAGGGGCGAGCCGGGTCACGCTGAGCGACCCCCACGGAGCCCTGCTCACCCTCGCCCGCCCTTAGGGCCTGTCGTTCGGATCTCCCCGGGCACGACGGGAGCCGGCCCCGCCCCCCGCTGCGACTGCGACTACCGCTACGGCTACAGGCCCACGAGGTAGCCGATGAAGAAGACGAGGAAGACGACGACCACGAGTGTGATCAGGAGGAGGGGGCCTTTGCTCCAGCCCTTGGTCGGGTTGTGGGTCTCCAGCGGACCCGCCTCGGACATGCTGCCTTCCGCGGGCGGGGTCTCGCCGGGCGGTACCTGTCCACCGCGCTCCAGTCCAGGGGTGCGGTCCGGGTCGGGATCGGGGTCCTGGTTGGCGTGGGTCATGCCCTCCGAGTGGACCGCGAGGCGGCTTCGTACACCTCCGGGTGCGCGGTTACCCGGCCGTCCGGTACCCAACCGAGCCCTGTCCCGGGCCGCCGCGCTCGCTACACTGTTCGGGACTTCGACTCTGTGCTGAAATCTCGAACACTGCGAACAGAGCGAACAGGACGAACTGGAGGGCTCCATGGGGCGGCTCGTGCCCGCTGTGACCCGGGCGCTGGACATTCTGGAGCTGTTCCTGGAAGGGGACGGCACGCTCACCGCGCCGGACATCGTGCGCAGGCTGCACCTGCCGCGCACCACCGTCCATGAGCTCGTCGCCACCCTCACCGCCCGCTCCTACCTGGTGCCGGTGCCCGGCAGACCGGGCCACTACCGGCTCGGGGTGCGCCCCTACCAGCTCGGCAGCAGGTACGCCGAACAGCTCGATCTGGCGGCCGAGGGCCAGCAGGTCGCCCGCTCGGTGGCGCAGACGTGCGACGAGACCGTGCACGTGGCGATCCTGGAGGACACCGACGTCATCTACGTCGCCAAGGTCGACTCCACCCAGGCCGTGCGGATGGTCTCGGCCGCGGGGCGCCGGCTGCCCGCGCACTGCACGGCCGTCGGCAAGATGCTGCTGGCGTGCCTGACGGCCGACGAACTGGCCGCGCGCGTTCCCGAGGGCGCGGAACTGCACGGCATGACACCGCACAGCATCACCGACCCGTCGGCCCTCCGCGCCGAGTTGGAGCGCGTCGCCGAGCGCGGCACCGCCGTGGAGGAGAGCGAGTCCAACCCGGACGTCAGCTGTGTGGCAGCGCCGGTACGGGACCGCTCCGGGCGGGTGGTGGCCGCGCTGTCGGTGTCCGTACCGTTGGTCAGGTGGAGCGCCGAGCGCCGCGCCGAGCTGGAGGAGTTGGCCAGGAGCGGCGCCGCGCGGCTGTCCGAACGGCTGGGACACAGGGGGCTGTGATGGGTGTGGCCACGGTGGTGCGGGCCCAGGCGGCGCTGGGCGAGGGGCCGACGTGGGACGCGGCGCGGGGCCTTCTGATCTGGGTCGACATCCTCGGCGCCCGCGTCCACACCTACGACCCCGCCGACGGCCGGCGCACCGTGCTGACGACGGAAGCGCACGTGGGCGCCGCCAAGCCGCGCGCGGGCGGCGGGCTGGTCGTCAACCTGCGGGACGGGATCGGCGCGTACGACGCCGAGGGGCGCTTCACCTGGCTGCTGCACGACCCGGTCGCCGGGCGGCGCGGCAACGACGCCGCCGTCGCCCCTGACGGCGCCCTGTGGGCGGGCACGATGCACTACGACGAGAAGCCGGGCGGCGGCACCCTGGTGCGGCTCGCCGGGGGCTCCACGGCGACCACCGTCCTGGCCGGCGTCACCGTCTCCAACGGGACCGGCTGGAGCCCCGACGGCACACGCATGTACCACGTCGACAGCCCGACCCGCCGCGTCGACGTGTGGGACGTGCGCGAGGACGGTCTGGTGACGGGGCGCCGGCCGCTGGCGGTGGTCGAGGAGGGCGCGGGCTTCCCCGACGGGCTGACCGTCGACGCGGACGGCTGTGTGTGGGTGGCGCTGTGGGACGGCGCGGCCGTGCGGCGCTACACCCCTGGCGGGGTGCTGGACCGGGTGATCGAGATGCCCGTTGTGCGGCCCACCGCCTGTGCGTTCGGCGGCGCCGGTCTGGGTGACCTCTACGTCACCTCGGCCCGCGCGGGGCTGGCGTCCCCCTCGGCGCGGGACGGCTCGCTCTTCGTCCTCCCGGACGCGGGCCGGGGCCTGCCTCAACCCCCCTTCGCGGGCTGAGGGTTCCTCTTCCCCGACCCCGCGCCTTCCCGAGACGGGGGCTTCTCCCGGACTCCGTCCAAAGGCCCAACCCAGCCCCCGGTTGTGTCGCTTCGCTCGTCCTCAAGGGCCTGGGGGCACCTCCCGGCCGAAGGCTGGGGGCGGGCTGCTTCTCAGCCCGCCCGGGGGCGCCTCCCGGGCGGAGTCCGGGGTGCTTGAGGGCCTCAGCGTCCTGCCTTGCGCTTGTTCCAGACGTCGAAGCCGACGGCGGCGAGCAGCACCAGGCCCTTGATGACCTGCTGGTAGTCGGTGCCGATGCCGACCAGCGACATGCCGTTGTTGAGCACGCCCAGCACGAGTCCGCCGATGACGGCGCCCATCACCGTGCCGACGCCGCCGCTCATGGACGCGCCGCCGATGAAGGAGGCGGCGATGGCCTCCAGTTCGAAGTTGAGGCCCGCCTGCGGGGTGCCGGCGTTGAGCCGGGCGGCGTAGACGCACCCGGCGAGCGCGGCGAGGACCCCCATGTTGACGAAGACGAGGAAGGTGACGCGCTGGTCCTTGACGCCGGACAGCTTGGCCGCGGCCTTGTTGCCGCCGAGCGCGTACACGTGCCGGCCGACCACGGCGTTGCGCATCACATAGCCGAGGCCGATCAGCAGCGCGCCCATGACCAGCATGACGACGGGTACGCCGTGGAAGCTGGCGAGCGTCAGGGTGAAGGCGATGACGGCGGCGGCGATGGCCACGCACTTGCCGACCCACAGCCCCGTCGGCAGCACCTCCAGTTCGTACGCCAACTGCCTCTTGCGGTCGCGGTGTTCGCGCAGCAGGAGGAGAGCGAGGGCGACCAGCCCGATCACCAGTGTCGGGTTGTGGTACTGGGTGTAGGGGCCCATCTCGGGGATGAAGCCCTTGGCGAGGTTCTGGAAGCCGCCGGGGAACGGGGACAGGGAGCGGCCTTCCAGCACGATCTGTGTCAGGCCGCGGAAGAGCAGCATCCCGGCGAGGGTCACGATGAAGGACGGGATGCCGACGTAGGCGATGAAGAAGCCCTGCCAGGCGCCGGCGACCGCGCCGATCAGCAGTGAGAGGGCCAGTGCGAGTCCCCAGGGCATGCCGCCCTTGACCATCATCACCGCGGCCATGGCGCCCACGAAGGCCACCAGCGAGCCGACGGACAGGTCGATGTGCCCGGCGATGATGACGATCATCATGCCCATGGCCAGGATGAGGATGTAGCCGTTCTGCTGGATGAGGTTGGAGACGTTGTTGGGCAGCAGCAGCGTGCCGTCGGTCCAGATCTGGAAGAGCACGACGATGAGCAGCAGCGCCGTGAGCATCCCGTACTGGCGCATGTGGCCGCGCATGTTCTCCAGCAGCACCGCGCCCGCCGAGCGGGCGGCGGACGGCTGCTGCGGCGGTATGCCGGAGTGCGGGGAGCGGGTGGTGGTCGTCATGGCGGGCCTCAGTCTCTGTTCCGGGCGCCGGCGGCGGGCTGCCGGCGGGTCATGTGGCGCATGAGGACTTCCTGTCCGGCGTCGGCCCGTGCGATCTCGGCGGTCAGCCGGCCCTCGGCCATGGTGTAGATGCGGTCGCACATGCCCAGCAGTTCGGGCAGTTCGGAGGAGATGAACAGCACGGCTTTCCCCTGGGCTGCGAGAGCGTCGATGACGGTGTAGATCTCGTACTTGGCACCCACGTCGATGCCCCGGGTCGGCTCGTCCAGGATCAGCACGTCAGGGTCGGCGTGTATCCACTTGCTGAGCACGACCTTCTGCTGGTTGCCGCCGGACAGCCGGCCGGTCTGTTCGTGCACGGTGGGTGCCTTGATGTTCATGGAGTTGCGGTAGCGCTCGGCGACGGAACGCTCGTGGTGCTCGTCGACGACGCCGCGCCTGACCATGGCGGGCAGCGACGCCAGCGAGATGTTGCGGTTGATGGTGTCGATCAGGTTGAGCCCGTAGCGCTTGCGGTCCTCGGTGACGTACGCGAGGCCGGCCTCGATCGCCGCCGGCACGGTCTTCGCCCGCACCTGGCGGCCCGCGATCCGCAGGGTGCCCGCCTCGTACAGGCCGTAGGAGCGGCCGAAGACGGACATGGCCAGCTCGGTGCGGCCGGCGCCCATCAGCCCCGCGATGCCGACGATCTCGCCGCGCCGTACGGTCAGCGACGCGTCGTCGACGACCTTGCGCTGGTGGTCGACGGGGTGGCGCACCGTCCACCCCTCGATCTCCAGCGCGGTGGCGTGGTCGCCCTCGTAGGGGGTGCGGTCGGGGAAGCGGTGGTCGAGGTCGCGGCCCACCATGCCGCGGATGATGCGGTCCTCGGACAGCTCGGCCGGCCGCGCGGGGTCCTCCCGTACGGTCAGCGTCTCGATGGTCCGGCCGTCGCGCAGGATGGTGACGGTGTCGGCGATGCTGCGGATCTCGCCCAGCTTGTGCGAGATGACGATGCTGGCGATGCCCTGGTCGCGCAGTTCCAGGATCAGTTGGAGGAGGCTCGCGCTGTCCTCGTCGTTGAGCGCGGCGGTCGGCTCGTCCAGGATCAGCAGCTTGACCTCCTTGGAGAGCGCTTTGGCGATCTCCACCAGCTGCTGTTTGCCCACGCCGATGTCGGCGACGGCCGTCTGCGGGTTCTCGCGCAGCCCGACGCGCCTCAGCAGCCGGGTGGCCCGCTGGAGAGTGGCGTTCCAGTCCACGACCCCGCGCGCGCCGGTGCGCTGCTCGTTGCCCAGGAAGATGTTCTCCGCGATGGACAAGAAGGGCACGAGGGCGAGTTCCTGGTGGATGATGACGATGCCGCGGGCCTCGCTGGCGCGGATGTCCTTGAAGGCGACCGGCTCGCCGAACAGGCGGATCTCCCCGTCGTAGCCGCCGTGCGGGTGGACGCCGCTGAGCACCTTCATGAGCGTCGACTTCCCCGCGCCGTTCTCGCCGCAGACCGCGTGGATCTCGCCGGGGCGCACGGTCAGGTTGACGTCGCTGAGCGCGGTGACTCCGGGGAAGGTCTTGGTGATGTTCCGCATCTCCAGGACGGGCCCCGCTTCGGCGGCGCTCACCGCAGCTGCTCCTTGGTGAAGTAGCCCTCGTCGATGAGGAGCTGGGTGTTCTTCTTGTCGACGGAGACAGGTTTGAGGAGGTAGGCGGGGACGACCTTCTTCCCGTTGTCGTAGTCGGTGGTGTTGTTGACCTCGGGCTTCTTGCCGGTGAGGACGGCGTCGCCCATCTGGACGGCCTGCTTGGCCAGCTTGCGGGTGTCCTTGAAGACGGTCTGGGTCTGCTCCCCCGCCACGATGGACTTCACCGAGGCGAGCTCGGCGTCCTGGCCCGTGACGACGGGCAGCGGATGCCGCTTGGTGCCGTAGCCGGCGCTCTTGAGCGCGGAGATGATGCCGATGGAGATGCCGTCGTAGGGGGAGAGCACCGCGTCCACGTCGGCGCTGCCGTAGTTCTTGCTGAGCAGGTCGTCCATGCGTTTTTGCGCCGTGCCGCCGTCCCAGCGCAGGGTGGTGGCCTGGTTCATCTTCGTCTGCTTGCTGCGCACCACCAGCTGTCCTGTGCGCAGGTAGGGCCGCAGCGTCTTCATCGCGCCGTTCCAGAAGTACTTGGTGTTGTTGTCGTCGGGCGATCCCGCGAACAGCTCGATGGTGTGGCGCTCGTCGTCGGCGGCGTCGGCGTCGGGCTTCTTCAGACCCAGGCGGTCGAGGATGTACTGGCCCTGGAGTTCGCCGACGCGCTCGTTGTCGAAGGAGGCGTAGTAGTCGACGTTCTCGGTGCCCAGGATGAGCCGGTCGTAGGAGATGACGGGGATGTGGGCCTCGGCCGCACGCGTCAGGACGTGGGTGAGGGCCGAGCCGTCGATGGCGGCGACGACCAGCAGCCGGTGCCCCTTGGTGATCATGTTCTCGATCTGGGCGACCTGGTTCTCGACCTTGTCGTCGCCGTACTGGAGATCGGCCTTGTACCCGGCCTTGCGGAACTGCTCGGCCATGTTCTTGCCGTCGGCTATCCACCGCTCGGAGGACTTGGTGGGCATGGCGATGCCGACGGTGCCGCCCTTGCCCGCGTCGGGCTGGTAGCGGCTGCCGCCGCGGGCCTCCTGGCCGCAGGAGGTCAGCCCGGCGGCGAGTGCGGCCGCCAGCACCGCACAAGCGGCGACGCGGCGTCTGCGGGTGCGCATGGTCAGTTCCCTTCGCAGGACTGGACGTTCGCGGTGCGCTGGCTGGGCCGGGATCGCTCCGCGTCGTGCGGGAAGCGGTGCAGGGCGCCCGGCAGCCGGGAGCCGAGCGGCGACATGCCGCCGTCGGCGCCGTGCCGGGCCAGCAGGTCGAGGGCGAGCCGGCCGCGGCGGACCCGCTCGCGTGCCGTCTGGAGCACCGTCTCGCGCAGGTGCCGCCCCGACGGGTAGACGCCGGGCGCCTTGGCCAGCCCGAACTTCAGGTAGAGCGGTGCTCCGCGCCGGATCAGCTCGGCCAGTTCGTACATCCTCACGTAGCCGCCGAGGTCGTCGGGCGCCTCGATGTACAGGTCCAGCGGGGCCGCGCTCACCCGGCGGATCTCCGTGAGGTGGCCCGGGGCCAGGTCGCTGGGGACGTTGAGCGAGTCGGCGCCCAGCCGCTCGTGGACGGCGTACGAGGCGGGGTTGACCGGGCCGACCAAGGCCGAGACCTTCAGCGTCACCTCGGCGGGCAGCACGCCGGTGGCGCGGGCGCGGTGCAGTGTCCACAGCACGCCCTCGTCGGCCACCAGCAGGCAGCGCACCCCCAGTTCGGTGGCGCGCACGGCGTCCTCGACGCAGCCGGCGAGCGCGCTGTGCCCGCGCGCCCGCAGCCCGGCGCCGCCCGACTCGGTGCGGGTGGCGGCGCCCGTGTCCCAGGTGCCGCGTGGCCCGGTGAACAGGCACAGCTCGACCCGGTGCGCGGCGCACGCCTCGACCATCTCGGTGATCTCCGCGTCGGTGAGCATCCAGATGCCGCTGCCCTGGCTGATGCGGTGCAGGGGCACGTCCAGGCGCGCGGACTCCTCCAGGACGACGGCCAGCGCCTCGGGCCCCTCGCAGGAGGGCACCTCGGTGCGCCACCGCCCCCCGTCGGGGAAGGTGTGGGGGGAGGAGTCGGCGGGTTCGGGCTCGGGCGCGGGCAGCCCGAGCGCGGTGAGGGCGGGTTCGCCGGGATGGCGGACGGTGGTGCTCACACGGGCTCCTTCGGCGGGGCGGAAGTGTCAAGGGCCGGCAGGGGTGTTCGGCGGGGTTCAGGGGTGGAGCAGGACCTTGCCGACCGAGGGGGCGCCGTCACCGGTGAGGGCGACGGCCTTCTCGTAGTCGTGCAGGGGCATCCTGTGGGTGACCAGCGGCAGCGGGTCGAGCAGCCCGCAGGCGAACGTGCGCACGGCGTGCGCCCAGGCGGCGGGCGGTGCCCCGAAGACGGTGTGCACCTCGGTCTGCCCGAGGACGAGCGCGGCCGGATCGAGCCCGGGATCCGCCGCGGGTGGCAGGCCGGTCAGCACGAGCCGGCCGCCGCGCCGCAGCAGCCCCGCCGCCTGCCGTGCGGACCCGACGGCGCCCGCCGCCTCGACGACGACGTCGTAGCCGCCCAGGTCGGCCACCTCCTCATGGTGCCGGTAGGCGGTGGCTCCAAAGGCGGCGGCGAGCGCGGCGCGCTCGGGCCGCGCCCCGGTCAGCAGCAGCTTTGCGGGCGAGCCGGCCGCCAGCAGCCTGAGCGCCAGCATGCCGAGCGTGCCGTCCCCCACGACGGCCACCCGGTCACCGGGGCGCACCCCGGCGCGCAGCGCGGCGGCGGCCACGCACGCGGCCGGCTCCAGCAGAGCGGCGGCGTCCAGGTCCGCCTCGTCGGGCAGCGGGTGCAGCAGCCGGGCGGGAAGGGTGAGGGTGGGGGCCATGGCGCCTGGCTCGGTGAAGCCCGTCTCGGCGTATCCGGCCGCGCACAGCGTGGTCTGCCCGGTGTGGCAGCGCTCGCACACCTGGCAGTTGCGGAACCCCTCCCCCACCACCTTGCGGCCCGCCAGTGCCTGCGGCACCCCCGCGCCGACCTCGGCGACGGTGCCCGACCACTCGTGTCCCGGCGTGACGGGGTAGCGGGCGTAGGGTGCGGGGCGGCTGCCCAGGTACAGCTCGCGGTCGCTGCCGCAGATCCCGGCCGCGTGCACCCGCACCTGCGCCTCGCCCGGGCCCGGCGGGCGCGGTGTGTGCGGGACGAGCCGGACGGTGCCCGGCGCGTCGAGGAGGACGGCGGCGTCCCCGCTCACCGGGCACCGCCCGCCGGGTTCCGCGTCTCCCAGCCCTCGGCCCACAGGTCGAAGTGGGCCCGCTGCTGCGGGAAGGCGGCCGCCGCCTCGACGTCCAACTCGACGCCGAGCCCCGGGGCGTGGCTCAGGGCGAAGCAGCCGGTCTCGGGATCGACCCGGGGCGCGCCCTTGACGACCTGCTGAATCTGGGCGTCGGCGAAGTCGTTGAAGTGCTCCAGGACTTTGAAGTTGGGGGTGGCGAAGCCGACCTGGAGGCTGGCGGCGGTCAGCACCGGGCCGCCGACGTTGTGCGGGGCGAGCAGCATGTAGTGGGTCTCGGCGGTGGCGGCCAGCTTGCGGGTCTCGGCGATGCCGCCGAGGTGGCCGAGGTCGGGCTGGAGGATGTCGGCGGCCTGGCTCTCGAACAGTTCCCGGAACTCGATCCGGTCGTGGACGCGCTCGCCGGTGGCCACCGGTGTCTCGACCTTCTCGGCGACCTTGGCCAGCGCCTTGAGGTTCTCCGGCGGCACCGGCTCCTCCAGCCACGCGGGCCGGAACGGCGCCATCTCGCGGGCCAGCCGCACGGCGGTGGCGGGGGCGAAGCGCCCGTGCATCTCCAGCATCAGCTCGGCCTCGGGCCCGATGGCGTCCCTGACCGCCTCGATGAGGGAGACGGCGTAGCGCGTGTCCTGGTGGGAGAGTTCGAGGTGTCCGGTGCCGAACGGGTCGATCTTCAGGGCGCGGTAGCCGCGGGCCATGACGTCCTTGGCTGCGCGGTGGTAGGCCTCGGGGGTGCGTTCGGTGGTGTACCAGCCGTTGGCGTACGCCTTCACGCTGTCGGTGACGTTGCCGCCCAGCAGCTGCCAGACGGGCACGCCCAGCGCCTTGCCCTTGATGTCCCAGCAGGCCGTCTCGACGCAGGCGATGCCGGACATCACGATCTCGCCGGCCCGCCCGAAGTCCCCGTACTTCATGCGGCGCACCAGGTCCTCGGTGCGGAACGGGTCGGAGCCCGCGATGTGGTTGGCCTCGGCCTCACGCAGATAGCCGAGCAGCGCGTCGGTGTGGCCCAGCATCCGGGTCTCGCCGACGCCGGTGAGGCCCTCGTCGGTGTGGACCTGGACGTACGTCAGGTTCCGCCACGGGGTGCCGACCACATGGGTGCTGATGCCGGTGATACGCACGAGAGCCGCTCCCTGTCACTCGCTGCCGCACCGAGGTCGCGGCGCCGACGTGTTCGATATTTCGTCAGTCGTTCGAAATCGCGAGGGTGACAGTAGGGAGGGGGTCAGGGGGTGTCAATGCCGGGGACGCGTATCCGTGTGCGGATGTGCGCGATCGCCCCGCCGGGCGCCGTCAGGGGCGGGGCGTGATGCTGCTGTGGAGGCGGTAGCGGACCGGCTCGTTGCCGTCCCTGGGCGGCCGCAGCCGGACGGCGACCGGGCCCGCGAAGCTGAAGTGCCGCTGGGCCGCGTGCCGTCGCACCTCGGAGGCGAGCCGCTCGCCCACGGCACCCGCCTCGCCCTCCAGCCGGGCGTAGCTGTCGACGGGCAGCTCCAGCACGAAGGAGTTGGGCACCACGGTGCGGCCCCGGCCGACGATCACCGCGTTGCTGTCGCACTCGCGGCGCAGCATCCCCACCACCTCGACCTGCTCCTCACCGCCCCCGCGGCGCAGCAGCCCCCACAGCGAGGTGGAGATCCGTTCCATCCTGCTCTCGACGTCCCGCAAAACGCTCATCGCTCCCCGTTGCCCGCGCGAGGGGGCCGGCATGTCCCCCCGAACGGGTGGTATGAGCCACGCGGAGTTCACCGCCGGGGGCCTGGGCGGCCCGGGCGGTCGGGCCGGCCCCAGGCGGGCTGCCCGGCCGCTGTCAGCCGCGGTGCGCCTCGGTGTGCAGGCCCAGCGCCTGCACCAGCTCCTGCACGTTGGCGTACCGGGTGTCGGCGGGCAGGCTTTCGGCCAGCTCCACCAGCCGGTCGGGGGCGTGCTCGGCCCGCAGCGTGTCGAGCACCTCCTCGCGCCCCGTCGGGTACAGGTGACGGCCCAGGTGCTGCGCGATCTCGGAGCGCAGTTCCACGTCACGCGCGCTCATCCCGGCGGGCGTGCCGCCGGTCCGCGGGGCCTGGGGGTCGCGGTCGGCCTCGGGCTGGTCCTCGGCCGACGGCTCCATCTCACGCCCCTCCTCGCGGTTGGAACGCAGGTCGCCCTGGAGGCGCTTCTTGGCCTCGTCGTCCTGGATCGGGCCGTTCTTGTCGTTCTCCTGCATGGTGTGCTCCTTACGTGCTGAGCAGACAGAAGGAGGCGCCCTTGGGGTCACGGAGGGTCACCGTTCGTCCCAGAGGTCCTTCCCTGGGCGGCGTGACGACCTCGCCGCCCTCCCGTTCCGCGGCCTCGACCGCCGCGTCGAGATCGGGTACCCGAAAGTAGGGCTCCCACCGCGTCCTGATGCTGGGGTCGGGCGGCGACTCCAGCGCGCCGCCCCGCAGCCCGGCGACCGGATGTCCGTCCACCCTGACGACGATCTCGTCGTACTGCTCCTCGTAGGTGACGCCGTGGCTGGGGTCGTCCATCCAGTCGAAGATCTCCCCGTAGAAGACCGCGGCGGCGAAGGCGTCGCGGGTGTGCAGCTGGAGCCACGCGGGCGCGGGGCCCGTGCCCACGCCCCAGGAGGCGGGCCCGTCGCCCTGCCAGAGGCCGAACGGCGCGCCCCACTGGTCGGCCGCGATGACGGCGCGGCCGCCGCCCGTGCGCAGCGGGCCGACCGCGACGGTGGCGCCGCGCTCGGCGATGCGCTCGGCGACCACGTCGGCGTCCTCGACGTGGAAGTACACCGACCAGCGCTCGGCCTCGGGGCCGGCGCCCCCGGCCAGCTGGTTGAAGCCGGCCACCGGCTGTCCGTCCACCGTGGCGATCCGGGAGTCGGGGCCGTCGGAGTAGGCCTGGAAGGTCCAGCTCAGCACGGGTCCGTAGAACTCTTCGGCGGCCCGTTGATCGGGGGTCATCAGACTCACCCAGCAGGGCACTCCGCCGACCGAAGCCATGAATCCGCCTTCCTCTGCCTGGGGAACGTCCGTGCTCCACTCAGGGTACATAGCGGCGCGAAATGGGCATAGCGGAATGATGCCTCCGCTCGCCCAGCGTGCCGTCGGCAGGGCACGGACTCCCCGGCGCCCTCAGCGCTCCAGCCGGAATGTGGCGATCTCCCACGGGCGCAGCGCGACGGTGGCGCTCTCCCCGTCGAGGGCCGGGGCCTCGCCCGCCGTGGCGCGGCCGAGCAGGTCGCACCGCTCGACGGCCCGCAGCCCGGGCAGCGAGAGAACCGCCGCCGTCGGGCGGGGTGTCTGGGCGACGACCCGCACCTCCAGCCCGCCCTCGCGCTCCCGCACCGAGGTGAGGACGACGCCCTCGCCCGCCACGCCCAGTCCCTCGCCCGGTGCGGGCAGTGCCGCCGCGCCCTGCCCCGTGCCGTGCAGGGCCATCAGCGGATGCCGGAAGGTCTCGGCCGCCTCGTGGACGTCCGCCTCGTGCCACTCCCCGGCGTACGGCAGCAGTCCGAACGTCACCGTCCGCAGCCCCCGGCACTGGGCCTGCGGGGTGGGAAATTCGCCCCCGGCGGGCTCGTCGCGCCACACGTGCCGGTTGCGTGACATCTGCCCTGTCGGCCGCAGGAGCGTCACGGCCAGCTGCGCGCCGTCGTCGAGGAGTTCGTACTCGGTGGCGTGCTCCAGCAGGAGCGCGGCGCCTCCCGCGGCCACGAAGGCGGAGGCGGGGAAGGTCGGCAGCGGCTCCTCGCCGAAACCGCCCTCCGCGCTGAGCCCGCGCTCGACGACGGCGAACTGGCCCTCGCCGTACGACACCTCGGCGCGGCGCGGCAGGGGAACATGCATGCGGACGCGGTGGTCGTCGCTGCGGTTGTCGAAGGAGACGGCCAGCCGCACGAACCGCTCCCCGGCGCGCACCTCGACGCGGGTCGTCACGGTCGTCGGCTCGGTCTGCCGGGTGCGGCCGTCCGCGGCGAAGTCCCCCGCCTTCGGCCAGGCGTAGCGGCGTTCGACCTCGAAGGCGCCGGCCAGCGGGGACTCGGCGGCCGGGCGGACGGTGACCTCCTCGGGGCCGCCCACCAGGACGTCGTGCGCGGGCGGCGCGTAGTTGTAGGTGTCGCCCAGGTCGCCGCCGTCCACGACGCGTCCCGCGCCCGCCAGCGTGACACCCTCGGCGCTGCGCACCGCGAAGGTGCCGTCCTCGGCGATCTCCACGCGCAGCAGGCCGTTGTCCAGGACCCGGCCGCCCTCGGCGCGGACGCCGTGCGGCACGGGGCCGCCGGGCGCGTGCCCGGGGACGGCGCGCACGGCGGTGTGGCCCAGCGGGGGCGCCGTGACGAGCGCGGCCACCCGCTGCCGGGGCTCGGCCTCGATGACGACCCGCCAGGGGCCCTCGGGCCGCGCCTTCTCCAGCGCCTCGCGCACGGCCGCGACGTCGAAGGGCACTTCGCTCCTGCGGGCCACGGTGAAGTGCAGCAGCCGCCGCTCGGGCTCCAGACGCCAGGCGGTGATCTCCTGCCCGTACAACTCAGCGCCGTGCACCCTGGCCAGGACGGTGGGCAGCCGCTCGGCGGGGACGGTGTCGTCGGCCAGCAGCGTCGGCGCCGTCGCGAGCCGCTGCGCGGGGAAGGCGGTGCCGTCCGCGCCGACGAGGTGGACGGGGCCCTCACCCACCACGTCCAGCTCGACCAGGTCGGTACGCGGGGCCGGAGTGGGATTGAGCAGCAGGTGGGCGTCGTGCGGCACCCGGGCGGCCAGCGGGCCCGCCACCATGTCGCGCACGGCGAGGCCCAGTTGCTCGGCTTCGGCGATCCGTGCGGCCACCTGCTGCGCCGTCTCGTCGCAGCCGCAGCCGGTGACCGAGTCGTGGCAGGACACCTCGATCAGCCGGTCCCACGCCATCTGGAGGAAGCGCTCGGCCGCGCCGTCGAACCAGAGCGCCGCCAGCGGCTCGGCGTAGCGCTCGACGGCGCTCTCGGCCCGCGCCATGGCCTGCTTGAGGGGGGCGCGCACGGAGAAGACCCCGGGCAGGATGTTGGCCCGCGCGTGGCTGCGCAGCTCGCCGTGGACGGCGCGCAGCCCCTCCAGGTGGGTGGGCTGGGCAGCGAAGTACTCGGCCATGGTGGCCAGTCGGAGGGTGACGTGCTCGTCCGCCGCGTTGTGCCGCTCCAGCAGATCGGCCAGGTCGGCGGCGGGTGCCGTGTGGTCGGAGCCGTACATGGCGAGGATCGGCGATCCGTCGGGGCGCCAGGGCCGCAGCTTGGCGGCGATGGCACGGGCCCGCTCGGCGACCTGCCCTGGGTCGTCGAAGAGCCCGGCCGCGCTGCCGTAGCCGCCCGCCGCCAGGTACTCGGTGCGGATCGCGGTGCCGTCAGGCGCCGTCCAGGCGAACGCGTGGCTGTCGACGGCGGCCGGTACGCCCCGCCACACGCAGGCGTGTTCCAGCCCCGCACCGCGCAGGATCTGCGGCATCTGGGCGCAGTGCCCGAACATGTCGGGCAGGTAGCCGACGCGCAGGGCGCCGCCCATGTCCTCGCTTCTGCGCAGCCCGAGTTCGAGGTTGCGGACGATGTTCTCGCCCGAGCACAGGAACTCGTCCAGCAGGATCTGCCAGGGGCCGACCGCCAGCCGCCCCTCCTTGACGAGGCCGGTCAGCCGCTCGCGCTGCTCGGGCCGCACCTGGAGGTAGTCGTCGACGGCGACGGCCTGTCCGTCGAGGGTGAAGCGCTGCCGCGGGTCCTGCGCCATCCGCTCCAGCACCGTATCGAGCAGCCCGATCAGCTGGAGCCTGAACTGCTGGAAGGGCAGGTACCACTCGCGGTCCCAGTGGGTGTGCGGGACGATGACGAGTTCGTCCCCGGCCCGGGGCGTGTCGGTCATGCGGACGCTGCCTCTCCTTCGCACGGAAGCTGGTGGCGGGCCGTGTACGCGGCCACGGCGCGCTGGGCGGTGAGCAGGTCCTCGGCGGCCCCGGCCACCCCGGTGCGGGGCGGGGTGCCGTCGGTGACCATGGTGTGGAAGGCGACGAGTTCCTCCTCGAACGCCTCGGTGACCGACCTGTACTCGGCGCGGCGCTCGGCGTGCGGGCCCTCGCCCGCACCCGCCGCCGTCTCCGTCAGCACCGTCGGCGCGTTCATCAGGTAGGGCGAGGGGAAGGCGAGTTGCAAGCTGCCGGTCTCGTGGTGGAGCGCGAACGTCTCCCGGTAGGAGGCGTGGGAGGGCAGGAAGTGCCAGCGGATCGTGTACCGCGCCCCGCCGGGCAGCCCGCCCGACAGCTCCACCGAGCCGGGACCCGCCGCCGAGGCACCCCACGTCTCGGCCAGCTCGACGCTCGTCGGGGCACCCGTCACCATGCGCAGCAGCGACAGGTCGTGGCTGATGGAGCCGAGGACGACGTGGTACAGCGAGCGCGTCGCCTCGGTGGCTCCGCTGCCGAGCGCCGCGTCGGTCAACGCGGCGTCCTGCTCCTTGAGCACCGCCAGCGCCTCGGCGTCCAGGTCGTCGTAGGGGGCGGGCAGCCGGGCGAAGGAGAGCTGGTCGCCGCCCGTGGGGTGCAGGACGCACACCTCGGCGGAGCGGACACGGCCGGCTCCGCCCGCCTCGCCGAGCAGCGCGGCCAGCCGCCGCGCGGCCGGGTCGTACTGCTTCATGTAGCCCACCATCAGCCGCGGGCCGCGCTGTTGGGCGCGCTCCGCCTCCGCGATCCGGCCGGCCTCGGCGCGGGTGAACGCCAGCGGCTTCTCGCACAGCACGGCGTACCCGGCGCGGAGCGCCGCCTGCGCCGCGGGGCCGTGCGATCCCGACGTCAGCAGGAGCACGGCGTCGAAGCCGCCCTGGGCCAGCAGCGCCTCGGTGCTGGTGTGCCGGTCCTTGACGGGGACGCCGTAGCGCGCGCCCACTTCCGCGAGGGCGCCGGGGGACAGGTCGCACAGCGCGGTCACCTCGAACAGGTCCCGCCGCCGTTCGAGCAGCGGCAGGTGGGCCGTGCGCGCGATGGCGCCGAGCCCGGCGACGGCGATCCGCAGTCGGTCCCGTGCGGAGGAGACGGTCATGATCACAGCCCTTCTTCCAGGAGCAGCCGGCGGTTGGCCGACTGGTGTGCGGCGATGCGGTCGGGTCTCTGCCCGGTCGGCGGCGCGTCCTGCTCGACGACCAGCCAGCCCGCGTAGCCGACGCGGCGCAGCGCCGCCATGACGGCGGCGAGATCGATCTCCCCCTCGCCCAGCGCGCGGAACCCGCCCTCGGCGACCACCCGCCACAGGTCGCCGCCCGCGCGGCGCACCCTGGCGTGCGCCTGGCGGTCGGCGTCCTTGAGATGCACCTGGCGGATGCGCGTCCCCCACGCGGCGACCGCCTCGGCCGGATCGCCGCCCGCCAGCCACCAGTGGCCCGTGTCCAGGCAGAGGGAGACGTCCGTGCGGGAGAGCAGCCCGCGCGTCTCGTCGGGCGTCTCGACCACGGTCCCCAGATGCGGGTGGAACACCGGTTCCAGACCGCGCGCCCGGCAGCGGTCGGCGGCCGTCTGCACGTCCGCGGCGAACGCCTCCCAGTCCGCTTCCGTGAGCTGGAGCGCCGGGTCGAGGGGCGTGCCAGGCGCCGCGAAGCGCCGCGGATGCGCCGGGCAGGCCAGAGTGGGGCGCGGGGCGAAGGTCTCGTCGTCCACCCGCACCGAGGTGAGGGTGTCGAGCGCACGGTCCAGAGCCCGCAGGTCGGCGGCGAAGTCCGCGCGCTCGCCGCCGTACCGCAGATCGGCCCAGCCACCGGCCAGCCCCATCCCGTGCGCGGCCAGCCGTCGCGCGAGGACCTCGCCCTCACCGAGGTAGCCGAGAGGGCCGCTGTCCGTCCCCGCGTACCCCGCCGCGCGGAAGGCCGCCAGCAGCTCGTCCGGGCCGAGGGGCGCCTCGTCGGCGCTGTAGATCCCGTAGGAGACGGGGGCGTTGGCTGTGCGGACGCGCATGGGTGCCTTTCGGGGCCGGGGTGCGGCTGGTGGGCAAAGACGTCGGCCGGCGGCCACCGGCAGCAGCGCGGGGCGGGGCCGGGTTCACGTGCACAGGGCGGCCACCTCGCAGGTGTGCGTCTCCAGCCGGTGGATGCCCTCCCCGGCCGCCGGCAGCCACACGGCCTCGCCGCGCACGACGAGGCGCCGCCCGTCGGGCCGCACGAGCACGGTGCCGTCGGCGTCCAGCGCCAGCAGCTGATCGCCGTACCGCAACAGGACCGGCGCGTCCGGGGCGGCCGACACGGCGGTGCGCCCCGCGGCGAGCCCGGCGAGCACCCCCTGCGCTGTGCCGTCCTCGCACAGCACCCAGGTCGTGGGGGCGCCGACCGGGCGGCCCTGCGCGGGGTGGTGGAAGTCGCTGCCGCCCAGGGGGACCACGTCGTCGCGCCAGGCGCGCGCCCAGGCGAGGGGGGCGCCGTGCCGCCGGTCGGTCCAGGTGTGGTGCCACACCTCGGCGTGACGGGGCCGCCGGACGAAGGGGAGTTCCCAGGCGCAGTCGTCGGCCAGTGGATGGTTGACGGACAGCAGCCCGCCGCCCGTCTCGGCCTGGGCGAGCCACGCGTCGGCGGGGGCGCGGAAGTCGATCCAGCCGGTGTCGCCGAACACGTTGGCGTGGCCGAGGTCCGTGGTGACCTCCTGTCCTGGCAGCAGGGTGACGCCGTGCCGGGAGCCCGCGGCCGCGAGCCAGGGATGGTGGCTGACGGTGTTGTGGTCGGTGACGGCCAGGAAGTCGAGCCCCTCGGCGGCCGCGGTCCTGGCCAGTTCGTCGATCGTGAGGGCGCCGTCGCTGTGCACGGTGTGGGCGTGCAGGTCGCCGGCGCGCCAGGTGGCGCCGTCCGGGGCCGGCAGGCTCCGCCGGGGCCTGCGCTCCCCCGCGGCGAGGGGAGGCGGCACAGCCGTCGCGGGCGCGGCCAGGGCGCGCGGCCCGGTCCGCGCCCGCACGTCGTAGGGCAGCCCCTGGGGCGGTACCCGGTGCAGCCGCAGCAGCACCTGCCAGGTGCCGGCTGTCAGGGGGCCCGGCAGGTAGCCGGGGGTGGCCCAGGTCTCGGTGACCGTGAAGGTGTCACGGGCGCCGCCCGACCAGCCGCGGAAGTCGCCCGCGGGGCCGAGCAGTCCGAGATCGAGCACACCGGCACGGTGCGGGTAGTCCAGGGTGACGGTGAGCGCGCCGGTACCGGTGCCGACGTCGACGGGCAGTGTGCGCAGAACGTTCTCGGCGCGCGCCTCCATCGTCCAGGTGCCGCGGTGCACCTGCTCACCGGCGCTCAAGCGGGCACCTCGGCGGGGGCGGCGCCGACGAGCGCGCCGTCGCGGTACAGCAGCGCGCGGTCCTCGCGGGGCACGGCCCAGCCGCGCGCGCCGAGGGCCGGCTCGTGCTCTTCGGGGACGACGGCCTGCACGCTGGGCCCGCCCTCGCACTCCAGGGTGACCAGGTGCGCGCTGCCCAGGTTCTCCACGACGGAGACGGTCCCGCTCAGCGCGGCGTCGACGGCGCGCTCGGACCACCGCAGGTACTCGGGGCGGACCCCGTAGACGACCTTGTCTCCCTCCTCGACGTGCGCCCGAGCGCCGTCGGGGACCGGCAGTTCGCCTCCCGCGACGCGCACGGCACCGCCCCCGTCCACCAGTTCGCCGTCGAGCAGGTTCATCGGTGTCGAGCCGATGAACGAGGCGACGAACGTGCTGGCCGGGCGGCGGAACACCTCGGTGGGCGTGCCGACCTGGCGCAGTTCGCCGCTCTCCATGACGGCGATACGGTCGGCCATGGCCAGCGCCTCGGCCTGGTCGTGGGTGACGAAGACGGTGGTGACGCCCAGTTCGCGCTGGAGCTTCTTCAAGAAGGTGCGGGCCTCCAGACGCATCCGGGCGTCCAGGTTGGACAGCGGCTCGTCGAAGAGGAAGACCCGCGGGTGACAGGCCATGGCGCGGGCCAGCGCGGCACGCTGCTGCTGGCCGCCGGAGAGCTGTGCCGGCCTGCGCTCCCCCAGGTGGCCCAGGCCCAGTTCCTCGGCCGTCTCGCGCGCCTTGGCGGCGCGTTCACCCTTCCCCACTTTCTTGATCTTGAGGGGGTAGGCGATGTTCTCGTGGACGGTCATGTGCGGGAAGAGGGCGTAGTCCTGGAAGACCATGGCGATGTCCCGGTCACCCGGCGGGAGCGCTGTCACGTCCTGTCCGGCGATGTGGACGCTGCCGCCGGTGGCCTCCTCGAGTCCCGCGAGGGTGCGCAGCAGTGTCGACTTGCCGCATCCGGAGGGGCCGAGCAGCGCGAAGAACTCGCCGTCCCGCACGGTCAGGTCGAGATCGCTGAGCGCCCGCACGCCCCCGGGGTAGACCTTGGCGAGCCGGTTCAGGGTGATGTCTGCCATCAGGCCTTGATCCCTCCGTGGAAACGGAATCCGTAGCGGCGGCTGACGAACAGGAACATCAGCACGACCGGCAGGGAGTACAGGAGCGAGAAGGTGGAGATGAGGGCCAGGTCGGGCTGGCCGCCCTCGGTGTAGAAGGTGTACATGACGACCGCGGCGGGCGACTTGTCGGGCGAGCGCAGCAGCAGGAACGGAATGAGGAAGTTGCCCCACACCTGGGCGAGAGTCCACACCCCGACCGTCGCGAGGCCCGGCCGTACGACGGGGACGACCACATCCCGCAGGACGCGCAGCGGCGAGGCGCCGAAGACCCGCGCCGACTCCTCGTAGGAACGCGGCGTGGTGTCCATGAAGTCCTTGAGAATGAAGATCGCCGCGGGCAGCAGCCCACCGGTGAGGACGAGGACGACGCCCAGGTAGCTGTCGACCAGGTCGAGTTCGGCCGCCAGCAGGAAGATCGGCACCATCGCGGCGGTGCCGGTGACGATCGAGGAGAGCAGCAGCAGCGCGTACAGCAGCCCGTCCCGGCCGCGGATGTGGACACGGCTGAGCGCGTAGGCGGCCAGCGCGGAGAGCGCGACGACGAGCACGGCGCTGCCGACGGCCAGGACGAGCGAGCTGGCCAGCGAGTTGACGGCGTTGGGGTTGTCCCACAGCCGGGCGAAGTTGGCGAGGGTGAAGTCGGGCAGGGAGGCGGTGATACCGGGACGCCTGTCGAAGGGCGCGCTGGCCAGCCAGAGCATCGGCAGCGCGAAGAACGCCAGCACCAGGGCGACCAGGAGGTAGGCGCCGACGCCGCGCAGCAGTGCGCGTACCGCGCCGCGGCCGTCGGCGGGGCGCCGTGGGGTCGCAGCACTCATGCGGTCTCCTCCTTCGCGGCCGGCGCGTCGGCGTGCGGGGCGGCGGGTGCGCCGCCCTCGCCGGTGGTTCCCCCGCTTCCGCGCGCCGCGGCCCGCCGCTTCCCGCTCCGGCGCGCCTTGTTCTTCTGCCCGAGCAGGCGCAGGTAGACGACGGCGACGACGAGGTTGATCAGCAGCATCAGGAAGGAGAGGGCGGCGCCGTAACCGAGCTCGCCGCTGCCGAGCGCGGTCTTGTAGATGTGCACGGGCAGGGTCTCGGTCGCCCCGTTGGGGCCGCCGGCGGTGATCAGGAAGGGGGTGAAGTCGTTGAACGTCCACAGGCTGATCAGCAGCAGGTTCGTCAGGACGTGGCCGCGGATGCGGGGGAAGACCACGTCGCGCAGCTGCTGCCACCCGCTCGCCCCGGCCAGCCGCGCGGTCTCCAGGTGGGAGGCGGGCACGTTTCCGAGGGCGGCGCTGTAGAGCATCATCGAGAAGGCGCTGCCGCGCCAGATGTTGTAGACGACGATCGACAGCATCGGATGGTCCAGCAGCCAGGCGGCGCCCGGGGTGTGGAGCAGGGTGTTGAGGGTGCCGCCGTCGCGGTCGAGGAAGGCGATCCACAAGAACGCGACGACCGAGCTGGGCAGGATCCACGCCAGCATGACGAGCGCTTCGAGGGTGGTCTTGAGCCAGCCCGTGCGCTCCCGCATCCACCAGGCGAGGGCGAAGCCGAGTCCGGCCTGGCCGATGACGGCCGAGCCGAGGACGAACAGCAGGGTCAGCCACAGGGAGTGCAGGAAGTCGTCGTCGCCGAGCGCCTTGGTGACGTTGTCGAGGCCGACGAAGGCGGGGTCGATGGCGGGGATGCCGGTGAGCCGGTAGTCGGTGGCGCCCAGGTACAGCGTCCAGACCGCGGGCAGCACGAGGAAGAGCGCGATCAGGACGAGTGCCGGGGCGACGAAGGCGGCGGCCCTGCGGCGGCCCAGCCCGGCCGCGTCCCGCCCGGGTTCGCCGCCCTGGGTGCCCTCCCCGTCGGGGAGCTGTCCGCCCGTCCGGGTCGCGGTCTCAGCCGATGACGTGGTCGCTGCCACCGAGCACCTCCAAGAGCTCCTCGCGGTAGGTCTGCGCGGCCTGGCCTGGGCTCTTTCCCGCGACGACCTGCGCCGTGGCCTCCTGGAGCGCGAGGGAGACCGCCGTGTAGGCGGCGAGCGGGGGCCGGTAGGTGGTGACGGGGAGCGCCTTGTCGGCGCAGAAGCGGAGCATGGGGTCCTGGTCGAGGACCACGTCGTTGACGTCGTCGCGTTCGGTGATCATGGCGCTGTCGCCGAGCCGGGCCCTGAGCGCCGCCGCGGAGTGCAGCGCGGTCAGCAGTTCGAAGGCGGCCCGGGGGTGGCGGGTGTGCGGGTTGAGGACGTGGACGGCGCCGCCTGAGACGCTGACGTGGTCACGGCCGCCGAGGCCCTCGCCGGGCGCGCGGGCCGGGAACAGGGCATATCCGACATCGTTGTCACGCCTTTTCATGGCGGCGGTTCCCGTCTCGGGAGCGAGCACGTCCCGCCAGAGGTAGTCGCCCTCGGCGAGAATGCCGAGCTTGCCCTCGGAGAACCGCTCGAAGGACTTGTCGCGCCCCTTGGCCTCCTGCTGAAGCCTCGGATCGCCCAGACCGCCCCCGTACACGTCGCGGTAGAAGCCCAGCACCGCGCGGAGCTCGGGGGTGTCGCCGTACCACCTGTCGCCCTTGGACACCCAGCCGCCCGCACCCGCCAGCAGCGGCAGCACCCCCTGCATGGTGGTGGCCTCACCCATGGCGGTGCCGGCGTTGATCTGGAGCGGGGTGACGCCCTCCAGCCGCTTCAGCTCGCGGGCCGCGTCGAGGACGTCCTGCCAGCTCGCGGGGCGCCAGTCGGTGGGCAGTCCGGCCTTGCGGAACAGGGGCTTGTGGAAGTAGAGGACCCGGGCGTCCGTGCCCGCGGGTATGCCGTACAGCTGGTCCTCGAACCGGGCCAGCGAGCGCACCTTGGGGCCGATCTGCCGCCAGCCCTCCCAGCCGGCCATGCCGTCGCCGGCCACGTCACGCAGCGGTTCGACGTACCGGGCCTGCGCGAACTCCCCCACCCAGATGCCGTCGAGCCCCATGATGTCGGGCCCCGCCTGGGCCTTGAGATCGAGGGCGAGCTTGGTCTTGTACTGCTCGTCGTCGACGCCGCTGGGAAGGAACTCGACGCGGACGTCCGCACCCTTGGCCTTCTGCCCCGCCACGAAGCGGGGGATGACCCACTTCTCGATCCAGTCCGCCTCGTCGGCGTTCTTGCCACCCGGGACGGCGTTGGTGGCGACCGTCAGCGCCACGCCTCCACCCGCGTCCCCGCGTGGATCCAGCGCGCTCCCGCAGCCTGCGAGCGCCGCGGAACCCGCTCCGAGGACGGCGGCTCGCAGGGCGGTTCGCCGCGCGATGACTCCCATCCGGGTCCCTCCTTGCGACAGAGATCGTGCCGGAAGGTTGAAGGCTGGCACGGGGCCCGCATGACGTAAAGAGC
Organism: Streptomyces reniochalinae; assembly: GCF_003323735.1. Taxonomy (GTDB): domain Bacteria; phylum Actinomycetota; class Actinomycetes; order Streptomycetales; family Streptomycetaceae; genus Streptomyces; species Streptomyces reniochalinae. Next base: position 128,902 of record NZ_QOIM01000018.1, on the reverse strand, counting down.
TGTTGTCCTTACATCTTCATCACGACGGACCGCGGGACACCTCGCGCCGGCGAGGCGTTCACGGCGGTGCTGTGTGCCGGCGAGGCGTGGGAAGGGGGCGCCTTGTGCCGGCGGGCTCTCGTGCGGCGGGCGCCCCCTCCACGCGCCCACGCACCTTCCGCCGGTTCGTGCCGGTTCACGCGGGCTTGATACCGACGCCCGCCCACAGGCTCACCTGACCGTCGGTCACCGAGTCGAAGCGTGTGGCCCCTGTGGCGCGGGTCTGGGCGGGCACCGTGGCGTTCTCAGGGCGCCACTTGTGCGCGAGGTGGACACCCGGCTCCAGCAGGTCGAGTCCGGTGAAGAACTTCTCGACGTCCGCACGGGTGCGGGCCTGGGTCGGAACGCCCTTGGCGTTGTAGATGTCCACCAGCCGGCCGACGCCCCCGGGGTCGATGTCGGCGGTGACGTGGGTCAGACACAGCGCGGAGCCGGGCGACAGCGCTGCGAGGAGCCGCGAGACGATGCCGTACGGGTCGCGGTCGTCGGGTACGAAGTGCAGCACGGCGTTGATGGACAGCACGACCGGCTGTGCGAGGTCGAGCGTCCGGGCCAGCGCACCGTCGCCGAGGATCGACTCGGGCGCGGTGATATCCCCTTCGACGTACTCCGTGCGGCCCTCCGGGGTGCTGTCGAGGAGCGCGCGGGCGTGGGTGAGGACGATGGGGTCGTTGTCGGCGTAGACGACACGCGCCTCGGGGCACGCGGCCTGGGCCACCTCGTGGAGGTTGGGGCTGGTGGGAATGCCGGTGCCGATGTCGAGGAACTGGCGGAAGCCCTGCCGGGCGAGCGCCCTGGTGGCGCGGTGCATGAACGCGCGGTTGGCGCGGGCGGCGCTGCGGGCCGCGGGCCACCCCTTCAGCGCCTCCTCCGCCCCCGCCCGGTCCATTTCGTAGTTGGTCTTGCCGCCCAGGTAGTAGTCGTACATGCGGGCGGAGTGCGGCATCCCCAGGCCGAGGTCGCGTCCGCCGCCGTCCGTCCGTTGACTGTCGTTCACAAGGGCTCCGATCACGTCGAGTTCCGTCCGGTACACCCTGGCCTCCCGGTGCCCCCTGCCGCCAGATGGCTTTCCGCCGCGGGTCTTCGTTCGATCGCGCTGTTCCCCGTGCCCGGGGCGACTCGTCCCGCATTTTCGGGAGCGCTGTCGCATCGCCCTGTGGTGGGATGCCTCGCATGAGTGAGTCTCCGCGTGAACGCATAGAGCGGTACTACGCCACGGTGCCGCTGTCGTTCGCCGAGGCCGAGGCGTGGGGCAGCTTCTGCCTCTTCGTTCGCACAGAGGCGGGCGCCCCGTACTACGGCGGGCCGAACCATGCTCGCCCCGGCACAACCGCCGTGACGCCCACCGCCGAGGACATCGCCCTGGTGCGCGCCCGCCAGCGCGAGCTGGGCGTTCCGGAGACCTTCGAATGGCTCGCCGAGGTGACGCCGGCGCTGCGCGGCCGCCTCGTGGAAGCGGGACTCCCGGTGGCCGAACGCCCGCTGATGGTTCTCGGGCGGCAGCATCGGCTGCCCCGGCCGCCCGTGGCGGACGGTGTCACGATCCGGCCCGTGGAGGCCGACGACCCCGCGCTGCCTGCCGTACTCGCCCTTCCCCGGCTGGCGTTCGCCGACGAGGGCACGGCGGTCGGACCGGCGGGCCGCGCGGAGTTGGACGCGGCAGCCGGACACCTCACCTCCGACGGCACGGTGGAGACGGTCCGCCCCTCCCTGCGCACTGGCGACAAGACGCTGATCGCCGCCTTCGCCCCGGACGGAACTCCGCTCGCCGCGGGCCATTACCACCCGTCGGACAGCACCACCGAGATCGGCGGAATCGGCACTCTTCCCTCAGCTCGCCGCCGGGGTCTGGGCGCTGCCGTCATGGCGGCCCTGGTCGCCCACGCTCGCGACCGCGGCGTGGGCACCGTCTTCCTCGCCTACGCCGACGAGGCAGTCGCCCGCATCTACGCCCGCCTGGGATTCCGCCCGGCCGGTACGACCCTGCTGATCGCCAACCAGCCGGCCCGCGGCCAGTAGGGCAGGGGAACCGCACCACGACTGGGCGGCTTCGTCCGGATCGTCTGGCGGACCGGACGAGGGTGCCCGCGTCCGTCCGCGCTGGTCTGCGGGGACGGGGTCACTGCCAGGAGCCGCGCACGGGCGGGTGCCCGCGGAGCGCGGGAGGGGTACGCCTGGTCCGCCGGAACGACGTCCTGCTTGGTGGGCGGGCGGCCACGCTCTCGGGGCGCCACGCCGTGGTGTTCGGCTCGGGAACAGCGGCTCGATCCGCGCCCACCGCGTCCGCCCGAGGGCACGCCCGGAGCGACGACCAGGAGATCGCAGGAGGCTCGGCTTCAGGTGGCGAGGTGGGCCGCGAGCCGGTCAGCGGCGGTGCGGGGCTCGCGGCCGAGGAGTTCGGCCAGCAGGGGGCCGGCTTCGGCGAAGTAGCCCGCGCGGGCTGCCTGATACCAGGTGAGCATGGATCGGGCCGCCTGCTCCGGCACACCGATCGCGGTCTGGTCGGCGACCCACTGTTCGTCGTCCAGGACGATGCGCTTGACGGTGCGGCCGGTCAGGTCGGAGGCGATCTGGGCGAAGTCGTCGAAGGTGACGGCGGTCGGCGCGGTGAGGGCGACGGGGCCGTCGACGGAACGGTCGCCGGCGAGGATGACCGCGGTGGCCTCGGCTATGTCGGCACGGTCGGTGTACGGCACGGGGCCGTCTGCCGGCTGGGCGATCACGCCGGTCCGCTGCCACGGTCCGAGAACCTGATCCAGCGGGCCGTAGGCGCCGTTGCGCAGTGCGGTCCAGGCGACCGAGGAGTCGCCGAGGATCGCCTCGGTGGCGGTGTGGATGTCCGACGGCCGGTACGGGTTGCCGGGGACGGCACCGTGCTGGCTCGTGTAGAGGACCCGCCGGGCACCGGCCGCGACCGCGGCTTCGACGGCGTTGCGGTGCAGGCCGACCACGTCGGCGGCCGGGTCGTTGCCGGACACCACAAGGACCTGATCGGCACCGGCGAATGAGTGGAGCAGCGCGCCGGGGTCCTCGTAGGAGCCCTGCCGCACGCGCACGCCACGGTCGGCGAAGTGGCGCGCCTTGGCGGTGTCGCGGACGCTGACACCGATCCGGTCGGCGGGTACGCGCCGGAGGAGGTGCTCGACGGTGGCGCCGCCCAGCCCACCGGTGGCGCCGGTGACAACGATCATGTTCTCGACCTTCCTGAGCGCCCACGGCGCCGGTCTCGACGGTGGACGGAACCACAAATTGACCATGCGGGTCAGTTTCTCTTCCGTCGACGACGGTAGGTAAGCTGACCAAGCAAGTCAAATTACGGCGACAGGTTGGGGCGGTGAGGGCGATGGCCGGTGCGGGACCTCCGGAACCCCGGCTGCGCGCCGACGCCCGGCGCAATTCCGCACAGATCCGCTCTGCCGCGATCGGCGCCTTCCGGGGACGGGGCCTGACCGTGCCGCTGGAGGAGGTCGCCCAGGCGGCGGGGGTGAGCAAGGCCACGATCTTCAACCGGTTCGGTGGGCGGATCGGCCTGATCGAAGCCGTCATCGAACAGGTCGTGGCGAATGAGCTGTTCGCCGTCATCGACCACACGCGCACCATCGACGACATCGGCGAGCGCCTCACCTACTACCTCACCGCGATCCGCGACCTCCAGTACCGCCAGCCCGCCTTCAACGACGTCCTGCTGCGGACGTATCCGCACTCACAGCAGCTCATGGAGATCTGCCGGGTCGGAAGTCAGACCAACGAGGAGCTGACCGCAGCGGCACGAGCCTCCGGCGCGCTTCGGCCGGAGTTCACGGCGGGCGACCTCCACGCACTGGTCCTCGACAACGCCCTCGCCCTCAAACACGGCGAACGCCCGCCGCGAGACGACTACGACCGCCGCACCACCTACCTCCTGGACGGAATCCGAGACCGCTCCACCACCTCCGGTCGACGATGACGAAGCCCCCGCCCGGGTCGCCCGCCCTCGGGGCGGCGGGCGGGCGGAGCCCCTCGACGCGGGCACCCGGAGGGCGCGGGCACGCTCAGCGGGGGTTGGGGCCGGCGGGCGCGGGCCGCTCGGCACGAGGCCCCCGGCGGGCCCCACAGGGCCCGCCGGGTCACCGCACGCGGCGTCTGCCGGTGCGGGTGGTGATGCGGTAGGCCGCCCACAAGAAGGCGATCAGGGCGACGACGATACCGATGATCAGCAGATAGAAGAGGCCCTTGAGGACCGCGCCGAGGATGCCCAGCGCGATGGCCACGAGGACCAGGAACAGGAACAGCGCCATCTCACCCTCCCCCGCTCAGCGGCGCGCCAGGCGGCGTTCGCCGCCCGCGCCGGGGACGTACTCCAGCTCGTAGTGCGCGTAGACGGACGGCTCGTCCTCGGCGGCGAGCACATCGTCGGTTCCGAGGGACGGGGCGTCCTTCACCTGGCCCTTCGGGTATTTCACCTTGAGGTACCGGGGACCGACGGTGGCTCCGGCCAGGGGAACGAAGACCAGGCGGTGGCGGGTGGGCATGCCCACGGTCACGGTGGCGAAGGAGGGCTGGTCGGTGGCGGTGTCCACGTACACCGACTCCAGCGAGCCGATCCTGCTGCCGCTGCCGTCGACCACGTCGTGTCCGCGCCACTCCCGGATGTCGTCCGGTTCGAACATCTTTCCTCCACATTCGGGGGGCCTGTCTCCATAGTGGCACCGGTTCCCGCGCGGCACCCGGCGGTCTGGCCGGTGCGGGGCGCCGCTGGTACGGTCCTGACCCGCTCGCAGCCGCGGACGCTTGGACGGGGGCGCGTATGGACGGGCACGGCATGGCCGCACGGACACGTCTGCCCGTGTTCCTCGCGCTGCTCACGGTGCTGGTCACGGCCTGTGGAGCGCTGACCCCGGGGACGGCGGCCGATCCGGACCGGCCCAGGACGGTGCCGTCACAGACGGCCGTCCCGCGGGAGGACATCACCCTCTCCCTCACCTTCGCGGACGCTCCCGCGCTGGTGGACGCGCTGGCGGCGGCGTTCCACAAGAGGTATCCGCGTATCACCATCGAACCGCGGTACACGCAGTTCGCCGACTACGTGCAGAGCATCAAGCTCACCATGGCCTCGGACACGGCGCCCGACCTCGCGCAGTTCGCCGTCGGCATGGACGACATCGCCGCCCGCGGCGACATCCTGGACCTGGGCCCGTACCGGGACGCCTACGGCTGGCGGAAGAAGTTCCCGGCCGCCGGTCTGGACCAGCTCACCGGCTCCGGTGAGCGCGCCGCCGAGGGGGATCACCTGTACGGGGTACCTGCCGGGCTGTCGATGACGGGGATCTACTACAACAAGGAGCTGGCACGGAAGGCCGGCCTCAGCCGCCCGCCCCGCACGCTGGCCGAGTTCGACCGGCAGCTCGCCGCCGTCAAGAAGGCCGGGATGACTCCGCTGGGTGTCGGCGCGCTCGACTCGGGCGGGCTGCACCTGTGGGCGGCGCTGCTCAACAACGCGATGGAGCCCGAGAAGTACCGCGCCTGGGTCAAGGGGGCCAAGGGCGCCACCATCGAGACCGAGGAGGCACTGGCGGCCACCGCCAAGCTGGTGGAGTGGAGCCGTAAGGGCTACGTCGGCGAGGCCGCGGGCGGGACCACCCAGAACGACTCGACCGGCGCCTTCGTGCGCGGCCGCAGCGTCTTCCTCGTCAACGGCAACTGGGCGGCGGGGCAGCTGTCGGAGTCGATGGGGAAGAAGGCGGGCTTCTTCCTGATGCCCGCGGCGCGGCAGGGCGCGCGGGCCGTCTCCTCGGGCTTCAGCGTCTCCTACGCGATCTCCTCCCGCACCCGGCATCCGCGCGCCGCCGGCGCCTTCCTCGACTTCCTCGCCTCGAAAGAGGCACAGAAGATCGTCGCCGCGAACGGGTTCCTGCCGGTCGACGAGAAGGCCGCGCCCACGCCGGACGGCGTGCTGGGTGAGGTGGCGCGGGCCCACCGGCGGGTCACAGACGACGACGGTATGAACCACTTCCCCGACTTCACCGCGCCGGGCATGCTCGACCCGCTGCGGGCGGGTGTGCAAAAGCTCCTCGCGGGCCGTACGACGCCGAAGGGCTATCTGGCCTCGCTCCAGGACGTGTGGGACGAGCGGTACGGGAGCGGGCGATGACAGCGGCCACAGAGCCGCGGGCGCGGCACGGCCGCACCGGGCGCCGTGCGGGCCGCGCCTGGCGCGGCTACCTCTACGTGCTGCCCGCTGCCGCCGTCTATCTGGCGTTCGCGGTGCTGCCCGCGCTGCACACCGCCTACCTGTCGCTGTTCGAGTGGGACGGGGTGACGCTGGGCGAGTGGGCGGGGCTGCGCAACTACCGGGAGGTGTTCGCCGATCCGGCGTTGCGCGGCGCGGTGGTCAACGCGCTGGTCCTCGTCGTCTTCTTCGCTCTCCTGCCGATCCTGGCGGGCCTGGTGATGACGGGGCTGCTCTGCCTGCCCAGGTCCTCGATCGGGGGCGCCGGCTCCCGGGGCCGGGGCCGTGGCCTGGGTGTCTACCGGCTGCTGTTCATGCTGCCGCAGGTGGTGCCGCTGGTCGCGGTGGGGGTGACCTGGCGGTGGCTGTACGGCGAGGACGGGCTGATCAACGAGACGCTGGGCGGGATCGGGCTCGGCGGCTGGGCGCGCGCGTGGCTGGGCGACTTCGACTGGGCGCTGGTCGCGGTGGGGCTGGTGGGCACCTGGGTGCTCAGCGGGCTGTGCATGATGCTGTTCCTGGCGGGGGTGCACAAGATCGACCCGCAGCTGTACGAGGCGGCGCGGCTGGATGGCGCGGGCCCGGTGAGGGAGTTCGTCTCGGTGACGCTCCCGCAGTTGCGCGGCGAGCTGGCCGTGGCGCTGACGGTGACCACGGTCGCCGCACTGGCCAGCTTCGACATCGTCTACGTCACCACGGGCGGCGGTCCCGGTGAGGAGACGACCGTGCCGGGGCTGCTGGTCTACAAGCTGGCGTTCTCCGACGGGAAGGTGGGGTTGGCCTCGGCGCTGGGAGTGGTGCTGAGCCTGCTGATCCTGGTGTTGGTCTACGTCATCAACCGCCTGTCGCGGACGGAGAGGACGTGAGGCGTGGGGGTGCGGGTGTGACCGGGGCGGCCGCAGGCCGCTGGACGGGCCGGACGGAGCGCTGGTCCGGGTACGTGCTGCTGACGGCGGGGGCGGTCGCTGTCGTCGTCCCGTTCCTCAGCGTCTTCCTGGCGTCCATGCAGCCCTCGGGTGAGCCGGTGGTGGGCATGGAGTGGCCGGAGCGCTGGAGCCTGGACAACTACCGGCAGGCGTGGACGGTGGCGGGCTTCTCCTCGCTGATGCGCTCCAGTGCGCTCATCGCCGTCGGCGTGGTGCCGGCCTCGCTGGTGCTGGCCGGGCTCGCCGGCTACGCGCTGGGGACGATGCGGCTGCCCGGCGGCGACGGGGTGGCGGCGCTGTTCGTGGCGGGGCTGACGATTCCGGTGGAACTCATCGTCGTCCCGCTCTACTTCGACCTGCGCAACATCGGGCTGACCGACTCCTACCTGGGGGTCGTCCTGGTGGAGATCGCGCTGTTCCTGCCGTTCGGCGTCTTCTGGATGCGCACGCACTTCCGCGCCACTCCCCCTCAGCTGGTGGAGGCGGCACGGATCGACGGGGCGTCCTCGTGGACGGTGCTCTTCCGCGTGCTGCTGCCGCTGGCCCGTCCCGCCCTGACGACGCTGGGGGTGCTGGTGTTCATGTGGTCGTGGAACCAGTTCCTGCTGGTGCTGGTGCTCATCCAGGACGCGACCAAGCGCACGGCGCCGGCGGGGCTCGGCTTCTTCGTCGGGCAGAACAACACGGACGTACCGATGCTGGCGGCGGGCACGATCCTGGTGATGCTGCCCATCACGATCGTGTACGTGCTCTTCCAGCGGAGCTTCGTCGCGGGCCTGTTGCAGGGCGCCTTCAAGGGCTGAACCGCACCGGTCACGGGTACAGCAGTTCGGGTATCGACCAGTCGCGCCGGTGCGTGCCTCGGCGCCCCTTCGGCCACTTCCGGCCGTTGCGGCCGAAAAGAACGGGGTGCGAGCGAAAGACCTTGCCCCTCCCGGGTGAGTTCACCGGCTGTTCACCGAAAGCGCAGCGATTCGTCACGCAGCGTGGGTGACGATGGAGACCTCCAGACGCGACCGGCGAACCGGGAGGGGGCCATGCGTCGCTGTGTGACCGCCGCACGGGCGTGCCTCCACGCCTTCGCGCTGCTCCTCGCCGTGCTGCTGGCAGCCCAGGGCGCGAGCGCCCTCCCGTCGGCGACGGCCGAACGCGCGCCCACCGCCGCCCAGTCCTCGGCGCTCTCGGCGCCGGGTGAGGTCGAGCACGAGAACACCGGCTGCCAGGCACGCCGCGCCGCACGCGCCCCCACCTCGCCGCCGCCTCCCGGCGAACGACCGCTGTTCGCGGGCTGCCGCGTGGCCCACTCCCTGGCCGCCACCCACACCAGCGCGCTCCCCGAGACCGGGAGCGCGGGTGTGCCGTGGAGCAGATCCGTCGAGGTTCCCGTCCTGCACCAGGTGTTCCGGCACTGAGCACGGCCACGGCACCCGCACACGTGTGACCCCCGTCCCCCTTGGCGATGTCCAGCGCCGTACGGCGACGTACGGCCGTACGGCGACATCCCTGGCGGTGCGACGCGGGGCCCGCCGCGGGCTGCCGTTCCGGCCTCACTCACCGCATCTTCACCGGAACGCAAGGTAACCGCATGCGCTCTCTGCTCCCTTACACCCGTGCTTTCCCCGCACGTGTCCGTGGCCGCGCCGGCGAAGCCGGGCGCTACGCCCGGCTGGCGGACGGCCAGTCCCCCGAAGCCCTCTTCCTCACCTGCTCCGACTCGCGGGTCCAGCCCGCCGTCTTCACCGGAGCCCTGCCAGGACAGCTGTTCGAGTTGCGCACGGCGGGCAACGTCGTACCGCCCTACGCCACCGGGCACCCCACCGCCGAGGCCGCCACGATCGAGTACGCGGTGTGCGTGCTGGAAGTGCCCGAGATCGTGGTCTGCGGTCACTCGCACTGCGGGGCGGTCGGCGCCCGGGCGCGGGGCGACGACCTGGCGGCCGTGCCCGCCGTCGACGGCTGGCTGAGCAGCCAACTGGCGCCCCGCGCGGAACTGGCGGGCGACGGCGCCGCTCCCGGCGGCCCCGACGTGGCCGCCGCCGTGCAGCGCCACGTACGCGTCCAGCTCGCACGGCTGCGCGACTACCCGTGCGTGGCCGAGCGCCAGGCGGCCGGCCGGCTCGGGGTGCGCGGCTGGTTCTACACCGTCGACACCGGCCAGGTGCACGAACTGGACACGCGCACCGACGCGTTCCTGCCGCTGTGAGGGGTACCGCCATGACGCACACGAACAACACGACCCACGGCTCTGGGCCGGCCGCCCGGCTCAACCCCCTGCGCGGCCGCGGCAGCCTGCGCGCCGACTTCACCGCCTCGCTCGTCGTCTTCCTCGTCGCCCTGCCGCTGTGCGTGGGCATCGCCGTCGCCTCCGGTGTCCCCGCCGAACTCGGGCTGGTCACCGGCATCGTGGGCGGACTGGTCACCGGGCTGCTGCCCGGCAGCAGCCTCCAGGTCAGCGGCCCCGCCGCAGGACTCACGGTGCTGGTCTTCGAGGCCGTACGCACCTTCGGGCTCAGCGGCCTGGGAGTGCTGGTGCTCGCCGCCGGACTGCTGCAACTGCTGATGGGCGCGCTGCGGCTGGGCCGCTGGTTCCGCGCCATCTCCGTCTCCGTCGTCCAGGGCATGCTCGCCGGGATCGGGATGGTGCTGATCGCGGGACAGCTCTACGCGCTCGCCGACGCCGAGGCGCCCGGCAGCGGCCCCGGCAAACTGCTCGGCCTGGGCGCTCTGCTGGTGGACACGGCGGCCGACAACGAGGCCCTGATCGCCGTCGCCCTCGGCGCGGCCACCGTGGCGGTGCTGCTGCTGTGGCCCAGGTGGCGGGCCGCCTCGCGGATGCTGCCGGCTCCGCTGGCCGCCGTCCTGCTCGCCACGGGCGTGACCGTCGGGTTCGACCTGCCGGTGGCACGGGTGGAGGTCCAGGGCCTCTTCGACTCCGTCCAGCCGCCCGGACTCGCCGACTTCTCCTCCCTGGCCTCCGTCGGCATGCTCAGCACCGTCCTGGCCTTCACCCTGATCGCCTCAGCGGAGTCGCTGTTCAGCGCCGCGGCCGTCGACCGGCTGCACGACGGCCCGCGCACCCGCTACGACAAGGAGCTGATGGCCCAGGGCGCCGGCAACACCGTGTGCGGTGTGCTCGGTGCGCTGCCGATGACCGCGGTCATCGTCCGCAGTTCGGCGAACGTGTCGGCCGGAGCGAGGACGAAGGTCTCGCGGGTGCTGCACGGCGTCTGGCTGCTGCTGTTCGCCGCGGCCCTCCCCGCCGCACTCGGCATGATCCCGCTCTGCTCGCTGGCCGGGGTGCTGCTGCACGCGGGCTGGAAGCTGATCCCGCTCAAAGACCTGGGGCCGATGTGGCGCCAGCACCGGGCCGAGGCCGTGGTGCTGGCCGTCACGGCGCTGGCGATCGTCCTGACCGACATGTTCCAGGGCGTGCTGCTGGGGCTGCTGATGGCGGTGGTCAAGACCGCGTGGGAGACCTCGCACGTCCACGTGGAGACCGAGGACCCGGGCGAAGGACAGCCGCTGCGGGTCATGGTGCTGGGCAATGCCACCTTCCTGCGGCTCCCCAAGCTCCAGGACCACTTGGAGGCGCTGCCCGCCGACCGCCGCGTGGAGCTGCGGCTGGAGAAGCTGCGGCACGTCGACCACGCCTGCGCGCTGGCGCTCTCGCAGTGGGAGGAGCAGCACAACAGGGTCGCGGCCCGTACGGAGCCTGTCCACAAGGAGGAGAGCGCTTCTAGCATGATCGGATGACACGATTCGAGGGGTACGCGGCGCTGGTGACCGGCGCCGGACAGGGCATCGGAGCGGCCGTCGCACACCGCCTCGCGGCGGAGGGCGCCCGCGTCCTGGTCACCGACCTGGACGCGGAGCGCGCCCGCGCGGTGGCGGCGGCCGTCCGCGCCGACGGCGGAACCGCCGAGGCACACGGCTGCGACGTGCGCGACGCGGCCGCCGTCGAGTCCGCCGTCACCCGCGCCGCCGAGACCTTCGGCTCTTTGGACGTGCTGGTCAACAACGCCTACTCCTGCCACCGCGACCCGGACCGCTTCGAGGAATGGGACGAGGCGGCCTGGTACGAGGACTTCGAGGTGACCCTGCACGGCGCGGCCCGGTGCGCCCGGGCCGCGCTGCCTCTGCTGGCCGCGGCCCCTGGCCGGGGGGCGATCGTCAGCGTCGGCTCCGTCAACGCCGAAGCGCACTTCGGCGACCACGCCTACAGCGCGGCCAAGGCCGGACTCGCCTCCCTGACCCGTACCCTGGCCGTCGAGTCGGCCCCGCGGGGCGTGCGGGTCAACCTCGTCGAACCGGGCACCGTGCGCACCGACGTGTGGCGGGAGCGGGCCGCGATGCTTGCGGAGGTCTCGGCCCACTATCCGCTCGGGCGCGTCGGTGAGCCGTCCGACATCGCGGCGGCCGTCGCCTTCCTGGCGTCCTCGGACGCGGCCTGGATCACCGGCGTCACGCTGCCGGTCGACGGAGGGCTGCTGGTGTCCAACCTGGCGATGAACCGCACGATGGCCCACGGCTGACCTGAGGGCGCCCGGTTGAGGAGCACCCTCGCGATACCGCGGCGCGCGAACGGCACCCCGCCCAGGCGGGCCGCGGATACTTGGGCCATGCGCGTTGCGGTGATGACGGCGGGCTCGCGGGGCGACATCGCGCCCTGCACGGGTCTCGCGCACGGCCTGGCGGCGGGCTGCCGTCTCGGGCTGGTCGCCGGTGCAGATCTCGCAATCCACACCGAGCCAGAAGACCTCACCCCCTTCAAGACCACCAGCCGGTGAACACCGTCACCAACCTCCATGGACAGAACGCCTAGGGCTCCTCCTGGGGCGGGGCGGTCGTGAACATGCTCTTCTCACCGGGGTGGCGCGGCAGGGCGCGCATGCCGTCGATGAGCATGGTCAGGCCCTGCTCGAATGCTTCTGGGGATTCCGGGGGGCCGCCGCGCTGGATCGCCTCCATGAGGAGCGGGGCCAGGGCGCTTTCGAGCGCCGCGTCCTGGGTGCCGCGGCGTTTACCGTGCCGCGGTGCCGGTGGGGCCCCCTCGCTGCGTCGGCTCTGTGCGGCCTGTTCCTCCAGGGTGAATCCGGTGACGTAATGCCCGATGGCGATGATCGCGCGCATCGCGTGCACCGGATCGAAGCCGAAGCCGACAAGGACGCGGAGGTCGGCCTCGGCCAACGCCGCGATTTCGGGCCCGGGGCTGGTGCCGGCGATCAGGCGGGCGCCGTCGCGGCGGGACAGCAGGAGGCGGTGGCGGGCGTGGGCGCGGGCGGCGATCCATGTGTCCCACGTCTCACCGTCGCCGGGTGGCGGTGCCTCCTGTGGCATCTGCAGGTGTTGGGCCATGAGGTCCAGCAGCTCCTGCTTGTTGCGGAAATGCCAGTACAGAGCGGGGTTCTGCACGCCGAGCCGGGCCGCGAGCCGACGCACGGTCAGTCCGTCGAGCCCGACCTCGTCGAGCAGCTTCAAGGCCGCGTCGGCGACAACGTCGCGATCGAGTTCGGCGCGTTGGGCACCGGGGGCGGTAGTGGAGGCAGGGGGACGGAGGTTGGTCACGTATGCATCTTAGCGGTGCTCAGGGTACTATGATGACAAATCCTTAGCGCCGCTAAGGGTGCCTGCGTTGAGGAAGTCTCGCATGTCTATGCCAATAACAACCGACGCCCCGGCCGCCGCGCCTGCGCCGACCTCGGACCGCCGCACCCGGGCCCTCCTCGCCTGCGGCGTCGGCCCGCTGCTGTTCATCGTCGTGATCTTGATCGAGGGCGCGTTCCGCCCCGGCTACAGCGCCCTGCACCACTGGGGCAGCGAACTCAGCCTGAGCGAGTACGGCTGGCAGCAGATCATCAATTTCCTCGTGGCGGGCGTGATGACCCTCGCCTTCGCCGTGGGCCTGCGCCGCGCGCTGGCCCCGCGCGGCGGTCCGGGCGCGGCCGCCATCCCCCTGCTGACCGGACTCCTCGGCGTCTGCCTCATCGTTCAGGGCGTCTTCGTCTGCGACCCATACGTGGGCTATCCCGCCGGCAGCCAGGGAACGGCTGATGCGTCCTTCCACGGCTGGGTGCACGGCATCAACATGTTCCCGACCTTCGTCGCCTACAGCGGTGTCATCCTCGCCGCCGCCTACTGCGCCTTCCGGCGCCGCGACGGCCTCCCGTGGGCGCTCTTCAGCCTGATCGCCGGCATCGTCGTCCCGGTCGCCCTCTACATCGGCATCACCCGCTTCAACATGGACACCCAGACCGGCACCTATCACGGCCTGTGGCAGCGCATCAGCCTCGGCACCGGCGGCCTCTGGTTCGCCCTACTGGCCGCACGCCTGCTACGCCGGCACGACTCCCACCCGCGCAGCACGGCAGCGACGGGCTGACAACAACGCGGTGGCAGACGGCACCGCGACCCGCTCGGGCCACGCAAAGCCAGAGCCTCACGACCGACCGCCACAACTGATGCCACTGGTAAGCCGATTTCAGGCTCACCCGCGGGCACCGTGCCGCGTCCGGCGGCTTGATCTTCTGCTCGAACAGCTCGGCCGCCTGCATCCGTACCGTCTTTCGGCGCCGGCGCCCCGCAGGAGTCAGCCCGCCCCCATCCGCATACCTCACACGTCACGGGATACAGCCACCGCTCCAGGCCCTTCAGGAACTCCGCAAAGATCCACCCCGACGAGCCGAAGTGAGTAACGTGTAAGCCATGACTACCAGCACGAACCATTACACCTATGAGGTCGGAGCCGGTGTCCCCGACGTCGAGACCTTCCGCGCGCTCCGCCACGCGTGCGGGATGGGGCCGAGGCCCGTCGAGGCCGTGGCGCGCGGCCTGCCGGGCACCTGGTACGGCGTGGTGGTCGAGGCGGTGCCCACCCACGGCGAGGAGGCCACCGGGCGCATCGTCGGCATGGGGCGGGTGATCGGCGACGGAGGCTCCTGCTTCCAGATCGCGGACGTGTGCGTCCTGCCCGCGCACCAGGGCAGAGGGCTCGGCAAGCGGATCATGGCGGAGCTGACCGGCGAACTGGAACGGCGCGCCCCGGCGGGCGCCTATGTCTCCCTCATCGCCGACGGCGACGCGTACCACCTCTACAGCCGCTTCGGTTTCACCGAGACGGCACCGCACTCCATCGGCATGCACCGCAAGGTCTGACCGGACCGCGGGGCTTTTGACCGGTCCGCGGGGCCCGCGCGGCGGGCCGGGTCCCGCTGTCCGCCCCGCCGCGTGAGGCGGGGCGGACAGCGGGAGGGACCCGGTGGCTACCGCTCGCAGGTCAGGGAGCCTTCGGCGGCGCCCTCGATCAGCTTCTCGTGGGCCGCCTTGAGGCGGCCCGTGTCCGGCTTGACGACCCGGCGGTCGTAGGTGAGCAGGCCGTTCAACTCGCCCTCCAGGTCGGTGATCTGGGTGTAGACGGCGCCGCTGCCGCCCTCGCAGGCGGCGAACTGCTCGACCTCGGCCAGCTTCGCCAGGTACTCGTCGGTGTACGCGTCCTTCTCCACCCCGACGTAGGTGTGCCGCACGGGCCAGGCGTGGCCCGGCACGGCGAGCCCCAGGCCGCCGTACTCGCCGCTCACCAGCGCCCTTCGACCGTCGGGCTCGGGCAGCTGTGCGCTCGGGTAGCCGTGCGCGTCGGAGATGTCGCCGTTGCCGCCGTCGACCGCGCCGCAGCAGTTGTGCCCGCTCATGTTGTTCACCAGCCGCGTCGGGTCGAGCCCCTTGGCGTAGTCGGCGATGCGGGCCTGGTCGTACTGGCCCCAGCCCTCGTTGAAGGTGACCCACATGATCACCGAGGGGTGGCTGTCGTGCTGCCGGATCATCTCCCGCATCTCGTGCTCGTACTGGGCGCGGGCCGCACTGTCGGGGGTGCGGTCCGAGCGCATGGAGGGCATGTCCTGCCACACCAGCAGGCCGAGCCGGTCGGCGTGGTAGAACCAGCGGTCGGGTTCGACCTTGATGTGCTTGCGTACGGAGTTGAAGCCCATCTTCTTGTGCTGCCGAAGGTCGTACGCGAGCGCCTCGTCGGTCGGGGCGGTGTGCAGGCTCTCGGGCCAGAAGCCCTGGTCGAGCGTGGCCATGGAGAAGACGGGCTTGCCGTTGAGCACCATGCGCCGCTCGCCGTCGACCGTCTCGACGGAGATCTCGCGCATGCCGAAGTAGCTGTCCACCGTGTCGACGGAACGCCCCTCGCCCACCCGCACCGTGAGGGTGTAGAGGTGCGGGTCGTCGGGCGACCACAGGTGCGGTTCGGGCACGGGCACCTCGAAGGGCTCGGTGCCGCTGCCGGTGGCCCGGCCGACCTCCTTCCTCCCGTCGCGGACGACGGCGGTGACGGGCACGCCGTCGCGCACGCCGCGCGCGGTGACCGAGACCTGCTCGCCGGACAGGTCGGGGGTGGTGTGCACATCGGTCGTGTGGTCGGCGGCGACCGGCTCCATCCACACGGTCTGCCAGATGCCGGAGGAGGGCGTGTACCAGATGCCCTCGGGGCTCAGCCGCTGCTTGCCGACGGGCGGGTTGGGGCCCTCGGCGCCGTCGGTCGGATCGTAGACGCCGACGACCAGCTCCTGGCGGCCACCGGGCTTCAGCGCGTCGGTCACATCGGCGGTGAAGCGGTCGTAGCCGCCCTTGTGCGTGGCGACGCGCTCGCCGTTGACGTAGACCGTGGCCTGCCAGTCGACGGCGTCGAAGGTCAGGTGCAGCCGCTTGCCCCGGGGCCCTTCACCGACTTTCCAGCCCTTGGGCACGGTGAACGTCCGCTTGTACCACATGCGTTCCTCGTGCCGCTCGACGCCGGAGAGCCGGGATTCGACGGGGTAGGGCACCAGGATCTTCTCGTCCAGCCGCTTGTCGCGCCCGACCGGCGGCGCCTGGCCCTTCTCCGCCGACGCGAACTGCCAGGTGCCGTTGAGGTTGCGCCACTGATCGCGCTTCAGCTGGGGCCTGGGATACTCGGGCAGCGCGTTGCCGGGACCGGCCTCCTGGGCCCAGCGGGTGGACAGCTGGTACTCGGAACGGTTGTCGCCGCTCGCCCAGAAGGCGCCGATCGCCTCGCCGTCCGCGCCGGCCAGACCGCCCTCGCCGTCGTAGCGCACCTCGGCGGATCCGCCCTGGCCGACGACGGGCTCGGTGAGCGGGACGAGGAGCGCGTACGGGTCCTCCGCGTCGGTTCTGGGCTGCCCCAGCGGCCACTCGGCGCCGCCGATGACGGCCTCGAGGTGGTCGCGCAGTGCGGCGGGCGGCCCGGCGAGGCGCTGCGGGAAGCGGAGTTGGAGGGTGCGTCCCGAGGCGAGGACGTGCGTCTCGGCGGGGCCGTCGTACTCGAAGCCGTCGGGGAGGGTGAGGGCGGTCCGCGGTATGGCCGTCTTCTCCCCGCCGGGCGGGGTCCAGCGCACATGGAGGTTGGAGCCGCCGTCCTCCTCGAAGTACTCGACCTTGAGGTCGTAGGCGCGCCCCGCGGTCAGTTCGACGGGCTCGGAGGTGATCTCCTTGTCCCAGTCGGCGACCCAGTGGTCGATGACGAGTTCGCCGCCGACCCACACGCGGAAACCGTTGTCGCCGGTGACGTGGAAGGTGTGCGCGCCCGTCCTGTCCGGGGTGAGCCGGCCGGTCCAGCGGACGCTGGCGTGGTCGCTGCGGCCCGCCCGTTCGCTCAGCCGCGGCTCCAGGTCGTCGAAGTCGAGCGCGGGGTCGAAGGCGGTGGCCTGGAGGGTGCCGAAGTCGTGGGCTCCGGGGGCGGTCTGCGTCCAGTACTCGCCCTTGAGGCCGTGCACCGCGGGCGGGTCGTCGGCGGCGGCCGCGGCCGGCGGCGAGGAGCCGAGCGCGGCGGCCAGGAGGGCGAGGAGTGCGAGGGCGGCGGTGAGCGCCGCCGGCCAGGGGTGTGCGCGTCTCACGGGGACCTCCGGGTGGGTGCGGTGGTGTGCTCCGTGCGGGTCCGGCGGACATCGAGCCGAACGTCGAGAACGCTGAGCGGACCTCACGACTGACATCGTTGTCAGGGTGCGATCGGGGCTCGTTGCCAGCGTGCGATTCTGTAGCTCACTGTCGGAACGTGTTGGAACACGCGCAGTACGCATGAGAGCACGCGGCGTCAGCGGCTGTCCAGAGCCGCGACACCCGCCCCGCCGCGACGCACCCGGGACCGCGTACGGCGAAGGGGCCCGGACCTGTAGATCCGGGCCCCTTCGCACCGCTCGGCGGAGAACGGACGCCTCAGACGTCCACACCCCGGTTGCGCAGCCACGGCACCGGGTCGACGCCTGAGCCGACCTCCGGCGTGACCCTGACCTCGAAGTGCAGGTGCGGACCTGTCGAGTTGCCCGTGTTGCCCGACAGCCCGATCCGCTCCCCCGCGCGCACGTGCGCGCCCTTCTTGGTCTGGATGCGGGAGAGGTGCGCGTACTGGGTGTAGTAGCCGTTCGGGTGCCGGATGACGATGTGGTTGCCGAACGGGCCGCCGCACTCCGTCTTGACGACGGTGCCCGCGCCGACCGCCCGCACGGGGGTGCCGACCCCCACCGCGAAGTCCTGTCCCGTGTGGCTGTGCGCCCAGCGCTTGCCCGAGGAGGCGAAGCCCGCGGAGAGCGTGTAGCCCTTCACGGGCTTCACCCACTTCGCGCCGCTGTGCCCCCGCTTGGCCGGCGGCGGGCTGTAGGCGCAGCCACCCGAGGAGCTGGCGGGCACCGCCTGGAGCGCCGCGCGCGTCACCGGGCCTGCGGCGCGTGCCGCCCGGTCCGCGCGCTCCTGCCGCAGCCGCACCCTGGCCTGCGCGAGCCGCCGCTCGACGGTGCGCGCGGCGCGCTGCTGACGCGTGGCGTCCGCCTTCAGCCTGCCCAGCAGGGCGCGTTCGTGCGCCCGGTCGCGCACGAGCCGGCGCTGGGTGCCCTTGGTGGTGTGCAGCAGCCGCCGGAAGGCGTGGTCGCCCTGGCGCTGCGAACGCAGCTTGCCGAGCAGGACCTCGGGCGAAGAGGTCGTCAGCAGGCGGGTGCTGGGGGCCCAGCCGCCCTGCTGGTACTGCAGGCGTGCCACGGCACCGAGTTGCCTGTGCAGCGTCCGCAGTCGCCGCTCGCCACGGTGGACGGCGCGAGCGGCGTGCCGGGCGGCCACCCGCTGTGCCGACGCCTTGCG
Organism: Streptomyces reniochalinae; assembly: GCF_003323735.1. Taxonomy (GTDB): domain Bacteria; phylum Actinomycetota; class Actinomycetes; order Streptomycetales; family Streptomycetaceae; genus Streptomyces; species Streptomyces reniochalinae. Next base: position 110,605 of record NZ_QOIM01000018.1, on the reverse strand, counting down.
CTGGGCGGCCTCGAACCGCGCGGAGGCGGCGGTGGCCTCGCGGTAGAGGGCGGCGATCCGGTCGGGCAGGGGCTGCGCGGCCTCGGAGGGGCCCTTCGCCTGGGCGGCCCCCGTGGCGTGCGGCGCACCACCGGCGAGCACCGCGGCGCACAGCAGTGCGGCCAGTGGAGCCGCCGCCCGTCTCTTTCGTACGGCCTGAGTCATGGCACGATCGTGCGTCCGCGCACCCCGCAGGACGGGGCGCGCGGGCGCGGCACGCGGGCGGCTTGGGCCGTTCGACGCAGCCGGCTGTCGCCGGGACGGGTGCTTTTCGGCCCGGCCCTGATAGCCGGACCGAGCCGGCCCGGGCGCCCAGCGGACGCCCCCGAGGCCCCTCCGGCCCGCTGCCTGCTGTCCGGTGCCCGGTGCCCGCCGCACCCCCGAAAACTTGTTTCAACGTACACGGAAGTGCATCATGGGCGTATGCATAAGCGGGTTATGGACTCGACGGCCTCCCAGGAGGAGCCGGACGAGCTGATCATCGCGGTCGAGCAGATGGTCCGCTACGTACGCCGCAGCGCCACCGCGGGCGACCTGAGCACCGCGGCCAGCCAGGCGCTGGCCCGTCTCGGCCGCGAGGGCCCGCAGCGGCTGACCGAACTGGCCAGGGCCGAAGGCGTCTCGCAGCCGAACATGACCCAGCTCATGACCCGGATGGAGCGCGCCGGGCTCATCCGGCGCACCGCGGACACCAGCGACGGCCGCGGCGTGCTCGTGGAGGCCACCGACGCGGGCCTCGAACTCTTCCACCGGCGCCGCGCCGAGCGCGCCCAGGCGCTCGAGGAGCTCCTCGGCGAGCTGAGCGAACCCGAACAGCGCGCGGTGCGCCTCGCGCTGCCCGCGCTGGCCCGCGCGATCCAGGGCCGCAGGCCCGGCCCCTGACCCCGCGCCCCACCCATCCCCCTCGTCCCCTCGTCCCTTCGTCCCCGCATCCGCCAACGTCCCGGAAGAGAAGCACACATGAGTGCACCGCAAGGAAAGGCCGCCAGCCCCTTCAAGCAGCCCAAGGCCGTGTGGGCCGTCGCGTTCGCCTGCGTGATCTCGTTCATGGGCATCGGACTGGTCGACCCGATCCTGCCCGCACTGGCCGAGAGCCTCGACGCCACCCCCAGCCAGGTCTCCCTGCTCTTCAGCAGCTACCTGATCGTCACCGCGGTCGCCATGCTGATCGTCGGCTGGTTCTCCAGCCGCTTCGGCGCCAAACGCACCCTGGTCATAGGCCTGTCGGTCATCGTCGTCTTCGCGGCGCTGGCCGGCGCCTCCGGATCCATCAACGGCATCGTCGGCTTCCGGGCCGGCTGGGGGCTGGGCAACGCCCTGTTCATCGCCACCTCGCTGGCCGTGATCGTCGCCTCGGCCAGCGGCGGATTCGGCGGCGCGATCATCCTGTACGAGACGGCCCTGGGGCTCGGCATCGCCGTCGGACCGCTGCTCGGCGGCGAACTGGGAGCCATCAGCTGGCGCGGTCCCTTCTTCGGCGTCGCCGTCCTCATGGCGATCGCGCTGGCGGCCACGGTGGCCTTCGTGCCCAACCTCCCCAAACCCGCACGCCCCACCTCAGCGCTCGCCCCGCTCAAGGCGCTGCGCCACCGCGGCCTGCTGACCATGGGCATCATGGCGCTGCTCTACAACTGGGGCTTCTTCACCATGCTCGGCTACGCGCCCTACCCCATGGAGCTGAGCGCCCACGAACTCGGGCTGGTCTTCACCGGCTGGGGGCTGCTGGTGGCCGCCTTCAGCGTCTTCTTCGCCCCGCGCCTCCAGGCCCGCTGGGGCACGGCGCCGGTGCTCTACGCCAACCTGCTGGGCCTGGGCATCGTGATGGCCGTCATCGCGGCGGGGGTCACCACACCGACGACGGTGATCGTCGCGGTCATCGTCAGCGGCGCCTTCATCGGCATCAACAACACCCTCACCACCCAGGCCGTCATGCTCGTCGCCCCCGTCGAGCGCCCCGTCGCCTCCTCCTCCTACGGCTTCCTGCGCTTCATCGGCGGCGGCCTGGCCCCCTACGTGGCCGGCAAGCTCGCCGACGCCACCGACCTGAGCGTCCCCTTCTACCTGGGCGCCGCCACCTTCCTGCTCGCCATCCCGGTCCTGGCCAGCGGCCACCGGCTGCTGCGCCAGGCCGAGGCGAGCCCCGACGCGGAGGAGCCCGTCACCCCGGCCCTGCGGCCCGTCGGTGACGCGGCGGCCGCGGGCGGCGCGCCCCCGGTCATCGTGGCCGTCGGCGCCCACGCGCGGGCCGCCACGATCGTGGACACCGCCGCCCGGTACGCCGAGCACTCCGGGAGTCCGCTGGAGGTCGTCCACGTCCGGCAGTCCGCCGTCGTCGAGGAGCAGGCCGTCGAGACGGAGGACGCCGACCAGGCCCGCGCCGCCGTCAAGGCCCACCTGGACCGGCTCGCTGCGGGCGGTGTCCCCGCGACGGGGCAGGTACTCGACAGCGTCGGCGACCACGCCGCCGCGGGGCGCGTACTGGCCCGGCACGCCGCCGAGGTCGGGGCCCGGGCCGTCACGGTCGGCCGCTCGCCGCGCGGCGCGCTCGCCCAGTTCGCGGACGGCAGCTTCACCGCGGCGCTCACCCACGCCGCCGCCTGCGACGTACTCCTCGTCGACCCCGACGCCGGGCCGCGGCCGCTGACCGCAGGCACGCTGACCGAACTGCGGAGCGGGGCGGCGTGAGCGCCACCGGCGGCTGAACGCGGCAGGGCCCCGGGGGACTTCCCCCGGGGCCCTGCCGCTTGAGAGGCCGGGGCGCCTGACACGGCCCCCGGCGTCACGCCCGGCGGGTGGACGACGTGGGCGTCAGGCCCGGGGAGAGTGCCTGGCGCCCGGCTGCCCGCGGCCGGTGTCCGGGTGCCCGTGGCCGGCGTCCGGCTGCTCGTGGTGGGAAGTGCCGGACTCGGCGTCGTGGCCGCCGGGTTCGGGCCGCGGGCGCAGCAGCACCCAGGCCAGTGCGGCGGCCACCACCAGGAGGGCGGCGCCGGCCATGCCGGTGAAGCGGATGCCGGTGGCGAAGGCGTCCCTGGCCTCCTCCGCCAGTACCCTGCCGGGCTGGCCGCCCAGCCGTGCGGCGGCCGCCAGCGCGTTGCCGAGCGTCTCGCGCGCGGCCTCCAGCACGCGCGACGGCACCCCGTCCACCGGGTCGAGGCCCATGCGGTACGCGGAGGTGAGCACGCTGCCCAGCACGGCGATACCCAGCGCGCCGCCCAACTCGATGCCCGTCTCGGAGACGGCCGAGGCGGCACCGGCCCGTTCGGGCGGGACGGTGGAGAGGACCATCTCGTTGGTCAGCGTCATGACCGTCCCCACCCCGAGGCTCACCAGGCAGAAGGCGAGGACGACCACGGCGACCCCGTGTCCCAGGGGCACGGCGGTCATGGCGGCGAACCCGAGCGCGGCGGTCGCCAGCCCGGCGCTGATCAGCTGCCGCAGCCCGGTGCGCCGCGCCGCGGCCGCGGCGAAGAAGCCGGAGGCCACCGACAGTGCGGCGCCCGGCAGCAGCATCAGTCCGCCGCGCAGGGGCGAGAGCCCTTCGGAGAGCTGGAGGAACTGGGGGATGAAGAAGAGGGATCCGGCCATCACGAAGATGACGAGCATGTTGGTGACGATGGCTGCGGAGAAGTGGCGGATGCGGAAGAGCGAGATGTCGATGAGCGGGTCGGCCAGGGTCCGCTGGCGGCGTACGAACACGGTGCCGAAGGCCAGGCCCACGAGCAGGAACGGCAGGGATTGCAGCGCGTCGCCGTGCGCGAAGGTCTTGATGGCGTAGACGACGGGCAGCACCGTCAGCAGGGTGAGCGCGGCGCTGGGCAGGTCGAAGCGGCCCGGCGCGGGATCCTTGGTCTCGGGCACCAGCAGCGGCAGCCCGACGAGGGCGAGTACGACCAGCGGCAGGTTGATCAGAAAGACCGAGCCCCACCAGAAGTGCTCCAGCAGGATGCCGCCGACGACGGGCCCGAGCGCTGATCCGGCGCTGAACGCGGAGCCCCAGGCGGCGACGGCGACGAGGCGCTGCCGCTGGTCGCGGAACATGCTGCGCAGCAGCGAGAGCGTGGAGGGCATGAGCGTGGCGCCGGCGACACCGAGCAGCACGCGGGCGCCGATCAGGGCCACGGCGCTGGGGGCGTAGGCGGCGAGTGCGGAGGCCACGCCGAATCCGGCGCAGCCGGCCATCAGCAGTTTGCGCCTGCCGATGCGGTCCCCGAGCGTGCCCATGGTCACCAGCAGCCCGGCGAGGACGAAGGAGTAGATGTCCACGAGCCACAGCAGCTGGGTGCTGGAGGGGGCGAGGTCCTCGCTGAGCGCGGGTACGGCGAAGCCGAGGACCGTCAGGTCGACGGCGATCAGCAGCACGGGCAGTGTGAGGACGACCAGCCCCGCCCACTCGCGCGGTCCGGCCTTCACGGTCGCCTCGGGTGCCATGGGAGGGGTCTCTCCGTTCGTGTCAAACGATTTTTGTGTACGAGCGTACATAAAGCTGTGTACTAGGGTACACAAAATCGCCGCAGGAAACGGAGAGAGGCGGGGTGCGCCCATGGGAGCCAAGCGGGGACCTGCCGACCCGGAGCGCCGGGAGCGGATCATGGCCGCCACCGAGCGGATCCTGCTGGAGAACGGCATCACGGGGCTCAGCCACCGCGCGGTCGCCCGCGAGGCGGACGTACCCCTCGGCTCGACCACCTACTACTTCGCCACCCTCGACGACCTGCTGGACGCGGCCATCCGCAGGCTCAGCGAGCGCTACGCGCGCGCCCTGCACGAGTGGGGCGCGGCCCTGGGCGAGGTCTCCCCCGGCGAGCTGGTCGAGGCGCTGGCCGACCTCGTCGTCAGCCAGCTGCGCGACAACCGCGCCGAGCTGGTGCTCTCCTTCGAACTGTCCACCGCCGCCATGCGCCGCCCCGAGCTGCGCGACTCGGCGCTGCTCTACGCCGAGACCGAGCGCGAGGTGCTGAGCGCGCACACCGACGAGCAGACCGCCCGGGCACTCTCCCGCGTGCTCGACGGCCTGCTCCTCCAGTCCCTCGCAGCCGCGGCGCCGCCCGACCGGGCCGACATCACGGGCCCGCTCGCGGCGCTGCTGACCCCCTGAGAGGCCCCGACGCCAGGTCGGCGCCTGGTGCGGCGCCGGCCGTACGGGCAGCGGCAAGGGGCAGGGCCCGGATCCGCCCCGTTGCGGGTGGATCCGGGCCGTGCCCCTTCGAGGTTCCCGTCGAGCCGGCCGGGATCAGCCGGGGCCGCCGCTGCCGAAGGACCCGCTCTGGCCGGGCTCCCACTTCTTGCGGCGCGGCGGCTCGCCGGGATGGTCCTCCCGGTCGCCGGTGTCGTGCACCCCGTCGTGCGGCAGCCTGCGGACGCCGTCCCTGGGCATCTCGTCGGGCTCCCGGTTGCCGACGATCTCGTCGGTCGGCCCTTCCTCGGGCAGGTGCGGCTGGTCCTCGGGCTCCGGCGGCTCGGGCTCGCGGTTCTTCACCCGGATGCCCAGCCAGACCGCCGCGACGAGCGCGCAGACGATCAGCAACCCGATGATCAGGGGCGCGAGGCCCACGAGGTGGTCACGGGCGGCGAGGTCCATGGCCGTCTGGGTGACGTCCGCGTTCATGTGCTCAAGCCCCCTTCGGCTCGCGTGTCATACGACGGGGTTTCCGCGGGGGACGAGGGGAAACGTGCGGCCGCCGATCAACGGGCACCCGGGCGTGCCCGGCGCGCGTCACCCGCGCGCGCCGCGTCTACTCGCCCGACATCCCCGGCTGACGGGCGTTCACGGCGATCATTCCGGGAATCTCGATCAACTCGGCCACCAGTTCGGGCACGGACCCCTTTCCCGCGACGGCGAGCGCCAGCCGGGTACGCGGCGTCCGCGCCACGTCGTCGCCGAGGTCGTCCTGCGTGGCCTGGGTCTCGGTGACGGCGAAACCGCGCTCCGTGCAGTGGCCCAGCGCCGTGCGCAGCACCCCGCGCCCCTCCTCGTAGGTGAGCAGCAGCCGGCTCGGTTCCACGTCGGGCAGGTGCTCGCCCAGCTTGGTGAAGCCCCACACCGTGAGGAAGTGCAGCGCCACGACGACGAGCGCCAGCAGCGGCAGTCCGGCACCGCACGCCATGCCCACGGCGGCGGAGACCCACACGATCGCGGCCGTGGTCAGTCCCCGCACCACGTCCCGCCGTACGAAGATCAGCCCGCCGCCCAGGAAGCCGACGCCGGAGACGACCTGGGCGGCGATCCGCGACGGGTCGAAGGAGACGCTGTCGGCGTCCATCAGGTCGGTGAAGCCGTACTTGCTCACCAGCATGAACAAGGCCGCGCCGAGCCCCACCAGCGCATGGGTGCGCAGCCCCGCGCTCTTGCGTTTGGCCCGCCGCTCCAGACCGATCAGCGACGTCAGGACGAAGGCCAGGGCCAGGTCGGCGATCTGCGGCCAGCCCTGGCCCAGGGAAGAGGAGAAGGCGTCGTGCATAGCCGAGGTCTAGCAGTCGTCAGTCGGTGGGCAGCAGGGGACCCAGCGGGCCGAGGTCCAAGTTCAGCTCCTCGGGGGTCAGGCCGAAGCGCTCGCGCAGCAGCTCCATGCGGTCCTCCAGGAGCATGAGCGTCATGCCGATGCGCTCTTCCTGGTCCTCGCTCAGGTCGCCGACGTCCACCCGGCGCAGTGCCTGGCGCTCCACGAGCTGACGCAGCAGTTCGACGATGGTCAGCACCAGCGCCGCGAGGTCGCGCTCCACGGTGTCGGGGTCGAAGTCGAGGCGGCGTGTCGTCACAGGGGGTTCCCTCCCTCCCACGGCGAGGGGACGCGTTCGTTGACCGAGCTGACCAGGGCGCGCAGGTCGATCCGCACCAGGTCCACGTCGGCGATCCCGAGGGTGAGCGAGCCGGCGAGCACCACGCCCGAGCCCAGCAGCCGGTCCAGCAGGTCCACCAGTGCGACCTGCCGCCTGGCCATCGGCCGCTGGGAGTCGACGGCGACCGGACCGGGGGCCGGCGCCACGGACGGTTCAGCGGACGGCGCCGTCATGGCGGCCCTCCACGTTCGCCTCGGCGCCGGCCTGACCGGACGCGAAGGAGTACGGCGCCCACGGCCCGGTCAGCTCGACCCGGACGGCGGGGTCGTGTCCGCCCAGCTGTTCGACGCGCTCGACGAACTCCTCCGACCGCTCGCGCGGCACCAGATAGGCCGCGTTGAGCAGGTTCTGGCCCGGGGCCTGGGAGAGCTGCGGGTTCTGTGCCGGATGGACCCGCACGTCCTCCGCCTGCGCGGCGAGCGCCGCGTGCAGCGTACGGCCGAGCTCCTCGGCCTCCTCCAGCGCGTTCTCCCTGGCCGTCACCTCCTGCTTGCGGCGGCGCAGGAAGTCCCGCCCGCTGCTGGGCGCGGCCCCGGCGGCGGCGGGTTCCGGTGCGCGGCGCTGCGCGTACACCTTCACCCCCCACTCGACGCGGCCCTCCAGCCGCTCCAGGGTCGCCGCGAACTCTTCCCTGCCCTCCTCCAGCGCGCGCCGTACGCCGTCGTCGTCGAGGTAGACGGTCGCCAGGCGCAGTGGAAGCGGACAGGTCAGCGCGGTCAGCGCGTCCACGACGCCCTGGTGGGCGCGTGCCGTCTCCTCCAGCCAGCGCAGGTCCTCCAGGTGGGCGCGCAACGGCTCCTCGGCGAAGTCGGCCTCGGGCACGACGCCCGTCACCGCCACCAGCCCCGCGTGCTCGACGGTGTAGGGGGCCGCGCCGCCGACGCCCCGCAGTTGCGCCGGCAGCGGACCGGCCAGTGGCGCGGTCACCGCGTAGACGTACCGCAGCTCACCGCTCACGGCCTTCCACCTCCTTGTGCTCCCTGTGCTCGGCTTCCTCGGCTCCGGTCGCCCCGGACCCCGGCGCCCTGCCCTCCAGCTCGGCGACGCGCTCACGCAGCCGCGCGTTCTCCTCGGACAGTTCGCCCCTGCGGGCGTTCGAGCTGAGCGCCGGATCGGTCTCCCACCAGTCGATGCCCATCTCCTTGGCCTTGTCGACGGAGGCGACGATCAGCCGGAGTTTGATGGTCAGCAGCTCGATGTCGAGCAGGTTGATGCGGATGTCCCCCGCGATCACCACGCCCTTGTCGAGGACCCGTTCGAGGATGTCGGCGAGGTTCGCGCTGCTGCCGCCCTCGTAGCGGTCGGGCAGCCTGCTCGCCCCCGGCATCGGCGTGCTCACCGGCGCTCACCCGCCGTGGCGTACTCGCCCTCGGCCTCCTCGGGCTCGACGTCCTCCGCTTCCTCGTCCGTCTCGTCGTACTCGCCCTCGGGCTCCTCGCCCTCCTCGTCCTCGGGTTCGCCGTCCTCGTCGTAGGCCGCCTCCGGCTCCTCGAACTCCTCGGAGTCGTCGGTGTCCTCCTCGTCCTCGGCGTAGGCGTCCTCGGGCTCCTCCGCTCCGCCCTCGGCGTCCTCGTACTCCTCGTCGTCGTACGTGTCCTGAGCCCGGTCTTCGGCCTCGCCGTCGCCCTCCTCGGAACTCCCGGCGTCCTCGGCCTCGTCCGGCGCGTCGGTTCCGGCGTCCTCGGCGTTCTCGTTCTCCTCCTCGGCGACCGCGTCCTCGTGGGAGACGACGACCTCGCCGTCGCGGATCTCACCGCGCCAGCCGTCGTCGGCCTCGCCCTTCATGGCGATGTGGCGGACGTAGTGCTTGAGGTCGAGCCTGGCCCGCCTGCCCTGGGCGCGCCAGATGTTGCCGGTCTTCTCGAACAGGCCCTTGGGGTAGTACTCGATCAGCAGCACGACCCGCGTGAGGTTGTCCGTCAGCTCATGGAAGGTCACCACGCCCTTCGTGCTGCCCTTGGCGCCCTCGGAGGTCCAGGCGATGCGCTGGTCGGGGATCTGCTCCGTGGTCGTGGCCTTCCAGCTCCGGTTGGACCAGAAGATCTTCGCCTTCCAGTCGGAGGTCGTGTCGTCGGCGACCGTGACGTCCTTGACGCCCTTGCTGAAGGAGCTGAAGTCCTGCAACTGGGTCCACTGGTCGTAGGCGTCTCTTATCGGCACGCCCACGTCCACGTACTCCAGGATGACGACCGGCTTCTGGCCGCCGCCCTTGCGCTTCTTGCCTCCGCCGCCGAACACGCCCTTGATGCCCTCGACGGCCTTGTCCTTGAGGTGGCCGCCGCCCACCTCCATGGCGGTGCGCAGCGGTCCCTTGCCGTCCATGATCTTGCGGCCGCTGTCCAGCGCCAGCTTGCCCAGCCCCGGGCTGTTGCCCTCGGCGACGTCGTTGAGCTTGCCGGTGGTCTGGCCCAGCTTGCGGCCCACCCCGCTGAGCAGCTTCTCCGCCTCCGCCATGGCGAACTCCTTCGCCACCGACTTCAGCCGGTCGGTCGCCGCGGTGTCGAGCCCGCCGAGCAGCTTTCCGCCGCCGTCCTTCGCCTCGGTGTCAGCCACGGCTCCGGCCTCCCTTCGCGCCACTGCCCTGCGCCCTCGTCGATGCCGACTTGGCGGCCGACGCGGTGCCGGTCCGCTTCTCGGTCGAGGAGCGGGACGACGACCTGGCGGTGCCGGACGAGGACGAGGCCGCCTTCTTGCCCGGCGCCCGCCCCTGCGACTGCTTCTTGGCCGGGCGCTCGGCGGCGGTCTTCTTCGCCGTGCCGGCGGACTTCCTCGCCCTGCCGGCCGTCTTCTTCGCGCCGCCGGCCGTCTGCCGGCCGGTACCGGAGGAGCGGGAGTCCGTCGGGGCCTCGGACTCGTGCTCCCCCTCGGCGCGCTCGTCGCTCTCCTGACCGTCCCGCTCCCGCGCGTCCTCGGCCTCGTCGGCCTCGTCCCGGGTGCGTGCGCGGCGGCTGCCCGGCAGGGCCTTGGTTGCGGCGCCCGCGGCGCCCTCGCCCGTGTCCTTGGCGGTGGAGGCCGCGGTCCCCGCCGTCTCCTTCGCGCTGTCCGAAACTCCGGACAGCTGGTCGCGCACGTCGAGGGTGCGCTCGTGCAGCCGGTCGGCCAGCGCGTTGACCTGGCGGTTGACCAGGGCGCCCGTGGCGGCCTTGCCCGCGCCGCGCAGATCGGTGCGCAGCTGGTCGCCCAACTCCTTGAACTGCGGATTGTTCGCGAGCTGGTCCTTGGCGAAGCCGACCAGCGCCTGCGGGTCGAGCTTGAGCCGCTTGCCGGCCACCATCGTCGCGACGCCGAAGGCGAACTTCGCCTTCTTCGTACGGCCGAGGACATAGCCCCCGGCGACGGCCAGCGCCATCGTCAGTCTGTTGTTCATGTCCATGGGTTCCTGTTCTCCAGACGCGCGAGGAGTTCGTCCTCGCGCCGGTCGAACTCGGCTTCGTCGATCTCACCGGCCAGCAGTGCCCGCTCCAGCTCGCGCAGCTCGCGCTGCACCGTGGCGGGGTCGCGGTACTGCCGTTCGGCCTCGTCCCGCACCTGCCGCAGCACCCACGCGGTGCCGCGCAGCGGAGCGGCGGGCAGCAGCAGCAGTTCGCTGATCAGGCCCATACCGGCCGCCCGTCAGCCCGCCGCGGGAGCGGTTCCCGCGGTGCCCGCGGCGCCGGCCGACGCGTCGGCCTTCTCCACGAAGCTGTAGGGCGGGAGCGGGCCGTTGACCGTGAGGTCGAGCTGGGGCGCCGAGGTCTGCAACTCCTCCAGCGCCGCGAGCAGTTCGTCGGCGCCTTCCCGGTCGACGAGGAAGGAGAGGTTGGTCAGCCAGCCACCGCTCTCGGGCCCCTCGCTGACCTCGGCGGCCAGCGGTTCCAGCGCCCGCCGCACCAGGGCGGCGTCGGTGGCCTCCCGGGCCTGTACGGCGCGGGCGACCTTCTCACCGAGCTGGAGCTTCTGCTCGTAGGTCCCGCCTCCCGCCGCGCGGTTGGCCTCGCTCTCGGCCCGCAGCTCGGGCTGCTCCGCCATGACGACGTGCAGCACCGCTTCCTCGTCGTGGCTGGCCTTGACGTTGTACTCGACCCTGCCCTCCAGCGCGTCCAGCCGTTCGCGGAAGTGCTCGGCGCGCTCCACCAGGACGTCACCGACGGTGTCGTCGTCCTCGGAGAGGCTGCCGAACCGCATCGGCAGGACAGGGCGCTCGGCGCTCGCCTGCGCCAGCACCTGCTGGTGGGCGAGGAGCTCCCTGCGCTTGGGCTTCAGATCGTCGGGGGCGTCGCTCACCAGCGCGACCAGCCCCTCGCGCTCGACCACGCGCACCGGGCGCGGGGGGTCGCCCACCCCGGTCAGGTCGCCGTGGAAGGGCGGGGCAGGCGTCCGGGCGATCCCGTAGACGTAGGTACTCACTCCCGCTCCTCCTTCCTGCGGGCCGGGGCGGCACGGCGCTTGCCGCCGCCGTTCTCCTGAGACTCGTCACGCGCCTGCTGGAAGGCGTCGGACACGGTCTGCGCCGCGCCGCTCAGCGCTCCTTTGGTCTTCCCCTTGGCGCCCGACTCGGTCATCTCACCGACCAGGTCCGGCAGCCCGGGGTCCTTGCGGGGGCCCGCCTCCAGGTCCAGCCTGTTGCAGGCCTCGGCGAACTTCAGATACGTGTCGACGCTCGCGACCACGACGCGGACGTCGATCTTGAGGATCTCGATGCCGACGAGGGACACCCGCACGAACGCGTCGATCACCAGCCCCCGGTCGAGGACGAGCTCCAGTACGTCGTAGAGATTGCCGGTGCCGCCGCCTTGCTGTTGTGCCGGAGCGACAGTCATGAGGACGGAGCCTCCTTCGCTTCTTGGCGTCACTTGTGGCCCAGCTCGCGGTCAACTACCGCGCATGGCCCGCCATTTCACGGGCCTCATCTGTCTCGATGGCCGCGGCCTCGCCGCGGCGCCGGACCGGGTAGCCCTCGGGCCAAAGGTCAAACCCCGCGTGCTCCGTCGCAGGTCAGAGCCCGTTCCACGGCAGCACCCAGCTCCCGCCTCTCGCGGTGTCCCAGCCGTTCCCGCAGCGGTGCGAAGACCTCTTCCTCGTCGCCGCGCGCCGTGGCACGGACCGCGTCCAGCACCGCGGCGATCTCCTGGTCGGCGGCCGGCGCGTCGGGCGCGAGGCCGTGCAGACGGCGCACCGCCGCGCACGTCGCGGCCGCGCGCCGGGCCGCGGCGGCGGCGACCCGGTCCCCGTCGGGCAGCACCCGCCGCAGCACCGGGCCGAGTTCCCGCTCCAGGGCGAGAGCGCGCCGCCTGGCCCCGGAGCCCAGCTCCTCGGCCAGAGCGGCGCGCCGCTCGGGGTCACTCGTCGCCTCGTACGCGGTGACCAGCCGCTCCGTCTCGGCGTACGCGTCCGCGAGCAGCTCGGTCACCTCAGGGTTGTGCGCCATCTCATCTCCTTGGTCCCCTTCCCTCCCCCGGTGACCGTTTCGCCCCGCGAGGCGTGGGGACCCGGGTGTGCGTCGAACACGGAGGTGATCGCGGTGCAACGAAGCCAGGGCACCAGGCACGAAGAGGACGCCCGGGACCAGCGTCACGCTCCCGTGCTCCTCGCACGGACGACGCGCCGCCCGGACGGCCCGATGGGCTACGGGCCGCGTGCTCCGTCCGGGGACCGGGACCCGGAGTCCCACATCTTCCGCGGCGAGGACTGACCCGCCCGGTCTCCGGCCCTCACCGGTACCCGGCCTGCCCAGGTTCACTCGGCGCACAGCGGGCACCCGCCCGGTCCGCCGGACTTCCCCGCACGCGTGGGGAGAGAGGAGAACCGGGATGAGTGAGAGCGCGGGCGGCACGGCCAAGAAGACGGCCCAGGCGGCAACCCCACGCAAGAAGACCGGCTCGGCGAGCCCGGGCACGGGCACGGGCCCGGGCACGGGCAAGCAGCGGAACGCCACCTCGGGTACGCGGCAGAACACCGTGCGCAAGCGGACCACCGACGAGACCCGCAGGCGGCCCGCGGCCGAGGAGCGGAAGCAGTCCGCGCCCGAAGACGGCAGGGAGTCCGGCGAGGAGAGCCGCGAGCAGCCCACCGTCGAGGCCAAGGCGCCCAGCACCGCTCAGGTGCTGCGGTCCGCGCGGGAAACCATCGAGGAGCTGACCGGGCTGGAGGCGGAGACGGTCTCCTCGGTCGTCAGAGGCGAGGACGGGGGGTGGACGCTGCACGTGGAGGTCGTCGAACTGCGGAAGATCCCGGACAGCGTGAGCATGCTCGGCTCGTACGAGATGACCCTGGACTCCGACGGGGAGCTGACCGCCTACCGCAGGCTCCGCCGCTACGAGCGCGGCAAGGCCGACCCCCGGTGACGCCGGCGCCCCGCGGGCGCTCCCCCTCGCCGGCTCGCGCCACAGCCGGCTCGCGCCACAGCCGGCTCATGACGCTCAGGACACCTGGATGGCGAGGATCGTCGCGTCGTCCTCCGCCTCGGGGCCCAGCAGCTGGGCGACCATGCGCTCCGACGCCGTCTCGGTGAGCCGCCCCTGGGCCATCCACCTCCGCACGGCCTCCAGGAGGGCGGCGGAGCCGGTCTCCAGGTCGCTGCCGCGGCGCTCGACGACGCCGTCGGTGTAGAGGAGCAGCAGGTCGCCGGGGTGCAGTTGGGCGGTGTTGGTCGTGTAGTCCGCGTCCGCGAGCACGCCCAGCATCATGCCGTGCTCGCCCTCCAGCAGCCGCGGCTCGCCGTTCCTGACCAGGATCGGCGCGGGGTGTCCCGCGCTGGCCCAGCGGAAGGCCCGCGCCTCGGGGAACAGGTGCCCGACCACGCAGGTCGCGGTGGTGTCGAGGTTGCCGTAGTAGTCGTTGTAGACGACCTCCCCCAGCGCCCACAGCAGCTGCGCCGCGTCCCCGCCCGTGTAGGCGAGCCCGGCGAGCGCGGAGCGCTGCTGCACGGCACGGCTGGCCGCCTGCACCCCGTGCCCCGAGGCGTCCCCCATGGCCAGCAGCACCCGGCCGTCGGGGAGCTCGCGGCACTTGTACCAGTCACCGCCCACGCCCGAGTCGGAGGGCACGTAGGCGGAGCTGACCGAGATCCACGGCGGTGTCAGCGCCTCCAGCGGCGGGACGAGGGCCTTGCGGAACGTCTCGGAGACCCGCCGCTCGGTGGCCGCTTCCTGCCGCAGCCGTTCGGCCTCGACGAGGGCCTGGCGCAACTGCTCCTCCTGCCCGGTGATGTTGCGCGCGGCGAACAGCAGGGACTCGGGCACCTCGGCGCCCTCCGGCTGGGCGTGCCCCACCCAGCGGATCCGCCGCCGCGAGCCCTCCACGCGGACGGTCAGCTCGCGGTCGGGCACCCCGACGCCGCGCAGCAGGGCCCGCATGTCGGCCACGAACCCGGGCAGGTCCGCGGGGTCGACCTTCCGTCCGACGGTGAACAGATCCGCGGCGACGTCCCTGGCCGAGGCGACCGTGCGCGCCGCCCCCTCCGCCGCGTGCACGTCCTCGAGGGTGACGCCCTCCGGCGGCGGCGCCCGCAGCCCCAGCAGTTCGCGCAGCCCGTGCGACCAGCGGGTGCGGCCGCTGATCAGATCCCATTCGGCCCACCCCATCCGGCCGCCCTCCTGGACGCGGTGGCTGAGCCGGGCCTCGCCCGCCGGTTCCCAGTTCGTCAGCAGCAGCCCGAGCCGGGGCAGCACGGTGACGGTGCCGCGCAGCCTGGCGCGCTGGAGCACCCCGTCCACGACGTCCACGTAGTCGACGGTGCCGCTGGAGACTGGGGTGCCCTTCTCCAGTGCCGCGCGGTACACGTCGTACAGCCCGCTGGTGCGCACCCCCGGCCTGGTCTCTGACAGGCGCTTGCCCAGGAAGTCGAACGAGCCGCGTTCCACCCCGCTCAGCTCGAAGTGGTTGGCCCCGACGACCGTGAAGTCGCACACCGTCCCGTCCGGCGCGATGTCGGGCCGCAGCACCGTCGAACTGCCCCGCAGGACGCCCAGCACCGCCGGCACCCAGGACGGCAGGCCCGGCAGCACCGCCACGTCGCTGGGCGGCGCCTGCCCGGCGCCGTCGGACACGAACGGGCTCGGTGGGCCCTCCTCCCGCCCCGAGCGGCCCCCGGTCCGCTCGGCGGCGATACGGGCGCGCGCCCTGTGCCGTGCCCGCGCGACCGTACGCAGCGCGAGCCGGTGCAGCTCGGCGAGAGCGTCCTCGGTGGCGCGGTCAGACGAGACGTCCATATGTCGGCATTGTGCGCCCGCACGCGGCGCCGTGCCGGGTGGGAGCCGGCCGGTACCGCCGAGCGGGTCCCAGCCGGCCTCCCCTGCCTTAGAGTCGGACAGCATGACGGCAGACGAAGGACCGGTGCGGGTCGACAGCTGGATCTGGTCCGTGCGGCTGACGAAGACCCGCTCCCAGGCGGCGACCGCGGCGCGCGGCGGACACGTCAAGGTCAACGGTGAGCGGGTGAAGGCGGCGCACTCCGTCAAGGCCGGGGACGAGGTGCGGGTGCGGCACGCCGGGCGCGAACGCATCGTCGTCGTCAAGCGCCTGCTCAAGAAGCGGGTCGGGGCGCCCGTGGCCGAGGATGCCTACGTGGACAACTCTCCCCCTCCGCCGCCCGTCACCGAGATCCCCGTCGTCGCCCGCCGCGAGCGCGGAGCCGGGCGTCCCACCAAACGCGACCGGCGCGAACTCGACCGCCTCCGCGAGACCCGCTGAAGCGGAGGACCGCGTGTGCGGCCGGGCGGACCGGCGCCGAGGACCTCAGGAGCCGCGCGGCCCCACACGGCACGCCCCGCGCCGGGCCCGGGCGCCTACAGTGTGAGGTCTCCCGGCAGGCGACCGCCGCCGGGTACGGGGGGCTCCTCCCTGAGCCGCTCGGCGAGCACCGCGGCCTGCACCCTCCGCCCCACGCCGAGTTTGCCCAGGATCGCCGAGATCCGGTTCTTCACGGTCTTCTCCGCGAGGAAGAGCCGCTCACCGATCTGCCGGTTGGTCAGCCCCTCCCCCACCAGGGCCAGCACCTCCCGCTCGCGCGGGGTGAGCCGCGCCAGCTCGGCCGGTACGGCCCGGGCCTCACGGCCCGCCCCCGGCGCAGCGGCGCGCGCCGTGACCCGCGCCCGCGTGCCCGAGTCGATCAGCGAGCCGCCGGACGCCACCGTCCGGATCGCGCTCACCAGGTCGGCGCCCCTGATCTGCTTGAGCACGTACCCGGCGGCGCCCGCCATGACCGCGTCGAACAGCGCCTCGTCGTCGTCGAACGAGGTCAGCATGAGGCAGACCAGGTCGGGACTCAGCGCCCGCAGCTCGCGGCAGACCTCGATGCCCCCGTGGTCGCCGCCAGCCTCCCCGGTCTTCTCGCCGCTGCTCCCGCCGGGTCCCGCGCCGCTGCCGAGGCGCACGTCGAGCACGGCCACGTCGGGTCTCAGCGCGGGGACCCTGGCCAGCGCCTGTGCCGCGTCGCAGGCCTCGCCGACGACGCTGAGGTCGTCCTCCGCCTCCAGGAGGTCGCGCAGCCCGCGCCGCACCACCTCGTGGTCGTCGAGCAGAAACACACGGACAGGGGCGGCGGGGCGCGCTGACCTCGCGCCCCGGCTCTCGGAACCCGGCACTTGACCTCCTCGGAACGCCCCCAGCCTGGGGCATGGCCCGCCCGGTGAGTAGGGGCCGTTCGGCACCCGGAGCACGGGGGTCCCGCGGCACGGGGCGGCCCGGCGACCGCGAGCCCGCACCCCTTAGAGTGCGGTCCATGACGGAGCACCCCCGGCGGAGCAGGAGCATCCGCCCGCTGGCGGGCGTGCTGACGGCGATGGCGGTCTCCTTGACCGGCACCCGGATATCGGCCATCGCGCTCCCCTGGTTCGTGCTCGTCACGACGGGCAGCACGGCGCAGACCGGTCTGGTGTCGCTCTGCGAGCTGGCGCCCTACGTCCTGATCAAGGCCCTGACCGGGCCGCTCGTCGACCTGGCGGGGCCGCGCACGGTCTCGTGGAGCACCGACGTGGTCAGCGCGGCGGCGATCACCGCGGTCGCGGTGCTGCACCTGGTGGACGTGCTCTCGTTCTGGCTGCTGCTGCTCCTGGTCGCGGTGATCGGCGCGGCACGGGGTCCGGGCGACCTGTCCAAGGAGATCATGGTCCCGCAGGCCGCGGCGCGCGGCCTGGTGCCGCTGGAGCGCGCGGCGGGCCTCGCCGGGGTGACCGAACGGCTGGCCTCAACGGTCGGCCCCGCGGCAGGCGGCACGGTGGTGGCGCTGCTCGGCGCACCCACCGCGCTGATCGCCATCGCGGTCTGCTTCGCCTCCGGTTCCCTCGTCGTCGTCCTGGCACTGCCGCACCGGCGGCGACCGGCGGCGGGCGAGGAAGCCCCGCCCGCGGTGACGGCCGGCCCCGGGCCCGGCTACTGGCAGCGCATGGGCGAGGGGTTCCGCTTCCTGCGCGGTGACGGGCTGCTGCTCACCGTCATCGTCATGGTGGGCGTGACCAATCTGCTGGACGCGGCGTTCAACTCGCTGCTGGTCCCGGTCTGGGCGCGCGAGTCGGGCCACGGGCCCGAGGCGATGGGGCTGGCCAACAGCTCGCTGGGGCTCGCGGCGGTCGCCGGGAGCCTCGTCGCGGCGGCCGTGGGGCACCGCATGCCGCGCCGTGTGGTCTTCTTCGCCGGGTTCCTGCTCGCGGGCGCGCCGCGGTTCTTGATCCTGGGCGTCCTTCGGGCTGGCCCCCGTGCTGTGCGCCGGCGGCGCCGCCTACTTCCTGACGACCAACCTGACCGGGCTGCGGCCCGAGTGGCGCCGGATGGACGAGCAGCGCAGGGCCCCGGGCCCGCCCGTCCCGCGCCGGCGCGCCCCGGCGGACCCTGCCGAAGGTGGGCGGGCCGCCCCGGCGGGCACGAAGCGGGGCCCTTCGCCGGGCGGGGAGGAGCACCGGAAGCGCCCTTCCCCCGGCCAGGAGGAGCGCTCTCCGGCGGGCGGTGGTGAGCGCTCCTCGACGGGGGCCCGGAGCGCTGAACGACAGGCGACCTGAGGTCAGTTGGCCCGTAGACTGCCCCTCTGGGGGCTCGCGGCCGCTCGGGGGCCCGGCTGTCGTACCGTCGCACGGAGGCGCGCATGGCGGAGGCTGCCGGAGACGGCGGGCAGCACCACCCGGACGGGGGCCGGCTGCCCCAGCCGAGGCTGGACGAGTTGCTGGACGAGCTCCAGGCCCGGCTGGATGCCGCCCGCACCACACAGGACCGGATGCACAGCCTGCTCGAAGCCGTTCTGAGCGTGGGCCGTGAGCTGGATCTGGCGCAGGTGCTGCGCCGCATCGTCGAGGCGGCGCTGGCCCTGACGAACGCGCGGTACGGGGCGCTGGGCGTCATCGGCGAGGGACAGCGCCTGGTGACGTTCCTGCCGGTGGGGATCGGCGAGGAGGAGGCGGCGCGGATCGGGCCGCTGCCCTCGGGGCACGGGGTGCTGGGCGAGCTGATCCGCGTCCCTGAGCCGCTGCGGCTGTCCGATCTGAGCACGCACCCGGCCAGCCACGGCTTCCCCGCGCACCATCCGCCGATGCGCACGTTCCTGGGGGTGCCGGTGCGGGTGCGCGACGAGGTCTTCGGCAACCTGTACCTGACCGAGAAGCGGGGCGGCGCGGAGTTCGACGCCGACGACGAGGCCGTCGTCACCACCCTCGCGGTCGCCGCGGGGGTGGCCGTGGACAACGCGCGGCTGTACGCGGAGAGCAGGCGCCGCGAACAGTGGCTTGAGGCGCTCGGGGAGATCACCCGGCTGCTGCTGAGCGGCGCCCCCTCCAGCGAGGTGCTGCGGCTGATCGCCTGGCGTGCCCTGGATGTCGCCCAGTCCGACTCGGCGTGCGTGCTGCTGCCGGACGCCGCGGGGCCGGCGGACGGTGCGCAGGGGCTGCGGGTGGTGGTGGCGGTCGGGGCGCTGGCCGAGGAGCAGACCGGGGTGGTGGTGCCCTACGACGAGACGCTCTCGGGGCTGGCGGCGCGCACCGGCGAGCCGGCCGTGTCGGCGGACGTGACCGTCGACCCGCGCAACCGCGCCTTCCTCGCGGGACAGAGCGTGCACGGCCCCGTCGTCGCCGTACCGCTGCTGGCGCAGAAACACGCGCCGGGCGCGCTGCGGCTGAGCCGGCTTAAGGGGCGCGAGCCGTTCGAGGAGACGGAGGTGGAGCTGCTGTCGGACTTCGCGGCGCAGGCGGCGCTCGCGCTGGAGATGGCGCAGCACCGCGCCGAGTCCGAGCAGCTGGCGCTGCTGCACGACCGCGACCGGATCGCCCGTGACCTGCACGACCTGGCCATCCAGCGGCTGTTCGCCACCGGGATGACGCTACAGAGCGCGGGCCGGCTCATCGACCGGCCGCAGGCGGCCGAGCGGGTCAGCCGCGCCGTGGACGACCTGGACGAGACGATCAAGATCATCCGTTCGACCATCTTCGCGCTGCGCACCTCGGGCGAGGGACCGCAGGACGCCCCGGCCGGCCTGCGCCGCACCCTGGCGAAAGCCGTCAGCGACGCGGCGGACCGGCTCGGTTTCCTGCCCGCGCTGCGCGTGGAGGGCCCGGTCGACACGAACGTGCCGGCCGAGGCGGCAGCCCAGGTGAGCGCGGTGCTGGGCGAGGCCCTGAGCAACATCGTCCGCCACGCGCGGGCCCGCCGCGTGGACGTGGCGCTGTCCGTGGGCTCCGCCGTCGCGCTGACGGTCACCGACGACGGTGTCGGCGTCGGTGACGCGCCCCGCACCGGAGGGCTGGCCAACATGCGCTCGCGGGCCGAACTCCTGGGCGGCACGTTGACGGTGTCCCACGGTGCGGCCTCCGCCGCCGGGCCCGGCACCCGCCTGGTGTGGGAGGTTCCCCTGCCGCGCGAGGCCGAGTAGCCGGGGCCTGGGGCGCGAGCGGCCGGGTGGCCGGGGCCCGCGGGCGCCCACCCGGGCGGCAATGCCCACGAGCACGCATGCCGCCGCCGTGGCCAGGGGACCCGGCACGCATGACGAAGCTCGGTCTGCCCGACGGCATCCGCGCATGCCTGTTCGACCTCGACGGTGTCCTCACCAAGACCGCCGTCGTGCACGCCGCCGCGTGGAAGGAGATGTTCGACGTCTATCTGCGCGGGCGCGACGGGCCGGGATTCCGGGTCTTCGACCCGGTGGCGGACTACGACGCCTACGTGGACGGACGCCCCCGGGCCGACGGCGTCCGCACCTTCCTCGCCTCGCGCGGTATCGAACTCGCCGAGGGCACGCCCGACGACCCGCCGGAGCGGGAGACGGTGGCCGGACTGGGCAACCGCAAGAACGCGCTGCTGCTGGAGAAGATCCGCAAGGACGGCGTCGAGGCGTACGACGGCTCCGTGCGCTACCTGCACGCGGTGCGCGCGGCGGGGCTGCTGACCGCCGTCGTCTCCTCCAGCGCCAACTGCCGGGACGTGCTCGCCTCCGTCGGCATCGAGGACCTGTTCGACGTGCGGATCGACGGCGTGGTGGCGAGGGAGCGCGAGCTGCCCGGCAAACCCCACCCCGGCACCTTCCTCGCCGCCGCGCACGACCTGGCCGTGGAACCGGGCGCGTCGGCCGTCTTCGAGGACGCGCTGGCGGGCATGGACGCCGGCCGCGCGGGCCACTTCGGGTACGTCGTCGGCGTCGACCGCACGGGCCAGGCCGCCGCGCTGCGCGCCCACGGCGCCGACACGGTCGTGACGGACCTGAGCGCGCTGACGGACGCGGCCGGGGACCGCCCGCGCGCCGACGGGGAGGAGAACGCCAGGTGATCAGCCACTCCTGCTTCACGGTACAGCCCTGGACGCTGCACGAGAGCGAGCTCCGCCTGGACATCCTGCCGCAGAGCGAATCCGTCTTCGCCCTCTCCAACGGGCACGTCGGGTGGCGCGGCAACCTGGACGAGGGCGAACCGCACGGGCTGCCGGGCACCTACCTCAACGGGGTGCACGAGCTGCGCCCGCTGCCGTACGCGGAAGCCGGCTTCGGCTACCCCGAGTCGGGCCAGACCGTCATCAACGTCACCAACGGCAAGGTGATGCGGCTGCTCGTCAACGACGAGCCCTTCGACGTGCGCTACGGCAGGCTCCGCTCCCACGAGCGGACCCTGGACCTGCGCTCGGGCCTGCTGCGCCGGGTCTGCGAGTGGACCTCGCCCGCAGGATGCACCGTGCGGGTGACCTCGACCCGGCTGGTCTCCTTCACCCAGCGCGCCATCGCGGCCGTCGCCTACGAGGTGGAGCCGCTGGACACGGACGTCCGCGTCGTCGTCCAGTCGGAGCTGGTCGCCAACGAGCAGCTGCCCCACAAGAGCGGCGGCGACCCGCGGGCGGCCGCCGCGCTGGAGGACGTGCTCACGCCCGAGGAGGACTTCGCCTCCGACATGCGGCTGCGGCTGGTGCACCGCACCGGCACCAGCGGACTGCGCGTCGGCTCGGCCGCCGACCACGTGGTGCACGGGCCCGAGTCCACCGCCACCAGTGCCGAGAGCGGCGAGAACGTCGCCCGGCTCACCGTCACCTCGCGGCTGAGCCCCGGACAGCCGCTGCGCGTCGAGAAGCTGGTCTCCTACGGCTGGTCGGGGGTGCGGTCCCTGCCCGCCGTCCGCGACCAGGTGGACGCGGCCCTCGCCGGCGCCCGCACCGCGGGCTGGCAGGGCCTGGTGGAGGCGCAGCGCGCCTACCTCGACGACTTCTGGTCCCGCGCGGACGTGGAGGTCGACGGCGACGCCGAGATCCAGCAGGCGGTGCGCTTCGCGCTCTTCCACGTGCTCCAGGCCGGGGCGCGGGCCGAGAAGCGCGCCATCCCCTCCAAGGGCCTGACCGGCTCGGGGTACGACGGGCACACCTTCTGGGACGGCGAGTCGTTCGTGCTGCCCGTCCTCACCTACACCTCGCCGCCCGCGGTCGCCGAGGCCCTGCGCTGGCGCCAGGAGACGCTGCCCGCGGCCCGCGCCCGGGCGCGGCAGCTGGGCCTGCGCGGCGCCACGTTCCCCTGGCGGACGATCGACGGCTCGGAGTGCTCGGCGTACTGGCCGGCCGGCACGGCGGCCTTCCACGTCAACGCCGACATCGCGGAGGCCGTGGTGCGGTACGTCGCCGCCAGCGGCGACACCGGCTTCGAGCGGGAGACGGGGGTGGAGATCCTGGTCGAGACGGCCCGGCTGTGGCACTCGCTGGGCCACCACGACCACCACGGCACCTTCCACTTCGACGGGGTGACGGGGCCCGACGAGTACAGCGCCGTCACGGACGACAACCTCTACACCAACCTGATGGCCCAGTCGAACCTGCGGGCGGCGGCCGACGCCGTGGAACGCTACGGCGAACAGGCGGCGGCACTCGGCGTCGACGACGAGGAGGCCGCAGCGTGGCGGGACGCGGCCGACGCCGTGGCCATACCGTTCAACGAGGCGTTGGGGGTGCACGAGCAGTCGGCGGGTTTCACCGGGCACCAGCTGTGGGACTTCGGCGCCACCCGCCCCGAGCAGTACCCGCTGCTGCTGCACTTCCCCTACTTCGACCTCTACCGCAAGCAGGTCGTCAAACAGGCCGACCTGGTGCTGGCCATGTACAAGCGCGGCGACGCCTTCTCCGAAGAGCAGAAGGAGCGCAACTTCGCCTACTACGAGCAGATGACGGTCCGCGACTCGTCGCTGTCCGCCTGCTGCCAGGCGGTGATGGCCGCCGAGGTCGGACATCTCCAACTCGCCTACGACTACACGGGCGAAGCGGCGCTGATGGACCTGGAGGACCTGGAGAACAACACCCGCGACGGGCTGCACATCGCCTCGCTCGCGGGCACGTGGATCGCGCTGGTGGCCGGCTTCGGCGGGATGCGGCACAGCGACGGCACGCTGGACTTCTCCCCCACGCTGCCGGACCAGCTGCGCCGGCTGACCTTCGCGGTGCAGATCCTCGGCCGCAGGCTCCGGGTGGAGATCGAGAGCACATCGGTGACCTACACGCTGCTGGAGGGCGAGCCGCTGCGGCTGCTGCACTGCGGTGAACCCTTCACCGCGAAGGCCGGCTCACCCCGCACCCACCGGCTGCGCGGCCATCCGCCCCGCCCCCGCCCCGAACAGCCCGCGTGCCGCCGGCCCGCACGACGCCACTGACCCACCGCGGGCCGGCGGCAGCCACCGCCCCGCCGGCGGCCGGGGCCCGGGGTCACCGGCTCTGCCGCCGGCCGGCGGCCTGGTCCAGGCGGAACGCCTCGTCGCCCTGCCCGATGCGGGCGAAGGCGTGCGGGGCGCGGGCCCGCAGCACCGGGCCGACGGTGAGGCCGACGACGGCCGCGGCGCCGACGCTTCCCACCGGCGAGTTGGGCGACACCCCGGGGCACCGGCAGGGGGATCCCCCCTGCCGGGCCGGCGCGTCACAGGTGGCGCTTCAGCTCCCGCCGGGCCAGCGACCGCTGGTGCACCTCGTCGGGCCCGTCGGCCAGCCGCAGGGTGCGCGCCGCCGCCCACAGCTCGGCGAGGGGGAAGTCCTGCGAGACCCCGCCCGCGCCGTGCAGCTGTACGGCGTCGTCGATGATGCGCACCACGGCCCGCGGGGTGGCGATCTTGATGGCCTGGATCTCGGTGTGGGCGCCGCGGTTGCCGACCGTGTCCATCAGCCAGGCCGTCTTGAGCACCAGCAGCCGCAACTGCTCGACCTGCACCCGCGCGTCGGCGATCCACTCGTGCACCACGCCCTGCCGGGCCAGCGGCTTGCCGAACGCGGAGCGCTCCACGGCCCGCCGGCACATCAGCTCGATCGCCCGTTCCGCCATGCCGATCAGCCGCATGCAGTGGTGGATGCGGCCCGGGCCCAGCCGGGCCTGCGCGATGGCGAAGCCGCCGCCCTCCTCACCGATCAGGTGGTCCGCCGGCACCCGTACGTCGTGGAAGAGGACCTCGGCGTGGCCGCCGTGGTAGTGGTCCTCGTAGCCGTAGACCGACATGGCGCGGCGCACCTCGACGCCCGGGGCGTCGCGCGGGACGAGCACCATGGACTGCTGGCGGCGCACGTCCTCGCCGTCCGGGTCGGTCTTGCCCATGACGATGAAGACCTTGCAGTCCGGGTTCATGGCACCGGAGATGTACCACTTGCGGCCGGTGACGACGTAACCCCCCTCGCCGTCCCGCCGGATGCGGGTGGCGATGTTGGTGGCGTCCGAGGAGGCCACCTCCGGTTCGGTCATGGCGAACGCGGAGCGGATCTCACCCGCCAGCAGCGGCTCCAGCCACCGCTCGCGCTGCTCGGCCGAGCCGAACTGAGCCAGCAGCTCCATGTTGCCGGTGTCGGGCGCGGCGCAGTTGAGGGCGGTCGGTGCGAGCTGCGGGCTGCGTCCGGTGATCTCGGCCAGCGGCGCGTACTGGAGGTTGGTCAGGCCCGCGCCGTACTTCTCGCCCGGCCGGCCGTGCTCGTCCACGAAGAAGAGGTTCCACAGGCCCAGCCCGCGTGCCGCCTCCTTCAGGTCCTCGACCACCGGCGGGGTCTGCCAGGGCGACTCCAGTGCCGCGCGCTGCTCGCCGGCCAGTTGTTCGGCCGGGAGCACGTGCTCGTCCATGAAGGCGAGCAGCCGCTCGCGAAGCTCCTCGGTCCGCGCGTCGTATGCGAAGTCCATGCGCGTGCTCAGCCCTTCCGCAGTGTGGTGAGTCCGTTGTCGATGAAGACCGGGACGAGCTCCCCGATCCGGTCGAAGCCGGCGCCGACGGTCTGGCCGAGCGTGAAGCGGTAGTGGATCCCCTCCAGGATCACGGCGAGCTTGAAGTAGGCGAACGCCGTGTACCAGTTGACGCGGGACACGTCCCGTCCTGACAGCCGGGCGTAGCGCTCGATCAGCTCGGCGGCCGAGGGGTGCCCCGGCGCGGTGCTGGTCGTGCTGACGGGCGAGTCGGTGACGTCCTGGCGCTCGCTGTACATGGCCAGCAGGCCCAGGTCGGTCAGCGGGTCGCCGAGGGTGGACATCTCCCAGTCGAGCACCGCGGCCACCTGGTCCTCGGCGTCCACCAGCACGTTGTCGAGGCGGAAGTCGCCGTGCACGACCGTGGGCGCGGGCGAGACGGGCAGCGTGTCGCCCAGCGCGCCGCGCAGCTCGTCCATGCCCGCCAGCTCCCGGCTGCGGGACGCCTCCAGCTGCTTGCCCCACCTGCGCAGCTGCCGCTCCAAGAACCCCTCGGGACGCCCGAAGTCGCCGAGCCCGACCGCTTCGGGGTCCACGGAGTGCAGGGCAACCAGCGTCTCGGGCAGGGCGAGGACGACCTGACGGGTGCGCTCGGGGCCGAGCGGGGCGAGCTGCCCCGCCGTGCGGTACGGGGTGCCCTCGACGTGTTCCATGACGTAGAAGGGCGCCCCGAGCACATCCGGGTCCTCGCACAGCAGCACGGTGCCCGGCACGGGTACGGGGGTGTCGCGCAGTGCGCTGATGACGCGGTGTTCGCGGGCCATGTCGTGTGCCGTGGCCAGGACATGGCCGAGCGGAGGACGGCGCACGATCCAGCGGCCGACCCCGTCGGTGACCCGGTAGGTGAGGTTCGAGCGACCGCCCTGGACCACCTCGGCGCTCAGCGGACCCCGCAGGAGGCCGGGCCGCTCGCGCTCCAGGTGCGCGGCCAGCCGCGCCAGATCGAGGCCGGGCGGATTCTGTTCGCTCATCGTGCGCGCTCCTTCAGCATCGGTCGCGTCCGATCATGCCGACTAGTCGGTATGGCGTCCAGAGGGGGCGGCACGGATCACCGCACCGCCGCCCCATACGTCCCCGGTGTCCCGGGAATCTTCACGAGGGTGCCCTGCCCGCCTCGCGGAGGACGGGGCGGGCAGGGCAAGGCGGCGGGCGCCGCGTCAGCCGAGCGCGACCACGGCCAGGATCAGCACGCCGACCGTGAGCACCACGATCAGGGCGAGCCCCGAGGGGTTGCGGTGGTTGAGGACGTAGCCGTTCCTGGAACGCTCGTCGCGGACGAACAGCGGCTCCTTGTCACCCATGGGCATGGCACGAAGGCTAGGGCGCCACCCGCCCGCCTGTCACCGGACTTCGGGCGGAAAGCGGTGTAACGCACACGGTTCCGCACACGAACGGGGCGAAGGAGGCAGAAGGGGTGGACGAGACGGAAGGGGCGGACGAGGCGGGCGGGAAGCGCTCAGCCGGGAAACGACGGGGAGACGAGGGGCCCGGCGGGGAAGGCGATGCGGGCGTGGCGGGAGCACCCGCGCCTCAGCAGACCCCGGCGCGCTCCAGCACCGCCAGCGCCTCCGCCCTGGTCTCCTCCGGCGTGCCCGCCACGGAGACCGCCGCGCCCCGCTCGTCGGCCCCCAGCGGCTCCAGCGCCTCGAACTGGGAGCGCAGCAGGCTCGGCGGCATGAAGTGGCCCTTCCGCCGGGCCACCCGCTCGGCGATCAGCTCGAAGGAGCCCTCCGTGTGGAGGAAGAAGAGCCGCGAGGAGACCTGCCGCAGCCGGTCGCGGTAGCGGTGCTTGAGCGCGGAGCACACCAGCACGGCCCCGCTCTCGCCGTGCCGGGCGAGCCAGTCGGCCATCGCGTCCAGCCACGGAGCCCGGTCGGCGTCGTCCAGCGGCACCCCGGCGGACATCTTCTCGATGTTGTGCCGGGGGTGGAAGGCGTCGGCGTCGGCGAACGGCACGCCGAGCGCTTCGGCCAGCCACTCCCCCACGGTGCTCTTGCCTGATCCGGACACGCCCATCACCACGACGAGCGGCTCGCACGGGTTCACTCCACGGTTCACAGCAGCAGTCCTCCCACCACGACCAGCACCAGCACACAGACGAGTGTCCCCATGACCTGCACGGCGCCCATGGGGGACGGGCGGGTACCGGCGAGGACGCCGATCCTGCGGTGCGCCGTCAGCAGCAGGGCCAGCCAGGCGAGTACCCCGACACCGGCCGCCGCCACGGCGGTACCCGTCCGCTGCTCGACGGCCACCCGGGCCGCCAGCGCGACGGAGACGGCGAACGTGAGCGTCGTACGGCGCCAGGCGAACCAGGTGCGCTCGGGTTGTGCGCCGGGGTCGCGGGGCGCGGGCTCGTCGCGCTCACCCGCGGGTGTCCCGCCGGGCGGGGGCGTCATCGGCCCCCCAGTCCGAGCACGACGACGGCGATCACCAGCACCGCCGCCGCGGCCGTGGCCGCCGCCAGCACCACGGGGAAGCGGGAGGCGGGCAGATCCTCACCGCGCCGCATGGCGCGCTCGCAGCGCACCCAGTGGTTCACGGCGCGGAAGGCGCACAGCACCGCGCCCGCCAGCAGCACGATCGCCACCGTCGTGCGCACCCCCCAGCGCAGCCCCGTCAGGAACTGGTCCACCGCGATCCCGCCCGCGACCAGGGCCAGCGAGGTGCGGATCCAGGCGAGGAAGGTGCGCTCGTTGGCGAGCGAGAAGCGGTAGTCGGGCGTGGTGCCCTCCTCCCTGAGCCGCTGGGGGGCCAGCCACAGCCTGACGGACGCCGTAATCCGGTCGAGCATGGCTCAACCGTACGCGGTGACCTGCGGCATTCCCGCGCGGGGACGCCTTGGGGGCCTTGCGCGCGGACCTGCCGGGCTCGCCTCGGAGTGCGCTTACGCCTCAGAGTGCCGAGAGCCGGCGGTGGCACTCCAGCCCGTCGGGCACGACCAGACCGTCCCGCTCCCACCCCTCCAGCCGCCGCTCCAGCTCCTCCGGTGCGAGGAAGTCCCACCACTCGACCTCTTCCGCCTGCGGCCGGACGGGCAGCGTGCACACGACCTCGTAGACCGCGAGGAACCAGGAGTACTCGGCCGTCTCGAAGAGGAACTTCGTCCGCCGCTCGGGCATCGGGAGCCCCTGGACGCCCAGCTCCTCCTCCGCCTCGCGCAGCGCGGCCGTGTCGTAGTCCTCGCCCGCGCCGACGACGCCGCCCACCACCACGTCGTACATCCCCGGAAAGATCAGTTTGGTGGGGGTGCGGCGGTGCACGAAGAGCCGGCCGTGCGCGTCGCGCACCCGGATGGAGGTGCTGCGGTGCCGCAGCCGCTCGGTGTAGACGTCACCGCGCAGCCGCTGCCCGACGACCCGGTCTTGTCCGTCCACGATGTCCAGCAGCTCGTCCGCCGCGCGCGCCTGCTCCGTCATGCCGCCCATCCAAGCACCACGGCGACACCCGTACAGGACGGGGCGCCGTCCGCGCGGGACAGGAGGGGGTGTGCGCACCCCGGCCCGGAGGTTACTCTCCGGTCACCAGTGCGGGACACGCGTCGACGGAAGGTGGGAGCATGGCGTACGACGCCGATGTGATCGTGGTCGGAGCCGGGCTCGCGGGGCTCGCCGCGACCGCGGAACTCGCCGAGGCGGGACGACGCGTCATCCTGCTCGACCAGGAACCCGAACAGGCTCTCGGTGGCCAGGCGCACTGGTCGTTCGGCGGCCTCTTCTTCGTCGACTCCCCCGAACAGCGCAGGATGCGCGTCAAGGACAGCCGCGAGCTCGCCTGGCAGGACTGGCTCGGCACCGCGGCGTTCGACCGGCCCGAGGACCACTGGCCACGCCGCTGGGCCGAGGCCTACGTCGACTTCGCCGCGGGCGAGAAGCGCGCCTGGCTCCGCTCCCAGGGCCTGAAGATCTTCCCCGTCGTCGGGTGGGCCGAGCGCGGCGGCTACGACGCGGGCGGACACGGCAACTCGGTGCCCCGCTTCCACATCACCTGGGGCACGGGCCCTGGACTGGTCGAACCGTTCGAGCGGCGGGTACGGGCCGGCGTCGCGCGCGGCCTGGTCGAGCTGCGCTTCCGGCACCGGGTGACCGGCCTGGAGCGGACCGGCGGTGCGGTCGACACCGTGACCGGCGAGGTGCTGGTGCCCAGCGCCGCGCCGCGCGGCACCGCCAGCAGCCGAGAGGCCGCCGAGACCTTCGCGCTCCGCGCCCAGGCCGTCATCGTCACCTCCGGCGGCATCGGCGGCAACCACGAACTGGTGCGCGCCAACTGGCCCGAGAGGCTGGGCACGCCGCCCGAGAAGATGCTCTCCGGGGTGCCCGCGCACGTGGACGGCCTCATGCTCGGCGTGACCGAACAGGCGGGCGGGCGGATGATCAACCGCGACCGGATGTGGCACTACACCGAGGGCATCGAGAACTGGAACCCCATCTGGCACCGGCACGGCATCCGCATCCTGCCGGGCCCCTCCTCGCTGTGGCTGGACGCCACGGGCGAGAGGCTGCCCGTCCCGCTCTTCCCCGGCTTCGACACCCTCGGCACGCTCGACCACATCATGCGCACGGGACACGGCTACACCTGGTTCGTGCTCAGCCAGAAGATCATCGAGAAGGAGTTCACCCTCTCCGGGTCCGAGCAGAACCCCGACCTGACCGGGCGGTCCGTGCGCGACGTCCTCGGGCGGGCCCGGCACGGCGCGCCAGGGCCCGTGCGCGCGTTCATGGAACACGGCGCCGACTTCGTCATCGAGAGCGACGTGACCGCGCTGGCACGCCGCATGAACGAACTGACGGGCGAGGGACTGATCGACGCCGACACGCTGCGCCGTGCGATCACCGCCCGCGACCGTGAGATCCGCAACCCTTTCGCCAAGGACTCGCAGGTCACCGCCATCCACGGCGCCCGCCGCTACCTCGGCGACCGCCTCATCCGCGTCGCGTCCCCGCACCGGCTGCTCGACCCGGCGGCCGGGCCGCTGATCGCCGTCCGGCTCAACATCCTCACCCGCAAGTCCCTCGGCGGGCTGGAGACCGACCTGTCCTCGCGCGTCCTGACCGACAGCGGCGACCCCCTCCCCGGCGTCTACGCCGCCGGGGAGGCCGCGGGCTTCGGCGGCGGCGGCGTCCACGGCTACCGCTCCTTGGAGGGCACCTTCCTCGGCGGCTGCCTCTTCTCGGGCCGGACGGCCGGAAGGGCCGCGGCGCGGGACGTCGGCTGACCAGGGGTTGAGGAACATCCGTGGCAGATCGTGCGGCCCGCGGGTGGCGCGGTGTGGTGTCGCATCAGTGGCTGCGGGACGGTTCCGGCTCGGGCTGCGACGGCTGGTCCTGCCGGGGAAGCAGGAGCGGCGTCGTGAGGATGAGCAGTCCCGCGACTGTGAGAGCGGTGCGTGGGCCGGTGACGTCGGCGAGCAGCCCGGCGAGTGCGGTGAGCAGGGCGATGGACGCCTGCTGGCCGATCGACCAGGCCGACAGCGTGCGGGCGAGAAGATGCTCGGGGGTGTGTTCGAGCCGGTAGGTGGCGAGCACCGGGCTGTACAGGCTCATGTTGATGATGATCGCCAGCTCGACGGCCATCACGGTGACGAGGCCGACGACGCCGGGGCGGACGAAGGTGAGGCCGATCAGCCAGACGGCGAGCAGAGTACCGACGGTCCGGAACACCCGGTGCCGGCCGAAGCGTGCCACGACACGGCGGGCCAGCCGGGAGCCGATCAGTCCGCCGAGGCAGGGGGCGGCGAAGGCGAGGGCGTACTGCCAGGGCGGGAATCCGAGTTGGCGCAGCAGGAGCACGGCCAGCAGCGGCTCGGTGGCCATGATCAGACCGGCGACGAGCATCTGGTTGAGGTGGAGGGGCCGCAGACCGGGGTGGCCCATGATGTGTCGCCAGCCGGCGAACAGTGCGCCTGCCCCCAGCGGGCTCTTGCCGGCCGTTCGCGGTGCTTGTTCCCGGCCGCGGATCGCGGTGATGCCGAGCGCGGAGAGCAGGTAGCTGAGCGCGTCGGCCACCACGGTGGTGACCGGGCCGAACAGGCCGATCGCCGCCCCGCCCAGCGGTGGCCCGACCGCGATGGAGCTCCAGTTCGTCGACTCGAACCGCGCGTTGGCGACGAGCAGGTCGTCCGGTCGGACGAGGGCCTTGAGGTAGGCACCGCTCGCCGCGTTGAACGCGATCTTGGCCGCGGCGACCGCAGCCGAGACCACGAGCAGTTGGACGAAACCGAGCCACCCGAAGGCATAGGCGACGGGGACCGTCGCCATGGCCGCGAACCGGGCGAGGTCCATCGCGATCATGACCGGGCGCTTGCGCCGGTGCTCCACCCACGGCGCGAGCGGCACCGCGATCAGCGCGCCCACCGCAGGCCCCACCGCCGACAGCGCGGACACCTCAGCGGGCCCGGCACGCAAGACCAGCACCGCGATCAGCGGCAACGCCCCGAACCCCAGCCCGGACCCGTACGCACTCATCGCGTATGACGCCCACAGCCAGCCGAACCGCCGGCCCAGCCGTCTCCTGCCCTCCATGCTCAGCGCACTCCCTCTGAGGCCCCACTCGCACCGGCTGACGTCGACCGGGGAGAGACAAGCGGACAGAGGAAGAGCACGTCAAACAACCGACCTGCCGGCAGCCCACAACCCGCAGTCGTCATCCGAGGTAAGTCCGCGTGGATCCGCAAGCGGTACGCACTTCCTCGCCGTCGCGGAAGCGGGCCGGTACCAGAGGCCAGCCCGGCAGGTCAGCCCGGCAGGACCACGACGCGCCCCGTGGTGACGCCGTCGAAGACGCGCTGGACCGCGTCGGCTGCGCCATCCAGGGCGACGCGCTCGCTCACCAGGGGCTTGATCAGGCCCTCGGCCGCGAGCGCGGTCAGCGCCTCGTGGCAGCTGTCGACCGCGGCGGGGTCCCGCTGCGCGTACAGGCCCCAGTGCAGGCCGAGGATGGAGTAGTTCTTGACCAGCGCGTGGTTGAGCCCCGGCGTGGGTACGGCGCCGCTCGCGAAGCCGACGACCACGATGCGGCCCTCGAAGGCGACACACTTGGCGGAGGCGGCGTAGGCGTCACCGCCCACCGGGTCGTAGACCACGTCGGCGCCCGCGCCGCCGGTGGCCTCCTTCACCGCGCGCACGACGTCGTCGCTGCGCCGGTCGACGACGACGTCGCAGCCCAGCTCGCGGGCCACCGCGGCCTTCGCCTCGCCGCCGACGACGCCCACCACCCGCGCTCCCGCGGCCTTGCCCAGCTGTACGGCGGCGCTGCCGACGCCACCGGCGGCGGCGTGCACGAGCAGGGTCTCGCCCGCGCGGAGGCCGGCACGGCGGTGCAGACCGAACCATCCCGTCTGGTACCCGATGTGCAAGGCGGCGGCCTCGGCGTCGTCCAGCGCCTCGGGCGCGGGCCTGGCGCTCGCCTCGCTGACGACGGCCAGCTGACCGAGGGCACCGCAGGGCAGCTCGGGCGCTCCGAGTACGCGTTCGCCCGCGCGGGGCCCGCCGACGATCTCGCCGCACAGCTCGACGCCGGGCGTGAACGGCAGGGAGGGACGGACCTGGTACTCGCCGCGGCACAGCAGGGCGTCCGGGTAGTTGATGTTCGCGGCCCGCACCCGTACCAGCAACTGGCCCTCGCCAGGTTCCGGGTCGGGTATCTCCTCCAGCCGCATCACGTCGCGGGGTTCGCCGTTGGTGTGGACGCGCCAGGCTCGCACGGACTTTCCTCTCGTTGACGGGGCGGGCGCAAGGTGCCCGCAGCTTCAGGGACGCAGGGAGCGCAGCAGCAGGCCGGCCAGGTGGTCGGCCACCTCCTGGGGGGTCAGCCGGCCGCCGGGCCGGTACCAGCTGCTGAGGTGGTGCACGGATCCGAAGTGGTAGTCCACGACGAGGTCGGCGGGGGTGACGTCGCTGAACACCCCGCCGCGCTGGCCCTCTTCGATCAGCGCGCGGAACCTCTCGTGGTAGCGGCGCCGCTCGGCGCGCACCTGTCTCTGCTTCTCGGGCGAGAGCTGGTGCATGGAGCGGAAGAAGATCATGGCGTCGTCGAGGTTGTCGATGGTGGTGACCACGACGTCGGCGGCGGCCTGCCGCAGCCGGTCCTCGACGGGGGCCTGGCGCCCGGCGAGCAGGTCGAGCCGTTCCTGCTGGAGCCGCAGCAGGCGGCTGTAGATCTCGTGGAGCAGGTCGTCCTTGGAGCCGAAGTAGTGGTAGAGGGCGCCCTTGGTGACGCCCGCCGCCTCCACGATCTCCTGCACGGAGGTGCGGTCGTAGCCCTGCTGGGCGAAGAGGCGGGTGGCGGCCTCCATCAGGCGCTGCGGGACGGGCGCCGGAGTGCCGCCCGAACCGTCCGCGCCCGCCGGCGCCGCCGCACCGTCCCGACCTGCCGAACCGGCCCTGGCCGCCATGGCCGTCACCTGCCTCTCCTTCGTCGTTCACCGAGCGGGGCCGCCGCGGTCCGCCGCGGTCGCACGCTCACGCGTCCCCGGGGCGGGAGCGCAGCTCCCGCCGCAGGATCTTCCCACTGGTGGTCTTGGGAAGCTCGGCCAGGATCTCCACCTCGCGGGGATACTTGTAGGCGGCCAGCCGCTCGGCGCAGTAGGCGCTCAGCTCCTCGGGCGCCGCCTCGGCGCCGCCGCGGAGACTGACGTACGCCTTGACGGTCTCGCCGCGGTAGGCGTGCGGGACGCCGACGACGGCGGCCTCGCGGACGGCGGGGTGCGCGTACAGGACGTCCTCGACCTCGCGGGGCCACACCTTGAACCCGGCGGCGTTGATCATGTCCTTCTTGCGGTCGACGACGTACAGCCAGCCGTCCTCGTCCATGAACCCGATGTCGCCGGTGCGCAGTTCGCCGTCGGGCATGGCGGCGGCGCTGGCCTCGGGCCGCCGCCAGTAGCCCGGGACGACCTGCGGGCCGCGCACGGCGATCTCGCCCTGCTCTGTGAGGGGAACCGGCGAGCCCGCCTCGTCCAGGATGCGTACGAGGGTGTCGGGGCCTGGCACGCCCACCGCGAGGGTGCCGGAGGCGGGGTCGACCGGTGCCTGCCTGCCCGGCGGTACGGAGGCGCAGGGCGCGGTGCACTCGGTCAGCCCGTAACCGTTGCCGATGTAGGGGCCGAACGCGGCGCGGAACTCGTCCACCAGCGCCGGCGGCAGGGGCGCGCCGCCCGAGGAGATGTGCCGGAAGGAGCTGAAGTGCTCGCGGGTCACGTCCGGGTGCGCGGCCAGTGCCATGAACGCGGTGGAGGGGCCGACGGTGAAGGCGGGCCGGTGTTCCAGGAAGGCGTCGAGGACGACGCCCGCCTCGAACCTGTAGGCGAGTGCCAGCGTGCCCTTGTTGGCGAGGCAGCCCGACAGCTGGGCGACCATGCCGGTGATGTGGAACAGGGGCGCCAGCGCGAAGACGGTGGAGCCCTCGGGCAGGCCGGAGCCGACCCGCTGCCGTTCCGCGTTGAAGGAGATGTTGGCGTGCGTGTTCATGGCACCCTTGGGGGCGCCGCTGGTGCCGGAGGTGTAGCTGATGAGGGCGATGTCGGCGCCGGTCACCTCCCGCCCGGCGGGTGCGGGCGCGCCGGAGCGCGCGGCCGCGAGCAGGTCGGTGGCGTCGGGCGCGGGTGCGCACCGCGCGAAGTCGAGTACGCGCGCGTCGTCGCGTGTTTGCAGGTCCCGCTCACAGGCGGTCAAAACGGTGTGCACGCCGGTGCCCTGGGCCGTGGCGCGCAGCCGGCTCTCCCAGGCGAGGTCCGAGCACACCAGCGCGGAGACCTCCGCGTCGGCGAGCACGTGGGCGACCTCGCCCTCCTTGTACATCGGGTTGACGGGCACGACGGTGCCGCCGGCCTTCCAGGCGCCGAGCAGCGCGAGCACGTAGTGCGGGGTGTTCTGCAACATCACGGCGACCCTGTCGCCGTGCCGCAGCCCGCGCCCGGCCAGGTGGGCGGCCACGGCGTCGGAGAGCGCGTCGGTCTCGGCGTAGGTGAGCCGGCCGTCGAAGTAGGCGAGCGCGGTGCGTTCGGGCACCTCGCAGGCCGCCGCGCGGAAGGCGTGCAGCAGCGTCTCCGGCGGGCTGACGGGGGCCCGCTGCGCGGCGGTGAGCTGGGCGAGCCAGGGCTTGTCCTCGTAGGTGAGACCGGACGGTGTCATGCTCGCTCCCCCTCTGCGACTTCCGGTTCGGCTGCCGGCCGGGCCGCCTGTCCGGTTGCCGGTTCGGCTTCGGTCTGCGCGCCGCCTCGGACGCGCGCCTCCGCGCGCTCGACCTTCTGCTGCAAGCGGTTCATCCCGCTCAGCCAGGTGTCCGTGTCACCGGCGCGCGCGGCGTAGAGACTCTGCGTGGTGGGGTGCGGCAGGACGAGGAACCGGCCCTCGTCGAACGCCGCGAACAGCGCGTCGGCGACGGCCTCCGGGTCGATGGCGCCGGGACGGAGCACGATGTCCCCGGCCGTTCCGGTGGTCGTGAGCATGTCCGTGCGGACGCCCTCGGGGCAGATGGCGTGGACGTCCACGCCGCGGTGCCGATAGGTGACCGACAGCCACTCGGCGAACGCCAGCGCCGCGTGCTTGGTGACGCTGTAGGGGGCCGAGCCCACCATCGTCAGCAGGCCGGCCGCCGAGACGGTGGAGACGAAGCGGCCCTGCCCGCGCTCCAGCCAGCCCGGCAGCAGTTCGCGGGCCGCCCGCACGTGCGCCATGACGTTGAGGTCCCAGGTGGCGTCCCACAGCGCGTCGGGCGCGTCGGGGCCGCCCTCGGTGCCCGCTCCCGCGTTGGCGCAGAAGATGTCGACCGTTCCGCCGAGCGCTTCGCGCGCGCGAGAGGCGACCGTGGCGGCGTCGCCGGGGACCGCGATGCCGCCGGTCTCCTCGGCGACGGCCTCGGCGGCCGCGGCGTCGAGGTCGTTCACGGCGACCGAGGCGCCCTCGGCGGCGAATCTGCGGGCAAGGGCCGCTCCGATACCGCCACCCGCCCCGGTGACGACGACGGCACTGTCGCGCAAAGACTTCATCGGCTGCGCCTTTCAGGTGTGCGGGCTCGTTCTCTTCGGGCCCCGTTGCGGGCCCGTGCGGCGGGTGGTGCCGACCGCGCGCCCGCCCGGCAGACTAACCAGTCGGTATGTTGTTGCGGAAGGGGTGCTTCGACAATCTGGACGACGGTCCGACACAGGTTCGGGAACGACAGCGGGCCAGGGCTCGTTCTCCCGGATGTGCGCGGCGCGCGGCGGCGCGTGCGCGTGACGGGTGGAGAGCACGGAAGCGGCTGCGTCCGGTGAGGCGGGAAACCGTCCCTTACAGGAATAGCGGCCCGTTTCCGGGGTAATCCGCCACGCCGAAGCAACTGCGCGCTGCCCGCGCGAAAAAAGCATCGCCGGAGACGGATCCGCGACGCGGGGTCGTACGTCACATCCTCGACGACACGGGTCCTCTCCGCCGGAGGTGGGATGATTGGCCGGTTTCAGAGCGCTCGCTCGACAAGTCCGTGACCCTGACAGAGACCCGTCGCAACGGCGGCAGGCCCTGCGCAAGTGCCTGGAGCGGTTCGCGCCGTACGGCCACCGCGCCACGTGGCAGCACCTGTGCGCCAACGCCGGGTTCCACCCCGACGACCGGGAGCCGGATCCCGCGCTGCTCGTCGCGGCGCTGGAGGAACTCGAAGAGGCCCGCGCGGTCTGGCTCAGCTACGAGTCGGAAGTCGCCGCCCGCCGCAAGCGGGAGAAGCGGGACGGCATCAGACAGCCGACGGCGCTGGACGAGTGGCACCGCCTCACCTGGGGCGGCAGATCGCTGCTGCGGTGCGATCCGTCGCAGCCGCCGACACCGCGCCTCGCCGACGTACTGCGCCGTCTGATCTCCGTGATGGACGTGTGCGAGATCCCGCCGCAGCGCCGCGGTCTGCGCCTCGACCCCGGCGGTGCGCGTACGGAGATCCGTACGGAGGGCGCGGGCCGGCGCGAGCCGCGCAGGGCCCACCGCCCGGGCGCCGCCGCCCGGCTCGGCTTCAGTTCCCCGCTCCCCTCCCAGGGCTGAGGTCCCACCCGCTCCTCGGGACGGGGCTGGCGTACCGGTGGAACGTGCTGGCATGCTGACCCACGAGTGCTGAGCAACCGCTTAGACGCACCCCGCTTGATGACACAGCGCGCGTGGGAGGATATTCGCATGGCGGAACCCCGGGTCTTCACCTCGGCCGACGAGCTGCGGGCAGCGGTCGGCGAGGAACTGGGCGGCAGCGACTGGCTCGAGGTCGACCAGAAGCGGATCGACCTGTTCGCCGACGCGACGGGCGACCACCAGTGGATCCACGTGGACCCGGAGCGCGCCGCCGGCGGCCCGTTCGGCGGCACCATCGCGCACGGCTACCTGACCCTCTCCCTGCTGCCCGCTCTGGTGCCGCAGATCATGCGCGTCGAAGGCATGAAGATGGGCGTCAACTACGGCGTCAACAAGGTGCGTTTCCCCTCCCCCGTGCCCTCGGGATCCCGCGTGCGGGCCCGCGCGACGCTGACGGACGTGAGCGAGGCGTCGGACGGCGGCGTGCAGGTCGCCGCGCAGGTGACGGTCGAGCGCGAGGGCGGCGGCAAACCGGTGTGCGTCGCGGAGAGCCTCAGCCGCTACTACTGGTGAGCCCCGGGCCGTCCGGCACGGGCACGGCCGGGCGGCCGTGCCGGCGCGCGGCCCCGGGTCAGGCCCTGTGGCCCGCCATGCGCAAGGCCAGGTCGGCGTAGAGCGCGCCGATCTCGTCCGGTGTCCGGCGGCCTTCGGGGCTGAACCAGCGCGCGACGTCGATGCACAGCGACATCACCGCCAGCGCCGTACCACGGATGTCCGCGATGTCGAACTCGCCCGTCGCCACGCCGTCTTCGAGTACGCCGCGCAGGATCTCCTCGCTGCGGCGCCGGAGCGCCACGATGTGCTCGTAGTGCTCGGCGTCGAGCGCCGCGAGCTCGTACTGCACCACCCGCGCGGTGGTGTGGTGCTCGGCGTGCCAGCGCACGAAGGCCCGCACGGCGCGGGCGAGACGCGGGGCGCTCCCGCCCGTGCTCTCCTCCCGCGCGCCGCCGCCCGCTCTCCGCGTGGCCCCGGTGGACTGCGCCGCTTCCGTCAGCACCGCGACGGAGCGCTCGTGGCCGACCCTGCTGATGTGGAAGAGCAGCTCTTCCTTGGTCTTGTAGTGGATGTAGAGCGCCGCCGGGCTCATGCCCGCGCGGCCGGCGATGTCGCGGGTCGTCGTGGCGTGGAACCCGCGTTCGGCGAAGGCCTGCACGGCGCCCAGCAGCAGTCTGCGGGCGGCGTCGGGGGTGACGCCACCGAAGGATTCATCGGTCTCGACCGTCGTCATCCGGCCAGCCTACCCCGACAGTGAGCGGCCGCTTAGCCCTTCGTACGCCACCTCCGCCTCCGGGGCCGTGCCTCAAGAGCCGCCTCCGCTCAGAACACGACCAGCGTGCGCCCGCCGCGCCCGGCGCGCATGGCGTCGAAGGCGGCGCCCACCTCCTCCAGAGCGACCCGCTCGGTCACCAGCGCCCCGAGGTCCAGCCGCCCTTCCCGCACGTGCTCGGCCAGCAGGGGGACGTCCCGCGCCGGGTCGGAGTCGCCGTAGACGCAGCCGCGCAACTCGCGCGCGAAGTGGAAGATCTCCAGAGCGGAGAAGGCCACCCGCTCGTCCTTCCCCCCGATGCCGACGACCGTGGTGCGCCCGCCCCTGCGGGTGGAGTCCCAGGCCGCGCGGATCGTCTCGGCGCGGCCCACGCACTCCAGCGCGACATCCACGCCGTACCCGCCCTCGCTCAGCGCGCGCACCTCCTTGGCGGTCCTGTCCGTGGCGGGCACGAAGTCCGTCGCCCCGGCGGCCCGCGCCAGCCCCTCCTTCCCGCTGGAGGCGTCCACCGCGACGATCCGCCCCGCGCCCGCCAGCCGCGCCGCCTGGAGGGTGGCGAGGCCGACCCCGCCCACGCCGTACACGGCCACCGACTCCCCGGGCCGCACCCGCGCGCTGTGCAGGACCGCGCCGTACCCGGTGAGCATCGCGCAGCCCAGCAGGGCCGCGTCCTGGAGCGGCACGCCGTCGGGCAGCGCAAGGACGGCCCGGTGCGGGACGACGGTCTCCTCGGCGAAAGCGGCGACGGACAGCCCCGGATAGAGCGCGTCACCGCCCGCCGTACGCGCGTAAGGGGCGGTGGTGGCCTCGTTGGCCCGTACGCACAGCCACGGCTCGCCCAGGCGGGCGCAGAAGTGGCACTCGCCGCAGTTGGGCGCCCAGTTGAGAACCACACGGTCGCCCGGCGCGAGCCCGGCCACCTCCTCGCCCACGGCGACGACGGTGCCCGCGCCCTCGTGACCGAGCACGGCGGGTACGGGCTGGCGCAGCGTGCCGCCCGCCAGGGACAGGTCGGAGTGGCAGACCCCGGCGGCGGCGAGCCGCACCCGCACCTGCCCGGGGCCGGGCTCCGGCAGGTCTATCGCGGTGATCTCCAGCGGGGCCGAGACGGCGGGCAGGACGGCGGCACGGATCATGGTGGCTCCAGGCGGGGTGGGCTGCGCGTGACCGGTCAGAACTGGAGGGACTTGGTCTGTAGATACTCCTCCAGACCGTGCCGGCCCAGCTCCCGCCCGACGCCCGACTGCTTGTAGCCGCCGAACGGGGCGAGCGGGTTGAACCGGCCGCCGTTGATGTCCACCTGGCCGGTCTCCATACGGCGGGCGAAGGCGACGGCCTCCTCCTCGTCGTCGGACCACACGGCGCCTGCCAGCCCGTAGACGGTGCCGTTGGCGATGCGCAGCGCGTCCTCGGTGTCCTGGTAGCTGATGAGGGACAGGACCGGCCCGAAGATCTCCTCCTGCGCGAGGGTCATCTCAGGGGTGACGTCCGCGAAGACGGTGGGCCGCACGTAGTGGCCGCGCTCTCGCCCCTCCGGCCGCTCCGCGCCGCCCGCGACGATCCGGGCGCCCTCCTGCCGGCCGCGCCTGATGTAGCCGGTGACGCGCTCGTACTGCTTGGCGTTGACGACGGGGCCCACCCGGGTGGCCTCGTCCAGGGGATCGCCGGTGACGTAGGCGGCGACCGCGTCGGCGGCCAGCCGTACGGCCTCGTCGTAGCGCTCGGCGTCCACCAGCATCCGGGTCCAGGCGCTGCACGTCTGCCCCGAGTTGGACATCACGTTGGCGACGCCGACCCTGACGGCCTTGGCCAGGTCGGCGCCCGGCAGGACCACGTTGGCGGACTTGCCGCCGAGTTCGAGGGCGACCCGCTTGACGCCGCGCGCGGCCGCCGCGCCCACCTGGCGGCCGACGGCGGTGGAGCCGGTGAAGGAGAGCAGGTCGATGCCGTCGTGCTCGGCCAGGGCCTGGCCCGCTTCCTGGCCGAGCCCCGTGACGAGGTTGAAGACGCCCGCCGGGACGCCCGCCTCGTGCACCGCCTCGGCGAACAGCTGGGCGACCAGCGGAGTGTCCTCGGCCGGTTTGAGCACCATGGTGCAGCCGGCGGCGAGAGCGGGAGCGGCCTTGGCGACGATCTGGTGGAGCGGGTAGTTCCACGGGGTGATGGCACCGACCACGCCGACCGGCTCGCGCAGCACCCGCGAGTTGCCGACCCGCTCCTCGAACGGGTACTCGGCGGCGAGCTGAGCGTAGCTGCCGCAGACCGCGATCGGCGCCGCGGCGTGCACCTTCCGGGAGAGCGTGAGCGGCGAGCCGAGTTCGGCCGTGACGGTCTCGGCGATCTCTTCCCGCCGGGCGATGAGGACCTGCTGGAGCGCCTCGAGCCGCGCGGCTCGCTCGGCCGGTGGCGTGGCCGACCAGCCGGGGAGCGCGGCGCGGGCCGCGCGGACGGCCGCGTCGACGTCCTCGGGCCCGCCCGCGTCCACGGTGGCCAGCAGCGTGCCGTCGGCGGGGTTGGTGACCTCGATCGTGCCGGAGCCTGCCGCGGGCCGCCACGCGCCGTCGATGAACATGCCGTCGTGTGCCTTCATGGGCCAAACCTACTGTCGGGTCACCGCGGTGTCAGCAGGCCGTCGGGTGCGGTGGGTCACCGGGGCGCGGCCCGGCACGGCGGTCGGGCGCAGAGCGTTGACGGGGCCCGGCGGCATTCCTATGGTCTCCTACAGGATTCCTCTCTGCGGCGGGAGTTGGCGATGGGCCAGGGCACGACCAGCACGACCAGCACGGCGGCAGTCCGGTCACGGGAGCGGGCACGCGAGGAGGCCGCCGCCCTCACCTACCTGACGGGGTTCGGCAACGAACACAGCAGCGAGGCCGTGGCCGGCGCGCTGCCCACCGGACGCAACTCCCCCCAGCGCGCCCCGCTCGGCCTGTACGCGGAGCAGCTGAGCGGCACCGCCTTCACCGAGCCGCGCGCCCACAACCGCCGCTCGTGGCTCTACCGCATCCGCCCCTCCGCCGCCCACCCCCGGTTCGTGCGCGGGGACAACGGCGGGCTGCGCGGCACCCCGTTCGACGAGACGGTCCCCGACCCCAACAGGCTGCGCTGGGGCCCGGTGCCCGACCCGGCCCCCGGCACCGACTTCCTGCACGGCCTGTGGACGCTGGGCGGCAACGGCGACGCGCGGGAGCGCAGTGGCATGGCCGTCCACCTGTACGCCGCCAACACCTCGATGAGCGACCGGGTCTTCAGCGACGCCGACGGGGAGCTGCTGCTCGTCCCCGAGCGCGGCGGGCTGCTGCTGCGCACCGAGTTCGGCCTGCTGCACGCCGCCCCCGGACACGTGGCGCTGATCCCGCGCGGGGTGCGGTTCCGCGTGGAGCTGCTGGAGGAGACCGCGCGCGGCTACGTGTGCGAGAACCACGGCCGCCCCTTCGTGCTGCCCGACCTGGGCCCGATCGGCGCCAACGGCCTCGCCAACCCCCGCGACTTCCAGGCGCCGACGGCCGCCTACGAGGAGCGGGAGGGCCCCGTCGAGGTCGTCACCAAGTTCTGCGGCAACCTGTGGCACGCCGTCTTGGACCACTCGCCGCTCGACGTGGTCGCCTGGCACGGCAACCACGTGCCGTACGTCTACGACCTGCACCGGTTCAACGTCCTGGGCAGCATCAGCTACGACCACCCCGACCCCTCCCTCTTCACCGTGCTCACCTCGCCCTCGGACACCCCGGGGCTCGCGGGCGTGGACTTCGTCGTCTTCGCGCCCCGCTGGCTGGTGGGCGAGGACACGTTCAGGCCGCCGTACTTCCACCGGAACGTGATGAGCGAGTACATGGGCCTGATCGAGGGCGCCTACGACGCGAAGGCCGAGGGGTTCGTGCCCGGCGGCGGGTCGCTGCACAACATGATGTCGGCACACGGCCCGGACCGGGAGACCTTCGAGCGGGCCTCGGCGGCCGAGCTGGCGCCGCAGAAGATCGACGACGGGCTCGCCTTCATGTTCGAGACCCGCTGGCCCCTCTCCCTCACCCGCCAGGCATCCGAGGCCGGACACCTGCAAAGGGACTACGACGCGGTGTGGCAGGGTCTGGAGCGCCACTTCCCGGCTCCCTGACGGCTCCTGGCCAGCTCCCCCTGTCGCGGCCGGGCGCCCGGCAGGGGGGCAGCCGCCCACACCCGTTCGAGGCACGCCCATGACGCCACTGTTCACCCCCGACCCCGTCGAGCTGAACCGGAAACTGCCCCTCTGGTACCAGGTCACGCAGTCGCTCCGCGCCTCCATACTGGGCCGGCCTCCCCAGGCCCCCGACCGGCTGCCCCCCGAGGACCAGCTGGCCGGCCACTACGGCGTCAGCGTGCTGACCATGCGCCAGGCCCTCAAGGAACTGGAGACGGAGGGCCTGATCAGCCGGCACCGCAGGCGCGGCACCTTCATCGAACCCGACGCGCGCCGCGCCCGCCCGGTGCGGCTGCTCGGCTCCGTCGACACCATCGTCGCCCAGCAGTCCGGCGAGCCCACCACCCTGCTCGGGCACGGGCCCGAACCCGTGCCTGCCGAGCTGGCCGAGCACTTCCCCGGGCAGCCCGAAGCGGTCGCCTACCGCAGGCTGCGCCGCGACCGGGAGAGCGACGAGCCCACCAACTGGGCCGTGAACCTCATCCGCGCCGACGTGGCCGAACGCATCGACGTGGCGGACCTGCGCCGCGGCTGGCCGATGACCAAGGTGCTGCGGGACGGTGTCGGGGTCCGTATCAGCCGGATCACGGACACGGTCGAGGCCCGGCTGGCCGACCCGGAGACGGCGCGGCTGCTCGACGTACCGCTGCTGAGCCCGATCCTGCACTACACGGGGGTGACCTACGACGGGGAGGGGCGCGTGGTGGACGTCGTGCGGATCCACTATCGGGGAGACCGCTTCGCCTTCTCCGTCACGCTGGAGAACGTCGCGGACTGAGCCGGACGCGGAGCCCGCCTCGCCTCTCGTGGCGTGGCGCCCGCATGACGAGGCGAGGAGAGCGAGCGACGCGGGCGTCGCTCGCGCGGACGGGGCCGGGAAGTCGGGCCGGGGCCGGGCGGGCCCGAAGGTGGCGGTCGGTGCTGCGGGGAACAGCCGCCGGCGCTGTCGTCGATGAACAGCCCGGCGGCCGTCGTCAGCCGCGCCCGCCGAAGAGCGAGCGGCGCAGCTTGCGCAGCGGCGCGAAGAGCGAGACGCGCGCACTGCGGTTCCTCGCCCGGCTCCGCACGGCGTCGCGCTGCGTGATCTCCCGCATCAGCGTCGTCGCGTCCTCCGCCTCGACCTGTGGGACGGCGGGTCCTGCGAGCACGGAGAGGTGCCGGTCGAGGCGCGAACTCGTCGCGCCAGTGCCGCATGTGATCGCGGGCACTCGCGCCCTGCTGCCGACTGTTATCTGTTCCATGTCACTCCCCACCCGTACGAGGGCACCCGGCCCGGGCAGAGTAACCCTATCTCCCGACTACGACATGCGTGCATCCCGGTCACAGCATTCACCTGCCCCACAAGGCGGTTGACGAACACGGTACGCCGTTTTCCGCTCGCCCGGACACCCCGTGAAACGGTGCAGAACCGGACACAGCACCGGAGTTCGGGAAGCGCCGGGCGCGCCCCAAGCGCCTCACGGCACGTCGCCGGTGCCTGGTGACGCGCCGCGAAACCCCTGTGCGGGGCGGGCCACCATGCCGGATCATGGCCGTCATGAGTACCGACCGGAAGCAGACCGCGGCCCCGCCACCGACCGCCCCTGAGGCGGCGCTGGTCTCCCGGCTCCAGATCGACGACAGCGACTCGACCGGCGACGTCATCGACGCCCTCTTCCTGGGCCGCTTCACCCTCGGGGAACAGCCGTTCTCGCGCAGCCACACCGTCGACCGCGTCAAGAAGGGGAGCACCCTGCTGCCGCCGGGCGCCCACGTGCTGCGCGAGGCCAAGGACGACAACTCGGGATCGGTGCTCGCCGAGGGGGACGGCTGGACGGTCCGCGTCTCGCGCTGGCAGCGCGGCGCGGAGGTCACCGTCACCGCGGTCACCGACGAACTCGCCGAAGCGCGGCTGAAGCAGGCCGTCGACGGCGCGGAGGACGAGCCCGAACCCCAGGAGGACCAGGTCTCCATGGGCTTTTGGTACCACTCCCCCATGCGCGGCCCGCGCCGCACCTCCCGCACCATCAGCGCGGGCTCGTGGTCCGACGTACGGCAGAACTACACCGCGCGGGTCGCCACCGCCATGGACGACCTGATGAAGGTCACCCCCGACGACATCTCGGGCCGCCTTCTGCTGCTGCACGGGCCGCCCGGCACCGGGAAGACCTCGGCGCTGCGGACGCTGGCACGCTCCTGGAGCGACTGGTGCCAGGTCGACTGCGTCCTCGACCCCGAGCACCTCTTCAACAACATCGGCTACCTGATGGACATCGCCATCGGCGCCGACGACTCC
Organism: Streptomyces reniochalinae; assembly: GCF_003323735.1. Classification (GTDB taxonomy): domain Bacteria; phylum Actinomycetota; class Actinomycetes; order Streptomycetales; family Streptomycetaceae; genus Streptomyces; species Streptomyces reniochalinae. The sequence goes on along the minus strand of NZ_QOIM01000018.1, from coordinate 66,304 downwards.
GACCCCGAGACCGGGCGGTGGCGGCTGCTCCTGCTGGAGGACTGCGACGAGTTGATCCGCGGAGAGGCCAAGTACGCCGCCGGGCAGGCGCTCTCCCGGCTGCTCAATCTCACCGACGGGCTGCTCGGGCAGGGGCGCAACGTCCTGGTCGGCGTCACCACCAACGAGGACCTGGAGCGTCTGCACCCCGCCGTGGTGCGCCCCGGGCGGTGCCTCGCCCGCATCGAGGTCGGCTCCCTCAGCCGGGAGGAGGCCGTCTCCTGGCTCGGCACCGACGAGGGCATCGGCCGCGACGGCGCCACCCTCGCAGAGCTCTACGCCCTGAAGAAGGGCAGGCCCACCGCCCACGTCCCCGGCCAGGAGCGAGCCGGAGCCGGCCTGTACCTGTGACGTCCCGGGGCCTGGCCCCCGCTGAAACGGAAAGTGGCGGTCCCTCCCCGCAGTTCGTCCGGGGAGGGACCGGGGCCGCCGCGGACAACCTTCCGCCTCCCCCGGCTGTCTGTCACCACACGACAGCCCGCGTCCTGGGGAGGACCCACCCATGCGCACCCGCACCCGCACACTCACCCGCACGGCCACCGCCGCCGCCACTCTCGCCCTGCTGGCCACCACGGCGACCGCGACCGCCACAGCGGCCGAAACACCCGGCTTCCTGGAGGCGGACGACCTGCCCCCCAACGCCTCGTCCCCGTGGCACGCGGGCGAGGTCACCCAGGGCCTGCCCGATCCCGAGCCCTTCTGCATGGAGGGCGCCGTCCCGGACGAGAGCGCGACCTACCACCGCTCCTTCGGCACCGACTACGACACCCACGCCGTCCAGGTCGCCGTCACCACCGCTTCCCCGAAGGCGGCGGCCGCGCTCGCCGGCAGGCTGGAGACCCGCGCGGCGCACTGCGCGGCCGACTGGCTGCGCGAGCACCCGGGCAGCTCCGCGTCCTGGGACGACTACGGCACGGTGGACGCGGGCGAGAGCGCCCACGTCTGGGGAGTGCACACCGCGCCGCCCGAGTCGGAGCACGGCGTCAACCTGTTCGCCGTGGTCAGCAAGGGGAAGAAGGTCACCGTCGTCCGCTGGGCCGAGATGGGCACCCTGGAGCACGCCCCGGTGGACGCCTTCCGCACGACGACCACCAAGGCGGCGGCCCGCCTGTGAAAGAGGCGGGCCGCCCGGGGAAGGGGGCGCGGGTCGCTGCCTGCTCCAGCAGGTCGCCGACTGGCCCGGCCTGCCCGGGGCCCTAGGAACCGTATGCGGCCCGCAGGGCCTCGTGTGCCGCGGCCAGCGCCGTCTCCCGCGTGGCCCCGAGGCGGCGGGCGCGGGCCGCGAAGACCTGGGCGGCGTCGGCCAGTTCCCGCTCGGTGGCGCCGCCCGCGGCCGCGACGAAGGTGCCGTTGCGGCCGCGTGTCTCGATGACACCGTCGGCCTCCAGCGCCCGGTACGCCTTGGCGACCGTGTTCGCCGCCAGGCCCAGCTCCTCGGCGAGCCCCCGCACGGTGGGCAGCTTGTAGCCGGTCGGCAGGTCGCCGCCGCGGACCAGCTCGGCGACGCGTGCGCGCACCTGTTCGTAGGGCGCCTCGGGCGCCTCGGTGTCGACGGTCAGGTCCAGGGCGTACGACGGTGTGTGCGGCACGAGACCTCCGGAGGCGAGCGGTCGTTCCCCACGATTCTCCCCCACCGGGAAAAACGGGAGGCGCCGCACCCGCCCACCGCCGTACCCTCCGCGCCATGACGCTGACAGTCCGCGCCCTGCGCGCGGGGGTCCCCGAGGACGCCGAGGCCTTCGCCCGCACCCGCCGGGCGACCATCCCCTACCTCGTCTGCACGGCCGAGGCCCTGGCCTGGGAAGCGGCGCACGCACCGGCCGGCCAGCGGCTGCACCGGCTGCTGGCCACCGGTCCCGACGGCACGGTCGCGGGCTGCGCCGACACCGGACTCCTGGCGGGCAGCACAGCACCGGGGCACGGGTTCCTGCACACGGCCGTGCCGCCCGGGCAAGCGGGGCGCGGCGCGGGAGCCGCGCTGGTGGCGGCCGGCGAGGCGTATCTGGCGGGGCTGGGGGTCCGGCGGGTGCACAGCTGGGTCGCCGACGAGGACGGTGCGCGGCGCTTCGCCGAGCGGCTGGGCTACCGGCGCTCCCGGCAGGCCCGCTTCCTCGGGCTCGACCTGCGCCACGCGCCGCTGCCCGAACTGCCCGCGACGCTGCCCGCGGGGGTGACTCTCGCCTCGGTGGCCGACTTCGCCGACGATCTGCGGCCGCTGTACGAGGCGGACGTGGAGTGCGCGGCGGACGAGCCGGGTGACGTCGACGTCGGCGCGACACCGTACGAGGTGTGGCTCCGCCTCAACTGGGGGCGCCCCGACTGGGACGCCGGACTGAGCGGCGTGGTGCTGGTGGACGGGCGCGTCGCGGCGTACAGCGTCGCCCAGACCGACGGCGTGGACCGCTACTGGTCGGGCATGACGGGGACCCGCCGCGCCTTCCGCGGACGGGGGCTGGCCACGCTGGCCAAGCTGGCGGCGCTGCGGCGGGCCCGCGCGGCCGGTTACGTCCACGCCTACACGGGCAACGACGCGACGAACGCCCCGATGCTGGCCGTCAACCGGCGCCTCGGCTACCGCGTGGTGGCCTCGGAGTGGCGTCACCTCAAGGCGCTGTGAGGCGCGACCCGGCGCGGCGGGGAGGTCACAGGGCCGAGCGGTCCCCGGTGTCGACCGGGCGGCTCGCGTGCGCGGCCGCCCGCGCGGCGTCCCGCACCTGGTCGGCGGTCAGGGCGTAGCCGGTGCCCGCGTCGGTGGTGGAGCGGGCGAAGACCACCCCGTAGACCCGCCCGCCGGTCGTCAGCAGAGGCCCGCCGGAGTTCCCCGGCCGCACCTGGGAGCGCAGCGCGTAGATGTCGCGGGTGGTCAGCGCCTCCCCGTAGATGTCCTGGCCCCGCGCGGGCGTGCGGGCGGCCACGGCTGCGGCGCGCAGGTCCAGCCCGCCGTTCTCGGGGTAGCCGGCGACCACGGCCTGGTCCCCGCGGGTGGCGTCACCGGCGAAGCGGAGAGCGGGTGCGGTGAGGCCCGGCACGTCGAGGACGGCGATGTCCTTGTCCGGGTCGAAGAGGACGACCTTCGCCGCGTACGGGCGCGAGGTGCCGCCGACGCGGACGGTCGGCCCGTCGACCCCGGCGACGACGTGGGCGTTGGTCATCACGTGTTCGCGCGCGTAGACGAAGCCGCTGCCCTCCTGGCCCTGCCGGCCGCCGCCCACGTCGGCGACGCCCTCGACCTTGACGGTGCTGCGCTGGGCAGCGGTCGTCGCCGCCTTGGTGACCGAGTCGCCGGACGGCTGCGGCACCGAGGCGCCCGGCTCCTGCTCGAAGGGGTTGAACACCGGCGGGAAGCCGGCCGTGGTGAGCGCCCCGGTCGCCCGGTTGAACCAGGTGGCCGCACCGGACGGCATCCGCTCGTGCACCCCCTCCAGCACGGCGGAGCCGCGTATGGCCTGGTTGAGCGCGGGCGAGGGGGAGGCGGCGAGCGCGCTGCCCGCCATCCAGCCGACGACGAGCACGGCGACCACGTTGACGACGGCACCGCCCGCGCCGTCCACCCAGCGCGCCGGAGTGCGGCTGAGCGCCTGGCGGAGGCGCCAGCCGAGCGGGGCGGCGAGGGCCTGCCCGCCGAGGGCGGGAGCCAGCACGGCCAGCAGGGCGAGCACCGTGGCGGTGGTCGTCCCCCGGTCGACGAGGTCGAGCACGTACGGCAGGAGCCAGACGCCGACGGCGGCGCCGCCGACGAAGCCGGCCAGGGAGACGACCCCGGCGACCAGCCCCCTGCGGAACCCCGATCCGGCGTAGGCGAGCGCGGCGACGATCAGGAGCAGGTCCAGCAGGTTCACGGCTGCGCCCCCTTTCTCCTTCTCGTTCCACGAACTCGCGTCGGTTCAGGAACTCGCGTCGGTTCACGAACGCGCTTCGTTCCTCGGGCTCGCGTCGTTCCTCCAAAAAAACGCACAACTCCGACGTCCGGTTCCGTGTGTGACAGATCGCACGCGGACCGTTGTGCAGGTCCAGACCAATGGCTACGGTCGAGAACAGCTCGAGCGTCTGACGCATCTCTCACCACGGGGGTCCGAACCGACGTAGGGAGTCGACCTCATGCCCACCCCCCACGGCACACTCGATGGGCCCGCACCGCTCTCCCCCACCTCCGCCGGCGCTCCGGAAACCCCCGGCGCGCGGCACCCCTCCCCCTCGGCGCAGCGCGGGTACGACACCGGGCTGCTGGTCCTGCGCCTCGTCCTCGGCCTCGCGATGGCCGCGCACGGCAGCCAGAAGCTCTTCGGCTGGTTCGGCGGCAACGGGCTCGACGGCACGGCGCAGTTCTTCACCTCCGTCGGCTATCCGGCGGGCCGCACGATGGCCCTGGTCGCGGGGGCCACCGAGACGTTCGGCGGCCTCGGTCTCGCCGTGGGCCTGTGCACCCCGCTCGCCGGTGCCGCCGTACTCGGCACGATGATCAACGCCTCGGCCGTGACCTGGGGCGACGGCTTCTTCGCCCCGGGCGGCGTGGAGTACGCGGTGGTGCTGGCCGCGGGCGCGGGCGGTCTCGCCCTGACCGGCCCGGGCCGGTACGCCGCCGACAGCCTGCTGCCCGTCCTGCGGGACCACCGTCTCGCCCACGGCGCCCTGGCCCTGCTTCTGGGCCTGGCCTCGGCCGCCGCCGTCCTGCTCACCCGCTCCTGACCGTCCGCCCGTACCGCGCCCGCACCCGGGGCGCGGTACGGGCACCGCGGTCTCCGGGCCGCTGTCTGTCGGCGTGCTTAGCGAACCCTTAAGCGCCTCCTAAAGATCGCCCGCAGGGGCTTCGAGCAGGCGTTTTGCGGCTTCTTGAGCGGCTAACGTGCGGATCGCCGGGGCGGGTTCGCGTCCGTCGCTGGGGAGGCGGCGGGCGAGTGGCCCGTCCCGGCAGCCACGTCCCCGCACGTCTGCGCACGTTCTGCGTGCGTCCGTGTGTCCCCCCACAAGGAGCCACTCACCATGACCGCTGGCCGCAGGACCGCAGGAATCGCCGCGCTGGGTTTCGCCCCGCTGATACTCACCGTGGTGGTGGCGGGCCCCGCCGCCGCGCACGGCTCCATGGCCGACCCCGTCAGCCGGGTGGCGGCCTGCTTCGCCGAGGGGCCCGAGAGCCCGACGTCGGCGGCGTGCGAAGCCGCCGTCGAGGCCGGCGGACCGCAGGCGTTCTACGACTGGAACGAGGTGAACATCCCCCAAGCTGCGGGCGAGCACCGCCGCGTCATCCCCGACGGCAAGCTGTGCAGCGCGGGCCGGGACAAGTACAAGGGCCTGGACCTGGCCCGCGCCGACTGGCCGGCCGGCGCGATGACGCCCGGCAAGCACACCTTCCGGTACAAGGCGACGGCCCCCCACAAGGGCACCTTCGAGCTGTACCTCACCAAGGAGGGCTACGACCCGGCCAAGCCGCTGAAGTGGTCCGACCTGGAGTCCGAGCCGTTCGCCAAGGCGACGGATCCGAGTCTTGAGGACGGCAGTTACGTGATCGAGGGCACCGTGCCCAAGCGTTCGGGGCGTCACCTGGTCTACGCCATCTGGCAGCGGTCCGACAGCCCCGAGGCGTTCTACTCCTGCTCCGACGTGACCTTCGGCGGCGGGTCGGCCACCGCGTCGAAGGACGCCCCCTCGGCGCCCGACGAGCAGCAGATCGAGGCGGGCAGCGAGAAGTCGACCGTGGACCACGGCGGACACGGCGGCGACGGACACGGCGAGAGCCCCCGGGCCCACGCGTCCCACGGCGACGCGGGCCACGGGGAGGCCGGTCGCGGGCAGGGCTCCGCCGGCGCGAACGCGCCCGCGCCCGACGGACGGGCGAAGAAGGCGGACCTCGCACAGACCGGCGGCGACGAGAGCGCCGCCCCGCTGGCCCTCGGCGGCGCCGCCGTGGTGGCGGCCGGCGCCGGGGTGCTCCTGGCGACCGCCCGCCGCCGCGCCGCGAGGTCGCGCCGCTGAGCAACACCCCTCCGCACGGCGCCGCTTCCCCTCCCGGCGGGGGAGGTGGCGCCGTACGCTCTTACCCTCCACGGCCCTCGACGGCCCCGAAGGCGACGAAGCGGAGCGCTCATGGAACAGAGAACCATGGTGGAGGTCACCAGCGAGGAGGAGTTGCGCGCCCTCGTCGGTGAGCCGGCACAGCACACCCGGAACAAGGTCCGCACAACGCTGCACCAGCTCGACCGCGAGTGGCTGGCACACTCACCGTTCTGCCTCGTCGCCACCTCGGCGGCGGACGGCAGTTGCGACGTCTCGCCCAAGGGCGATCCGCCCGGCTTCGTCAAGGTGCTCGACGACCGCACGCTCGCGATCCCCGACCGGCCGGGCAACAAGCGCGTCGACGGGCTGCTCAACCTGCTGTCCAATCCGCACGTGGGCCTCGTCTTCTTCCTGCCGGGCCGCGGCGACACGCTCCGGGTCAACGGCCGGGCGCGGATCGTGCGCGAGGCACCGTTCCTCGACGAGATGGTGGCCAGGCGCAACCGCCCGAGGCTGGCGCTCGTGGTGGAGGTGCGGGAGGTCTTCCACCACTGCGCCAAGGCGTTCTTGCGCTCCGGCCTCTGGGAGCCGGAGACCTGGCGGCCGGACGCGCTGCCGCACCGCGCCCGGCTCGCCAAGGCCCTCGACCGTTCCGGGGACTCGCTGGAGTTCCTGGAGGCGTACTACGGTCCGCGGTACGCCGAGAAGATCCACACCGAGGGCTGATTCCCTACCGGGTCACGACAGGCACGTGGTGGGGGTGGCGTGCGCGGGATCGAGGGCGTTCGCCGTCTCGTGCCAGGCCACCCGGTCGGTCAGCCCGATGGCCAGGTGCTCGGCCAGGTCAACGGGGCACAGGTCCTGGACCGTCACGTTGTGCACGTCAGGGCCGTCGAGGAACTGCGTCTCGTAGGGCGTGACGACCTCGTCGTACCTGCTGGCGATCACGGTGTACGCGACGCCCGGCACCGTGTCGCCGCCCTCGTTGAGCTTCTCCAGGAACGCGGAGCCCTTCTTCTGCTGGAGCAGGGAGGGGCCGATCTCCTCCACCATGTCGCCGACCGGCGGGAACTGGTCGGCGAGCGCGGCGAGCCCGCTCAGGGTGGTGCCGTGGTTGCTGGGGGCGATGCCGACGAGGGCGTTGACCTTCTCGGCGCCGCCACCGAACTTGAGGTACTGGCGGGGCATCATGCCGCCCTGCGAGTGGCCGACGATGTCGACCTCGTTGGTGCCGGTGGCGTCGAGGACCTTGTCGACGTAGGCGGACAGCTGCTTGGCGGAGTCCTCGATGGGGCCGAGCCCGTGGAAGAACGGCTTGCCCGGCAGCTGTCCGTAGTCCAGGGAGAAGACGCAGTAGCCGCGCTTCACCAGATAGGGGGCCAGCCCCAGCCAGTTGTCCACGGAGTTGCCGAAGGTGCCGTGTACCAGGACGACGGGGCGGGGGTGCCGGTCGGACGGCTTGCAGGAGTAGTCGTTCCAGCCGCTGCTGTGCGCCGCGCCGTCGGCCGGTGCGGCCGCGGTCGCGGTAGCGGGAAGGGCCACCACCGCGCATGCGGTGGCCACGGCGGTGACGACGGATCTGCGGGTGCGCCGGGCGGCGGGGGCGGTCGGCTTGCGCTTCATGTCCTGCTCCTCGTGCTGTGAGGGGTGAGGGTGGGAGCGGAGCTGCTGAGCGGCCGATAACTTACGCGCGAGTAAGGAAACTGACCAGTACCCGCACAGGACGAATTGCGGTGCGCGTGCCCGCGGGCCTGCCCGCCCCGCACTCCGGCGAGGGAACCCGCAGCCCGTCGTACCCCCGGGGGGTAGCTGATCCCCTCTGGGGGACACTTGCGCTACATACGGGCGGGGGGTATACATGGCCTCAGTGCTACCGATACCCCAGCCGGGTATGACACAGTAGGGGCGGCGCTCGACGCCGCGCCGGACACGCCCTGACAGCCGGGCCGCCGAGGAGACACGATGACCACCACCCGTGAGAACACCCCAGGAGACACCGGTCCGGCACCGGCGGAACCCGCCACCGGTGTCGAACTCGCGATCGGCGGCATGACCTGCGCCTCCTGCGCCGCCCGGGTCGAGAAGAAGCTCAACCGCATGGAGGGCGTCACCGCGAGCGTCAACTACGCCACGGAGAAGGCCAAGGTCAGCATGGACGACGGCGTCCGCGTCGCCGACCTGATCGCCACCGTCGAGGCCACCGGCTACACGGCCGCCCCGCCTCAGCCCGAGCGCACCGAACCGGGCAGCGCAGCCGAGGGCGGAGCAGCGCCTGGCGGCCCTGACACCGCTGCCGACGACGAGCTGCGGACCCTGCGCCGGCGGCTGATCGGATCGGTGGTGCTGGCCGTGCCGGTGATCGCCATGGCGATGGTGCCCGCCTTGCAGTTCGCGTACTGGCAGTGGCTCTCCCTCACCCTCGCCGCGCCCGTCGTCGTGTGGGGGGCCTGGCCCTTCCACCGGGCCGCCTGGGTCAACCTGAGGCACGGCGCGGCCACCATGGACACGCTGATCTCGGTCGGCACCTCGGCCGCGATGCTCTGGTCGCTGTGGGCGCTGTTCTTCGGCACCGCGGGCGAACCGGGGATGACCCACCCGTTCGAGCTGTCGATCGGCCGGAGCGACGGCGCCGGCAACATCTACCTGGAGGCCGCCGCCGGAGTCACCGCCTTCATCCTCGCCGGGCGCTGGTTCGAGGCCCGCTCCAAGCGGAAGGCGGGCGCAGCCCTGCGCACGCTGCTGGAGCTGGGCGCCAAGGAGGTCACCGTCCTGCGGAACGGGCGCGAGGTCCGCGTCCGCACAGAGGACCTCGCCGTCGGCGACCGGTTCGTCGTCCGGCCCGGCGAGAAGATCGCCACCGACGGCACCGTGGCAGAGGGCAGCTCCGCCGTGGACACCTCCATGCTCACCGGCGAGTCCGTACCCGTGGAGGTCGGTGCGGGCGACACCGTCACCGGTGCCACCCTCAACGCGGGCGGCCGGCTGGTGGTGGAGGCCACCCGCGTCGGCGGGGACACCCAGCTGGCCCGGATGGCGAAGCTGGTCGAGGACGCCCAGAACGGGAAGGCCGCGGCCCAGCGGCTCGCCGACCGCATCTCCGCCGTCTTCGTGCCCGTCGTCATCGTCCTCGCGCTGGCCACCCTCGGCCTCTGGCTGGCCGTCGGCGCCGGACTGACCGCGGCCTTCACCGCGGCCGTCGCCGTACTGATCATCGCCTGCCCCTGCGCGCTGGGGCTCGCCACCCCGACCGCGCTGATGGTGGGGACGGGACGCGGCGCGCAGCTCGGCATCCTGATCAAGGGCCCGGAGGTGCTGGAGACCACCCGCCGCGCCGACACCGTCGTCCTGGACAAGACCGGCACGGTCACCACGGGTGAGATGACTCTGCTGGCGGTGCACGTGGCCGAGGGGACGGACGAGAAGGAGACCCTGCGCCTGGCGGGCGCCCTGGAGAACGCCTCCGAGCACCCCCTCGCCCAGGCCGTCGCCAGGGGCGCGGAGCGCGAGACGGGCACGCTGCCGGTGCCCGAGGACTTCGCCAACGTCCCCGGGCTCGGTGTCCAGGGCGTCGTCGAGGGGCACGCGATGCTCGTCGGGCGGGCGCGGCTGCTCGCCGACTGGGCGATGGAGCTGCCCGCCGAGCTGGCGGCGGCCCGGGAGGAGGCCGAGCGGGCGGGACGCACCGCCATCGCGGTGGCCTGGGACGGCGAGGCGCGCGCCGTGCTGGAGGTGGCCGACGCGGTCAAGCCCACCAGCGCCGAGGCCATCGGGCGGCTGCGCGGCCTGGGGCTGCGGCCTGTGCTGCTGACGGGCGACAACCGGGCCGTCGCCGAGTCGGTGGCCGCCGAGATGGGCATCGCAGCCGAGGACGTGATCGCCGAGGTGATGCCCGAGGACAAGGTGGGCGTCGTCAAGCGGCTACAGGACGAGGGCCGTTCCGTCGCCATGGTCGGCGACGGTGTCAACGACGCGGCGGCGCTCGCCCAGGCGGACCTGGGACTGGCGATGGGCACCGGCACCGACGCAGCGATCGAGGCGGGCGACCTCACGCTGGTACGGGGCGACCTGCGGTCGGCGGCCGACGCCATCCGGCTCTCGCGCCGCACACTGGGCACCATCAAGTCCAACCTCTTCTGGGCCTTCGCCTACAACGTGGCGGCGCTGCCGCTGGCCGCGGCGGGCCTGCTCAACCCGATGATCGCCGGTGCGGCGATGGCCTTCTCCTCGGTCTTCGTGGTCGGCAACAGCCTGCGCCTGCGCCGCTTCCGCCCGACCGACCGGTGAAGACCCCCGCGCCCCGAAAGGGGCGCGGGGAACGGCGCGAACCACCACAACGCACCCGCTGACCGCCCACCACGAGCAGGGGCACCCCCGTACCGGAACAAGCGCCGCACGTACCGGAACAAGCGCCGCAGCAAAGCCACTAGGCGGCACGCGGCGGAGCCGAACCCGCCGGACGGGCCGCGGCCATGCCGAACCGGCGGCGGGCGCGATCGCCCGCCGCCTCCGCACGGCGGGCCTTCTCGTCGCGTACGTCGAAGGAGAGCTGCCGCGAGGCGAGTTCGGCGGCGGTCAGCTCCTCGGCGCGCAGGGCGATTCCGCGTACGCGGGCGCGTTGCAGGCCGAGCGCGTCGTGCAGGGCGTAGGCCGCCGCGGCGAGGGCCGGGGTGTGCGCGGTGGGTTCGGCCAGGGCGCGGGTGCGGGTGGTGGCGGAGCGGTCGGCGTAGCGGACGGTCAGGGACAGCGCCCGCGCCACCTGCTCCTCGGCACGCAGTCTGAACCCCAGGTCGTCGGCGAGGGTGAGCAGGGCGCTCCGGCGCCGTACCGGATCCAGCTCGTCCCGCTCGAAGCGGTGTTCCGCGCCGGCCGAGCGCGCGGGTGCGGTGGGGGTGACGGGGGTGGGGTCGACGCCCCGCGCCCGCTCGTGCAGCCGTCTCCCCTGGGCCGCGCCGAGGATGCGCTGGAGGGTGGCGGGGGGTGCGGCCGCCACCCGTCCGACGCTGTCGAGCCCGTACGCGCACAGCGTGCGGGCCGTCGCGGGGCCCACCCCGTGCAGGGCCGCGACCGGCCTGCGGTCGAGGAAGCCGGCGGTCTCCTCGGGGCGCACCTGGCGGATCCGTCCCGGCTCGCCCGCCTGCGCCGCCATCCGGGCCAGCAGCGGGCTCGCGGCGACGCCGACGGTGCAGTCGGTCCCGTGCAGGGCGAGCGCCCGCAGCCGCACGAGCTGCGCCAGTTCGGCCGCGCTCCGCCCGAAGTAGCGCAGCGCGCCCCGTACGTCGGCGAGCGCGGCGTCGGGCGGGAGTGCCTGGACGAGCGGGGTGATGTCGGTGAGCAGCGCCAGAAGTTCCTCGTAGCGGCCTTCGTGAGGTGCCGAGTGCGCGGGTCCCGGGTGGGGCGCCGCACCGAAGTGGACGTAGAGGACGTGGGGTTCGCCGGCCGTCTCCGCGGCCCGGACGGCGTCGGTCATCCCGCGCTCCCCGGGCTGGAGTGCCACAGCTTGCGCAGCGCCTTGGGCGAGTCGGCCGTCTCTCCGGCGGGGCGGAGGTCGGCCCAGGGGTGCATCCGGTAGCCGGGGGCGACCTCGAGGGTGCGGCCTGGGCCGCGGGTCTCTTCGGCCTCGGGGGCTTCTTCCGGGGCCGAGGAGGTGGTGCGGGGAGGCTCGGCGAGCCGTGCGGTGACGGCCTCCAGGCCGCCCTCGCGGCGCAGTTCGACCAGTTCGACCAGGTCCCAGGCGGCGGAGCCGACGACGCTGAGGCTGCGCGGGCCGCGCCGCTGGACCGTGCCGCGCACCAGCAGCAGCCAGGAGTGGAAGACGGTGTGCGCGCAGGCGGCGTGCGAGTCCTCGAAGAAGGCGAGGTCGGACAGGCCCGTGCCGTCGTCGAGGGTGGTGAAGATGACGCGTTTGCCGGAGGAGAGCGGCGGGGTCTGGGTCGCGGCCTTGGCGCCGGCGATCAGCACGGTCTCGCCGTGCCGTGCCGCGCGCAGGGTGCGGGCCGAGTGGGCGCCGAGTTCGCGGAGGAAGGCGAGGTGGTCGGCCATCAGGTGGCGGGAGGTGTCCATGCCGAGGACGTCGAGTTCGGCACCGAGGCGTTCCCCGCTGTCCAGGTCGGGCAGGTGGACGGGTTCCGCCTGGCGCGTCGTGTCGCCGGTGGCGCCGGGTTCCGGGGTCTCGCCCAGGGCGAGCTGGCCCTCGCGCGCTCCCCTGGCGCGCTGGGCGCGGTGCAGTTCGGCGAGGTGCAGCAGCAGGTCGCGGCGGTTGCCGCCGGGCGCGAAGGCGTCCAGCGCGCCGATCTGTGCGAGGCGTTCGGCGACCGGGCGGGAGGGGCGGGCGCGGCGCCAGAAGTCGCTGAGCGAGGCGTAGGGCGCGCCGGCCTCGATGCGGGCGGCGTCGGCCTCGCTGATGCCCTGCACCTCGGCGAGGGCGAGGCGCAGCCCCCACAGCCCGGATTCGGACTCCAGTTCGACTCGATAGGACACGGAGGACCGGTTCACGTCCAGCGGCAGCACCGGCACCCCGCGCCGCCTCGCGTCCGCCAGCAGCAGCCGCTTGGGGTACATGCCCGGGTCGTGCTCCAGGATCCCGGCGTAGAAGGCCGCGGGCCGGTGCGCCTTGAGCCACGCCGACTGGTACGTCGGCACGGCGAACGCCACCGCGTGCGCCTTGCAGAAACCGTACGAACCGAAGGACTCCACCAGCTTCCAGGCGTGCGCGATCACCTCGGGCGTGAACCCCTGCCCCGCGGCCGCGTGCGCGAACCAGGCCCGCGCGCCCTGCCGCTGCTCGTCGTCCTTGAGCACCCGCCTGACCTCGTCCGCACGCCCACGGTCGCAGCCCGTCAGCCGGGCCAGGATGCGGATGACCTGCTCGTGGAAGATCGCCACCCCGTACGTCTCGGCCAGCGGCTCGGCCAGCGCGGGGTCCGGATGGTCGATGCGGCGCCGCCCGTGCCTGGCCTCGATGAAGGGGTGGACCATGTCGGCGCCGACAGGACCTGGACGGAAGAGGGAGATGTCCACGACCAGGTCGTGGAAGTTCTCCGGCTGGAGCCGCCCGATCAGATCGCGCTGGCCCGGCGACTCGATCTGGAAGCAGCCCAGCGTCTCGGAGGCCCGGATCAGCTCGTACGTCGGCTGGTCGCCCTCCCCGAGCGCGTCCAGGTCGATCCGCTCCCCCGCCGCGCGCTCGACCTCGGCGACCGCGTGCGCCATCGCCGACTGGAGGCGCACCCCCAGCACGTCCAGCTTGAGCAGCCCCAGGTCCTCCACGTCGTCCTTGTCGAACTGCGCCATCGCGAAGCCCTCCCCGCTGGTGGGCACCACAGGCGTGCGGGAGCGCAGTGACGAGTCCGAGAGCAGCACCCCGCACGGGTGCATGGCCACGCCGCGCGGCAGCCCGTCCAGCGCCTCCACCAGGTCCCAGAAGTGCGCGCCGTGGTCCTCCCTCGCCACCTGGCCCAGCTCCGGCAGCTCGGCCAGCGCGGAGCGCGCGTCCCGCGCCCTGATGTGCGGGAACGCCTTGGCGAGCCGGTCGACCTCGGCCGGATCCATGGCCAGGGCCGCGCCCACGTCGCGGATGGCGTGCCGCACCCGGTAGGTCTCGGGCATGGCGACGGTGGCCACCCGCTCCTCGCCGAAGCGTTCGAAGATGGCGCGGTAGACCTCCAGCCTGCGGGCGGACTCGACGTCGATGTCGATGTCGGGCAGCTCGGCCCGGCGCGTCGAGAGGAATCGCTCCATCAGCAGCCCGTGCGCGACGGGATCGGCGTGCGCGATCCCCAGCAGGTGGTTGACGAACGACCCCGCGCCCGAGCCCCGCGCGGCGACCCGCACGCCCAGCTCGCGGACGTCCTCGACGATGCGCGCGACCGTCAGGAAGTACGAGGAGTAGCCCAGGGACTCGATGACGGCCAGCTCCTGCTCCAGCCGCCGCCAGCGCTCCGGCTCCCGGTCGTAGCGGCGGGTGACCATCGCGGCGGCGCAGCGGGAGCGCAGCGCGCGGGCCGCGGTGTGCCCTCCGGTGCCGGCCAGGTGGGGCTCGGGAAAGTGCACCCGGCCGATGCCCAGGTCCTCCTCGGGGTCGACCCGGCAGGCCGCCGCGGTCTCGGCGGTGAGTTCGAGGAGGCGGTGCGCGGTGGCGGCCCCGTATCCGGCGGCCTCGGCGATCCGCCCGGCCGCCTCGGCCATCAGGTCGGGCCCCTTCAGCCAGCGCTCACCGCCGTCGAGCCCGCGGCGCGGGTCGACGGGGACGAGGCGGCGGGCGGCGTCGAGGACGTCGGCGACGTTCACCTCGGTGCCCGGCGCCGGGTCGGCGTAGCGCACGGCGTTGGTCAGCACGGGCTTGACCCCTTCCCGCGCCGCCAGGTCCAGCGTCCTGGCGGCCTGGCGGAGGGGGCCCGAGGCGGTGACGGCCAGGCGGAGCGCGTCGCCGTGGACCTCGCGCCAACGGGCGAGGAGGGCGGCAGCCAGGTCGGGACGCCCGGCACCGAGCGCGTGGCCGACGTCCGAGTCGGCGCCCAGCAGCACGGTGACCGCCTCGCCCCCGAGAGCCGTGCGGGGCAGCAGGGGCTGCTCGTGGCCTGCTGCGTGCGCCTCGGTGACCAGCCGGCACAGCTCGGCCCAGCCGTGGGCGCCGTCCCGGGCGAGGAAGACCGCTCGCCGTGCCGACTCGTCGACGAAGCTGCCGCCTCTGACCGGTGTGCGGCGGGCGCTGCGGCCTTCCGGCGTGCCGTCCCCGCGGCCCCTTCCGTGCGCGGCCGCGCCCGCGTCACCGTCCGCGACCGCCAGGTCGACGCCGTACACGGGCCGCACCCCGGCGCGTGCGCACGCCCGTGCGAAGCGGACGGCGCCCGCGAGGGTGTCCCGGTCGGTCAGGGCGACTGCTTCCATGCCTCGCTCGGCGGCGCGCTCGGCGAGGGTCTCGGGGTGGGAGGCGCCGTAGCGCATGGAGAAGCCGGAGGCCGCATGGAGATGCGTGAAGGCCGGCATCGCGCGCACCTCCTTGCTTCAGCACCCCCTCGGTTCCGGTCACCACAATAAACCAGCCATCGAACCTTTATTCGAATACCGCCCCGCACCTCTCCCCTTCCGGAGGGACCGCAGGGACGGAACCCTCGCGCAGGGAGCTCCAGGGGCGGCTCACAACCGCTTGCGGAAGGTCACCCGGTCCAGCGACGGCCCGTCGTAGTCGGGCCGGGGCTCCGAGACCTCGAACCCCAGCGCCGCATGGAAGGCGATCGACCGTTCGTTCACCGGCGAGGTGATGGCCTTGACCACGCTGCGCCCGTCCTCCCGGGCCCGGGCGAAGAAGCGCTCGTACAGCTCACGGGCGAGCCCGGAGCGCCGCAGGTGCGGAGCGACACCCGCGAAGTGGACGTAGGCCTGGCTGGATTCCGACGGCGAGAGGAACCCGATCAGGAACCCGGCGAGCGCACCGCCGGGCTCTTCGGCGATCAGGCTCGTCCCGTAGAAGTGGTCCACGAACACGCGAGTGAGGTCGCGCGAGGCGGGGCGGCCCCACCAGTCGTCGACGACGGCGATGACGGCGTCGTAGTCCTCGGGGCGTGCGGTACGGACGGTGTACTCGGGGAGGCCGGCATTCATACCGGCCTCCCTACCCGCCCGTCGGCGGCAGGTCACATGTGGGTGCCGCCGTCGATGCGCAGTTCGGTGCCGGTGATGAAGGCGCCGTCGTCGCAGGCCAGCATGGCGATGGCGCCGGCGACGGTCTCCGGGCCCGCGAAGCCCTCACCGAGCGCGGGGGACAGCTTGGCCAGCAGGCTGTAGTCGGTGTCCTCGGGCAGCCCGGGGTTGTGGGTCATGCCGGAGGCGATGGATCCCGGCGCGACGCAGACGGCACGCAGCCCCCGCTTGCTGTACTCGGAGGCGATGGCGTGCGTGAAGGACTGGATGCCGCCCTTGGTCGCGGCGTAGGCCGCCATGTAGGGGTGCGCGAAGCTCGCCGAGGTGGAGCTGAAGTTGACGACGACGCCCTTGCCGCCGGCCAGCAGCGCGGGCAGCGCCTGCCGGGTCATCAGGAAGGTGCCGGTGAGGTTGACGCCGATGATCCGGTTCCAGAACTTCAGCGTCATCGTCTCGGTGTGCCGGGAGTCCAGGATGCCGGCGGCGTTGACCAGCACGTCCAGTCCGCCCAGGCCCTCGATGGCGCCGCCGATCCGCTGCCGCACGGACTCCTCGTCGGAGATGTCGGCGGTGACGAGGGCCAGGCGGGCGTCCGTGCCGTCCTCCGCGGCCAGGGCGCGGGTCTTCTCCAGCCCCTTCTCGGAGATGTCGGCGGCGACGACGTCGCCGCCCTCCCGCAGCAGGCGCACCACGGTGGCCTGGCCGATGCCGGAGCCCGCGCCGGTGATGAGGATCTTGCGCCCGTCGAAGCGGTTCATGGCTGCTCCTTCTTCCGCTGCTCTTCTGTTGTGAGTGGGTTCTCCGCCCCTCGCCTGCCACGGTACGCCTGGATGACACAACGTGCCATCCAGGCGCATCGTGTACCCGTTCTGCGCGCTGCCGTACGCTGCGAGCCATGACCACCCGCCCCGGGGCCGCCGCCCGCCCCTCCCTTACCGAGCGCCGCAAAGCCGAGACGGAGCGCGAGATCGCCCGGCACGCCGCCGAGCTGTTCTCCGCGCACGGCGCGGCGGGGGTCACGGCGGAGGGCATCGCCCAGGCGGCGGGGGTCTCGCTGCGCACCTTCTACCGCTACTTCCGCACCAAGGAGGAAGCGGTCACTCCCCTGCTGACCGGCGGGGTGCGCCAGTGGCTGGCAGAGCTGGCGGCCGCCCCCGCCGAGCTGTCCGTGGCCGAGGCGCTGGAGCGGGCCGTGCGCGGCGCCCTCACCCCGCAGGGACCGCACGCGGACCTCCAGGCCGAGGCGCTGGAGAGCACCCGCGGCCTGCTGCGCGCCGCCGGAGGCGACCCCGCGCTGCACTCGGTGTGGCTGCGGGTGCACGCGGAGACGGAGGAGGCGCTGGTGCCCGTGCTCGGGCAGCTCTCCCGCCAGGACACCGACCCGCTGGAGCTGCGGCTGGCGGCGGCCGCCGCCAATGCCGCCATGCGGATCGCCATGGAGACGTGGGCGGCCGGCGAGGCCGGGCCCGACGACCCCGCGCGAGGTCCGGCCTCACTCGCCGTACGCTGTCTGCGGGGGCTGACCGCAGGAGTGCGGACACCCCGCGCGTAGCCGTACCTGCTCACGCGCGCTGCGGGACGGCGCCGTGCTGTGACCGAGATCAAAGCACCGGCACCCCTACCCGGCGCCGTGCGGGGTAGGGGCACGCGGGATACGGACGTAAGCCAGCGCGGACACGCAGGGCCCCACCCGGGCCCACGGCCGCGCGATCAGCCGAAGGAGCCCCATGAAGGTCGGGATTGTCGGAGCCACCGGTCAGGTCGGCACAGTGATGCGCGAGATTCTGGCCGAGCGCAAAGTCCCGGTCGACGAACTGCGCCTGTTCGCCTCCGCCCGCTCCGCGGGCCGGACACTGCCCTGGAAGGGCGGCGAGGTGACCGTCGAGGACGCGTCGACGGCCGACTACGCGGGACTGGACATCGTCCTGTTCTCGGCAGGCGGCGCCACCTCCAGGGCGATCGCCGAGAAGGTCGCCTCCCAGGGCCCGGTCGTCATCGACAACTCCTCGGCCTGGCGGCTGGACCCCGAGGTGCCGCTGGTCGTTTCGGAGGTGAACCCGGACGCGGCCAAGCAGCGCCCCAAGGGCATCATCGCCAACCCGAACTGCACCACGATGGCCGCGATGCCGGTGCTGCGCCCGCTGCACGACGAGGCGGAGCTGACCGCGCTGGTCGTCTCGACCTACCAGGCGGTCTCCGGCAGCGGACTCGCGGGCGTCGCCGAACTGGAGGGGCAGGCCCGCAAGGCGGTGGAGAGCGACGCCGCGAAGCTGACCTTCGACGGCGAGGCGGTGGACTTCCCCGAGCCGGACAAGTTCAAGCGGCCGATCGCCTTCAACGTGCTGCCGCTGGCGGGCTCGATCGTCGACGACGGCCTGGCCGAGACGGACGAGGAGCACAAGCTCCGCAACGAGAGCCGCAAGATCCTCGACGTCCCCGGCCTGAAGGTCTCGGGCACCTGCGTGCGCGTCCCGGTCTTCACCGGCCACTCGCTCCAGGTCAACGCCCGCTTCGCGCGCCCGCTCAGCCCCGAGCGCGCCGCCGAACTGCTGGCCGCGGCACCGGGCGTGGAGCTGTCCGACATCCCCACCCCGCTCCAGGCGGCCGGCAAGGACGCCAGCTACGTGGGACGCATCCGCGCGGACGAGACGGCCGAGAACGGCCTGTCGCTGTTCCTCTCGAACGACAACCTGCGCAAGGGCGCCGCGCTCAACGCGGTGCAGATCGCGGAGTTGGTCGCGGCCGAGCTGAGCTGACGCCGCCGCGTGCACGTACGGAACCCCCCGGACCGTGTCCGGGGGGTTCCGCCGTGGGGGGAATGACCGAATCAGCCGATCTTGGCACCCAGCGCGTCGAGCGCGGCGGGCACCGGCTGGAAGTAGGTCTCGCCGCCGGCGGAGCAGTCACCGCTGCCGCCGGAGGTCAGACCCACCGCCTTGTCGCCCGCGAAGAGCGAACCGCCGCTGTCACCGGGCTCGGCGCAGACGTCGGTCTGGATCAGACCGTCGACGGTGCCCTCCGGGTAGGTGACGGAGGCGTCCACGGCCTTGACGGTGCCGTCGTGGACCTGGGTGGTGCTGCCGCTGCGGGTGACCTTCTGGCCGACCTCGGCCTCACCGGCGCCGGAGATGGCCTGCGTACCACCGTCGTAGAGGTTGACCTCGCTCGGGTGGTCGGTGTCGCCGGTGTAGGTGGCGATGCCGTAGTCGTTGCCCGGGAACTTGCCGTCACCGCTCTCGGCGATGGGCTGGCCGCCCTCGCTGTCGGACCAGGAGGAGATCGCGGTGGTGCAGTGGCCCGCGGTCAGGAAGCCGGGCTTGCCGTCGGCCGTGGTGACGTTGAAGCCGAGCGAGCAGCGGCCGCCGTCGCCCCAGATGGCGTCGCCACCGGCGATCTTGGTGGTGAACTTGCCCTCCGAGCGCTTGAGTTCGGCCTTGCCGTCCTGGGCCTTGACGGCCTTCTTCAGCTTGGCGAGATCGGCGCCCTTGACCGTCTTGTCCGCCGTGACGACGACCTTGTTGGTCTTCACGTCGACCGAACGGGCCGTGCCGGGGATGTTCTTCCCGGTCAGGGCGTCCTTGGCGGAGTCGAGCTGGGCCAGGGTGTGCGTGACGACCTTGGCCTGCGCCCCGGCCGCCTCGACCTTCTCCTTGGCCGCCTTGTCGGTGACGTTGACGACGAGCTTGTTCGCCTTGGCGTCGTAGTAGGAGCCGGCGTCACCCTTGATGTCCGAGGTCAGCTGGTCGGCCAGCTGGGCCGCCGACGTCGAGGAGAGGGACTTGAGCGTGGGGGCGTCCTGGGAGGCGTTGGCCGTGGTGGCCGTGAGCGTCCCGACGGCGAGGGCGGCGACCGCCGACCCGGCGAGGACTATGCGGCGCTTGGATACGCGTCGGTGCTGTGACAACGTGGAACCTCCAGTGGGGGGTTGGACCGCCCGGGGTGTGGGCGGGCCAGGAGGATGTATGGAGCGCGGACCTCCGACTCACAGGAAGTCGCGTCCATGCCAACTTGTGGGCCGAGTATTGCGAGCCCCGTCGCCCCCGCACAAGGTTCAGATCACGTCAGCCGACCGGAAGTTCGGTTTCCCTGTCAAGGTGCCGAACGTCCCTTCGTGTCCGCGACGTCCCGCCCGACAACAACCCGGGGCGATGCCATGTGTCCGCACGGTAAGGCGTAGACCTGACTGGATATCGACCCTGACCGCCGCCACACGCACGTGCCCGTGCACGCCTGAGGTGGCGCACACGGGCACACCAGCCACCCGCGCTCTCAGCGGGACGGGCGTCAGTACACGCTCACGCCGTACGCGTTGAGGGCCTCACGCACGGGCTGGAAGAAGGTGGTACCACCGCTGCCGCAGTCACCGCTGCCGCCGGAGGTGAGACCGAGCGCCGTACCTCCCGCGTAGAGAGGGCCGCCGCTGTCCCCCGGTTCCGCGCACACGGTGGTGCGGATCAGCCCCGAGACGATGTCGCCGCCCCCGTAGTTGACCGTGGCGTTGAGACCGGTGACCTGCCCGCTGTGGGTACCCGTGGTGCTCCCGCGCCGGGTCACGCTCTGGCCGACGCGCGCGTCTCCCGCACCGGTGATGTCGACGCTGCCGACGGTCCCCGGGTGGGAGAGAGCGGAGTTGCTGTACCGCACCAGCCCGTAGTCGTTACCGGGGAAGCTCGAACCCGCCGTGGGGCCGATGAGGGTGGAGTGGCCGGAGTCGGTGTACCAGTTGCCACCGCCCTCCGTGCAGTGCCCGGCGGTCAGGAAGTAGTACGTGCTGCCCTTGCGGACGTTGAACCCGAGCGAGCAGCGGTACTGGCCCGCGTAGACGGCGTCTCCGCCCGAAAGGTACCGCCGGTAGGTGCCGTCGACCCGCTCGATCTCGACAGCACCCGCGACCTCGCCCGCGGCCCGCCGGATCCGCGCCAGCTCGGCGCCCGAGACCCGGCTGTCGGCGGAGACGACGAGCTTGCCGCTCTCCTTGTCGACGTACCACGCCGTGCCGGCCACGTCGGCCGAACGCACGGCGTCGCTCGCCGTGTCCAGCGCGGAGGCCGACCAGGTGTGGGGGGCGGGAGCTTCGGCGGAGGCCGTGGCCGGCGCGACGAGCGCCCCGGCGGCCGCCATGCCCGACGCGACGGCGATCAGCCGGTTGCGTCTGCGGCGTGTCACACTGTCGCCCGATGTGGTGCGCTTGATCTTCACTTTTCCTCCCGATCACGGAAATCAAAGCGTGCTCCTGACAAACGCTGCATGGAGTATTCGCCGTGATTTTCCGGACCGGCAAGACCCTCTTTCGGACTCCCTCGGCGTTTGGGACGACGAAGAGCGGGGAGAAGCCAGACCTGGTCAACACCAGGTCAACCCGGGACGATGCGGAAGGTGTCGCTCACTCGGATGTCCTTGGCGGCCACCCATCCGGCGGGAACGGGACAATGCGGACCCTCTCGCGCTCCTTCACCTGCCTCTTAACACGAGATCCCTGATCGAGTGCCAGAAGTTCTGCACCAGAACCGTCACGAAACCCCGCCAGGATGGGTATCCGCTTGGCGCATCATCAGCATCATGGACGACCATAGGGGTTGCGGACCCGCGGCGGAGCGCTGAGAACAGTGGGACACCGCGCGAAGGAAAGGAGGCGTCCATGGGATCGGTGCGCAAGGCGAGTGCCTGGCTGGGCCTCGTCGACGACAGCGAGATGCGTTACTACGACTATGCCGACGGGACGGACGACGGCCCGGCCGGGGGGCCGGTACCCGCGGACGCCGCACGGGAGCCGTGGGTCACCGACCCCAGAGTCCGCGTCACGGCCGAGACCGCCCAGGACCAGGGCACCAAGATCGCTACCGTCAGCCCGGACTGCTTCCGCGACGCACGCGGCATCGGCGAGCTCTTCCGGGACGGGGTCCCGGTGATCGTGAACCTCACCGCCATGGACTCGGCCGACGCGAAGCGGGTGGTGGACTTCGCCGCGGGCCTGACCTTCGGCCTGCGGGGCTCCATCGAACGCGTCGCCAACCGCGTCTTCCTGCTGACCCCACCCGACTACAGCGTCGTCACCAACGAAGACCACCACGACCCCGGCGGCTTCTACAACCAGAGCTGACCCCTGGCCCCTCACAGGGCCAGGGGCCCAGCCCCATGCCGGGGGTCCAGGGGGCGGAGCCCCCGTAGCGGGGGGCAGTTGGGGGCAGCGCCGCCCCGAAGCCTCCCCGGCGAGGGGCCGGGGGCCTGGGGGCGGAGCCCCCAGCCAGAGGGCAACACCCTCGGAGGTGGGCGGCCTCCGTGAAAAGGGGAAGGCGTGGGGGTCCGCCCCACAAGAGGTCAGCCCCGGAGGCGACGTCAACCCCGAAACGCGTCGACCCCCGTAAGCGCCTTCCCCAACACAAGCTGATGCATCTCCACAGTCCCCTCATACGTCAGCACCGACTCCAAGTTGGTGCTGTGCCGCATGACCGGATACTCCATGGAGATCCCGTTCGCCCCCAGCAGCGTCCGTGCGACCCGGCAGATCTCGAGCGCTTCCCTGGTGTTGTTCAGCTTCCCGAAGCTGATCTGTTCGGGCCGCAGCCGCCCGGCGTCCATCCGCCGCCCCAGGTGGTGGGCGAGCAGCACGCCCTTGTGGAGTTCGACGGCCATGTCGGCGAGCTTGGCCTGGGTGAGCTGGAATCCCGCGAGCGGCTTTCCGAACTGCTCCCGCTCCCGCGTGTACGCGAGCGCCGCGTCGAAGCAGGCGCGGGCGGCGCCCATGGAGCCCCACACGATGCCGTACCGTGCGTGGCTCAGGCAGCTCAGCGGACCGCGCAGCCCGTGCGCCTCGGGCAACACGGCGTCGGCCGGCAGCCGCACGTCGTCCAGCACGAGCTCGCTGGTGACCGAGGCCCGCAGGGAGAGCTTGTGCTTGATCTCGGGCGCGGAGAAGCCGGGGGTGTCGGTCGGGACGACGAACCCGCGGATGCCCTCGTCGGTGCGGGCCCACACGACGGCGACCCCGGCGACCGAGCCGTTGGTGATCCACATCTTGCGCCCGTTCAGCACCCAGTCGGAGCCGTCGCGTTCGGCGCGGGTCCGCATGCCGGAGGGGTCGGAGCCGTGGTCGGGTTCGGTCAGCCCGAAGCAGCCGATCACCTCGCCCGAGGCCATGGACGGCAGCCAGTGCTGTTTCTGCTCCTCGCTGCCGAACCGGTGGAGGGCGTACATGGCGAGGGAGCCCTGGACGGAGACCAGGGAGCGGATGCCGGAGTCGGCGGCTTCCAGTTCCAGGCAGGCCAGCCCGTACTGCACGGCGCCGGCCCCCGCGCAGCCGTACCCGGTCAGTGACATGCCGAGGGCTCCGAGTGAGCCGAGTTCGCGCGCCAAGTCGCGGATGCCGGGGAGTTCGCCGCGCTCGTACCAGTCGGCGACGTACGGGGTGACGCGGTCGGCGGCCCAGGAGCGCACGGTGTCGCGCACGGCGCGGTCCTCGTCGCTGAGCAGGTCGTCGATTCCCAGCGGATCGTGCGCGTCGAACGCTGTCATGGGCGGGGCCTCCGGGGCGGAACGATCACGGATACCCGGCTGACGCTACGACCGGGTAACGCCTCGCGACAAGGGCCGCCCCGAACCGTCGCCCTCCCGGACACCCGACGCGCCGTTGTGCGCGGTATCCGACGCACCACCCTGCTCTGCGCCGTCCCGCCCGGCGGACGGCGCACCGTCCTTACCAGTACCCGAGGCATCGCCCTGCCCGGTACCGGGCGCACCGTTCCGCCCGGCACCCGACGCACCGTTCTCCCCCACCCCCGCCGCGCCCTCCATATGGCGCGGCAACCGCAGCGCTGCCAACGCCCCGAGGAGCAGCAGCGCCGCGCTGACCAGCAGCGTCACGTGCAATCCCGCCACGAACGAGGCGCGCGCCGCCTCCTTGAGCGCCGCTCCGGTGCCGCCGCCGATACGGTCGGCGACCCCGTACGCCTCGCCCAGGGAGTGGCTGGCGTCGGCTCCGTCGCCGCCGGAGATGCCGAAGCGGCCGGCCGCGTCGCGGACGCCCGGCCCGTAGGCGGCGTTCATGACGCTTCCGAGGAGGGCGATGCCGATGCCCGCGCCGAGTTGGTAGGCGGTCTCGCCGACGGCCGCCGCGCCGCCCGACTGCTCGGCGGGGGCCTCGCTGAG
Organism: Streptomyces reniochalinae; assembly: GCF_003323735.1. GTDB lineage: Bacteria > Actinomycetota > Actinomycetes > Streptomycetales > Streptomycetaceae > Streptomyces > Streptomyces reniochalinae. The sequence goes on along the minus strand of NZ_QOIM01000018.1, from coordinate 42,490 downwards.
CATCGACTCGTAGCAGCCGAAGAGCGTCGTCTCCAGCCCGAAGCCGAGCAGTACGAAGCCGCCGACGAGGAGTCCTGGCCGGTCGTGCTGGCCCACTCCCAGCAGGCAGAGTACGGCGACGGCCGTGGCCACGAAGCCGAGCGCGACCATCGTGCGCGGTCCCAGCAGTGCGAGCAGCCGCGAGCCGAGGAGCCCGGCGGCGATGGCGGCGACGGACAGCGGCAGCAGCCGCAGGCCGGTCTCCAGCGGGGAGAGGCCGAGGACGAGCTGGAGGTACTGGGCGGCTATCAGGGCGAGGCCGACGAGCGCCAGCACGGTCAGCACGATGCAGCCGACGGAGGTGCCGAAGGCGGCGCGGGTGAGGGTGCCGAAGTCGATGAGCGGCTGGGTGCGCCGGCGCTGGCGGCGGACGAACAGGGCCATCAGCGCGGCTCCGACGGCGAGGGGCAGCCAGCACAGGGGGGAGAGCGGTTCGCCGCCGCCGGCTTGTTTGACGCCGAGTATCACGCCGAAGAGCCCCGCGGCCGCCATCAGGGCGCCGAGGACGTCCCACGGCCCCTCGCTGCCGGTGACGGACTCGGGCAGCAGCCAGCGTCCCAGCGGCAGGCCCGCCGCCATCAGGGGAAGGTTGATCAGGAAGACCGAGCCCCACCAGAAGTGTTCCAGGAGCGCGCCGCCCACCAGGGGGCCGACGGCGGCGCCGACGGCGGCGACGGCGCTCCAGATGCCGACGGCCAGGGCGCGCTCACGGCGGTCGGGGAAGACCTGGCGGAGTATCGAGAGGGTGGCGGGCATGATCATGGCGCCGCCGACGCCGAGGAGGGCGCGGGCGCCGATCAGGACGCCGGCGGTGTGCGCGTACGCGGCCAGGGCCGAGGCGACGGCGAAGAACGTGTAGCCGAACAGCAGCACTCTGCGGGTGCCGATCTTGTCACCGAGCGTGCCGAAGAGGATCAGCAGCGACGCGCAGACCAGGGGGTAGGCGTCGACGATCCACAGCAGCTCGATGGAGCCGGGGCGCAGGTCCTCGGAGACGGCGGGGACGGCGACGTGCAGCACGGTGGCGTCGACGGCCACCACGAGCAGGCTCGCGCACAGGACGACGAGCACGACCCATCGGTTGGCCTGTCCGACGGGCCCGCGGCTGTCCGCTCCGCCTTCGGGGACGTCCGCCGCCTGCCGCGCTGTGGCCGTGGTCGTCCCGGACATGTACAGCACCTCCTGTTGCTCTCGCACCCGTGGGCCGGCCGTCTGGGGGGGTGGGACGGTTGCCGGGGGCGGCGTGCTGCCTGCGTGGCCCGCTCGGCGTCGGTCCCGGCCCGGTGTGGAGGGGCGAGTGCCGGTCAGCGTACGCGAGTCGTAGCGGGCGTCCACCGCTCCCCCATTCAACGGGTGTATCGGCGACAGTGCATCTGCCCGGGATACGGGCGTGCATGACGGCCGTTTTCCAGCGATTCTTGCGGTCCGCCCGGTCCGCCCGGTGAGCGGGGGCGTCGCTCCCGCCGCCCGGGGCCCGCGAGCGGTGACCAATAATCGTCCGGATGACTGAACTCGCCGATGCCGGCCACCCCAGCAGCCGTACGGACGTTCCCCGGGATGTCCGTACGACGGGGCGTCGCCGGGTCGTCACCGCCGTGCTGGCGTACGCGGGTGTGCGCGCACTGGGGCTGGCCGTGCTGGCGGTGTGGAGCGCGACGCGGGGCACCAGCCCGCACACGCTGCTCGCGGCCCGCTGGGACTCGCTCTGGTACACCCGGGTCGCCGAGGGCTGGTACGGCTACCAGGTGCGGCTGCCCGAGGGCGGCGTCCACTCGGACCTGGCGTTCTTTCCGCTGCTTCCGGCGCTCGAGCGCGGCTTGGCGCAGCTCTCACCGCTCTCGGCCCCCGACGCGGGCCTGCTGGTGAGCGCGGTCGCCTCGCCGGCCACGGCGTGGGCGCTCTACCTGATCGGCGAGCGGCTGCACGGCCCTCGTGCCGGGGTCTGCCTGGCGGTGCTGTGGGGAGCGGTACCGGTCGGCGTGGTGCAGTCGATGGCCTACAGCGAGTCACTGTTCACCGCGCTGGCGGCCTGGGCGCTGTGGGCGGCGCTGACGGGCCGCTGGGTGTGGGCCGGGACGCTGGCCGCGCTGTCGGGGCTGACCCGCCCGGTGGGCGCCGCGGTCGTGGCGGCGTTGTGGTGCGCGGCCCTCCGCGAGCTGTGGCGCCGGCGGCGGGGGCCCGGGGCGCGCATGGCGCTGGGGCTGCTGCTCGCTCCGGCGGGCTGGTTCGGGTTCGTGGCCTGGGTGGGTGTCCGCACCGGAAGCGTCACCGGATACCTGGACGTCCAGGGCCAGTGGGGCAACGGGTTCGACGGCGGCTGGGCGTTCGCCTGCTTCGTCTGGGAGAACCTGACGGGCACGTTCGTCGGCGGCCTGGCGCTGCTGGCGGGCGTCGCCCTGGTCCTGTGGCTGTACGCGCTGTGCGTGCGGCAGCGGCAGCCTGACGCCCTGCTGGTGTACGCGGGGATCGTGGTGGCGCTCGCCCTGTGCGCCAAGGGCTACTTCGGGTCCAAGCCGCGGCTGCTGCTGCCCGCCTTCCCCCTGCTGCTGCCGCTCGCTGCGGCGCTGTCCCGTTGCAGGACCGGCCGCGCGGCGCTCGCCCTCGGCGCGCTCGCGGCGGCCTCGGCCGTCTACGGCGCCTGGTGGCTGAACGGCTCGGGACCACCCTGAGCCCGGGCACCTCCGACACCATGGAGCACGCCCGGCGCACCGCCGGGGGCCGCCGCGTCGAAGGCCACACGCCCGGCGGCCCGCCTCCTGGCACCCGGCCGCGACGGAAAGCCGTACCGGGTCAGGGGAATGGCGGGAATTGCTGTCAACCGGCCTGTGACTCACGTCGCTTCACGGCTGCCTCAGCACAATCAATCGGCCCGGGAATCGACCGAGATAAACAGAACCTAAGCCTGCGCGGGGCGCTTTTGCACATCACATCGGCATCACGAAGGGCCCGCCCTCGCCGAAGGCACTCTTCACGCGCGGTAATCTCGATTAGGTGCGTACCGACCGAATCTTCTCCCGGCTGGAGCAGGAGCCTCACCGCCCCTGCGGCCCGTCCCCGCGGATGAGCCGCGTCCGGCTGGGTCTGTTCAGCGTCACGGTCGCCTTCTACCTGGCGATCGTGGTCGCCGTCCTGGGCACGACATGGCTCGTCCAGCTCGACTGGCAGGTCATGCTCTTCCGCCCGTACAAGCAGTGGCCCGGCATCCACAGCTTCCTGGACGCCTTCGTGGTGCTGGGGCAGCGCGGACCGACGGCGGTTCTGGTGGCCGCCTGGCTGGGCTGGCGCTCCTGGCGGCAGCGCACACTGCGGCCGCTGCTGGCGCTGGCCTTCGCGCTGTTGCTGCTCAACGTCTCGGTCGGCGCCGTCAAGATCGGCCTGGGCCGGCTGGGACCGCACTACGCCACGGAGATCGGCTCGGCCGAGCTGCTCAAGGGCGGCGATATATTTCCTTCGGGCCACACCGCCAACGCCGTCGTGACCTGGGGCATTCTCGCCTACCTCGCCACCACGCCGCTCGCGAGGCGCTGGCTGTCCGTCGTCGCGGCGGTCTTCGCCCTCGGCGTGGGCGCCACCACCGTCTACCTCGGTACGCACTGGGTGAGCGACGTGTTGCTGGGCTGGGCCGCGGGGCTGGTGATCCTGCTGGGGCTGCCCTGGTGCGAGCCGGCGATCCTGCGGGCCGAGGCGTTCGTCTACGCGCTGCGTGAACGGTTCACCACGGCAGGGTCACGGCTGGCGCCCGCGCCCGCCTCCTCCCCCACGGGGCAGCCGGTCTCCGCGCGCGGGAAGCTGGTCGGCCCCCGGGTGCCCGCGCAGGACTCCGGCTCCGGCAACCGCAGCGCCGCGATGCCCCGCGCGACCGACGAGGCCCACGCGCCCGCGTCGCGCTACTGAGCCCGGCACGGGTCCTTCCGCCGCTGGTCAGCCCTGCCAGCAGCGCACCACCTGGCCGTCCTTGACCGCCTGGTTGAGCCGTCCGGCGACGTACTCCATGGTGATGATCGCGTCGGGTTCCAGCTGCCGCACGCTGGTCCAGCCGCGTTCGCGGGCGCGGCGCTCCGCCTCCTGCGCGGCCAGGCCCACGTAGGTCTCCGGGTCGTCGTCGGGGCGTTGCGGGTTCACGGGTTCCGGTGCCATGGGGTCACCGTATGCGCAGGGTGCGCACACCCGGCAAGTACGGGCCGCATCCCGGCGCCGTCACGCTTGTGTCACAACGCACCGTGCACGGTCGGCGGTTGCCGGTGTCACTCGTACGTGCCTTCCGCGCGGCCTCAATTCGACGGGTTCCGCATTCCGTTCAGGCGTGCGGAAATAGCGGCGCCGGAGCCATTCTCATGAATTCCGGAACGGCAGGCGAAGGGTTCCTTGAGACAGTCTGAAGAGATACGGAAGTCGACCGGTCCTGTTATATACGCGGTGTCGTCCGGCCTTCCGGAGAGCGGGACGGCCGGTCGCGCGACGTGCCGATGTACGCTCTCGGCTCCCGCGGCTCGCGCACCCGCACTCGAAGCCGGGCATCAGGATGTGCACGACTGCCACCCTCCGGCGCGGGGCGCGGTGCGGGCCGGTGTCTTCGCTGAGCGCCCGCACTCCGCGGCGGAGCGCAGCCGGCGGGCGTGCGGACCTCTGCGGCATGGGCGCGGCCTCGCACCGCTCGCGGACAGGTGGTGCCCGCGAGCGGCCTCGAAGCGGCTTCGCACCCGGTCCGGCCGGGAACCGGTCGTTTCACAGGGCGGTGCGGTCGATGCGCACGGCCAGGTCGTTGTTGAGCGTGTAGTAAGGCTTCGCGGTGAGCGCCGGTTCTCCGCCGGCAGCGGCCGTGACCTCCACGGCCTGCGCCGGGTAGGTGAAGATCCGCTTCTTGTCGGCGACGTCGTCGAGGATGCGGGCGACACGCACCGCCTCGGCGCCGTCGTCGGGACGCAGCCACAGGTCCCACAGCCGGTGTTCGGCCAGCGCCGGGTACGCCAGTGTGGCGGTGAACTCCTGCGGGTCGGCGGCCGAAGGGGCCACCTCGAACAGCACCGGAGCGGTGGCCTCCCCCCGGCGGGGCCGGGCCTCCAGGCGGGCGGTCGGCTTCACCTCGGCGCCGTAGAGCCGCCCCGCCAGTTCCAGTCCGCCGTCGTGGACGCACAGCGCCCCGGCTTCCGCGTGCGGCCAGCGCATCCACGAACGGACGCTGAGGTTGCCGTGCTTGGTGGCGTACGGGATGCGCACGCCCAGCCAGGTGCGGCTCTCGTGGGGGGCGCGGTCCACCAGGGAGCGCAGGTCGTTGATGCCGGGTGCCAGCCGGCGCGGCTGCTGCCCCGCCGGCAGGAGGAAGACGTTCCAGCGGCCCTCGCTGAGCCGGACGGTGCTGGGCAGCGCCGCGCGCAGCGTGCCGTCCGCGGCCTCCTGCACGGGCGCCAGCGGGAGCCTGACTTCCTCGGTCTCACCTGAGGGTCCCGGGCGGCGGCGCAGCAGCAGCCCGGCGTCCGCGCCGTGCGAGGCGCCCGCCGGGAGCCGTACGTCGAAGGTGAGGCCGCCTGCGCTGTCGGCGGTGCAGTCGGCCGTCGGGCCGCGCTCGGCGGGCTGTGCGCGCACGGGTTCTCCAGCGTTCTGATGGTGCTGCTCCCCCGCGGCGGTGGGGAGGGGCGCAGGGGGCGAGGCCGGGGTGGTGGTCTCCGCCGCGTTCGTCGGTGTCTCGGTGGTGGTGCCGCTCATGCTGTGCGTCCCGTCTGGAGCGCGGTGTACGCCGTCCCCCGAAGGGCGTCCTTGACCGCGTAGGCCCCGCCCAGCAGCGAGGCGCGGGTGCGGTGCAGCCCGCGGCTGCCCTTGCCGGCGAGGTCCCGCATGAGCGACTCGTAGCGGGCCCCGATCCGGGCGGGGTCGAAGCGCGCGGAGTCGGCGAGTGCGGCCTGGCCCATGCGGCGGCGCAGTTCGTCGTCGTTGATGAGGCCGAGCAGCGCTGAGGCGACGGCGCTCTCGTCTCCCATCGGGACGAGTCGGCCGTCGACGCCGGGCCGGATGATCTCGGCGGGGCCGTGCGGGCAGTCCGTGGCGACGACGGGGAGGCCGCAGCGCATGGCCTCGACGATGGTCATACCGAACGACTCCAGAGAAGAGGTCACGGCGGCGATCGACCCCTTGGCCCACTCGGGTTCGATGGGGTGGATGGCGCCCATGAGGTAGACGTGGTTGTAGAGGTCGAGTTCGTCTATCAGGGCTCGCAGCCCAGGTCTCTCGCGCCCACCGCCGTATATCCGCAGGCGCCAGTCGGGGCGCTCGGCCACGACCTTGGCGAACGCCCTGATCAGCAGGTCGTACCGCTTGGCGGGAGCGAGCCGGCCCGCGGCGACGACCCACTTGCTGCTGCCGTCGGCCGGGGTGACCCCCGGCGCCGGCACGCTGTTGGGCACGGCCTCTATCCGGACGCCGGGCAGGCGCAGTGTGCGGCGGTAGTCGGCGGCGTCGGCCTCGGTGACGGTGGTCAGCGCGTCGAGCCGGGGGTAGACGCTGCGCAGCACGAGCTTCAGGTTGCGCGAGTGGGTCGCGAGGGTGAGGTGTTCCTGGCCGAGGCGCACCGGGCCTCGCCTGGTCTGGCGCGCGAGGTGGGTGTTGAGGCCCGGCCTGGTGCCGATGACGACATCGGCTTCGGTGCCGGCCAGGTGTTCCCCGATGAGGCGGTCGGTCAGGCCGCTGTACATCGGGTACTTGCCGTCGGCCCGCGGAAAGACCTGGGCGGGCCGCGCGTGTTCGGCACCCAGGTCGGCGGGCGTGCGCATCCCGCGGGTGTCGACGAGGTGCCGGAGTCTGACCCCGGGGCCGGGGTCGAATACCGGCCGATCGCGCGTGCGGAAGACCGACACGACCTCCACATCGTGCTGTTCGGCGAGGCAGCGGGCCAGGTTGTAGGTGGTACGGACGGTTCCCCCGATGGCGTACCCGTTGTGGAGCAAAAAGGAGATGTGCATTTTACCCGAGTCCATCGCGTCCTTGCGGTCAGTCCCCCTCTGTCCGCACTGTCACCAAGCTAGACCGTTAAGTACCTGGGAGGGTTGGGTGCGCTGAGCAGGTTGTTTCAGAAGAGTTCTGAACGGTTTCACTTTTGTGACCTTGCGAGGGGAACTTCACCTGCCCTCCGAGCGTTCCTCCGCGACGCCGGGGCGAACACGAGCGCGGCCCCGCCGGGTACCTGACCCGGCGGGGCCGCTCCCCTCGGTGAGGGGTCAGCCGATGAGCGGCTCCACGCCTCAGACGTCGAGCTTCTGGCCGATGACGATGACGTCGGGATCGGAGCCGATGACGTCCTTGTTGGCGGCGTAGAGGTCCTTCCAGCCCTTCCCGTGCGCTGCCGCGATGGAGCCGAGGGTGTCACCGGACTTCACGGTGTAGTCACCCGGACCACCGCGCACCGCACTGCGGTCGGGGTGCGTGGAGGGCCGCTCCTGCGACGGCTGCCCGCTCCGGTCCTGGCCCTGGTTCTGGTCCGGCGCCGGGGCCGACTGCGGCGGCGTGCCGGAGGCCCCCGCCTGCTGGGAGCAGTTGGGCCAGGCTCCCCAGCCCTGGGCCTGCTGCACCTTGGTGGCAACGGCGATCTGCTGCGACCTGCCGGCCTTGTCGGCGGTGGAGGCGTAGGAGCCGCCACCGTAGGCCCGCCATGTGCTGTTCGAGAACTGAAGACCGCCGTAGTACCCGTTGCCGGTGTTGGTCTGCCAGTTCCCACCGCTCTCGCACTGGGCGATGCGGTCCCACACTCCGTCGTTCGACGCCGCCGAGGCCGTCGGAGCCATCGCGGCGAGCAGGGCGAGCGGGGCGGCGATACCGGCACCCGTGAGCACCGCTGCTGTACGACGCTTGAACAAATCAAACCCTCTCCACGAACCCGGGGTCCCCCTCGTTCCCCCCGAACGGACGAGCGGCGGGGCGCACCTGACGCCCGCTCTCGTTCCGCCTGTCCCGGGTGGTGCGCGTTGCACCGTCGTGAAATGTATGGGGTACCTCGCCCGAATTGAAACCAGATCCTCATCTGACCAGGTCAGATGCTGGTTACTCGGTATAACAACGATTTTCGGACACCCCCAAAAGCCCGCAATCCGGGCAGTAGTTGACAGGGCGGGGTGCGCGCTGTGAGTCACTTCACGAGTCGAACTCCCGTTCCGCGCCGATCTGTTGACGGTGCGTGAGCCCGTGCCCCGCGTACGTGACCGGATACCGGCGGGTGCGGACGGCCGTCACGCGCCCGCGCGTGACCGTTACCACAGGCCGCCCGTTGTCCAGGCGAACGCCGAACCGAAAGCCAGGAGCCCCCGTGTCCCCCATGCTCGATGTCAGCGACGCCGTACGCGCCGAGATCGGCGAAGCAGAAGCCGACAGGCTGCTCGCCGGAGAGAACACCCCGGCGGAGTACGACTGCACCTCGTGCCGCACCCGTGGCAACCCCCGCCACGAGCGCACCAGTACCGTGCTGTTCGTCGGTGAGGAGACGGCCGTCCTCGCCTTCGCCCACGCCGCGTGCATCCCCTCCCAGGTGGTCACCGTCTCCGAGGACCAGCTCCAGGGCGCCGTACGCACACTGGCCGCCGGCCAGACCGGAGCCGAACCGGCCAGCGGTCCGGGCCGGGAAGCGCCGGCGGCGGCCCCCGCCGCGCCGCCCGCCGGTGCGGGCCCCCAGCCGAACGCCAGGCAGGCCGTGCTCGGCGTGACGTGCGGGCAGGTCCTCCTCGACGACACGCTGCATCCGGCCATCGTCGTCGAGCCGACAGGACCCATCGCACGCCCCGGCTCCGAGGGACCGGGCGACGACTTCCTGCCGCTGCTGATCGAACACGGCTTCCTGCCCGTCCACGACGTGGCCCGGCAGCCCGCGCCCGTCGCCGGATGGTCGGTGCTGCTGGCCATGGGCCAGCTGCACGCCATCCTGCAACCCCCCACCTCGCCCGGCACCCAGCCGGTCGCCTGGTGGCAGGCGCACCAGCCGCTCGCCGTCACCGACGGCTGGCGCACGGCGGCCGCCAAGAACCACACCGTGCTGGTCTACGCGGCACCCGCCGGATCCATCGGCCAGCAGCCCCGCGAAGACCTGCTGCGGGAGGCGCTGGAGAAGGCGGCCGCCGGCGGCCTGCTGGTCGCCGGAACGATGCCGCTGGCGGGCACATGAGCCGCCGCACCGCACCGGGGGCCGCGGCGTGAACGGCGCGCGGCCGCCCCTGCGATCAGGTCATTCGCGGCCCCGGCCCGCATCCGGCACGCCGCACGGTCGTTGGGCAGACGTGCAGCCATACGAGCCTCTCCGAGCCCACCCCGCCCACCACGGCAGCAGCCGGGTGCCCGCCCCTTCGGGGACCTTCGTCGTCCCGAGGATGCGGTCGCCGCACAGCACGTCACCGGAAGGGTCGACACCCATCTACGACTCGCTGTACGCGGAGTACCGCAGACTCTTCCGCGCGCTGCCGGGCGACCGCACGGGCGAGGAGGAGCTGCGGTTCGTGGGGTTCGGCACGGTACACGGCACGGGCACAGGGTCCTGGCGCGACGAGGACGGGCCGACCGCCTCCTGGCACACGCCCGCCTGGCATCTGCCCGCGCTGCCCCCGGCGCCCCGCCACGGTCACCACCACTGAGGTGGCCGGGCGGGGCCCACCCCGCGCACCGTCACTTCTTGCGGCCGCGCTTCTCCCGCACCCGCACCGAGATCTGCAACGGCGTCCCCTCGAAACCGAACTCCTCGCGCAGCCGCCGCTCCACGAAACGGCGGTAGCCCGCCTCCAGGAAACCGGAGGCGAACAGCACGAAGCGCGGCGGCTTGGTGCCCGCCTGGGTGCCGAAGAGGACGCGGGGCTGCTTGCCGCCCCGCACCGGGTGCGGGTGCGAGGCCACGATCTCGCCGAGGAACGCGTTCAGCTTCCCGGTCGGCACCCGCGTCTCCCAGCCGGCCAGCGCCGTCTCGATCGCGGGCACCAGCTTCTCCACGTGCCGCCCGGTACGCGCCGAGACGTTGACGCGCGGCGCCCACTGCACCTGCACCAGGTCCCGCTCGATCTCCCGCTCCAGGTAGAAGCGGCGCTCCTCGTCCAGCGTGTCCCACTTGTTGTAGGCCAGCACGACGGCGCGGCCCGACTCGACGGCCATGGTGATGATGCGCAGGTCCTGCACGCTGATCGACTCGCTGACATCGATCAGGACGACCGCGACCTCGGCCTTCTCCAAAGCCGCCGCGGTGCGCAGCGACGCGTAGTAGTCGGCGCCCTCGGTCAGATGGACCCGGCGCCTGATGCCTGCGGTGTCCACCAGCTTCCACGTCTTGCCGCCGAGTTCGATCAGCTCGTCCACCGGGTCGCGAGTGGTGCCGGCCAACTCGTTGACGACGACGCGCTCCTCGCCGGCCACCTTGTTCAGCAGGGAGGACTTGCCGACGTTGGGGCGGCCGATCAGAGCCACCCGGCGCGGCCCGCCCAGCGCCACCCCGCCGAACGTCTCGCGGGGCGCCTCAGGCAGCGCCTTGAGCACCTCGTCCAGCATGTCGCCCGTGCCGCGCCCGTGCAGCGCCGAGACGGGGTGCGGCTCGCCCAGACCCAGCGACCACAGGTAGGCGGCGTCCGCCTCGCCCGAGGGCCCGTCGACCTTGTTGGCACACAGCACCACCGGCTTGCCCGCGCGGCGCAGCAGCTTGACGACGGCCTCGTCGGTGTCGGTGGCGCCCACCACGGCGTCCACCACGAACACCACAGCGTCGGCGGCCTCCACCGCGAACTCGGCCTGCGCGGCGACGGAGGCGTCGATGCCCAGGACGTCCTGCTCCCAGCCGCCGGTGTCGACCACCTTGAACCGGCGGCCCGCCCACTCGGCCTCGTAGGTCACCCGGTCACGGGTGACGCCGGGGCGGTCCTCGACGACCGCCTCGCGACGGCCGATGATCCGGTTCACCAGCGTCGACTTCCCGACGTTGGGGCGGCCGACGACCGCCAGCACCGGCAGCGGCCCGTGCCCGGCCTCACCGAGCGCGCCCTCGACCTCCTCCTGGTCGAAACCCTCCTCGGCGGCCAGCTCAAGGAACTCGGCGAACTCGGCGTCACCCAGCTCACCGTGCCCCTGCTCGGTGCCGTCGTCGGCGGGCTGCATCTGGTCGTTCATGACGTCTCGTCCTCGTCGTTCAGCGATCCCGTCCAGGGACCGGGGGCCGGGCTCACCGGCGGCGGCCGCGGGTCGGCGGCCGGCTCGTCGGTACAAATCAGCGGCCGGTCAGCCGCCTGGCGTCTTTCAGATGTGCGGTCAGCCGCTCCTGGAGCTGAACGGTGGCCAGATCCAGCGCCTTGCGCGTCCGGCGCCCCGAGCCGTCGCCCACGGTGAAAGGATCACCGAAGACCACGTCCACCCGGCTGCGCAGCGGCGGAAGCGCCCGTATCAGCCGCCCGGGGCGGTCGGCGCTGCCGAGCACCACGACCGGGACGACCTGCGCGCCGGAGCGCAGCGCGAAGTAGGCGAGCCCTGAGCGCAGCGAGGCGAAGTCGCCCTCGCCGCGGGTGCCCTCGGGGAAGATCCCCAGCACCCCGCCGCGCTCCAGTACGCCCAGTGCGCTGGTGACGGCGTTCCGGTCGGCGGACCTGCGGTCCACCTTCAGCTGGCCGATACCGCGCAGGAACGCGTCGAGCGGGCCGACGAACGCTTCCTTCTTGATCAGGAAGTGCACGGGGCGCGGCGCCGTCCCCATCAGCATCGGGCCGTCGACGTTGTGCGCGTGGTTGACCGCCATGATCACCGGGCCTCCCGGCGGCACCCGCCAGGCGCCCAGCACCCGGGGCCGCCACAGCGAGTACATCAGCCCCAGGCCGATCCGGCGGCCGACGGCGGCGCCCCGCTCGCCGGGGACGCCGGGGAAGGAGTCCGTCCCGGCCGGGACGGCGCGAGCGGAATCCGTCTTGCCGGGGACGCCGCGAGCGGAGTCCTTCGGCGTCACCGCGCCGCCTCCTCCACCGGCTCCGCCTCCGCCTTCCGCGCCGCGGCCTTCTCCACCAGGGTGACCACGCACTCGATGACCTGCTCCAAGGTCAACTCGGTGGTGTCCACCTCGACGGCGTCGTCCGCCTTCTTCAGCGGAGAGGTCTTGCGGCTGGAGTCCGCCTTGTCACGGGCGGTCAGCGCCTGCTGGGTGGCGGCCAGATCCGTCACCGGCCTGCCTGCGGTGGTCTTCAGCTCGCCGCTGCGGCGAGCCGCCCTGGCCTCGGGCGAAGCCGTGAGGAAGACCTTCAGGTCGGCCCCCGGCAGCACCGTGGTGCCGATGTCCCGGCCCTCGACGACGATGCCGCCGCCCGCCTCGGCGGCGATCATCCGCTGCAACTCGGTGATCCGGGCACGCACCTCGGGCACGGCGCTGACCGCGCTGACCGCGGCCGTCACCTCCTGCGTCCGGATCGGGCCCGAGGCGTCGAGCCCGTCGGCCGAGATGGCCGGCTGCCGGGGGTCGGTGCCCGAGACGATGCTCGGCTTGTCCGCCGCGGCCGCGATCGCCTCCTGGTCCGCGACGTCCACACCATTGCTGAGCATCCACCAGGTGATCGCCCGGTACTGCGCGCCGGTGTCCAGGTAGCTCAGCCCCAGCTGGGCCGCGACGGCCTTGGAGGTGCTCGACTTGCCCGTGCCGGAGGGGCCGTCGATGGCGACAATCACTGCTGCGGGGGTCGCGGACACGGTGGTGGGCACCTTTCGTGGGTCTACGGGCTCTCGGCGCGCGCGGCGCGTGGGGCGGCGGGTGGGCGCCTGATTCCCCCGCACAAGGCTACCGGCTGTCGTGGGTGGGCCATGCCGCGCGTCCCGGACCGTCTCGGGACGGTCCGGGTGACGGGGCGCGCCCCCTCCCGGGGCGGCCGCCGGCGGCCCGGTGACGGTGGTCCGCCGGCCCCTGGGCACGCGGGCCCCCGCCCAGGGTGGACCCCGCTCCGGGGGGCCCGCTCTGGGGTGGTGGGCCCCGCTCTGGGTGGTCCCGGAACCCGGGACGACCCCGGGTGGAACCAGGACCGGGATGAGCCCCCCCGGGTGGTCCCGGATCCGGCATGGGCCCCGCCCCAGTCCGGTCCCAAGGCCGGGGCGGTCCCAAGGCCGCCGGGGCAGTCCCGGGAGCCGGGGCGGCCCCGGCCCCCGGTCGCTTCGGGGCTACTGGCGTAGGGACCAGCCTCGGTCTCGTAGTTCCTGTTCCAGTACCGGCACCGCGCCCGGCTCGACCATCAGCTGCATGTAGCCGGCCTGCTGCCCCGTCGCGTGCTCGATGCGGACGTCCTCGATGTTGACCCCCACCGAGTCGGCGTCCGCGAAGATCCTCGCCAGCTGTCCGGGGCGGTCGCTGATGAGCACGGTCACCGTCTCGTAGGCGGCCGGCGCCTGCCCGTGCTTGCCCGGAACCCTGGCCCGGCCCGCGTTGCCGCTGCGCAGCAGCATCTCGACGCCCTCGGCGCCGCTGGCCCGCTCCTTCTCGTCCGCCGAGCCCAGCTCCCGCAGGGATCTGACCACCGCCTGTAGGTCGCCGGCGACCTCGGCGAGGACGTCGGCGACCGGGCCGGGGTTGGCCGACAGGATGTCCACCCACATCCCCGGATCGGAGCCCGCGATCCGGGTCACGTCACGAATGCCCTGGCCGCACAGGCGCACATCCGTCTCTGCCGCCTCCACCAGCCGCGCCGCCACCAGGCTGGACAGCAGCTGGGGGGTGTGCGAGACGAGAGCGACGGCCCGGTCGTGCGCGTCCGCCTCCATCACCACCGGCACCGCCCCGCACAGCGCGATCAGCTCCAGTGCGAGGTTCAGCACCTCCGTGTCCGTGCCGGGCGTCGGCGTCAGCACCCAGGGCCGCCCCTCGAACAGGTCGGCCGTCGCCGCCAGCGGGCCCGACTGCTCCCGGCCCGACATCGGATGGCTGCCCAGGTACGTCGTCAGATCGCCGCCCAGTTCGGTCAGCTCCCGGCGCGGCCCGCCCTTGACGCTGCCCACGTCGATCACACCGCGCGCCAGCCCGCGGCGCTGCACGTGGGCGACGGTCTCCGCGATGTGCGCGGGCGGCACCGCGACGACGGCCAGGTCGACAGGGGAGCCCGGCTCCGGCTCCCCCTCCGTGCCCGCGCCCAGCGCGGCGGCCGTGCGGGCCCGCTCCGGATCACGGTCGCTGAGATGCACCCGCACCCCGCGCGCGGCGAGGGCGAGTGCGGCCGAGGTACCGATGAGGCCCGTGCCGAGCACGAGAGCTGTACGCATGACTCTGCGGTGTCCTTGCGGGGTGGGGTGTTCCGGGGCTCAGGGTGTTGCCGGCCAGGATACGGACCGGCGGTACGGGGCCACCCGCGGGCCGAGTGGGGAGTACTGCGCACGCGTGCATGTGCGAGCCGCTCGGCCGGTGAGGCGGTACAAGTGAAGGCATGATCTTCCACGTGGTCCCGCTGGACGACTGGCTGCTGGCCCCGGACCGTCCCTACTCCCCGCGCGTGCTCGCCGAGGACGGCTTCATCCCCTGCACCGCCGACGAGCAGCACGCGCTGGCCGTCGCCGACACGCGGTTCCGCGCGGCGGTCGGGCCCGTCATGGCGCTCATGATCGACGAACAGCGGCTGGACGCGCGAGTGCGGTGGGAGCCCGCTCCGCTGATCTACGGGCGGGTCAATCGGTCGGCGGTGGCGGGGATGCTGGAGGTTCGGCGCGATGCGGAGGGGAGAGCTCTCGCTCTGGCCCTCTGGTCTTGATCGGGGCTCCGCCCCGTTGGCCCCTCCTGTGGGGCGGGCCCCCATGTCCTTCTCGTTCCATGGAGGCCGCCCACCCCCGGGTGTGCTGATCTCTGTCTGGGGCCCCGCCCCCCCTGGGAATCCCCGAAGGCATGTGCGGGTTCTCTCTGGGGTGAGAGGGCTCGGACCGGGCTTTTAGAGGTCTACCTCGTTCATGAGCATGCCTACTTCCGTGTTGGTCATGCGGCGGAGCCACCCGGACTTCTGATCGCCCAGGGCGATGGGGCCGAAGCGGGTGCGGACGAGTTTTTCGACGGGGAAGCCGGCTTCGGCGAGCATGCGCCGCACGATGTGCTTGCGGCCCTCGTGGAGGGCGACCTCCACGAGGTAGTTCTTGCCGTGGTTCTCGACCACGCGGAAGTGGTCGGCGCGCGCGAAGCCGTCGTCCAGCCGGATGCCGTCCTTGAGCTGCTTGCCCAGTTCCCGCGGCAGCGGACCCTGGATGGCGGCCAGGTAGGTCTTCGTCACGCCGTAGCGCGGGTGGGTGAGGCGGTGGGCCAGCTCACCGTGGTTGGTGAGCAGGATCAGCCCCTCGGTCTCGGTGTCGAGCCTGCCGACGTGGAAGAGCCGGGTTTCGCGGTTTTGGACGTAGTCGCCCAGGCACTGGCGGCCCTCGGGGTCCTCCATCGAGGCGACGACGCCGGCCGGCTTGTTGAGGGCGAAGAAGACGTAGGACTGGGTGGCGATGGTCAGCCCGTCGACCTTGATCTCGTCCTTCTCCGGATCGACCCGCAGCCCCTGCTCGCGGATGATCTCGCCGTTGACCTCGACCCTGGCCTGTTCGACCAGCTCCTCGCAGGCCCGCCGGGAGCCCATACCGGCCCGGGCCAGCACCTTTTGCAGACGCTCGCCTTCCTGCTCGCCGAAGGTCTTGGGCAGCTTGGCTGCGGGCTTGCTGTGCCGGGCGCGGTTGCGCTCCTCGATCTGGGCCTCGTACTCGCGGGGACGCGCGGGGGCCGAGGCCCTGCGGTCGCGTGCCTTGGGTGCGCCGCTCTTGGTGACGTTCTTGCGGGTGTTGCCACCGCCTTGGCCGCCTCGGCCGCCCTGGCCGCCCTGGCCGCCTCGGCCGCCCTGGCCGCCTCGGCCGCCCTGGCCGCTTTGGGGTTTCCGGGCGCCGCCCTGGGGCTTCTGACCGCTTCGGCCGCCCTTGTCGCCCGGTCGGCCGTCGCCACCCGGTCGGCCGTCGCCGTCGGGCCGGCCGCCGGCCTGGGTGTAGCGGCGCTCCTCGGGCCGGGGCTGGCGGGGGGTGCGGGACTGCTGGTCCCGGCTCCGCTGCCCGCCGCCCTGGCCACGTGGGGTGCCGCCGCGGGGGGCGCTCTGGCCGCCGCGGCCCGCGCCGCCCTGTTTGCCGCCTCGGTTACCGCCGGTGTTCCTGCCGCTGCTTCGCATCAATGTTCCGTCTGGGACTCGGGGGAAGGATCGTCTACGTCGAACGACGGCATGCCTTCTGGGGTCTCCCCCTCCACGGCCTCCGCCTCCGGAAGGAAGGGCGCCAGTTCCGGAAGCTCGTCCAGGCCGCGCAGGCCCATCCGCTCCAGAAAGTAATGCGTCGTCCTGTAAAGGATCGCACCTGTCTCGGGTTCCGTGCCCGCCTCCTCCACGAGACCGCGCTGGAGCAGCGTACGCATGACGCCGTCGCAGTTCACACCGCGTACGGCCGAGACGCGGGAGCGGCTGACCGGCTGCCGGTAGGCGACGACGGCGAGGGTTTCGAGCGCGGCCTGGGTCAGCCGCGCCTGCTGGCCGTCGAGCACGAAGCGCTCGACCGCGTCCGCGTAGTCACCGCGCGTGGAGAAGCGCCAGCCGCCGGCGACCAGCCGCAGCTCGAAGCCGCGCCCCTGCACGGTGTACTCGTCGGCCAGCTCGCGCAGGGCGTCGGAGACCTCGCGGGGCCGCCGCTGGAGCACCTTGGCCAGGTGCTCGGCTGTGGCGGGTTCGTCCACGACCATGAGGACCGCCTCCAGGGCGGGCTTCAGCTCCAGCTGAGCGACCTCGAAGCCGCCGGCGGGCGGTTCGGTGCCCTCGCCGACGGCCTCCTGGACCTCGTAGGTCTCCTCGGCCGTGCCGGCCGCTGTGTCACTCATCCCTGTGCTCCCCTGGCTCCTGCTTGCCCGCTCCCGGCTCCTGGTCGAACTCGTCGGTCACCACGGGTGCGGTCTCGGCCGTGCCACTCCACCGTACGAGCAGCGCGCCCAGCGCCTCGTCCTGGTGCAGCTCGACGGCCCGCTCACGGTAGAGCTCCAGCAGCGCGAGGAAGCGGGCGACGACGGTGAGGGTGTCGGTGGTGTCCTCGGTCAGCTCCTGGAAGCTGGCCTCGCCCCGCTCCCGCAGCCGCGCGACGACCACCTCGGCCTGCTCGCGGACGCTGACGAGGGGCGCGTGGATGTGCTCGACGTACACCTGCGGTTTCGGCTTGGGCCGCATCGCCTTGACCGCCAGCCTGGCGAAGCCCTCGGGGCCGACGCTGAGCGCCACTTCGGGCAGCAGCTCGGCGTGGTGCGGCTCCAGCCCCACGGTGCGGGGGAAGCGCCGGGCCTCCGTCTCCAGGCGGCCCGCGAAGATCGCGGCGATCTCCTTGTAGGCGCGGTACTGGAGCAGCCGCGCAAAGAGCAGGTCGCGGGCCTCCAGCAGGGCGAGGTCCGCCTCGTCCTCCACTTCAGCCTGTGGCAGCAGCCGTGCGGCCTTCAGGTCGAGCAGGGTGGCGGCGACGACGAGGAACTCGGTGGTCTGGTCGAGGTCCCACGCGGGGCCCATGGCGCGGATGTGCGCCATGAACTCGTCGGTGACCTTGGAGAGGGCGACTTCGGTGACGTCCAGCTTGTGCTTGGAGATGAGTTGGAGGAGGAGGTCGAAGGGGCCCTCGAAGTTGTCCAGGACGACGCGGAATCGTCCGTCGTCGGCCTCCCCCTCGGATTCCGGCTCCGCTTCGGCCTCCGGGTCCCCGTTGGCCTCCGGTTCCTCGGCGGGCTCCGGCTCCGCGTCCGTCGGCGGGTTGCCGGCGGTGTCCGGTTCGTCTGCGGGGCCGATCTGCCGCGCGCCCCGGGTCTGTTCGGGCGGGCGGGGCTCGACCGGGGGCCGCGGAGCGGGCGGTTCGGCGGGCTGCGGCTCCGGCGGCTCGTGCGCCACCGCGGGCCCCCGCCCCAGCGGTCGGCGGGAGCCCCGGTGGTGGAGCGCGTCGTCTGGAGTCGGTGGGGGCATCGCAGGCAGCGTACTGGCAAGCAGGTCAGCGCCCGCGCAACCGCCGTACGAGAATGCTCGCGTCTCCGCGGGATTCGAGGTCGGCGAGGACCACGGCGACCGCTTCGCGGACGATACGGCCGCGGTCGACGGCGAGCCCGTGTTCGCCGCGCAGCACCAAGCGCGCGTGTTCGAGGTCCATCAGCTCTTCGGCCGAGACGTAGACGGTGATCTTCTCGTCGTGGCGCTCACGCCCGCTGGGCCTGCGGGCCGCGCGTCCGCGTCGTGGGGCCGCCGAAGACGCCTGGGCCTGGCGGTTCTTGGTGCCGCCGCCCCGCCGTGCGGGACGCTCGCCCTGTGCGGGGGCCGCCTGTTGGGGCGGGGTGGTGGCGCGCTGGGCCTCCGGCTTGCCGGTGCCGCGGCCCTGGCGGCCCGCGTGCTCGGCCGGACCGGGGGCGGTGTGGCTGCCGGACTCGTCGGCCGCGGTGTCCTCGCCGCCGCCGGACTCGGCCGCGGGTTCGGGGGACGGCGCGGGTACCTTCGGCGCGGTGGACGACGAGGCGCCGCCTGTGGCCCCCTGCGGGGGCGGCGCCGTCTCGCCGTTCACCTGGCCGACCTGTGCGGGCGGCCCCTGTTGCGGCGCCGACGACTGGACCGCGGCGCCACCGGTCGTACGGAACAATTCGTCGGCTGCCGGGAGACTCACTCGGCGTGGCACCGGGCGAGCACCTCCCTGGCGAGCTGGCGGTAGGCGGCGGCGCCGACGGAGTTGGAGGCGTACGTCGTGATCGGCTCGCCCGCGACGGTCGTCTCGGGGAACCGGACGGTGCGCCCGATGACCGTGTGGTAGACGTTGTTGTCGAACGCCTCGACGACGCGGGCGAGCACCTCACGGCTGTGCACGGTGCGCGAGTCGTACATCGTCGCCAGGATCCCGTCGAGCTCCAGCTCCGGGTTGAGCCTCTCCTGGACCTTCTCGATCGTCTCGGTCAGCAGCGCGACACCGCGGAGCGCGAAGAACTCGCACTCCAGGGGGACGATCACCTTGTGCGCCGCGGTCAGCGCGTTGACGGTGAGCAGGCCGAGCGAGGGCTGGCAGTCGATGACGATGAAGTCGTAGTCGCTCATCAGCGGGCCGAGGGCGCGCTGGAGGGTGGACTCGCGGGCCACCTCGCTGACGAGCTGGACCTCGGCCGCCGACAGGTCGATGTTGCTGGGCAGCAGGTCCATGCCCGCGACCGCGGTCTTCAGCAGCACCTCGTCGGGGGCCAGGCCGCGTTCCATCAGGAGGTTGTAGACCGTCAGGTCCAGCTCCATCGGGTTGACGCCGAGGCCGACGGAGAGGGCGCCCTGCGGGTCGAAGTCGACCAGCAGCACGCGCCGCCCGTACTCCGCGAGTGCGGCGCCCAGGTTGATGGTGGAGGTCGTCTTGCCGACCCCGCCCTTCTGGTTGCACATCGCGATGATCTTGGCCGGACCGTGCTCGTTGACCGGTCCGGGGATCGGGAAGTACGGCAGCGGGCGCCCGGTCGGGCCGATGCGTTCACGCCGCTGGCGCGCCGCGTCGGGGGCGAGCGTGGCCGCGTACTCCGGATCGGGCTCGTACTCCGCGTCCGGGTCGTAGAAGTGCCCCTCGGGCAGTTCGCCGTAGTTGGGGTCGTAGTGCGGATCGGTGTAGTCGGCGAAACGCCCGGCGGACTGACCGTTCGTAGCGTCGCCGGCCGTGGCGTTCACGTGTTGGCCGTCCGTGCTCTGGTTGGCTGTCATGGTGTGCGTCGGGTTGTGGTGGGCTGCGAAGGTGCGGACAGCGACGGAGCCGACACCCTCGGGCCCTGTGGGGCCCGAGGGCCCCTGGCCGAGTGCAGGCGCTCCTGGTTGACCACCCCCGGGAGAAAATGTCGACTCGTTCACAAGTCGTCTTACCTCCTAAGGTGACCAGGAAATTTCTCGACTAGTCAGCGTGACACCATGCCGACGGTTGGCGACTCTATGGCGTGTCGGCGGTCCGCAGCAACACAATCCGCCGGAGACGGCACGATGTGTCGGTATGCGAGCCCCCTTGTGTCAAGAGGCCCCCGGGTGACACCCGGGCCGATTCACCGGTGGGCAAATCGGTGAGACAGTTACTTTTGCCGCGAATTGGCGTTGCCGTACGGGCTCATGACGACGTCACCGTCCGGACCCTGGCGGCAAGGTGCGGACGGTGACGTGATGTTGCCGACGTTGACTTGAGGGGTTGACCGGGCGGCGTCGCGGCCCGGCATCCCACCCGGGGGCCTCCTCCCCGGGCCCCCTGACCTCGACGGGCGCGCGCCTCAGCCGAGCAGCGAGGCGGTGTCCCGCACCGGCAGGCCGTGCGCCTCGCCGACGGAGCCGTAAGTGACCTCGCCGCCGTGGGTGTTGAGACCCTTGGCGAGCGCCGGGTCGCGGCGCAGCGCCTCGCGCCAGCCGCGGCCCGCGACCTCCACGATGTAGGGCAGCGTCGCGTTGGTCAGCGCGTACGTGGAGGTGTTCGGCACCGCGCCCGGCATGTTGGCGACGCAGTAGAAGACCGAGTCGTGCACCGGGAAGGTCGGCTCGGCGTGCGTGGTCGGCGTCGAGTCCTCGAAGCAGCCGCCCTGGTCGATCGCGATGTCGACAAGAACACTTCCGGGCTTCATCCGGGACACCAGGTCGTTGGTGACCAGCTTCGGGGCCTTGGCCCCCGGAATGAGCACGGCGCCGACGACCAGGTCGGCCTCCAGCACGGCACGCTCCAGCTCGAAGGCGTTGGAGGCGATGGTGCGCACCCGGGTGCCGAAGATCCTGTCCGCCTCGCGGAGCTTGTTGACGTCCTTGTCGAGCAGCGTGACGTGGAAGCCGAGGCCGACGGCGATCTGGGTGGCGTTCCAGCCGGAGACACCGCCGCCGATGACGACCGCACGTCCCGGCTCGACGCCGGGCACCCCGCCGGGCAGCACGCCGCGGCCGCCCGCCGAGGCCATCAGGTGATAGGCGCCGACCTGCGGGGCGATGCGCCCGGCGACCTCGGACATCGGGGCGAGCAGCGGCAGCGTGCGGTTCGGCAGCTCGACCGTCTCGTAGGCGATGGCCGTGGTGCCGGCCTTGAGCAGCGCGTCCGTGCACTGACGGGAGGCGGCCAGGTGCAGGTAGGTGAAGAGCGTCTGGTCCTCGCGGAGCCTGTGGTACTCCTCGGCGACCGGCTCCTTGACCTTGAGCAGCAGGTCCCCGGTGGCCCACACCTCGTCGGCGGTCTCCAGGACGGCGGCGCCTGCCGCGGCGTACTCGCCGTCGGGGATGGAGGAGCCCGCTCCGGCGTTCTTCTCGACGAACACCTGGTGGCCGTTCCGGACCAGTTCCATCACCCCGGCAGGGGTGATGGCGACGCGGAACTCGTTGTTCTTGACCTCGCGGGGGATACCGACCTTCACGTCGATCACGGTCCTTCACTCAAGGGTGCAGAAGGCAGTAGAGACGCCGGGTCGCGCATGCTCGGAGACACCCGGGGGGACCGCGGCTCGACCAGTCTAATTAAGGAGGCTGAGCTGTCTAGCCTTACAAACGGTCGATCTTTTTCGTTATCGCTATACGTTTCGCAGGTTGCGGGGTGTCCGGCCCGAGCCCACGCGCACCCGAAGCGCGCTCAGTGAGCCCCCTCACGGCCCTACGCGCCCCCTGCACCCGGTTCCGCCGGTCCCCGCTCGCCCTCCGCCGCGGCCGTCTGGGCCCCACCACCGTCCCGGCCGGCCCCGCCGGCCGCCGCGCCCTCGGAGCGGGGCGGCGGCAACGTGCTGAGCAGCCGCTCCGCCGCCGCGCGGTGCCGCCGGGCCGCACCCGGGTGGCCGGCCCGCTCACACACTCCGGCCGCGCGCAGCTCAAGCGCCGCCTCGAGCCGCCCGTCGGCCGCGCCGCGCGCCGCCGCCAGCGCCTGGTCGCCCGAGCGCAGCGCCTCGTGCGGGCGCCCCGCGCACTCCTGGACGCGGGCGACCTCCGCCAGCGCACGCGCCTGCGCCGCCGGCTCACGGAGCCTGCGGAACGCCGCGGCCGAGGCGCGCCAGGCACGCAGTGCCTCGTCCCAGCGCTCGGCGTAGGTGTGGACCGCGCCGATCCGGCCGTGGAGCCGTGCCGCGGCCTCACGGTCGGCGCGCTCCCCCCGGGTCAGCCGCAGCGCGAGCGCCCTGCCGTACCAGTCGGCGGCCCGCTCCCAGTCCTCCAGTTCGGCGTAGCAGCCGGCCAGCGACTCCATGGCGCGGCCCGCCGCCCACTCGTCCCCGCACTTACGCGCGGCGTCCAGGGCCGCGCGGTAGCGCACCAGCGCGTCCTCGAAACGGCCCGTGTCCGCGTCGAGATCCCCCAGGTTGAACAGCGCCGCCGCCCGCTCCCGGTGCCTGCGGCCCCGCTCGGCCACCCGGAGCACCAACTCGTGCAGCCGGTAGAGCTCGGGCGCGGCCTCCTCCGGGTCCCGGTGCGCGTCGAAGGCGCGGGCCAGCGCGGAGACCAGCCGCCGGGCCAGCGTGTCCAGCTCGCCACCGCCCTCCGCGACGGCCATCCGCGCCGCCGCGAGCAGCGCGGGACGCCGCGCCTGGAGCCAGGAGCGGGCCTCGGCACGGTGGGCGAAGCGCAGCCCGCGCTCCATCCCGGCCATCCGTTCACGCCCCGGCGAACCGGCGGGCTCGCACACCGCGCGGCAGGCCTGGAGCTGACGTACCAGCCGCTCCAGCATCCGGGCCCGCGCCAGCATCGTCTCGGCGGGGCGCTCGTGCGCCGCGAGCTCGGCGCGCAGCAGCGGATCCAGACAGCCCGGCACCTGGTAGCGGTCCCCGCCCAGCGCGCGCAGCAGTCCGAGCCGTACGAACTCATCCAGTGCCAGGCACGCCCAGCTCACCGAGCAGCCGCCGAGCGACGACGCCGTCTGCGGGTCCAGGCATCCGGCCGGCGCGAGCGCCAGCAGCCGCAACAGCCGCGCGGAGGAGCGTGGCAGTGAGCCGTGCACCAGTTGGAAAGCCCGCACGAGCGGCTCGGGGGTTCCCTGCGCCGTCGTCCGTTCGGCGCCGGCCGTCTCCCCGGCCGCGGACGGGCCGCGGGGCTCGGCGTCCTCCTCCGGCTCCGCGCCGGGGCCGGCCCGGGGCCCGGCGGCGGCACCCGCCCCGTCCGCCTCCTGGCCTTCACAGCCGCCGCCGTCCTCCGGCTCGGCTTCCCCGGGCCCGGCGGCCGCCTCGGAGAGGGCCCGGGCGCCTTGCAGGACGGAGAGCATGGGGCGGGAGGCCAGCCAGCCCCCCATCAGCGTCAGCGCCGCGGGCAGGTCGCCGCACCGCTCGGCGAGCGTCTCCGCGCTGCGCGGGTCCACCGTGAAGCGGGGTGAGGAGCCCGCGTGCCGGGCCAGCAGCGCCACGGAAGCGGCTCGCTCCAGGCCCCCCAGGGTGCAGGGCCGTACGTCGGGTACGTCGGTCAGCGGGCCGGTGGCGACGGCGACGACGAGACAGTCGCGGCTTGCCGGGACCAGGTCGAGAAGTTGCTCGGAGTCCGCCACGTCGTCCAGCAGCAGCACGGTGCGGCCCCGGCGGGTGAGGGCGGAGCGGAAGGCCTCGGCGACGGTCGCCTCGTCGGCACCGGGAGCGGGAGCGGGCGCCGCGTCCTGGCGCGGCCGGGAAGCGGCCTGCCCGGACGTGCCGGTCCCGGCCAGCGCGGCCAGCAGGTCGCGCGCGGTGCGTTCGGTCGGCACGGGGACGCCGCCCGGATCGGTGAGGCGGGCCCGCAGCACTCCGCCCGGGTAGCGGTCGGCGACCCGCCGCACGAACTCCTCCGCCAGGGCGGTACGGCCGGATCCCGGCGCACCGGCGATCAGCAGGATGCGGCAGTGCGGCGGGGGCCGCCCGGACAGTGTGTGCAGCCCGACGCGCTCGATGTCCTGGCGCAGTGCGCTCAGTTCGCGGCCGCGGCCCGTGAACGGGTGGGGGCTCGGCCCCTTCGCTGCGGGCTCCACCGCCTGGTCTGTCACGGGCTACGCTCCCGTTCGCTGTTCACCTGGTGTGCGCGAGACGCATCACTGGCGAGCGTAGTTCACCGCGTACCGCGGGCAGGGGCCGACAACCGCCCCCACCGCCTCGAAAATCACCACACCGGCTCACGGCCGCCCGCCTCCGGGCGGGAGAGCACGCGGTGCCCCTGCGCCCGCCGACGCGCGAGGGGGCGGGCACGCGGCCCCCGAGGGGGCCACCGCCGGGGCGGAGCCCCCGCGTGGGGGACGACGCGTGGGGTTACCGCGCCTCGAACGGCCGGGCCGGCCACGGCGCCTGCGCCGCTCGCAGCGCTCCGGGACCGCCCCCGCTCGCCAGCGCGGCGCTCAACGCGAGGCACCCCACCACGAGACAGTTGTTGTGCAGCTCACCGGCGAGAGCGCCGCGCACCAGCTCTTCCAGCGGAACGCGCGCGACCTCCATGTCGGCCTCCTCCTCGGAGACCTCGAAGCGCTCGCCCTCGACCTCGGACAGCTGCCGGGCGAGGAAGATCCGCACGGCCTCGTCGCTGCCGCCGGGGGTGGTGTAGACGTCCACGAGGACCCGCCAGTCCTCGGCCTTCGTGTGCGCCTCCTCGTACAGCTCGCGCTCCGCCGCGGCGAGCGGGTTCTCGCCGGGTACGTCGAGGAGCCCGGCGGGGATCTCCCACAGCTTCTCGCGCACGGGGTGCCGGTACTGGTTGACGACCAGGACGCGGTCCTGCTCGTCGAGGGCGAGGATGGCCACGGACCCGGGGTGGGTCTGGTAGTCGCGGCCGACGACGGAGCCGTCGGGCATGACGACCTGATCGGTGCGCACGCCGGTCTTGTGGCCCTGGAACGGGGTGGAGGTCGCGGTGACCTCCCACTCCTCGGGCGTGTCGGAGATGCGGTTGGCCATGGTGCTCACTCTCCCTGCTGACGCGCGACGGCGGCCTTGACCAGCCCGGCGAACAGCGGGTGCGGGCGGGTGGGGCGGGAGCGCAGCTCCGGGTGGGCCTGGGTGGCCACCAGGTAGGGGTGGACCTCGCGCGGGTACTCGACGTACTCGACCAGCTTGTTGTCGGGCGAGGTGCCGGAGAAGACGAGCCCCGCCGTCTTCTCCAGCTCGGTGCGGTAGTGGTTGTTGACCTCGTACCTGTGGCGGTGGCGCTCCTCGACGTAGGGCTCGCCGTCGTAGGCCTCGCGGACGAGGGAGCCCTCGGCGAGCTTGGCCGGGTACATGCCCAGCCGCATGGTGCCGCCCATGTCGCCCTCGCCGGCGACGATGTCGAGCTGCTCCTCCATGGTGGAGATGACCGGGTGCGCGGTGGACCGGTCGAACTCGGTGGAGTTGGCGTCGGCGATACCGGCCAGGTTGCGGGCGCCCTCGATGACGATGCACTGGAGGCCCAGGCACAGGCCGAGGAGGGGGACACGGTTCTCGCGGGCGTAGGTGATGGCGCCGACCTTGCCGTCCACACCGCGCTCGCCGAAGCCGCCGGGGATGCAGACCGCGTCGCAGTCGCCGAGCTGGCGCCTGGCGCCCTCGGGGGTGCGGCAGTCGTCGGAGGTGACCCATTTGATCTTGACGCGGGCCCGGTTGGCGAAGCCGCCGGCGCGCAGCGCCTCGGTGACCGAGAGGTAGGCGTCGGGCAGGTCGATGTACTTGCCGACCAGCGCCACGGTGACCTCGTGGTCCGGCTCGTGGACGCGGCGCAGCAGGTCCTCCCACTGGGTCCAGTCCACGTCGCGGAAGGGCAGGTCGAGCTTGCGCACGACGTAGGCGTCCAGGCCCTCGGAGTGGATGACCTTGGGAATGTCGTAGATGGAGCGGGCGTCCTTGCAGGCGACGACGGCCGCGTCGTCCACGTCGCACATCAGCCCGATCTTCCGCTTGATGGAGACGGGCACGTCCCGGTCGGCCCGCAGCACGATCGCATCGGGCTGGATGCCGATGTTGCGCAGCGCTGCGACGGAGTGCTGGGTGGGCTTGGTCTTCAGCTCGCCGGAGGGGCCGATGTAGGGCAGCAGCGAGATGTGGACGACGAAGACGTTGTCGCGGCCTACCTCGTGGCGGACCTGGCGGACGGCCTCCAGGAACGGCAGCGACTCGATGTCGCCGACGGTGCCGCCGACCTCGGTGATGACGACGTCCACGTCGTCGGTGGCCATGCGGCGGATGCGGCTCTTGATCTCGTTGGTGATGTGCGGGATGACCTGCACGGTGTCGCCCAGGTACTCGCCGCGCCGCTCCTTGGCGATGACGGTGGAGTAGACCTGGCCCGTGGTGACGTTGGCGGTGCCGTCGAGGTCGACGTCGAGGAACCGCTCGTAGTGGCCGATGTCCAGGTCGGTCTCGGCGCCGTCGTTGGTGACGAACACCTCTCCGTGCTGGAAGGGGTTCATCGTGCCCGGGTCGACGTTCAGGTAGGGGTCGAGCTTTTGCATGGTGACCCGCAGGCCCCGGGCCTTGAGCAGGGCGCCCAGGCTGGAGGCGGTGAGCCCCTTGCCGAGCGAGGAGGCGACCCCCCCGGTGACGAAGAGGTGCTTGGTCGTCATGGACGTAGGCGGCATGGCCAAGAGGGGGCTCCCGTGGTCGCTTGGTGGGGTGCGGAGGCTGCATCCTGGAGGGGTGTCCGGGTGGGGCCTCGCTGCGGTTCGGGGGGCTGCCGTCTCGAACAGATCGCGTTCGCGGCCCACCGCTCCACGGGCTACCAGCGTAACAGTGCCGCGGGGCCGGTGCCGCTGCCGAGGTCGGCGGGGCCGCCGGGGAAGCCGTCACACGCCCCCCAGGGTGACGGTGGAGTCGCAGCAGGTGAACGCGGTAGCGAAGGTCACCCCATCGGCGCAGCCGGACTCAGCCGACCGTCGGGCGGAAGGGATCCCAGCGTCGTATCCTGCACGGACACTTGCCAAGGACAGGCAGAAACACACAGGTCAACCAGCACGTCCCACGGGGGCGTCGCCGTTCGTTTTCGTTCGACTGGAGATGCACGTGGCTGGGCGCATCGAGGATTACGCACTCATCGGGGATATGCAGACGGCTGCCCTTGTGGGCAGAGACGGAGCGGTGGACTGGCTCTGCCTGCCCCGCTTCGACTCCCATGCCGTCTTCGCGGGCCTCCTCGGCACCGAGGAGCACGGCTTCTGGCGAGTGGGCCCGGCCCACCCCGCGGGCGGCGACCCGCCACGGGCCGACCGCCGCCGCTACCGGGGGGACTCCCTCGTACTGGAGTCGGAATGGGACACCCCCAGGGGGACCGTCCGCATCATCGATTTCATGCCTCCGCGCGAGAACCACCCGCCCAAGCTGGTGCGGATCGTGGAGGGGGTCAGCGGGCGGGTGCGGATGCACTCGGCGCTGCGGATGCGGTTCTCCTACGGCTGGGTCGTGCCGTGGGTGCACAAGCTCGACGATCGCACCGCCGCCGTCGCCGGACCCGACTCCGTGTGGCTGGACACCGAGGTCGACAGCTACGGCGAGGACCTGACGACCTACTCCGACTTCACCGTCGGCCCCGGCGACCGGGTGGCGCTGACGATCAGCTGGGAGGCGTCGCACCGCGAGCCGCCGCCGCTCCCCGAGCCGGAGGAGGCGCTGCACGTCGCCGAGGAGTTCTGGCGCGACTGGGTCGAGACGTGCACCTACCACGGGCCCTACCGGGAGGCCGTGGTCCGTTCGCTGATCACCTTGAAGGCGCTCACCTACGCGCCGACCGGCGGGATCGTCGCCGCACCGACCACCTCGCTGCCCGAGGCGATCGGCGGGGAGCGGAACTGGGACTACCGCTTCACCTGGCTGCGCGACGCGGCCATCACCCTCTCCTCCCTGCTGCGGACCGGATACCGCGAGGAGGCGCGGGCCTGGCGCGAGTGGCTGCTGCGCGCGGTGGCGGGCGACCCGGAGAACCTCCAGATCATGTACGGCATCGCGGGCGAACGCGAGCTGTCCGAGGCCGAGCTGACGTGGCTTCCCGGCTACGAGGACTCCAAGCCGGTACGCGTCGGCAACGGCGCGGCGGGCCAGCTCCAGCTCGATGTGTACGGCGAGGTCGTCGAGGCCCTGCACCTGGGCCACATGACGGGTCTGGCCCGCAACGACTACGCGCAGCTCCTCCAGCTGAAGCTCATCGGCTATCTGGAGGACCACTGGGACGAGCCCGACGAGGGCATCTGGGAGGTGCGCGGGCCCCGCCGGCACTTCGTCCACTCGAAGGTGATGGCCTGGGTGGCCGTCGACCGTACGGTCAAGATGATCGAGGCGGGCGACGTGGACGGCCCGGTCGAGCGCTGGCGCACCCTGCGCGACGAGATCCACCGCGAGGTGTGCGAGAAGGGCTACGACAAGGAACGCAACACGTTCACGCAGTCCTACGGCTCCCGGGAGCTGGACGCCTCGCTGCTGCTGATCCCGCAGATGGGCTTCCTGCCGCCGGACGACAAGCGGGTCATCGGCACCATCGAGGCCATCCAGCGCGAGCTGTCGACCGAGGACGGTTTCGTGCTGCGCTACCCGACCAGCGCGGAGGCAGGACCCGACGGCGAGCCGTGCGAGAACGTGGACGGCCTCGCGGGCGAGGAGGGAGCCTTCCTGGCCTGCTCGTTCTGGCTCGCCGACGACCTGGCCATGATCGGCCGGGTCGACGAGGCGCGGAAGCTGTTCGAGAAGCTGCTGGCCCTGCGCAACGACGTGGGCCTGCTGGCCGAGGAGTGGGACTCCGCGAACCAACGGCAGGTGGGCAACTTCCCGCAGGCCTTCAGCCACGTCCCGCTGATCGACACGGCCCTGCGGCTGACCGCCTCGGGGGCCTACGGGGTCTGAGACGCCGGGGCCTTGGATCCACAGGTCCGGGGCCCGGCGGAGATCCGGAGTGAGAGCGCCCGGGCGCGCACAGGCGGACCGGGCGCACTGCTGTGTCCGCGGGGGCCACGGCCCCCGCGGACGGGCGAGCCGGTAGGCGCCGGCGTTCGGGGTCAGCGTCCGGCGGCGGCCTGGGTGAGCTCGTCGTAGAGGCTGAGGACCTGGGCCGCGGCGTCGTCCTCGTCCGGCCACGTACGGGCGCGGGCGCGGCCCGCCCTGGACAGCTCCGCACGGCGGTCGTGATCGGTCAGCAGGGTCAGGACCGCGGCCGCCAGCGAGTCGGCGTCACCCCAGGGCACCAGCACGGCGGCGTCCGAGACGAGTTCGGGGACGCCGCCGCCGTCGGCCGCCACCAGCGGCACGCCGGAGCGCAGGGCCTCCTGGGCGACCAGCGAGCGGCCCTGGCAGCGGCCCGGCACCAGCGCCACGTCGGCGCCCGCCAGCAGCCGCAGCGCGTCGTCGCGCCGGCCCAGCAGCCGGACGGGCAGCGCCTCGCGGTCGATACGGCCCTGCAACGCGGCCCGCTGCGGCCCCTCCCCCGCCAGGGCGAGCAGCGGCGGCGGGTCGAGCCCGCGCCAGGCGCGGGAGGCGGTCAGCGCCGTGTCGTGCCCGCGCCGGCCGTCCAGGCGCCCGACGGCCATGACCAGCGGCCGGTCGAGCGCGCCGATGCCCGCGCGCACCTTGTGGAGCAGCGCCTCCGCGCCGTCCGCCGCCTCGTCCGCCGAGCCGTCGGGCGGACCCGCGTGCGGTCCGTCGAAGGGGATGGGCGCGGGGGCCAGCCGCGCGTCG
Source organism: Streptomyces reniochalinae (assembly GCF_003323735.1). Taxonomy (GTDB): domain Bacteria; phylum Actinomycetota; class Actinomycetes; order Streptomycetales; family Streptomycetaceae; genus Streptomyces; species Streptomyces reniochalinae. The sequence goes on along the minus strand of NZ_QOIM01000018.1, from coordinate 12,906 downwards.
CGGGCGCCGCTGCGGCGCGCCGCGTCGACCAGCGCCGTGGTGGCGCCGAGCACGACGGTCGCCGTGCGGGCGACGCGCCGGGCCAGCAGCCTGACCACCAGCTCGCGGGCCGCGTCGGCGCGGGTGGCACGGGCTGGTCCTGGGCCGGGGCCCGGCGGGGCGTGCCAGGTGACGACGAGGGGGGTGCACCGGCGACCGGGGGCGAGCGCGAGAGCGGCCAGGAGCCCGGCGTGCGGCCCGTGTGCGTGCACGAGGTCGGCGTCCTGGCACACGGCGCGCAGCGAGACGGCCGTCTCCGCCTCCGTGCGGCCCCGCAGCACCCGCACGTCCGCTCCGGTTCCGGTGAAGGCGTGCCGCAGCGTGGGGTCGTGCCGGGAGCAGACCGTGATCCGTGCGCCGCGGGCGGTCAGCCCCTGGGCGAGGGAGCGCGCGTAGGCCGTCGTGTCCGCCGAGGGGCCCTCCTCGCCGCCGGGGCCCTCGGTGCCGCCCAGCACGTGCACGGCGTGCGTCGACCGTGCGCCGACCGGTGACCGGCGCGGGGCGGGGGTGCGGCTCGGGCTCACGGCATGCGGGCTTTCTCCGGTGGCGGGTGGGGAGGTCTGCCCAGGATGCCAGGTGACGCCGGCGGGGCACGCCGCGGTGCGGGCCCGGTCGGCGCCACAGCACGGCGGCGCTCACCCACTCTCACTCACACGGGGGACGGCGCGCACGCCGTGCCGCGCGCCGGTGCCGGCTTCGAGGCGCCGCCCGCCCGCGCCGCCGCACGCCCTCCCGTGGGCCCCCGGCTCGGGCCCAGCCCGGCCGGCCCGGCCCGGTGTGCGCCACCCGCGTGTTCCCTCGCGGGCGGCGCGGCCCAGCGCCCGGCTCAGCCTCCCGCGCGGGCCGCCTCCAGCAGCTCCTCGGCGTGCGCGCGGGCGAGTTCGGAGTCCTCCTGGCCCGCGAGCATCCGGGAGAGCTCACGGACCCTGTCCTCGCCCTCCATCGCCCGCACGCCGCTGCGGGTCACAGAACCGTCGTCGGTCTTGTGCACCACCAGGTGCCGGTCGGCGAACGCGGCGACCTGGGGCAGGTGCGTGACGACCACCACCTGCGCCGACCTGGCCAGCCGCGCGAGTCTGCGGCCCACCTCGACGGCCGCCTTGCCGCCGACGCCCGCGTCCACCTCGTCGAACAGGTAGGTCGGTACGGGATCGGAGTCGGCGAAGACCACCTCGACCGCGAGCATCACGCGGGAGAGCTCACCCCCGGACGCGCCCTTGGCCACGGGCCGGGGCGGAGCGCCCGGGTGCGGCGCGAGCAGCAGTTCGACCTCGTCGGTGCCGTGCGGGCCGAACGCGAGAGTGCGTCCCTCCACCTCGAGCCCGTCGGGGTCCTCGGTGTGCTTGAGGTCGAAGGAGACCCGCGCGTGCGGCATCGCCAGCTCGGCCAGCTCCTCCGTGACGGCGTCGGCGAACCGCTTGGCGGCGTCCGTGCGGGCCTCGGTGAGCGTACGGGCGAGCTCGGCCAGTTCGGTGCGCAGCGCGTCGCGCTCCGCGCCCAGCTCGCCGATCCGGTCGTCGTCCCCCTCCAGTTCGGCCAGCCGCTCGGCGCTCTGCCCGGCCCACGCGAGCACGGCGGTGAGGTCCTCGCCGTACTTGCGGGTGAGCTGCGCCAGGGCCGCGCGGCGCTCCTCGACGGCGGCCAGCCGCAGCGGGTCGGCGTCCAGGTCGTCGGCGTAGCCGGCCAGTTCGCCGGCGATGTCGGAGATGAGGATGTGCACCTCGCCCAGCCGGTCGGCGAGCGTGGCGAGCGCGGGGTCGTGGGCCCTTACGGCCTCCAGCGCGCGGTGGGCCCCCGCCACGAGGGTGGCGGCCTCCACGCCCTCCGGGTCGGCGGGGTCGCCCGCCAGGGCGCCGTGCGCGGTGGTGGCGGCGGAGGCCAGGGCCTCGGCGTGCCCGAGGCGTTCCGCCTCGGCCGCCAGGTCGGTGTCCTCACCCGGCTGCGGCTCGGCGGCCTCGATCTCCTGGATGCCGAAGCGCAGCAGGTCGGCCTCCTGAGCGCGCTCGCGGGCGAGGGTGGTCAGCTCGGTCAGCTCGGCGGCGACGGTGCGCAGCCTGCGGTAGGCGTCGCGGTAGGCGGTCAGCGGCCCGGCCACGGCCGCCCCCGCGTAGCGGTCGAGCGCCTCGCGCTGCCGGGCGGCGCGCAGCAGGCCCTGCTGGTCGGTCTGGCCGTGCACGGCCACCAGGTCGTCGCTCAGCTCCGCCAGCAGCCCGACCGGCACCGAGCGCCCGCCCACGTGCGCGCGTGAGCGGCCCTCGGCCGAGACGGTGCGGCTGAGCAGCAGGGCGCCCTCGTCCAGCTCGGCGCCCGCCTCCTCGGCGCGGCGGGCGGCCGGCGCCTCCGGCTCCACAGCGATCCGCCCCTCGACGACGGCCGCCTTGGCACCGACCCGCACCAAAGCGGCGTCGGCGCGTCCGCCCAGCAGCAGTCCCAGGCTGGTGACGACCATGGTTTTGCCCGCGCCGGTCTCACCTGTCACCGCGGTGAAGCCGGGCGACAGCTCGACAACGGCGTCGTCGATCACGCCCAGGGCTTTGATCCGCATCTCCTCCAACACGGATACGACCATACGAGGTTCCCTCGTGGTGGCCACACCTGTGGTCGGGGTGGTAGCCGGATCGTGGGAGGGCACCGGCTCCGGCAGGCTGCCGGACAGCACCTCCGCGGGGGTTCGCACAGCCCGCGGCGTCCCAGTTTCCGCACGTATGCACGGGGTCCTTCATGAGGTTTCAGGACGTTTCACAAGGTTCACGCCGCTTCCCAGGGCATCGCCGTATCAGGCCGTACTTGCGCCGATTGATCACGGTTGGACCGCACTTGTCCGGGACGCGCCGGGTAGCCGCCCGGGTCGGTGTGCCGGCGGTCGTCGGCGTGCTGGTCGTCGCCGGCTGCGGGCCGTCGCGGCCCGCCACGTCGTCCGCTCCGGCGCATGCGGCCTCACACACGGCGGGCCGAGTGGCGGGGCTGTGGCGGATGGACGGCTACGGGCTCCTCGTCACGGTCGGCAAGGGCAAGCTGCGCACGTACGAGACGACGCGGACGAGCTGCCTGCCGGGCACCCTGCGGGGCACCGAGCGGACGCCGGGCCGCCGAGCGGGTGCGGCCGCGGTGAGCGGCACAAGGACGTACGACGTCGCGGACGCAGCACCCGTCACCCTCGAACCCCGAGGGGCCGGAGAGGCCCGGCTCCGGTTCGCCGACGGTGTGGGGTGGCGGACCCTGCACCGGATCACGGAGCTGCCGCGGCGGTGCGCACAAAAGCCCGAGGACGACCCGCGGGCCGTCTTCGACGTCTTCTGGCGCACTTACGCGGAGAACTACCCGTTCTTCGCACGGCGGGGCGTCGACTGGCAGGCCGCACGCGCGCGCTGGCGGCCGAAGGTCACCCGGGACACCTCCGACGCCCGGCTCTTCGCGATTCTGCGGGCGATGATCGCGCCGCTGCACGACGCGCACACGGCGCTGATCGCGGGCGAGCGCCGCTACGCGGGCAGGCGGCAGGGCACCCCCGCCCCGACGCCGCAGTCGATCGCCCGCATCGACAAAGCGACCTCCCGGGCGGTGGGGGTTCCCCTGCACACCTGGGGCCAGGGGGCGGTCTCCTTCGCGGACCTTCCCGACGGCACCGGCTACCTGCGGCTCACCCGCTTGCAGGACCTCACCGACAAGGGCGACTTCGCCGGGGACACGCGGACGATGGACAAGGCGCTCGACAAGGTGTTCACCGCACACCGGGTACGGCGCATGAAGGGGCTGATCGTCGACGTCCGCTTCCACGCCGGGGGCTCGGACCGGCTCGGACTGCGCGTCGCCGCCCGGCTGACCGACCGGGCCTACCGTGCCTACGCGAAGCGCGCCCGCAACGATCCGGCGGACCCCCGCGGCTTCACCGCGGAGCAGCCGGTGACCGTGCGCCCGCACCACGGCCCCGTCTTCACCGGTCCGGTGGCGGTGCTGACCGGCCGGCTGACCGTCAGCGCGGGTGAGACCTTCACCCAGGCGCTGCTCGACCGCCGCTCCGCGCCCGTGCTGATCGGTGAGAACACCCAGGGGGTGTTCTCCGACACGATGGAACGCTCGCTGCCGGGCGGTTGGAGCTTCGTACTGCCGAACGAGGAGTTCCGTACCCGCGGTGGCCGCACGTTCGACGTCACGGGCATCCCGCCCCGTCACCGCACCCCGGTCTTCACCGAGGAGGAGTTCGCCCACCACCGGGACTCCGCCCTCGGCCTGGCCCGCCACCTGCTGGGCGGGCGTCGGCCCGAAGGATGACAGGAGGCCGGCGGAAGCCACGGCGCGCTTGGCCGCTGTCGGCGAAGGTGGCCCCGCCGGTCAGCGCGGGGCGCCTCGCCAGCCGGTGACGGGCAGGGCGAACTTGGCGACGAGGCGGTCGGTGAACGAGGCGTGGTGCAGCCGCGCGAGCCGCACCGGGACGGCACCGCGCCGCACCTCCACCCGCGCCCCGGGCGGCAGTTCGACGCTGCGGCGCCCATCGGCCCACAGCACTCCGTGCGGCGTCTGCGGCTGCACCTCGACGGCCAGCACCGAATCCGGCGCGGTCACCAGCGGCTTGGCGAACAGGGCGTGGGCGCTGATGGGCACCATCAGCAGCGCCTCCACCTCGGGCCACACCACGGGCCCACCCGCGGAGAAGGCGTAGGCGGTGGAGCCGGTGGGGCTGGCGCACACCACGCCGTCCCCGCCGAAGCTGGAGACGGGGCGGCCGTCGACCTCGATGACGACCTCCAGCATCCGCTCCCGTGCGGCCTTTTCGACGGAGACCTCGTTGAGCGCCCAGTCGGCGTGCACGACGTGCCCGCCGCTGCGGCCCTGCGCGGTGACGCCCCCGTTGCGTACCAGGACGTCGAGGGTCATCCGCTCCTCCACCTCGTAGGCGCGGGAGACGACGCGGTCGACGACCTTGTCGAGGTCGTCCCGTTCGGCCTCGGCGAGGAAGCCGACGCGGCCGAGGTTGACGCCGAGCATGGGCACGCCGGAGGCGCGGGCGAACTCGGCGCCGCGCAGCAGCGTCCCGTCGCCCCCGAGCACCACCAGCAGCTCGCAGCCCTCGGCGGCGCCGGGCTTGGCGGCGACTGCCTCGACCGAGTCGGGCAGCGGCAGGTCGGCGGCCTCGTCGTCCAGCACCCGCACGCCGATGCCGCAGCGCAACAGCCCCTGGACGACCAGCTCGGCGCTGCGGACGGCAGCCGGTCTGCCGGTGTGGGCGAGAAGGAAGACCGTACGGTCGTCGGCCGCCGCGGCGGGGGGCACCGGTCCCGCGCCGGTGCTGCCGGAGGGCGTCGTCGTTCGGCTGTCCTCGGTCACTTGGGCCCCTCCGCCACCGCTCGCTCGACTTCGGCCGGGTCGAGGTCGTCGGCCCCGGCGCGCAGCCACAGAAAGTATTCGACGTTTCCCGAGGGCCCCGGCAGCGGGCTCCAGGTGACACCCAGCGCGCCCAGACCCAGGGCGGCCGCGTGCCCGGCGACCGTTCGGACCGCCTCGGCACGCAGCGACGGGCTGCGGACGACACCGCCGCTGCCCAGCCTTTCCCTGCCCACTTCGAACTGCGGTTTCACCATGAGCACGAGATCGGCTTCCGGCACGGCGCAGCGGACGAGCGCGGGCAGCACCAGCCCCAGGGGGATGAACGACAGATCCCCCACCACGAGTTCCGCGGGCTTCTCGTCGAGGTCCCGGAGCGTCAGCTCCCGGACATTGGTGCGGTCCTTGACGGTGACCCGCGGGTCGCTGCGCAAGGACCAGGCCAACTGCCCGTAGCCGACGTCCACGGCGACCACGTGGCCGGCGCCGGCGCGCAGCAGCACGTCGGTGAAACCGCCGGTGGAGGCGCCCGCGTCCAGCGCCCTGCGGCCCTCCACCCGCAGCCCGCGGGGGACGAACGCCTCCAGGGCGCCTGCGAGCTTGTGGCCGCCCCGGGAGACGTAGTCCGGGTCGCTCGCGTCCTCCCGCACGACCAGGGCGGCGCTGGTCTCGACCTGGGTGGCCGGTTTGGCCGCGACGTTGCCGCCGACCGTGACACGGCCGGCGGCGATCAACTGGCCGGCGTGCTCCCGCGAACGAGCGAGGTTTCGGCGCACCAGCTCCGCGTCGAGTCGGCGTCGTGCCACGGGTCAGCTCCGGGGGGTGTGGGGGCGGTCCAGCGCGGCCAGCGTCTCCCGCAGGCCACGGTGGACATCTTCGTACACCCCCTGGTGGCCGGAGACGGCGAGGTGGTCGGCGTCCTCCAGCCGCTTCATCCGCCCGTCGACGGGGCCGTACCCGGTGGGGCGCCGGGGAACGCCCAGCGGCCGAGGACCGTCGTCCTCCGCCGCGCCGGGGTCGGCCTCCGGGTCGCCGGAGCCGGTCTCCGGCCCTTCGGAAGGGTACTCGGAGGCGGCCGCACCCGCACCGGCCGTCGGCTCGTCGGACGTTCCCGCACCGGCCTCCGGGGTTCCCGTTTGCGCCGCACCGGCCGCGGCGGCGGTTTCCGGGTCCGCGGGGTCCTCTCCAGCGTCGGGCCCGGCGCCGGCAGCGGCGGCGGAGGGGGCAGCGGGCCCGGCCGCGGGAGCGGCCTCCCGCGGCTCGGACGCTTCGTACGCTCCGCGGCGCTCCGGCGGGCGGTGCCGCTCGCTGCCGTCCTCGAACCGGTGCTGGTCGGGGGCGTGCCGGGGCCCGGCCTCCTGCGCGAACTCGCTCATGCCCCGACGCTACCTCCCGGGTCCGACATCGGGGGCGACCGCGATCCGCGGCACCCGGAATCCCTCGTACCGGACTCCGGGCGGCGGTCTCAGCGCCGCGCGGCGGGCACCACCAGCGGGGTGCCGGTCTCCGGGTCGTCGATGACCCGGCACGGCATGCCGAAGACCTCCTCGACCAGCTCCGCGGTGACGACCTCGCGCGGCTCGCCCCGGGCGACGATCCGGCCGTCGCGCATCGCGATCAGGTGGGTGGCGTAGCGGGCCGCGTGGTTGAGGTCGTGCAGCACGGCGACCAGCGTGCGCCCCTCCTCCTCGTGCAGCCGGGCGCACAGGTCGAGAATCTCGATCTGGTGGGCGATGTCCAGGTAGGTGGTGGGCTCGTCCAGCAGGAGCAGGGGCGTCTGCTGAGCGAGGGCCATGGCGATCCACACGCGCTGCCGCTGGCCGCCGGACAGCTCGTCCACGAAGCGGTCGCCGAGGTCGTCGACGCCGGTGGCCGCCATCGACTCGGCGACCACGCTCTCGTCGTCCCGCGACCACTGGCGCAGCAGTCCCTGGTGCGGGTAGCGGCCGCGGGCGACCAGGTCGCTGACGGTGATGCCGTCGGGCGCGATGGAGGACTGGGGCAGCAGGCCGAGGGTGCGGGCGAGCGCCTTGGCCTGCATGCCGGCGATGTCCTCGCCGTCCAGCAGCACCTGTCCCCTGGTGGGCTTGAGCATCCGGGAGAGGGCCCGCAGCAGCGTGGACTTGCCGCAGGCGTTGGGGCCGACGACCACCGTGAAGGACTGGTGGGGCACCGCCACGTCCAGTTCGCTGGCTATGGTGCGCTGGTCGTAGGCGAGGGTGAGGTTCCGGCCCGTGAGCCGGGCAGCCGTGGTGTCCTGCTGCGCGGCGCCGTCGCCTGCGACCCGGTCCTTCGCGTCTGTCGCGGTCGTCATTACCGTGCCCGCCTCCGTCGTGTCCGTTCGTGCGTCGGTGTCCGTACGGCCGCGCGCGCCCGGGAGACCGTTCGCGCCGGTGCGGCCGCTCATATCCGTCCCGCCTTGCGTTCGGTGGCCAGCAGCCACACCAGGTAGCCGCCTCCCACCACGCCGGTGACCACGCCGACCGGCAGCTGATGGCCGCCGAAGGCGCGCTGCGCGACCAGGTCGGCGCAGATCAGCAAAGCCGCGCCCATGCACAGCGAGGGCAGCAGGTTGGGTCCTGGCGACTTGGTGAGCCGCCGGACGACCTGCGGGGCCACCAGGGCGACGAAGGCGACGGGGCCTGCCGCCGCGGCCGAGAGCGCCACCAGCAGGACCGCGGCGCCCAGCAGCGCGAGCCGGGTGCGCTCGACGCGGACACCGAGCGCGGCGGCGGCGTCGTCGCCCATCTCCATCATCCGCAGCGCTCGCGCGCAGCCGAGCAGTACCACCGGGACGAGGACCGCCATGCCGATGGCGAGCGGCAGTACGTCGTCCCAGCCGCGCCCGTCCAGGGTGCCGGTCATCCACAGCACCGCGCGCGAGGCGTCGGTGATGTCGGCGCGGGTGATCAGGTAGCTGTTGACGCCGGTCAGGATGGCGGTCATGCCGACGCCGACGAGGACCAGCCGGAAGCCGTGCAGCCCGCCCTTCCAGGCGAGGGCGTAGATCAGTACGCCGGTGACCAGCGCACCGACGACGGCGCCGCCCGCGAGGAACGCGCTGCCGCCACCCGCCAGCACGATGACCACCAGCGCCCCGGCGGACGCCCCGGTGGTGAAGCCGAGGATGTCGGGGCTGCCGAGCGGGTTGCGCACGACGGCCTGGAAGACGGCTCCGCACAGGCCGAGACCCGCGCCGACGAGCAGCGCGGTGACGGTACGCGGCAGCCGCAGCTCGTTGACGATGAAGGCGTCCGCCGGGTCGCCCTGGCCGATCAGGGTGCGGACCACCTCGTCCGGCGCCATCGGGTACTCGCCGCTGCCGATCGCCAGGACGGCGGCGACCACCGCGAGCACCACGCAGCCCGCGCCGACGAGCAGCGCGCGCGGCCGGTAGCTGACGGACAGGCCGCCGGGGGTGCGTATGACGCTCATGCCTGTGCCACCCTCCGCCTGCGCACGAAGTAGAGGAAGAAGGGGCCGCCCAGCACGACGGTCACGATGCCGACCTGGAGTTCGCTGGGCCGTCCCAGCACGCGCCCGAGGATGTCGGCGGCCAGCAGCAGCACAGGGGACAGTACGGCGCAGTACGGCAGCATCCAGCGCTGGTCGGGTCCGGTCAGCGCGCGCACCATGTGCGGCACCATCAGCCCCACGAACACGATGGGCCCGCACGCGGCGGTGGCCGCTCCGCACAGCAGGGTGATGGCCACGATGGCGGCGACACGGGTGCGGTTGGGCCGGGAGCCGAGGGCGCGGGCCGCGTCGTCGCCGAGGGCGAGCGCGTTGAGCGGCCGGGCCAGCGCCAGGGCGACGACGGCGCCGACGGCGATGAAGGGCAGCGCCGAGGTGACCGTCGCGTCCTGGGCGCGGGCCAGCGAGCCGACCTGCCAGAACCGCATCCGGTCCAGCGAGGCGGTGTCCATGAGCTGGACGGCGCTCACGTAGGAGACCAGCGCGGCGTTGAGCGCCGTACCCGCGAGCGCGAGCCGGGCCGGGGTGGCGCCCCGGCCGCCGCCGACGGCGTAGACGAGCACGGAGACGGCGGCCGCCCCCAGGAAGGCGAACCCGATGTAGCCGGTGTAGCCGGCGACCCCGAAGAAGGAGATCGCGGTGACGACGGCCGCGGCGGCGCCCGCGTTGATGCCCAGCAGCCCGGGGTCGGCCAGGGGGTTGCGGGTGAGCGCCTGCATCACGCCGCCCGCCAGGCCGAGCGCGATACCGGCCAGCAGGCCGAGGAGGGTGCGGGGCAGCCGCATCTCGTGGACGACGGTCCAGCTCGCCGAGCCGCTGTCGACCAGCCCCGACCAGGCCTCGCCCAGGGAGAGCGGGCGGGCGCCGAAGGCGAGGCTGAGCAGCAGGACGGCCAGCAGGAGAAGCAGCGAAGCCAGCAGTCCGGCGGCGCGCGCGAGGGGCGCCCGTGCGCGCTCGGGCCGATCCGGTTCGGCGTCCGGCGGCTGACCGGCCGCCGAACCCCCGCGAACCTTCGGGGACTTGGTGAGAGTCACGTACGCGCTCCGGTCGGGGCCAGGAGAGGGGACCGCCCGGCCACTGGACAACAACGACTTTGGTTAGGTTAGCCTAACTGCGAACGCGGTCCCATGGCCGCCCCGCAGTCACGCACCGCGGCATGCCCGCGGTGTGTCCTCAGCAACGTGGAAGAAGGCCCGTGACGATGCCCAGCTCCTCCTCCCTCCCCCACCTTTCGCGCCGCGGCCTGCTGGCCGCGGGTGGCGTCACCGGTCTCGGGGCACTGCTGGCCGCCTGCGGCGGCGAGGGGTCGGGCTCGGGTTCGGGTTCGGGCGGCGGCTCGAAGGGCGACGGCTGGACCTTCACCGACGGCCGGGGCAAGAAGGTCAGCCTCGACGCGGTTCCCGAGCGCATCGTGGCCTACGTCGGCACGGCGGCCGCGCTGTGGGACTTCGGCGTCCGGGACAAGGTCGTCGGCGTCTTCGGGCCGACCAAACAGAAGAACGGCGAGCCCGACGTCCTCGCGGGCGACATGGACATCTCCAAACTGTCGATCATCGGCAACGCCTTCGGCGAGTTCGACCTGGAGAAGTACGCCAAGACCCGCCCCGAGCTGCTGATCAGCAACATGTACGTCAAGGGCGAGTTCTTCTACGTCCCCGCCGAGAGCAAGGACAAGATCTTCAAGCTGGCGCCGCAGGTGGCCATGAACGCGGCGCACGTGTCGATGGTCGAGGTCATCCGGCAGTTCGGCAAGCTCGCCGAGTCGCTCGGCGCGGATTTGAAGTCGAAGTCCAACGCGGAGGCCAAGACCCGCTTCGAGAAGGCCGCCGAGCGGCTGCGCAAGGCCGCCAAGAGCGGCATCCGCGTGATGGCGGCCGCCGGCGCCGCCGACCTGTTCTACGTCTCGCACCCGGCCGCCAACTCCGACCTGACGTACTTCAAGGAGCTCGGCGTCGACCTCGTCACCCCCAAGAAGCTCAACAAGCAGGGCTTCTTCGAGGAGCTGAGCTGGGAGAACGCCGACAAGTACGACGCCGACCTGATCATCCTGGACAACCGCACCCAGTCCCTCCAGCCCAAGGCGCTCACGTCGAAGCCGTCCTGGAACGACCTTCCCGCCGTCAAGGCCGGACAGGTCGCACAGTGGGCGGCCGAGCCCCGCTTCTCCTACGCGGGTGCCGCGCCGCTGCTGGAGGACCTCGCAGAGGCGATCGAGAAGGCCAAGAAGCTCCGCTGACCGGCCGCCGGAGGCCCCGCGACGGAACGGGGCCGCCGCCACACCGCTGAACGGCGGCGGGCAGGCCGCCCGCACGCCCTTCGGCCCGCACACCCTCACGGGAGGAGCAGAGACGATGAGCCAGGTCTCCCAGGCGCGGCCCGCGCCCGCCGCCGCACCGTTCCAGTTCTTCGACCTGCACGTCGTACGGACCCGAGCGCTGGGCCCGACCATGCTGCGGGTCACCTTCGGCGGCGAGGGTCTTGACTGCTTCGCCTCCGGCGGGCGTGACCAGCGCTTCAAACTGTTCCTGCCCCAGCCGGGCCAGACCGCGCCGGTGGTGCCCACCGAGGCGGGAGAGTCCTGGTTCCCGGCCTGGCGCGCGATGGACGAGAACATCCGCGGCATCATGCGCAGCTACACGGTGCGGGCCCTGCGGCGAGGCAGCGAGTACGGTGCCGCCGACGAGCTCGACGTCGACTTCGCGCTGCACGGCGAGAGCGGCCCCGCCTCCCGCTGGGCGCTGCGCGCCGCCCCCGGTGACCGGGTCACGCTGCTCGGCCCCGTCGTCGAGGACAACGGCGGCGTCGACTTCCGCCCGCCCGCCGGCACCGACTGGGTGCTGCTGAGCGGCGACGAGACGGCGCTGCCCGCCCTCGGCGCCATCCTGGAGTGGCTGCCGGCCGGCATGCCCGTGCGGGTGTTCGCCGAGGTGCCGCACCTCCATGACGTCCAGGACCTGCCGACCGTCTCCGACGCGCGGATCACCTGGCTGGTGCGCGACGAGGCGCCCGGCGCGCCGCGGACGGAGCGCATGGTGGAGTCGGTCCGCTCCGCGCGGCTGCCCGGCGGGACGCCGTACGCCTGGCTCGCGGGCGAGTCAGGCACCGTCAAGACGCTGCGGCGCCACCTGGTGCGCGAGCGCGGATTCGACCGCAGGGCCGTCAAGTTCACCGGCTACTGGCGGCTCGGTGCGACGGAGGAGCAGCTGGTGGCCGAGGCGCTGGCGACCACCGCCGCCTGATCCTCCCCCACGGGGGCCGCGGCCCTTCGCGGCCCCTCCCGCCCCGTGCGGCTCACAGCCCCAGCCGGGCCAGGGGCTCCTCCGCGTCGAGCCGGCACGGCGCCTCGCCCGCCGCCGACCAGGCGGCCGCGCACAGGGCCCGCAGCCCGTCCGCCGGACCGCCCTCGCCCTCCAGCCGCAACCGGCTCGCCTCCGCGCGCGCCGTCCAGCCGCCGCAGGTGAAGCCCGCGCCGGCGGCACCGCTCACCGCAGGATGCGGCTCCAGCAGGCCGCGCAGATCGCGGGCCACGTAGGTGGGGCGGTGCACGGGCCCCGCGGCCAGCAGCGCTCCCGCGTCGGTGACGCCGGTGAGGACGAGCAGCGAGTCCACGCGCCCCGCGTGTGCCCCCTCGATGTCGGTGTCGAGCCGGTCGCCGACGACCAGGGGCCGCTTCGCCCCGGTACGGATGATGGACTCCCGGTGCATCGGGGGCAGCGGCTTGCCCGCGACCTGCGGCTCGGGCGGGCGCCGCATCCAGCGGGTGGCGAGCCGTACGACCTCCACGGCCGAGCCGTTGCCCGGGGCGATGCCGCGCCCGCTGGGAATGGTCAGATCGGTGTTGGAGGCGAACCACGGCACGCCGCGCTGCACCGCCAGCGCGGCCTCCACCAGCCGCCCCCACTCCATGCCGGGCCCGCCGTAGCCCTGCGCCACGGCGGCGGGCTCGTCGTCGGCCGACTCGACGACGGTCAGGCCGCGCTCTCGAAGGGCGACCCGCAGCCCCTCGGCGCCGACGGCGAGCACGCGCGCGCCCTCGGGCAGCTGTTCGGCGACGAGCGCGACCGCCTGGGC
>NZ_QOIM01000032.1 GCF_003323735.1 Streptomyces reniochalinae | reverse complement strand
AGGAGGGCGCGGGCGAATCCGTCGGCCTGTTCGGGCCGCACCCCCGCGACCGCGAGCAGCTGCCACGGGTCGGCACGCAGCACTTCGGCGGCGCCCTCGCCGAGGGCCTCGACCACGCGCGGGGCCAGGGACTCGGGCGCGCCGCCTTCCGCCAGCAGGGCCCGCACCTCCTCAGGGACCACGACCCGGCCCTCCCCGTGCGCGGGACGTGGCGCGGCCGAGCCGGCCGGGGCGCGCCCCGCCGGTACGCTCCCGGCGTCCGCGCGGCCCTGTGCGCCGCCGGGCGCCGGCCTGCGGGCCGGGGAGGCGGGCTGCTTCCGCTCGGTGAAGAAGGAGTCGGCGGAGCGCTCGCCGCTCTCCACCGCGCGGACGGCGGCGAGGAGTTCGGCTGTCCGATCGTTGCTCACAGCTCGCTCCAGTCCTGGTCGGGGTAGCGGTGCACGGGCGCCGAGACGTCGTCCAGCGCCGCGCGAATTTCACCAGGAAGACTAAGGCCCTCCACTGACAACGCCTCCGCGAGCTGCTGCGACGTGCGCGCGCCGACGATCGGCGCCGTCACGCCCGGCCGGTCGCGGACCCACGCGAGCGCCACCTGGTGCGGGGGCAGCGCGAGCCCGTCCGCCGCCGTCGCCACCGCGTCCACGATCCGCCCCGCGGTCTCGTCCAGGTACGGCTCGACGAACGGCGCCAGCCGCTCCGAGGCGCCGCGCGATCCCGGGGGCGGGGGTCCTGGCTGCCGGTACTTGGCGGTGAGCACCCCGCGGCCCAGTGGTGAGGAGGGCAGCAGGCCGATGCCGAGGTCGAGCGCCGCGGGCAGCACCTCGCGTTCGACGCCGCGTTGCAGCAGCGAGTACTCCATCTGGGTACTGGCCAGCCGGTGCCGTACGCCCGGCGCCGCCAGCTGCCAGGTGCCCGCCTTGGCCAGCTGCCAGCCCGAGAAGTTCGACACCCCGGCGTAGCGGGCGCGCCCGCTGGCCACGGCGGTGTCCAGCGCCTGGAGCGTCTCCTCAAGCGGTGTGCAGGGGTCCCACGCGTGCACCTGCCACAGGTCCACGTGGTCGGTGCCGAGCCGCTCCAGTGAGGCGTCGAGCGCGGCGAGGAGGTGGCCGCGCGAGCAGTCGAAGCGGCGGTCGGGTTCCGGGACACTGCCGGCCTTGGTGGCGATGACCAGGTCCCGGCGCGGCACCAGGTCGCGCACCATCCGCCCCAGCAGGTACTCGGCCTCTCCGTCGCCGTACACGTCGGCGGTGTCCACGAGGGTGCCGCCCGCCTCCCAGAACGCCTTGAGCTGGTCGGCGGCGTTGCGCACGTGCTGTTCGTGGCTCTCGCCCGACTCCTCGCGGCCGCTGTGCGCCCCGCCGCTGCCCGAGGGCCCGCCGCTGCCCCGCGCCCAGCTGAGGGTGCCGAGTCCGATCCGGGATACGCGCAGGCCAGTGCGGCCGAGGTGCCTTAGCTCCATGGGCGTTGAGCGTAGTTGTGGTGGGCGTTAGAGTCCGTGGGGTACGGGACATTACTGATCAGTAGGGAGTTGGGTGCGGATGGGGATGCGACTGGGCATCAACCTCGGCTACTGGGGCGCCGGGATGGATGCGGACAACCTGGCCGTCGCCAAGGAGGCCGACCGGCTCGGCTACGACGTGTGCTGGGCGGCCGAGGCCTACGGGTCGGACGCCGCGACCGTGCTCACCTGGGTGGCGGCCCAGACCGAGCGGATCGACGTGGCCTCCGGCATCTTCCAGATCCCCGCGCGGACCCCGGCCATGACCGCCATGACGGCCGCGACGCTCGACTCCCTCTCCGGCGGCCGTTTCCGCCTCGGCCTCGGCGTCTCGGGACCGCAGGTCTCGGAGGGCTGGTACGGGGTGAAGTTCGACAAGCCGCTCGCCCGCACCCGCGAGTACGTGGAGATCATCCGTAAGGCGATGTCCCGCGAACGGCTGACCCACGAGGGCGAGCACTGGACGCTTCCGCTGCCCGGCGGCCCCGGCAAGCCCATCAAGCTGACCGTCCACCCCGAGCGGGAGGAGATCCCGCTCTACATCGCCGCGATCGGGCCCAGGAACCTGGAGCAGACCGGCGAGATCGCCAACGGCGCGCTGCTGGTCTTCTTCTCCCCGGAGCACGCCGAGGAGACGACGCTCCAGCACCTGCGGGCGGGCCGCGAGAAGGCCGGCAAGAGCATGGACGGCTTCGACGTGTGCCCCACTGTTCCGATGGCGCTGGGCGACGACATCGACGCGCTGGCCGGCCTCTTCCGCCCCTACACCGCGCTGTACGTGGGCGGCATGGGCAGCCGCAAGCAGAACTTCTACAACAAGCTCGCCCAGCGCATGGGCTACGCGGACGAGGCCGCCGAGATTCAGGACAAGTACCTGGCCGGCGACAAGGAGGGGGCCGCCGCCGCCATTCCGCGCGACCTGATCGACTCCACCACGCTGATCGGCCCCAAGGAGCGCATCGCCGAGCGGATGCGGGCCTACGCGGACGCCGGGGTGACGACGCTGTCGCTGGCCCCCGCGGGGTTCACGCTGGACGAGAGGCTGGCCGCGCTCCGGGCCGGCGTCGAGGCCCTGGAGCTGGCGGGGCTGGCCTCCTAGGGAGTGTCTTCAAAGTAGCGGCGTCCGCCCGGAGGGCGTGCCAGGCGCCGCCAGGCAGGCGGGACTTTGAAGACACGACCTAGGGGCCGCCCCACGGACTCCCCGGACCTCCCGGCGTCCCCTCGGACACACCGCACCGGACGTCCCGGGCCATCCGGCAGGGAGGTCGCCGGCCCGTACGGAGGTCACGGGCGCGTAGGGGCGGCGCGGCCCGTACGGGGGCGCGGCCCGTACGGGCTACGGCGCCGTACCGCGTTCGCGGTGCAGTCCGCCGTCAGGTGTTCGCGGCCGTGGTGGGGGCTCGGGGGTCATCCCCGCCACGGCCGTCACGCAGCACAACGCCGGTCCGTCCGCGCGGTTACGCGGTGGACGCGAGGTTACGCGCCGGGTCGAGCGCGTCTGATGCGTTCTGCGCAGAACGGCTCAGCATCTGTTGCCCCGAAGCGTGCGTGGCATTTGACTCGTTCCTTGCAAATGTCGTGCTTTGTGGGATCTCGCGCACGGAGGTGGCAGCGATGCTCTCGGCCAGGAGTCTGTTCACGGAAATCCTCGACAACGACGAGTCCTTCCGGCTCTTCTGTTCCATCGCCGCCAGTGGTGAGGCGCAGGGCGGCTGGGAGAACGGCCGTATCGCCGCGCTCGTCCCCGAGACCCAGCGCTCTCTCGCGCCGAAGATCGCCCGGCACGGTGCGGACGAGGACAAGCACGGCCGGATCTTCATGGCGCTGCTGAACAAACGGGGGCTGGAGGCGGCCGAGATCCCCGACGACACCGACTACACGATGATCCTCGAAGGGCTGGGCATCGGCCTGGCCCACGAGAAGCTGCGCCGCGAGGAGCCGCTGACCGAGCGGGACGTGCTCGCCTACCTCGCGCACAGCCGGGTCACCGAGCAGCGGGCCGCCGAGGAGATGGCCCTGTTGGTGAAGGTGGCGGGCGACCGTCCGGACCTCGGCCGCGCGGTCGCCATGATCTCCCGGGACGAGGACAACCACCTCGCCTACTGCCACGAGGAGCTGCTCCGGCTGGCCCGCGCCGGGCACGGCCGCGCCATCCACACGCTGCTGCGGGAGAGCGCCATGGCGGAGATCACGGTCTACCGCGACGTCGGTCTCGCGGTGATGAGCCGGATGGCGCGCATCCTGGGCTGGTCACGCGCCAGGTACACGCTTGTCGCGCTGGGCATCCACGGCCGGTACGTCTACGAGCGGCTGGGCGGCTGGCGGCGCATGGTCCGCCTGCGGATGCCCGAGCGGCGCGACGCGCTGGGTACGGGCCGGGCGGAGGCGGCCGTCGAGTTCGCCTGAGGCGCCGGGGCCGGACGGCCCGGCGCGGGGGCCCGGGGGACGCGCCACCACCTCCCGCCCCCTCCGGAGCGGCCACCTGAAGCGGCCACCCCGAGTGGCCCCGTGCCGCGCCGGCTCAGAACCAGTCCCTGCGCTTGAAGATGCGGAACAGCACCACGCAGATGGCGACCATCAGCAGGATCGTCGCCGGGTAGCCCCACACCCAGTGCAGCTCCGGCATGTGGTCGAAGTTCATGCCGTACACCCCGGCGATGGCCGTCGGTACGGCGAACATCGCCGCCCAGGCCGAGATCTTGCGCATGTCGTCGTTCTGGCGCACGCCCATCTGCGCCAGGTACGCCGAGAGGATGTCCGTCAGCAGCCGGTCGATGGACTCCACCTGCTCGTTGACCCGCGAGAGGTGGTCGGCCACGTCGCGGAAGAACAGCCGCGAGTCCCTGTGCACGAACGGCAGCCCCGCGCCCGTCAGCCGGGTGACCGGGTCGGTCAGCGGCATGGTGGCTCTGCGGAACTCCAGGGCGCGGCGTTTGAACTCGTAGATCCGCCCGGCCGTGACCGCGCCGAGCCGCGCCTCCTTGGCGAAGACGGCGGCCTCCAGCTCGTCCAGGTCCTCGTGGAGCGCGGCGGCGACGTCGAGGTAGTGGTCGACGACGGTGTCGCTGACCGCGTACATCACCGCCGTGGGGCCGTGCCGCAGCACCTCGGGGTCCTCCTCCAGGCGCCTGCGGACCGAACCGAGCGGGTTCGCCCCGCCGTGCCGGACGGTCAGCACGAAGGAGTCGCCCACGAACACCATCAGCTCGCCCGTGCTCAGGGTGGCGGCCTCGTCGTCGTACGCGACCGGCTTGAGCACCAGGAACAGCGAGTCCGCGTACACCTCCAGCTTCGGCCGCTGGTGGGCGTGCAGGGAGTCCTCCACCGCCAGCGGATGCAGCCCGAAATCGCGGGTGATACGGGCGAACTCCTCCTCCGTCGGCTCGTGCAGGCCGACCCACAAGAACGCGTCGTCGAAGGAGCGGGCCCGGTGCAAAGCGGCGGAGAAGTCCTCCGGCTGCTCGGTCCTGTGCCCGTGCCGGTAGAGCGCGCAGTCGACGATCACCTCTCGCATTGTCCCGCGCACAGGCCGCTCCACAACCGGGCAGCCGCATCCGGGCGGACTCGCTTAGGGTTGCGGCATGCCCACGCTCATCCTCGTACGTCACGGCAGGTCGACGGCCAACACCGAGGGGCTGCTGGCCGGCCGCACGCCCGGGGTCGCCCTGGACGAGCACGGCCAGCGGCAGGCCTCCGGGCTGGTGCGCCGGCTCGACGAGCTGCCCCTGGTCGCCGCCGTCAGCAGCCCGCTGCGCCGCTGTCAGGACACCCTCGCCCCACTGGCCGAAGCCCGCCCCGGGATGCCGCTGCACACCGAGGAGCGCGTCAACGAGTGTGACTACGGACAGTGGTCGGGGCGCAAGCTCGCCGAGCTGAGCGACGAGCCCCTCATGGCCACCGTGCAGCGCCACCCCTCGTCCGCGGCGTTCCCCGGCGGCGAGTCGATGCGCGCCATGCAGCACCGTGCGGTGGAGGCCGTACGCGACTGGAACGCGCGCATCGAGGCGGAACACGGGGCGAGAGCCGTCTACCTGATGTGTTCGCACGGTGACGTCATCAAGTCGATCGTCGCCGACGCGCTCGGCATGCACCTCGACCTGTTCCAGCGCATATCGGTCGGCCCCTGCTCGGCCACGGCCATCACCTACACGCCGCTGCGCCCGTTCCTGCTGCGGCTGGGCGACACCGGGGAGCTCGGCTCCCTCGCGCCGCCGGCCCCGACGGAGGAGGAAAGCGGCCCTGAGGAGGGCTCGCAGGGCAACGCGACGGTGGGGGGCAGCGCCTGAGCACGATGATCGGTACGCACAGTAGGGTGCGGTTGTCCGAAGCCACTCAAGCTGTCGATCCAACGGAGCAGAACGTGTCCCGTCAGGTGTTCCTGTACGACCCGCCGGACCGGTTCGTCGCCGGTACCGTCGGGCTGCCTGGCCGCCGCACCTTCTTCCTCCAGGCCAGCGGGCAAGGCCGCACCACCAGCGTGGCCCTGGAGAAGGCGCAGGTCGAAGCGCTCGCCGAACGGATCGACGAGCTGCTGGACGAGGTGGTGCGGCGCTCCGGCGGCAGCGCTCCCGTCCCCGCCGTGGCGCCTTCCGAGGTCGACGACACCGCGCCGCTGGTCTCCCCCGTGGAGGAGGAGTTCCGGGTCGGCACCATGGCGCTGGCCTGGGACGGCGAGGGTGAGCGCATGGTCGTGGAGGCGCAGGCCGTCGTCGAGCTGGAGCCCGGCGAGGACGAGGATCTCGCCGACGCCGAGGAACGGCTGTTGCAGGACGACGAGAACGGTCCGCCGATGCTCCGTGTGCGGATCAGCGGCACCATGGCGCGGGCCTTCGCCAAGCGGGCCATGGAGGTCGTCAACGCGGGCCGTCCGCCGTGCCCCCTGTGCAGCCTGCCGCTCGACCCCGAAGGACACGTATGTCCGCGCCAGAACGGATACCGCCGGAGCGAATGAGCGGCACAGCATCCCGGAGTGCGGCGCAGCCGGCCGCCGAGACGACCCGGCGGCTGATCGCGCAGGGCACGCTGACGGTCCGCGGACAGATCACCGAGGCGTCGAACGCGGTGCTGTTCGGCACGGTCGAGCACGAGGGCATCGTCCTTCCCTGCGTCTACAAGCCGGTCGCCGGCGAACGCCCGCTGTGGGACTTCCCCGACGGCAGTCTCGCCCAGCGTGAGGTGGCCGCCTACGAGGTCTCGCGCGCCACGGGATGGGACCTGATACCGGCGACGGTGCTGCGCGACGGCCCCTACGGGACGGGCATGTGCCAGGCGTGGGTGGGAGAGCCGCCGGACGCGCCGGAGACCGGTTCCGCTGAGGGCGCGGGCGGGGACGACTCCGAGGACGGCACTCCCCAGGACGGCGGCCAGCAGGGCGGCGCCGAGGAGGACGGCTCCGGGACAGGCCCCGCGCCACTGCTCGCGCTGGTGGGCGAGCAAGAGCCGGGGGAGGGCTGGAAGGCCGTCGGCTTCGCGGATGTCGGCGGCGGCAGGACGGCGCTGCTCGTACACGCCGACGACCCCGCGCTGCGGCGGCTCGCCGTCCTGGACGCGGTGATCAACAACGGCGACCGCAAAGGGGGCCACCTGCTGCCCCGCCCCGACGGCACCCTGTACGCCATCGACCACGGGGTCACCTTCCACGTCGACGACAAGCTGCGCACCCTCCTGTGGGGCTGGGCGGGCGAGGAGCTGACCGGCGAGGCGGTCGAGGCGCTGCGCACCCTCTCAGGTGAGCTGGCCGTGGGCGCTGAGCTGGCGGCACGGCTGGCCGAACTGCTGACGGACGCCGAGGTGGAGGCCGTGCGGGGGCGGGTGGAGGCGCTGCTCAGCTCGGGAGCGCACCCGCTGCCCAGCGGCGACTGGCCCGCCATCCCCTGGCCCCCCGTCTAGGTACCCGGCGCCCGAACGGCGTGCATCCGGCCGGATACGGAACACCAGTCCGGGTTAGGCTCAAGGTATGCATGCCTGGCCCGCTTCCGAGGTCCCCGTCCTGCCTGGCCAGGGCCGCGACCTCGACATCCACGACACCGCGACCGGTGGCCGGGTGGCTCTCGCCCCCGGTCCGGTTGCCCGTCTCTACGTGTGTGGCATCACGCCCTATGACGCCACACACCTGGGGCACGCGGCGACCTACAACGCGTTCGACCTCGTGCAGCGCGTGTGGCTCGACACCAAGCGGCAGGTTCACTACATACAGAACGTCACCGACGTCGACGATCCACTCCTGGAGCGGGCCGTCGCCACGGGCACCGACTGGACGGCCCTGGCCGAGCGTGAAACCGCCCTCTTCCGCGAGGACATGACAGCTCTTCGGATGCTGCCGCCGAAGGACTACGTCGGCGCCGTGGAAGCCATCCCGAAGATCGTTCCGCTGGTCGAGCGGCTGCGCGACATGGGCGCCGCCTACGAACTGGAGGGCGATGTCTACTTCTCCGTGGAGTCCGACGCCCACTTCGGCGAGGTCTCCCGCTACGACGCGGAGACGATGGGGCTGCTGTCCGCCGAGCGCGGCGGCGACCCCGAGCGGCCCGGCAAGAAGAACCCGCTCGACCCGATGCTGTGGGTGGCGGCCCGCGAGGGCGAGCCCCACTGGGACGGCGGCTCCCTCGGCCCCGGGCGCCCCGGCTGGCACATCGAGTGCGTGGCCATCGCCCTGGAGCACCTGGGCATGTCCTTCGACGTGCAGGGCGGCGGTTCCGACCTGGCCTTCCCCCACCACGAGATGGGCGCCTCGCACGCACAGGTCCTCACGGGGGAGTTCCCCTTCGCCCGCACGTACGTGCACGCCGGGATGGTCGGTCTGAACGGCGAGAAGATGTCCAAGTCCAAGGGCAACCTCGTCTTCGTCTCCCAGCTGAGGCGGGACGGCGTCGACCCGGCCGCCATCCGGCTCGCCCTGCTGGCCCACCACTACCGTGCCGACTGGGAGTACACGCAGGCGGTGCTGGACGAGGCGAAGGAGCGTCTCGCGCGGTGGCGCGACGCGGTCTCGCGCCCCGACGGGCCGCCCGCCGAGGACATGCTGGAGAGCGTGCGGGTCGCCCTCGCCGACGACCTCGACAGCCCCGCGGCGCTGGCCGCGGTGGACGCCTGGGCCGAGGAGCAGGCCACCCGGGGCGGCACGGACGAGGGAGCCCCCGGCCTCGTCTCCCGGACGGTGGACGCGCTGCTGGGTGTGGCGCTGTAGCGTCCCGGTCGGCCGGCGGCCCGGCGGTGCCCACTTCACCGGCACCGCCGGGCCGCCGCGCTCGGAGCGGGGGCCGCCGCGCGGCCACGCGGCCGGGGCCGGGCTACTCCTCGCCGTCCTCGTCGCTGTCGCCAGGTCTGGGGGGTTCACCGCCGGGCTTGGGCGGCGGAGGCTGTGTTCCGGACTCCCGGCGGTAGGGGGCGGTGCCCGGCGCGGTTCCGCCGTCGGGGGCGCCGTCGCGCCGGCGCAGGTAGCGCTCGAACTCCTTCGCGATGGCCTCACCCGAGGCCTCCGGCAGCTCCGCGGTGTCCCGGGCCTCCTCCAGGGACTGCACGTACTCGGCGACCTCGCTGTCCTCCGCGGCGAGCTGGTCGACGCCCAGCTGCCAGGCGCGCGCGTCCTCCGCGAGCTCCCCCATCGGGATCCGCACGCCCAGCATGTCCTCCAGGCGGTTGAGGAGAGCGAGCGTCGCCTTCGGGTTGGGCGGCTGGGAGACGTAGTGCGGAACGGCGGCCCACAGGCTGGCGGCGGGCACGCCCGCGTGGGTGCAGGCCTCCTGGAGGATGCCGACGATGCCCGCCGGGCCCTCGTACCGCGACTCCTCCAGGTTCATGGTGCGGGCCAGGTCCGGGTCGGAGGTGACGGCGGTGACGGGGACGGGCCGGGTGTGCGGGGTGTCGCCGAGCAGCGCCCCCATCACGAGGACCAGTTCGACACCGAGTTCGTGCGCGAAGCCGAGGATCTCGTTGCAGAAGGAGCGCCACCGCATGCTGGGCTCGATGCCCCGCACCAGGACCAGGTCGCGCCGTTTGCCCTTGCCGTCGGAGTCCTCGACGCGGATCACGGACAGGCGCGTGGTGGGCCAGGTGACCTTGCGGACGCCGTCGTCCATGAAGACCTGCGGCCTGTTGACCTGGAAGTCGTAGTAGTCCTCCGCGTCGAGGGCGGCGAAGACCTCGCCCTTCCACTCCCGCTCCAGGTGTGCCACCGCCGTGGAGGCGGCGTCCCCCGCGTCGTTCCACCCCTCGAACGCGGCCACCATGACTGGGTCGACCAGCTCGGGAACCCCCTCCAGCTCGATCACCCAGCGCCTCCTTAGCCTGCTTTCGCCTGTGCGGCGTGCCGTTCCGTCTGCTCCGCGCCGGTGGCCGCTCCCGCTGCCGCCGACGCGCTTCGTGCGGGCCCCAGCCTACGGCGTGACGGTGCCTGTGCCGCAGCCCCCGCACGGCGCCCGTGACCGCTGCGCGCCGAGGCCGGCCACGCCTTTCCCGGCAGCACATCGGACCTGTGGGCATGGGCGGCCGGGACGCACGCCGGGGCTCACAGGGTCGAGCGCAGCCACTGCTCCACGCTGGCGATGTGCACCGTGGACCAGGAGCGCGCGGCCTCCGCGTCGCGGGCGCGCAGCGCGGCGAGGATCTGCCGGTGCTCGTGCAGGGTGCGGCTGACGGCGTCCTGCTGGGTGAGCCCCCGCCACACCCTGGCGCGGGTGGTCGGCCCCGACAGGCCGTCCAGCAGCGAGCACAGGACGGTGTTGCCGCCGGCCGCCACGATGCGCCGGTGGAACTCCAGGTCGGCCGCGACCAGTTCCTCCACGGAGGGTTCCGTGCCCAGCGCGTCCAGCTGCCTGCCCAGCGCGTCCAGCTCCTCCTCGGTGATCCGCGCTCCGGCCATCGCCGTGGCGGCGGGCTCCAGGATGCGGCGCACGGCGAGGAACTCCAGGACGGTGTCGTCGCGGTGGAAGTCGACGACGAAGCTCATCGCCTCCAGCAGCAGTTTCGGGTCGAGACTGGTCACGTAGGTGCCGTCGCCCTGGCGTACGTCCAAGACCCTGATGAGGGCCAGGGCGCGGACCGCCTCGCGCAGGGAGTTGCGCGACAGGCCCAGCTCGGTGGCCAGCTCGCTCTCCTTGGGCAGCCGGTCACCTGGGCCCAGCGCTCCCGAGACGATCATTCCTTTGATCTTCTCGATCGCCTCGTCGGTAACCGCCACGCTGCCTCCCATAGACATCGGATGTCTGCCCGTCGATTATGAACCGTCCGGCGCACACCAGCCCCGCCGGTAGGCCGCCCAGTCTTCCGCCGTCGCCGCGAAATCGACATACAGGGCGACGCCGAACCTTCTGCCCGGCGTCGCGGGCCGGGCCGCCTCGTGCGCGCCCTCGTCCCGCTGTGCCCCCGCCCCGGTGCTCATGCCAGGGACAGTGCCACGAGCGCCCCCTCGACGTGGCGTCGAGGGGGCGCTCGTTACGAAACTGCCGAACTGGTGTACCGGTCAGCGCTGCTTGAGCACGTCCTCGATCCGTCCGCGGACGTCGTCGGTGTCCAGGCCGCGGATCGTCAGCGTGGTGCGGCGACGCGCCACGTCGTCCACCGTCTCGGCCCACTCGTGGTCGCGGGCGTAGACGACCTGCGCCCAGATCTCGGGTCCGTCCGGGTGGATGCGCTCACCGAGCGAAGGATCCTCGTTGACCAGACGGGCGATGTCGAAGGAGAGCGAACCGTAGTGGGTGGCCAGCTGGCGTGCCGTCAGCGGGTCCATCCGGACTCCGGGCTCGCGGTCGACCAGCAGCCGGTGCGCCACCGCGTTGGGGTTGGCGATACCGGGCAGCGGGGTACGCCGCACCAGGTCCTTCACCGGCACGCTGTCGTCAGCGATGCCTCCGCCCGGCAGCTTCTCCAGCTTGTCCATGACCGTGCGGCCGATGTGCCGGTAGGTCGTCCACTTGCCGCCCGCGACCGACAGCATGCCGCCCCGGCCCTCGGTGACCACCGTCTCGCGCTTGGCGGACTCCACGCCGCCGGGACCGCCGGGCAGCACCCGCAGCCCCGCGAACGCGTACGTCATCAGGTCGCGGTCCAGGTCCGCGTCCCGAACCGAGAAGGCGGCCTCGTCGAGGATCTGCTGGATGTCGGACTCGGTCGCGGCGACGTCGGCCGGGTCGCCGGTGTACTCCTCGTCCGTGGTGCCCAGCAGCAGCTGGTCCTCCCACGGCAGCGCGAAGGTGATGCGGTACTTGTCGATCGGGGTGGCCATCGCGGCGCCCCACGGCGACTTGCGCTTGAGCACCAGGTGGGCGCCCTTGGACAGCCTGATGGAGGGCGCCGCACCGCTGTCCTCCATCTTCCGCAGGTGGTCCACCCACGGCCCCGTCGCGTTCAGCACCAGGCGCGCGTCGACGCCGAACTCCGTACCGTCCGTCCGGTCCTTGAGCTCCGCGCCGGTGACCCGGCCGTCGGAGAAGCGCAGCCCGGTGACCTCCGCGTGGTTGAGTACCACGGCGCCCGACTCGGCCGCGGCGCGGACCGTCATCACGGCCATCCGCGAGTCGTTCATCTGGTGGTCGCCGTAGACCGCGACGGCCTTGAGGTTGTCGGTGCGCAGCGCCGGGTTGTCGGCCGCGGCCTTCGCCGGGGAGATGACGCGGCCGACGCCGTCGCCGAACGCGGACAGCGCCGAGTAGGCGAAGACGCCCGCGCCCAGCTTCGCCGCGCCGTGCGGACCGCCCTTGTAGACGGGCAGGTAGAAGGTGAGCGGGTTGACCAGGTGCGGGGCCACGTCCTTGGCCAGCACCCGGCGCTCGTGGTGGTTCTCCGCGACGAGCTTGACCGCGCCGGTCTGCAGGTACCGCAGGCCGCCGTGCACCAGCTTCGAGGACGCGGACGAGGTGGCGCCGGCGAAGTCGCCGGCGTCCACCATCGCGACCCGCAGCCCCGACTGCGCGGCGTGCCAGGCGACCGAGGTCCCCAGGATGCCGCCGCCTATGACCAGCAGGTCGTACGTCGCGTTCGCGAGCAGCCCTCTGGTCTCTGCGCGGCCAGGATTGCTGCCGGCAGTCGGGTGCGTCCCGAGGGTGGGGACGCTCTGCAGGGTGTTCATTGCTCTCAGTTCTCCTCTTCGATCCAGCCCATGGTCCGCTCGACGGCCTTGAGCCAGTTCCGGTACTCCCGCTCGCGCGTGTCCGCGTCCATGCGGGGGGTCCATTCCGCGGCGCGCTTCCAGTTGGCCCGCAGCTCCTCGGTGCCCGACCAGAAGCCGACGGCCAGACCGGCCGCGTACGCCGCGCCGAGACACGTCGTCTCGGCCACCATCGGACGGACGACCGGGGCGTCCAGTGCGTCCGAGATGGTCTGCATCAAAAGGTTGTTCGCGGTCATGCCGCCGTCGACCTTGAGCGAGGAGAGCTCCACCTCGGAGTCCTTCTGCATCGCGTCGACGATCTCCCGCGTCTGCCAGGCCGTGGCCTCCAGCACCGCGCGGGCCAGGTGCGCCTTGGTGACGTAGCGGGTCAGGCCCGCTATGACGCCGCGCGCGTCCGAGCGCCAGTACGGGGCGAACAGCCCGGAGAAGGCCGGGACGAAGTAGGCGCCGCCGTTGTCCTCCACCGAGCTGGCCAGCGTCTCGATCTCGGCGGCGCTGTTGATCAGCCCCATCTGGTCGCGCATCCACTGCACCAGCGATCCCGTGACCGCGATGGAGCCCTCCAGCGCGAAGACCGGCTCCTGGTCGCCGATGCGGTAGCCGACCGTGGTGAGCAGCCCGTTGTAGGAGTTGACCGGCTGGTGCCCGGTGTTCATCAGCAAAAAGGTGCCGGTGCCGTAGGTGGACTTCGCCTCGCCCTGGTCGAAGCAGGTCTGGCCGAACAGCGCCGCCTGCTGGTCGCCGAGCGCGGAGGCCACGGGCAGCCCGGCCAGGTCACCGGTCGCCTCGCCGTACACCTCGGACGAGGAGCGGATCTCGGGCAGCAGCGCCATCGGGATGCCGAGGGAGGCGCAGATCTTCTCGTCCCAGCTCATGGTGTGCAGGTTCATCAGCATGGTGCGGGACGCGTTGGTGACGTCCGTGACGTGCTTGCCGCCGTTGGGGCCGCCGGTCAGGTTCCAGATGACCCACGAGTCCATGGTGCCGAAGAGGATCTCGCCCCTCTCGGCGCGCTCGCGCAGCCCGTCCACGTTGTCGAGCAGCCAGCGGATCTTCGGCCCGGCGAAGTACGAGGCCAGCGGCAGCCCGGTCTCGCGGCGGAAGCGGTCCTGGCCGACGTTGCGGCCCAGCTCCTTGCAGAGCGCGTCGGTGCGGGTGTCCTGCCAGACGATGGCGTTGTGCACCGGCTTTCCGGTGGCCTTCTCCCACAGCAGGGTCGTCTCGCGCTGGTTGGTGATGCCCAGCGCCAGCACGTCCCGCTTGGTGATCCCCGCCTTGTCCATCGCGCCGCCGACGACCTGCTGGACGTTGGTCCAGATCTCGGCCGCGTCGTGCTCGACCCAGCCCGGCTTCGGCAGGATCTGCTCGTGCTCCTTCTGGTCGACCGCGACGATCCGGCCGTCCTTGTCGAAGACGATGCAGCGGCTGGAGGTGGTGCCCTGGTCGATGGCCGCGATGAAGGGGCCGCCGCCGTGCGCGGAGGCGTGGGTCTCGTGGGTGTCGCTCATGGTGTGTGTGCTCCGATGCGTCGTTGTGTCGGTCTGCCGGCCCGGGTGGCGGCCCGCCGCCGGGCGGGGCTCCCCGGGTGCGGGCTCATCCCCACGCGAGGTTGTAGACGCCCGCGGCGATCGCGGCGCCGGCCAGCGGCCCCACCACCGGGACCCAGGCGTAGCTCCAGTCGCTGCCGCCCTTGTTGGGCAGCGGCAGCACCGCGTGGATGATCCGGGGACCGAGGTCACGGACCGGGTTGATGGCGTAGCCCGTCGGGCCACCGAGCGAGAGACCGATACCGACGACGACCAGCGCGGTGATCAGGGCGCCCATCCGCCCGAGGCCGACGCTGCCGTCGGCGTCCTTGACCAGGCCCTGCGTCAGGATCGCGATGATCAGCACGAAGGTGGCGATGAGCTCGGTGAGGAAGTTCAGCAGCGGCTTGCGCACCTCGGGGGAGGTGAAGAAGACGCCGTGCACCTGCCCGGGGTTCGCGTCCTTCATCTCGGCGGCGTCGGGCTCGCGGAGAGTGACCTGGAACTGGCTGTAGTAGGCCAGCCAGACGAGGACCGCGCCGATCATGGCGCCGAGCAGCTCGCTGCCCATGTAGACGGGCACGTCCCCCCAGGGGGTGTCGCCCTTGATGGCGAGGGCCAGCGTCACCGCCGGGTTCAGGTGGGCTCCCGAGGACTGCGCCACGTAGGCGCCGGTGAGCACCGCGAAGCCCCAGCCGAAGGCGACGGCCACCCAGCCGGCCTCGAACGCCTTGGAGCGCTTCAGATTGACGGCGGCGCACACGCCGCCACCGAGGAGGACCAGCAGCATCGTGCCGAGGACCTCGCTCGTGAAGATGTCAGAGCTGGACACCCGCGGACTCCTTTGTCCTTTTGTCTTTGGGGGCACCCCCGGCCGGAGGCCGGGGGAGGATAAGCGGGTCGGGTCGGTAAGCCGGTCGTTCCCCGTCCGGTGTTCGACAATGTCGACCGCTGAACGGCAACTCTTCTCCTCTACGGAGGTCGCGTCAAGGGGCTGTGACGGATCACTCCCAGGTGCCCATCGTGCGCGCACGCGCCCCGTCCGGCACGTCGGGGCGGGCCACCGGGGCGCCGCATCCCCCGGGCCCCGGGCGGCCGCGCGCCCTCAGAAGCGCCGCGCACCCAGGTCGCGCGAGACCGCACGCGCCGTGTCCCGCACGGCCGCCACCAGCAGCGCACGCAGATCCTCGCCCTCGCAGACCCGCTCCACGGCGCCCGTGATCCCCACCGCGCCCACCGGCATCCCCCGCCGGTCGTGGATGGGGGCCGCCACCGACGCGAGCCCGTCCCAGGTCTCCTCCACGTCGGACGCCCAGCCGCGCCCCCTGGTCAGCTCCAGGACCGCCTCCAGGCCGTCCTCGCCGGTCACCGTCCGCTCGGTGAAGGCCTGCCGCTCCCCGTCGAGCGCCTCGCTCAGCGCCACCGGGTCGTAGGCCGTCAGCACCTTGCCCAGCGCCGTGCTGTGCAGCGGCTGCATGGCGCCCACCTCCAGCACCTGGCGGCTGTCGTCCGGGCGGAAGACGTGGTGCACGATCAGCACGCCCTGCTGGTGCAGGACGCCCAGGTAGACGCTCTCGCCGCTGGAGCGGGCCAGGTCGTCCGTCCACACCAGGGCGCGTGCCCGCAGCTCGTGGACGTCCAGGTAGCTGTTGCCCAGGCGCAGCAGCTCGGCGCCCAGCTGGTAGCGCCCGGTGGCCGTGTCCTGCTCGACGAAGCCCTCCTGCTGGAGGGTGCGGATCAGACCGTGCGCGGTTCCCTTGGCGAGGTCGAGCGCGGTGGCGATCTCGGAGAGCCCGAGCCGTCGCTCACCGCCCGCGAGCAGCCGTAGCACGGCCGCCGCCCGCTCCAGCGACTGGATGGTCCGGGCCATCGGTCCTCCCTGACCTGCCGTTCCGTCATTCGACAATGCCGAACGGTATCGCTTCATGTCGACGCGCCGGTAGTCGGGATCGAGCCGTGATCGGCCCGCGGAGTGTCCGATGGTCGGAATGTCGACCTGCACTCTTGCGTCCGCCCGCTACGCTGACCGGGTGCGCTGCCTCACCGGCACGCAAAGCCGACAGCCGTCGCAACCCAGGGAGCCTCTTCCATGGCATCGAGTTCGAAGTCGCCGAGCAGCACGTCCGCATCCTCGAACCCCACCCGGGCCGACGCCCTTCGCCAGGCACTGGCCTCGCGCGTGGTCGTCGCCGATGGAGCGATGGGGACGATGATCCAGGCGCAGGACCCGACGCTGGAGGATTTTCAGCAGCTCGAAGGCTGCAACGAGATCCTGAACGTGACCCGCCCCGACATCATCCGGTCGGTCCACGAGGAGTACTTCGCCGCCGGCGTGGACTGCGTGGAGACCAACACCTTCGGCGCCAACCACGCGGCGCTGGGGGAGTACGACATCACCGACCGCATCTTCGAGCTGTCCGAGAAGGGCGTGGCGATCGCCCGCGAGGTCGCCGAGGAGTTCGCGTCGTCCGACGGCCGGATGCGCTGGGTGCTGGGCTCCATGGGTCCCGGCACCAAGCTGCCCACCCTCGGACACGCCCCGTACGCCACGCTGCGGGACGCCTACCAGTGCAACGCCGAGGGCATGATCGCCGGCGGGGCCGACGCGCTGCTGGTGGAGACCACCCAGGACCTGTTGCAGACCAAGGCGTCGGTCATCGGCGCCCGCCGGGCCATGGAGGCCACGGGCGTGAGCCTGCCCCTGCTGTGCTCGGTCACCGTCGAGACGACCGGCACCATGCTGCTCGGCTCCGAGATCGGCGCGGCCCTCACGGCGCTGGAGCCGCTGGGCATCGACATGATCGGGCTGAACTGCGCCACGGGCCCGGCCGAGATGAGCGAGCACCTGCGCCACCTGGCCCAGCACGCCCGCGTCCCGCTCTCCTGCATGCCGAACGCCGGTCTGCCGGTGCTGGGCAAGGACGGCGCCAGCTACCCGCTCACGCCCGGGGAGCTGGCGGACGCGCACGACACCTTCGTCCGCGACTACGGGCTCTCCCTGGTCGGCGGCTGCTGCGGTACGACACCCGAACACCTGCGCCAGCTCGTGGAGCGGGTCCGCGGCATGGAGCAGAGCGCGCGCGAGCCGCGCCCCGAGCCGTCGGCGGCCTCCCTCTACCAGGCGGTGCCCTTCCGCCAGGACACCTCGTACCTGGCCATCGGCGAGCGCACCAACGCCAACGGCTCCAAGAAGTTCCGCGAGGCCATGCTGGACGGCCGCTGGGACGACTGCGTGGAGATCGCCCGGGAGCAGATCCGCGAGGGCGCCCACATGCTCGACCTGTGCGTCGACTACGTCGGCCGCGACGGCGTCGCCGACATGGCGGAGCTGGCCGGACGGCTGGCCACCGCCTCCACGCTGCCGATCGTGCTGGACTCGACCGAGATCGCCGTCATCCAGGCGGGGCTGGAGAAGCTGGGCGGCCGCGCCGTCATCAACTCCGTCAACTATGAGGACGGCGCCGGCGCCGACTCCCGGTTCGCGAAGGTCACCAAGCTGGCCGCCGAGCACGGCGCGGCCCTCATCGCGCTGACCATCGACGAAGAGGGCCAGGCCCGCACGGCCGAGCACAAGGTCGCCATCGCCGAACGCCTCATCGAGGACCTCACGGCCGACTACGGCATCCGCGAGTCGGACATCCTCATCGACACCCTGACCTTCACCATCTGCACGGGCCAGGAGGAGTCCCGCAAGGACGGCGTCAACACCATCGAGGCCATCAGGCAGCTCAAGCGCAAGCACCCGGACGTGCAGACGGTGCTGGGCCTGTCGAACATCTCCTTCGGCCTCAACCCGGCCGCGCGCATCGTGCTCAACTCCGTCTTCCTCGACGAGTGCGTCAAGGCGGGCCTGGACTCCGCGATCGTGCACGCCAGCAAGATCCTGCCGATCGCCCGCTTCGACGAGGAGCAGGTCGAGGTGGCCCGCGACCTGGTCTACGACCGGCGCAGCGAGGGCTATGACCCGCTCCAGAAGCTGATGCAGCTGTTCGAGGGCGCCACCGCGAAGTCGATGAAGGCGGGCAAGGCCGAGGAGCTGGCGGCCCTGCCGCTGGAGGAGCGCCTCCAGCGGCGGATCATCGACGGCGAGCGCAACGGCCTGGAGGCCGACCTGGACGCCGCGCTGGAGGAGCGTCCGGCGCTCGACATCGTCAACGACACGCTGCTCGCCGGGATGAAGGTCGTCGGCGAACTGTTCGGCTCGGGACAGATGCAGCTGCCCTTCGTGCTCCAGTCGGCCGAGGTGATGAAGGCGGCCGTGGCCCACCTCGAACCGCACATGGAGAAGTCCGAGGACTCCGAGGGCAAGGGCACCATCGTGCTGGCCACGGTCCGCGGCGACGTCCACGACATCGGCAAGAACCTGGTGGACATCATCCTGTCCAACAACGGCTACCAGGTCGTCAACCTCGGCATCAAGCAGCCGGTGGGCGCCATCCTGGACGCCGCGGCCGAACACAAGGCGGACGTGATCGGCATGTCGGGCCTGCTGGTGAAATCCACGGTGATCATGAAGGAGAACCTGGAGGAGCTCAACCAGCGCCGGATGGCCGACGACTTCCCCGTCATCCTCGGCGGCGCGGCGCTCACCCGCGCCTACGTCGAACAGGACCTGCACGAGATCTACGAGGGCGAGGTCCGCTACGCCAAGGACGCCTTCGAGGGGCTGAGCCTCATGGACGCCCTGATGGACGTCAAGCGCGGCGTGCCCGGCGCCAAGCTGCCCGAGCTCAAGCAGCGCCGGGTGGCCAAGCGCACCATCGACATCCCCGAACCGGAGGAGAACGACGGCTCCATCCGGTCCGACGTGGCGGTGGACACGCCCGTGCCCACCCCGCCGTTCTGGGGCACCCGCGTCATCAAGGGCATCGGCCAGCACGACTACGCCTCCTGGCTCGACGAGGGGGCGCTCTTCAAGGGCCAGTGGGGGCTCAAGGAGTCCCGCAAGGGCGACGGGCCCTCCTACGAGGAGCTGGTGGAGGCCGAGGGCAGGCCGCGGCTGCGCGGCTGGCTGGAGCGGTTGCAGACGGAGAACCTGCTGGAGGCGGCCGTCGTCTACGGCTACTTCCCCTGCTACTCCAAGGGCGACGACCTGATCCTGCTCGACGAGCAGGGCAACGAGCGCACCCGCTTCACCTTCCCCCGCCAGCGGCGCGGCCGCCGGCTGTGCCTGGCGGACTTCTTCCGCCCCGAGGACTCGGGCGAGACGGACGTCGTGGGCCTCCAGGTCGTCACCGTCGGCTCCCGGATCGGCGAGAAGACCGCCGAGCTGTTCGCGGACAACGCCTACCGCGACTACCTGGAGCTGCACGGACTCTCGGTCCAGCTGGCCGAGGCACTGGCCGAGTACTGGCACGCGCGGGTCCGCAGCGAGCTCGGCTACGCGGGCGAGGACCCGAACGAGATGCAGGGCATGTTCGACCTGAAGTACCGGGGAGCGCGTTTCTCCCTGGGCTACGGCGCCTGCCCCAACCTGGAGGACCGGGCCAAGATCGCCGAGCTGCTGCGCCCCGAGCGGATCGGCGTCGAGCTCTCCGAGGAGTTCCAGCTCCACCCCGAACAGTCGACCGATGCCATCGTGCTGCACCACCCCGAGGCCAAGTACTTCAACGCCCGCTGAGCACGCACGTCGTAGACTGATCGGTCCGGTTCAGGCCGGTCGTCCCCTTCCACCGGGTAGAGAGGGGACGACCGGCCTTGTCGTCCCTTTGGAGGTGTTCGCGGATGGCCGGTACTTCCCCCGCCGTCACCACCCTTACGGGTGAAGAGCCCGCTTTGCAGGCCGTGCTGCTGGACATGGACGGCACGCTCGTCGCCACCGAGGACTTCTGGTGGGACGCGGAGGTAGAGGTCTTCGCCGAGCTGGGACACCGGCTGCGGGACGAGTGGCGGCAGATCGTGGTCGGCGGCCCCATGTCGCGCAGCGCCGGCTTCCTCATCGAGGCCACGGCGGCGGACATCGCCGTGGACGAGCTCAGCGTGCTGCTGAACGCCAAGTTCACCGAGCGTCTCGACAAGGGTGTCGAACTGATGCCCGGGGCGCGCAGACTGCTGGCCGAGCTGGCCGCGCACCGGATCCCCGCGGCCCTGGTCTCGGCCTCCCACCGCACCGTGGTGGACCGCATGCTGACCTGGATCGGACGGGAGAACTTCGCCCTCACCGTCGCCGGGGACGAACTGGTGCGGACGAAGCCCCACCCGGACCCCTATCTGATCGCGGCGCGCAGGCTGGGCGCCGATCCGGCACGGTGCGCCGTGGTCGAGGACACCGCCACCGGCGTCGCCGCGGGGGAGGCCGCGGGGTGCCAGGTCGTGGCCGTCCCCTCCATCGCGCCCATCGAGCCCAAGTCGGGGCGCACCATTGTGAGTTCGCTCGAAGAAGTCGATCTCGAATTGCTGCGTTCCCTGATCATGGTCGCTCGCTGAACGCCCGGCATTCCGCCGAAGCGGCATTGCCACTGTTCCGGGAAACCCCGTCCGGGGCGGGCGGCCGGCGGATTCCGTGAGCCGTCGGAGAAGGGCGAATTACGGTGTCCGGTGCCCGGATTGGTCCAGTGACCTTCGTCACGTTCACCCCTCTCGACAGGCGGCCACCCCTGTGGTGCTCCTGTGGCTGGTGGGGAAAATGTCCTTCCCTTGTGTCCGCATTGGTGGGGCGACGCCAAATACGTTCCGACGTCCGGATAGCGGACAGGAAGCCCGTGGTTCCTGTCCGTGAAAGCTCCCTGGTGACCAAGGCTTCAGGGATTACCCGAGCGGACGATTAATGTCGGAGCACCGGCCATTCCACCCCCTGCAACAAACCCCGGCCGGGCGAGGAGATCGTCGACGATGAACCGTAAAACTCTGGTGCTGCCCGTGCTCGTCGGGCTTCTCGCGCCCGCTCTCGCCGCATGCGGGTCGGAAGAGGGCGGGAGCGCGGACGGCGAACCCATCGTCGTCGGGACGACGGACCACTTCGCGGCCGGCAAGGGCGCGCCCGCTCCGTTCGACCCCGCGGCCGCGTACGACGTCGCCGCCTGGAGCGTCATGCGCAACACCTTCCAGACGCTGCTGCGCCTGCCCCGCACCGGCACCTCGCCCGAGATGGACGCCGCGTCCCAGTGCGGCTTCACCGACGCGCAGAACGAGCAGTACCGCTGCACCGTGCGCAAGGGGCTGACGTTCTCCAACGGGAACGAGCTCGACGCCAAGGACGTCGCCTTCTCCCTCCAGCGCCTCCAGCGCATCAACCACAAGGGCGGGCCCGCCGTCCTCTTCAGCAACCTCGACCGCGTCGAGGCGCGAGGCAAGCGCGAGGTCGTCTTCCACCTGAAGAACCCCGACGCGACTTTCCCGTACAAGCTGACCACGCCCGCGGCCGCCATCGTCGACAGCCAGACCTACCCGGCCGACTCGCTGGTCCGCGGCTCCGAACTGACCGGCTCCGGCCCGTACGCCCTCGACCGCATCAACGCCAAGTCCGCCTCGCTCACCAAGAACCCGCACTACAACGGCGGCCTGGAGATGCACAACAGCAAGATCGAACTGCGTTTCTTCGACACCTCGCGCTCCATGGAGAAGGCGCTCAAGGCCGACAAGATCGACGTCATGGGCCGCACCATCTCGCCCGACCAGGCCAACCGGCTCGAAGGCGCCCAGAACAAGGGAATCGAGCTGGTCGAACAGCCCGGCCAGGAGATCCGCTACCTCGCCTTCGACACCGACGACGACACCGCGGGCAAGAAGGCCGTCCGCCAGGCCATGGCCCAGCTCGTCGACCGCAAGGAGATCACGCGCGACGCCTACGACCGCAGCACCGAGGCCCTCTACAGCCTCGTGCCCGCCGGGCTGACCGCGCACCGCAACTCGTTCTTCAGCAAGTACGGGGAGCCCGACAAGGAGAAGGCCGAGCGCATCCTGAACGGCGCCGGCATCCACAAGCCCGTCGAGCTGACCCTCACCTACACCACCGACCACTACGGCGACGCCACCGCCAAGGAGTTCGCCGCCCTCAAGAAGCAGCTCAACGACAGCGGCCTCTTCAAGGTGAAGACCAAGGGCGTCGAGTGGAGCACGTTCCGCCCCGCGGCCACCAGCGGCAAATACCAGGTGTGGGGCTACGGCTGGTACCCGGACTTCCCCGACGCCGACAATTTCGTCGCGCCCTTCTTCGAGAAGGACAACTTCCTCGGCTCGCCCTACACCAACCGGAAGATCCGCGACAAGATCGTCCCGCAGACCCGCCGGCAGACCGAACGCACCTCGACCACCGAGGCCTTCGGCCGCGCGCAGGACATCGTCGCCGAGGACGTGCCCGTCCTGCCGCTGTGGCAGGGCAAGCAGTACCTGGCGTCGGGCGACGACATCACCGGCGTCGAATGGGCCCTCAACTCCTCCTCCGTGCTCCAGTTCTGGGAACTGGGCCGCGGCGAGGAAGGCTGACGGCTGACCCCGAGGGCGCGCCCCCCCCCGAGCCTCGCCCCGCCGTCTCGGCCCGCCCCCGGTCCACGGCTCCGGAGCCGGAGCCGTGGACCGGGACCGAGGACAGGGACAGCGCAAGGGTGGCCGGGAGGGGAAGGGACGACGGCCTCCGCCAAGGGGAAAGGCGACGGCCGCCGCCCGAACGACGAGGCGACGGCCGTCGGTCGGGATGTCGGGCCGCGAACGGCTGCCGGCCGTCACGGCAGGCCGGGAGCCTTCCGGCGTGGACGCCGGGCCGGAAGCCGCTCCCCGTGGAGACACCGGGCCGCTGAACGGCCGCCGGCCCACGCCGGCGGCCGCGAGCGGCTACGCGGAGCCCGGCCGGACGAGGCCGCTCTCGTAGGCGTACACCGCCGCCTGCACCCGGTCACGCAGCCCCAGCTTGGTCAGCACGTGGCCGACGTGGGTCTTGACCGTCGTCTCGCTCACGAACAGGTCCGCGGCGATCTCCGCGTTCGACAGCCCGCGCGCCACCAGCTTCAACACCTCCACCTCGCGCTCGGTCAGCTGGTGCAGGGTGTCAGGCACCGGCTCCTCACCCGAGGGCAGCTTGCCCGCGTACTTGTCCAGCAGCCGCCGCGTGATGCTCGGCGCCAGCATCGCCTCGCCCGCCGCCACCACCCGGATGGCCTGCACCAGCTCCCCGGCAGGGGCGTCCTTGAGCAGGAACCCGCTCGCGCCGGCCCGCAGCGCCTCCACCACGTACTCGTCCAGGTCGAACGTCGTGAGGACCAGCACCTTGGCCGGTCCTTCCTTGGCCGGGCCGGTGATCCGCCGGGTGGCCTCCACCCCGTCCATCCGCGGCATCCGGATGTCCATCAGCACCACATCGGGCTGGAGCGCCCGCACCTGGTCCAGCGCCTGCAAGCCGTCCCCCGCCTCACCGACCACCGCCAGATCCTGCTCGGCCTCCAGAATCATCCGGAAGCCGGTGCGCAGCAGCGGCTGGTCGTCCACCAGCAGTACGCGGATTGCCACAGGAACTCCTTCGGCGGGGCGGCAGCGATCGCCCCATTCTCACCCAGCCGCCGTGGCGACCCGCTCAGTCCCCCGCCTCTGTGGCCGCCACCTCCCCGGCCGAGCGCGGCTCCGGCAGCCGGGGCTGGATCGTCAGCGGATACGGCGGGGGAGTGCCACCGAACTCGGGGCAGTGCGCCTGGTGGTCGCACCAGCCGCACAGCTTGCCGGGCCTGGGCCGCCAGTCACCCGTCTCCGTCGCCCTGCTGATCGCGTCCCACAGTGCAAGCAGCTTGCGTTCCGTGGCACGCAGGTCGCTCTCCTGCGGGTCGTAGGTGAGCACATCGCCGCTGCCGAGGAAGACCAGTTGCAGCCGCCGGGGCAGCACGCCGCGCAGTCGCCACAGCACCAGGGCGTAGAACTTCATCTGGAACAGCGGCCCGTCCGCGTACTCGGGCCGTGGCGCCTTGCCCGTCTTGTAGTCGACGATGCGCACCTCACCCGTCGGTGCGACATCGACGCGGTCGATGATGCCGCGCAGCCGCAGCCCCGACTCCAGCCGGGCCTCCACGAACAGCTCCCGCTCGGCGGGCTCCAGCCGGGTGGGATCCTCCAGGGTGAACCACCGCTCGACCAGCTCCTCGGCCTGCGTCAGCCACTGCGCCAGTTGGGCGCCGTCCTCGGCGTCCTCGGCGAACAGCTCCGCCAGCTCGGGCCGCTTGGCCAGCAGCCGCTCCCACTCGCCGGCCACCAGGCCCCGGGCGCGCCCCGCGCTGCGCTCGGCGGCAGGCGCGTCGAAGAGTCTTTCGAGCACCGCGTGGACCACCGTGCCGCGGGTGGCGGCGGCGGAGGGTTTCTCCGGCAGTTTGTCGATCACCCGGAAGCGGTAGAGCAGCGGGCACTGCATGAAGTCCGCTGCCCGGGAGGGCGACAGCGAGGTCGGCGGTGTGGCCGCGCGGGTTTTCATGGGATAAGACCCTAAGGCCCACCACTGACAGCGGACACTTACCATCGACGGCAGACCCCTCGCACCGTACGGCAGGCCGATCCGGCAGGCGGCGCGGCGGAGCGGCGGGACGCGAGGGAAGCAGCAGAGGGGAACCCGTGGCGGACGAGGACAACGACGGGATGCCGGCGGCCGGTGGCTCCGGCCAGGGGAACGGCCATGGTGGGCCGTCCTCCCGCAAGCCGACCCCCGGCAGACCCGCCCGCCCAAACCCGCCCGGCGGCGGCATCCTGATGGGGCGCCCCTTCGGCGTTCCGGTCTACGTCGCGCCTTCGTGGTTTTTGGTGGCCGCGCTCATCACGTGGGTCTTCGGCGGCCAGCTCGAACGGGTCCTGCCCGAGCTGGGCGCTCTGCGCTATCTGATCGCGCTGTTCTTCGCCGTGGCCTTCTACGCCTCGGTGCTGGTCCACGAGCTCGCCCACACGGTCGCCGCGCTCCGCTTCAAGCTGCCGGTGCGCCGCATCCAGCTACAGTTCTTCGGAGGCGTCTCCGAAATCGAGAAGGAGTCGGAGACGCCAGGGCGTGAGTTCGTCCTCGCGTTCGTGGGGCCGCTCTTCTCGCTGCTGCTGGCCGGGGTCTTCTACGCCGCGATGCGCGCGGTGGAGCCGGGCACCGTCCCCGGCGTCCTGCTGGCCGGGCTGATGGTCTCCAACCTGCTCGTGGCCGTCTTCAACCTGCTGCCGGGGCTGCCGCTGGACGGCGGCCGGATGCTGCGCGCCATCGTGTGGAAGATCAGCGGCAAGCCCATGACCGGCACGGTCGCCGCCGCCTGGGTGGGCCGGGCGCTGGCCGTGGCCGTGCTGATCGGACTTCCGCTGGCCACCCACGCGGGCGGGCTGGCCAGGGGCGGCGTCAGCGGTATGGACTCCCTGACCGACGCGCTGCTCGCCGCGATCCTGGCGGCCATCATCTGGACCGGCGCGGGCAACAGCCTGCGGATGGCCCGGCTGCGCGAGCGCCTCCCCGAGCTGCGCGCCCGCACGCTGACCCGCCGAGCGGTGCCCGTCGAGACCGACACCCCGCTGTCCGAGGCCCTGCGCCGCGCCAACTCCGCCGGGGCCCGCGCACTGGTCGTCGTCGACGGCAAGGGTGACCCGCTCTCCCTCGTACGGGAGGCCGCCATCGCCTCCGTTCCCGAGCACCGGCGCCCCTGGGTGGCCGTCAGCACGCTGGCGCAGGACCTCAAGGAGGGCATGCGCGTTCCGGCGGAGCTGGCGGGGGAGGACCTGCTGGAGTGGCTGCGTGCCACCCCCGCGACCGAGTACCTGGTCGTGGAGGACACCGGTGAGATCTACGGGGTGCTGTCCACCGGGGACGTCGAGCGGGCGTTCGTCGCGGCCATGTCCAACCACGCCGACGGCCGGAGCGCCCGTACCTGAGCCCGGCCGGGCCGAGGGGGGCCGGTCTCCGGGGCGCAGTGCCCGAGACCGGGCAGGGCGAGGGGTCTGGCGGCCCGGGGGTTCCGGTCGCCGGCGGGCTGCCGGGGTCCCGCGGCTGGTGGTGGCCCGTGCC
This sequence comes from Streptomyces reniochalinae, assembly GCF_003323735.1. GTDB lineage: Bacteria > Actinomycetota > Actinomycetes > Streptomycetales > Streptomycetaceae > Streptomyces > Streptomyces reniochalinae. The sequence goes on along the minus strand of NZ_QOIM01000032.1, from coordinate 242,822 downwards.
CCGGGCGGCCCAGCGCACCGCGGCACGCCGGGACCGGCTAGGCTGTCGGCATGTCCGAACCGACCGGTGCCGCCCGCCGTCGCGGGCCCTTCAAGGTCGGGGACCAGGTCCAGCTCACCGACCCCAAGGGCCGCCACTACACGATCACCCTCGAAGAGGGGAAGAGCTTCCACACCCACAAGGGAGCCTTCCCCCACGACGAGCTGATCGGTGCGCCCGAGGGGAGTGTCGTCCGTACCACCGGAAACGTCGCCTACCTCGCGCTGCGTCCCCTGCTCCCCGACTATGTCCTGTCCATGCCACGGGGGGCCGCCGTCGTCTACCCCAAGGACGCCGGCCAGGTGCTCGCCATGGCCGACATCTTCCCTGGCGCACGCGTCGTCGAGGCAGGCGTCGGCTCCGGCTCCCTGAGCGCCTTCCTGCTCCGCGCCATCGGCGACCAGGGCATGCTCCACTCCTACGAGCGCCGCGCCGACTTCGCCGACATCGCCCAGCAGAACGTGGAGCGCTACTTCGGCAGCCCCCACCCCGCCTGGACCCTGACCGTCGGCGACCTCCAGGACAACCTGTCCGACACCGACGTCGACCGCGTCATCCTCGACATGCTCGCCCCCTGGGAATGCCTGGAGGCCGTCTCCAAGGCGCTGGTGCCCGGCGGCATCCTGTGCGCCTACGTCGCCACCACGACACAGATGGCCCGCATGGTCGAGTCGATCCGCGAGTTCGGGACGTTCAACGAGCCGCAGGCATGGGAGACCATGGTCCGCAACTGGCACGTCGAGGGCCTCGCCGTCCGCCCCGACCACCGCATGATCGGCCACACCGGCTTCCTGCTGACCGCCCGCCGCCTCGCCGACGGCGTCGAGCCCCCGCTGCGCCGCCGCCGCCCCGCAAAGGGCGCCTACGGCGAGGACTACACGGGACCCGGCAGCCAGTCAGGCGGCCGCGCCTCCTAGCGGCTGCGTCTCTCAGCGCAACCGGCCCGGCTCGACGGGCCCCCGAACGACACGCCCACTGCCCCGCACCCGCCGCGAAACCGGGTGCGGGGCAGCCGTGTTGGGAAGCGGGAACGAGCCGAAGGGGACCCGGACGTTCCGTGCCGGTGTGACCTGTGGCACCATGCGAAGCACCTCCTCCTCGCACCCGCTCCGCACTCCTCGCCGCTCCACACCGCACACGTCGTCGCCCGCACCCAGGAGTCACCCCGCGTGACGGAACTGCCGCACACCCGCTCCCGTACGGCCCACTGGCTCGCCACCGCCGCCGCCCTCGCCGCGGTCCTCGGGGCCACCGCGCTCCTCCAGCCGGCCACCGCCACCCCGGCTTCCTCCTCCGGCGACTCCTCCGCCCCGGCGCCCGATCCGGACCAGGCCCACTACCCCCTCGACTGCGGGCAGGGCGGCTCCGGGACCGACGTACTCGATGCGGCGAGCGCCGACTTCGACGGGGACGGCACCGACGAGACCGTCGCCGTCGTCCGCTGCCGCGCCCACGGCGGCACCCCGCCCAGCGCCGTCTTCGTCCTCGCCAGGTCCGCCGACGCAGGCGCGCCCCGGGTCGCCGCCACCCTCGTCGAGCAGAGGGAAGGGATGTCGGTCGACGACCTCGCCGTCCGCGGCGCCGCCATTTCCGCCACTCTGCTCGGCTACTCCTCCGCCGATGTGCCCCGCTGCTGTCCCGACAAGCGCCGCAAGGTCAAGTGGGAGTGGCGCGAGGGGAAGTTCGTCCTGCGAGCCGCGCCGGTCGCGGGCGGCGGACTCAGCGTCTGAGCAGGCGCTCCGGTGCCGCGCACGGCCCGCGAGACGGCCGCGCCGAGCCGCCCGGCCTGAGGCGTCCGGCGGTGAAACAGGGCCGCTGTTGAAGGGTGTTGAACATCTCGCCGCCGCAACCGGTCGCTTTGCGATGGTGGTGGATGGGTATTCCCAGTGCTGAGGGGAGTGCGCAAGGGTGAAGATCGGACACACCCCGACCGTCTTTGTGATCTAGGGGTTTCAACCCGCACCGGCCCAGGTAGGGTCGAAGCGTCCAGCTCCCCCTGGAGGAGGTGAGGACCGTGGCAGCCCACGACGACGACACCAACCGCGGCATCCGGCCCGGTCGGGGCGACGACCCGTCCGGCCAGATCGCCTACCTTGAGCAGGAGATCGCCGTCCTGCGCCGCAAGCTCGCCGACTCTCCGCGCCACACTCGTATTCTCGAGGAGCGGATCGTCGAGCTACAGACCAACCTGGCCGGCGTGTCCGCCCAGAACGAGCGCCTGTCGAACACGCTCCGCGAGGCGCGCGACCAGATCGTGGCCCTCAAGGAAGAGGTCGACCGGCTCGCCCAGCCGCCGTCCGGCTTCGGGGTCTTCCTACAGGCCAACGAGGACGACACGGCCGACATCTTCACCGGCGGCCGCAAGCTGCGGGTGAACGTCAGTCCGAACGTGGAACTCAAAGAGCTCGAGCGTGGCCAGGAGGTCATGCTCAACGAAGCGCTCAACGTGGTCGAGGCCATGGAGTTCGAGCGCGCGGGTGACATCGTCACCCTCAAGGAAGTGCTGGACGACGGGGAGCGAGCGCTCGTCGTCGGCCACACGGACGAGGAGCGCGTGGTCCGGCTCGCCGAGCCGCTGCTGAGCGCCACCCTGCGGGCCGGGGACGCCCTCCTGCTGGAGAGCCGCTCGGGCTACGTCTACGAGGTCGTGCCCAAGAGCGAGGTCGAGGAGCTCGTCCTCGAAGAGGTCCCCGACATCGACTACACCAAGATCGGCGGGCTCGGCGGCCAGATCGAGCAGATCAGGGACGCCGTCGAGCTGCCCTACCTCTACCCCGACCTCTTCCGGGAGCACCAACTGCGCCCGCCCAAGGGTGTGCTGCTCTACGGCCCGCCGGGATGCGGCAAGACGCTGATCGCCAAGGCGGTGGCCAACTCGCTGGCCAAGAAGGTCGCCGAGGTCACGGGCAAGCCGCAGGGCAAGAGCTACTTCCTCAACATCAAGGGCCCCGAGCTGCTGAACAAGTACGTCGGCGAGACGGAGCGGCACATCCGCCTCGTCTTCCAGCGGGCCCGCGAGAAGGCCAGCGAGGGCACGCCCGTCATCGTCTTCTTCGACGAGATGGACTCCCTCTTCCGCACGCGTGGCTCGGGCGTCAGCTCGGACGTGGAGAACACCATCGTCCCGCAGCTGCTCTCCGAGATCGACGGTGTGGAGGGCCTGGAGAACGTCATCGTCATCGGCGCCTCGAACCGCGAGGACATGATCGACCCGGCGATCCTGCGCCCGGGACGCCTCGATGTGAAGATCAAGATCGAGCGCCCCGACGCCGAGGCCGCCAAGGACATCTTCTCCAAGTACCTGACCTCCACGCTGCCGCTGCACGCGGACGACGTGGCCGAGCACGGCGGCAACCTGGAGGCCGCAAGCGACGCCATGATCCAGTCGGTCGTGGAGCAGATGTACGCGGAGTCCGAGGAGAACCGCTTCTTGGAGGTCACCTACGCCAACGGTGACAAGGAAGTGCTCTACTTTAAGGACTTCAACTCCGGCGCCATGATCGAGAACATCGTCGGCCGCGCCAAGAAGATGGCCATCAAGGCCTACCTCGACCACAACCAGAAGGGTCTGCGCGTCTCCCACCTGCTGTCCGCCTGCGTGGACGAGTTCAAGGAGAACGAGGACCTGCCCAACACCACCAACCCGGACGACTGGGCCCGCATCTCCGGTAAGAAGGGTGAGCGGATCGTCTACATCCGCACCCTGGTCACCGGCAAGCAGGGAGCGGACACCGGCCGGTCCATCGACACCGTCGCCAACACCGGTCAGTACCTGTAGAGAGGACCAGTCCGGCTGCGGGTTCCCGACGGGGCACCCGCAGCCGGATCGTTTCCCGGCGCCAAGGAAGTCCCCCCGGTGATCTGCCGCCCCCGGCCCGCGCGTCATAGGCTCGTCCCTACCGCCGAGACGCGCAGTGGCGGGAGGGGGCCGCACGCGGGAAGGACGCGCAGCGGGACTTGAACGGCGGTCCACCGGCGGACCGCCGTCAGGCAAGGAGGGCAGCATGACCGTACGGCGCGTAATGGGCATCGAGACCGAGTACGGGATCTCCGTGCCCGGCCACCCCAACGCCAATGCCATGCTCACCTCGTCCCAGGTGGTCAACGCCTACGCGGCGGCGATGCACCGGGCGCGGCGCGCCCGCTGGGACTTCGAGGAGGAGAACCCGCTGCGGGACGCCCGCGGCTTCGACCTGGCCCGTGAGTCGGCCGACGCCAGCCAGCTGACCGACGAGGACATCGGTCTGGCCAACGTCATCCTCACCAACGGTGCGCGCCTCTACGTCGACCACGCCCACCCCGAGTACAGCGCCCCCGAGGTCACCAACCCGAGGGACGCCGTGCTGTGGGACAAGGCGGGGGAGCGGATCATGGCCGAGGCCGCCGAACGGGCGGCCGAGGTGCCGGGTACGAGCCCCATCCACCTCTACAAGAACAACACCGACAACAAGGGCGCCTCCTACGGCACGCACGAGAACTACCTGATGAGGCGGGAGACCCCCTTCTCGGACATCGTGCGGCACCTGACCCCGTTCTTCGTCTCCCGCCAGGTCGTGTGCGGCGCGGGACGGGTGGGGCTGGGCCAGGACGGCAGCGAGCACGGGTTCCAGCTCAGTCAGCGCGCCGACTACTTCGAGGTCGAGGTGGGGCTGGAGACCACGCTCAAGCGCCCCCTCATCAACACGCGCGACGAGCCGCACGCCGACGCGGAGAAGCACCGCAGGCTGCACGTGATCATCGGGGACGCGAACCTCTCGGAGGTCTCCACCTACCTGAAGCTGGGCACCACCGCGCTGGTGCTCTCCATGATCGAGGACGGCTTCATCGCGGTGGACCTCGCCGTCGACCAGCCGGTGCGCACCCTGCACCAGGTCTCGCACGATCCGACGCTCGCGCAGCTGATCACTCTTCGTAATGGGCGCACTCTGACAGCGGTCCAGCTCCAGATGGAGTACTACGAGCTCGCCCGCAAGTACGTGGAGGAGCGCTGGGGCGCGGACGCGGACGAGCAGACCCGCGACGTGCTGGCCCGCTGGGAGGACGTGCTCGGCCGGCTGGAACGCGACCCCATGACCCTCTCCAGGGAGCTGGACTGGGTCGCCAAGCGCGAGCTGATGGAGGGCTACCGCCGCCGTGACCAGCTCGACTGGGACGCTCCCAGGCTCCACCTGGTGGATCTCCAGTACGCGGACGTGCGCGGCGACAAGGGCCTCTACAACCGCCTCGTCTCCCGCGGCTCGATGCAGCGCCTGCTCTCGGAGGAGGAGGTCAAGGAGGCGGCCTTCAAGCCCCCCGAGGACACCCGTGCCTACTTCCGCGGCCGTTGCCTGGAGCAGTACGCCGACGACGTGGCCGCCGCGTCCTGGGACTCGGTGATCTTCGACCTGCCGGGCCGTGACTCTCTGCAACGAGTTCCCACGCTGGAGCCGCTGCGGGGTACCCGCAACCACGTCAAGGAGCTGCTCGACCGCTGCCGGACGGCGGAAGAGCTGGTCAAGGTGTTGTCCGGGAACTGATGCGGGGGCCGAATCGTGGCTATTCGGTCCGCCGGGCGGGAATCATCGGGGTGGTTCCCGGACGTTGAAGCAACCAAGGAGCCGATGTCAGTCCCGGCTTGTAGGGTCTGATCTTGTACGTTCCGCGTGCATCACCGAACCGAGCGGGGTGAGGGAAATGGCGACCAAGGACACCGGCGGCGGACAGCAGAAGTCCACCCGCCAAACCGAGGAGACCGAGGAGCAGGCGCAGGACGCGCAGGCTTCGGAAGACCTCAAGGAGCGCCAGGAAGCGCTGTCGGAGGACGTCGACTCGGTGCTGGACGAGATCGATGACGTGCTCGAGGAGAACGCCGAGGATTTCGTGAGGTCCTTCGTGCAGAAGGGTGGCCAGTGATTCTCCCTTCGAAGCGAAGGGAGAGGCCCGGGCGGGTGGCGGTGTGGCCGAGCGCGGTGCGCGCCGTCGGCGGAGCCTGTTCCCGGTGGCCTGTGGGTGCCGCCGGAGCCGGACGGGACGGCTCCGCGCGGGAGCGCCGCCCGCGTGCGCGCCTCCGCGCGGCAGAGCCGAAGACCGTGCCCGGAGCATGTGGAACACGATCATGAGCCGGGTAAGGTCCGGGGCGTACCGTGCTTCAGCCGCGACGCCGCGCTGGGGCACCTCGAGGATCGGCCGGACGCCCGTCGGCGCGCGGCCGCCTATGTGGAAGGAAACGTGTGGAAGCCGAAATTCGTAGCACCGGGCGTCTACCTGCTGCCTTCCTGACGCCGGGGTCGTCGTCGTTCATGGACTTCATGTCCACCCACGCTCCCGAGCAGCTGCCGGGCAACCGGTCGCTGCCGCCCGTCGAGGGCGCCGTCCAGGCGCCCCACGGGACGACGATCGTGGCCGCGACCTTCGCCGGCGGCGTCGTCCTGGCCGGGGACCGGCGGGCGACGATGGGCAACGTCATCGCGCAGCGCGACGTCGAGAAGGTCTTCCCGGCCGACGAGTACTCGGCGGTGGGCATCGCGGGCACCGCGGGCCTGGCCGTGGAGATGGTCAAGCTCTTCCAGCTGGAGCTGGAGCACTTCGAGAAGGTGGAGGGCTCCACGCTCTCCCTGGAGGGCAAGGCGAACCGCCTCTCCACGATGATCCGCAGCAACCTGGGGATGGCCCTGCAGGGGCTCGCCGTGGTCCCGATGTTCGCCGGGTACGACGTGGACAGGGACAGGGGCCGCATCTTCTCCTACGACGTGACGGGCGGCCGCTCGGAGGAGTACGGCTTCGCCGGTGTCGGCTCGGGCTCCGTCTTCGCCCGCGGCGCGCTCAAGAAGCTCTACCGGGAGGAGATGACGGAGGAGCAGGCCGCCACCGTCGTCCTCCAGGCCCTCTACGACGCCGCGGACGACGACTCGGCCACCGGCGGCCCGGACATGACGCGCCGCATCTACCCGATCGTGGCGACGATCACCCAGGACGGTTACCGCAGGCTCGGCGAGGACGAGGTCTCCGGGCTGGCCCAGGCGGTCTACGACGGCCGCCTCCAGCAGCCCAACGGCCCGCAGGCTCCGGCCTCCTAGGCCCGGACACCCCGGACATCGCATCCATACGGACAGGAAGGGACGGATAGCCGGTGTCGACGCCGTTCTATGTGTCGCCCCAGCAGGCAATGGCCGACCGCGCGGAGTATGCCCGCAAGGGCATCGCGCGCGGCCGCAGCGTGGTCGTGTTGCAGTACGCGGACGGCATCGTCTTCGTCGCCGAGAACCCTTCTCGGGCGCTGCACAAGGTCAGCGAGATCTATGACCGCATCGCCTTCGCGGCGGTCGGCAAGTACAACGAGTTCGAGAACCTGCGCATCGGCGGCGTCCGCTACGCCGACCTGCGCGGGTACACCTACGACCGCGAGGATGTCACCGCGCGGGGTCTGGCCAACGTCTACGCCCAGACGCTGGGCACCATCTTCTCCTCGAACGCGGAGAAGCCCTACGAGGTCGAGCTGATCGTCGCGGAGGTGGGCGCGGCCCCCGAGGACGACCAGATCTACCGCCTGCCGCACGACGGCTCCATCGTGGACGAGCACGGTTCGGTCGCCGTCGGCGGCAACTCGGACCAGATCGGCAGCTACATGGACCAGCGGCACCGGGAGGGAATGTCGCTGGGCGAGGCGCTGAAGCTGGGTGCCGTGGCGCTGGCGCGGGACAGCAGCGGTGGCGAGCGGGAGCTGTCGGCGGAGCAGCTGGAGGTTGCCGTGCTCGACCGGCAGCGCTCCCAGAAGCGCAAGTTCAAGCGTGTCCCCGCCGCCCAGGTGGCCCGTCTGCTGGAGGAGACGCCCACTCCGGAGGCGAGCGAGGACTCCTCGGAGGAGTAGCCCGTGACGGCCCGGGGCCCGGACGTTCCGCGTCGCGCTCCGGGCCGTGGAGGGTCGTTCCTCACCGCGTGACGACCGACTGTGCCGGGGCCCGGGCGGGCGTCGGCAGACCGTACCGGGTCTCAGGGGCGCGGCCCGGTCGAGCCGCGCTCCAGCAGGCGTACCGGGAGCCGGACCGGCCGCGGCGGCCGCCCTTCCACGACGGCCAGCAGCGCTTCCATGCCGGCCGCGCCCACCCGCTGGGCCGGAAGTGCCACGGTGGTGAGTTCGGGCTCCACGGCGGTGGCGAGCGTCAGGTCATCGAACCCGGTCACCGACACCTCCTCCGGTACCCGCAGCCCGAGTCGCCGCGCGGCCTTCAGCGCTCCGGCGGCCAGCAGATCGTCGTCGCACACGACCGCGGTCGGTGTGCGTGCGCTCCCCGGGGCCAGCACCCGTGTGGCCGCGTCCAGCCCGCCCGCGACGCTGAGGGCCGCCCTTTCGGTACGCACCACGGCGCCCCCTCCCGCCCGCAGGGCGTGTGCGAGGGCTTCCGCTCGCGCGGTGAAGGTCCAGGAGTCCACGTCGGCCGCGAGGTGGGCGACGTCGCGGTGGCCGAGCGCGAGCAGATGGGCCGCCACCTGCCGCATGCCGTCGGCGATGTCGACGTTGACGGTGGCGTCGCAGTCCCCCTCGTCGCTGTCCAGCATCACCAGGGGCAGGCCCTCGCCGCGGAGGGTGGCGAGGGCGTCGGGGGCCATGGAGGAGGCGATGACGCCGTCCAGGGCCGTGCGGGCCGAGGCGAAGGGGTCGGGCGTCTTCTCGATGCCCTCGGGGGAGGGGTAGAGGACGATTCCGAAGTCGTGCGAGGTGGCGACCTCGACGGCTCCTTGGTGCACGGCGGCGAAGAACTCCCCGGTGAGGGCGGGGACAACGAGCAGCGCCGTGCGGGTGCGGCCGAGGCGCAGGGTGCGGGCCGCCAGGTTGGGGCGGTAGCCGAGGGTGCGGGCCGCGGCGCGTACGGCCTCGGCGGTGCGGGGCGAGACCCTGCCCTCCCATTTGCCGCCGAGGACGAGGGAGACGGTGGCCTGGGAGACTCCGGCGGCGTCCGCCACGTCGTGTCCGGTGGGGCGTGCGGAGCGGGCCGCCGTCTGGTGGCGGCGTGGGGTTCCGCCGTCTCGGGTGTGCTGTGCCGGCACGGAAACTCCTTCACCGCGGCTCGCTCGCATGGTACGTATGGCGAGCGCGTTATACGTAAAACTATGACGGAGGGGCGGGGTGGAATGGCGACGGGCTACGCCGAACTGCTGCGGGCCAGGCACGCGGTGCGCCTGCTGGCGGGAACGCTGGTGGGCAGGCTGCCGAATGCGACGGGCCCTATCGCCATCGCGCTCTTCGTCCGCGCGGAGGGCGGCAGTATGACGCTCGCCGGGGCGCTCTCCGCGTTCTACGGGCTCGCCACGGCGTTCGGCCAGCCGATGCTGGGCCGCCTGGTGGACCTGTTCGGGCAGCCCAGGGTGATGCTGCCCGCCGCGGTGCTCTCCGCGGCGGGCGCCGGGACGCTCGCCCTCACGGGGGTCGGCCTGCCGCCGCTCGCCTGCGGATGCGTGCTGGTGTTCGGACTGTTCACGCCTCCGCTCGAGGGCGGCCTGCGGGCGCTGTGGCCCAGCGTGCTGCGCCGCCAGGAACAGGTCCACACGGCCTACGCGCTCGACGCCGTCGCCCAGGAGGTGATGTTCGCGGCGGGACCGCTGCTGGTGACGCTGCTGGTCGCAGGGTGGAGCGAGGCGGCCGCGCTGCTGGTGGTCAACGCGCTGGGGGTGCTGGGCGCCCTCTCGGTCGTCCTCTCGCCCCCGTCCCGCCGCTGGCGGTCGGCGCCCCGTACCCCGCACTGGCTGGGCGCGCTGCGCTCGCCGGGGCTGAAGGTGATGCTGGCGTCGTTCTTCTTCGTCGGCCTGGCGCTGGGCACGTTCGCGCTGGCCGCCGTCTCCTACGCGGACGACCACGGCGACCCGCTCATCTCGACGTACCTGCTGGCGGCCCAGGGCGCGGGCGCGCTGGTGGGTGGTGTCGCCTACGGGGGTCGCGGCTGGCCGGGCACCCACGAGGGCCGGCTGCTGGCGCTGGTGGGCCTGTTCGCGGCGGGCAATCTGCCGCTGGCCCTGGTGCCCGGCGTACCGCCGATGGTGGCGCTGGGCGCCCTTTCGGGATGTTTCCTGGCTCCGGCGCTGGCGTGCGCGTTCGTGGTCGTGGACCGGCACGCGCCGTCCGGCACGGTGACCGAGGCGTTCTCGTGGCTGGTGACGACGTTCGGCGTGGGTGCCGCCGCGGGCACCGCCGTGGTGGGCACGGTCCTCGAGTCGGCCGGCACGGGGGCCGGGTTCGCCCTGGCGGGGGCCGGGGGACTGGCCGCGCTGGGCGTCATGCTGGCGGGGCGCGGGGCGCTGCGCCTGACGGAGGGTGACGCCCGCCGTGTGGCGGCCGGCGCTCCGGCCCGGCCGCCGGGCGGGGAAACTCCGCCGCCCGAGGCGGAAACCCGAGCCCCAGGTGCGCAAACAGATCGGAACGGTGACCCGGAACCCGGTTTCAGATCGTCTCTGTAGGCGTAATGTTCAGTCATGGACCGCCGAATCTTCGGGCTGGAGAACGAGTACGGCGTCACATGTACGTTCCGGGGGCAGCGGCGGCTGTCCCCCGACGAGGTGGCGCGGTACCTCTTCCGCCGTGTGGTGTCATGGGGCCGCAGCAGCAACGTGTTTCTGCGGAACGGCGCGCGCCTCTATCTGGACGTGGGCTCGCACCCGGAGTACGCGACACCCGAGTGCGACAGCGTGACCGAGCTGGTCACCCACGACAAGTCGGGGGAACGCATCCTCGAAGGCCTCCTGGTCGACGCCGAACGCCGTCTGCACGAGGAGGGCATCGCGGGCGACGTCTATCTCTTCAAGAACAACACCGACTCGGCGGGCAACTCCTACGGCTGCCATGAGAACTACCTGGTGGCCAGGCACGGGGAGTTCTCCCGGCTGGCGGACGTCCTGATCCCGTTCCTGGTGACGCGGCAGCTGGTGTGCGGCGCCGGCAAGGTGTTGCAGACCCCGCGGGGCGCCGTCTACTGCGTCAGCCAGCGCGCCGAGCACATCTGGGAGGGCGTCAGCTCGGCGACGACGCGCTCGAGGCCCATCATCAACACCCGTGACGAGCCGCACGCCGACGCCGAGCGCTACCGCAGGCTGCACGTCATCGTGGGCGACTCGAACATGTCCGAGACGACGATGCTGCTCAAGGTCGGCGCCACCGACCTGGTGCTGCGCATGATCGAGGCGGGCACCGTGATGCGGGACCTGACGCTGGAGAACCCGATCCGGGCGATCCGCGAGGTCAGCCACGACATCACGGGCCAGCGCAAGGTTCGGCTGGCCAGCGGCCGGGAGGCCTCGGCGCTGGAGGTGCAGCAGGAGTACTTCGACAAGGCGCTGGACTTCTGCGACCGGCGCGGTATCCGCACGGGCCGGGTCGAGCAGGTGCTGGAGCTGTGGGGCCGGGCTCTGGAGGCGGTCCGCACCCAGGAGCTCGACAAGATCAACACCGAGATCGACTGGGTGATGAAGTACCAGCTCATCGAGCGGTACCGGAACAAGAACAACATCACGATGTCGCACCCGAGGATCGCGCAGATAGACCTCGCCTACCACGACATCCACCGCCGCAGAGGGCTGTACTACCTGCTGGAGCGCAGCGGCAAGGCGACCAGGATCTGCAACGACGTGAAGATCTTCGAGGGCAAGTCGGTGCCGCCGCAGACGACGCGCGCCCGGCTGCGCGGCGACTTCATCCGGCGGGCCCAGGAGCAGCGCCGCGACTTCACGGTGGACTGGGTGCATCTGAAGCTGAACGACCAGGCACAGCGCACGGTGCTGTGCAAGGACCCGTTCAGGTCGGTGGACGAGCGGGTGGAGAAGCTCATCGCGGGCATGTGACGTGAGCATGCGCGCCGAGGGCGCTGGCGTCGCGCATGCCACCTGAGTGTGACGGACGTCTCCTCGCGTGCGCTCCGTGGGGCGCGCGGCCTGGCACGGCCGCGCGCTCGCGCGCAGGTGGAGGGCGGATCGGGTCTCTTCCGAGCGTCCTGAGGCGCTCCCGGTCAGCCTGGCGTTGACAGGTGGCGGGAGTGTGCCGTGTCGTCGGCGGTGGCGGCCTCGTTGCCGGGTCGTAGGCTGAGGCACCGTACGCACACCCCTGAACCCGCGAGTGGAATACATGTTGCATTTTGCCGGGGGCTCGAACCCCCGTACCCCCCGAGCCTCCCGGGCCCTTTCGAGGAAGGGCACGCGCCGCATCGCCGCGCTCGTGGCCGTACCGTTGCTCGCCGTCTCGGTGGCGGCCTGCTCAGACGACGACGGGTCCGACTCCAAGCCCCCGTCCGTCAGCGGGTCGTGGGGCAAGAAACCCAAGATCGACAAGGGGGCCGGCGACCCGCCGTCCGACCTGAAGACGCAGGTGCTCAAGAGCGGCGACGGGCAGAAGGTCCGCAAGGGCGACGCGGTCAGCGCGCACTACGTGGGCCAGCTGTGGAACGGCAAGGAGTTCGACAGCAGCTGGAAGCGCAAGGCCCCCGCCACCTTCCAGATCGGCACGGGCAAGGTCATCAAGGGCTGGGACGAGGCGCTGGTCGGCAAGAAGATCGGCAGCCGGGTCGAGATCGTCGCCCCGCCGAACAAGGGCTACGGCAAGAAGGGCCAGCCGCCCACGATCCCCGGCAACTCCACGCTGGTCTTCGTCGTGGACCTGGAGAAGATCGCGCCGAATAAGATCGACGGCAAGCCCGTGGACAAGCCCCAGAACTCGCAGCTGCCCAAGGTCAGCACGAAGGTCGACAAGGACAAGGCGCCGTCGATCGAGATGCCCAAGGGCAAGGACGAGGCCCCGGACGAGCTGATCAGCGAGACCGTCGTCAAGGGCGACGGCAAGAAGTCGGTCGACGAGAAGAGCACCATCCTCACCCACTTCACGGCCAAGGCGTGGAAGGGCGGCAAGCAGCTCGACGACACCTGGGCACAGGGCGGCGCGCCGCAGGAGATCCCGGTCGCGCAGATCCCCGGCTGGGGCAAGGGCCTCAAGGGCGCCAAGGCGGGCAGCCGCGTGGTGGTCTCGGTGCCGCAGAGCGAGTTCCCCAAGGAACAGCGCAAGCAGTTCAAGGACGGTGTCGTCTTCTCGGTCGACATCCTCGAGGTGAAGTGACCGCCTCAGGTGAAGTGACCGCCTCGCCGTGAGGTGACCGCTCGCACCGGTCCGGCCGGTCTGCGCGACGCGGCCACGTCCGTGGCAGACTGGCGCGGTTGTCCCGCAGATTCGTTCGTAGGAGCAATTTCGTGAGCATCGACAAGCCCGAGGTCGATTTCCCCGAGGGCGCCCCGCCCGCCGACCTGGAGATCCAGGACCTGTGGGAGGGCGAAGGAGCCGAGGCCAAGGCCGGCGACAACGTCTCCGTGCACTACGTGGGCGTCTCCTTCTCCTCGGGTGAGGAGTTCGACGCCAGCTGGAACCGCGGCAAGCCGCTCCAGTTCCAGCTCGGCGCAGGCCAGGTCATCGAGGGGTGGGACAAGGGCGTCCAGGGCATGAAGGTCGGCGGTCGCCGTCGGCTGACGATCCCCGCCCACCTCGCCTACGGTGACACCGGCGCGGGTGGCGGGCGGATCAAGCCGGGCGAGACGCTGATCTTCGTCTGCGACCTCATCGCCGTCTGACAGCAGAGAAACACCAGGGAAGCGGCGGTCGGAAACGGGCGTCGCTACCACACGGGCCGGGAGTCCCGCACCTCGCGGGGCTCCCGGCTTTTGTCGACGGCCGCGCCGACGGTACGGTCAAGGGTCCAGAAGAGCATGAGAGAGGGCACGAGGGTACCCATGGCGATTGCCAAGGCCGAGCGGCTGATGAATCTGGCGCTGTGCCTGCTGGGGGCCCGCCGCCCGCTCACCAAACGGGAGCTGCGCGCCTCCATCGAGGCCTATGTCGAGGCCTTCGGCTCGGGAGAGGCCGGTGCGGCCTCGGGCGGTGAGGGCGCCACCGGCTCCGCCGAGTCCTTCAGCCGCATGTTCGAACGGGACAAGGACGACCTGCGTGAGCTGGGCCTGGTCATCGACACCGTCGAGAACGTGGACGGGGAGACCGCCTACGTCGCCCGCCGCGACAGCAACCGCCTTCCGCCGCTGGCCCTGGACGCCGCCGAGGCCACCGCGCTGGGGCTCGCCGCCCGCGTCTGGCAGCAGGCCCGCCTCGCGGCCGCGGCCAGCGGGGCCTTGCAAAAGCTGCACGCCGCGGGCGGTATGCCGCCCGGGGCCATCCCCGAGCAGGGCGGGGAGCGCCAGCTCGGCACGCTGGAGCCGCACATCCCCGCGCGGGAGGCCGCGTTCGAGCCGCTCATGCTCGCCTGCCGCGACCGCCGCCCCGTCGTGTTCGACTACCGCAAGTCCAACGCCGCCCGCTCCGAACGGCGCCAGGTCGAGCCCTGGACGCTGGAGTGCTGGCGCGGGCACTGGTATCTCGCGGGCTGGGACCGGGGCCGGCAGGACGAGCGGGTCTTCCGCCTCTCCCGGATCACCGGCCCCGTCCGCTCGCGGACCGGCGCCTTCTCCGCTGCCGTACCCGATCAGGTGACGGTGCGGGAGACGGTGGAGCGCTGGGCGGGTGAGGGAGCCACCAGCACCGCCCGCATCAAGCTGAGGGAGGGCGCGGGCTACCCGCTGCGCGCCCGGGCGCTCGCCACCCGGAAACTCGGATCCGGGTGGGACGAGTTGGAGATTCCGTACGGGCACGGGCTGGACGCCTGGCTGGTGGAGTTCGGCCCCGACGTCGTCGTGCTGGAACCCGCCGAGCTGCGTGCCGACGTCATCGACCGGCTGCGCGCCGTCGCCAAGGGCTGAGGGGAGGAGAGCCGCATGGCTGTGAACGCGATCGATCAGACCCGCAGGATGCTCTCGCTGGTCACCTACCTCAAGGACCGTCCGGGGGCCAGGGTCGAGGAGGTCGCACGCGCGTTCGGCATCAGCGCCGACGAGCTGATCTCCGATCTGAACGTGCTGCCCATGTGCGGTACGAGCTTCCGCGGCGGGGACCTGCTGGAGATCGACACCGATGGCGAGCGCATCTGGTGGCGCAACTCCGACGCGCTGGGTGCCGACACCGCCCAGCCGCTGCGGCTGGCCGCGGACGAGGCCACCGCGCTGCTGGTCGCGGCCCGCGCCGTGGCCACCCTCCCGGGGCTGCGCGAGAGCGACCGTGACGCGCTCCAGCGGGCCACCGCCAAACTGGAGTCGGCCGCGGGGGAGACCGCGGGCGCCAGCGCCCGGCTGTCGGTCACCTTCGAGTCGGAGGGCGGCGTCTTCGCCGACGTCGACCGGGCCATCGCCGAGCGCCGCAGGCTGTGGATCAAGTACTACTCGCCGGCCAGGGACGAGCTGACCGAGCGCGAGGTCGACCCGATCCGCCTCTTCGCCGTCGGCCACACCTACGTCGAGGCCTGGTGCCGCCTCTCCGAGGCGCGGCGCACCTTCCGGCTCGACCGGGTCGCCGAGATCGAACTGCTGGACGAGCGGGCCGATCCGCCGCCGATAGAGCCCCGCGACCTGAGCGCCGGGCTCGTGCAGCCCGCAGCCACCGATCCGGAGGTCGTCGTCGAGGTGGGGCCCGGCGGGCGCTGGGTCGCCGAGTACTACCCGTACGACAGCGCGGAGGAACTGCCCGACGGTGGTCTGCGCATCACCCTGCGCACGCCGGATCCCGCCTCCCTGCGCCGCCTGGCCCTGAGGCTGGGGCGCGACGGGCGCATCACGGCCCCGGCGGACCTGGCCGCGAGCGCCCGGGAGGCCGCCGGGAAGGCACTGGCCGCGTACGACGCGTAGGCCGTGGTGTGGGCCCCGCTCCCGGGTCGCCGGCCCGCGGAGGGGCGGCTGCCGGGAGGCGGAAGCGGTGATTCGGCAGGCCCTCGGTGACGGCCTAAGCTGGCGGGCATGCTCTGGCCGATGTTCTTCCTGGCGCTCGCGTTCTGCGGGATCGCCGTCCTCGGAGTCCTCGCCGTCCGTGTGGGACTGGAGGTGCGGCGCTTCTCGCGAGCCGTCGGTGACAGCTCGGAGCGGATCACACGAGCGGCTCAGAATCTGGAGCGCGCGGCGCTTCCGCTGGCGGCGCGCGGTGGCCGCGGGCCGGGCACGGGCGGCGCCGAGGACCCGGAGGGAAGGTAGCCGCAGGGGCCGCGAGACGTCGCGGACATCGCCGTCGTACAGGCGGTCTCCAGGTGAGCGCGGAGGAGCGGTAGGCTGCCTGATGTCGCGTCGATGCGGCCTGGAGCGCGCAATCGGGTCGATGCACGGGGATTGCCCGGTGTTCACTCCGCAGGGTTACGATCGATTCGGCACGTCAGCACGATGCAGCCAGTCCGATTCATCCGGCAGGTACAGCAACCCGCCGCCCGGCGAGAAGGTAGTGGCACATGATCGCAGGTTTGAAGCCCATGGAGATCGTTCTGATCCTCCTTGTCATCCTGCTGCTGTTCGGCGCCAAGAAGCTCCCGGACATGGCCCGTTCGCTCGGCAAGTCGGCCCGCATCCTCAAGAGCGAAGCCAAGCAGATGAAGAAGGAAGGCTCCTCCTCCGACAGCGACACGGAAAAGCGTGGCGACGCGAGCCAGTCGACGGCGAAGACCATCCAGGCGGCGCCGGGCGACGTGGCGACCTCGCGCCCCGTCTCGGAGCCGGCCGACCAGGCCAAGCAGAGCTGAGCGGCCAGGCGCGCCGACCGTCTTCCCGTCCGTCGCCCGGTGCCGGCCGAGCGGCGGCGGAGCACGCTTATCCGACACTTCGAGACTGAGGACCAGGGTTGCTCAAGTCCGCCCGTAAGCAGGGTCAACAGCAGAAGGATCCCGAGGGGCGCATGCCGCTCGCGGACCACCTGCGGGAGTTGCGCAACCGTCTCATGAAGTCGGTGCTGGCCATCCTCGTCGTCACGATCGTGGCGATGATCTACTACAAGCAGATCGCCGACTTCCTGATGAACCCGGTGCGCGAGTCGGTCGGGTGCAGCAAGGGTTTCGGAGAGGCCGCCAAGGAGGGCGAGACCTGCGCCGAAATCACCATCAACGGCCTGATCGCCCCCTTCACGATCATGCTGAAGGTGGCGCTGACCGCGGGCGTCGTCGTCGCCTCGCCCATCTGGCTCCACCAGCTGTGGGGCTTTCTCGCCCCCGGGCTGCACAAGCACGAGAAGCGCTACGCGCGCTCCTTCGTGGGCGCCGGCGTGCCGCTGTTCGTGGCCGGGGCCTACCTCGCCTACCTGATCCTGCCGAAGGCCGCCGAGACGCTGCTGGACTTCAGCCCCGAGGGTGCGGGCAACCTCATCCCGCTCGACGACTTCCTCAACATCGTCACCCGTCTGGTGATCGTTTTCGGGCTCGCCTTCGAGCTGCCGCTGCTGCTCGTCCTGCTGAACTTCGGCGGTGTGCTGACCGGCAAGCGGCTCCTGGGCTGGTGGCGCGGCATGGTCATCGGGATCACCGTCTTCTCCGCCGTCGCCACCCCCACGGGCGACCCGCTGACGATGCTGGCGCTCGCCGCGCCGATCGTGGCGCTGTACTTCAGCGCGGTCGGCATCTGCCTGTTCAACGACCGCAGGCGCAAGCGCGACAACCCCTACGCCGGTCTCGACGACGACGAGGCCGCCCCGCTCGACCACGCCCCGGAGACCGTCGGCGCCTCCGACGGCCTGCCCGCGCCCCGCACGGGTGCCGAACCCGACACCGGCGGGGACACGGGTCACGGCGACGGACCCCGGCGCGGCGGCTACGACGACATCACCTGAGCGACCACCGACCGCCGGTGACCGGGACGGTACGGCTGCCGATCGCCCGTGACCGGCGCGGCGGGGCCGCCGTCCGCCTGTGACCCGGGCGGCACCGCCGACCGTCCGCGGGCGGTCCTCGGCCGGGCGCCGCTCCCTCCACCGGTCGCGCGCCCCGGCCCGGCTCGGCCCACGTGCCATCAGCCGGTAAAGATCGTGAGTTGTGTCGGGGGCGGCCGGTAGGCTCGTACATACGATGACCGAGGATCTGTCCCCAGCAGAGCGGTACGCGGCGGCGCGCGAGCGAGCCGCGGAGCAGGCCACCGCTCTCGCCCCCTTCCGTGACATGTACGACTTCGATCTGGACCCCTTCCAGATAGAGGCGTGCCAAGCCCTCGAAGCAGGAAAGGGGGTGCTGGTCGCCGCGCCGACCGGTTCAGGCAAGACCATCGTGGGCGAGTTCGCCGTCCACCTGGCCCTCACCGAGGGCCGCAAGTGCTTCTACACGACGCCCATCAAGGCGCTGTCGAACCAGAAGTACAACGACCTGGCCAAGCGGTACGGCTCCGACAAGGTCGGCCTGCTGACCGGTGACAACAGCGTCAACTCCGAGGCGCCCGTCGTCGTGATGACGACCGAGGTGCTGCGGAACATGCTGTACGCGGGCTCCAAGTCGCTGCTGGGCCTCGGCCACGTCGTCATGGACGAGGTCCACTACCTCTCCGACCGCTTCCGCGGCGCCGTGTGGGAAGAGGTGATCATCCACCTCCCGGCGTCGGTGACCCTGGTGTCGCTGTCGGCGACGGTCTCCAACGCGGAGGAGTTCGGTGACTGGCTGGACACCGTGCGCGGCGACACCCAGGTGATCGTCTCCGAGGAGCGCCCGGTGCCGCTGTGGCAGCACGTGCTGGCCGGACGGCGGATGTACGACCTGTTCGAGGAGTCGCGGGACAAGCGCGAGGTCAACCCCGACCTGGTGCGCATGGCCCGGATGGAGAACAGCCGCCTGCCCCGCGACCGCCGCAGAGGGCGGCCCCAGCGGGAGGCCGACCGCGAGCGGGAGCGCCGCCAGCGCGCCAGGATCTGGACGCCGAGCCGCCCCGAGGTCATCGACCGGCTCGACGCGGAGGGGCTGCTCCCCGCCATCACCTTCATCTTCAGCCGCGCGGGCTGCGAGGCCGCCGTCCAGCAGTGCCTGTACTCGGGGCTGCGGCTGAACGACAACGCGGCCCGAGCGAGGGTCCGCGAGCTCGTCGAGGAGCGCACCAGCGACATCCCCGACAAGGACCTGCACGTTCTGGGCTACTTCGAGTGGCTGGAGGGCCTGGAGAGGGGCATCGCCGCGCACCACGCGGGCATGCTGCCCACCTTCAAGGAGGTCGTCGAGGAGCTGTTCGTCCGCGGGCTGGTCAAGGCGGTCTTCGCCACCGAGACGCTGGCGCTGGGCATCAACATGCCGGCGCGTTCGGTGGTGCTGGAGAAGCTGGTCAAGTGGAACGGCGAACAGCACGCCGACATCACCCCGGGCGAGTACACGCAGCTGACGGGGCGCGCGGGCCGGCGCGGCATCGACATCGAGGGCCACGCCGTGGTGCTGTGGCAGCGCGGCATGGACCCGGGCGCGCTCGCGGGTCTGGCCGGGGCGCGGACGTATCCGCTGCGGTCCTCCTTCAAGCCGTCGTACAACATGGCGGTCAACCTCGTCTCGCTGTTCGGCAGGCACCGCTCGCGTGAGCTGCTGGAGACGTCGTTCGCCCAGTTCCAGGCCGACCGCTCGGTCGTCGGCATCTCCCGGCAGGTGCAGAAGAACGAGGAGGGCCTGGCGGGCTACCGCGCCTCCATGACCTGCCACCTGGGCGACTTCGAGGAGTACGCGGGGCTGCGCAGGCAGCTCAAGGACCGCGAGACGGAGCTGGCCAAGCAGGGCGCCAACCAGCGCCGCGCGCAGGCCGCCACCGCGCTGGAGCGGCTCAAGCCGGGTGACGTCATCCACGTGCCCACCGGCAAGTTCGCGGGGCTCGCCCTCGTGCTGGACCCGGGGGTGGGCGGCGGCCGCGGCTCGGGGCACCGCAGGGGCTACGACGGCGGTGCCGGCAGCGAGGGGCCCCGCCCGCTGGTGCTGACGGCGCAGCGGCAGGTCAAGCGGCTGGGTCCGATCGACTTCCCGGTCCCTGTCGAGCCGCTGGAGCGGATGCGGATTCCCAAGTCGTTCAACGCGCGCAGCCCCCAGTCGCGGCGGGATCTGGCCTCGGCGCTGCGCACGAAGGCGGGCCACCACGTGCCCGAGCGGCACCGCAAGCAGCGTTCGGCCGCCGCCGACGACCCCGAGATCGAGCGGCTGCGCAAGGCCATCCGCCAGCACCCCTGCCACGGGTGCGACGAGCGCGAGGACCACGCCCGATGGGCCGAGCGCTATCAGCGGCTCAGGCGCGACACCCGCCAGCTGGAGCGGCGCATCGAAGGGCGCACGAACACCATCGCGCGCACCTTCGACCGGGTCTACTCCCTGCTCTCCGAGCTCGGCTACCTCTCGGGAGATCACGTCACCGACGACGGGCGGGTGCTGGCCCGGCTCTACGGCGAGCTGGACCTGCTGGCTTCCGAGTGCCTGCGCGAGGGCGTGTGGGAGGGGCTGCCGCCCGCGGAGCTGGCCGCCTGCGTGTCCGCTCTGGTCTTCGAGGCGCGCAACGGGGACGACGCGCTGCCGCCCAAGATGCCCGGTGGCCGGGCCCGCGCCGCGCTGGGTGAGATGGTGCGCATCTGGGGGCGGCTGGACGCGCTGGAGGAGGACCACCGCCTCAGCGCCGCCGAGGGCGTCGGCCAGCGCGAACCCGACCTCGGTTTCGCCTGGGCCGCGTACCGCTGGGCGGAGGGCCAGGGGCTGGACGAGGTGCTGCGCGAGGCCGACATGCCCGCGGGTGACTTCGTGCGCTGGTGCAAGCAGGTCATCGACGTCCTCGGGCAACTGGCCGCAGCGGCGCCGGCGTCGGGCACCGTGGCCAGGAACGCCCGCAAGGCGATCGACGGCATGCTGCGGGGCGTGGTGGCCTACTCCAGCGTCGGCTGAGCCCCGCCCGCGCTGTCTCGGGCGGGCCGCGAGCCCCGAAGGGGGGCGCGGGGAACGGCGCGACAAACCACGTCCCACCCGCGCACTGCACATGACGAGCAGGGGCAGCCCCTCGTCAGCACGCTCCGCGGGAGCCCCTGAGGCAACGCCGGCCGACGCGCGGCTCGCCGCAGCGAGCGGTCGCCAACCAGGTGGGGGCGCAGCCGGACCGGACCCGTCCGTCCGCCCCGGGATGCCGGGGTCCGGCCCCCGGACCCCGAAGCCCGCGCCCGAAGGGGCGCGGGGAACGGCGCGACCAGCCACCCCACCTGCGGACCGCGCGCGACGAGTGGCGGGACCCCCTCACAGCACGCTCTTGCCAGAGCACCACTCCGTCGGAGCGCCCGAGGCTCCGACGGTCACGCGGCGGAGGTCTGGCCCTCCTGCTCGGCCTCGACCTGGGCGTTCCACTCGCGCTTGGACGCCTGCCAGCCGTCCTCGTCCGCGCCGAGGCGCCAGTACCCGGAGATGGAAAGCTGCTCCCTGGCGATGCCGCGCTCGAGGCGCAGGTGGCCGCGGAGTTCCTTGACGAACCCCGCCTCGCCGTGGACGAAGGCGAGCACGCGTCCCTCGGGGAAGTCCAGTTCCCGTACGGCGGTGACGAGGCGTTCGCCGACCGGCGCCGCGCCCCGGTGCAGCCAGACGATCTCGGCGCCGGGCGGCGCGGCGAGTGGCTGTTCCTCCTCGGCCCCGGCGACCTCGATGAACGCCCGGACGGGCGCCCCCTCGGGCACCCGGGCCAGCGAGGCGGCGATGGCGGGCAGCGCGCTCTCGTCGCCGACGAGCAGGTGCCAGTCGGCGTCGGGGCTGGGGGAGTAGGCGCCGCCGGGGCCGAGGAAGTACACCTCGTCGCCGACGCCGGCGGACCGTGCCCAGGGGCCTGCGAGGCCCTCGTCCCCGTGGACGACGAAGTCGATCGTCAGCTCGCCGGTGGCCGGATCCCAGGCGCGCACGGTGTAGGTGCGCATGGCGGGCCACTGGTCGCGCGGCAGCTCGGCGCGGATGCGCTCGATGTCGAACGGCTGCGGGTAGTCGACCCCGGGCGCGGGAAAGAGCAGTTTGACGTAGTGGTCGGTGTGCTCGCCCGCGGGGAAGCCCGTCAGGCCGTCGCCTGAGAGGACGACCCGCACCATGTGCGGGGTCAGCTGTTCGGTGCGGGCCACGCGGGCGTGGTGGAGCTGCGGCTTCCGGCGGGCCGGGCGGGCTGGACTGGCCTGGCGGTCTGGCACGGGGCCTCCATGGACGGATGCGGGCACGGGCAGAGGGCACAAACGGAGAGACCGTAACTTAGGTATGCCTAACTTAACAGACGCGTGCCCGCATGATCATCGAAGGTCCACGGTGGGGGATCAGCCCGCGAGCGTGGTCAGCAGCCGTCGCAGCGATCCGCCGAGCCCCCACCGCTCGGCCAGCTCCGCGAGACGGTCCTGCTCGCGCGCGGTCCGGGGCAGTGCGAGGTCGGCGTCGGGGAGCTCCACGTCCCTGGCGACCCGCACCACGGCGGGTGCGACGTCCAGGTAGGCGGCGGCCTCCTTGAGTTTGGTGCGCTGCGCCGGGGTGATCCGGGAGACGGGGTCCGCCGCGGCTGCCCGGATGCCGTCGAGGTCGCCGTACTGGTCCAGCAGCTTCGAGGCGGTCTTCTCGCCGATGCCGCGCACGCCGGGCAGGCCGTCGCTGGGGTCGCCGCGCAGTACCGCCAGATCCGCGTAGCCGGCACCGTCGACCCCGTACTTGGTCGCCAGCGCCGAGCCGTCGTAGACGTCGAGGCTGCCGACGCCCTTGACCGGGTAGAGCACGCGGACCGCGCGCGCGTCGTCGACGAGCTGGAAGAGGTCGCGGTCGCCGGTGACGATGTCGACGGGGCCCGTGGCCCGGGTCGCCAGCGTGCCGATCACGTCGTCGGCCTCGTACCCCGCGGCTCCGAGGCGGGCGATCCCCACGGCGTCCAGCACCTGCTCGATCACCGGCACCTGGGGGCCGAGGGTGTCGGGTGTCTCCTCCTCGTCAGGGCCGCCCTCGATCTCCTCGGCGACGCGGTGGGCCTTGTAGGAGGGGATCAGGTCCACCCGCCACTGGGGGCGCCAGTCGGCGTCCATGCAGGCCACCAGCGCGTCGGGCCGGTGGTCGTGGACGAGCCTGGCGATGAAGTCGAGCAGGCCGCGCACGGCGTTGACGGGGGTGCCGTCCGGGGCGCGGACGCTGTCGGGGACGCCGAAGTAGGCGCGGAAGTAGAGCGAGGCGGTGTCCAGGAGCATCAGCCGGGGGCCGCCGGGCCCTTCGGGGGTCTTCGGTGCGTTTGCCGTGTTCGCCGGAGTGATGGTCACGGCCCGATGATGCCGCATGGGTCGGACAGCGCGTGCGCGGCGCGGAAGGGCCCTCGTGGGGCGCGTGGGACGTGGGCGGAGGCGGTGCGTCCATTTTTGCCGGTATGAAGCGCGTCACTACCGGTTTGGAAGTTGAACTTTCGAGCAGGAGCACCCTGGCAAGGCCTTCGTGTAAAGTGCATCTTTCCGGTATGCACCGTTTGCAGCGATTTACCGCTCGAACCGAAGCGTGGGGGTGTGCCGGTACCTGTTGTCAAGACAAGAAGGTGAATGTGTCCAGGCTGAGAGCCGAACACCTGTACAAAGTGTTCGGGAGGAGAGCGGACCAGGCAGTGGCCAGGCTGGAAGCCGGCACCGACCGCGAGGAACTGCGTGCCCAGGGCACGACCGCCGCAGTGATCGACTCCTCCTTCGAGGTTGAGGAGGGGCAGATATTCGTGGTCATGGGGCTGTCAGGCTCCGGTAAGTCCACGCTGCTGCGGATGCTCAACGGCCTCCTCGAGCCCACCGCGGGACGGGTCCTGTTCGACGGTGAGGATCTGACGGCGCTCCCCGCGCGCGAGCTGCGTGAGGTACGAGCCCACAAGATCAGCATGGTTTTCCAGCACTTCGCGCTCTTCCCCCACCGCAGCGTGCTGGAGAACGCCGCCTACGGCCTCGAAGTACAGGGCGTACCACGCGAGGAGCGCGACAAGCGCGCCACCGAAGCCCTGGAACTGGCCGGGCTCAAGGGCTGGGAGGCGTCCTGGCCCGACGAACTGTCCGGCGGTATGCAGCAGCGGGTCGGCCTCGCCCGCGCGCTGGCCACCGACGCGGACCTGCTCTTGATGGACGAGTCGTTCAGCGCCCTGGACCCGCTGATCCGCCGTGACATGCAAGACCAGCTCCTCCAGTTGCAGAAGACGCTGAAGAAGACCATCGTCTTCATCACCCACGACCTCAACGAGGCCATGCGCCTGGGTGACCGCATCGCCGTCATGCGTGACGGACGCATCGTCCAGATCGGCACCGCCGAGGACATCCTGGTCCGTCCGGCCACCGACTACGTCGCCTCCTTCATCCAGGACGTGGACCGTTCGCGGGTGCTGACCGCGGGGTCGATCATGGATGAGGACAAGGCCGACGCGGCCGCCGCACAGGGCCGCGGACTCGGCAAGGCGCCGACGGTCACCACCGAGACCCCGCTCGCCGAGCTGTTCACCCCGTTCTCCACCAGCGAGGACGCGATGATCGTCACCGACGACGCGGGCACCCCCGTCGGCGTCGTCGACCGGGAGCGGCTGCTGGCCGCCCTCGCCGAGGAACCCCGCGTGGACGCGGCCGCCGCGGTGCCCGCCGGCGTCGCGACGGAGAAGACGAGCAAGGACGCCGGGGTGAGAGCACGTGCCTGAGTTCCACCCCGGAAACTGGGTCGAGGACGCCGTCGACTGGCTTCAGACGCACCTCGGCTGGCTCTTCGACTTCATCAACACGGTTCTGACCGGGCTGTACGACGGGATCAACGCCGTCCTGGGCGGCGGCGAGCCGCTGCTGCTGGCCGGTATCTTCGCCGTCATCGCGTTCTGGCTGCGCGGGCTGGCCGCGGGCGTCATCGCCTTCGTGGGCTTCGTGCTCATCGACCTCTTCCAGTTGTGGGACGAGGCGATGCAGACGCTCTCGCTCGTCCTGGCCGCCGCCGTCATCACCATCGTGATCGCGGTGCCCACCGGTATCTGGGCGGCGCGCAAGAAGTCGGTCAGCGCCGCGGTGCGCCCGGTGCTCGACGTGATGCAGACGATGCCGGCCTTCGTCTACCTGATCCCCGGCGTGATGTTCTTCTCCGTCGGCACGACCCCGGGTCTGCTGGCGACGATCATCTTCTCCATGCCGCCCGGCGTCCGGATGACCGAACTGGGCATCCGGCAGGTCGACGGCGAGCTGGTGGAGGCCGCCGAGGCGTTCGGCACCAGCCCCAAGCACACGCTCACGCGGGTGCAGTTCCCGCTGGCGCTGCCGACGATCATGGCCGGTGTGAACCAGGTCATCATGCTCGCGCTGTCCATGGTGGTCATCGCCGGTATGGCCGGTGCTCCCGGTCTCGGTGAGCGGGTCTACGCGGCCGTCACCCAGGTCCAGATCGGTCTGGGCGTCGAGTCGGGTGTCGCCGTCGTCATCCTCGCCATGTACCTGGACCGGATGACCGGTGCCCTCAACGTGCGGGTCTCGCCGCTCGGCCGCCGCGCCGCGGCGAAGGCGACCGCGATGATGGGCCGGATGCGCTTCGTGCGCTACAAGCCCGGTTCGGCCGTCGCGCTGTGCGGCGTCGTCGTCCTCGCGCTGGTCGCCGGCGGTATGAACTTCGCCGACTCCGGCTCCAAGGAGCAGGCCTCCGGCAGCACGAACGTCGGCAAGGGCAAGCAGCTCAACATGGGCTACATCCCCTGGGACGAGGGCATCGCCACCTCCTACCTGTGGAAGGAGGTGCTGGAGCAGCGCGGCTTCAAGCCCAACCTCAAGCAGTTGGACGCCGGACCGCTCTACACCTCCCTCGCCCAGGGCGAGACGGACTTCCAGACGGACGCCTGGCTGCCCACCACGCACCAGCAGTACTGGGACAAGTACGGCTCCAAGATGGAGAAGCTCGGCTCCTGGTACGGCCCCACGTCGCTGGAGCTGTCCGTTCCCTCCTACGTCAAGGGCGTGAAGTCCCTGGCGGACCTGAAGGGGAAGGGCAAGAAGTTCGACGGGAAGATCATCGGCATCGAGTCCAGCGCCGGTGAGATGAAGATCCTCAAGGAGAAGGTCCTCAAGGACTACGGCCTGGAGGGCGAATACAAGGTCGTCTCCTCCAGCACCTCCTCGATGCTCTCCGAGCTCAAGCGCTCCATCCAGAAGAAGGAGCCGGTCGTCGTCACGCTGTGGTCCCCGCACTGGGCCTACAACGCCTACGACCTGACCAAGCTGGACGACCCCAAGGGCTCGTTCGGCAAGGGAGAGAAGCTCTACAACGTCGGCCGCAAGGGCTTCGCCAAGGACAACCCGGTCGTCGCCAGCTGGCTGAAGAACTTCCACCTCAAGGAGAAGCAGCTCACCTCCCTGGAGGACAAGATCCAGGGTGCGGGCAAGGGCCAGGAGCAGAAGGCCGTCAAGGAGTGGCTGAAGGACCACCCGGGCTTCGTCGACAAGATGGCGCCGGCTCCCGGCGGCGAGAAGAAGCAGGGCAAGGACGCCGGCAAGGCCGTCCAGATGGGCTACTTCCCCTGGGACGAGGCCATCGCGACGACCTACCTGTGGCAGAACATCCTGGAGGACCGCGGCTACAAGCCGAACGTCAAGCAGCTCGACCCCGGCCCGCTCTACACGGCGCTGGCCCAGGGCCAGATGGACTTCCAGACGGACGCCTGGCTGCCCACCACCCACGAGCAGTACTGGCGCAAGTACAAGGACAGACTGACCGACGTCGGCTCCTGGCACGGACCGACCTCGCTGGAGCTGTCCGTGCCCGATTACGTCAAGGGCGTCGACTCGCTGGAAGACCTCAAGGGCAAGAGCGACATGTTCGGCGGGAAGATCACCGGCATCGAGTCCAGCGCGGGCGAGATGAAGATCCTCAAGAAGGTGCTCAAGGACTACGGCCTGGACAAGGAGTACAAGGTCGTCTCCTCCAGTACCTCCTCGATGATCTCCGAGGTCGACCGTTCGGTGAAGCAGAAGAAGCCGGTCGTGGCGACCACCTGGTCCCCGCACTGGGTCTACAGCAAGTACCCGATGAAGAAGCTCGACGACCCCAAGGGCTCCTGGGGCAAGGGCGACCACATCCATGTCACCGCCAAGAAGGGCTTCGAGAAGGACTTCCCCGAGCTGTACGGCTGGCTGAAGGACTTCCACATGTCCGAGGACGACCTCGGCTCCCTCGAGGCCACGATCCAGAGCGGCGGCAAGGGCAAGGAGAAGGAGTCGGCGCGCAAGTGGCTGGACTCCCACCCGGGCATGGAGGACAAGCTGGCCCCGGTCAAGTGACCGGCGCCGCGGCCTGATCCCACCGCCTCAGGGACGGCCCCGCGCCGCGTGCGAGAGCACGCGGCGCGGGGCCGTCCCGCGTTTCGGGGGCGCGGTAATCCACATGACGGGCCGCGAGGGGACGCCTACCTTCGTACGCGTGAACGAACGCACCTCCAGGTGCGAGGACGACGGTTACTCCTTCGGCGGATTCCACGGGTTCGATCCCTGACACCGTCGTCGCATCCGGTCACGGGAGGCGGGCTCGGCACATCGAGGGGAGCACCCGGTGCGCAGACCACGGATACGTCACTCCGGCTGAACCGGCCGTCGCCGCACCGAGACCTCGGGCGCCTTCCGGTGGACGCCGTGCGCGCCGTCCTCTCCCCGGGCGCGATGCCGTTCCTCCTCCGTCGACGCACCCGCTGTCGACGGGCAGTCATGCGATGCGGGGGAATCATGAGCGAGTTCGACAAGCGGCGCTCCACGGCGCCGCGCACGCTCACCACCACCTACGAGGGCGGCAGGGCGTACGTGTGCGACACCCGGTCCGAGCCGGCGCTGCTCGCCGTCGTCGACACCACCGGGTACGCACCCCCGGCCCTTGATCCGTCCCGGCCCAACCGGTTCGAGATCGGCGGCTTCTCGGACGAGCTGTTCACGGTGATGGAGCTGCGGGCGCGCGGGGAGTCCGCGCCCGCCGTGGGAGGGGTGGCCCCGCCCGAGGGGCTCAGCCGCCGTGGAAGGCGGGCAGCACCTCGTCCGCGTAGACGCGGAAGAACTCCTCGTGGCGGGAGCCGATCTGCTGGACGTACACCTCGTCGAACCCGGCGTCCGCGTAGCTGCGCACCCGGGCCCGGTGCCGTTCGGTGTCGGGCCCGCACACCATCTGGTCGGCCACCGCGTCCCGCGGTACCAGGGAGGCGGCGGCCGCGAAGTCCTTCTGGCGGGTGAGGGTGGAGGGCACCTGGCCCGGCAGCAGTTCGTTGGCCCAGAGCCGGTGCGCCTGCTCCAGCCCGTCCTCCTCGTCGGGCGCCCAGCACACCTTCATGCCGCCCTGCACGGTCCGCCGGCCGCCGCCCGCGTCGCGGTAGCGCGCGACCAGTTCGCGGTCGGGGGAGGCGGTGCAGAAGGCGTCGCCGATGCGCGCGGCCAGTTCGACGGCCTTGGGGCCGAAAGCGGAGACGGAGATCGGCACGGGCTGTTCCGGCACCGTGTAGAGGCGGGCGTCGTCGACGCGGTAGTAGGTGCCGTGGTGGGTGGTGCGCTTGCCGGTGTGCAGCCTGCGGATGATTCCGACGGCCTCCTCCAGGCGGGCCAGCCGTTCGCCCGGCGGCGGCCAGTGCTGGCCGAGGATGTGTTCGTTGAGCGCCTCGCCGGATCCGACGCCCAGGGTGAAGCGGCCCTCCAGCTGCACGGCGGCGGTCGCCGCCGCGTGGGCGACGATGGCCGGGTGCATCCGGAAGGTGGGGCAGGTGACCGCGGTGCCGACCGGCAGCGAGGTGGCCTGGGAGAGCGCTCCGATGACGGACCAGACGAAGGGGCTCTGGCCCTGGGCGTCCATCCAGGGGTGGAAGTGATCGGAGATCCACAGCCGCTGGAATCCGGCTTCCTCGGCCATCTGTGCCTGGCGGACCAGTTCGCGGGGTCCGAATTCCTCGCAGGAGAGAAAGTATCCGATGCTGACCATGCACCAATGGGTACCTTTTCCACCCATAACGAAACAGAACTGTCAGGCCGTCACCTCCCTGCGTACTCCCCGCGTCCTTCCTGAGCGTTCTCTCCGTAGGGTGGAGCCATGACGTGCCGGTCGGTGGTGTCCCTCGTTCCCTCCCTCACCGAGGCGGTGGCCGCCACCGCGCCCGGTCTCCTCGTCGGCGCGACGGACTGGTGCACGCACCCGGGCGACCTCGACGTCACCAGGGTGCGCGGCACCAAGAACCCGGACGTGGCGGCCGTCGTCGGGCTGGCCCCCGACCTGGTGCTCGCCAACGAGGAGGAGAACCGCCCCGAGGACCTGCGCGCCCTCCGGCAGGCAGGGTTGCGGGTCCTGGTGACGGAGGTGCGCTCGCTGGAGCAGGGCTTCGCCGAGCTGCACCGGGTGCTGACCGAAGGCTGCGGCCTGCCGCGCCCCGACTGGCTGGACGCGGCCGAGCACGCGTGGGCGCGGCCCCGCGTTCGCCTGGACGTACGGGCCGTCGTCCCCGTCTGGCGGCGGCCGTGGATGGTGCTGGGCGCAGACACCTTCGCCGGTGGACTGCTGGCGCACCTCGGCGTGCGCAACGTCTACGCCGCGCACGCCGAGCGCTACCCCCGGGTGCCGCTTTCACAGCTCGCCCAGCCCGGCCGCGCCGAGGTGGTCGTCCTGCCCGACGAGCCCTACAGGTTCACGGCCGACGACGGACCCGAGGCCTTTCCCGGCACGCCCGCCGCGCTCGTCAGCGGACGGCACCTCACCTGGTACGGGCCCTCGTTGGTGCAGGCGCCCGACGTCCTCGGTGCGGCGCTGTCGGCCGCGCTGAGCTGAGCCGGCCGCCCACGAGCTCCGCGCACCGGCCGCCGGACCCGCGCGTCAGCCGCCGGGCCCGTGGATCAGGCGCTCCCGCCGACCCGCCGCTCCTGTGCGGCCGCTACCAGGGCGGCCATCACGCGCAGGTCCTCGCCCGCCTCCGGGTGCCACTGGACGCCCAGCACGAAGCCGTCGGCGTCCGGGAACTCGACTGCCTCGACGGTGTCGTCGCCGGCGGCGTGGGCGCTGGGGACGAGGCCCGCGCCGAGCGCGTCCAGCGCCTGGTGGTGGTAGGTCGGCACGGTGACGGAATCCTCCTCGTCCAGCACCTTGGCGAGCAGCGTGCCGGGGACCGGGACGATCGCGTGCCTGCCGAAGACCCCGGGCGCGCCACGGTGGGCCCGGGTGGTCGGCATGTGCTGGACGAGCGTGCCGCCGAGGGCGACGTTCAGCAGCTGCATGCCCCGGCAGACCGCGAGCAGCGGCACGCCGCGGGCCATCGCCTCACGGGTGAGGGCCAGCTCCCAGGCGTCCCGTTCGGGATAGGGCGGCCCCGTGCGCGGGTCCCGTTCCGCCCGGTAGCGGGCCGGGTCCACATCGGGGCCGCCCGCGGTGACCAGCCCGTCGAGGCGGGAGACCAGGTCTGCCACCGCGGCGGGGTCCTCGTCGGGCGGGAGGAGCAGGGCGCGGGCGCCCGCGCGGTGCGCCATGCGGTGGTACGCCGCAGGCAGGAGGGCTGCCGGCAGGTGCCAGTTGCCCCAGCGGGCCGAGGGTTCCAGGTAGGTGGTGATGCCGATGAGGGGCGGTGTCACGGTTGCTCCTGGTGCGGGTACGGAACGAGAAAGGAGCGGGGGAGAGGGGCGCGGTGGGCGTGCTCAGTCCCGCAATTCTTCCTCCGCCTTCGCCAGCGCGGCGAACTCCTCCTCCGGGGCGGCCGCCACCAGCCGGTGGCGGGAGTAGAAGGCGAAGTAGGCGAGGGCCACCGCGTAGACCAGCAGGGCGATCAGCGCGGCCCGCTTGTCGACCAGGAAGGTGGCGACCAGGGCGGCGAGCGCCAGGACGAAGGCGACCGAGGAGGTGAGGACGCCGCCCGGGGTGCGGTAGGGGCGCGCCAGGTGGGGTTCGCGCTTGCGCAGCACGATGTGGGAGAGGGACATCAGGGCGTAGGAGATGGTGGCACCGAAGACGGCGATGTTCAGCATCGTGGCCCCCTCACCGCTGCCCGCGGCCAGGGCGAAGCCGAGGGCGCCGGGGAGCAGCAGGCCGAGGTAGGGGGCCTTGCGGCGGCTGGTGAGGGAGAGGAAGCGGGGCAGGTAGCCGGCGCGGGAGAGCGCGAACAGCTGGCGGGAGCCGGCGAAGATGAGGGAGAAGAAGGACGCCACGAGGCCGGCGAGGCCCGCGTAGTTGACGACGCGGGAGAGCGCGGTGGCCTCGCCGCCCGGCTGAAGGGCCTCGACCAGCGGGTTGCCGACGTCCTGGAGGGCGGCGGAGCCGCGTGCCCCGGTGGCGGCGACGAAGGTGAGCAGGGCGAGCAGCAGCAGGACCCCCATGGAGGCGGCCATCGCCTTGGGCAGCGTACGCGCCGGGTCGCGGGTCTCCTCGGCGGCCAGCGGCACGCCCTCGACCCCGAGGAAGAACCACATGCCGAACGGGAACGCCGCCCAGATGCCCAGCAGCCCGAACGGCAGCCAGGAGTTCGCACCGGCCGCGCCGTGGTCCACGGGGATGTCGTCGAGGCCGCTGATGTGGAAGTCGGTGAGGGCGCCGAAGACGAACACCAGCAGCGCGGCGACGGCGATCGCGGTGACGACGAGGGAGAAGCGCAGCGCCTCGCCGACGCCCCACAGGTGGACGCCGATGAACAGGACGAAGCAGGCCAGGTAGACGGGCCAGCCGGACTCCAGGCCGAACAGGCCGAGGGAGGCGACGTAGTCACCGATGAAGCAGACGATGGCGGCCGGTGCGAGCACGTACTCGATCAGGATGGCGGTGCCCGTCAGGAAGCCGCCCCAGGGGCCGAGGGCACGGCGGGCGAAGCCGTAACCGCCGCCCGCGGTGGGCAGGATGGCGGACAGCTCGGCCAGCGCGAAGACCATGCAGGTGTACATGAGGCCCATCAGGACAGCCGCGATGGCCAGTCCGCCGAAGCCGCCCTCGGCCAGGCCCGCGTTCCATCCCGAGTAGTCTCCCGAGACGACGTAGGCGACACCGAGTCCGGTCAGCAGCAGCGGGCCCGCGCTGCCGCGCCGCAGGGTGCGGCGCTCCAGGTAGGCGGCGTCCGGGTCGGGGCGCGGTGCCGCGGCGGGTGGGGCCGGGTCGCCGTCCCGCACGGGATCGGACCAGGACGCGGACTGTTCGGTCATGTGCCACACTCCCGCCGTCAGCCAATGGTGTGCTGGCACACCTTTGTGCGCGCGGGTCGTCCAGCGCAACCCTTGTGCGGCAACAAGCTGCGACCGCGGGCGGCGTTCCGGGGCGTACGGGACACAGCGCGCGCCCGGCCTCACGCCAGGAAGCCCCGCAGCAGGGACGCCGTCCCCGCGCAGTGCTCGCGTGCGATCGCCCGCGCCCCCTCGCCGTCCCCCTCCAGCACGGCGGCCACCAGCGCGGCGTGCTGCCGCTGGGCGTGCTCCAGGTTCCGCACGAGCAGCGGGATGCGGCCCAGCAGGTCGTTGAGGGAGGCGCGGACCGCGGCGTACTGCACGGTCAGGGACGGCGATCCCGCCAGCTCCACCAGCGTCAGGTGCAGCAGCGTGTCGTGCCTGCGGTAGTCGGTGAGCGCCGCCTCGCGGGTGGCGTCCAGTGCCTCGCGCAGCCGCGCGGCCTCGGCGGCGGACAGGCCGCGCGCCGCGCACAGCTCGGCCGCCCCCGCCTCCAGCACCTCGCGGAAGGCGAGCGTGTCCTCCAGGTCGGGGGCTTGTGCGCCGCGCACCCGCTCCCGCGCCGCCGCGCCGCCGGCGGGCGACGGGCGGGGGAGGACGAAGGTGCCGCCGTACCGGCCGCGCCTGCTGACCACGACGCCCTGTTCGGCCAGCACCCTCAGCACCTCGCGGAGGGTGACCCGGCTGATGCCCAGGCGCTCGGCCAGCTCCCGCTCGGCGGGCAGCCGTTCGCCCTCGGCGACCAGGCCCAGCCGGACGATCTGGAGTATCTGTTCCAGCGCTTCCTCGAACCCGTTTCCCGCGCGCACCGTGCGCAGCACCGTGGCCAGCCTGTCGTCCTGCGGCGTGGAAGGCATGGGAACCTCTTCCGTTTCAATGGTATCCGTGACTACCTTATGGCTTCCGCTGACCCGACAGGAGGCCCGCTCGTGGCAGACCGCCCACCACCCCTCTCCGTCGACGAACTGAGGAACAGCGTCGACGCGGGCGAGACCGACACCGTCGTCCTGGCCTTCACCGACATGCAAGGCCGCCTGGCGGGCAAGCGGTTCGCCGCGCCCTACTTCCTCCAGCACGTCCTCGACGGCGGCAGCGAGGGCTGCAACTACCTGCTCGCCGTCGACGTGGACCTCAACACCGTGGACGGCTACGCCATGGCCTCCTGGGAGCGCGGCTACGGCGACTTCGCCATGCGCCCAGACACCGCCACCCTCCGCCGCGTCCCATGGAACCCGGGCACGGCGCTGCTGACCGCCGACCTGGCCTGGCACGACGGCTCGCCCGTCGTCGCCTCGCCCCGGCAGATCCTCTTGCGCCAGCTCGACCGGCTCGCCGAGCGCGGCTGGAGCGCGTACGCCGGCACCGAGCTGGAGTTCATGGTCTTCCGCGACACCTACGAGCAGGCCTGGGACAGCGGCTACCGCGGCCTGACCCCCGCCAACCAGTACAACGTCGACTACTCCGTCCTCGGCACCGGACGCGTCGAGCCGCTGCTGCGCAGGATAAGGAACGAGATGGCCGCGGCCGGCATGGTCGTCGAGTCCGCCAAGGGCGAGTGCAACCTGGGACAGCACGAGATCGCCTTCCGCTACGCCGACGCACTGACCACCTGCGACCAGCACGTCGTCTACAAGACGGGTGCCAAGGAGATCGCGGCGCAGGAGGGCCAGGCCCTCACCTTCATGGCCAAGTACGACGAACGCGAGGGCAACTCCTGCCACATCCACCTCTCGCTGCGCGACGAGAGCGGCGCGGCCGTCCTCGCCGACGACGCGGGCGAGGCGGGCATGTCGCCCCTGATGCGGCACTTCCTGGCGGGACAGCTGGCCGCCATGCGGGAGTTCACCCTCCTCTACGCCCCGAACATCAACTCCTACAAGCGCTTCCAGCCCGGCTCCTTCGCCCCCACCGCCGTCGCCTGGGGACCCGACAACCGCACCTGCGCCCTCCGCGTCGTCGGCCACGGACCCGGGCACCGGCTGGAGAACCGGGTCCCGGGCGGAGACGTCAACCCCTACCTCGCCGTCGCCGGCATGATCGCGGCCGGACTGCACGGCATCGACAACGCGCTGGAGCTCCCCGACGCCTGCACGGGCAACGCCTACGAGGGCGACGCGGCGCACGTCCCCGCCACCCTGCGCGAGGCCGCGCTGCTGTGGCAGGGCAGCGGCCTGGCCCGCGAGGCCTTCGGCGGCGAGGTCGTGGACCACTACGCGAACATGGCCCGCGTCGAACAGCGGGCCTACGACACGGCCGTGACGGACTGGGAGCGCTACCGCTCCTTCGAACGGATGTGAGGACCCACCGCAGTGCAGCACGCAACCGCACAAGGCCGCACCGGGCCGCCGGCCGAGCAGCTGGAGATCATCAACCCGGCGACCGAAGAGCTGATCACGACCGTCCCCGTCACCACCCCGCAGCAGGTGGACGCCGCCGTCACCCGCGCGGCGGCGGCACAGCGCACCTGGGCGGCGCTGGCACCGGCCGACCGGGCCAGAACGCTGCGCCGGTTCGCCTCCGCCGTCGACGGCCACATCGAGGAACTGGCCGTCCTGGAGACCCGCGAGGCCGGGCACCCGCTGGGCAACGCCTGCTGGGAGGCGGGCAACGTCCGCGACCTGCTCGACTACTCCGCCGGCGGTGTCGAACGGCTGACCGGTCAGCAGATCCCCGTCGCCGGGGGCGTCAACCTGACCTTCGCCGAGCCGCTGGGCGTGGTCGCCGTCATCGCCCCGTGGAACTTCCCCATGCCGGTCGCCGCCTGGGGAACCGCGCCCGCGCTCGCCGCCGGGAACGCCGTGCTCCTCAAACCGGCCGAGACCACTCCGC
This sequence comes from Streptomyces reniochalinae, assembly GCF_003323735.1. Taxonomy (GTDB): domain Bacteria; phylum Actinomycetota; class Actinomycetes; order Streptomycetales; family Streptomycetaceae; genus Streptomyces; species Streptomyces reniochalinae. The sequence continues at coordinate 208,000 of NZ_QOIM01000032.1, read as the reverse complement.
TGACCGCGCTGCGGCTGGCCGAACTGGCGCTGGAGGCCGGCCTGCCCGAAGGGCTCTTCCAGGTACTCCCGGGCGAAGGACCCGTCACCGGCACCGCGCTGGTCGAACACCCGCGCGTCGCCAAGGTCGTCTTCACCGGCTCCACCGCCGTCGGGAAACGCCTCATGGCCCAGTGCGCCGCCACCGTGAAACGCCTGACCCTCGAACTCGGCGGCAAGAGCCCCAACATCGTCTTCGCCGACGCCGACCTGGAACGCGCCGCGGCCGCCGCCCCGGGATCCTTCCTCGACAACACCGGACAGGACTGCTGCGCCCGCAGCCGCATCCTCGTCCAGCGCAGCGTCCACGACCGCTTCCTGGAACTGCTGGAGCCGGCCGTCCACGCCTTCCGCGCCGGCAATCCGGCCGACGCCGGCACCGACATGGGCCCGCTCGTCTCCGCACGCCAGCGCGAGCGCGTCCGCTCCTACGTGCCCGAGGACGCGCCCGCGCTGATCCGCGGCACCGTGCCCGAGGGCCCCGGCTTCTGGTACCCGGCCACCGTCCTGGCGGGGGCACCGGGCGACCGGGCCGCGGCCGAGGAGATCTTCGGCCCCGTCGCCGTCGTCCTCCCCTTCGACGACGAGGACGAGGCGGTACGGCTCGCCAACGACACCGACTACGGGCTCTCCGGCTCCCTGTGGACCCGCGACGGCGCACGCGCCCTCCGCGTCTCGCGGGCCGTCGCCGCGGGCAACCTGTCCGTCAACTCGCACGCCAGCGTCCGCTACTCCACCCCCTTCGGCGGCTACAAGCAGTCGGGGCTCGGCCGCGAGCTCGGCCCCGACGCGCTCGCCGCCTTCACCGAGACCAAGAACGTCTTCCTCAGCACCGAGCCGAGTACCCGGGAGAGCCCGTGACCGACCAGACCGCCGCATGCCGCCGCCTCGTAGGACGTACGGCCGTCGTCACCGGCGCCGGCAGCGGTATCGGACTCGCCACAGCCCGACGGCTGGCCTCCGAGGGCGCCCACGTGGTCTGCGCCGACGTGGACGCCGAGCGGGGCCGGGCCGCCGCCGAGGAGTCCGCGGGACTGTACGTGCAGGTGGACGTCACCGAGCCCGAGCAGGTCGAGGCGCTGTTCCGCACCGCGAACGAGACCTACGGCTCGGTGGACGTCGCCTTCAACAACGCGGGCATCTCGCCACCAGACGACGACTCCATCCTGGAGACCGGCCTGGACGCCTGGCAGCGCGTCCAGCACGTCAACCTGACCTCCGTCTACCTGTGCTGCAAGGCGGCGCTGCCCTACATGCGCGCCCAGCAGCGCGGCTCCATCATCAACACCGCCTCCTTCGTGGCCCTCATGGGCGCCGCCACCTCCCAGATCAGCTACACCGCCTCCAAGGGCGGCGTGCTGGCCATGTCCCGCGAACTGGGCGTCCAGTTCGCCCGCGAGGGCATCCGGGTGAACGCCCTGTGCCCGGGGCCGGTGAACACGCCCCTGCTCAAGGAGCTCTTCGCCAAGGACCCCGAGCGCGCGCAGCGCCGCCTGGTCCACGTCCCGGCGGGCCGCTTCGCCGAGCCCGAGGAGATCGCCTCGGCGGTGGCGTTCCTCGCCAGCGACGACGCCTCGTTCGTGAACGCGGCCGAGTTCCTGGTCGACGGGGGCATCGCGGGCGCGTACGTCACTCCGCTGTAGCCCGCGCCACTGTGCTGCGATCCGGCCCGGGCGCCCACGGTGCGGCGCCCCTTGGATGTAGCGTGCACACGGTCAACGTCGACGACCCAGGAGGGGCGCCACATGCGCAGCAGACCCGTGCTGACCGGCCTCACCATGGCTGCGGCTCTCGCAGCCACTCTCGCACCCGGACCCGCCCAGGCCCAGGGCCACCACGGCGGTGCCCACTGCCCCCAGCTGTCCACCGAGTTGCCGTGGCACGGCGACAACCGCGCCAAGCTCCAGCGCACCATCGACGAGCGCGGCACCTGCTCACCGCACTGGCGGGGCGGCAAGCACCGGCCCGTGGCCGCGTTCGACTGGGACAACACGATCGTCAAGAACGACTCGACGGACGCCACCATCTCCTGGGCGCTGCGGCACGACAAGATCCTGCGGCCCAAGGACTGGGCGGCCACCAGCGAGTGGCTCACCCCGGCGGCCGACCGCGCGCTGACCGAGGCGTGCGGCACCGACGTCCCCGTCGGGCGCCCCCTCCCCACCTCGACGAACGACGACTGCGCCGACGAGATCCTGCAGGTGCGCGGCGAGGCGGAGACGATGAGCGGCCAGGAGGCCTTCGCCGGGAAGTGGAACCACCGGCGCACCGTCCCCGAGTACGCCTGGGTGCCGCAGCTGTTCGCGGGCCACACGGTCGCCGAGCTGCGCTCCTACGCACGCGCGGCCCGTGACGAGGCGCTGGCGGCGCCCGTCGGCAGCGAACGGAAGGTCGGCACGCACACGGTCCCCGCGTACAGCCGCTACTACGCGCAGCAGAAGGACCTCGTCCGCACCCTCCAGAAGGCCGGCTTCGCCGTCTACATCGTCTCGGCCGGCTCGGAACCGGTGACCGAGGAGTGGTCGAGCGGCGTCGGGATCGACCGGAAGCACACCCTCGCCATCCGCAGCGTCGTCAGGCACGGCCGCATCACCCCCTACACCGAGGGCTGCGGAGGCACCGGCGTCAGCAAGGGCGAGGAGATCCCCTACATCGAGGGCAAGCGCTGCGTCATCAACCAGGAGATCTTCGGCATCGAGGGGAAGAAGGCCTGGAAGAAGCAGGACTGGCGGCACCGTGTCGCGATCGGCGGGGGTGACGCGGACACCGACGTGACGTTCGTCGGCGACGCCACGGGGACGCACCTCGTGCTCAACCGCAACAAGCCGGAGATCATGTGCCGCGGGTACGACGACGCGGACGGGCGCTGGGCGGTGAACCCGATGTTCATCGAGCCGCTGCCGCGCCAGGAGGACGCCTACCCGTGCTCCAGCGAGGGCTTCACCAACCCGGACGGATCCCTCGGCCCCGTCCGCAGGGGTGACGGCTCGGTCATCCCCGACCAGGAGGACACGGCCTACGGCGAGGACGCGTAGATGATCGAGTAGGGCCTCTCGTCCGTACCGTGCCGGAACCGCGGGCCCAACACGCGCTGCGGGGGCGCCTCTTGCAGGGGCGCCCCCGTGTGTCGTACGGATGTGCCATAGAGTTCGAGCGTGAGCATGACGACCCCGCCCGGCTGGTACCCAGAACCCGGGCAGACGCCCCAGTATCCGCCGCGGGAGCGCTGGTGGGACGGCCACGCCTGGACCGCCCAGACCCGGCAGGCCGCGGGCACGCCCCTCGCTCCGGGCGGCGGCCGGTCCGGGCGCCGCCCGCTCATCGGGCTCGTCGCGGGGATCGCGGGCGCTGTCGTGCTCGCCGCAGCGCTCGCCGTGGGCAGCGTCCTCCTGCTGGGCGGTGACCCCGACAAGGGCGGCGGCACCGAGGCCGGACCCGGCGCCCCCTCCGAGGCACCCGAGGGCACAGGCCCCGGCGAGGAGGACGAAACCACCCCGCCACGGGAGGACGAGCCGCCCTCGAAGGTCCCAAAGGTCGCCCGCGATCCCCTTCTCGGCGTCGGTCTCACGGTGCCCGAGGGGTGGGAGCGGGCCAGCGACAGCCACGCGGCCGTCAGCAGCGAGCAGGCATACGAGTGCCCCGCCTCCCACAAGGAGGAATGCGTCAGGGGCGGCGGCGTCCTCCAGTCGACGAACGGCGCCTGGAGCGACAAGGAGACGCTCAAGAAGCTCACCGAAGCGCAGGTGGCCGAGAACGCGGAGACGTCGTACCCGAAGAAGTCGTACGGCGGCGTCACCGGGCACCAGGTCGTCGAGTCGGGTTCCGTCACCGTCGCGGGCGAGCCGGGCTACCGCGTCAGGTGGCGCGTGGCCAACAAGCTCAAGCCCGACGCCTACGTCGAGGCCGTCGTCTTCCGCTCACCCGAGAGCTCCGAGCGGACCCTCGCGCTGCTGAGCAGCGTCGACATCGCCGAGGACGCGCCCGGGGCCTCCGTCCTGGACGAACTGCGCAAGGGCGTCGTCGGCACCGGCGACGGCGAGGAGGAGGGCCCCCGCGAATCCGTCTGAGCGGGGCCAAGCGGGCCGGCCGGAAGGAGGCGGCGCCCCGCACGGCCGCAAGCCTCGCTCACAGGAACGTCATACCCTCGCCCCGGTACGTCGGCACGGACTCCACCACCCGCTCGCCCGCCACCAGGTGCAGCCTCTCGAACCGTTCGCACAGCTCGCCCGACTTGGCGTGCCTGAACCACACCTTGTCCCCGATCAGCAGATCGTCGGCGGGCTGCCCCAGCAGCGGTGTCTGCACCTCGCCGGGGCCTTCCTGCGCGTCGTAGCGCAGCCCGCCCGGCAGGTACGGCTGCGGCAGCCGGTCGCGCCCCGCCACGCCGGAGGCCGGATAGCCCCCGCCCAGCACGGTCACCACCCCCACGCCCGGCCTGCGCACCACGGGCATGGCGAACAGCGCCGCGGGACGGCCGGTGAACGAGGTGTAGTTGTCGAACAGGCGCGGCACGTACAGGCCCGAGCCCGCGGCGATCTCCGTGACCGCCTCCTCGGCCGCCGTGTGCTGCACGCTGCCTGTGCCGCCCCCGTTGACGAACTCCACGTCCGGGGCCACAGCGCGCACGGCCGCCACCGCCGCCGCCCGGCGGGCGGCCAGCTCACGCCGCGCCGCCGCCTGCATCAGCCGCACCGCGCGTGAGCGCAGCGCAGCCCCGGGAACGGCGTCGCCGACCCCCGCCACGTGCCCCTCGTAGGCCATCAAGCCCACCAGCCGGAAGCCGGGCCGCCGCTGGACGAGACGCGCTACGGAGGCCAGATCAGCGGGGGAGTGCAGCGGCGAGCGGCGAGCACCGATGCGCACCCGCCCGCCCAGCATCCGAAGGGACGTGTCGAGTTCGAGACAGACACGGATCTCCTCGCGGCCACCCTCCCGCGCGGCGTCGATCAGCGCCAGCTGCGCGGGATCGTCGACCATCACGGTCACCGAAGCCGCCAGTTTCGGGTCCCCCGCCAGCTCCGCGTAGCCAGACCTGTCGGCCGAGGGGTAGGCGAGCAGCACGTCCGTGACGCCCGCGCGGGCCAGCCACAGCGACTCGGCGAGGGTGTAGCTCATCACCCCGCGGAAGCCGTTCCGTGCCAGCACCCGCTCCAAGAGCGCACGGCAGCGCACCGACTTGGTGGCGACGCGCACCGGTTTCCCCCCGGCCCGCCGGACCAGGTCGTCGGCGTTGGCGTCGAACGCCTCCAGATCGACCAGGGCGAGCGGCGCGTCCAGGTGAGCGGTCGCACGGTCGTACCGTGCGCGGTCGGCGGCGAGATCGACAGTCGAATCGAACACCCTCGCAGCTTGCCAGAGCCGCGCGCCGCGGCACAGCCCCGGCGCCCGCCGATCCCGCGCCGCACCCTGCGCGTTCGCCCACCTCGGCACGGCCCTCAGCGCCGGCTCGGGCGGGTTGCCCACCTGCCAGGTCGGCACCGTAGAGTGACGCCGCACGCCGTGACGGGACGGCACACGGCAACAGTTCACTGTGGCCCCGGCGAACCGCCCTGCACCGCACGGCGTTCGTGCGGGCCGCATCGCGCGAAGGGGGGCGCACATGGGAGCCGACGCCGAGCGCGCCCCGGTCCCCGAGCGTCCCTCCACCCCGCCCAGGCCCGCCGTGCCGCCGCGCCCGTCCCGCGCGCCGGCCGACGTGTCCCACGCGACGCCCCCACCGTCCGTGCCGACGCGACCGGCCGCCCCACCCCGCCCCGCCGTTCCTCCACGCCCGAGCGTCCCCCCGCGCCCCGCCTTCTCGCTGTTCACCGCCCCCGGACCCACGGGCGGACCGGACAGCACCCCGGCCGAGCCGACCAGCACAGCCGCCCGCGGCGGTGGCGACCTGGACGAGCCCGGTGAGGAAGCCGCCCCCTCGGGCGGTGCCCAGCAGGAGACGGGTGGCGAGCCGGAAGCGGAGCCGACACCGGAAGACGAGTCCAGCGAACAGATGCCACATCCCCGGGAGAACACCGAGGAGACGGAGGCGGAGCGGTCCGGGCACACGCCGGTGACCGCCCCCGGCGACCGCTCGCGCGCCCTCCGCCCCCCGGTACCCGCCTCACCGCCCCAACCCGCTCCCCCCACCGGAGAACCCCTCACGGCCCCGCGTCTTCCCCCGCAGCGCCCGCACCCGGGCCGCCGCGACGCCGATCCCCGGCCGCCCCGGAACCCGGAACCGAACACCGCCCCTCCCTCTCGTCCGGCGGACGCCGGGACCGTGGCCACCACCGCGAAGGCGGCCACCGCCCCGCCCCGCCCCGGCACCGAGGCCGCACGCACCCCGGCACCGCCCACCGGGCCGCCCCGTGCCACGCCGCCCGCCCCGCCACCCGGCTCGACGCTGCTCGACGACGCCCCCCGCGCTGTTCCGCCGGAGACCGCCCCGCCGGTGCCGGCCGCTTCGCCGCCGCACGAGGACGCGTTCGGTGCCGGGGACGGACGGCCGGAGGGACGCTCCCCGCTGGCCGTGCGGACCGTCGTCGCGGCCGTCTGCCTCGTGCTCGGCGTCGGCCTGCTCGGCGGCTCGGGCGCCGGCATGCTGCTGAGCGGGGACACCGAGCAACGCCCCGCTCTCGCGCAGGGATTCGACGGCGCGCGGGCCGCCTGGCACGAGATCCCCGTCGACGAGCTGTTCCCGCGCACGCTCCAGGGGAAGGGCGCGGGGCCCGGCGGCGCGGACCGGAGCTGGACGCGCGTCGCCGTCGCCCCGGACGGCACCTGCGCCCACGCGTTCGACCCGCTGCTGGCCAAGGCGCTCGCCCCGGTGGGCTGCGCCCGGCTGGTACGGGCCACCTACACCGACGAGACCACCAGCCGTGTCACCACGGTCGGGCTGATGTTCACCAAGGCGGACCCGGCCGCCATGCGCGACCTGCGCGAGCGGTTCGCCACCCAGAACCTGACCGAGCGCACCGATCTGATGCCCCGCCCGTACGCGGCGCGCGGCACCCTCGCCGCGGACTTCGGCGACGCACAGCGCGCCAGTTGGTCCCTCCACGTGCTGCGGGACGTGCCCGTGGTGGTCTACTCCGTCTCCGGCTTCGCCGACGGGCGGGTCGTCACCGACCCCCAGCCCGCCGGGGCCGCCACCCGCAAGGGTGAGACCTCAGCGGCCGCTCAGGCCGGGCTCGGACACGACGCGCAGGGCATCGCCGACCGCGTCGAACAGCGGCTCCGCAAGGCGACGATCGAGGGCCACGAGGACAAGGACGAGTTCCCCCGGCCACCGGGCGACCGGGGGAAGAACGAGCCACGGAGCGACCGGGGCACCGGGGCGTCCCGCAGCGACCGGGGCGAGGACGAGTCGCCGAGCGGCCAGGAGAAGGGCGAACCCCGATGAAGCGGCTGCTGCGTACCGTGCTCCCCGTGCTGTGCGCCCTCCTGGCCGTGGCCCCGGCCACCGTCGGCACCGCGCACGCGCGGGGGGAGGGGCTCCAGCGCCAGGAGTGGGCCCTCAGGGCGCTCAATGCGAAGGCCGCGTGGAAGACCACCAAGGGCCAGGGCATGACCGTGGCCGTGCTCGACACCGGCGTCGACGCCGACCACCCCGACCTGCGCGAGAACGTGCTGGCGGGCGAGGACCTGGTCGGCATGGGCGCCAGCAGGGGAGACCGCGCCTGGGCACGGCACGGCACGGCCATGGCCGGCATCATCGCGGGACACGGGCACGGCAAGGGCGGCGAGGACGGGATCCTCGGCGTCGCGCCCGAGGCCCACGTGCTGCCCGTGCGCGTACTGCTGGAGGACCAGGACCCGCAGCGCGCCAAGGCCCGCGACGAGCGCGGCACGGCGCTGGCCAAGGGCATCCGCTGGGCCACCGACCACGGCGCCGACGTCATCAACCTCTCGCTGGGGGACGACAGCGACTCCGCGCACCCCGACGCGCACGAGGACGCCGCCGTCCGCTACGCGCTCCGCAAGGGCGTGGTCGTCGTCGCGTCGGCGGGCAACGGCGGCGAGGACGGTGACCACGTCTCCTACCCCGCCGCCTACCCGGGCGTCATCGCCGTGGCAGCCGTCGACCGCAAGGGGGCACGGGCCTCCTTCTCCACCCGCCGCTGGTACGCCACCGTCGCGGCGCCGGGCAAGGACATCCTCATCGCCGACCCCGACCGGACCTATTACCAGGGGTGGGGCACCAGCGCCGCGGCGGCGTTCACCTCGGGCGCCGTCGCGCTGGTCCGCGCCGCGCACCCGGACCTGAGCCCCGCGCAGATCAAGGAGCTGATCTCGGACACCGCCCGCAACACCCCGGAGGGCGGTCGCAGCGACGCCGTCGGCACCGGCGTGGTGGATCCGGCGGCCGCCATCGAGATGGGCTCGCACGTCAAGCCGGAGAAGCAGCGGCCGCGCGTCGGTGAGTACGACAAGGAGTACTTCGGCGCGGCCCGCCCGGCGGACGGTGCGGGTCCCGGCTGGTTCGCGCTGGTCGCCGCCGTGGTGGGGGTGCTGCTGATCGGCGTGGCCTTCGCGGTCCACCGGGGCGTCGCCTTCCGCGTCCCGCCCCGCCTGCGGCGCGGGCCTCCCCGCCCGCTGTGAGGCCCGTCCGCCCGTGAGGTGCCCGAGCCCGCCATGACGTGCCCATGCCTGGCCCGAGGCGCCGGGGCCCCGGAGCCCCTCCTCGTGGGGGCCGGGCCCGCGCCGGGCCCCCGCCGGGCACCCGATAGGCTCGGCGGGTGGCGCTCAAGAACATCCCCCGGTCGGCCTTCTCCCGCGACGACGGCACCGCGGACGACGCGCTCGCCGAGGCCCTGGCCGCGTGGCGGGCCGACCCCCGCGCGCCCGCCGCCGAGTCGCGCGTCCTTCAGGCGCTGGGCGGGGCGCGGCTGCTGGTGCCGGTCGTCGCCGTCCTGACGGAGGCGGAGACCGGCCAGGACGGACTGCGCCGCGACAAGACCAGCGAGATGGCCGTGCCCACCCTCAACGCGCCGGGCGGGCGCCGCGCGCTGCCCGCCTTCACCTCCACCGAGGCGCTGGCCCGCTGGCGTCCCGACGCGCGGCCCGTCGCCGTCCCGCTCCACCAGGCGCTCCAGGCGGCAGCCCACGAGAAGGCCGACACCGTGGTGCTGGATTTGGCAGGACCTGTGACCTACGAGCTGACCGGACCCGCGCTCCACGCGCTGGCAGCGGGCCGCACGCACAGCCGCCCGCTCGACGACCCCGCCGTCGGCGAGGCGGTACGCGCAGTTCTCGCCGCCGAGCCGGAGATCGCCGGTGCCCATCTGGCGCCCGGCGACTCCACGGGCGACGGCACACTGGCCCTCTCGCTGACGCCGGGCGCCGACGTGCCGGCCGTGGCCCGCCGCGTCGCGGAGGCGCTCGCCGCCGACGAGACGGTACGCGCCCGGCTGGTGGAGGGGTTCGACCTGGCGCTGCTGCCACCGGGCAGTGCCCTGCCCGAAAACGCCTTCTACCGAGCCTGACCAGGGCGGAAAGGCGCCCTCCCGGGAGCGGCGGGCCCGCCCGAGGTGCGAGCCGCCCTGACGCGTCGGACACTCGGGAGGAAGCGCCGGGACGGACCGTCCCGGCCTGCTCCTACGACCCCCACGGGAGGTCGACATGCAGGTCAAGTCGCTCCAGGCGAGTCCGGAACAGCTCAAGAACCTGGAAGACAAGCCCCAGCCGGTCGCCGCGGAGTTCCTGGGCACCCTGCTCCTGGTGTTCTTCGGAGTGGGTGCGGCCGTGCTGGCCGCCGAGTACGTGGGCTCACTCGGTATCGCGCTCACCTTCGGCTTCGTGATGCTGGCGCTCGCGTACGCGATCGGCCCGATCTCCGGCTCGCACCTGAACCCCGCGGTGACGCTGGGCATGTTCCTCGCGGGCCGCCTCGACCTGGAGCTGGCGGTCAAGTACTGGGTCGCGCAACTGGTGGGCGGCATCGCGGGAGCCGCGCTGCTCTTCCTGGTCGCCAAGCAGGTACCGGGTCTACAGACGAGCGAGACGTTCGGCAGCAACGGCTTCGGCGACCGCTCGGCCGTCCACATCAACACCGGGGGCGCGTTCGTCGCCGAGATGGTGCTGACGTTCCTGTTCGTCTACACGGTGCTGGCGGTCACCCACAAGGTGGCGGTCGTCGGCTTCGACGGGCTGCCCATCGGCATCGCGCTGGCCGTCGTCCACCTGGTCGGCATCCCGCTGACCGGTACCTCGGTGAACCCGGCCAGGAGCCTGGGCCCCGCGATCTTCGCGGGCGGGGCCGCGCTGACCCAGCTGTGGATGTTCATCGTCGCGCCGCTGGTGGGCGGGGCGATCGCGGCGTACGTGCACGTGCTCACGCACCCCCAGCCCAACCGCAGGCCGCGCCGCGAGATGCGGGTGAGCTGAGCTGAGCTGGGCGGCCGGGTGTGCGGACGCTGACGGGCCGCTGTGCCGCGGGAAGGACCGGGCGCCGGGCGGCTCAGCCGTGTACGGGTCCCGTGTACTTCTCACCGGGGCCCTGGCCGGGCTCGTCGGGCACGGTCGAGGTCTCCCGGAAGGCGAGCTGGAGCGACTTGAGGCCGTCCCGCAGCGGTGCGGCGTGGTACGAGCCGATCTCGGTGGCGCTCGCAGTGACCAGCCCGGCCAGTGCGTGGATCAGCTTCCGCGCCTCGTCCAGGTCCTTGTGCTGCTCGCCGTCCTCGGCCAGCCCGAGGTTGACGGCGGCGGAGCTCATCAGGTGCACCGCCACCGTGGTGATGACCTCGACGGCCGGGACGTCCGCGATGTCGCGGGTCAGGCTGTCGAAGTCGGGACTGTTCTGGCCGGAGGGGTCGAAGGGCTGCCCGGCGGCTGCGGCGTCGCTCATGCGGCTCAGCCTAAGCCCCGCCCGTCGACCGCCGTCGTACGGGCCGCTCGTACCGTACGCGGGCTCTTCCCGCGGGCTCTTCCGGTGGGCGGGCAGGTGGGCCGGCAGGCGTGTGTGCCGGCGGGCCCCGTCCGGTGTGCCGGCGGGCGACGGCAGGTGGCGGGCGGTGCCGGGCGGCGCTCCGCCGGGCCTGCTGGTATGCTCGGGAGACGACCGGCCGGAGACCGCCCGCACGAAGGCGGACCCCGGCCCGCAAGTGGAGGCTCCGATCTCCCACCTGGTGGCCCTGTGGGCCGCGGGTCAAAGGTCAGGCTGCGCCCCGCGGAGTTCCGCGGCGGTGCTCCCGGTCTGTGAGGAGCCCCGCCTGTGACCCGTCCGGGGCGCTTTGCGCTTTCTGCGGCGGTGGTCACCACTCATTACAGACTCGTGCGCGGTCGTCCGCCAGACGGTCGCGCGGTGTACCCGAGGAGGCCCCATCAGCGCCGAGCCCCGCATCAACGACCGGATTCGCGTCCCCGAGGTGCGACTCGTCGGTCCCAGCGGCGAGCAGGTCGGCATCGTGCCGCTTGCCAAGGCCCTTGAACTCGCACAGGAGTACGACCTCGACCTGGTCGAGGTGGCGGCGAACGCCCGCCCGCCGGTGTGCAAGCTCATGGACTACGGCAAGTTCAAGTACGAGTCGGCCATGAAGGCCCGTGAAGCGCGCAAGAACCAGGCGCACACGGTCATCAAGGAAATGAAGCTCCGGCCGAAGATCGATCCGCACGACTACGACACCAAGAAGGGTCACGTCGTCCGGTTCCTCAAGCAGGGTGACAAGGTCAAGATCACGATCATGTTCCGCGGTCGTGAGCAGTCCCGCCCCGAGCTGGGCTTCCGACTGCTCCAGCGGCTCGCGGACGACGTGGCCGACCTGGGCTTCGTGGAGTCCAACCCGAAGCAGGACGGCCGCAACATGATCATGGTTCTCGGTCCGCACAAGAAGAAGACCGAGGCCATGGCCGAGGCCCGCGAGGCCCAGGCGGCCCGCAAGGCGGAGCGCCAGCAGGGGCCTGCTCCAGCCGAGGCGCCCACCGAGGAGACCGCCGAGGCGTGAGCCCTCCCGGGGCACCGCCCCGGAACCGACACGGAACAACTGGCGCTTCCGCCTGCCCGCGCGGCGATCCGGAGGCGTCACTGACGAGGAGAGAACGGCGACATGCCGAAGAACAAGACGCACAGTGGTGCCCGCAAGCGCTTCAAGATCACCGGCTCCGGCAAGGTGATGCGCCAGCGCGCCGGCCGCCGCCACCTTCTCGAGCACAAGCCGTCCACGCTGACGCGTCGCCTTGCCGGTAAGACCGAAGCGGCCCCGGCGGACGCCAAGAAGATCAAGAAGCTTCTCGGCAAGTAGGACCCCGCTCGACCGGGACCCCATCGATCCGGGTCGGAGCGGACGGCGTCGAGCGGTGAGCGGCGACGCCGGGCAGACCGCCTCCCGGCCCCCCAACAAGGAGTAATCACGTGGCACGCGTCAAGCGGGCAGTAAACGCTCAGAAGAAGCGCCGGGCGATCCTGGAGCAGGCCAGCGGCTACCGCGGTCAGCGTTCCCGCCTGTACCGCAAGGCGAAGGAGCAGGTCACCCACTCCTACGTCTACAACTACAACGACCGCAAGAAGCGCAAGGGCGACTTCCGTCAGCTGTGGATCCAGCGGATCAACGCCGCTGCCCGCGCCAACGGCATCACCTACAACCGCTTCATCCAGGGTCTGAAGGCCGCCTCCGTGGAGGTCGACCGCAAGATGCTGGCCGACCTCGCGGTCAACGACGCGGCTGCCTTCACCGCGCTGGTCGAGGTCGCGCAGAAGGCGCTGCCGAGCGATGTGAACGCCCCGAAGGCCGCCTGAACAGCTGCGGCCGCGCCGGCGAGCGCGCTTGCCGGCCTGCACCGCCCGGCCTTCCTCCCTCAGCCTCAGGCCGGGGGATTGCGGCCTCTCGCCGCCGTGGTTTCCGCCCCCTGCTCCGCGCGGGGGCGTTTCCACGGCGGCGAGAAGTCTGTGCGGCGGCCGGGTCCGGCGGCCCTCTCCGTCGCACTCTTGGAAAGTGAGCGAACTCTCCCCGATGCCGCCCGAGTTGACCTCCCTGCGCTCGCCTCGTGTCAGCACCGCACGCAGGCTCGGCAAGCGCGGCTTCCGCGCCAAGGAGCGGCGGTTCCTCGCCGAGGGGCCGCAGGCCGTGCGGGAGGCGCTGGCGCACCTGGTCGAGGTGTACGTGACGCCCGAGGCCGCCGAGCGGCACGCGGACATCCTGCGGGCGGCCCGCGCCGCACGCCTGCCGGTGCTCACCGCTTCCGACGAGGTGCTCGGCGAGATGGCCGACACGGTCACCCCGCAGGGCATCGTCGGGCTCTGCCGCTTCCTCGACCGGCCCCTGGAAGAGATCGCGGCGGCCCGGCCGCGGCTGGTGGCCGTCCTCGCCCACGTACGCGACCCGGGCAACGCGGGGACGGTCCTGCGCTGTGCCGACGCGGCGGGGGCCGACGCCGTGGTGCTGACCGACGCGTCCGTCGACGTCTACAACCCGAAGGCCGTGCGCGCCTCGGCCGGTTCGCTCTTCCACCTGCCGGTTGCCGTGGGCGTGCCCGTCGAGGAGGCGCTGCGTCAACTGGCCGTTGCCGGTGTGCGGGTGCTGGCGGCCGACGGCGCGGGGGAGCGGGACCTGGACGAGGAACTGGACGCGGGGTCGATGGCCGGGCCGACGGCCTGGGTCTTCGGCAACGAGGCGTGGGGGCTGCCGGAGGAGACCCGTTCGCTGGCCGACACCGTCGTGCGGGTGCCCCTGCACGGCCGCGCCGAGAGCCTCAATCTGGCCACGGCGGCGGCCGTCTGCCTCTACGCCTCGGCGCGCGCCCAGCGCACCCGGTGACCGCGCGCGGTGACAGCCCGCACGGTGAGGGTGCCGCGCGGTAACCCTGAGCTAGTAGGGTGTCGGCCCCGGGTGGCGGGACGAGGTGTCGGAAAGGGGCGGTACGGGATGGATGTGAACCCCGACGACCTGCCCGACGGGCTCGTGATCGCCGACGCAGGCGGCGACGTCGTCTGCTTCAACGCGGCGGCGGCCCGCCTCACAGGCCGGGAGCCCGGCGAGGCGCTGGGCAGTCCGCTGCCCGCCGTGCTGCCGCTCGAGGATCTGGACGGACGTCGCTGGTGGCAGCTGACCGACCCCTATCGCGGCCTGGCGATCAGCAACGGGCACCCCGAGCGGAACCTGCTGCTGCCGGGCGGACACGAGGTACTGGTCTCGGCGCGGTACGTCCGCGCGCGGGCGGGGGGCCCCGTCCAGCGCGTCGTCGTCACTCTGCGCGGTACCGAGGCGCGGCGGCGCACCGAGCGCAGCCACGCCGAGCTGATCGCCACCGTCGCCCACGAACTGCGCTCGCCCCTCACCTCCGTCAAGGGTTTCACCGCCACCCTGCTGGCCAAGTGGGGGCGGTTCACCGACGACCAGAAGCGGCTGATGCTCCAGACCGTCGACGCGGACGCGGGCCGCGTGACCCGCCTGATCGCCGAGCTGCTCGACATCTCCCGGATCGACTCGGGGAGACTGGAGGTGCGCCGCCAGCGGCTGGACATCGCCAGGGCCGTGCGGCGGCACGTGGGCGCCCACCTCGCGGCGGGCGAGCCGGACTCCCGCTTCGCGGTCGACATCGCGGCCGACCTGCCCGACCTGTGGGCGGACCCGGACAAGATCGACCAGGTGCTCGGCAACCTGCTGGAAAACGCGGTGCGGCACGGCGAGGGAACTGTCACCATCGAGGTCCAGCCCGCCTCGTCCCCGCGCGATCCCGGGGAACCTGGGGAGAAGGCCACGACCGTCACGGTCACCGACGAGGGGCCCGGCATTCCGGAGGAGTCCATGAGCCGTGTGTTCACCCGCTTCTGGCGGGGCAGCAGGCGCGGCGGCACGGGCCTGGGCCTCTACATCGTCAAGGGCATCGTCGAGGCACACGGTGGCGTGATCACCGTCGAGCGGGCGCCCGTGGGCGGCGCCCGGTTCCGATTTACCCTGCCCGTGGGCGCCCCGGCCTTCCTGGCCTGACGGATCCGATCCCGCTGATCCGCGATCACACGGCGCGCACGGGCCCACCCCGGAACCTGACCCAGGCCGCTGCCGCGGCCTCCGCTTACCCGTCCTCGGGTACGCCCCCGTAGACTCGGGCCCCGGCACGCATGTCCGGGACGGGGCGCAGCCAGGGGGCACTCTCCCAGCGACAGCTGGGAGACAATCGGAAACCACGGGAAGAGATGTCGGCACCCAACAAGTCGTACGACCCTGTCGAGGTCGAGGCACTGAAACCGGAAGAGATCGACCGGGCCACAGACGAGGCGCTCGCCGCCGTCGCGGCGGCCGGTGATCTGGAGGCACTGCGCGAGGTGAAGGTGGCCCACGCGGGCGACCGCTCCCCGCTGGCGCTGGCCAACCGCGAGATCGGCGCCCTGCCCCCGCACGCGAAGGCCGAGGCCGGCAAGCGTGTCGGGCAGGCGAGGGGCGCGGTCAGCAAGGCGCTCAAGGCCCGCCAGGAAGAGCTGGAGCGGGAGCGCGACGAGCGGGTGCTGGTCGAGGAGGCCGTGGATGTCACGCTGCCCTACGACCGCCGCCCCGCCGGCGCCCGCCACCCGCTGACGACGCTCTCGGAACGCGTCGAGGACGTCTTCGTCGCGATGGGCTACGAGGTGGCCGAGGGCCCCGAGGTCGAGGCGGAGTGGCTGAACTTCGACGCCCTCAACATCGGGCCCGACCACCCGGCCCGCACCATGCAGGACACCTTCTTCGTGCGCGGCCGGGACGGCTCGCCGACCGAGGAGGACTCCGGCGTCGTGCTGCGTACCCACACCTCGCCGGTGCAGATCCGGTCGCTGCTGGAGCGCGAGCTGCCGGTCTACGTCATCTGCCCGGGCCGCGTGTACCGCACCGACGAGCTGGACGCCACACACACCCCCGTCTTCGGCCAGGTCGAGCTGCTGGCCATCGACGAGGGCCTGACCATGGCCGACCTCAGGGGCACGCTCGACCACATGGTGCGGGCGCTGTTCGGCGAGGGCCTGGGCACGCGGCTGCGGCCCTCCTACTTCCCCTTCACCGAGCCGTCCGCCGAGATGGACATGGTGTGCTTCGTGTGCCGGGGCGCGTCCGTGGGAGACCCGGACAACCCGTGCCGCACCTGCTCCAGCGAGGGCTGGATCGAGCTGGGCGGCTGCGGCATGGTCAACCCGCGGGTGCTGACGGCCTGCGGCGTCGACCCGGAGCGCTACAGCGGGTTCGCCTTCGGGTTCGGCATCGAGCGGATGCTGATGTTCCGCCACAACGTCGAGGACATGCGAGACATGGTCGAGGGTGACGTGCGCTTCACCAGGCCGTTCGGGATGGAGATCTGATGCGGGCGCCGCTGTCGTGGCTCCGGGAGTACGTCGAGGTGCCGGCCTCCGAGTCCGGCCGGGACGTCGCGGCCAGGCTGATCGCGGCCGGTCTCGAGGTCGAGACGGTCGAGCAGACCGGAGCCGGTCTCACCGGTCCGCTGGTGGTGGGCCGGGTGCTGGCCATCGAGGAGCTGACCGGCTTCAAGAAGCCGATCCGCTACTGCCAGGTGGACGTCGGCCGGGGCCCTGAGGCCCCGCAGAACATCGTCTGCGGGGCCACCAACTTCGCCGTCGGCGACAACGTCGTCGTCGTGCTGCCCGGCGCCGTGCTGCCCGGCGGGTTCGAGATCAGCGCCCGCAAGACCTACGGTCACGTCTCCGAGGGCATGATCTGCTCCGAGCGCGAGCTGGGCATGGGCGAGGACCACGACGGGATCATGGTGCTGCCGCCCGAGGCCGAGGTGGGCGCCGACGCCATCGAGCTGCTGGAGCTCGTCGACGAGGTCCTCGACATCGCCGTCACCCCCGACCGCGGCTACTGCCTGTCGATGCGCGGCCTGGCCCGCGAGACGGCCACCGCCTACGGGGTGCCGCTGCGCGACCCGGCGCTGCTGGACGTGGCCACGCCCAACGCGCACGGGTACCCCGTCGAGGTCGCCGACCCGCTGGGCTGCGACCGGTTCACCGCCCGTACGGTGTCGGGGCTGCGCCCCGGCGCGGTCTCGCCGATCTGGCTCAGGCGCAGGCTCCAGAAGGCCGGCATGCGCCCGGTCTCGCTGCCGGTCGACATCACCAACTACGTGATGCTGGAACTGGGCCAGCCGCTGCACGCCTACGACCGCCACCGCGTCGAGGGACCGATCGGGGTGCGAGCGGCCCGCAGCGGGGAGAAGCTGACCACGCTCGACGGCGTGGCGCGCGTCCTCGACCCCGAGGACCTGGTCATCACCGACGACCGCGGGCCCATCGGCCTCGCGGGTGTCATGGGCGGCGCCAACACCGATATCGCCGACGGCGAGGGCGGTGGCGAGGCGCAGCGCACCACGGACGTGGTGATCGAGGCCGCCCACTTCGACCAGGTGCGGGTGGCCCGCACCGCGCGCCGCCACAAGCTCTCCTCCGAGGCCTCCCGCCGCTTCGAGCGGGGCGTCGACCCGGAGGCGGCGGCCGCCGCGGCACAGCGCAGCGTCGACCTGCTGGTGCTGCTGGCCGGCGGCACCGTGGAGCCCGGCGTCACCGAGATCCGCACCCCCTCGGGCCCGCGCACCGTCCGGATGGCCGCCGACCACCCCGACAGGGTCGCGGGCGTCGGCTACGGCCGCGAGACCGTCGTGCGCCGCCTCCAGCAGGTCGGCTGCGATGTCTACGGGGACATCGGCCCGAGCGCCCTGGAAGGCGGCGAGCGGTCCACCGAGGGTCCCGAAGAGCTGACGGTCACCGTGCCGTCCTGGCGGCCCGACCTGAGCGACCCCAACGACCTGGCCGAAGAGGTCATCCGCCTGGAGGGCTACGAGAACCTGCCCTCCACCCTGCCCAGGCCGCTGCCGGGCCGCGGGCTGACCGAGCGGCAGCGGCTGCACCGCCGCGTGGGCCGTGCCCTGGCGGGCGCCGGCTACGTCGAGGCGCTGTCGTACCCGTTCGTGGGCGAAGCCGTCTTCGACCAGCTCGGCCTGGAGCCGGGCGACGCGCGCCGCCGCACCGTCCAGCTGGTCAATCCGCTCTCCGACGAGGAGCCGGGGCTGCGCACCACGCTGCTGCCGGGGCTGCTGGGCGCGCTGCGCCGCAACGACGGCCGCGGCAGCCACGACCTGGCGCTGTTCGAGACCGGTCTGGTGTTCCTGCCGACCGGCACCGAGACGGTCGCCGAGCGGCTGCCCGTCACCCAGCGGCCCACCGACGAGCAGGTGGCCTCCCTGGACGGTGCGCTGCCCGAGCAGCCCCGGCACGTGGCGGTCGTCCTGGCGGGCGCCCGTGAGCGGGCCGGCTGGTGGGGCGGTGGCCGCCCCGCCGACTGGGCCGACGCCATCGAGGCCGCCCGCACCGTGGCCGCTGAGGCGGGCGTCGAGCTGACGCTGGAGAGCGGCCGGTACGTGCCCTGGCACCCGGGCCGGTGCGCCGCGCTCCACGTCGAGATCGACGGCGACCGCACCCTGGCAGGCCACGCCGGTGAGCTGCACCCGCGCGCCCTCAAGGCGCTCGGGCTGCCGCCGCGCACCTGCGCGATGGAACTCGACCTCGACCTGGTGGAGCGCGCCGGCGCGGGCGCGCTGCGCGCCCCGCACGTGTCCACGTTCCCGGTGGCCACCCAGGACGTGGCCCTGGTGGTGGATGCCGCGGTGCCGGCCGCCGAGGTGGAGAGCGCGCTGCGCGCGGGCGCCGGTGAGCTGCTGGAGTCGCTGCGGCTGTTCGACGTCTTCACCGGCGAACAGCTCGGGGCGGGCCGCAAGTCGCTGGCCTACGCGCTGCGCTTCCGTGCCTTCGACCGGACGCTGAAGGCGGAGGAGGCTTCCTCCGCGCGGGACGCGGCCGTCGCGGAGGCCGTCGAGCGCACCGGCGCGGTGCTGCGCGGGGCCTGAGAACGGGCCACCCCTCCCCGGCGCGCGCCGGGGGGGGGGGGAGGGGACATCCGTCACCGGCGGGTGTCCCCTCCGCCGTGGCGCCTCATCTTTTCGGGTGAGATGACCGGTCGGGCTCCGGGTGCGGGGGCGAGGCTGGTTACGGGTGACGAGGTGGCAGCAGCGAACTCATCATCCCGTCCGGCGGACGCTCCGCTCCGCAGCCTGATCCCTGCACGTATCGACCGGATGCCCTGGTCCGGCTTCCACACGAAGATGATCGCGGCGCTGGGCTGTGCGTGGATCCTCGACGGGCTGGAGATCACGGTCGCCAGCTCGGTCACCTCGATCCTCACCCAGGAGGACACCCTCGGGCTGTCCTCCAGCGAAGCGGGTCTGATCGCGACCGTCTACCTGGTCGGACAGGTGACGGGCGCGCTCTTCTTCGGCCGGATGGCCGACAGGTTCGGGCGCCGGAAGCTCTTCCTGCTCACGTTCGGCGTCTACCTGTTCGGCAGCGGCATGACCGCGCTGACCTACGGGCAGGGCCCCGGCTGGGACGCGTACCTCTACCTGACCCGCTTCATCGCCGGCACCGGCATCGGAGGTGAGTACGCCGCCATCAACTCGGCCATCCAGGAGATGATGCCGGCGCGCTTCCGGGGCCGGGTCGACCTGCTGGTCAACGGCACTTACTGGGCGGGCGCCATCGTCGGCACCCTCGCCGAGCTGGTGATCCTCGCCTACTTCGACGACACCGTCGCCTGGCGCATCGGCTTCCTGCTCGGCCCCGTGCTCGGCTTCTCCGTGCTGTTCGTACGCCGCCATCTGCCGGAGAGTCCACGCTGGCTGATCATGAACGGGAGGGAGGCCGAGGCGGAAGCCGCGATCGGCCGCATCGAGGCGGCCGTGCGCCGGCACGGCAAGAAGCTGCCGCCGGTCGACGAGAAGGACGCCATCGAGATCAGCGAGTCGGCGCACAGCACCTACGTGACGCTGCTGCGGGTGCTCTTCAGGGAGTACCCCAAGCGCGCCGTGCTGGCCTCGACCCTGATGATCACCCAGTCGTTCCTCTACAACGCGATCTTCTTCACCTACACGCTGGTGCTCACCACGTTCTACGGCGTCTCCGCCGCGAGCGCCCCGATGTACCTGCTGGCCTTCGCCGCCGGGAACCTGCTCGGGCCGATCGTGCTGGGTCCCCTCTTCGACATCGTCGGCCGCCGCTGGCTGATCGCCGGCACCTATCTCTTCTCCGGGTGCGCGCTGGCGGTGACCGCCTCCCTGTTCGCGGCGAACGTCCTGACGGCGACCACGCAGACCGTCGCCTGGTGCGTGATCTTCTTCTTCGCCTCGGCCGGCGCGTCCTCGGGCTATCTGACGGCCGGTGAGATCTTCCCGCTGGAGGTACGCGGCAAGGCCATCGCGCTCTTCTTCGCCATCGGGCAGGCCGCGGGGGCGACGGGCCCTTACCTGTACGGCTGGCTGATCGGCGACGGCAGCAACCGGGGCAGGCTCTACGTCGGGTTCCTCGTCGGCGCCGTCATCATGGTCATCGGCGGTCTGGCCGAGACCTTCCTCGGCGTGGACGCCGAGCGCAAGCCGCTGGAGTCGGTCGCCAAGCCCCTCTCCGTCGTGCGCACGTCGGTCGGTGCGGCGCGCAGGCGGACGGTGCGGAAGCTGCGCAAGCCGGGCGCACCGCAGGACGCGGGGGCGCCACCGGGCGAGGAGCGGCCACCGGCCGGCGCCCCGGATGCGGGCGCGGGTGCGGGAGCGGGCGTGCCGCCCGTTGCGGGGGTGCGTGAGGCGGCCGAGGCCGGTGCGGCGCTCGGCGCGGGACCGGTCGAGCCGGAGCCCGCCGCGCTTCCCGACGAGATCTCGAAGGCGACGCCAGGAGCCGCGCCGGACGACACCGCCGCCCAGGCGCAGGACGGGAACGACACCGCTGCCCCGGCGAAGGACGGGAACGACCCCGATCCGGGGGACGAGCCGACGGCCGGCACGCCCGCGGTGTGAACCGGCCGCGGCGGCGCGCCTGCCGCCTGGCGTCCACCGCCCACCGCCTGCCCTGGGCGTCCGCGTTCCGCCGGGCCCGGGGCAGGCCACTCGTTGGGGGTGCTCAGGAGTAGGCGTAGAAGCCGGCGCCCGCCTTGCGGCCCAGGCGGCCCGCGTCGACCATCCGCTGGAGCAGCGGGGGAGCCGCGTACAGCGGCTCCTTGAACTCCGCGTACATCGAGTCGGCGACCGAGGCGACGGTGTCGAGGCCGATGAGGTCGGCGAGCTTGAGGGGGCCCATGGGGTGGGCGCAGCCCAGCTCCATGCCGTTGTCGATGTCCTCACGGCTGGCGATGCCGGACTCGAACATCCGGACGGCGGAGAGCAGGTACGGGATCAGCAGCGCGTTGACGACGAACCCTGACCGGTCCTGCGCCCGGATGGTGTGCTTGCCCAGCGTCCCGCCGACGACCGCCTCGGCGCGCTTGATGGTCTCCTCGCCGGTGGTCAGCGCAGGAATCAGCTCCACCAGACGCTGTATCGGGGCCGGGTTGAAGAAGTGGATGCCGATGACCTGGTCGGGACGGGAGGTTGCGACGGCGAGCTTCACCAGCGGGATCGAGGAGGTGTTCGACGCCAGGATCGCCTCCGGACTGGTCACCACCTGGTCGAGCACCTGGAAGATCTCGGTCTTGACCTGCTCGTTCTCGATGACGGCCTCGATGACGAGGTCACGGTCGGCGAAGTCGCCCAGATCCGTGGTGAAGGTCAGCCGCTCCAGCGTCTCGTCGCACTCCTGACGGCTCATCTTCCCCCGGTCAGCCGCCTTGCCGAGCGAGTTGACCAGCCGGGTTCGGCCGATCTCCAGCGCCTCGCCGGTCGTCTCCGCGACCAGCACGTCGAGCCCGGACCGCGCGCACACCTCCGCGATACCCGCACCCATCTGGCCACAGCCCACCACTCCGACGCGCTCCACGCCGGCTACAGACTCCGTCACCTCGTGCCTTTCGCTGATCTTCACGGTCCGCAGCGGCCGTTCACCGGGCTGTCGGAGCACCGGACGCAGCCGCTTCGCCGCCCGACGTTACCCGTGGGGGAACGCCGGATGGAGACCGGGTGCGAAAGGTCACCTGTGCGTGCTCTGCGTGGTCGGGGGAGTCGAGGGACGCGAGCGAGGCCGTATGCGGCGCGGCGTCCGGTGCGGGCGCCGCGCCACACGGCCGCGCCGGCCCCTCAGCGCGGTGCGTGCGCTTCCCGCCGGCTCAGCGCTGTCCCTGCCCGTGCGGTTCCTGCACCACGGAGTCCGGGCCGGGGGAGACCACCGCCTCGTGGCCGTCGTCGAAGCGCACACGGTACGGGGGCTCGCCCCTGGCGCCCATCACCTCGACGATCGTCGCCGTCCTGTCCTGCTGTCCCACGACCCGTCCGTGCATCAGCAGTTCGTCGCCTGTGTTGGCTCGCATGGCATGTACCTCCACTCGCCCTCCGGAGTCCGCCTGCCCGCGTGTTCTCACGCGCGGGTGCGCTGTACGACCACGATGCACACCAGTACGGCGAGCGCCGCCGCGGGAGCGGCGGGGGTCAGGCGCTCGCCGAGCAGCAGCACCGCCCATACCAGCGTAAGCAGCGGCTGCGCCAACTGCACCTGGCTCGTCCTGGAGACACCGACGAGCCCCATCGCCCGGTACCAGAACAGCAGCCCGAGAAACTGCGAGCCCAGCGCGCTCCACGCCAGGCCCGCCGCCGCCTGCCCCGTCAACGCCACCGGCTCGTACGCCAGTGCGAGGGCGCTGCTCACGGCGGCCAGCGGCAGACAGCCCACCAGCGCCCAGCCGATCACCTCCGAAGCGGGGAGCTCCCGCGCCAGCTTGCCGCCCTCGGCGTATCCGGCGGCGCAGACCAGCAGGGCTCCGCACAGGAAGAGGTCGCCGGCGCCGGGCGCGCCGCCGCTCTGGTACAGCGCGAAGGTGACCACCACCGCCGCGCCCGCCAGCGCGGCGCCCCAGAAGGCCGGGGAGGGCCGCGCTCCGGTGCGCAGCGAGGAGTAGACGGCCGTGGTCAGCGGGAGCAGCCCCACCACGACAGCGGCGTGCGAGGTCGTCGAGGTCTGCAACGCGAGCGTCGTCAGCAGGGGGAACCCGATCACGACGCCCGATGCCGCCACCGCGAGCCCCGCCCAGTGCCGACGGGCGGGCAGCGGCACCCGGCGCACACCCAGCGTCACCGCGGCGATCACCCCGGCGCTCAGCATCCGCAACGCGGTCGCCGTCCAGGGGCCGAAGCCGCGCAGGGACCAGTCGGTGGCGGGAAAGGTGAGGGAGAAGCAGACGACACCGGCGACGGCCAGCCATACTCCGGCGCGGACCGCCCTGTCCGGTGCCGGCCCGCTCGTCCCCGCCCGGCGGGCGGCCCCCGCCAGGCCGGTGTCCCACGCCGGGGCCGTTATCCTCGGCTCGTCGATAGCGCTATCGTATGCTCTCATGTCTGAGCGTAGCAGTATCGCCGAACTGGCTGAATGGTTGCGTGGGGAGCTGGACCGCTACTCGCCGGGTGAGAAGCTGCCGTCCAGCCGGGCCCTCGTGCAGCGGTTCCGCGCCAGCCCCGTGACCGTCTCGCGGGCACTGGCCGTACTGGCAGCCGAGGGGCTGGTCGTCACCAGACCGGGGGCCGGGGTGTACAGGGCCGAGGCCCGGCGCGCCGACACGGCGTCCGGGCAGCGGGGCGACACCTCGTGGCAGGAGGTCGCGCTGAGTGCCGACGCCTCCGCCGACCAGGCGCCCCGCAGCGTGGATGCGGGCGGTGTGACCGCGACGCTCGACAGGCCGCCGCCCGGCGTGCTGGAGCTGAACGGCGGCTACCTGCCGCCCGGTCTCCAGCCCGAGAAGGCGCTGGCCGCCGCGCTCGCCCGCGCGGCCCGCCGCCCGGGCGCCTGGGGCAGGCCGCCGGTCGAGGGTCTGGAGGAGCTGCGCGGCTGGTTCGCCCGGGAGATCGGCGGGAGCGCCGGGACGGTGGCCCCCGGCGACGTCCTGATCACCGCGGGCGGGCAGTCGGCGATCACCACCGCGCTGCGCGCGCTGGCGCCCCCGGGGGCCGCCGTGCTGGTCGAGTCGCCCACCTACCCCGGCATGCTGGCCGCGGCCCGCGCGTCGGGGCTGCGCCCCGTGCCGGTGCCCGTGGACTGCGAGGGCGTGCGCCCCGATCTGCTGGCGGCGGCGTTCCGTGCCAGCGGCGCCCGCGCACTGGTCTGCCAGCCGCTGTTCCAGAATCCGACGGGCGCCGTGCTGAGCCCGCGGCGGCGCGGCGAGGTGCTGCGGGCGGCGCGTGCGGCGGGCGCCTTCGTGGTGGAGGACGACTTCGCCAGGAACCTCGCGCACGAGGACGCCGGGCCGCTGCCGCCCACGCTGTGCGCCGAGGACCCGGACGGCGTGGTCGTCCACATCCGGTCCCTGACCAAGGCGACCTCGCCCAGCTTGCGCGTGGGCGCGCTCGCCGCGCGCGGGCCCGTGTGGGAGCGGTTGCGCGCCATTCAGATCGTCGACAGCTTCTTCGTCCCGCGGCCGCTCCAGGAGGCCGCGCTGGAACTGGTCGGGGCGCCCGCCTGGTCCCGTCATCTGCGCGCCGTGGGCACCGAGTTGCGGATACGCCGCGAGATCATGCTGGGCGCACTGGCCCGCGAGGTGCCCGCGCTCCACCTCGGCCACGCCCCGCGCGGCGGCTACCACCTGTGGCTGCGGCTCCCCGACGGTACGGACGAGACCACGCTGGCCGCCGCCGCCCTGCGCGCCGGGGTGGCGGTCGCGCCCGGCGCCCCCTACTTCGCCGCCGAATCCCCGGCCCCGCACCTGAGGGTGACGTTCGCGCCGGCGGCGGCCGAGAGCGACATCGTCGAGGGCGTCCGGCGGCTGGGCACGGCCTGTGGCCAGGTGCTGCCGAGCGGCTGAACCGGTACCGCCGTCACCGGCGACCCCCGCGTCCCGAGCGAGGGCACAAGAGGGCGGCGCGGCTCACCCGTTGACGTAGGAGAGGTTTCCCTCGTCGTAGCGGGCGCCGGCGACCTGGTCGCGGGGCGCGGCCGCCTCGATGGCCGCCAGCTCTTCGCCGGTGAGGGAGAGGGTGAGCGCCTCGACGTTCTCCTCCAGGTAGGTGCGCCGCCGGGTGCCGGGGATCGGCACCACGTCCTCGCCGCGGTGCTGTACCCACGCCAGTGCGAGCTGCCCGGCGGTGACCCCGCGCTGTGCGGCGAGTTCGGTCAGGCGCTGGACGATCGCCAGGTTCCGGTCGAAGTTGCCGTCGGCGAACCGGGGCATGTTCCGCCGCGAGTCCGTCTCCTCCATGGCGTCGACGGAGGCGTAGCGTCCGGTCAGAAAGCCGCGGCCCAGCGGCGAGAACGGCACGATGCCGATGCCGAGTTCGCGGCAGACCGGTGCGATCTCCTCCTCGATGTCGCGGGTCCACAGCGACCACTCGCTTTGCAGGGCGCTGATCGGGTGGACGGCGTGGGCGCGCCGCAGAGTGGCCGCGCCGGCTTCGGAGAGCCCGAGGTGGCGCACCTTGCCCTCGGCCACCAGTTCGGCCATGGCGCCGACGGTCTCCTCGATCGGCACCCGGGGGTCGACGCGGTGCTGGTAGTAGAGGTCGATGTGGTCGGTGCCCAGCCGTCGCAGTGAGGCCTCGCACGCCTGCCTGACCCAGGCGGCGTCTCCCCGGATGAGCGTGGCCTCGCCCAGCTTGTTGGCGAACCCGAACTTGGTGGCCAGCACCACCTCGTCGCGGCGGCCTGCGACGGCCCGGCCGACGAGTTCCTCGTTGTGGCCCGCGCCGTAGAAGTCGGAGGTGTCCCAGAGGGTGACGCCCAGGTCGAGGGCGTGGTGGAGGGTGTCGATCGAGGTCCGGTCGTCGGCCGAGCCGTAGCCGTGGCTCATGCCCATGCAGCCGAGCCCCTGCCCGGAGACGGTCAGTTCGCCCAGCCGGCGGGTGGGGAGGGTGGTCATGCGGGTGCCTCCGTGGTGCTGTGGTGTGCCGTGTACGGTTCCGGTCGCTGACGCTAGGTCTTGGAGCGCACTCCAGGGCAAGCGCACGCCTCGCCGGGGACGGACTCGCTCACGCCGCGCCGTCCCGCTGCCACACCAGGGCGGCCGAGACCGGGTGGTTGCGGTACTTCTCCCACTGGGGTTTGCGCTCCAGCCAGCGCCCGTCGACGATTCCCTCGCGCATCTCCACGAGCCGCCACCCGGCCCCGAGCCCCGCCGTCACATGGTCGCTGAGCAGGTGGATGTGGGTGCTGATGGCGATGTGTTCACCCGAGCCGTCGGTGAAGTGGGTCGGCATGCCGGAGGCCATGATGAAATGCGGGTGGATCGCGACGACGACGCAGAACCCACCGGGCGCCGCGAGCCGGCCGGCCTCCGTGTAGTAAGGGCCCAGCTCGGGCAGGTGTTCGTCGATGAGCGAGGAGATCACCAGGTCGTAGGCGCCGGACTCCAGACCGGTGGCCCGTACGTCGCCCTCCGCGAGCCGGTCGTGCGCGCCCTTGGCGCGGGCGACCCGCAGCATCCCGGGTGTCAGATCCACCCCGTCCAGCGTGCCGGAGACGCCACGCTGCCGCAGCCAGGCGCCGGTCCGCCCCGTGCCGCAGCCGAGGTCGGCCACGTGGCGCAGGCGCCCCCAGTCGACGGCGGTCAGCTCCTCCAGCAGCGCGAGGTCCATCACGTCCTCGACGGTGTCCTCGTAGGTGCCGACCCACTGGCCGTATCCGGTGGCGACGTCAACGGTGCGGTAGCCGCGGGTGTCGAAGTCGGAGAAATCGAGCATGCCCGCGAGTATCGCCGGGGGCGGCGCGCACCGCACGAGGGTTTCCCCGCTCCCAGTCCGCCGGCCCGCCGTGTTCCGCTCGCCCAGGTGCGCGTCCGGCTCGCGCCGGCGGGGGCCACGGCGCTGAACGGATGGCCGGCCGGCCGGAGGGCGGGGCTGGACGACGGGGTGCCGGGCGAGGGGTTTCCGGCCCGGTCCGGAGTCCGGCGGCTACACGGCCCAGTAGCCGACCCGAACGCCGAGCCGCGTCTCCCGGCCGCTGATCACACCATTCATTGCATAAAACTGCCGCCATGCGTATAGTCATGCCTTCGAGGAGGAGGTCACATGACAGTGCGTGCGGCAGTGGCGGGTGCGAGCGGGTACGCGGGGGGTGAACTCCTGCGGGTGCTGGCCGGGCACCCCGAGGTCGAGGTGGGGGCGCTGACCGGCAACAGCAACGCGGGACAGCGCTTCGGGGCGCTGCAACCGCACCTGGTGCCGTTCGCCGACCGCGTGCTGGAGGAGACGAGCGCCGAGGTGCTGCGCGGCCACGACGTGGTCTTCCTCGCGCTTCCGCACGGGCAGTCCGCCGCCGTCGCCGAGCAGCTCGGCACCGTGGCGCACGGGCCGCTCGTCATCGACTGCGGAGCCGACTTCCGGCTGGCCGACGCCGCCGACTGGGAGCGCTACTACGGCACTCCGCACGCCGGTACCTGGCCCTACGGGCTGCCCGAGCTGCCCGGCGCCCGCGCGGCGCTGCGCGGCAGCAAGCGCGTCGCCGTGCCCGGGTGCTTCCCCACGGCCGTCTCCCTCGCGCTGGTGCCCGCCTTCGCGGGCGGCCTCGCCGATCCCGAGGCTCCCGAGGCGGTGATCGTCGCGGCGACCGGAACCTCGGGAGCGGGCAAGGCACTCAAGCCGCACCTGCTGGGCAGCGAGGTGATGGGCTCGATGAGCCCCTACGGCGTCGGCGGCGTCCACCGGCACACCCCCGAGATGATCCAGAACCTCTCGGCGGCCGCCGGGCGGCGCGTCAGCGTCTCCTTCACCCCGACCCTGGCCCCCATGGCGCGCGGCATCCTCGCCACGTGCAGCGCGAAGGCGGCGCCCGGCACGGCGGCCGAGCAGCTGCGCGCCGTCTACGAGAAGACCTACCAGGACGAGCCGTTCGTCACCGTGCTCCCTGAGGGGCAGTGGCCGTCCACCGCCTCGGTCGTCGGCTCCAACTCCGTCCACCTCCAGGTGGCGCACGACCCGGACGCGGCCCGTCTCCTGGTCGTCGCCGCCGTCGACAACCTCACCAAGGGCACCGCGGGCGGTGCCGTCCAGAGCATGAACCTCGCCCTCGGCCTGGACGAGGGGCTGGGACTTTCCACGATCGGAGTCGCACCATGAGCGTGACAGCCGCCAAGGGTTTCACGGCGGCCGGTGTCGCCGCCGGGATCAAGGAGAGCGGGGGCCTCGACCTCGCGCTCGTCGTCAACACCGGGCCGAGCCGCGCGGCTGCGGGGGTCTTCACCGCCAACCGCGTCAAGGCGGCCCCTGTCCTGTGGTCCGAGCAGGTGCTGAGGGACGGCCGGCTCTCAGCCGTGGTCCTCAACTCCGGTGGCGCCAACGCCTGCACCGGCGCGCCCGGTTTCCAGGACGCCCACGCCACCGCGGAGAAGGTCGCCGAGGAGCTGACGGCGGCCACCGGCACCGAACACGGCGCGGGCGAGATCGCCGTCGCCTCCACCGGGCTGATCGGGCTGCGGCTGCCGATGGACAAGCTGCTGCCGGGCGTCGGTGCGGCGACCTCGGCGCTGTCCGAACACGGCGGTGAGAAGGCGGCGCTCGCCATCAAGACCACCGACACCGTGCACAAGACGGCCCGCATCTCCAGCCCCGCGGGATGGACCGTCGGCGGCATGGCCAAGGGCGCGGGCATGCTCGCGCCCGGCCTGGCCACCATGCTCGTCGTCCTGACCACCGACGCGGATCTGTCCGCCGACGAGCTGGAGGGGGCTCTGCGCGGCGCGACCCGCACCACCTTCGACCGCATCGACTCCGACGGCGCCATGTCCACCAACGACACGGTGCTGCTGCTGTCCTCGGCGGCGAGCGGGGTACGCGCCGAGCAGGCCGAGTTCGCCGAGGCGGTGCGCGCGGTCTGCGACGACCTGGGCCAGCAGCTCGTCCACGACGCGGAGGGCGCCACCAAGGACATCCGCATCGAGGTCGTGAACGCCGCGAGTGAGGACGAGGCCGTCACCGTCGGCCGCACCATCGCCCGCAACAACCTCTTCAAGTGCGCCGTGCACGGCGAGGACCCCAACTGGGGCCGGGTGCTGGCGGCCATCGGCACCACGGCCGCCGCCTTCGACCCCGATGCGCTGGACGTCGCCATCAACGGCGTCCAGGTCTGCCGCGCCGGTGCGGTCGGCGAGGACCGCGACAAGGTCGACATGCGCTTCCGCGAGGTCCGGGTCACCGCGGACCTGCACGCCGGCTCGGCGTCCGCCGTCATCTGGACCAACGACCTGACGGCCGACTACGTCCACGAGAACAGCGCCTACTCGTCATGAGCACCAGCGAGGCGAGCACCCGCAAACACACCGCGCTGCCCAAGGCGCAGACCCTCATCGAGGCGCTGCCCTGGCTGACCCGGCACCACGGCAGGACCGTCGTCATCAAGTTCGGCGGCAACGCCATGGTGGACGAGGAGCTGAAGGCGGCCTTCGCGCAGGACGTCGTCTTCCTGCGCCACGCGGGCCTGCGCCCGGTGGTGGTGCACGGCGGCGGCCCGCAGATCAGCAAGCAGCTCGACGCGCTCGGCCTGGAGTCTCAGTTCCGTGCCGGGCTGCGGGTGACCACGCCGGAGACGATGGACGTGGTGCGGATGGTGCTGGCCGGGCAGGTGCAGCGCGAGCTGGTCAACCTGCTCAACCAGCACGGGCCGCTGGCCGTCGGCATGACCGGGGAGGACGCCCGCATCATGGCGGCCACCCGGCACTTCGCCGAGATCGACGGCGAGGCGGTCGACCTGGGCCGGGTGGGCAGCATCACCTCCGTCGACACCGGCGCGATCGAGGCGCTGCTGGACGACGGCCGCATCCCGGTGATCTCGTCCATCGCCCACAGCGCGGACGCCGGCGACGGCGGGGTCTTCAACGTCAACGCCGACACCGCGGCCGCCGCCCTGGCCGCGGCGCTGGGCGCCGAGACACTGATGGTCCTCACCGACGTGGAGGGCCTGTACGCGGACTGGCCGCGCAGCGACGACGTGATCAGCGAACTGACCGCCTCCCAGCTGGAGAAGCTGCTGCCGGAGCTGGCCAGCGGAATGGTTCCCAAGATGGAGGGCTGCCTGCACGCGGTGCGCGGCGGCGTGCACACGGCGCGGGTGCTGGACGGGCGGGTGCCGCACTCCATCCTGCTGGAGATCTTCACGGACGAGGGGATCGGCACCATGGTCGTGCCCGACGCCGTCCCGGAACCCAGGGCGCAGGCACCCGACGACCTTCGGACACAGCCACGGAAAGCGGAGGGCCCCGCATGACCATCGCCCACGACAACTCCGCCCTCACCGGCCGGTGGCAGGGCGCGCTGATGAACAACTACGGCACTCCGCGCGTCCCGCTGACCCACGGTGAGGGGACCCAGTTGTGGGACGCGGAGGGCAGGCAGTACACGGACTTCGTCGGCGGCATCGCGGTCAACGCGCTGGGCACGGGACACCCGGCCGTCGTCCGCGCCGTTTCGGACCAGATCGCCACCCTCGGCCACGTCTCCAACCTCTTCATCGCCGAGCCGCCCGTCGCGCTCGCCGAGAAGCTGCTGGAGGTGGCGGGCAGGCCGGGCCGGGTGTACTTCGCCAACTCCGGTGCCGAGGCGGTGGAGGCCGCCTTCAAGATCGGCCGGCGCACGGGGCGCACCCACATGGTCGCGGCCGAGGGCGGATTCCACGGCCGCACCATGGGAGCCCTCGCCCTGACCGGGCAGTCCGGCAAGCAGGAGCCGTTCCGCCCGCTGCCCGGGGAGGTCACCCACGTCCCGTACGGGGACGTCGAGGCGCTGCGCGCGGCGGTCACCGACCGGACGGCCTTCGTGATCCTGGAGCCCGTCCAGGGCGAGAACGGCGTCGTGCTGCCGCCCGCGGGCTACCTGGCCGCCGCCAGGGAGATCACCGCCGCCACCGGCACGCTGCTGGTCGTGGACGAGATCCAGACCGGTGTCGGCAGGACGGGCCACTGGTTCTCCTGCCAGGCAGAGGGTGTGGAGCCCGACCTGGTCACGCTCGCCAAGGGGCTGGGCGGCGGGCTGCCGCTGGGGGCCACGCTCGCCTTCGGGGACGCGGCCGAGCTGCTGGAGCCCGGCCAGCACGGCTCCACCTTCGGCGGCAACCCGGTCGCCTGCGCGGCCGGACTCGCCGTCCTGGAGACGATCGCGGCCGACGGGCTGCTCGACCACGTCAAGCGCGTCGGCACCCGGTTGCGCGAGGGCATCCTCGGGCTGGACCACCCGGGCGTCGCTCAGGTCCGCGGCGCGGGGCTTCTGCTGGGTATCGTGCTCACCGAGCCGATCGCGCCGCGCGCGCAGCAGGCCGCTCAGGACGCGGGTTTCCTGGTGAACTCCGTCGCACCGGACGTCGTCAGGATCGCTCCGCCGCTGATCCTCACCGAGGCGGAGGCGGACGCGTTCGTGCGGGCACTGCCCGCCGTCCTCGACGCGGCGGGCGGCGCCGGAGCCGGCCGGGAGCGATGAGACACGCGGCGACGCGGAACAGATGAAGAGGGGTACGCGCACGATGACCGAGGAGCACCAGGCGGGGCAGGCCGTCCCGCAGACGCGGATGGCCCGCCACCGCCGGATCGTCGACATCCTCAACCGGCAGGCGGTCCGCTCCCAGAGCCAGCTGGCCAAGCTGCTGGCCGACGACGGGCTCACGGTCACGCAGGCGACCCTCTCCCGGGACCTCGACGAGCTGGGCGCCGTCAAGATCCGCAACACCGGGGGTGAGCTGATCTACGCGGTTCCCGCCGAGGGCGGGGACCCCACCCCCCGGGCTCCGCTGGGCGAGTCGGCCAGCGAGGCGCGGATGGCACGGCTGGCGGGCGAGCTGCTGATCACCGCGGAGGCCTCCGCGAACCTCGTGGTGCTGCGTACCCCGCCGGGAGCCGCGCAGTTCCTGGCTTCCGCCATCGACCAGGCCGGGGTGCACGAGATCATCGGGACGATCGCCGGCGACGACACCCTGCTGCTGATCAGCCGTGATCCGGTCGGTGGCCAGGCCCTGGCCGACCACCTGCTGGCGCTGGCGCAGAAGGAGCGCTGAGCGCGCCGCCGGGCCTCGCGGAACGGGCCGGGCCGAGCCGGTCAGCCCCGCTCGCCTTCGCCTGCCGCCGCGGCCTCGGCGGCGCCCTGGCGCGCGGCGAGCAGTGCCCAGGCGGCGAGCGGCACCTGGAGGGGGAGGCGGCCGTAGGCGAGGGCCTTCAGCGGCGCGGGGCGCTCGCGCCAGTCGTAGGCCATCTGCACGTTGGCCGGGAAGACGGCCGCGATGAGTCCGGCCGCGGCGAGTCCGCCCGCCCTGCGCGTGCGGGGGAAGGCGAGCGCGGCGGCCACGGCGAGTTCGGCGGCGCCGCTGGCGTAGGTGTAGGCGCGGGCCTTTCCCGGAAGGGAGCGCGGCACGATCGAGTCGAAGGGTTTCGGCGCGAGAAAGTGCAGCGCCCCCATGCCGCCCATCACGCGGGCGAGGGAGCGGGCGGGATCGAAAGTCACGGGCGAGCCTCCGGGTCGGTCTGCGGCCACTGGGTTGGTCGGCGCCCGGAAAGGCGCGCCGGGAGCCACGGTAGTTACCTACCGGTAAGGATGGGAAGAGGGGCCCGCCAGCCGGGGTAACCCGTGGTAACGACGCGAGGGTCCCCGTCCGGTGGTCCCGTCCCGCCCGGTGGCCGCGCCTCGTCCGCGGCCCCGCGTCTCAGCCCTTCTTCCGCGACAGCCAGGCCGCCGCGAGCGCGCCCGAGACGTTGTGCCACACGGAGAAGACCGCGGCCGGCAGCGCTGCCAGCGGGCTGAAGTGCGCCGTGGCCAGCGAGGCGGCGAGGCCCGAGTTCTGCATGCCGACCTCGAACGCCATGGCGCGGCTGGAAGGTTCGCCGAGCCGGGCCAGCCGCCCGGCGCCGTACCCGAGGGCCAGTCCGAGCCCGTTGTGCAGCACGACCGCGAGCATCACCAGCGCCGCGGCGGACTTGATGGCGTCCGCGCTGCCCGCGACGACCACGGCCACGATGACGGCGATGGTCAGCGCGGAGAGCCACGGCAGCACGGGCAGCGCCCTGGTGACCAGCCGCGAGGCCACGAGCCGCACCACCAGCCCCGCCAGCACCGGCAGCAGTACCGTCTTGAGGATGTCGGTCACCATCGACCCCGCGTCCACCGGCAGGTACTCGCCCGCCAGCAGCAGCGTCAGCGGCGGCGTCACCAGGGGCGCCACCACCGTCGAGACCGTCGCGACCGACACCGACAGCGCCACGTCGCCCCGCGCCAGGTACGTCACGACGTTGGAGGCGGTGCCGCTCGGCGCACAGCCGACGAGGATCACACCGGCGGCCAGCTGCGGGGACAGGTCGAGCGCGTGTGCGACCAGCCAGCCCAGTCCGGGCATGAACACGTAGTGCGCGACCAGCCCGAGCGCCACCGCCCACGGCCGCTTGGCCACGCCCCGGAAGTCCCGCGGCGTCATCGTCACGCCCATGCAGAACATCACCACACCGAGCAGGTACGGCACCGCCTCGCCGCCGCCCTCGAAGGTGCCGGGCGCGAGGAGGCCGAGCACACCGGCCAGCAGGACCAGCACGGGGAAGACGGTCACCGCGCGGCGCGCGCCGCGCTGCTCGGCCGCGTCGGAGGAGGGGGAGGGGGAGGGGCCGGCAGGACCTGCGGGGTCGTCCGGGCCCGGGGAGGCGTTCTGCTGTTCGGTTCGCACCCGCAGAGAAAACGCCCGCACTGCGCGGGTGCGCAAGGCCGTCTCGCGATGTGACCGCTGCCGAGGGGCACGGGCGTGCGTCTGCTCGCCCGCCCGGCAGCACGGACGACGAAGCCCCCGCGGGCGGATCTGGCGACGGGGACCACCGGGTCGGCCGTTCGGTGGCCCTCCGGCGCGGTGGGGGTGCCGTGTGCCGTGTCAGCGCGGGGCGGGGGCGGGCACGGTGAGGATCCCCAGTGTCGACCGGGCGGGCAGCAGCCCCGTCTCCAGGACGGCCGCGAAAACGGGGCGGCTCAGCTCCGCGAGCCGTGCGCACCCCGCGGCGCCGAGGGCCCGGTACGGCGCCGCCGCCAACTCGTCCGTCCGCCGCTCCACCTCGTCGCGCAGGGCCCGCCCTGCGTCGGTGGCGGACCCGTCCGCGTCCACCAGTCCCCGTACCGTGAGCCGCTTTCTGGCGGCGGCCCACTCCTGTGGGCTCCAGCCGCGCGAGGCGAAGTTCTCCACCGGCGCGGCGCCGATCGCGGCGAAGGAGACCAGCGCCTCGCAGCCGTCCAGCCCGGCGGTCAGGAGTGCGGCGAGGTGGCCGTCGCCCCGGTGCTCGCGCAGGATGTTCGCCGCCTGCCACAGCACCAGGTGCGGCTCCCCTGGCCAGGGCAGCGCCGCGTTGGCGGCGGCGAGCGGGCGCCCGGCCAGGTCGGCGGCCTCGGCGGCCTTCCTGGCCAGTGCCGCCGCCTCGGTGAGGCCGTCTTCGGTGATGCGGTCGCCGAGGGCGGCGCGCAGGGCCGCGTCCACGCCCCGGGTGCGCGCCGCCACTACCGCCTCGGGCGTGGCCGTCTTCCAGGCCGCGGGCACGTGGGTGGCGACCGTGCGCGGACTGAAGCTGAAGAAGGTGGCGGTCACCGTCTCGGGGGCGGCGGGGCCGAGCGGCGCCCCCCGCAGGGCGAAGTAGGACGGCCAGCGCTCGGTGGTGTCGTAGCCGAGCGCCGCGGTCTCCGCGGCGACCTGGGGAGCGAAGTAGACGGAGGCGTAGACGGGTTCGAGCTGGTGCCACATCTGCCGCGCGAGACTCGGGAAGTCAGCCATGGCGGTAAGCTAACGGGTCAATGTGAACAGCGTCAACATGCGGTGGTGCCGCTCGTGCCCGCACTCTGGCGTCATGGCGGCAAAGAAGAAGCCGAAGATCCAGGTGCGGCGCGTCTACGAGGAGTCAAGGCCCGACAGCGACGGCGTCCGGGTGCTGGTCGACCGGGTGTGGCCGCGCGGGGAGTCCAAGGAGAAGGCGGCGCTGGACGAGTGGAACAAGGGCGTCGCGCCCAGTACCGCACTGCGCAAGTGGTACCAGCACGACCCCGACCGCTACGAGGAGTTCGCCCGGCGCTACCGGGCCGAGTTGGCCACGGGGGAGGGTGAGCGGGCGCTCGGCGCGCTGCTGGAGACCGCGTCGGGCGCCGGCACCCTGACGCTGGTCACGGCGGTGAAGGATCCCTCGATCGGTCACACCCGGGTGCTGGAGGAGGAGCTGGAGGATCGCCTCTGAGCGGGCGCCGGGGTTGCGTCGCAGGTCAGACGTGCGTTGACGAAACATACGAGGGAGTGCATACTTATACCAGTCAGCGCATGCACGTAAGGAGAAGCCAGTGACCGAGCGCGTCGTACTCGCCTACTCCGGCGGCCTTGACACCTCAGTCTGCATCGGCTGGATCGCCGAGGAGACCGGTGCCGAGGTCGTCGCCGTCGCCGTCGATGTCGGCCAGGGCGGCGAGGATCTGGACGTCATCCGCAAGCGCGCGCTGGCCTGCGGTGCCGTCGAGGCCGAGGTCGCCGACGCCAAGGACGAGTTCGCCGACGAGTACTGCCTCCCGGCGATCAAGTCCAACGCGCTCTACATGGACCGCTACCCGCTGGTCTCCGCGCTCTCCCGGCCCACCATCGTCAAGCACCTGGTGGCCGCCGCGAAGAAGCACGGCGCCGGTACCGTCGCCCACGGCTGCACCGGCAAGGGCAACGACCAGGTGCGGTTCGAGGCCGGCATCTCCTCCCTGGCCCCCGACCTCAAGTGCATCGCGCCCGTCCGCGACTACGCCATGACCAGGGACAAGGCCATCGCCTTCTGCGAGGAGAAGGGCCTGCCCATCGCGACGAGCAAGAAGTCGCCCTACTCCATCGACCAGAACGTCTTCGGGCGCGCCGTCGAGACCGGCTTCCTCGAGGACATCTGGAACGCCCCGATCGAGGACGTGTACGACTACACCTCCAACCCCGCCACCCCGCGCGAGGCCGACGAGGTCGTCATCACCTTCTCCGCGGGCGTCCCCGTCGCCGTCGACGGCAAGCCCGTCACCGTGCTCCAGGCGATCCAGCAGCTCAACGAGCGCGCCGGAGCCCAGGGGGTCGGCCGGATCGACATGGTCGAGGACCGCCTGGTCGGCATCAAGTCCCGCGAGGTCTACGAGGCCCCCGGCGCCCTCGCGCTGATCACCGCGCACCAGGAGCTGGAGAACGTCACCGTGGAGCGCGAACTGGCCCGCTACAAGCGGCAGGTCGAGCAGCGGTGGACCGAGCTGGTGTACGACGGCATGTGGTTCTCCCCGCTGAAGCGGGCGCTCGACGGTTTCATCACCGAGGCCAACCAGCACGTGTCGGGTGACGTCCGGATGACCCTGCACGGCGGGCGCGCCGTCGTCACGGGCCGGCGCTCCGAGCAGTCGCTGTACGACTTCAACCTGGCGACGTACGACACGGGCGACACCTTCGACCAGTCGATGTCGAAGGGCTTCATCGAGATCTTCGGCCTCTCCTCCAAGATGGCGGCCAAGCGCGACCAGCAGGCGTAGCCGACGTTCTTGCCCCGGCCCCTCCCTTCCGCCTGAGACCGCGGGGCACCTCGCGGGACAGGCGGGGGAGGGGCCGGGGTACTCCCACCACCTCAGGAGCAGGAGCACCCCAGCAGTGACCAGCAACAACGAAGACGTCCGCCTGTGGGGCGGCCGCTTCGCCGACGGCCCGGCCGAGGCCCTCGAAAAGCTGTCCGCGTCGGTCCACTTCGACTGGCGACTGGCGCCCTACGACATCGCGGGCTCCCGCGCCCACGCCCGCGTCCTGCACACGGCGGGCCTGCTCACCGCCGACGAACTGCGCCAGATGATCGACGGCCTGGACGCCCTCGAACAGGACGTCGCCTCCGGCGCCTTCCAGGGAACCCTCGCCGACGAGGACGTGCACACGGCGCTGGAGCGCGGCCTGCTGAGACGCCTCGGCAAGGACCTGGGCGGCAAGCTGCGCGCGGGCCGCTCCCGCAACGACCAGGTCGCCACGCTCTTCCGGATGTACCTGCGCGACCACGCCCGCGTCCTCGGCGGCCTGCTGGCCGATCTCCAGGGCGCTCTCGTCGGCCTCGCCGAGGCGCACGCCGACGTCGCGATGCCAGGGCGCACCCATCTCCAGCACGCGCAGCCCGTCCTGTTCGCGCACCACGTCCTCGCGCACGCGCAGGCCCTCGCGCGGGACGCCGAGCGGCTGCGCCAGTGGGACGCGCGTACCGCCGTCTCGCCGTACGGCTCCGGGGCGCTGGCCGGGTCCTCCCTCGGCCTCGACCCGGAGGCGGTCGCCGCCGACCTCGGCTTCGAGGGCGGCAGCGCGGCGAACTCCATCGACGGGACGGCCTCCCGCGACTTCGTGGCGGAGTTCGCCTTCGTCACGGCGATGATCGGCGTGGACGTCTCGAAGATCGCCGAAGAGGTCATCATCTGGAACACGAAGGAGTTCTCCTTCGTCACGCTCGACGACGCCTTCTCGACGGGCTCGTCGATCATGCCGCAGAAGAAGAACCCCGACATCGCGGAGCTGGCCCGCGGCAAGTCCGGGCGGCTGATCGGCAACCTGACCGGGCTGATGGCGACGCTCAAGGCGCTGCCGCTGGCCTACAACCGCGACCTCCAGGAGGACAAGGAGCCGGTCTTCGACTCCCTCGACCAGCTGGAGCTGCTGCTGCCCGCGTTCACCGGCATGATGGCCACCCTCACCGTGCACGGCGACCGGATGGCCGAGCTGGCGCCCGCCGGGTTCTCGCTGGCCACCGACGTCGCGGAGTGGCTCGTCAAACGCGGCGTCCCCTTCCGGGTGGCGCACGAGGTCGCGGGCGCCTGCGTCAAGGAGTGCGAGAGCGCGGGCATCGAGCTGCACGAGCTGACGGACGAACAGTTCGCCGGGCTCTCCGAGCACCTGACGCCCGAGGTGCGCGAGGTGCTGAACGTGCCGGGCGCCCTGGCGGCGCGCGACGGCAAGGGCGGTACGGCGCCCTCCGCGGTGGCGGCCCAGCTCGCCGCCTTCCGCACCGACCTGGCCCGGCAGCGCGAGTGGGCGGACGCCAAGCGCTGACCCGCCGGCGCGCATGGTGCGCCGCGCCACCGCACGACACCCCGACCGCCCCGGTCACCCGCGCCACGGTGCGGCTGGCCGGGGCGTGCCGCGTCCCTCGTGGTGCGGCCCGCCGGAGCCGACTACGGTGGTGCGGCAGCCGCCCGGCCGGATCGGGGTCACCGCCCGGCACCGCGCCGGGTCCACACCTCAGCCGACGCCGCAGTGCCCCTGAGGGCACCCGGCCGGGGAGATGCCGATGTCCTTCACCCGCCTCGCCGCCGCGACCACACCGACCGCCCACCTCGGTCTGGGGCTGGCCGCGGTCGGCCGGCCCGCCTACCTCACGCTCGGCCGGGAGGCCCAGCTGCCCGCCGAGCGCAGTGTGGAGGCGCTGCGCGCCCGTACGCACGAGCTTCTGGACGCGGCCTACGCGCAGGGGGTGCGCTACCTCGACGTGGCCCGCTCCTACGGGCGGGCCGAGGAGTTCCTGGCCGCGTGGCTGCGCGAGCACCCCGAGGCCGACGACGTGGTGGTCGGCAGCAAGTGGGGCTACACCTACGTGGGGGAGTGGCGCACGGACGCCGAGGTGCACGAGGTCAAGGACCACGCGCCGGAGGCGTTCGAGCGGCAGCTCGCCGAGAGCCGCGCGCAACTGGGCGACAGGATCGACCTGTACCAGATCCACTCCGTCACCCCCGACAGCCCGGCGCTGACCGACACCGCCCTGCACGAGCGGCTGGCCCGGCTCGCGGCGGACGGCGTCACGATCGGGTTCAGCACGAGTGGCCCCGCGCAGGCGGACGCCATCCGCGCGGCTTTGGAGGTCACCGTCGCGGGCGAGCCCCTTTTCCGTACCGTCCAGAGCACCTACAACCTGCTGGAGACGTCGGCGGCCGGCGCGTTGGCACAGGCGCACGAGGCGGGGCTGAAGGTCATCGTCAAGGAGGCGATGGCCAACGGGCGTCTCGCGGGCGGCCAGGAGCCGCGTGACCTGCACATGGTGGCGCAGGAGGCGGGCGTAGGACCGGACGCGGTGGCGCTCGCCGCGGTGCTGCGGCAGCCGTGGGCCGGGGTCGTGCTGTCCGGCGCCGCCGACATCGGATCCCTGCACTCCAACCTGCTGGCCGCCGCCACCGAGCTGGACGGGGCCCAACTGGCCTCGCTGGCCGAGCTGGTGGAGGACCCGGAGGTCTACTGGCGGCGGCGCGCGGAGCTGCCCTGGCAGTGAAGGCCCAGGTCATCGGGGTGCCCACCGGTTTTTGCGTGCATGTCACACCGGTTTCGGGGCAGGCGCTCTCCCGCACGTTGAGAACTGGGAGATACGAAAAATGAAAAAGGCACCGACAGCCGCCGTCGCCACCGCCCTCTCCGTGGCGGCGCTCGCCGGAGGGATCGGGTTCACCGCCGGATCCTCGCAGGCCCAGGCGGACCGCAAGCCGAAGCCCGCCGTGCAGAACGAGTTCGACCCGCTCGGCCCGGCGATGCACGAGACGAAGAACGCGGGCCGCACCGTCCACTACAGCGACACCGGTGAGAAGAACGCCACCCCCGTGCTGTTCATGGGCGGTACCGGCACCACGGCCCGCGCCTCGGGCATGACGGAGTTCTTGCGCACCACCCGGCAGAAGCTGAACCTGCGGCTGATATCGGTGGAGCGCAACGGCTTCGGCGACACCGAGTACGACGCGAAGCTCGGCTTCGACGACTACACCTCGGACGTGCGCGCCGTCCTCGACAAGCTGCACCTGCGCAAGGCGGCCGTCGTCGCCATCTCCGGCGGCGGCCCGTACGCGGCGCACTTCGCCGCCGACGCGCCCGGGCGGATCTCCTCCCTCCACCTGGCCGCGGCGCTTCCGCCCTACGGCGCCAAGGCGGACTACTGCGGCAAGAGCGACGCCGAGCTGACGAAGTACTTCGGCGAGCAGATCCGCGACCCGCGCGAGTGGTGGGGATTCCCCGAGGACAGCCCCATGCACGACATCCCCGGCTTCACCGACCGGGCGGAGGAGGACGGCGGCCGCTCGTACTACCTGCGCGGCCAAAAGGGCGACCCGGCGGCCCAGGTGCACGAGCAGAAGCTCTACTGCGAGCGCCCTGGCCCCGACCTGTCGAAGCTGGAGGCGCCGGCGTACGTCTACACCGGTGCGAAGGACACCACCGTGCCGCCCGCGACGCAGGCCCGCTGGAAGAAGGCGCTGCCCTCCGAGCCGACGGTGCGGACGTACGACGACAGCGGCCACGACGTGCAGTACCGGCACTGGGACCAGATCCTGCTGGACATGGCCGGCTACGCCGACCGGACGGCCGTGTGCACGGGACGCAAGACCCGGGTGCTGCCGCACGAGAAGGCCGAGCGCGCCGTACGGAAGGGCGCCACGCTGGGCAGCTGCGCCTGGCGCTGACGTCGGCCGGGCGGGGCGCTCGCCCCCTGCGACCTGCGCCCCGTCCGTGGCACGTCCCCCCGGCTCATGACGATTGCCGGCCCTCGATGACGAATGCCGGCCCAAGGTGACGAGTGCCCCGCCGTGACGAACGGCGGGGCACTTTCGTTGTCTCGCATGCGACACGAATGTCTCACAAGAAGTATGCTTGTCTCATGAGCCTGGACCGGGAAGAGCTGCTGAGCACGGCGGCGGACGTACTGACGCGGCGGCCGACCTCCTCGATGGACGACATCGCCAAGGCGGCCCGCATCAGCCGCGCGACCCTGCACCGGCACTTCGCCGGGCGCGACGCACTCATACGCGCCCTCGAACAACTCGGCCTCGCACGCCTGGACGCCGCGCTGGACGCCGCCCGCATCGACGAGGGCGACGCCGCCGAAGCCGTACGGCGCGTCATCGCCGAGGCCGAACCCCACGCCGGGTTCCTCGGCTTCCTCGTCACCGAGAACCAGCTCTTCGAGCCGGGAGAACAGAACGAAGGCTGGACCAGGATCGACGCACGCATCGGCGCCCTCTTCCAGCGCGGACAGCAAGAGGGCGCCTTCCGCGTCGACCTGACCGCGGCCTGGCTGACCGAGGCGCTCTACGCGCTGGTCACCGCGGCCGCCTGGGCGGTCCAGGACGGCAGGGTCGCCGCCCGCGACGCGGTACGGATGACCGCCGAGCTGCTGCTCGGCGGCGCACGACGGAGCAGTGAGAGATGAGCGCCAGTACCAAACGATCCGGAGCGGCAGCCCGCGGCGCCAAGCCCGGGGGTGACGGATCCCGGCTGCGCTGGGTCGCCCTCGCGGTACTGGTGCTCGCCGTCCTCCTGGTCGGCATCGACGTCACCGTCCTCGGGCT
Source organism: Streptomyces reniochalinae (assembly GCF_003323735.1). Classification (GTDB taxonomy): domain Bacteria; phylum Actinomycetota; class Actinomycetes; order Streptomycetales; family Streptomycetaceae; genus Streptomyces; species Streptomyces reniochalinae. The sequence continues at coordinate 166,790 of NZ_QOIM01000032.1, read as the reverse complement.
CGCCGCGCCGTTCCTCAGCGAGGACCTGCGCCCCTCCAGCACCCAACTGCTGTGGATCGGCGACGTCTACTCCTTCGTCATCGCCGGGCTCCTCGTCTCGATGGGCAGCCTCGGCGACCGGATCGGCCGCAAGAAGCTGCTGCTCACCGGCTCCATCGCCTTCGGTGCCCTCTCGGTGCTGACCGCCTACGCGCACAGCGCCGAGGCCATGATCCTGTGGCGGGCGCTGATGGGCGTCGCGGGCGCCACCCTGATGCCCTCCACGCTCGCGCTGATCCGCAACATCTTCCCCGACCCGAGGGAGCGCAGCCTGGCCGTCGGCATCTGGGGCGCCATGACGGCCGCCGGCACGGCCGTGGGCCCCCTCGTCGGCGGGTTCCTCCTGGAGCACTACTGGTGGGGCTCGGTCTTCCTGATCAACCTGCCGGTGATGGCCGTGCTCGTCCTCGTCGGCAGCAGGCTGCTGCCCGAGTCGCGGAACCCGGCGCCGGGGCCGTGGGACCTGCCCAGCGTCGGCCTGTCCATGGTCGGCGTCATCGCCCTCGTCTACGCCGTCAAGGAGGCGGCGGCCTACGGCTTCCGCTGGGACGTGGCGGTCACCGGCGTCGTCGGTCTCGCCGGTCTCCACGCGTTCGTGCGCCGCCAGTTGCGGCTGCCGACGCCACTGCTCGACATGCGCCTGTTCGCCAACCGGGGCTTCACCGGCGCCGTGCTCGCCGACCTGCTGACCATCCTCGGCATGTCCGGGCTGGTCTTCTTCCTCTCCCAGTTCCTTCAGATGGTGCAGGACCGCACGCCCTTCCAGGCCGGACTCGCCGAACTGCCCGCCGCGGTCGGCTCCGTCGTCGCCGGGCTCTTCGCGGGCTGGGTCGCCCGCCGCACCTCCGTGCGCGGCGCCGTCTCCGGCGGCCTGACAGCGGTCGGCCTGGCGCTGGGCGCCTGCCTGTGGCTCCAGGCCGGCTCCGGTTATCTGCTGCTGGGCAGCGTGCTGCTGGTCGTCGGCGTCGGCGCGGGGCTGGCGTTCACGGTGACCGCCGACGTGATCCTCTCGGCCGTCCCCAAGGAGCAGGCGGGCGCGGCCTCGGCGGTCTCCGAGACCGCCTACGAACTGGGCGCCGCGCTGGGCATCGCCCTGCTCGGCTCGGTCGTGACGGGCGTCTACCGCTCCTTCCCGACGCCTGAGGGGGTGCCGGCGGGGACGGCAGAGCACGCCCGTCAGTCACTGGGCGAGGCCGTTTCGACCGCGCACCAACTGCCGGGCGGCGCCGAGCACGCGCTGCTGGACGTCGCGCGGGACACCTTCACCGAAGGACTGCGGTACGGCGCCGGCTTCGGCGCCGTCATCCTCCTGGCCGCGGCGGTACTGGCATGGCGCCTGCTACGCGGCCAGCGCCTGGAAGAGGTACCGGCCGAGGAGGACTAGCGTCTCTGCATCCGAGCAGAGACGCGCCGAAGGGGCGCGGGGAACTGCGCGCCGAACCACAGCCCATCCGCGGACCGCACACCACGGCCAGGGGCACCCCCTCACCGGAGCGGAAACAGATCCGCAGAAAAGCTCTCCGCAGGAGAAACGCTCTAGGCCGCCTTCGCCTTCGTGGCGTAGACGTCCACGTACTCCTGTCCCGACAGCTCCATGACCTCGCTCATCACCTCGTCGGTGACGGCGCGCAGCACGTAGCGGTCGCGGTCCATGCCCTCGTAGCGGGAGAAGTCGAGGGGCGCGCCGAAGCGGACGCTGATGCGGCCGCCGCCGATCCTGGGCAGCCCCTTGCCGCCCGGCTGCACCGCGTCCGTGCCGATCATCGCGAACGGCACGACCGGCGCGCCCGTCATCAGAGCGAGGCGCGCGATGCCGGTGCGGCCTCGGTAGAGGCGGCCGTCGGGGGAGCGGGTGCCCTCCGGGTAGATCGCGAAGGGGTGGCCCTCCTCCAGCACGCGGCGGCCGGTCATCAGCGCGGCGACACCGCCGCGGCCGCCGTCCCGGTCGACGGGGATCATGCCGGAGCCCGTGAAGAACCACGCCATCATGCGGCCCTTGAGGCTCTTGCCCGTGACGTACTCGTCCTTGCCGATGAAGAAGACCTGGCGGGTGGTGACCAGCGGCAGGATCATCGAGTCGATGAAGGTGAGGTGGTTGCCCGCCAGGATCACCGGACCCGAACCGGGAATCCGGTCGGCCCCTTCGATCTTCGGCCGGAACAGCACGCGAAGAAGCGGGCCGAGCACTGCCTTGATCAGCCGGAAACGGGACAACGGACCCTCCGCCCAGTCGGTATGGTCGTGCGCGCGGCTCTGCGCACGGACGTGTGGTTCTGCGCACGGACGCGCAGACGAGGACGATACTCGCAGGCCCGGGTGGTGTGCACACCGGGTTGCTCGCACCTTTACGGGGAGTTGACACGGGTTGCACCCGTATTGCGCCGCCCCGCGCCTTCTCGGGTCATCCGTGTTTCCCGCCTGTTCGCACTTATGTCTCCCCTGTGCCGTCCAGCCGGTCCTACGATCAGCCCGACGTGTGGCAGGGCCGGACATCGGCGCCACGGAGACTTCTGGGAGAGCGCATGGGACAGGAGCAGCAGCCGGGCCGCAGAACCCTGCTCGGAGCGGCAGCGGCGCTGAGCGCGGCGGGCGCGGTCACCCTGGGGGCCGGCGGCACGGCACAGGCCGCGCCCCGGCGGGCGGACCGCACCACGGGGCGCGGGGGCGGGGGCGGACGCCACGAGCTGCCCACCCCCTGTGTCATCGCGCACCGCGGCACCAGCGGCTACCGCCCCGAGCACACCCTGGGCTCCTACCAGCTCGCCCTCGACATGGGCGCCGACATCATCGAGCAGGACCTGGTCCCCACCAAGGACGGGCACCTGGTGTGCCGGCACGAGAACGACATCACCGCCACCACCGACGTGGCCGACCACCCCGAGTTCGCCTCCCGCAAGGCCACCAAGACGGTGGACGGCCAGAAGCTCACCGGCTGGTTCACCGAGGACTTCACCCTCAAGGAGCTCAAGACGCTCCGGGCGAAGGAGCGCATCCCGCAGACGCGCCAGCACAACACCCTCTACGACGGCCACTGGGAGGTGCCCACCTTCGAGGAGGTGCTGGACTGGGCCGAGGAGCAGAGCCGCCGCGGCGGCCGCCGCGTATGGCTCCACATCGAGACCAAGCACCCCACCTACTTCCGCGAGCTGGGCCTGGGGCTGGAGAAGCCGCTCGCCAGGCTGCTGCGCCGCTACGGGCGGCACAAGGCGCACTCGCCGAACTTCGTGCAGTCCTTCGAGCCGAGCAGCATCCGGACGCTGAGCAAGCTGGTGGACTGCCCCGGCGTCGTACTGCTGTCGGGCCTCGACTCGCGGCCCTGGGACTTCGTGGAGGCGAACGACCCGCGTACCGTCGCCGACCTGGTCGAGCCCGAGGGCCTGAGGTGGATCGCGGACTTCGCCCAGGGCATCGGACCCACTCTGGAGCTGGTCATCCCCCGCAACGAGGACGGCACACTCGGCGACCCCACGGACCTGGTGCGGGACGCGCACGCGCAGCGGCTGGTACTGCACCCGTACACCGTGCGCAACGAGAACACCTTCCTGCCCGCCGACTTCCGCAAGGGCGACGACCCGAACGCCTACGGTGACGCCTTCGGAGTCTTCAAGCGGTACTTCGCCACCGGCATCGACGGCCTCTTCTCCGACAACTGCGACACCGCGCTGCTGGCGGCCGCGGACTTCCGCGACGACGGCTGAGCACGTCACGCCACGGAAGCCCGCAGCCGGGAGCCTCCCGTGGCGGGGTACGCGAAAGATCCACACCGAACGAGTGACGCGCCGCCCGTCCCGCAACCGCGGGGCGGGCGGCGCGCGTGCAGCGGCGTATGACCCAGCCCTCCCTTGAACCCTCCCTGCTCCAGCCGAGGTTGCGCGCACTGCTGGACGCCGAGTGCGCGGCCGAGGCGGCGGCGCTCCCCGGTGCCGAGGCCGCCGACCTGCGTCAGGGCGTGTGGCTGCGCTGGCTGCTGAGGACCCGCGAGAGCGGGCCGCCCGCCGAACCCGGCGCCTGGCTGCGCGAGGCGGTGAGCGCCGAGGCCCGGTCCGTGCGGGCCCGCCAGCGCCGCGAGGTGCCGCAGGGCGCCGCGCTCCCGCCGCACCGCGTGCCGCCGCAGCGCCGGGTCACCGCCGCGGACGGGCGCGACGACCCGGCCAGCGAGGCGGAGGCACCGCTGCTGAGCGCGGAGAGCCGCCGTGAGCTGAGCGGAGCGGTCGCCAGGCTGCCAGGACGCTGCCCCGCCGTGCTGCGGGCGCTGCTGTCGGGCGTGGAGCCCACATACGCCCAAATCGCCCGCGAGTTGGGAATCTCACAGGGCGCCGTGGGGCCGCTGCGTTCCCGCTGTCTGGAATGCCTGCGCAGAATGCTCGCGGCACAGGTTCCACCACCCGGCCTCAGGGGAAGGGTGCGAGAGGAAACCAGCGTCACCAGGGCAGACAGCACGGGCGCGGCACCCTCACATCCGCGTGCCCGTGCGCACACAACTTGGGGAGGCATGCGCACATGGGCATGAGCGTGACCATCTCTGCGGCGGACGAGCGGGACGTCGAACAGATACTGAAACTGCAGTACCTCTGCTTCCAGACCGAGGCCGCGCTGTACGGCGACTACCGCATCGAACCGCTCGTCCAGACGGTGGACGACCTGCGTACGGAACTCGCGCAGGGGTGCGTGATGGTGGCCCGCCTCGGTGACGAGGTCGTCGGCTCGGTCCGCGGCCGGGTCGACACCGAGGGCACGGCGCGGATCGGCCGGCTGTGCGTCCACCCCCGCCTCCAGGGCCACGGCCTGGGCGGACGGCTGCTGGCCGCGGTCGAGTCCCGGCTGACCGCGGAGTACGCCGCCAAGCGGTACCACCTGGTGACCGGCAGCCGCAGCGAGGGCAACCTGCGGCTGTACCGGCGCAGCGGTTACGCCCCCGTCGGCACCGAGCGGGACCGCCAGGTGACGCTGGTCGCGTTGCAGAAGGACGCGGCGGAGTACGCGAAGAGCGCCTAGCGTTCTCCTGCGGCTGATCCGGCCCCAAGGGGCGCCACCGGCCGTCGTGTGCCGACCGCGGGCCGGTTGTGGCTCGGCGCGCTGTTCCCCGTGCCCCTTCGGGACGGGGGCGCCGCCCGTCAGTGGGCCGCGGCCTGCTCGCGGTGGCCGCGTCGCAGCCACCACAGGCCCGTCAGCGGGAGGGCTACCGGGATGAACAGGTAGCCCATCCCGTAGTCGGACCAGACGGTGGCGTCGGGGAAGGCGGACGGCTCCACCAGCGTCCAGGTGCCGACGGCGAGCACGCCCAGCAGTTCGAGACCGCAGCAGGTGAGCGCGGCCTTGCGGGCACCCTCACCGCCGCGGACGAGGGAGAGCGTGATGAAGGCGTACACCACGGCGGCGACGGCCGAGAGGACGTAGGCGAGCGGCGCCTCCTCGAAGCGCGTCGTCAGCTGGACGAGGGAGCGCGAGGCGGCGCCCACCGTGAAGATCCCGTACAGCGTGACCAGCAGCTTGCCGGGGCCGGTGTTGATGCGGCCCGCGCGCCCGGGCGAGGGAGCGCTCTTCGTGGTCGTCGGTTCAGGCACCGGTGCCGCCTCCCCAGATGTCGTAGAGCCGCACCTGGAGCACCGCGAGGACGACGGCTCCGGCGACGACGGTCAGTGAACCCCACTTGGTGCGCTCGGTCAGCGAGACGAGCCCCACCACGGGCACGCACGCCAGGACGCCGACCAGATACGAGACGAAGATCACCGCGCCGTCCGCCGGGTCCCGTCCCTGCGCGAGCTGGACGACCCCGACCACCAGCTGGACCAGGGCGAGCACGGTCACCACGGCCATGCCGATGAAGTGCCAGTCCTTGGTCGGCTGGTCGCGGTAGGCCGCCCAGCCGCACCACGCGGCCAGCGCGAGCGCGGCCACGGCCAGCGTGACGGTGAGCGGGGTGAGCATGCTCAGGAGTCTAGAAGGGCGCACGGGCCCGCCGACGCGCGCCCCCGAGGCCCCCCGTACGCTGCCCGGCATGAAGTGCGAAGCCCCCACGACCCTGCTGTTCGACAACGACGGCACCCTCCTCTCCTCCATGGAGTCCGTCCAGCGGTGCTGGACCGCGTGGGCGCGCGAGTACGGGATCAGCGCGGAGGACTTCGCCGCCGTCGAGCTGCACGGGAGGCCCGCCGCCGACATCGTCGGCGACCTGCTGCCGGCCGAGCGCGTGCCGGAGGCGCTGGCCCGCATCGAGCGGCTGGAGGTCGAGGACGTGAGCCGCGGCGGGGTGGTGGCGCTGCCCGGCACCGTCGAGCTGCTGGCCTCGCTGCCCCCCGGGAGCTGGGCCGTGGTCACCTCGGCCACCCGGGAGCTGGCGGAGGCGCGGCTTGGGGCCGTCGGGATCGAGGCGCCGCTGGTCATCGCCGCCGACGACATCACGCGCGGCAAGCCGCACCCGGAGCCGTACCTGCTGGCGGCCAGGAAGCTGGGCGCTGACCCGGCCCGCTGCGTGGTCTTCGAGGACGCCCCCGCGGGGCTGACGGCGGGCCGCGGCGCGGGCATGCGGACCGTGGGCTTGGCCACAACCCACGCGCGCGAGGAGCTGGTGGCCGACGTCGTGGTGGAGGACCTTGCTTCGGTGGCCGCGCAGGTCACGGAAGAGGGTGTGACGGTCGTCGCAGAGGACTGAAGGGGTGCGGGCATCGGCGGGTGGTGTCCACGACGGCGTCCGGCATTCGGACAGCGCCCTCCGCCGCGACCGCCCCGTCTGGTTTACTGAGCACCATGAACACGACGAGCTGCCGCACTTCTGCGACCGAGGCGACCTGGGCGCCCGGTGCTCGTTGTCTGCGCGCGCGGGCCTGTACGCCGCCCACCGCGCGGCGAATGTGTGCCCGCTGAGGGCCCCCGCCTGAGCTGACCGAGGCGACTCGCGCCCCGAAGCGAGTCACGAGCCCGCGCGCCCCGCCCGCCGGCAGAGCCACCTCCACCGCACCGCGGTCCCCCGTGCCCGCACGCCGCACCGCCGCGGCCGCGGGAGCTCTGCCCGTGTGCGCGGACCGCCGCGCGCTCCCGGACGCCACCCACCCAAGCGCTCACCCCACCGACACCCACGGATGTTTCTGTGATCACGACAAAGGACCTCACGAAGGTCTACCGCACCCCTGGCCGCGAGGTCACCGCACTGGACGGCGTGGATCTCCACGTAGGCGAGGGCGAGGTCTTCGGCGTCGTCGGCCAGAGCGGCGCCGGGAAGTCCTCGCTGATCCGCTGCGTCAACCTCCTGGAGCGCCCGTCCTCGGGCACCGTCACCGTCGACGGGCAGGAGCTGACCGCGCTCGCCGGCAGCGGCAAGCGGGCCGGCAAGGAGCTCCGCAGGGCGCGGGCCCGCATCGGCATGGTCTTCCAGCACTTCAACCTGCTGTCGTCGCGCACCGTGCTCGGCAACGTCGAACTGCCGCTGGAGATCCTCGGCCACTCAGGACACGAGCGCACCCGCAAGGCCCACGAGCTGCTCGAACTGGTCGGCCTCGGCGATCACGCCAGGGCCCATCCCGCGCAGCTGTCCGGCGGCCAGAAGCAGCGCGTCGGCATCGCCAGGGCGCTGGCAGGCGACCCCAAGGTGCTGCTGTCCGACGAGGCGACCTCCGCGCTCGACCCCGAGACCACCCGCTCCGTCCTGCAACTGCTGCGCGACCTCAAGGAGCAACTGGGCCTGACCGTCCTGCTGATCACCCACGAGATGGAGGTCGTCAAGGCGGTCTGCGACTCGGCGGCCCTGATGAAGTCCGGGCGGATCACCGAGTCGGGCACGGTCCCCGAGCTGCTGGCCACCCCGGGCTCCGAGCTGGCGCGCGAACTCTTCCCCGTCGGCGGCACCCCCTCGGCCGACGACCGCACGGTCGTGGACGTCACCTTCCACGGCGAGACCACCACCGAGCCGGTGATCTCCAAGCTGTCGCGTACCTACAACGTGGACATCTCCATCCTCGGCGCCGCCATGGACACCGTCGCGGGCAAGCAGGTCGGGCGGATGCGCATCGAGCTGCCCGGCAGCTTCGACGACAACGTCGTGCCGATCGGATTCCTGCGCGAGCAGGGGCTGACGGTGGACGTCGCGGACGTCGCGCCCGTCGCGGCGGAGCCCCAGGACAACGCAGGACTCGTCAAGGAGGGTGCCAAGTGAGCTGGTCCGAGATACAGCCGCTGCTGTTCCAGGGGTTCTGGGACACCCTCTACATGGTCGGCTGGTCGACGCTGATCGCGCTGGTGGGCGGGCTGCCCATCGGTGTGCTCCTCGTCCTGACCGACAGGGGCGGGATGCTGCACAACGCGCTGGTCAACAAGGTCGTCGGCGCGGTGGTGAACGTCGGCAGATCGCTGCCCTTCATCATCCTGCTGATCGCCCTCATCCCCTTCACCCGCTTCGTCGTCGGCCAGTCCGTCGGCTCCACGGCGGCCGTCGTACCGCTCGCCATCGGCGCGATCCCCTTCTTCGCACGGCTGGTGGAGACAGCGATCCGCGAGGTGGACCGCGGCCTGGTGGAGGCCGTCCAGGCGATGGGCGGCGGCACCCCCACCGTCGTCTTCAAGGCGCTGCTTCCGCAGGCTCTGCCGTCCCTGGTCGCCGGGTTGACGACGACGGTCATCGTGCTGATCGGGTACTCGGCGATGGCCGGCACCGTCGGCGGCGGCGGACTGGGCTCGGTGGCCGTGCAGTACGGCTACCAGCGCTTCGAGACCAGCGTCATGATCGCCACGGTGGTCGCGCTGATCGTCATCGTCACGGCCGTCCAGATCATCGGCGACGCGGCCGTGCGTCTGCTGGCCTCGGGCCGGGGCGGTTCTGCCTCCGGCCGGGGCGGCTCCACCGCGGACGGCGGCGCCGGCAAGCGGCTCGCCCGCCTCGGCCGCGGCCGCACCGTGGCACTCGCCGCCGCCGTCGTCCTGCCGCTCGCGCTGATCGGCTACGGCATCGGCCAGAGCGGAGGCGACAAGCAGACGCTCAAAATCGCCGCGTCCCCCACGCCGCACGCCGAGATCCTGGAGTACGTCGAGAAGAACCTCGCCGAGAAGGAGGGGATCGACCTCGACATCCGCAAGTTCAACGACTACGTCGTGCCGAACACGGCCACCGAGTCCGGCGAGGTCGACGCCAACTTCTTCCAGCACAAGCCGTACCTGGACGACTTCAACAAGAAGAACGGCACGCACATCGTGCCGGTCGTCGACGTCGAGCTGGAGCCGCTGGGCCTCTACTCCAAGAAGGTGGACAGCCTGGGGGGCCTGGGCTCCGGCGACACCGTCGCCGTCCCCAACGACTCCACCAACGAGGGACGCGCCCTGCACCTGCTGGCCAAGCACGGCCTCATCGAGCTGAAGCCGGGTGCGGGCCAGGAGGCCACCCTGGGCGACATCGCGGACAAGAAGGGGCTCACGTTCAAGGAGCTGGAGGCGGCAGCGGTCCCGCGCGCCCTCGACGACGTGGACGCCGCCGTCGTCAACGGCAACTACGCGGTCGACGCCGACCTCAACCCGGCCAAGGACGCGCTGGCGGCGGAGAAGGTCGCGGGCAACCCGTACGCGAACTTCCTCGCGGTCAAGGACGGCGACCAGGACGACCCGCGGATCAGGAAGCTCGCCAAGCTGCTCAACTCCCCGCAGGTCGAGGAGTTCATCGAGAAGAAGTACAAGGGGGCCATCGAACCCGCATTCGGGCATGTGGGATCGTGAACCCCACGGCCTGAACCGGGGAAAGTCCCCGTGTCGACAAGTCTTCTCATCAGCGCCGGGCCCCTCCCGTCGAGAGGGGCCCGGCGCTGCACATCACGGTGCCGATGCTGCATGCTGTGCACCCCGACGTGTAGGAGCGGCGCATGACCTCGACCTTCCCGGACATCTCGATCAGCACGGACCGGCTCGTGCTGCGCCCGTTCGAGGAAGCGGACGTCCCCGCGCTCACCGCCATGATGGCCGACGACCAGATCACCGCCTGGATGACGTCGCCCTTCCCCTACACCGAGACCGAGGCCCGCGACTTCGTCACCCGCCGCGCCCCCGCGCTGCGCACCGGCGGAGAGGGCATCGTCTTCGCCGTCACCGAACTCCTCACCCAGCGGCTCGTCGGCTCCGTCGAGCTGCGCGGCACCGACTGGCGGGTGCGCTCGGCGGAAGCCGTCTACGCCACCGCCTCCTGGGCCCGCGGCGAGGGCTACGCCTCCGAGTCGCTGCTGGCGCTCGCCCAGTGGCTCTTCCAGGACCAGAAGTTCGAACGCGTCGAGATGCGCACCGCCGCCGACAACACCGCGGCACAGCAGGTCGCCCAGAAACTCGGCTGCATCAGCGAAGGCGTGCTGCGCAACGCCTGGATCGCGCGCACCCGCACCGAGAACTGGGGCGCCCCGGAACCGGAGGGACAGCGGGACCGCCCGGTACCCCACGGCCTGCCCGAGACCCAGGGAGGATGGGAGGACCCCGCGACGGACCGCCCCGACCCCCAGCAGGGAGGCTGGGCGGAGATCCGCACCGACCTGATCGTCTGGAGCCTGCTGCCCGAGGACCTCGACGGCACCTTCGAGCAGCTGGAGCAGCACGCCTGGTGAAGGACCGCCTCGCAGGCCCCACGCCCCGTGCGCTACAGCGCTGCGCACCCGCGCGAAACCGCGCCTTCCGCGCGAGGGGGTACCCTCAGTGGGCCCCGACCTGCGATGAGCACGAACCAGCCAGGAGACCCCCAGCATGGCCGACCGCGTCACGGTGATCGGGTGGGACGGCTCGCCGCTGACCGACGCCGCCCGCTCGGCCCTCGCCGCGGCCACCCTCGTCGCCGGTGCCGCGCACCACCTGGCACTGCCCGAGGTCCCGCCGCACGCCGAACGCATCCGCCTGGGCAGCGCCACCCTCGCCGCCCGCCGCATCGCCCGCCACCGCGGCTCCGCCGTCGTCCTCGCCGACGGCGACCCCGGCTTCTTCGGCGTCGTACGGACCCTGCGCGCCCCCGAGCACGGCCTGGAGGTCGAGGTCGTGCCCGCCGTCTCCGCCATCGCCGCCGCGTTCGCGCGCGCCGGGATGCCCTGGGACGACGCACAACTGGTCGTCGCCAACAGCCGCACCCTGCGCCGCGCGGTCAACGTCTGCCGCGCCCACAAGAAGGTCGCCGTCCTCACCTCGCCGGGCGCCGGGCCCGCCGAACTCGCCCTCCTGCTCGAAGGCGTCCACCGCACCTTCGTCATCTGCGAGGCGCTGGGCACCGAGCGCGAGCAGATGACCGTGCTCACCTCCGACAAGGTCGCCGACCACACCTGGCGCGACCCGAACGTCGTCATCGTCGTCGGCGGCACCGGCGCTGGTGCCGAGACCGGCGCACCCCAGGGCGCCGCCTGGCTGGCCGGGCACGAGGTCGGCTACCCGCCGGCCGTACGCGGCTGGGCGCTGCCGGTCGCCGAGTACGCCGGCTCGGGCAGCGGCACCCCGACGCGCGCCGGCGAGTCGGTACAGCTGCGCGCAGCCCAACTCGCCCGTCTCGGACCGCGCGTCGGCGACCTGGTGTGGGACATCGGCGCGGGCAGCGGCGCCTTCGCGGTCGAGGCGGCACGCTTCGGGGCCGCCGTCATCGCCGTCGACAGCGACGCGGACGCCTGCGCCCACGGCTACGCCGCCGCGCGGCGCTTCGGCGTCCAACTGGAGACCGTGCACGGCCTGGCTCCGCACATCCTCCAAGACCTGCCCGAGCCCGACGTGGTGCGGGTCGGCGGCGGGGGAGCGGCCACCGTCACCGCGGTCGCCGACCGCCGCCCCACGCGCATCGTCACTCACGCCTCCACCAGAGATGAGGCAGAGGAGTTGGGAAGGGCGCTCACCGAACGGGGCTACGCCGTCGAGTGCGCCCTGCTCCAGTCCGTCGGACTGGAGACGGCGCACTGGGCGGAAACCGAACGGGCCGTTGTCTTTCTGCTGTCCGGTGTCCGTATCTGAAACCCCTGTGACGCGTGCCGGACGAACCCCGACGAAGTGCGGTTTCTCTCCCACCCGTGGCCGGAGCGGCACTCGGCGACGGGTAGGCTGATGGACTGTTGTGCCACCGTTCGGGGTTGACGCTTCGTCCGTCATTGTCCGGATGGTGTAGGCGAAAGGCACGTGCCGCACGGAGTGCGTGCTCGTTCTTCATCTACGGGGCGCGGCGGCCCGTCCGCCGGGTTGGAAGGAGCACCAGCGATGCGCGAGGGGAACGCATGACAGACACCGGTCAGATCCCGGGTGAGGGGCTGCCGGAGAACGCAGGCGGGCAGCAACCGGGCAGCCGGCCGGACGTCCCGGCGCCCGGCGCCTACCCCCTCACCGACCCGGCCGCCGCCGGGACACGGGACGGCGCCCACGCTCCCCACGGCCCCCACGCCACCCACGACGAAGAGGACCTTCTGCTGATGCCCTCCGCCCAGGGCGCATGGAGCGAGCAGCCGGCGCCGGCCGGCCCCGGAACCCCGCAGGACAACGGACACACCCAGCACTACGCCCAGGGCCAGGCACAGCCGATGCCCCAGCCCCAGCCGGAGCAGCCCGGGCCGATGCCCCAACCCGACACCTACGGGCACGGGTACGACCCGCACGGGCAGGCCGACGCCTACGCGGCACAGCAGCCGTTCACCGACGGCCAGTTGCCCCAGCAGGACGGGTACCCGCTAAACGGGTACCCGCAGGACGTCGCGTACGGCTCGGCGGACGCCTACGCGGCGAACGGGTACGACGCCTACGCGCAGCCCGGACACGTGCCGCGGGAAGCCGCCTACGAGGCGGCGTACGCCCAGCCGGGACAGGGCGCGGGCCCGCAGGCCGCCGGCCCGCACGCCGGCCCGCCTCCGCACGAGCCGCAACCTCAGGCACAGGCACAGGCACAGGCACAGGGACAGCCGCAGGCGCAGTCCGACGGGCCGGAGGGGCAACAGCCCACCGGGGAAGGTGTCCAGGCACCGCAGCCGGAGAGCGGCGCCGTGCCGCAGCCGGCTCAGCCCGAGGAGGGCGCAGCACCGTACCCCGAGGCCGAAACGGCAGCCGTACCCGGGCCGCACGAGACCGACGGCCGCGACTCGGGCACCCTCGACGTGAGCGCCGTACGGCCGTCCCAGCAGCAGCACGCCGCGCAGGCGTCCACCCACAGCACCCCGCCCCACGGGACGCGCCGCCCCCTGCACCTCGGACCGCCGGTGCCCGAGCAGTCCGGTACCGTCCGCCCGCTGTCCGAGCGCCCCGCCGCACAGGTTTCCGCCGCGCAGGCCGCGCCCGTGCAGGGCGCCCCGTCAGGCCGTACGGGCGCCGCCGCCGGCCGGCCCGCCGCCGCGCCCGCGTCCGACGCGCCCCAGGGGGACGAACCCGGGGCGGGGGACCTTCCGTTGGCGGACGGCACTGCCACGGGCCCGCAGCCCGTGGGGGATCAGCCGACGCCCGAGCAGCCCACCGAGCCGCAGGCGCCGGCGCAGCACGCGCCCTCGGCCCCGGCAGATGAGCCGGTGGAAGAAGAGCCGCTGCCGGGCCCGCAGCTCGGTCAACTGCCGCCCGAGCGACCCGGAGAGCCGGAGCAGGCCGAGCAGCAGGGGCAGTCCGGGCAACTCGCGAACGGGGCACCGGACGGTGAAGCCGCGACGGCGACGGCCGAGATGGCCGCCCCCGCGCCCGTGGAGGCCGACGGGGCGTCGGCTCCCGCGCCGCAGCAGGCGCAGGAGCCGGCGACGGACGAGGCACCGGCCGCAGCGGTGACGGCTGCCGGAGCCCCGACTTCCCAGGACGTGCCGGCTTCGGCCGGCCCGTCCTCCACGGTGGACACCCCGACTGCCCCGGACGCCCCGGCTGCCCCGGACGCATCCACGGACGCCTCTGCCTGTGCCCCTGTCTCTGCGGACGCCTCTGCCTCTGCGGACGCGCCCGCCGAGCCCGCGGCGCCCGGTGAGACCCCGGCGCCCGCTGAGGCGCCCGCGTCCGGTGAGGCCCCGGTGTCCACCGGGACTTCGGTTTCCGCCGAGGGCCCGGCTTCCACCGAGGCCCCGGTGCCCGCTGAGGCCCCGGTGCCTGCGGAGGAGCCCGTGTCCACCGGGGCGCCCGTGCCGGCCGAGGTTCCGGTTTCCGGGGAGACGGCCACAGCAGGCGAAGCCGCCGCGGCGGGCGAGACGGGTGCGCACGCGGAGGCCGCCACGCGCGAGACCGAGGTGGCTGCCGAGGCCGCCGGGGCGGAGGCGCCGGTCGAGCCCGCTTCCGTTCCCGCTCCCGCGTCCGGCGATGCGACCGCGCCCGGCGACGCGACCGCGCCCGGCGATGCGACCGTGCCCGGACCGCGCCAGGAGACCCGGCCGGGCGGACTGGCGACGGTGCCCGCGCAGGGGGGCGAGCCCGAGACCCAGCAGGGCGACGCCGCGCAAACCCCGTCCGGGACACCGCCGATGAACCAGGGCGCGAGCCAGGAGACCGGCGCTCGGCCTCCGCAGGCCTCGGCCGGTATCCCCGAGCAGACCACGGCACCCGCGTCCGCCACCGACGCCGGTACGGACGCGCCGGTTTCCGCTCCCTGCGGGCCTGTGACGCCGCAGCCCGAGTCACAGCCGCAGCCGCAGGAGAGCGCCGCTGCCGAGGCGCCCGAGGCTGCCGCCGCGTCCGCGAGCGGCGAAACGTCCATGCGCCGCCAGACGTCGGAGGCGGACGCGGCAGCTGAGGCGTCGGGCGCCGGCGAAGAGACCGTGCCCGTGCCCGCGGAGGCGTCCGGGCAGGACGCCGACTCGACGGCGGCCGGAGCAACGGCACCTGCCGAGCCCGTCGAAGAAGAGGTGCCGCACTCCGCCGCCGAGGCGGAGCCCGCACCGCACGAGGCGCCCGGCCCGGACACCGACGTCCTCGCGGCATCGGCCACGGCCTCCACCGAGGAGGCCGCGCCCTCCACCGCGGCCGTCGAGACCGGCACGGCCGTCGAGCCCACCGCGGCCGTCGAGACCGACAAGGCCGATGGCTCGGAGGCCGGCACCGACGGTGCCCAGCCCACCGGGCAGGAGGCCGGAGCGCCCACACACCAGGACGCTGCCGCGTCGGCGCCGGGGCCCGAGCCGTCCGGCGGCGTTGTGCTCCCGGGAGGACCCCCGGAAGAAACCCCGGAGGGCCCCGTGGTCCCGGAGCCGGAGGCCGCCCCCGGGTTCGCCGAAGCGGAACGGGAGGCCGTGCACCGGCTGATGCGGGAGCGGCGGGACATCCGCAACGGCTTCAGGTCCGACCCGATCCCGCACGACGTGCTGCTGCGCGTGCTGGAGGCGGCACACACCGCGCCCAGCGTCGGGCACTCGCAGCCCTGGGACTTCGTCGTCATCCGGTCGGAGGAGACCCGCCGGGCGATGCACGAGCTGGCCGAGGCGCAGCGTGACGCGTACGCCAAGTCGCTGCCCAAGGGCCGGGCGAAGAAGTTCAGGGAAATGAAGATCGAGGCGATCCTCGACACCCCGGTCAACATCGTGGTGACCGCCGATCCCACCCGCGGGGGCCGGCACACGCTCGGCCGTCAGACGCAGCCGCAGATGGCGCCGTACTCCTCGGCGCTGGCCGTGGAGAACCTGTGGCTGGCGGCGCGGGCCGAGGGGCTGGGCGTGGGCTGGGTCAGCTTCTTCGACCAGCCCGAGCTGGTGCGCGCCCTCGAACTGCCGGAGCACCTGGAGGTCGTGGCGTACCTGTGCGTCGGGTACGTCGACGAGTTCCCCGAGGAGCCGGAGCTGATGCAGGCCGGCTGGTCGAAGCGGCGTCCGCTCTCCTGGGTCGTGCACGACGAGTCGTACGGGCGGCGTGCGCTGCCCGGCGCCGAGCCGACCGGCATGCTCGCCGAGACGCTCGGCACCATCCGCCCCCTGGACGCCAAGGCGCTCGGTGAGGCGTGGGAGCGGCAGAAGCAGATGACGAAACCGTCCGGCGCGCTCGGCATGCTGGAGATCATCTCCGCGCAGCTGTGCGGCCTCTCCCGCAAGTGCCCCCCGCCGATTCCCGAGCCCGCCGCCGTCGCGGTGTTCGCCGGGGACCACGGGGTGCACGCGCAGGGCGTCACGCCGTGGCCGCAGGAGGTCACCGCGCAGATGGTGAGCAACTTCCTGGCCCAGGGCGCGGTCTGCAACGCGTTCGCCAACCAGGTGGGTGCGGAGGTCTGCGTCGTGGACGTCGGCGTGGCCGCGGAACTGCCCGCGCAGCCGGGCCTGCTGCCCCGCAAGATCCGTGCCGGTACGGCCGACATGACGGCCGGGCCCGCGCTGACCCGCGAAGAGGTCGAGCGGGCCCTGGAGGTCGGCATCGAGACGGCGCGTGACCTGGTGGCGGCGGGCAATCGCGCGCTGCTCACCGGCGAGATGGGCATCGCCAACACCACGGCGTCCGCCGCCTTGATCGCCGCCTGCACGGGAGCGGACCCCGCCGAGATCACCGGGCGTGGTACGGGCATCAACGACGAGACGCACGCACGCAAGGTCGAGGTCGTCCGGAGGGCGTTGGAGCGGCACCAGCCGGACCCGGCCGATCCGATCGGGATGCTCTCGGCGTTCGGCGGGCTGGAGCACGCGGCGATGGTCGGCCTGATCCTGGGCGGCGCCTCGCTGCGGACGCCCGTCATCCTCGACGGCGTCAGCGCGGGTGCCGCCGCGCTGGTGGCCCGCGCGGTGGCGCCCGAGGCGCTGGCCGCCTGTATCGCGGGGCACCGCAGCGCCGAGCCCGGTCACGTCGCGGCCCTCACCAAGCTGGGGCTGCGTCCGTTGGTCGATCTCGACCTGCGGCTCGGTGAGGGGACGGGCGCGCTGCTCGCGCTGCCGATGGTGCAGAGCGCGGCCCGTGCCATGCACGAGGTGGCCACGTTCGACGGGGCGGGCGTCACCGAGAAGGGCTGACCTCCGCCGTCCGGGCGGGACCCCTCCACCGAGGGGCCCCGCCCGCCGCACCGCGAGGAGCGGATGCCGGGCGCGACGACGTCCGCGCCCGTCACCCGACCCCTTCGGTCCGGTATCCCGGCTCCGCCGCGTCCCGCCACGCGCCGGTGCCACCCGCTGCGCGGCCGTTCCGGCCGGGGTCGGCGACGGGTGGGTGGCCCGTCGGTGACCTGCAAAACAGCCGCACCGGTCGGTCCCGCATAGGCTGTTCCCCTGCCCCTCCGTCCCGGCCGCTCCACCGCCGCAGCGGCTCGTCGTCGGCTCGGCCCCGCGAGTCGGCCCGACCCCGAGAAGGATGCCGTCCCCGATGCCTGTGAACCCCGGCGACGCCGCCACCCCCGCCTACCCCGTAGGACTCCGCCTGGCCGGGCGCCGGGTCGTACTCGTCGGCGGCGGCGGTGTCGCCCAGCGCCGGCTGCCCGCGCTGCTGGCGGCCGGTGCGCACGTCACGGTCGTCTCCCCGCGGGTGACGCCCTCGGTGGAGGCGATGGTCACCGGCGGGGAGATCTCCTGGGAGCGCCGCGGCTACCGGGAAGGGGACCTGGCCGGCGCCTGGTACGCGCTGGCCGCCACCGACGATCCGGCCGTCAACGCCGCCATCACGGCGGAAGCCGAGTCGCGCCGCGTCTGGTGCGTACGGGCCGACGACGCGGACGAGGGGACCGCCTGGACGCCGGCGACCGGCCGCAGCGACGGCCTGACCGTCGCCGTCCTCACCAGCGGGGTGCACGGCGCGGCGGGCCGCGATCCGCGCAGGTCGGCGGCGATACGTGACGCCATCGTCGCCCGTCTGGGCGACGGCACCCTCGTCACCGGGCAGCGCGGGCCCCGTACCGGGGGCGTCGCCCTGGTCGGCGGGGGTCCGGGCGACCCCGACCTGATCACGGTACGGGGCCGCCGGCTGCTGGCGGAGGCGGACGTCGTCGTCGCCGACCGGCTCGGCCCCCGCGACCTGCTCGACGAGCTGCCGCCGCACGTCGAGATCATCGACGCCGCGAAGATCCCCTACGGCCGCGCCATGGCGCAGGAGGCCATCAACGCCGTCCTGGTCGAACACGCCAAGGCGGGCAGGGCCGTCGTGCGGCTCAAGGGCGGTGACCCCTTCGTCTTCGGGCGCGGCATGGAGGAGGCCCAGCAACTGGCCGCCGAGGGCGTCGAGGTCACCGTCGTGCCCGGCATCTCCAGCTCCGTCAGTGTGCCGGGCGCGGTCGGCATCCCCGTCACCCACCGGGGCGTCGCCCACGAGTTCACCGTGGTCAGCGGCCATGTCGCACCCGACGACGCCCGCTCTTTGGTGGACTGGCCGGCACTCGCCAGGCTGCGCGGCACGCTCGTGCTCCTGATGGCCGTCGAGAACCTCGGCGCGATCGCCGCGGCTCTCCGCGCGCACGGCCGGTCGGACGACACCCCGGTGGCCATGATCCAGGAGGGCACCATGGCCACGGAGCGCCGCGTGGACGCCACCTTGGCCACGGCCGCCGAGCGGGCGGCGGCCGAGGGCGTACGCCCTCCGGCGGTCATCGTCATCGGCGACGTCGTCGCCGTGAACCCGTGAACGGCCCGTCACCCCTCACCCCGTGAACCTCCGCTTCGACGGCGTGCGGTGACCGGGCGGGGCCACCGCCCCCAGCCCACGCCGTACGCGGCGGTAACGACACATTGGCACTTCGAGCGCGACAAGGCAGTATCGGCCCGTGGCTACCGCATCCTCCCCCGGAACACCTCAGCAACCGTCGACGGACAAGCTCGTCACCGTCGAGCGCCCCGACGATCCCCGTCTCGCCGACTACACGGGGCTGACCGACGTCGAGCTGCGCCGCAGGCGCGAGCCGGCCGAGGGGCTGTTCATCGCGGAGGGGGAGAAGGTCATCCGTCGCGCCCTGCACGCCGGGTACGAGATGCGTTCGATGCTGCTCTCCGCCAAGTGGCTGGACACCATGGGCGACGTGATCGACGAGGTGCCAGCGCCCGTCTACGCCGTCAGCCCCGAGCTGGCCGAGCGCGTCACCGGCTACCACGTGCACCGTGGCGCCCTCGCCTCCATGCAGCGCAAGCCGCTGCCCACGCCGGAGGGGCTGCTGGCCGGAGCCCGCCGTGTCGTCATCATGGAGTCGGTGAACGACCACACCAACATCGGCGCCATCTTCCGCAGCGCCGCGGCCCTCGGCATGGACGCCGTCCTGCTCTCGCCGGACTGCGCCGACCCGCTCTACCGCCGTTCGGTCAAGGTGTCGATGGGCGCCGTCTTCGCCGTTCCCCACGCGCGCCTGGCCGGCTGGCCGCACGGTCTGGAGACGGTGCGGGACGCCGGGTTCCACCTGCTCGCGCTCACCCCCGACGAGAAGGCCGTCCCGCTCGACACTGTGGCCACGGCCGGCGACCGGCGAACGGCGCTCCTGCTGGGCGCCGAGGGCAGCGGACTGACCTCACGCGCCCTGCGCGCCGCCGACGACTGGGTCCGCATCCCGATGGCCCACGGAGTCGATTCCCTCAACGTGGGCGCGGCCGCCGCCGTCGCCTTCTACGCGATAGCGAGGTAGCGCGCAGAGGCTGGAGCGGGCGGGAAGCCCTCACGGCCCCGCGGTGGACGACGCCGACGCCGCGGACACCCGTTCGGTGACGTGGCCCAGGCCGCGGGTGGGACCCTCGCAGCCCTGGGCCGCGGCGATCCCCAGGGCGACCAGCAGGGTGACCACCACGAAGACGATGAGCCGCTGGCGCAGCAGCCGCCGCCTGCGGGCCGCCGGGCTGAGGCCGGCCCGTGGACGGCCGCCGCCCTCCTGGCGGGGGCCGCGCGCGGCGCTCTGCCGTGCGCCCGTGGAACGGCCGCTCCCGGACCGCTCAGCGCCGCCCCGTTCGGCGCCGCGGGGCGGCGGCGGCCCTGCGGGACGGCGCACCACCCGCTCGTGGCCTTGGCGCCCCCCGCTCCCCGTCGGATAACCGGCGTCCCGCGCGGGCCGCGACATCCGCGAGCGGGCGGATCCCGCCCCGGTCGCGCGGGCGGTACGCGGGGTGGCGGCCCGGGGCGCGCCCGTCACCCCGTCACGTCCACGGGCCGAGGCGTCCCGCTGCGTCCGCTGCTGCGCGTGGTCGCGGGCCCGCCGCTCGGCCGACAGCGGCTCACGCCGCCCGCCGGGCACCGGGCGCCCACCGGCACCGGGCCGCCCCGCGCCCGTGGCTCTGCCGCCGCCCGGCCCGGACGCCTCACCGCCTTCGGAGAGCCCGCGCGCCTCGCGCGCCGCGATCTCCTTGAGCCGCAGCGAGAGCTGCAACGTGCTCGGCCGGTCCTCGGGGGACTTGACGAGGCAGGCGTGGACCAGGGGAGCCAGCGCCGCGTGCACCTCGTCGAGCTGCGGCTCCTCGTGCACCACCCGGTAGAGCATGATGTCCGAACTGCCCTGCCCGAACGGGGAGTCCGCCGTCGCCGCGTATGCCAGCGTCGCGCCCAGCGCGAACACGTCCGTCGCGGGGGTCACCGCCGCGCCCCGCACCTGCTCGGGCGCCAGGAATCCCGGGGACCCGACGGCGGTGCCGACGTGGGTGAGGGTACTCGCCCCCGTCGCCCAGGCGATGCCGAAGTCGATGATGCGCGGGCCCTTGGGGGAGAGCAGGATGTTCGACGGCTTCAGGTCCCGGTGCACGACCCCCGCCTCGTGCACGGCCACCAGCCCCTCGGCGAGCGCGGCCCCGATCGAGGCGACCTGCGAGGCGGGCAGCGGCCCACCCTCGGTCACCTTGTCGTGCAGCGAGGGCCCCGGCACGTACTGGGTGGCGAACCAGGGGCGGTCGGCCTCCAGATCGGCGGCCACCAGCCGGGCCGTGCACCCGCCGCGGATGCGCCGTGCGGCCGACACCTCCCGCGCGAAACGGGAGCGGAACTCCTGGTCCTCGGCGAGGTCGGGACGGATCACCTTCAGCGCCACCCGCTGGCCACGCCGGTCCGAACCGAGGTAGACCACGCCCATGCCGCCGGCCCCCAGGCGGCGGTGAAGCCTGAACGAGCCGACGACTCGCGGGTCCTCTCGCCGGAGCCGCATCATCGCCATGTCCGTTCCCTACCTCCGGTGTCCGGCGGGGCGGGGCCCGCCTCCGGCGCCCGGTGGGAGGCCCACCCGCTGACCGGTCCGTCTGACGACGACAGCTTACGGACTGCCGACGCGTGGCGACGATAGGCCGCGCACGCGGCGCCAGACGGAATGTCAGGGCACAGCAGGCGGTGGTCAGTCAGCAGAACGCGCCGTGGCCGCGCGCCTGTGCGCCCTGCCGCGCCGCCCCCAAGCCACCGGCCGGGTACGGAGATTGACGGGGCGAAAGCCGGCACGGCGGAAGGCGCCTGCGGCCTCGGGGCCGGGCCTTGTGACCCGGCGTCTCCGTCGCGACCGCGGCCCGCGGAAGGGCGGGACGGGCCGGGGGTACGCACCGCGGAGTGAGCGAACTCACCCGTGGAGGCGCGGCCGTGTGATACCCCCTGGGGGAAGACCCCGGGAAACCGGACGGCGCCTCCACCCTGGGGAGTAGGCGGCGCCGCTCGACGTCATCCTGCGGGAGGCCACCGAGTCGGTACGCGCGCATGACGCCGCAGGTCACGCCGGTGCCTAATGTGGTGGTCAAGCGGCGGACGCAGCACTCGTCCCCCGAGGTCAGACGTCCGCCGCCCCACACGACGACAGGAGCGGATCATGGCGCACACCGCCGGGCGCACGGCGCCCACAGGGAAGGGGAAGCCGACGGCACTGGCCGGTCCCGGTACCCGTCCCGGCGGGCGGCGCCATCCGCTGGTGGCAGCCGCCATGGTGCTGCCACTCGCCCTCCTCCTCGGCCTGGTTTCCGGCTGGGGTCGGACGGTCCTGGCACAGGCGTCGTCCGTTGCCGGAATGCTGGGGTCCTGAGCGGACCCCGGGCCCGGTGGAGCGGACCGGGTCGGGGACTTCCGGTGGTTACAGCCCCGTGGGGACGGGGGTGCGGCGGACGGCAAGAGAGGCCCGGGCAGCTGGGGAGCTGCCCGGGCCTTCGCGCTGTGACGGCACGTGGCCCCTGAGCGGGTCATCGGTACCGCGGCGCGGGAGCGGCTCTGCCCAGGTGCACCGCGCCGGGGCGCGGCGGCGAACCGTAGGCTGTGGCGTTCTCCGACGCCGAGGGGGTTTCCGTGCCGATGTCCGACCAGCGGGCCGCCGGCCCCGCGCTGCGCGGGGCGCTCGCGCGGCTGATGGGCGCCACGGACGGTGAGGTGCTGGCCGAGCGGTCCGACGGGACGGTCGTACGCGTCGGGGACCGTGTCGCCAAG
Source organism: Streptomyces reniochalinae (assembly GCF_003323735.1). Lineage (GTDB taxonomy): Bacteria > Actinomycetota > Actinomycetes > Streptomycetales > Streptomycetaceae > Streptomyces > Streptomyces reniochalinae. Next base: position 144,578 of record NZ_QOIM01000032.1, on the reverse strand, counting down.
GCGCACGATCCGGACGCGGAGGCCGGGGCGCTCGCCGTACGGCTGGGGGTCGCGGCAGCGGAGCAGTACGCGGGCGTGCTGCTCGCCCCGCTTCCCCGCGGTGGTCCTGTGGAGGTGTGCGGCGGCAGGAACGCCAGCGTCTGGCCGTACGGCAGCCCTGTGGACCCGGACGATCCCGGCGCTGCTCCCTGGGAGGCGGCGGGCGACCTGCTGGCCCGGCTGCACGCGGCACCCCTCCCGGTGCCCGGCCGGCTTCCCGGCCCCCTGCCGCCGATGAGGGGCCCGGTGAAGGCGGCACGGGCCGTTACCCGCATGCGGAGCGCCCCGGGAGGCACCCTCGTGGCGGCGGCCCGCACCGTGGAGCGGGCGTGGGCAGCGCTGCCCGCCTGGTGCCGCGGCGAGGAGCCGCCGCCCCGCGCCACCACGGTGTGCCACGGCGACTTCCACCTGGGGCAGCTGGTCCGCCACCCGGCCGGCACGGGGGGCTGGCACCTCATCGACGTCGACGACCTCGGCCTCGGCGATCCGGCCTGGGATCTGGCCCGGCCCGCCTGTTGGTACGCCACCGGTCTCCTGGTGCCCGACGCGTGGGAGCGTTTCCTCGGCGCCTACGTGCGCACCGTGCGGGCCGCCGGTGCCCGGAGCGGCCTCGCCGAGGAGGACCCGTGGCCCCGGCTGGACGCACCAGCGCGCGCGTTGACGGTACAGAGCGCCGCGCTCGGCATCGCCAAGGCGCGTGCCGCGGGACGTGTCCTCGACGAGGCGGAGGAGACCTGCGTGGCCGCCTGCGCGCGGATGGCGGCCGTTGCCGCCCAGGCCGAACTCCCCGCACCTCAGGGGCCGTAGGGTGGTGCCCGCCCGGCGGATACCGGTCGGCGTCCGAGGCCGGCTCTCGGCCACCGGGCACGGGTAGAGAGGGAGCAGGCGAATGATGTGTCCGAAGTGCGGTGCGCCCATGCACACGTACAACCGCAGCGGCGTGCAGATAGAACAGTGCGCCAACTGCCGGGGAATCTTCCTCGACTACGGTGAGTTGGAGGCCATCACCAGGATGGAGGCGCAGTGGACGCAGTCCGCACCACCTCCGCCGCCGCCCGCCGGGCAGGCGTATCCGTCGGGTCCGGCCTGGGGCGCCCCGCACCACGGCTCGCACGGGCACTACGGCCACCACGGGCACCACGGCCGTCACGGGGGCTTCGGGCGGATGCTGTTCTCCTCCTGAAGCCCGTGCTCTTGCCGGGCGAGAGCACGAAGAGGGCCCCGGCCGACCGGCCGGGGCCCTCTTGGCGAGCTGGTGGACGATACTGGGATTGAACCAGTGACCTCTTCCGTGTCAGGGAAGCGCTCTCCCGCTGAGCTAATCGTCCGTGCGCGGTACTGGGATTGAACCAGTGACCTCTTCCGTGTCAGGGAAGCGCTCTCCCGCTGAGCTAACCGCGCGTGGGGCCGAGATGAACCCCGAGGTCCTCGCGGACCCGGTGGACGATACTGGGATTGAACCAGTGACCTCTTCCGTGTCAGGGAAGCGCTCTCCCGCTGAGCTAATCGTCCTTGGAGGTGGAGACGGGATTTGAACCCGTGTAGACGGCTTTGCAGGCCGTTGCCTCGCCTCTCGGCCACTCCACCGAGTGCGGGGGTCCCGGGAGGAGCCCCCACATCGAGCGGACGACGAGATTCGAACTCGCGACCCTCACCTTGGCAAGGTGATGCTCTACCAACTGAGCCACGTCCGCAGGCGCCCGCTCAAGACCGTGATCTCCCGGGTGCCTCGTCTCCGGAGCGCTTGCACGCCGCGGCGACGTGTTGAACTTTAGCGGATTCCCGGGCCAGCTCAAATTCCGTTTCCGCAGCGTGGCCGCCAGGCGGCCCCCATAGACTCGGCGCCGTGTCCGATCTGACCCCGCTCGCCCGCTTGGGCGGGCACCTCGCCACCGACCTGCGCGACGTCACCAGCGACCCCGAGGCCCTCGACTCGACGGGCTGGTGGGCCGTGGTCGCCGACTACGAGGGAGGGCTGCGCTGCGCCCGTTTCGGAGACGTACGCGCCGCGCCCCTGCCCGAGCCGGTGCCGGGCCGCTGGCGCGGACCGGCAGCGGAGGACTGGGTGAGTTCGCTGGATCACGCCGCGTACACGGAGGGGGTACGGCGGATCCGCGCGGCGATCGCCACCGGCGACGTCTACCAGGTCAATCTCTGCCGCGTCCTGTCAGCGCCGCTGCCCGACCCGTCCCCGCGGGCCTGCGACATCGACCAGCTCACCGCCCGGCTCGCCCGGGGCACCCCCGCGGCCTACGCCGGAACCGTCCGCCTCCCCGCCCACGGCATCGAGATCGCCACCGCCTCGCCCGAGCTGTACCTGGCCAGGGACGGCCGCACCGTCGAGTCCGGGCCCATCAAGGGGACGGGCCGCTCCGCGGCCGACCTGGGGGACAAGGAGCGGGCGGAGAACGTGATGATCACCGACCTGGTCCGCAACGACCTCGGCCGGGTCTGCGTCCCCGGCTCCGTCACCGTCCCCGACCTGTGCTCGGCCGAGCCGTACCGCGGGCTGGTCCACCTGGTCTCCACCGTCCGCGGCGAACTGCCTAAGGACGCGAAGCGGCCGTGGGCACGGCTGCTGGAGGACACCTTCCCGCCGGGATCCATCACCGGGGCGCCCAAGTCGAGCGCCCTGCGCCTGATCGACGCGCTGGAGGCGGCGCCGCGCGGCCCCTACACCGGCGGCATCGGATGGGTCGACGCCGACCGCGGTGTCGGCGAGCTGGCCGTCGGCATACGGACGTTCTGGATCGAGCGCGAGCACCCGCGCGCCCTGCTGCGCTTCGGCGCGGGCGCCGGGATCATCTGGGACTCCGATCCGGAGGCCGAGTGGCTGGAGACCGAGCTGAAGGCTTCCCGGCTGCTCGCGGTAGCGTCGGGGGAGTACGAGGAAGACGAGGCCGCGCCACGGCAGGCGGGTGCGCGAGGACACCTGAGCGTGCACGCACGGTGACGAAGCGGTCCCCTTCAGGCTCCCTGAGGTGAACAGCAGTGAAAATCTGGCTCGACGGCGGCCTGCGGGACGCCCACAGCGCGAACGTCTCCGTGCTCGACCACGGACTGACGGTCGGCGACGGCGTCTTCGAAACCGTCAAGACCTCCGAGGGCACCCCCTTCGCCCTCACCCGGCATCTGCACCGGCTGGCCTCCTCCGCGCGCGGTCTCGGCCTGCCCGAGCCCGACCAGGACGAGGTCCGCCGCGCCTGCGAGGCGGTCGTCGCGGCGAACCCGATGCCCTACGGACGGCTGCGGATCACCTACACGGGTGGTCTTTCCCCGCTCGGCTCGGACCGCGGCGACGCGGGCCCGACGCTCGTCGTCGCACTCGGTGAGGCCGCCCGCAGGCCGGACGTCACCTCCGTCGTCACCGTCCCGTGGACGCGCAACGAGCGCGGCGCGATCACCGGGCTGAAGACCACCTCCTACGCGGAGAACGTCGTGGCCCTGGCCCGGGCCAGGCAACAGGCCGCCACCGAGGCCCTGTTCCCCAACACGCACGGACAGCTGTGCGAGGGCACGGGCTCCAACGTCTTCCTCGTCCTCGACGGCGAACTGCACACCCCGCCGCTGACGTCGGGCTGCCTGGCGGGCATCACCCGCGCCCTCGTCCTCGAATGGACCGGCGCGCGGGAGACGGAGCTGCCCATGGAGGCGCTCGAGCGGGCCGAGGAGATCTTCGTGACCTCCAGCCTGCGCGACGTTCAGGCGGTCGCCCGGCTGGACGGGCGCGCCCTCGCGGGAGCGCCGGGACCGGTGACCAGCAAGGCGATGCGGGTCTTCGAGGAGCGCTCCGCCGCCGACATCGACCCGTGAATCCGGTGGCGGTACCCCGCGTCGGCGGGTAGAACCATGGCGTGACGACAACCCTGCGCCCCACCGGGCCCGAAGGCCGCGACGCCGAGGGCAGACGCTCCCGTGCGTACGAGATCCGCGTCAACTCCCGCCCGGTGGGAGCCCTCACGCTCCGCGGGCCCAGCGAGACCGGGCCCCCGTTCGGCACGATCGAGCACCTCCGCGTCGAGGAGGGGGACCGGCGGCGGGGCAGGGGCACCGTCGCGGCGCTGGCGGCGGAAGAGATCCTGCGCGGCTGGGGCTGCACCCACGTGGAGGCCCGCAGCGCGGCGGCGGCCGGGGAACGGGCCTCGGGTGACCACCTGTTGTCCGCTCTCGGCTACGCGGAGCACAGTCTGCACATGATCAAGGAGCTGCGCGAGCGCCCCGCACTGCCGCCCGGCAGCGAGGCCAGACCGCTGCGGGACGAGGAGTTCGCGGCGTGGTGGGAGGCGTCCGCCGCGACGCACGTCGGCGGCATGATCGCCCGCGGCCTCACCCCCGCCCAGGCGGCGGCCGGGTCCGAGACGGCCCGGCGCGTGCGGCTGCCGGACGGCGCGGCGACGCCGGGGGTCGCGCTCCGCGTCCTGACCTGCGACGGCGCTGACGTCGGCGCGATATGGCTGGCCTTCACCGCCCCGCTGCCCCGCAGCGACGTGGACGCCTGGATCTTCGACGTCAACGTCGACCCCGCGCGGCGTGGAGCGGGGCACGGGCGCTCACTGATGGCGGTGGCGGAACACGAGTGCCTCGCCAGGAGCGCCCCGATCCTTGGACTGAACGTCTTCACGGACAACACGCCCGCCGTGCGGCTCTACACCTCGCTCGGGTACCGCACGGCCGAGCGGTTCTACGTCAAAAAGCTGCCGTAGCGGCGCTGTTCAGCTCGCCAGCAGCCGGTCGGTGATCTCCTCGACGCGCTCCCGCAGCCCCTCCTGGCTCTTGCCGCCGTCCAGCCGTTCCCCGTCGATGACGTAGGTCGGGGTGCCGGTCACACCGATCGCTCTGCCCTCGGCCTGGTCGGCGTCCACCGCCAGCAGGTGCCGGCCGTCGATCAGCGCCGACTCCACCTCGCCGCTGTCCAGGCCGAGCTCTCCGGCCACCTCCACGAGCAGCTCCTCGCCCCGCTCGCCCAACTCGGCGGTGCGTGCCAGCACCGCCTCGGCATAGGCGTCACCCCTGCCCTGCTCGTAGGCCTCCTCGAACGCCTGCGCGGCGGCGTAGGCGTGCTTGTGCTTGTCCAGGGGGAAGTGCCGCAGCCGGATCTCCAGCGCGTCGCCGTACCGCTCGCGCAGCGCCCGCAGGTCGCTGACGGACCGATGGCAGTCGGGGCACTGCAGCTCGCACCACACGTCGAGGGTGACCGGGGGGTGGGTGTTGTCCATGGGGCCAGTCTCTCAGCCCCAGGGAGGGCCCCGACCCCGAGATCTCCCTGAACCCGGCTCGCGCCGTGGCCCTGGCGGCCCGCCCGGTGACACGATGGGGGCATGCTCACCACGACCGTCTGCGCCGCGCTCTCCGCCGCGGGCCTGGCCATCGCCTTCCTCACCGCCTGGCGCCGCCGCTTCGCCGCCGCGACGCGCATCGCCGCCGTCGCGCTGGTGCCGGTCGGGCTCGCGATGTCCGGGCTAGTCGGGCTCGCCGGCAAGATCGGCAGGGCCGTCGGCGGCTGGGCGGCCGATCTGGTGCTCAAGCCCACGGTCTGGGCGGGCTTCGCCGTGCTGGCCTGCGCCGTCGTCCTGTGGGTCATCGCCCGCGTGGCCTCCGGCAGATCCGCGGGCAAGCCCGCCAAGCAGCCCAGGGAGAAGGAGAGGAAGCCGGGCTCGGCCGGGCCCTCCGGTGCTCCGGCGCTGACGACCCCGCCGTCGGCCCAGCAGAAGAAGACGCAGGCCTCCGACGGTGAGGACTTCTCCGACATCGAGGAGATCCTCAAGAAGCACGGCATCTGACGCGCCAAACACGGCATCTGACGCGCCCGCGCTCCGGCCCGACGCGGCGGAAATTCTCTAGCACGCCGGCAGTGGCCATACCGGACTTTTCGCTGGGTTCCACGCGAAATAGGGGCGCGTGCTCGTGGCCGTCCCGGGGGGCTGAGACATGATCACGGCGAGATGGACACGACGCCGGACTCCTCGGTCGAGCTCGACGAGCTGCCGCCCCCCGAACCCAGGGGATGCCTGTACGCACTCTCCCAACCACCGCTGATGCTGTTCCTCGCCGTGATCGCGGTGCTGATCGGTACCGCCGCGGCGCACGATCTGCTGTTCCTGTGAACACCGCTTCCCTGTGCGCCGCCCGATCGGCCGACGAGGAGCGCGGCCGGCGCCGGCTCAGCCCCGGGGGGCTTCCGCCGACTCGCGCTGCCGGGCGCGGTAGGCGGCGACGTGCAGGCGGTTGCCGCAGGTGCGGCTGTCGCAGTAGCGGCGGGAGCGGTTGCGGGACAGGTCCACGAAGGCGCGCCGGCAGTCGGGCGCCTCGCAGCGCCGCAGCCTGTCGCGCTCGCCCGAGACCAGGAAGAACGCCAGTGCCATGCCGCCGTCGGCGGCGAGGTGCTGGGCGAGGGAGGCGCCGGGTGCGAAGTAGTGGACGTGCCAGTCGTAGCCGTCGTGGTCGGTCAGCTGCGGCGTCGTGCCCGCCTCCGCGACCAGCGCGTTGATCAGCCGGGCCGCCGTGCGCGACTCCGGGGCGGCGAACACCTGCGCGAAGCGGCTTCGGACTGCTCTGACGTCGCTCACGTCGTCCGCGGCGAGTGCCTCGACCCCGCTGACGTCGTGGCGCTCGACGAAGGCGCGCAGGTCGGCCACGGACACCAGCGTGTCGGGGGTCTCGCCGTCCGCCATGGTGTTGAGCAGCCCGACCACCTGGTCGAGTGCGCACCGGGTGTCGTGGTTGATCTGCACGGGCCGCTCCGCTCCTGCCGTGTCCGGGAACATCCCTCCGGCTGCCGCTCAGAGAGCGTAGTCGCTCCCGTCCGTGTCGAACGCTCAGCGGCCCGTACCGGTTCCCGCCCGCTTGGCCCCCGTACCGGTCCTCTCGGGCCACCCGGGTCGGCGCGTCCCGGCCGGAGGCGCCCGTAGGGCCCCGCGCCGCGACCTGGGGCGACGCGGTGGCGGCCGCGGAAGCGGCGGTGGCCCGACGTGTGCGACGCCGCGACGTGGGTGTGTCACGCAGCGACGCCGCCGCCACGTACGAGTACGCGGCGGCGGCGTCGCAGTGTGCCGTTACACGAAATGGTGCCGTGGCACACGGCTGCCGGGCCCGCGAACCGTCGCCCCGAGTCGGACGGTCGCGGGAACCGGCGGTCTCAGCTCTCGGCGAGGATGTGCGAGAGCTCTGTGTCGAGGTCGAAGTGACGGTGCTCGGTACCGGGCGGCACAGCCGCGTCGGTTCGCTTGAGGAAGGATTCCAGTGCCCGCGCCGGGGCCTCGAGCAGGGCCTCGCCCTCCGGGGAGCTGAGGGCGATGCACGCCACGGCCTGCCCGTGGCTGCGGGACGGCCAGACTCGGACGTCCCCGGTGCCGGTCGGCCTGTGGAGGCCTTCGGCCAGGAGATCGCGGGCGAAAACCCACTCCACGGTCTCCTCGGCACCGGTATGGAAGGTGGCGTGCACGGCGTAGGGGTCCGCCGTGTCGTACCGCAGGCCCGCCGGGACAGGCAGCGAGGACTCGCTCGAAACAACGAGGCGCAGGTGCAGCTCGCAGCTCACCGTTGTGTTCATAAGCGCCAGGGCCTTTCGCTCAGTGTGCGCTCGGGGATTCGCACGTCGGCGCAATCGACATGCCACCTACGCGCCGGTTGTAAACCCCTCTGACTGATTTGCCCGGAAACGAATCCTTCATACGGCTCTTGTAGGTTTGAGAAGTGCGGCCGATCGAGTGAACCGCCACACTCGGAAGGGGGTCGGGTACCTTGTCCACCATGAGTGCGGAGAGTGACGAAATGCCACTTGCCACCCGCGAAGAGAAACCGGCGGACAAGCCGCTCGGCTCACGTGCGCCCGACTTCATCAAGGCCTCCAGGACGCTCCACACGAGCTGGCGCGCCGGGATATTCCTGGTCGGTCTGGCCATCGTGGTCACGGGGGTCGTCATGTTGCCCCTCCCCGGGCCGGGATGGCTGGTGATCTTCGCCGGAATGGCGGTGTGGGGGACCGAGTTCGTCTGGGCGCAGCACGTCCTGCGGTGGACGAAACGTCAGTACCACGAGGGCACCCGCCGGCTGAAGGAACGGCGCGCCGCCCGCAAGGAGCGCAAGCGTGTCAGGCGTGAGGCCGCCGGCCAGGGCTCCTGAGCCGCCACCCGTGGGCCGTCAGCTGGTCGGGAGCACCCTCTGACATGCGGTAATGTTGTGCCCGCAGGCGGGCGATTAGCTCAGTGGGAGAGCGCTTCGTTCACACCGAAGAGGTCACTGGTTCGAACCCAGTATCGCCCACCACCGTGCACCGGGGCCCGGAAGCCGTATGCTTCCGGGCCCCGGTCGCGTCGTGGGGAGGGGCACGGATGGGGCGCGGTGCGCCGCTGAACCACTACCGCTTCCGCAGCACCTGGCGACTGGCGGCATCCCCGGCCCGCGTCTACGCCGTGCTGGAGCGTGCCGAGCGGTACCCGCACTGGTGGCCGCAGATCCGCTCGCTGGTCAGGACCGGCGAGGAGAGCGGCACCGCCCGCATCCGGTCGGTGCTTCCCTACGTACTCACCGTGACTCTCCGTACTGCCCGCCGGGATGCCGCGTCCGGGATCCTCCAGATCGCCATGGGCGGCGATCTGGACGGCTGGGCCCGCTGGACGATACGGGCCGACGGCGACGGCACCCTCGCGCTCTTCGAGCAGGAGGTGGAGGTGCGCGACCGGCTGCTGCGCCTCCTCGCCCTCCCCGCGAAGCCCCTGCTGGCCCTCAACCACACAGTGATGATGCGGGCCGGCGAGCGCCGTCTGCGGGCCCTGCTCGAAAGGGGTTTGGATGAAGAGTGAGCCGCACTGTATGGTTCTGCACGAGCCGCCGGGCAACCGGCGCGATACCCGGGGCGATTAGCTCAGTGGGAGAGCGCTTCGTTCACACCGAAGAGGTCACTGGTTCGAACCCAGTATCGCCCACCCCGAGTTGCCGCTTCACGAAGGCCGGACCGTCACAGGACGGGCCGGCCTTCTTCGTGTGCGTCCCCCTGCCCGCCCTCCACCCGTTGCGGCAGGTCGGCTCTTCGGTGCCCCGGCCGTTTGCGGCGCCACCGCCCGGTCAGGAGAGGGGCGAAGGGACCGGTACACGGAGAGCGTGATGCGAGTCGCCGACGACGACGAAGTCCACTGCGGACGCGAACTGCCCGCGAGCAACGCGGCAGCCACCTGGCGAGCGCGGCAGAAGCTGGGGACCGCCGTCCGCGCCCTGCTGCGCGCCGCCGCCCTCGCCGCCCACCACCGCACCGGCTACCACGGCGCCAGGGGCGAGCGCCGAGCCGACGCGCTCGTCGAACGCGCGCGCTTCGAGGAGGGCCCCGGCGCGCAGTCCGCGGGGCGCCGGCTGACGGCCCTCCTGGCGCCACCGGCCCGCGACGGGCCCCGTGAGGCCGTCGCGCTGGGCCGGGCGCTGCGCGCCGCCGTGGACGCCACGCGCGGCTACCGGGCCACCGGAGACCTCGCCCACTTCGACGCCGCGGTCGCCCACGGCTGCTGCGCCGAACTGACCGATGCGCTGTGCCAGTTGCTGCGCGGCACGGAAGGCGTGCGCATCCGGCTCGGCTGGTCGTGCACGGCCGGGACGCCGCACGGCTGGCAGGCGTGCCCCGAACCGTTCCGCTTCGCCCCGCACGACCTGAGCGCCCTCGAAGAGGCGGGCAAGCACTACGTGCGCACCGAACCCTCCGTCCCCGTACGCGTGACCGGAACCGTCGTGCGTCTGCGGCGCGCCGGTCCGGGCGGGCCGGGCTCGATGCGCATGGACGTCCTCGCCGGGGCCGAGGTCACCCAGGTGCGCGCCCGGCTCGACGAGGACGACTACCGCCTCGCCGTCCACGCCCACCTGGCCGGGCTGCCCCTGCGGATCGGGGGGCTGCTGGAGAGCAGGGGCGGTTTCCGGCGCGTCAGCGGCGTGCGGGACGTCGCTCCTGTGCCCGTCCCCGAGGCCGCCCGCGAGCGGCTGCTCAAGCGGCTGCGGGGCGACCTCGACGCCTTCGAGCGCGGCCTGGGCGGCTGAGCGGGACCCCGCCCGCGAGCCGGGACGGAGCCCGGGTGACCGTTTCGCGGTCGGGCCCGGTGGCTCGGTACGATTCGGGGGCGCGGCTCCACTCCGCGCGCTCAGCGCGGTAGCGGCCGCGCACCCCAGGTGAGAGTCAGGAGAGACCGGTGTCAGATGCCCGTGTGACCATCCAACGCGATTCCGAGCGGGAAGAGCGCGTGGTGACGACGGGCACGACGGCCGCCGCGCTCTTCGAGGGCGAGCGCTCCGTCGTGGCCGTCCGCGTCGCGGGCGAGCTCAAGGACCTCGCTCACCAGCCGGCCGACGGCGAGGAGATCGAGCCCGTCGAGATCACCAGCGAGGACGGGCTGAACATCCTGCGCCACTCCACGGCGCACGTGCTGGCGCAGGCGGTCCAGGACCTCTTCCCCGAGGCCAAGCTCGGCATCGGCCCGCCCGTCAAGGACGGCTTCTACTACGACTTCGACGTCGCCGAGCCCTTCACCCCCGACGATCTCAAGCGCATCGAGAAGAAGATGCAGCAGATCCAGAAGCAGGGGCAGCGCTTCTCCCGCCGCGTGACCACCGACGAGGACGCCCGTGAGGAGCTGGCGGACGAGCCGTACAAGCTGGAGCTGATCGGCCTGAAGGGCAATGCGGCCGGCGCCGCCGAGGGCGCCTCGGCGGAGGTCGGCTCCGGCGAGCTGACCATCTACGACAACCTCGACGCCAAGAGCGGCGAGCTGTGCTGGAAGGATCTGTGCCGGGGCCCGCACCTGCCCTCCACCCGGCTGATCCCCGCCTTCAAGCTGATGCGGTCCGCCGCCGCCTACTGGCGGGGCTCCGAGAAGAACCCGCAGCTCCAGCGGATCTACGGCACCGCGTGGCCCACCAAGGACGAGCTCAAGCAGTACCTGGAGTTCCTCGCCGAGGCCGAGAAGCGCGACCACCGCAAGCTCGGCACCGAGCTGGACCTCTTCTCCATCCCCGAGGAGCTCGGCTCGGGGCTGGCCGTCTTCCACCCCAAGGGCGGCGTCATCCGCAAGGTGATGGAGGACTACTCGCGCAAGCGGCACGAGGAGTCCGGCTACGAGTTCGTCAACACCCCGCACATCACCAAGGAGCGGCTGTTCGAGATCTCCGGGCACCTGCCGCACTACGCGGAGGGCATGTTCCCGCCGCTGGAGTTCGACGAGCAGAACTACCGCCTCAAGGCGATGAACTGCCCGATGCACAACCTGATCTTCCGGGCGCGCGGCCGCTCCTACCGTGAGCTGCCGCTGCGGCTCTTCGAGTTCGGCACCGTCTACCGGTACGAGAAGTCCGGCGTCGTGCACGGGCTGACCCGCGCCCGCGGCTTCACCCAGGACGACTCGCACATCTACTGCACCAAGGAGCAGATGCCGGACGAGCTGGACAACCTGCTCACCTTCGTCCTGAACCTGCTCCGCGACTACGGGCTGTCCGACTTCTACCTGGAGCTGTCCACCCGCGACCCCGAGTCGGACAAGTTCCTGGGCACCGACGAGGAGTGGGAGGAGGCCACCGAGGCGCTGCGCCAGGCGGCAGGCAAGCAGGGCCTCGACCTGGTCATGGACCCGGGCGGCGCGGCCTTCTACGGCCCGAAGATCTCCGTACAGGCGCGCGACGCCATCGGCCGCACCTGGCAGATGTCCACGATCCAGGTCGACTTCCAGCAGCCGCAGCGCTTCGGCCTGGAGTACACCGCCGCCGACGGCTCCCGCCGGCAGCCGGTGATGATCCACCGCGCGCTCTTCGGCTCCATCGAGCGCTTCTTCGCCGTCCTGCTGGAGCACTACGCGGGCGCCTTCCCGGCCTGGCTCGCGCCCGTCCAGGCCGTCGGCATCCCGATCGGCGACGACCACGTGCCGTACCTGACGGAGTTCGCGGCCGCCGCGAAGGCCAAGGGGCTGCGGATGGAGGTCGACTCCTCGTCGGACCGGATGCAGAAGAAGATCAGGAACGCGCAGAAGGCCAAGACGCCCTTCATGGTGATCGCCGGTGACGAGGACGTCGCCAACGGCGCGGTCTCCTTCCGCTACCGGGACGGGTCGCAGAAGAACGGGATCCCGCGTGACGAAGCCCTGAGCGAGATCGCCGACGCGGTGGAACGCCGCGTGCAGGTGTGACACCGGCCGCCTGGTCGTGACCGGGAGGGGGCGGGCCCGCGGGCCCGCCCCCTCCTCGTGTCAGGCGCTGTCAGGCGCATAAGCTGGCGGGCATGACGAGTGAGCCGGAGCAGCAGATCGGAGTGGGGACGCCGGACGCGTTCCAGCGCCTGTGGACCCCCCACCGGATGGCCTACATCCAGGGCGAGAACAAGCCGAGCGGTCCCGGAGCCGAGGACGGCTGCCCCTTCTGCTCCATCCCGGAGAAATCCGACGAGGACGGGCTGATCCTCGCCCGCGGTGAGCACGTGTACGCGGTGCTCAACCTCTACCCGTACAACGGCGGCCACCTCATGGTGGTGCCCTTCCGGCACCTCGCGGACTACACCGAACTCAACGAGGCGGAGACGGTCGAGCTGGGGGAGCTCACCAAGCGCGCGATGACCGTGCTGCGCCGCGTCTCGGGCGCACACGGCTTCAACATCGGCATGAACCAGGGCTCCGTCGCGGGCGCGGGCATCGCCGCACACCTGCACCAGCACGTGGTGCCCCGCTGGGGCGGGGACACCAACTTCATGCCGGTGGTCGGCCACACCCGCGTCCTGCCGCAGCTCCTCGCGGACACCAGGGCGATGCTGGCCGAGGCCTGGTGACCACCGCTTCGACGCATAGCTCCTCGGACGCCCAGCCGCGCCCACGTGCGTGAACGACGGCTGGGCGCCGTGGCCGTCGGCGCTCGGCCACGCACCGCGGACGATGCCTACGCGTCGTAGACATCCGCCGTCGACGGCTTGGCGTCCTGTACCGCCGCGCTGAGGTTGAGCGAACGGCTTCCGAACTTCTCCACGTCGCAGCCGTTCTCCTCCAGTACCCGGATGGCCGCCGCGTGGACGACCCGCAGCACGGGCGTCGCCGCCCGCATCGCGTCGTCGGCCATGAAGCGGTGCCGCCACGGCTTCTTCGCCCAGGCGTGCCGCAGCCCGAACGGCTCGGGCAGGCTGAGCTTGCCACCGAGGAAGTCCAGGACGGGCGGGAACCAGGTGAAGGGCGCGCGCGCCGCCAGGCGTACGACCTCCTTGGACTCCACCAGCGGCAGGTTGACGGTGCGGGTCTCCCAGAACTTGACGCTCTTGGAGACCTCTTTGGTCTTGGCCTTCGGGCCACTGGTGAACAGCCCGTCCACCGGACCCAGCGCGTGCCCGGTGACCTCGATGCGCAGCGTGTGGTGCAGCACGGTCACGGTGATCAGCAGCGTGATGACCAACTGGCCGTCCCAGAGCACGAACTGCACGCCCAGGTAGTGGCGGTTGCCGGCGCCGAACTGCTGCTCGTTGCAGATGCGCTGTATCTCGAAGTCCTTGACGCGGTAGCCCTCGATCTCCTGGCCCTCGGGGCGCTTGACCGCCTTGGCCCCCTCGGCGATGGGGGAGACGACCCAGTGCCGTATCGAGGGCGCGGGGAAGCCGCCGGTGTGCAGGGGGCCGCGCTCCAGCATGCGGAGCTGGTCGTGGATGGCGCGGATGACGTCCCAGCTGCGGAACGGGTTGATGTCCTCGCCGTCCTTGGCGGGGATCAGTTCCTCCGCCAGCTGCCAACTGCCCCAGCGGGTGCCCATGCCGAGTATCCCCCTGGGGCCCGCGTAGTAGACGATGTTGCTGGCCTGCTCGGCCGCCACCTTGGCCAGGCCCAGACGGATGCGTTCGGCGCCGGCGTCGCCCGGGTCCTGGGGAACGGCCTCGGGGATCTTGGCGCCGACCCCCGTGCCGCCCAGCAGGCTCTCCCAGCGGCTGCGCAGATCCTTGGCGTAGCGCTCGCAGATCTGCTTGGCCCACAGGCCGCCGAGCAGCGGGGCGACCAGCATGGCCCGCAGATAGATGCCCAGGAAGCCGTTGAAGGGCAGCAGAACGGCGAAGAGGACCACCAGTGCGCCGACGGCGACGAGTACCACCATGCCGATGGCTCCCGCCCGCCGGTCCTTGGAACCGGCGATCAGGCGGCGCATCTGGAAGGCCAGCAGCCACAGCAGCACGCCGGGCAGGAACAGCAGCCCGAAGACGGCCATCACCAGCGTCAGCCGTGCGTCGCGCTGCTTGCGCACCCGCGTGGCGGCCAGACAGTGCTCGACCACGGTCTGCGGTTCGATCCCGAAGGACTGGATGAGGGGCGCCCGTGCCCCGCCGAGCAGCCGGGTCTGGACAGCGCGCGCGTACGCCTCGCCGAGGTTGGGCTCGAACAGGGAGAGCTTCGGTTTCTTGAAGCCGGCGTCGGGGTTGGCCGCGACCAGCTTCTCCACCTCGTCGTCGCGGTAGGCGGCCGAGGCCAGCGCCTGCGACGCCGCCGTCTGACCGCCCTGGCCAGGGCCTGAGAGCGGGATCTGGGCGCCTGGGCTGAAGTCGGATGCCGCGTCGGTCTGGCTGCTGAGGTCGTCGAAACCGGCCACTTGGCCCCCACTCCGCTCGGATCTGGCTCACGGCACCGCGGGCCCGGCCTCGGCCCGGTGAAATGCCGCCGACCACGACGGCTTCCCAACTGCCATGGTCGGCACACATCTTGCCTCAGCCGAGCCGTTCCCGGCGACCGCCCTTTTCAGTGACCGTTCTTCTCGGTGACCGCCCTTGTGGACGAGCGCCCTTGTCCACGACCGTCCTTTTCGGCGACGGCCCTGCGGTCCTTCAGTGGCCGCCGCCCGCGGCTGCTGCCTCCTGGAGGATGCGGGCGGCCTGCTGCTGCGGCATCGGCTCGTGCCGCGCGTAGGCGCGGGAGAAGCGCCCCGTGCCGTGCGACATGGAGCGCAGGTCGATCGCGTACCGGCTGATCTCGATCTCGGGCACGCAGGCGCGCACCGATGTGCTGCCCGTGGCGGCCTGTTCGGTGCCCAGCACCCGGCCCCGGCGGGAGGACAGGTCGCTCATCACGGCGCCGACGTAGGAGTCGGGCACGGTGACCTCCACCTCGGCCACCGGCTCCAGCAGGTGGATGTTCGCCCGGGAGGCGCACTCGCGCAGGGCCAGTGCGCCGGCGGTCTGGAACGCCGCGTCGGAGGAGTCGACGGAGTGCGCCTTGCCGTCGAAGAGGGTGACCCGCACGTCCACCAGCGGGTAGCCCCCGGTGACCCCCTTGGCGGCCTGGGCGCGGACCCCTTTCTCCACCGAAGGGATGAACTGGCGCGGTACCGCCCCGCCCACCACCTTGTCGACGAACTCGATGCCGGAGCCGTTCTCCAGCGGTTCGACGGTCAGCTCGCAGATCGCGTACTGCCCGTGCCCGCCGGACTGTTTGACGTGCCGTCCGCGCCCGGTGACGGACGAGGCGAACGTCTCCCGCAGCGACACCTCGTGCGCCACGGTGTCCACCCGCACTCCGAAGCGGGAGCGCAGCCGCTCCACGGCGACGTCCCGGTGCGCCTCGCCCATGCACCACAGAACGAGCTGGTGGGTGTCGGGGTTTGGTTCCAGGCGCATCGTGGGGTCCTCGGCCACCAGCCGGGCCAGGCCGTGGGAGAGCTTGTCCTCGTCGGCCTTGCTGTGCGCCTCGATGGCGACCGGCAGCAGGGGGTCGGGCATCGCCCAGGGCGCCATCAGGAGCGGCGCGTCCGGGGAGGAGAGCGTGTCGCCGGTCTCGGCGCGGCCCAGCTTGGCCACGACGGCGAGATCCCCCGCGATGGCCGCGTCCAGGGGCCGCAGCTGCTTGCCGAACGGTGCGGACAGCGCCCCGACGCGCTCGTCCGCCTCGTGGAGGGCCGGGTCCTGGCCGGAGCGGTCGGCCGTCCCGTGCCCGCAGACGTGCACGGTCGCGTCGGGCCGCAGGGTGCCGGAGAAGACGCGGACGAGCGAGACGCGGCCGACGTAGGGGTCGGAGGAGGTCTTGACGACCTCGGCGGCCAGTGGCCCGTCCGGATCGCAGGACAGCGCGGGGCGCGGGGCGCCCTGCGGGGTGGTGACCGCGGGGATGCCGTGCTCGTCGGGGGTGGGGAACCCGCCGGTGATCAGCTCCAGCAGCTCGACGCTGCCCAGGCACTGGCGGGCGCTGCCGTCGGCGGGGGCGGCGGGCAGCACCGGGTGGAAGACGCCACGGGCGACGGCCTTCTCCAGATCCGCGACGAGCGTTTTGACGTCGCACTCCTCGCCGCCGAGATAGCGGTCCATGAGCGTCTCGTCCTCGCTCTGCGCGATGATGCCCTCGATCAGCCGGTTCCTGGCCCGAGTCAGCCGCGGCAGCCGGCCCTCGCCGGGCTCGCGTTCGGTGCGCTGTCCGCCGCTGTAGTCGAACAGCCGCCGCGTGAGGAGCCCGGCCAGTCCGGTGAGCGGGGTGCTCCCGTCGGCTCCCCGTTCGCCCAGGACGGGCAGGTAGAGAGGGATGACGGCGTCCGGATCGTCGCCGCCGAGCACGTCCTGGCAGACGGTGACCATCTCGTCGAAGTCGGCGCGCGCCGCGTCGAGGTGGGTGACGACCAGGGCGCGCGGCATGCCCACGGCCGCGCACTCCTCCCACACCAGCCGGGTCGATCCCTGGACACCGTCGGCGGCCGAAACGACGAAGAGGGCGGCATCCGCCGCCCTCAGGCCGGCCCGCAGCTCTCCGACGAAGTCGGCGTACCCGGGGGTGTCGAGAAGGTTGATCCTGATGCCGTTCCAGGTGAGCGGCGCCAGCGCGAGCTGTACGGAGCGCTGCTGCCTGTGCTCGATCTCGTCGTGGTCGCACAGCGAGGTACCGTCCGCCACCCGTCCCGCGCGGGTGATCGCTCCCGAGGCGAGTGCCAGGGACTCGACCAGAGTCGTCTTGCCGGCTCCGCTGTGGCCGACCAGCACCACGTTGCGTATCGCGGCGGGGTGGTCGGCCGCCGCTGCCCTGCCGGCGGCTCCGGGGTGCGCGTTCGCTTTGTCGGCCATGTGTCCCGCCTTCCGTCGTCACCTGCTGGAGCACGTTGGAGGGGCCGAGGGGTCGCGAGGACCACCGGTTCTTCTCGAGCTTTCCACCGCTGCCGACAAGCGTCCATACGTGGAACACGGCACTACCCGACCGTGTGCGCCGGGCGCTGTCCGGGCGTGGCTACGATGGGCCACCCGGTGGCCACACCGTCATCCGGCTCACCCCCGACGTACCAGGGACGGTCATGCTGAACAAGTACGCGCGTGCCTTCTTCACGCGTGTCCTCACCCCGTTCGCCACGCTGCTGCTGCGCCTGGGAGTGAGCCCCGACGTCGTCACCCTGATCGGCACGTGCGGGGTGACGGCCGGCGCCCTGGTCTTCTACCCGATGGGGGAGTTCTTCTGGGGCACCGTCGTCATCACGCTGTTCGTCTTCTCGGACATGCTCGACGGCAACATGGCGCGTCAGCTGGGCCGCTCCAGCCGCTGGGGCGCCTTCTTGGACTCCACGCTCGACCGGGTCGCGGACGCGGCCGTCTTCGGCGGGATCGCACTGTGGTACGCGGGTCGTGGCGACGACCTGACGCTGTGCGCGGTGACGCTCTTCTGCCTGGCGAGCGGGCAGGTCGTCTCCTACACCAAGGCGCGGGGCGAGAGCATCGGGCTGCCGGTGGACGTCAACGGCCTCGTGGAGCGGTCGGAGCGGCTGGTGATCACCCTGGTGCTGGCGGGCTTCTCGGGCTTCGAGAAGTCCTTCGGCGTCCCGCACATCGCCATCCTGCTGCCCATCGCGCTGTGGGTCGTCGCGGTCGGCAGCGCCATCACCCTCGGACAGCGGGTGGTGACGGTACGGCGGGAGGCCGCCGAGGTGGACGCGGCGGAAAACCACGATGCCCCCTCGTCCCCCGACGCGTCCTCGGCCTCCGGTACGTCCTCCGCCCCCGACGCCTCCTCGGCCTCCGCCGCCGGGGACGAGGAGAAGCGGAGGACCGTGTGAGCGGGGAGGAGGGCCGGGGGAACGAGCTGCGGGACCGGCTCACCGACTCCCTGTACGGGCTCGGCTGGGCCGGAGTGAAGAAGCTGCCCGAGCCCGCGGCCCAGGCCCTGGGCAGGAGGATCGCCGACGAGGCGTGGCGCCGCAGGGGCAAGGGCGTCGCCCGCCTGGAGAGCAACCTCGCCCGCGTCGTCCCCGGCGCCTCTCCCACGCAGCTGCGGCGGCTCTCGCACGCGGGCATGCGCTCGTACATGCGCTACTGGATGGAGTCCTTCCGGCTGCCCTCCTACAGCGAGCAGCAGCTCATCCGCAGCGTCTCCGTCGAGGGCCTGCACCACCTGACCGAGGGGCTGGCGGCGGGCCGAGGCGTCGTGCTGGCGCTGCCCCACCTGGCGAACTGGGACCTGGCGGGCGCCTGGGCGGTCACCGCCACGCGCACCCGGTTCACCACCGTCGCGGAGCGCCTCAAGCCGGAGAGCCTCTACGACAGGTTCGTCGCCTACCGGGAGAGCCTGGGCATGGAGGTGCTGCCGCACGGGGGCGCCACCGCGTTCGGCACGCTGGCGCGCCGGCTGCGGGCGGGCGGCCTGGTGTGCCTGGTGGCGGACCGCGACCTGTCGGCCACCGGGATCGAGGTCACGTTCTTCGGCGAGGCCGCCCGGATGCCGGCCGGGCCCGCGCTGCTGGCCCAGCAGACCGGGGCGCTGCTGCTGCCCGTCACGCTGTGGTACGACGACGTCTCGCCCGCCATGAACGCCCGGGTCCACGCGCCCGTCCCGGTGCCGGACGTCGAGGGCCGCAGGGAGCGGGTGGCCGCGATGACGCAGACCGTGGCCGACACCTTCGCCGCCGGCATCGCCGCGCACCCGGCGGACTGGCACATGCTCCAGCGTTTGTGGAGCGCGGACCTGGAGCCCGCGGGGAGGGCCGGTAGATGAGGATCGGCATCGTCTGCCCGTACTCCTGGGACGTGCCGGGAGGTGTCCAGTTCCACGTACGGGACCTGGCCGAACACCTGATCGGGCTCGGCCACCAGGTGTCGGTGCTCGCGCCGTCGGACGACGAGACACCGCTGCCCTCCTACGTCGTCTCCGCGGGGCGCGCCGTGCCCGTCCCGTACAACGGTTCGGTGGCCCGGCTCAACTTCGGTTTCCTCTCGGCGGCCCGCGTGAGGCGCTGGGTCAACGACGGCGACTTCCACGTCCTGCACATCCACGAGCCCGCCACGCCCTCGCTCGCGCTGCTGGCATGCTGGGCGGCGCAGGGGCCGATCGTCGCCACGTTCCACACCTCCAACCCCCGGTCGCGGGCGATGATCGCCGCGTACCCGATCCTGCAGCCCGCGCTGGAGAAGATCAGCGCGCGGATCGCGGTCAGCGAGTACGCCCGCCGCACCCTGGTCGAACACTTGGGCGGGGACGCGGTCACCATCCCCAACGGCGTGGACGTCCGCTTCTTCGCCGACGCCGAGCCGAAGTCCGCGTGGCAGGGCGCCCCCGGCGCTCACACGATCGGGTTCATCGGCCGCATCGACGAACCGCGCAAGGGCCTCCCCGTCCTGATGAAGGCCCTGCCGGCCATCGTCGAGCAGGCACCCGGCACCCGCCTGCTGGTGGCGGGCAGGGGCGACGAGCAGGAGGCCGTGGCGGGCCTGCCGCGCGCCCTGCGGGACAACGTCGTCTTCCTCGGCATGGTCAGCGACGAGGACAAGGCACGGCTGCTGCGCAGCGTCGACCTGTACGTGGCACCGAACACCGGCGGGGAGTCCTTCGGGATCATCCTGGTGGAAGCCATGTCCGCCGGAGCGCCGGTGCTCGCCGCCGACCTCGACGCCTTCGAGCAGGTGCTCGATGGAGGAGCGGCCGGCGAACTGTTCCCCGTCGAGGACGCCGAGGCACTCGCCGCCCGCACCGTCGCCCTGCTTCAGGAACCGGGGCGCCGCGCCGATCTGCGGGAGAGAGGCGCGCGGCACGTGAGACGGTTCGACTGGGCCACCGTCGGCGCCGACGTCCTCGCCGTGTACGAGACGGTCACCGACGGCGCCGCGTCCGTCGCCCCCGACGAGCGCACCGGGCTGCGCGCCCGCTTCGGCCTCGCGCGGGACTGACCAGCCCCCTCCCATGCCGCCCGCCGAGGGCCCGGACCCGAGGACCCGATACCCACGATGCCGACCCTCACCACCGTCATCTGGATCGTCGTCGCGCTGCTGCTCGTCGGCGTCTACCTGAGCTGGACCGCGGGCCGCCTCGACCGGCTGCACGCCAGGATCGACGCCGCCAGGGCGGCGCTGGACGCCGGGCTGCTGCGCCGCGCCTCCATCGCCCAGGAGCTGGCCACGGCGGGCGTACTGGACCCCGCCGCTTCCATGGTGCTCTACCAGGCCGCGCACGACGCGCGGCTGGCCGAACAGGACCACCGCGAGGTCGCCGAGAGCGAGCTGAGCCAGGCGCTGCGGGCCGTCTTCGCCGAGGGCACGCAGCTCGAAGCGGTGCGGGCGGCGCCCGGCGGCCGGGAGACCGCCGAGGAACTGGGCGCCGCCGTACGCAGGGTCCCGATGGCACGGCGCTTCCACAACGACGCCGTACGCGCCGCGCGGGCGCTGCGCAGGCACCGCAAGGTCCGCTGGTTCCGGCTGGCCGGACACGCCCCCTTCCCGCTGGCTTTCGAGATGGACGACGAGCCGCCCCCCGTACTCGCCGACCGCGGGCACGGCGCGGACCCGGCACCCGGCGTCCCCGGTGCCGGCCCCGGTGGCCCCGGTGGCGGTGGGGAGTCCGGCGGAAGCGAGGGGCCCGACCCCGAGGGGCAGGACTCCGAAGGGCACCACCCCGAAGGACACCACTCCGAAGGGCACGACGACGAGGGTCACGGGTCCGGACAGGGGCGCGGCCCGGAAGACTGAGCCGGCTCCGCGGGGCGAGTGTGCGGGCCACAGCAGAGCGATTGGCCCTTTCCGCGGGTGACCTCGGTCCACGACAGTGGCAGGCGGACCCGGTGAGGGTCCGCCTGCCATCCCCTCATCGCCCCTTTCAGCGAGGTCGAACGTGTCAACTCCGTCCACCACCCCAGCCTCCTCGGAATCCTCAGCGGCCCGTCCCGAGACCGGCACAGCCCGCGTCAAGCGGGGCATGGCCGAGCAGCTCAAGGGCGGCGTGATCATGGACGTCGTCACCCCGGAGCAGGCGAAGATCGCCGAGGACTCCGGCGCCGTCGCCGTCATGGCGCTGGAGCGCGTCCCGGCCGACATCCGCAAGGACGGCGGGGTCGCCCGGATGTCCGACCCCGACATGATCGAGGGCATCATCGGCGCCGTCTCGATCCCGGTGATGGCCAAGTCCCGCATCGGCCACCTCGTCGAGGCGCAGGTTCTCCAGGCGCTGGGCGTCGACTACATCGACGAGTCCGAGGTCCTCACCCCGGCCGACGAGGTCAACCACAGCGACAAGTTCGCCTTCACCACGCCCTTCGTCTGCGGCGCCACCAACCTGGGCGAGGCCCTACGCCGCATCGCCGAGGGCGCGGCCATGATCCGTTCCAAGGGCGAGGCGGGCACGGGCAACGTCGTCGAGGCCGTCCGGCACATGCGCCAGATCAGGAGCGAGATCGGCAAGCTGACCGTCCTGGACGGCAACGAGCTCTACGCAGCGGCCAAGGAGCTGCGCGCCCCCTACGAGCTGGTCAGGGAGGTCGCGGTCGCGGGCAAGCTGCCGGTCGTCCTCTTCTCCGCGGGCGGCGTGGCCACCCCGGCGGACGCGGCGCTGATGCGGCAGCTCGGTGCCGAGGGAGTCTTCGTCGGCTCCGGCATCTTCAAGTCGGGCGACCCGGCCAAGCGCGCCGCCGCCATCGTGAAGGCCACCACCTTCTACGACGACCCCAAGATCATCGCGGACGCCTCCCGCGGACTCGGCGAAGCCATGGTCGGCATCAACTGCGACACGCTGCCCGAGACCGAGCGCTACGCGTCGCGGGGCTGGTGACCCGCGGGTCGGGCCCCGCACCCGCCCCCGGGAAGGACGGTGAGCATCATGTCTGAGCCGACCATCGGCGTCCTCGCCCTCCAGGGCGACGTCCGCGAACACCTGGCCGCCCTCGCGGCGGCGGGGGCGCGGCCCCTCCAGGTGCGCCGCCCGCAGGAGCTGGAGGACGTGGCGGGCCTCGTCGTACCCGGCGGTGAGTCCACCACTATCAGCAAGCTCGCCACCGCCTTCGGTCTGATGGCGCCGCTCCGCGAGCGGGTGGCGGGCGGCATGCCCGCGTACGGCTCGTGCGCCGGGATGATCATGCTGGCGGACAAGATCCTCGACCCCCGTTCGGGACAGGAGACGGTCGGCGGTATCGACATGATCGTCCGCCGCAACGCCTTCGGGCGGCAGAACGAGTCGTTCGAGGCGGCCGTCGAGATGGCGGGCGTCGACGGCGGTCCTGTGGAGGGCGTTTTCATCCGCGCCCCCTGGGTCGAGTCCACGGGCGCGGCGACCCGGACGCTGGCCTCCTACGAAGGGCACCCGGTGGCCGTCCGCCAGGGCCATCTGCTGGCCACCGCCTTCCACCCGGAGCTGACCGGTGACCACCGGGTGCACGCGCTGTTCACGCGGATGGTGCGGGCCGCGGCCTGAGCGCGACGCGCCGGGGGCTCGGAGCCCGTGAAGGGGACGTGAGCACAGCGAGCCGCTGACGGTAGGATCTCCGCGTCGAGAGAAGTTGGGACTGTGAAGGAGCGAGGCTGTGTCCGGCCACTCTAAGTGGGCAACCACCAAGCACAAGAAGGCCGTGATCGATGCCAAGCGCGGCAAGCTCTTCGCGAAGCTGATCAAGAACATCGAGGTCGCGGCGCGGATGGGCGGCGCCGACCCGGAGGGCAACCCGACCCTCTATGACGCGATCCAGAAGGCGAAGAAGCAGTCGGTTCCCAACAAGAACATCGACAGCGCGGTCAAGCGCGGCGCGGGTCTCGAGGCCGGTGGCGCGGAGTACGAGACGATCATGTACGAGGGTTACGGCCCCAACGGCGTCGCCGTGCTCGTCGAGTGCCTGACGGACAACCGCAACCGCGCCGCGTCCGACGTCCGTGTCGCCATGACCCGCAACGGCGGCTCGATGGCGGACCCGGGTTCGGTGTCGTACCTGTTCAACCGCAAGGGCGTCGTCATCGTCCCCAAGAACGGCCGTGGCGAGGACGACGTGCTCGCCGCCGTCCTCGAAGCGGGCGTCGAGGAGGTCAACGACCTCGGTGAGAACTTCGAGGTGATCAGCGAGGCGACCGACCTCGTCGACGTGCGCACCGCGCTCGTCGACGCCGGGATCGACTACGACTCCGCCGAGGCCAGCTTCGTCCCCAGCATGCAGGTGGAGCTGGACGAGGAGGGCGCACGCAAGATCTTCAAGCTGATCGACGCGCTCGACGACAGCGACGACGTGCAGAACGTCTTCGCCAACTTCGACGTCCCGGACGACGTGATGGCGAAGGTCGACGCGTAGCGCTCCACGCGGCCCGGGCAGCCGTCCGGACCGACGATCACGGCACAGGCTCCAGGCGGCCCGGCGGAGACACCTTCCGCCGGGCCGTCGGCTCATGTCGGTGCTCCCCGATAACCTGCGGGAACACGGACACGGACGATCAGCGAGAGCGGAGCGCGGAAGGGGGGACGGCGGTGCGCGTGCTGGGAGTCGACCCGGGGCTGACCCGCTGCGGTGTCGGCGTGGTCGAGGGCGTCGCGGGCCGGCAGCTGACCATGGCGGGCGTCGGAGTGATCCGCACGTCCGCCGAGGCGGAGGTCCCCGACCGGCTGGTGCTCATCGAGCGGGGGCTGGAGGAGTGGCTGGACACCCACCGTCCCGAAGCGGTCGCGGTGGAGCGCGTGTTCACCCAGCACAACGTCCGCACCGTCATGGGCACGGCCCAGGCCAGCGCCGTGGCCATGCTGTGCGCGGCCAGACGGGGGCTCCCGGTCGCGCTGCACACCCCCAGCGAGGTCAAGGCCGCCGTCACCGGCTCGGGGCGCGCCGAGAAGGCCCAGGTCGGCGCGATGGTGACCCGCGTGCTGCGGCTCGCCGCGCCCCCGAAACCCGCGGACGCGGCGGACGCGCTGGCGCTGGCGATCTGCCACATCTGGCGCGGCCCGGCGAACAACCGCCTCCAGCAGGCCGCCGCCGCACGGCAGTCCCCTCCCGCGCCCCCCACGCCGTACAGGAACCGCACGCAGCACCAGAAAGGCACCGTTCGATGATCGCCTTCGTCTCAGGGCCTGTGGCCGCTCTCGGCCCCGACTCCGCCGTGATCGAGGTCGGCGGAGTCGGCATGGCTCTCCAGTGCACGCCGGACACGCTGGCCGGGCTGCGGATGGGCGAGCCCGCCCGCCTGGCCACCTCGCTCGTGGTGCGCGAGGACTCACTGACCCTCTACGGCTTCGCGCAGGACGACGAACGGCAGGTCTTCGAACTGCTCCAGACCGCCAGCGGGGTGGGGCCCAGGCTGGCGCAGGCCATGCTCGCGGTGCACAGCCCCGAGGCGCTGCGGATCGCCGTCGCGGGCGGGGACGAGAAGGCGCTGACGGCCGTGCCGGGCATCGGCAAGAAGGGCGCGCAGAAGCTGCTGCTGGAGCTCAAGGACAGAATCGGGGCCCCGCTGGGCACGGCCGCTGCGCCGCGGGCCGCCTCCGCCTCAGCCGCCGCCGGCTGGCGGGAGCAACTCCACGCCGCTCTCGTCGGGTTGGGTTACGCCACCCGGGAGGCGGACGACGCCGTCGTGGCCGTGGCGCCGCAGGCCGAGGCGGACGGGGGCTCCCCTGATGTGGGGGTTTTGCTGAAGTCCGCACTCCAGTCGCTGAACCGGGCACGGTGACGTCATGACGCACGAGGACCGACTGGTGGACGCCCAGGCCGAGGACGAGGAGCAGGCGGTGGAGGCCGCTCTGCGCCCCAAGCAGCTGGGGGAGTTCATCGGGCAGCCCAAGGTGCGCGAGCAGCTGGACCTGGTGCTGCGGGCGGCGAGAGCGCGCGGCGGCACGGCCGACCACGTGCTGCTGTCGGGAGCTCCAGGGCTCGGCAAGACGACACTGTCGATGATCATCGCAGCGGAGATGGGCGCCCCCATCCGGATCACCTCGGGGCCCGCCATCCAGCACGCGGGGGACCTCGCCTCGATCCTCTCCTCCCTCCAGGAGGGCGAGGTGCTCTTCCTCGACGAGATCCACCGGATGTCCCGCCCGGCCGAGGAGATGCTCTACATGGCCATGGAGGACTTCCGCGTCGATGTGATCGTCGGCAAGGGCCCCGGCGCCACGGCCATTCCGCTTCAGCTGCCGCCGTTCACCCTCGTCGGCGCCACCACGAGGGCCGGGCTGCTGCCCCCGCCGCTGCGGGACCGCTTCGGCTTCACCGCCCACATGGAGTTCTATGAGCCGGCCGAGCTGGAGCAGGTGGTGCGCCGCTCGGCCCAGCTGCTGGAGGTGCGCACCGACCCGGAGGGCGCCGTGGAGATCGCCGGGCGTTCCCGCGGCACGCCACGCATCGCCAACCGGCTGTTGCGCAGGGTCAGGGACTACGCACAGGTCAAGGCGGACGGCGTCATCACCCGAGAGATCGCCTCGGCGGCGCTCGAGGTCTACGAGGTGGACGAGCGCGGCCTCGACCGGCTCGACCGCGCCGTGCTCGGCTCTCTGCTGAAGCTCTTCGGCGGCGGCCCCGTCGGGCTGTCCACGCTGGCCGTCGCGGTCGGCGAGGAGCGTGAGACAGTGGAGGAGGTGGCCGAGCCGTTCCTCGTGCGCGAGGGGCTGCTGGCCCGGACACCGCGTGGCCGTGTCGCCACCCCCGCCGCATGGGCTCACCTGGGGCTCACCCCGCCTCAGCAGACCCCGCGGGGGGCCTCAGGAGGACCTGGACAGCAGGGTCTGTTCGGAGGGTGACGGTACGCGTACGCGTCGGGCCAGGAACCTCGGTGCCATGCTTGACGTTGTTCCATCGGCGAAGGCTCGCTTAGACTCCGCCGACGCCCTCCCTCTGCGGAGGCCTGCCCACCCCGAATACCCAGGCCGCTGAGACGCGGCCATGCGAAGGAACTCTTCCGCCGTGGATCCTATTGCTCTGCTCCCGTTCATCGTGATCATCGGGGCCATGTTCCTGATGACCCGCTCCGCCAAGAAGAAGCAGCGTCAGGCCGCGCAGATGCGTGACCAGATGCAGCCCGGCACGGGCATTCGGACCATTGGGGGCATGTACGCCGTCGTCAAGGAGATCCGAGAGGACACCGTCCTCGTGGAGATCGAGCCCGGCACGCACGCGCTGTTCGCCAAGAACGCCATCGGCGCCGTGCTCTCGGACGAGGAGTTCGACCGCATCACGAACGGCCCCGAGGGCGAGGAGTTCGACGTCGACACGGTGGTTCCGGACGACGCCTCCTCGCTGACCGAGAGCGGGGAGACCTCCGACGCGAAGCCCAACCTCGCCAAGAAGGACGCCGAGGACACCCAGGCTGCCGAGGACACCAAGGGCGCGGACGAGGCGAAGGCCGCCGGGCCGTCCGAGGAGCCCGAGGCCGAGAAGGCCAAGGCCGACACCGCCGAGTCCAAGGACCGCAAGCGGGACGAAGACGCCGACTCCAAGTAAGGTCGGCGCCGCCGGGCCGGGGCACGACCCGACCGCAGGCCGGGGCACCCTCTTGCCGAGGGCGGGGGTCCAGGGCCCGGCGGCGTAGCACGTCCACAGACCACTTCGCGCGCCGCTGTGCCGCGCCCGGCCGAACTCGGGGGGCGGCACGGGCGGTTGGACAGGGAGAATCGAGAAGGTGGCAGCACCGAAGAGGGGCCGCAAGGCCTCCGGCGCCATGGGGAGGCCGTGGCGCTCCCTAGTGCTTATTTTGCTGGTGATGGCCGGGCTGGTCGCAGGGATGTTCCTCTCCGGCCACAAGTCTCCGCGGCTGGGTATCGACCTCGCGGGCGGTACCAGCATCACGCTGGAGGCCAAGAACCAGCCCGGCAAGCCCGACGCGATCAACAAGACCAACATGGACACCGCTGTCGGCATCATCGAACAGCGCGTCAACGGTCTTGGTGTGTCGGAAGCCGAGGTCCAGACCCAGGGCGACCGGCACATCATCGTCAACATCCCCAAGGGCACCAACTCCCAGCAGGCGCGCGAGCAGGTGGGCACCACGGCCCAGCTCTCCTTCCGCCCCGTGCTCACACTCGCTCAGGTCGGTAAGGGCAAGCAGCCCCAGCCCAACCCGTCGTCGTCCGGCTCCGGCAAAAAGTCCGACAAGGGTGCGGACAACAGCGCGGACAAGGGCTCCGACGAGAGCGCGGAGAAGGGCTCGGACAAGGGTGCGGACGAGAGCGCGGACGAGGGCTCGGGTCAGGAAGGCGGACAGGGCGGGCAGGGCCGCGCCGTCACCGAGGGCCTGACCGCCAAGACCGCCCCGGAAGACCCCACTCCGACGCCGACCGAGTCCGGCGGCAAGAAGGAGACCCCCGACCCCTCGACGCCGCCGCAGCAGCCGCAGCAGCCCGGGATCCCGGCCGACGTCGCCAAGAAGCTCAACGCGCTGGACTGCGGCACCAAGGAAGCCCGCGCCAAGGCCAGCGAGAAGGCCGCGGGCTCCAAGGGCTCGCAGCCGATCGTCGCCTGTGACGCGAAGGAACCGATCAAGTACGCGCTCGGTCCCGTCGCCGTGCAGGGCAAGAACGTCGACAAGGCAAAGGCGGTCTTCGACCAGCAGCGCAGCCAGTGGATCGTCCAGATGTCGTTCAACGACAAGGGCTCCGACCAGTTCGGCGACGTCACCGGCAAGCTCTCGAAGAAGCCGCAGCCGCAGAACCAGTTCGCCATCACGCTGGACGGCCAGGTCCAGTCCGCGCCGACCGTGCGCGAGAGGCTGACCAACAACGCGGAGATCTCCGGCAGTTTCACCCAGGAGTCCGCGCAGGAGCTGGGCAACATCCTCTCCTACGGTGCGCTGCCGCTCTCCTTCGAGGAGTCCGACGTCACCACCGTCACCGCCGCGCTGGGCAGCGACCAGCTGACGGCCGGTCTGATCGCGGGCGCCATCGGCCTCGCCCTGGTGGTCCTCTACCTGCTGTTCTACTACCGGGGTCTGTCGCTGATCGCGGTCTTGAGCCTCCTCGTCTCGGCCCTCCTGACGTACGCGATCATGACACTGCTCGGCCCTGCGATGGGCTTCGCGCTGAACCTGCCCGCGGTCTGCGGCGCCATCGTCGCCATCGGCATCACGGCGGACTCGTTCATCGTCTACTTCGAACGCATCAGAGACGAGGTGCGCGAGGGCCGTACGCTGCGGCCCGCGGTCCAGCGGGCCTGGCCGCGCGCCCGGCGCACGATCCTGGTGGCGGACTTCGTCTCGTTCCTCGCCGCCGTGGTGCTGTTCATCACCACCGTCGGCAAGGTGCAGGGCTTCGCGTTCACGCTGGGCCTGACCACCGCACTCGACGTCGTCGTGGTCTTCTTCTTCACCAAGCCGGTCATGACGTTGCTCGCCCGCAGGAAGTTCTTCTCCGACGGACACCCCTGGTCGGGACTCGACCCCAAGCGGCTCGGAGCCAGGCCACCCCTGCGGCGCGGCCGGCGCACCGTCAGCACCGACACGAAGGAGGCGTGAGATGTCCCGTCTCGGCAATCTCGGCGCCCGGCTCTACCGCGGCGAGGTCGGCTACGACTTCATCGGGCACCGCAAGATCTGGTACGGCGTCTCGATCCTGATCACCATCACGGCGATCGTCGGGCTCGTCGTCCGCGGCCTCCACATGGGCATCGAGTTCGAGGGCGGCGCCGTCTTCACGACGCCCAAGACGGCCGCTTCCGTGGAGCAGACCACGGACGCCGCGGAGCGGGTCTCCGGCCACCAGGCCATCGTCCAGGCGCTCGGCGACGGCGGAAAGCGCGTCCAGATCGCCGAGGTCGACACCAAGACCTCCACCGAGGTCAAGGAGAAGCTGGCCGACGAGCTCAAGGTCGACGCGAACAAGGTCGACGCCCAGTTGGTCGGGCCGAGCTGGGGCGAGCAGATCGCCAACAAGGCGTGGCAGGGCTTGGGGATCTTCATGATCCTGGTGGTGCTCTATCTCGCCATCGCCTTCGAGTGGCGGATGGCGCTGGCCGCCCTCATCGCCCTCATCCACGACATCACCATCACCGTCGGTGTCTACTCGCTCGTCGGATTCGAGGTCACACCGGGCACAGTGATCGGTCTGCTGACGATCCTCGGCTACTCGCTCTACGACACCGTCGTCGTCTTCGACGGCCTGAGAGAGAGCAGTAAGAACGTCACCAAGCAGACCAAGTTCACCTACGCCGAGATCGCCAACCGCAGTATCAACGGCACGCTGGTGCGTTCCATCAACACCACCGTCGTCGCGCTGCTGCCGGTGGCCGGCCTGCTGTTCATCGGCGGCGGAATGCTCGGTGGCGGCATGCTCAACGACATCGCGCTCTCGCTGTTCGTGGGTCTGGCTGCGGGCGCCTACTCCTCGATCTTCATCGCCACGCCTCTGGTCTCCGACTTCAAGACGCGCACGCCGGAGATGAAGGCCCTGGCCAGGCGCGTGCACACCAAGCGGGCCAAGGCGGCGGAGCGCGAGTCGCACGAGCAGGACGGGCCGGACGACGACGGCGACGAGGACGGCCCCCGCACCGGCCGCGACGGGCGTACCGCCGCCGCGGTCTCCGGGCAGCGGCGGCAGCCGCCCGCGCGCGGCCGCGGCAGGCCGTCCGGAAAGCGCAGGTGAGCGGTGGGTACCCGCGAGTCATCCACCGCCTCGCAGCTCCCCGACGGGGTGAGGGAGCTGCTGGCCGACCGGATCCACGACGTGGCCGACTACCCCAGGCCCGGGGTGATGTTCAAGGACATCACGCCGCTGCTGGCCGACGCCGAGGCGCTCTGCGTCCTCACGGACGTGCTGGCGGGGATCGCACGGGAACACGGCGCCACCAAGATCGTCGGCCTGGAGGCGCGCGGCTTCATTCTCGGAGCCCCGACGGCGGTCCGCGCCGGCGTCGGCTTCGTGCCCGTCCGCAAGGCCGGCAAGCTCCCCGGGGCCACGCTCTCCCAGGCGTACGACCTCGAATACGGCAGCGCGCGGATCGAGGTCCACGCCGAGGGGCTCACCGAGGGTGACCGGGTGCTGGTGGTCGACGACGTGCTCGCCACCGGCGGCACCGCTGAGGCCGCCGTGCAGCTCTTGCGGCGTACAGGCGCCGAGGTCGTCGGCCTCGCCGTGCTGCTGGAGCTCGGCTTCCTGGAAGGACGCGGCAGGGTCGAGCGCGCTCTGGCGGGCGCGCCACTGGACGCCCTGCTCGCCGTCTGAGCGGCCCGCGCCCCGCCGTCCACGGCGCGGCGTACGAGGCGGCCCCCCGGCACGTCGTCCGACGGCGGGGAGGCCGCCTGTCGTCGTCTCCGCCCCTCCGAGGAGTTCCCACCCCCCCTTCGAGGAGGGGCCGTGCCGCCGGGGTGGCTACCATGGCAGTCGGACCTGGGGTCGACCGAGGAGTGCTCTTGCCAGACGAGGCCCAGCAGCTCACCGCAGCACAGCGCAAGGAAGCGGAGGCCGCCGGCGAGGCGGCGCAGCGCCGGCAGGGCGCCGCGGCCGACGGCGCGCTGCCCGCGAAGAGCGAGGGCACAGGACGGTCCCGTTCCGCCGACACCGCCACGAAGCAGGGCGGCAGCCCGCACAGCGGCTCAGGGCGGAGTGGAAAGAGCGCCGAGAGCGGCTCCAGGGATCGTGTGGCGCCCGCGCGTGCCGTCTCCGGGGTCTCGGGCCGCTCGGGCTCCTCCAACCGCGTACGCGCCCGTCTGGCGCGTCTGGGGGTGCAGCGCGCCAGCCCGTTCAACCCGGTGCTGGAACCCCTGCTGCGGATAGTGCGCAGCAACGACCCGAAGATCGAGTCCACCACACTGCGCCAGATCGAGCGGGCGTACCAGGTCGCCGAGCGCTGGCACCGCGGTCAGAAGCGCAAGAGCGGCGACCCGTACATCACCCATCCGCTCGCCGTCACCACGATCCTGGCCGAACTCGGCATGGACCCGGCCACCCTGATGGCCGGGCTGCTGCACGACAC
Source organism: Streptomyces reniochalinae (assembly GCF_003323735.1). Classification (GTDB taxonomy): domain Bacteria; phylum Actinomycetota; class Actinomycetes; order Streptomycetales; family Streptomycetaceae; genus Streptomyces; species Streptomyces reniochalinae. Next base: position 113,483 of record NZ_QOIM01000032.1, on the reverse strand, counting down.
CGTGGAGGACACCGAGTACGGCCTCGACACCCTCCGTCGCGACTTCGGCGACCAGGTGGCGCTCCTCGTCGACGGCGTCACCAAGCTGGACAAGGTCAAGTTCGGCGAGGCCGCGCAGGCCGAGACGGTGCGCAAGATGGTCGTCGCCATGGCCAAGGACCCCCGCGTCCTGGTCATCAAGCTCGCCGACCGGCTGCACAACATGCGCACGATGCGCTACCTCAAGCGGTCCAAGCAGGAGCAGAAGGCCCGCGAGACGCTGGAGATCTTCGCACCGCTCGCCCACCGGCTGGGCATGAACACCATCAAGTGGGAGCTGGAGGACCTCGCCTTCGCGATCCTCTACCCCAAGATGTACGACGAGATCGTGCGGCTGGTCGCCGAGCGGGCACCCAAGCGGGACGAGTACCTGGCGCTGGTCACCGACGAGGTCCAGGCCGACCTGCGCGCGGCCCGCATCAAGGCCACCGTCACCGGGCGCCCCAAGCACTACTACAGCGTCTACCAGAAGATGATCGTCCGCGGCCGGGACTTCGCGGAGATCTACGACCTGGTGGGCATCCGCGTCCTCGTGGACACCGTGCGTGACTGCTACGCAGCGCTGGGCACCGTCCACGCCCGCTGGAACCCGGTTCCCGGGCGGTTCAAGGACTACATCGCGATGCCCAAGTTCAACATGTACCAGTCGCTGCACACGACGGTCATCGGGCCCGGCGGCAAGCCCGTCGAACTGCAGATCCGCACCTTCGACATGCACCGCCGCGCCGAGTACGGCATCGCCGCGCACTGGAAGTACAAGCAGCAGGCCGTCGCCGGCGCCTCCAAGGTGCGCACCGACGTGCCCAAGGGCGGCGGCAAGGGCGGTGCCGCCGACGACACGATCAACGACATGTCGTGGCTGCGGCAACTCCTCGACTGGCAGAAGGAGACCGAGGACCCCGGCGAGTTCCTGGAGTCCCTGCGGTTCGACCTCTCCCGCAACGAGACCTTCGTCTTCACCCCCAAGGGCGACGTCATAGCACTGCCCGCCGGAGCCACCCCGGTCGACTTCGCTTACGCCGTGCACACCGAGGTCGGACACCGCACCATCGGCGCACGCGTCAACGGCCGCCTGGTGTCGCTGGAGTCCACCCTCGACAACGGCGACACGGTGGAGGTCTTCACCTCCAAGGCCTCGGGCGCCGGCCCCTCCCGGGACTGGCTCAACTTCGTCAAGTCGCCCCGCGCCCGCAACAAGATCCGCGCCTGGTTCACCAAGGAGCGGCGTGACGAGGCCATCGAACAGGGCAAGGACGCCATAGCGCGCGCGATGCGCAAGCAGAACCTGCCCATCCAGCGCATCCTCACCGGCGACTCGCTGGTCACCCTCGCCCACGAGATGCGCTACCCCGACATCTCCGCCCTCTACGCCGCCATCGGCGAGGGCCACGTTTCCGCGCAGAGCGTCTGCCACAAGCTGGTGCAGGCGCTCGGCGGGGAGGACGAGGCGAAGGAGGACATCGCGGAGACCGCGCCGCCGATGCCGGCGCGAACCTCGCGCCGGCGCACCAGCGCCGACCCGGGTGTCGTCGTCAAGGGCGCCGGATCGGACGTGTGGGTCAAACTCGCCCGCTGCTGCACGCCCGTGCCGGGCGATCCCATTATCGGGTTCGTCACCCGGGGCAACGGCGTCTCGGTGCACCGCACCGACTGCGTCAACGTCGACTCCCTCACCCAGGAACCGCAGCGCATCCTCGACGTCGAGTGGGCGCCCACCCAGTCGTCCGTCTTCCTCGTCGCCATCCAGGTCGAGGCGCTCGACCGCAGCCGGCTGCTGTCCGACGTGACGCGCGTCCTGTCCGACCAGCACGTCAACATCCTCTCGGCGGCCGTCCAGACCTCCCGCGACCGCGTCGCCATCTCGCGCTTCACCTTCGAGATGGGCGACCCCAAGCACCTCGGACACGTGCTCAAGGCGGTACGCGGGGTGGAGGGCGTGTACGACGTCTACCGGGTGACCTCCGCGAGGCGGCCCTCGTAGGTGTGACCGGACGTTGCGGTGCGGGCCGTCTGCCACTCCGCCGGCCCCTCACCGCTGTGGCCGCGGCGACGACGGTGAGGGGGACGGTGTGCGGGGGGCGGCCTCGGCAGTAGCGTTCGGCCGCCCCGTCGGGGTCACCCGCCGAATTCCTGGAGGCCCTTTTGGGCCTGGTCGAGCAGGGCCTGGCGGCCCTCCAGCTCGCGTTCCAACTTGGCGGCCTTGGCGGTGTTCCCCGCGGCCCGTGCCTTCTCCAGTTGCGCGTGCAGCTTGTCGACGGCGTCCTGGAGCTGGCCCGTCAGCCCCGCCGCGCGGGCCCGCGCCTCGGGGTTGGTGCGGCGCCACTCGGCTTCCTCGGCCTCCTGGATGGCGCGTTCCACGGCGTGCATCCGGCCCTCGACCCTGGGCCGGGCGTCGCGCGGGACGTGGCCGATGGCGTCCCAGCGTTCGTTGATGCCGCGGAAGGCGCCGCGCGCGGCCTTCAGGTCGGTGACCGGCAGCAGCTTCTCCGCCTCGGCGGCCAGTTCCTCCTTGCGGGAGAGGTTCTCGCGCTGCTCGGTGTCGCGCTCGGCGAAGACCTCGGCGCGGGCCTGGAAGAAGACGTCCTGGGCGCCCCGGAAACGAGCCCACAGGTCGTCCTCGTGTTCCCGCTGGGCCCGTCCCGCGGCCTTCCAGTCCTGCATGAGGTCGCGGTACTTGGCGGCCGTGGGGCCCCAGTCCCGCGAGCCGGAGAGCGCTTCGGCCTCGGTGACCAGCTTCTCCTTGCGCTGCCTTGCTTCCTCACGCTGCGCGTCGAGCTGCGCGAAGTGGGCCTTGCGGCGCTTGGAGAAGGCCGAGCGCGCGTGCGAGAAGCGGTGCCACAGCTCGTCGTCGCTCTTGCGGTCGAGCCGCGGCAGGCCCTTCCAGGTGTCGACCAGCGCCCGCAGGCGTTCACCGGCGGCGCGCCACTGGTCGCTGTCCGCCAGCCGTTCGGCCTCGGCGACCAGTTCCTCCTTGGCGTGCCGCGCCTCCTCGGACTGCTGGGCCTTGCGGGCCTTGCGCTCCTCGCGGCGCGTCTCGACCTTTCCGGCCAGCGTGTCGAGGCGGGCACGCAGCGCCTCGAGGTCGCCCACGGCGTGGTGGGCGTCGACCTGCTCGCGCAGGTGCTCGATCGCGGTGGTGGCGTCCTTCGCCGACAGGTCGGTGGTCTTGACCCGGCGCTCAAGCAGGTCGGTCTCCACGACCAGACCGTCGTACTTGCGCTTGAAGTAGGCGAGGGCCTCGTCGGGCGAGCCCGCCTGCCACGACCCGACGACCTTCTCGCCGTCCGCCGTACGCACGTACACAGTCCCCGCGTCGTCGACGCGGCCCCACGGGTCGCTGCTCACAGCGCCTCCTCCACAAGATGCCCGGGAGGGGCGTTGCTGGCCCCCCGGCATCGTCCACGGTTCTCGTCACAGCCAACATAGGCGACCGGCGCCCGCGCTGTCCGCATCCGGCGGGCGGCGAATTGCCGGTCCGGGACGGCGGATGCGCGGGCGGCGACGGCCGGTCCTTCAGGACTTACGGACCGTAGCCTTGTCGATCACCACGGTGGCGTTGGGCGGGCCGTCGCCCTGCGGGGCCGCCACCCCCGCGTCCGCGATCTTCTTCAGCACCTTCATGCCGGAGTCGGTGACCTTCCCGAACGGCGTGTAGTTGGGCGGAAGCGCGCTGTCCTTGTAGACGAGGAAGAACTGGCTGCCGCCGGTGTCCGGGCCGCTGTTGGCCATCGCGACGGTGCCGGCCGGGTACTCGGCGCCCTTGAGGTTCTCGTCGTCGAGTTCGTAGCCGGGGCCGCCCGCCGGGCTGCCCTTCGGGGAGCCGCACTGCAGCACGTACAGCGGCTTGGGCTTGGGCAGCGCCGTCATCCGGTGGCAGGGCGAGTGGTCGAAGTACTTCTCGCCTGCCAGGAAGTTGAAGGAGTTGACGGTGTGCGGGGCCTTGTCCGCGTCCATCTCGACGGGGATGTCCCCGCAGCTGGTCTCCAGCTTCATCGTGTAGTCGGCGGACTCGTCCACCGTCATGGCCGGTTCCTTCTTCCACTGCTTGTCGCTGGGCTCGCCCTTGGCGGGCTTGTCGCAGGGGTCGGGGGCCTTGCTGGTGGGTGCCTCGGAGGGCTTGTCGGCCGCTTCGTCCTTCTTCTCGTCCCCGTTCAGCCCGCCCGTGGCGGCATAGGCGCCGCCGGCCGCGAGGACGAGCACCACGCCGATGGCGATCGCCGTATTGCGGACGCGGGCCCTGCGCCTGGCTTCTTCCTTGCGCTTGAGGTACCGCTCGTACTTCTCCCGGGCGAGCTGCTTTCTGCGCTGCTCACTGCTGACCACGGTCTCGTCTCCTTCGAGGCGTCGCACCTGCGGGGGCTCACGTACCGTATACGTCTCCCCTGTGGGCCGCCCCGCCCTCGTTGGTGCTTCTTACCTGTTGGCCCGGCGTACACCGGCGCCGGTAGGCTGGCTGCTGCCTGACCGGCGAAGCGCCTGCTCGGCCGCTTCGCCGCTGTGATCCGCTGTCGGACGAAATGAAGGACGATCGTGCTTGTTGCGGGGTTCCCCGCCGGGGCCTGGGGGACCAACTGTTACCTGGTCGCCCCCGCCGCCGGTGAGGAGTGCGTGATCATCGACCCTGGCCACCAGGCCGCCGAGGGGGTCGAGGAGGCCGTCGCCAAGCACCGGCTCAAGCCGGTCGCGGTGATCCTCACGCACGGCCACATCGACCACGTCGCCTCCGTCGTCCCCGTCTGCGGTGCGCACGACGTGCCCGCCTGGATCCACCCGGCCGACCGCTACATGATGAGCGACCCGGAGAAGGGCATCGGGCAGACCATCGGAGCGCCCCTGATGGGCGAGCTGACGGTGGGCGAGCCGGACGACGTCAAGGAGCTGTCCGACGGCGCCGCGCTGCGGCTGGCCGGGCTGGAGTTCACCGTCGCGCACGCGCCCGGCCATACCAAGGGGTCGGTGACGTTCAGGATGCCCGAGAAGGCGGACGTACCGCCTGTGCTGTTCTCGGGCGACCTGCTGTTCGCCGGCTCCGTCGGACGCACCGACCTGCCCGGAGGCGACTCGGAGGAGATCCTCGGCTCGCTGGCACGCGTGTGCCTGCCGCTGGAGGACGAGACCGTGGTGCTGGCCGGGCACGGCCCCCAGACGACGATCGGCACCGAGCGCGCCACCAACCCCTTCCTGCGGCAGGTGGCGGCCGCCGGGCCAGGAGGCGGCGTCGGCGACGCCGCCCCGCGACGAGGAATGTGACGAGAAGCCACGTGAGCACCTTCAACGCCCCCAAGGGCACCTACGACCTGCTGCCGCCCGACTCCGCGACGTACCTCGCCGTGCGCGAGGCCATGGCGGCGCCGCTGCGCAGGTCGGGATACGGCTATGTGGAGACGCCCGGATTCGAGAGCGTCGAGCTGTTCGCACGCGGTGTCGGCGAGTCCACCGACATCGTGACGAAGGAGATGTACACCCTCACCACCAAGGGCGGCGACGAGCTGGCGCTGCGCCCCGAGGGCACCGCCTCGGTGCTGCGCGCCGCGCTGGAGGCCAACCTCCACCGGGGCGGCAACCTCCCGGTGAAGCTGTGGTACTCGGGCTCCTACTACCGCTACGAGCGCCCGCAGAAGGGCCGTTACCGGCACTTCTCCCAGGTGGGGGCCGAGGCCATCGGTACCGAGGACCCGACGCTGGACGCCGAGCTGATCATCCTGGCGTACGACGCCTACCGTTCACTCGGGCTGAGCGGTTTCCGGCTGCTGCTCAACTCCCTGGGCGACCGCACCTGCCGCCCCGTCTACCGGGCCGCACTCCAGGAGTTCCTGCGCGGCCTCGACCTGGACGAGGACACCCGCGCCCGCGTCGAGATCAACCCGCTGCGGGTGCTCGACGACAAGCGGGAGAGCGTCCAGCGGCAGTTGGCGGGGGCGCCGATGATGCGCGACCACCTGTGCGAGGAGTGCGAGGCATTCCACGAGGAGGTGCGCGCGCTGCTCACCGACGCGGGCGTCCCCTGCGAGGACGATCCCCGGCTGGTGCGTGGACTCGACTACTACACGCGTACCACTTTCGAGTTCGTTCACGACGGCCTGGGATCCCAGTCCGCGATCGGCGGGGGCGGCCGCTACGACGGTCTCTCCGAGATGATCGGGGGGCCTGAGCTGCCGTCCGTCGGATGGGCACTGGGGGTGGACCGCACGGTCCTCGCGCTGGAGGCGGAGGGCGTCGCTCTCGCGCTGCCCGCGGTCACCGAGGTGTACGCGGTGCCGCTCGGCGAGGAGGCCAGGCGACGGCTGTTCCGCCTGGTCACTCAGTTGCGCAGGGAGGGCGTCGCGGCCGATCTCGCCTACGGCGGCAAGGGCATGAAGAACGCCATGAAGTCGGCCAACCGTTCCGGGGCGCGCTTCGCGCTGCTGCTGGGCGAGCGCGATCTCGCCGACGGCGTCGTCCAGCTCAAGGACCTCGCGAGCGGCGAGCAGACCGCCGTCGAGCTGGCGGCCGCGGTGGCCGGGGTACGGGACAAGCTGCGCTGACCACACAGCGAGTTGGGGCAGAATGAGCCCGGTACCGGACATGACCAGATGACGGGACGAAGGCTATGACGATGACGGCACCCCCCGGTGAGGCGCATGCGACCGCTGACGCACCGAAGGGGGGTGCCGTCGGCGCGAGCAAGGCGTTCGGCTGGATGCTGATCATCACCGGCGCCGCGGGCCTGCTCGCGTCCTGGGTCATCACGCTGGACAAGTTCAAGCTCCTGGAGGACAAGAACTTCAAGCCGGCGTGCAGCATCAACCCGGTCATCGCCTGCGGCAACATCATGCGCAGCGACCAGGCCGCGGCCTTCGGCGCCCCCAACCCCATGATCGGCCTGGTGGCCTACGGCATCGTCGTCTGCGTCGGTGTCTCCCTGCTCACCCGCGTCACCTTCCCGCGCTGGTACTGGCTGACGTTCAACGCGGGCTGCCTCTTCGGTGCCGGCTTCGTGTCGTGGCTCCAGTACCAGTCGCTGTACGTGATCGGCAACCTGTGCCTGTGGTGCTGCCTGGCCTGGGTCATCACCATCGTCATGTTCTGGTACGTGACGGCGCACAACGTCCGCAACGGGTTCCTGCCCGCGCCCGCTGCGGTGCGCGGCTTCGCGGACGAGTTCCCGTGGGTGCTGCCGGTGCTGCACATCGGCGTGATCGGCGTTCTCGTCCTCACGCACTGGTGGGACTTCTGGACGGGCTGACCCCGCCGTCGGCATGGTGGGGGACCCCGCGCTGAGGGCGAGGCGCGTGCGAGCGACCCGGCGGGCGGGACCTTCGTCGGTGGCCTGACTTAGGGTTTCTTGTTGTGGAGCCCGATCTTTTCACCGCAGCAGCAGAAGACCGCCAGGCCAAGGACCCCTCCGCCAGCCCGCTGGCCGTGCGGATGCGCCCGCGCGACCTGGACGAGGTCGTGGGGCAGCAGCATCTGCTGCGCCCGGGCTCGCCGCTGCGCCGCCTGGTGGGGGAGGGCGGCGGCGGCCCCGCGGGGTCCTCGTCGGTGATGCTGTGGGGCCCTCCGGGCACCGGCAAGACGACGCTCGCGTACGTCGTCAGCCAGGCCACGGACAAGCGGTTCGTGGAACTGTCGGCGATCACCGCAGGGGTCAAGGAGGTGCGTGCCGTCATCGACGGTGCCCGCCGTTCCTCGGGCGCCTACGGCAAGGAGACCGTCCTCTTCCTCGACGAGATCCACAGGTTCAGCAAGGCCCAGCAGGACTCCCTGCTGCCCGCGGTGGAGAACCGCTGGGTCACCCTGATCGCCGCGACGACGGAGAACCCGTACTTCTCCGTGATCTCGCCGCTGCTCTCCCGTTCCCTGCTGCTGACGCTGGAGCCGCTGACCGACGACGACATCCGCGGACTGCTGCGGCGCGCCGTCGCCGACGAGCGCGGGCTCGACGCCCGTGTCACCCTCCCCGAGGACGCCGAGGCGCACCTGTTGCGCATCGCGGGCGGCGACGCACGGCGCGCGTTGACGGCGCTGGAGGCGGGCGCGGGCGCGGCGATGGCCAAGGGCGAGTCCACCGTCGCCCTGTCCACCGTCGAGGAGGCGGTGAACAAGGCCGCGGTCAAGTACGACCGGGCGGGCGATCAGCACTACGACGTGGCCAGCGCGCTGATCAAGTCCATCCGCGGCTCGGACGTGGACGCGGCGCTGCACTACCTGGCGCGGATGATCGAGGCGGGCGAGGACCCGCGGTTCATCGCCCGCCGTCTGATGATCTCCGCGAGCGAGGACATCGGGCTCGCCGATCCCCAGGCGCTCCAGACGGCGGTGGCCGCGGCGCAGGCCGTCGCCATGATCGGTTTTCCCGAGGCCCGCATCACGCTGAGCCAGGCCACGGTGGCGCTGGCGCTGGCCCCCAAGTCCAACGCGGTCTACCTCGCCGTCGACGCGGCGCTCGCGGACGTGCGGGCGGGGCACGCCGGGCCCGTGCCGTCCCACCTGCGGGACAGCCACTACAAGGGCGCGCAGAAGCTGGGCCACGGCAAGGGCTACCAGTACCCGCACGACCTTCCCGGCGGTATCGCGGCCCAGCAGTACGCGCCGGACGAGGTCCACGGCAGGCGCTACTACGAGCCCACCGGGTACGGCGCGGAGGCCCGCTACGCCCAGGTGGCCGAGCGCGTCAGGGCGCGGCTGCGCGGGGAGGACGTCCAGCGCCCGCCGAGCGGCGAGCAGGGGCCTGCTACAGCCGGATGACGACCAGCGCGACGTCGTCCACGGAGCCCTCGCTGACGCCCAGCCCGGCCAGCAGCGCGTCCGCCAGGTCCTCGGGGCCCAGGCCGCCGCGTTCGGAGACGGCCGCGGTCAGGCGCGCGAGCCCCGTGTCGATGTCCTCGTCCCGGCGTTCGATGAGGCCGTCGGTGTACAGGACGAGGACGTCTCCCGGGGTGTAGGCCCGGGTGGCCTGCGCGCGCGGTTCCGCCTCGTCGGCGCGGGTGGCCAGTGGCGGATCGGTGGCCTGGTCGAGGAGTTCGCAGCTGCCGTCCGGGCGCCGCAGGATCGGCGGCGGGTGGCCCGCGCTGCTGTAGGTGAGCGTGCGGTGCTGGCTGTCGACCACGACCTTGACGGCTGTCGCGTTCATCGCCCCCTCGACGGTGCCCGCGTACAGGCCCAGGACCTGTAGGGCCCTGGCGGGGCCGTCCGTGGCGCGCATCGCCGCGCTGAGCGCGCTGCGCAGCATGCCCATGACGGCTGCCGCCTCCAGGCCGTGGCCGACCACGTCGCCGACGGCCGCCGCGAATCTGCCCTCGTGGGTGTCGGTCACGTCGTACCAGTCGCCGCACACGTTGAGGGTTCCCGCGGCCGGCAGGTAGCGGACGGCGACGTTCGGCCGGGGGAGTCCCGGCGAGTAGAGCATCGCTTCCTGGAGGGTGAGCGCCACCTGCCGTTCCTGGGCGTTGGACCGGCGCAGTTCCTCGTTGATCCGGACGAGTTCCTGGGCCCGCGCGTACAGCTGCGTCGTCAGATCGGGCGCGGTCTTGCCGGTGGGCGGGTCGGCTGGTTGCGCGCCCTCACGGGCCGCCACCTGTGTGCCGTCCCGCGACGGCAGGTCCGCGCCGTCTGCCGTCGCCTCGGTGAGGGCGGGGATGCTGCCGTGCTGCTCCTGGTAGGAGCGGATGAAGCCGGTCATGTCCTCTTCGCGGCACAGCACGGCCTCCACGGATCCGTCCGGGGCCAGCAGTGGGGTGTTGACCGTGTGCCACCAGCGCTCCTCGAAGACCCCGGGCTTGCCGGCGACCGGGATGTCGTACTTCTGGAGGGGGATGACGTCCACCTTGCGGAAGGTGATGACCCGGTGCAGCGAGGATTTCAGGCTGCGGATGCCGTCGGCCTCGGGGTCGGCGCGGTTCTCCGGGAAGACGTCGAAGATGTGCTTGCCGACCAACTCGTCCCTGATGCGCAGGGTGAGCTCCAGATACGCGCGGTTGACGTCCCTGATGACCAGGTCGGGGCCCAGCAGCGCGTAGGCGCTGGGCGAGGCGGCGAAGAGGGCCGCGTAGTCGATCTCCGGAGACGTCACACGCTCCCTGCCGGCTTCCGGGCAAAAGGGACACATCCACTCTAGTGAGGGCTGTGGCCTGCCGCGCGGCGGGGCGGCCTCGGTGTTCTGCCGCGCGGCAGGGCGGGCGGCCTGCGGGGCGTGCCGCGTCAGCCGCCCCGGGTGAACAGGGAGTGCATCGCGTGCCGCAGCCCGGCGACGGAGGAAACGGGCTCGGCGAAGTCGAAGCGGGTGTCCGCGCACGCTCCGGCGGCGTTCCACCCCCGCACCCGCAGTCCGAACCGGTCCAGGGCCAGCGGTGCGGAGCGCTCCCACCCCTGGCAGGCGCACAGCGCGCGCACCTGCTCGGCGTGGGCCGCGGCCAGGTGCTGGAGGAGTTCGGCCTCGTGGGCGGCGAGGGGGTCGCGGGTGGCGTCGGCGAAGGCGTCGGGTTCCACCTCCTCGGCGCCCCACAGGTCGTCGACGTAGGCCTCGCCGACCTCCAGGCGCAGCATCTGCCGGGAGGTCCCGGCGACGGGCGCGGAGGGGGCGGCCTCGGCCAGCAGGCGGGCGCAGGCGGCGCGCTCGTCGCCGCGTACGGGGGTGAGCCAGCCGGCGATCCAGGCGCGTCCGCGTACGCGGTGCGGTACCGAGACCGGCGCCACGTCCGTGATCTCCATCACCGCGGCGAGGTCGTCGTCCTGCGCGTAGGCGCACACGCGGGCTTCCACGGAGTCCGCCGCAACCAGCACGATGACGTCCCCACCGGGGGTGACGGCGCGGGCCTCGGGGATGCCGGCTGCCGGGTCGGCGCCGGCTTGGGCGGCGCCGGGAATGGTGAGCAGGGCGGATACGCTGGATTGCGCGAGGGTTCGTACACGTTCGGCGGCGGTCGGCTGCCGGGCGTCTTCCACGGGACGCGGCTGTCCCTCCTCGGCGTGTGTGCCAGGCAGGGGGATCCCAGGTCGAAACATGCGTACTCCTCAGCTAAGGTAAGGCTCACCTAACTTACACGGAGGTCCGTTCAACGTGAACCAGTCGCGTCCCAAGGTCAAGAAGTCGCGTGCCCTGGGCGTCGCGCTGACCCCGAAGGCCGTCAAGTACTTCGAGCAGCGCCCGTACCCGCCCGGGGAGCACGGCAGGGGCCGCAAGCAGAACAGCGACTACAAGGTCCGTCTGCTGGAGAAGCAGCGCCTGCGCGCGCAGTACGACATCAGCGAGAGCCAGATGCGCCGCGCGTACGACCGCGCGCGCAAGACCGACGCCAAGACCGGCGAGGCCCTGGTCGTCGAGCTGGAGCGGCGGCTGGACGCGCTCGTGCTGCGGGCCGGCCTGGCCCGCACCATCTACCAGGCGCGCCAGATGGTCGTGCACGGCCACATCAGCGTCAACGACCGGAAGGTCGACAAGCCGTCCTTCCGCGTCCGTCCCGACGACGTGGTGATGGTGCGCGAGCGCAGCCGCCAGAAGTACCCCTTCCAGGTCGCCCGTGAGGGTGGCTACGCGGGCGAGGGCGAGACCCCGCGCTACTTGCAGGTCAACCTGCAGGCGCTCGCGTTCCGCCTGGACCGGGACCCCAACCGCAAGGAGATCCCGGTGATCTGCGACGAGCAGCTCGTCGTCGAGTACTACGCCCGCTGACCTCAGCGGTTCCCCAGCGGCCCGTCCCGCGGCACCGGCCAGATCCGGTACGCGAGGGCGGGCCGCTGCATTTCCCCTCCGGCCTCCCTCCCGCTCGTCTCCCGCCGGTACGCCCGGCGGCGCCCAGGGCCGGAATCCGGTACAGGGCCGGTCCCGCCACGCGATAAGGTCGGTACCTCATACGCCGCCGCGGTCGGCCACCCGGCGAGCGGCGGCCGACCCCATGACCTCAAGGGAAGCGGTGCAGCGTGTCCGGTGGAGAAGTGGCCGGTCTCCTCGTGGCCGTCTTCTGGGCGATCCTGGTGTCGTTCCTCGCCGTGGTGCTGGTGAGGCTCGCACAGACGCTCAAGGCGGCGACCAAGCTGGTGACGGGCGTGACGGAGCAGGCGGTCCCCCTCCTGGGAGAGGCGTCGGCGACCGTCCGCTCCGCACAGACCCAGCTGGACCGCGTCGACGCGATCGCCTCGGACGTCCAGGAGGTCACCTCCAACGCCTCCGCGCTCTCCTCCACGGTCTCCACCACCTTCGGCGGCCCGCTCGTCAAGGTCGCGGCGTTCGGCTACGGCGTACGGCGCGCTCTCGGCCGCAAGGAGCCCGGGTCCCAGGAGACGCGGGACGCGGGGAACGTCGTCGTCGGCCGTACCGTTCCCGCCGCCCGGCGCGGCGGCCGCAAGCGCCGAAGGGGCTGATCCCGCATGTTCCGCCGAGCCTTCTGGTTCACCACCGGCGCCGCCGCCGGTGTCTGGGCCACCACCAAGGTCCAGCGCAAGATCCGCAGCCTCGCCCCCGACGCGCTGGCCGTCCGCGCGGCCGACAAGGCCGTCGAAGGCGGCCACCGGCTGCGCGAGTTCGCCCTCGACGTCCGCGCGGGAATGGCGCAGCGCGAGAGCGAACTCAAGGACGCGCTGGGCCTCGACACGCCCGAGGACGACGGCCCCGGGCCGCAGCTCCCCGGTCGCGGGACGGCCTCGCTCCCGCGGCAGCAGGGCGTCCCGCAACTGGGCACCGTCCACCCCGCGCCCGGGCGCAAGGACCTGAGCGGCCCCCGGGCTCACCCCCACCACTCGAACGACCGGAATGAGGACCACTGATGGAGTCGGCTGAAATCCGCCGCCGCTGGCTGCGCTTCTTCGAGGAGCGGGGGCACCACGTCGTGCCGTCGGCGTCGCTGATCGCGGACGACCCGACGCTGCTGCTGGTTCCCGCGGGCATGGTCCCCTTCAAGCCGTACTTCCTGGGCGAGGTCACCCCGCCCTGGTCGCGCGCCACCAGCGTGCAGAAGTGCGTGCGCACGCCGGACATCGAGGAGGTCGGCAAGACCACCCGGCACGGCACCTTCTTCCAGATGTGCGGCAACTTCTCCTTCGGCGACTACTTCAAGGAGGGCGCGGCCAAGCTGGCCTGGGAGCTGCTGACCAGCCCTCAGGGGCAGGGCGGCTACGGCCTCGACCCCGAGCGTCTGTGGATCACGGTCTACGAGCAGGACGACGAGGCCGAGCGCATCTGGCGCGACGTCGTCGGCGTGCCCGAGGAGCGCATCCAGCGCCTGGGCATGGAGGAGAACTACTGGTCCATGGGCGTTCCGGGGCCGTGCGGACCCTGCTCGGAGATCAACTACGACCGCGGGCCCGAGTTCGGCCGCGAGGGCGGCCCGGCCGTCAACGACGAGCGGTACGTGGAGATCTGGAACCTCGTCTTCATGCAGTACGAGCGGGGCGAGGGCTCCACCAAGACGGACTTCGAGATCCTCGGCGACCTGCCCAGCAAGAACATCGACACCGGTCTCGGTCTCGAACGCCTGGCGATGATCCTCCAGGGCGTGCACAACATGTACGAGATCGACACCTCGCGCGCCGTCATCGACAAGGCCACCGCGCTGACCGGCGTCTCCTACGGTGCCGCCGAACAGAGCGACGTGTCGCTGCGCGTCGTCAGCGACCACATCCGCACCTCGGTCATGCTCATCGGCGACGGCGTCACCCCCGGCAACGAGGGCCGCGGCTACGTGCTGCGGCGCATCATGCGCCGCGCCATCCGCAACATGCGCATCCTGGGCGCCACCGGACCCGTGGTCCAGGAGCTGATCGACGTCGTCATCGAGACGATGGGGCAGCAGTACCCCGAACTGATCACCGACCGCAAGCGCATCGAGACCGTCGCGCTCGCCGAGGAGGCCGCCTTCCTCAAGACCCTGAAGGCCGGCACCAACATCCTCGACGGGGCCGTCACCGAGACCAAGCAGTCCGGCGGCTCCGTCCTGTCCGGCGACAAGGCGTTCCTGCTCCACGACACCTGGGGCTTCCCCATCGACCTCACCCTGGAGATGGCCGCCGAACAGGGCCTCTCGGTGGACGAGCGGGGCTTCCGCAGGCTGATGAAGGAGCAGCGGGAGCGGGCCAAGGCCGACGCCCGGGCGAAGAAAACCGGCCACGCCGACATGTCGGCCTACCGCGAGATCGCCGACAGCGCGGGATCCACCGACTTCACCGGCTACTTCGAGACCTCGGGCGAGGCCACCGTCGTCGGGCTGCTGGTCGACGGCGTCTCCTCGCCCGCCGCGAGCGAGGGCGACGACGTCGAGGTCGTCTTGGACCGCACCCCCTTCTACGCCGAGGGCGGCGGCCAGCTCGCCGACACCGGCCGCATCCGGCTGGAGGGCGGCGCCGTCATCGAGGTGCGCGACGTCCAGCAGCCGGTGCCCGGCGTCAGCGTGCACAAGGGCACCGTCCAGGTCGGTGAGGTCACCGTCGGCTCGGCGGCGCACACGCGGATCGACGGGGACCGGCGCCGTTCCATCGCCCGCGCCCACAGCGCCACCCACCTCACCCACCAGGCACTGCGTGACGCGCTGGGTCCCACGGCCGCCCAGGCCGGGTCGGAGAACGCCCCGGGCCGCTTCCGCTTCGACTTCGGCTCGCCCGCCGCCGTTCCCGGCACCGTGCTCACCGACGTCGAGCAGAAGATCAACGAGGTCCTCGCCAGGGAACTCGACGTGCAGGCCGAGTACATGGGCATCGACGACGCCAAGAAGCAGGGCGCGCTCGCCGAGTTCGGTGAGAAGTACGGCCAGACCGTGCGCGTGGTGACCATCGGCGACTTCTCCAAGGAGCTGTGCGGCGGCACCCACGTGCACAACACCTCGCAGCTCGGCCTGGTCAAGCTGCTGGGCGAGTCCTCCATCGGCTCCGGCGTGCGCCGTGTGGAGGCGCTGGTCGGCGTGGACGCCTACAAGTTCCTGGCGCGGGAGCACACCGTCGTCTCGCAGCTGACCGAGCTCGTCAAGGGCCGCTCGGAGGAGCTGCCCGAGCGGATCTCCGGGATGCTGACCCGGCTCAAGGACGCCGAGAAGGAGATCGAGCGGTTCCGGGCCGAGAAGGTCCTCCAGGCCGCCGCCGGGATCGCCGACGGCGCCAAGGACGTGCGCGGCACCCTTCTGGCCGCCGCCCGGGTTCCCGACGGCACCGCCGCCGACGACCTGCGCACCCTCGTCCTGGACGTGCGCCAGCGCCTCGGCAGCCGTCCTGCCGTGGTCGCGCTGTTCGCCGTCACGAACGGCCGCCCGCTCACCGTCATCGCCACCAACGAGGGCGCCCGCGAGGCCGGACTGCGCGCCGGTGACCTGGTGCGTACGGCCGCCAAGGCGCTGGGCGGCGGCGGTGGCGGCAAGCCGGACGTCGCCCAGGGCGGCGGCCAGGACCCGGAGGCCGTCGACGAGGCCGTCGCCGCCGTCGAGCGCCTCGTGGCCGAGGCCGGGGGCAACGCCTGATGGACGCGGTGGACCCCGGTGCCGCGGCGTCCTTCCGGCGCGGCAGGCGGCTCGCCGTCGACGTCGGTGACGCCCGGATCGGGGTCGCGAGCAGCGACCCCGACGGGGTCCTCGCGACCCCCGTCGAGACGGTGCCGGGCAAGGACGTGCCGGCGGCGCAGCGGCGGCTGGCCGTGCTGACCGAGGAGTACGAGCCACTGGAGGTCGTCGTCGGGCTGCCCCGTTCGCTCAGCGGCGGGGAGGGCCCCGCGGCGGCGAAGGTGCGCGCGTTCGCCGAGCAGCTGGCGAAAAACATCACACCGGTCCCGGTGCGGCTCGTGGACGAACGCCTCTCCACGGTCACCGCCGCGGCGGGCATGCGGGCCTCGGGAGTCAGCTCCAGGAAGGGGCGTTCACGCATCGACCAGGCGGCGGCCGTGGTGATCTTGCAGAACGCGCTGGAGACGGAGCGCAGCTCGGGAGGGCCGCCGGGGCAATGCGTCGAAGTGGTTGTCTGATCGCGGTGCGGTAACGTTCCGCGCGACACGGCAGCCGCCGCATCCTCACGCGTGCCGCACACGCCCCGGCCGGTTCCGACCCGGACGCCCGGCACGCGGCCCGGCTGCCGCCTCGCGTCTCAAGGGGATCGATGACTGAGTATGGCCCGGGACAGGGCTCCCAAGCGTGGGACCCTGACGACCCTCTCTACGGGGATCAGCAGCCCGGATACCCCGGTGGCTGGAACCAGCCCTCGCCCCACCCCGAGCAGCAGTACGCGCAGCAGCAGTACGCAGAACAGCAATACGAACAGCAGTACCCGCAGCAGTACGGCGACGGCGGCTGGTTCGATCCCCAGCACGATCCGTACGCCTCGCAGGGGCACGGGCAGCACTACGCCCCCGCGTCGTACACCGACACCGGAGGACACCACCAGGTTGGTCAGGCCGGGGATCCCTACGGCACCGGGCAGTACGCCACCGGCACCTACCCGACGGGCGCGTACCCGTCAGGGGAGTACGGCGCCCTCGGGTACGCGGCGGGTGAGTACCCCTCCGGGGAGTACTCCACGGGCGGATACCCGGCGGGCGGGTACGCGGCAGGGGCATACGGCACGGGGGAGTACCCGTCAGGGGAGTACGGCACCGTCGGCTACCCGTCGGGTGAGTACGCGACCGGCCAGTACCCGGCCGGAGGCCCGCACACCGGCCAGTACCCGGCGCAGGGGTACGGCTCGGGCGAGTACCCGGTCGGCGAGTACTCCTCGGGCGGGTACGCCCCGGGCGAGTACTCCACTGGTGAGTACCCGACCGGCGAGTACGCCACGGGCCAGTACCCGGCGGGTGCCTATCCGGCAGGGGAACACACGGGCGAGACCCCCGCGCCGTACGGCTACCGGACCGAAGCCGTGCCCCCGCAGCACCCGCACGAGGGCGGCCCCACTCCCGGCCCCTCGGCGGCCCCCGGCACCGGCGCCGACCCGGAAACCGGCTGGGACCCGGGCCCCGACCAGGGCGAGCGCGCCTTCTTCCTGGACCGCGACGACGACGATCCCGACGGCGCCTGGGACGAGGACGACGCGGACGGCGACGCGGGCCCCCGAAGGGGGCGCCGGGGCGGGAGCGGCGCCAAGCGCGGCCGCGGCTGCGCCCTGGTCATCTCCGCGGCCCTCATCGCCGGCGTCGGTGTCCTCGGCTATGTCGGCTACGACTTCTACCAGTCGCACTTCGCCCCCGCCCCCGACTACGCGGGCAAGGGATCGGGCGAGGTCATGGTCGACGTCCCCGAGGGAGCCTCGCTCTCCGAGATGGGCCAGGTGCTGCGCAAGGCAGGCGTGGTCAAGAGCGCCGGGGCGTTCGTGGAGGCGGCGGACGGCAAGAGCATCCAGGCCGGCACCTACACCCTCCGCAAGAGGATGTCCGGGGCCGGCGCCGTGGAGATGATGCGCGACCCGGCGAGCCAGAACGGCCTCATCATCGCCGAGGGCTGGCGGGCGAAGAGGATCTACGAGGAGATCGACAAGAAGCTCGACGTCGACGAGGGCACCACCAAGAAGGCGGCCGCCTCGGGCGACATCGGGTTGCCCAAGTGGGCACACGGCAAGCCGGAAGGTTTCCTCTTCCCCTCCAGGTACAGCGTCGGCAAGGACAGCACCCCCAAGGACGTGCTCCGCAAGATGGTCGACCGCGCGGAGGCCGAGTACGCCAAGACCGGGCTCCAGGACGAGGCGAAGAAGGCGGGCAAAACGCCGGAGGAGATCATCACCATCGCCTCGCTCGTGCAGGCCGAGGCGCAGGAGGACCACGAGTTCGGCAAGGTCTCCCGGGTCATCTACAACCGCCTCGACAAGGACATGGCCCTCGGCTTCGACTCGACGATCAACTACGCGATGGGCCGCTCCACGCTGAACACCTCTGTCGCCGACACCAAGTACCCCTCGCCGTACAACACCTATCTGCACAAGGGGCTCCCGCCGGGGCCGATCGGCAACCCCGGTCACCAGGCGATAACGGCCGCCCTCGACCCGACCGCGGGTGACTGGCTGTACTTCGTCACGGTCAAGCGGGGGGACACCCGCTTCACCGACGACCCGAGCGAGCACCGCAAGAACGTCGAAGACTTCAACAAGGAACAGCGCAAGAAGTAAGGAGAGCGGCGGCTGATGCCCCACCCCGTTCCCGAGACCGCCACCCGCGCCGCGGTCCTCGGCTCCCCGATCGCCCACTCCCTCTCGCCGGTGCTGCACAGGGCGGCCTACGCGGAGCTCGGGCTCGACGCGTGGACCTACGGCAGGTACGAGGTCGACGAGGAGGGCATCGCGGGCTTCCTCGCCGGTCTGGACGCGCGGTGGGCGGGTCTGTCGCTCACCATGCCGCTCAAGCGGGCCGTGCTGCCGCTGCTCGACGAGGTCACCGAGACGGCCGCCTCGGTGGAGGCCGTCAACACGGTCGTGTTCACCGGCGAAGGACGCGGACACGGCGACAACACCGACATCCCCGGCCTGGTCGCCGCGCTTCACGAGCGCGGCATCGACAGTGTCGAGTCCGCCGCCGTGCTGGGTGCCGGAGCCACCGCCTCCTCCGCGCTGGCCGCCCTCTCCCGCGTCTGCGAGGGCGAGGTCACCGCCTACGTCCGCAGCCAGGAGCGGGCCCGCGAGATGCACGGCTGGGGCGAGCGGCTCGGGGTGGCCGTGCGGACGGCGGACTGGGCGCGGGCCGCCGAGGGGCTGCGGGCGCCGCTGGTGATCTCCACGACGCCGGCGGGGGCGACGGACGGGCTCGCCCAGGCGGTCCCCGCGTCCGGCGGCACCCTCTTCGACGTCCTCTACGACCCGTGGCCCACGGCGCTGGCCGCCGCCTGGCCCGGCACCGTCATCGGCGGCCTCGACCTGCTGGTCCACCAGGCGGTGCTCCAGGTGGAGCAGATGACGGGCCGCCCCGCGCCCTTGGCCGCGATGCGGGCCGCCGGCGAGGCCGAGCTCCGTTCCCGCGCCGTCTGACGGCACCCGGACGGCCCGCCGCACTCCGTCCCCCGCTTCCGCACCGGGTGCGAACGGGGGTGCGAACCGGGGTCCGTCCGGAGGGTGGGCACGGGAGCAGGCCCTCGCCACCGGCATGGGAGGATCGCTCCCAGGAAAGAGGACGGGCCGCACGGCGGCCGAGAGGAGCACCGTTGAGCAGGTTGCGCTGGCTGACCGCCGGGGAGTCGCACGGCCCCGCACTCGTGGCGACGCTGGAGGGCCTCCCCTCCGGCGTCCCGGTGACCACGGACATGGTCGCCGACGAGCTGGCGCGCCGCCGCCTCGGCTACGGCCGCGGCGCCCGCATGAAGTTCGAACGCGACGAGGTCACCTTCCTCGGCGGCGTACGCCACGGGCGGTCCCTCGGCTCGCCGGTCGCGGTCATGATCGGCAACACCGAGTGGCCCAAGTGGGAGAAGGTGATGGCGGCCGACCCGGTCGAGGCCGACGAGCTGGAGCAGCTGGCCCGCAACGCTCCGCTGACCCGTCCCCGCCCCGGCCACGCCGACCTGGCCGGGATGCAGAAGTACGGCTTCGACGAGGCCCGCCCGATCCTGGAGCGCGCGTCCGCGCGCGAGACCGCGGCCCGGGTGGCGCTCGGCACCGTGGCCCGGTCCTTCCTCCGCGAGACGGCAGGCCTCGAACTCGTCTCGCACGTGGTGGAGCTGGGCGCCGCCAAGGCGCCCTACGGCACGGTCCCGCAGCCCGCGGACGTCGCGCGGCTGGACGCCGACCCGGTGCGCTGCCTGGACGCCGACGCGAGCGAGGCGATGGTCGCGCAGATCGACCAGGCACACAAGGACGGTGACACGCTGGGCGGCGTGGTGGAGGTCGTGGCGCACGGCGTGCCCGTCGGACTGGGCTCGCACGTGCACTGGGACCGGCGCCTGGACGCGCGGCTGGCCGGGGCGCTCATGGGCATCCAGGCGATCAAGGGCGTCGAGCTGGGTGACGGCTTCGGTCTGGCGCGGGTGCCGGGCTCCGCGGCGCACGACGAGATCCTCGCCACCCCCGACGGCATCCGCCGCGCCTCGGGCCGCAGCGGTGGCACCGAGGGCGGCCTGTCCACCGGCGAGCTGCTGCGCGTGCGGGCGGCGATGAAGCCGATCGCGACCGTGCCGCGCGCGCTGGCCACCGTCGACGTCCGCACCGGCGAGCCGGACAAGGCCCACCACCAGCGCTCGGACGTGTGTGCGGTGCCGGCGGCGGGGATCGTCGCCGAGGCGATGGTGGCGCTCGTGCTGGCGGACGCGGTGGCCGAGAAGTTCGGCGGCGACAGCGTGGCGGAGACGCGCCGCAACGTGCGCGGTTACCTCGACTCCCTGGAGATCAAGTGAGTGGCCCCGCGGTGGTGCTCGTCGGCCCCATGGGGGCCGGAAAGTCGACGGTCGGCGCAGTGCTGGCCGAGCGCCTGGGAGTGACCTGCCGCGACACCGACCAGGACATCGTCGAGGCGGCGGGCAAGCCGATCTCGGAGATCTTCCTCGACGAGGGCGAGCCGCACTTCCGCGAGCTGGAGCGGGCCGCCGTGCGCACCGCGCTCGCCGAGCACACCGGCGTCCTCGCCCTCGGTGGCGGCGCCGTGCTGGCGGACGAGACCAGGGCGCTGCTGGCCGGGCAGCCGGTGGCCTTCTTGGAGATGGACGTCTCCGAGGCCGTCAAGCGCGTCGGCCTGGACGCCGCACGGCCGCTGCTCATGATCAACCCCCGCCGGCAGTGGCGCACGCTGATGGAGGAGCGCAGGCCGCTGTACACCGAGGTGGCCCGCGTCGTCGTCAGCACTCAGGACCGTACGCCCGAGCAGGTCGCCGACGAGATCCTCGCCGCCCTTCAGCTCCCGTCCACCCAGCCGGAGAACCAGCGATGACCACCCCTCACCCGTCCGTAGCCCGCATCACCGTGGGCGGCTCGGCGGGCACCTCCCCCTACGACGTGCTCGTCGGCCGGCAGCTCCTCGGCGAGCTTCCCCAGCTCATCGGCTCGACAGCGCAGCGCGTCGCCGTCCTGCACCCCGAGGCGCTGGCCTCCACCGGTGAGGCGCTGCGCGAGGACCTCGCCGAGCAGGGCTACGAGGTCATCGCCGTCCAGCTGCCCAACGCGGAGGAGTCCAAGACCGCCGAGGTCGCCGCCTACTGCTGGAAGGCGCTGGGGCAGACCGGCTTCACCCGCACCGACGTGATCGTCGGTGTCGGCGGTGGGGCCACCACGGACGTGGCCGGGTTCGTGGCGGCGACGTGGCTGCGCGGGGTGCGCTGGGTCGCCGTGCCCACGACGGTGCTGGGCATGGTGGACGCGGCGGTGGGCGGCAAGACCGGCATCAACACCGCCGAGGGCAAGAACCTGGTGGGCGCCTTCCATCCGCCCGCCGGGGTGCTGTGCGACCTGGCGGCGCTGGAGTCGCTGGGCGTCCACGACTACGTCAGCGGTCTCGCCGAGATCATCAAGGCGGGCCTCATCGCCGATCCGGCCATCCTGGAGCTGATCGAGTCCGACCCGCAGGCGGCCAGGACGCCTCAGGGCCACCACACCGCGGAGCTGATCGAACGCTCGATCCGGGTGAAGGCCGAGGTCGTTTCGGAGGACCTGAAGGAGTCGGGCCGCCGGGAGATCCTCAACTACGGGCACACGCTCGGGCACGCCATCGAGAAGAACGAGCGCTACAACTGGCGGCATGGCGCGGCCGTCTCGGTGGGCATGGTCTTCGCCGCCGAGCTCGGCCGGATCGCCGGCCGGCTCGACGACGCGACCGCCGACCGGCACCGCGCGGTGCTGGAGTCGGTCGGGCTGCCCGTCACCTACCGTGGCGACCAGTGGCCCAAGCTGCTGGAGACGATGAAGGTCGACAAGAAGTCGCGGGGCAACCGGCTGCGCTTCATCGTCCTCGAAGGGCTCGCCAAGCCGGCCGTACTGGAGAGCCCCGACCCGGCGATGCTGCTGGCCGCGCACGCCGAGATCGCCGCCTGAGCAGCGCCGTCGGCCGGGCGGGCAGGCCGCTTCTCCCGGGCGGCCCGCGGCCTTGGGGAGGGAACCGCCGGGCGGCCTGGGTGCGTCGGGCACTCGGGAGCGGACCCGGCCGTTCCCACAGGGGCGGCCGGGGACGGTACCGTCAGTAGCCGAACGCACAGCATCACACCGGGCGTTGCGCTGCGACGCTCGCACACCTTGAGACGGAGTTGGGGTCCGGATGCAGCACAGCGGTGCCCAAGGCGCCCAGCCAGGCTTCGGGGCGCAGTGGCCCGTCCCCGCGCCGTCGCCGGGCGGTCTCGCGGCGGCCGGCTTCTCCCCGCGGCCTTCCCACGCGCAGGTCCCGCCACCACACCCTCACCAGCCCCAGTCGCATCCGCAGCCTTCCCAGCCGCAGCCGCAGCCGCAGCCGCCGGGCCCGCCGCCGGGCCCGGGCCAGGGGTCTGCCCCCCAGCCGCCCCACCCTCCTCAGCAGCCACCGCACCAACCGCCGCTCCAGCCATCGGCGCCTCCCCAGCCGCAGTCCCAGCCCCAGCCACACCCCCAGCACCCGCAGCAGCCTCTTCCGGCTCAGCCGCAGTCCGCCCCCGCGCCTCCGGCGGGTCCGCCCGCGCAGCCGGGCGGCAGCATGCCCCCGGCCGAGGCGACCGGCCACGTCAGACTGGGGCCGGGGGCGCCGGTCGAGATACCCGCGCCGGACGCCACCCCGGCCCAGCTGGACGCCACCAGGGCCGCCGTAGCGGTCCTGCTCATCGGTCCGGCGGGCGCGGGCAAGACCACGGTCGCGCGGTACTGGGCCGACCACCGCGCGGTGCCCACCTCCCACATCAGCCTCGACGACGTGCGCGAGTGGGTGCGCTCCGGCTTCTCCGACCCCCAGACGGGCTGGAACGAGAACTCCGAGGCGCAGTACCGCCTCGCCCGCCGCACCTGCGGCTTCGCCGCCCGTAACTTCCTGGCCAACGGCATCTCCTGCATTCTGGACGACGCGGTCTTCCCCGACTGGCCCGTCATCGGCCTCGGCGGCTGGAAGAGGCACGTGGGCCCCGGGCTCATCCCCGTGGTCCTGCTGCCGGGGCTGGACATCGTGCTGGAGCGCAACGCGCAGCGCAGCGGCAACCGGCGCCTGGCCGACGAGGAGGTGGCCCACATCCACGGCCGGATGGCGGGCTGGTACAGCTCGGGGCTGCCGATCATCGACAACTCGCGCCAGGACATCGCGAGCACGGCGCAGATGCTCGACAACGTCGTCGCGCGCAGCCTCGCCAGCCCGGTGAGCTGGTGACCGGCGCGCGCCGCCGTCCCGGAACGACCCTCGGCTGACCCGACAATCGCAATCCGCCTCGCCCGCACGGCCGTGTCCGGGCGGCCCGCGCGCCCCGCGCTGCGTACCCTCGGCATATGTCCGAGGTGCATGTGTCCCGCCGCGCCCGGCTGCGCGACCGCTGTGCGGCGAGCACCGCCCACGACGGTCCCGCGGACGCGGTGCTGATCTCCCGCCCCGCCAACGTCCGCTATCTGACCGGCCGTGCGGCGCCCGGCAGCGTGCTGCTGCTCGGCCCCGACGGCCGGGACACCCTCGTCTCGACCCCGGGTCAGGGCCCCGCCAACGGCGCGCACCCGGCCGACGACCTGAAAGAGATCACCCTGGACGTGCCGGGCGGGCCCCTGGGGGCACCGTCGGCGGCGGAGACGGGGGAGGAGGCGCAAGGCGGTACCCGTGGCGACGCCGCGGTGGTCGCCGCCTCGCTCGCCGAGCGCGGCGGCGCCCGCGCGCTCGCCGTGGAGGAGCACCATCTGACGGTCGCCAGACACCGTGCGCTGACCGCCGCCGCGCCCTCGGTGCACCTGGCCGACCTCGGCCTGGTCGTGGAGCAGCAGCGGGTGGTCAAGGACGAGGAGGAGATCTCCGCGCTGCGCGTCGCCGCGGAGATCACCGACCAGGCCCTCGGCGAGCTGCTGGAGTCGATCCTGGTGGGGCGTACGGAGCGGCACCTGGCGCTGGAGCTGGAGCGCAGGCTGATCGACCACGGGGCCGAGGGCGCCGCCTTCCCCACGTCGGTGGCCACGGGGCCGAACTCGGGGCTGCCGGGGCACCGGCCGACGGACCGGCGGGTGGAGGAGGGCGATTTCCTCTCGGTACGCCTGGGGGCGCGCTATCGCGGATACCGCTGTCAGATCGGTCGCACGTTCGTGATCGGGACCGCGCCCGACGCCTGGCAGGTCGAGCTGTACGACGTCGTCTTCGCCGCTCAGCGGGCTGCGCGGGAGTCCCTGGGCCCCGGGACCGAGTGCCGCGAGGTGGACCGTGCGGCCCGCCAGGTGCTGGGCGCCGCAGGGCACGGTGCGGCGCTCGGAGAGTCGACGGGGCACGGTGTGGGGCTGGAAATCGGTGAGGACCCTCGGCTGTCGCCGGAGGCCGTGGGTAAACTTGACGCTCGTGTGCCGGTCACCGTCGAACCGGGGGTTCATCTCCCGGGCCGGGGCGGCGTCCGGATCGACGACACGCTCGTCGTCCGCCCGCAGGCGGACGGCGGACCCGAGCTACTCACCATCACGACCAAGGAGCTGCTCGCCCTGTGACCCCTGGCGGGGTCGGGCCCACGGGCCGTAGGGTGCGGCAGCGCCCTGGTCTCCGCAGCAGTCTCAGGAGATTCCGCGACCGTGGCATCCACGAACGACCTCAAGAACGGCATGGTGCTCAAGCTCGACGGCGGCCAGCTCTGGTCCGTTGTCGAGTTCCAGCACGTCAAGCCGGGCAAGGGCCCCGCCTTCGTCCGTACCAAGCTGAAGAACGTCCTGTCCGGCAAGATCGTCGACAAGACGTTCAACGCGGGCACCAAGGTCGAGACGGCCACCGTGGACCGACGGGGCATGCAGTTCTCGTACATGGACGGCGACTACTTCGTCTTCATGGACATGGAGACCTTCGACCAGCTCCACATCGACCGCAAGGTCGTCGGCGACGCGGCCAACTACCTGATCGAGGGGTTCGACGCCACCGTCGCCCAGCACGAGGGCGAGGTGCTCTACGTCGAGCTGCCGGCCGCCGTCGACCTGACGATCAAGCACACCGAGCCGGGCGTCCAGGGCGACCGCTCCACCGGCGGCTCCAAGCCCGCCGAGCTGGAGACCGGCTACAGCATCCAGGTGCCGCTCTTCATCGTCACCGGTGAGAAGATCAAGGTCGACACCCGCTCCGGCGAGTACCTCGGCCGGGTGAACAGCTAACCGTGGCCGCACGCAACAAGGCCCGCAAACGTGCCTTCCAGATCCTCTTCGAGGCCGACCAGCGCGGCGCCGACGTGCGGACCGTGCTCGCCGACTGGTTGCGGCTCGCACGGACGGACACCCGCCAGCCGCCCGTCTCCGAGTACGCGATGACCTGCGTGGAGGGCTACGCGGAGAACGCCGCACGGATCGACGAGCTGCTGTCCACCTACGCGGTGGACTGGACACTCGACCGCATGCCGGACGTCGACCGCAGCATCCTCAGGCTCGGTGTCTACGAGCTGCTGTGGAGCGAGGACGTCCCGGACGCCGTCGTCATCGACGAGGCCGTCCAGCTGGCAAAGGAGTTCTCCACGGACGAGTCCCCGGGCTTCATCAACGGCCTGCTGGGCCGGCTGAAGGACCTCAAGCCGACGCTGCTGCGCTGACGCCCGGCCTCCCGCCGCCGAAGGGGGTGCCTTCCCGGAGGAGAAGGCACCCCCTTCGTCTGGTGTGCGGAGCGTCTTCTGTGCGCCGCACACGTCGGCTTCCGTGCGGCGTACGAAAAAACGGCGGTGCCGAACCGGCCGCACTCGCCGGACGTGGCCGGGTGCGGTCGGTTCGGCACCGCCGGTTCCGCCGTCTCGCGAAAGGGCGCTCGATGGGAAGGGTGTCCTGCGGCGGGAGGCGCGCTCTCAGACCTCTTCGTGGGAGACGGCCCGCCGCGCGTCGGCGTCCAGGACCCCCCAGCTGATGAGCTGCTCCGTGAGCACGGAGGGGGACTGGTCGTAGATCACGGCCAGTGTGCGCAGGTCGTCCTGGCGAATGGAGAGGACCCTGCCGTTGTAGTCCCCGCGCTGCGACTGGATCGTCGCCGCGTACCGCTGGAGCGGGCCCGCCTTGTCGGCCGGCACGTGGGCGAGGCGCTCGAGGTCGAGCACCAGCTTCGGCGGCGGCTCGGCCGCTCCGCCGGGGGTGGTGCCCGGCAGCAGCTCTTGGACCGGCACCCCGTAGAAGTCCGCCAGCTCGGCGAGGCGCTGGACGGTCACGGCCCGGTCGCCGCGCTCGTACGAGCCCACCACGACCGCCTTCCAGCGGCCCTGGGACTTCTCCTCGACACCGTGGAGGGAGAGGCCCTGCTGGGTGCGGATGGCGCGGAGCTTGGCTCCGAGCTGTTTGGCGTATTCGCTGGACATATGGCTCCCCGGACGCTGGATCTCGCTGAGCGGCTGCGCCACGCGGTGCGCTGCGCCGCGCTCTTCGTAACTCACTGTGAGGTTACGCAGCGTAATGTGCCGCGTCAAGCCGAGGGGGGCCAGACGGCTGGTGCGGCCCCTGTGCGAGGGCACCGGGGCGGCCCTGGTAGCGTGGGGCGACGACGACAAGACGTCCTTTAAGTCCCGTCCCGTGAGGCGGCCAAGGAGGTCCGATTTCCATGGACAACAGCAGCACCGGTCTGCAACCGGCACGCCCCGTACTGGAGGCGCCGGACATCAAGCGGGTCCTCACCCGCATCGCCCACGAGATCGTCGAACGCGCCAAAGGCGCCGACGACGTGGTACTTCTCGGCATTCCCACCCGCGGCGTCTTCCTCGCCGGGCGGCTGGCCGACAAGCTCGAGGAGATCACCGGCAGCGCCGTTCCGGTCGGCTCACTCGACATCACGATGTACCGGGACGATCTCCGCCTGGGCCCCGCGCGCGCCCTCGCGCGCACCGAGATCCCGGCCACGGGGGTCGACGGACGACTCGTCGTCCTCGTCGACGACGTGCTCTACTCAGGGCGCACGATCCGCGCCGCGCTCGATGCCCTGGGTGACATCGGGCGTCCCCGCGCCGTCCAGCTCGCCGTTCTCGTCGACCGCGGTCACCGTGAGCTGCCCATCCGCGCCGACTACGTGGGCAAGAACCTGCCCACCTCGCAGCGCGAGACCGTCAAGGTGCAGCTGACCGAGGAGGACGGCCACGACGGCGTGCTGCTCGGCGTCCGCGAAACCGGCCGCGAAGCCGGTGGCCGCCAGACGGACGTCCGCGAAGCCGGCGCCGGCGACGCGGCGGAGCGCTCCCGCCACGGCACCGCCCCCGCGGGCTAGCCACACCTCGGCACCCTCCACGCCGCACGCCCCGAGCCGTCGGCCCGGCGTGGCCGCCGCGCGGCCCGCACCGCGCCGCACACCCGTGTGTCCGCTGTCAGGCCGCGCCCCGCGCCCGCCGGGGCACGCACCGGCGCGCGACGCGCACGCCCGCGCCGCATCCGACCCTCGCGACGACCTCATCCCACCCCACGGAAGGCCCAGGCAACAGATGAAGCGTCACCTCATCTCGGCCGCCGACCTCACCCGCGACGACGCCGTCCTCATCCTCGACACCGCCGAGGAGATGGCCAGGTTCGCCGACCGGCCGATCAAGAAGCTGCCCACCCTGCGCGGCCGCACCATCGTCAACCTCTTCTTCGAGGACTCCACCCGCACCCGGATCTCGTTCGAGGCCGCCGCCAAGCGGCTGTCCGCCGACGTCATCAACTTCTCGGCGAAGGGCTCCTCGGTCTCCAAGGGCGAGTCCCTCAAGGACACCGCACTCACCCTGGAGGCCATGGGAGCCGACGCCGTCGTCATCCGGCACGGCGAGTCCGGGGCCCCGCACCGGCTGGCGACCTCGGGGTGGATCGGCGGTTCGGTCGTCAACGCGGGCGACGGAACCCACGAGCACCCCACCCAGGCGCTGCTGGACGCCTTCACCATGCGCCGCCGCCTGGTCGGACGGGAGGGTGCGGGACTCGACGGGCTGCGCGTCACCGTCGTCGGCGACATCCTGCACAGCCGCGTCGCCCGCTCGAACGTCCACCTGCTGTCCACCCTGGGCGCGCACGTCACCCTCGTCGCCCCGCCCACCCTGGTGCCGATCGGGGTGGAGTGCTGGCCGTGCGAGGTGTCGTACGACCTGGACGCCGTGCTCGCCAAGTCGGACGCGGTGATGATGCTGCGCGTCCAGCGGGAGCGGATGAACGCGGCGTTCTTCCCCACCGAGCGTGAGTACGCCCGCCGCTACGGGCTCGACGACGACCGCATGGGGCGGATGCCGGACAACGCCATCGTGATGCACCCCGGGCCGATGAACCGCGGCATGGAGATCACCGCGCAGGTCGCCGACTCGCCCCGCTGCGCCGCTGTCGAGCAGGTCGCCAACGGAGTCAGCATCCGGATGGCCGTGATGTACCTGCTGCTCGGCGGCGCCGAGCCGGCGCTTTCCCGGACGGACGAAGCCCCCACCGAGACCCCGACGCCCCAGGAGAACAACTGAGATGACCGATCAGAAGACGACACTGCTGCGCGGCGCCAGGGTCCTGGGGGGCGAACCGCAGGACGTGCTGATCGAGGGCGGCGTCATCGCCCGGGTCGGCCGCGGTCTTCAGGCCGCGGGCGCCGAGGTGGTCGAGGCCGAGGGGCGCGTGCTGCTGCCGGGCCTGGTGGACCTGCACACCCACCTGCGCGAGCCGGGCCGTGAGGACTCCGAGACCGTGCTGACCGGCACCCGCGCCGCCGCCAGGGGCGGTTACACCGCGGTGCACGCCATGGCCAACACCTTCCCCGTCGCCGACACCGCGGGCGTGGTCGAACAGGTGTGGCGGCTCGGCCGGGAGTACGGCTACTGCGACGTGCGGCCCGTCGGCGCCGTCACCGTCGGCCTGGAGGGCAAGCAGCTCGCGGAGCTGGGCGCCATGCACGACTCCGCCGCAGAGGTGCGGGTCTTCTCCGACGACGGCAAGTGCGTGGACGACGCCGTGATCATGCGGCGGGCGCTGGAGTACGTGAAGGCGTTCGACGGCGTGGTGGCCCAGCACGCACAGGAGCCCCGGCTGACCGAGGGCGCCCAGATGAACGAGGGTCTGGTCTCCGCCGAGCTGGGCCTGGCAGGCTGGCCGGCCGTCGCGGAGGAGTCGATCATCGCCAGGGACGTGCTGCTCGCCGCGCACGTCGGCTCCCGCGTCCACATCTGCCACCTGTCGACGGCAGGGTCGGTGGAGATCGTGCGCTGGGCCAAGTCCAAGGGCTGGAACGTCACCGCAGAGGTCACCCCGCACCACCTCCTCCTCACCGACGAGCTGGTCCGCTCCTACGACCCGGTCTACAAGGTCAACCCGCCGCTGCGCACCGAGGCCGACGTCATGGCGCTCCGTGAGGCGCTGGCCGACGGCACCATCGACTGCGTCGCCACCGATCACGCTCCGCACCCGCACGAGGACAAGGACTGCGAGTGGGGCGCGGCCGCCATGGGCATGGTCGGTCTGGAGACGGCGCTGTCGGTCGTGCAGCACACCATGGTCGAGTCCGGGCTGCTGGACTGGGCGCAGGTCGCCGACCGGATGTCCCACCGGCCCGCCGCCATCGGGCGGCTGGCGGGACACGGCCGCCCCGTGGCGCCCGGCGAGCCCGCCAACCTGGTTCTCCTCGATGCCGCTTACCGTGGAGGCGTGGACCCCGCGGGCTTCGCCTCGCGCAGCGCCAACACCCCGTACGAGGGCCGTGAGCTGCCCGGACGCGTCACCCACACCTGGCTGCGGGGCCGCGCGACGGTCGTGGACGGGGCATTGAAGTGAGCAGTGTGAGCACGTTGAACCACCCCGTGGCCGCCCTGGCGGCCGCACAGGAATCACAGGACGTCACCGACTGGGCCGCCCGGATCGGCTGGGTCGTCGGGCTCGTCCTGTTCATCGCGCTGCTGTACTGGCTGATGCGCCAGGGCTGGAAGTGGCGCGGCACCCTCCAGGGTGACCTGCCCGAGCTGCCGCAGCGCCCCGACGACCCCGGGCAGCCGCTGCTGGAGGCGGCCGGGCGCTACCACGGCTCCACCAGCGCGGGGCAGTGGCTCGACCGGATCGTCGCCCACGGCCTGGGCACCCGCAGCCGCGCCGAGCTGGCGCTGACCGAGCGGGGTCTGGAGATCGTGCGGCCGGGCGCCGAGGACTTCTTCGTCCCCGCCGAGCGGCTGTGCGGCGCCCGGCTCGACACCGGCATCGCGGGCAAGGTGCTCACCGAGGGCGGCCTGCTGATCGTCACGTGGGAGCACGGCGGGCGGCGGCTCGACTCCGGGTTCCGCTTCGACCGCTCAGCCGAGCAGGCCGCATGGGCCGAGAAGATCAACGCAATGAGCGGCGACAAGGGTGCCGCCGCCACGCAGCAGCACAAGGAAGGCGCATGATGACGACCTCCGCCAGGGGAGCGACCGGTACGACGGCAGATCCCGCCCTTCTCGTCCTGGAGGACGGCCGCACCTTCCGCGGACGGGCCTACGGGGCCGTGGGGGAGACCTTCGGCGAAGCCGTGTTCTCCACCGGTATGACCGGCTACCAGGAGACCCTGACCGACCCGTCCTACCACCGTCAGGTCGTCGTGATGACGGCCCCGCACGTCGGCAACACCGGCGTCAACGACGAGGACCCGGAGTCGGCCCGCATCTGGGTGGCGGGCTACGTCGTCCGCGACCCGGCCCGTACCCCCTCGAACTGGCGCTCCACCCGCTCCCTCGACGAGGAGCTGCGCGGCCAGGGGGTCGTCGGCATCAGCGGGGTCGACACCCGCGCCCTGACCCGGCACCTGCGGGAGCGCGGCGCCATGCGCGTCGGCATCTTCTCCGGCGAGGCCGCGGCGGCGGGCGAGGCCGCGCTGCTGGCGCGGGTGCGGGAGGCGCCCGCGATGCAGGGCGCCGACCTGTGCGGCGAGGTCGCCACCCAGGAGTCCTACGTGGTCCCCGCCCACGGTGAGAAGCGGTTCACCGTCGCCGCGATCGACCTCGGCATCAAGGGCATGACGCCGCACCGCATGGCCGAGCGCGGGATAGAGGTGCACGTGCTGCCCGCCACCGCGACGGCCGAGGACATCGACGCCGTGCACCCCGACGGTGTCTTCTTCTCCAACGGCCCGGGCGACCCGGCCACCGCACACCAGCCGGTCGAACTCATGCGCGGCGTGCTGGAGCGCGGCACCCCGCTGTTCGGAATCTGCTTCGGCAACCAGATCCTCGGCCGCGCCCTCGGCTTCGGTACCTTCAAGCTCAAGTACGGCCACCGCGGCATCAACCAGCCCGTACAGGACCGCACGACGGGCAAGGTCGAGGTCACCGCGCACAACCACGGCTTCGCCGTCGACGCGCCCACCGACCGGGTCAGCGACACCCCCTACGGGCGGGCCGAGGTCAGCCACGTCTGTCTGAACGACGGCGTCGTCGAGGGCCTGCGGCTGCTCGACAAGCCGGCCTTCAGCGTCCAGTACCACCCCGAAGCGGCAGCCGGTCCGCACGACGCCGCCTACCTCTTCGACCGTTTCGTCGAGCTGATGCGCGGCGGAGACAACCAGCACCACGCCACCCCCCTGGAGGACCAGCGTGCCTAAGCGCACCGATATCCAGTCCGTCCTGGTCATCGGATCGGGTCCGATCGTCATCGGACAGGCCGCCGAGTTCGACTACTCCGGCACCCAGGCGTGCCGCGTGCTCAAGGCCGAGGGCCTGCGCGTGATCCTGGTCAACTCCAACCCGGCCACCATCATGACCGACCCGGAGATCGCCGACGCCACCTATGTCGAGCCGATCACCCCCGAGTTCGTCGAGAAGATCATCGCCAAGGAACGGCCCGACGCGCTGCTGCCCACCCTCGGCGGCCAGACCGCGCTCAACGCGGCCATCTCCCTGCACGAGTCCGGTGTCCTGGCCAAGTACGGCGTCGAGCTGATCGGCGCCCGCCCCGAGGCCATCCACAAGGGCGAGGACCGCGACCAGTTCAAGGAGGTCGTCGAGGTCGTCCGGGGCAAGACGGGGCACGGCGAGTCCGCGCGCTCCTACATCTGCCACTCCATGGACGACGTGCTGCGCGGCGTCGAGGAGCTCGGCGGCTACCCCGTCGTCGTCCGGCCCTCCTTCACCATGGGCGGCGCGGGATCCGGCTTCGCGCACGACGAGGAGGAGCTGCGCCGCATCGCGGGCCAGGGCCTCACCCTCTCGCCGACCACCGAGGTGCTCCTGGAGGAGTCCATCCTCGGCTGGAAGGAGTACGAGCTGGAGCTGATGCGCGACAAGAGCGACAACGTCGTGGTCGTCTGCTCCATCGAGAACTTCGACCCGATGGGCGTGCACACCGGTGACTCGATCACCGTCGCACCCGCCATGACGCTGACCGACCGCGAGTACCAGATCCTCCGTGACATCGGCATCGCCGTCATCCGCGAGGTCGGCGTCGACACCGGCGGCTGCAACATCCAGTTCGCCGTCAACCCCGAGGACGGCCGGGTCGTCGTCATCGAGATGAACCCGCGCGTCTCCCGGTCCTCCGCGCTGGCCTCCAAGGCCACAGGCTTCCCGATCGCGAAGATCGCCGCCAAGCTGGCCGTCGGCTACACGCTGGACGAGATCCCCAACGACATCACCCAGGAGACCCCGGCCTCCTTCGAGCCCACGCTCGACTACGTCGTGGTCAAGACGCCCCGCTTCGCCTTCGAGAAGTTCCCCGCGGCCGACCCCACCCTCACCACGACCATGAAGTCGGTCGGCGAGGCCATGGCGATCGGCCGCAACTTCACCGAGGCGCTCAACAAGTCCCTGCGCTCGCTGGAGAAGAAGGGCAGCCAGTTCGACTTCGCCACCCCGGCGGCGGAGCTCGGCAAGAAGACCGACCTGCTCGAGCTGGCCTCCCGCCCCACGGACGGGCGCATCAACACGGTGATGGCCGCCATCCGCGCCGGCGCCACCCAGCAGGAGGTCTTCGAGGCGACGAGGATCGACCCCTGGTTCGTCGACCAGCTCTTCCTGGTCAAGGAGACGGCCGACGCCATCGCCGCGGCCCCCGAGCTCAGCGCCGAGATGTTCGCCGAAGCGAAGCGGCACGGCTTCTCCGACGCCCAGATCGCCTCCATCCGCTCGCTGCGCGAGGACGTGGTCCGCGAGGTGCGGCACGCGCTCGGCATCCGCCCCGTCTACAAGACCGTGGACACCTGCGCCGCCGAGTTCGCCGCGAAGACGCCGTACTTCTACTCCTCCTACGACGAGGAGAGCGAGGTCGCGCCCCGCGAGAAGCCCGCGGTGATTATCCTCGGCTCCGGTCCCAATCGCATCGGCCAGGGCATCGAGTTCGACTACTCGTGCGTCCACGCCTCCTTCGCGCTCGGCGCTGCGCCTTCTCCTGTGGGCGGCTACGAGACCGTCATGGTCAACTGCAACCCCGAGACCGTCTCCACCGACTACGACACCTCCGACCGGCTCTACTTCGAGCCGCTCACCCTCGAGGACGTCCTGGAGGTCGTCCACGCCGAGCAGCAGGCGGGCCCGGTCGCCGGTGTCCTCGTCCAGCTCGGCGGCCAGACGCCGCTCGGTCTCGCCCAGGACCTCAAGGACAACGGCGTGCCCATCGTCGGCACCTCGCCCGAGGCCATCGAGCTGGCCGAGGAACGAGGCGCCTTCGGCCGGGTGCTCACCGAGGCCGGGCTGCCCGCGCCCAAGTACGGCACCGCCTTCTCCTTCGAACAGGCCAAGGGCATCGCCGCCGAGATCAACTACCCGGTCATGGTCCGCCCCTCCTACGTGCTGGGCGGCCGCGGCATGGAGATCGTCTACGACGAGCCCTCGCTGGAGTCCTACCTCCAGCGCCACGCGGGCCTCATCGAGCGCCACCCCGTCCTCATCGACCGCTTCCTCGACGACGCCATCGAAATCGACGTCGACGCCCTCTACGACGGCAACGAGCTGTACCTCGGCGGCGTCATGGAGCACATCGAGGAAGCCGGCATCCACTCGGGCGACTCCGCCTGCGCCCTGCCCCCGATCACCCTGGGCGGCTACGACATCAAGCGGCTGCGCGCCTCCACCGAGGCCATCGCGCGCGGCGTCGGCGTCCAGGGCCTGATCAACATCCAGTTCGCGATGTCGGGCGACATCCTCTACGTGCTGGAGGCCAACCCGCGCGCCTCCCGCACCGTGCCGTTCACCTCCAAGGCCACAGCCGTCCCGCTCGCGAAGGCGGCCGCCCGCATCTCGCTGGGCGCCACCATCGCCGGGCTGCGGGCCGAGGGGCTGCTCCCGGCGCACGGCGACGGCGGCGACCTGCCGCTGGACGCCCCCATCTCCGTGAAGGAGGCCGTCCTGCCCTGGAACCGCTTCCGCGACGTGCAGGGGCGGGGCGTGGACACCGTGCTCGGCCCGGAGATGCGCTCCACCGGCGAGGTCATGGGCATCGACTCGCTCTTCGGCACCGCCTACGCCAAGTCGCAGAGCGCCGCGTACGGGGCGCTGCCGGGCAAGGGCCGCGCCTTCGTCTCCGTCGCCAACCGCGACAAGCGCGCGCTGATCTTCCCCGCCCGCGAGCTGGTCGCCATGGGCTTCGAACTGCTGGCGACCTCGGGCACCGCGGAGGTCCTCAAGCGCAACGGCATCAACGCCACGGTCGTCCGCAAGCAGAGCCAGGGCACCGGGCCCGCCGGTGAGCCCACCATCGTGCAGCTCATCCACGACGGCCAGGTCGACCTCATCGTCAACACCCCCTACGGGACCGGCGGCCGGCTGGACGGGTACGACATCCGCACCGCGGCCGTCGCCAGGTCGGTGCCGTGCCTGACGACGGTGCAGGCGCTGGCCGCCGCGGTGCAGGGCATCGAGGCGCTGGCGCGCGACGAGGTCAGCGTGCGTTCCTTGCAGGAGCACGCCGAGCACCTGGTCGCGGCCCGCGAGAGCTGAGCCCGGCTTGTCACCCCCGTCCCTCCTTCGGACTTCGTCCGGGGGGAGGGACGGGGGCCACAACACACCACAGGAACCCACCACCCACATGTACGGACTCCTCTTCCGCACGCTCTTCCGCCGCATGGATCCGGAAAACGCCCACCACCTCGCGTTCTCCTGGATCCGCACCGCGGCCCGCACCCCCGTCGTGCGCACGTTCGCCGCCGCGGCCCTCGCCCCCCGCCACAGGGCACTGCGCGTCGAGGCGCTGGGCCGCCGTATGCAGGGACCGTTCGGCCTGGCCGCGGGATTCGACAAGAACGCCGAGGGCATCGACGGCCTGGCGATGCTCGGCTTCGACCACGTCGAGGTCGGCACCGTGACCGGCCGCGCTCAGCCGGGCAACCCGAAAAAGCGGCTCTTCCGCCTGGTCGAGGACCGGGCGCTGATCAACCGGATGGGCTTCAACAACGAGGGCTCGGCCGCCGTGGCGGCGCGGCTTGCCGCGCGCAGCGCGGTCTTCCGTACCACCGTCGGCGTCAACATCGGCAAGACGAAGACCGTACCGGAGGAGGAGGCGGCCGCCGACTACGTCGCCTCGACGAAGGCGCTGGCCCCGTACGCCGACTACTTGGTCGTCAACGTCTCCTCGCCGAACACCCCGGGACTGCGCAACCTCCAGGCGGCCGCACACCTGCGCCCGCTCCTGACCGCCGTGCGTGAGGCGGCCGACCGCACGGTCACCGGGCGCCGCGTGCCCCTGCTGGTCAAGATCGCGCCGGATCTGGCGGACGAGGACGTCGACTCCGTCGCCGACCTGGCCCTCGAACTGGGACTGGACGGGATCATCGCGACCAACACCACCGTCGCCCGCAACGGGCTGGGCCTCAGCGCGGGCCCGTCCCTGAGGGCCGAGGCCGGCGGACTGTCGGGGGCTCCGGTCCGCGACCGCTCGCTGGAGGTGCTGCGGCGGCTGTACGCGCGCGTCGGCGACCGGCTCACGCTGGTCGGGGTCGGCGGCGTGACCACCCCCGAGGACGCGTGGCGCCGCATCCTCGCCGGTGCCACGCTGGTGCAGGGCTACACCGCCTTCCTGTACGAGGGACCGCTGTGGATGCGCCGGATGCACGACGGGCTCGCCCGGTTGCTGGCGGCCAGCCCGTACGCCACCCTCGCCGAGGCCGTCGGCGCCGAACACCGCGAACAGGAGGCCGCCGCGTGAGGGAACAGGAACCCTTCGGCGTCCGGCTGCGCCGCGCCATGGACACGCGCGGGCCGCTGTGCGTGGGCATCGACCCGCACGCCTCCCTGCTGCGCGACTGGGGCCTGGACGACGGCGTGGCGGGTCTCGAACGGTTCAGCCGTACGACCGTGGAGGCGCTCGCCGACCGGGTGGCCGTCCTCAAGCCGCAGTCGGCGTTCTTCGAGCGCTTCGGCTCGCGCGGCATCGCCGTCCTGGAGAAGACGGTGGCCGAGGCGCGCGCGGCCGGAGCGCTGGTGCTCATGGACGCGAAGCGGGGCGACATCGGCTCCACGATGAGCGCCTACGCCGCCGCGTTCCTCGATCCTGCGGGGCCGCTGTTCTCGGACGCGCTCACCGTCAGCCCCTATCTGGGGTTCGGGGCGCTGGCCCCCGCCGTGGAGGCGGCCACCGCCGCAGGCGCCGGCCTCTTCGTGCTGGCGCTCACCTCGAACCCGGAGGGTCAGGAGGTGCAGCGCGCGGCCGGTGCCGACGGGACGACGGTGGCGGCCACCGTGCTGCGCCACCTGGCGGAGTCGAACGCGGGTGCGCGGCCCCTGGGCTCCTTCGGTGCCGTGGTCGGCGCCACGCTGGGGGATCTGTCGGCGTTCGAGCTGGACGTGAACGGTCCGCTGCTCGCTCCGGGGATCGGGGCGCAGGGCGCGACGCCCGCGGACCTGCCCGCGGTCTTCGGCCCCGCCGCCCGGAATGTCGTCCCGAGTGTGAGCCGGGGAGTCCTTCGTCACGGACCCGCTACAACCGGACTGCGGGAGTCCGCCGCACGGTTCGCCGACCAGGTGCGCGAAGCCGTGGGCTGAACCAGGCGGTATCCGGGCCTGTGACCCGCGTGACCCCCGGAAAATGCGTCGGGTATGTCCAGAAAAGTCCTGGTCGAGCGAGGCTGACCAGGACTTTTCGTCTGTTCTCGCTGACTCCTGGCCTCACTGCCGCTAGTCTCCGTCGAGAGCACCGCGCACAAGCGCGTTGCTCGTTGCTCCGCAGGTGGGGGAGTACTAGGTTTCCTCACCGATCCGTATCCGACAGTTCGACATCCGAGGTGACGTAGGCGTGGCTCTTCCGCCCCTTACCCCTGAACAGCGCGCAGCCGCGCTCGAAAAGGCCGCCGCGGCTCGCCGGGAGCGCGCCGAGGTCAAGAACCGGCTCAAGCATTCCGGTGCGTCCCTGCACGAGGTCATCCAGCAGGGCCAGAAAAACGATGTGATCGGCAAGATGAAGGTCTCCGCTCTCCTGGAGTCCCTCCCCGGCGTCGGCAAGGTCCGCGCCAAGCAGATCATGGAGCGCCTGGGGATCTCCGAGAGCCGCCGTGTCCGCGGCCTCGGGTCCAACCAGATCGCCGCCCTGGAGAAGGAGTTCGGCGGGAAGGCCGCCTGAGGTCTCAGGCACTCCCGTTAACCGGGATAATCACTGCATGAGTTCCGCAGTTCCCCGGGGGGAGACCCCGGTACCCCCGGTCAGCACGTCGCGGCTGACCGTGCTCTCCGGTCCCTCCGGGGTCGGCAAGAGCACGGTCGTCGCCCACATGCGCAAGGCCCACCCCGGAGTCTGGCTCTCCGTGTCCGCCACCACCCGCAAGCCGCGGCCCGGTGAGCGGCACGGCGTGCAGTACTTCTTCGTCGACGACGAGGAGTTCGACAAGCTCGTCGCCAACGGTGAGCTGCTCGAGTGGGCCGCGTTCGCGGGAAACCGCTACGGCACCCCCAGGCAGGCGGTGCTGGAGCACCTGGAGCGGGGAGAGCCCGTCCTGCTGGAGATCGACCTGCAAGGGGCGCGGCTCGTCAAGCAGTCCATGCCCGAGGCGCAGCTGGTCTTCCTCGCACCGCCCAGCTGGGACGAGCTGGTCAGGCGACTGACCGGCCGGGGTACCGAGGCGCCCGAGGTCATCGAGCGCAGGTTGGCCGCTGCCCGTACCGAGCTGGCCGCCGAAGCCGAGTTCGACCTGACCCTGGTCAACACCTCCGTCGAGCAGGTCAGTGCCGAGCTGCTAGCCTTGATGCGTATCGATTGACCCCGCAGCCCCGGCTGTGCCTGCCACGCAGCGTGCGGACGCGTGCCGCGCCGCTGCTCGCACGGCGATCGATCCCCTCTTCATTCACCCTTCGGAAGGCAGAGAGTGTCCTCTTCCATCACCACGCCCGAGGGCATCATCAACCCGCCGATTGATGAGCTGCTCGAGGCCACCGACTCCAAGTACAGCCTCGTGATCTACGCCGCCAAGCGCGCGCGCCAGATCAACGCGTACTACTCACAGCTCGGTGAGGGCCTCCTTGAGTACGTGGGCCCCCTGGTGGACACCCACGTGCACGAGAAGCCGCTCTCCATCGCGCTCCGCGAGATCAACGCCGGCCTCCTCACCTCCGAGGCCGTCGAGGCTCCGCCGGTCGGTCAGTGACCGGTCGGTAGCACTTCCACCAGGGGCCCGGCAGCGCGGCTGCCGGGCCCCTGGTGTGTCATAGGGGCACCAGGACGCGCGTGGGGAGAGACGAGTGACGCAGGAGCGGGACGAGGCAGCCGAGGCACCCGGTGCGGGTGGCGGGCGGCAGGCCGGGCCGAAGGTCGTACTCGGCGTCAGCGGAGGCATCGCCGCCTACAAGGCGTGCGAGCTGGCCCGGCGCTTCACCGAGAGCGGCCACGAGGTGCGCGCCGTCCCCACTCAGGCCGCGCTCCACTTCGTCGGGGCCGCCACCTGGTCGGCGCTGACCGGCAACCCCGTCGCCACCGAGGTGTGGGAGTCCGTCCACGAGGTGCCGCACGTGCGCATCGGCCACCAGGCCGACCTGGTCGTCGTCGCGCCCGCCACCGCCGACCTGCTCGCCAAGGCCGCCCACGGACTCGCCGACGACCTGCTCACCAACACCCTGCTGACCGCGCGATGTCCCGTTGTCTTCGCCCCCGCGATGCACACGGAGATGTGGGAGCACCCCGCCACCCAGGAGAACGTCGCCACGCTGCGCCGCCGCGGCGCCGTGGTCATCGAGCCCGCCGTCGGCCGGCTGACCGGCAAGGACACCGGCAAGGGACGGCTGCCCGACCCGGATGCGCTCTTCGACGTCTGCCGCCGGGTGCTCGCCCGGGGCGTGGCGGGCGCCGGCCCCGACCTCGCGGGGCGCCACGTCGTCGTCAGCGCGGGCGGCACCCGCGAGCCCCTCGACCCGGTGCGCTTCCTCGGCAACCGCTCCAGCGGCAAGCAGGGCTACGCCCTCGCCCGTACGGCCGCCGCGCGGGGTGCGCGGGTGACGCTCGTCTCCGCCAACAGCGCACTGCCCAAGCCCGCGGGTGTGGACCTCGTCCACGTCGGCAGCGCGCGGGAACTGCACGAGGCGGTGACCGAGGCGGCGGCCGACGCGGACGCGGTGGTGATGGCCGCCGCCGTCGCTGACTTCCGTCCTGCCTCCTACGCCGGCGGGAAGATCAAGAAGAAGGACGGCCAGGACCCCGAGCCGCTGGCGCTGGTCCGCAACCCGGACATCCTCGCAGGACTGTCGGCGGACCGCCCGCGTGCCGGACAGGTGGTGGCCGGCTTCGCCGCCGAGACCGACGACGTGCTGGCGCACGGCCGCGCCAAGCTCGCCGCCAAGGGCTGCGACCTGCTGGTCGTCAACGAGGTGGGGGAGTCGAAGACGTTCGGTGCCGAGGAGAACGAAGCCGTCGTGCTGGGCGCCGACGGCAGCGAGACCGCCGTTCCCCACGGGCCGAAGGAGGCCCTCGCCGAGACCGTGTGGGACCTGATCGCGCAGCGCTTCCCCGGCCAGGGGTGAGCGGCTGAGCCCCGAGGCGCGGGCGAACCACGCGGAACCGGAGCTTCCGGGCCCGGAGCGGGCCTGATCCGGCCCCCGCCCGAGTGGGCCGGAAGTCGTCGAACGCCGTCGAACGGGGCCGGAAGGGCGCTCTTGACCCTGGTGGCGGCTGACCGACACGCCCTGACATGTCAGCATCTTCCACCCGGTTGCGGTGGCGAGCGCATTCGAATCGAGCAGGTCACGGTCGTCTCGTAGTTCGAGAGTCCGTGATTGGATACCGGCGGAGATGGATAAACTGGCCGCGGACCGTGCTTGGGCGCAGCCCCCGACCGGTCCGCCCCATGCTCAGCCAGCAGCCGCTGCAACCCCAGGGAGCGATGTGTCGCGCCGCTTGTTCACCTCGGAATCCGTGACCGAGGGTCACCCTGACAAGATCGCTGACCAGGTCAGCGACACGATCCTCGACGCACTCCTCAAGGAGGACCCGCACTCCCGGGTCGCCGTCGAGACGCTGATCACCACCGGTCTCGTCCACGTGGCCGGTGAAGTGACGACCAAGGCCTACGCGCCGATTTCCACCCTCGTGCGCAACAAGATCCTCGAGATCGGTTACGACTCGTCGAAGAAGGGCTTCGACGGCGCCTCCTGCGGCGTCTCCGAGTCCATCGGCGCCCAGTCGCCCGACATCGCGCAGGGCGTCGACAGCGCCTACGAGCGCCGCGTCGAGGGGGATGAGGACGAGCTCGACGAGCAGGGCGCGGGCGACCAGGGCCTGATGTTCGGCTACGCCTGCGACGAGACCGCCGAGTTCATGCCGCTGCCCATCACCCTGGCGCACCGGCTCTCCGAGCGGCTCTCGACCGTCCGGAAGAACGGGACGATCCCGTACCTGCGCCCCGACGGCAAGACCCAGGTCACCATCGAGTACAACGGCGACAAGGCCGTGCGCCTGGACACCGTGGTGGTCTCCTCCCAGCACGCTGCCGACATCGACCTGGACTCGCTGCTGGCACCCGACATCCGCGAGTTCGTCGTGGAGCCCGAGCTGAAGGCCCTCGTCGACGAGGGCATCAAGCTCGACACCGAGGGCTACCGCCTGCTGGTCAACCCGACAGGGCGGTTCGAGATCGGCGGCCCCATGGGTGACGCCGGGCTGACCGGACGCAAGATCATCATCGACACCTACGGCGGCATGGCCCGGCACGGTGGCGGCGCCTTCTCCGGCAAGGACCCGTCCAAGGTGGACCGCTCCGCCGCCTACGCCATGCGCTGGGTCGCCAAGAACGTGGTGGCAGCGGGGCTCGCCTCCCGCTGCGAGGTCCAGGTCGCCTACGCCATCGGCAAGGCCGAGCCGGTCGGTCTCTTCGTGGAGACCTTCGGCACGGCGACCGTCGACACCGAGAAGATCGAGCAGGCCATCTCGGACGTCTTCGACCTCCGCCCGGCCGCGATCATCCGCGACCTCGACCTGCTGCGACCCATCTACGCGCAGACGGCCGCCTACGGTCACTTCGGCCGTGCGCTCCCCGACTTCACCTGGGAGCGCACCGACCGCGTGGAGGCCCTCCGCAAGGCGGCCGGGATCTAGTTCCCGGCCGCGCGGTGCGGGGCCTGCCCGTGCCGGGCCGGGACGGGCTTCGGCCCGTCCCCTCGTCCCGCCCCGGCTCCCGTCCCCGGCGATCCCGCCGGGACGGCAGCCGGCCGGGACGGCGGTCCGTCCCGGGCTTCGCCCCCGCGCCGACCGTCTCCACGCCGAGCCCACACCGGAGGCCCGGCACCCCATGCTGGCGGGGTGCCGGGCCTCCGGCCTGGGCGCATGCCCGCGTGCGAGGGCTTTCGCACGGGAGCGCGGGCTGTGGGTGGGTGAACTGTCGGCGTGCGGACTGTGCGCGTGCGGACTGTGCGCGTGCGGGGCGCGCGATCTGGTGCGTTCCGCGGATGGTAATCGCCTCGCCCGGTTCGGGCCGCGGCCCCTACGCTGACCGTGGACGCGCCCGGTGCGCAGGCGGGGGCTACTTCCCATGTGAGTGATCTCTTCGCGGGTTCGCATCCCGTCGCCGGTCCCTCTCCGGGACCGGTGTGGCCGAGCGGCCCAAGGCGATGGCAGGGCTTTGGCCCACGCCTCCGCCCTCAGACCTCGGGCGCGTCCACCGGGCCTGGAGCACTCGATGTGCCGGACGTGTCCGGTGGGGCCGACGCGTCTGGTGTGCTGGGCATGCTGGACGTGTCCGGCATGGCCGACGGGCCTGGCGCGCTGGGCGTGTCCGGTGGGGCCGACGCGTCTGGCGTGCCCGGTGAGGCCGGCTCCGGTGCCGCGGGGTCGAAGCGTTGCCTGATGGCCTCGCTGGCCCCTTCCCGCGCGATCTTGAGGGCGCCCTCGTGCAGCGCTCTGGCCAGTACTCCCGCGTCCGGGTCGCCGGCCGGGACCTCCATCGCCGCCAGCAGGTCGGTGAAGACCTCCACCGGTGAGGGCGCCGCGTCCGCGTCCGTCTCGAACGGCGCGCCGAACGGGGGAGCATCGCCTGGCGCGCTCCCCGGGAAGTTCCCGTGGCCGTGCGCGCCGGCGTATCCGTGCCCGTACCCGTCGACCTGCCCGGCCGGGCCGCCGTCGCGGTGCCCGTTCAGGTAGCCGTTCGCAGTCGGCGCGGCCCCCTCCGGGACGCCGGTGGGGTGCGGCACCAGATGCGCGTAGCGCTCAGGGACCTCCTGGTTGTTCGCGGCCGAGGTCAGCTGGGCGAGCACGCCGAGATCGTCGACGGTCTTGCGGATCTGGTCGTCGTTCTTGGCGAGCCACCACACCACGGCGCTGCCGGTGTCGTGGAGCACGTCGTTGCCCAGGTACTCGCGGCGGTCCCGCTCGTACCGGCGCTCGTGCGCCCACAGCGTCTCGTCCTTGCGCACCGTGGCCAGCTTGCGCAGCCGCACGGCGTCCGCCTCCGACAGGGTGAGCGTCACGTTCTCCGCCATGGCGAGCACCCGTCCCTCGGGGTCGGCCCGCATGACAGCGAGCTCGCCGCTGAGCCGGTGCTGGGCCACCGAGCCGCGGTGCGGCTGCCACTGCTCGGTCACCTCGCGCGCTCTGTCCAGCACCGCGCTGACGGCCACCCCCGCGGGGCTGAACGGAGCGCTGTTCTTGGGCTGCTCCTCGGGCCACCAGCGGATGGTGGCGGAGAACCGGAAGTCGTAGTCCTGGGCCGCCGACGGGAGCACCACGTCCGCGACGGTCTCCTCTCTG
Source organism: Streptomyces reniochalinae (assembly GCF_003323735.1). Classification (GTDB taxonomy): domain Bacteria; phylum Actinomycetota; class Actinomycetes; order Streptomycetales; family Streptomycetaceae; genus Streptomyces; species Streptomyces reniochalinae. Next base: position 70,427 of record NZ_QOIM01000032.1, on the reverse strand, counting down.
CGCTCGGGCGGATCGGTCGGCCGGTCGGGCTCGGCCGTGAACTCCTGGGAGAGCGGATCGATGGGAGGGACGGCCCAGCGCCGCATGGCCAGGCAGACGGTCACGAAGGCGACCGCTGCCGCGCCCCAGGCCCAGGCCGGCCAGCGCAGGGCGAGGCCGGCGATGACCAGGACCAGGCCGAGAAGGACGGTGCAGAAGCCGGTCACCGTCTTGTGGCCAGAACTCATGGGGTCTCCTGACTCCTCTCGGTGCGTACGGCGCTCAGCGGGCGGCCGCGGCCGTACGGGAAGGTTGGGGGCGCGGCACGGATCCGGCGGCCTCCCAGAGGGCGTTCACGGTGCGACGGCGTGCGGGGTCGCCCGCCGCCCAGGAACAGGCGGCGGCGTAGACGGCTCCGAACGCCGCCCGCTGCCTGGCACACGCCGTGGCCAGTGCCCGCAGCGCGGGCCTGCGGGCGACGGGCCGGGTATGGGCCCGCTCCAGCCACGCTCGCAGAGGCTGTTCCCACCGTCGCGGTGGCAGGTGGGCGAGCGCGGCCGTCCAGTGGTCCGCCAGCAGCGCCCCCACCGTGGCGTCGCCCGCCATCCGGGCCGGATCGGCGACATGGAGGAAGATGCCAAGGTCGCGGAGTCCACGGGGCTCCTCCCCCGGGGCGAGCCGCTTGAGCAGGCTGCGGTAGAGGCGGTCGTCGGAGTCCGTGATGCGGGCCAGCGCCTCACGGGCCGTGACCCGCACGCCCTGTTCCCTGTGCCGGCTCACGTGGCGCAGCCGGATCATCGCCTGGTCGGGGAAGCGCCGGGAGAGCACCTCGGAGCACACGCCGATCACGACGTGGGCGCGGTGGCCCGGCAGCGCGGTGTCCTGGGCCCACCTGTAGAGCTGTTGCCTGAAGTGGCTGCCGTACCGCGCGTGGACCACGCCCTCGCCCAGTGCTCTGGCAGCCATCGTCAGCTCCTCCGGCGAGGCGGACGGCCCCGACCAGCGCTCAGCCAGGGCCGCCAGGCCGTCCGGGGGCCCGGTGCGCAGGCGCTCGTGCGCGAAGCGCGTGACCAGTTCGAGCCGGTCGGCGCGCTCCAGCGCCGTGAATCCGGGTGCGGTGCGGAGCCAGTCGGCCAGTGGTCCGCGCAGCTGCGGATAGTTGTCCCAGAACCAGCGGCGTACGCCGGCGTCGTAACCGGCCACGGTGAAGCGGACGCGGCCTCGGTGGGCTGCGGCCTTGATCTCGGCGAGCCGGGCGGTCAGCGTGCGGTGGTGCAGCAGGGGAGTGGCCACCTCGGGAAGTTCCGCCGCCCGGGCGAGCCGGGCGGCGGCCTCGTGGACCGTGTCGGTCCGTGCCCCGTGCAGCAGCGCCGTCGTCAGCAGGAGTGCACGCTGCGCACCGCTGTCCAGCCCGGACAGGTGCGCTTCGACGTCCTGTGCTCCAGGAGCGCGTGCGGCGAGGGCGGTCTTGAGCCACGCGGCGAAGCCTGATCCTGGCGGGGCGTTCTCCCGCGCGGCCCTGATGTCCTCGCTCAGGTCCGCAGTCTGGGCCATGGTGGCCGTCGTCAGCTCGTGCTCCAGCTCGGGCACGGCCACCTCGGCCCGCCGGACGTGGATGCCGACGTCGCGCAGGTGCGCTTGGAGTACGGCCGCCGGGTCGGGGCGCTCGAGGCGCACGACGAGTCCGCGGAAGACGTGCTCGAACCCCGCCCGCCACAAGGCCGGCAGCACGACGGCCAGCCAGGCGTCGCACTCCCGCACGACCTTGAGGAACCAGGGCAGCTCCGCCATGAACGTCTCGTAGCGGCGCGAAGAGACGGTGGACAGGTCGAGCAGCAGGGCGGCTCCCCGCTCCACCTGTTCCCGGTCCAGGGCGCGGCCGGCGGAGTCGCCCTCCTCCGCCTGGTCGACCAGTTCACGGAACCGGCGGCTGCCCTGCGGGAGTTGACAGAGGAAGACCTTCGCGGCTGTCCGGGCGCCGTGTCCGCGTCCGGCCGTGAGCATGACGGCGCGCTTGTCCTCCAGCAGCTCGCGGGCCCGGTCGCTGCCCACGGGATCGACGAACCGCCGACGCAGAGCGCGGAGTTCCTCGACGGCGACCTGACGGGGATCCCGGCCGCTGCGGTCGGAGGACGCGGAGGCCCTGATGTCCCCGTAGTAGATGTGCTGGTCGCCCGGGCCCGTGTGGAGCGGACCGCGTGCGTCGGTGACGTGACTGGAGGAGCCGGAGGAGGTGGTCATCGACGCTCCCCGAACCGGTGCCGCACGCCCCCCTTGTTGTCACCGCTGATGTAGGTGGCGCCTTCGCCCTCCAGACGCGGCTGGTGCACGTGCTGCGCCGCCGGGCCGGTGTTGAGGGGGCCGTGCGCGTCGCGGACCACCGTGGAGGTGACGCCTCCGGTGACGTCGCGGGCCTGGATGTGGCCGTCGCCGTCGCCCGTGAGCGTGTTGGAGGTGCCGCCGTCACCGACGGGGCGTTCGGACGGCTCGGCGGCGTCGTGTTCCTCCAGGCCCGGGACCAGTTCCGAGAGCACCTCGGCGAGCCGGGCGAGGTCCGTCGACGCCTGCTGGTGGTCGTAGCGTACGGACTGCACGTAGGCGAGCCGGGCCAGCGGCTGGGGGAGCGTCGCGGCCTTGAGGCGTTCCGTCCGGCGCCCGAGGAGCACCGGAATGACCAACCTCCCCTCCGAGATGGCCTCCAGGATCTCCTTGCGCACCCAGTCCTCGGCGTTGTCGAGCGCCCTGCACTCGGGACGCGCCGGATCCGGGGCATCCAGCCAGCCGGGGCCGATCAGGGCGAGGAGGGCGTCGCTGCGGCGGACGCCGGCGAGCAACTCGTCCGGGTAGAGCTGCCCCGGCCGAATGGACTCGCTCGCCCGGAAGACCAGCCCTTCGCCGAAGCGGTGCGACAGGTCGCGGGCGATGGTGGTGGCGGCCTGCTCACCGTCGCCGGTGCGGTAGTTGACGAAGACATGCGGCATGGCGGCTCCTTGTCGGGGTCGGGACGTGTGGCAGCTGCGGGTCAGATGTGGGTGGCCAGCCACGGAGCGAGTTCGCTCCCTGACCGGGTGGGATGGCGCCGCAGGACGTGCGCGAGGCGGCGCAGGTCCGTCCTGATCGTCGCGGAGGCGACCGAGTCCGTCGCCGCGGTGAGCGTTTGGACGACTGCGCAGGCGTGGTCGACCTCGCCCGCGGCGGCGTGCGCGAGCGCCCGCCGTATGCCGTACCTGGCCTGCGACCTGAGCGCGTGCGGCGGGAGTACGGCCGTCTGGCGGTCCAGCACCCGCGCGGCCTCGGCGGGCAGGCCGAGGTCGTACAGGCACCAACCGGTGATCATGGAGACCGGGTCGGCCAGTGTGCTGCTGCCGATGACCGGGGTCTGCTCCCGCGTGTCCTCGTCGGCCGACGCCAGTAGTTCCCTGGCCGATTCCAGATCGCGCATGCACGAGCGGTGGTCACCCGCCAGCGCGTGTCCCTGCGCCTCGCGCTGCGCCGCCAGCCCGCGCACCCGGTCGCTGCCGGCCAGCCGCCGCGCCCGGCGGGCCAGTTCGACCGTCTGTGCCGCGTCGCCGCGGTAGAGGGTGACCAGCGCGCGACGCACCAGAGCGTACGCGGCCAACCCGTGATCGCCGCCGTCCTCGGCGAGTTCCACCGCGCGGTCCGTCCACCACAGGGCGCCACGCTCGTCACCGGTCTCCTGGACGAGCCAGCCGATGTACTCGGCGTAGCGGGACGCCAGCGACAGCAGCCCATTCCTGGAGCGCAGGTCGGCCTGGTGCGCCAGCGAACGCAGGGTGTGCGTCTGCGCGATGAGCGGCGGGAGGACCAGGTGCGGGCCCGCGCTCTGGCCCAGGGAGCGGTAGTGGGCGAACAGGGAGCGTGCCGTGTGCAGGACCGCACTGCTGTCGGTCCGCGGCGCCGGCCGTCCCAGCGGAACGACCGAGGCGGCACCGGCCGCCACCACGCTTCTGCGCGGCACCGACTCGAAAGAGGCGCCGCCCGTGGGATCAAGACGCATCAGCCAGGTCTCACCTTCGTCGGAGGCGGGCTCGGGGGTCGGACTCGAAAGAGTGAAGGAGGGCGCGGAAGCCGCCAGGTCCCCGTCCGCCTCCAGCGCCGTGTCGCAGAGGCGGGCCAGCTGGGCTGACGGGGCCTTGAGGCCCCGCTCGACCTTGCTCAACTGGCTCTTGCTGTAGTGGACGAGAGCGCTGAGCTGACCGAGCGTGAACCCTCTGGCGAGGCGCAGCCGACGGAGTTCAGGACCGAATCCGAGCGGCTGCCGGGGCTGGTGGAGCACTGCTGACCTCCGTGTCTCTCACTCCGGGCGGGTGCCCCCTCGCCGCACTCAGCTTGGGGGCGCGCTCACCCGGCCAACAAGGCGTGGGGGCCGTTTCCCGTTTCCCCCTGCGGAGCAGGCAACAGCAATCGCGGTGCCGCGTCGAGACCGCCCGCCGGGCGGAGTGAGTACTTACTCCTTGACGGAGTGAGTGCTCACTCCGTAAGCTCGACGCATGAACGAACCACAGGCGAGGCGCAGGGCGCCCGCGATGGATCCGGAGCAGCGGCGCGCGATGATCGTGTCGGCGGCGCTCCCGCTCGTCGTCGAGTACGGACCGTTGGTGACGACCGCGAAGATCGCCCGCGCGGCCGGAATCGGCGAGGGCACCATCTTCCGTGTCTTCACCGACAAGGAGGCGCTGCTCGCCGCCTGCCTGGAAGAAGCGCTGCGGCCCGACGACACCCTCGCGCACCTCGAAGCCATCTCCCTCGATCAGCCGCTGTCGGACCGCCTCACCCAGGCGGCCGCGGTCATGCGGGGTCACATGAACCGGATAGGGGAGGTCGCCGGGGCCCTCGCCTCCGTCGGCAAGGCGGCGAGGCCGCCCGCCGCCGAGGCCGAAGGCCCGGAGGAGGGCCGGAGCCGACACGAGGCCGGGCCTGCCGCACCCCGCGCCGCGCTCACCTCACTCTTCGAGCCGGACCGAGCGGTGCTGCGCATGGCACCCGAACGGCTCGCCGACACCTTTCAGCTGCTGCTGATGAGCGCAGGCCGCCCGGGAGCCCCCCAACCTCTGGAGGACGCGGAGCTCGTCGATCTCTTCCTGCACGGAGCCCTCACCGGCGGACCGAAGCAGCCGGAGGAAGCCACGTGATCGGGCTGATGGGCACTCTGGGCGCTCTCCTGGCCATGGCCGTTCTTGTGCGCACCCGCTTGTGCGCACCCGCGACGTGACGCTCCCCGCGGCCGGCCGCACACCGGCGCGAGAGGCGACCGCCACGAGGACGAGCGCGCGAGCCCGTCACGAGACGAAAGGGGACAGTGATGAGCAGGACTGCCACCGGCGTGGGGCAGCGCGGCAGCCCCGGGCCGGATCGACAACAGGCCACCGGCTTCGGGCCGTCTGCGAAACTGAGCCGGTGAGCAGGGACAACGGCGGGCCGGAGGACAGGGGCGAACAGTCGCAGCAGCCCGAACAGGCCGAGCAGCTCGCCCTCATCCGGGAGACGGTCCGCGAGCGCAAGGCCCGTCCCCCCAGGGCGAAACCCCGCACCTGGCGGGGCGCGGAGCTCGCCACGCGGCTGCCGGTGGCGCGCGTGCTGGTCGACAAGGGACTCGTCCACCTCGACCGGTTCTTCGACTACGCCGTGCCCGCGGCGATGGATGAGGAGGCTCAGCCGGGCGTGCGCGTCCGGGTGCGCTTCGGCGCCGGGGAACGGGAAGGGCGCCGCGAAGGCGGCGGCCTCATCAACGGATTCATCGTGGAACGCCGTGCCGACTCCGACTTCACGGGACGGCTCGCCCCCCTCGCACAGGTCCTCTCACCCGAACCGGTCCTCACCCCCGAGCTGCTCCAGCTGTGCCGCTCGGTCGCGGACCGCTACGCCGGATCGCTGGCCGACGTGGTCCAACTGGCCGTCCCACCGCGACGCGCGAGAGCCGAGAAGCAGACTTCGCCGCGCCGCCCACCCAGGCCGCGGGCCCCGGAGCCCGGCGGCTGGTCCCGCTACCCGCAAGGCCCCGCCTTCCTACAGGCGCTCACGGACAAGTCCGCGCCTCGCGCGGTGTGGACGGCCCTGCCGGGCCCGCGCGACTGGGCCGACGAGCTGGCTCGCGCCATGGCCACCACCCTCGCCTCCGGGCGCGGCGCATTGGCCGTGCTGCCCGACGGCAAGTCGGCCGCCCGGGTGGACGCGGCGCTCACCGCGCTCGTCGGCGAGGGACAGCACGTGCTGCTGACCGCCGACGCCGGCCCCGAGCCCCGGTACCGCCGATGGCTGGCCGTCAGCCGCGGCGCGGTGCGCGCGGTCGTCGGCACCAGGGCGGCGATGTTCGCGCCGGTGCGGCGCCTCGGGCTGGCCGCGATCTGGGAGGACGGCGACTCCGGGCACAGTGAGGAGCGTGCCCCGCAGCCGCACGCCCGGGAGGTGCTGTTGCAGCGAGCCGTCACCGAAGGCGCGGCGTTCCTGCTGGGGGCGCACGGCTGCACGGTGGAGGCGGCCCAGTTGGTGGAGTCCGGGTTCGCCCGCCCCCTGGCCGCCGACCGTGACACGGTGCGGGCCGTGATGCCCCGGGTCCGCACGGCCGGCGAGGGCGACGAGGGGCGCGACCCGGCCGCCCGCAGCGCCCGGCTGCCCAGTCTCGCCTGGCGCACCGCGCGGGACGCGCTGGAGCACGGCCCGGTGCTGGTCCAGGTGCCGCGCCGCGGGTACGTGCCGAGGCTGGTGTGCGAGCGGTGCCGGGAGCCGGCCCGCTGCGCCCACTGTTCGGGACCGCTGGAGGCGTCGGGGGAGGGGACGGCGCTGCGCTGCGGCTGGTGTGCGCGCGAGACCCCGCAGTGGCGCTGCCCGATGTGCGCGGGCACACGGTTGCGCGGCAGCGTCATCGGGGCCCGGCGTACGGCAGAGGAACTGGGGCGCGCCTTCCCCTCTGTGCCGGTGCGGACATCCGGTGGCGAGCACGTGCTGGAGTCGGTGCCGGCGCGCCCGGCGCTCGTGGTCGCCACCCCGGGGGCCGAGCCGGTGCCGGAGGGCGAGGACGGGTATGCGGCCGCCCTGTTGCTGGACGGCTGGGCGCTGCTGGGGCGGCCCGATCTGCGTGCGGGCGAAGAGGCCCTGCGCCGGTGGCTGGGTGCCGCCTCGCTGGTGCGTCCGCAGGGCGAGGGCGGCAGCGTGGTGCTCGTCGCCGAGGAGTCGATGCGCCCGGTCCAGGCTCTGGTGCGCTGGGACCCGGCCGGGCACGCGCTGCGGGAGCTCGCCGACCGGGCCGAGCTGGGCTTTCCCCCGGTCTCCCGGATGGCGGCGGTCACCGGCCCGCCCGAGGCCGTCGCCGCGTTGCTGGACTCCGCCCGGGAGTCCGGACTGCCGGAAGGCGCCCAGGTGCTGGGCCCTGTGCCGCTGCCGGCCCCGGCCTCCGGGCGGCCGCGACGCCCCGGCGATCCGCCGCCGGGCCAGCTCTGGGAGCGGGCGCTGGTCCGGGTGCCGCAGGGCAGCGGCGCCACGCTGGCAGCGTCGTTGAAGACCGCTCTGGCGGGGCGGCTGGCACGCAGGGAGGGCGCGGTGCCGCACGTGCGGGTCGACCCGGTGGACATCGGCTGAGGCGGGCGCCCCGGCGGGGTCCCAGTACGCCCGCCTGCCGGCCCAAGCGCGAGGAGCCCGCCGCGTACGGGGAGTTCGCGCGCATCTGCACGATGCCGCGGTCACCTACCCGGATCCCGCGCACCCGGCCGGCTTCCTGGCCATCAGCGCGGCAACCGACGTCACTGAGCAGGACGCGCACGTGCGGGCGTTCCTCCGCGATCTGCGTAACAAGGACGTGGACGGGTGCGAGGCCCGGCTGCGTGAGGTGCAGCGGGCGGGAGAACTGCCCGCTCAGGCCGGCCCTCGGGCGCGGGCCGACTACTTCGCCACCGTCCTCCAGGGGCTCTCGCAGCGAGCCCAGGACGGGGCAACCGCCCCCCGAACTGACCGCGGCGGCCGAACCGGCGCTGGCCTGGCCGCAGCGCAACGCTGATCGGTTCACCCACTCCGACTGCAAGAGCACGGGCCACGGCTGGAGTACCGGCCCCACGAGGTGCCGCCCCTCCCCGGAGGGGCGGCACCTCGTGGGGCCGGGCGGGTGGCCGACGGCGCGCGGGAGCCGGCGGTGGTCGCCCGGCGGGGGCGTCGGGCGCCGGCTAGCCGTTGCGGGGGGAAGGGAGCGCGCCGGGGCGCGGGTCGTGACGGTCGAGGCGCTCGTGGCGAGGGTCCCGCCGGGGTTCGGACCGGGGCTCGGGGGGCGGCGCGGGCGATGCGGACTGCTGCGGCGGGATCGACCGGGCGACGGGCACGGCGGGACGTGGACCGGTCACCGCGCCGGGGGAGGCGGGCAGGGGGCGGGGCCCGGCGGGTACGACCGGTACGGCTTCCGGCTGCCGGGCGGCGGGCGCCTCGGTGTTCTCCGGGACACCTCGGGCGGTCCCGCGCCGGGAGGAGCCGTACCTGCGGTGCACGGCCTGCTTGGTGACGCCGAGCGCCGAGCCCACGGCGTCCCAGGAGAAGCCCAGTGAACGGTCGAAGTCGACGGCGGCGGTGACCAGCGTCTCGACGCTGTCGCGCAGTTCCTGGGCGAGCCTGACGGTCGGCGCGGGGGCGCGGCCGTAGACGACGAAACCGGCGGAGGGGCCGGTGCGTCGGGGGCGATAGACGTTGCCGAGCTGCGCGGTGAGGGTGCGCAGCGCGTCCACCTGCCGGCGGACCCGCTCGATGTCGCGCACCAGAAGGTGCAGGCTGGCCCGCGCCTGGGCGTCGTGCGTTGCGTGGTCGGCCATGAAGAAGCCTCTCGGACCGGCTGAAAGGGGGCGTTTCAGCTGTCGTGCTGGATGGGGTGACTGGATAACTGGAGGGGGGTGACTGGGGCGTGAAGGGCGGTGTGGAAGAAGGGAAACGGGAGAAAGGGGGGAAGGAGGGGAAGGGTGAACGGAGGGGGGAGGGGGTGGGAACGAGGCAGCGGCGCCTTCGGGGGCGGGGCGGCAACTCGATTCGGTCAATCTGACTTGACCAACGCGACGACGGGCCCTCGGGTCACGCTGCGGGGGCGCGGACGGAGTGCCGGCACGGCGCGCGGGTGCCCGTACGCCCCCTCCGGCGCGGGCCTCCTGATGACCGTAAACTGGACTGTCTTTCCGCGTGTGAGAGGTAGTTCGCCACCGATGAGGCTCGTCTTCGCAGGCACACCAGAGGTCGCCGTCCCGGCGCTCGATGCCCTGATCGCTTCCGAGCGGCACGAGGTCGCCGCCGTGGTCACCCGGCCCGACGCGCGGGCGGGACGCGGCAGGCGGCTGGTGCCCAGCCCCGTGGCCCAGCGGGCGCAGGAGGAGGGCATCGAGGTGCTCAAGCCCGCGCGCCCCCGGGACGAGGACTTCCTCGCGCGGCTGCGGGAGATCGGACCCGACTGCGCGCCTGTCGTCGCCTACGGCGCGCTGCTGCCCCGCGTCGCGTTGGACGTTCCCGCCAGGGGCTGGGTCAACCTGCACTTCTCGCTGTTGCCGGCCTGGCGCGGTGCGGCGCCCGTGCAGCACGCGTTGCTCGCCGGGGACGAGATGAGCGGTGCCACCACCTTCCTCATCGAGGAGGGACTGGACTCGGGTCCCGTCTACGGCGTGGTCACCGAAGAGGTGCGGGCCAGGGACACCAGCGGTGACCTGCTGACCCGGCTGGCGTTCGCGGGGGCGGGGCTGCTCGCCGCCACGATGGACGGTATCGAGGACGGCAGTCTGCAAGCGGTGCCGCAGCCGGAGGAGGGCATCTCCCTGGCGCCGAAGATCAATGTGGAGGACGCCCGCATCGACTGGACCGCGCCCGCGCTCCGGGTCGACCGGGTGGTGCGCGCGTGCACGCCGGCGCCCGGAGCGTGGACCGTTTTCCGTGGCGAGCGGCTGAAGGTGCGCTCCCTCGCGCCGCTGTCCGCGACGGCCACGACCGCGGCTGCCGTCGCGGGTGGGGAGGGGCTTCCGCCGGGTGAGCTGAGGGCCGGCAAGAACGCGGTGCACGTGGGTACGGGGTCGCACCCGGTCGAGCTGGAGTGGGTGCAGCCGCAGGGTAAGAAGCCCATGCGGGCGGCCGACTGGGCGCGGGGCAGCCGCATCGAAGAGGGTGCCGGGTTCGAGGCGTAATCCGGCTCCCGGGCTCCGCGGTCGGGGAAGTTCGCCACCTCCGGAGTTCGGGGCTCCGGCAGCTTCTCAGCTCCGACGCGCCGAGCGCCCGCTTCGGCAGCTCCGACACTCCGAGGAACCGAGACCCCCGAACTCCGACGTCCGAGGAGCCGAGGCACCCGGCTCCGCAGCTCCGACACTCTGAGGGACACCCGAGCACCGAGCCACCGAGGCGCGAGCTCCGACGCCCCGAGGGGCGGTCTCCGAGGCTCGGGGCCCGACGGGGGCCTCGACGCTCCGGGGCCGCGACGCTCCGCGGCCCCGAACCCGGGAGCCCCCGGGGCCCCGCGGCCGGTGCCGGGCGCGGGTGTGCGCGCCGTCGGAGCCGCCGCGGCGGACGGGGAGGGCTGCGTGGCGGTGAGGGGGGCGCGGGGTCGTAGGGTGGAGGTCTTGATCCCTCGTTACGCGGAGCACCTTCAGCTGTGAGCACCCCACCCCGTCACGGCGGCCGGCCGGGCAGGTCTACAAAACCGGGCAAGTCAGGTAAGTCGGGCAAGCCCGGGAAGCCGTACCGGCGGCCGCGCAAGGACCCGGTCCGCGTCCTCGCGTTCGAGGCGTTGCGCGCTGTCGACGAACGCGACGCCTACGCGAACCTGGTGCTGCCGCCGCTGCTGAGGAAGGCCCGCGAGAAGGGCACCGACGAGGGCGGTCTGGACGCGCGGGACGCGGCGCTGGCCACGGAGCTGGTGTACGGCACGCTGCGGTGGCAGGGCACCTACGACGCGATCATCGCTGAGTGCGTCGACCGCCCGCTGCGCCAGGTCGACCCGCCGGTGCTGGACGTGCTCTCGCTGGGTGCCCATCAGCTGCTGGGCACCCGCATTCCGCAGCACGCCGCGGTGAGCGCCACGGTGGAGCTGGCCCGGGTGGTGCTGGGCGACGGGCGGGCCAAGTTCGTCAACGCGGTGCTGCGGCGGATCACCGCCGATGACCTGGAGGGCTGGCTGGACCGGGTCGCGCCGCCCTACGACGAGGATCCCGAGGAGCACCTGGCGCTGCGCCACGCCCACCCGCGGTGGGTGGTCTCCGCGCTCTGGGACGCGCTGCCTTCGCGGGCCCAGGGGGGCGGCGGCCGTGCGGACATCACCGCGCTGCTGGAGGCCGACAACGAGCGGCCGGAGGTCACGCTGGTGGCCCGCCCCGGCCGGGCGTCCGTCGAGGAGCTGACCACCGGCGAGACGGCGCCGGGGCGCTGGTCGCCGTACGCGGTGCGGATGGCCGAGGGCGGTGAGCCCGGGGCGCTGGACGCCGTGCGTGAGGGCAGGGCGGGGGTGCAGGACGAGGGAAGCCAGCTCGTCGCGCTCGCCCTGGCCGACGCGCCCGTGGAGGGCGGGAGCGACAGGCAGTGGCTGGACGTCTGCGCGGGTCCCGGCGGTAAGGCCGCCCTGTTGGGGGCGCTCGCGGCCGGGCGGGGGGCGATGCTGTTGGCGGCCGAGAAGCAGCCGCACCGTGCCCGGCTGGTGGCCCGTGCGCTGGAGGGCAATCCGGGTCCGTGGGCCGTGGTCAGCGCGGACGGGACGCGCCCCGCGTGGCGGCCCGGGAGTTTCGACCGGGTGCTGGTGGACGTGCCGTGTACCGGCCTCGGCGCGCTGCGGCGCAGGCCGGAGGCCCGATGGCGGCGCACCCCTGAGGATCTGGCGGGGTTCGCTCCGTTGCAGCGCGGGCTGTTGCGGCAGGCGGTGGCGGCGGCCCGGGCGGGTGGCGTCGTCGGGTATGCGACGTGCTCGCCGCACCTGGCGGAGACCCGCGCGGTCGTCGACGACGTGCTGCGCGGGCTGGAGAAGGATCCGCGCGGCCCATCGGTCGAACTCCTGGACGCCCGCCCTCTGCTGCCCGGCGTACCTGAGCTGGGCGAGGGTCCTGATGTCCAGCTGTGGCCGCATCTGCACGGTACGGACGCGATGTACCTGGCGCTGCTGCGCCGCACGGCGTGAAGGCCGCACGGCGTGAAGGTCCCACGGTGTGGAAGCCGCACGGGCGCGAAGGCCCACGGCGCGAAGCGCACGGCGTGAGCCCCACCGAATGATCACTTCGAACGTCCACACGGAATACTGGTAACCATGGCTCAGATCAACCCCAGCATCCTGTCCGCCGACTTCGCGCGGCTCGCCGACGAGGCGGACGCGGTCTCCGGCACCGGCGGCGCCGACTGGCTGCACGTCGATGTCATGGACAACCACTTCGTGCCCAATCTGACCCTGGGCGTGCCCGTCGTCGAGTCGCTGCGCAAGGCCACGGACACCCCGCTGGACTGCCACCTGATGATCGAGGAGCCGGACCGCTGGGCGCCGGCGTTCGTGGAGGCGGGCGCGGGTTCGGTCACCTTCCACGCGGAGGCGGCCGCGGCTCCGGTGCGGCTGGCCCGCGAGGTCCGCGCCCAGGGGGCCCGTGCGTCCATGGCGCTCAAGCCGGCCACCCCGATCGAGCCGTACGAGGACCTGCTGCCCGAGCTGGACATGCTGCTGGTGATGACGGTGGAGCCGGGCTTCGGCGGGCAGGCGTTCCTCGACATCATGCTGCCGAAGATCCGCCGCACCCGGCAGCTGATCGACAAGCACGGTCTGCAACTGTGGCTCCAGGTGGACGGCGGGGTCTCCGCCTCCACCATTGAGCGGTGCGCCGAGGCGGGTGCCGACGTGTTCGTGGCCGGCTCCGCGGTCTACGGTGCCGAGGACCCTGTGGAGGCGGTGCGCGCGTTGCGGCGGCAGGCGGAGCGGGCCGGCCGCCCGGGGCAGGGGAGCTGAGGTGAACGCTGGGTGACCAGGGTCACGTTTGTCAGGGGATCTGCAAGGATGAACGCGCGGCGCGCACGTGCCGCCGGCGCGGACACGGCAAGACAGTGAGGTGAGAGCGGTGTCGTCGGGGCGAGCCACGCGAATGGGACCCGCCGAGCTCATGCAGGCGGCGGCGATGGCCCGCCGTTTCTATCTGGAGGGCAAGTCCAAGATCCAGATCGCGGACGAGTTCGGGGTGAGCCGCTTCAAGGTGGCCCGGGTGCTGGAGACGGCGCTCGAATGCGACCTGGTGCGGATCGAGATCAGGGTGCCGGCCGAGCTGGAAGCCGAGCGTTCGGACGCGCTGCGTGCCCGCTTCGGGCTGCGGCACGCGGTCGTCGTCGAGTCGCCCACCGAGGCCGTCGACGACGCGGCGGACCCGGAGAACCTCGGCGAGGTCGCCGCCGATCTGCTGGGCGAGCTGGTCACCGACGGCGATGTGCTGGGTCTGGCCTGGGGCCGCTCCACCATCCACATGGCGACGGCGCTGCGCCAGCTGCCCCCGTGCACGGTGGTCCAGCTCACCGGTGTCTACGACGCGGGCACGGCCGACCGCGGTTCGGTGGAGGCCGTCCGGCGTGCCGCGGAGGTCGCGGGCGGGGAGGCGCACCCCATCTACGCGCCGATGCTGCTGCCGGACAGCTCCACCGCCGCGGCGCTGCGTCACCAGACGGGCATCGCTCGCGCTTTCGAGTACTTCGACAAGGTGACCGTCGCCGCCGTCTCCATCGGCTCCTGGGAGCCGGGGATCTCCACGGTGCACGACATGCTCAGCGCCGAGGAGCGCGAGCACTACTCGTCACTCGGGGTGGCCGCCGAGATGTCGGCGCACCTGTTCGACGCGCAGGGCCGGCGGATCGGCCGCGACCTGGGGGAGCGGTGCATCACCGTCGAGGCCGAGCGGCTGCGCCGGATCCCGGAGGTCGTGGCCATCGCCGGGGGGCACCGGAAGGCGGCCGCCATCGGCGCCGTGCTCCGCTCCGGACTGGTCACCAGCCTGGTGACCGACACCGCGGCAGCCGACTGGCTGCTGGCCGAGGAAGAATCGGGCCCCCGTCCGGCGTTGGAGCGTACGGATCCGGACAGCACCGCCGCTTCGTAGCAGTTCGCCGCAGGACGCCGAGCGGACCTGCGCAGTCCTCGTGGAAGGTTGAGAAGGGCAGCAGCCATGACGACCAAGAGCACCAAGCTGCCGGGGTTGGGCAAGCAGTACGACATCACCACCCGGACCGGGCGCCACATCTCGGTGGTCGCCCACCAGGACGGCCGCAGGTTCCTCGGTTTTCATCCGGAGGACGACCCCGACGCCTGTCTGGCCACGGTGCAGCTCGACAGGGAGGAGGCGGGCTCCCTGGCGGAGATCCTCGCTCCCGGCGAGAGCCCGCGGCTGGGCACGTGCGAGATGGAGATCGACCTGGTCACCGTCCGCATCCCGATGTCGGGGCAGTCCCCGTACAGCGGGGAGCCACTGGGTGCCACCCAGGCGCGGAGCCGTACCGGCGCCTCCATCGTCGCGGTGCTGCGCCGTACCGGCGCGGTGCCCTCGCCGACGCCCGACTTCCGGCTGGAGGCGGGGGACACGCTCGTCGCCGTCGGTACCCGGGAGGGAGTGGACGAGCTGACACGCATCATCTCCGGCACCTGAGCCGCGAGGACAAGCCGCTGGACAACTGAAAGGCCCTTTGTGCACGACACCACCGTCCTGCTGATCGAACTCGGCGCCGTCATTCTGGGACTGGGGCTGGTAGGCCGCTTCGCCGGCCGTATCGGGCTCTCCCCGATCCCGCTCTACCTGCTGGGGGGTCTCGCCTTCGGGCAGGGAGGGCTCTTCCCGCTGACCGCCACCGAGGGGTTCATCGAGGTCGGTGCGGAGATCGGGGTGATCCTGCTCCTGCTGCTGCTCGGTCTGGAGTACAGCGCCTCGGAGCTGGTCACCAGTCTCAAGACCCAGTACCCGTCCGGCATCGTGGACTTCGCGCTCAACGCGGTGCCGGGCGCGGTGGCGGCGCTGCTGCTGGGCTGGGGCCCGGTCGCGGCGGTGGCGCTGGCAGGTGTCACCTGGATCTCGTCGTCCGGGGTGATCGCCAAGGTGCTCACCGACCTGGGCAGGCTCGGCAACAAGGAGACGCCGGTCATCCTGGGTGTGCTGGTGATCGAGGACCTGTCGATGGCCCTCTATCTGCCGCTGCTGACGGCGCTGGTGGCGGGGCTCGGGCTGGCGGGGACGAGCGTGGCGATGCTGGTGGCGGTGGGCACGGTCGGCATCGTGCTGCTGGTGGCGCTGCGCTTCGGCCGGCACATCAGCCGCGCCGTCAGCTCGAACACCCCGGAGATGCTGCTGCTCGTGGTGCTGGGGCTCACCTTGCTGATCGCGGGTATCGCCGCGAAGCTCCAGGTTTCGGCGGCCGTCGGCGCGTTCCTGGTGGGTATCGCGCTCTCGGGCGAGACGGCCGAGAACGCGCGCAGCCTGCTCACGCCGTTGCGGGACCTGTTCGCCGCCGTCTTCTTCGTCTTCTTCGGGCTCAACACCGACCCCTCCCAGATCCCGCCCGTGCTACTGCCCGCGCTGATCCTGGCCCTGGTCACCGCCGTCACGAAGGTGCTCACCGGCTGGTATGCGGCGGGGCGTGCCGGAGTGGGCGGCAAGGGGCGGCTGCGCGCGGGCGGGGCGCTGGTGGCGCGGGGCGAGTTCTCCATCGTGATAGCGGGGCTCGCCGCGGGCGTGGACTCGCGGATCACCCCGCTGGCGACCGCGTACGTGATGATCATGGTGGTCTTCGGTCCGCTGACCGCCCGCTGGACGGAGCCGGTGGTGCGCCGTCTGAAGGGGGTGGCCGACGCCCGCGCGGCGCGCCGCACGCCGGTGGCCCCGGAGCCCGAGCCCGCCTCCCCGCACGGCGAGGTGGTCCCCGACCCGGTGAGCGGCGGGCACACTCCGTAGTCGCGGCGGGGCGTTGCGCGCTGTCCTCGTGCGATCCCACCAGGGCCGGCCGCTCACTCCGGCGGATCCTCCCCTCTCGCATGGATGTGCGGACGTGGGAGGATGAAGTACGTGCGTTTTCTCAATGATCAGCGGCCCCCGTACGACCTGACGTACGACGACGTCTTCATGGTGCCGAACCGCTCGGCGGTCGGTTCCCGGCAGGGCGTGGACCTCTCCTCGCCCGACGGCACGGGCACCACCATCCCCCTGGTGGTCGCCAACATGACCGCCATCGCCGGACGCCGTATGGCCGAGACCGTGGCTCGCCGCGGCGGGCTCGTGGTGATCCCCCAGGACATCCCGATCGACGTCGTCACCGAGGTCATCGGCTGGGTCAAGCGGCGGCACCACGTCCTCGACACCCCCATCACGCTCGCCCCCACCCAGACCGTCGCCGACGCGCTCTCGCTGCTGCCCAAGCGGGCACACGGCGCCGGTGTCGTGGTGCGGGACGGGCGGCCCGTCGGCGTCGTCACCGAGTCCGATCTGACCGGCGTCGACCGCTTCACCCAGCTCTCTGAGGTCATGACCAGCGAACTGCTGGTCGTCGACGCGGACATCGACCCCCGTGACGCCTTCAACCGGCTCGACGCAGCGCACCGCAAGTTCGCGCCCGCGGTCGGGCCCGACGGCAAGCTCGTCGGCATCCTCACCCGCAAGGGCGCGCTGCGGGCCACCCTCTACAGCCCCGCCGTCGACGCCGGAGGCGCCCTGCGCGTCGCCGCCGCCGTCGGCATCAACGGCGACGTGGCGGCGCGTGCCCGTGCGCTGCTGGACGCGGGCGTCGACACCCTCGTGGTGGACACCGCCCACGGCCACCAGGAAGGCATGCTCGACGCCCTCAAGGCCGTCCGCGCCCTCGGCCCGGCCGTCCCGGTCGTGGCCGGCAACATCGTGGCCGCCGAGGGCGTACGCGACCTGATCGAGGCGGGCGCCGACATCGTCAAGGTCGGCGTGGGCCCCGGCGCCATGTGCACCACCCGCATGATGACCGGCGTCGGGCGGCCGCAGTTCTCCGCCGTCCTGGAGTGCGCCGCCGAAGCCCGCAAGTTCGGCAAGCACGTGTGGGCCGACGGTGGCGTGCGGCACCCCCGCGACGTCGCCATGGCGCTCGCCGCCGGAGCCTCCAACGTGATGATCGGCTCGTGGTTCGCCGGCACCCACGAGTCGCCCGGCGACCTCCAGCAGGCCGCCGACGGACGCCTCTACAAGGAGTCGTTCGGCATGGCCTCCGCCCGCGCCGTGCGCAACCGCACCCAGGAGGAGTCGGCCTACGACCGTGCCCGCAAGGGCCTGTTCGAGGAGGGCATCTCCACCTCCCGGATGTTCCTCGACCCGGCCCGCCCCGGCGTCGAGGACCTGATCGACTCCGTCATCGCGGGCGTCCGCTCGTCCTGCACCTACGCGGGCGCCGGCACGCTGGAGGAGTTCGCGGAGAAGGCCGTCGTCGGCGTCCAGAGCGCCGCGGGCTACGCGGAGGGCAAGCCGCTGCACGCCAGCTGGTGACCGCTCCGGCGACCGGCGCCGCACCCCGGGCCGGGGCGCGGCGCCGGTCGTGTCCGAGGGCTTCCGCGCCACTGAGCCGCGTGATCGGATGACGTGCATGAGCACTTACACGCGCCAAGCGAACACGGGCACCGGTCCTGGGGAGATCACCCCGGACGGCTGCGCCGTGGAGGTCTACGCCCGGCTGCCGGAGATCGGCGAGACCGGGATCGTCGCCTCCGCCGTGGCGGAGCCCCGCGGACTGACCCTGCTCGAACTCGGCGCGGGCTCCGGGCGGATGACCCGCTCCCTGGTCCGGCGCGGCTTCCGGGTGACCGCCGTCGACGAGTCGCCGGGCATGCTCGACCTGATCGAGGACGCCCGCACCGTACGCTCCGCCATCGAGGACCTCGATCTCGGCGAGCGCTTCGACGTCGTCACCCTCACCTCCTTCCTCGTCAACACCGCCGACGACGACCTGCGCACCGGACTGCTCGACGCCTGCGCCCGGCACGTCGCCTCCGACGGCTGCGTCGTCATCCAGCGCCAGCACGACAGCCGCCACGAGGACGTCAGGCCCGGGCACGGCTGGCGCGCGGACGGGATGACCGTCACCACCACCGACGTCGAGCAGGTCGGCGACGGACTCACGCGCTCCCGCGTGGAGTACACCAGCGAGGGCCGCACCTGGGTGCAGACGTACTACTCGCGTCTGCTGACCGAACCCGTCTTCGCCGAGGCGCTCTCCGCCGCCGGGCTGCGCGTCGACCGCTGGCTGACGGAGCGGCACGACTGGGTGCGTGCCGTACCGGCCGGCTAGAGAGCCCCGCCCTCCCCGGGCGTCGGCACGGCCGCCTCCTCGCTCAGGGCGCGGGCCACCGCGGAGGCGACCAGCGCGTGCCCCGCGTCGTCGGGGTGCACGCCGTCCACCAGGTGTCCGGGACCGATCAGATCAGCGCCCGGCAGCAGCGCGAGCCGGTCGTCGCCCGCCGCGATCCGGGCCCGTACGGCCTCCTCCATCGCCGCACGCAGTCCTGCCAGGGTCGCGCCGAGGGCGTTCGGCTCACGCTCGGCCTCCGGACGCACCAGCGGAGAGACCACCAGCAACGGCGCACGGGGATGCCCTGCGCGCACCAGGCGCAGGAACGCCGTGACGGTCTCGGCCATCAGCCCCGTCGAATACGGCACGCCCGTCCAGCAGTTGCAGCCGAACGCCAGGGTCAGCACCGAGCCGGGGAGAGCCGCCAGCTGCTCGGCGCTCGCCATCTCCCCGTGCGCGGAACCCGTGTAGCCCAGGTTGACGGTGTCCAGGCCCAGCTCGCGGCCCGCGACCGCGGGCCAGCCCAGTGAGGGCGCCGACGCCGACCAGCCCTCCGTGATCGAGTCGCCGTACACCAGCCAGCGGGGTCGCCGCGGTGCGGGCCGCGCGCCGCGCACCCCCAGCAGCACAGGGGCGTACCCCTCCGGCGGGTACAGCACCCCGCGGCCGCCCGGCCAGTCCACGCGCAGCACCCTTGTGGCCTCCTGCGGGGTCTCCGGGACGGCGGTGACCCTCTCGCCGTCCCGCAGCGCCTCCCACATCCGGCTCCCCTCCCGCAGCGCGTCCACGGTGCCCAGAGCGGCCGCGCGGTAGCGCACCTCGAACGGGCCCCGCGCGACGAACTCCAGCCGTACCCCCACCGGCATCCGGGCCCGGGCCCAGGTCGTGGCCGGCAGCCGGGCCGCGTCCGCCGGGTCGGCGCGCACGCACCTGTCGCCGTCCCGCCAGGACACCCCCCTCAGGAACGGCCCGGCGTCCTGCCACCCGCCCACCTCTTCCGGCACCCTCACCCCGTCCTTCCGGCCGTTCCGCGGCCCGAGTTCACCTCGTGTTCTACTGGCGCCGTGCCACAGAACGATCTCGACACCCTCGACGAACGCATCGTCCACGCCCTCGCCGAGGATGCCCGCCGCACCTACGCCGACATCGGAGCCGAGGTCGGCCTGTCGGCACCCGCCGTGAAGCGGCGCGTGGACCGGCTGCGGGAGCGCGGCGCGATCACGGGGTTCACCGTACGGGTCGATCCGGCCGCCCTGGGGTGGCAGACGGAGGGTTTCATCGAGATGTACTGCCGCTCCCGGACGGCGCCCGAGGACATCCGCCGGGCGCTCGCGCGCTATCCCGAAGTGGCCTCGGCCTCCACGGTGACCGGGGACGCCGACGCGCTCGTGCAGGTCTTCGCGGCGGACATGCGGCACTTCGAGACGGTGCTGGAGAGGATCGCGGGCGAACCCTTCGTCGACCGCACCAAGTCGGTACTGGTGCTCTCCCCCTTGCTGCGCCGCTACACCGCGGGCCCCCCGCTGTAGACGCACCCTGCCCTTCCCCCCGGATTGCGTCCGGGGGCACTCCGGCACGGCAACGCAACAGAACGTCCGTCTCGGCCGAGATCGCGCAACAGATGAGGGGTGACCCCGCAAGATCGGCAGCTTGCCGCCCGCAAGGGCGCTCCGTAGCGTCGAAGTCGTGCGTATCGCCCTCCACCAGACCCGGGCCGCCGGCCTGGACGCCCTCGACAGCGCGGCCCGCGAGGCAGCCGCTCGGGGTGCCCGTCTCCTCCTCACGCCGGAGCTCTCCCTCACCGGCTACGCCCTCGCCGACCCGGCGGGGGCGGCACAGCGCAGCGACGGCCCGGCCGCGCGGAAGGTCTCCCGCATCGCCCGCCGCCACGGGGTCGCTGTCGGCTACGGCTACCCCGAGCGGGGCGAGGACGGCGCCGTGCACAACACCGCCGGGCTCGTCGGCCCGGACGGCGAGGCCCTCGCGCACTACCGCAAGACGCACCTGTACGGCACCTACGAGACCGAGCACTACACGCCGGGTACCCGCCTGCCCGTCCAGGCGCGGCTGGAGGGGCTGACGCTCGGTCTGCTGATCTGCTACGACGTCGAGTTCCCCGAAGCCGTGCGCGCGCACGCCCTCGCGGGCACCGACGTCCTGCTCGTGCCGACCGCGCTGATGCGCCCCTACGACACGGTGGCCACGACGCTCGTTCCTGCGCGGGCCGTGGAGAGCCAGCTCTACGTCGCCTACGCCAACCGCGTGGGCCGCGAGGGCGAGTTCGACTTCGCGGGGCGCAGCTGTCTGGCCGCTCCTGACGGCACCGTGCCGGCCCGCGCCGACGGCGACGCGCAGACCCTGCTGGTGGCCGACGCCGATCCGGCGTTGCTGGAGGCGTCCCGCGAGCGCAACCCGTATCTGGCCGACCGCCGCCCCGAGCTGTACCCGGCCTGAGGCCCCCTCCACTCGCGCCCAGGGCGCCGTCCCCCTACCCCTTGCCAGGCCCGCACCCCAGGAGTACCTCCGCATGACTTCCACCGTGCCCACCGCCGCCCACGAGCAGGACGAGCGGCAGCCCGCAGGCGAGCAGCAGGCGCAGCGTCCGCTCACGATGTTCGGTCCCGACTTCCCGTTCGCCTACGACGACTACCTGGCGCACCCGGCGGGCCTGGGCGCGGTGCCGCCCGCCGAACACGGCAGCGAGGTCGCCGTCGTCGGCGGCGGCCTGTCGGGCCTGGTGGCGGCGTACGAGCTGATGAAGATGGGGCTCAAGCCCGTCGTGTACGAGGCCGACCAGCTCGGCGGCCGGCTGCGCACGGCGGCGTTCGAGGGCGGCGACCCGTCGCTGCGCGCGGAGATGGGCGCCATGCGCTTCCCCCCGTCCTCGACCGCGCTCCAGCACTACATCGACCTCGCCGGGCTGGAGACCAAGCCGTTCCCCAACCCGCTGGCGCCCGGCACCCCCTCCACCGTGGTGGACCTCAAGGGCGAGTCGCACTACGCCCGCACGCTGGAGGACCTGCCGCCCGTCTACCACCAGGTGATGGAGGCGTGGAACGCCTGCCTGGAGGAGGGCGCCGACTTCTCCGCGATGCAGCGGGCGATACGCGAGCGGGACGTGCCCCGCATCCGCGAGATCTGGTCCGGGCTGGTGGAGAAGCTGGACAACCAGACCTTCTACGGCTACCTGTGCGACTCCCCGGCCTTCTCCTCCTTCCGGCACCGGGAGATCTTCGGCCAGGTCGGCTTCGGCACCGGCGGCTGGGACACCGACTTCCCCAACTCGATCCTGGAGATCCTGCGCGTCGTCTACACCGGCGCCGACGACGACCACCGCGGCATCGTCGGCGGCTGCCAGCAGCTGCCGCTGCGGCTGTGGGAGCGCGAGCCCGGCAAGCTCGTCCACTGGCCGCAGGGCACCAGCCTGGCCACGCTGCATCCGGGCGGCGCCCCCCGCCCCGCCGTCACCCGGCTGCACCGCACCGCGGGCAACCGCGTGACCGTAACCGACGCGGGCGGGAACACCCGCACCTACCGGGCCGCCGTCTTCACGGCCCAGTCGTGGCTGCTGCTCAGCCGCATCGACTGCGACGACGCGCTGCTGCCCATCGACCACTGGACGGCCGTGGAGCGCACCCACTACATGGAGTCCTCCAAGCTGTTCGTCCCCGTCGACCGGCCGTTCTGGCTCGACCAGGACCCGCGCACCGGCCGGGACACGATGAGCATGACGCTCACCGACCGCATGACGCGCGGCACCTACCTGCTGGACGAGGGACCCGACCGGCCCGCCGTCATCTGCCTCTCGTACACGTGGTGCGACGACAGCCTCAAGTGGCTGCCGCTGAACGCGAACGAGCGGATGGAGGTCATGCTCAAGTCGCTGGGCGAGATCTATCCCGGCGTCGACATCCGCAAGCACATCACCGGCGACCCGCTCACCGTCTCCTGGGAGGACGAGCCCTACTTCCTCGGCGCCTTCAAGGCCAACCTGCCGGGGCACTACCGCTACCAGCGGCGGCTGTTCACCCACTTCATGCAGGACCGGCTGCCCACGGACCGGCGCGGCCTCTTCCTGGCGGGTGACGACATCTCCTGGACGGCAGGATGGGCCGAGGGAGCCGTACAGACCGCGCTCAACGCCGTGTGGGGCGTCATGCACCACCTCGGCGGCGCCTGCGACCCGGCCAACCCCGGCCCCGGGGACGCCTTCGACGGAATCGAACCTGTGCTGCTGCCGGAGGACTGACCAGGGGGCCGAAGCGGACCGGAAGTGCCGGGCGGGCCGAAGGCGCGGGCGGACCAGAGGGGCGCGGGGAGCGGGCTACAGCCCTGCGTCCGTGACCGCCTCGCGCAGCTCCTTCGCGGAGTCGATCAGCTCCTGGGCGTCGCGGCACTCCAGCTGGTTGTCCAGCAGCACCTCGCTCACCCCGGCCCGCGCCGCCCCGGCCAGGTCCTCGACGATCTGCTCGACACTGCCCTGGTAGGGGCTGCGCCTCCCCTCGACGGGGCGGTCGGTGACCCGGACGAACGCCCGTACCGTCGTGGACAGTTCGGCCGGATCGCGCCCCACCTCGCCGGCCAGTTCCCTGATCCGGGCGTGGGTGGCGACCACCTGCTCGTTGGAGACCAGCGAAGGCAGCCAGCCGTCGGCCCGCCGCACCAGCCGCCGCAGCGCACGGTCGTTGCCCGCCGCCAACAGCACCGGAACGTGGGACGCCGCGGGCTTGGGGCCCACGGCCGACGGGGTGAAGCGGGTGCGCCCGCCCTCGTAGGAGGCCGGGTCGGCGCCCCAGACCTTGGCGCACACGTCCAGCAGCTCATCCAGAGCGGCGCCGCGCGAGGCGTAGTCGACGCCCGCAGCCGCGTACTCGTCGCGCGACCAGCCCGTGCCCAGGCCGGCGACGAGCCGGCCCCCGCTGGCCGCGTCCAGCGAGCCCAGCGCCCGCGCCAGCAGGAACGGCGGGCGCAGCGGGCCGACCAGAACGGCGGAGCCCAGCCGGACGCGCCCGGTGACGGCCGCGGCCATCGACAGGGTGACCAGCGGATCGGCGACCGACCTGAAATACGCGGACCACTCCAGACCCGGGATCAGGTACATGTCGTCCAGGGGCTGTTCGGGCCGCATGATCCGCTCCAGCACCCAGACGCTGTCGTACCCCATCTCCTCGGCCGCCCGCGCCACCGTCGTCACGTCCGTGGCCAGGTCGTACGTACCCGTCTGCGGCAGTCCGAGCCCCAGTCGCAGTGCCATGTCGCCCTCCGTCAGCTGATCGCCCGTCGTCGGCGCCCTGCGGGCGGGGACCGTCCCCCGCGCCCGTGGTACCTGCCTACGCGATCAGGTCCCTCAGGGCAATGGCGCCTCCCCGGCCCGGACGCTCAGTGCCACAGCGGCGTCAGCAGGCAGCGGCCCGTCATGGCGACCGTCGAGTCGAGCCCGTCCGCCATGTCCTCCAGCAGTTCGCCGAACGTGCGCAGCCCCCACAGCGCCCGGAACGCGGCCCACGCGCCGCATCTGGCCCGCTCCAGGCTCCACGCACCGATCAGGTGCGTCAGCGGATCGGCGACGTCCAG
The DNA here is from genome assembly GCF_003323735.1 of Streptomyces reniochalinae. GTDB lineage: Bacteria > Actinomycetota > Actinomycetes > Streptomycetales > Streptomycetaceae > Streptomyces > Streptomyces reniochalinae. The sequence continues at coordinate 46,622 of NZ_QOIM01000032.1, read as the reverse complement.
CAGGTCGGGGCCCGGCATCAGCTCCTCGCGGATGCGCTCCTCAAGACCCGTCAGCAGCTCGCCGATCCGCTCGAAGTCCGCCTCCAGCGTCTCGGGACCCGCCCCGAGCGCCTGGCAGGTGTCCACCAGCGCCAGCGGCAGGTCGTGGCAGATGTGCGCGTTGACGCCCGCCAGGGCGAACTGGAGCGGATGAACGGACGGATGGCGGCGGAAGCGGAAGAGCGGGCGCCAGCACGCGGGCGTGCGCAGCCCCTGGGCCTCGGCGTCCACCGCGTCCAGGAAACGCCGGGCGAAGCGCGTGCCCAGCTCGCCGGTGGCGGCGCGGTCGGCGAAGTGCCCGGAGACCAGCCGCCGCTCCAACTCCTCGGTCACCGACAGATACACCCGGTCGAAGACGGCCACCCCGTCCTGGCGCGGCAGTGTCGCGCCGATCTCCCGCATGCGAGCGGTCACTTCGGCAATCGACGCCGACGACACCGCGCGCTGCGCGGGTACCTGGTCCGTAGAGGTCATGCCACGCAGCGTGACAGCCGGCCGCGCGCCACGGAGCCGGCCCGCACCGCAGGGCCCCCGGACGGAGGACGCCGGTCTCGGCGATCTCGGCCTCACAGCGGGTGACGCGGGCCGTCGGCGTGCGCGAGGTGGGGGAGGACCACCGGGGACGGTACTTCGAGCTGACGGCGCAGGGCGCGCCGCCTCACTCCTTCTCGTCGTAGCCGCTGGTGCCCTCGTCCAGCAGCGGCTCCTGCGCCTTGAGATGCGGCGGTGCCAGCGCCTTGAGGACGTGGTAGCCGGTGAGGACGACGAGGGTGCCCAGCGCGATGCCGCTCAACTCGAATGTGTCGGTGAACTTCAGGGAGACGCCGCCGACCCCGATGATGATGCCCGCGGCCACCGGCACCAGGTTGAGCGGGTTGCGCATGTCCACGCGGTTGTTGATCCAGATCTGCGCGCCGAGCAGGCCGATCATGCCGTACAGGATGACGGTGATGCCGCCGAGCACCCCGCCGGGGATGGCCGCGACGATCGCGCCGAACTTGGGGCAGAGCCCGAAGAGCAGGGCGAAGCACGCCGCCGCCCAGTACGCGGCCGTCGAGTAGACGCGCGTGGCGGCCATGACCCCGATGTTCTCCGAGTAGGTCGTGGTGGCCGGGCCGCCGAACGCCGTGGAGAGCACGCTTCCCACGCCGTCCGCGGAGATCGCGGTACCGAGTTGGTCGTCGAGCGGGTCACCCGTCATCTCGCCGACGGCCTTCACATGGCCCGCGTTCTCGGCGACCAGCGCGATCACCACCGGCAGCGCCACCAGGATCGCCGACCACGAGAAGTCGGGGCCGTGCACCGACGGCAGCCCGAACCAGTCGGCCTGCCCGACCCCGGACAGATCCAGCCGCCAGTGGTCCACCGTCTTCCCGCTCGCGTCCGGCGAGTGGATCCGGCCGAAGACCGTATCGAGGCCCCACGAGAGCAGGTACCCGACGACCAGCCCCAGGAAGATCGCGATGCGCGACCAGAAACCCCGCAGACACACCACGGCGAGGCCGGTCAGCAGCATCGTCAGCAGAGCCGTCCACTGGTCCTGCGGCCAGTAGGTGCTCGCCGTGACCGGTGCCAGGTTGAAGCCGATCAGCATGACGACCGCGCCGGTCACCACCGGCGGCATCGCCGCGTGGATGATCCGCGCTCCGAACTTGCGCACCGCCATACCGACGAGGAGGAGCGCGGCACCGACCACCAGGATCGCGCCGGTCACCGTGGCGCTGCTGCCGCCCTGGCCGCGGATGACGGCGGCCACGCCGACGAAGGAGAGGCTGCACCCCAGGTAGCTCGGTACCCTGCCGCGGGTCGCGAGCAGGAAGAACATCGTCGCGAACCCGGACATCATGATGGCGAGGTTGGGGTCGAGGCCCATCAGGACGGGCGCCACGAAGCTGGCACCGAACATGGCCACCACGTGCTGGGCGCCCAGGCCCGCGGTCCGCGGCCAGGACAGCCGCTCGTCGGGCTTCACGACGGCACCGGGTGCGGGGACTCGCCCGTCCCCGTGCACCTTCCACCGCACGCCGAGCCCACCCATGATCGCTCCCGCTCTGTTCCTGGCCGATTCTGATCGCCCCACATCCTAGTTCGACCGCCCGCACCCTTATCCCGCCCGCAACCTCTGCCGCCACCGCAGGGGCGGCGTACCCCCGCCGGGGTGCTCGGCGCTGCACGCACGGACCCTTCGTCGGGAGCGCCCCCAGGGGCGCAGGGACGCGAGAGGCCGGGGAAGCCGGCTCGGGCACAGCGCCGAGCGTCAGGCGCGCAGGACGGTGGCCATGGCCACCAGCCCCAGCAGCAGGGCGGTGACGACGCCGAAGGAGACCGACAGCGTGGTCGTCTGGGCGATCCAGCCGACGATGGCGGGCGCGGCCAGGCCCGAGGCGTAGGCCAGGGTGGCGACCCCGGCGATGGCCTGTCCCGGCGCGGTGGCGGTGGTGCGGCCCGCCGCGGCGAAGCAGAGCGGGACCACCACGGCGATGCCGACCCCGATGAGGGCGAACCCGGTGACGGCCACGGCGGGTGTGCGGGCGGCGACGACGAGCGCCGCGCCCAGCGCGGCGAGCACTCCGCCGGCCCGTACCGTCGCCACGGGGCCGAAGCGCCGCACCACCGCGTCGCCGGACAGCCGGGCGAGGGCCATGGTGCAGGCGAACGCCGTGTAGGCGGAGGCGGCGAGTCCTGGTTCGGCTCCGGTGACGTCGGCCAGATAGATGCCGGACCAGTCCATCGAGGCCCCCTCGGCGAAGACCGCGCAGAAGCCCAGCAGTCCGATGGCCAGCGCGCCGCGTGAGGGCAGCGCGAACCGGGGCGGCGCTTCGGTGCCGTCGTCCCCGTCGGCGGCGTCCGGCGCGGTCGCGGGCTCGGTCCCCGGTGTCCAGTGCGCGGCGGCCACCGCGAGCGCACCCAGCAGCGGCGCGGCCGAAGCCAGGTGGACCCGCCCGTCGAGGCCCGCGTGGGCGGCCAGTACGCCGCCCGCGCCGCCGACCAGGGTGCCCACGCTCCACAGGCCGTGCAGCCCCGACATCACCGACCGTCCGTACGCCGCCTCGACGCGTACGCCCTGGGCGTTCATGGCCACGTCCATCAGCCCGAGCCCGCACCCGTAGAGGAAGAGGGCCACGCACAGCCAGCCCAGCGCGGGTGCCTGCGGCGGCAGCACAAGGCCCGCGCAGCAGACCAGGGACACCCAGGCGAGGGCGCGCCGGGGGCCGTACCTGTGGGCGAGGCGGGCGGAGAGCGGCATGGCGGCGGAGGCGCCCACCGTCATGAACACCAGTGCCAGTCCCAGCCAGCCGGGGCTGAGGCCGAGGTTTTCGCGCAGCCAGGGGATGCGGGTGGCGAAGGTGCCGCTGGCCGTGCCGTGCACGGCGAAGACAACGGAGACGGCCACCCTCGCTCGCCGTACCTCCCGGCCGGGGCGTGATTGGCCGGAAGTGCCCGCCGCGGTGGCCTCCAAGCGCGCGTCGCGCACCCGGTCGCTCCCCACGGACGCCGTCGCGCGCCCGTCGTCGGGCACTGTCGCGCGCCCGTCGAGCCGCCGGTCGCCGGGCGCGGTGTCCGTCCTCGCATCCGGCTCCCGCCGGCTGTCGCCCGTCTGCATCCTGTCCCTGTCTCCCCTTGCCGCCGCCCGTGTCCCGCCGTCGCCACTCGTCTCGCGAGAGGCGCCGCGCGGCCGGGACCGCCACCGGCGCCGGCCGTGGGGACCCCGCCGGTGTCCCGCGCTGATCGTGCCCGGCCCGCGGCCGGTTCGAACACCTGTACAGGGCTGACACCTGCACAGGGCTGACACCTGCGCGGGGCGTACACGAGCGCAGGGCGCGGATACGGAGGCGCTGTTTTCGGCCACTGTGAGTCAGCACACAGCGTCCGCCCGCATGGGTCCCGCTTCCGCGTGGCAGACTTGGGGTACCTCCCGGCCGAAGGCTGGGGGAGTACCAGTGACGTCAGCGCACTCCGGGGTCGGTGAAAGTCCGAACCGGCGGTTACAGTCCGCGACCCGCCCGCAGCCAGCGGCCGGTTGACCAGGTGAGATTCCTGGACCGACGGTGAAAGTCCGGATGGGAGGCAGTGCGCGGCGGGCCGAAGCCGGTACGCCGTCCTCGTCGGCGGCCCCGCCCGGGCAGCAGCCTCGAAGCGGGTCCTCCGCCCCGGCCGGTTTCCCACCGGATGCGTGTCCGCCCTCGTCCCTCGAGGTCCCTCGAGCGAGCCCCGGAGTCCGTGCCCGATGAGGCAGGAGGACCCGGTGGCCCCCCACCCCCAGGCGCCGTCCGCGCCGCAGGCCGAGCGCGATGCCATGCGCCGCGCCCTCGCCCTCGCCGCGCGGGGGCTCGGCTCCACCAGTCCGAACCCGGTCGTGGGCTGCGTCGTCCTCGACCGTGCGGGCCGGACCGTGGGGGAGGGCTGGCATCAGCGCGCCGGCGGGCCGCACGCCGAGGTCCACGCCCTCGCCGAGGCGGGCGACGACGCGCGCGGCGGCACCGCGGTCGTCACGCTGGAGCCCTGTGACCACACCGGACGCACCGGACCGTGCTCGCGGGCGCTCGTCGCCGCGGGGGTCTCGCGCGTCGTCTACGCCGTCTCCGACCCGAGCCCAGGGGCCGCAGGCGGCGCCCGTACCCTCGCGGCCGCCGGTGTCGACGTCGAGGGCGGGCTGCTGGCCGACGAGGCGGCCGCGGGCAACGTGGCGTGGCTGACCTCGGTGCTGCACGGCCGCCCCTACGTGACCTGGAAGTACGCCGCCACGCTCGACGGGCGCACCGCCGCGGCCGACCGCTCCAGCCGCTGGATCACCTCCGCAGAGGCCCGCACCGACGTGCACAGGCTGCGCGCCGAGTCCGACGCGGTGCTCGTCGGTTCCGGCACGGCACGCGCCGACGATCCGCACCTGGCCGTGCGCGGAATCCCCGGCGCCATCCAGCCGCTCCGCGTCGTCGTCGACAGCGAGGCCGCCGCCGTCGGGCCCGGGGCACGCGTCCTCGACCCCGTGGCGCCCACCCTCGTCGCCGTCGCCGGCGACGCGGACGCCGGGGCTCTGGAAACCGCGCTGCGCGGCGCCGAGGGCGATGCCGCACTGCTGCGGCTGCCCCGGGCGCCCGAGGGGCCCGGGCTCGACCTGACCACCCTGCTGGCGGCCCTGCACGGACGCGGTGTGCGCTCCGTGCTGCTGGAGGGCGGCGCCACCCTCGCCGGCGCGTTCGTCGCCGCGGGCCTGGTCGACCGGGTGGTCGGCTATCTGGCGCCCGTGCTGCTGGGGGCCGGGCCGCCGGCGCTGGGCGAGGCCGGAATCAGCACGCTCGCCCAGGCGTTGCGGCTGACCGTGAGCGAGACCGTGCGACTCGGCCCCGACCTGCGGATCACCGCCGTGGGCGGCACGGCACCCGGGACGGCCCACACCGCCGCCGCTGCCGCCACCGCCGGAGCGGAGAAGCCGCCCGAGCAACCAGAGGAGTCCTGAGTGTTCACCGGAATCGTGGAAGAGCTGGGCGAGGTCGTCGCCGTCGAGGACCGGGGCGAGGCGGCACGGCTGCGGCTGCGCGGACCCCGCGTCACGGCGGACGCGGGCCACGGAGACTCGATCGCCGTCAACGGCGTGTGCCTGACCGTCGTCGAGACGAGTAACGGCGTCTTCACCGCCGACGTCATGGCGGAGACCCTGCACCGCTCCGGCCTCGGCGCGCTGAAGGCCGGCTCGCCCGTCAACCTGGAGCGCCCCATGGCGCTGGGCGGGAGGCTCGACGGCCATCTCGTGCAGGGGCACGTCGATGGCAGGGGCACCATCACGGCCCGCAACGACAAGGACAGCGGCACCGAGATCACCGTCGCCCTGCCCGACGGGCTCGGCAGGTACGTGGTGGAGAAGGGCTCGATCACGGTGGACGGCATCAGCCTGACCGTGGTGGAGGCGGGGGAGGCCCACTTCACCGTCTCCCTCATCCCCACCACGCTCGCCCTGACCACGCTCGGCACCAAGCAGCCTGGCGACCCGGTGAACCTGGAGGTCGACGTCCTGGCCAAGTACGTGGAGCGGCTGATGGGCGCCGCGCCCACCGGCCGCGAGACCCCGGACGGCCGCGAGACCCTGAGCAGGGGAGAGAGGGAAGGGGCGCGGTGAACGTCTTCGAGTGGCTCAACACCGAGGCGTTCACCGTCTTCGGGCAGCGCGTCATCTGGTCCGACATGCTGGGCAACACCATCGGGCTGATAGCGCTCGCGCTCGGCTGGCGCCGCTCCATCGCGACGTGGCCCGCGCAGTTCCTCTCCGGGCTGGTACTCGTCGGCGCGTTCGCCTCCGCGCACCTGGCCGGCGGTGTCGGCAAGCAGCTCCTGGTGATCGTGGTGGCCCTGTGGGGCTGGTACCAGTGGCGGCGCGGCAACCAGCGGGCGCAGGACGGCTCCATCGCCGTACGGTTCGCCGGCCGGCGCGAGCGCGGGGTCCTCGCGCTGGGCACCGCGCTGGGCACGGTGGCCGTCGGCGTCCTCTTCAGCCTCGTTCCGGCCCTCTCCTGGAGCCCGTGGGCCGACGCCTACATCTTCGTCGGCACGCTGGCCGCCATGGTCGCCCAGGCGCGTGGCCTGGTGGAGTTCTGGTTCGCCTGGCTGCTGGTCGACGTGGTCGGCGTGCCGCTGGCCTTCAGCAGCGGGCTGGCCTTCTCAGGACTCGTCTACGTCGTCTACCTCGGCCTGGTGCTCTGGGGACTGCGTGACTGGTGGCAGCGGTCCCGCAGCGATGCCCGCGCCCCGGCGGGAACCCGTAAGGAGCCCGCGCTGGGCCCGACCGGAGCCGCGTTGTGAGCGGCGCCGCTCACAGGCCGGCGCACCGCAGGCCGGCGCCCTGCAAGGAAGAAGGAGCCCGCTGATGACCTCTCTCCCCCACCGGTACGACGCGCCGGGCCCCGCCGCGGGCGCGGTCCCGCAGCCCGGCCGGACGGCCGGGGAAGCCGGCGACGCGCACTTCGACCTCGTCCTCGACCCGGTCGAGGAGGCGGTGCGCGACATCGCGGAGGGCCGCCCCGTCGTGGTCGTGGACGACGAGAGCCGGGAGAACGAGGGCGACCTGGTGGTCGCCGCCGAGCTGATCACGCCCGAGATCGTCGCCTTCATGATGAGCGAGTGCCGGGGGCTGATCTGCACCCCGATGGAGGCCGCCGACCTCGACCGGCTGTCCCTGCCGCAGATGGTCGCCGAGAACACCGAGTCCATGGGCACCGCCTTCACCGTGTCCGTGGACGCGACCGGCGCGCACGGCGTCAGCACCGGGATCTCCGCGGCCGACCGCGCCGCCACGATCCGGCTGCTCGCCGCCGCCGAGGCCACCGCCGAGGACTTCGTGCGGCCCGGGCACGCCTTCCCGCTGCGGGCCAGGCCGGGCGGTGTGCTGGCGCGGACCGGGCACACCGAGGCGGGCGTCGACCTGGCCAGGCTCGCGGGGCTGCGGCCCGCCGCGGCCATCGTCGAGATCGCGGGCGAGGACGGCGCCATGCTGCGGCTGCCCGAGCTGGTGCCGTTCGCGCGCAAGCACGGTCTGCGGATCATCTCCATCGAGGACCTGGCCGCCTACCGGCGCAGCGCCGAGCCGACGGTGCGCCGCGAGGCCGCCACCCGGCTGCCCACCCGGCACGGAGAGTTCCGCGCCTACGGCTACCGCTCCACCGTCGACGGGGTCGAGCACATCGCACTGGTGACCGGCGACATCGCGGGGCCCGACGCGTCCGGCGGCGCCGTCGGTGGTGAGGACGTGCTCGTGCGGGTGCACTCCGAGTGCCTGACCGGGGACGTCTTCGGCTCCCAGCGCTGCGACTGCGGACCCCAGCTGGAGACCTCACTCGAACGTGTCCAGGAGGAGGGCCGCGGCATCGTGCTCTACCTGCGGGGCCACGAGGGGCGGGGCATCGGGCTGCTGTCCAAGCTGCGCGCCTACGAGCTCCAGGAGCACGGCCGCGACACCCTCGACGCCAACCTCGAACTCGGCCTCCCCGCGGACGCGCGCGACTACGCCGCGGCCGCGCAGATCCTCACCGACCTGGGCGTGCGGTCGCTGCGGCTGCTGACGAACAACCCCGACAAGACCGCGGCCCTGCTCAGCCACGGGCTCCGGGTCACGGGACGGGAGCCGATGCCCGTGCAGGCGGGCGAGCACAACCTGCGCTACCTGCGGACCAAGCGCGACCGCATGGGCCACGACCTGCCCTGGCTGGACGCGGACCGCACCTCCCCCTGCGGCACGCAGTAGCGGCCGCGCGGTACCGGACGAGACCATCCACAGCACACCAGACACCTGCGAGGAGCACCGTGAGCGGCAAGGGCGCACCCGAACTGACCGTCAAGAACTGCCAGGACCTGCGGGTGGCCGTGGTGGCGGCGCAGTGGCACCAGCAGGTGATGGACGGCCTCGTCGACGGCGCGCTGCGGGCGCTGGGCGAGCTGGGCATCGACGAGCCCACCGTGCTGCGCGTCCCCGGCAGCTTCGAGCTGCCCGTCGTCGCCAAGGTTCTCGCCGACCGCGGCTACGACGCGATCGTCGCGCTCGGTGTCGTCATCCGCGGCGGCACCCCGCACTTCGACTACGTCTGCCAGGGGGTCACCCAGGGCCTCACCGACGTGGCCGTGCGCAGCGGCGTCCCCATCGGCTTCGGCGTGCTGACCTGCGACGACGACGAACAGGCCCTCGCCCGCGCCGGTCTGCCGCACTCCAGCGAGGACAAGGGCCACGAGGCGGTCACCGCCGCCGTGGCGACGGCCACGACCCTCAGGACGGTGGCCGAACCCTGGCGCTGAGCGGCCGCCGGGACCGCGTAGGGTGGCAGACACCATGGCGAACAAGACATTCGAGCAGCTCTTCACCGAGTTGCAGCACAAGGCCGCCCACGGCGACCCCGCGACCTCCCGCACCGCCGAGCTCGCCGCCGCGGGCGTGCACGCCATCGGCAAGAAGGTCGTGGAGGAGGCCGCCGAGGTCTGGATGGCCGCCGAGTACGAGAGCGACGCGCGTACGGCGGAGGAGATCTCGCAGCTCCTCTACCATCTCCAGGTGCTCATGGCCGCCAAGGGCATCGCCCTCGACGACGTATACGCTCACCTCTGAGCCCGGCTGCGTTCTCGCGCCCCGGCATTCTCGCGGCCCCCGCAAACCACCACACCACCCACCGAAGGAAGCCCTCCCATGCTGCGCATCGCCGTCCCCAACAAGGGTTCCCTCTCCGGCCCTGCGGGGGAGATGCTGCATGAGGCCGGCTACCAGCAGCGCAAGGCCTCCAAGGAACTCGTCCTGGTGGACCCGGAGAACGAGGTCGAGTTCTTCTACCTGCGCCCCCGCGACATCGCCATCTACGTCAGCTCCGGACGCCTCGACATCGGCATTACGGGGCGCGACCTGCTGCTGGACTCGGGCGCGCGGGCCGAGGAGCTGCTGCCGCTCGGCTTCGCCCGCTCGACCTTCCGCTACGCGGCCAAGCCCGGCACGATCACCTCGCCCGACGACCTGCGGGGACTGACGGTCGCCACCTCCTACGAGGGCATCGTCGCCCGGCACCTGGCGGACAAGGGCATCGACGCCTCGGTCGTCCACCTCGACGGCGCCGTGGAGACGGCCATCGAGCTGGGTGTCGCCCAGGTGATCGCGGACGTGGTGGAGACGGGCACCTCGCTGCGCAACGCGGGCCTGGAGGTCGTCGGCGAGCCGATCTTGCAGTCCGAGGCCGTCGTGATCCGCAGGAGCGGAGGCGAGGAGCAGGAGAACCCCAAGGTGCAGCAGTTCCTGCGCCGCCTCCAGGGCGTCCTGGTGGCCCGCACCTACGTGATGATGGACTACGACATCCGCGCCGAGCACCTGGAGGAGGCCGTCGCGCTCACCCCGGGCCTCGAGTCGCCGACCATCTCGCCGCTGCACGACCAGGGCTGGGTCGCCGTCCGCTCCATGGTCCGCACCAGCGACGCGCAGCGGATCATGGACGACCTCTACGACCTGGGCGCCCGCGCGATCCTCACCACCGGCATCCACGCCTGTCGGCTGTGACACCCGCCCCTCCCCGACGACCCGGCACCGGAGCCTTGCCATGACCGACAGCGCCGAACTGCCCGCGCTCCCCGTCACGTTCCGGCCCACGCGTACCCGTGTGGTGCTCATGACGGCCGGTGTCGTCGTGTTCGTCGCCCTCACCGTCGTCGCACTGATGCTTGAGATGGGGGGCGGCGAGCGGGCCAGCTTCATCGTCACCGGTGCGCTCTTCCTCGCCGTACTGGCGCTGCTGAGCCGTCCACAGCTGACCGTCGACCCGCGGGGGGTCACCGTCGTCAACCTGACGACCAGGCGCCGCCTCGAATGGGCGCAGATCATCGCCGTACGGCTGCGTCCGGGTGACCCCTGGGTCTCGCTCGACCTGGCGGACGGCACCAGCCTCCCCGCCATGGGCATCCAGCCCGGCATCGCCAAGCGGCAGGCGCTGGCCCAGGCCCGCGCGCTGCGCGCCCTCGTCGACCAGGGCGGCCCGGAGGAGGGCTCGGCTGCGGACGCCGCGAGCCGAGCCGACCGCTGAACCCCGGCGCGCTGCCGCGCGTCTTCGCGGGGTGAGGGCCAGTGTTTACCCTGTTGCCCACCGGCATGAGCCGCCCCGCGCTCTGACGGCACCAGCGACCCGAGGAGTGACCACCTCACACGATGGACGGATCGTCCTGTAGTACGTGCGCCGCGTCCCGTGCACCGGGGGGCGCGGCATGACCCTCCCGCTACTGCTGCTCGGCGTGGCGTTCGCGCTCATCCTCGCCAACGGCTTCTTCGTCGCGGCGGAGTTCGGGCTCGTCACCGTCGAGAAACCCGAGGCCGAGCGCGCCGCCGCGCAGGGCGACCGCAAGGCCCGCACCGTCGTCCGCGCCCTGCGTGAACTGTCCTTCCAGCTCTCCGGCACCCAACTCGGCATCACCCTCACCTCTCTGGTCACCGGCATGCTCGCCGAGCCGGCGCTCGCCCGGCTGCTGGGCGGACCGCTGGCCGCCACCGGTCTGCCCGAGGGCGCGGTCGGCGGCGTCGCCGTCGTCCTCGGCATGCTGATCGCCTCCGCCGTGCAGATGGTGGTGGGCGAACTGGTCCCCAAGAACTGGGCGGTCTCCAGGCCGCTGGCCGTCGCCCGGTTCGTGGCGGGACCGCAGGGCCTCTTCTCCCGGCTGTTCCGGCCGGTGATCGCGCTGCTCAACGCGGCCGCCAACCGCATGGTGCGGCTCTTCGGCGTGCAGCCGGCCGAGGAGCTGGACTCGGCGCGCACCCCGGGAGAACTCGTCTCACTGGCCCACCACTCGGCCCGCGCCGGAGCGCTGGAGCAGGACACCGCCGACCTGTTCGTGCGCACCCTCGCGCTGGGCGAGTTGACGGCGCAGCACGTGATGACGCCGCGCGTACGGGTCAGCGCCTTGCAGGCACGGGCGACCGCCGAGGACGTCCTCAACCTCACCCGCGCCACCGGGCTCTCCCGCTTCCCCGTCTACCAGGACACCCTGGACGAGGTCACCGGCATGGTCCACCTCAAGGACGCGCTCGCCGTCCCCGCCCACCTGAGGCTGCACACCCCCGCGGCCCGCATCGCCGTCCCCGCGCTGCTGGTGCCCCGCACGCTGCCGGTGCGGCCCCTGCTCGCGCGGCTGCGCAGCGAGCAGCCCATCGCCGTCGCCGTCGACGAGTACGGCGGCACCGCGGGCGTGGTCACGCTCGAGGACATCGTCGAGGAGATCGTCGGCGAGGTGCGCGACGAGCACGACGGGCAGCTCTACGACGAACTGCCCGAACTCGCCCCGGCGTCGCCCGGCGCCGACGGCCGCCCTGCCTGGGAGGCCGACGGCGGCTGCCGGGTGGGGGAGCTGCGCCGCATCGGCCTGGAGGTGCCCGAAGGCCCGTACGAGACGGTGGCGGGACTCGTCGCCGACCTGCTGGGCCGCATCCCGGCACGCGGGGACACGGCGCACCTTCGGGTGTCCGCCGCAGGGTCCGGCTCTCCCGGCGACGGCTCGCGGGGCGCGGCCGGGGAGTGGCAGCTGCTGGTGCGGCACGTCGCCCACCACCGTGCCGAACGCGTCCGCGTCACCGCCCCGGCACACCAGCGCGGCGAGACGGCCCGCCGGGCGCACTCCGGTGAGGTGGCCGCCCGATGAGCTTCCTGCAACTCGTCTTCGCCGCGCTGCTGGTGCTCGCCAACGGCTTCTTCGTCGGCGCCGAGTTCGCCCTCGTCTCCGTACGCCGCAGCCAGATCGAACCCCTCGCCGCCGAGGGCTCCGTGCGCGCCCGGCGGGTGCTGCGCGGTCTGGAGGCGCTTCCGCGCATGATGGCCGCCGCGCAGTTCGGCATCACGGTGTGCTCGCTGACCCTGGGCGCCGTGGCCGAGCCCACCGTGGCACACCTGCTGGAGCCCGTGTTCCACACGCTGCGGCTGCCCGAGCCGCTGGTGCACCCCGCCGGATACGTGTGCGCGCTGGCCCTCGTGGTCTTCTTCCACCTGGTGGTCGGCGAGATGGTGCCCAAGAACCTCGCCATGGCCGACCCCGAGCGCGCCGCGCTGTGGCTGAGCCCGGCGCTGGTCGCCTTCGCCCGGGTGACCCGCCCGGTGACGCTGGCCCTGGGCTCGTGCGCCACCGTCGTCCTGCGGCTCTTCCGCGTCGAGCCCAAGGACGAGGTCGAGGCGGTCTTCACCAGCGAACAGCTCGGCCGCCTGGTGGCCGACTCGCGGCAGGCGGGGCTGCTGGAGGCGGAGGAGCAGGCCCGGCTCGCCGACGCGCTCCAGCTGGGCTCCAGGCCGCTGACCGACGTCCTGCTGGGCCGTACCGACCTGGTCACCGTCGGAACGGACGTCACCCCGCGCGAAGTGGAGGAGCTGACCGTGCGCACCGGCTACTCGCGCTTCCCCGTCCGCGCCGACGACGGCGCCTTCCTCGGCTACCTGCACGTCAAGGACGTGCTCGACCTGGAGGAGAGCGAGAGGCCCGTGCCGCGGCGGCTGTGGCGGCCCATGGCGACGCTGCGCGGGCACACGCCGCTGGACGACGCGCTCACCGCGATGCGGGCCGGCGCCTCGCACCTGGCGGCCGTCGCCGACGCCTCGGGCCGGGTGCTGGGCGTGGCGGCGCTGGAGGACGTGCTGGAAATGCTGGTCGGCGAGGTGCACGACCCCGCCCACACCGATACCGCGCTGCCCCCGGCGCGGCACGTGCAAGGGTGGGCGCCGGGGCTCAGACCGGCGGCTGCGGGCCGGGACGAGGCCCGTCAGGCCCCCGCCCCGACAGCACCTCCCCGTACGCCTGCATGAGGTCGGGAAGCCGCAGCGTCGCCAGATCGTCCCGCGTGGGGGTGCCCGCGTACCCGGACAGCCGCAGATCGCGGTAGGCGCAGCTCTTCTCGTACAGGGTGCGCAGGAAGCGGCCGTTGCCCAACTCGTCGATCCAGTCCTGGTCGACGACGTGGCCGCTGATGCTCCGCAGCTCCTCCAGCGCCTCCTCGTCCCACACGTCGCCGCCCTCGGCGGCCAGCACCTCGCCGATCGCCGTCAGCTCCAGCGGGCGGTAGCTGGGGAAGTCGACGCGGGTCGTGAAGCGCGACGAGAGCCCGGGGTTGGCCGCCAGCAGCCGGTCCATCCCCTCCGGATAGCCCGCCAGGATGACCACCAGCTGGTCGCGGTTGTCCTCGGCGCGCTTGAGCAGCACCTGGAGCGCCTCGTCACCGTAGGCGTCGCCCTTGGTGTAGCCGGAGTTGGACAGCGCGTAGGCCTCGTCGACGAACAGCACGCCGCCGAGCGCCGAGTCGATCAGCTCGTTCGCCTTGACGGCGGTCTGGCCCAGGTACTCGCCCACCAGGTCCGCGCGTTGGGCCTCCACCAGATGGTCGCCGCCCAGCAGACCCAGCGCGTAGAAGGCGCGGCCCAGTATGCGGGCCACCGTGGTCTTGCCCGTGCCCGAGGGGCCCGAGAAGACGAAGTGCCGCTTCGGCGGCTGCACCGGCAGGCCCTGCGACGCCCGCAGCCGCGCCATGTGCAACTGCGCCGAGAGCGCCCGCACCTGGCGCTTGACGGGCTCGAGACCCACCATGCGCTCCAGCTCGTCCAGCGCCTGCGCCAGCAGCACCGGGTCCGAGGGCCCGGCCGGCAGCCTGCCGTCCGCGCCCGCCCCCCACGCCGTGCGCTCCCGCAGGACGCCGGTGTCCACCCGGATGGGCTCGGCCGGGTCCCCGGAGTCCTCCAGCCGCAGCTCGTCGGCGCGCGGGTCCACCACGGGGTCGGCGGGCTCGGCCGCGTCCGCCTCGCCGGGGACGGCCCCCGCGGGTGTCTGCCCCGTGGGCACGGAGCCCGGCGCGCCGTCGACGAACGCGCCGTCGCAGCCGGTCGGCTCCAGCGCGGCGCCGTCGGCCGGGTCGGCGGTGCGGGCCGCCTCCCCGGTGGGCTCGCAGCCGGTGTCGTAGAACTCCAGCGCCGCGTCGACCGCCCCGCCGCCCGGGCCGAGCGCGCCGCCCGAGAGCACGGCCGCGGCCAGATCCTCCGCGGTGCCGCCCGCCCCGTCGCTCTCGGCGATGGTCGTCAGGCGTGCCGCGGTGTCCATGAACGCGGGATCGATGCGGTGCACGGCCCGGTACAGGGGCAGCGCGGCCGCGCTGCGCCCGGTGCCCTCGCGGGCGCGCGCCAGCCAGTAGCGCAGCTCCTTGCGCTGCGGCTGTTCGCTCCGGCAGCGCATCAAGGCGGCCGCCAGCAGCGGCTCGGCCTGCCCGTACATCTCCAGCCTGACCCGCGCCATCCCGGCGAACAGACCGGCCTCGATGCCCAGCAGCGCGTCGTCCACCAGCGGCTCGGTGTGGGCGACCAGCCCCTCCCAGTCCTTGGCCAGGTAGGCGCGGCAGGCGTGCAGGAAACGCACCTGGGGGTCGGCGTCGACGGGCGGGCAGCCGGCCAGCGCGCGGTCGAGCTCCGCGACGTGCCGGCCGTCGAGCCAGTGGGAGGCGTGGGCCAGCAGCAGATCTCGCTCGTACTCCAGCACCGGCTGCACCCACCAGCCCAGCCAGTACCAGGAGTTGAGGGTGCGGCCGTGGCGGTGGCGCTGCTCGCCGAAGCGGTCGCGGTGGTGGTACATCCGCAGCAGCGCTGTGGCGGTGTCGGCCCGCAGTGCGTGCAGTCCGAGCCAGGCATCCGCCATCCCGGGGTCGAGCCGCACCGCGGTGCGGAACTCCTCCTCGGCCTGCGCGTAGCCGCCGACGGTGTAGGCGTCCACCCCGCGAAGCCACGCGAGTTCGGCCGGGGCGTGCAGGCCCTGGGGGTCCTGCGTGCCGAAGTTCCTCACGTCCCCCACGAAACGTCCCCCGTCATCTGCCGGTTATCACCCGGGGTTCCCGCGCTGTTTCGCATCGTACCCGCGCGGGGGGGGCACCGTCGAAGGGTGGTGTACGGGCTGAGTGGCACGTTGGCCAGGGGAACGCGGCCGTCCGGGCCGGCGCCGCGGGGCCGACCGGTGCGAAGGTTTGCGCAAGGCCGCTACGAAGCGTGAGGTAAATGCGCTGTACTGCTTCCGCTTGAGCGTTTCCGAGCAGAACGAAGCCCCCGGTCACGGGGGAACAACCGGGGGCTTCGCGTCCGCAGACGGCCTGCGTAGACCGCCTGTTGGAAAAGTAATCGGTTCGAGGCGCACGGGTCAAGCCGCGCGGTTGCACTCAGTGCCGCGGATCGCTGTCAACTGCCCTGAGATATACGGAGGGTCATATTCACCGGAGAGACCGGAGCCTCTCCGGTGCGCCCGCACACCTCGTACCACCCCTGACTCTCGCGACGCTCCCGCACCAGGTAGTCCGCGAACGGCCGGGACGGGTCGGCGGCGAAGTGCGCACGCTCCGCCGGGATCCAGCGGTCCCAGAACCCCCGCTGGGCGGGACCGTCCCGCTCCTGGCCGCGCCGCCAGGCCACCCCGGGCGGCATGTCCATCCACAGCAGGCAGGCCAGCGAGGGCCGCAGCGCCGCCCGCCCCGCACCCACGCCCTCGACGAGGACGACCGGAGCGGGCGGGAGCACCGCCTGCGTGGTGCGGGCCCCGGCCACCCAGTCGTAGACGCCGTAGCGTGCGCTGCGGCCACGCTCCAGCGGGCGCAGCACCTGGGTGGTGAGCCGCTCCGTCCAGTCGAAGAGCGCCTCGTGGCAGGCCACGTCGTCCAGGTGCAGGACCGGAGCGCCCCCCAGCAGCGCCGCGAGGCGCCGCGCGCAGGTCGTCTTTCCCGAACCCGCGTGCCCGTCCACACCCACCAGCCGCACGGGGCCGCAGGAGGCCGGCAGAGCGGAAAGGTGGGGGGCGAGCGCTTCGAGGGTGCGGGGAGCGGGCATTTCTCCAGCGTACGCGGCGTCTCGCGCGGCGCCTCGCGCGCGCCTCGCTCGGATGTGCGGCACCGGCGCCGGCCGCCGCGGGGCCTCTCCGAGCCGGGCCTCTCCGCGCACCCCTTCGATCCGCTACCGGCTCTGTTCGGCTGTCCGATCCGCCACCCGCTCCGTACGGCTGTCCGGCCCACCACCGGGCCTCCGCCCGAGCGGTCGCCCCGGTTCCGCGGCGCCGGCTCGCCACTGGCCGGGCCAATGGTGACGGCGTGCCGAAAGGGCGAAGCTCTGGCACGGGCCCTCCCGAGCCGTAATAGTGGGCTGTCCGCGGACGCCCGCGCACCTGGGAGAACACCGCGCCGGACCATCGACTGACCGACCCACCGACTGGGGGCACCCCGCATGACCAGCGAAACCACCAACCGCCGCACAGTTCTGGCCGCCGCCGTCGCCGTGGCGGCATCGGCCGTCGCGACCCCCGCAGCCCTGGCGGCCGACAGCCGGTCGGGTGGCGCCACCACGACGCCCGGTGGATCGGACAAGCGCAGGCCGGGCAGGCCGGGGAAGGCAGGAAACGTGGAACTGCACACCTGGTCCTCGCGCCGGGACTGGGACGCGGGACGGGCCAAGGGCACCGAGGCGCGGTCAGGGCACCGCCCCGGCATCGTCCTGGCCACCCCCGCGGGACGCACCGACTACACCGACCCGCACACCAAGAAGACGGCCACCTGGGAGTACGCCACCTGGACCTCGCCCCGCCACACCTGCGCCGTGCCCGCCGGCGAACTCGTCGCCTCCTGGAACGCGCACACCCCCGAGGGCACCTGGATCAGAACGGAGGTACGCGGCACCTACTCGGACGGCACGGACACGCCCTGGTACACGATGGGTGTGTGGACCTCCGGCGACGGTGACGACGTGCCGCGCCGCACCTCCGTCGACGGCCAGAGCGACGGCAAGAGCACCGTCTACACCGACACCTTCTCCATCGACGACCTGGGCAGCGGACTGCGCCTCGCCTCCTACCGGCTGCGCGTGACCCTCTACCGCGCTCCCGGTTCCGACACCACCCCGACCGTGTGGCGGGTCGGCGCTATGTGCTCGGACGTGCCCGAGCGCTTCGAGGTCCCCGCCTCCGAGCCCGGCCTGGGCCGGGCGGTCGAGCTGAAGGTGCCGCGCTACTCCCAGGAGATCCACAAGGGCCAGTACCCCGAGTACGACAACGGGGGAGAGGCGTGGTGCAGTCCCACCTCCTCCCAGATGATCATCGAGTACTGGGGCCGCGAGCCCACCGCCGACGACCTGGCCTGGGTGAACCCGGACTACGCCGACCCCCAGGTCTGCCACGCCGCCCGGTACACCTTCGACTACCAGTACGAGGGCTGCGGCAACTGGCCGTTCAACGGCGCCTACGCGGCCACCTACCGGGACATGAACGCCGTCGTCACCCGCATGAGCTCCCTGAACGACGCCGAGGAGTTCGTCGCCGCGGGCATTCCGCTGATCACCTCGCAGTCCTTCATCGAGTCCGAACTCGACGGAGCGGGCTACGGGACGTCAGGACACCTGATGACCGTCATCGGTTTCACCGGGGACGGCGACGTCATCGCCAACGACCCCGCTTCCCCCGACAACCCCTCGGTCCGCCACGTCTACAAGCGGCGGCAGTGGGAGAACATCTGGCTGCGCACCAAGCGCAAGGACGCCGACGGCAAGGTCAAGAGCGGCACGGGTGGGGTCTGCTACGTCTACTGGCCCCTCGACCCGACGCCGGCTCAGCGCCGGGTCCTGCGCAAGCACGGGCTGGCCTGAGCCCGCAGGCAGGTGGTCCGCATACACGGCGGACACAACCTGACGGCAGCGCTCGCGACCATCCTGCGTCAGGTGCCCGTAGCGGTCGACCGTGACCTTGATCGAACGGTGTCCCAGCCAGCGGGAGACCTCGTGGATGGAGACGCCGTTCGTCAGGGTCACGGTGGCCCACTTGTGCCGCAGATCGTGCGGCGTGCACGGACGCATGCCTAGCCGCCTGATCGCCCGGTTCCACGATTTCCGCAGGAGATCCGGGTAGGGGATCGTCCCGGATTCGCTCAGGATTGGGAAGTAGGGGGCCAGAGAGAACGCGGGCTCAGGCAGAGGAACGTCGCGCCATTCACCTTCTTTACGGTGTTTGAGTGGCGCATACCGGGCGGCATATCGACCGCCTCGTGCGGTGCGCACGACTTGACGCCGCAACCGCAGCATGTCGGTGTCGAAATCCTGGCTTGACAGCCCCAGGGTCTCACCGATCCGCAGGCCGCAAGAGGCCATCATCCCAATAGCCGGCCCCAGTCGAGGTCCTATGGATTCGGCTATCGCCGAGACCTCTTCCAGGCTGGGCAGCGCACGCTCATCAACCGGCACGATGTGGTGTTCCGGCGCAAGAGCTTCCTTCGCCGGGTTAGTGGCTATGCGCTTGTGCCGCGCGGCACGCGTGAACGCAGAGGAGAGGGCGATACGCCTGGACTCGATGGTGTTGGGCTCGGCGCCCTGAGTACGCCACAGGTTGTACAGCCTCTCGATGTCGGCGGCCGTGACCTGCGAGAGCAGCTTCCGGCCCAGTTGCGGTAGGACGTGCAGCCGCCAGATACGTTCGTAGTTTTCCCAGGTTCCGTCGGACCCGCTGATGGTCTCCAGCCACTCCTGAACGAACGCGCGACGAACTCCCTCATGCGATGCGCAGCCGGATGCCAATCCAGGTCGTCGCTACCCCGCCGACCGCCATGGCCAGTGCCCAGATCGCGGGCTGCCCGGCGAGGAAGCGGGCGAGGGTGGCCCCGAGTACAGAAAGGGCGAGGATGGCCAGGGCGAGAACGATCCAGGATGGACCGGGGAACACGGCGCCGAGGGCGAGGGGGAGGGCGGCGCCCACGAAACTCGACACGCAGGCTGCCAGTGCTGCGGCGTAGGAACGCAGCAGCGCTAGGCGACCGAGGCGGGTGGCGGCCATCCGGCCGCTTTCGCTGAGACTCAGCTCGCGGGAGACGTGAACGAGATGGGCCCGGCGCTCAGCGTAGTCGGCGACCATCACGGTGAAGGCGGCGGTGACCAGGGCTGCGCCGCCGACCCGGCCCGCCAGGCCCCAGCCGACGGGTGTGCCGGACCCGGCGAGTGACCCGGCCGCCAGAGTCAGGGCGTTGAGCAGCCCGTCGGTCAGACCGAGTACGACAGGCAGCCGGACTCGTTGGATCGCCTCTCCGGGTGACGGCGTCATCGCTTGCGGGAGGTGTGGTTCAGTGTGTACGAGCCGGTCACGACCTCGTCGATGCTGTGGAGGACGGCTCCGACGTGCTCGATGGCGTGCTGGACGGTGTCAGGGTCCAGCGCTTCACCCTCGATGGTCACCACCGTTCCGATTGTCTCGATGTCGATTTCCGTCACCGTGACGTTGACTGCCTCCACCCCCGGGACGTTTTCGAGGGCCCTTGCGAGCTCAGGCAGGGACGGTTCGGATACGGCCATGTCGACGTCCAGTACCAGTCGTCTGATGGGCATGCACGTTTTCCTTTCCCCGGTTCTTGTAGGCGTTACGGGGTTTGCGGCGCCCGAACGGCCGCCGGGGGCCGGAGCCCGCCGTGCCCGTTCCTCACGGGGCGGTCAACTCATGAAGGGTCATCTTGCGCGGTGGTGAACCGGATCAGCTCGCCCCCTCGGGGGCGAGCGACTCCTTGCGGAACAGCTGCGCAAGGTCGTAGTAGGGCTTCAGCACGCGCGGCCCACGCCGCCCCTGGAGCCGCGCCTCGACCTTGGCGATCCACCCGGACAGCCCCGGCGACGTCACCAGCACCGTCACCGGCTGGAGTGTCTGCACCAGACAGCCGGGAAGGCTCATGGGCACGGCGTCCACTGCTGGGTCGGGCGGCGCGGGTTTCCGAAGCACGCGGGGAACCGGTGGTACGAGTCCCCCCGTTCCTCGTGAAAGCCGCGCGCCAGGTCGTACAGATGGGTCACGCACACGATCTGGACGCCGGAGTCCAGCAACGCCGCATGATCTGTCGGCCGATCTCGGAGCCCTCCCGCTCGTCGGTCGCGGCGAAGGACTCGTTGAAGAGGACGGCGCTGCTCGGGTGAGCAGGTCGGCGAGGTCACTCATCCGGGCCAGTTCCTCGTCCAGCTTGCCGCTGTCCATTTCGGTGTTCTCCTCACGCCGGAGGTGGGTGCAGAGACGGTCGCGGACCCCCGCGGCGAGGGAGGCGGAAGCGGTGAACATGCCGCAATGCCCCATGAGCAGCGCCAGGCCCACGCTGCGTAGGAAGGTGGACCGCCTTCGTTGACGCCGGTCACCATGACAGTGCGGTAACCATTCACGTATCGGCCGACGTACGGAAGGCGAGGAGGGCGATGTCATCCTGGTGGCCGTCGGCGAGACGTTCCAACAACGCGTCGCAGAACTCGTCCAGCGGTAGACCAGCCACGCTGGCGGCGTGCTGACGCAGGCGGGTCAGACCGCGGGAGATGTCCTCGCCGGGCCGTTCGATGAGGCCGTCGGTGTAGAACAGGAGCGTGGCGTCCGGCGGTAGTCGGGCCTGGGCGTCGTCACGGTCGATCGCCGAGTCCACCCCGAGAACCGGGGAAAGCCCCTCCTCCAGCAGCCGACTTCCTTCCGCGGGGCTGGTCAGCAGGGGCGGCGGATGGCCGGCGTTGGTCCAGTGCGCTGTCCAGGGGCCGTGAGCAGGCTTGTGTACCCGGGCGATGACGGCGGTGACCAACTCTGTTTCGCTGAGCCCTTGCATAACAGCGTCGAGACGGCGCATCACGCCCGAGGGGGCGTCCTCACTGTCGTATGCCAGCGCGCGCAACATGTTGCGGAGCTGGCCCATCCGGACCGCCGCCGTCAGGTCGTGCCCCACGACGTCTCCGATTGCCAGCACCGTCGAGCCGTCCCGCAGGCGGAAGGCGTCGTACCAGTCGCCGCCCACCTCCGCGCCCTCTCGGGCAGGTACGTAACGAGCGGCCAACTGGAGCTGTGCAAAGCCCGACAGTTCGGGCAGCAGTGAGCGCTGTAGCTGCTCGGCGGTGTCTTGTTGCAGGGCGTAGAGTCGTGCGTTTTCCAGAGTCAGCGCCGCCCGATGGGCCAGGTCACCAGCAAGGCCGGTGACCTCCTCGTCGAAGGGCTTGTCGGACGCGGAGCGTACGAGGCTGAGGGCCCCCAGCACTCCGCGGTGCACCTGAAGGGGAACGATGAGGACTGTGCCGGCGCCCAGCCTCCGGTAGAGGCGAAGCTGAGCGGTGTGAAGCGGATCGGGCTCGGCCGGCGGCGAGGGCTCCGTGGGGACCGTCACCGTCTGAGGCCCGCTGCCGCGCAACACTCTGGCCAGAGGCGTGGCCGAGTTGCCCGGCCCGGGCAGTCGTACGTGTGGCTGGAGTTGCGGCTCGTGGGCCGGTTCCTGGTGCGCCACGGCGGCTCGGCGCACCATGCCGTCTTCCACCAGGTCAACCATGCAGGCATCGGCCAGGTGCTGCACCACCAGTCGCGTCAGTCGGCCCAACGCTTTGTCGGGGTCAAGAACGCTGGTCAGAGCGAGGCCAACGTCCGACAGCAGGCGCAACCGCGCCCTCGCTTGTGCCAGCTCACGCTTCAGTTCCGAGTTTCCGTCCGAAGCCCCCACAGGATTTAGCCGCTCACCGTTCACGAGACTCCTATTTGTCAATCTGTGTGGGCATCCACTATCCGAAGCGGTGCCGTCACCGACGGCGCATAGAACGCAGCCGTCGCGAACCGCCGGGCGATACCTCAGTTGCCCTGCTGGTGCGCGTAGTTCTCTTTCGACTGACGGATCAGGGCGGACGCGTCCGGCTGGCCCCTGGTCTCCTGGACCTCCCAGGAACGATCGGGACCAAAATGCCGGAGTACAGACAGCGAAGTCCCGTCGTCCACGTGCCACCGACGGAGGTCCGCCAGCCCCGCGACGTCCGCGAACGACTGGGGCCCATGCTGTACACAGATCACCAGGTCCCCGGGACTACCGTCCACCGTCACGAGGACGCGTGCGACGGGCCGGGTCACCATCGAGCACCCGGGCAGCGCGGGCTCGTCGAGCAATACCAGGACGTCGACCGGCTCACCGTCCCCTTCGAGTGTGTCCTCTATGAAGCCCTGGCCCACGGCGCAGCCGGTGAGAAGCGGGTGGTCGGCGAAGGAGAGGGCGGGGGTGGCTTCCGTCCCTGTATGGAAAGGGGACCCTGCCGTCGCCTCCACCCCAGATCGTAAAGGTGTCCATGGTGACCTCCGGGGCGCGTCATCGTTCCACAGGAGCCATCTGCACCGGGCAGCGCAGTTCTCGGTGAGCCCCATCACCGTCGTGGCATCAACATTTCACCGTCGTGGCATCAGCATTCTTTCTCCCGCTTACAAGGTCGGCATCCCGGCGCTCCCGTGGATCTGCTAGCAGGGGCAGCTTCCCCTGCTAGCCCTCGGTCTCAGGCCAGACCGTAGGCGAGGTCGGGCCGGTCCTCGGAGATGTCGATGAGCCGGTTGTACTTGGCGACCCGCTCACCGCGCGCGGGCGCGCCCGACTTGAGCTGCCCGCAGCCCGTACCGACGGCCAGGTCGGCGATGAAGCTGTCAGGAGTCTCCCCGGAGCGGTGCGAGACCATCTGGGTGTAGCCGGCGTTCCGGCATAGCTGCATCGCTTCGAGGGTCTCGGACAACGTGCCGATCTGATTCACCTTGATCAGCGCGGAGTTGCCGATGCCGCTCCCGATCGCCTCGGAGATGATTCCGGGATTGGTGACAAAGATGTCGTCACCCATGACCTGCACCCGTTCCCCCAGACGGCTGGTCAGGCGGCCCCAGCCGTCCCAGTCATCTTCCGCGAGTCCGTCCTCGATGGACCAGATCGGGAAGCGGTCGACAAGTTCCTCGTAACGGTCGATGAGGGCTTCCGCGGTGAGTTTCTTTCCGGCCACGTGGTAAAGGCCTTCGCGGTAGAATTCGCTCGCCGCGGGGTCGATGGCAATCGCGATCCCCTCCGAACCCGCTGTGTGACCTGCCCCTTCGATGGCGGCCACCAGGTGTTCCAGTACTTGCTCTGGCCGGTCCAGGGCTGGGGCGAAGCCGCCCTCGTCGCCCAGCCCGGTGTCCAGGCCCGCCGCGGCCAGCCGCGCCTTGAGCCGACCGTAGACTTCGGCGGCTTCCCGGACCGCTTCGGGCAGGCTGGGAGCGCCGAGCGGAGCGATCATGAACTCCTGGAAGTCCACACCGTTGGCGGCGTGGGCACCGCCATTGAGCACGTTGAAGTGCGGCACAGGCAACCGAGCCTCGGTACCAGCTTGCCGAGCGATCCACTGCCACAAGGGCTCAGCCTCGGCGAGAGCGAAGGCACGGGCCGCCGCCATGGAGACCCCGGTGACCGCGTTGGCGCCCAATCGTTCCTTGTTCTCCGTGCCGTCCAGCTCTACCAGGATTGCGTCGAGCGCGGCCGAATGGGGGAAGGAGCGGCCGACCACCGCCTCGGCGATGGTGGTGTTGACGTGCTCGACAGCCTGACTCACTCCTTGGCCTCCGAACCGTTCGGGGTCGCCGTCGCGAAGCTCCCTGGCCTCCCGCGTTCCTGTGGAGGCCCCAGAGGGCACCCCCGCTACGGCACGGTGACCGTCCGGTGTCAGCAAGCTGACCTCCAGAGTGGGCCGGGCCCGGGAGTCCAGGATCTCGGTGGCGTGGAGACGGCTGATGCGCAGAGACATGGCAGTCCTTTCGAGAGTTCGGAGAAGCGTGGCATTTGAGGCCGGATCAGGAGCGACCCTCCGCAGCGACGGCGGCGGCAGCGGCACGGGCCCGTTTCGGGTCGAGGTAGCGGCCCCCGGGGGCACCGGGTGGAGTGCGTCGTCGAAGTCGTACCGCAGCGGCATACCGGCGGGGATGTTGATCTCTCCGACGTCGTCGTCGCGCACCTGGTCGATCACTGCCACCAGCGCGCGCAGCGCGTTGCCGTGGGCTACGACGGGAACCTCCTGACCCCCTGCTACCTGCGGAGCGATACGGTCCTGCCAGTACGGGGCGACGCGGCCCAGCACGTCGGCGCACGATTCGACCGGAGGGATCGTCCCCGGCGGTAGCCCGCCGTACCGGTCCTCCCCACGCAGCCGGGCCAGCTCCGGCGCGGGCAGTGGCTCCGGTTGACCGTGCAGGGACCGCCGCCAGTACCGGTACTGCTCCTCGCCCGCCTCCTCGAAGACGTCCTGCTTGCGGCGGCCAGCAGCGCCCCGCACTGACGTTCATTGAGCCGCCAGGTGCGGGCGACGGGGAGCCAGGAACGGTCCAGCACGTCAAGGACGACGTCGGCCGTGCGGATCGACCGCCCGAGTACTGAGGTGTGGGCCACCACCGGACCCGCCCCCGCCCCGCGCAACAGCTCCCCTGCCCCGCGAGCCCCTGCCACACCCGCGCCGGTCAGCGGAACATCCGAACAGCCGGTGAACCGGCTCTCGGCGTTGGCCGTGCTCTGCCCGTGGCGTAGCGGGAACAGAGTGCCGCTCACGCCCCGCCGCCTTCGACTCGGGCGAAGGCGGCGACGATCTCCGCCTCGGCCTCCGTCCGCCCGACCCAGTGTGAGACTTCCACCGACTTGCCAGTCTCCAGGTCCTTGTACACCGTGAAGAAGTGGGCGATTTCCTGCTGGGTGAAACGATCGACGTCGTCGATGTCCCGCACACCGGCATAGCGAGGGTCCCCGTCGGGCACGCACAGTACCTTCTCATCGGGCCCCTTCTCATCGCTCATCACCAGCATCCCCACCGGCCGGCACGCCACCGCGCATCCGGGGAAGGTCGCTTCGGCTGCCAGCAGCAGAGCGTCAAGCGGGTCCCCGTCCCGTCCCAAGGTGCCTTCGATGAAACCGTAGTCCGTCGGATAACCCACTCGGGTGAACAACAATCGATCCAGTCGGATCCGATTGGTTGTGTGGTCCATCTCGTACTTGTTCCTCGATCCACGGGGAATCTCGATTACCACGTCAACGGACATCGCTTCTCCTTGCACAAGGGGGTGCTGTGTCTTCGGTGAGGTTTCCAATCGGCAGGCGGAAGTCATCGCATGACGCAGAGCGGGGAACCCGCTCCATGCCAGCGGGCGTACAGGCGGCCGCGGAGCTCAAGCAGGCGCAGCGCATGTGATGCACGCGTAGGCAGGACTCCGGCCGACGAGCGTCTGCGATGGCGTCGGCACGGTGGCGACGCACTCGTCACGGAAGAGTGGGGACGAGGCATACCGGCTCCCTGGTCAGTTCGCATGGCCAGGGACCGTCAGCGGCTTACACCGCGGTTGAAGGTGAGCCCCATCACCTACGATCAATCCTTTACCCGTCGAGCCTGGTTCCATGTGTGGCAAATGGAGCCGGTGCTCGTGCGATCACCGGCGCGCACCGACGGACGATGCGAGCTGGCAGCAGACATGGAGTAACCGTTTCATCGGCCTACTGACCTTTGCGACGCGTTGTCGTTGAGGGCTGACGATGTGTGATCGTCGTGTATGCCGGTTGTATGAGGTATCCGCAAGGTGGTGGACTGACGCCTGGACGGGAGGCGTTTCGCGACCGGATCCGGTTGGAGGCCGCTGAGCGCTTCGCCGCCGGGACCTGCAACGCGGAGGTCGCCAAAGACTTACGGGTGAGCGTGCGCTCGGTTCAGCGATGGCGTCGAGCCTGGCTGGGCTCCGGCACGGAGGGCCTTCGATCGGCCGGACCGGTGCCGCGCGGGGGCTCCCAGCCGTGTTCGGCGAAGACGCTGGCGGGGGTTTGTCCGGTGTGGAGTGGCCCGCCGGACAGGTAGTCGGCGAAGTAGGTGTCCATGCCGTCGATGAGCCGCTCGGTGAAGGCGGCCGGGACTTCGTCGGGGATGGTGCCATCGAAGTGTGCGGACCAGTCCAGTATGCCGAGCGGGTCGTAGGCGTAGGTGAAGGTCCACTCGCCGTCGCGCCGGGCGGCGCGGAGGCATTGGCAGGAGCCGGCGTAGTAGGGATCCAGGCCGACGAGGGCGCGGCTCCACTCCGGGGCGGCATCCAGGAGCGGCGCGGCGGGGTCGGTGAGTCTGACCCTCTACCAGGCCCTGGACCTTCTCCAACACCTCATCGCCACCAGGTACGGCACCTGCCCACCGGCCGACAATCAACCCCGTGGTAGCCCTACGACACCACCTAACAAAGCGCTACTAGCGGGTACCGCACCGCGCCTGCGGTCCCGGCTCGCCCGCAACCAGCAACTCGCTCAGAACGCCGTCGAACGCGGCTGGCACCGCGAGGCCGAACGGCACAAGGCCATCGGCCGAACGGTTCCGCGGCCTCCTCGCCGATCTCGATGAGAGCGCCGAGCCCGTCCCTGGTGATACCTGCTGAGACAGTTCGTTCCGGCAGCCTGAACGAGAACCGGGCCGGAACCGCGACATCCAGGTGCGGCACCACCCCCTCGCGGCCGGCGGCCTCACGTCTCCGCCGAACCCCACCCGATCCGCGCGGCTCCGGGCCGGTACGGGTCCAGTGCCGGTTCGGGGCGCCCCGTGACGAGTTCGGCCGCGATCAGCTCCGCCAGCCCTGCGGCCAGGGTGACGCCGCTGTGGGTGACGACCACGTACAGCCCGCCCGCCCTCTCCCGGGTGCCGGGCAGCGGACCGACGACGGGGTGTCCGTCCAGCGGCAGCGGCCGTACGCACACCCGCCGTTCGAGGACCCGGGCCGCGGAGAAGCCGGGCACGAGTGCGCGGGCGCGAGCGAGGAGCGTGTCCGCCCAGCGGTCGAGCTCACCGGGTGGGGTGTGCAGGTCGACATCGACGTCACCGGCTTCGAGGTGTGCGGTGGCACCGCCCTCCTCCGTGGCCTCGCCGTGTGGGCGCAGGTGCACGTGCGGGGTGTGCACCACCCGTTGCAGCGGTGTGGCCACCGGACCCACCCGGGCGACGAGTCCTGGTGCCGGCGAGCCCGGCGCCGAGGGGTCCACGATCGGCACCGGTTGGCCGGCGAGCCCTGTCACCTCCGGGGTCCAGCGGCCGGTGCAGCTCACCACCACGTCGGCGCGGACGGTCGGGCCGTCCGCGGTGTGCACGAGCCAGCAGCCGGTGGCGCGGGCTCCTCGGGACAGGCCGGGGCCGGTGCGTTCCAGGGCCGTGACCTGGCCGGCGTCCCCGGTGCGGACGTCTGCGCCGGCCTGACGCAGCCGGGCGGTGAGGGCCGCGACGAAGCGTCCGGTCCGCACGTACCCCTCCCCGGGGAACCAGGCGACCTCCCGTACCTCCTTGGGCAGCCGCAGCGACGGTTCGAGCGCGGCAGCCCGCTCGGGGGGCACGAGGTGGGCGGGGTAACCCCAGCTTCGCAGCCGCCGGACCCGTTCGGTGAGCCGGCCGCCCGCGGGGTCGTCGGGGTCGTCGGGTGCCGGATCGGCCCAGCGCATGTTGCCCACCGGGCGGTACCATTCGGCACCGCCCGCCTCCTCGGCCAGCCGTGCCCAGGCGCGCAGGGAAGCGGTGCGCAACTCGTGGTAGCCGCGGTCGGTCACCCCGTTGGAGTTCAGCCAGGCCAGGCTCCAGCGGGAGGTGCCCCGCCCCGGCTCCGCCCGGTCGAGCAGCGTCACGGCGGGGGCAGCGGCCGCGTGCGCCTCGCCGGAGCGAGACGTGCCGGGGTACGCGGTGCCCCGTGCCAGCCGGTGGGCGAGTGCGGTGCCGAGCACTCCGGCGCCGATGATGACGATGCGGGTGCGGTGGCTCATGCGATCCCCTCCTGAGCTTTGCGGGCCGGTGCCCCGGGCGCGGGTCGGCCGGGGTCCGCAGGCGCGGTCCAGGCCGGACGGCGGTGCGGAAGGTCAGCCGGACGCCGGCCGGGGCCCGGGTGCGGGCCCTGTCGAATCCCGGGTGACCAGCCGGCCCTTCAGCACGATGCGTTCTCCGGTCGCCGTCTCCGGCTCGGGGCGCCCGCCCTCCGGGGCACCCGTCCCCTCGGCGCCGGGGCCGGGCAGTTCGGCTGCGTCGGCGCCGGCACGCGCTTGGCCGCGGTCGGTCAGCCGGGCGATCAGCTGACGTCCGGCGGCCGTGCCCAGTTCGCGTCGCGGCTGGCGCACGACGGTCAGTCGGGGACGCACCAGCGTCGTCCAGTCCTGGTCGTCGAAGCCGACGAGGGAGATCTCTTCCGGGCAGGATTTTCCGCTGTCCTGAAGGGCGGCCACCGCTCCGGAGGAGAGCACGTTGTCGGTGCAGAACACCGCGGTCACGTCCGGGTTCCGGCGCAGCAGCCGGCGTACGGTCCGCTCGGCGGCGTGCCGGTCGTAGGGCGAGTGGACGACGAGGGCGGGGTCGGGGTCGAGACCGGCGCGGCGCAGCGCGGCCAGGTAGCCCACCAGGCGGGCGGCGCTGGGGGGTTCGTCGCCGCCCTCACCCGCCGGTGCGTCCAGCAGCCGCTCCAGTTCCTGGGCGGCCTCGCTGACCACGGCGATGCGGCGGTGCCCGAGCCGGGTCAGGTGACCGACGGCGCTGCGGGCGCAGGCGGTGTTGTTGATGGTCACCTGGTCGGCCTGGGGGAGGGCCGCCAGGGGGCGGTCGAGGAGCACGATGGGCAGTCCTGCCTCGGCCATGGCGCGCAGGCGTTCGGCGGAGCCGGGGCCCTGCGGGGCGATGACGAGCCCGTCGACGCGCTTCTCCCACATGACCTTCAGCGCGCGCTGCTCGGCCGCCGGATCGGAGTCGGTGTTGGCGAGCAGGATCTCGTATCCGGCGGCTCGTACGGCGTCGGTCACGGCGCGCACGGCGCTGGCGAAGAAGGAGTTGCCGATGTCGGTGACGATCACGCCGACCGTCTCCGTGGAGCCGTGGATGAGGCTGCGCGCCAGCCCGTTGGGGCGGTAGCCCAGGCGCTGCGCGGCCTCCTCCACCTTGGTGCGTGAGGCGGGGCTGGTCTGGCCGTAGCCGCCCAGGACCCGGCCCGCGGTCGCGGTGGAGACGCCGGCGGCCCGGGCGACCTCGACGATGCTGGGCGATCCGTCCCGCCGCTGGCTGTTGTGCACGCGTGCTTCTCCTGTCCCCGGCCGCCTGCGTGGCCGCGGCAGCCGTTGCGGGATTCCCGCCGATCGGTCGTCCGAGACCTCTTGACGTCAGTCTAACGGCGCTGAGAAGGTTCTCATCAACTCGCTGAGAACCTTCTCAGCGACTGTTCACCGCGCCGCAAGGAGAGATCGACTTCCATGCCCTCGCCCGTCGTCACCGTCGACCCCGTACCGCTCGCAGCAGATCTGACTGCGACCCTCGAACACACCGTCGCGCAGGCCGGCGCCGCCCGGGAGCTCGCGGGCCGCGTCGTCGAAGACGGGCTGCGCACCGTCTACTTCATCGGTTGCGGTGGCTCGTACTACTCGACCTTCCCTGCCCAGGACCTCATGGAGCGGTACTCCCACGCGCCGACCGCGCACCGGATGACGGCAGCCGAGATGATCCACCGCGATCTGGCCGGTCTCGACGAGAGCGCGCTCGTGGTCGCCTCCTCGCACTCCGGGGCCACCCCCGAGACCCTTCAGGCCGTCAGGCTGGCCAAGAAGGCCGGGGCCACGGTCGCCGGAATCGCCCGGTCGGCGCCGGGGGAGGGCTCGCCGCTCGCCGAGGAGGCCGACGTCCTCTTCGACTACCCCAGCGACGTCACCGTCACCGAGCCGAAGGCCATCCACTTCACCCAGCTCGCGCTCGCCGTGCTGGAGGCGTCCGGCGCGCTGCCCGGAGCCGAGGACGCCTGGCGGGCGATCGCCGCCGTTCCGCAGGCGCTGACCGCGGCCAAGCAGGAGGTGGCGCCCCTCGGAGCGCGCATCGCCGCCCAGTGGCGGGACGCGCGGCTGGTGTACGTGCTGGGGGCCGGGCCCAACTTCGGTGCGGCCAACGCGCTGGCCTCCTGCTACCTCCAGGAGATGAACTGGCTGCACGCCTCCGCGGTGAACGCGGGCGACTTCTTCCACGGCCCCTTCGAGATCGTCGGCCAGCACCCGGTGCTCGTACTCAACGGCGAGGACGAGACCCGGGCGATGGGGGAGCGGGCGGTGACCTTCGCCGAGCAGTACTACGACACCTGGGCCGTACTCGACTCCAAGGACTTCACGCTCCCGGGGGTACCCGAGGGGCAGCGCGGCCTGATCAGCCCGCTCGCCGTGGCGAGCGCGTCCCGCCGGCTGCTGGACTTCTGCGCCGCCGAACGGGGCCACAACACCGCGCAGCGCCGTTACATGTACCGGGTGGCGTACTGATGGCCGCGCCGCCGCCCTCCGGCCCGCCCGGAGCCCCGCCGCGGGTGCTGGGCATCGGGGACAACGTCGTCGACCGCTACCCGGACCTCGGCCTGATGTTCCCCGGCGGCAACGCCGTGAACGTCGCCGTGCACGCCCGCCGCGCGGGGGCCGAGGCCGCCTACTGGGGGGTGACCGGCGACGACCGGGCCGGTGAGGTGGTGCGCCTGGCGCTGGAAGCCGAGGGCGTGGGCACCGCCCGGGTGCGCACGGTCCACGGCCCCAACGCCTGGGCCGAGGTCGGGCTGGTCGGCGGGGACCGGGTCTTCAAGGGCTCCGACGACGGGGTCTCGGTCTTCGCCCTCGACGAGGCGGAGCTGGACACGCTGACCGGCTGGGACGTCGTGCACACCGCCTACAGCGGCTCCCTGGCGGGCCAGGTACCGGACATCGCGGCCCGCACCCGTGTCTCCTTCGACTTCTCGCACCACTGGCGCGAGCCCTGGGCGGCGGGTCTGCACCGGCACCTTTTCCTCGCGGCGTTCTCCGCGTCACAGCTCGATGCGGACACAGCGGGCAGACTGCTGCGCGAAACGGTCCGCGAGGGTGCGCGGTGGGCGCTCGCGACCCGGGGCAGCGCCGGAGCGGTGCTGACCGACGGCGACTCCTGGTGGCAGCAGCCGGCCGCCACCACCGGGGCCGTCGACACGCTGGGTGCCGGAGACGCCTTCACCGGGACGCTGCTGGCCGCGCTGACGGCCGGTGACGACCCCCGGCAGGCACTGGCCGGGGCCGCCGAGGCGGCGGCAGCGGCCTGCACCGCGCACGGCGCGTTCGGGTACGGGGCTCCGCTGCCCGCCGAGGGCCCGGATGCGACGGCGCCCGGTACCGGCGGGGTCACCACCGCGCGCGGACCGGCGGAGGGAGCCGGGCCGCTGCCGACAGCGGCGCAAGAAGGGCCGCGGCCGCCGCGGCCGCACGGCGAGAACAGGTAGGAACGGCATGACTTTGCGCATCGGTGTCGACACCGGCGGCACCTTCACCGACGTCGTCGCCTTCGACGAGGAGACCGGCGCCCTGCACGTACGGAAGGTCTCCAGCACCCGCGAGGACCCGGGACTGGCCATCGTGGAGGGTCTGGAGCGGATCCTGGAGCAGGCCGGGGGCGGCTCGCCCGCCGACGTCGGCTACTTCGCCCACGGCACCACCGTGGGCACCAACGCCCTGCTCACCCACCGGGGCGCCCGTACCGGCGTCATCACCACCCGCGGCTTCCGCGACCTGCTGGAGCTGGGCCGGGGGCGGCGGCCCCGGCTCTACGACCTCCAGGCCGACAAACCCGCCCCCTTCGCGCCCCGCGACCTGCGGCTGGAGGTCACCGAGCGGGTCAGGCACGACGGCAGCGTCGAGACACCGCTCGACGAGGAGGAGGCCCGGGCCGCGGCACGTTCCCTGCGCGAGGCGGGAGTGGAGGCCGTCGCCGTCTGCCTGCTCTACAGCTTCCTGCGGCCCGAGCACGAACAGCGGATCGGGGAGATCCTCGCCGAGGAACTGCCCGGTGCCCACATCTCGCTCTCCAGCCGGGTACTGCCCGAGTTCCGGGAGTACGAGCGGCTCTCCACAGTGGTCACCAACGCCTACGTGGGCCCGGTCGTCGCCGAGTACCTCGCCAAGCTGCGGCAGCGGCTGGCCGAGCGCGGGCTCACGGCTGTGCCGCACGTGACGCAGTCCAACGGCGGCATCATCCCGTTCGAGGCCGCGGAGGAACTGCCGGTCCGCATGGTGCTGTCCGGCCCCAGCACCGGTGTGGTCGGCGCGGCCGGACTCTGCCAGGCCGCGGGCCACCCGGACATCATCACCTTCGACATGGGCGGCACCTCCTCGGACGTCTCCCTCGTCCAGGGCGGCGTGCCCAAGGTGACCACGGGCATGGAGCTGGACGGGCGGCCCGTCCGCACGCCCATGCTGGACATCCACACTGTCGGCGCGGGCGGCGGCTCGCTGGCCCGGGTGGACGTCGGCGGGCACCTGAAGGTCGGGCCGGCCAGCGCGGGCGCCGACCCGGGGCCCGCCTGCTACGGCAAGGGCAGCGAGGCCACGGTCACCGACGCCGACGTGGTCCTGCACACCCTCAACCCGGCGTACCTGCTCGACGGCCGGATGCCGGTCGACGAGCAGGCGTCCCGCGCGGCGGTGGCCCGGATCGCCGAGCGCGTCGGGCTCGGCGTGGAGGAGACCGCGCACGGCATCCTGCGGGTCGTCACCGCGAACATGGCACGGGCCATCCGCGTCATCTCCGTGCAGCGCGGCTACGACCCGCGCGACTACACGCTGGTCCCCTTCGGCGGCGCCGGCCCGCTGCACGCCTCGCTGCTGGCAAGGGAGTTGGGCATGCGCACCGTCCTGGTACCGCCCACCCCCGGCGCCCAGTCGGCCCTCGGGCTGCTGATGACGGACGTGCGGGCGGACTTCTCCCGCACCCGCATCCAGCGCCTCGGAGGCGAGCAGGCAGCGACAGCCGCCCGGCTCGGTGCTCTCTACGCCGAACTGGAGGAGGAGGCGCGCTCCTGGTTCGACGCCGAGCGGATCCCGGAGACCGACCGTGGCCTGGAACGCACCGCGGAACTGCGCTACGCGGGTCAGAACTACGAGATCCCGGTGCCGGTACCCGCCGGCCCGCTGGACGCCGCGGCGCTGGGCACCCTGTTGGAAGCGTTCGCCGACGA
This sequence comes from Streptomyces reniochalinae, assembly GCF_003323735.1. Classification (GTDB taxonomy): domain Bacteria; phylum Actinomycetota; class Actinomycetes; order Streptomycetales; family Streptomycetaceae; genus Streptomyces; species Streptomyces reniochalinae. Next base: position 13,322 of record NZ_QOIM01000032.1, on the reverse strand, counting down.
GCACCGCAGGCTCTACGGATACGACGCGCCCGGAGAGCCGGTCGAGGCCGTCACCGTCCGGCTCCAGGCCGTCGGTGCGGTGCCGCAGGCGCGGCTGCCGAGGCAGGAGCCGGCCGGTGAGGACGCCTCCGCCTCGCTCGCCGGCACCCGCGAGATGCACCTCGCCGGAAAGGGCTTCGCGCCCGTACCGGTGCACCGGCGCGACGCCCTGCGGCCGGGCCACCGGGTGGCCGGTCCCGCGGTGATCGAGCAGATGGACACCACGACGGTTCTGCTGCCGGGCGACGTGCTCACCGTCGACGCCCACTCCAACCTCGTCATCACGGTGGGGCAGTGACCAGCCCGCCCGCCACCCGCCCGCTCGCCGTCACCGCCCACCGGCCGTCACAGCCCTACCCGTCGCACGAGGAAAGCCGATGAACGACACCGTCACCCCACCCCCGCCGGCAGCGCCCGACCCCGTCCTGGTCGAGGTCATGGGCGCGGCCCTGTCCTCCCTCGTGGAGGAGATGGGCGAGACACTGGTCCGCGCCGCCTACTCCAGCAACATCAAGGAACGCCGGGACTGCACCGCCGGCCTCTTCGACGCCGAGGGGCACATGCTGGCCCAGGCCGAACAGGCCTCACCCATCCACCTCGGCTCGCTCATCGGCGTCGTCGCGGCGGTCCTGGAACGGTTCCCGATCGAGGACATCCGGCCCGGTGACACCTTCCTGAGCAACGACCCGTACTCCGGCGGCGGCTCGCACCTGCCGGACATGGTGCTGGTCACCCCCGTCTTCGCGGAGGGCCGGCTCACCGCCTGGGCCGCGAACCTCGCCCACCACGCCGACTTCGGCGACCGAGGGCACGCCCACATCTTCCAGGAGGGCATCCGCATCCCCCCGGTGCGGTTCGCCCGCGAGGGCACGATCGTCGACGACATCTTCCAACTGGTGCTGACCAACTGTCAGGTGCCGACCGAGCGCCGCGCCGACTTCCGCGCCCAGCTCGCCGCCAACCGGCTCGCGGTCACCCGCTACGGCGAACTCGTCGAGCGGTACGGCCGGGCGACCATGGTCACCACGTCGGCTGCCCTGCTCGACTACACCGAGCGCCGCACCCGGGCCGCCATCGCTGAGGTGCCCGACGGCACGTACGAGTTCACCGACAGCTTCGACTGCCCCGAGTTGGAGGAGACCGAACTGGAACTGCGGGTGCGGATCACCGTGGCGGGAGAGGAGCTCCACTTCGACTTCGCCGGCAACCCCGGGCAGGTGCGTGCCTCCGTCAACATGGTGCGCACGGCCCTGTACGCCACCGTGTACTACGCCGTGAAGACCCTCGTGGACCCCGACATCCCCTCCAACGCGGGGCTGCACCGCCCGATCACGATCGAGGCGCCGCTCGGCACCCTCGTCAACTGCCAGGAGCCCGCCGCTGTCAACGGCAGGACCGAGACCTGTCAGCGGGTGGTCGACCTGGTGCACGGCGCTCTCGCGCCCGCCGTCCCCGAACGGGTCACCGCCGCCGCCAACGGCGCCAACACGGGAGTGCACTTCTCCGGCTACGACCGGGCAAGGGACCGCTACTTCGTCTACCTGGAGACCATCGGCGGCGGATCGGGCGCCCGCGCCGACAAGGACGGCCTCGACGGTGTGCAGGTGCACGTCACCAACACCTCCAACCTGCCGGTCGAGGCGCTGGAGACCGAGTACCCGCTGGTCGTCGAGGCGTACGAGCTGGTGCCTGACTCCGGCGGCGCGGGCCGCACCCGCGGCGGCATGGGCATCCGCCGCACCGTCCGGGTCGAGGAGCGCTCACCGGGCACCGGCGCGGACGGCTCGCCACACACCGCGGAAGACCAAGGCGGTGGGGACGGGGACGCGGCCGTGCAGTTCTGGCTGGACACCAGTCGGCTCCACTCCCGGCCCTGGGGCCTGTTCGGCGGGCTTCCCGGAAGCAGCGCCCGCGTCGAACTGAGCCCAGGTGCCCAGCCGGTGGACCGCGGCCACACCGTGCTGCGCCCCGGCGACCGGGTCAGCGTCGTCACGGCAGGCGCCGGCGGTTACGGCGACCCGGCCGAGCGGGCACCCGAGCAGGTCGAGAGGGACGTCCAGGAAGGGGTCGCCACCCCCGAGGAGGCCCGCCGCGCCTACGGCCGGGGCACCACCGGCTGACGGCCACCGCACCCCACCGGGCCGTCGCCGCCTGTCCGCCCACCGCGACACGGCCGCCCCCACGACTACCGGGATCCGGCTGCTTCACCCACGTACGTACGCCAAGCACGGAATGAGACGAAGAGGAGGTGTGCGATGACGGACACCCCCGCACGACCGGCTCCGCCGCCCGCCCACCGCGACACGGCCGACAGCGCGACCGCGGACATCCGGGGCGGCCCGCACGAGGGCCCGGCCCCCGACGTCGGGGCACCGCCCTGGCGCCGGGTGCTGTGGGCGGCCATGCTCGGCAACGCCGTCGAGTGGTACGACAACGCCCTCTACGGCATCCTCGCCGTGATCATGTCGCGCACCTTCTTCCCCCAGAGCGACCCGACCGTGGCGCTGCTCTCCACCTACCTGGGGCTGATCCTCTCCTACGCGATCCGGCCCATCGGCGGCACACTCATGGGACGGCTGGCCGACGTCAAGGGCCACAAGTTCGTGCTGACGGTCACCATCTCGCTGATGTCCGTCGGAACCCTGGCGATCGGTGTGCTGCCCTCCTACTCGGCGCTCGGTGTCGCCGCGCCCGTGCTGCTGGCGCTCTGCCGGCTGATACAGGGACTGGGCGCCAGCGCCGAGTACACGGTGGCCACCAACTTCCTGCTGGAACACGGGCCGCGGCACCGGCGCAACTACCTCTCGGGCTGGAGCGTCGGCTCCACCTCGCTCGGCCCCCTGATCGCCTCCGTACTGGCCTACGTCCTGATCGTCACGCTGCCCAGCGAGAGCTTCAACTCCTGGGGCTGGCGGGCACTGTTCCTGCTGGCCGCGCCGCTCTCCCTGGTGACCCTCCACATCCGCCGGCACACCACCGAGGCGCCCGAGTACCGGCGCGCGCTCGAAGAGGCACGGAAGAACGGCGTCGAGCAGGCACCGTTCACCGAGGCGGTCCGCCACCACTGGCGGGACATGCTGCGGGCCATCGGCCTCGGCGCCGGTCAGCGCGTCGGCTCCTTCGTGATCCAGAGCTATTTCGTCACCGCCCTGGTGCAGAACGGCTTCGGCGAGGACCGGGCGCTGCTGGCCGCGATCCTGACCTATGTGGTGGGTGCCCCGGCCGCCATCTGGGGCGGCAGATGCGCCGACCGGTACGGCGGGCGGCGGCTGCTGGTGTGGGGCTACGGCGTGTTCGTGCTCTTCACCGTGCCGACGTTCCTGGCCATCGAGTCCGGCTCCTTCGCCCTGGCCTTCGTCGCCGTGGTCGTCTTCACCGTCATCAACAACGTCGTCGGCGCGCCACTGACCACGGCCTACGTGATGAGTTTCCCGCCGCACATCCGCGGCACGGCCGCCGCACTCAACTACAACGTCGGCACCACGCTGCTGGGCGGCACCGCACCACTGCTGGCCACCTGGCTGGTCGGCAGCACGGGCACCGAGGTGTCGTTCGGCTGGTACATGGCCTTGATCTGCCTGGCCTCCGCCCTTGTCGCCGCCTTCGCGCTGCCGAAGTCCGTCGACGAGGCCCGTGAGACCCACGCGGCCGCGAGGACACCGGCCACCCCGCACCAGCACGCGCCCACCGGAACGGAGAAGAAGTGAACACCCACAGCGCCGCCCACGACACAGGGCGGGACCCGGTGCCGCCCGCCCGCTACGGGCCCAAGCCCCCGGTGCGCGGCAGCGGCGGCATGGTCGTCACCTCGCATCCGCTGGCGACCCGCGCCGCCCGGGAGGTCCTGCGGGACGGCGGCAACGCCACCGACGCCGCGCTCACCGCCGCCGCCACCCAACTGATCGTCGAACCGCACATGACCTCCCTCACCGGCGGCCTCAGCCTGCTGCACCGCAGCGCCGCCACCGGCGCCACGCGGTATGTGAACGGCAACGTGGCCGCGCCCCTCGCACCGCTGCCGGACTTCTCCGGCGCCGATCTCACCCGTGGCCGAGGCGTACCCGTCCCCGGCTGGTGGCCCGCCTTCGAAGAGGCCCGGCGCCGCTTCGGCACGCTCGGCAGGGCCCGGCTGCTGGCACCGGCGCTCGCCGCGGCCACCGACGGCTTCGAGGTCAACCCGTTCCTGTACGGGGTCGCCTACGGGGAACAGGCCCACCTGGGCGCCTCCGAGCAGATGCGCGAGGTCTTCTTCGAGGAGGGGCACCTGGCCGTGCCCGGACAGACGATCCGGCAGCCGCGTGCCGCCAGGACGCTGGAGCGACTGCGCGACGAGGGCATGGACTACTACCTCGGCGACTTCGCGCGGGCGGTCGCAGCGACCGCCCGCGCGGACGGGGGAGTCCTCCACGAGAGGGACTTCGCCGCCTACCGCGTCCACGTCCAAGAGCCGGTACGCGGCACCTACCGGGGCGCGGAGATCGTCGCCTCGCCCCCACCGGACGACGGCGGTGTCCAGCTCATCTGCGCGCTGAACATGCTGGAGACGGTCGAGCTGCCGCGCATGGGCCCGCCCACCGCCGATCCGGAGACGCTGCGTCTCCTCATCCAGGCGCACAACGCGGCGTACTACGCCCCGCCGCTCCAGTACGGCCTGGAGGAGGACCGCACACGCCTGGAAGTGCTGCTGTCCAAGGAGTACGCCCGCACCCGGACCGCGCTGCTCGCGACGCCACCGCCCTCGAACGCCACCCCGACGCCCGGCACCATCCACATCAGCGTCGTCGACGCGGCCGGAGACACCGTCTCGCTCACGCACTCCCACATGTGCTCGGGCTTCGTCAACGGCCTGTTCAGCGAGGGCTTCCAGCTCTCGGGCGGAGGCTCCTTCTTCCAGCGGGTGATGCCGCAGCCCGGGGAGCACGCCAGCGTCTACCTCGCGCCCAACCTCGTCCTGCGCGACGGCAGGCCCGTGCTGGTCTCCGGTTCGCCCTCGGTCTCATTGGTGGCCAACGTCCTGCAGAATGTGGTCAACATCCTCGACTTCGGCATGACGATCGAAGAGTCCGTGCACGCCCCCCGCTTCGGCGCCCGGCCCCACAGCCCGGAACGCGGCTGGCAACCCGGCAACCTGCTGGAGGCGGGGTTCGACAAGGACGTCCTGGAGCAGACACGCGCCTGGGCGCACAGGGAACGCCTGTGGACGCGGGTCGTCAACCCGTGGAACGCGCTGACCGGCAACTTCGAAGGCATCTGCCTCGACCGTGCCACCGGCGAGGCCCACGCCTGCGCCGACCCGCGAAGGGTGGGCTCGGCGGAGGCCGCCTGACGGGGCTGTGCGGACACGGCTGAGGCCCGCGGCCTCAGCCGTCGGCGGACCGCGGGGTGCGGCCCGGCCTGTAGGGGCGCGCAGGTGGTGCCCGGTGTGCAACGGTCCGGCTGGTCCGTGACAGCCTGTGCTCGTTTGGGCGGTGTGTTTGACTGGCACAGTCGGTGCCACCTCGGTGCGGATGCTGTGTGTGCAATTGCTTACCGTGTGATGCCAGACTGTGCGTATTCGTGTTTATCTCGTTTGTCTCCCGGCCCTGCCCGGGGGGGGTAGCGGCAGAGACAGCATGTGGGGCGCGGGTTTCTCAGCAGATTCACAGGAAGCCGACAGGCGGCTCTCAGGGTCCGCACACACACTGGTCGTATGGCCACCTCCATGCCCCAGGGGCGCACCGAACTGCTGAGGCCGGACGGCAGCGCCGTCCGGGTACTCGTCGTGGACGACGAGCAGTCGATCACCGAGTTGCTTTCGCTCGCCCTGCGCTACGAGGGATGGGAGATCCGCTCCGCCGCGAACGGGGAGGAGGCCATGCGTGCAGCCTTCGAGTTCCGTCCCGACGCCGTGGTGCTGGACATCATGCTGCCGGACATGGACGGCCTCGCGATTCTGCGGCGGCTGCGTCACGAGAGGGCGGACGTTCCGGTGCTCTTCCTGACGGCGAAGGATGCCGTGGAGGACCGGATCACCGGGCTCACGGCGGGGGGCGACGACTACGTCACCAAGCCCTTCAGCCTGGAGGAGGTGGTGGCCCGGCTACGGGGGCTGATCCGACGGGCGGGGGCGGGCGACCGCGGCAACGCGTCCGTACTCCGGGTGGGCGAGCTGACGCTGGACGAGGAGAGCCACGACGTCTACCGCGGCAGCCAGTACATCCACCTGACAGCTACGGAGTTCGAGCTGCTGCGCTTCTTGATGCGCAACCAGCGCCGGGTGCTCAGCAAGGCGCAGATCCTCGACCGGGTGTGGTCCTACGACTTCGGCGGCCAGGCCAACGTCGTCGAGCTGTACATCTCCTACCTGCGCCGCAAGATCGACGCCGGCCGCGATCCGATGATTCACACACGGCGCGGCGCCGGCTATCTCATCAAACCCGCGGACGAGGTGCCGTGAGAGGCGCAGGAGGCATCAGCGCACCTGGCACCCGGTCCGGCCGTCGTGCCCGCCCTCACTCCCTGCGTGTCAGGCTCGCGGTCTCCTGCGTGGCCCTGATCGCGGTCGTCGCCGCCGTCATCGGAGCCGTCACGACCATCGCCCTGCGCTCGTACCTGTACCGGCAGCTCGACGACGAGGTGGGCCAGATCGCCATACGTGCCGCAGGCCCCAAGTCGCTGCCGCAGGGTATGGACCCCCACAGGCGGGATCCTCCGCCGCCCGGTGGGGACACCTACGATTTCGTCACCAAGGGTGCCACCTCCGGCACGATAGGTGCCCGGGTCGGGAGGGGCGACGACGGGAACGTGCGGGTGACCGACGGAGAGATCAACACCGACCGCTCCAGCTCCGGCGGCGGGGTGCGTACACAGGCCAGTGACCTCACCCGCGCCCAGCTCGACGCCCTGGCCGGTGTGGCGCGGGACGGCAAGGCCCACGGTGTCGAGCTTCCGGGCCGGGGCGACTACCGCGTGCGGTACGCAGACGGAGTGCGCGGCGCCTTCTACGTGGGCCGGCCCACCTCGGAGGTCGACGGGACGATCAGCACCCTGCTCGTGATCGAACTGTCCGTCGCGGGCGCCGGGCTGACAGCCGCGGGGATCGCCTCCGCCGCGATCGTGGGGGTCGCCCTGCGACCGATGCGGCGGGTGGCTGCCACCGCCACCCGCGTATCCCAGCTGCCGCTGCACAGCGGGGAAGTCGCGCTGCACGAGCGCGTTCCCGACACCGAGGCGGACCCGCGCACGGAGGTCGGCCAGGTCGGCGCCGCCTTGAACCGGATGCTCGACCACGTCCACTCCGCGCTCGACGCGCGTCAGCGCAGCGAGACCCGGGTGCGGCAGTTCGTGGCCGACGCCAGCCACGAACTGCGCACCCCGCTCGCCTCCATCCGCGGCTACGCCGAGCTGACCCGGCGCGGCCGGGTGCCGGCCGGCCCCGAGATGCGGCACGCGCTGGGCCGGATCGAGGCCGAGACCGGGCGGATGACAGGGCTTGTCGAAGACATGCTGCTCCTTGCCCGCCTCGATACCGGGCGTCCGCTGTCCTTCGCGGACACGGATGTGTGCCCGCTGGTCGTCGACGCGGTCGCGGACGCGCACGCCGCCGGACCCGACCACGTGTGGCGGCTCGACCTGCCGGAGGAAGGCGGGGCGGCCACCTGCGTACGGGCCGACCCCCAGCGCCTGCACCAGGTCCTGGTCAACCTGCTGGCCAACGCCCGCCGCCACACCCCGCCCGGCACCACGGTCACGGCCCGCGTGCGCCGGGCCGGGCCCCGGCTGCTGCTGGAGGTCCACGACGACGGCCCCGGCATCCCGCCCGCCCTGCTGCCGCACGTCTTCGAACGCTTCGCGCGCGGCGACACCTCCCGCTCCCGAGCCTCCGGGTCCACCGGCCTCGGCCTGGCCATCGTCCGGGCCGTCACCACCGCGCACGGAGGAGAGGTGCGCGTGGAGAGCGTGCCGGGACAAACCGTATTCACCGTCGATCTGCCGGCCGCGCTGGATACGGCTCCGGCTGACGGGCCCCACGGCGGCCTTCCCAGCGGGCTCGGAGAGGGACGGGCCTCCCGGCCGGAAACTCACAGGCGTCCCACAGGCTGAGCACAAGGTCCTGACAGGGCCGTTGGCGAGGCTCGACAACATGCGAACCGAGCCTCGATCCCAGACTCTCCCGCCAGGGCCGCTGCCCACGCGGGACCATCTGCCCGCGGACACGCACGGCCCTTCCCCGGGTGCTCCGGTCCTGGACGTCGTCGTCCCCGTCTACAACGAGGAGAACGACCTCGGGCCCTGCGTACGCCGCCTGCACGCCCACCTCACACGGAACTTCCCCTACCCCTTTCGCGTGACCATCGCGGACAACGCCTCCACCGACGCCACACCCGCCGTCGGCGCCGCACTCTGCGAGCAGCTGCCGTCCGCGGCGTACACGCGGCTGGCCCAAAAGGGCCGCGGACGTGCGCTGCGCGCGGTGTGGGCGGCCTCCGACGCCCCCGTCCTCGCCTACATGGACGTCGACCTGTCCACCGACCTCAACGCGCTGCTGCCGCTGGTCGCCCCGCTCATCTCCGGCCACTCCGACCTGGCGATCGGCACCCGGCTCAGCCCGGCCTCACGCGTGGTGCGCGGGCCCCGGCGCGAGTTCATCTCGCGCGCCTACAACCTCATCCTGCGTGGCTCCCTGCACGCCCGCTTCTCGGACGCCCAGTGCGGCTTCAAGGCCGTACGGCGCGACGTGGCGCAGGCACTACTGCCGCTGGTGGAGGACACCGGCTGGTTCTTCGACACCGAGCTGCTGGTCCTCGCCGAGCGGGCGGGGCTGCGCATCCACGAGGTGCCGGTGGACTGGGTGGATGACCCGCACTCCTCGGTGAACGTGGTCAAGACGGCCACCGACGACCTCAAAGGCGTATGGCGGGTGGGCCGGGCACTCGCCTCCGGGGCCCTGCCGCTGGACCGGCTCGCCCGCCCCTTCGGCGACGACCCGCGCGACCGGCAGGTGAAGGGCGTCCCCGGGGGACTGGCGCGGCAACTGGTCGGGTTCTGCGCTGTCGGAGCCCTCTCCACCCTCTTCTACCTGCTGCTGTACTCCCTCTTCCGCACGGGGGTCGCCGCCCAGGCCGCCAACGCCCTCGCGCTCCTCGTCTCCGCCGTCGCCAACACCGCGGCCAACCGGCGCCTGACCTTCGGCGTCCGAGGCCGGACACGGGCGGTCCGCCACCAGGCGCAGGGGCTTGTCGTCTTCGCCATCGGCCTCGCCCTGACCAGCGGCTCGCTGGCCGCTCTCGACACCGCGGACCCGCACCACTCGCACGGCGCGGAACTCGCCGTACTGATCGCCGCCAACCTCGCAGCGACCGTACTGCGGTTCCTGCTCCTGCGGGTGTGGGTCTTTTCCGAGCAGCGTTCGGCCGCCGCGACCGCACGGCCCGGCGCAGCCGGAGCACCACAGGCACAGGGGCCGGAGACGCCGGGAACCCCCGATACGCCGGAGCGCCTCGCGGAACCGCTCCGGCCCGAGACCACCGTCCGAGACACCCAGGAGACCCTTCGATGACCACCCACTCCACCGCAGCCGGCCCCACAGCCGCTACGGCGCCGACGCCGCGATCCCGTGGCCGCCGGTCGAGTGCGCCCTGGCACGTGCGCCTCTGGCGCGGACGCGCCGAGGACCCCGCGTGGGTGCGGCCCGTCCTCCTCGCCCTCCTGCTGGTGATCGCACTCGCCTACCTGTGGAACCTCAGTGCCTCCGGCTACGCCAACTCCTTCTACTCGGCCGCGGCGCAGGCGGGCAGCCAGAGCTGGAAGGCGTTCTTCTTCGGCTCTCTCGACGCGGGCAACGCCATCACCGTCGACAAGCCGCCGGCCGCACTGTGGCCCATGGCACTTGCGGTACGGCTCTTCGGACTCAGCTCCTGGACCGTCCTGGCCCCGCAGGTGCTGATGGGGGTGGCCACGGCCGGGGTGCTCTACGCGGCGGTGCGCCGTCGGTTCAGTGCCCTGGCGGGGTTGCTGACCGTCGCGGTGTTCGCGCTCACGCCGGTCGCCGCGCTGATGTTCCGCTTCAACAACCCCGACGCCCTGCTCGCCCTGCTGATGGCCGTCACGGTTCACCTCGTGCTGCGCGCGATCGAGGACGGACGCACCAAGTGGCTCGCGTGGGCGGGCGCCGCGGTCGGTCTGGCCTTCCTGGCCAAGACGCTCCAGGCGTTCTTGATCCTGCCGCCGCTGGCACTCCTGTACGCGGTGTGCGCTCCGGTACGGCCGCTCAAGCGGCTGGGCCAACTGCTGCTCTCCGGCGTGGTCATGGTCGTCGCCGGCGGCTGGTGGGTGGCGGCCGTCGAACTGTGGCCCGCCTCCTCCCGCCCGTACGTGGGCGGCTCACAGCACAACTCGTTCCTTGAACTGACCTTCGGCTACAACGGCTTCGGCCGGCTGAACGGCAACGAGACGGGCAGTGTCGGCGGCGGCCCCGGAGGCGGCGGGGGCGGCGGTATGTTCGGCCAGAGCGGCATCACGCGCATGTTCGGCGACGAGGTCGGCAGCCAGATCGCCTGGCTCCTTCCCACCGCGCTGTTCCTGTGCGCCGTCGGCCTGGTGATCACCCGCCGTGCCGGCCGCACGGACGCGACACGGGCAGCGTTCCTCGCCTGGGGCGGCGCCCTGCTGATGACAGCCGGCGTCTTCTCCTTCATGGCCGGGATCTTCCACCAGTACTACACCGTCGCCCTGGCCCCCTACATCGCCGCCCTCGTGGGCATGGGTGCGGCCCTGCTGTGGGAGAGGCGGGCCCACGCGGCGGCCCGGGCCGTGCTGGCGGCGACCGTCGTGGGAACAGGAGTGTGGTCCTACCTGCTGCTCGACCGCACCCCTGAGTACCTGCCCTGGCTGCGCTGGGCCGTCCTCGTGAGCTCAGTGGTCGCCGCAGCAGCGCTGCCGGCGGTGAACCGCCTGGGGCGGCCACTGGCCTGGCTCGCCGGAGGACTCGCCGTCCTGGTGTGCCTGGCCGGTCCCGCCGCGTACACCTTCACCACGCTGAACACCGGGCACTCCGGCGCCATCGTGACCGCCGGCCCGTCCGGAGCCAGCAGCATGGGCCCGCCCGGCGGCGGCAAGGGGATGCCGGGTAAGGGCGGGCCTGGTGGTGCGCCCGGCGGCACCTCGAACGGCAAGGGCACGCCGGGTGGCGCGCCGAACGGCAAGGGCAACCACCGGGCCGGTACCCCCAACGGCATGCCCGGCGGCACCTCGAACGGCAAGGGCATGCCGGGCGGTGCGCCGAACGGCAAGGGCAACCATCAGGCGGGGGCCCCGAGCGGCAAGGGCATGCCCGGTGGCGGCGGACCCGGTGGTGGCGGCGGTGGTGGCGGCATGGGCGGCCTCCTCGACGGCGCTCAGGTCAGTGACAAGGCCAAGGCCCTGCTGGAGCGGGACGCCGAGGATTACACCTGGGCGGCGGCCTCCACCGGCTCGCAGAACGCGGCCAGCTATCAGCTCGCCACCGGCGACCCGGTGATGGCGATCGGCGGCTTCAACGGAAGCGACCCGTCCCCGACCCTCAAGGAGTTCAAGCAGTACGTGTCCGACGGCAAGATCCACTACTACATCGCCGGAGGCATGGGCGGCGGAGGCAAGAAGTCCGGCGGCAAGGGAGCCGATGGCAAGGGTGGAGGGGCCGAGGCTCCCCGCGGTGGGGGTGGATTCGGGTCCAGCGGCACCGCCTCGCAGATCAGCTCCTGGGTGGAGAAGAACTTCACCAAGGTCACCGTCGGAAGCTCCACCTTCTACGACCTGACCAAGCCGAAGAGCTAGCGGGGCGCCGATGCAGCGGTGCTGGCCGAAGGCCAGGTGTCCGCCGGCGTTCCGCCCGAGGTCGAGTTGGTCGGGGGAGGGGAACCGGCCGGGGTCCCGGTTGGTGGCTCCGATGGCCACCTGCACAGGGGCGTCGGCTGGGAGGTCGGTTCCGCCGAGGGCGATGGCCTCGGTCGTGTACCGAAACGTGGCCATGCTGACGGGGGAGCTGTGGCGGAGCAGTTCGTCCAAGGTCCCCGGCAGGAGATCTGGGTCGTGGCGCAACTGCTCCAGACTGGCAGGCTGCTGGAGGAGCGCGAGGAGAGCATTGCCGATGAAGTTGGTCGTGGTCTCGTGCCCGGCGAGGAGGAGAAGGACGGCCAGGGACACCAGCTCTTCCTCGCTGAGCCGGTCCTCGCCATCCCGGGCCAGGATGAGGCGATCGAGAAGTGCGTCGCCAGGGCTGTCACGCCTGTGGGCAATGAGGCCCGGCATGTACTCGGCGATCTCGTGTGAGGCCGCGTCGATCCGCTCGGGCTGGCCCGCCGCGAACAGGTCGGCAGACCACCGCTTGACGTCTGCGCGGTCGTTTTCGGGAACGCCGAGCAGCTCGCAGACCACGGTGACGGGCAGGGCATCGCGAGGTCAGCGATGACGTCGACCTCGCCTTGGGCGGGCCATTGGTCCAGCAACGAACTGGTCACTCGTTCGACGAACGGTCGCAATGTGGCGACGGCCCCGGTCGTGAACGCCTTGGTCACCAGCTTGCGGAGGCGGGTGTGCTGGGGAGGATCGCTGGCGAGCATGCTCCCGGACACCGACGGTGAGGGCGGCCGAGCACTGTTCCTCGTCGACGGCCTCGCCGCTCGGACCGTCCGGCCTCGCCCTGCGCGCGGAACCTCGGTGATCGCGGGTCTGTCTCTCCCTTGGAGAGGCTGACCCGGCGGGCCGTCGGCCGGCGGAGGGGAGGGCCGGATGACCAGGGAGCGCAGCCGTTCATCAGCGGCGTGAGGACGTCCCGTCCGGCACCTCGGCGGTCACCGGCTGGACCGCGATGTGCAGGTGCTTGCGTGCGTCGCGGCCGTGCGACCACATGCAGACGTAGGTCTGCTCGGGCCGGCACAACGTCTCCACGACACGAGCGGTGTCGCGAACAAGGGGCCGAGTTCCACCGCTGCCGGGTCGTCGAGCTCGGCGACGGCCACGACGCAACGAGGGGGCCCGGTGGCCCACCAAGCGTCACACCCTGAGCGGTCTGCGCGAGCAGGCCGAGGGGGCGGGGACGGGTTCCGAGGGTCTGGCCGTCGGCGAACGGCTCCAGCGCGCACGCGGCGGCTGTGGTGCGCACCTGAACCGTACTGGCCTGGGCCGTCACTCGCTGGGCTCCCGTCCCCGGCTTGCCCGGGTCTGGTCGGGGTTCAGGCGTGGGAGCTGATGAGGCCGCCGGGGGTGAGGACGAGGGATACGCCGTTGGCGTCGAGGCCGGCGTCGTGGCCGTCGGCGTCCATCGT
>NZ_QOIM01000024.1 GCF_003323735.1 Streptomyces reniochalinae | reverse complement strand
CACCCGGGAGGCCGTGTGATCCCTCCGTACGCGCACGCGGCACCGTCCGGGCTCCCGTCCCCCGCGCCGCCGGCCCCGTCCCCCGCGCCGTCACCTCAGGGCTCGGCGGCGGTCCTGGCGCTGGACGCCGCGGCGCAGTTCGCGCTCTCGGCCGCGCTGGTCGCCTGCGCGCTGGCCGTCGCGGGCGTGCTCACCTACCTCTCCGGACGGGCACGCAGGCGGGCACTGCTCGCACGGCTGGCCGACAGCGAGCACACCGCCGGGACCCTGCCCCCCGGGCCCGGCGGCAGACGGCGCCGCTTCGCCGGGGTCGACCGCCGCGTGCGCGCCACCGGCCCTGGACGCCGCCTCCAGGCCAAGCTGACCGCCACCGGGCTCGAGGTGACGCCCGGCGAGTACGTCGTCGCCATGGCCGCACTCGTCGCCGTCCTGTGGGTACTGGCCTCCTGGGCGCTGGCGCCGTTCTTCGGGCCGCTGGCGGGACTGGTCGGCGTACTGGCCGGCAACGCCTTCCTCGGCCACCAGCGGCAGCGCCGCACCGAACAGTTCATCAGCCAGCTGCCCGAACTCGCGCGCATCCTCGCCAACGCCACCTCGGCGGGGCTCGCGCTGCGCACCGCCCTCGGCATGGCCGCCGACGAACTGGAGGCACCGGCGGGCGACGAACTGCGGCTGGTGACCGACCAACTCGCGGTTGGCCGCTCCATCGACGACGCGCTGGGCGAGTTGGCCGAGCGGCTGCCCTCCAGGGAACTCGTCGTCCTCGTCACCACGCTCGTGCTCTCCAACCGCGCGGGCGGCACCATCGTCGCCTCCCTGCGCAACCTGACCACCACACTCGAAGAGCGCAAGGAGACCAGGCGCGAGGTCCGCACCATGCTCGCCGAGGTCAACGCGACCGCCTTCACCATTCCACTGCTGGGACTCGGCGCGATGCTGATGATGAACTCGATGATGCCCGGCGCGCTCGCCCGCGTCACCGGCAGCCCCGTGGGGCAGATCGCCATGGTCATCGCCGTCGGCCTGTTCGCGGCCGGGTTCTGGGTGATCCGCCGGCTCGGCCGGATCGAGGTGTGAGGCCGTGATCGCACTCGGACTCGCCGCCCTCGCAGCCCTCGCGGTCTACGGCGCCTTCGCCGGCTGGCGGATGTACCGCGCCGAGACGAAGCTGCCCGCCGACCTGGCCGTCGCGCTGGAGGTCGGCGCCACCCGCACCACCAAGGGCGAGGCCGCCGTCGACCGCCTCGGCATGCGGCTGGCACCGCTGGTGCTGCGGCTGATGGGTCCTGGGCAGGTCGCCAGGAAGCGCCGGAGAATCGACCAGGCGGGCAACCCCGGCGGACTCACCCTGGAGCGGTACGCGGCGCGCCGCGCCGTCTGGGGCCTCTTCGGGCTTCTCATGGCGCTGGTCGGCCTGGCGGCCGGCAGCCTCTTGTTCACCGTGCTCGTGCTGGCGTTCGGCTGGTTCGCGGCCGACCTGGTCATCCGCCAGGCCATCAAGGACCGCCGGCGCGTCATCGAGCGGACCCTGCCCGACTTCCTCGACGTCCTCGCCGTCGTCGTCTCCGCGGGGCTCGGCTTCCGGCAGGCACTGGAACGCGTCGCCGACCGCTACGCCGGGCCCTGGGCGGACGAACTGCGCATCACCCTGCGCCAGATGGACATGGGCGTCAGCCGCCGTCAGGCCTTCGACGAGCTGCGCCGACGCAACGCCAGCGACCAGGTCGACCAGTTCGTCACCGCCCTCCAGCAAGGCGAGGAACTGGGCGCCCCCATCGCCGAGACGCTCATTCAGATCGCCACCGACATGCGCCGCACCGACGCCCAGAACGCGCGCCGCAAGGCGGCGAAAACCGTTCCCAAGGCGACGATGTCCACCATCGCCTTCCTGCTCCCCGGCACCCTCATCCTCATCGTGGCGACCTTCATCCTCGGCTCGGACACGGACTTCGGCTCCGTGCTGGGGGGCTGAACCATCACCTTCCCCGCTCTTCGGAGGCGTTGCCGCCCGCGGCCCTGCGGGCGGGCCGCCCACGGCCCCTCCCACGGCCGGAGCCGCGCGGCAGCCGCCGCCGCGCTTCTTGGCCTTCCCGCACGTCACCGCCCCCGCGCCGATGCGGAGGCCAACGGGTTTCTCACCACCTCTTCGCCACCGCAACCAGATGTGGCACAGTCTGCATTCGGGCAGCGACTGTTAGCTACACCGCGCGGGGGTGAGGGAGGGGCGCGCGACGTGACGTCACCGAGCCGCTGCGGCCCCCACCGGGGCCGCCACACGCGGTGGGCGAGCCGGCCGGACGCGGGGGCGTGTCCCTGCGGGGACAGCGAGTCGACCACCAACGGAGGAGATCCCGATGTCGAACGCCATCCGCAGGCGTATCCGGACCCGCATCGCCCGCCTCCGCGGGCCCGCAGCGGACCGGGGCGCCAACTCGATCGAGTACGCCGGCATCGTCATCCTGGTCGCCGGCATCATCCTCGCCATCCGGGCGCTGGGGCTGGACTCGATGATCTCCGGAGCGATCGCCAACGCCGTGAGCGCCGTACTCGGAGGCTGACAGCACCCGGGGCGGCGGACTGCGGCCAGACGGTCATCCTGTACGGCGCCGTGATCGCGGGGCTGCTCTTCCTCGCCTTCGCCTTCTTCGCCGTCGCCCAGGCCGCCACGGTCCGAGGCGGCGGCCAGACAGCCGCCGACGCCGCCGCGTTGGGAGCCGCACGGGACGACCGGGACCTCCTCTTCGACGGGTTCGTGGACGCGCTGCCCGAAGAGGGGGAGTGGCAGGACTGGCTGGAAGCCCTGGCCCCGCTGCCCGGCGACGGCTGCGGCCAAGCCGCACGCTTCGCCGACCGCAACCGCTCGGAACTGGTCGCCTGCGACCCCACGACGCGTGAGGGGGACAGCGGCTACACCGTCGGGGTGGAGACGCGCTTCGACACGGGCGACACCATCGTTCCCGGCGCGGACCACAAGAAGGCGCACGCCACCGCCACCGCGGTCGTCAGGCCCCGCTGCACGGCCGAGAACGGGACCGGTGGCGAGGAGATCGAGCTCACCTGCGACGACGAGAACCTCACGATCGACCCCGACGACGAGGATCTCGACGTGGAACCGTCGGACCTCTTCTCGGTGGTGCTGGTCGAATGACGAGCGGACGAGGAATGAGAGCCGGGCACTTGATGAATCTTCGACGCATCACGGGGCTTCGCCGGGGCCTCACCGCGGTGGCCCTGTCGGCCGGTCTTGTGCTGCCGGCGGCGGGCTGCGGCGGGGGAGGCGACGGCGGCGACGACACCAAGGAGCCGCGGGCCTCCCGGACGGACGAGGACGGGGGCGGCGGTGACCGGCCGGGCGGGACAGGGGGCGGCGAGCCGCTCGCCGAGGTGAGGGGCGGGGACGACATCACGCTCACCATCGAGTCGGCCCGCCGCGAGTCGGGCGGTTTCGTGACGGTGGCAGGCAAGGTCACCAACGGAGGCGGGAAGGTCTGGGTCGCACCCGGGTGGGAGGGCAAGGAATCCGAACTCGCCCTGCGCAACAAGCTCTCCGTCGCCGGCGCGAAGCTCGTCGACAAGAAGGGCAAGAAGCGCTATCTCGTGCTCAGGGACACCGAGGGCCGGTGCCTGTGCTCGTCCTTCGGGCAGCCGGTCCAGGCCGGGAAGTCGAAGACCTGGTACGCCCAGTTCCCCGCGCCTCCCGAGGGCAACGACAAGGTCGAGTTCCAGATCGCCGACATGCCTCCCGCAGGCGTGACCCTCGGTGGGGAGGGGTGAGGATGGGTGCGCGCGGGCCGCGGCTGACCGGGGCGCTGGCGTGTTCGTCCGTCACGGCGGCACTCGTGCTGGGTCTGCACGCCCCACGGGCGGGGGCCGACGATCCCACCCCGCACCCGACGCCCTCCGTCCCGGACATCGCCACGCGGTACCCCACCGACGACCCGACGACCATTCCCACCGGGCAGGCGCCGTCCCTCCCCGGGGAGAAGGGGCCGGGGGATCCGGGGTTCAGCGAGCCGCCGGACAACATCGGGGAGGCCGAGGCGCCGGTGGAGGTGGACCCGAAGGCGGAGGGGCTGCGGCTGGCCGACGGCGCGAAGCTGGCGGAGCCCAGGGTGCTGGACATCAAGTTCGTGACCGAGGACCTGGGCGGTGAGGAACGCCGCGAGGACAGCACGGTAAAGACGAAGTTCACCCTCCAGGCCGAAGTGCTGTTCCCCAAGGACAGTGCGAAGCCGAACAGCGGGGCGCAGGACCGGATCAAGGCGATCGCCGAGGAGATCGAGAAACAGGGCAGCGCCGAGGTGAACGTCTTCGGCTTCACCGACGACCTCGGCTCCTACGAGCACGGCAAGAAGCTGTCCAAGAAGCGGGCCACCGCCGTACAGACGGAGTTGGCGGCCCGGCTGGGGCCCGACGTCAGCTTCCACGTGCGCGGCTACAGCGAGGACTATCCCGTCGCCGACAACCGCACGGAGGACGGGCGGAAGAAGAACCGCCGCGTGGAGGTCTCCTTCCCGAAGAAGGACTGACGGGCCGGAGGAAGGAGCGGCGGGCCCAAGGAGCGCTCGCGGGTACGCCCTTGCGGCCCGGTCCGCGCGGCCCGACGATGAACGGCACCGGCAGCGACGAGGGGACGGTGCGGCGTGGAAGGCGGCAGTGCGGCGACGGGCGCCGGCCCGGTGGCGGAGTCCGATCCGGTGGCTCGCGTCGACCCGGTCGCGGGCGCCGGCCCGGTGACCGGTGGCGTGGGGGCGCGCAGCGGCGGTGGCGCGGAAGGGCGCGCCGGGGGCGGCGGAGGGAAGAGCGCACGTGCGCGGCTGCGCGCCTGGTCCGTCGGCTGGACGGCGGGCGCCGCCCACACGCTCGGCGCGGCCCTGTTGATGGTCACGGAGTTCGTACGCCAGGACGTGGCGGGCCTCGGCGAGAAGGTACCGCCAGGCGCCGAACTGCCGGGTTACGCCGCGGACTTCCGCCACCTCGTCGACATCCTGGACGGCCAGTGGTGGTTCAGGGCGGCGGAAGAGGTGCGGGACGCCGTCGCCTTCGGTGAGCCGCGTGCCGCGCTGTGGGCGGCCGTCTGTGCGGCGCTCGTCGTCCGCTGGAATCCGCAAGGGCCGCCCCTCGTCCAGGGCCTGCTGTCCCTGGTGGGCGCCTTCTACTGCGTGGTGGCGGCCGTGGCAGGGCTCCCGTACCTGGCGCTGGCCGGCCCCGCTCTCCCGTTCGCGCTGGTCACCGGTGCGGTTGCGCTGGCGGTGGCGGCCCCGGGCTGGTGGCGCCGGGCGAGGGGCGGCGAAGGCGGGCGGCCGGAACCCGACGCGGGCCCGTACGGGGGCCCGACGGGTCACTCCGTGGCGTCGGCGGCGCACAGCGTCCGGCTGCCGCCGTCGACCTTCCAGGACCAGTAGCGCGAGTGCGTACCGCTGTCGCCTTTCCGGCACGGGGTGGGCCGGTCGTAGACGCCGGTGATGGCCAGCAGCCGGTCGTAGCGGCCCGGCCCACCCTTTCCGCCGTCCCCGCCGTCCCCGCCGTCCCCGCCGTCCCCGCCGGAGGGTGGCCGGGTGGAGCAGGCCGGCGCCGACATCAGCGCGGCCCGCAGCCGGCCGCCGTCCGACTCGGCCAGCAGGCACTGGTCGGTGCGGAACTGACGGGTGACGCACAGCGTGGTGCCGCCGTGCGTCCAGGAGGCGCGCCCGTTGCCGGTGGGGCAGGACGTCTCGGTGTCGCCGCCGCGCCCCGCCGCGTGGACGGCGGTCACCCGGGTGAACGCCCGGTCGTCGCCGCACGGCACACGCGTGGCCTCGGTGGGGGCCGGACGGCTCCAGCCCGACCCGTTGCCGTGCACGGTCAGGCACTGCCCGGCCCGCACCGAACGGAAGTCAGCGGCCAGGGAGTCGGAGTCGCCGCCGGGACCCGCCGCGGGTCCTGTGGCGCCGGGCGTGGAGCCGGGCGGGGTCGGCAGTGCGCTGCTGCCGGGCGTGGGGCCGAGCCGGGACGGTGACGGGGCGGCCGTCGTGCTGTCGTCGGGGCGCGGCGTGGGGTACGCGGGGACGCTGCTGGCGCTGGGGGAGGGGCGGGCCGCGGCGCCGTCGGCGGAACCGGGCGGGCTGACGACCTTGGGCAGGACCAGCGTCGCGAACAGCGCCGTGGCGAGCAGGAGACGGCGCCGCCCACGGCGGGCGCCCTCCCGCACCTCGGCCGACGCGCCCCGCGGCGCGGGCGGCCGCTGCTCGCGCCCGCCGCCGGGGTCCGTTCCGCCGTCGTCGGGCTGCTGCCCCGTGCCGCTGCCGGCCCGCCGCTGTGCACCGCTCATGCGCCCATGCTTGCGGATCAACGGGTGGGTGGCGAGACCCCGTTGGGAACGGGGTGCGGAATCACGCGCTACGCGGCGCGGAGCCGGAGAGAAGAGATGGCCGAGGCGGCGGCCCTCACGCCGCCTCGACCATCTCGGCATGGACGGCGCGCTGCCACTGGCCGCGCAGCCTGTCCAGTTCGGCGAGAGCTTCCTTCGACCAGAGGGTGCGGCCGGCGACGAAGCTCCGGATCGCGTCGTTGGCCGCCGTGACGGTGAGCTCCGAGGCGGGCACCTGGCCCGCGTCGGTCTCCCGGAACCTTCCGGGCTCTCCGGGCCCGGTGGAAGTCGATGTCATGCGGACTACAGTACGGCCCCCCACTGACAACGGCAGTTGGTTAACGAGGCGCCCGGGGCGGCCGATTGGCGCTGCGTCGCAGGTGTCGGCGCTGTCCCGCTCCGAGATGCTCCGACCGGGTGTGAGATGAATCGCTCCCGGGAACCTCCCTACGGCGGATCGGCGGGCGGTTCGGCGGCCTTCCCCACGGGCCCGGCGGCGGGGAGGGGCAGACCCGGCGAAGAAGGCGCCACCGTCGTCGTAAGCTCGCCGTGTGCCGCTGGAGTGGATAGCGATCGTGGCCGCCGCCGTCTACGGTGCCGCGGCCGGTGCCGTGCTGCCACGCGCGGCCTACCGTCTCTCCGTCGAGCCCGGAGCGCCCTGGCGCGACAGCTGCCCGCGAGGACACCCGCTGGGGGGCGGCGTGCGCGCGGTGCTCGGCCCCGCCGTCTGCGGCGCCTGCGCAAGGGCGGAAGAACCGCAGAGGCCCTACCGGGGTGGGCGCGAGGCCCTCGCGCTGGTCGGCGCCGTGGTGTGCGCCGGGCTGGCGGCGGCCGTCGGCGTGCGGCCCGAGCTCGCGGTGTGGCTCCTGTGCGCGCCCTTCGCCCTGCTGCTCGCGGCCGTCGACCTGGCGGTGATGCGCCTCCCCGACCTGCTCACCCTGCCCTTGGCGGCCGGCACCGCCGCGCTGCTCGGGCTCGCGGCCCTGCTGCCGGGTGCGGGCGGCAGCTGGCGGCGGGCGCTGCTGGGCGGCCTGGTGCTGGCCGGCGCGTTCTTCGTGCTGTTCGTCATCAGCCCGCGCGCGGTGGCCTTCGGCGACGTCAAGCTGGCGCTGTCGGTGGGGGTCGCCCTTGGGTGGTACGGCTGGGCGGTGCTCTTCGCGGGCGCGTTCCTCGGCTTCCTGTCGGCCGCCGGATACGGTGTCGCGCTGATGGTGACGGGCCGCGCCCGCCGCGGCAGCGCCCTGGCCTTCGGGCCCTTCATGGTGCTCGGCGCGGCGGCGGGCGTCGCACTGGGGGGACTCGCGGCCTGACGCCGGGCCGGACGGCACGAGGGGGGACAGGGCGAAACCAGGGCGACACGGAAACGGCCTACTGGCCTGTGCGACACGGTCGTTGGTGTGCGGAACATCGCGTCCGAGGGGCTAAGGTGGGAACCCCCCCTCGGGCCGGTCCGTATCCCCCCACGGACCGGCCCGCTTTCTGTCACCCCCGCCCGGACCGCCGCACGCGCCCGGACGGCCGTGCCGGATCAGGAGTTGCTGCTGGCCGCCCAGATGTTGGTGCCCGGCTCGGAGACCGCCAGGTCGTCGATCTCGCGCAGCTCCTCGTCGCTGAGGGGGGCTCCCCGCAGCGCTGCCACGTTGGCCTCCAGCTGGGTCACGGAGCTGGCTCCGATCAGCGCGGAGGTCATCCGCGGATCGCGCAGGACCCAGCGGAGCGCCAGCTGCGCCAGCGACTGGCCGCGCCGCTCGGCGACGGCGTTGAGGCCGCGCAGCCGCCGCACGACCTCCTGGGTCAGCAGCCCCGGGTCCAGGGACTTGCCCTGGGAGGCGCGGGAGCCCTCGGGGATGCCGTCGAGGTACTTGTCGGTGAGCATGCCCTGGGCGAGCGGTGCGAAGGAGATGCAGCCCATCCCCTCGGCCTCCAGGGTGTCGAGCAGCCCGTCCTCCTCCGTCCAGCGGTTGATCATCGAGTAGGACGGCTGGTGGATCAGCGCGGGGACGCCCATCTCGCGCAGCAGCCGTGCCGCCTCGCGGGTGCGGGCGGCGCTGTAGGAGGAGACGCCCGCGTACAGGGCCTTGCCCTGCTGGACGGCGGAGGCGAGCGCCCCCATCGTCTCCTCGAGCGGGGTGTCGGGGTCGTAGCGGTGCGAGTAGAAGATGTCGACGTGGTCGAGCCCCATGCGGCCCAGCGAGGCGTCCAGGGAGGAGAGCAGGTACTTGCGCGAGCCCCACTCGCCGTAGGGGCCCGGGTGCATGAGGTAGCCCGCCTTGGTGGAAATGACCAGCTCGTCACGGTACGGGCGGAAGTCCTGGGCGAAGACGCGGCCGAAGTTCAGCTCGGCGGAGCCGGCCGGCGGGCCGTAGTTGTTCGCCAGGTCGAAATGGGTGACACCCAGGTCGAACGCACGGCGCAGGATCGCCCGCTGGGTCGCCAGCGGACGGTCGTCGCCGAAGTTGTGCCACAGGCCGAGCGAGATCGCCGGCAGTTTCAGCCCCGAACGGCCGGTACGGCGGTACTCCATCGCGTCGTACCTGGCGGGGTCGGCCCGGTACAGGGTGTCGGAAGGCACGGCGGTGGGAGTGGGTGCGGAAAAGGGGGATGTGGTCAGGTGCGTGTGGTGCGTCATATGCCATTTCTTATCACCGCCACCTGACCGGCTCGGTTCGTACGTAAGGGCGAACGGCAGTAAGGTGCTGGAATCCCCATTCGGCACGGAGAGGCTGGCCGTTCCCATGAAGTTGCGCGACCTGGTGTACAAGCTCTATGCGCGCCGGGTGGAGGACCGTCTCGACCACGCACAGGTGCCCAAGCACATCGGCGTCATCCTGGACGGCAACCGTAGGTGGGCGCGCGCCTCCGGGGGAACGACGGAGCAGGGCCACAAGGCCGGAGCCAGCAAGATCCAGGAACTGCTCGGGTGGTGCGACGAGACTGACGTCGAGGTCGTCACCCTGTGGCTGCTGTCCACCGACAACCTCAACCGTCCCGAGGACGAACTGCTCCCGCTCGTGGGCATCATCGAGGACACCGTGCGTGACCTGGCCGCCGACGGGCGCTGGCGCGTGCACCACGTGGGCCAGCTCGACCTGCTGCCCGCGAGGACCCAGCGGGTGCTCAAGGAAGCCGAGGAGCAGGCGGGCGAGGTCGACGGGATACTGGTCAACGTGGCCGTCGGATACGGCGGGCGGCAGGAGATCACCGACGCCGTCCGCTCCCTCCTGGCCGACCGCGCCGCGCGCGGAATAAGCCTCGACGAGTGCGCCGACGACCTCACCGTGGAGGACATCTCCGAGCACCTCTACACCCGGGGCCAGCCCGACCCGGACCTCATCATCCGCACCAGCGGCGAAACCCGGCTCTCCGGTTTCATGCTCTGGCAGAGCGCCCATTCGGAGTACTACTTCGCCGAGGTCCTGTGGCCCGGCTTCCGCAAGGTCGACTTCCTCCGGGCCCTCCGCGACTACGCCGCCCGGCACCGCCGGTACGGCGGCTGAGGCGGCCCGTGCGCCGCGGCTGAGACCGCGCCTCGTCCCACCGGCCCACCCCGTTCCGCCCGCGCGCCGGCCCGCACCGCCCGCGTCCACCCGGCCCAACGGTGTTCCCCCTACCGGAGCTCTTCCCCGCAGGCGGTCCCTCCCCCTTTCTGAAGCTCCCCCGCCGGGGATTCGCACGGCGCTGCACCCTCTCCCGCCCCAGGCGTGCCCCGTGTCATTGCATGCTTGACCACTCGGGAGGGAATATCCCTCACGACCGTGCCCTCGCAGGGGCCACGGTCGCCGGGAGGCCCGATTGGACACCACGGAAGCCCCCGGGCCGCGTGAGGCTCCAGGCCGAGCGGTCGGCGCGGGTGCAGGACGCGGCGGGCCGGAGGCCGGCCCGCGTGGTGCGGGCGCTCTCCGGTCTCTTCCCCCGCGACGCCGTCGCTCCCCGACCTCATCCGAGGGGGTACGTCCCACCGTGGTGATCAGCAAGAAGCGCAGCGAGTCCGACCGGCGCACGTACGTCATCGACAC
Organism: Streptomyces reniochalinae; assembly: GCF_003323735.1. GTDB lineage: Bacteria > Actinomycetota > Actinomycetes > Streptomycetales > Streptomycetaceae > Streptomyces > Streptomyces reniochalinae. The sequence goes on along the minus strand of NZ_QOIM01000024.1, from coordinate 264,431 downwards.
CAGCGTGCTGCTGGCGGACCCGGCCGCCATGGACCGGTTCGACGAGCACGAAGTGGTGCTCCCCGTGGTAGTCGTCACCGAGTTGGAGGCCAAGCGCAACCACCCAGAGCTGGGCTACTTCGCCCGGCAGGCCCTCCGCCGGCTCGACGAGTACCGGGTCAGGTACGGCCGGCTCGACGCGCCGATCCCCCTCAGCGACCTGGGCGGAACGCTCCGGGTCGAGCTGAACCACTCCGATCCGTCGGTGCTGCCGGCGGCCTTCTTGAACAGGCAGGGCCGGCTCGGCGACAACGATTCGCGCATCCTCGCGGTCGCGCGGAACCTCCAGGCGGAGGGGTACGACGTGACGGTCGTCTCGAAGGACCTGCCCTTGCGTATCAAGGCGTCCTCCGTCGGGCTGCTGGCGGAGGAGTACCGCGCCGAGTTGGCCATCACCGACTCCGGCTGGACGGGCATGGCCGAACTCACCCTTCCGGGTGAGGACGTCGACGAGCTGTTCGCGCAGGAGAGCGTGGCTCTGCCCTACGACGCGCCGGAGCTTCCCGTCCACACCGGGCTGGTACTCCAGTCGGAGAAGGGCAAGGCGCTCGGCAGGGTGACAGCGGACGGCCGCATCCGGCTGGTGCGCGGGGACCGGGAGGCGTTCGGCCTCAAGGGCCGCAGCGCCGAGCAGCGGGTGGCACTGGATCTGCTGCTCGACCCCGAGGTGGGCATCATCTCGATGGGCGGCCGCGCGGGCACGGGCAAGAGCGCGCTGGCCCTGTGCGCCGGCCTGGAGGCGGTGCTGGAGCGCAGGCAGCACAGCAAGGTGATGGTCTTCCGGCCGCTGTACGCGGTGGGGGGCCAGGAACTGGGCTATCTGCCGGGCACCGAGGCGGAGAAGATGAGCCCGTGGGCGCAGGCCGTCTTCGACACGCTGTCGGCGGTCACCAGCCGCGAGGTCATCGAGGAGGTGGTGGCGCGCGGCATGTTGGAGGTGCTGCCGCTCACGCACATCCGCGGCAGGTCGCTGCACGACGCGTTCGTCATCGTCGACGAGGCGCAGTCGCTGGAGCGGAACGTACTGCTGACGGTGTTGTCCCGGATCGGTACCGACTCGCGGGTGGTGCTCACCCACGACGTGGCGCAGCGGGACAATCTGCGGGTGGGGCGGTACGACGGCGTCGTGGCCGTCGTCGAGCGGCTGAAGGGGCATCCCCTCTTCTCCCACGTGACTCTGACGCGCTCGGAGCGTTCGCCGATCGCCGCGCTGGTGACCGAGATGCTGGAGGAGGGCCGCGTCTGATCCGTCCACCGGATCGTCCGATCACCCGGACTTCCCCGGGACGGTCAACCGGACATCCGCCAGGGCGATCAGACCGTCATCCGCCGTCCGCCACCCGTCAGTACGGCCGACCGGACACCCCTCGTACCGGTCGGCCTGGCGCTTCGCCGCTGACGGGACGTCAGCGCCGGGCGCTGCGGCGCCCGCCGGAACGGGCCCCGTGCCGCAAGGGCGAAACACCCTAGCGGCACGGGGCCTGATGGCGCGCTGATTTCCGAGATCTCTTTGCCCCAAACGCCGTGTGAGCTTTCCCACTCAACGCCGAATTGCTTCCACGCGTCCGGTTCCGGCAAGGTGTGGGTCCTGTCAGGCCCCGCATACGGCACATCCGCACCACCAACGGTGCGACACCGCACAGCAGTACAGAACTGAACAGCAGTCGCGCCGTATGCCGCCCGAAGAACCACGCGGGCTCTCCCCGAGGGGAGGCCCACCGGGCCCGTGTCTCCCCGCCCATACAAGGGAGGCCAGTGCCAGGGGCACGATTGCGTCCGCGAGGTCACCCGAGCGGGCATGTTGGAAGGAAACCGTGTGACTGCTCGGATTTCGGTCCGGGGATTCGCCGTGGCGTCCGCCACCGCGGTCACCACTGTCGGCGCCGTCGTCGGGGTCGCCGCAGGCGCCGACCAGGGTCAGGCGTCCGACGCCGAGGCCACCGCAGCGCAGGCGACGCTCCTAGAGGACATACCGGCCGGGTCGCAGGCCCAGGCGCAGACCGCTTCCCTCACGCAGCAGGTCGACGCCGCGTCGGCGGCCTCGGACGCGAAGGCGAAGAAGTCGGCCGAGGAAGCCGCCCGCAAGCAGGCCGCGAAGGACGCTGCGGCCAAGAGGGAGAAGGCCGAGAAGGAGGCCGCCGCGAAGAAGGCCGCCGAGAAGGCCAAGGAGCGGGACAAGATCCAGTCCGCTTCGAGCCGTTCCTCGGACCGCGCCGACGCGGGTGACTTCGCGCAGAAGTCCTCCTACTCCACGGCCGAGGTCCAGTCGATGGCCAAGCAGATCGTCGGCGGCGGCCAGTACCAGTGCTTCTCCGAGATCGTCTCGCGCGAGTCGGGCTGGAACTACCAGGCGACCAACGCCTCCTCCGGTGCCTACGGCCTCGTCCAGGCGCTGCCGGGCTCGAAGATGGCCTCGGCGGGTGCCGACTGGCGGACCAACCCGGCCACCCAGATCAAGTGGGGCCTCAACTACATGAACGACCGGTACGGAAGCCCCTGCGGTGCGTGGGACTTCTGGCAGGCCAACAACTGGTACTGAGCCGACCGGCCTCGCACGGCTTCGCCGGACCGCGCGTCCGGACCTGATGCCCCCCGCGGCGACCCGCAAGGATCGCCGCGGGGGGCATCCGTGTGCGCGGTCCGCGACCGCCGTCGCCGCGTGCGGGCTACGGACCGGCCCCGGCCGACCGGCGTCCGGTGCGGAAAGCAACCATCCGCCCGGGTAACGTCGTCCCTCACACGGCGAGGCCACAGGCGAGCGGGGGCGGAGGAAGCGGAATGACGAGCAGAACGGACAGGCTCAGGGCGGCCGTGGGCCGATGGGCCGCGAAGGCCGCTGAGCGGCGCGCCGAAGTGGGGGCCGGCGCCGACTCCGACCCCGGCGGCGACGACGGGATCGACCACCGGCTGAACCACGTCGAGGCCGGACGTGCCCAGGCCGAGGCGGAGGCGGGGGGTGCCGAGGCGGGCAGTGGCTACGTGCCGCCGCCTCCCAAGTACGCGCCCGCCATAGCCGCCAAACCGGAACCGGCCGCCGCCGTGCCGTGGGGCGTGCGGGTCGCCGCCGAGGCGGGGTGGCGCCTGCTGGTGCTCGCCGGTGTCATCTGGGTGCTGATGAAGGTCGTCAGCACCATCAGCCTGGTGATCATCGCGTTCTCGGCCGGTCTGCTCATCACCGCGCTGTTGCAGCCCACGGTCGCCCGGCTGCGGCGGATCGGGCTCGGGCGCGGCCTGGCCACGGCCATCACCTTCATCGGCGGGTTCGTCATCATGGGCCTGGTCGGCTGGTTCGTGGTGTGGCAGGTGATGGAGAACCTGGACACCCTCACCGACAAGGTGCAGGCCGGTATCCAGGAGCTGCGCGACTGGGCGCTCAACGGCCCGTTCCACGTCTCCGAGGACCAGATCAACGACATCGCCCAGAACCTCAGCGACTGGGTGGGTGACAACAGCAAGGAGCTGACCTCGGCGGGCATCGAGGGCGTCACCGTCATCGTCGAGTTCCTCTCGGGCGCGCTGCTGACGATGTTCGTGACGCTCTTCCTGCTCTACGACGGCCGCCGCATCTGGGAGTGGACCCTCAAGTTCGTGCCCTCGGCCGCCCGCGAGGGTGTCGCCGGCGCGGGGCCGCGGGCCTGGGCGACGCTCACCGGGTACGTGCGCGGCACGGTGATCGTCGCGTTGATCGACGCCATCTTCATCGGCATCGGGCTCTACTTCCTCAACGTGCCGATGGCCGTCCCGCTCGCCGTCTTCATCTTCCTGTTCGCCTTCATCCCGATCGTCGGTGCGGTGATCTCCGGCGCGCTGGCCGTCGTCGTCGCACTCGTCACCAACGGTCCGGTCTCCGCCGCGCTGGCGCTGGCCGTGGTGCTGGCAGTCCAGCAGATCGAGAGCCACATCCTCCAGCCGTTCATCCTGGGCCGGCTGGTGCGTGTCCACCCGCTCGCCGTCGTCCTCGGCGTGACGGGGGGCAGCCTCATCGCGGGTATCCCCGGCGCGGTCGTGGCGGTACCCCTGGTCGCCGTCAGCAACACGGTCGTCGGCTATCTGAAGGGGTACGCGCAGGAGCAGACGCTCCGCCAGCTGAGGGAGGCCACGGTGCGGCCTGCCGCGACCGGTGCCCAGGGCGACGAGGGCCCTGCCCCTGCTCCGGGCCCCGGTCAGGGACAGCTGCCGGGAGACGGCGGCAAGTAGCGGCACGGCCGGCGGGGAACCGCTCCCGCCACCGTCAGTAGGGAGCTTCCCGCCGGTCCATGAACCGGCGCAGCCGCTCCGTGTCCGTGTCCGTCCATCCCTCGGAGGGCGCGACGGCGGCCCACGCCTCCACCGATCCGTTGCCGTACCGGTGGCCGTGCGGTGCGCCGACACCGTACGAGACGGCCATGTCCACCGTCGTCTGCCAGAAGGTGACCAGCGGGAACCAGTTGACCTCGTCGGTGATGTCGGGGCCGAGGGGTTCGCGCAGCCAGCGGGGCGGGTCGAGGGCCAGTCCCGGGGACCACCACACGATCGCGTCCGAGGCGTTTTGCAGGTAGACGACGCGCGGCCGCTGCCAGGTAGAGGCGGGTCCGGGGCGCGCGAGGTCCTCCTCGGGCCACTGTGCGAAGCGGAAGTGGCGCCCGTCCTCGTACTCGGGCCGCCAGATGGGGCTGTCCGGGTCCCGGTGCGCGGTCAGCTCCCTGCGGAGCGGGGAGAAGTTGGGCGATCCCGCCAGCACCGCGCCGTCGACCTTGGAGAGCATGTCGTCGGGGCCGTCGAACGCGGCCTCGATGCCGTAGGCGCCCAGCGACTCGCCGAAGACGACGAGTTCGGGGCGCCGGTCGGCGGGCTGTTCGCGCAGGCGGGCGCGGACCGCGTCGACCAGGGCCCGGGTGGCGCGCCCCGCCTCCTCCTTGTCCACGAGGAAGGACGCCCAGCTGGGCAGGTACGAGTACTGCACGGCCACGATGGCGGTGTCGCCGCCGTGGATGTACTCCAGCGGTTCGGCGTCCGTCGAGTTGACCCAGCCGCGCCCCGTCGTGCCGGCGATGGCGAGCACGCTCCGGTCGAACGCGCCGGTGCGCTCCAGCTCGCGTACCGCCAGCCGGGCGCGTGCGGTGAAGGTGGACGCCGACTCCTGGCCGACGTAGACGCGGATCGGCTGGACCGCCCACCTGCCGGTCACGGAGGTGATCTGCCGCGAGGTCAGGGAGGAGCCCGTGAAGTTGCGGCCCTCGTAGCCCAACTCGTCCCAGTCGACGTAGGATGCGGCGCTTCCCGAGACCAGCGGCGTGCGGGGCCGGGTGATGCCGTCCTTGGTGCTCTTGTCGGTGTTCTGCGCCAGATACGCGGCGACGTCGATGACGCCGCGGTCGAAGACGACGTCCCGGGTGCCGAAGACCACGACCATCGCGCTGACCAGCAGGCTCACACCGATGGCCACCGGGCGCGGTACGAACCGTCCCAGCAGCCGGATCAGTACGCGCGTCCCGAGCCGCACGGCGCGGCCCAGCGCCACCAGCGCGCCGCAGATCGCCAGGGCCACCGCGGCGATCATCAGGGAGTGCCAGGTGAGGGTCTCCGGCATCTCCTGGAGTCTGCGCAGCTCCCGCTGCGCGTCGGCGCTCCAGGACAGCGCGGCGATGGTCGCCGCGGTGCTGAGCGCGTAGTACGTCAGCCAGGCGCGGGCTCTGAGGCGCGGATGGGGCCGCAGGGCCCCGCGTCGGCGTGCGCGAGCGCGCAGGCGGCGCCACGCGGGGCGCACGGTCAGCCGAACCAGCCACTCCGCGAGCGCGCCGATGGCGTATCCGATGGCGGCCGTTATCCCGCCGATCACCCCTTGCAGCAGCCACGGCCGGGGCACGAGCGAGGGTGTCAGCGAGAGCCAGAAGAAGAGGGTGGCGCAGCAGATCGCCGTCAGCCCTGGCCAGCGCCGTACGACGTAGGAGGGCGCGGGCGGGTCCCAGTAGGGGCGCCGGAGCAGTGCCCTGGCCAGCACGCGGATCCTGCGCAGGCGCCGCCTGGCGCGCGGGGGCAGGGGACGGCGCGGCGGGGGTATGCGACGGGGCGGCGCGAGCTGTCTGTCCGCGACCTGCCCCATCGTCCTCTTTCCCGTCTTTCCCGTCTTTTCCCGCCCGGTGCGTGCGCCCTCTTCCCGTCGGGTGCGGGCGCCACGCTGCACAGTGCCCGACCGTCCAGTATCGGCCGTCCCCGTCAGCGGACGCAGTGGGGGTCGAAGGGGTTGCTCAGCGGGCCGCCGGTGCCGCCGGGGGGCGGTCCTCGCCTCCGCTCGTCATGGCTCCGTCGCGGCTCCGTCCTGGCCTGGGACCGGTCTCGTACTGGCGGAGAACGGACCCAGCCGCTAAAGTGATAGCACATTGATAGGGCGCACCGTCTCGACCGGACGCGCGCCGGAGACCGGAGAGACGGGGAGAGCGATGACCACCGACCAGCCGACTGACGCACCCGAGATGCCCGCACCCGAAGTGCGGGAGACGAGCGCCCACAGCATCCCGGGCGGGCTCGCCCTGCTCCTGGGGCTGATCGGCTTCCTGATCGGCGTCGGCGCCACCGTCCTGGGCGGCGGAATGGCCTCCGACGGTCAGGGAGCCGCGGGCATCACGCTGCTCGTCGTCGGCATCGTGGTGGTGATCGGCTCCGTGTTCGGAATGGCGGGGCTGAACATGGTGGCGCCGGGTGAGGCCCGCGTCGTCCAGCTGTTCGGCCGCTACACCGGCACCATCCGCGCGGACGGCCTGCGCTGGGTCAACCCGCTCACCAGCCGCACCAAGATCTCCACCCGGGTGCGCAACCACGAGACGGCGGTCTTGAAGGTCAACGACGCCTACGGCAACCCGATCGAGCTCGCCGCGGTCGTCGTCTGGCAGGTGCGGGACACCGCGCAGGCCACCTTCTCGGTGGACGACTACGTCGAGTTCGTCTCCACGCAGACCGAGGCGGCGGTCCGGCACATCGCCATCGAGTACCCGTACGACGCCCACGACGAGGCCGGACTCTCGCTGCGCGGCAACGCCGAGGAGATCACCGAGAAGCTGGCAGCCGAGCTGACCGCACGCGTCAGCGCGGCCGGCGTGACCATCGTCGAGTCCCGCTTCACCCACCTCGCCTACGCGCCCGAGATCGCCTCGGCCATGCTCCAGCGGCAGCAGGCGGGCGCCGTCGTCGCCGCCCGGCAGAAGATCGTGGAAGGCGCCTGCGGCATGGTCGAGGACGCCCTGGCCAGGATCACCGCCCAGGACTTCGTGGAACTGGACGAGGAGCGCAAGGCCAGCATGGTCAGCAACCTGCTGGTCGTGCTCTGCGGCGACCGCTCCCCGCAGCCGGTGATGAACACCGGGTCGCTCTACCAGTGACGGACGACGGCGAGAACGCCGCCTCGGGCGGGAACGCCACCTCGGGCGGGAACGCCGCCTCGGAGGAGGGGGCCGAGGCGGCGGCGGAGCCCGAGGGCCCGCAGCCCGCGAAGGGGAGGCCGCGGCAGCGCAAGCAGGTGCTGCTGCGGCTCGACCCCGCGATGCACGACGCGCTCGCCCGCTGGGCCGCCGACGAACTGCGCTCCACCAACGCGCAGATCGACTACCTCCTGCGCCAGGCCCTCAAGGAGGCCGGCCGGCTGCCCAGTCGGACCAGGCCCCACCCCCGCAGGGGCCGGCCGCCCCGCGAGGACTGAGCACTCCGGATCACGGCGGTGCGGGGCGTACGGCCACGGCGGCGTGCGGCGTGCGGCGTGCGGCTACGGCGGCGCATCGCGTGCGGCACGCGGGCCGCGGCGGTGCGGGGCGTGCGGGTACCGGCGGTGCGGGGTGGTCGGTTTCACGGCAGCGCGGGGCGCACGGGAAGCGTCGCCAGCGCGGCCCGCAGGGCGTCCCCGAACGAGTGGAACTCCTCCTCCCGCGCCGCGCCCTCCCGGGTCGCCAGCGCGATGCGCCGCGAGGGTGCCGGGTCGGCGAAGCGGGCCGTCTGTAGCGAGGCGTTGCGCCCGGTCTCCACGCGGACGGCGGTCTGCGGCAGCAGGGTGACGCCCATGCCACCGGCCACCAGCTGCACCAGGGTGGAGAGCCCCGCCGCGCTGGTGGTCACACCGGTCGACTCGGTGCGGCCCGCCTCGCGGCAGATGTCGAGCGCCTGGTCGCGCAGGCAGTGCCCCTCGTCGAGCAGCAGCAGGTCCAGTTCGCGCAGCATCGAGCGCGGCAGATCGCCCCGCCCGGCCGCCGGGTGGTCCTGCGGGGTGACGAGCACGAAGTCCTCGTCGAACAGGGGTATCTCCCGCACCCACGGCGCCGCCAGCGGCACCGCGCACAGCAGCAGGTCGAGCCGCCCCTGCCCGAGCCCCTCCAGCAGCGAGTCGGTCTGCTCCTCGTGGACCTGGAGATCCAGGTCGGGGTAGCGCTTGTGGACGAGCCCGAGCACGGTCGGCAGCAGATACGGGGCGACCGTGGGGATCACCCCCAGGCGCAGCACGCCGGTGAACGGGGCCTGCGCCGCCTCCGCCTCCTCCATGAGCTGGCCCATGGCGTGCAGCACGGCGCGTGCGCGGACCGCCATCCGCTCACCGGCGGGGGAGAGCAGCACCTTTCGGGTGGTCCTCTCCAGCAGTTGCACCCCCAGCGTCTCCTCCAGCGCGGCGACGGCGCCCGAGAGCGCGGGCTGGCTCATGCCGATGGCCGCTGCGGCTTCCCTGAAGTGCAGATGCTCGGCCACGGCGACGAAAGCCCGCAGCTGGGAGACGCTGGGCTGCCGGTGGCGGACGGCGCGCTGCGGCCGAGCGGGCGGGGAGGCGGACGGGGAATCCGGGGCCGGGTGCACGGGCTGCGCGGGCACGGACTGCGCGGTCGGTGCGGTCACTGATAAGTCACTCCAATCAACCACACCAACTGTAGCTATTTCCGCGATCAATGCCGCATGTGGTTAGGTGGTTTCGACCAACCTCCAGGAATGCACAGAAACTGGGCATCCTGGCCGCAAGTGCAAGGAGTGTGTACGTGCTCACCGTCGGTGACAAGTTCCCCGAGTTCGAACTGACTGCCTGCGTCTCTCTGGAGAAGGGCAGCGAGTTCGAGACGATCAACCACAAGACCTACGAGGGCAAGTGGAAAATCGTCTTCGCGTGGCCCAAGGACTTCACTTTCGTCTGCCCGACGGAGATCTCCGCCTTCGGCAAGCTGAACGACGAGTTCGCCGACCGCGACGCCCAGATCCTCGGCTTCTCCGGTGACTCGGAGTTCGTGCACCACGCCTGGCGCAAGGACCACCCGGACCTGACCGACCTGCCCTTCCCGATGATGGCCGACTCCAAGCACGAGCTGATGCGCGCGCTCGGCATCGAGGGCGAGGACGGCTTCGCGCAGCGCGCCGTCTTCATCGTCGACCAGAACAACGAGATCCAGTTCACGATGGTGACCGCGGGCTCGGTCGGCCGTAACCCCAAGGAGGTCCTGCGGGTCCTCGACGCGCTCCAGACCGACGAGCTGTGCCCCTGCAACTGGACCCAGGGCGAGGAGACCCTCGACCCGGTCAAGCTGCTGGCAGGTGAGTGACCGACCATGGCTCTCGATGACCTGAAGCAGGCCCTTCCGGACTACGCGAAGGACCTCAAGCTCAACCTCGGCTCCGTCATAGGCAACTCGGACCTGCCGGGGCAGCAGCTCTGGGGCACCGTGCTGGCCTGCGCCATCGCCTCCCGCTCCGGCATCGTGCTGCGCGCGCTGGAGCCGGAGGCCAAGGAGAACCTGAGCGCGGAGGCCTACACCGCCGCGAAGTCGGCCGCCGCCGTCATGGCGATGAACAACGTCTTCTACCGCACCCGGCACCTGCTGTCGGACCCGGAGTACGGCACGCTCCGCGCCGGGCTGCGGATGAACGTCATCGGCAACCCCGGCGTCGAGAAGACCGACTTCGAGCTGTGGTCGCTCGCCGTCTCCGCGATCAACGGCTGCGGGCAGTGCCTCGACTCGCACGAGCAGGTGCTGCGCAAGGCCGGTGTGGACCGGGAGACGATCCAGGAGGCGTTCAAGATCGCCGCCGTCGTGCAGGCGGTCGGCGTCACCCTGGACGCCGAGACCGACCTCAGCGCCTGACCCTCGCCCCGCGCGCAGCGTCGTGCGGGGAACCGGCCCGCACCCGGCAACGATGCGCCGGCCCTCGCAAAGCGGCGGCCGTCGCCGGGTGCGGGCCGGTTTCGTCGCTGTCCGCGAGGGCGCTTGCCCACCCGCGCCCCGGCGTCCGGGCGGGAGCCGCCCTCAGGGTGCGGACCTCCCCGGCACGGCGGGGCACGGGGGAGCCCGTCAGGGCTCCGGCGTGGGCTCCGGGCAGGGGAGTTCGAACCAGACGACCTTGCCGGTCGACAGGCGGGTGGCACCCCAGCGCCGTGCCAGCCGGTTGACCAGGTAAAGGCCGCGCCCGCCCTCGTCGGTGGCGCGCGCCTGACGGAGCCTCGGCAACTGCGGCACGTCGTCGCCGACCTCGCAGCGCAGCATGTCCGTCCGCAGCAGCCGCAGCGTGATGGGCCGCTCGGCGTACCGCACGGCGTTGGTGACGATCTCGCTGACCAGCAGCTCTACCGCGTCGGACAGCTCCTCCAGGCCCCAGCGGGCGAGCGCGCGCCGGGCGAGCCGCCTGGCCTGCCGCGCGGTCTGGGCGCGCGGGTCGAGGAACCAGTACGCCACGTCGCTGGGCGCGATCCCGTCGAACCGGGCGGCCAGCAGCGCGATGTCGTCGTCCCGGTCGCCGGGTCCGACGATGTCCAGCACCTCGTCGCACAGCGGCTCCAGCGGGGCGGCCGCGCCGGGCCTGGTGAGCCGCGCGGTGGCGGCCAGCTTCTCGCGCAGGTGCTCGATCCCCGTCCACACGTCGCGCTGCCGCGACTCGACGAGCCCGTCGGTGTACAGCAGCAGCGTCGCCCCCGCGGGGGCGTCCAGTTCGACGGCCTCGAAGTCGACGCCGCCCACACCGATCGGCGCCCCGGCCGGTATCCGCAGCACCTCGGCGCGCCCGCCCCGGTGCAGCATCACCGGCGGCGGATGGCCCGCGTTGGCGATGACGATGCGGTGCGCCACCGGGTCGTAGACGGCGTACAGGCAGGTGGCCATGCGGTCGCTGCCCAGCCGTTGGGCCTGCTCGTCCAGGTGGTGCAGCACCTCCTGCGGCGGCAGGTCGAGTCCCGCCAGGGTCTGCGCGGTGGTGCGCAGCTGACCCATGATCGCGGCGGAGGTCATCGAGTGGCCCATCACGTCGCCGACGACCAGCGCCACGCGGGAACCCGGCAGCGGAATGGCGTCGTACCAGTCGCCGCCGACCCGCGCGGTCTCGGCCGCCGGCAGGTAGCGGCTGGCCAACTGCACCCCGGTGGGCTGCGGCAACTCGTCGGGGAGCATCGTGCGCTGGAGCTCGTCGGCGATGTAGGCCTCGCGCCCGTAGAGGACGGCCTTGTCGACGCCCAGCGCCGTGTGCGTGGCCAACTGGGCCGCGATCAGCAGGTCGTCCGGCTCGAACGCGGGCCGGTCGGGGCGGCGGAGGAAGACCGCGGCCCCGATGACTCTGCGCCGGCCGCGCAGCGGAGCGAGGATGGCGCGGTTGCCCGCGGGCACGTCGCGGTCCGGGCCGAGGAGTTCGGGCAGTGCGGCGCTGGCCGCGGCGGAGTCGGCGAAGACGGGGCGTACGCCGCGCAGCACCTCGGCGAGGGGCCCGCCCGCGCGGACCTCGGCCAGTTGGGCGGCGGTGGTGCCGGCCACGCCGGCCGCCATGCCGGAGACCATGCCGAAGGCGAGGCCCGGGCCGCCCGCGTGCGCTCCGGCATGCTCGGTCGCCTCCCCGGCGGTGCCGGTGCCGGTGACGGGGGCGACCGACTGGGCGGCTTGCAGCGCCCGCGCGGTCAGCGGGTCGTCGGGGATGCGGTCGCTGCGCCGCAGCCGCAGGACGAAGGGGCCTGTGGGGCGCTCGTCGCCCACCGGGAGCGGGTCGCGCAGGTAGACGAGGATGGCGTCCGAGTACGCGGGCACGCTGGCGCGGCACAGTCCCAGTACCGTCTCGTCCAGGTCGACGCCGCGCGCGATGCGCCGCGTCGCCGCGCCGACGAACCGCAGCCGGTCCCCGCCCCGGCGCTCCCGCTCGGAGCGCTCGCTGCCGTCCGTGGAGTCGCCCGGCGCCGGGGCGGGGGCGTCTCCTGGCCGGGCTCCGGCCGCCTGCCCCGCCCCGGTCGCAGGCTGCGGGGCGTGCGGCCGGGCGTGCTGCGGGGGTTGCGAGGGGTGCGGCTGGGGTTGCGAGGGGACGGCGTCGCGTCCGCGCGGGGCGGCCGCCTCGTCACCGCGGCCCGTGCCGCCGGTGGTGCGGGCGTCACCCGTGCCGTCCGGGGGCTCGCCGGCCGAGCCGGCGGCGTCCCGGCCCGGCGAGCCGGGCGGCTCGGGCGGCGTCGACTCGGCGGTGCTGCTCGCCGCAGGCTTCTCGTGCTCCGTCACGCGTTCGGTTTCCATCCATCCGGGGCTGCGCGTCGGCGCACGCCCAGCGCCAGGCGCTCGCGGGTTTGCGGGCTGGCGGGCTAACGGTCTATGGGCGTCGTCGGCAGTGCAGGAAGAGCTGAATCTCAGGCGGTATATCCGTGCTCGCAGGAGCGTACGCGCGTGCGTCCTCCTCCACGATGTCGAATCCCGCGTCCTGGACCACCCCGCGCAATTCGTCTCGCAGGTAGCCGGATACCCGGATCGCGTGACCCAGGAACGGAATGGCGAAATCGGTCACGTCCGCTTCCACCATTCCCAGGACCAGCGGCCCCTCGCCGCGCAGCTGTCCGTGCAGGGCCCGGAGTGCGAAGGGGATCTCGGCGCGGGGCAGCATCAGCAGCGAGAAGAAGGCGGCCACACCGTCGAACGGGCCCAGACCGGCCGACTCCAGGTCGGCGACGTCCAGGCTGCGGCACTCGCTCTCGGGAACGTTGTCGCGGCACAGCTTCAGCATCGACGACGACAGGTCGATGCCGACGACCTTGTGCCCCGCGTCGGCCAGCCGGCGCGCGGTGGGCAACCCCGTGCCACAGCCCACGTCGAGAACCCTGGAGCCGGGTGCCAGCTGCTCCGACAGCCACGCCGTACCGGCGATCTGGCCCTCCTTGTGCGGAAACGCCTCGTCGTACCGGTCCCCAATGGCGTCGAAAGCCTCGGACTGACCCGTTCTGTCGATACTCCGACGGTCAAAACCGTTATATGCCCCGGCACCTGACCCGGCTATCCCGCTAGCCCCAAGACCCGCAGAACTGCTCACGGCTGGGCTCCTTCCTGGCTGCCGGTCAAATCCCCGGGGGGTGCGGGGAGTTGTGCGGCGCATTTCGTACGGAGGTTGATCCTACGTTTGCAGTATGGGGGCGTATCAAGGGGCACCGTCAGCCCGGTGCGCACACACCGGACGGCGGTCTGTCCCAGTCCTGTGGCAACGCGGGCACCGGCCACGCCGGTTCCGGCCGCCACCCCTCCCAGCCGTCCGCGAACGGGGAGCCCCAGGCCTGTACCGCCTCGACGGCCCGCCGCCCCGCCTCACGCACCTGCCCGGCCTGCGCGGCGGACATCAGCCCCGCACGCTGGGCCTCGGCGAACTCGTCCTCGTCCCGCCACTCCCAGCTTCCGTCCGGCCACACCTCGAGGTCCAGGAAATGGTCCTCGGAGTCGACACCGCCCGGCCAGCGCAGCCGCGGCTCCTCCAGATTCACGTAGAAGTTCTTGAACCGCCAGCCGCGCTCCCAGAACAGCCACACCGACCACGGCTCGGCAGGCCGCGCCAGCTTGAGCACGCCCATGCCGAACCAGGGGGTGAAAGCGGCCCTGCGGGGCTTGGTGTACCGGGTGGCCAGCGGTTCGCGGTGCAGCGGGGTACCGTCCGCCAGCTCGGGGCGCACGCACAGCGTGCCGGGCGCCATCCACACCGCCAGCAGCTCGGCGGTGTCCCGGACCACGGTGACGGGACGGCAGATGTGGGGGTGCGCGGCGCCGTTGGCGCGGTAGCGCCACAGGATCGGGGTGCCCGTGGGCCAGCGCTGCGTCGCCGCCGCCTGTTCCGCTGTCATGACGAGATCTTAGGCGCCCGCCGCGCCGGCCCGCCGTGAGCTGTGCCGCAAGCGCGGCGGGGCCGCGTACGGTGCCCGCCGCGCGTACGGCGGGCACCGTCCCGGCCGTGTCCGTCCGTCAGGGGTGAGTCATCCTCAGCACGTCCAGCGCCTCGTCCAGCTGCTCCCGCGTCAGCTCGCCCCGCTCGACGTACCCGCTGCGCAGCACCGCCTCACGGATGGTCAGCTCCTCGGCCAGCGCCTTCTTCGCGACCGCCGCCGCGTTCTCGTACCCGATGTACTTGTTCAGCGGCGTGACGACGGACGGCGACGACTCCGCGTACGTGCGCGCCCGCTCCGCGTTCGCCGTGATCCCGTCGACCGTGCGGTCGGCCAGCAGCCGCGAGGCGTTCGTCAGCAGCCGCACCGACTCCAGCAGGTTCTTCGCCATGACGGGCAGCATCACGTTCAGCTCGAAGTTGCCCGCGGCCCCCGCCGTGGCGACCGTCGCGTCGTTCCCGGTGACCTGCGCCGCGACCATCAGCACCGCCTCCGGGATCACCGGATTGACCTTCCCCGGCATGATCGACGAACCCGGCTGGAGGTCGGGCAGCGCGATCTCCGCGAGCCCCGTGCGGGGGCCGGAGGCCATCCAGCGCAGGTCGTTGGAGACCTTCGTGAGCCCCACCGCGACGGTACGCAGCTGCCCCGAGGTCTCCACCAGCGCGTCCCGCGCGCCCTGCGCCTCGAAGTGGTCCCGCGCCTCGGTGAGCGGCAGCCCCGTGGTGCGGGCGACCTCCTCGATGACGGCGGCGGCGAAACCGGGCGGGGTGTTGATGCCGGTACCCACCGCCGTACCGCCCAGGGGCAGTTCCGCCAGCCGGGGCAGGGAGGCGCGCAGCCGCTCCACGCCGTACCGCATCTGCGCCGCGTAACCCCCGAACTCCTGGCCCAGCGTGACGGGCGTCGCGTCCATCAGGTGCGTCCGCCCCGACTTCACGACCTCGGCGAACTCGCTCGCCTTCGTCTCCAGCGAGCCGGCCAGGTGCTCCAGCGCCGGAACCAGGTCAGCCGCGACCGCCGCCGTGGCGGCGATGTGCAGCGAGGAGGGGAACACGTCGTTCGAGGACTGGCTGGCGTTGACGTGGTCGTTCGGGTGGACGGTCACCGGCTCGCCGGAGGCGCCGCGTGCCCCTCCCAGGCGCTCGGTGGCCAGCGTCGCCACCACCTCGTTCATGTTCATGTTCGAGGAGGTGCCCGAGCCGGTCTGGAAGACGTCGACCGGAAAGTGCTCGTCCCAGTCGCCCCGCGCGACCTCCTCCGCCGCCGCGCGGATCGCCTCGGCCCGCTCCTCGTCCAGCACCCCGAGCCGGGCGTTCACGACGGCCGCCGCCGCCTTGATCCTGGCCAGCGCCTCGATGTGCGCCCGCTCAAGCCGCTGCCCGCTGACGGGAAAGTTCTCCACGGCCCGCTGCGTCTGCGCCCGCCACTTGGCGTGCGCCGGAACCCGCACCTCACCCATCGAGTCGTGCTCGATCCGGTACTCCGCGCTGTCGGTCATTCCCGCACCTCCCTCTCGCACAGCGTCCCGCACGGGTCCCCGCATTCCCGGCAGCCCATGCGGGCTCAGCCCCCCGCGGGCCCCTCGCCCTCGGCCGCCTCGAACAGCTCTTCGGCGCGCTCGGCGTCACCGCGCGAACGAACCAGCGGTCCAGCGGCTCGCTGTCCGTACACGAGACGATGCCTCGCGTCGGGTCGCCGAACGGCGGGGGAGGGGTGAGGGGCGGCCCTGGATGGCGGGCCGCCCCTGGGGTCAGGAGTCCTGGCGGACCGGGATCGAGGTGACGAAGGGCTGTGCGGGGGCCGGGTCGGCGAAGAAGTCGTTGCCCTTGTCGTCCACGACGATGAACGCGGGGAAGTCCTCGACCTCGATCCGCCAGACCGCCTCCATGCCCAGCTCCTCGTACTCCAGGACCTCGACCTTCTTGATGCAGTCCTGGGCGAGCCGGGCCGCGGGGCCGCCGATGGAGCCGAGGTAGAAGCCGCCGTGCGACGCGCACGCGTCGGTGACCTGCTTGCTGCGGTTGCCCTTGGCGAGCATCACCTTCGAGCCGCCCGCCGCCTGGAACTGCTCCACGTAGGCGTCCATGCGTCCGGCCGTGGTCGGGCCGAAGGAGCCGGAGGCGTAGCCCTCGGGGGTCTTGGCGGGACCCGCGTAGTAGACGGGGTGGTCCTTGAGGTACCGCGGGATCTCCTCGCCCGCGTCCAGCCGCTCCTTGATCTTCGCGTGCGCGATGTCGCGGGCGACGACGAGCGTGCCCGTCAGCGACAGCCGCGTCTTGACCGGGTGCTTGGTCAGCTCGGCCAGGATCTCGTCCATGGGGCGCGTCAGGTCGATCCGCACCGCGTCCAGGTCGGGGCCCGCGCCCTCGGTCAGCTGGGCCTGAGTGGTGTCCGGCAAGAAGCGCGCCGGGTCGGTCTCCAACTGCTCAAGGAAGACGCCCTCGGCGGTGATCTTCGCCTTGGCCTGCCGGTCGGCCGAGCAGGAGACGGCGATGGCGACGGGGCAGGAGGCGCCGTGCCGCGGCAGCCGCACCACGCGCACGTCGTGGCAGAAGTACTTGCCGCCGAACTGGGCGCCGATGCCGATCTTCTGCGTCAGCTCGAAGACCTTCTCCTCCAGCTCGGTGTCCCGGAAGCCGTGTCCCGAGGGGGAGCCCTCGGTGGGCAGCTCGTCCAGGTAGTGCGCTGAGGCGTACTTGGCGGTCTTGAGCGCGTACTCGGCGCTGGTGCCGCCGACGACGATCGCCAGGTGGTACGGCGGACAGGCCGCGGTGCCCAGCGACCGGATCTTCTCCTCCAGGAACCGCATCATGGAGGACTCGTTCAGCACCGCCTTCGTCTCCTGGTAGAGGAAGGACTTGTTCGCGCTGCCGCCGCCCTTGGCCATGAACAGGAACTTGTAGGCGTCACCGTCACTCGCGTACAGCTCGATCTGCGCGGGCAGGTTGGTGCCGGTGTTCTTCTCCTCCCACATGGTCAGCGGGGCCATCTGGGAGTAACGCAGGTTCAGCTGGGTGTAGGCGTCGTGGATGCCGCGCGAGAGCGCCTCCTCGTCGCCGCCCGCCGTCAGCACCTGCTGGCCGCGCTTGCCCATCACGATGGCGGTGCCGGTGTCCTGGCACATGGGCAGCACGCCGGCCGCCGCGATGTTGGCGTTCTTGAGCAGGTCGAGGGCGACGAAGCGGTCGTTGGCGCTGGCCTGCGGGTCGTCGAGGATGCGGCGCAGCTGCGCGAGGTGCTCGGGGCGCAGGTAGTGCTGGATGTCGTGGACGGCCGCGGCCGCCAGCTCGCGCAGCGCCTCAGGATCCACCTTGAGGAAGGTGCGCCCGTCCGCCTCGAAGGTGCTGACGCCCTCGCTGGTGATCATGCGGTAGGGCGTGGGGTCCGCACCGGTGGGGAGCAGGTCCGTGTAGGAGAACTCCGGGCTGGCCGGTTGGGAGCTGGCAGACATACGGGGGACTCTTCCTCTCACACTCACGGCCTCCCGCGTGATCGTCGCGGAAGAAGGCCACGGCTCTCGGCGATGGGAGCGCGTCTCACAGCGTAGAACGCGGACGCAAGGAGGCCGTCCGGGGGTAGTCGCGATCTATCGCGTTTGGGTACGCTGCCCGTGTGACTGAAGACTCCTCGCGTCCCTCGCTCGAAAAGCAGCCGGCTGACGGACGTCCGCAGACCCCCGCCGCACGGGTCCCCGCGCCCGCGGTGCGGGACGCCGACGTGCGCGCCTCGGACGCGGACCGCGACCGCGTCGCCGACATCCTCCGCGAGGCCCTCGCCGAGGGCCGGCTGGACGCGCAGGAGCACGGCGAGCGGATCGAGTCCGTCTACGCGGCCAAGACGATGGGCGAACTGGAGCCGCTGGTCGGCGACCTGCCTGCGGGCCGCGGTGGTGCCGCGGGCGCGGCACACGGAGCCGGGCAGGGCGACCAGGACGGGCAGCGCCCGTACGCCTCGGCGTTCGCCAACTTCGCCGCTTCGCACACCAGCGCGCCGGGCGCCCACGGATGGGGGCCCAAGGAGAACCTCGTCGCGATCTTCAGCGGCTCCGGGCGCAAGGGGCGCTGGCGGGTCCCCCACAAGATCAACGCGTTCGCTCTCTTCGGCGGCATCGAGATCGATCTGACCGAGGCGCTGTTCGAGCATCCGCACGTGCAGATCAACGTCAGTGCGATTTTCGGTGGAATCGAGATCCGCGTCCCGGAGAACGTCTCGCTCCAGCAGAAGGGCGCCGGCATCTTCGGCGGCTTCGACGTCCATGTCACCGACTCGTCTGATCCGGGAGCCCCCACGATCCTGGTCGAGGGAGCCGCGATTTTCGGGGGCGTGGAGGCCAAGCCGAAGCGCGGTTCGGTCATCCAGAATCTGCGGGACCGGTTCAGCAAGGAACCGTGACAGCCCCCGGCGCACGCTGTGGACGGCGCGCGCCGGGGAGCGTGCGCCAGGGCGCGTGTGGGAGGCCACGCAATGCATACTGGCGCGTACAGCGGGTAGGGCTCGGGCATCGTCTTTCGTACGGTCTGACCGCGGACCGGCTCCGATGAGCCGGTGGGGGACCTGTGGGCTGCCGTGCGCTGCAAGACGGGTGAAGGAGACCGAACCTCCGTCGTCGCGTCAGGAGCAGACCGTGCTGCACACGCCGCATCAGTCCCTGCAGGCCGCCGCCACCGTCCCCGTCCAGCGAACGCCTGAGCGAGATGACCAGGCGGGCCCCTGGCACGGCGACGCCGTCTGCCGCCGGGACGAGGCAGGGCTCTTCTTCGCTCCGTCCAAGGAACCCACCGCCGCCAGGCTCTCCAGGGAACAGGCCGCCAAGCGCGTCTGCGCCCGCTGTCCCGTCCTGGTCGAGTGCCGCGAGCACGCACTCGTGATGCCTGAGCCGTACGGCGTATGGGGAGGTCTGACGGCGGCTGAGCGGCGCGTCGTCCTCTCGCGCCGCCGCCGCGCCAAGACCGCCGCCGCGGCCGAGACCCCCGCCGAGGTCTCCCGCATCGCGTAACCCTCCCCCGCCCCTGCCTCACCCTCGGCACCTCCGCCGGGGAGGGGCCGCCTGAGGAACTGCCCGACCGGCGGACGGACTCTCTCCGTCGCGGGAGGGGGTTGGGCCGGCCGCGCGGATGAGGGTCGCCCTCTGGCTCCGCCGTGGCGGGTGGCCGGACGCGTGGAGGTCCGCTCGGTCCCGTGGCGGTGGACGGACGTGACGGCGTGGGGCCGGCTGTGCTGCGGCGATCTGCCTCGCGGTGTGGGAGCGGCTCTCTTTCCGCCGCGACGGTGACCGGCCACGGCGGCGTGGTCCGGCGGCCTCGAAGGCGGTCTGCTCCGGGACGCTGATCCGTACGGCCGGACGAGCGCCGGCGGCCGCGGTCGGCGCGGCCCGAGCCCCGCCGGGGGAGCCGGCCGGGCACGGGCGCGCTCTCTTGGAGGAGGAGCCACCCGGGTCCGGGTCGGCCCGTACCGGACGGAAGTCCGCCGCGTCTGCCCACTACCCGGGGCTAGGCGGCGGGCGCCCCGCGCTCGGCACTCAGTGCTCGGCGCTCGACGCTGAGCACTTGGCAGGCGCGGGTCACCCACCGAGCGAACTCGGCGCAGCGCAGCGCTCAGCGGGCGCGGTCGAAGTCGATGGCGCTGTAGGCGCGCAACTTCGAGAGCCGGTGCACGGATTCGATCTGGCGGATGGTGCCCGACTTGGACCGCATCACCAGGGACTGGGTGTAGGCGCGCTCTGCCCGGTAGTGGACGCCGCGCAGCAGATCGCCGTCGGTGATGCCGGTGGCGACGAAGAAGACGTTCTCGCCCTGGACCAGGTCCTCGGTCAGCAGCACCTTGTCGAGGTCGTGCCCGGCGTCGAGGGCGCGCTGCCTCTCGTCGTCGTCCTTGGGCCACAGCTTGCCCTGTATGGTCCCGCCGAGGCACTTGATCGCGCAGGCGGCGATGATGCCCTCGGGGGTGCCGCCCACGCCGAGCAGCAGGTCGACGCCGGTCTCCTCGCGTACGGTCATCACGGCGCCGGCGACGTCGCCGTCGGCGATGAACTTGATCCGTGCGCCGGCCTCGCGGATCTGCTGGACCAGGTTCTCGTGGCGAGGGCGGTCGAGCACGACGACGGTGACGTCCTCGACGCCGCAGCCCTTGGCCTTGGCGATCCGCCGGATGTTGACGGCGGGCGGCGCGGTGATGTCGACGAACTCGGCGGCCTCGGGCCCGGTCACCAGCTTGTCCATGTAGAAGACCGCGCTCGGGTCGAACATCGCGCCGCGCTCGGCCACGGCCAGCACCGAGACGGCGTTGCCCATGCCCTTGGCGGTGAGAGTCGTGCCGTCGACGGGGTCGACGGCCACGTCGCACTCGGCGCCGGTTCCGTCGCCGACGCGCTCCCCGTTGTAGAGCATCGGCGCCTCGTCCTTCTCGCCTTCGCCGATCACCACGACGCCGTTCATGGAGACCGTCGAGACGAGGGCGCGCATGGCCTTGACGGCGGCACCGTCGGCGCCGTTCTTGTCCCCCTTGCCCACCCAGCGGCCCGAGGCCATGGCCCCCGCCTCGGTGACCCGTACCAGCTCGAGCGCGAGGTTGCGGTCCGGTGCCTCCGGGCTGACTTCGAGCTGCGAGGGCAGGTGGTGGTGTTCGGTCATCGGAACACACCTTTCTGTACGGCGACTCTGGACGGCCATCGCACCGACGTGAGCTGTGCCGATTCGGCGAGGGTGAACAGGATTTTACCGGTCGTCATCTAAGTGAGCAGGGGTGCCCACGGATGAGCGTCCGGGGTGGCGCCCGCCCCTGTCGCGGGCCGCCGACCGGCATAAGGGACGATGGGGGCGTGGCAGCAGACAAGAAGCGCGGGACGCAGACGGCCCGCGACATGGTGATCTCGCTGGCGGTGATCATCCTCGCCGCGTGGGTGATCTACCTGTTCGTTCCCCACGACGAGTCCAAGGACCCGGTCAAGACGGTCAGCTACCGGGTGGAGCTGGCGTCCGCACGGCGTGCGGCGCCCTATCCCGTCGCCGCGCCGCAGGGGCTGCCGAAGGAGTGGCGCGCGACCTCCGTGCGCTACTCCGCCGACGCCCCGACGGGGGCCGCCTGGCATCTGGGCTTCATGACGCCGAACGAGGAGTACGCCGCCGTCGAACAGAGCGACGGCGAGCAGCCCGGGCGGTTCGTCGACGAGGTGACCCAGGGCGCGAAGAAGACCGCGAAGAAGCAGCGGCTCGCGGGCGAGGAGTGGACGCGCTACTCCGGCACGAAGTACGACGCTCTGGTGCGCACGGCGCAGGACGGCAAGTCGGTGACCGTCGTCACCGGTACGGCGAACTTCCAGCAGTTGGGCCGGCTCGCCGGGGCGCTGGAGGCCAAGTCCCTGGAGGCCAAGCCCGTGAAGGGCTGATCCGCTCGGCCCCGCAGCCGGCTCCAGCCAGACCGCTTCCCGCCCGACCGTGTCGCGCCCGGGTATGCGGAAGCCCCCGCGCGAGGGGGGTACGCGCGGGGGCGGTCTCTCGAGGCGGCTCAGCGGGCCGGCGACCCAGCGGCTCGGCGACCCAGTGGCTCAGCGGTTCAGTGGCTCAGCGGTTCAGTGGCTCAGCGGTTCACAGGACGGTGACCACGTCGTCGTAGGTGAGGCGGGGCGAGCGCGGGCGGAAGGCGTCGGGGCCCGGCCTGCCGATGTTGACGACCATGAGCACGCGCTGGCGCCCGTCGCCGAAGAACTCCTTGTTGACGCCCTCGGGGTCGAAGCCGGTCATCGGACCCGCGGCGAGGCCCGCGGCGCGCACGCCGACGATGAAGTAGCCGGCCTGGAGGGTGGCGTTGAGGGCGCCGGCGGTCTCGCGCGAGGTCTCCTCGGCGAAGACCGCGTCCTTGATGTGCGGGGCGTGCGGGAACAGCTCCGGCAGCCGCTCGTGGAAGTCGAGGTCGTAGGAGAGGACCGCGGTCAGCGGCGCCTTGCGGGTCTTGGGCACGTTGCCCTCGGCCATGTGGGCCAGCAGGCGCTCGCGGCTCTCGGCCGAACGCAGCAGCGTCACCCGCAGGGGCGACTGGTTGAACGCGGTGGGGCCGTACTTGACCAGGTCGTAGATCGCCTGGGTCTGCTCCTCGGTGATCGGCTCGTCCGTGAAGGTGTTGGCCGTGCGGGCCTCACGGAAGAGGAGATCCTGGGCTGCGGGGTCGAGCGCGAGAGCCATGGGGGCGTTGCCTTGCCTTTGCGTGCGGGGTTGGGGGTGCACAGATGAGTGTAACGAGCACTTGTTCAATCTTGAATCAGTGCTGGTCACGGCACCCGCGGGTCAGCCCGGCCCGTCGGACTCGTCCGCGTCGTCCTCCTCCGCCTCGTCCTCTTCCTCCTCCAGCACCGCGTCCAGCCGGGCCCGCGCACCGTCCAGCCAGGCGCGGCAGACGCCCGCGAGCTCCTCGCCGCGCTCCCACAGCGCCAGCGACTCCTCCAGCGTCGAGCCGCCCGACTCCAGGCGCTGCACGACCTCGACCAGTTCCGCCCGCGCCTGCTCGTAGCTGAGCGCGTCCGCCGTGGCCAGCTCGGCCTGGGAGGCCGCCCCGTCGCCCCGGGAGGCTCCGTCCCCGGCAGCCGCGGCAGCCGCGGCGCCTTCCGCTTCCGTCGTCATACCGCCAGCCTATGCGGGCCCTGTGACAGCGACGCCGAACTCCCCCTCGGCGACCCGGGCCCGCAGCGGCTCTCCCTCGGCCACCTCGGCGGCGTCCCGCACGACGGCCCCGTCCGCACGCTGGAGCACCGCGTAACCGCGGTTCAGCGTCGCCGCCGGGGAGAGGGCCACGACACGGGCACGGGTGTGCGCCAGCTCGTCCTCCGCGCGGGCCAGCCGGTGATCCAGACAGCGGCGGGAGCGGTCGAGCAGCGCCGCCACCTCGTCCTCGCGGGACCCCACCATCGCGTGCGGATCGGCCATCGCCGGGCGGCTCATCACGTCCGCCAGACCACGCTCCTCCCGCTCCAGCCTGCCGCTCATCACCCGCAGGCCGCGCTCTCGCAGCGCCCGCACCCGCTCGTGCTCCTCCCCGACATCCGGCACGGTGTCCTTCGCCGCGTGCGTGGGCGTCCGCGAGCGCAGGTCGGCCACCAGGTCGAGAAGCGGCGCGTCCGCCTCGTGGCCGATCGCCGAGACCACCGGCGTACGCGCCGCCGCCACCGCGCGGACCAGCCGCTCGTCGGAGAACGGCAGCAGATCCTCCATGCCGCCGCCGCCCCGCGTCACGATGATCACGTCCACGTCCTGCCGGGCGTCCAGCTCGCGCAGCGCCTCGATGATCTGCGGCACCGCGTAGGCGCCCTGCACCGCCGTGTTGCGCACCTCGAAGCGGACGGCCGGCCAGCGCTCCCGCGCCGTGTGCAGCACGTCCCGCTCGGCGTCGGAGGCCCGGCCGGTGATCAGCCCTATCCGCTGCGGCAGGAACGGCAGCCCCTTCTTGCGTTCGGCCGCGAACAGGCCCTCGGCCGCCAGCGCCTTGCGCAGCCGCTCCAGGCGGGCCAGCAGCTCGCCGACGCCGACCGGACGGATCTCTGCCGCGCGCAGCGACAGCCGCCCCGCCTTCTCGTACCACTCCGGCTTCGCGTGGACGACGACGCGGGTGCCCTCGCTGATGACGTCCTTGACCTGCTCGTAGACCTGGCGGAAGCAGGTGACGCTCAGCGAGACCTCGCGGGAGGGGTCGCGCAGCGTCAGGAAGACCATGCCGGCGCCCGGTCTGGGCGAGAGCTGGATGATCTGGCCCTCCACCCACACGGCCCCCAGCCGGTCGATCCAGCCGCGGATCAGCCGGGAGACCTCGCTGACGGGGACCGGGGACTCGGCGGACGTGGTGAGAGCCATGCGAGAAGGCTAGGCCCTGCCACCGACAGTCCCGCCACGCCGGTATCCGGCCGACCCGTCGGTGCCCGGGTCGGCCCCGCGCCTTCCGCGCGCCCTGTCAGCCCGCGCTCCCGTTTCCGGGACCGCCCCCGCTCCGGCTCTCGCGGCCGTGCCGGTTCTCCCGGCCGTGCCGGCCCTCCCGGCGGTCCCGGGTGCGGAGGACGAGCAGTGCGATCAGGGCCAGGACGAACCAGCCCAGCCCCACCCAGTGGGCCTCGCGGTTGGCGGTGACGATCACGGCGATGACGACGGCGAGCCCCACCAGGGGAACCACCCAGTCCCACACGCCGCGCGATCGGGGATCCTCGGCGGCCGACCCGGAAGCGCTCCCGGCCCGGCGTCCGAGCCCGTAGTAGCCCATCACCGACAGGTGCAGCATGCCGAAGGCGAACAGGGCGCCGATGTCGACGATGGAGACCAGCCGGTCCAGGCCGTCGGGGGCGCGTGCCGCCCACACGGCGGCGCACATCGTCAGCACCGCGCTCACCAGCAGCGCCCGCCCCGGCACACCGGTGCGCGAGCTGACGCTCCCCAGGACGTGCGGCAGCCTGCGGTCCCTGGCCATGGCGTACAGCAGCCGGGAGGCGGCCGCCTGCCCGGCCAGCGCGGCGAAGGCCGCGCCCAGCGCCTTGCTCGCCGCCACCGTCGTCTCCAGCCAGCCGCCGACGGCCGCCTCGGTCGCGTCGTAGAAGGCCGAGCCCTGTTTCGCCGGGTCCTCGGCCAGCTGCCGGGAGGAGTCCTCGGACAGCAGCGCGGCCAGGTACGTCTGGGCGACGAAGAGCACCCCCGTCAGCAGCAGGCACCACACCAGCGCCCTGGCCACGGTCGGCGCGGTGCGGCCCTTGCCGCCGGCGGCCTCCTCGGCGAAGTTGGCGATGGCGTCGAACCCCAGGAAGGAGAGCACCGCCACCGAGACCGCGCCCAGCAGGGCCGTCAGCGAGAACGCCCGGTCCCCGGTGAGCGGGGAGAGCCAGCCGCGCTGCGGGCCGTCCTGGACCAGTACGACCAGCGCGGCGGCCACGAACACCAGCAGCACCAGGATCTCCATGGCGAGCACCAGGAACCCCACGAGCGCCGCGCGGCGTACGCCCGAGAGGTTGAGCGCGGTGGTGACCACCACGGCGATCGCCGTCCAGATCCACTGGTCCACCTCAGGGACCAGCTGCGCCATGGCGATGCCCGAGAAGAGGTAGGCGACGGCCGGGATGAGCAGGTAGTCGAGCATCATCATCCAGCCGGTGACGAAGCCCGCGCCGTCCCCCAGGCCGACACGCGCGTACGCGTACACCGATCCTGCCTGCGGCGCCGTGTGGATCATCCGTGCGTACGAGTAGGCGGTGAACGACATGGCCACCGTGGCGACCACGTACACCAGGGGCACGACTCCATGGCTGCGGGCGTCCAGCGCCCCGTAGATGCCCACCGGCGCCATCGGCGCGATGAACAGCAGCCCGTAGACGATCAGGTCGCGGAGGGTCAGGCTGCGCCGCAGGGCGCCGTCCGGACGACCCCCCAGGATCCCAGCGGTGCGTGTGCGAGCTGAAGGCATGGGGCCAGCTTGCCGCAGAACGCCCGCCGCGGCAGCGGAGCGCGCCACCGACCGGCTCCCGGCGTGCTCCTCGCACGCCCCCCGAGTGAATCCCCGCACGCCCCGATGGACTTTCCTCCCCTCTTACGATTTCCGCCCCGCCCTTACGATGGAGCCATGACTGGAACGCCCGACCGCAGGGCCGCCGACACATCGGAAGCCACGACAGCCGAACCCGCCGCTGCGGGGCGCCGCCGCGTCCTGCTCGCCGCGCCCCGCGGCTACTGCGCCGGCGTCGACCGCGCGGTGATCGCCGTGGAGAAGGCGCTGGAGCAGTACGGCGCTCCGATCTACGTGCGGCACGAGATCGTGCACAACAAGTACGTCGTCCAGACACTGGAGAAGAAGGGCGCGGTCTTCGTCGAGGAGACGGAGGAGGTGCCCGAGGGCGAGATCGTCATCTTCTCCGCACACGGCGTGGCGCCGACCGTCCACGAGGAGGCCCAGCGCGGCAAGTTGGCCACCATCGACGCGACCTGCCCTCTGGTGACCAAGGTGCACAAGGAGGCCGTGCGCTACGCCAAGGAGGACTACGACATTCTCCTGATCGGCCACGAGGGCCACGAAGAGGTCATCGGCACCAGCGGTGAGGCCCCCGACCACATCACGCTGGTCGACGGTCCGGAAGACGTGAAGAACGTCGAGGTCCGCGACCCGGAGAAGGTCGTGTGGCTCTCCCAGACCACCCTGTCGGTCGACGAGACGATGGAGACGGTCGACGCCCTCCAGGGCCGTTACCCCAACCTGCTCTCGCCGCCCAGCGACGACATCTGCTACGCCACGCAGAACCGCCAGACCGCCATCAAGCAGGTCGCGGCCGAGGCCGACCTGGTGCTGGTCGTCGGCTCCAAGAACTCCTCCAACTCCGTCCGCCTGGTCGAGACGGCGCTGACGCACGGCGCCAAGGACGGCCACCTCGTCGACAACGCCGAAGAGCTGGACGAGACCTGGCTGGAGGGCGTGGAGACCATCGGCCTGTCCTCCGGAGCCTCCGTGCCCGAGGTGCTGGTCGACGGCGTGCTGGAGTGGCTGGCACAGCGTGGCTGGGACGAGGTGGAGATCGTCAAGCCGGTCGACGAGCACATGCAGTTCTCGCTCCCCAAGGAGCTGCGGCGCGACCTGCGGTCCGAGGCGTCCGGCAAGCTGCGGGCCTGAGAGCGGCGGCGGCACCGCCACCGTGCCGCCGCGGCGGCCATCGCGCCGTGGTGCCGCCACCACGGCGGGGGCGGTCACTGCGGCGCGGGGGACGGTCACACTGCTGTGCGGGTGCCGCGCCGGGCCGGCCGTGGTTTCCTCAGGCGCCCTGGGGCGCCTTGGAGCGCCGCCTCCTGCGGCGCTCCAGGACGAGCTTCGTCTTCCGTACGAGCACGATCAGCCCGGCGAGCAGCGTGCCCGCGTACAGCCAGACGGCGTGCAGCGCCAGCCCCGTGAAGACGTCCTGGAGTACCCCCGCGACGCCCTTCCCCGAGCCGCCCACCAGGAACAGCCCGACCGTGTAGGCGAGCGGCATCGCGACCGGTGCCGCGAACAGCTCGGCGGGCCGCACCCACAGCGCCAAGGCGACGCAGACGAGCACGAAAGCGCTGCCGTAGGCCACGGGGACCCCGCTCGACAGCAGCCGGGCGAGCGCGCCGAAGGCCGCCATCAGCAGCATGGCGAACACTCCGACGCCCAGCCCCGTCAGCCGGGGTGCGGGCAGCCTGCCAGGCGCGGCTCCGCGCGCCCCGGGGGGCGCACCCTCCCCGGAGGGCGCCGGACGGTGCGGGGGCCGGCGGTCCCCCTGCACCCCACCGCGCCCGGAGGCCGGCGGAGGCGGGGGCGGAGAGGACGAGGGCGCGGCGGCCGGACGGGGCAGGCGCGGCCTGCGCCGGATGCGGACGCTTCCGGCTGCGACCTCGCCGCCGGCCACGCCCGCGGCGAGGTCGGCCGGCGCGTGCCCCTGACGCGGCTCGTCGGCGTAACGGTGGGAGGGCTCGTACGGCTCGGGGTCCCCGTACAGCTCGTACGGGCCGTGCTGGGTCGGGTGCGCGCTGCGTTGCTCCACCGGGCCACGGTAGGTCGTACGTGCCCGGCCCGGCGGTCATGGACACGCGATATCCGCCACCGCCACCGGACCGGCACGCCCGCGATCCACCGGGAGGAGCAAGCACGGTCGGGGGAGGGCGCCGCGGGGCCTTCCGTAGACTGGGTGGTCGGCCTTCGAGGGCCGCCTGTCCGCCAAGAGACCCCACTATGGAGAACCCCGCGAGGGGCCACGGGAAGTAGTCGCCACGTGTCGCTCACGATCGGAATCGTCGGCCTGCCGAATGTCGGCAAGTCGACCCTGTTCAACGCCCTGACCAAGAACGAGGTGCTGGCGGCCAACTACCCGTTCGCCACCATCGAGCCGAACGTCGGCGTCGTGGGCGTCCCCGACCCCCGCCTCGGCAAGCTCGCCGAGCTCTTCCAGTCGCAGAAGGTACTGCCCGCCACCGTCGACTTCGTCGACATCGCGGGCATCGTGCGCGGCGCCAGCGAGGGCGAGGGCCTGGGCAACAAGTTCCTGGCGAACATCCGTGAGTCCGACGCCATCTGCCAGGTCATCCGCGCCTTCAAGGACGAGAACGTCGTCCACGTCGACGGCAAGATCTCGCCCAAGAACGACATCGAGACCATCAACACCGAGCTGATCCTCGCCGACCTCCAGACCATCGAGAAGGTCCTGCCCCGCCTGGAGAAGGAAGCGCGGGTCAAGAAGGACAAGCAGCCGCAGGTCAAGGCCGTCCAGGAGGCGAAGGACATCCTGGAGGAGGGCCGTACCCTCTTCTCCGCCGGCATCGCCCAGGGCACCGACCGCGCCGAGCCGCTGCACGAGCTGCACCTGCTGACGACCAAGCCGTTCATCTACGTCTTCAACGTCGACGAGGATGAGCTGACGGACGAGTCCTTCAAGGACGAGCAGCGCGCCCTGGTGGCCCCCGCCGAGGCCGTCTTCCTCAACGCCAAGCTGGAGGCCGACCTCGCCGAGCTCGACGAGGACGAAGCCCTCGAACTCCTCCAGACCGTCGGCCAGGAAGAGCCCGGCCTGGCCACCCTCGCCCACGTCGGCTTCCGCACCCTCGGCCTCCAGACCTACCTGACGGCCGGCCCGAAGGAAGCCCGCGCCTGGACCATCAAGAAGGGCGCCACAGCCCCCGAGGCCGCCGGCGTCATCCACACCGACTTCCAGCGCGGCTTCATCAAGGCCGAGGTCATCTCCTACGACGACCTCCTCACCACCGGCTCCACCGCCGACGCCCGCGCCGCAGGCAAGGCCCGCATGGAGGGCAAGGACTACGTGATGCAGGACGGGGACGTGGTGGAGTTCCGGTTCAACGTGTAGTGGGTACGGGTAACCACCACGTCCCTGACCTGGCAAATATGCAGGTCAGGGAGGGCCCGACTCTTCGCGGTCGGGCCCTTCGTCGGCGCCTCATCGTCATCGGCGACCTCGATGCCTGGTCGCGGCACCGCTACTTCAAGGACTTGGCGCAGCACGAGCTGATCCACGGATGGACCCCGGAGCGCTGAGCCGGCGCCGCTCTCCCCCTCCGGCGCGTCCGGCCTGGTCCGCAAGTTGTCGCACCCGTCCCGTTGGAGGCCGGCCGCCAGGGCTTCGTGCCCACAAACTCACCGTGCGGGCACCACGTTTGCCATCGGCACCGGGCCGCTCTCACCGGCGAACCCGTGCCGGTCGTGGCGGTCTCGCGCAGCGGAGCCGACTGTCCGGGGTTGGATGCCGCCTAAGGCCCTGGCGATTTGCTGACCGCTTGGCCGCTGTGAGTGGCGCGATGCCGGCGAGGTGCGGGAGTTGGTGTGCGAGATCAGGCTGAACGCGGCGCGGAGAAGTCCCACGGACCGCGGCCCCTTGCCGGCGGGCGACGGTGGGGCAGCCTCACCAATCCGTTCGATACCTGCGGGTACTGAATACCTCCGGGTATGCAACCATGGGTGCATGCCAGATACAGAAGGTCACAGCCATCCGCCGGGGCCCGTGCCGCGCCTCCCTCGCGACGAGGTGCGCCGCCGGCTGCTCGCCGCCGCGGAGCGGGTGTTCGCCGAGCGCGGGTACGCGGACAGCAAGCTGGAGGACATCGCCCGGGTCGCCGGCTTCACCAAGGGCGCCGTCTACTCCAACTTCGGCAGCAAACAGGAGCTCTTCGGGGCGATCCTCAGTGAGCGCTCCGAAGCGGAACTGGCCGACGTGATGGCCGGTCTCGACGCGGGCGCGGACGTCCCCGCGCTCATCGAGCAGGCCGCCCGTGCCGTCGCACAGCGGATCATCGATGACACCGAGCGGGGACGGCTCGGTCTCGAGATCGCCGCCCGCGCCATCCGTGACGAGGGGACGGGGGCGGTGGTCGCCCCCATGCGCCGCGCTCAGCGTGCGTCGGCCGGGCGCGCGGTACGGGCGGTCACCGAACGCGCCGGGATCACCCCTCCGGTCGACCCCGAGCTGGCCGGAACGATCCTGCACTGCCTGACCAACGGCCTGGCGACGGAACACCTCGTCGATCGCGAGGGCGTCGACGCCGACACCGCGGAGCGGGCGCTGCGTGCCGTGCTCGGCTGGCTGACCGAGGGGGCGCGGAAGTGAAGCGGAAGGACTACATCGACTGGCTGCGGAACCTGGCCATCCTCTTCCTGTTCCCGTTCCATACGGCCAGGATCTTCAACGACAACCCGGAGTTCTACGTCAAAGGGCCGGTGAACACCCTCTCCTCGGCCCTGGTCAACATCTCCTCCTTCTGGTTCATGCCGCTGCTCTTTCTCCTGGCAGGGATGTCGAGCTACTACGCGCTGCGAAAGCGTTCCGCGCGGAGCTATGCGAAGGAGCGGTATCTGCGGCTGTTCATACCGTTCCTCTTCGGCTGCCTCGTCATCGTGCCGCCGCAGGCGTACTACGCGATGCGGTTCCACAACGGCTACGGCGGAAGCTACGCTGACTTTCTGGGTCCTTACTTCACGGACTTCTCCCACTGGACGGTTCTTACGGGGATCTCCCCGGCCCACCTGTGGTTCATCCTGTTCCTGTTCCTCATCTCGATCGCCGCGCTCCCCCTCATGCTCACGGTGGTCCGGAACCGGTACACGCCCACCTGGCTGGACAAACCTGTTCTCGCTCTCGCGCCGGCGGCCGGGCTCGCGCTGTTGTCGTTCCTCCCGGAGATCGGCGGGGAGAACATCTTCGTGTACGCCGGCTACGTGCTGCTCGGATTCCTCATCGCCACCGACGACTCGATCATCGAAGCGCTGGAAGGGAATCGTCGTGTCTTTCTTTGCGTCGCCGTTCCGGGTGCGATCGGGATTCTGATCGAGCGATTCACGATCGGCAGTCAGGCGAATCCTCTGTCCGCCGCCTGGCACTATCCAGTCTGCTGGGCGACCCTCCTCGCCGTACTCGGATACGGGAAACGGTATCTCGATCGCAGGTCGGCCTTCATGGACTATTTCAGCCGGGCGGCCTTTCCTGTCTACATCCTGCATCAAACCTATTTGATCGTGATCGCGTACTACGTTCTACAGACGGACGTACACGGTGCCGTCGCCTTCCCCGCCATCATGGTTCCGGGGTGCTGTCTCAGCATCGCCACCTACGAGATCGTCCGCAGGACGCCGGGCTTGCGGATCATGTTCGGCCTCCGGGCGCCTCGCCGGCCATCGCGCCCCCTCTCGACCGGCCCCAGGGAGCAGCACGGCGCGCATCCCCCTCGGCCTGGGACGACGACCCGGCCCCGTCCGTGACGAGTCGGCCATCGCCGACGGGCCGGCCGCCGCGGAGGCGCCCGCGGTCAGGCGCAGGGCACTCGAGTACGCAAGTGCCCGCGCTGTCACGCCCTGTTGACCACCTCATGAGCGGACACATAGCTTTCGTGGTCGCGAAGCCGGGGCCAGGGGAGATGAGTGCTCGATGAGATACAAGAGGGTCCGCCTGGCATCGGTGGTCGCCGTCGTGACCGCATCGGCTGCGGTGGCTTGGAGGTCCGCCATGGCTTACACCGCCCTCATGGACGAGGACAGCGCGAGATGGCTCGCCGGTCTCGACGAACCGGAAGGCATCACCCACCTCGGCAACGGCAAGGTCCGGTTCAGCAAGTCCGCCTACGCCTACCTACGGAACGTCCCCTCCCACATGGACGGTCACATCGACAGCCACGACCGCGTATGCCTCTCGGAGGGCTCATACCAGCTGACCCGCTCCCGGTAGCTGACGTCTCTCGTGGGCATCCCGGCAGCGAGACGTGGTGAACCGGCGGTGGCATGCGGGCCGCGGGCCGCCGGCTCCCGTGCCGGCCCATTCCGCGGTGGGGCGACAGTCGCCGGCGTGCCGTGGCGGGGCCTCGGGTGAACAGCCACGGTGCGGCCCTGTGCGGCGCCCCGGCTGCAAGGATGTGGTGCACGAGCCGAGGGAAAGGACCCGCTGTGTCGATCATCTACCGCACCACTCTGCGTCCTACCAAGCTGGAACTGCTCGAGGCGTGGCTTCCGTCCCAGCCGTGGTACGTCTCCGGCGCGGACAGGGCCGCCCTCGTCAACGTGGGCGGCTTCCGGCTGGACGACCCTGCCGGCGAGGTGGGCGTCGAGTTCATGGCGGTCATCGACGAGGCCGGCGGCGAACCGGTCACCTACCAGGTGCCGATGGCGTATCGGTCCGCGCCTCTGGCCGGCGCGGACGACGGGCTCATAGGGACGTTGGACCACGGGGTCCTGGGCAAACGCTGGGTCTACGACGCCACTCACGATCCCGTCGCCATCGCACAGACGTACGCGCTGGTGACAGGCCGGGTCGACCCGCAGGCACAGAACGAGAGCGACACCGTCGACCGGACGGTGGCGGTGCGCGAGGCGGCCGAGCCCCTGGTGGAGGACGCGGGGATCAGGCAAGTGCGTCACGGGTCGCGTTCCAGCGACGTCGACCTGGCCCTGCCGGTGGACGGCCTTCGGCGGCTGCGCTTCCTGCGCGTGCCCCGGCCGGACGGCGTGCCGGAGACGGAGGGGTCCCTCGGTCACGTCACCGTCTCCTGGACGGACCTCGACGGCGGGCCGCAGCGCGGGGTGTGGTGTGCGTTGGTGGACTCCGGGGAGTGAGGAGGGCGTCCGCTCCACTCCCCGGGACGGCCGGTGACACCGCCGCGGCGGCCCGCGCGAGCCGGTTGATCGGCACGCCTGTCAGGACAGACACGGTTGGAAAGCACCGGCGACGTCGGAAGACGGCTGGAGAGCGCCGGCACCTGCCGGGAGACGGCTGGAGAGCGCCGGCACCTGTCGGGGAACCGCTCACGCTTGTCGGGGAACCGCTCATGTCCCAGGACGCGGTGGCACGCGCCGCGACACGGTTCACCGGCCGTGTCGCGGCACGCGGGACCCGGCTCGGTCCACGACATCCGACGCCACCAGCCGCACAGAACCCCGGAAGGCCCCGACGGCCCACCGCGGCGAGAGCGGCGAAACCCGCGAGCCGCGAACGCAGGAATCCAGGAGACTGAGGATGAGCACGGACGACGACGACATGCCGCTGGCGGCGCCGCGGGTCGACGTCACCGCGGACGGGCGGCTGAGCGTACCCGCCCATGACGTCACGGCCCTCCTGCGCTCCATCGCGCGGTCCTGGGCGCACAGCACGCGCCACGGCACTCCCGTCCGCGCCGGCGAAAGCCACGACTCCGTGCGCCTTGAACCGACTACCGTTCATGCCCTCGCCGGCACCCTGGAGCAGATCGCCGACGAGCTCGACGTCCAGTTCATCGGGGTCGCCGGCCGTACGCCCCCGCCCGCGTCCCCCTCGGCGGACACCGAGGACTGACGAAGGCAAGGACCGGCGCCGCCGTCCCGGCTCCACCCGTGGGACGCTGTCCGCTCCGCTCGTGGTGCCCGACCTCGGCGTACGCCCATGCTTCCTGCCCGACGCTCTCGAACTGGAGGCTCTGTGACCGCTGGAGACCCCGCGACCCCACGTCGCGCCGACGGGATCGGTCATGTCGTACGTGCACGTGTCCGGCGGGACACCGCCGCGTGTCGGCACGCGGTGCGCCGGCCGCAGGGGAGGCCGATGTGAGGTGGCCCGGGGGCGGTTCCGAGTCGGCGCCCGCCTCACCCGACGGGACGGGCAGCCGGGGACGGAAGCGGCGTCGGCGTGCGGAGCCGGCGGCCCATGGCGGGGTCTCGGCAGCCGAACGGGAGCTGTTCGGCGGCCGCCTGCGCTGGGACGACGCGTTCGTCGAGCACGAGGGCGCGGTGGCGCGCCTGCGGTTCGCGCACATGGCGGCGGCGCTGCCGCGCATGGTGGGCGTGGTCCTGCGGGCCGGCTGGGAGACCGACCCGCGTGCGCTGGCAGGCGTGGTCGTCGCGCAGGCGGGCCAGGGCCTGACGACGGCGTTCGGGCTGGTGGCCGTCAACGGTGTGCTCAGCAGTCTGTTCGCGAACGGGCCGACGGACGACAAGCTGCGGGAGTCGCTTCCGGCGCTCGCGCTGCTGGCTCTCGTCTCCGTGGGGATGGCGCTGCTGACGGCCTGGTCGACAGCGATGTCGGGACGGCTGGAGCCCCAGGTCGAGCGGGCTGTTTCGCTCCGGTACTACCGGTCGGTGACCGAGGTGGAGATCGCGGCCACGGAGCGGCCCGAGGTGCAACGCCACCTGGACGCGGGAAAGTTCGGGACGGACTCGGCACGGCGCATGCTCAGCCTGTCCGTGGGGGTCGCCAACGTGGTGATCGGCATGGTGGCGGCCGCGGTCGTGCTGGCCTCGCTGCACTGGGCTCTGCTGCCGATGCTGCTGGCCATCGCACTGCCGAAGGCGTGGGGGGCGGTGCGCTCGGCGCGCCGGGAGTACGTGTCGCGTCGGCACTGGGTGGACCACCGCAGGGCCGTCGCCACGCTGCTCCAGTATCTGACGATGCCGCACGCCGCCGGGGAGATCAGGGCGCACGCGGCGGGCTCGCTGCTGCTGCGCGGGTACGAGGAGATGTCCGGTCTGATGGAGACCGAGCAGCGGCGTCTGGCCCGGGCACAGGCCGCGACCGACCTGGCCGCCGCCGCGTTCTCGGGCCTGGCGTCCGTGGGCTGTTACGGCGTGCTGTGGTGGCTGCTGACCAGTGGTGGTCTGCCGATGGCGGTGGGGGGCACCGCCGTCGTCGCCATCCGCACCTCGACCGCGCGGCTCACCTCGCTGGTGCAGCAGGTCAACCGGATGTACGAGGAGATGCTCCGGCTCAGCGACACCGAGGAGGCCATCCAGATCGCGTCCGGGCACGCCATTCCGCGTACCGGCAGGCCGCTGCCCGCGCCGGTACGGGAGATCCAGGTCCGGGACGTCTCCTTCACCTATCCGGGGGCGACGGTGCCCGCGCTGCACCGGGTGGACGTGTCCGTGCGGCGCGGCGAGGTGACGGCGCTCGTGGGCGCGAACGGGTCGGGCAAGTCCACGCTGGCCAGGATCCTGGGCGGGCTGCTGCTGTCCGACAGCGGTGAGGTGTGGTGGGTGGGCGGGAAGGCCGGAGGGGACGGGGAAGATGGCGGGGAAGGGGAGCGGGTGGAGGTGCGGGAAGCCGCCCGTGCCGACGTCTTCCGGTCCGTCGGGATGCTGACGCAGGACTTTCCCAACTGGCAGATGACGGCCGCGGCGAACATCGCCATCGGCGCAGGGGACCGCCCCCGGGACGCGGCCCGCCTGAAGGAGGCGGCGCGCGCCGCCGGTGTGGACGAGCTGATCGAAGGTCTGCCGCACGGCTGGGACTCCATCGTCTTCAAGGGGTACGAACGCGGTGTCCAGCTCTCGGGCGGACAGTGGCAGAAGCTGGGCACGGCGCGCAGCCTCTACCGGGGTGCGCCCTTCCTCCTGGTCGACGAGCCGACCTCGGCGCTGGACCCGCACGCCGAGATCGAGGCGTTCGACCGCCTGCGGACCCTGGCCGACAGCGGCGTCGCGGTCGTGCTGGTCACCCACCGGCTCGCCGCCACCGCCTCCGCCGACCACATCTACGTCCTGGACCGCGGGCACATCGCCGAAGGCGGCACCCACGGGGAACTCATGGGCAGGCCCGGTGGTCTGTACCGGGGCATGTTCGACGCGCAGGCCGCACAGTACGGGCTCACCGCGTCCTCGGCGGAGGGTGTCCCCGCGCCGCGCGACGACACCGCCGCTCAACCCCGGTAGGAGCTTGCCCCGGGCGGCGCATCGGTTGCTCAAGTGACCGCCGTGGCCGATGTGTTGACGCTTCTCCTGGCGCTCCACTAGGTTCCAGGAAGCTCCGGGAAATCCGGCATTCATCATCGCCGGATTTCTCCGGAATTCCCGTACGGGCCCCTTATCGAAGGGAACACGATGAGCGAAGACCTGCTGGAAGACGAATTCTCCCTCGACCTGCGTGTGGGGCACGCGGAGGTTTCGACCAGTTCCGCCGCCGCCACGAACAACGGCGGTTGCGCGACGTCGCGCACGTCGCTGTGCACCGACACACTCAGCGGGTGCTGCTGACACGTCGCACCTGATGTGACGCACACCCGTGCGGAGCCACGCGGAGGGCCCCGCGGTCCCCGCACAGGGGCTTCTGAGCCCTCCGTATGGTCATGTTCTTCCGGCGATGGTCAGGTGCCTCGCGCGCGTATGGGCACGTGCTTCCCGCATGTATGACCGCGCCCTTCCGAGGGGCGGCCGCGCGCTGTCGAGGGGCGAAAGAGAGAACGGCGGAACCATGGAATCCCGTTCCGTGGGGAAAGTGACCGACGACGAGGTTCTGCGGCTGGCGCGTGAAGTGGCCGACCGGCTCCTGGAGTCGGCCGGCGACGCCGCGGGGAAAGCCGATCTCGCCGACGGTGCCCCCGGCATCGCGCTCGCTCTCCGGTACGCCGCCGAAGTCTTCGACGACAGCCGCTACTTCACCGCGGGCAGGATCCATTTGCGGCGCACCGCCGAGGCGAGTGCCACCGCTCCCTTGCAGGCGCCCGGTCTCTACCTCGGCACCGCGGGCGTCGTCTGGGCGGTGACCGAGTACGCCCGCATGGAGCCCCGCTACCTCCCCACGCTCGCCACGATGACCGACCGGCTCGCCCGGCAGACGCTGGCGATCACGCTCCACACCGCAGCGGGGAGCGTCGCCTCACACGACTACGACGTCATCGGAGGCGCGGCGGGCTGGCTCGCCGCGCTCCTCAAGGCAGCGGACGTGCTCGGCGGGCGCGCGACGGACGCGGTCGGTCAGGCCACGGACCGCCTCGTCGACTACCTGGTGGAGCTGACCCGGGATGACGGCGGCCCGCTCAGATGGTTCTGCGCGCCCTCCCACTTTCCCAGCATTCCGGGCCCCGACGGAGAGCCGACGCCCCTTCCCGGGTACGTGAAGAACTTTCCCGACGGCGTCTACAACCTGGGGTTCGCCCACGGGCCGCCGGGCATTCTCGCCGCCCTGAGCCGCCCCGACATCGCCGAGGCGCCCGGCAGCACGGCGGACCCGGTGGCCGGCTCCGCAGCCGGCACCACGGACTCCGAGAGCGGCTCCGCGGACCCGGCCGCCGCGCGGCCCCACCGGGTGCGGCAGGGGGTCCGCGCTCTCGCCCGGACGCTCGATGCGCTGCGCATCGACGGTCTGGACTACCCCGCGTGGGCCAACCTCCTGCTGCCCCACCCGGACTCGCGCCGCCCCGACACCGGTGCTGCGCAGGTGCCGGCCAGGAGCGCGTGGTGCTACGGACCGCCCGGTGTCGCCGCGTCCCTGCTGTCGGCCTCGTCGGCCTGCGGTGACCCGGAGCCGACCGACCTCGCGGTGGCCACGCTCCTCGGCCTCGAACGCACCCCCGCCGAGCAGCAGCGCGTCAACTCGCCCACGCTGTGCCACGGGCTGGCGGGGCTGGTGACCGTCTACGGCCGTGCCGCCGCACAGACCGGTGTGCCGGAACTGTTCCACATGCACGAGCGGTTCCTGTCGCGGATGTGCTCGTTCGCGGACGAGGACCATCCCTACCTCTTCCCTGACTACGACCCGTGGGGAAAGCAGGAGCACAGCGCCGGATTGCTGAACGGTGCGGCGGGGGTGCTGCTCGCCCTCCTGGGCGCCGTGTCCGAGGCGGCGGCAGGGTGGGACGAACTGCTGTTCCTGACCCCCAGGCTCCCGCGCGCAGACGCACCGCGCGCAGACGCACCGGGTGGGGCCGGGGCGGAGACGAGACAGGACCGGGGCATGGGGGAGACGTGAGCGAAGCGGCCGACACCTACGAGACCTGCGGGTTCTTCATGCTCAGGGCGCCTGCCCTGCCCGCACGCCCGCTGCTGGATGTGTTCGGGTCGCTGCCGGCGGACGCCGAGACCCTGCGTACGGGCGCCTGGCAGGACAACTACGCGGAGCAGCTCCTCAAGCTGTGGTGGGCCCCGGGCGTGCGGGACGCCGTGCGGGCCGCCTCGCCCGACCTGGCGGACGCCGTCGAGCGGTTCGACACCCTCACCGGCAAGAGCCGGCGCAAGGCCGTGCGCGGTCTTGGCCGTTATCTGAACCGGATGAGCTTCAGGTCGACACCGTTCGGCCTGTTCGCGGGCGTGACCACCGGCGTGTTCGGCGCCGAGCAGCGCACCCGGCTCGGGCACGGCGCCCTCGGCAGGGCCCGCGCACGCGCGGACTCCGGGTGGGTCATGCACCTGGTGAAGCGGCTCGCCTTCGGTGCGGAGCGCTCCCGCGACGACCTGCGGGTGCGGCGCAACGACCTGCTCCACGTCTCGCGCGGCCGGGTGTGGCTGTCCACCGCCGAGGGCTACGGACTCAACGAGGACGCCGGGGCCGCCCGGACCGCCGCGCACGGCGACGAGCAGCG
This sequence comes from Streptomyces reniochalinae, assembly GCF_003323735.1. GTDB lineage: Bacteria > Actinomycetota > Actinomycetes > Streptomycetales > Streptomycetaceae > Streptomyces > Streptomyces reniochalinae. The sequence goes on along the minus strand of NZ_QOIM01000024.1, from coordinate 226,022 downwards.
CCCCACCCCCAGGGGCCGGCGCTCCGTCAGCGTGCGGCTCACCGCGCCGATACGCTCCGTACTCGACCTCGCCCGTACGCCGACGACGCTCGGCGAACTGACCGCCGCGCTCACCGAGACCTATCCGCGGGCCGGTGCCGAGCGCGTCGCGGCCCTGCTCGACGGCCTCTTCGACAGCGACATCCTCATCACCGTCGAGCGCCCCCGGCTGCTGGTCCCCCACGCCGCCGGCAACGACTCACTGCTGCGCTCGGTGCTTTTGCCCGTCACCGAGCCCGCCGTGGCGCGGGCGATCGACGGGGTGGAGGCCGCCGTCAACGCCTTCAACCGGGGTGAGATCCCGGCACGCGGTCTGCTCGGGGCGGCGAGCGCGCCGATGCCCGAGGCCGTCGGCGGCCACATGGGCCCGACGCTCCAGATCGACGCGGCGCTGAACCGCGACGGGTCCCTGGTCCTTCCACGGGCCGTGGCGGACCTGGCCGAAGAGGCCGCCCGCGTGCTGCTGCGCGTGGGCGCGGAGGACCGTTACCCGCCGCATCTCAAGGAGTACGCCGACGCCTTCGCCGAGCGGTACGGCCACCGCTCCGAGATCCCGTTGCTGGAGGCGCTGACCCCCGAGACCGGTCTCGGCCCGCCGCGCAGGTACCGCTCGCCGGGGCAGGCGTACCCGCTGCCCGGTGTCGTGCCGGAGCCCGTCGACCTGTCGGACCGGCCCGCGGGGCCGACACGGAAGGCCGTGCTGGACCGGCTGGTCGCCGGTGCGCTGGCCCGCCGGGAGCGGGCCGTCCAGCTCGACGACCGGCTGCTGGAGGAGCTGGCGGAGGTCTCGGCGCCGAAGGACGACCACAGGCCGCCGATGCCCCTCATCGACCTGCACCTCACGCTTGTGGCACCGGGCCCGGGTCGTGAGCACTGGCGTGCCGTCTGCGGCACCGCCGGGGTGGTGCCGGGCGGCCGGACCTTCTCCCGCTTCCACGATCTCCTCGACGACGGGGCCCAGGCGTCGCTGCGTCAGCTGGCCGCCGCCGAGGAGACGCGGCAGGGCGACGCCGTCTGCGCCGAGCTGTCCTCCCTGCCGCAGGACGCCCGCTCCATCAACGTCTCGATCCGCCCCACCGCACACACGTGGGAGCTGCCGGTCAACGTCACGCCCGGCCGGGACGAGGACCGGGTGATCCGGCTGGACGACGTCCTCGTCGGCGTGGCCGAGGGGAAGCTCTACCTGCGCAGCCGCATGCTGGGCCGGCGTCTGCACGTCACCGACCGCACGATGCTCAACTGGGCGGGCGCCCCCGACCCCTGCCGGTTCCTGCTGGAGGTCTCCCAGTCCCTCTCCCGCACGGTCTCGTGGTTCAGCTGGGACGCGCTGAGCTGGACCATGCCGTTCCTGCCCCGCGTCGAACGGGGCGATGTGGTGCTGCGCCGGGCGCGGTGGCGGCTGCGGGCGGAAGAGTTCCCGCCGTCCACCGGCGGCGACGGGGACGGGGACGGACTGGCGGCGTTCGCCGACGCCTTCGGCGCCTGGGCGCAGACGTGGATGGTGCCCCGGCTGGTCAACATCGCCAGCAGCGACAACACCCTGCTGCTCGACCTCACCAGCGCCCCCTGCCTGCGCGAGCTGCGCGACAGCCTGGAGCGGGCGCCGGAGGACGGGCTCGTCCTGGAGGAGGTACTGCCCGCACCCGGGGAGGGCTTCTTGCGGGACGCCGACGGCGAACCGTACGCCTCCGAGGTCGTGGTGCCCCTCGTGCGGACCGGCCAGGACCCGGGCCGGGTGGCCCGGCACATACGGCCCCGTAAGGCCGCGGACACCGCCGAGGAGCCCGGTGCACGGGTCAAGCGCGTCGGCAGCGACTGGCTGGCCGTCAAGCTCTACGCCGAACCGGACGCGCACGACACGCTGCTGGGCGTGGGCCTGGCCGGTCTCACCCGGCGGCTGTCCGAACGGTACGGCGTGGCGGCGCCGTTCTTCCTGCGCTACGGCGATCCGGCCCCTCACCTGCGGGTACGGTTCTTCGTGCCCGACCAGGACACGCGGGCGGACGTCCTGGGCGAGGTCACCGCCTGGGCGTACGACCTCGCCGGCGGCGGGCACATCACGGACCACACCTACGTCACCTACCGGCGCGAGGTCGAGCGGTACGGCGGCCCCCAACTGATCGCCGACGCCGAGGAGTTCTTCCGGCAGGACAGTGCGGCCGTCGTCCAGCTCCTCGCGGACCTGCGCGCCTCACCGACCGGCCTGCCGGGGCTGCCGCACCTCGGTCTTGACGCGTCCCGGGAACGTGCCGCGCTGGTCGCCCTCACCCTCGATGGGCTGTGCGCCCTCCTGGTCCCCGAGCCCGAGGCGCGCCACGCACTCGCCCGGCTCGCGGCGTCGCGCAACGCCGGAGGCGGCCTGTACCGGAGGGCCGGGCGCGGCCTGTGGGCCGCCCGTACGGAGGACGGTCCGGCCCGCGCACTGCTGGACCGGGCCGCTGCCGCGTGGCGCCCGGCCGCGGAGCGGCTCACCCGCCGGATGACCGAGCTGGAGCGGGACGGCGCGCTCCAGGCGGACCGCGGCGACATCGTGCTGGCCGCGCTGCACATGCACTGCAACCGCATGGGGCTGCGTCCCGCGGAGGAGGCGGACTCCTACGGGGTGTGGCGACGCCTCCTCGACCGGGCCGCGCACGCACCGCGCTGAGCGCGTCCGCGGGTGGGCTCCGGGCTCACCCGCGGACGGCCGTCGCAGTCCTGCGGACGGCTGTCACAGGGTCCTGCGGAACAGGTCGAGGAGGGCTTCCCAGTGGCGTTCCTCCGCCGCCGGATCGTGGGCGGCGGTGTCGGACTGGGTGAAGCCGTGCGGGGCGCCCTCGTAGACCTCGGCGCGGTGGCGGACGCCCGCGGAGGTGAGCGTGCGCTCCAGGAGCTCGATCTGCTCGGGCGGCATGCCGGGGTCCTGGTCCGCGTGCCCGAAGTAGAGCTCCGCGGTGATCCGGTCGGCCGACAGGTGCGGGCTGTCGGGGGCGTCGGTGGCCAGGTTCGCGGCGTGGAAGCCCGCGGCGGCGGCGACCCGGCCGGGGTGGGCGCCGGCCGTGCGCAGGGCCAGCGCCGCGCCCATGCAGTAGCCCGTCACCCCCACGGGCCCTTCGGCCGCCTGTGCGAGCCCGGCGAGGTACCGCAGGTACGCGTCGGCGTCCCGCGTGGCGTTCTGGGGCGTCAGCGTCTGGAAGGCCGGCCCCAGGTCCCTGAAGAGGTCGGGGCGCTGCGCCGGGTCGATGAAGTCGGGCAGCTCGACGACGGGAGCGCGCCCGGTGCGGTAGAAGACGTTCGGGACCAGCACCGTGTACCCGGCCGCGGCCAGCCGGTCGGCGAACGCCCGCAGAGCCGGGCGGATCCCGAAGGCGTCCATGTAGAGGAGAACCGCCGGGTGCGGGGCTTCGCCCCGGGGGTGCACGAGGTAGGCATCGGCGGTGCCGTCCCGCGTCGGGATGTCGACGGTGCTTCCGCTCACGGTGGTCATGGTCCCTGTCTCCTCCTCGCTCACGCGTGAGCCCCCGGGGGCCCGCGCCGTTCCGTGCGCCGCTGTTCCCTCGGGCGGGTACGCAGCGGGCTCGCAGCCGTACGGTACGCCGTGGCCCGCGGCCGGCCCGGGTGGCGGGGGTGCACTCCTCGCCTCGGCCGAACGCCGCGCGCGCCCCCGGGCGTTGCTCAGCGGCGAGCGTCCGGTACCGGGTCGCGGCCGAAGACCCAGGGGGCGAGGACGAGCTGCCAGCCGTCCGGGTCCGCGAAGACGGTGGCGCCGTGGGTGGGCCAGTACGGGTTGGTGGCGGTGACGGGACGGTGGCCGCGGGAGGCGAGGTGTGCCGCCGCCCGGTCGTGGGCCGCGCGGTCCTCCAGGTAGAGGACCAGCTGGTTCTCGGGGTGGGGCTCGGGGATGCGGGGCGGGGCGCCGTGCTGGGTGAGCTCCATGTGGACGGGGGTGCCGGGGAGGCCGAGGACGAGGCCGTCGTAGCCGGAGTGGTCGCGCCACTCGGCGAGGACGGGCAGGCCGAGGTCGTCGACGTAGAAGGCCCGTACGGCGTCGAAGCGTGCCGTCGGGCGGGCGAAACGGACCGCGCCGGCGGCCAGATGGTCCGGCCAGCTGTGGCGGGTCGGGGTCGGGGTGCTCATGGGGTCCACGGTGACAGGCGCGGCGCGCGGGGGCCTCCGTCCACCGGGCGGGCCCGTCTCCGTCCTGGGGCGGAGGGCCTTCTCCGTCCGCGACCCCAAAAGAAGTGTTTGACGGTGCAGGGTCGCGTGCCGCACACTCACCGCGTGACTCCTCCCGCCTCCTCGCGGCCCCGTGGCCGGGGCGCCGACAGCGCGCAACGCCTCCCGCTGCGCGCCCTGATGCGGCGGCGCGGTTTCCGCGGGCTCGCGTCGGGGCGTGCCCTCACGTACTTCGGCAACGCGATGGCGCCCGTCGTCCTCGCCTTCGCCGTCTTGGACATGGGCGGTTCCGCCGTCGACGTGGGCCTCGTCGTCGGTGCCCGCTCGGTCAGCAACGTCGTGCTGCTGCTGTTCGGCGGGCTGCTCGCCGACCGGCTGCCCCGGGCGCTCGTCCTCCAGGGCGCCGCACTCGCCGCCGCGCTGGTGCAGAGCGGTGTGGGGCTGGCCCTGCTGGCGGGCCGGGCGCCCATGGGGGCGCTGCTGGTCCTCAGCGTGGTGCAGGGGGCGGTGGCGGCCGTCTCCGTCCCGGCCTCGGCCGCGCTGATTCCGCTCACCGTCCCCGCCGACGAACTGCGGCCCGCCAACGCGCTCTCCCGGATGGGGGTCAACGCCGGGATGATCGCCGGCACCTCGCTGGGCGGGCTGCTGGCCGCCGTCGCGAGCCCGGGGTGGGGAATGGTGCTCGACGGGGCGGCCTTCGCGGGCGCGTCCCTCGCCTTCCGCCTGGCCGGACGGGAACGCGCGTCCGTGCGGGAGCAGACCGGTACGGTCGCCGCGCCCGCGCGCCCGTGGCGGGAGCTGCGCGAGGGGTGGAAGGAGTTCGTCTCACGCACCTGGGTGTGGGTGGTGGTGCTCCAGTTCTTCGTGGTGAACGCCGTCGCGGCCGGGGGCATCCAGGTCCTGGGGCCGACCGTCGCCGACGCGACGTTCGGGCGCACGGCGTGGGGCTTCGTTTTGGCCACCCAGATGGCCGGGGCGCTGGCCGGCGGGGTGCTGGTGGCGCGCTCCAGGGCGCGGCACGCCCTGCGGCTCGGCGTGGCGGTGGTCGTGCTGGACGCGCTGCCGCTCGTCGCGCTCGCGCAGTCGGCGGACGTGGCCGTGCTGGTGGTGGCGATGTTCATCAACGGCATCGCCATCGAGCAGTTCGGCGTCGCCTGGGACCTCTCGCTCCAGGAGAACGTGCCCCAGGAGAGACTGGCACGCGTCTACTCCTACGACGCGCTCGGCTCGACCCTCGCCCTTCCCGTGGGGGAGATGGCCGCCGGACCCTTCGCCGAACGCTTCGGAGTGCGGCCCACGTTGCTGTGCGGGGTCGCGCTCGTCACCCTGGCGACGGTGGGCGCCCTGTGCAGCCGCCAGGTGCGGGGGCTGACGACGGGGCAGTCGCGCCCGGCGGCCGGGCCGCCCGTGGTGGAGACGCGGGCCTGAGGGAGACTGGCGCGATGTCCTCTCGTCCCCGCGGCGGTGCGCGGCCCGGCCCCGAGGCCGCCCAGGTGCCTCCGGCCGCCGCCCCCGCTGCGGACCCGGCTTCTCACGCGCCGGCGGGCGCCGCGGTCGCGGATCTGCGGGTGCTCGCCCACCCGTTGCGGCTGCGGCTGCTCTCCCTGCTGACGGGCCAGTCCTACAGCGCCGCCGAGGCGGCGCGGGTCCTGGGCCAGTCCCAGGCCAACGTCAGCTACCACCTGCGCAGGCTGCACACGGCGGGGCTCGTCGAGGCGGCGGGCGAGGTCGAGGTCCGTGGGGGTACGGCCAAGCGGTACCGCCACGACCCCGACAGCGGTGACCGGCTCGGCGCCGCCGGGGGAGTCGGCACCTATCTGGCGCTCTCCGGCACCCTCGGCGAGGAGTTGCGCCGGCGTACGGCGCAGCGCGACACCTCCGTGCCGGGCGAGATGACGGACGCCGAGGTCTGGCTGCCCGGGCAGGTGTGGGAGGACGTGCGCGAGCGCGCCAGGGCGCTGGGCGGAGTCCTCCACGACCAGGCCCTCCCGCCGGGCACGGAGGGGGCGGTACGGGTCAGCGCGACGATGGTGCTGTTCGCGATGGAGCCCGCCGGGGAGGCGGAGACGGGCGGGGAGACGAAGACCGCGGGGGAGGGGGCGTCCGGAGCGGGCGGTCACGGCGCGGAGTCCTGACGGGCGGGCCGGGCGGGCCGGAGTGGACGGGCGGGCGGGTGCCTGTCGTGTGCCGGCTGTGCATGCCGATCGGATGTGCCCCGGATATGCCCGTGGCGTCGAATGTGTGGGCCCTGAGCAGGGTCTCATCACATCGGGTGAAACTTTGGCCGACCGTTGCGGCCAACAACCCTCTGTTGCCAAGCTGTTGCTGACCGTCAGCATCACTCGCACGACCCAGCGTTCGCGCTGGCAGGCCGGAAACGGGGAGGGCACTCGTGCCATTCGGTGAACAGCCCGCGTATCTGCGGGTGGCCTCGGATCTGCGCAAGAAGATCTCCGACGGCTCCCTGCCGCCGCACGCCCGGCTCCCCTCGCAGGCCCGGATCCGTGAGGAGTACGGCGTCTCCGACACGGTCGCGCTGGAGGCCCGGAAGGTCCTGATGGCGGAGGGGCTGGTCGAGGGCCGCTCGGGCTCGGGCACCTATGTGCGGGAGTTGCCCTCGGCGCGCCGCGTCGCGCGTACGGGGTACCGGACCATGGAGGAGTGCACCCCCTTCCGCCAGGAGCAGTCCGACGAGCGGGTGCGGGGTACCTGGGAGTCGCGGAGCGAGCGGGAGGAGGCCTCCCACGAGACCGCCGAGCGGCTGTTCATCGAGCCGGGCGACAAGGTGATGCGCACGCGCTACGTCTTCCAGGTGGAGGGGGAGCCGGTGATGCTGTCCACCTCGTGGGAGCCACTGGCGCTCACGGGGCGGACGCCTGTGATGCTTCCGGAGGAGGGGCCGCTGGGCGGCCGGGGGGTGGTGGAGCGGATGGCGGCGATCGACCTGGTGGTCGACAACGTCACCGAGGAGGTCGGCTCCCGCCCCGGCAGGGCCGAGGAGATGGCCGCGCTCGGCGGGGTTCCGGGGCACGCGGTGCTGGTGGTGGCGCGGACGTACTTCGCGGGGAAGCGTGCCGTGGAGACGGCGGATGTGGTGGTGCCCGCCGACCGCTTCAAGCTGGCGTACCACCTGCCGGTGAGGTGACGCGTCACCTGCTCGGGGGGTGACGCCTTCCCGTGGGGGTGGGGGACGGTGAGGTGATGCGTCGCCCTCCGTCACCACCGGCGCTCCGCTGGGGTCGCCCGCGCGTCCGGCGAGGCGAACTGGTGGCCGAAAACGCTGGCCCTTTGTGCAAAGTCGAATGCGGTGCGTGAGGGTCGGGCGTAGGCTCCGGCATATGCAAAGTGTGAGCGGCGACAGTGAGGCGGTGCGGCCCTGGCGGCTCATACGCCAGGACTGCCACGGCAATCGCTACCGCGTCGGCAGCTACGCCACCCGGGCGGAGGCCCTGCACCTCGCCGAGCGGCTGGGGGAACGGGGTGACGGCTATCTGGTGGAGCACCAGCGGTCCGACGGGTCGGTCCAGGCGGTCAGCGGGTAGTCGTCGGCGCGAGTGTGGGTAGTTCTCCCACCTTGACCGGTTCTGCCCGGCCCTGAGTGGGGGAGGCCGACCGGCCGAGCCTGCCATCCGATCCCGACCGGGGATGTGGGCCGTGTGAGCACCGAACCCGCCGGCGGGGCGCGACGAGCGACCCCGCTTCTCGACACGCTGCGCATCGGGATCGTCATGCTCGACGGGCGGGGAGACGTGCTGGTGTGGAGCCCCGCGGTGCAGGAGATCCTGGGCTGGCCGGCCGAGGAGACGATCGGCCGCCCCATCGAGGAGCTCATCGTCAGCGGCGAGGAGGAACGCCGGGCCCGCGTGGAAGCGCTGCGGCGTACGCACACCTGGCGCGGCAACCTGAGCATGCGCCACCGGGACGGTTCCGTCGTCGAGGTCGAGGGCCGCGGCTCGCTGCTGCGGGACACCGAGCACCATCCGTTCGTCCTGGTCAACATCGTGGAGACCAGCCGCCTGCGGACCGTCGAGCACGAGCTGGCGGCGCTCGACGCCCTGTTCGCCTCCTCACCCCTGGGCATCGCCCTCTTCGACACGGAACGGCGCCTCGTGCGCTACAACGACGCGCTGCTGCGGCTGGTGGACGCCGCGGACACCGACCTGGTGGGCCGTACGGTCGAGGCGCTGCTGCCCGCCGCGATGGCCGAGGAGGTCATGCAGATCCAGACGGGCGTGCTGGAGACCGGCCGCTCCGTCGTCGACGTGGTGACCCCCTCGCTCGACGGCGGCGGTGCCCGCTCCGTCTCCTACGCCCGGCTGAGCGACCGCGGCGGCGAGGTGTTCGGGGTGAGCTGCACCGTCATGGACGTCACCGAGCGGCTGGAGGCGCTCGACAAGGCGGAGGCGGCGCGCGGCCGGCTCGCGCTGCTGGACCACCTTGGGGTGGCGCTGGGCGACCGGCTCGACGTCCGCGCGATCTCGGAGGCGGTCACCGGGGCGCTCGTGCCGCGCTTCGCCGACTACGCGGGCGTGCTGCTGCGCGGCGAGGTCGCGGCCGGGGGCGACCTGCCCGAGCCGGTCATCCCCGTGGGCACCCCGTTGCACATGCTGGGGTTCGCCGCCCGGCACGCGGGCGAGCGCGTGGAGCGGCTGCTGCGGCTCGGCAGCGAGATCGTCTACGCGCGCGACTCCCTGCTCGGGCGGGCGCTGGACAGCGGCGAGCCGCAGCTGGCGACCTCGCCCGAGGAGATCCTGCGCGCCAGCAGGGCGGGCGACCCCACGACGGACGCCACCTTGGATCTGGACGTGCACTCGCTGATGGCCGTCCCCCTGCGCGCCCGCGGCACCGGCCTCGGGCTGCTGGTCGTCAGCCGCGCAGAGAACCGGGACCCCTTCGTCGACGACGACCGGGCGCTCGCCGTCGAGCTGGCCGACCGCTCCGCCACCTTCCTCGACAACGCCCGGCTCTACGCGCGCGAGCGCGAGGGCGCGCTGATGCTGCAACGCAGCCTGCTGCCGCAGCACATCCCCGAGCCGCCGGGCGTGGTCCTCGCCTACCGCTACGTGCCCGGCAGCAGCGGCACGGAGGTGGGCGGCGACTGGTTCGACGTCATTCCGCTGCCGGGCGGGCGGGTCGCCTTCGTCGTGGGCGACGTGATGGGCCACGGGCTGCACTCGGCCGTCACCATGGGCCGGCTGCGCACCGCGGTCCGTACCCTGGCCGGGCTCGACCTGCCGCCCGACGAACTGCTCGCCCGGGTCAGCACCGTCGGCGACGACCTCTCCCACGGCCCCGACGAGCCGATGATGGCCACCTGCCTGTACGCCGTCTACGAGCCGGCGCCCACCTCGGCGGGCAAGCGGTGCGGAGTGCTCACCCTGGCCAGCGCGGGCCACGTGCCGCCACTGCTCGTCACGCCCGAGCCCGACGGCGGCTGCCGGGCGCGGCCCGTCGACGTCCCCTCGGGCACGCCCCTGGGAATCGGGCCGGCGCTGGACGGCTCCTGGGACCTGACGGAGGTGGAGATCGAGAAGGGCAGCGTGCTCGTCCTCTACACCGACGGGCTTGTCGAGAGCAGGGGTGCGGACATCACCGCGGGCATCGACCGGGTGTGCGGACTGCTGGCCGGCCCCTCCAGGTGCCGCGTGGAGCCGGAACCCGGCTTCTCGTGGGACGGGTCGGGCGGCTACGTCTCACCGGGGCCGGTCGAGGACACCGGGTGCGGCGGCATCGAGAACGCGTGCGACATCCTCATCTCGGCGCTGCGCGAACAGGGCGGCCCGGGCGACGGGCGGCTGAGCACCAGGGACGACGTGGCGCTGCTGATGGCGCGGCTCGGCGGACTGCCCGGCGACACCGCCGCCTCGTGGTCGTTCACCACCGGCGACTACGCGGTGCGGCGGGCGAGGGAAGCCGTACGGCGCACCCTGCACGAGTGGGGCCTGGCGGAGCTGGAGGACACCGGCGTACTGCTGGTGAGCGAACTGGTGACCAACGCGCTGCGGTACGCGCGCGGCCCGATCGGCGTCCGGATGGTGCGCGACACCGGGCAGCCCGCCGGGGCGCAGGGACGTGTGCTGGTCGTGGAGGTCTCCGACCCGATGCCCGAGCCGCCGCGCGAGCGGGTCGTCACCGAGGAGCAGGAGGGCGGCAGGGGCATCCAGCTGGTGGCCGGGCAGGCCCGCCGCTGGGGCACCCGGCACGGGCCGGAGGGCAAGACGGTCTGGTTCGAACTGCCGCTCGACTGAGTGCCCTCGACGAGTGAGGTGTGCTCCCAGGGGCCCGATGGCGCCGGGTGGCGCCGGGCGGGTACGCGGACGGCTCGCGAACCGTGCGGCATCCCAGGGTTCGAGACCCCGCTCGCTGGTTAGGAGACAGAGGTGGCCCCCGTGGACAGCGGGGGGTGTGCGCATGTTGCCTCGTCGCGGCAAGGAGACTTGTGGCGATCGGGAAGAGCGGGCTCCGGATTCCTCTCCGGGCTGCCAGACTGCTCGGACCTGGGGCGAGCACCGGCAGTGGAAGGGGCGGCATTGAGCGATATCCCGGTGGAGGCGGCCGGTAAGCAGGACGACGTACGTCGTGCCCTGGCTCTGCTGAACGCCGCAGGCGCGCGGATCGGCAACTCACTGGACTTGGAGACCACGGCCCGCGAACTGCTGGACGTGGCAGTGCCGCAGTTCTGCGACCTGGCCTCCGTCGATCTGTACGAGAGCGTGCTCGCGGGGGACGAACCCCGCCCCGTCGGACCGCCGGGCCCCGACGACGCCGACGGTTTCGGCGACGCGGGACCGGCCCGTGGCATCGGCGCCGCACCGGGCCACACCCCGCGCCCCGTGCTGCCCAGGCGGCGCCGGGAGCCCCTCGGCGCACCCCGCGGCGAACTGCGCAGAGTCGCCTTCGCCAGCGCCGTCGCCGACGCGCCCTACGCCCTCGCGCTGCCCGACGAGGAAGCCAGGAGAGGCGAGAGCGCGGCGGTCCGCTGCAACGGCAGCGGACCCGCGAGCGGCGCGCAGCCGGGACAGCCCGCCGAGGTCGGCTCCACCCACTGCTACGCCGAGCACTCGCCCTACGCCACCGCGCTGCGCACCGGGCGCGTGCAGAACATCCCGGGCCAGGACGGCAGCGTCCCCGCCCAGTTCGGCGCCGTCGTCCAGTCGACGCTCGCCGTGCCCATGGTCGCCAGGGACCGGGTGCTGGGGCTGGCGCAGTTCTCCCGGGCCAAGGGCAGCGAGCCCTTCGGGGAGCGGGACGGCGCGCTCGCCGCCGAACTGGCCGCCCGCGCCGCCGTCTGCATCGACAACGCGCGCCTCTACCGCAGGGAGCACGAACGCGCCCTCATACTGCAACGCAGCCTGCTGCCGCCGGGCGACCCGGAGGCGGCCGGACTGGAGATCGCCTGCCGCTACCTGCCGGGCAACCCGGCCACCGAGGTCGGCGGCGACTGGTTCGACGTCATCGAACTGCCGGGCCACCGCACCGCCATCGTCGTCGGCGACGTGATGGGCCGCGGGCTGCGCGCGGCCGTCGCCATGGGCGAACTGCGCACCGCCGTCCGCACGCTGGCGCTGACCGACATGGAGCCCGCCGAGGTCCTCGGCGCCCTCGACGAGATCGCCCGCGGCCTGGGCGACGCGCGCCGCCAGCAGCACACCCAGCGCGCCTACCGTGGCGCCGACGCCGATCTGTCCGAGGTCTACCTGGCCACCTGCATCTACGCCGTCTACGATCCGGTCTCGCGGCGCTGCACGTTCGCCAACGCCGGGCACCTGCCGCCCATTCTGCTGGAGCCCGCCGACGAGTCCGCGCTGCTGCTGGAGGTGCCCAAGGGGGTGCCGCTGGGGGTCGGTGGCGAGCCCTTCGAGGAGGTCGAGGTCGAACTCCCCGAGGGCGCCATGCTCGCGCTCTACACCGACGGTCTGGTCGAGTCCCGCGACCACCCGCTGGACGAGGGCCTCGACCGGTTCCGCTCGGCCCTCACCGACGCGGCCGAGCCGCTGGAGGACACCGCGGACCGAGTGCTGCGCACCCTCAACGTGCACCACGGCGAGGACGACATCGCGCTGCTGGTGGCACGGGTGCAGGGCCTGGACGGCGGCAGCGTGGGCGACTGGACGCTGCCGCCCGAGCCGCGCTCGGTCGCCCGCGCCCGCGAGCTGGCCCGCGAACAGCTGACCGCCTGGGACCTGGAAGCGCTCGGCGACACCACGGAGCTGCTGGTGAGCGAACTGGTCACCAACGCGCTGCGGTACGGCGAGGGCAACATCAGGCTGCGGCTGCTGCTGGAGCGCACGCTGGTGTGCGAGGTGTGGGACGCCGGGCAGGTGCAGCCGCGCCGCCGCCGCGCCCACGACACCGACGAGGGCGGCCGCGGCCTCCAACTGGTCGACCTGCTCAGCACGGGCTGGGGCAGCCGCCGCGTGCCCTCGGGCAAGGCCGTCTGGTTCCAGCTGCCCCGCCCCGAGTCGGGCGCCGTGGCCCCGGACCCGACCGAAGCGCTGCTCAACCTCTTCTGAGGGCTGTTTCGGGGGCGTGCCCGCCCAGGGCGGCCCACCGGGGCCGGCCGTCGGCTTCCTCGCGGCGCGCGCGGGGAGCTGACGGCCCCGGCCCCGGAGCGGCTGCCCGGGGCCGGACGGGACGTCATCCCCGCCGGCGGCGGATCTTGTCGCCGAGCCAGACCAGCGGATCGTACTTGCGGTCGGCGGCCCGCTCCTTGAGCGGGATGAGGGCATTGTCGGTGATGCGGATGGACTCCGGGCACACCTCGGTGCAGCACTTGGTGATGTTGCAGTAGCCGAGCCCGTGCTCGTCCTGGGCGGTGGACCTGCGGTCCAGGCCCTGCCGGTCGGCGGCGTCCAGCGGGTGCATGTCCAGTTCGGCGACCCGCATCAGGAAGCGCGGCCCGGCGAAGGCCGTCTTGTTCTCCTCGTGGTCGCGGACCACGTGGCAGGTGTCCTGGCACAGGAAGCACTCGATGCACTTGCGGAACTCCTGCGAGCGCCCGACGTCCTCCTGCTGCATCCGGTACTCACCGGGCGCCAGCTCCTGCGGCGGCACGAACGCGGGGACCTCGCGCGCCTTCTGGTAGTTGAACCCGACGTCGGTCACCAGGTCCCGCACCACGGGAAAGGCCCGCAGCGGGGTCACGGTGACCGTCTCGGCGCGGTCGAAGACCGACATGCGGGTCATGCACAGCAGCCGCGGCCGTCCGTTGATCTCGGCGCTGCACGAGCCGCACTTGCCCGCCTTGCAGTTCCAGCGCACCGCGAGGTCGGGTGCCTGGGTGGCCTGGAGGCGGTGGATGATGTCGAGGACGACCTCGCCCTCGTTGACCTCGACGGTGAAGTCCTCGAGACCGCCACCGTCCACATCGCCGCGCCAGACCTTGAAGTGCGCGTCGTAGCTCGTCGTGTCCGGTGCGGTAGTCACTCGCTCGTCAGCTCCTCGTCGGTCAGGTACTTGATCAACTCCTCCTTCTCGAACAGCTCAAGGAGGTCCTTGCGGATCGGGGGCATCTCGCGGCGGCGGAGGCTGATCCGCTCGGCGCGCTCGCCCCTGCCCTCGGCTGCCGCCTTGAGGGCGCAGACGAGGTTGGCGCGGCGCCACTCGCGGTCCATCTCCGGGTAGTCGTCGCGGGTGTGCCCGCCGCGCGACTCCGTGCGGTTGAGCGCGGCGCGGGCCACGCACTCGCTGACCAGCAGCATGTTGCGCAGGTCGAGGGCGAGGTGCCAGCCCGGGTTGAACTGCCGGTGGCCCTCCACCGTGGCGCGCCCGGCGCGCTCGCGCAGGTCGCCGAGGCGCTCCAGCGCCTCGGACATCTCCTCCTCGCGCCGGATGATGCCGACCAGCTCGTTCATGGACTGCTGGAGTTCCTGGTGGACGGCGTACGGGTTCTCCGCCGGGCGGCCCCCGCCGCGGGAGGCACCGGAGGCGTCTGTGGCCCCCGAGGCCCCGGCGGCACCCGGCTCCTGAGCCTCGCCGAACGGGCGCAGCGCCTCGGCCGCCGCCGCGTCGACCTGCTCCGCGCCGGCCGCCGGGCGCTCGTGAGCGCACGCGCGGGCGTACTCCGCCGCGTGCAGGCCGGCGCGCCGCCCGAAGACCAGCAGGTCGGACAGCGAGTTGCCGCCCAGCCGGTTGGAGCCGTGCATCCCGCCGGCGACCTCGCCCGCCGCGAAGAGCCCCGGTACGCCGCGCGCCGCCGCGGTGTCCGAGTCGACGTCCACGCCGCCCATGACGTAGTGGCAGGTGGGGCCGACCTCCATCGGCTCGGCGGTGATGTCCACGTCGGCGAGCTCGCGGAACTGGTGGTGCATCGAGGGCAGCCGCCGCTTGATCGTCTCGGCGGGCATCCGGGTGGAGACGTCCAGGAAGACGCCGCCGTGCGGGGAGCCGCGCCCGGCCTTGACCTCGGCGTTGATGGCGCGGGCCACCTCGTCGCGCGGCAGCAGCTCGGGCGGCCGGCGGTTGGTGTCCGGGTCCTCGTACCAGCCGTCGGCCTCCTGCTCGGACTCGGCGTACTTCTCCTTGAAGACGTCCGGCACGTAGTCGAACATGAACCGCTTGCCCTCGGAGTTGCGCAGCACCCCGCCGTCGCCGCGCACCGACTCGGTGACCAGGATGCCCTTCACCGACGGCGGCCAGACCATCCCGGTGGGGTGGAACTGCACGAACTCCATGTTGATCAGCGAGGCGCCGGCCAGCAGCGCCAGCGCGTGCCCGTCGCCGGTGTACTCCCAGGAGTTGGAGGTCACCTTGAACGACTTGCCGATGCCGCCGGTCGCCAGCACCACAGCGGGCGCCTCCAGCACGAAGAAGCGGCCGCTCTCCCGCTCGTAGCAGAAGGCGCCGCTCACTCTCGCGCCGTCGTCCCCGCCGTCGCCGTCCTCCTTCAGGATCCGCGTGACGGTGCACTCCTGGAAGACCTTGATGCGCGCCTCGTAGTCACCGCTCTCGTTGAAGTCCTCCTGCTGGAGGGAGACGACCTTCTGCTGGAGCGTACGGATCAGCTCCAGACCCGTACGGTCGCCGACGTGCGCGAGGCGCGGGTACTCGTGGCCGCCGAAGTTGCGCTGCGAGATCCGCCCGTCCTTCGTACGGTCGAACAGCGCCCCCCAGGTCTCCAGCTCCCACACGCGGTCGGGGGCCTCGCGGGCGTGCAGCTCGGCCATCCGCCACTGGTTGAGGAACTTGCCGCCGCGCATCGTGTCGCGGAAGTGGACCTGCCAGTTGTCGCCGTCGTTGACGTTGCCCATGCTGGCGGCGATGCCGCCCTCGGCCATCACCGTGTGGGCCTTGCCGAACAGGGACTTGCAGATCACCGCGGTGCGCAGCCCCCTCTCGCGCGCCTCGATCGCGGCGCGCAGCCCGGCGCCGCCCGCGCCGATGATGACGACGTCCCACTGGTGGCGTTCGACGTGTGCCATGTCGCTGTATTCCCTCTCACATCTCTTCAGAAGAAGCGCGGGTCGGTGAACGCGCCGGTGGCCAGCAGGTAGACGTAGAAGTCCGCGAGCGCCACGCTGATCAACGAGGCCCAGGCGAGCAGCATGTGCCGCTCGTTGAGCTTTCCGACCCAGCCCCACATGCGGTAGCGCACCGGGTGCTTGGAGAAGTGCCGCAGCCTGCCGCCCACGATGTGACGGCAGGAGTGGCACGAGAGGGTGTACGCCCAGATCAGCACGATGTTGACGAGGAAGACCAGGGTGCCCAGGCCCATGTGCCCCCACGCGTACTCCGCGTCGCGGAAGCCGAGCAGGGTGTCCCAGGTGAGGACCACCGCGACGAGCAGCGCCGCGTAGAAGAAGTAGCGGTGGATGTTCTGCAGGATCAGCGGGAAGCGGGTCTCGCCGGTGTACGTCTTGTGCGGCTCGGCCACCGCGCAGGCCGGGGGAGAGGCCCAGAACCCGCGGTAGTAGGCCTTGCGGTAGTAGTAGCAGGTGAGCCGGAAGCCCAGCGGGAAGACCAGGATGAGCAGCGCGGGCGAGAGCCCCCACCACTGGCCGAACAGGCCCCAGTTGGGTCCGCCCTTCATCGTCGCGCAGTTGTCCGCCAGGCACGGCGAGTAGAACGGCGAGACGTAGGGCGCGTGGTAGTAGTCGGCGCCCGCGAACGCGCGCCAGGTGGAGTAGACGACGAACGCCAGCAGCCCCAGCACGGTGACCGCGGGCGCCAGCCACCAGCGGTCCTTGCGCAGGTGCGGCGCGGCGATGGCGGCGCGCGTGCTCCCGCGTACGCCGGTGGCTTGGGGGCCCACGGTCTGTCGGGGCCCCGTGTTCTGTCGGGGTTCGGTGCCAGTGGCCAACGGAATCTCCGGAAGAGACGACGGGGATCAGGGCGGCAAGGGCCTGCCGTGCGAACTCGCAGTATCCATCGAGTCACGGTGCGTGCCGGTCGCGCGCCCCCAGCCCCTCGTCGTCGGCGTCCGTCCACAGGCCGGGGTCGTAGGGCTGGTCGGAAATCGTCACCATCTCGGCGCGCGGCGCACCGGGCTCCCGCGGCGCGGTGGCTCTCAACAGGGAGAGCGACTCCCGCAGGTGCTCGGTGTCGCTGCGCATCCGCCGGATCTCCAGCCCGCTGCCGACGTGCTGTTCGAGTCGGCTGACGCAGCGTGCGAGATCGTCCAGACAGCGCTGAGCGTCCGTCAGTTCATCGTGCAGAGACATGAGTTGCCCACCTCCGCTGGGTGGCGGCCGGCTTGGTCCATGCGCCTGGCGAGTGTTGCGCGTCACACTCCTTCTTGTGAAGAGCGCGACGCGTCTTTCCGCCCGTACGGGTCACCTCGCGCGGGGCGCGAAGTTGCCACACCCGGGGTGTGGCCCCGAGAGCGGCGGGGTGCGGGGGTGGCTGACGTTCTGCGCCACAGAGTCGGGCAGGGGGTGCGGGGCGGGCGTACGGGTCGCCTCGGTTCTCGCTGAGCCCGGTCCGGATCCCGGTTCGGACCCCGTCCGGGGTCTCGGCCCCGGTTCACCCTCCCGGTGCAACCGGGGGGTGCTCCGCACGGGTGGCGTGCGTGGCTGATGTGTCGCGTCTGGCGGACTCCGGGTTTGGGTGCGCTTCCAGTGGGGCGAAAAGATGTGATGAACCGCAAAAACCGCCAAAAGAGGACGTTGCGGGCGCGCGGTCAGCCCCGGAGGTTTCAGCATGCGAGCCGTCCCAGCCGAGTCAGCACGGCCCCCGTGGCCGCCACAGCCAACGGAGTCCCCCCGTCGCACGGCCTTGCCCCACGGCTTGGGCAACCGCCCGCACCGCGGCGTGGCGCGGCGATGGGTCGCCGGACTGGTCGCCGGAGTGCTGCTGCCGCTGCCGCTGGCCGCGTGCAGCGCGGCGGGAGACTCCCAGGACGGCGCGGCCGGCTCCGGCATCGGAAAGGGCTCGGCGGACGCGGACGGCGACATCCACGGGACCGAGCGCGCGCAGGTCACCTCCGGCGGCACCCTGCGCTGGGCGGTCGACGCGAAGCCCACCACCTTCAACGTCTTCCAGCCGGACGCCACCGAGGCCGCCGAGCGGGTCGCCGGAGCGACCCTGCCCGCGCTGTTCACCCTCGACAAGCACGGCAAGCCCCAGCTGAACAAGGACTTCCTGCGCGGTGCGGAGGTCACCGCGACCGAACCGCGGCAGACCGTCGTCTACAAGCTCAACCCGAAGGCACGCTGGAGCGACGGCCGCCGCCTGTCGGCGGCCGACTTCCGCGCCCAGTGGAAGGCGCTGCGCGGCAAGGACAAGGCGTACTGGACGGCGCGGAACGCCGGATACGACCGCATCAAGAAGATCTCCGCCGGGCAGCACGCGGGCGAGGTCGAGGTCGTCTTCGCCAAGCCCTACGCGGACTGGCGGTCGCTGTTCACCCCGCTCTACCCGAAGCAGGCGATGCGCAGCCCGCACGCCTTCAACGACGGCTCCCGCACCAAGCTCGCCGCCGTGGCAGGACCCTTCCGGGTCACCAAGGCCGACAAGGACCGCGAGCGCACCGTCCTGCGGCGCAACCCCCACTGGTGGGGCGAGCGCGCGAAACTCGACCGCATCGTGCTGACGGCCGTACCCCGCGACAAGCGCGCCAAGGCGCTGGCCACGGGGAAGATCGACGTCGCGGACGTCAGCGGCCCCGCCGCGAAGAAGATCGGCGTGGCGAACGGGCTCGGCGGCCCGCAGCGTCCCGACACGGCGAAGAAGCGCTCCGAGAAGCAAGAGGCCAAGCTGCGCGAGAAGCGCCGGCGCCAGGCCCGGGCGAAGTTCGGCGCGGCCACCGCCGAGCAGCTCGGCTCCTACGAGGTACGCCGCGCCCTCGACCCCGCCTACACCCAGCTCGCCCTCAACGGCTCCCGCGGGCCGCTGTCCGATGAACGGGTACGCCGAGCCGTCGCCCGCGCCATCGACCGCGAGGAGCTCGCCAAGCAGGCGCTGGAGGGCACCGGCCTGCCCGACAAGCCACTCGGCAGCCACCTGCGGATGACCAACCAGGACGGCTACCAGGACAACAGCAAGGCGGTCGGCGGCGAGGACATCGACTCCGCGCAGTCCCTCCTCGCGGATGCGGGCTGGAAGGCCGGCGGCTCGCTCGCCCAGGACAGGAGCAAAGCAGGCGCCGACGAGCCCTCCGCCGGGAAACACCCCGAGTCCGCCGAGCGGGACGGCCGTCACAAGCCGCAGGGCGGACCGGCCGAACCGCCGGCCGACGCGTCCTCCCCGCAGGCGGGCGCCCGCGCGCCCTACCGCGCCGAAGCCGAGGCCTCCGTGCCGCGGCTGACCGCGGCACAGATCGCACAGGTCGTCGACAAGCCGCTCGGACTGACCGTCTCCACCACCACCCAGCGCGGCGCCGTCCTCGCCCAGGCCGCACACGCGCGCCTCGCCGCGGCCAGGGAATCGGGCTCCCAGCGGAAGCTGAGCCGGGCGGAGTCGGCGCTGAAGACGGCACAGAAGGTACAGGCCACGGCCGACGAGATGCGCACCCTCGCGGCCGACCCGGCCGGCGCCGTACGCAGCAAGGGCGGCAAACCGCTGGCGCTCCGCTTCGTCCTGCCCGCAGGCAAGGGCTCGGCCCAGCTGCGGGCCACGGGTGAGCGCATCGCGCAGATGCTCGACGGGATCGGCATCCGCACGCAGATCAAGGAAGTATCCGGGGAGAGCTACTTCAAGGACCACATCGCCACGGGCGACTACGACCTGGCGCTCTACGCCTGGCCAGCGACCGCGTTCCCCGCGACCGAGGCCCGGCCGATCTTCGCCAAGCCGCAGCCCGCTTCCGACGGCTCACTCCTCGTCGAGCAGAACTACGCACGGGTGGGCACCGACCGGATCGACCAGCTCTTCGAGCAGGCGGCAGGGGAACTGGACGACGGAGCGCGCAAGGAACTGATGGAGAAGGCGGACGCGCGGATCTGGGCAGTGGCCGGATCACTGCCCCTCTACCAGCGCCCGCAGCTGATCGCGGCCAAGCGGGACCTGGCCAACGTCGGAGCGTTCGGCTTCAGCACACCCCGCTACGAGGACATCGGCTACCGCCGAACCTGACCTCCCGAGCCGCGCCGGCTCCCGATCCCGGGAGCCGGCCCCACCACCTCCGCGCCCCCGGCCTGTGAGCCTCCGCGCCCCCGCCCGGCGGCCCGCCTCCATGACCTCCGGCCGGCGGACGGCCACGGCACCCGGCCGGTGGCACCCGGCGCCCGCGCGAGGGCTCCCTCGCGCGGGCGCCGGGTGGCGGGCGCACCGTGCGGCGGGCCGTCACCACTCGCATCCGATCACCGCCGGACGGCTGTCGAGCTGCCGGCCCCCCGAAGCCGCCGGACCGCACCTGCTCCCTCCCCTGCCGACGGGGCGGTGGCGCCTGGGCGGGCGCCGGGTGTGACGACGAGCACTCGGTGGACGGGCAGGCGCGCGGTCCAGCAGTGCGGTCCGGGTGCGGGCGGGTGGGGGGACTGGACCAGGTGGACGGAGCCGCAGGCCGGGTGCGGGCGCGGGCCGGGCGGACGTGCGGCCGGCGCGGTGGGCGGCGGGAAGAGGGGCGCGGCCCGGGCGCGGGCAGTAGCCGCGTGCTGCGGCGGCCCCGTCCGGGGCTTCGCGTGGCTGCCCGTACCATGGTTTGTGAGGCCGCGGCGAGCCGAGCCCGGCATCAGGGCCCGCGGCCCGGCCCTCACGGGCCGGGGGCGCCCCGGCCGGAGGCCGGGGGAGCGCGGCCTCATCCGTCAACCCGGGAGACACCCCTCAGTGCCCACGCGCCACGACATCCGCAACGTCGCCATCGTCGCCCACGTCGACCACGGCAAGACGACTCTCGTCGACGCCATGCTCAAGCAGGCCGGAGCCTTCGCGGCCCACCAGCTCGAATCCGTCGACGACCGGGTGATGGACTCCAACGACCTGGAGCGCGAGAAGGGCATCACCATTCTCGCCAAGAACACCGCGGTCAGGTACCACCCCAAGGACGGTGGCGATCCCGTCACCATCAACATCATCGACACTCCGGGCCACGCCGACTTCGGTGGCGAGGTCGAGCGGGGCCTGTCGATGGTGGACGCGGTCGTCCTGCTCGTCGACTCCTCCGAGGGGCCGCTGCCGCAGACCCGCTTCGTGCTGCGCAAGGCGCTGGAGGCCCGGCTCCCGGTCATCCTCTGCGTCAACAAGACCGACCGTCCCGACGCCCGGATCTCCGAGGTCGTGGACGAGACCTACGACCTGTTCCTCGACCTGGACGCGGACGAGGAGCAGATCGAGTTCCCGATCGTCTACGCCTGCGCGCGGGACGGCATCGCCTCGCTGACCCAGCCGGCGGACGGCGCGGTGCCGGCGGACAGCACCAGTCTGGAGCCGTTCTTCACCACGCTGCTGGAGACGGTCCCCGCGCCGACGTACGAGGAGGCGGCGCCGCTTCAGGCGCACGTCACCAACCTGGACGCCGACAACTTCCTGGGCCGGATCGCGCTGCTGCGCGTGGAGGCGGGCGAGCTGAAGAAGGGCCAGACCGTGGCCTGGATGAAGCGCGACGGCTCGGTGCAGAGCGTGCGGATCACCGAGCTGATGATGACCGACGCGCTGACCCGCAAGCCGGCCGAGAAGGCGGGCCCCGGCGACATCTGCGCCGTCGCCGGTATCCCGGACATCATGATCGGCGAGACGCTCGCCGACCCGGAGAACCCGGTCGCGCTCCCGCTGATCACCGTGGACGAGCCCGCGATCTCCATGACGATCGGCACCAACAACTCCCCGCTGGTGGGCAGGGGCGGCAAGGGGCACAAGGTCACCGCGCGGCTGGTCAAGGACCGGCTGGACCGGGAGCTGATCGGCAACGTCTCGCTGCGCGTCCTGCCGACCGAGCGTCCCGACACCTGGGAGGTGCAGGGCCGTGGCGAGCTGGCGCTGGCCATCTTGGTGGAGACGATGCGCCGTGAGGGTTTCGAGCTGACGGTGGGCAAGCCGGAGGTCGTCACCCGCGAGATCGACGGCAAGGTCCACGAGCCGGTCGAGCGCATGACGATCGACGCCCCCGAGGAGTACCTGGGCGCGATCACCCAGCTCATGGCCTCCCGCAAGGGGCGTATGGAGACGATGACCAACCACGGCTCCGGCTGGGTCCGGATGGAGTGGCTGGTTCCGGCGCGCGGTCTGATCGGTTTCCGTACCGAGTTCCTGACCGAGACCCGGGGCACCGGCATCGCGCACTCGCTCTTCGAGGGGCACGAGCCGTGGTTCGGGGAGCTGCGTACGCGCCGCAGCGGTTCGCTGGTCGCGGACCGGGCGGGCAAGGCGACGCCCTTCGCGATGATGAACCTCCAGGAGCGCGGTGTGATCTTCATCGAGCCCGGCACCGAGGTGTACGAGGGCATGCTGGTCGGCGAGAACTCCCGTTCCGACGACATGGATGTCAACATCACCAAGGAAAAGAAGATGACCAACATGCGCGCGGCCTCCGCCGACACGACGGAGAACCTGGTGCCGCCGCGCAAGCTGTCGCTGGAGCAGTCCCTGGAGTTCTGCCGCGAGGACGAGTGCATCGAGGTGACTCCGGAGACGGTGCGTATCCGCAAGGTGAACCTCGACATGAAGGAGCGCGCGCGGGCTGCCGCGCGGGCCAAGAGGTAGCCGGAGGCCGGTTGCGCACCGTAGCGGCCGGTTCGGAAGCGGAGGGGGCCACTCCCTGTGGGGTGTGGCCCCTTCCGCTGTGCGGTGTCCGGATAACGGTTCGGCAACCTTGGTTTTTGTCCGGTTTGATGAGATTCGCGGCGCTGCTCTTGCCGCTTAACGGACAACCGGATGTAGGTGTAATCAAACCGAGACTCTTCACATCTGGTCCACACGGGGGGTGAGGGCAGATAGTGAGTGCATCGAGCTCGGGTTAATGGGTCACGCACCGTCATGTGGGCGGCGACTCCGCGAGCGTGGGGGCGTGTAGCACGGACCGGCAGGCTGCCGGCCACGGCACCGCCCCTTCTTCCTTGGTGAACGACTCTAGGAGGTCGCTCCATGCGTGGTGCGAAGATGATGCAGTGGTCCGCTCTTGCGGCGGCCGTGGCGCTGGCAGCCACGGCGTGCGGTGGCGGTTCCGGCGACGACGGCAACGCGTCGGGCAAGCCCGCCGGGTACGTCTCGATGTTCAACGGCGAACCCCAGCACCCGCTGATGCCGTCCAACACGAACGAGAAGTTCGGCGGCTACGTCATCGACGCGCTGTTCACCGGCCTCGTCGGCTACGACGGCAAGGGCGAGCTGAAGAACGAGAACGCCGAGTCGGTGAAGTCCAAGGACAACAAGACCTGGACCGTCAAGCTCAAGAAGGGCTGGAAGTTCCACGACGGCACGGACGTGACCGCCGAGTCGTACGTCAAGGCGTGGAACTGGATGGCCAACGTCGACAACAAGCAGGCCAACAGCTACTGGTTCGGCGACATCAAGGGCTACGAGGACGTCCACCCGGAGAAGGGCAAGTCCAAGAAGGACGAGATGGAGGGGCTGAAGGTCGTCGACGACCACACCTTCACCATCGAGCTGTCCAAGCCGGTCCCGTACTTCGAGTACAAGCTGGGCTACAAGACCTTCACGCCGCTGCCCGAGTCCTTCTACAAGGACCCCAAGGCGTTCGGCCAGAAGCCGGTCGGCAACGGCCCGTACGAGTTCCAGAAGTGGACCCACAACAAGCTGATCCAGGTCAAGGCCGTGAACAGCTACAAGGGCTCCAACAAGGCCAAGAACAAGGGTGTCCAGTTCAAGACCTACTCCAAGATGGAGGCGGCCTACCAGGACGCGCTGTCCGGCAACCTGGACCTGGTCGACGGCGTCGGTCCCAAGGACCTGCCCAAGCGCAAGTCCGACTTCGGCGACCGCGCGCTCGACGTCCCGTACGCGGGCACCCAGAGCATCGTCCCGGCCGTCTACTCCAAGCCGTTCAAGGACGTCGACCCGAAGGTCGTCCAGGGCCTGTCGATGGCGATCGACCGCAAGACGATCACCAAGACGGTGCTCCAGGGCACCCGCATCCCCTCCAAGGCGTTCACCCCGCCGCAGGTCAAGGGCTACCAGAAGCTGGACACCGACGTCCTGACCTACAACCCGAAGAAGGCCAAGAAGTACATCAAGGACGGCGGCGGCGTCCCGGGCAACAAGATCTGGATCCAGTACAACGCCGACGGCGGCCACAAGGAATGGGTGACGGCTGTCTGCAACAGCATCACCAAGGCCACCGGCGTCCAGTGCGTGGGTGACTCCAAGCCGGACTTCCAGACCGACCTCGAGGCGCGCCAGGCCAACAAGGTCAAGGGCACCTACCGGGGCGGCTGGCTCGCGGACTACCCGCTGAACGTCAACTTCATGCAGGACCTGTACAAGACCGGCGCCTCCACCAACTACGGCCGGTTCTCCGACAAGAAGATCGACGGGCTCTTCGAGAAGGGCGACCACGCCGACTCCCTCGACGCGGCCGTGAAGGACTACCAGGCGGCGGAGAAGGAACTGCTCAAGAAGATGCCCGCCATCCCGCTGTGGGACTACGCGGCCAACATCGTGCACGGCGAGAGCATCGACGACGTCAAGGTCGGCTTCGACGGCAACGTCCTCCTGACCGACATCACCGTCAAGTAGCAGCACCCGGGAAGACGCGCTGGGGCCCGCCGCCACGAGCGGCGGCCCCGGCCGTTCCCGAGCTCCCTTTCCGTTACGGAGGCACTATGGGGCGCTATGTCGCACGGCGACTGCTCCAGATGATCCCGGTCTTCATCGGGTCGACTCTGCTGATCTTCTGCATGATGTTCGCGCTGCCCGGCGACCCCGTGGCGGCGCTCTTCGGTGAGAAGAAGCCCGACCCGGCGCAGATCGCCGCGATCAAGCACCAGCTCGGTCTCGACCTGCCGCTGTGGCACCAGTACTGGAACTACCTCACCGGCCTGTTCCAGGGTGACTTCGGTACCCAGATAGCCACGCAGAGACCGGTCGCCGAGGTGATCTCGCAGGCGTTCCCCGTGACCGTCCGGCTCACTCTCTTCGCGTTCGTCTTCACCGTTCTCGCCGGTGTGCTGCTCGGCCTGGTCTCCGGACTCTTCGCCGACAAGGTGTTCGACAGGGTCGTGCTGATCTTCACCCTGCTGCTGATCTCGGTGCCCAGCTTCGTTCTGGGCTACCTCTTCCAGTACCTGTTCGCCTTCCAGCTCGGCTGGGTCACCCCGACCGTCCAGGACTCACAAGACCTCGGGCAGTTGTTGTTGCCTGCGATTGTGCTGGCGGCACTCTCGTTGGCGTACGTCACACGGCTCACCCGCACCTCCGTCGCGGAGAACCTGCGGGCCGACTACATCCGCACCGCCATCGCCAAGGGCCTGCCCCGGCGCCGGGTGGTCGGCGTGCACCTGCTGCGCAATTCCCTGATCCCCGTCGTCACCTTCCTCGGTACCGACATCGGTTCGCTGATGGCCGGCGCGGTCGTCACCGAAGGCATCTTCAACGTGCACGGCATCGGCAACACCATCTTCGAGGCGCTCAACCGCCGCGAGGGCTCCACGGTCGTCGGCATCGCCACGCTGATCGTCATCGTCTACCTCGTCGCAAGCCTGCTCGTCGACCTGCTTTACGCGGTCCTGGACCCGAGGATCCGTTATGACTGAGACCCTGAACGTGCCCGCGTCGGCGTCGACCGACCCGCAGCCCGCTCCGCCGGGCAAGGACGCGGCACCGGCCAAGGGCCGCAGCCTGTGGACCGACGCCTGGCGCGACCTGCGGCGCAACCCGCTCTTCGTCATCTCGGCCGTGCTCATCGTGGTGCTGCTGGTGATGGTGGCCTTCCCCAGCCTGTTCACCTCGGCCTCCCCGACCGTGGGCGACCTGACGCACCACTACCAGGGCAAGCCCAGCTACAGCCACTTCTTCGCGGAGGACTGGTTCGGGTACGACACCCAGGGGCGCTCCGTGTGGGCGCGCATGGTCTACGGCGCCCGTGCCTCCGTGCTCGTCGGCGTCATGGTGACGCTGTTCGTGACGATCCTCGGCGGCATCGTCGGGCTCGTCGCCGGCTACTTCGGCGGCTGGCTGGACAGCGTGCTCTCCCGGATCACCGATATCTTCCAGGGCATCCCCTTCCTGCTGGGCGCCATGGTGGTGCTGACCACCTTCACCAAGTCCAACGTGTGGGTCGTCATCGCCGCGCTGCTCTTCCTGGGCTGGACGCAGATCGCCCGTGTCGCCCGCGGCTCGGTGATCACCGTCAAGCAGAGCGACTACGTGCACGCCGCGAAGTCGCTGGGCGCGAGCACGGCGCGGATCATGTTCCGGCACATCGTGCCCAACGCGGTCGCGCCCGTCATCGTCGTCGCGACGACGGCGCTCGGCGGGTACATCGCGGCCGAGGCGACCCTCTCCTACCTGGGCATCGGGCTGGCTGCTCCCACGGTCTCCTGGGGCGTGGACGTCGACTCGGGCAAGGACGGCCTGCGCACCGCGCCCCACATGCTCATTTCCCCCGCCATCATGGTCTCCCTGACCGTCCTGGCGTTCATCATGCTCGGCGATGCGGTCCGCAACGCCCTCGATCCCAAGAGCCGTTGAGGGAGGCGCGCCTCATATGACCCTGCTCGAAGTGCGGGACCTGCACGTCGATTTCCACACCCGGGACGGCATCGTCAAGGCCGTCAACGGCGTGAACTACCAGGTCGAGGCCGGCGAGACGCTCGCGGTGCTCGGCGAGTCCGGCTCCGGCAAGTCGGTGACCGCCCAGGCGGTCATGGGCATTCTCGACATGCCGCCAGGCCGCATCCCCAAGGGGGAGATCCTCTTCCACGGCGAGGACATGCTCACCATGTCCAAGGAGGAGCGCCGCAAGATCCGCGGCGCCCGCATCGCCATGATCTTCCAGGACGCGCTCTCCTCTCTGAACCCGGTGCTGAGCGTCGGCTACCAGCTGGCGGAGATGTTCCGTGTCCACCAGGGCGCCTCCCGCAAGGAGGCGAAGGCCAAGGCCGTCGAGCTGATGGACCGCGTGAAGATCCCCGCTGCGAAGGCCCGGGTGAGCGACTATCCGCACCAGTTCAGTGGGGGGATGCGGCAGCGCATCATGATCGCGATGGCGTTGGCGCTGGAGCCCGATCTGATCATCGCCGACGAGCCGACGACCGCGCTGGATGTGACGGTGCAGGCGCAGGTGATGGAGCTGCTGGCGGATTTGCAGCGTGAGTTCAACATGGGGCTGATCCTGATCACCCATGACCTGGGTGTGGTGGCGGACGTCGCGGACAAGATCGCGGTGATGTACGCGGGCCGGATCGTGGAGACGGCGCCGGTCAAGGAGCTGTACAAGGCTCCGGCGCACCCGTACACCAAGGGGCTGCTCGAATCCATCCCCCGCCTCGACCAGAAGGGCAAGGAGCTCTACGCGATCCAGGGCCTGCCGCCCAACATGGCCAAGGTTCCCGACGGCTGCGCCTTCCACCCGCGCTGCCCCGTCGCACGGGACGTCTGCCGCAGTGAACTGCCCCCGCTCGCCGAGGTCGGCGAAGGACGCGGCAGCGCGTGCCACTTCTGGAAGGAGACCCTCGGTGAGTGAAGAGTCCCAGCGAACCGAGCAGACCGAGCGCCGTGAGCCGATCCTCGAGGTGCGGGACCTGGTCAAGCACTTCCCGCTGACCCAGGGTGTGCTCTTCAAGCGGCAGGTCGGCGCGGTCAAGGCCGTCGACGGCATCTCCTTCGACCTGTACCCGGGCGAGACGCTGGGCATCGTCGGCGAGTCGGGCTGCGGCAAGTCGACCGTGGCCAAGCTGCTGATGAACCTGGAGGCGCCCACGTCCGGCACCATCCGCTACAAGGGCGAGGACATCACCAAGCTGTCGGGGCGTGCTTTGAAGGCGGTGCGGCGGAACATCCAGATGGTGTTCCAGGATCCGTACACGTCGTTGAATCCGCGGATGACGGTGGGCGACATCATCGGGGAGCCGTTCGACATCCATCCCGAGGTGGCGCCGAAGGGGGACCGGCGGCGCAAGGTGCAGGAGCTGCTGGATGTGGTGGGGCTGAATCCGGAGTACGTGAACCGGTATCCGCACCAGTTCAGCGGGGGTCAGCGGCAGCGGATCGGGATCGCTCGGGGTCTGGCGCTGCGTCCGGAGATCATCGTGGCGGACGAGCCGGTCTCGGCGCTGGACGTGTCGGTGCAGGCGCAGGTGGTCAATCTGATGGAGCGCCTCCAGGACGAGTTCGGCCTCTCGTACATGTTCATCGCGCACGACCTGTCCATCGTGCGGCACATCTCCGACCGCGTCGGCGTGATGTACCTCGGCAAGATGGCGGAGATCGGCAGCGACGAGGAGATCTACGAGCACCCGACGCACCCGTACACGCAGGCGCTGCTGTCGGCCGTGCCGGTGCCCGACCCCGAGGCCGAGGGGCGCAGGGAGCGGATCGTGCTGGAGGGCGACGTGCCCTCACCGGCCAACCCGCCGTCGGGCTGCCGGTTCCGTACCCGCTGCTGGAAGGCGGAGGCGCGCTGCGCCGAAGAGGTGCCTCTGCTGGCGATTCCCACGCCGTTCGAGAAGGCGGAGTCGGGGGTGGCGCACCCGTCGGCCTGCCACTTCGCCGAGGAGCGGGCGGCCGTGGTCGCGGCCTGAGTCCGCTCGCGGGAGCTGCCGTGCCCACCCGTGTGGTCCATACGGGTTCCGGCCCTCCGGGGCCCGGGCACGGCATCCAGGCATATGGTGTCAAAAGGTGTTAAGTGGGTCCGAGTCGAACTCGGACCCACAGCGCTTCCAGGAGGCACCCATGCGTGGAGCCACCCGCGTGACCACGACCAGGAGGGCGCTCGCCGCCGTGGGGGTGCTCACGCTCACGGCGACCGCCTGCGGTGGCGGTTCCAGCTCGGGGGGGACCGGCGGCGGGGCGCAGGACGGTGTGGTCCGCGCCTTCTGGACCGACCCGCAGCATCCGGTCGAGCCGGCGAACACCAACGAGGTGCAGGGCGGCAAGGTCCTCGACATGATCATGCGAGGGCTGAAGAAGTACGACCCCGCCACGGGTGAGGCGAAGAACGCCGTCGCCGAGTCCATCACGACCGACGACCAGCGCACCTTCCGCATCCAGCTGGGCAAGGGCTGGAAGTTCTCCGACGGCACGCCGGTGACGGCGAAGTCGTTCGTCGACGCGTGGAACTACGGTGCGCTGGTCACCAACAAGCAGGTCAACTCCTACTTCTTCCAGTACATCGACGGCTACGACGACGTGCACCCCGAGAAGGGGAAGCCGAAGGCGAAGAAGATGTCGGGGCTGAAGGTCACCGGTGACCGCTCCTTCACGGCGAAGCTCAACCAGAAGTTCTCCATGTGGCCGCAGACGCTCGGCTACAGCGCTTACGCGCCCCTGCCGAAAGCGTTCTTCACCGACCACGAGGGCTGGCTCAAGAAACCGGTGGGGAACGGTCCGTACAAGGTGGACTCCTACACCCGCGGCCAGTCGATGAAGCTGTCGCGCAACACGTACTACAACGGTGCGGACAAGCCGCGCAACAAGGGCGTCGAGCTGCGGGTCTACACCGACCAGAACACCGGCTACACCGACCTGCAAGCCGGAAACCTGGACGTCGTCGACGAACTCCCGGCAGGGCAGCTGAAGAACGCCAAGCGGGACCTGAACGGGCGCTACATCAACCAGCCGGCGGGCATCACCCAGACCCTCTCCTTCCCGATGTACGACAAGCGGTGGCGCGGAAAGAAGGCCGCGCTGGTGCGGCAGGGCCTCTCCCGTGCGATCAACAGGAAGGAGGTGACCGAGGAGATCTACCACGGCACGCGGGAGCCCGCGACCGACCTGACCTCTCCCGTGCTGGGGGCCGGCGGCGGATACGAACCCGGCCTGTGCGGCAGCGCGTGCGAGTACGACCCGAAAGCGGCCAGGAAACTCATCAAGCAGGGCGGCGGCCTCCCCGGCGGAAAGATCACGCTGATCTCGAACGTGGACACGGGCTCACACCGGCAGTGGATGGAAGCCGTCTGCAACAGCATCAACCGCACCCTGGACAAGAACAACGCCTGCACGGTGAATCCGGTGCCGACGTTCAGCGAATTCCGCTCCGACATCAGCGGCAAGAAGATGAAGGGTATGTTCAGGACCGGGTGGCAGATGGACTACCCGCTGATCCAGAACTTCATCCAGCCCCTCTACTACACGGACGCCTCCTCCAACGACTCCGGGTTCTCCGACCCGAAGGTCGACAAGCTCATCGACCAGGCGAACGCGGCCGGCGACCAGAAGAGCGCGATCGGCCTCTTCCAGCAGGCGGAGAAACGCGTCCTGGAGACGTTCCCCGCCATTCCGCTGTGGTACCAGAACGGGAACGCCGGATACTCCGAGCGGGTCGGCAACGTGAAACTCAACCCCTTCTCCGTGCCGGTCTTCACCGACATCAAGGTCAAGTGAGCCGTCGTGGGGCGCTATGTCGTACGACGACTGCTCCAGATGGTCCCGGTCTTCATCGGGACGACGTTCCTGATCTTCGTGATGGTCTACGCCGTCGGCGACCCGGTGAACGCCATGTTCGGCGACCGGGCGCCCGACCCGGCGACGGCCGCACAGCTGCGCGCCGAGTTCAACCTCGACAAGCCCCTCTGGCAGCAGTACGGGCTCTACATGGGCAAGATCTTCTCCGGTGACTTCGGCAACGCTTTCAACGGGCAGCCGGTGACCGAGCTGATGGCGACCGCGTTCCCGCTGACCATCCGGCTGACGCTCGTCGCCGTCGTCATCGAGATCATCGTCGGCCTGGTGCTCGGCGTGCTCACCGGCCTGCGCCGCGGCCGGCCCGTCGACAGCGGGGTGCTGATGCTGACCCTCGTCGTCATCTCCGTACCGACGTTCGTGACCGGCACCGTCTTCCAGTACCTGCTCGGCGTCCGGTGGGGGCTGATCGCCCCCGCCGTCTCGCCCGCCGCGCCCCTCGGCCAGCTGCTGCTGCCGGGACTGGTGCTCGCACTGGTCTCGCTCGCCTACGTCACACGGCTGACCCGCACCTCCATCGCCGAGAACTCCCGCGCCGACTACGTGCGCACCGCCGTCGCCAAGGGGCTGCCGCGCCGGCGGGTGACCGTACGGCACCTGCTGCGCAACTCGCTGATCCCCGTCGTCACCTTCCTGGGCACCGACGTCGGCACCCTGATGGCGGGGGCCCTGGTGACCGAGCGGATCTTCAACATCCACGGCGTCGGCTTCCAGCTGTGGCAGGGCATCGTGCGGCAGAACTCGCCGACCGTCGTCGGCTTCGTGACCGTCCTCGTCATCGTCTTCCTCCTCGCGAACCTGCTCGTCGACCTGTTGTACGCCGTGCTCGACCCGAGGATCCGCTATGTGTGACCCACGCCCGCCAGGCCCGCGAGCGCGCAACGCGCCCACCGCCACCCGCAGGGGGAGCCCATGACGGGGACGCCCGCGATCGAGGGCCCCGACGAGGCGGAGACGCTCGCCGGGGTCGAGAGCGAGGCCGAGCGTGCCCGCGGCAAGGGCCCCTCCTCACCGGGGCGGGAGCCGCCGGAACGGGCCCGGAGCATGTGGTCGGACGCGTGGCACGACCTGCGGCGCAACCCGGTGTTCCTGATCGCGGGCCTGCTCATCGCGTTCCTGGTGCTCATCTCCGTGTGGCCGGGCCTCATCGCCTCCCGGGACCCGCTCTCCTGCCGGCTGGGCCGCTCGCTGGACGCGTCCTCGGCAGGGCACTGGTTCGGCTTCGACACCCAGGGATGCGACGTCTACACGCGGGTGGTCTACGGCGCCCGTACGTCCGTGACGGTCGGCGTCTGCGCCACGCTCGGGGTGGCCGTGCTGGGCAGCGTGCTCGGCGGACTCGCCGGGTTCTTCGGCGGCGTGTGGGACGCCGTCCTCTCCCGCCTCACCGACATCTTCTTCGGCATCCCCATGATCCTCGGCGGTCTGGTCTTCCTCTCCATGACCGGGAGCCGCTCGGTGTGGACGGTGGTCGCCTTCATCGTGCTGCTCGGCTGGCCGCAGGTCGCGCGTATCGCGCGCGGCTCCGTCATCACGGCCAAACAGAACGACTACGTACTGGCCGCCCGTGCGCTGGGCGCGGGCAACGCCCGGATGATGACCCGGCACATCCTGCCGAACGCCATCGCCCCCGTGATCGTGACGGCGACCATCGCGCTGGGCACCTACATCGCGCTGGAGGCCACGCTCAGCTTCCTGGGCGTGGGCCTCCAGCCGCCGACCGTCTCCTGGGGCGCCGACATCTCCGCCGCCTCCCAGGGCATGCAGTTCCGCAACGCGCCGCACATCCTGCTGTATCCGGCCGCCGCGCTCAGCCTCACCGTGCTGGCGTTCATCATGCTCGGCGACGCGGTGCGCGACGCCCTCGACCCGAAACTGAGGTGAGCGTGTGAGCCTCCTTGAGGTGCGCGACCTGCACGTGGAGTTCCACACCAGGGACGGCGTGGCCAAGGCCGTCAACGGGGTCGACTGCGGTGTCGAGGCCGGCGAGACGCTCGCGGTGCTCGGCGAGTCGGGCTCCGGCAAGTCGGTGACCGCGCAGGCGATCATGGGCATCCTCGACACGCCGCCCGGACGCATCACGGGCGGCGAGATCGTCTTCCAGGGCAGGGATCTGCTGACCCTCCCGGGCCAGGAGCGGCGGCGGATCCGCGGTGCGAAGATGGCGATGATCTTCCAGGACGCGCTCTCCGCTCTGAACCCGGTGCTGAGCGTCGGCTACCAGCTGGCGGAGATGTTCCGTGTCCACCAGGGCGCCTCCCGCAAGGAGGCCAGGGCCAAGGCCGTCGAGCTGATGGAGCGGGTCCGCATCCCGGCAGCGCGCCAGCGGGTGGGCGACTATCCGCACCAGTTCAGTGGGGGGATGCGGCAGCGCATCATGATCGCGATGGCGTTGGCGCTGGAGCCCGATCTGATCATCGCCGACGAGCCGACGACCGCGCTGGATGTGACGGTGCAGGCGCAGGTGATGGAGCTGCTGGCGGATTTGCAGCGTGAGTTCAACATGGGGCTGATCCTGATCACCCATGATCTGGGTGTGGTGGCGGACGTCGCGGACAGGATCGCGGTGATGTACGCGGGCCGGATCGTGGAGACGGCGCCGGTCAAGGAGCTGTACAAGGCTCCGGCGCACCCGTACACCAAGGGGCTGCTCGACTCCATCCCCCGCCTCGACCAGAAGGGCGGGCAGCTCGACGTCATCCGGGGCATGCCGCCCAACCTGCAACAGATCCCCCCGGGCTGCGCCTACAACCCCCGCTGCCCCATGGCGCGTGCGGTCTGCCGCAGGGACGAGCCTCCGCTGTACGAGGTCTCGGCGCTGCGGGCCAGCGCCTGCCACTTCTGGGAGGAGATGTGCGATGCACGGTGAGGGATCGAGCCGCAAGGTGGCCAGGGAGGAGCTGATCCAGGCGCGGAAGCTGCTGGCGAAGTCGCATGCCGAGCGGAGTTACGCGGCGGGCGAGCCGATCCTCCAGGTGCGGGACCTGGTCAAGCACTTCCCGCTGACGCAGGGTGTGCTCTTCAAGCGGCAGGTGGGCGCGGTCAAGGCCGTCGACGGTGTCTCCTTCGACCTGCGGAAGGGGGAGACGCTGGGCATCGTCGGCGAGTCGGGCTGCGGCAAGTCGACCGTGGCCAAGCTCATCACCCACCTGGAGAGGCCGACGGCGGGCACGATCCGCTACAAGGGCAACGACATCACCCGCGCCTCGGGGCGTGCTTTGAAGGCGGTGCGGCGGAACATCCAGATGGTGTTCCAGGATCCGTACACGTCGTTGAATCCGCGGATGACGGTGGGCGACATCATCGGGGAGCCGTTCGACATCCATCCCGAGGTGGCGCCGAAGGGGGACCGGCGGCGCAAGGTGCGGGAGCTGCTGGATGTGGTGGGGCTGAATCCGGAGTACGTGAACCGGTATCCGCACCAGTTCAGCGGGGGTCAGCGGCAGCGCATCGGGATCGCTCGGGGTCTGGCGCTGCGTCCGGAGATCATCGTGGCGGACGAGCCGGTCTCGGCGCTGGACGTGTCGGTGCAGGCGCAGGTCGTCAATCTGATGGAGCGCCTCCAGGACGAGTTCGGCCTCTCCTACGTCTTCATCGCGCACGACCTGTCCATCGTGCGGCACATCTCCGACCGCGTCGGCGTGATGTACCTCGGCAAGCTGGTCGAGGTCGGTACGGAGACCGAGATCTACGAGCACCCGACGCACCCGTACACGCAGGCGCTGCTGTCGGCCGTGCCGGTGCCCGACCCCGAGGCCGAGGGGCGCAGGGAGCGGATCGTGCTGGAGGGCGACGTGCCCTCGCCGGCCAACCCGCCGTCGGGCTGCCACTTCCGCACCCGCTGCTGGAAGGCGCAGCAGCGCTGCGCCGAGGAGGAGCCGCCGCTCGCCGTGCCGGAGACCTTCTCCGACACCCTGCCAGGCGAGGCCGTCCACCACCCCTCGGCCTGCCATTTCGCGGCCGAGCGCGCCGCTGTGGTGGGGCCCGTCGAGACGTGAGGCGCCGACCTACCAGGTCTGCGGCGGCGGCGCGTACGGTGCGGGGCCGCCTGCCGGGTACGAGGGGACGAGGCGCTCGGAGCGCTGCTGCCCCCGGGAGAGGGCCAGCAGCACGGCCGCGCCCGCGACGACCTCGAAGATGTTGGTGAGCACGTGCAGCTGACCCTCGATGCCGAGGTCACCGAAGTGCGCGAACAGGTCCGTCTTGATGCCGAAGGCGACGGCGAACAGGCCGAGGGCGAGCAGCGGCCCGGCGACGACCAGGCCGAGGGGGCGGGAGAAGGGCGCGCCCGCCAGCGCGGCGACGCCGGCGACCAGAGCGAGGAGCACGACGGTCCACAGGGCCCAGCCGGGCGGGGCGTCCAGCAGCCGGACGATGGTGCGCTCGCCGGTCAGCGTCTTCGCGTAGCGGTCCCAGCCGAACTGCTGCATGGTGCGTATCTCCCATGCGACCAGCACCGCGGCCGAGGCGCCCAGCAGCAGGAAGGCGGCAACGGCGCCGCCCCTGGTCGGCCCCGCGGGGGCCGAGTGGGCCACGTCGTGCGGGGCGGGGGCGCCGTAGCCGCCGGGGGCGGGCTGTGCGGGGCGGCGGCCCGCGATGGCGGTGACGATGAGGACACCGCCGAGGACGACGGTGGCGATGGTGGTGAAGAGGACCTTGCTCAGCAGCCCGTCGGGGACGCCCTGCATCCAGTCGGCGTTCAGGTTCCACAGCCCCGGGGTGCGCAGCGCGACGGTCAGCGCTCCGGAGGCGGTGAGTATCGCGGCGGACGAGGAGGAGCGGTAGGCGGTGACGGCCGCGACCGCGTAGACCAGCATCAGCGTGGGTTCGAGGAAGGAGGCGACCCACACCCCGTCCTCGGCGCGGGCCGGCAGCCCGGCCCAGTTCCACCACACGTCGACGACGTCGTCGGCCTTGGTGAAGTCCCGGATGATCCAGGCGAGGCTGACCAGCGCGAGCGCGGCCAGCAGCAGCGATCCGAAGACGCGCGCTCCGCGCGCGAGTGTCCTGTCCTGGCCCATGGCTCGGCCCCCCGTGTGTACGTGTGTCGCGACGTGCTGGACCTGACGTGTCTACCCGCGAGCACCGCCCGGCAACAAGCGCCGGGCCGGCGGTGTGCGCGGGCGGTGTGCGCGGCGGTGAAGCCGCACTCATGTTCGCACGACGTCCATCGCGCATGCAGGAAAACGCCACGAGCCCCCGCACGCAGGGGGGTTGACGGGTCTCCGCAGTTCAGAGTGGCCGCCTCGGATATCGGTGAGACGACGACCACGTTGCGAGATTGTTAAGGCAATTACTGGCGTTTTTTGCTGTCATGTCCGCCTGCCTTCTGTGATGTCAAGCACGTTGCGACCTCGATCTGCGCAACGTTCGCTCAAGAAAGCCGTTGACGGCGTTCAGCCTGGCCAACACCCCTTGACTGGCACGTAACCCGCTTGCCAAAGTCCGGCTCAACCCACCCGCATCACGCCCAACGATTCGGGTTCCGGCGAGAATTGAGCGCGGGAGCACACACGCGATGACGAGTCCTTCCCAGGCCGCTGCGGTCGGGGCCGACACCCCTGGCCCCGATCAGGAAGCGGGCCCGAGTTCTACGCGAGTTGCCAAGGACGGTGACCTCGCGGGCCGGTCACCAGGACGGCTGATGTGGATGCGCTTCAAGCGCGACCGCACGGGTGTGATCTCGGCGTGCGTCGTGCTCGCCTTCTTCCTGATCGCGGCTCTCGCCCCGGTGATCTCCTGGCTCTACGGCAAGGATCCCTACACCCGCTACGGGCAGCTGACGCCCGGCCTGCTCAACGACAACGGCTACCCGGTGCAGCCCAACGGCGGCATCAGCGGCGAGTTCTGGTTCGGCCTCGAACCGAACCTGGGCCGGGACGTGTTCATGCAGCTGGTCTACGGAATCCGCACCTCGCTCTCGCTGGCCGTCGTGATCACCCTGCTCTCGGTGGTCACCGCCATCGTCATCGGCGTCGCCGGCGGCTACTTCGGTGGCAAGGCCGACTACTTCCTCGGCCGGTTCACCGACTTGATGATGTCCTTCCCCAACCAGCTCTTCTTCGTCGCCTTCACCCCGGTCGTCGGCGCTCTGCTCGTCGACCCGCAGGACGAGATGCCCACCTGGCTCAGGTCCTGCGTGATCGTCTACGTGATGTGGCTGCTCGGCTGGATGACGCTGGCGCGGCTGCTGCGGGGCCAGACCCTGTCGCTGCGGGAGCGGGAGTTCATCGAGGCGGCGAAGGTCGCCGGGACGCCGCCGGGCCGGATCGTCCGCAAGGAACTGCTGCCGAACCTGGTCACACCCATGCTGGTGCAGGCCACCTACATGCTGCCGAACAACGTCACCGCCATCGCGGGGCTCTCCTTCCTCGGCGTCGGGCTGCTGGAGCCCACCCCCGACTGGGGCCGGATGTTCGCCACGGGCGCCGAGATCTACCAGAGCGACATCACCTACATGTTCTTCCCGGGCGGAGCGATGGTGATCTTCATCCTCGCCTTCAACCTGCTCGGAGACTCGGTCAGGGACGCGTTCGACCCGAAGTCGGGCCGATGAGGGCCAGGCGCGACCGAGTGGTGGGGGGTGCTGCCACCCCGTACGGCATCAGTCAGGCAGCGACGGACAACCGACAGGCAGGTGCAGACACCACCATGAGCAGAGTGAGCATACGCACAGCGCGTGCGTCCCTCGCGGCGGTCGCCGCCGGCGCGCTGTTCCTCACCGGTTGCAGCAGCGGTGGGGGCGGCGGTGAGGACGGCAAGGACGCGAAGGCCAAGAAGCAGGGCGCCGACGTCTCCTACACGTTCGCCGACGAGGCCGCCTCCAAGGGCCCGGCCCCCGAGGTCGAGGGAGGCCGCAAGGGCGGCACCATCAAGGTCCTCCAGCGCGACAGCTTCGCGCACCTGGACCCCGCGCAGATCTACGTCAGCGACGAGGGCGCCCTCGCCACGCTGATCCACCGCGGTCTGACCACCTACAAGCGCACCAGCGGCGACAAGTACGAGGTCGTCGGCGACCTGGCCACCGACAGCGGCAAGAAGTCGGACGGCGGCAAGACCTGGACGTACAAGCTCAAGGACGGCATCAAGTTCGAGGACGGCTCGGCCATCACCTCCAAGGACGTCCGGCACAGCATCGAGCGGATGTTCGCGCCCTTCATCACCGAGGGCCCCACCTTCATCCAGCAGTGGCTGGCCAACACGGGTGGCACCGACTACCGCAAGCTGCTCAAGGACGGCCCCTTCAAGGGCAAGCACCTGTCGGACGACGTCCTGGAGACACCGGACGACAAGACGGTCATCTTCCACTTCGAGGAGCCGCAGGCCGAGCTGCCCTACGCGCTGGCCATGCAGGGTTACTCGGTGGTGTCCGAGAAGAAGGACACCAAGGAGAAGTACGACAAGGACCCGCTGTCGACCGGTCCCTACAAGATCGCGTCGTTCAAGTCGGGCAAGAACATGAAGCTCGTCCGCAACCCCGAGTGGGACCCCAAGACCGACCCGAAGCGGCACCAGTACCCGGACGCCTTCAACATCCAGTTCGGTGTCTCCTTCGAGGACTCCACCAAGCGGCTGACGTCGGACGCGGGTGAGAACCAGTACGCCACCAGCTTCACCAACAGCGTCGACGCCTCCAGCATGCAGAAGGTGCGCAGCGACCCCGAGGTCAAGAAGCGCTCCGTCTCCGGTTACCAGTCGTACGTCAGCTACATGAACATCAACACGGACCGGATCAAGAACAAGAAGGTCCGCCAGGCCATCGCCTACGCGATGCCCAACCAGTCCATCGTCTCCGCGTTCGGCGGCGCCGGCGGCGGTGAGATGGCCGGCAACTACATCAGCCCGACGCTGGTGGGCCAGAAGCCGACCGACCCGTTCAACAAGCTGAAGAAGCCGCAGGGCGACGTGAAGAAGGCCGCCAAACTCCTCAAGGAGTCCGGCAAGAAGGGCATGAAGCTCACCTTCGCCTTCCAGAACGCCCCCGAATGGCAGGACTTCTCCGTGGCCGCGACGCAGAACCTGGAGAAGGCCGGGTTCAACGTCCAGAAGAAGGACATCATCGCGGACACGTACTACGACCAGATCGGCAAGGCCAAGAACGACTACGACATCTACCACAACTCGTGGGGTGCCGACTGGCCGAGCGCCTCGACCGTCATCCCGAACCTGTTCGACGGACGTCAGGTCCAGGACGGTGCGGCGAACTACTCGCACCACAAGAACCCGAAGTTCGAGAAGGAGATGGACCGGATTCGCAAGATCGAGAATCCGAACAAGGCCGCCGACGAGTGGATGAAGCTCGCGGACAAGATCCTCGTCGAGGACGTTCCCGCGGTGCCCATGCACTACTACAAGACGATCCAGATCTCCGGATCGAAGATCGGCGGCGCCTACTTCGACGAGCAGCTGCACGACATCCAGCCCACCTCGCTGTACGTCAAGAAGTAACGCACCCGGGCGCCGGCTCCGCCGCCCGGCCCTCGTGGCCGGGCGGCGGAGCCCCACGGTGCCGTCCCGCCCCTCCTTCCGCACGTCGATTCCGCTGTCGCACGAGAGCTGCGTTCCGTCATGCTGCGATTCCTCATCCGCCGGTCGCTCGGCGCCGTGGTGATCCTGCTGATCATCAGCGCCGTCACCTTCTTCCTCTTCTACGCCGTCCCCCGGGACCCGGCGATGCTGGCCTGCGGCAAGAACTGCACGCCGGACGCGCTCGCGGTCATCCGCAAGAACATGGGGATCGACGAACCCGTGCCGGTGCAGTACTGGCACTTCATGGTCGGCATCTTCGCCGGCCGCGACTTCGCCGCGGGCGCGTGTCCCGCGCCGTGCTTCGGCTACTCCTTCGCCAACCAGGACCCCGTCTGGCAGACCATCCTGGACCGGTTCCCGACCACCGTCTCGCTGACCGTCGGCGGCGCCGCCGTCTTCCTGTTCATCGGCCTGGGCGCCGGCATGATCGCCGCCTGGAAGAAGGGCACCCTCGTCGACAAGGCGTTCAGCTCGCTGTCGCTGGTGCTCTCCTCGATGCAGATCTACTTCATCGGCCCGCTCGTCCTGGCGCTGGTGGTCTACAACCTGCAACTGCTCGACCAGCCCAAGTACGTGCCGCTGACGGAGGATCCGGCCGGCTGGTTCATGGGCCTGCTGATCCCCTGGCTGGTCGTCCAGATCATCTTCACCGCGAACTACACCCGTCTGTCGCGCTCGTCGATGATCGAGCAGCTCCAGGAGGACCACGTCAAAGCGGCGCGGGCCAAGGGCATGTCGGGGCGGTACGTCTTCTTCCGCTACGCCTGGCGCGGCTCGCTCATCCCCATCGTCACCATCTTCGGCGTCGACCTCGGCTCCCTCTTCGGCGGCGCGATGATCACCGAGTGGACGTTCTCGCTCCCCGGCCTCGGCACCCTCGCGGTCAAGTCGGTGCAGAACACCGACCTGCCCATGGTGATGGGCGTGATGCTCTTCGCGGCGACCTTCATCATCCTGTTCAACATCATCGTGGACGCCGCCTACGCGTTCATCGACCCGCGCGTGCGGCTGTCCTAGGAGAACCTCCGCCATGAACTCCCTGACCAAGGAAGCGGACGTCCCCGCCCCGCGCGACGCGGACGAGACGAGCGCCTTCCTCTCGGTGCGCGACCTGTACGTGCACTTCGACACCGAGGACGGCACCGTCAAGGCCGTCGACGGGCTCTCCTTCGACGTGGAGCGCGGCCGCACCCTCGGCATCGTCGGCGAGTCCGGCTCCGGCAAGTCGGTCACCAACCTGTCCATCCTGGGCCTGCACAACCCGCGCACGACCGACGTCTCCGGCAAGATCCTGCTGGACGGCCAGGAGCTGACGGGCGCGCGCGAGAAGACGCTGGAGTCGCTGCGCGGCAACAAGATGGCGATGATCTTCCAGGACGCGCTGACCGCGCTGTCGCCGTACTACACGATCGGGCGGCAGATCGCCGAGCCGTACCGCAAGCACATGGGGGTCTCCAAGCGGGAGGCGCACCTGCGGGCCGTCGAGATGCTCGACAAGGTCGGCATCCCCAACCCGAAGACGCGGGTCCACGACTATCCGCACCAGTTCTCCGGCGGTATGCGGCAGCGCGCCATGATCGCGATGGCGCTGGTGTGCAACCCGGACCTCTTGATCGCCGACGAGCCCACCACGGCCCTCGACGTGACCGTCCAGGCACAGATCCTCGACCTGCTCAAGGACCTCCAGCAGGAGTTCGGCTCGGCGATCGTCTTCATCACCCACGACCTCGGCGTCATCGCCAACGTCGCCGACGACATCCTGGTGATGTACGGCGGCCGCGCCGTCGAGCGGGGCACGGTCGGCGAGGTGCTGCGCAGCCCCGAGCACCCCTACACCTGGGGCCTGCTGACCTCGATGCCGCGGCTGACCGGCGACGTGAACGAGGAGCTGTCGCCCATCCACGGCACGCCGCCGAGCCTGCTGTCCCCGCCGCCCGGCTGCCCCTTCCACCCGCGCTGCGGCTACCAGGACGAGGTCGCCGGCAGGTCCTGCACCGGCGACCGGCCGCTGCTGCCGCACGGGCGCGGCTCCGCCTGCCACCTGACGGCCGAGCAGAAGCGCACGTTCTTCATCGAGCAGATCAAGCCCAGGCTGGGCTAGGACAGGCAGAGGGAGCACCAGACCAATGAGCGATGACCTCACCCTGACCGAGCCGGGCGCGGGCGCACCGCGAGACGCGGTCCCCGCCCGCACGGGCGAGCCGCTGCTGAAGGCGGAGGGCCTGGCCAAACACTTTCCGATCATGGGGGGCTTCCCCTTCAAGCGGAAGGTGGGCGAGGTCCAGGCCGTCTCCGGTATCGACCTCGGCGTCCACGCGGGCGAGAGCTTCGGCCTCGTCGGCGAGTCGGGCTGCGGCAAGTCGACCACGGGGCGTCTGCTGACCCGGCTGCTGGAGCCCACCGGCGGCACGATCACCTACGCGGGGCAGGAGATCACCCACGCCACGCGCAAGCAGATGGCGCCGATCCGCTCCGAGATCCAGATGATCTTCCAGGACCCGTACTCGTCGCTCAACCCGCGGCACACGGTCGGCTCCATCATCGGCGGCCCGATGGAGGTCAACGGCATCGACCCGCCCGGCGGGCGCGAGAAGCGGATCCGCGAACTGCTGGAGACCGTCGGCCTCAACCCCGAGCACTACAACCGCTTCCCGCACGAGTTCTCCGGCGGCCAGCGCCAGCGCATCGGCGTCGCCCGCGCCCTGGCGCTGGAGCCGAAGCTGATCGTGGCGGACGAGCCGGTCTCCGCGCTGGACGTCTCCATCCAGGCGCAGGTCGTCAACCTGCTCCAGCAGGTGCAGCGGGACCTGGGCATCGCCTTCGTCTTCATCGCCCACGACCTGGCGATCGTGCGCCACTTCTCGGAGCGGGTCGCGGTGATGTACCTGGGCAAGATCGTCGAGGTGGGGGAGCGGGAGGCGATCTACAACCGCCCCCGCCACCCCTACACCCACGCGCTGCTCTCGGCGGTCCCCGAGGCCGTGCTCCACGAGGACGGGCAGTCCGCAAGCGGCGCCCGCGAGCGCATCCGCCTGGCGGGCGACGTCCCTTCGCCGATCAACCCGCCCTCGGGGTGCCGCTTCCGCACCCGCTGCTGGAAGGCCCGGGACAAGTGCGCCACCGAGGAGCCTCCGCTCGTCCAGATCCCCGGGAACACGCAGGGCCACCTGACGGCCTGCCACTTCCCCGAGGAGCCGACGACCGAGGCCCGCGGGGAGGACATCGTGCTGGACAAGGCGCTGCGGGAGCACGAGGGCGGGGCCGGTGAGACCTCGGCCGGAACGGCGAAGACGCGCTGAGCCGCTCGACTCACGGTTCCGGCGCACCGCCGCGGAGGCTGTCGCGGCGGCGCCCCGGACGGGCTCAGCCCGCCAGGCCCAACGACCGCCTCAGGAAGGCGACCTGCAACAGGAGCAGGTTCTCCGCGACGGTGGCGTCGCTCGCCATGTGGGTCACCCCGGACAGCGGCAGCACCTCGTGCTGCCGTCCCGCGGCCAGCAGAGCCGAGGACAGCCGCAGCGCGTGCGCCACGACCACGTTGTCGTCGGCGAGCCCGTGAATGATCATCATCGGCCTGTGGGGGCTCTCCTCCGGCACGTGGGACAGCCCCTCGTCGGTGATCAGTGAGGAGTCCGCGTACACCTCGGAGTTCTCCTGCGGGGTGCCGCAGTAGCGCTCGGTGTAGTGCGTGTCGTACAGCCGCCAGTCGGTCACCGGGGCGCCGGCGACGGCGGCGTGGAAGACGTCGGGCCGCCGCAGCACGGCCAGCGCCGCGAGGTAACCGCCGTAGGACCAGCCCCGGATGCCCACCCGTGTCAGGTCCAGGGGGAACTCGGCAGCGAGCGCGTGCAGGGCCTCGACCTGGTCGTCGAGGGTGACCGGGGCGAGCCGGCGCGAGACGGCCTTCTCCCAGGCGGGGCTGTGTCCGGGGGTGCCGCGCCCGTCGGCCGTGATCACGGCGAAGCCCTGGTCGGCGAACCACTGGGCGGTCAGGTGCGCGTTGTGCGCGGCGACGACGCGCTGGCCGTGCGGACCGCCGTAGGGGTCCATCAGCACGGGCAGCGGCCCGTCGGAGTCCTGGTAGCCGGTGGGCAGGACCACGGCGGCGGGGATGCGGCGTGCGCCGGCGAGCAGCAGGTGGGGCGCGGTGGTCAGCACGGGCCGTTCGGCGTGCGAGTCGAGGGTGCCCAGCCGCTTCCCGTCCTCCTGGCGCAGCAGCACGGTCCGCGCTCCGGCCCGCGAGAGTCCAGCCGTCGAGAGCACGAGGGTCCCGCCGCCCCGCACGGCGGAGGACAGCCGGGGGCCCCGGCCGTCGTCCTCGGGGTCGGTGACCCGTACGGCCTCGCCACCGGCCAGCGGTACCCGGTAGACCCCGAGGTCGCCCGGTGCCGAGCGGCGGGAGGGATCGCCGCCGTCCCCCTCGGAGGCGGTCAGCAGGACGTCCTCGGAGCCCACGTCCAGCACGGCCCGTACGTGCAGCCGCGCGTCGGTGAGCCGTCGTGCGCCCGCCATGAGCACCCGTGCGCTCTTCCCGTCCGCACCGTCGGCGCCCTCGTCCACGATCCGCACCAGGGCGCCGTCCGGCGCCCACGCCGGTACGCCGCCGAAGAGTTCCAGCCAGATTCGATCTTCCTCGGTGAGTGTGACCGACGTCTCACCCGTCTCGACGTCCACGCTCAGGTACGCGGCCTGGCGCTGGTCCCTGCTGTGCACGAGCAACAGGGGCGGTCCGCCCGTGGACCAGTGGACCCGGGCAAGGTACGGGTAGCGCTCGCGGTCCCAGCCGACCTGGCGCCGCGTCCCGTCGAGCCCCAGCAGATGCAGGGTGACCTCGGCGTTCGCCGTACCGGCCGCCGGGTAGGCGACGCGGGCTGGCTCGCCGTGCGGGTTGGCCGGGTCGGCGATGGACCAGCGGGTCACCGGCGCGTCGTCGGCGCGCGCGACCAGCAGCCGGTCCGAGTCGGGCGACCACCAGTGGCCGCGGGTGCGGGACATCTCCTCCGCCGCGACGAACTCCGCCAGGCCCCAGGTGACCGTCTCCGACTCCGGCTCGGCCAGTGCCCTGTCGTCCCCGCCGGACGCGGCGACCACCCGCAGGGACCCCCGCGTCACGTAGGCGACGTACCGGCCGTCGGGCGAGGGGCGGGGATCGACGACCGGGGTCGGTGTGGGAAGTTCGCGCGCCTGCCCCGTGGTCAGGTCCGCGGTGAACAGGCGGCCCGAGAGGGCGAAGGCCGCCGTCTCCACGCAGGTGTCAGTGGCATATCCGACCACACCGGCCGTGCCCTCCCGGCTCCGCTCGCGCCGGGCCCGCTCCTCGGCCGAGAGCTCCTCCGCCGCCCCGCCCAGGAGAGCCGCGGGATCGGCGGCGATACGCTCCTCGCCGCTCGCCACCTCCCGCACCCAGAGGAGATGGGTCAGGTCGAAGCCGTCGCGGGAGCGAAGGAAGGCAACTCGTGAGCCGTCCGGGGCGACAGTGAAGGACCTCGGGGCACCAAGTGTGAATCTGTGGGTACGGGCGTGCTGCTGCGGGAAAGTCGTAGCCATGCGGCTGACCGTACTGCGCACGCGCCCGAGAGCACCGCGCCCGCGCCAGGCTGTGATCCGGTCCGCAGGCCCCCCGGGACGATGGTCAGGTCGTCGGCGGGTGGCTGGATATGAATATGCGCCCCTCCTCTGCACCCGTGCACCGAGCCGTGCGGTGGCCCGGATAATTATGATCCGTTGCGC
The DNA here is from genome assembly GCF_003323735.1 of Streptomyces reniochalinae. Classification (GTDB taxonomy): domain Bacteria; phylum Actinomycetota; class Actinomycetes; order Streptomycetales; family Streptomycetaceae; genus Streptomyces; species Streptomyces reniochalinae. The sequence continues at coordinate 181,619 of NZ_QOIM01000024.1, read as the reverse complement.
ATGGTGGGTGCTGGGTATGAAGCCGGTGGCTCCTCCGTGCCGGAGGCGCGCCGCCGTGTCCGTGTGACCCGAGAAGATCCCGAACCGACCGTGCGTACTTGGAGGTGAGCCGCCGTGGCACTCTCGATTTCGGCGGTGGTGCTGCTGGCGATCATCGTCATCCTGCTCGTCAGGAAATCCGGGCTCAAAGCCGGACACGCGGTGATCTGCATGCTGTTGGGCTTCTATCTCGCCAGCTCCTCGGTCGCTCCCACGATCACCGACCTGACCTCCAACGTCGCCGGGATGATCGGCCAGCTCAAATTCTGAGGACGCCGCGCCCCTGCCCCACGTCCGGACCCCTGTCTCGACTCCCTCGGCCCCCGTCCCCTTCCTCCTCCCCCTCGCTTCGCCGGGCGGTGGCGTGCCCGTCGTAGGCTCGGGGCATGACCGCTGCGTTTCCCCCAGGGGCGGCCCCCGGCTCGCCGGCCGCCCCCCGGCGCCGTGTGCTGCTGGTGCACGCGCACCCGGACGACGAGTCGATCACCACAGGCGCCACCATGGCCAAGTACGCGGCTCAGGGCGCGCACGTCACCCTTGTCACCTGCACCCTGGGTGAGGAGGGCGAGGTCATCCCGGACGGGCTCGCCCACCTGGCGCCCGACCAGGACGACACCCTCGGCCCGCACCGCATCGGCGAACTCGCCGCCGCCATGCGCGCGTTGGGCGTCACCGACCACCGCTTCCTCGGCGGCCGGGGGCGCTACCGGGACTCCGGCATGATGGGCGCGCCGACCAACGACCGCCCCGGGTGCTTCTGGCAGGCCGACCTCGACGAGGCCGCCCGCCTGCTCGCCGCTGTGCTGCGCGAGGTGCGCCCCCAGGTGGTCGTCACCTACGGACCCGACGGCGGCTACGGCCACCCCGACCACATCAAGGCCCACCGCGTGGCCATGCGCGCCGTCCAGCTCGCCGCCGCCGAGAGCGGCCGCGGCGGCGGCGAGCCGCACCGGGTACGGCGCGTCTACTGGAACGTCGTCCCCCGCCCCGTCCTCGACGAGGGCTTCGCCCGGCTGCGGGCGGCCACGGCCGACGGGGAAGTCTTCCCCTTCCCCGGTTTCCTGGGCGACACGGGCCTCGCGCAGCCCGACGACGTCCCCGGCGTGGTCGACAGTGCCGACGAGGTCGACGTCACGATCGACGCCCGCGCCCACCTCGCCGACAAGGCGGCGGCCATGGCGGCCCACGAGACCCAGGTCTCCGTACGCGAGACCTCGCGCGGCCCCTTCTTCGCGCTCTCCAACGGGCTCGGCCAGCCCCTCATCGGCACCGAGTACTTCCAACGCGCCGATCGCGCCCAACGCGACCCCGCGCCCGCGGGCCTCGACGACCTCTTCGCGGGGGTGGACGCGTGAGCACGGCGGCCCCGGCCCCCCAGGCGGAGGGCGCCTACCCGCGCGGACGCAACGCCCGCCTCGCCGTGTACGCGGCGTTGGCCGTACTCGGCCTGCTGACCGGCGCCGCCGGAGTCCTCGTGCAGAGCGCCTGGTTCCCCCTCGGCCTGCTGCTCGCGCTGGCCGCCGCCGTCGGACTCTTCTGGGGCGGCGCGAAACTGTGCCGCACCAAGCCGGGCGCGGCCGCACCAGGCGCCGGCTGGGTGGTCGCCGTCCTGCTGATGACGACCGCACGGTCCGAGGGCGACTTCCTGTTCGCCGCGGGACTCGCCGGCTACGTCTACCTGTTCGGCGGCATGCTCGCAGCTGTGATGTGTACCACCATCGCCCTGCCCGCGCCCCCCGTTCCGGTGCACAAGAACCGCTGAGAGGGGCGCCGGCGGGCCGATTCGGTGGTCGCGGGGCCCCTGCCGCGTGCCCCCAGTACAGTGGTGCGCGCCGGCGAGCCGCCTTCGGGCCAACGGGAAGACGGCGAATCCATCCGGGAGTACCTGCTTTGAGTCGTGAAACTGACAGTTCGTCCTCCGGGCCCAAGCGGCGCGGCGGTTCGTCGTACCCCTCGGGGACGGAGCCGTACGGCACCTCGGGCTCCGGCGCGGACCAGGAGGGCCGGGGAACCGATCCGGCAGCCGGGTCGAAGCCGGACGAGCCGAAGACCGAGACGACGCTCACCACCCGCATCCGCATCAACATCCCCGGGTCGCGGCCCATCCCACCCGTGGTGATGCGCACCCCGGTCGGCGACGAGAACGAGGGCGGCAAGCCCGGCGGCGCCGACAAGGGCAGTACGAAGGGCGGCGCGTCCGCTCCCGACCTGGGCGCGGGCAAGCGCGCGACCGGCGGCGGACCGCCGCCGCCACCGCCCGGCCCCGCCGGACCGCCACCGCCCGGGACCGCCGCGCCGGGCGGCGCGGCCGCCGCCCCGGGCGGGTCGGGCGCGTCCGGGGGAGCGACAGGACCCGCGGGCGCCGAGGGCCGTCCCTCGGCCGGTGCGAACTCCGGTTCCGCGCAGGGCGACGGGGCCGCCGAGCCCGAGGGGAGCTTCACCCAGCAGACCAGCGACTGGTTCTCCCCGCGCAAGCCCCCGCGCAGTGCGCCGCCCGCGTCCGCCTCCGGCGGCGGCCCCGGCGGTCCCACGCCCGAGACGACCGGCACGCACCGGCTGCCCGGCCCGGCGGACACGCCTCCAGAGGGCGTCCCGCAGGTGGGCTCCGGCGCGCCCGCGGGGCCGACGACCGGCCCGGTCACCGGCGACATGACGGGTCCCGGGCCGTCCGGCACGGGCCCGGGACCGCTCGCCGCCCCGGACACGGACCCCGGCCAGGCGTACGGGGCGGGCCAGACCCCGGGGCCCGGACAGACCTCAGGACCCGGCCGGGACTTCGGCGCGGACGGGTTCTTCGGCGCCGGCAGCGGACCCGCGGCCGGGCGGCCGCCGGGTGCGAACGGGCCCTTTGGACCGGGTCAGGGCGGCGCCCCGGAGCGCGGTGCCTCCGGGCTGGACGCCTTCGGCCTGGGGGAGCGGCCCGACGGCGCCACCTCGAAGCCTGACCCGTTCGGTGAGCGGGCCCCGGGTACGACCGCGGGGCACGGCCACGACGATACCGGCACCCACCGCGCCCCAGGACAGGGCGCCGACTCCGGTCCCGGCGCCCCCGGTTCCGGCCCCTCGGGCACACCACCGGCCGGAATCCCGGCCGTTCCCGGCGCCGGCGCCCCCCCGGCCCCTGGCGCGCCCTCGTCCCCCGGCAGCCCCGGCGCTCCCGCCGGCGAGTCGCCGGTCAGTTCGACGCTCGGCCTGGGCACGGGCCCGGGCACGTTCGCGCCGGGCGGCGCGGACGACGCCGGCACCGGCGGCCCCGGCCCCGCGGCGGGTCCCGACGGTGAGCGGCGCTCGAGCGACACCATGGTCAGCGGCGTCCCGCAGGTCGGCACCGACGGCGGCACGGGCGGCCCGGCGGCCCCGGGCCAGGGGGCGTCGTCCCCCTCGCCCGCGCCCACAGGTGGCGCGGCGGCCCCGCAGGCGGCCAAGGCCGCGAAACCGGCACGCAAGGGCGGCCGTTCGAAGCTGGTCCTCGCGGGCGTCGCGGTCGTCGGCGTACTCGGCGTGGCCTACGGCACGGGGCTGCTCCTGGACCACGCGGACGTGCCCAAGGGCACGACGGTCCTCGGGGTGGAGATCGGCGGTCTCAGCAAGCACGAGGCCGTCAACAAGCTGGACTCCGCGCTCGGTGAGCGGACGAAGAAACCGTTCACGATCAAGACGAGCGGCGGCAGCCAGAAGCTCAAGCCGAGCGTGGCGGGCGTGACGCTGGACAACGAGGCGACGGTGCGCGCCGCCGCGGGCCGCGACTACAACCCGGTCTCCGTCATCGGCTCCCTGTTCGGCCAGTCCCGCGAGGCGGAGGCGGCCGTGAAGGTGGACGACGCGAAGGTGCGTTCGGCGCTGGGGCCCCTCGTCGAGAAGGCCGAGGCGGCGTCGCCCTCCGAGGGCATGGTGAAGTTCACCGGCGGCAAGGCCGTCGCGGTCAAGGGATCCCCGCACAAGGTCGTCGACATCGCCAAGGCGCCCGACGCGCTTGAGCAGGCGTTCGAGCAGCGGGCCGTCACCGGCAAGAACGAGCCGGTGGAGCTGCCGGGTTCGGTACACGAGCCGAAGGTGACCCAGGCCGATCTGGACAAGGCGGTCAAGGGGTTCGGGCGGACCGCGATGTCCGGCTGGGTCTGGCTGGAGGCGGGCGACGTGAAGGTGCCCTTCAGCCAGAAGACGCTCGGTACCTTCCTGACGATGCGCCCCGGCGGCAGCGGAACGCTCCAGCCGGTCATCGACACCGAGAAGCTGGCGGCGACCTACGGGTCGGCCTTCGACGACGTGGTGATAAAGGCAGGCGCCGGCACGGTCAAGATGACGCCGAAGCACGCGGCCGCCGCCATGGTGAAGGCCCTGAACGAGAAGGCGCCGCCACAGCCCGGGCAGCGGGTGGCCAAGGTGCCGGGGTCTGTCTCCCAGTGAGGCCGTCGCCCCAGGCCGCACCGCGCCGCCGCTGAGGCGGCACCCGAGCACGACCAGGCGCCCCGCCGCACCGGCGGGGCGCCTGGTCGTGCGCCGGGGGCCGCGTGTCATCCGCGGGGTGTGACATCTGTCAGCCGAAGGACGCGACCGTCGGCACTGCCGCCCGCCCCCTCCCCGCCGCGAGGCTGGGAACATGACATCGACGCAGGCCACCACACCCGCCGTGGAGTTCTCCGCAGCCGGCAAGACCTACGGGAGCGTCCGCGCCCTCGACGGGCTGACCGTCAGCCTCCGGCCCGGGCAGACCGTCGCCCTCCTCGGCCCGAACGGGGCGGGCAAGTCCACCACCCTCGACCTGCTCCTCGGGCTGCGCAACCCCGACCAGGGCGGCCGGGTGCGGCTGTTCGGCACCACGCCACGGCAGGCGGTCACCGACGGACGGGTGGGCGCGATGCTCCAGTCAGGCGGGCTGATGGACGGCGTACGCGTCCGCGAACTCGTCGCGCTCGCCTGCGCGCTCCACCCGCGCGGCCACCCCACCGAACGGGTGCTCGCCGACGCCGGACTGACCGGCATCGCCGAGCGGATGGTCGGCAAGCTGTCCGGCGGCCAGGAGCAGCGGGTGCGGTTCGCGCTCGCGACCGCGGGGGACAGCGACCTGCTCGTCCTGGACGAGCCCACCACCGGCATGGACGTCACGGCACGGCGCTCCTTCTGGTCCGCGATGCGCGCCCAGGCGGCGCAGGGCCGCACCGTGCTGTTCGCCACCCACTACCTGGAGGAGGCCGACGAGGTCGCCGACCGGGTGCTGGTGCTGCACCGGGGGCGGCTGCTCGCCGACGGCAGCGCGGCCGAGATCAAGGCCATGGCGGGCGTGCGCAGGGTCGGATTCACGCTGGACGCGGTGCCCGACGGCATCCTGGAGGCGCAGCTGCGTGCTCTGCCGGGGGTCACCGAAGTGGAGCTGTCCGGTGCCGTGGTGAGGCTGCGTTCGACCGACGCGGACGCCACCGTGCACGCCGCCTACGCCCTCGGCCTCTACCCGCGCGACCTGGAGGTCACCGCCCTCGGCCTCGAGCAGGCGTTCGTGGCCCTCACCGCCCGCGCTGACGCGCCCCACCCGGGCGCGGAGCCCGCCCCCGCGACCACCCACTCCTCCCCGCACCCGCACCGGAAGGCGGCCGCCAAGTGAAGACCCTCATCCGGCTGGAGATCACGCGCGCGCTGCGCAACAAGAAGTTCATGTTCTTCTCGGTGATCTACCCGCCGGCCCTCTACGTGCTGATCGCCGGCAGCAACTCCCACACCACGATGCCGGGACTCGACATCGACCTGAGCCTCTACTACATGGTCGCGATGGCCGCCTTCGGGGCGATGACCGCGGTCCTGATGGGCAACAGCGAGCGCATCGCCAGGGAGAGGGAGGCCGGGTGGGTGCGGCAGCTGCGGCTCACGGCGCTGCCGGGCCGCGGCTACGTGGCGGCGAAGATCGCCTCGGCCGCCACGGTCAGCCTGCCGTCCATCCTGCTGGTCCTGCTCACCGGAGCCGTCGCGATGGGCGTGCGGCTCGACGCCTGGCAGTGGGTGGCCGTCGGCTTGAGCTCCTGGGCGGGCAGCTTCGTCTTCGCCGCGCTGGGCGTGGCCATCGGCTACCTGGCGACGGGGGACGCCGTGCGGCCTTTGACCATGCTCTTCTACTTCGGGCTCGCGTTCCTCGGCGGGCTGTGGCTGCCCAGCTCCAGCCTCCCCGGCTGGGTGCAGGACATCGGCGCGTGGGTGCCCACCCACGCCTACACGGCGCTCGGCCAGGCGGTCGAGGTAGGCCATGCGCCCCACCTGGGGGACGTCGGACTGCTGGCCGGCTATCTCGTACTCTTCGCCTCAGCGGCGGCCTGGCTCTACCGCAGGGACACCCGCAAGGCGTGAGCCGTACGCCGCACACAACCGGCGGCCGCGCGTGCGCCGCCCGTAGCCCCCGCACCGGAGGAGGAGCCGCGACATGGCCGAGACCGCCGCAGGGGCCCAGCCGTGAGCGGCGCCACCGTGGGGGAGGAGGGCGGCTCGGTGCCCGACGAGGGCGGACGCCGGTTCGCGGCTGTCGCGGAGCCACCGGTCACCAGGCGCCAGAAGCTCGGCAAGGGGCTCATGATCCTGGCGTGGATGGTCTTCCTCGGCGGACCGCTGGCGGACCTGTGGTCCGGCCGGCTCGGCACGGGCGCCACCGTGTGGGGGAGCGTGGGGCTCGCCGGGTTCGTCGCCGCCTACTCGGGGCTCGTCTTCCGCCACACCAGCTCTCCGCTGCCCAGCCGGGCCGTGCGCGCCCTGGTGGCGCTCCTCTTCGCGCTCGCCTGCGCACTGTCCGGAACCGTCGGCCACGACTGGCTGGTCCTGTTCGTCTACGTCGCGGTCGCCTCCGGCGCGGTGCTGCCGGTGGCGTGGGCCGCCTGGAGCGTGGGCGCGTGCGTGCTGGCGATGGCGGTGATCGGCACCGGCTTCGGGACGCGGCCGTGGTGGGGGCCGTGGACCTCGTTCGTGATCCCCGCCGTACTGGGCGGATTCGCGCTGATGTCCGCTCGCAAGACCGTGCGCACGATGCGCGAGCTGCGCCGGGCCCGGGCCGCCGTCGCGGAACTGGCGGCCAGCGAGGAGCGGCTGCGGCTCGCCCGCGACCTGCACGACCTGCTGGGGCACTCGCTGTCCCTCATCACCCTCAAGAGCGAGCTCGCGGGGCGGATGCTGCCCGCGCACCCCGAGCGCGCCGCCGAACAGGTCGCCGACATCGAACGGGTCGGCAGGCAGGCGCTCGTCGACGTACGCGAGGCGGTCAGCGGCTACCGGCGCCCCACCCTCGCCGTCGAACTGGCCGGTGCCCGCACCGCACTCGACACGGCGGGCATCACCGCCGCACTGCCCCACAGCGCGCCGCCCCGCCCGCTGGCCTCCGAAACCGAGGGGGCGCTGGCGTGGGCGCTGCGCGAGGCCGTCACCAACGTCGTACGGCACAGCGGCGCCAGGCGCTGCACGGTCGCGTTCGGCACCGGCGAGGCTTCCGTGCTGCACCTGACCGTCAGCGACGACGGGAAGGGGCCCTCAGGCGCCGGAGCGGGCAACGGGCTGAACGGACTGCGGGAGCGGCTGGCGCTGGTCGACGGGTCCCTGACGACCTCAGCGGGGCCCGGCGGGGGCTTCACACTGCGGGCCACGGTGCCCTCGCTACCCTGATGCGCGTGATCAGACTGCTGCTGGCCGAGGACCAGGTCATGGTCCGCGAGGCACTCGCGGCGCTCCTCGGCCTGGAGCCGGACATCGAGATCGCCGCCGAGGTCGGGCGCGGCGACGAGGTGCCGGACGCGGTCGCCGAGCACCGTCCCGACGTCGCCCTGCTCGACATCGAGATGCCGGGCCGAAGCGGCCTGGACGCGCTGGAGGGGCTGCGCTTCGACCACCCTGACCTGAAGGTCGTCATCCTCACCACGTTCGGCAGGCCGGGATACCTGCGCAGGGCCATGGAGGCGGGCGCGGACGCCTTCCTGGTCAAGGACGCGCCCGCGGCCCGACTCGCCGACGCCGTCAGGCGGGTGCTGGCCGGGGAGCGCGTCATCGACCCCGGACTGGCCGCCGCGGCCCTCGCACAGGGCGCCAGCCCGCTGACCGAACGGGAGTGCGACGTGCTCGGCGCGGCACGCGAGGGCGCGGGCAACGCCGAGATCGCGGCCAGGCTGCACCTGACGCACGGCACCGTCCGCAACTACCTGTCCACGGCCATCCACAAGACCGGCGCGCGCAACCGCACGGAGGCCGCCCGCATCGCCCGCGACCGGGGCTGGCTGTAGCGGCGCGCGCGGCAGGCCACGGGCCGGCGCGCCCGGCCGTGCGGAGACGTCCGCCCGCCGGCGTATGCCCGCCCGCGCACCGTCAGTTCAGCCGGGCCCGCGCCGCGCGGGCCGCGCGGCGGATGTTCTCCGCCGCGTTCGGCTCCATCGCCGCGACGACGTCGGCGTAACCTTCCATCTCCTCCGCGCCCCGCGCGAACTCCCCCCGCTCCACCAGCAACTGCGCACGCTCGAAGCGGAGTCTGCCCGGATGGTGCGGCAGCAGCAGGGACAGTTCGACCGCCCACAGCCGCACGCCCGTCTGCTCGGGTCGGCGGGCGGCCCAGGCACGGATGTTGTTCAGCACCCGCAGCACCGTCTCCAGCGCCCCCGCGGGCTGGAAGGAGGCGGTCGACAGCGGCGCCCCGCCGGTGGCCCCGGCGACCATCACGGACAGCTCCTGTTCGCCCAGCCGGCCGCCACCGGCGAACGGGTCGGCCAGCACGTGGTGCCCGCGCGGATCCCCGAACCCGACGACGAAGTGCCCCGGCAGCGCCACCCCGTACACCGGGGCACCCGCACGCCGCGCCACCTCCGTCCAGACCACCGACAGCAGAATCGGCAGTCCGCGCCGCCGCCGCAGTACCTCGGGCAGCAGCGAGGAGGCCAGCCGCTGGTAGTCGGGGGCGGCGCCGCGGAATCCGAGCTCCTCGCCCAGCAGCCGCCGCAGGGCGTTCGCCCACTCCGCGGGGGCGCGGCCGCGCTCGTACGGCAGCAGCCCGGCCAGCCGGTCGAGCTCCGCCTGCCCCTGGTCCACGATCCGCTCGGCCGCGGCCGCGTCCTGGGCTGCGCCCTCGCGGCGCAGCGCCGCCTCGGCGCCGACCAGCAGGCACAGCGTCGCCAGATCGGGCCCTTCCTCCCGCGCCGCCTCGGCGAACCGCTGCCTGACCACGTCGGGCACGCCCTCGTCCGGGCCCGGCCCCTGTGTTCCGTCTCCGGTCGCCATGTCAGTCCTGTGGGGCGCGCAGGTAGTGGTACGCGTGGTGGTCGGCGAAGCCCAGCGTGTCGTAGAGCGCGCGGGCAGGCGCGTTGTCCCGCTCCACCTGGAGGTAGGCGGCCGAGGCGCCCTCGGCCAGCGCGGCCCTCGCCAGCTCGGCCATGACCGCCCGCGCCAGCCCCTGGCGGCGGTGCGCGGAGGCGACCTCGACGCCCGCGAACCCCGCCCAGCGGCCGTCCACCACGCACCGCCCGATCGCGGCCGGTGTGCCGTTCGTCTCCCGGTCGTCCGGCACCGTCGCGAACCACACGGAAGGGCCGCCCCCCAGCACCTCGCGCGCCGCTTCCGTCAGCCCGCCGCCGTCCGCGCGGTGGTAGAGCGAGATCCACCGCGCGTCCGGCTCGCGGTGCAGCAGCACGCGGGTGTCGGGCTCCCGGTCGGCGAGCGGCGCGAGCGCGCCCACCCGTACGACCGCGGGCCGCTCGGCCGTCCAGCCGCGCTCGCGCAACTCCCGCTCCAGCAGCGCGTGCTCCTCGGCCGCCACCTGGATCCGGGCCGGCAGCCCCCGCTCCGCGTACCAGGCGGCGACCTCGGCCAGTGCGTCGTCCAGCGGCAGCCCGGGATCCGCGGACGGCAGCACCGAGTTCGCCCGCGCGGTGAAGCCGCCGGCGGCACGGAGCGTCCAGCCGCCCAGCCGCCGCGACTCGGCCGGTGGCCAGCCGCGGGCCGCCACGGCGACCACCTCCGCCACGTCGGCCGCCGGTATCCCCCGGCGGCGCGCGGGCGTGCGGGGTACCACCTTTCCGGCGACCATGGACGCTTCCTGGATCTCCACGTGCTTACCATCGCGCCGCGTGATACCGAGTACGCCGCCGTTCCACGATGTGAGAATACCGAGGGTGTCCGTGAACCGCCCGCGGCGCTCGCCGGCGCCCGTCAACGACCGCACCGACACACGTTCTCCCACGTCGGAAGGGGTGATGCGGACCTCAAGGCGTCCGCCAGTGGTGAATTCCACAGCTCTATCCGCCCCTCCTGTTCGTCTTGTGTCCGGGAACGGAGATACTAGGTGTGGGCATCGCCGCCGTCCGAAGCGAAACAGCGCTCCCGCGCGCCCGCGGCGGAGCCGGTGCACCGGCCCGCCAGCCCTAAAGAGGAGGAACGACAGCGTGACGTACGTCATCGCGGAGCCTTGCGTCGACCTGAAGGACAAGGCCTGCATCGAGGAGTGCCCCGTCGACTGCATCTACGAGGGCCAGCGGTCCTTGTACATCCATCCGGACGAGTGCGTCGACTGCGGTGCCTGCGAGCCTGTCTGCCCGGTCGAGGCCATCTTCTACGAGGATGACACTCCCGAGGAGTGGAAGGACTACTACAAGGCGAACGTCGAGTTCTTCGACGACCTCGGCTCGCCCGGCGGCGCCAGCAAGCTCGGCCTGATCGAGAAGGACCACCCGCTCATCGCCGCGCTCCCGCCGCAGGAACACGACGAGTGAGCCACGTCGCCTGAACGACGAGCGAGCCGCCCCGCCGCGGCTCCTCGGCCCCCGGTCCCGTACGTCGGTCCCACGCGTCCGCTCGTACGGGACCGCGGCGTTGCTGCGGCTGTTCTCTCCAGGCGGCTGTTCCCCCCAGGCGGCTGTTCCCCCCCAGAAAGTGAGCCCCATGCCCTCCGTCTCCGACCGCCTCCCCACCTTCCCCTGGGACCGGCTCGAGCCGTACAAGACCACCGCCGCCCGGCACCCCGACGGCATCGTCGATCTGTCCGTCGGCACGCCCGTCGACCCGGTGCCGCCGCTGATCAGGCAAGCGCTCACCGAAGCCGCCGACACCCCCGGCTACCCCACCGTGTGGGGTACGAGGGAGCTGCGGGACGCGCTCACCGGATGGTGCGAGCGCCGCCTGGGGGCGCGCGGAATGACGGAACGCAACGTCCTGCCCGTCGTCGGCTCCAAGGAACTCGTGGCCTGGCTGCCCACCCAGCTCGGCCTCGGCCCCGGCGACCGGGTCGCCTTCCCCCGGCTCGCCTACCCCACCTACGAGGTCGGGGCACGGCTGGCCCGCGCCGAGTACGTCGCCTACGACGACCCGCTGGAACTCGACCCCGCCGGACTCAAGCTGCTGTGGCTCAACTCCCCGTCCAACCCCACGGGTCAGGTGCTTCCCGCCGAGAAGCTCCGCGCCGTCGTCGCCTGGGCCCGCGAGAGGGGCGTCCTCGTCCTCAGCGACGAGTGCTACCTGGAGCTGGGCTGGGAGGCGGACCCCGTCTCCGTCCTCCACCCCGACGTGTGCGGCGGCAGCCATGAGGGCATCGTGGCCGTCCACTCCCTCTCCAAGCGCTCCAACCTCGCCGGATACCGCGCCGCGTTCATCGCCGGCGACGCCGCCGTCCTCGGCGAACTGCTCCAGATCCGCAAGCACGGCGGGATGATGACACCCGCACCCGTGCAGGCGGCGACCGTCGTCGCCCTCGGCGACGACACCCACGTCGCCGCGCAGCGCGACCGCTACCGCGCGCGCCGCGCCGCGCTGCGCGGCGCGCTCGAAGCCGCCGGATTCCGCATCGAGCACAGCGAGGCGTCGCTGTACCTGTGGGCCACCCGCGACGAGTCCTGCTGGAAGACGGTGGGCGGCCTCGCGGACCAGGGCATCCTCGTCGCCCCCGGCGACTTCTACGGCCCTGCGGGCGAGAGCCATGTGCGCGTCGCCCTCACGGCGACGGACGAGCGCGTGAACGCGGCGGTCAGCAGGCTGAAGGGCTGAGCCGGCCGCCGGTCTCACCGCGTGAGCACGCGCGTTGCCGCGTACGCGTGCCACTGTGCACGCGCGAGCGCTGAGCACGCGCGAGCGCTGAGCACGCGAAAGGGCCGCCCGGCCATGGATGTCCGGGCGGCCCTTGTCGTGCGTGCGGGCGCGGGATCGCGGAGCGGGGGGCAGGAGCCCCGCGGGGTTTCGGGGGCGCCGAAACCCACTCGTCCGAGCGGTGAGCAGCCGGCGCGGCGAGGGGCGCGTCCGCACGGCCTCGCGCATCAACCGAGGGGGAGGCCCCCGAGGTTGCCGGTGGAGGGCAGGCCCTTGCCCGTCGCCGAGGAGGCGGTGTCGCCGAGCAGGTCACCGGCCTCACCCGCGGTGCTCCCCGCGAGGGACTGCGCCGCCGGCGCGACGGTCTTGCCGGTGCTGCCGACGGCCTTCCCCGCGGCCGGCACGGCCTTCTCGACGGCGCTGCCGCCGGCCTCGCCGGCCAGCTCGGTGGTGTCGCGGGCCGTCTTGTCCAGCGTGTTGCCGACGCCCTCGCCGTCCAGGTTGCTGAGACCGCCGACCGGGGCGGCCGGCAGCTCCACGGCGCTCGCGGCACCAGCAGCGCCGACGACGGTGGCAGCGCCGGCTGCCGTCAGCAGCGCGGTGCGGGCGATCCGGCGCGTGAGGGGGAGGGACATGGTGCTCCTTTGACGGAGAGGGGTTCTTGGCGTGTCAGCCGGGGTCGCCCGGTCAGACGCTGTGCCTATCGTCCTGAGCGCCGTGGAGGTTGCGGGAAGCGAGGGTAAAGGATTGGCAAACCAGGTTTGCCGCGTGAGCCCTCAAACTGGGCATTTATCACCGGGGGTTGACCTGTACCGGAGAAGTCGAAACGGCACGCTGCCAGCGGCGTTCGCCCGCTCGTGTTCACCCCTCGCGGTGACCGTCACCCGAGCGACCGCGCGCCCGCGCGGTGGACCGGCTTCCCTCCCGCGGGTGAGCGTGGGTACTAGTGACCGGCGGCGAGCAGCAGCCGCACGGGACCCCGCGAGGCGCCGCCCTTGGCGTCGCCCTCACCCGTGGAGCGCCAGCCCTCCCTGGACCGGCCCGCGCTCCACTCGCGTCCCCCGTACGAGATCCGGGTGATGTGCAGCCCCTCGGCGTTGGCGACCGCCCAGTGCGCCAGCTCCCAGCCCTGGCGACGGCCCTTGGCCGGAACCGACACCGCCGGCTGGGCCTCGGTGTGCCCCGCCGGACGCACGCCGTGCGCGCTGCCCCCGCCCGCGGCGGACGTGCCGAGGCTGCCGGTGCCGTCGGCGAGCACGTCGCGCCCGAACTCCCGGGTCAGCCGCTCCCGTACCCGTGCCGGATCGCCGCTCTCGCCCTTCTTGCGGGCGCCCGCCGTGCAGGTGAGGGTGGCGGCCTCCCGGCCGGTGAGCGCGGCCGTGAGCAAGGCCGCGTTCGTCTCGTGCTTGGCGTACGCCCGCGGGTAGCCGCTGCGCTGCACCCGCTGGGCCGCCACGGTCAGCGGCAGCCGCGAGTACCCGGGAATGTCGACCAGGTGGTCGTAGAACTTGCCCACCGCGTAGACGGGATCGCCGATCTGCGCGACCGTGCCCCAGCCCTGCGAGGGACGCTGCTGGAAGAGGCCGACCGAATCCCGGTCCCCGTGGGTGATGTTGCGCAGCTGCGACTCCTGTATGGCGGTGGCCAGCGCTATCGTCACGGCCCTGCCCGGCAGCCCTCGCTGGGAGGCCACCGCGGCGATCGTCGCCGCGTTGGCGGCCTGCACCGGCTTGAGCCGGTAGGACGGCGCGTCCCGCGAGCCGTCGGCGCCGCCGCCCGCGGAGCGGGCCGTGCACACCGCGGCGTCCTCGCCCGTCATCCCGCGCACCGCCACGTAGGCGACCACGGTGAGCAACACGACGCAGGCCACAGAGATCCGCAGCAGCATGCCGCGGCCCGTCGCACGGCTGGTGCGTGCGGGCGCGCGCGAGGAGGGATCAGATCCGAAGAGGGGCACGCGCACCAAGGTAGCCGCTGGAACAGACAGGACGTTCCGCCCGGGCACACCGCGCGGCGCGGCGCGTCCACCGTAGGGTGGCCCCATGAGCGACAGCGCACTCGACCTCCAGCAGGACGCCGCCCGGCTCACCGCGCGGCTGGTGGACTTCCCCTCCGAGAGCGGAACCGAGAAAGCGCTGGCGGACGCCGTCGAGGAGGCGTTGCGCGGGCTGCCGCACCTGCGGGTGACGCGGCACGGCAACAACGTCGTCGCCCGCACCGACCTCGGCCGCGCGGAACGCGTCATCCTGGCCGGGCACATCGACACCGTCCCGATCGCCGGCAACCTGCCCTCCCGGCTGGACGACGACGGCATGCTGTGGGGCTGCGGCACCAGCGACATGAAGTCCGGCGTCGCCGTGCAGCTGCGCATCGCGGCGACCGTGCCCGAACCCAACCGCGACCTCACGTTCGTCTTCTACGACAACGAGGAGGTCGCCGCCCACCTCAACGGCCTCGGCCACATCGCAGACGCCCACCCCGACTGGCTGGCCGGCGACTTCGCCGTCCTGCTGGAGGGCTCGGAGGCCGAGGTCGAGGGCGGCTGCCAGGGCACCCTCAGGGTGCACCTGCGGACCCGGGGCGTCCGTGCGCACTCGGCACGCGGCTGGATGGGCGCCAACGCCATCCACGCGGCGGGCCCGATCCTTCGGCGGCTGGCGGCCTACGAGCCGCGGCGGCCGGTGATCGACGGCCTGGAGTACCACGAAGGCCTCAACGCCGTACGTGTGGAAGGCGGCGTGGCGGGCAACGTCATCCCGGACCTGTGCACCGTCACCGTCAACTACCGCTACGCGCCCGACCGCGACGAGCAGCAGGCACTCGACCACGTGCGCGAGGTCTTCGCCGGATGCGGCGTGGACGAGTTCGAGGTGGACGACAGCTCACCGGGCGCCCTGCCGGGCCTCTCCCACCCGGCCGCCCGCGCCTTCCTCGACGCCGTCGGCGGCCGTCCGCGCCCCAAGTACGGCTGGACCGACGTGTCCCGCTTCAGCGCGCTGGGCGTGCCCGCCGTCAACTACGGTCCCGGCGACCCGAAACTCGCCCACAAGAGGGACGAGCGGGTGGACATCGCGCTCATCACCCGATGCGAGGAGCGGCTGCGCCGCTGGCTCACCGACTGACAGCGCCGGCGGACCGGGCCGCCCGCCCGTGACGCCGCCGGCGGGCCGCAGGCGCGTGCGACCCCACTGGCGGGCCGGTCCGTCACCTCGCCGTCGGCCTCCTCGCGGTCCGTCATCCCGTGGTCAGCCGGCCGTCGTCTCGTGGCCGCGCGATTTCCCGACGGGCGTCCCCGCCGTCCGCCTACCCTGAACGGGAAAGATCGCAGACGGAAAGAGAGCCGTACATGACCGACAAGAGCGGCAGGGAGCCGAAGGAACAGCGCCTGGGCCCCGTCGTACGCCGCCGCGAACACGTGCAGCCGGGGACCACCGATCAGCGGCTGCTGGACACCGCGGGCCCCTCCGACTGGGTCCACCAGGACCCCTGGCGGGTGATGCGCATCCAGTCCGAGTTCGTGGAGGGCTTCGGCGCCCTGACCGAACTCGGCCCCGCCATCAGCGTCTTCGGCTCAGCGCGCACACCCAAGGACGCGCCCGAATACGACAAGGGCATCCGGATCGGCAAGGCGCTGGCCGAGGCCGGGTTCGCGGTCATCACCGGCGGCGGCCCGGGAGCCATGGAGGCCGCCAACAAGGGCGCGCTGGAGGCGGGCGGCACCTCCGTGGGGCTGGGCATCGAGCTCCCCTTCGAGCAGGGCATGAACCCGTACGTCGACATCGGCATCAACTTCCGGTACTTCTTCGTCCGCAAGACGATGTTCGTCAAGTACGCCAGCGGTTTCGTCGTCCTGCCCGGCGGCCTGGGCACCCTGGACGAGCTGTTCGAGGCGCTGACCCTCGTGCAGACGCAGAAGGTCACCCGCTTCCCGATCGTGCTCTACGGGACCGAGTACTGGAAGGGCCTGGTCGACTGGGTCCGCGGCTCGGTCGTCGGCACCGGCAAGGCGTCCGAACGCGACCTGGAACTCTTCCACGTCACGGACGACATCGACGAGGCCGTCACCCTGGTCACCAAGGAGGTCGGCGGCTGAAAGCCGCCCCCGCCGGGCCGAAGGGAGCCCGACTACCGCACGCGCGGTTGGTCAGGCCAGGCCCCGGCGGGCCACCGCTGGAGGGCGGTGGCCCGCGATGGAGGCCACCATCTCAAGCACCTGCCTGGTCTCGGCGACCTCGTGCACGCGGTAGACCCGTGCGCCCAGCCACGCGGAGACGGCCGTCGTGGCCAGCGTGCCGAGCAGCCGCTCCTTGACCGGGCGGTCCAGGGTCTCGCCCACGAAGTCCTTGTTGGACAGCGAGACCAGCACCGGCCAGCCCGTCTCCGTCATCCGGCCCAGCTCGCGGGTCGCCTGGAGCGAGTGGCGGGTGGACTTGCCGAAGTCGTGCCCCGGGTCGATGAGGATGCCCTCCCGCCGCACCCCGAGCCCGGCGGCGCGTTCGGCCAGTCCGAGCGTCACCCGCAGGATGTCGTCCACGACCCCGCTGGGGCCCGCGTCCCGGCCCCCCTGCGCCGGCGCGTACACCGCGCGGTGCGGGCGGGTGCGCGGCTCGGCGCCGCCCGCGTGGGTGCACACCAGGCCGGTGCCGTACCGGGCCGCGACCTCGGCCAGCCGCGGGTCCACCCCGCCCCACGCGTCGTTGAGCAGGTCGGCGCCCGCCTCGCAGACGGCCTCGCCCACCTCGTGCCGCCAGGTGTCGACGCTGATGACCACATCGGGCCAGCGCCGCCGTACCTCGGAGACGAAACCGACGGTGCGGCGCACCTCCTCCTCGGCGGTGACCTCGTCACCGGGACCGGCCTTCACCCCTCCCACGTCGATGATCGCGGCGCCCTCGGCGACGGCCTGTTCCACCCGGTCGAGTGCCGGCTCGTCGCGGAAGGTGGCGCCGCGGTCGTAGAAGGAATCCGGCGTCCGGTTCACGATGGCCATGATCACCGGCTCGTGCTCACCGAACTCGCGCGTGCCCAGGCGCAGCATCACCCGTCTTCGTCCTCTCCGCGGTGCCGTCCCGGCCAGCACCCGCGTGGCCCGCGCACCGATCCCCGCCGCCGACCATAGCTGTCGGTGGGCCGTGGCACGATCGGGGTCTGCCCACCATCAGGCGATCGTTCGGGGAGTCGTGCCGTGTTCGTGTTCCTGCTGATCTCGCTCGTCGTGGTCGTCGCCGCGGTCACGCTCGCCATCGTCGCCGGTGCCGAGCGGTCCGGGGCGTCCCCGCGCGGCGCGCCGGGTGGCCTGGCCGACGCCCCGCCGGATCTGCTGGACGAGCCGCTGCCGCCCGAGCGTTCCGTCACGCACGCGGACGTGGCGGGGCTGCGCCTCGCCGTGGGCGTGCGCGGCTACCGGATGGACCAGGTCGACGACGTCCTCGACCGCCTCGGCGCCGAGCTCGCGGAGCGGGACGCCCGCATCGCCGAGCTGGAATCGGCGCTGGCCGGGGCCCAGGCCGTGGCGATGGGCCGGGGCGAGGGCCACCGCCTCACGAAGGACGAGCCACGGGACGGCCCCGCGGAGGGCGGCCGGGAGGCGGGGGAGCGGTGAGCGCCGAGACCGAGACCGGCACCGACGCGGGTACGGGAGTCGGCGCCGACACGGATACCGGCACCGGCTCGGAGGGTGGGGCCCTGGTCGGTCCCGACGGCCGTCCGCGCTGCCCGTGGGGCAGCACGACGGAGGACTACGCGGTGTACCACGACACCGAGTGGGGCAGACCGGTGCACGGCGACGACGCGCTGTACGAACGGCTGTGTCTGGAGGGCTTCCAGTCGGGCCTGTCCTGGCTGACGATCCTGCGGAAGCGGGAGGCGTTCCGTGCCGCGTTCGCGGGGTTCCACATCCCGGCCGTCGCGCGGTTCACCGAGGAGGACGAGCGGCGTCTGCTCGCCGACCCCGGCATCGTGCGCAACCGCGCCAAGATCCGCGCCGCCCTCGGCAACGCCCGGGTGGCGGCGGCGTGGGAGCCCGGCGAGCTGGACGGTCTGGTGTGGTCGTACGCCCCCGACCCGGCCCGCCGCCCGGTGCCACGGACGACGGCCCAGGTGCCAGGGAGTACACCCGAGTCGACGGCGCTCGCCAAGGAGCTGAAGAGACGCGGCTTCCGCTTCGTGGGCCCGACGACCGTCTACGCGCTGATGCAGGCGTGCGGGCTGGTCGACGACCACCTGGCGGACTGCTGGTGCCACGCCCCCGGGACGAGTGGGGAGAACGCACGCTGAGTGCGTGTGTGCGGGCCGTCCACCGCCGGGTGGTCCGGTGGACGGCCGCAGGCGACCGCTCGGTCGCGTCCCGCACCTCCCGGTGGCTCGCGCCCGCTGCTTCGCGCGTCCGCTGCCTCGCGCGCCTGGGAGCCCGCGCGTCTCCGCGTACGGGCGGCGCTCAGGTGGCTCAGCGTCCGGTGAAGCGCGGCTTCTCCTTCTTCACGAAGGCTTCGACGGCGATCCGGTGGTCGGCCGAACCCCCCACCCGTACCTGGAGTTCGGATTCCTTGGCGAGGGTCTCGGCCAGCGAGTGGGACGACCCGTAGGCCAGGGACTCCTTGAGCGCCGCGTACGCGGCGGTCGGGCCCTGGGCGAGCCGGCGGGCGACGGCCTCGGCCTCGGCGGCGAGTTCGGCGGCGGGCACGACTCGGTTGACGAGTCCCAGCTGGAGCGCCTCCTCGGCCTTGACGCTGCGCGGGAAGAGCAGCAGGTCGGCGGCGCGTGAGGGGCCGACCAGCCGCGGCAGGGTCCAGGAGACGCCCGAGTCGGCGGTCAGCGCGACCCCGGCGAAGGAGGTGTTGAACGCGGCGGTGTCCGCCATCACGCGGTGGTCGCAGGCGAAGGCGAAGCCGGCGCCCGCGCCCGCGGCGACGCCGTTGACGCCCGCCACCACGGGTTTGGGCATGCCGGCGAGCGCGAGGGTGATCGGGTTGTAGTGCTCCTCGACCGTGTTCAGGGCGCTTCCGCCGCTGCGTTCGAGGGAGCCGGTGTGCTCTTTGAGGTCCTGGCCGACGCAGAAGGCCCGTCCGTTGCCGGTGAGCAGTACGGCCCGCACCTCCCGGTCGGCGGCGGCCCGCCGGAGGGTGTCGCGCAGGGCGTTCTTGGTCTCGTCGTCGAGGGCGTTCATCGCGTCGGGGCGGTTGAGGGTGACCGTCGCGAGGCCCTCGTTCACTTCGTAGCGCACGGTGTCGGACATGCGCTCAGCATGGCCTAGATCATCGGTGCCGGACAGGGGCCCCACCGGCGTCGGCGCGGTGGCCGGATGTGACCTGCGTCAAACCGGTGGACGCCGAGCGGAGAGCGGGAGCGGGGCAGTATCGCAGCCAGATCGCCGCATTGGGCGGTTTTGTGCGTGATCGAGCCGGAAGAGATGCGGACTGATGTTGGTCATCGGGTCCTGCGATGCGGGATAATGGTCGGGAAGCAATGTGTTCGATGCCGGTGAGGCTGCGCCTGTTCACGTGCCCACGGCGCGATCGGCTGGTTCAGGAAGGGGAACGAGCATGGCGGCCATGAAGCCGCGGACGGGTGACGGCCCGCTCGAGGTGACCAAAGAGGGGCGGGGCATCGTCATGCGCGTTCCGCTCGAAGGCGGTGGGCGACTCGTCGTCGAGCTGACACCGGACGAGGCGACGGCTCTCGGTGAGGAACTGAAGAAGGTCTGCGGCTGACGACCGGCCGGTCAGGACCACCGAAGAACGACCGCCGCCCCGGGGCGTACGTGTGCACGCGTACGCCCCGGGGCGCTGTCGTCGTTCCGCGCGGTGGCCGCTCACGCACCGCGCGGCACAAGGGGCCGGTCACTCACCGCGTTTGACCGCGCACAGCAGGCCGTCGCCGACCGGCAGCAGTGACGGCACCAGAACGGTGCTCTCGTGCACCGTGCGCAACAGCTCCCGCAGCCGCAGCACTTCGGCGGGCGGCACGGCGGAGTCGCCGGCGCGGCCCTCCGTGAAGACCCCGGCGAAGCAGATCAGTCCGCCCTCGCGCAGCAGCCGCAACGATTCGGCGAGGTAGTCGAGGCACTCCGCGCGGTCGCCGTCGCAGAAGACGAGGTCGTATCCGCCGTCCGCGAGACGGGGCAGCACGTCCAGGGCGCGGCCGGGGATGAAGCGGACCCGGTTGCCGCCGTTGCCGACGAACCCCGCGGCCCTGAAGGCCTCGCGCGCGAACTGCTGGCGCTCCGGCTCGATGTCCACGGTGGTGAGCACCCCGTCGGGGCGCATCCCGTGGAGCAGGTGCAGGCCCGAGACGCCCGTGCCGGTGCCGATCTCGGCGACCGCCTTGGCTCCGGCCGTCGCGGCCAGCAGCCGCAGCGTCGCCCCGGTGGCGGGGGAGACCGAGCGCAGAGCGATGTCCTGGGCCCTGGCGCGGGCCCAGCGCAGCGCTTCGCTCTCGGCGCTCTCGACCAGCTCGGCGCCGTACGCGTCGGCGAGCGCCCAGCTCGTCTGCCGGTTGCCGGTAATGGCCCTCTCCTGTCCCCGTCCTCCACGCAATCGTGACTGTATCCGTTGGCCCGGGAACCTGCTGATGGGACTGGGCGTTGAGGAGGGAGAGACCGGCGGGCGACGGTCGCCAAAGCCGGGCAAAGACGCTTATCCGGAGCTAACGGGAGATGTGGCTATGGTAGGGGCTCCAGGGGACACCACCAGAGCCGACAGGGGAGGTGCGGCTGCGAGCCGGGACCGCGGCGTCTTCGCCAGAATCCGCCGGTCCGCGGGGCAGCCGAAATCCGTGACCAACACTGCTGACCAGGCCCGCTCCGCCGATTCCGCGACAACGGCGACCTTCGAGACCGCCGCGGACGCCCAGGCGTGGACCCCTCCCTCCTGGGAGGAGATCGTCAGCACCCACAGCGCCCGCGTCTACCGGCTCGCCTACCGCCTGACGGGCAACCAGCACGACGCCGAGGACCTCACCCAGGAGGTCTTCGTCCGCGTCTTCCGTTCGCTGTCCACGTACACGCCCGGCACCTTCGAGGGCTGGCTGCACCGCATCACCACGAACCTCTTCCTGGACATGGTCAGGCGGAAGCAGCGCATCCGTTTCGACGCGCTCGCCGACGACGCCGCCGAGCGGCTGCCCAGCCGTGAGCCCACGCCGCAGCAGCACTTCAACGACACCCACTTCGACGCCGACGTCCAGCAGGCGCTGGACACCCTCGCACCCGAGTTCCGCGCCGCCGTGGTCCTCTGCGACATCGAGGGCCTCTCCTACGAGGAGATCGCCGCCACCCTCGGCGTGAAGCTGGGCACGGTCCGCAGCCGTATCCACCGCGGCCGCTCCCACCTGCGCAAGGCGCTCAAGCACCGGTCGCCCGAGGCCAGGGCCGAGCAGCAGCGCGCGCTGAGCGCGGCGGTGCCGGCCGCCCGGGCGGGGGAGGTGAGTGCCGGGTGACTCCCGCGGAACACCACCTCGGGGACCGTCTCGCCGCCCTCGTCGACGGCGAGCTCGGCCATGACGCGCGCGAGCGGGTGCTCGCCCACCTGGCGACCTGTGAGGGCTGCAAGGCCGAGGCCGATGCCCAGCGCCGGCTGAAGAACGTCTTCTCGGCCGCCGCGCCGCCGCCGCCCTCCGAAGGGTTCCTCGCCCGCCTCCAGGGGCTGCCCGCGAGCGATGTGCTGGGCCCGCAGGGTCCGGACGACTTCGGCCCGGGCCCCGGCGGCCCGGGCGCCTCCCCGGCCGAGCGCGGCGAGCTGGGGGCGCTCGCCGTCGCGGGACTGTCAGGGGGTTCCGAGCGTTCGCCCTGGGCGTTCGAGTACCTGCCGGTCAGCGGCGACAGCGGGCGCGGCCCCCTGACGCCGCAGCGGGGCTTCCGGATACACGAGACGCCTCGCGTGGACCGCCCGGAGCGACTCGGGACCACCGAGCGGGAGCGTGCCGAGCGGGAGCGCTCCGCCTCTCGCGGGCGCCGCTTCGCGTTCGCCGCGGCGGGAGCGTTCTCCCTCGCGGCCCTCGCCTTCGGCGGCACCCTCGCGTCGGGGGCCACGGGCGGCGGCACCGGTGCGGGGGGCGACAGCCCCTCGGCGAACTCGGTGCGCTCCACCGGCTCCACCGGCTCGGGCACGGGCCTGCGCGACACCAGGCGCCGCGGTGGTGAGCCACGCAGCGGCACCCTGAGCTCCCGCACGGCCCCCGGCCCGACCTTCGCGCCCGCCGCCACCGCACGGGGGGCAGCCGCTCCCAGCGCGGGGCTGACGGCGCCGGTGAGCCTCTTGCAGCGTTCCGCGTCCGCACAGCTCTCCCCGCTGTCCGCGCTCCACCCCCGTCGGCTGTCGCCCTCGATGGACCTGGCGGGATGGTCGAAGCAGGACAGCCCGGAGGATGCCCTGCGGGCGCTGAGCGGGAAAGGGAAGTCCTCCCCGAAGGCGCCGGGCGGCGGCCAGAACGCTCCCGGCGCGCGGCAAGCCCAGCGCGCCCCGGGGCAGGACGACCCGACGGTGCTGCGCTCCCTCCCCGGCCGCGCGCCACTGGCCACGGGCGCTGACCCCGCACCTGCGAGTGCCGCGGCCACCCCGGCAGGGCGCTGAACCCGACGCCGTACCTTCTGCTGTTCCGGCCCTCACCCCTGGTGAGGGCCGGACGTCGAGTGCTCGGGCCCGTCCCGAGCCACCCCCGGGGCGCCCCCGGGGCACCCCGGGCGCCCCGGGTGAGACGCATCCCCCACCCCAGGTCCCCGCCCGTCGTCGCCGTGGCATGCGCCCTGGCACCGTCACCGTCACCGGCATTCGGCTGCGCGGCATCCCGGCTCGGTTCCGGGTCGCCCCGTCCGGTGGTCCGGGTCGTGCCGTGTTGACGCCCGCTGTGCGGGGCCGGGCGCACCTGGTTGAATCCTCCTGACCCCCTCGTGCCCTGCGACGCACCCGATACGGACGCACCTTCGGGTGGCGCCGTCCCGACGGGTGGCGCCGTCCTGGTGGGCGGCGCGTCCGGCCCGGGAGGCCGGACGGAGCGGGGGACGGTCAGCAGTGCGGGCGACCAGCTGGAGAGAGCATGGATGAGCCGAAGGCCACCAGGCAGCCGCCGACGTGGTGGAGCCGCTCGCGCCGGGCCCAGGACGGGCAGCAGGCGACCGGGGCCGGGGCGCCGGGCCCCGTCGCGCCGCGGCCCGCCGCCGACGCGCCGCCCGCGGCCGAGCCGTCGCGCGCCGACGAGTCGTCCCCCGGACACACCGGGGCTCCGGGGGAGCCGCCGGGCGCCCCTGAGGCGGCGGAAGAGGGCGCGACGGTCACCCTGCCCGGCCCGGAGCTTCCGGCGGCGCGGACGCAACCGGAGCTCCCCGCTCCACGCCCGCAACCGCTGCACGGCGTGGACCCGTACGCGACACCGCCGTACGGGGGGCCGGGCCCGTGGGCGCCCGCACCGCCCGTCCAGCTCCCTGCCGCCGCGACGCCCCCGCAGGGCGTCCCCGTACCGCCTGCGAGCACGACTCCGCCGTACGGTGTCCACCTCCCGCCTCCCGCCACGACTCCACCCCACGGCGTCCCCGTACCGCCTGCCGGCACCACCCCGCCGCACGGCGTCCCCGTGCCGCCTACAGGGACCACCCCGCCCCACGGCGTGCCGTCGGGCGGTGGCGGTCTCCAGGGGTCCGGGCCGCAACCGACGGGGACGGCGACGGCGGTGCTGCCGCTCTCGTCGGAGCCGGCCGGTACGGTGCCGCGGCGCGCTCCCCGCCGCCGTTCCCGGCTGGCGGTGGGCGCTGTCGTGCTGGCGCTGGTCGCGGGCGGGGCGGGAGGTCTGATCGGCGCGTACGTCGAGCGCAACGGCGGCGTGGGCGACGTGGAGCTGCCGCAGACGGCGGCGGGTGCGGGCGGTGCGGGCGGCGAGCGGCCCGAGGGCAGCATCGCGGGCATCGCACGGCAGACGCTGCCCGGCGTCGTGACGCTGCACGCGACCGGCGGCGGGGCGGAGGCGACGGGGACCGGGTTCGTGCTGGACCGGCGGGGTCACATCCTCACCAACGACCACGTGGTCGCCTCGGCGCACGGGGGTGACTCGGTGCGGGTCACCTTCAACAGCGGGCAGACCGCCACGGGGCAGGTCGTCGGCAGTGACAGCGGCTACGACCTGGCGGTCGTCAAGGTGTCCGGGGTGTCGGGTCTCAGCCCGCTGCCGCTGGGGAATTCGGACGCGGTCCGGGTGGGCGACCCGGTGGTCGCCGTCGGGGCGCCGTACGACCTGGACGGGACGGTCACCACCGGCATCATCAGCGCCAAGGAGCGCGCGATCACGGCCGGGGGTGAGGAGCCGGGCGATGAGATGAGCTATGTGAACGCGCTCCAGACGGACGCCCCGATGAATCCGGGCAATTCCGGGGGTCCGCTCGTGGACCGCCGGGGCCGGGTGATCGGGGTGAACAGCGCGATCAAGGGGGCGGGCGGTGATGGCGCGGTGCCCGAGGGGGAGGGCGGCGGAAGTGTCGGGCTCGGGTTCGCGATCCCCGTCAACCAGGTCCGCGGGGTCGCCGAGGAGCTGATCAACGAGGGACGGGCCACCCATCCGGTCATTGGCGTCACCCTCGACATGGAGTACGGCGGTGAGGGGGCGCGGATCGGTGGCCCGGGCGGGCACGGCGCCGCGGTGGTGCGGGGCGGGCCCGCGGACTCGGCGGGGCTGCGGGAGGGCGATGTGATCACCGAGGTGGGCGGCAAGGCGGTGGCCGGCGGTGAGGAGCTGATCGTGCGGGTTCGCAGCCACCGTCCTGGCGACAAGCTGGAGCTGAAGGTGCGGCCCGGCGGCTCGGGGGAGGAACGGACCGTGACCGTCACGCTCGGTTCGGCGACGGGCTGAGGTCGTCACTGGGCCGGAGGGCTCGTCGGAGGGCGGGAGAAAGGCCGCCTGGACGCGCGCGGTCAAGTCGGTTGTGAGGGCGGGGTCCCGTGTTCGGGCCGAGGGCGGGTACCGTGACTGATGGCCGTGA
Organism: Streptomyces reniochalinae; assembly: GCF_003323735.1. Classification (GTDB taxonomy): domain Bacteria; phylum Actinomycetota; class Actinomycetes; order Streptomycetales; family Streptomycetaceae; genus Streptomyces; species Streptomyces reniochalinae. The sequence continues at coordinate 156,601 of NZ_QOIM01000024.1, read as the reverse complement.
GAGCCATGGACGGAGTGAGGGAGCTGCGCGGTGTTCTTCGACATAGGACCACTGGAGCTGGTCACGCTCATCGTGCTCGCCGTGCTGGTGTTCGGCCCGGAGAAGCTCCCGAAGGTGATTCAGGACGTTGCCGCCTTCATCCGCAAGGTGCGGCAGTTCTCCGACAGCGCGAAAGAGGACATCAGGGAGGAGCTCGGTCCCGAGTTCAAGGACTTCGAGTTCGAGGACCTGAATCCGAAGACGTTCGCGCGCAAGCATCTGCTGGAGAACGAGGACCTGGGCCTCAAGGAGATCAGCAACAGCTTCGACTTCCGCAAGGATCTGGACGAGGTCACCGACGCGGTGAACGGCGGCGGTGCGGCCGACGGTCCCGGGTCGAACGGTTCGAGCGCGGGGAAGAACGGTTCCGGCGCGATCGACATGGTCAAGAAGGGCGCCTCCTCGCCCAGCCGCGGTACCCCTGACCTGGCCAAGCATGGCTCCGACGGGGTGAACGGCCGGCCGGTGGGCGGCGACGGTCCCCGCCGGGGTGATCCGCCGCCGTTCGACGCGGACGCCACGTGACACGCGGCAGGCAACGATCGCGTCACCGTTGCTCTTTCGGCACTGGGACATCTGCGGCGTTTGCCGTCCATCTCGCCACCCGCACCGCGTCCTGATCCCCTGGGCATGCCCGACACGACGGACCGGTGTGGCTATCCTCCCAGTGTCGGGGGTCGCCGGGCTCGGCTGCCCATTGGCACAGGGCAATGAGGAGGCGTCGCGTAGATGGAGACGACGAGTCGGCTGGCCGGGGAATCCGGGCCCGCCGCGCAGGGTGTGCCCGGCGCGCGGCGGGCGGTGGACGACTACCTGATGGCCGCCTTTCCGTGGTACGGCCTGGACGAGGCCTTCACGGGACCGCGCTGGCTGATGCGGGTCGGCACAGCGGCCGACGGCACGGTGGAGCACGGCTCCACCGGCCACGGCGAGGAGCCCTCTCTGCACGCGGACAACTCGCCGCAGGAGCAGAGCTTCACGGTCGTCGTCACTCTCGCCAGCCGCCCGGTGCGGCGCAGCGGTGACGGTACGGGCACGCTGGAGGCCACCTCCGTCTCCACCGCCGCCTGGCTGGCGGGCTCCGGGCTGCTCTCGTGCAGCTATCCCATGGAGATGGACCGCAGCCTGCGCCAGGACTGGCTCGACCAGCAGACGGGCGTCGCCTGGGAGCTCGCCGACGATCTGGAGGGGGCGGGCTGGAACACTCTCTCCCTGCCGGTCGACGGGGTGCCGACCGACTTCCACTACCGCGAGTCCGAGTACGGGTGGGTGCTGGCCGGCTCGGCCCAGGAGGGCGTCCACCTGGGCGCCTACGGCCGCGGCATGAGCGCCTACGGACTCGGCTTCCGCGTCGTGAAGGACATCACCGGCTACGAGCCGCGCTGACCCCGGCCCTCGTACGCCGCGGGCCCCGCACGGACGGTTCCGTGCGGGGCCCGCGGCGTACGGCGAGGGGAATCTCTCGGAGGCGGAGGCGGAGGCGACGCGCGGAGGCCGGAGTTCTGTGGGCCCTCCAGAGCCCTCGAGCCCTCACAGGCCCTCGGCCCTCAGGCGTCCTCAAGCCCCTTGGCGCCCTCCAGGCACCCTTCAGAACTTGTTGCTGGGGGTCAGACCCAGGGACATGCCCGCCAGACCGCGTTCGCGGGCGCCGAGCTTGCCCGCGACGTCGCGCAGCGCAGCGCCTGCGGGCGAGTCGGGGTCGCTGAGGACCACGGGCTTGCCCGCGTCGCCGCCCTCGCGCAGCCTCAGGTCGATGGGGATGCCGCCCAGGACCGGGACGTCGGCCCCGGTCGTGCGGGTGAGCCCCTCGGCGACCTGCTTGCCGCCGCCGGTGCCGAAGACGTCGACCATCTCGTCGCAGTGCGGGCACGGCATGCCGGACATGTTCTCGATCACACCGGCGATCTTCTGGTGGGTCTGCACCGCGATGGAGCCGGCGCGCTCGGCGACCTCGGCCGCCGCCTGCTGCGGCGTCGTGACGACCAGGATCTCCGCGTTCGGGATCAGCTGGGCCACCGAGATGGCGATGTCACCCGTGCCGGGCGGCAGGTCGAGCAGCAGCACGTCCAGGTCGCCCCAGTACACGTCCGCGAGGAACTGCTGGAGTGCCCTGTGCAGCATGGGGCCGCGCCAGACGACGGGGGCGTTGCCGGGGGTGAACATGCCGATCGAGATGACCTTCACGCCGTGCGCAGACGGCGGCATGATCATGTCCTCGACCTGGGTGGGCCGCCCGTCGGCGCCCAGCATGCGGGGGACCGAGTGGCCGTAGATGTCGGCGTCCACCACGCCGACCTTGAGCCCTTCGGCCGCCATGGCGGCGGCCAGGTTGACCGTCACGGACGACTTGCCCACGCCGCCCTTGCCCGAGGCCACGCAGTAGACCCGGGTGAGCGATCCGGGCTGGGCGAAGGGGATCTCCCGTTCGGCCTTGCCGCCACGCAGGGAGGTGGCCAGCTCACGCCGCTGCTCGTCGCTCATCACGTCCAGTTCGACGCGCACGCTCGCGACGCCGGGGACGCGCTGGACGGCTTCGGTCACGTTGGCGGTGATCGTCTCGCGCAGCGGACATCCCGAGACCGTCAGGTAGATACCGACATCGACGGTGCCGTCGGACGCGATGGCGATGGATTTGACCATGCCCAGGTCGGTGATCGGCCGGTGGATCTCCGGGTCGTTCACCGTCGCGAGCGCCGCGCGGACGGCGTCTTCGGTGGGGGTGGTCGCCTGGGTCTCGGTAGCCATAACTGAATAGTAAGGCCGTGCGGGCCGTGTCCGATAAGGGGCGGGGGTCGGGCCGCGGTGCCCGGGCCCGCGGTGCCCGGCGTGCGGGTCCGCTCGCCCGGTCAGCGGTCCTAGTCGCTCTCCTGGGGGGCCGCGCCGTCCTGCTCCCGCTCCTGGAGCTCCTTGAGGAGTTCGGCCAGTTCCGAGCGGATCCAGTCGCGGGTGGCGACCTCGCCCAGGCCCATGCGCAGGGCGGCGATCTCGCGGGTCAAGAACTCGGTGTCGGCGATGCTGCGCTCGTTGCGGCTGCGGTCCTGCTCCAGGTTGACCCGGTCCCGGTCGTCCTGCCGGTTCTGCGCCAGCAGGATCAGGGGCGCCGCGTAGGAGGCCTGGAGGGAGAGGGCCAGGGTGAGGAAGATGAACGGGTACTCGTCGAACTTCCACCCCTGCGGCGCGCTGATGTTCCAGCCGATCCACACGACGATCACGATCGTCATCCACAGCAGGAAGCGGCCGGTGCCCAGGAAGCGGGCGATCCGTTCGGAGAAGCGTCCGAACATCTCCGGGTCGTAGGACGGCAGCAGTGCGCGCCGGGGTGCGCGCGGTACGTCGAGCCGGGGGCCTTCCCGTTCAGCCATCGCGCTCCACCCCGCCCTCGCGTGCGCGCCCTTCGAGTGCTTGGTCGGAGAAGCCGGGCAGCCCGCCGGCGGCCGCCGCCTGCCGCCAGTCCTCGGGCAGCAGGTCGTCCAGCACGTCGTCGACGGTGACGGCGCCCAGCAGGTGGCTGCCCTCGTCCACCACGGGCGCGGAGACGATGTTGTAGGCCGCCATGTAGCTGGTCAGCGCGGGCAGTGTCGTGCCGGGCGGCAGGGGGCGCAGGTCCGCGTCCACGAGGGAGCCGACGAGTGCGAACGGCGGCTCGCGCAGCAGCCGTTGGAAGTGGACGACGCCCAGGTACTGCCCCGTGGGTGTCTCGTCCGGGGGGCGGCAGACGTAGACCTGCGAGGCCAGCGGCGCCGGCAGGTCCTCCTCGCGGACCCGGGCCAGCGCCTCGGCGACGCTCGCGTCGGGGCGCAGCACGATGGGCTCGGTCGTCATGAGGCTGCCGGCCGTGCCCTCCTCGTAGGACAGCAGCCGCCGCACCGGCGCGGCCTCCTGGGGCTGCATCAGGTCCAGGAGGCGGTTCTTGTCGTCCTCGGGGAGTTCGCCGAGGAGGTCGGCCGCGTCGTCGGGGTCCATGGCCTCCAGGACGACCGCGGCCCGCTCGTCGGCGAGCTTCCCGATGATCTCGACCTGGTCGTCGTCGGGGAGTTCTTCCAGCACGTCGGCGAGCCGGTCGTCGTGCAGCGCTGCGGCGACCTCGGCGCGGCGCTTCTCGGAGAGGTGGTGCAGGACGTTGGCCAGGTCGGCGGGGCGCAGCTGGTCGAAGGTGGCCAGCAGGTTGGCGGTGCCCTGCTCGCGCTCCTCCAGGGCGAAACCGGTCACCGCGTCCCACTCCACCGTCAGCGTCTCACCGCGGCGGCCCCGCAGCCCGCCGCCCTTGCGGCCCTTGCGGACGAAGAGCCGGTCGATCTCCCAGTCGCGGCGGGCCGGCAGCCGTTGCAGGCCCACGTCGAGCACTGTGACCTCCTCGTCCGTCTCCAGGAGGGTCACCCGGCGGTCGAGCAGCTCGCCGAGGATGAGGCGTTCGTTGGGGCGCTGTTCGAAGCGGCGGATGTTGAGCACCCCTGTGGTGATGACCTGTCCGGACTCCACGCCGGTCACCCGGGTCATGGGCAGGAAGACGCGCCGCCTGCTGACCACCTCCACTACCAGCCCCAGCACGCTGGGCAGCCGGCGGCGCCCGCCCAGCATCGTCACGATGTCGCGGACCCGGCCGACCTGGTCGCCGTTGGGGTCGAAGACCGCGACGCCCGCCAGATGGGAGACGAAGACCCGGGGAGCGCCCGCTGCCATGAGTCGTCCACCCTCCTCGCCCGCGCCGACCGATCGCTCCCGCGCGGAAACCTTCGCTACGTTTCCGGTCGCTTGCCCGGTTATGACGGATTCAGGCTAGCGTGACCGGCGCCACAGGCGTCGTAGCGCTGTGGTCCGGACGGCTGGCTTCCGGAGGGGGCCCTCCATGCGGGTAGGGTGCCGTCCTGCCGCCGACCACAGGAGGACCCCCTCGTGACTGGACGCGCCCGCGCACACCGGAGTGCAGCGCTGCTCGCTCTCGTCAGCGCCGGAGCGGTCACCGCTCTGAGCGGGTGCGCGGGCGAGGACCCGGACGCGGGTACCAACGGGGTGGGCAAGCTCTCGGCCACCAGGATCGAGAAGAAGGCCAGGTCGGCCGCCGAGGACGCCGAGGCCGTACGCGTCGACGGCAGCGTCGTCAGCAAGGGCCAGACCTACCGTCTCAAGATGCGCCTGAAGAAGGACGGCGGCGTCGGGGAGGTCTCCGCCGAGGGCGGGTCCACCTTCGAACTGCTGCGCATGGACCGCGACCTGTACCTCAAGGCGGGCACCGGCTTCTGGGCCCAGCAGGAGGGCGGCAAGAAGAAGCCAGGGAAGGGCGACGTGGCGGCCGCGCGGAAGCTCAAGGGCAAGTACGTCAAGGTGCCCCGTACGGACCCCGCCTACAAGCAGCTGAGCGTCTTCACCGACATGAGTACCCTCCTCGACGGGCTGCTGGCCATGGAGGGCAAGCGGCAGACGGGGGAGCGCGGCGAGGTGGACGGGACCAGAACCGTCCGGGTCACCGCGGGCGAAGGGCGCGGCGGCACCATCGACGTCTCCTTGAAGGGCGACCCCTACCCGCTGCGGCTCCAGCGCCCGGGCGGCGCCGGCACCGTGCGGCTCACCGACTGGAACGACGGTTTCGCGCTCCACGCACCGAAGAAGGACCAGACCGTCGACTACGGCAAACGGATCTCCCCGGAGCGGACGGGCTGACCCCGGCCCCACCAGGACCACTGAGTACTGTGGCGCCCGTTACGGTGAACGATCAACAGATGAAGAGAAAAGACGAATTGCTGAGCGAGGGGAACGGAACGGGTGGCCGGGACGCATGGGGAGTACGTGGGCCGCTACCGACTGCGGGAGCGCCTCGGGGCCGGCGGCATGGGCAGTGTGTGGCTGGCCGACGACGAGAGCCTGGGCGCACAGGTCGCCATCAAGCAGATCGAGATGCCCGCCGGGACCGGCGACAGCGCCGGTAGCGGGTCGGGCGGCGAAGGGAGCGACGGCTCCGGCGACCTGTCGCCCATCCGCCGCGCCCGCCGCGAGGCGCTGCACGCCACCAAGCTGCGCGGGCACCCGCACGTGGCGACGGTCCTCGACGTGGTGCAGCACGAGGGTCTGCCGTGGATCGTCATGGAGTACGTCTCGGGCGCCACGGACCTCGCCAAGGTCATCCGCGACGAGCCCCGCCTCCCGGACGCCGAGATCTGCCGTATCGGCGTGGCCGTGCTCAAGGCGCTGGAAGCCGGACACGCGCACGGCATCCTGCACCGCGACGTCAAACCGGCGAACATCCTCCTCGCCTCCGACCATGCGGGGAACCGGCACGCACGGGTCATGCTGACCGACTACGGCATCTCGCTCGAAGCCGACTCCTCACAGACGCGGATGACGCAGACCGGCGTCATCGGCACCCCCGGTTTCACGGCACCCGAGCGGATGCGCGACCAGGAGCGGCGCGAGTCCGACCTCTTCTCGCTCGGCGCGGCGCTGTACTGCGCGTCCGAGGGGCACGGTCCCTTCGACCGGGGCTCGGCCATGGCCTCGTTCTCCGCGTCCCTCCTCGAACCGGCGCAGACGCCCGCCAACGCGGGCCCCGAACTGCGCGCCCTCCTGCTCGGGCTGCTGGAGAAGGACCCCGACCAGCGCACCGACACCGGCTCCGCCATGACGCGGCTCTCCCGGGTCGCGGAGGGCTCTGCGGTGGACGACGTGACCTTCGCCATCCGGGGCTCGGGGACCGGCGGGGGCGGCCGCGCGGTGCCCGGTTTCGGCCCGGCTCACACGCCGGTCCCCGGGCAGGGCTTCGGCCCGGCTCCCGACGACAGCCAGGATCCGTCGTCCGGCCCGTCGTCCGCGCCGGGAACCCCCCGTCCTTCGTCCGCGCCGGGCGCTCCCGGTCCCTCGTCCCTGCCGGGCACGCCCGGCACGCCGGGAGCGCAGGTTCCGGCGGACGCGCCCGTCGCGGCGCACCCCGCACAGGGAACGGCCGGCATGGACGGCGCCCCTGCCGGCGGTTCCGCCGAACGGGAGGGCAAGCCGGCCTACATGGTCGCCCTGAGCGCGACGGGCAGGGGCCTGTGGAAGGCGTGGCGCTGGTTGTGCGACCTGAGCCTCTGGGGGAAGCTGCTGCTCCTCCTCGCGATGGTCGCGCTCGCCTTCCTCGCGTCGTTCCTCGACCACATGGAGTCCGGCGGCGGTCCGCTCGGCGCCGGACGCGGACCACAGGTGATCAGCTCCGTCCACCCGGACGCCGACGCCGCGTACGCCGACGCCGGATCGAGGGCGCCCTGGACGGCGGCTTCCGCGCGATGACCCGCACGCATGCGGGCAAGGACGGCACCGGACTCCCCGACGCCGGAGTCGGGCCCCTGCCCCGAGGCGGAACCCCGCCTCCACGGTGAACGCGGGCGTGGCGGGGGAGCCGCCGGAAGTCAGCCGGTCCGGCGCTTGCCGCGGCGGGCCAGCAGCCGTGGCAGCCCCGCGGGCTGCGGGCGGCGGGTGGTGGCCGGGGTCGCCGGCGGCGGCGCCGCCTGTGCGTCATGGGGCATCGATCCGGGCTGCTCCAGCGGCTCGCCCGTCGGTTCCAGGCGCAGGACGCGGCTCTCGTCGGCCCACCTGCGCAGCATGGTGTCCGCGTCCGGTGCGTTGAGCCGCTTGCCCTTCAACTCGTCCACGGCCGCCTGCCACTGCTCGCCCATCGGCGCCAGTTCGCGCACCCGCGCGGACCAGACGACCAGGCGGGCGCCCTTGTCCTTGCCGCGCACGGTGACGGTCGCGGTGGCGCCGTCGGACAGCCCCATGTCCGCCAGCGGCTGCTCCAGCGAACCGTCTCCCACCAGGCACACGGCGCCCTCCCGCCACACGTGCCACAGTCCGCGTGCGGGGCCCACAGGGCCCCTGACCCAGACCAGTCCTGACTTCTTGGCCGTCTCCTCGATCAGGGCACGGCCGAGGTGTCCTTCGGCGGGGCGCGGTGCGGCGGGTGTGGCGGTCATGGCCGCAGGTTACAGCCAGCCGTTGCGCTTGAAGCCGCGGTGCATGCCGTAGCAGATCGCCACGATGAGCAGCAGCACCAGCGGGTAGCCGAACTTCCAGTGCAGCTCCGGCATGTACGTGAAGTTCATGCCGTAGATGCCGGCGATCATCGTCGGCACCGCGAAGATGGCGGCCCAGGCGGTGATCTTCCGCATGTCCTCGTTCTGCGCGACCGTCGCCTGCGCCAGGTTCGCCTGGAGGATCGAGTTGAGCAGGTCGTCGAAGCCCAGCACCTGCTCGTTGACGCGGGTCAGGTGGTCGGCCACGTCGCGGAAGTACTTTTGGATGTCCGGATCGACCAGCCGTACGGGCCGTTCGCTCAGCGTCTGCATCGGCCGCATCAGCGGCGAGACGGCGCGCTTGAACTCCAGTACCTCGCGCTTGAGTTGGTAGATGCGGCTCGCGTCGCCGCCACGCTTGCCGCCGCCCGTGCGGTCGGAGAAGACCTCGATCTCGACCTCGTCGATGTCGTCCTGCACCGCGTCGGCGACCGCGAGGTAGCCGTCCACGGTCTGGTCCGCGATCGCGTGCAGGACGGCCGAGGGGCCCTTGCCCAGCAGCTCGGGGTCGTCCTCCAGGTGGTGCCGCAGCGCCCGCAGGGACCCCTGGCCGCCGTGGCGCACGGTGATGATGTAGTCCCGGCCCGTGAAGCACATCACCTCGCCGGTCTCCACCACCTCGCTGGTGGCGGTCAGTTCGGCGTGCTCGACGTAGTGGATCGTCTTGAAGACGGTGAACAGGCTCTCGTCGTAACGCTCCAGCTTCGGGCGCTGGTGCGCGTGCACGGCGTCCTCGACGGCCAACGGGTGCAGGCCGTACTCCTGTGCGATCCCCGAGAACTCCTCCTCCGTGGGCTCGTGCAGCCCGATCCACACGAACCCGTCGCGGCTCTGCCCCTCGGCGGAGCGGACTCTGCACAGCGCGTCGGCGGGCGAGCGCGTCTCGGTCTCGCGGCGCCCGTCCAGATACGCCGCGCAGTCCACCACCGCGCTGCTCATCGACGGGCCCCCGCTCTCGTGCACACCGGTGCCGTACCCGGAACGGTTGTCCTTGCGCAGTGCCGGGCGCACAGCGGCGCGCAGCTCTCGGATCATCGACATGAGGCCCTCCACGGTGCCGTGCCATGCCGCCGTGCACACGGGCCGGGCGTCGTGCTGCCCGGAACGGGGGCCTACGGGTACCTACCCGGAGGTCCGCAAAGCGGGCACCACACGCGGGCCGCGGCGACGACATTCGCTGACGAACGAAACAGTGCGTGACTGCGGAACGCGGGCGCTCTCCCGCCATGCCTGCGCCGGGAAGAAGGAAACCCCGGCCCCTGCGGACGTTGTCACCACGCGGCGGCGCGGGAACCTCAGGGCCGGTGCGGCGCGACCACTGCGGGGGCGGAAGAGCGGCTGGTACTGCACGGTCGACTCGGATCCATGTCAGTCCCACCTCCTCCGGCCGGGCCCCTGTGGGGGACGATGTGTACACGCCTTGACCGGCAGCCAACGGTAGCACTGGTACGCGGGTTCCCGTGCCGCCGCCGCCCGTTGCGGGTGCCCCTTTGCCACCGTCTTACGCGACCATGCCGCGCTCTTGGCCGAGGGGCCCGGGATCTATGCTCGCCGGATGAACGACGTCCTCACACTGGTCGACACCCACGTGCGCAGGGTCTTCGGCGAGCCGGACGCCCGCGCGGCCGTCACCTTCCTGGGAACGGAACGCATCGAGGTGATGCGGTTCCCGGACGCGGAGGACGGAATCGTGCGCTACGTCACGCGTGGCATGTCGGCGGCGCCCATGACCGATCCGGCCGAGGCGCTCGCCGACCCCGAGCGCGGTCCGCGCGCCGAACTCCTGCTCACGGTGCGGGCCGGGGCCGCCGACACCGACAAGGCGCTGCGGCCACTCGCCGTACTCGCGGCGGCACCGCAGGTCGAGGGTGTCGTCGTCGCTCCGGGCGCCTCGCTGGACACCGGCGAGCCCCTGTGGCCGGGGGCGCCCTTCACCTCCGTGCTGGTGGCCGAAGCCGGCGGCCTGGTCGAGGACCTGGCTCTGGAGCCGCCTAACGAGCCCGTCCGCTTCTTCCCCCTGCTGCCCATGACGCCGACGGAGGCGGCCTGGAAGCGGGTCCACGGCGCGGACGCGCTCCACGAGCGCTGGCTCCGCTTCGAGACCGACCTCCGCGATCCGCTGCGCGGTGCCGTGCCGCTCGCCTGACGGAGCCGGGAGCCGGGGCGGGTCACACTGACGGAGCCGGGGGCCGGGGCACCGGAGCCCCGGGAACGGGGTCCGGGGAGGGCAGGACATCCGACGCGGGCTTACCGGTGCGATGGGCGTCGATGTGATCACCGGCTTGTCGGGTCACCACCTGCGGGCCTCACCGAGGGTGGTGCACAGGCCAGGGCTCCACCCGGGTGATCGTCCTTGACGGGAACGCGAGCCGGTAGGACTGTTGGAGCTCATGAGGGGCGAACCCAGTTGCCCGAAGTGCGGTAGCCGGGTCAGGGCACCCGGCCTCTTCGCCGACACCTGGCAGTGCGGCGTGCACGGCGCCGTGCACCCGCTCCAGCCTGTTCTCCCGCCCAGCGTCGACGCCCTCGCCGTCGTCGTCGGCCGCACCCAGGTGCCCGTGTGGATGCCGTGGCCGCTCCCGGTGGGCTGGCTTTTCACCGGCGTCGCCTGCGCCGGAGACGACCGCAGCGGCGGCCGCGCCACCGCTGTCGCCTGCTCGGGCCCCGCACCGCTGGGCGGCCCGGGAGAACTCCTGCTGATCGCCGAGGAGTTGGGCGTCGGACTCGGCGCGCGCCACGCCGGCATCGAGGGCCCCGACCCCGGCCCCGCGATCTGCGGCGGCAAACCACCGCAGGCCAAGGTCCTGGCCGCGGGCCACCCCACCCACCTGTGGCACGTGGACGGTGCGCCCGCCGACCGTGCGGTCTTCGCCGGTGAGGCGTGCGGCCTGTGGCTGTGGGCGATCGTGTGGCCCCAGGAGTCCGGACTGATGCTCTACGACGAACTGGTCCTCACCGACCTGCGCGACGCCGGGGCCGAGGTCGACCTGGTGCCCTGCGGAGCGCTCTCCCCGCGGCTCATCCCCTGACCCTCCGGGGCCTGGCCCGTCGAGGCCCGTGGCCCTCCGGGAGGCCCCCGGCCGCCGGGTGTTCGCGGGCCCGCTTTCCTGGCCGCAGCGGCGCCGGACGGTGCGGCTATCCTTAAGGACGCTCGCCATGAGCCCGTCACCCGCCGCCCACCACCGCTCGGAGCCCGTCGCAGTGCGCATCGACCTGCACACCCACTCCACCGCCTCCGACGGCACCGATACCCCCGCTGAACTGGTCCGCAACGCGTCGGCCGCGGGGCTCGACGTCGTCGCGCTCACCGACCACGACACGGTCGGCGGCCACGCGGAAGCCCTCGCCGCCCTGCCCACCGGACTCACCCTGGTCACCGGGGCCGAACTCTCGTGCCGGCTGGACGGCGTCAGCCTCCACATGCTCGCCTACCTCTTCGACCCGGACGAGCCCGCGTTCGCCCGGGAGCGCGAACTCGTCCGCGACGACCGCGTACCCCGCGCCCGGGCCATGGTCGCCGCGCTGCGTGAGCTGGGCGCGCCCGTCACCTGGGAACAGGTCAGGCGCATCGCGGGCGACGGCTCGGTGGGGCGGCCCCACATCGCGACGGCCATGGTCGAGGAAGGTGTCGTCGAGACGGTCTCCGACGCCTTCACTGAGGAGTGGATCGCGAACGACGGGCGCGCTTACGTCGGGAAGCACGAGCTGGACCCCTTCGAAGCGCTGCGCCTGATCAAGGGCGCGGGCGGCGTCGCCGTCTTCGCCCACCCGCTGGCCGCCAAGCGGGGACAGTGCGTCCCCGAGAGCGCGATCGCCGAGCTCGCACGGGCCGGGCTCGACGGCATCGAGGCGGACCACGCCGACCACACGCCCGAAACCCGTACCCGGCTGCACGCCCTCGCCGACGAGCTCGGTCTGCTGGCCACAGGATCCAGCGACTACCACGGCACCCGTAAGCCCATCGCCCTCGGCGACTTCACCACAGCGCCCGACGTCTACGCCGAGATCGCGGCACGCGGCTCAGGCGCCGCCCCCGTCACGGGCTGAGCCCGGCGGGCGGACGCCGGGTGCCGCACCGCGGCACCGCTGCACCGCCCTTGAGCCACGCGGCGGCGTGGACGCGTCCGGTCACTCCGGTGACCGTCGAGCCTCCCGGTGAGGCCGCGTGCCGTCCGCCTCTCCGCGCGCCCGGGCGGCCCCGCGTCCTGACGCGTCGGCACGCCCCGTGTCGGCACGTCCCTCTCCATCCCCTCCCCTCCAAGGCACAGGCACCTCGTGTTCGACTTCGCGCTCTTCGGCTCCGTCTTCCTCACTCTGTTCGTGATCATGGATCCGCCCGGTATCACGCCCATCTTCCTCGGCCTCACCTCCGGACGGCCCGTGAAGGTGCAGCGCAGGATGGCCTGGCAGGCCGCCGTCGTCGCGTTCGGGGTGATCACCCTGTTCGGGATCTGCGGCAAACAGATCCTCGACTACGTGCACGTCTCCATCCCCGCCCTGATGGTCGCGGGAGGGCTGCTGCTTCTGCTCGTCGCGCTCGACCTGCTGACGGGCAAGTCCGACGAGCCGACCCAGACCAAGGACGTCAACGTCGCGCTCGTCCCCCTGGGCATGCCGCTGCTGGCCGGGCCCGGCGCCATCGTGTCCGTCATCCTCGCCGTCCAGCACGCGCACGGCTGGGGCGGACAGCTGTCGGTATGGGCCGCGATCGTGGCGATGCACCTGGTGCTGTGGCTCGTGATGCGCTACTCGCTGTTGATCATCCGCGTCATCAAGGACGGCGGCGTCGTCCTCGTCACCCGACTGTCGGGCATGCTGCTGTCGGCCATCGCCGTGCAGCAGATCGCCGGCGGCATCACCCAGTTCATCCAGGGCAAAGGCTGAGCCAGAAGTCCACCACGGCGCGCGCCGTCTCCCGGGGCCGCTCGGCGTTGGGGGAGTGCCCGGTGCCCGGAACGACGGTGCGCCGGGCGCCCAGCCGTCCGGCCATACCGTCCAGCCACTCCACCGGCCAGGCGTCGTCCTCGGCGCCGGAGACCACGTGGACCGGCAGTGTCAGCGCCGCGAGTTCGGCCACCCGGTCCGGCTCGGCCAGCAGTTGCCTGCCCGTCGCCGCCAACTGTTCGGGCACGTTGCTCAGCCAGCGGCGCCGCAGGAACTCCTCCGTCGCCTCGGAGGTCTGAGCCGCCTCCCGCCGCGAGTACGGGGCCTCACCGGCCGAGCCGACCGACTGGTCCAGCTCCCGCATGACCTCCCAGATGGCCGCCATGCTCATCGTCTCCAGCGCGCCCAGCAGCATCCGTACGCGCTCCTGCTGGGAAAGGGAGACGGCGCCGGGGCCGCTGCTCATCAGCGTCAACGACGCGAAGGGAGCGGCGTCCTCCAGCACGGCGGCGCGGGCGATCAGACCGCCCAGCGAGTGGCCCAGCAGGTGCACGCCACCGGGGGCACGGCCGGCCACGGCCGCCACCACGGCGTGCACGTCGCGGGCGAGTTCGTGCTGTGCGTAGGCGCCCTCGTCGGCCCGGCCGCCCGTCTCGAACTGTCCGCGCCCGTCGACCGCCACCACCCGGAACCCGGCCCGTGCCAGCGGCTCCAGCAGGCCGATGAAGTCCTCCTTGCTGCCGGTGAACCCGGGCAGCAGTACCGCGACCGCCCCGGCCCCGCCCTCGTCCGCGCCGTGGCCGCTCGTGTCGTGCACCGCGAACTCTCCGCGTGCGGTGGCCAGACGGTACCTGCGCACACCGGCGGGCAGCGTGAGAAAAGGGGGCTTGCTCATGCCCAGACGCTACCCGCGCCCCCTCCTCCCGTTTCCCCGCCCCATGGCGGACCTGGGGACCGGGGAACCGGGAGGCCGGCGGGCCGGGCAGCGGACAAAGCGGCCCAGGTGCCTCACGTGACCGGCGCGCCCCCGAGTGCAGGCCGCCGGCCTTCTTCCGTGTACGTACGGCCGGGACGGCCCCGGAAGGGGACGGGAGGGGCGGCAGGGGCGGCGCGGCGCACACGCGAACGGCTCGGCACCCCTCAGGGGCACCGAGCCGCTGTGTCCCGGCCAGGGACGTGGATCAGCTCTCCGACGCGGGCTGCTCGGCGGAGCGGGTGGCGGCTGCGCGCGAGCGGGTGCGACGGCGGCGGGGCTTGCGCGTCTCACCCTCGCCGGCGGCCTCGGTCTCCTTGGTGGCGGGCGCCTCCGAGGCGGCGGCGGGGGCCCCGGAACGGGTACGGCGGCGCCGGCGCGGCTTGCGCGGCGCCGCGGTGTCCTCGCCCGCCTCCGTGGCGACCGAGCTGCCCTCGGCCGTGGCGGCGGCCTGTTCCGCCGGAGAGTCCGTGCGCAGCGCCCCGCGGGTGCGCCGGCGCTCGCGCGGCTTGCGCGCGGGGCGGGCGCGCTCGGCCGAGGGGCCGGAGCCGCCGGAACCCGCGGACTTGGCACGCGCGCGGCCGCCGCCGCCCGTCTCGCCGAGGTCCTCGATCTCCTCGGCCGCGAGCCCGGCACGCGTGCGATCGGCACGCGGTAGGACGCCCTTGGCCTCCTTGGGGATGGACAGGGCCTCGTACAGGTGCGGCGAGGTGGAGTAGGTCTCCTCCGGGTCGTTGAAGTCCAGCTCCAGCGCCTTGTTGATCAGCTGCCAGCGCGGGATGTCGTCCCAGTCGACCAGCGTGACGGCGGTACCCGAGGCGCCCGCGCGGCCGGTGCGGCCGATGCGGTGCAGGTAGGTCTTCTCGTCCTCGGGCGTCTGGTAGTTGATCACGTGGGTGACGTTGTCGACGTCGATACCGCGGGCGGCGACGTCCGTGCACACCAGGACGTCGACCTTGCCGTTGCGGAAGGCGCGCAGCGCCTGCTCGCGCGCCCCCTGGCCCAGGTCGCCGTGGACGGCGCCGGCCGCGAAGCCGCGCCGGGTCAGCTGCTCGGCGACGTCGGCCGCCGTGCGCTTCGTACGGCAGAAGACCATCGCGAGGGCGCGGCCCTCGGCCTGCAGTATCCGGGCGACCATCTCCGGCTTGTCCATGGAGTGCGCGCGGAAGACGTGCTGGGTGGTGTTGGCCACCGTCTGGCCCTCGTCGTCCGGCGAGGTGGCGCTGATGTGCGTGGGCTGGCTCATGTAGCGGCGGGCGAGCGAGATGACCTGGCCTGGCATCGTCGCGGAGAAGAGCATCGTCTGGCGCCGGGTCGGCAGCATTTCGATGATCTTCTCGACGTCGGGCAGGAAGCCCAGGTCGAGCATCTCGTCGGCCTCGTCCAGGACGAGCGCCCTGATCTGCGAGAGCCGCAGCTTCTTCTGGCCCGCCAGGTCCAGCAGCCGGCCCGGCGTGCCGACGACGACGTCGACACCCTTGTTGAGGGCTTCGACCTGCGGCTCGTAGGCGCGGCCGCCGTAGATCGGCACGACCCGCACGTTGCGGACCTTGCCCGCGGTGAGCAGATCGTTGGTGACCTGCTGGCACAGCTCACGGGTGGGGACGACGACGAGGGCCTGCGGCGCGTCGGACAGCTCCTCCGGCTTGGCGCGGCCCAGCTCGACGTCGGCGGGGACGGTCACCGACTCCAGCAGCGGAAGCCCGAACCCCAGCGTCTTGCCGGTGCCCGTCTTCGCCTGACCGATGACGTCGGTGCCCGCGAGGGCGACCGGGAGCGTCATCTCCTGGATCGGGAAGGGTGAGGTGATGCCGACGGCTTCGAGGGCCTCGGCTGTCTCGGGAAGGATCCCCAGATCTCTGAACGTGGTGGACAGGGTGCTTGCCTCTTCTGTGTGACGCGCGGGTGGGGCTGCGGCGTCCGGACGTCCCAGCATGTGGGACGGTCCAGCGGAGCGAGGAGAGGATCTACCGCATCCGGGCGGCCGTCGTATCGGCCCGCCCTGTGGGTGCGGGACCACTGGCTCCCGCTCAAGCGCCTCACTCGCGCGAGCGGTCCCTCTCAGCGCGACCCGTGCGGGGAGCACGAACCGGCGGAAGGCTGTCGGGTCGGAGCCGATCGGGCCACCGACCGGGCATCCGCATTTCATGCATGCAGCGAGTCCACGTCATCCGGCGGACCCAATATCACTGTACCCCGAATCCGCGCATGTGTACCGGGGCAATCGTTGTGTACGAGCTCACCGCAGGTCCGCGCGGGCTTCCCGGCACCGGGCAGGGCCCCCGCGAGCTGGGGCCTCGGGCTATCGTGCGCAGTATGGAGACGCCTGACAAGACCGCCGACGAAGGTTCCGAGCACGCCCCCGCCACCCCGACCGCCTCCCAGAACTGGGAGCAGGCCGCGGCGGACCCGACCTACCGTGCCGCGGTCGTCGACCTGCTGGGGGCCCTGGCCTACGGGGAGCTGGCGGCCTTCGAGCGGCTCGCCGAGGACGCGAAGCTGGCACCCTCGCTCGCCGACAAGGCCGAGCTGGCCTCGATGGCGTCGGCCGAGTTCGGCCACTTCGAGAAACTGCGCGAGCGGCTGGCCCGGATCGACGAGGACCCCACGGCGGCGATGGAGCCGTTCGCCGCGCCCCTGGAGGAGTTCCACCGGCTGACCGCGCCCTCCGACTGGCTGGAGGGCCTGATCAAGGCGTACGTCGGGGACTCGATCGCCTCCGATTTCTACCGCGAGGTGGCGACCAGGCTGGACACCGACACCCGTGCGCTGGTGCTCAGCGTGCTGGCCGACACCGGGCACTCCAGCTTCGCCGTGGAGAAGGTGCGGGCCGCCATCGAGGCCGAACCCCGCGTGGGCGGGCGCCTCGCGCTGTGGGCGCGGCGGCTGATGGGGGAGGCGCTGTCCCAGGCGCAGCGGGTCGTCGCCGAGCGGGACGCGCTCTCCACGATGCTGGTCGGCGGGCTGGCCGACGGCTTCGACCTCGCCGAGGTCGGCAAGATGTTCTCCCGGATCACCGAGGCCCATACCAAGCGGATGGCCGCGCTGGGGCTCGCCGCCTGATGACGGACTCCACGGGCCGGGGCTCAGGCCCGCCGCCTGACTGAGGACTCCACGAGCCCGGACTCGGCGAAGGGGGCCTTGGCGAACCCGGGCTCCCGGAACCGGGGATCCACGGAGCGCGGCGGGGTGGTGCGCAGGGTGTCCCTGCGCCACTGCCGGCGCCCGGGCGCGTCCCGCAGCAGCAGCGAGAGCAGCGCCGCGCTGACCCCCAGGGCCACGCACAGGGCCAACAGGAGGTGTCCAGCGCCGAAGACGGTGTGGCTGATGAGACCGCCGACGAGGGCGGCGACCGGGCCCGTGGCCAGCACGAGCCGCCGGTCGGGAAGCCGCTCGGGGAACCGCCTGCTCGCGACGAGGGCGAGGGCGAGTCCAAGGCTTGCGGAGCCGAGAGCCTCCCAGATCATGAGGACCTCCACGGGGTGGCGGTGAGCTGACCGCTGGTCGCGGTCGTTCCCGGTCTCCCCCTGGGTACGGACGCTGAAACGGCGGCCGCGGAAGCAAAATCCGCGGCCGCCGCCGTGCGCGTGACCCTGCCGTCTCCCCGACGGCGCCGAGGCCCGTCTCAGATGGCGCCGAAGCCCACCTTGCGGCCCGACGGCTGGCCGATCTCGATGTAGGCGACACGGTCCGCCGGGATCAGGATCTTCCGGCCGTGCTCGTCCTCGAGGCTGAGCAGCCCGGAGCCCTTCTCCAATGCCGCCGCCACCGTGCTCTCGAGCTCGTCAGGAGTCTGCTTGCTCTCCATGACGATCTCGCGAGGCGCGTACTGCACGCCGATCTTGACCTCCACGGCTATGTCCCTCCGACGGTCTGGTGTCCCCGTGCCGATGCCCGGGATGCGATGCGCGGCCAGCCGCGCCGTACTGGAGTAACCCTAGCTCTCGGCGAGGGACGCCGAGGGGGCGCGGTCGCACGCCGGCAGCGAACAACCGCGCCCCCTCGGACCGGGGAGGACGCCGGACTACTGCATCGGGAACCCGGCGATACCGCGCCAGGACAGCGAGGAGATCAACTTGGCCGCCGCGTCCCGCGGGATCCGCTGCCCCGACCCCAGCCAGTAGCGCGCGGTGATCTGCGCCATGCCGCACAGGCCGACGGCCAGCAGCATGGACTGTTCCTGGGAGAGCTTGGTGTCCTCGGCGATGACCTCGCTGACGGCCTGCGCGCAGTCCAGGCTCACCTTGTCCACGCGCTCGCGCACCGCGGGCTCGTTCGTCAGGTCCGACTCGAACACCAGGCGGAAAGCGCCGCCCTCGTCCTCCACGAAACCGAAGTACGCGTCCATGGTGGCCGCCACGCGCTGCTTGTTGTCCGTCGTGGACTCCAGCGCCCTGCGTACCGCCTGGAGCAGCGCCTCGCAGTGCTGGTCGAGAAGCGCCAGGTACAGGTCCAGCTTTCCCGGGAAGTGCTGGTAGAGCACCGGTTTGCTGACGCCGGCACGTTCGGCGATGTCGTCCATCGCCGCCGCGTGGTAACCCTGCGCGACGAAGACCTCCTGAGCTGCGCCCAGCAGTTGGTTGCGTCGGGCCCGGCGGGGCAGACGCGTGCCACGCGGGCGCGCTTCGGTCTGCTCGATGGCTGTCACGCCGCCTCCCTGTGTGTTTCTGAGCGCGAGCTGCGCTGTGCCGCCATCGTACTTTTCAGTAACGGGAGTGGGGGCTCCACGGGCCCCCGAATTTTCCGCCGTCACCCGGGCACGGCGGGTGCTTTATCGGTACTCGTCCTCATTCAGCTCCACCACGCGTGCCTGCTCCGCCGCGTCGGCGGGGTCGGCCTCGTGCGAGCCGGACGGGGCGAGCGGCTCGTCGCGCTGCCGCAGCACATCGGTGTGCTGTTCGGCCGCGTCCGCCTCCGTGGCCTCGGGGTTCTCCGTCCCCTCCGGCTCTTCCTCCTGGGCGCCGTCGGTGTACGTGTCGTCAAAGGTTTCCGGGTCGGTCGGGTCGAGCGGCATGCCTGCTCCCCTCTCCAGGGTGCTGCCCGCCTGAGCGGGTCTACTTCCGAGACTAGGAGCGGGTCACCAGGGGCGCACGCCCGCATGCACGTTTCCTGCGGAACGGTTGCGTGCGGGCGGGAGCGGACGCCGTGTGCCTCTGCCATCCCCCGTGCACCGGTGTGTTTCTTCTGTGACGGTGGACACGTGAGGGTGTGTGTGATCGTCTCGTAACATTGCCCCATGTCCTCCACCGAGCAGCCGGAGACCTCCGCTGCCGCGGCCCGCGCCGCCGCGCCGTCCAGCACGCCGCCGGGCTCCCGCGTCGGCGCCCGGGAGACGCTCAGGACGGTCTCGCTGCCGGGCCTGACGCTGGCCGTGCGCGCCCTGCGCGACGAGGCCCCCGACGGCGCTCCCGCCGGGTCGGACACCCCCTTCCCCTCGCGGGGCGCACGGTCCGGGGCCCGGACCCGTACGGGCGCGCTGTACGTGCACGGGCTGGGGGGCTCCTCCCTCAACTGGACGGCCCTGATGGGCGAGCTCGCCCCCGACGTGGCGGGCGAGGCACTCGACCTGCCCGGCTTCGGCGACTCCCCGCCGCCCGACGACGGCGACTACTCGGTCTCGGGCCACGCCCGCGCGGTCATCCGCTACCTGGACACCCGCGCAGCGGGCCCCGTGCACCTGCTGGGCAACTCCCTCGGCGGCGCCGTGACGACCCGGGTGGCCGCCGTACGCCCCGACCTGGTGCGCACTCTGACACTGATATCCCCCGCGCTGCCGGAGATCCCGCCGCAGCGCACCGCCTGGCCGACCGCGCTGATGGCGGTGCCCGGCATCGCCGCGCTGTTCGGCAGGCTCACCCGCGACTGGCCGGCCGAACGCCGCACCGGCGGGATCCTGGGACTGTGCTACGGCGACCCGGCGCGGGTCAGCCCGGAGGACTTCGCGGCCGCCGCTGAGGAGTACGACCGAAGGATGCGGCTGCCCTACTTCTGGGACGCCATGGTCCGCTCGACACGGGGCATCATGGACGCCTATACCCTGGGAGGCCAGCACGCGCTCTGGCGGCAGGCCGAGCGGGTACTGGCGCCCACGCTGCTGATCTACGGAGGGCGCGACCAGCTGGTCGCCTTCCGGATGGCCCGGCGCGCCTCGGCCGCGTTCCGCGACTCCCGGCTGCTGGCTCTGCCGGACGCGGGGCACGTCGCCATGATGGAGTACCCCGAGATCGTCGCGAGTGCCGTCCGCGAGCTGATCGACGACGCGGCCACGGCCGCACGGCGGTCGAACACCCCCGCAGCCGGGACCGCCGCACAAGGAACCGGCAACCTCGAAAGGTGACCAGTGGGACGCCACAGCCGTAAGGGCAAGGCCGGTACCGCGCGCGGCCGGCAGCGCCCCGGTATACCGGAGCACCAGGCGGACGGCGGGCGGGCCGCCGCCCGGTCCCGCGACGCCGGCGTCCCCGGCCGGCCCGGTGCCGCCGGGCGGGAGGGGGAACTCGCCGCGCCGTACCCCGCCGAGGGCGCCCCCTCAGCCGGCCCAGGACCGCGGGGCACCCCCGCGCACGGCGTCCCCGCGCACGTCGACGAGCCCACCCGCGGCGGACACCCGCAGTTCGGCGAGGAGCACCGCCACGGCCCCGGTGGCGGGGCGCACGGCTACGGCTCCGCGTACGGCCAGGGCCAAGGGCGGCCCCAGGGGCGCGGCCAGGCGCAGAACCCGTGGCGCTCCCAGGCGTCCGAGCAGCACCGCGGCGGCCCGCACGGGCCGCGCCAGGACTACCTGGACGCCTTCGACGACGCGGTCTTCACCCACAGGGCAGCCGGCGGCCCCGGCACCGCCGCTGCCCTGGGCGACGCCGACGCGCGCCGGCGCCCTGCCGACGCGCGTCAGCGCCCTGCGGGCCCCTCAGGCGTGCCGCGGGCGCCCCACCGCGCCGCCGGGCCCGCCGCGTCCGGACCGCAGGCGCCGGAGGCCACCGCCGCCGCGCCCCCCGCGGACGACGAGCCGCGCGGCGACCGCGCGGCGGTGTCCGCGCAGCCGCGTCCACGGCGGCAGCGCACCGGCGGCAGAGCGCGCACGTACACGGGCATCGCCGCCGCGGCCATCACGACCGTGCTGGCGATCGTCATCGCCGGGCAGGTGGCGGGCGGCGAACACAGCTCGGGCCAGTCCGACGACGGAGCCAACACGGGCGAGCGGGCGCCGGGCGGAACCACCGCGAAAGACGACCGCGCCGACCGCGGGACGCGGCCCACCCCGGGCGACGAGGCCGCCTCGTACGACGCGAAGATGGCGCACGTCTATCCGCTGGCCGACGACCTGGAGGGAACGAACGAGTTCTCCGCGGTCCCCGGCCACCAGAAGGGCGGCGGCAAGGGCGGGGTGATCCGCTACCGCGTGGACGTGGAGAAGGAACTGCCGCTGGACGGCGAGCTGTTCGCCGAGGCGGTCCACAAGACGCTCAACGACGAGCGCAGCTGGGCGCACGGCGGCAAGCGCAGCTTCGAGCGGGTCTCGTCGGGGAAGGCGACGTTCGTCATCACCCTCGCCACGCCGAAGACCACCGACCTGTGGTGCGCCAAGTCGGGCCTGGACACCAGCGAACAGAAGGTGTCCTGCGACTCGGCGGCCACCGATCGAGTCATGATCAACGGCTACCGGTGGGCGCGCGGGGCCAAGACGTTCGGCCCCGGACAGATGCACGCCTACCGCCAGATGCTGATCAACCACGAGGTCGGCCACCGGCTCGGCCACGACCACGTCGGCTGCCCCGGCGACGGTGAGCCCGCCCCGGTGATGATGCAGCAGACCAAGTACCTGACCACGCAGGGCAAGACCTGCCGCCCCAACGCCTGGCCCCACCCGCGCGGCTGACCCCCGCAATCGTCATCGCCCGTACGGCTCGTGCGGTGCGCGGTGGTTCCCGTAGAGCGGGCTGTTCCCGTAGAGCGGGCTGTTCCCGTAGAGCGGGCTGTTCCCGTGATGCGGGAAAACGCGTGACGCGCGGGAAAGTCACGGGTCTTCACCCCTTCCGGTGGTGTGACGGACAACCGTCCACCGTGCGACGGGGGCGCGCATAGCGTCATCCGCGTCCCGCCACCGAGCCGTTCGCGGCCGGTGGCACGCCGCGACGAGGGTTGGGGGTGCGCACGTGCGCATCGCACTGCTTACGGAAGGTGGTTACCCCTATCTGCGGGGTGAGTCCGCGCTGTGGTGCGACCGCCTGCTGCGCGGCCTGGACGGCCACGAGTTCGCCGTTCACGCCCTCAGCCGCAGCGCACGGCAGGAGCGGGCCGGCTGGTGTGAGCTGCCTGCCAACGTGACCCGGGTGCGCACGGCGCCGCTGTGGGGCCCGGGGGAGCCGGCCGGTGAGACCGTGCGCGGGCTCGGGCACGGTCTCCACGGACGGCGCGAGAGGCGTCGCTTCCGCGAGTGCTTCTCCCTGCTCGCCGAGGCCGTGTGCACCGCGCAGTACGGCGTGCGGGCCGACGCGCTCCGGGGTGCAGGTGCCGCCGTCGGGGCGGTCGTCACCTCGCAGGCGGACCGTTTCGCCGCAGGTCTGTACGGGCTGGCCGAACTGGCGGCCGAACGCGACGGACTGAGCGCCGCCCTCCGCTCCGAGCAGGCGGTGCGCATCCTGCAGGGCGCCTGCCGCGCGCCGGGTGCGCTGCGCGCCGCGCACGCCGCCCGGGTCGAGGACCTCCTCGCGGTGGCGGAGCGGCTGGAGCGCGCACTGCGTCCGCTCTCGCTGGACTGGTACGGACTGCGCGGCGGGGAAGCGGGTCTGTCGGCGTCCGACCTGTGTCACGCGGTCGGCGCAGGGCCCGCCGCACTGCCCGGGCTGCTGGCCCACCGTGCCGCCGGTGTCCCCCTGCTCATCACGGAGTACGGCGTGCGGCTGCGCGCGCACTACCTGGCGAGCGCCGCGGGTGCCACGGGAGCCGTCGCACGCGGCGTGGCGGGCGCCCCGGTCCGCGCCCTGCTCGGCTCCTTCCAGCGGCTGCTGACCCAGGAGGCGTACGCGCGGGCCCACGTCATCACGCCGGGCAACGCGCACGACCGGACGTGGCAGGAGCGGTGCGGCGCGGACCGCGCCCGGCTGCGCACCGTCTACCCGGGCATGGACCCGGCGCCGTTCGACGCGGTGGGGGAGCGCTCCGCCGACCTGCCGCCGCGCGACGGGTGCCGCGCGGACGGCGCGCCGACGCTGGTGTGGGCGGGGCGGATCGGCCCCGCCAAGGACGTGAGCACCCTGCTGCACGCCTTCGCCCGGGTGCGGGAGACGCTGCCGGCGGCGCGGCTGCGGATCGTCGAGACGGGCGGTTCCGACGGCCGTTCCAGGCCCGCGGCGGCCGGCGGCGACGGGGACGACGCCTACCTGCCGCTGTGCCGGGCGCTGGCCGCTCGGCTGTTCCCCGCGGACGCCGGCGGCGCCTGCCCCGTCGCCTTCGACGCCGTGGGCAGCCGCACGGTGCCCACCCTCGCCGACGCCTACGCCGCCGGGGACGTGGTGGTGCTCTCCAGCGCGGTGGAGGGCTTCCCCGTCTCGCTGGTGGAGGCCATGTTCTGCGGGCGGGCGACCGTCTCCACGGAGGTCGGCGCGGTCCGCGAGGTCATCGGCGGCACCGGCTTGGTCGTCCCGCCGCGCGACCCGCGCGCGCTCGCCGAGGCGTGCGCGGCGCTGCTGGGCGATCGGACGCGCGCCACACGCCTGGGCGCCGCCGCGCGTGCGCGGGCGCTCGAACTGTTCACCGTCCGCCAGAACGTGGAGACCTTCCGCGCCCTCTACCTGGAGGTGCTGGCCCGGCACCCGGCCGGTGCGCGCGCGGCCGACCGGGCCCAGGCGCCGGACGAGGACGACGTCGCCACCCCGGCGCATCCGTTCGCGCGTCCCGCCGAGTCCCATCTGCCAGGCCGCTGGGCAGGCGCGACCCGGCGCGGCGCCGGCACCGCCCCCGCGGGCCCCGAAGGAGGGCGCTCGGCGGGCACGACCGGCCGCGCGGGCCGCCGCACCACCACACGAGTCCCGGCGGGCGGCGCCACGCACACCCCGAGCTGGGCCGGACAGGACCGCCCCGCGGACGGGCTTTCCGCACGGAACCGCCCTGCGGACGGGCTTCCCGCACGGAACGCGCCACCGTGGCGTGCGGCACCGGAGCGCGCCGCCGTCGGCGCCGAACCGGAGGAGGCGACGACCCCGTGAACACCCACCCCGCTCCCGCCGACCAAGGTTCCGGTTCCTCCGCCGACCCCGTCCGTGTGCTGCTGCGCCGGCACAGCACGCTGTGCGAACGGGCGGTCGATCCCCTGGAGATCGCCGCCGGGCTGGAGGCCGGCGGCGTCACGGACCGCACGGTCGCCTCGTGCCGGCACCGCGACGTCTTCTCCCTGGCCGAGGAGCTGTACGCCCGCGCGCCCCGGCGGGAGGACGACGCGCAGGACCGTACGCCTGTCGCGCCCTCCGCTTCCGGTCTCGGTGCCCGTACCGAGACCGGCTCCGGGCACCCGGGCGGCGGGGCGGATCCCACCCTGCCCGCTCGCGGTCCGGTGCCCGCGCGGCTGCTCTCCGGGGCCGCCGCGCTCGGGCTGCCCCTGCTGCCCGGCCTCCTGTGCGCGGGCACCCTGGCCTGGCTCGTCCTGCTGGAGAGCGCGCCGCCCGCTCTGCGCGCCGTCGTCTGCGCCGTGGGCGCGGGCGCGGTACTCGGCAGTGGCGTCGCGTCCGTACGCGCCCTCCCGGCCACACCCCGCGCGGCCGGGATGAGACCGCGGCCGTTCCCCGTACTGCCGTTCCTGTGCGTGTGCTGGCTGGCCGGATACGCGCTCTACGGTGACTGGCTGCTGCGGCAACTCCTCGGCGGCGGGCCCGAGTTTCCCGGCAGCGCCCCGGCACCGCCCCCGCCCGGTGTCCCCCTGGGCCTCACGCTGGCCCTCGCCCCCGCGGTGTGGTGCGCGCGCTGGTTCGCACACGCCGCGCGGCGCAAGCTCGCCGGGTGCCGCAGCCTGGAGGAGTTCTCCGCCCGCGTGCGGCCTGCGCTGGCGCTGGCCCTGCTCGCCTTCGCGGTGAGCTGCCCGGCGCTCCTGTGGGGGGCGCACACCCTTGCCGACGGTGCCTACGCGGGAGGGGAGAGGGTCGACGTCCCGGCCGGGCCCGCCTTCGCCGCCACCGCCGCTGTGCTGCTGTTGCTGTTCGCGGCGCTGCTGCTGGGCGCGCACGGCTTCCGGCAGGCCGCCCGTGCCGGGCTCCTGACCGCCTGCGCGCTGGAGGCCGCCGTCCTGCTGTCCGTTCCGGTCGCACGGCTGCCCTGGCTACAGGCGCTGAGCAGGCCCGTGGAGGCGCTGGTGGCACACCAGGGCACGGCGTCCGTCCCGCTGGCGGCCTGCGGCTGCGCCGCCCTCGTCCTGCTGGCGTACGCGTCAATCACGCTGCCCCGCGCCTCCGCACACCACCGGGAGGCGGCGCCCGCGTGAGCGGCGCGCCACCCTTCCGTCCCCGTACCGGCACGGGCTTACGAGCCCGCTGTCTGACATCGACAAGGAGCCCCACCCCATGACCCACGCGCAGTCGGCACACCGCGGCACCGCAGGGCGGCCGGCCCACACAGCCGTGCGACCGCTTCAGGACGGCCTCCCGCACGAGGAGGTCACACGATGAGGGTGCTGCTGCTGGGCGCCGGCGGATACCTGGGCCGGTTCGTCGCCGACCGGCTGCTCGCCGACCCCGCCGTGCAGCTCACCGCGCTCGGCAGGGGCGACGACGCGGACGTGCGGTTCGACCTGTCCACCGGCAGTCCGGGGGCGCTCACCCGTTTCCTGGACGCGGTCCACCCGGGCGTCGTCATCAACTGCGCCGGTACCACCAGGGGCAACGGGCGCGAGCTGATCCGGCACAACGTGGTGGCCACCGCCGCCGTCTGCGAGGCACTGCGCCGCAGCGGCTGCGGCGCCCGTCTCGTGCACGTGGGATGCGCCGCCGAGTACGGGCCCTCCCAGCCGGGTTCGTCCACGGGGGAGGACGCGGTACCGCGCCCCGGCGGTCCCTACGGGGTCAGCAAACTGGCCGGCACCGAACTGGTGCTCGCCTCCGGGCTGGACGCCGTCGTGCTGCGGGTCTTCTCACCCGTCGGGCCCGGCACCCCCGCGGGATCGCCCCTCGGGCGCATCGCCGAAGCGATGCGGCGCGCGATGCAGCAGGGGGACGGCGAACTGAAGCTGGGGGGGCTGGGGGTGCAGCGCGACTTCGTCGACGTGCGCGACGTCGCGCGCGCCGTGCACGCCGCCTCGCTGTCGGCGGCCCAGGGCATCGTCAACATCGGCACCGGCCGGGCGGTGCGCCTGCGGGACGCCGCCTCCCTGCTGGCCCGTGTCGCCGGATACGCCGGGTCCGTGCACGAGCAGGGCGGCGGTCCGGCACCCGGCGACGGACATCCGGGGGCCGTGGCAGGCGCACACGGCACCGGGCCCGGCGGCCCTGGCGCCCCCGGCGGACCTGCGGGCCCCGGCGGAAACGGAGGCCCCGCGGGGCCCGGCGGGCAGATGCCGGTGATCCCCGCACAGGTCCACGCCGGCCACGCCCTCCAGGCGGCGCACGCGCAGCAGGGCGCACACGGGCACCACCCCGGACAGCCCCCGGCGGCCTCGCAGCACGTCCCGCACGCGGCGCCCTCCGCGCAGTCGGCACCCGTGGCTCCGTCCGGCCCGCCCGCCTCCTACCCGTACCCGGACGGGTGCGGCGCCTGGCAGCAGGCGGACGTCCGTACGGCCAGGGACCGGCTCGGCTGGCGGCCGCGCATCGGGATGGAGGAGTCGCTGGCCGACATCTGGATGGAGGCCGCGTGCCGTATCTGACGACACCGCCGGGGCGGGCCCGCCGGGCCGGCGACGGCAGCGGGGTGCGCCGGCTCGGCCTGGGGGTTCCCGGCTGTGCGCATCCCCTGCTGGCGCCCGCGGAGTGGGCGGAGCTCTCCCGGCCCGGGGTCGGCGCCTTCCCCGGGCCCGAACGGGAAGCGGGGCCGCTGCACTGGGTGGTGCTGGACATCGCCGACGGTCCCGGCGCGCGCCCCGACCCGTACTGCGCCCCCGCGGCGGCCGCGCTGCGTTCCGCCGGTGTCGCACTCCTCGGCCGTCTCGACATGCGGGACGGTACGCGGACATTCGGCGAGCTGGTCTCCGAGGCCCACAGGTTCCTCGACTGGTACCGGGTGGACGGCTTCCACCTGGTGCACGCGCCCGGCGGCGCTGACCGGCTGGGGCACGTCCAGCGCCTGGCGGCCACCCTGCGCGCCCTGCTGGGCGGTGAGCAGGGCGGCGGACACCTCGTCCTGGCGCCCGGCGGCCCCTCGCACCCGGCCTACCTCGAGTGCGTCGATCAGCTGGTCACCTATGCCGGGAACTGGGCGGACTACCGCTGGTCGCAGGCCGAGGAGTGGACGGCGGCGCACCCTGCCGAGCGCTTCTGCCACCTGGTGCACTCGCTGCCGCGGCTGCACCTGGAGGAGGCGCTGCGCATCGCCCGCTGGCAGGGCGCGGGCACCGTCTGCTTCACGGACCGCACCCGCGGCGCGGGCCGGGACCCCTGGGAGACGCTGCCCGGGTACTGGGACGAGATCGTCTCGTGTCTTGGACCTGGTGTCTCGGAATGAGATAGCGCGTGGCAGTGTTACGAGAGGAACGGCCCGCCTTCGGGCGGGTGACTTCCCGCACGTCCCACCGACCATCGGAGTCTCCGTGTCACTGCCACCCCTGGTCGAGCCAGCTGATGAGCTCACCGTCGACGAGGTCCGCAGGTACTCACGTCACCTGATCATCCCGGATGTCGGGATGGAGGGTCAGAAACGGCTCAAGAACGCGAAGGTGCTGTGTGTGGGCGCGGGGGGTCTCGGCTCCCCCACCCTGATGTATCTCGCCGCAGCCGGTGTCGGGACGCTCGGCATCATCGAGTTCGACGAGGTCGACGAGTCGAACCTCCAGCGCCAGGTCATCCACAGCCAGGCGGACATCGGCCGCTCGAAGGCGGAGTCGGCGAAGGACACGGTGCTGGGGATCAACCCCTACACCCAGGTCAATCTGCACGAGGAGCGGCTCGACTCCTCGAACGTGATGGACATCTTCGCCCCCTACGACCTGATCGTGGACGGCACGGACAACTTCGCCACCCGCTACCTGGTCAACGACGCCTGCGTGCTGCTGAACAAGCCGTACGTGTGGGGTTCCATCTACCGCTTCGACGGCCAGGCGAGCGTCTTTTGGAGCGAGCACGGCCCCTGCTACCGCTGCCTGTACCCGGAGCCCCCGCCGCCCGGCATGGTGCCGAGCTGCGCGGAGGGCGGCGTGCTGGGCGTGCTGTGCGCCTCCGTCGGCTCGATCCAGGTCAACGAGGCCATCAAGCTGCTGGCCGGCATCGGTGAGCCGCTGGTCGGCCGCCTGATGATCTACGACGCGCTGGAGATGACCTACCGCCAGGTCAAGGTCCGCAAGGACCCGGACTGCGCGATCTGCGGCCCCAACGCGACGGTCACCGAGCTGATCGACTACGAGGCGTTCTGCGGTGTCGTCTCCGATGAGGCGCAGGAGGCCGCCGCCGGCTCCACCATCACTCCCAAGCAGCTCAAGGAGTGGATGGACGACGGCGAGCAGATCGACGTCATCGACGTGCGCGAGCAGAACGAGTACGAGATCGTCTCGATCCCCGGTGCCCGGCTGATCCCCAAGAACGAGTTTTTGATGGGCAACGCGCTCCAGGACCTCTCGCAGGACAAGAAGATCGTCTTGCACTGCAAGACGGGTGTCCGCTCCGCCGAGGTGCTGGCCGTCCTCAAAAACGCCGGATTCGCCGACGCCGTGCACGTCGGCGGCGGTGTGATCGGGTGGGTCAACCAGATCGAGCCCGAGAAGCCGGTCTACTGAGCCGGCCTCCGCGACCGCGACAGGGCGGTGCTCCCCGGACGAGGGGAGCACCGCCCTTCGTCGTGCCGGCGGCGTTCACCGGCAGTTCGTGCCGTCCTCGGGGACCTTCCCGCGCAGCAGATAGCCGTCGACCGCACGCCGTACGCACGTGTTGTCGCTGTCGTAGGCGCCGTGTCCCTCGCCCCGGTAGGTGACCTCTGTCCCGACGCCCTCGCCCAGCTCCTCCTTCATGGCGCGCGTGCCCCCGTAGGGCGTCGCGGGGTCCCCTGTCGTGCCGACGAGCAGGATGGGATCGGCGCCGGCGGCCCGCACCGGCGGAGACGTCCACTGTCCGTGGACCGGCCAGTCGTGGCAGGAGGAGAGCCCCCAGGCCGACATCGGCCCGAAGACGGGTGACGCCTCGGTGAAGCCGGGAAGCTCGGACTTGATCTCCCGCACGCCGTAGCGCTGCCGGTTGTCGGCACAGCTGATGGCTGTCAGGGAGGACTGGAGCGTGCTGTAGGTACCGTCCTGGTTGCGTCCGTTGAGTGCGTCCGCCAGCAGCAGCAGGGTGCTCCCGTCGCCGTCCACCAGCGCGTCCTCCAGCCCCCGTGCGAGCAGCTGCCAGGTGTCCTTGGCGTACAGCGCCTGCGCGATGCCGCCCTCGGCCAGTGACTCGGTCAGCTTGCGGCCGCTGTCGGTGGGCATCGGCTCGGCGTCGAGCTCGGCCAGCAGGTCGGTGATCCGCTGCTTCCCCTCGTCGGGGTCCTCGCCCACCGGGCAGTCCTCGCCACGCGCCGCGCACGCCTTGAGGAAGTTGTCGAGTGCCAACTGGAAGCCGCTGGACTGGCTGAGCGAGCCGGAGACCGGAGTGGAGCGCGGGTCGACGACGGCGTCGAAGACGGCGCGCCCGACGCTGTCCGGGTACAGGTGCGCGTAGACGCCGCCCAGTTCGGTGCCGTAGGAGATGCCGAAGTAGTGCAGCTTCTGATCGCCTAGCACCTGGCGCATCACGTCCATGTCGCGTGCGGTGTTCTCCGTCGTCAGGTGCGGCAGGAGCGTCCCGGCCCGTTTTTCGCATCCGTGGGCGAAGTTCTGCTGGCGGGCGAAGAGGCGTTTTTGCTCCCTGTCGGTGTCCGGCGTCCAGTCGGCGGCGAAGTAGCCGTCCAGTTTCCGGTCGCTCAAACACCTCACCCCCTCGCTGCGGCCCACCCCGCGAGGGTCGAAGCTCACCAGGTCGTAGCGGCCGCGCAGCTTCTCGTAGTCCCGGGCGAAGGCGGGCAGGGTGGCCACCCCTGAGCCGCCGGGGCCGCCGAAGTTGAACAGCAGCGAGCCGATGCGCCTTCCGCCGCCCTTGCGTTCGGTGGCCCGGATCATCGCGATGCCGATCGTCTTGCCCTTGGGCTCGTCGTAGTCGAGCGGCACCTTCAGCTCGGCGCACTCCCAGCGCGTCCCTCCCGGCAGCGGGGAGGGCGAGCCGGCGTCGCTGCCCTGCGCCGCGTTCGGCTCGGGACAGCGCGACCAGGACAGCTTCTGCCGGGTGACGGAGTCGGGCAGCGCGGGAGAAGGGGGCCCGGTGGGTTTGCCGGTGGGCCGGGTGGAGGAGGCGGAAGGGGAGTCCGGGGCGCTGCCCGGCGGGGAGGAGCCGCGGACGTCGGGACGGGCCGTCTGCTTCCCCGTGCCGTCCGACGCGTCGCTGCCGCAGCCGCTCGCGACGGCCGCGGTCGCTATGAGCGCCGCCACGAGGGCGGCACCGGGCCGCAGGGAGCGGGTATGGCGCATGGGACGTCCTCCCGTGCAGAGGGTGGGACGTTCATCGTGCGTACGGCGGTGCGGGCGGGGCGCGCTGTGTGGGGCGTTAGGGTGTACGGCCCGCTACAGCGCTCTCCTGTTTCGGCGCTCCCTTGCGACAGCGCCGACGCGCGGGTCCGCTGCTGACAGTGCCGACGCGCGGGTCCGCTGCTGACAGTGCTGCCAAGGGTCCGCTGTTACAGCGCTCCCTTGCGGGTCAGATGGGTGAAGGACAGCCAGCCGGGCAGCACGGGCAGCCAGAGCGTCATCAGCCGGAACAGCAGCACGGCCGGGGTCGCCACCTCCTTGGGCACCCCGAAGGCGATGAGCGCGGCGATCAGCGCGGCCTCGACGGCTCCGAGGCCGCCCGGTGTGGGGGCGGCGGACCCGAGCGCGTTCGCCGTCAGGAAGACGACGGCCAGGTTGGCGTAGCTCGTCTCGTGGCCGAAGGCACGCACGCACGCGTCAAGACACATCACGAACGCCAAGGTCAGCAGCAGCATCCCCAGCACGCCCGTGAGCAGCTTCTGCGGCCGCTGCACCACGTCCAGCATCCGCGGCACCACCCCCGCGAACAGCGAGCGCACACGGTTGGAGACGAACCTGCGCAGTGCGGGGACCGCCGTGACGATCAGCGCCAGCACGGCAGCCGTCAGCAGGCCCGCGATGACCGCGCGGGACGGCGAGAGGGTGGGCGTGTGCTCGGTGCCGGTGATGTAGCCGAACAGCAGCAGGAGGGTGATGTGGCTGCCCAGTCCGAAGAGCTGGGAGGCGCCGACGCTCGCCACCGCGTGTCCTGGCCGTACCCCCGCACGCTGGAGGAAACGCGCGTTGAGGGCGACGCCGCCGACCGCCGCGGGGGCGACGAGCTTCACGAAGGAGCCGGCGATCTGCGCCTGCACCGTCCGCCACCACGACACCTTCTCCGGGACGAAACCCAGCAGGGACATCGCGGCGCACACATAGGTGAGCGTGGAGAAGGCCACGGCCCCGCCGACCCACGCCCAGTTGGCGTCCAGCACCACGTCGACCGGCACCTGTGAGAGCTGCGTGAGCAGGAAGTAGGCGGCCAGGGTGCCGGCGATGAAGCTGACCAGGGTGCGCGGCCTGATGCGTTCGAGCCGGGCGGGCTCTATGGGGGCCTGCGGCCTGACGCGCAGCACCTGGTGGCGGATCTGGGCCAGCAGGTCCTCCTCGCGCGCCTCTTCCAGCGCCTCGTCTATGGCCTTCTTCTCGGCGTTCTTCTCGGCCCGCAGCGACTTGCGGTGCGCGCGGCCCCCCGCCGCCTCGGCCCCGTGCGCGGCCTCACCGCGGGCTCTGGCCTCTCTCGCCTTGGTCTCCTTGTTGGCGCGGGAGGCCTCGATGACCGCTTCGCGTTCCCTCTCGGCGCGCTCCTTGGCGAGGTGGCGCAGGGTGGTGCGGGTGCTGCGGCTGAGCGCGATCGGCTGGAGCAGCGGGAGGCTGTCGGCGACGGCGTCGGGGCCCAGCACGTCCACGGCGGCCGCGACCGCGCGTTCGGCCCCCACTCGCAGCCCCAGTGTCGTCAGCAGTTGGGCGACGTCCATGCGCAGGATCAGATCGCCCGCCGCGATCTCGCCGCCGCGCAGGTCCGTCAGGTAGACGGCGCCGGAGCGGTCCACCAGCAGCGCGTCCCCGACCAGCCTGCGGTGGGCGATCCGGCGGGACTGCAACGCCTCGACCTGCTGCCAGGCCGTGCGCATCAGTTCGTCGCTGATCTCCTCGTCGGCCAGCGCGTCCAGGCTGCGTCCTGGCAGGTGTTCGTAGACGAGCATCACGGCGTCGGGGCCGAGCTCGGAGGTGGCGATCAGCCGGGGTGCGTTGGCGCCGGCGGAGATCGCCGCGTAGGCCAGCAGCGCCTCCTGTTCCAGCGCCTGGCGCAGCGATTGCAGGCTGCGGCGCTGCGTGATCCCGCGCAGCGCGAGCCTGCGCCAGACGCGGTAGAAGAACCCCTGTGCCTGCTGCTCGCGGTCGACCACGGTCACATCGAGCGGCCCCCCGTCCTCCAGGGTCACCCGGTAGCGGCGTCCGCGGTCGTTGTGGTCGCGCTTGTCGGCGTCGCTCGCCTCCTCCACGCGCAGCGCGCCGACCGGCTTGAAGCCCACCCGGCGCAGCCCCGCCAGCAGCGTCTGCCCGGTCGGCCTGACGTTGGGGGTGCCGACCGCGTACAGCGTCCCGTAGGCGATCGACCATCCGATGAGGATCGTCACGGCGATGGAGAAGGCGGTGGTGTATCCGGGCACCAGGACGGCGAAGGCGTTCAGCAGCAGGACGCCCCACAAAACCACCCGCCAGCGGGGGCGGCGCGCCATGCCGACGGCCGTCATGTAGGCGATGACGGGGGCCAGGTAGCTGTGCACCGGTGTGGTGGCGTCCTGCGGGGTGATGGCCTTGGTCAGGGCGTCCCTGATCGAGTCGGGCGCTGCCTGCGCCACCCACAGGTCCACGGCCAGAGAGGCGCCGTGAGCGAGCACGGCGGCCAGGACGCCGTCGGCGATGCGCAGCCCGTCCCGTTTGATCAGCCGCTCGATCGCGAACGCGACGGGTACGAGCAGGACGGCGATGCTGGAGGCCAGCCCGGTCAGGCTGATGAGCAGGTCGGGCGCTTCCGCGGTGCCTTTGTCGATGTCCTGTTCGAGTCCCGCGGTGGTGCCGTGCGCGAAGTTGGCGATGGTGAGGACCAGCGCGATGCCCAGCAGCCCCAGCACCAACCGCAGCAGGTCGGAGGGCCGGTGCACCCGGGCGGAGAGCAGCGGCTCGTCGCTCTCGATACGGTCCCCCTTGGCGACGGCCTCCAGCTTCTCGCCGGGCCCCAGCGGCTCGGTCTTCGCGGCCTTCTCCGGGTCCGGGGTCTCGCCGCCTTTTTCCGCCTCAGGGGTCTCGTCGGCTTCACCCCCGTCCGCGGTGTCCTCGGTCTCCTCCGCCCCTTCGACGCCTTCGGCCTTCCCTGCGGCCTCGGTCGTCTCCGCGCCTTCGGTCGTCTCCGCGGCCTGGGGCGTCTGCGCGTCTTCGGCCGCTTCGACGCTCTCGGCCGTCTCGTCGCCGGGCTCCGGCGCGCCGTCCTGGTTGCCGATGGTTCCGCCGTTCCCGTGGGCAGCACTGCCGGCGGCGGGTGCGCCCCCTGAGCGGGGGCCGTCACCGTGCCGCTGTCCGGATTCCGTCTCGTCCTGGTCCCGTATCACTCGTCACCGCCCGGAAGATGGTGGCACGAGGGGAGGCTCGCCGGGAGCACGAGGGT
Source organism: Streptomyces reniochalinae (assembly GCF_003323735.1). Taxonomy (GTDB): domain Bacteria; phylum Actinomycetota; class Actinomycetes; order Streptomycetales; family Streptomycetaceae; genus Streptomyces; species Streptomyces reniochalinae. The sequence continues at coordinate 122,732 of NZ_QOIM01000024.1, read as the reverse complement.
GCATTCCGGGGTTCCCGGGGACGAATCGCCAGGTGGTGCCGTTAGGCCGCGGGCGAATGGGCACGGCTGTCGGTGGCATGAGGCAGCATGGCCCGTATGCCTGGAGAACCCGGAGGCGGGCGACCGTCCCCCGGCCGCACCGCACCGCCCGTGGCGGTCTCGTCCGTGCCGTCCGACGCGGACGGGAGCCCCCTGCCCGAGCTGCCCGATTACGCGGAGCGCGTACTGGACGTGGCCGACCTGATCCCCGCGGGTCGCGTGCTGACCTACGGGGACATCGCCGAGTGGCTCGAAGAGGGCGGCCCCCGTCAGGTGGGCCGGGCCATGGCGCTGTACGGCGGCGCGGTGTGCTGGTGGCGTGTGGTGCGCGCCGACGGCGTGCCGCTCCCCGGCAAGGAGCACGAGGCGCTGAGGCACTACCACGCGGAGGGCACTCCGCTGCGGTCCGGCTCCGCCGCCTCCGGTACGCCCGGGCACATCCCGCGCATCGACATGCGCCGGGCCCGCTGGGACGGGAAGCCCGGGTGATCCCGCGCTGCGGCTGCTCACAGTGTCCAGCTTCCGTCATGGCTCCCGGCTCCATGCACCCTGGAGCCCGTACGGAGTACCGCGGTCGTACGGGGTACAGGAGCGATGCGCTGCGGCACATGTGCCCGCTGGCGTAGCGTCTGTACCACCCCGCACAGACCTCCCCCTAGGCGATCCACGTGAGTCCCTCCCTTACTGCCGAGGCGCATCAGCGGTCCCGCGGGCCCGGCGCGTACCGGCTGGTGCGCACCCCGGCGGGACCTGTCGATCTCCCTGCTTCTGACGCGGCACAACGCGCCGTGGTTGACCACACGGGCGGCCCTCTCCTCGTCCTCGCGGGCCCCGGCACCGGCAAGACCACCACGCTGGTCGAAGCGGTCGCCCGCCGCGTGTGCGAGGGCGCCGATCCCGAGCGCGTCCTGGTGCTCACCTTCAGCCGCAAGGCCGCCGTGGAGCTGCGCGACCGGATGACGGACCGGCTGGCCCGGGCGGCGGACGCCGGTGCCCTGACCGCGCCACAGGCCACGACCTTCCACTCCTACTGCTACGCGCTGGTCCGCGCCCACCAGGACGCCGACCTGTTCGCCGAGCCGCTGCGCCTGCTGACAGGCCCTGAGCAGGACCTGCACATCCGCGAGCTGCTGGAGGGCCAGATCGCGCTGGAGCAGCGGGGGCGGGCGACGGTGCGCTGGCCGGACGAGCTGCGCGCCTGCCTGACCACCCGCGGTTTCGCCGACGAGGTGCGGGCCGTGCTGGCCCGCAGCAGGGAGCTGGGGCTGGGCCCGGCGGCGCTGGGGGCCTTCGCACGGCGGGCCGGGCGCCCCGACTGGCGGGCCGCGGCCGGCTTCTTCGCCGAGTACCTGGACGTGCTCGACGCGCAGGGCGTCCTCGACTACGCGGAGCTGGTGCACCGGGCCGCGCTGCTGACCGAGCGCGGGGAGGTCGCCTCCTGGCTCGACGGCGCCTACGACGCGATCTATGTCGACGAGTACCAGGACACCGACCCCGCCCAGGCGCGCCTGCTGCGCGCGCTGGCGGGCGGCGGCGCCCGCACGCTGGTGGCGTTCGGCGATCCCGACCAGTCGATCTACGCGTTCCGCGGCGCGGACGTGAGGGGCATCCTGGACTTCCCCGACGTCTTCCGGCAGCCCTCCGGCGCCCCCGCACCCGTGCGGGTGCTGCGTACGGCGCACCGTTTCGCGCCCTCGCTGTCGGCCGCCACCCGCCGGCTGACCGAGCGCATGCCGCTGACCCGGCTGCCGGCCGAGGCGGTCCGCGCCCACCGTGCTCTTGTCCCGGCGCCCGCCCCCGCCATCCCTTCCCCCCGTGCTGACGGCCGGCGGCCCGGCAGCACGGAGGAGCCCTCCTTCCCCGAGGGGGCCTCCCGTGAGGCGTCCCTCGCCGAGCCGGCGGGAGCGCGGCTGCCCGCCGCCGGCCGGGTCGAGGTGTTCACCTATCCCACGGCCGGCGCCGAGCTGGAGCACATCGCCGATCTGCTGCGCCGTGCCCACTTGGAGGACGGCGTGCCCTGGGGCGAGATGGCCGTGCTGGTGCGCGCGGGCGGACGCTCCCTGCCCGTCGTGCGGCGCGCCCTCGTCTCGGCCGGGGTGCCCGTCGAGGTGGACGGCGATGACGTGCCGCTGCGTCACGAGCCGACCATCGCCCCGCTGCTGACCGCGCTGCGGGTCGCGGCCGAGGGAGCGCTGGAAGAACACGCCTCGCTCACCACCGGCACCGCACTGACGCTGCTGTCCTCTCCGCTGGGCGGGATGGACGCGGCCGACCTGCGCCGCCTGGGCCGGGCGCTGCGCGAGGAGGAGCGCGCGGCGGGCGCCAGAGTGCCCCGCCCCTCGGACGTGCTGCTGGCCGAAGCGCTCGCCGAGCCCGAACGGCTGGTCGCTCACACGCCGCAGTCCCCGGGGGCCTCGGCGGCGCCTCAGGGCCGCTCCGTCGAGGGCGCGCACAGCCTGGGACTGCTGCTGCGCAAGACCCGCGAACTGCTCGCCGGGGGCGGCACGGCAGAGGAGGCACTGTGGACGCTGTGGACCGGCACAGGATGGCCCGACCGGCTGGAGCGCGCCGCCCGCCGGGGCGGCTTCGGCGGGCGCAACGCGGACCGCGATCTGGACGCCGTCTGCACCCTGTTCGCGGTGGCGGCCCGGGCGGAGGAGCGCGGCGGCGGCCGGGGCGCCCTCAACTTCCTCGCGGAGCTGGAGGCCCAGGACATCGCCGCCGACACCCTCGTCCAGCGCGCGGTACGCCCGGACGCCGTACGGCTGCTGACGGCGCACCGGGCCAAGGGCCGGGAGTGGCCGCTGGTGGTCGTCGCCGGGGTGCAGGAGGGGCTGTGGCCCGATCTGCGGCGGCGCGGCTCGCTGCTGGAGGCCGACCGCATCGGTCGCGACGGGCTCGCCGAACCGCTCTCCGCGGGGGCGCTGCTGGCCGAGGAGCGCAGGCTCTTCTACGTCGCGGCCACCCGTGCCTCGCGGCGCCTGGTGGTGACGGCCGTCCGCGCCCAGGCGGAGGACGGCGACCAGCCCTCGCGGTTCCTCGCCGAGCTGGGGGTCGAGCCCCGGCAGGTCGCGGGTCGCCCGCGCCGCCCGCTGTCGGTGCCCGCGCTGGTCGCGGAGCTGCGGGCCACCACCGTCGACCCGCAGGTCTCGCCCGCGCTGCGGGACGCGGCGGCGCGCAGGCTCGCCCGGCTCGCGGGGGAGCGTGACGAGGAGGGCTACGCGCTGGTTCCCGCGGCACACCCGCAGCGCTGGTGGGGGCTGGCCGAGCCGACCCGCTCCGATATGCCGCTGCGCGACCGCGACCAGCCGGTGGCGCTGTCCGGCAGCGCGCTGGAGCAGCTGGCGCGCACCTGTGCGTTGCAGTGGTTCCTCACCCGTGAGGTGAAGGCCGACGAGCCGGCGACGGCCGCGCAGGGCTTCGGCAACGTGGTGCACGTACTGGCGGACGAGGTCGCCTCGGGCAGCAGCCCCGCAGACCTGTCCGTGCTGATGGAGCGGCTGGACGCGGTGTGGGACGGGCTCGCCTTCGAGGCGCCGTGGAAGTCGCGCCAGGAGAAGGAGAGCGCGCGGGCCGCGCTGGAGCGGTTCCTGCGCTGGCACGTCATGGAGCGCGGCGAGGGCCGCGAGCCCGCCGGGAGCGAACACGGTTTTGATGTGACGTTGCGGGCGGGGGAGCACGCCGTCCGCATCCGGGGCAGCATGGACCGGGTCGAGCGGGACGCCCAGGGCCGCGCCTACGTCGTCGATTTCAAGACAGGCCGCGCCCGCCCCACAGGCCCCGAGGTCGAGCGCCACCCCCAGCTCGCCGTCTACCAGCTCGCCATACGGGAAGGCGCTGCGGACGCGCTGTTCGACGGGCGGCGCCCTGAGCCCGGCGGAGCCGAACTGGTGCACCTGCGCATCGGGGCCGCCAAGCGTGACGGCGGCGACACCCTGCCCGTGGTGCAGCGCCAGGAGCCGGAGGGCGGCCCTCACGACGCCCAGGACGGACCCGACGGAGCCCCGGCCCCCGACGGCACTCCTGAGGACTCCGGCCCCGATGCCCCACAGAGCGGCTCCGGTGACTCCGGCCTGAGCGACTCCGGTGAGTACGGCCAGGGCGGTTCCGGCGACTCCGGTGGTGACTGGGTGGGGGATCTGCTGGCCACGGCGGCCGCCAGGGTGCTGGACGAACGCTTCACCCCGACCCCGGGGCAGCACTGCGCCCACTGCGCGTTCCGCTCGGCGTGCTCGGCCCGCCCGGAGGGCCGCCAGATCGTGGAGTGACCCGGCCGTCCGCACACCGTCACGCCCGGCGGGCCACCGCGCCGTGCCGCGCCATGCCGCTCCTGCCGTGCCGCTCCATGCCGCGCCATGGCGTGGTGGGGCGTGACCGGCCCTCGGCTGTTTCCTCCCCGCCCCGGCTCCGGGTGTCAGCCGCGCCCGCTAGCGTCTGAGGAGTGCCCGCACCACTCACCGACCCCGGACAGCTCGCCGAGCTGCTGGGTATCCCGTTCACCCCGGAGCAGACGGCCTGCATCACCGCACCGCCCGCCCCGCAGGTCATCGTCGCCGGTGCGGGCTCCGGCAAGACGACCGTCATGGCCGCCCGCGTCGTGTGGCTGGTGGGCACGGGCCAGGTCGCCCCCGACCGTGTACTCGGCCTGACGTTCACCAACAAGGCGGCCGGTGAGCTGGCCGACCGCGTCCGCAAGGCCCTGCACAGGGCGGGCGTCACCGATCCCGACCCGGCCGTCCCCGGCAGCGCGGAGGCCGGGGAGCCGCAGATCTCCACGTACCACGCCTTCGCGGGGCGGCTGCTGAGCGAGCACGGGCTGCGCCTGGGCATCGAGCCGTCCGTGCGGCTGCTGGCCGACGCCACCCGCTTTCAGCTCGCGGCCGGGGTGCTGCGCGCCGCCGAGGGCCCCTACGAGGCGCTCACCAAGTCCGTCCCCGCCCTCGTCGAGGACGTGCTGGCGCTCGACGCCGAACTGAGCGAACACCTGGTCACCCCCGAGCGGGCCCGCGGCCACGACGCGGAACTCCTCGCCTCGCTGGAGGGCGCCCGGCTGACCAACGACAAGCTCCGCAAGGTCCCGCAGGCCACCCGCGCCCGCGAGGAACTGCTGGACCTGGTGGAGACCTACCGCGCCCGCAAGCGGGAACGCGAACGCATCGACTTCGGTGACCAGATCGCTCTCGCCGCCCGCCTCGCCGGGCTCCCGGACGTCGGGCGGGCACTGCGCGAGCAGTATTCCGTCGTCCTGCTGGACGAGTATCAGGACACCTCCGTCGCGCAGCGCGTCATGCTGGCCGGACTGTTCGGGCAGGGCACCGGACACCCCGTCACGGCCGTCGGCGACCCCTGCCAGGCCATCTACGGCTGGCGCGGGGCCTCCGTCGCCAATCTGGACGACTTCCCCCGCCACTTCCCGCACGCCGACGGCAGCCCGGCGCGACGCCAGTCGCTGAGCGAGAACCGCCGCAGCGGCGGCCGCCTGCTCACCCTCGCCAACGGCCTGGCCGCGCCGCTGCGGGAGCGGCACGAAGGGGTGGAGGCGCTGCGCCCCGCCCCCGACGCGGCCGGGGCGGGCCGGGTGCGGGCCGCGCTGCTGGACACCCAGGCGCAGGAGATCGACTGGCTGGCCGACTCCCTGGCCCACCTGGTGCGCACCGGCACCCCGCCGGGCGAGATCGCCGTGCTGTGCCGCGGCGCGGGCGACTTCGCTCAGATCCAGGGTGCGCTGGCCGAGCGGGAGCTCCCCGTCGAGGTGGTGGGCCTCTCAGGGCTGCTGCACCTGCCGGAGATCGCCGACCTGGTGGCCGTCTGCGAGGTCCTCCAGGACCCCACCTCCAACGCGGCGCTCGTCCGGCTGCTGACCGGACCGCGCTGGCGCATAGGCCCCCGCGACCTGGCGCTGCTCGGGCGGCGCGCCGCGCTGCTGGTCGCCCACCAGCGCGGCGGCACCGACGCCGACCCCGACGAGCGGCTCGCCGCCGCCGTGGAGGGCGCCGACCCCGCGGAGGTGCGCTCACTGGCCGACGCCCTCGACACCTTCCTGGAGAGCGAGGGCCACGACGACGAGCTGCCGTTCTCCGCCGAGGCCCGGGTGCGCTTCGCCAGGCTGGCCGCGGAACTGCGCGAGCTGCGCCGCTCGCTGGCCGACCCGCTCATGGACGTCCTCCACCGGGTGCTGGCCGCCACCGGGCTCGAGGTGGAGCTGGCCGCCTCACCGCAGGCGGTCGCCGCGCGGCGACGCGAGACGCTCGGCCAGTTCCTCGACATCGCCGCCGGCTTCGCCTCCCTGGACGGCGAAGCCACCCTGCTGGCCTTTCTGGCCTTCCTGCGCACCGCCGTGCAGTACGAGAAGGGCCTCGACAGTTCCCTGCCGGGCGGCGAGAACACGGTCAAGGTGCTGACCGCGCACAAGTCCAAGGGCCTGGAGTGGGACGTGGTGGCCGTACCAGGGCTGGTCGCCAAGCAGTTCCCCAGCGAGCAGGCCCGCGAGACCTGGCTCGCCCAGCCCAAGGTGCTGCCGTACGCGCTGCGCGGCGACGCGGCCACTCTGCCGCCGGCCCCCGAGTGGAACGCCAAGAGCCTCAAGGCACACGAGAACGCGCTGCGGGCCCACCAGGCCACCGAGGAGCTCCGTCTCGGCTACGTCACCTTCACCCGTCCCCGCAGCCTGCTGCTCGGTTCGGGACACTGGTGGGGGCCCGCGCAGAAGCGTCCCCGCGGCCCCTCCGCGTTTTTGGAGTCCCTGCGCGCCCACTGCGAGGCCGACCCCGCACACGGCGAGGTCGAGCACTGGGCGGATCCGCCGGAGGAGGACGCGGTCAACCCCGCGCTGGAGGAGTCCGCCGAGGAGCGTGCCTGGCCTCTGCCGCTGGACCCGAGCGCCCTGGCCCGCCGCCGGGCGGCCGCCGACGCGGTCCTGTCCTACCTCCAGGGCGCACCCGCAGACGGGGCGGCGGCGGACGCCCGGAGGGAGGGCGAAACGGAAGCCGGGGCGGAACGACTCGGCGCCGAGAGGGAGCGCGAAGGGGAGTCGGAGGGGGAGCGGGAGAGAGAGCTTGACAGGGAGCGCGAAGGGGAGTGTGCGGGGGAGCGCGAGAGCGACACCGAAGGGGAGCGCGAGAGGGGGGCCGAGAGGGAGCCCGGGCGTGAGCCGGGGGCCGATGGCGTGGCCGACGAAAGCGGTGCGGGCGGCCTCACCCCGGAGGAGGCCCGCCTGGCCGCGGCATGGGACCGCGATCTGGAAGCCCTCACAGGCGAGCTGCGCCGCTCACGGGAAGCCGTACGGGACGTACCGCTGCCGCGCACACTGAGCGCCACCCAGCTGCTGCGCGTGGCCGCCGACCCGGAGGCGTTCGCACGGGAGCTCGCCCGCCCCATGCCGCGCCCGCCGCGGCCCGCCGCCGCCCGCCGCGGTACCCGGTTCCACGCCTGGGTGGAGTCCCGCTTCGAGGAGCTGACCCTGCCCATGCTCGGTCCCGACGAGCTGCCGGGCGCGGACGGTGAGGGCACGGACGGCGGCGAGCCCCCGTCCATCGCGGACGAGCGGGATCTGGCCGCGCTGAAGGAGGCCTTCGAACGCTCCCCTTACGCCCACCGCACCCCCTACCGCGTCGAGGCACCGTTCCAGCTGATGCTGGCCGGACGGGTCATCCGCGGCCGTATCGACGCCGTCTACCGCGACCGCGCGGCCGACGGCGGTGTGATGTTCGACATCGTCGACTGGAAGACCGGGCGCGGTCAGGACGCCGATCCCCTCCAGTTGGCCGTCTACCGGCTGGCATGGGCCGAGCAGCATGGTCTCCCGCTGTCCTCCGTCAGCGCGGGCTTCTTGTACGTGCGCAGTGGCGAACTGGTCCGCCCCGAGGGACTGCCCGACCGGGCGGACCTGGAGAGGCTGCTGACCGGCAGCACGGCCGGCACCGGCGGTACGGGCGGTACGGGCGGCGCCGGCGCCACCGGCGGTAGGCGCGGCGTCGGCAGCTCGGGCGGTACCGGCGCACAGGACATGGCGGACGCTTCCGGGCAGGCCGGCGGCGGCAGCGGCAGCGGCAGCGGCAGTGGTGGCGGTGGCGGCGCCGGGGAGCCGGGTGCCGGTCACCGTTGGGCTGACGAGTAATCCCCCGACGACCGTTAGGCTCGATGGCATGAGCACCACCCCGGCTCCTCCGGACAACGCCGTCCGGGCCTTCATCGACGACCAGCGTGCCGCCTTCCTCGCCGACCTGTCGGCGTGGCTGCGCATCCCTTCCGTTTCGGCCGATCCGGGGCGTGCGGACGACGTGCGGCGCAGCGCCGACTGGCTCGCTGCCGCGCTGCGCGCCACCGGCTTCCCCGTCGCGGAGGTGTGGGAGACCGACGGGGCGCCCGCCGTCTTCGCCGAGTGGCCCGCCGCCGACCCGGCCGCGCCGACGGTGCTGGTCTACGGCCACCACGACGTGCAGCCCGCCGACGTCGCCGACGGCTGGCACAGCGAGCCTTTCGAGCCGCAGGAGCGGCAGGGACGCCTCTACGGGCGCGGCGCCGCCGACGACAAGGGGCAGGTGTTCTTCCACGCCTTGGGCGTCCGGGCGCACCTGGCCGCCACGGGACGCACCGCACCGGCGGTCGGCCTCAAACTGCTGATCGAGGGCGAGGAGGAGTCGGGATCCCCGCACTTCACCGCTCTGCTGCGCGACCACGCCGCACGCCTGGCCTGCGACGCCGTCGTCGTCTCCGACACCGGCATGTGGGACGAGAACACCCCCACCGTCTGCACCGGGATGCGCGGCCTCACCGACTGCCAGATCGACCTGCGCGGCCCCGACCAGGACATCCACTCGGGCTCGTTCGGCGGTGCCGTCCCCAACCCGGCCACCGAGGCGGCCAGGATCGCGGCAGCGCTGCACGACGAGGACCGCAGGGTGACACTGCCCGGGTTCTACGACGGCGTCCTCCCGCTGACCGACGAGGAGCGCACCCTCTTCGCCGAACTGCCCTTCGACGAGGACGCCTGGGTCCGCACCGCTCACTCCCACGCGACACTGGGCGAGCACGGCTACACCACCCTGGAGAGGGTGTGGGCCCGCCCCACCGCCGAGGTCAACGGCATCGGCGGCGGCTACCAGGGCCCCGGCGGCAAGACCATCGTGCCCGCCCACGCACAGCTGAAGCTCTCCTTCCGCACGGTCGCGGGACAGGACGAGGAGCAGATCCAGCGGATGCTGCGTGCGTGGGTCGCCGACCGGGTGCCGGCCGGTATCGAGCACGAGATCACCTTCTTCGGCGCCACCCGCCCCTGCCTCACCCCGCTCGACCATCCCGCGCTGCGCTCCCTCACCCGCGCCATGAGCCGCGCCTTCGGACAGCGGGTCCGCTTCACCAGAGAGGGCGGTTCGGGACCGGCAGCCGATCTCCAGGACGCCCTGGGGGCCCCGGTGCTCTTCCTCGGAATCTCCGTCCCTTCGGACGGCTGGCACGCGCCCGACGAGAAGGTCGAGATGGATCTCCTGTTCAAGGGGGCGGAGACGGCCGCCTACCTGTGGGAGGACCTCGCGGCACACTGGAGCGCGGGCTGAGACCGGGCCGGCCGCCCCTCCCGTGAGCCCCACCGGGCGCCCCGCGCGGGCACGCCCGGCCGCCTCACCACCGCCCACCGACCGCCCCTGGCCCGCCACCGGGCAGGGAGGCCCCGACACCTGGGGGAGTAGGAAACACACAGTGACCACCTCGACCTCGATCGACCGCCCGGACCGCCCCGAACGCTCCACCGGCGATGCCGCGGGACGGTCCGCGGACCACGCCACCGGCTCGGCGCCGGCCGCGCCCGACGCGGAGCGGCCGATCAGCCTCACCGCCACCGGCGGCATCGACCGCGCCTCCCACCACCGCCTGGACGAGGCCTGGCTCGCAGCGGCCTGGAGCCACCCCACCACCCGCGTTTTCGTGGTCTCCGGCGGTCAGGCCCTGATCGAGGACAAGGAGGACGGCACCACGGAACTCGTCATGATGCCCTCCTTCGACGCGCCCTTCACCGAGGCCCACCGCTACTTCCTGGGCACGGACGAGGACGGGGTGCGCTACTTCGCGCTCCAGAAGGACACCCTGCCCGGACGCATGGACGACATCGCGCGGCCCGCCGGACTCCGCGAGGCGGGCGTGTTGCTCTCCGACCGCGACAGCGAACTGATGACGCACGCCATCGGCCTGGAGAACTGGCAGCGCACCCACCGCTTCTGCTCCCGCTGCGGCGAGCGCACCGCCATCGCCGCCGCCGGACACGTCCGCCGCTGCTCGGCCTGCGGCGCGGAACACTATCCGCGCACCGACCCGGCCGTGATCATGCTCGTCACCGACGAGCAGGACCGCGCACTGCTGGGCCGCCAGGTCCACTGGCCGGAAGGCAGGTTCTCCACACTGGCGGGGTTCGTCGAACCGGGCGAGTCCCTCGAAGCCGCCGTACGCCGCGAGGTCGCCGAGGAGGCGGGCGTGGCCGTCGGTCCGGTCGCCTACGTCGGAAGCCAGCCCTGGCCCTTCCCCTCCAGCCTGATGCTCGGCTTCATGGCGCGCGCCACCCGCCCCGACATCCAGGTGGACGGCGACGAGATCGAAGAGGCCCGCTGGTTCTCCCGCGACGACCTGCGGGCCGCCATCGAGTCCGGTGAGGTGCTTCCCCCCTCGGGCATCTCCATCGCGGCCCGCCTGGTCGAACGCTGGTACGGCCGCCCGCTGCCGCAGCCTCGCCACCACGGCTGAACACGGAGGCCCCGCCCCCGCTCTCCCCAAAACACGACGGCCCCGCCGGGCGGCCCCGGTCCTGCCGGACCGGCCGCCCCGCGGGGCCGCGAAGCGCGGGACTCAGGCCCCGACCTTCTCCTTCACCTGCGCCAGGGACGGGTTGGTCAGCGTCGAACCGTCGGGGAACAGCACGGTGGGAACGGTCTGGTTGCCGCCGTTCGCCTTCTCCACGAAGGCCGCCGACTCCGGGTCCTGCTCGATGTTGACCTCCGTGTACGCGATCCCCTCGCGCTCCATCTGGCCCTTCAGCCGGCGGCAGTAGCCGCACCAGGTGGTGCTGTACATCGTCACAGTGCCCGCCATTGTCCAGTGCTCCTTCGTCTCGTTCGGTGCCTTGGGTGAACGCGCGACGGTACCCGGCCATTCCCCCGGACCCCATTCGTACGACCAACACCCCCACCCTGTGGACAGCCGCCCCCTCCCCACCCCCGGCCCTGGCAGCATGGCGGGGTGACAGCAGCAACGGACTCCCCGCTCTTCCCGCAGGCACCCGACTCTCCCGACGCGGTGCTCGAGGGCCTCGACCCCGAGCAGCGCGAGGTGGCGACCGCCCTGCACGGTCCGGTGTGCGTGCTGGCCGGTGCGGGCACAGGCAAGACCCGCGCCCTCACCCACCGCATCGCCTACGGCGTGCGCGCCGGCATCCTGCCACCCGCGAGCGTGCTGGCCGTCACCTTCACCCAGCGCGCCGCCGGAGAGATGCGCGGACGGCTGCGCGGTCTGGGCGCCCACGGCGTGCAGGCCCGCACCTTCCACTCTGCGGCGCTGCGCCAGTTGCAGTTCTTCTGGCCCCGCGCGGTGGGCGGCGAGCTGCCGCAGCTCCTCGAACGGAAGGCCGCCCTCGTCGCCGAGGCCGCCACCCGCTGCCGCCTGCGGCTGGACCGCAACGAACTGCGGGACGTCACCAGCGAGATCGAATGGTCCAAGGTCACCCAGACGGTCCCCGAGGACTATCCGGCCGCCGCCGCCAAGGCAGGCCGCCAGGCCCCCCGCGACCCTGCCGAGACGGGCCGCATCTACGCCCTGTACGAACAGCTCAAGCGTGAGCGCTCCGTGATCGACTTCGAGGACGTCCTGCTGCTGACCGTCGCCGTACTCGAAGACCGTGCGGACATCGCCGAGACCGTCCGCGGCCAGTACCAGCACTTCGTCGTCGACGAGTACCAGGACGTCAGCCCCCTCCAGCAGCGCCTCCTGGAGCTGTGGGTCGGCGAGCGGGAGAGCCTGTGCGTCGTCGGTGACGCCAGCCAGACGATCTACTCCTTCACCGGCGCTACCGCCGACCACCTCCTCGACTTCCGCACCCGCCATCCCCACGCCACCGTGGTCAAGCTCGTCCGGGACTACCGCTCCACGCCCCAGGTGGTGCACCTCGCCAACGGCCTGCTGACCCAGGCCTCAGGGCGGGCGGCCGAACACCGTCTCGAACTCGTCTCCCAGCGCGAGGCGGGCCCGGAACCGGTCCACGCCGAGTACGCCGACGAGCCCGGCGAGGCCGAGGGCACCGCTCGCCGCATCCGCGACCTGATCGCCTCGGGCGTACCGGCCAGCGAGATCGCCGTCCTCTACCGCATCAACGCCCAGTCCGAGGTCTACGAGCAGGCCCTCGCCGACGTCGGAATCCCCTGCCAGCTGCGCGGCGCCGAACGCTTCTTCGAGCGACCCGAGGTCCGCGAAGCCTTCGTGGTGCTGCGCGGCGCCGCCCGCGCGGGCGGCAACGACGCACTGCTGGACGACGCGGTCGACCTCCCCTCCCAGGTGCGCGCCGTCTTCGGCACCAAGGGCTGGTCGCCGCAGGCCCCGGCAGGCTCCGGCGCCGTGCGGGACCGCTGGGAGTCCCTGGCGGCCCTGGTACGCCTGGCGACGGACTTCGCCGCGGCCCGCCCCCGGGCGACGCTCTCCGATCTCGTCACCGAGCTGGACGAACGGGCCAGGGCCCAGCACGCCCCCACGGTCGAAGGCGTCACCCTCGCATCCCTCCACGCGGCCAAGGGCCTGGAGTGGGACGCGGTCTTCCTGGTCGGCCTCACCGACGGCATGCTCCCCCTCACCTACGCCAAGACCGACGAGCAGATAGAAGAGGAACGCCGCCTGCTCTACGTGGGGATCACCCGCGCCCGCCGCATCCTCACCCTCTCCTGGGCCCTGGCCCGCTCCCCGGGCGGTCGCCCCGGCAGACAGCCGAGCCGTTTCTTGAAGGGGCTCAGCCGCGGCGGAGCGGGAGCGGCCTCACGCCCTGGCACCGCGACCGGCAGCGTGGAGGGCGGCACCGGCCCGTACCGGGTTCCCGGCGCGCGTTCGCGGGTGCGCCGTGCTCCGGCGCGGTGCCGGGTGTGCGGACGCTCGCTCACCGACCCGGGGGAGGTGAAGCTGATGCGCTGCGAGGACTGCCCCTCGGAGCTCGACGAGGTGCTCTACGAACGCCTGCACCAGTGGCGCGCTGCCCAGGCCGCACTGCTGGGCCAGCCCGATTACTGCGTCTTCACCGACAAGACGCTGCTGGCCATCGCCGAGACCGTCCCCGGCGACGAGGCGGCGCTCGCCCGGATCTCCGGCGTCCGCGCGCGCAAGCTCCAGCAGTACGGCGCCGACGTGCTGGCCCTGTGCGCGGGCGAGGAGCTCCCGAGGACGGAGGAGAAGGAGACGTAGGGGGAGCTCTCACGTGAGGAGGCGGTGGTGGTGGGTGGGCAAGGGGGAGGGGGAGGGGAGAGGGAGAAGGCCGAGCGAAGCGGAACAGGCCGGAGCCGTCCCCCCGCGCGGTGGGCTCTCTCCCTCTGTCACAGAAGCTGTGACAGAAAGCCGCGAAAAATAGTTTGCGCCCGCCGTGCGGAGCCTCATAGCCTTCCGGACATGGAGAGGGCGGGCCTTTTCGTCTCGTCCCTTTCATGCTCTACTCAGTCCTGAACATCTACGGATCGGCCTCGCGGCCGGTCCCCGAGACGCCGAGAGGAGGCGAGACCAGTGGCCACGATGAAGACGCAGATCAAACTGACTGATCACTCGGTCGTTCGCGCCTGCCTGCTCGGCCCCAGCCTCCACGGCACCGGTGTGTCCGGTGTCGCGCTGGGCGGCAATGAGCGACCGATCCAGGCACCCGAGGTAGCGGCACAGGCAAGGGCAGCAGTGGCCTTCGCCAGTGGCTTCGTGGCCGACGGTGCCGGCGAGGGACGCCAGAAGACGCAGCGCTACACGATGTGGGCCTTCCGTGGGCTCGATCCCTGGAGAGATCCAGCCTGATCGGCGAGATCAGGTCGGCACCTTCCAGGGCCGCGGAACCCACACCGGGATCCGCGGCCCTTCTGTTTGCCCCGACCGGCCACCAGCCGGACCGACCGACAACAGACACACGACAGACAGGAAGAACCGACAGTGCACACCGAGACGCACCCCAACCCGTTGCGCCCCGCGCCTTCTCTGCCGCCTGATGCCACCACGGAGGACTCCTTGAACGCCCCGCTGTTCACCCTCACCGAGCTCGACGACGCGATCGACCGGCTCGGCGTCGACGTTCCCTGCCGCTCCTACGACCCGGAGGTCTTCTTCGCCGAGTCGCCGGCCGACGTCGAGTACGCGAAGTCCCTCTGCCAGACCTGCCCGCTGCGTGAGGCCTGCCTCGCCGGCGCCAAGGACCGCCGCGAGCCCTGGGGCGTCTGGGGCGGCGAGCTGTTCGTCCAGGGCGTTGTCGTTCCGCGCAAGCGGCCCCGGGGGCGTCCGCGGAAGAACCCGGTGACGGCATGAGCTCCCACCGCCACAGCTCGGCCGCCCGCCGCACGGCGGCTGCCGGAACGATCGACAACCCGTCGGCGCTGGACCCCCGTATGCGCCACCTCACGAAGCAGGATCCGACGATGACATCCACCCGCGAGATCACCGCCCACTCCCACTCCGATGCGACGCTCCTCCGTCAGAACAGGAACCGCGACATGCAACTCATGCCAGAAAGCCTGGCGAGGGTGCACATACACGACAGGCTGAGGGAGGCGGATTCGGAGCGGCGGGCGCTGCGGCTGCGGACCGCCCGCCGCCTCCAGCGCCGGGCCGAACGAGCCACCCTCAAGGCGCGGCGTGCGCTGGCCATGGCCGTCATGCAGTGACCACGCGCCGACCCATCTGTGCCAAGAGCCGGGGCTTACGCCCCGGCTCTTCGCCGTTTCAGGTGAGCCGCACGCGAGAGGGGTGCGCCTGCGGGTGGGCGTGTCTGTGCGGGGCGGGGCGCGTCGGCGCGACCGGCGTGCCTGTGTGGTGGGCATATCCACGTGAACGGCGCGTTCGGCGGTGGCTCGGCCCCTGCGAGAGGCGGCCTTCGAACAGCCGCTCACGGGGATGGGCCCGTCGCCGGTGTTCACGATGCGGCTTCGGACGGCTCCGATTCTTCGGGCTCGGCGGGCTCTGCGGGCTCTGCGGGCTCGGTGGTCACCCTCGTCTTCGCGGCATCCAGCACTTCCGCCGGGTCCGTGGGCTCGCCGGTCTCCCCGGTCCCTCCGGTCTCCGCGTGCTCGTCGGGTTCGGTGGCCTCGGTAGGGCGGGTGGTGCGGGGTGGCTGCTCGGTGGGGGCGAAGCCGGGGACCCAGGTCGCCATGTCGTCGCGCATCCGCACCGTGGCGCCGAGCTGACACAGCACGCCGATGGTGCTCAGCGTCACCCGGTGGATGAGCAGATAGGAGGGGGGCAGGTTGAGCTGCCGGCCCAACTGGTGGGCGGGGGAGCGAGGGTCGGCTATCCGGGCCGCCTGCCCCCGCATCCACTCCCTGCCGAAGGTGAACTCGGGCGCGCTGGCGGGCTCGATGATGGGCAGCAGGTAATCCCGTACTTCTTCGGGATCCAGCTCGATCTGCTCTTTGACGAATCCTTCCTCGCGCAGCAGGTCGTAGGCGGTCTCGGCGTCGCCGTCGAGTATCAGCCGCAGCACGGTGCCGATGGTGGGTGGGAGCCCTCCGGGCAGCCGGTCAACGGTGCCGAAGTCCATCACTCCGAGCCGCCACTCCCCGGGCGCGGTGCTGCCGCCGGTCACCAGGCGGAAGTTTCCCGGATGCGGGTCGGCGTGCAGCAGTCCGGTACGCATGGTTCCCGAGAAGAGGAAGCGGCTCAGCAGCTGCCCGGCACGGTCGCGCTCTTCTTGGCCGCCGTCGGATATCACCTCCGAGAGTGGTGTTCCCGACAGCCATTCGGTCACCAGGACCTGCTCGCCCTGGTGGACGACGTCGGGTATCACCACGTCCGGATCTTCCGCGAACTCCTCGGCGTAGGCGTGCTGGGCTTCCGCCTCGAGGCCGTAGTCCAGCTCCTCGGTCACCCGCTCGTGCATCTCGGTGATGAGCGGTTTGATGTCCATGCCGGGGACGAGGGGGCCGAGCAGGCGTGCGAAGCGTCCGAGTTGGGCGAGGTCGGAGGCCAGGGCCTCGCCCGCGCCGGGGTATTGCACCTTCACCGCGACGTCGCGCCCGTCGTGCCAGACGGCGCGGTGCACCTGGCCTATGGAGGCGGCTGCCGCGGGTTTGTCGTCGAACTCGGCGAACAGCTCCCGCCACTGCTCCCCCAGCCGTTCCGCGAGGATCGCGTGCACCGTGGCGGCCGGCATCGGCGGGGCGGCTTCCTGGAGGCGGGTCAGCGTGGCGCGGTAGGGGCCGGCCAGCTCGTCGGGGAGCGCGGACTCGAAGACCGAGAGCGCCTGGCCGAACTTCATCGCGCCGCCCTTCAACTCTCCGAGCACCTTGAACAGCTGCTCGGCGGTGCGCTGTTGCAGCTCCTGGCCGACCAGGTCGGCGGAGAGGCCGCCGAGGCGCTTGCCCAGCCCCCAGGCGGAGCGGCCCGCGAAACCCAACGGCAGGGCGGCCAGTTTGGCCGTACGTGTCACCGCCTTGCGGGGAAGATCAGTCATGCGCCCCTCCAACTCCACTGACAGCTCGATCGAGACGGCACCGCGGACGACGGCTACCCCGTCATTGTCGCGTGCGGGTGGCCGTTCGCGGAGCCCGCGGGTGGGGCACTCACGGAAGCGGCACCGCATGGACACTCGGGGTGCGCGGTGAATTCTTCCGTGGCCGGCAACAGGTGGGGCAGTGCGAAGCGCAGCCGATACCCCACCGCGCACGCGTCGTCGCCGTCGAGATAACTGAGGGCGTAGGAAGCCGTGGCCCCGGCGACCATGGTGGCCAGCGCGGTGTCGCAGGCGGGGACCCCCGTGCGCCGCCTACTCGCCGTCCGCCACTGGCCCACCAGCATCGGCCAGCTCGGTTCCCGCTCGGCCCTGGCGCGCGTCATGCAGTCCGAGCAGGGCGAAGATCCCGGCAGCACCAGCGGCCCGACCACCCCGGTGGCCTCCACCACGCCGCTGTACAGATGCGGGGTCCGCGCGGACAGGAACCGCTCGGCGACCTCCGGGTTCGGGGCGTAGGCGTCCAGCCCGTCGCGGGGCGCGATCACCACCAAATCGACGCCTCCTCGCGCCGTGCTCTTCCAGGCGCGCGACTCCCGCACCGCGGCGCGCGCCGCCACATCGCGACGCGTTCCCACCTGGTCCGCCGGGAGTCCGCCCGGTGCCGTGTCCCACTCCTCGACCACTCCGCCGTCCACGACATCGACCTGGCCCACTCCGGCCGCCGCCAGTGTGGCCGCAACGGCGGCTCCCACGCGGCCTGCGCCCCGTACCTGGACGCGGACCTCGCGGCGGGCGGCGAGACGGCGGACCGCACCGCCGGGCTCGCGGTGCACCACGGACAGGGAGGCGAGGTCGGGCCGTAACCGGTCGGTGACGCTCGCGGAGGCGGCTCGGTCGGCGGTCGCGTCGTCCAGCACCCCCGCCGTGGCGAGTCGTTCGGTGAGTTTGCCGGGGGTCTGGGGTGCGAGCCCGAGCCTGTGGGCCTCCTGCTGGAGGCGCTCCATGCTGCGGGTGCCGTCCATCAGCTCCATGAAGGCGGCTGTGGCGTCGCCCATCGGTCCCAGGAGGACGGCGTGCGCGGGTGCCACGCCGTACTGCACCGTCTCCCTGTCGCGCCAGCCGCGACGCAGTGCGGGTTTGATCATCGGATGCATGCTGACCCCTCGATGCCGGAACGGATCGGAACGAAAACGAATTAAATGAGACCGAATGGGGTGGGAACGGAATGGAAC
The DNA here is from genome assembly GCF_003323735.1 of Streptomyces reniochalinae. Lineage (GTDB taxonomy): Bacteria > Actinomycetota > Actinomycetes > Streptomycetales > Streptomycetaceae > Streptomyces > Streptomyces reniochalinae. The sequence goes on along the minus strand of NZ_QOIM01000024.1, from coordinate 104,810 downwards.
GGAGGTCGAACGGGACGGGGTGGGGCGCGCGGGCGTCCCGGGTCCGGCCGTCGTTCGGTGGTGTCGCTCACTCGCGTTGACCGACGCCCACAGCATGCGGCCGGCCGCCGGATCGGTGCGCTGAGTTATCCACAGGCATCCGTGTTAGTCGTACAAATACGGGGCGCTGACTTCCTCCGTCGTCAGCGGGTAACGTCGAGGCGTGCCCGCCGACCCGCTGAACAGCACCAGCCGCATCAGCCCGAGCGCGGTCGAGGTGCGCCGCAGTGCGCGCCGTCGCCGTACGGTCTCCGCCTACCGGGAGGGGGACCGCACGGTCGTGCTCCTCCCGGCGCGCATGACGGCAGACGAGGAGAAACGCTGGGTCGGCGTGATGCTCGACAAGCTCGCAGCCCAGGAGAGCCGGCGGATGCTGGACGACGGCGATCTGGCGCGGCGCGCGGCGCAACTGTCCGCGCAGTATCTGGACGGGCACGCCTGCCCCGCCACGGTGCGCTGGGTCACCAACCAGAACACCCGCTGGGGATCGTGCACCCCGGCTGAGGGCAGCATCCGCCTCTCCCACCGGCTCCAGGGGATGCCCGAGTACGTCATCGACTACGTACTTCTCCACGAGCTGTCGCATCTGCTCGTCCCCGGGCACGGACCGCGTTTCTGGCGGCTGTTGGAGGCGTATCCGCGCACCGAGCGGGCGCGCGGATATCTGGAGGGTGTCGCGGCGGCGGAGCGGCTGCCGCATCTGCCCGTCGCCGGGGGCGCGGAAGAGGACGACACCTGACCGGTCCGACGCGGTGGGTGGAGCCAGGCGAGGCGCGCTTCGGCTCTGGCAGCCGGCTCGTCACCCGGCTGCTCCCCGTCTCACACGTGCGGGTCCGGCTGGTGGGCGGAGCGCAGGGCCCTGGCCGTCTGCCGGGCGAGCCGCACCACGGACTCGTCGGCCACTTCGGCGACCTCGTCGAGGCCGACCCAGCGAAGCTCCAGCGACTCGTCACTGATCGACTCCACGGCTCCCGCGGGGGCGAGCGCCGCGTACTGGACGTCCAGGTGCCACGCGCACGGGGTGTGGTGTCTGTCGAGTCTGACGGGGCCGCCGGGCAGCAGCGTCAGGCCCGTGATCCCGGACTCCTCCGTGGCCTCCCGCAGTGCGGCGTCGGCCACGGTGGCGTCTTCGGGTTCGCAGTGGCCGCCCATCTGGAGCCACATGCGCAGCTTGCGGTGCAGGGTCAGCAGCACTCTGCCGCCCTCCGGGTCGACGACCAGGGCGCTGGCCGTCAGGTGCCCGGCGGAGCACGCCTTCCACATGCCGTCCGGGTGCGCGGCCAGGTGGCGGAGGTAGTCCTGGCGCAGCTGCTCCTGCTCGCTGTCACCGTCAGGGCCGCGCCACCTGGTCAGCACCCGCTCCGCGTCAGCGCAAAGAGCGTCCGGCGCCGTGCTCACCGCTTGCCCTCGTCCTCTCCGCCCTCGGAGCCGCGCCCCGAGTCGCCCTGCGAGTCGCCCGCGTCCTTGCCGTCCGCCTCACCACGGCGCGGGCCCTTGCCCTCTTCCGCCGTGTCGGAGCCGCCTTCCGCGGTGTCCGTGCCGGCAGTGCCGGTCCCCGCGGCGGCGGCGCCCAGGATGCGGTCGAGCTCGGAGAAGTCCGGCTGCTCGCGGTGCACGAAGGCGTCCGGGTCGTCCAGGTCGGCCGCGGTGGGCAGCATGTCCGGGTGCTCCCACAGGGCGTCGCGCCCCTCGGAGCCGCGCGCGTCGGCAAGCGAGGCCCACAGTCGGGAGGCGTCGCGCAGCCGCCGGGGGCGCAGCTCCAGGCCGATCAGCGTGGCGAACGTCTGCTCCGCCGGGCCGCCGGAGGCGCGCCGCCTGCGCAGTGTCTCGCGTAGGGCCGAGGCCGACGGAAGGTGCGGTTCGGCGGCCGCGTGCACGACCGCGTCCACCCAGCCCTCCACGAGCGCCAGCGCGGTCTCCAGCCGGGCGAGCGCGGCCTTCTGCTCGGGGCTGTCCTCGGGCTGGAACATGCCCTGTTGCAGTGCCTCCTGAAGCTCCTCGGGGCGCTGCGGGTCGAGCTGGCCGACGACGTCCTCGAGCTTGGCCGTGTCCACCTTGATACCCCGCGCGTACCCCTCCACGGCGCCGAAGAGGTGCGAGCGCAGCCACGGCACGTGGGCGAACAGCCGCTGGTGGGCTGCCTCCCGCAGCGCGAGGTAGAGCCGCACCTCCTCCTGCGGGATGCCCAGCCCCTTGCCGAGGGCCTCGATGTTGACCGGCAGCAGGGCGGCCTTGCCCGCCGGGCCCAGAGGGAGGCCGACGTCGGTGGAGCCGACGACCTCACCTGCGAGCACGCCCAGGGCCTGCCCGATCTGGGTGCCGAACATGGCGCCGCCCATGGAGCGCATCATACCGAGCAGCGGTCCGGCCATGGCCTGCATCTCCTCGGGCAGCACGCTGCCCATGGCGGCGCCGACGCGCTCGGCGACCGGGTCGACCAGGTCCTTCCAGACCGGGAGGGTGGATTCGACCCACTCGGCGCGGCTCCAGGCGACCGCCGTGCCGGAGCCGGACGGCAGCGAGGTGACGCCGTCCAGCCACAGGTCGGCCAGGCGCACCGCCTCCTCGACGGCCGCGCGGTCCTGCGGGCCGACGGAGGAGTCCTTCGAGCCGTCCTGCGCGCCCGCGGCGACGGTCTGGCGGGCGATGTCCTTGGCCATGTCCCAGTTCACGGGGCCGCCCTCGTAGGAGAGCATCTGGCCCAGCTTCTGGAACGCCGCTCCCAGGTCGCTCGGGTCGAACTGGCCCTGCTGGCCGCCGCCCAGCGAGCCGAACATCGCAGCGAGCGGGTTGTCGGCTCCGCCGGAGCCGGGGCCGCCGCCGAAACCGAACGGGTTGGGCGTGCCGCCGCCCGGCTGCTGGCCGCCCTCCGGCTTCTTCTTGCCGTCGTCCCCGTCCTCGGGCTCCTCGGGAGGTACGCCGAATCCGAATGGGGTGTCACTCACGGGTTTCCTCGGCTCTGTCTCGTCGGACGGTCTTGTGGTTCCGGGACGGTCTGCGTGTCGCGCATGTCCTGGGTGCGATCTGCGAGCTCTGCCCCCAGCCTAGACACCAGTCAGGCAGGATGGAGCCTGCGCACCTCGTACCAGAAACAACCACTGGAGACGCCCGGTGAGTTCCTCCGAGTCCCACGTTCGCGCAGCGCGAACCCCGACCGTCGCCGTCACCGGCGCCGCCGCGGGGGTCGGCGCGCTGCTCACCGAGCGGCTCGCGGCCTCCGAGGAGATCAAGCAGGTTATCGCCCTCGACGAGAGGCGGGGCGAGGTGAGCGAGGCCCAGTGGCACACGCTGGACGTGCGCGATCCGGCGATCGCCGACCGGCTGCGCGGGGACGGCGACCCGGTGGACGTCGTCGTCCACCTCGCGCTCGATCTCGGCCTGGAGACGGATCCGGCCGCCCGTACCGCCTACAACGTGCGCGGCACCCAGACGGTGCTGACCGCGGCCGCGGCGGCGGGCGTCCGTCGCGTCGTCCTGTGCACCTCGGCGATGGTCTACGGAGCGCTCCAGGACAACGACGTACCGCTGTCGGAAGAGGCGGAGCTGAGGGCGACGGCCGACGCCACCGGTGTGGGCGACCTGCTGGAGATCGAACGGCTGGCCAGGCGCGCTCCCCGCGCCCACCCGGGGCTCAACGTCACCGTGGTGCGCCCCGCGGTGCTGGTGGGCGCGGGTACGGACACCACACTGACCCGGCACTTCGAGTCGCCGCGGCTGCTGGTGGTCGCCGGATCCCGGCCCTGCTGGCAGTTCTGCCACGTCGACGACCTGGTCACCGCGCTCGAGTACGCCGCGCTGGAGAGGGTCGAGGGCGAGGTCGCGGTCGGCTGCGACGGCTGGCTGGAGCAGGAGGAGATCGAGCAGCTGACGGGGATGCGTCGCATGGAGCTGCCTTCCAGCGTCGCCCTGGGGGCCGCATCCCGGCTGCACCGGCTCGGTCTGACCCCCTCCCCGGCGGCCGACCTCGCCTACACCATGTATCCCTGGGTCGTCAGCGGCAGCAGGCTCCACGACGCGGGCTGGCGGCCCCGGTGGACGAACGAGGACGTGCTCGCCGAGCTCCTGGACGAGGTGGCGGGCAGGCACACGGTCGCGGGGCGGCGCCTCGGCCGCACGGAGGCGGCCACGGCGGCCGGCGCGGCCGGTGCCACGGTGGCCCTGATCGGCACCGCGGCTTTGGTGCGCAGGGCGCGCAAGCGCCGTGGGCTGTGAGCGGAGCGGCGGTACGTCCGTCTCGCGGGCAACGCGGCGACCCGTGGCCGGGCGGTACGTCCCACGGGGAAGCGCCGTGGGCGGTGCGTTCCCGAACGGACCCACGGGGGAGCGCCGTGGGGCAGTGCGCTTCGGTATGCCACGGGAAGCGCCGTGGGGCGGTGCGCTTTGGTACGTCCCTCGCGTCGTCGGCGAGGCGACCCGGGTGCGCCGACGGCCGCCGCGCGCGGGAGGTCGGGTGTTCCGGATCGACGGCGGGTAGGGCAGCATGACCGGCATGGCACAGACGTACGACGCGGCCGGCAGCGGCGCCCGGGGGAAGTACCCCGACCACCCCGGCGAGCGGGGCGCCGAGGACCCCATCCGGCTGCTGGGGGTCCGCGAGACACCACTGTCCGTGGACGAGGTCTTCGCCGCGGTCGGTGACCGCGCGGCGGGTGGGACGGCGCTCTTCGTCGGCACCGTCCGCGATCACGACGGCGGGAGCGATGTCGCCCGTCTGGGCTATTCCTCGCATCCCAGCGCCGAGGCCGAGCTGCGCCGTGTCGCGGAGAAGGTCGTGGCCGACCATCCCGTGCGCGCCCTGGCAGCCCTGCACCGGGTAGGCGACCTGGTGGTGGGGGATCTGGCCGTGGTGGTGGCGGTCTCCTGCCCGCACCGGGCCGAGGCGTTCGACGCCTGCCGCAAGCTCATCGACGATCTCAAGCACGAAGTGCCGATCTGGAAGCACCAGACGTTCTCCGACGGCACCGAGGAGTGGGTCGGCGCCTGACCCCTGCCGGGGCCGGGACATGCGCCGGGACCTCGCGGGCCATCTTCCTGGCCCCCGGCGCCCCTGCCCGCCCCCTCCCGGGGTCCCGGCCCGTCCCCCTTCGGGCCCTGTCGGCTTCGGGCCCTGGCCGCGGTCCCCCCGTCGGGTGCCCGGCCGGGCCCGTTCGGTGGATCCGGGCGCCCCGATGGCCCGCGGGCGGCTCCGGTTGCGTAACCGGTCCCGGGGCCGGACCGTTGAGGAACCGACGGTTAATCTGCTCATCGGCCGGTCTGCCGGCCGCCGGGTCGTGTGCCCGGAACAAGGCGCGTACGAGGGGTCGGGAGGTTCCGATGGCGGCTCTCGCCTGGTTGCTGATTCCGGTCGTCGCCGCTGCCGCCGCCAGCCTGTGGGGAAGCTGGGCCGGAAGGCGCCGCACCAAGACACCGGACGCCGTGGGAGTCGCGGGGTACGAGCGCTTCCGCGCCGCCATGGAACGGTCAGGAACGGACGGTGCCGCCTGTCGGCGGCCGGAGGCCCCGGACGGGCAGTTCTCCGGCGTCGAGGACGCGCACCACGGTCCCGGTGCCGCGGTCGCACAGACCCAGGAGCGGGCCTCGCGGGGCCCGGCGGCGGCCGAGTTGGCCTCCGCCGGAGCGGTCGGCCACCCGTCCCCGGACGGACCGGCCCGGGGCGCCGGGTGACAGACCCGTCCCGTACTGTCGTGCCATGCCTCGCCGCACCGCGACCCTGCTCGCCTCCACGCTGCTGCTCATAGCGATGCTCTGCGCCGGAGTGCTCATCCAGGTGCCGTACGCGGAGATGTCCCCCGGCCCGACGGTGAACACGCTGGGTGTGCACGGCGGCGATCCCGTGCTGAACATCAAGGACAAGCCCGGCGAGAAGGGCGATCCGAAGAAGTACGACACCTCGGGCCATCTGAACATGACGACCGTCCGTGTCACCGGCTCCGAGTACCGCATGACGCTTCTGGGCGCCCTCTCCGGCTGGCTGAGCGACGACAGCCTGGTCGTACCGCACAAGACGCTCTATCCGGAGGACAAGTCGGCCGAGGAGGTCGACCAGGAGAACGCCGAGGAGTTCACCGCGTCCCAGGAGAGCGCCAAGGTCGCGGCCCTCAAGGAGCTCGACGTCCCGGTCAGCTCCTACGTCGCCGTCGGCGCCGTCGAGAAGGGCGCTCCCGCCCACAAGCGGCTGCACGCGGGGGACGTCATCACGGCGGTGGACGGCAAGCCGGTCTCCAAGCCGGAGCAGGTCGGACTCGTGGTGCGCGGGCACAAGCCCAGGGACAACGTCTCCTTCACCGTGATTCCGGCCGCCCAGGTGAAGGCCGCCCAGAAGAAGGGCAAGAAGCCGTCGTCCAAGGACGCCGGGAAGGTCACGGTGCGTACCGGCAAGACGAAGGGCGAGAGCACCGCCCGGGTCGGCATCACCACCATGCTGTCGCACAGCTTCCCGTTCGAGATCGACATCAAGCTCGCCGACATCGGCGGCCCCAGCGCAGGGCTGATGTTCGCCCTGGGCATCGTCGACAAACTCACGCCCACCGACCTCACCGGGGGGAGGTTCGTGGCCGGCACCGGCACGATCGACGACTCCGGGAAGGTCGGCGAGATCGGTGGCATCCAGATGAAGACGCTGGCCGCCCGCAAGAAGGGCGCCCGGTTCTTCCTCACCCCCGCGGGCAACTGCGCCACCGCAGCCAAGGCCAGGCCGGACGGGCTGACCCTGGTGAAGACGTCGTCCATGGACGACGCCCTCAGCTCTTTGCAGAAGATCCGCAAGGGTGAGACGGACGAGCTCACCCGGTGCAAGGCGCACTAGGTCAGCTTCGCCCGGTCACGGCCCGGCTGCACCGGGGAGCTCGTTCTTCCAGGTGCTCCCCCTCGGGCAGGCCACCCCTCCAAGGCAGGCCCCTCGGAGCGGGGCACACCTCGGGGCGGGTCACTCCTCGAACGTCGCCGCCAGCGCTTCCGCGAGCCCCGGCACCAGGTCGGAACCGGTGAGCACCTCCGTGGTGGCATCCTTCTCGCGCAGCCGCAGCGCCGATTCCCGCTCGCCGTCGCGCAGCACGGCCACCGTCATCCGCACCTCCTGACGCTCGGGGTGCTCGGCTACCCAGCGGGTGAGCGCCTCGTCGTCCAAATCCCCGGGGACGGCGGACTCGGCGGACGGCGGCAGCATCAGCCGCTCGACCGTGAGCGCACACCCGGCGACGGCGTCGGGCCAGGCGATGGTGCCCAGGAACTCGTCCAGCGGCACGTCCGCGGGGATCTCGTCCTGTTCGATGGGGGTGAGCGCGTCGGCCGGCGCGTCCTTGTCCTGTTCGTCCATGCCGAGTTGCTGGGCCAGCCCAGGTTCCTCGGTGCGCAGTCGTTCCGTGTCGACCAGGGCGAAGAGCCGTGCGGGCTGGTCCCAGCCGAGCCCTGCCGCGTACTCGTCGAGCTCCAGCACCGCGCGGGTCAGGGGGCGGGAGGCGAGGGGCGTGCCCTCGTGGGGGAGGTTGTTCATCCCCATATCGTGCCGCCTCCGGGAAGGAAAGGTGGACTTGGACCCCGGAGACGGGAACTGGGTAAAGCCTCGGTAAGTTGCTTAGGTGGGCCGTACGATGCGGGCCCAGCTTCTGAAGCTTCACACACTGCCGAACTTCGAGGTGCGCACCTTGGCTTTCCAGATGCCGGACCGGGGCTCCGGTGGGGGTCCCTCCGGGCCACGGATCAGAGTGGGCCGGCCATCACGGCGTGCCCGGACGCTGTTGATGACAGCGGGCGTGCTGGTCGTTCTGGCGATGCTTTTCGTCATGTTCTCCGGGTTCTGGACGGACTGGCTGTGGTATCGCTCGGTCGACTACAGCTCGGTCTTCACCAAGACCCTGTGGACGAAGGTCGGCATGTTCGCCGTCTTCGGTCTGCTGATGGCGCTCGCCGTGGGATTCAACATCTGGTTGGCCCACCGGCTGCGCCCACCGCTCAGCGCGATGTCGATGGAGCAGCAGAGCCTCGACCGCTACCGCATGGGCCTGGCCCCCTACAAGAAGTGGGTGCTGCTGGGCATCACGGCCCTCGTCGGGCTGATCTCCGGCGCCTCGGCGGCGGGCCAGTGGCGTACCTGGCTGATGTGGGTGAACGGCGTCGCGTTCGGGACGAAGGACCCGCAGTTCCACAAGGACGTCTCGTTCTACGCCTTCGATCTGCCGTTCTACCGCTTCTTGCTCAGCTTCGGTTTCGCCGCGGCGATTCTCTCGCTGATTGCGGCCGCGCTGGTGCACTACCTGTACGGCGGGCTGCGGGTCACCACTCCGGGGGCCCGGGCGACGGCGCAGGCCACCGGACACCTGTCGGTGCTGCTGGGTGTCTTCGTCGCGCTGAAGGCGGTGGCCTACTGGCTGGACCGGTACGGGCTGGCCGTCAAGTCGGGCGACTTCAAGGCGACGGACAACTGGACGGGCCTCAAGTACGTCGACGCGAACGCCTACCTGCCCGCGAAGACGATCCTGTTCATCATCGCGATCATCTGCGCGCTGCTGTTCTTCGCCACCATCTGGCGCCGCACCTGGCAGCTGCCGGTGATCGGTTTCGGGCTGATGGTGCTCTCGGCCATCCTGATCGGCGGGCTCTACCCGGCGCTGGTGCAAAAGTTCCAGGTCTCGCCGAACGAGCAGGCCAAGGAAGCGCCGTACATCAAGAAGAACATCGAGGCGACGCGCGACGCGTACGACATCGACGACGCCGAGGTGCGCCAGTACGACGGCAAGAGCAAGGCGGATGACGACAAGCTGCGGGACGCGGCGGACAGCACCGCGAGCATCCGCCTGCTGGACCCGAACGTGGTCTCGCCGACGTTCCAGCAGAAGCAGCAGGTGCGCGGGTACTACCAGTTCCCGCAGACCCTGGATGTGGACCGCTACGAGAAGGACGGCAAGGAGCAGGACACCGTCGTCGGCGTCCGGGAGATCAACACCAAGGGGATCCCGGAGAAGAACTGGATCAACGAGCACTTCAAGTACACCCACGGTTACGGCATGGTCGCCGCCAAGGGCACCTCGGTGGACAAGGACGGCGCGCCGGACTTCACGGAGAAGGACCTGCCGCCCAAGGGCGACAAGGGCAAGTACGAGGGCCGGATCTACTACGGCGAGAAGACGAGCCAGTACGCGATCGTCGGCGGCCCGCAGAAGGAACTGGACTACGCCGACAACAAGGGCGAGAAGACCTACACCTACAAGGGTGACAGCGGCGTCGACCTGTCGAACCCGGTCAACCGCGCCGCCTACGCGGTGAACTTCAACGAGCCGCAGATCCTCTACTCGGGCGCGATCGGTAAGGGCTCGCGGGTTCTCTACAACCGCACGCCCAAGGAGCGCGTCGAGGCGGTCGCCCCCTGGCTGACCATCGACGGCGATCCCTATCCCTCGGTGGTCGACGGCCGTGTCCAGTGGATCGTCGACGCCTACACGACCTCCAACGGTTACCCCTACTCGTCGCGTACGACGCTGGGGGACACGACGGAGGACTCGCTCACCGACGGGCAGCGGTCGGTGGTCGCCCAGCAGAACCGGGTGAACTACATCCGCAACTCGGTCAAGGCGACGGTGGACGCCTACTCCGGCAAGGTGAAGCTGTACGAGTGGGACAAGAAGGACCCGGTCCTCAAGACGTGGATGAAGGCCTTCCCCGGCACGGTCAAGTCCAAGGCGTCCATCAGCGACGACCTGATGGATCATCTGCGCTATCCGCAGGACCTGTTCAAGGTGCAGCGTGAACTGTTGCAGACCTACCACGTGACGTCGCCGTCGCAGTTCTACAGCGGCTCGGAGCGCTGGCAGGTGCCTGACGATCCCACGCACAAGGGGAACGCGGTCCCGCCGTACTACCTGAGTTTGAAGATGCCGGGCCAGAAGGATCAGCAGTTCCAGCTGACGACGACGTTCAACCCGAACAAGCGGGAGACGCTCGGCGCGTTCATGGCGGTGGACGCCGACGCACGCAGCGATGAGTACGGCAAGATCAGACTTCTGAGACTTCCGCCGAACACGACGGTCGCAGGACCCTCGCAGGTGCAGAGCAAGTTCAACTCCGAACCTGAGATCGCCGAGATCATCAACCGCATCAGACGAGGCGACTCCGAGGTCGAGTACGGCAATCTGATGACCGTGCCCCTGGAGGGCGGACTGCTGTACGTGGAGCCCGTCTACGTCCGCGGTGCCGGTGTCAACTATCCCCGGATGCAGAAGGTCCTGGTCACCTACGGGGAGCGGGTCGCCTTCGAGGACAGTCTCGACAAGGCGCTCAACAAGGTCTTCAACACGCCTGACAGAGACGAGGGCGGGGAGCGGACCGGGCCCGGCGACCAGGAGAAGGAGAAGGGCGAGAATCCGCCGAACGCCTCGGTGGACGAGGCGCTCAAGGACGCTCAGAGCGCGTACGACGCCGGCCAGAAGGCCCTGGAGAAGGGCGACTGGGAGGAGTACGGCAAGCAGCAGAAGGCGCTGGAGGACGCGTTGAAGGACGCCTCCGAGGCCGAGCAGTCCGACGGCGGCAAGAACGGCTCCGGCTCGGGTTCGGACGGGGACTCGGGGTCGGGCTCCGGCGGCGGATAGCCGGGCGAGACCACCCCGCGCCATGGTGTAGAGTTATGAACACAACGGCGCGGGGTGGAGCAGCTCGGTAGCTCGCTGGGCTCATAACCCAGAGGTCGCAGGTTCAAATCCTGTCCCCGCTACTCGGAAGAAGAGGCCCGGAGTCAACAGACTCCGGGCCTTTTCGCTTGTGCGGGGGATGGTGCGGCGCTGTAGTTTGGGGTATCTCTTCGTCGGGAAGTCGACAAACCGCCGAAGTGACCTCACTGGCTGCGGTATACGAGGTGTACGCGGGTTGCAGGTGGTGCGACGATGGAGCTTATGGGGGAGAAGGCAAGGCCGACGGACCCGGCACGTCCCGGTCTGGGCCCGAGTGTGGAGGAGTACACCGAAAAGACCGCAGCCGCAGTGGCGAACGCAGCCGGACACTCCGCAGGCGACACGACCGCCGCGGACAGTGTGCTGGGAGCCCAACTGCTGCGCCGGGGGGATCTGGACGGCGCCGAGCCGCATCTGCGCGCCGCCACGGCCGCGGGTGACCGCGCGGCCGCCAACAACCTCGGAGTGCTGCTGCACCAGAGGGGGTATACGGAAGAGGCCGCCGAGTGGTGGCGTACGGCCGCCGTCGCGGGATCGGCCGCGGCGGCACACGCGCTCGGCCGCCACCAGCGGGAGCGCGGTGACGAACCCGCGGCGCACTACTGGCTGCGCCAGTCCGCCGAATCCGGCCACGCGCTCGGCGCGTACGCGCTGGCGGACCTGCTGGAACACCGCGGCGAGGACGGTGCGGAGGAGTGGTTCCGGGCCGCCGCCGAGCGCGGTCACCGGGAGGCGGCCTACCGCGTCGCGCGGCTGGCCGGGGCCCGGGCCGAACAGCTGGCGGCCGACGGCGAGACCGACGCGGCGACCGTACGCGAGGTCGAGGAGGAAGCCGAGGGCTGGTACCGCCAGGCGGCGGCCCGCGGCCATCGCAGGGCGGCGCTGCGGCTGGGCGCGGCCTTGGAGCGGCGCGGCGAACTCAAGGAGGCCGGGCGCTGGTACCTGACCTCCGCCAAGGACGGCGAGGCACGGGCCGCCTGCGCTCTGGGCTTCCTGCTGCGGGACGCGGGCGACGAGGAGAGCGCCGCCGTGTGGTGGCGCCGCGCGGCCGAGGACGGTGACGGGAACGCCGCCAACGCCCTGGGCGCGCTGCACGCCGACCGCGGCGAGCGGCAGGCGGCCGAGCGCTGGTACCGCGTCGCGCTGGAAGCAGGCAGCGACAACGGGGCGTTCAACCTCGGGCTCCTGTGCGCCGCGCAGGGCCGTACGGCGCAGGCCGAACAGTGGTACCGCCGGGCCGCGTACGCCGGGCACCGCGAGGCCGCCAACGCGCTCGCCGTCCTGCTGTTGCAGCGCGGGGACGCGGAGGGGGCCGAGCCGTGGTTCTCCAAGGCGGCCGAGGCCGGAAGCGTCGACGCCGCCTTCAACCTCGGCATCCTGCACGCCGGCCGCGGCAACGAGCGTGCCGCGCGCGCGTGGTACGAGCGGGCGGCCGCCTCCGGGCACGCGGAGGCCGCGCTCCAGGTCGCCCTCGCGCTGCTGCGCGAAGGCGAGCTGCACACCGCCGAGAGGTACCTGCGCTCAGCAGCGGGCGGCGGCAGCGTCGAGGGGGCCTTCCGCCTCGGCGCGCTGCTGGAGAGGGTCACCCGGCCCGACACCGGCGAGCTGGGCTCCGCGCACGCGCTCGGGCGCGTCGAGGGCGCCAGGCCCGAGTACGAGGAGTGGTACCAGCGCGCCGCCGAGCACGGCCACCGCCGGGCCCAGGTACGGCTGGGCATGTGCGCGGCCGCGCGGGGCGAGGTCGTCGACGCCGCACGCTGGTACCGCGCCGCGGCCGAGGCGGGCAGCCCCAACGGCGCCTTCAACCTGGGCCTGCTGCTGGCCCGTGAGGGCAGCGAAACCGAAGCGGTGCTGTGGTGGACCCGCGCGGCCGAGGCCGGGCACGGCAGGGCCGCCCTGCGGCTGGCGCTGCTCAGCGCGCGCCAGGGCGAACTGGCCGAGGGCCAGTTCTGGTGCGCCCGCGCGGTCGAGCTGGGCCCGGTCGAGGTGGCCGAGCGGGCCGCGCGCCTGCGGGACGCGCTGCGCGCGGAGCTCACCGCGTAGGGGCGGGCCTCCCTCGCCAGGGGGCGCCGGCGGCCGCGACGCCGCCGGCACCCCGCCGTGAGCGAGGGCGCCCGCTGTGAGCGCGCCGCTGTGAGCGCTCTGCCGTAAGTGCTCCCGCCCGTGGGCGCCCCGCCATAAGTACCCGGCTCCGAGCGCCCCGCCGAAGGGCCGCATGGGGATGGACGGAGGGTCTCGCGCCGGCGGCTCGGAAGGTGTGCCACACCGGGCACACGCGGCCCGCGGGGCTCGGTTTGCACTGGTCGTCGGCGTGCGTTAAAGTTGTACACACAACGGCGCGGGGTGGAGCAGCTCGGTAGCTCGCTGGGCTCATAACCCAGAGGTCGCAGGTTCAAATCCTGTCCCCGCTACTGAAAGACGAAGGCCCGGATCCACGGATCCGGGCTTTCGTCATATCCGCACGCTCTCCGGCGCCGAGCCGTCCAGCCGCCAGCCACCGGTCACCGGCCCCGCGCATGGCCGTCACGGTTCGTGTCCGACCGCTTCCGCGTAGAGCCTGCGGTCCACCAGACGTGCCTCGGGGACGGGCTCGCCCTCGGTGACCCCGGCATCGCGGTAGGCCTTCTGGAGCCTGTCGGTGGTGCCCTTGCGGATCTCCCAGTCCATCCGGAGCGCGGGCACGGCCGTGATCACTTTCGGATCCTGCTTGAGGATCTTCGCGAGTTCGGCCACGAAGGCGGGGTCCTTCTTGTAGTCACCGGCGAAGTAGGTGTTGATCGTGCGGATGTACGCGCGCAGCAGCGCGACCCCCGCGTCGACGTCGGCGCTCAGCAGGCCCGGCCCGAACAGGGCACCGCCCAGGGGTTCGCCGGGCGGCTGGCCGCCGAGGAAGGTGTACTTCCTGTCGTCCTCCACGCGGCGCCACACCGGGTCGAGCAGCCAGGCCGCGTCCACTGCGCCGCTGGTGAGTGCCGTCAGGACGTCGGAGGAGCCGAGTTGCCGGAAGGACATGGACTCCATGTCGGCGCCGTGTTCGGAAAGGAGGGTGTCCATCGGGTAGGAGATCACCGACCCTTTGCCGATCAGGGTTGCGATCTTCCGGTCCGCGAGGGAGACGGAGGTCGGTTTCTCGTCCTTGCGCAGGCGGACCCACAGGCCGCTCTTGGACTTCGGGGCGGGGGAGAAGTTGCCGGCGACCCAGCGGATGTCGAAGCCGGAGTTGATGCCGTTGACGACGGCGGCTTCCGGGGCGGCCCACAGCGCGTCGATCTCCCCCTTGGCCAGCAGCGGCAGAGCTTCGGGGGTGGGCAGCACCTTCAGCTCGACGTCGAGCCCTTCCCTGGCGAACTCGCCCTCGCGGATGGCGATCTGGAGGGGTGCGACGTACTCGGCGGTCAGCGTGCTGGTGGCGATGGTGAGTGCGCGGGTCTTCTTGAGCTTGCGCGGTGCGGGGGCGCCGGCTTCGCAGCGTGCGGGGGAGCGGTTCTCGCCCGTGCGGGCGGGGTCGGTCCAGGAGCGTTCGCCGCATCCGGGGGCGGGTTCGATGTCGCGGTCGGCGGTTTTCAGGCCGCCGTCCTGCTGTGCGGAGCAGCCGGTCAGGGCGAGGGCGCAGCTGAGGACGAGGGTGAGGACGGGGACGAGGGGAGGGCGCACGGCGACCCTTTCGGGTGAGGGCGGGCGGGACCGGTGCGGGTTCAGGACTGGCCGCGGCCCCGGTCGCGCGGCGCCCACGGGGTGAGGAGGCGTCCGGCGAGCCGGACGAGTTCGGAGAAGAGCACGCCCAGGGCGGCGACGCAGACGATGCCGACGAACATCACGTCGTTCTGGAAGAGGGCGCGGGAGTCGAAGATCAGGTGTCCGAGGCCGTCGGAGGCGGCGATGGACTCCGAGGCGACGATCACCAGCACGGCGACGCCCGCGGCGATCCGGGCGCCGACCAGGACGGAGGGCAGGGACGCGGGCAGCAGCACGTGCCGGAACATCTGCCAGTGTCCGGCGCCGAAGACGCGCCCGGCGTCCCGGTGTCCCTCCGGGACGGCCAGCACGGCGGCCATGGTCGAGATCCAGACGAAGAAGAAGACCGTCGCGGCCACCAGCGCCACCTGCGGCCCCTCACCGAGTCCGAACATGTTGAGGAAGATGGGCAGCAGCGCCAGCTTCGGTACCACGTACAGGGCGTCCATCATGGGTTCCAGCGCGGCCCGCACCAGCGGCAGCGCTCCCATCAGCAGCCCGAGCAGATAGCCGGCCACCGTGCCGAGCAGATATCCGGCGAGGACCCGTTTGAGGGTGGCCCACACGTCGGGCCACAGGTCGCCTTCCGCGGCGCGCTCCCACCCGTCGGCGAGGATGGCGCTCGGCGCGGGGTAGACGCGTTCGTCGATCCACTGCTGGGTGGCGGCGAGCTGCCACAGCAGGACGAGGACGAGGGGCACGGCGACGGCCAGCGACAGTTCCAGTGCACGCCGCCGCCTGTGGGTGCTCTCCGGGGCTTTCTCGTGCGGACCCGGGCGCCGTACGAGTCGCCCTTCGCTGCTGTGGGGCGTCTGAAGCGTGCTCATGCGGCGGCTCTCTTGCCGCTCGCCGTGGCCGGTCCCGCGCCGGGTGTCCGGCGGGCGACCTCGCCGCGCAGCAGTTCCCACAGTTCGTCCTTGAGCGCGGTGAAGCGCGGGTCGGAGCGGACGTCGCCGGTGCGGGGCCGGGCGAAGGGCGTGCGGCGTTCGGCGATGACACGGCCGGGGCGCGCGGACATCACCAGCACCCGGTCGCCGAGGACGAGGGCCTCTTCGAGGCTGTGGGTGATGAAGAGGGTGGTGGCGCTGGTGGCCTGCGTGAGGGCGAGGAGTTCGTCCAGGAGGATGGTGCGCAGTTGAGCGTCGAGCGCGGCGAAGGGCTCGTCCATGAGCAGGATCTCCGGTTCGACGGCGAGCGCGCGGGCGATGGCCACCCGTTGCCGCATGCCGCCGGAGAGGGCGGCGGGGTAGGCGTCGGCGAAGTCGGCCAGCCCCAGCCTGGCGAGCCACGCGGCGGCACGCGCGTCGGCCTCCTTGCGGGGTGCGCGCTGGATGTCGAGGCCGAAGCGGACATTGGCCAGCACGGTCTTCCAGTCGTAGATGCCGTAGTCCTGGAAGATCATGGCGGCGGGGTGGGTGGCGTCGGTGCGCAGTTCGAGCTCGCCGGAGGAGGGGCGCAGCAGTCCGGCGGCGATGCGCAGCAGGGTGGACTTGCCGCAGCCGGAGGGGCCGACGACGCAGACAAACTCCCCCGGGTCGACGTCCAGGTCGAGCGGTCCGAGTGCGGCGATTTCGCGAGGGCCGCGGCCGAAGCTGCGGGTGACGGCACTGGCGCGGATTTTCGGCATGGTCACTCCCCGTTCCGGGTGGGGAAGAGTGCGTCAGTCCGCGACGATATGACGGGCCGTCAGATACCGGCAAGGGTCCTGCGGCAACACGATGGGCCCGCACCTGGCGCGGGGCCCGCACCTGGCGCGGTGCGGGCCCCATCGGCCGGAAAACGGCACCGGCGGCCGCGCCGCCCCCTCGTGGAGGTGCCGAGGGCGTTTCACGGGATCCGGCCGACAACGGGCCGGCCCCGGGCCAGAGCCGACCCGCGGCAGCCGACGGACCGGCAGCCGACCGGCCTGCGGTCGGAGGGGAAGGGCGGCGCGAAAGATCCCCGAGGGGAAGAGCTTCGGGCGAGTCGTCCCGGGGTGGAACGTCAGGCGTCGGCGCAGTGGGGGCAGACGCCGCGGTAGGTGACCGTGGCCTCCGCGACGGCGAAGCCGAACCGCTCGTGCTCGGGCAGGGCGGTCAGCGGGTCACCTGTCGGGTGGACGTCGCGGATGGTGCCGCAGCGGGAACAGACCAGGTGCTGGTGGCTGTGGCGCGCGTTGGGGTCGTAGCGTTTCGCGCGGCCGTCGGTGCTCACCTCGAGTACTTCACCGAGGGCGACGAGTTCGCTGAGCGTGTTGTAGACCGTCGCGCGGGCGATCTCCGGCAGGCGGTCCGTCGCGCGGGCGTGGACCTCGTCGGCCGTGTAGTGGACATGGTCGCCGTCGAGCACCTCGGCGACGACGCGCCGCTGCGCGGTAAGGCGCCAGCCGCGGTCGCGGAGCCGTTCCAGCAGGTCACTCATACGTCCAGACTAGCAGTGCCATGTCCATAGGCAGAACCCGTACGGGTTTCGTTTTCTTCTTGACTTAGACAATGTCCAATGTAGGGTTGCGAGTGGTTGGCCCACAGGACAGATGTGAAGCACAGGAGGCGCACGTGACCGTGCAGGACGAGACGTCCGGACCGATGACGACGGAAGCCGGTGCTCCGGTCGCGGACAACCAGAACAGCCAGACCGCCGGCGTCGGCGGCCCGGTGCTCGTTCAGGACCAGCACCTGCTCGAGAAGCTCGCGCACTTCAACCGCGAGCGGATCCCCGAGCGGATCGTGCACGCCCGGGGCGCGGGCGCGTACGGCAAGTTCACCGTCACAGCCGACGTGACGCAGTACACGCGGGCGAAGTTCCTCTCCGAGGTCGGCAAGGAGACCGAGGTCTTCGCGCGGTTCTCGACGGTGGCGGGCAACCTCGGCGCGGCGGACGCGGTACGTGACCCGCGCGGCTTCGCCCTGAAGTTCTACACCGAAGAGGGCAACTACGACCTGGTCGGGAACAACACCCCGGTGTTCTTCGTCAAGGACGCCATCAAGTTCCCCGACTTCATCCACACCCAAAAGCGCGACCCCTACACCGGCTCCCAGGAGCCGGACAACGTGTGGGACTTCTGGGGTCTCTCGCCGGAGTCGACGCACCAGGTGACCTGGCTGCACGGCGACCGCGGCATCCCCGCCTCCTACCGTCACATGGACGGCTTCGGCTCCCACACCTTCCAGTGGAGCAACGAGGCGGGCGAGATCTTCTGGGTCAAGTACCACTTCAAGACCGACCAGGGCATCAAGAACCTGACGGCCGCCGAGGCGGACGTGCTGGCCGGCAAGGACCCCGACAGCCACCAGCGTGACCTGCGCGAGGCCATCGAGCGCGGCGAGTACCCGAGCTGGACCGTCGGTGTGCAGATCATGCCCGCGGCGGAGGCGGCGAACTACCGCTTCAACCCGTTCGACCTCACCAAGGTGTGGCCGCACGCGGACTACCCGATCCACTGGTTCGGCAAGATGGAGCTCAACCGCAACCCGCGCAACATCTTCGCCGAGACAGAGCAGTCGATCTTCTCCCCGCACCACTTCGTGCCGGGCATCGGCCCCTCCCCGGACAAGATGCTCCAGGGCCGCCTGTTCGCCTACGGCGACGCGCACCGCTACCGGGTCGGCATCAACGCCGACCTGCTGCCGGTGAACGAGCCGAAGGCGGCGCAGGCCCGTACCTACGGCCGTGACGGCTTCATGTACGACGGCCGCCACGGCGGTACGAAGAACTACGAGCCGAACAGCTTCGGCGGCCCGGCCGAGACCGGCCGTGCCATGTGGGAGCCGCAGAGCGTCAGCGGCACGACCGAGGACCACGAGGCGCCCTCGCACGCCGAGGACGACGACTTCGTCCAGGCCGGGAACCTCTACCGCCTCATGTCGGAGGACGAGAAGCAGCGGCTGGTCGACAACCTCGCGGGCGGCATCGCGGCCGTCTCCCGTGACGAGATCGCCCAGCGCGCGATCGAGAACTTCCGCAAGGCGGACCCCGACTACGGCAAGCGGCTCGAGGCCGCGGTCCAGGCCCTGCGCGGCTGATCGATCGCTCGCCGTACGAGCCCGGAGGGATCGGACGCCATGGGGCTCCGGTCCCTCCGGTGCGTTTCCCGCGCCGTCCCCGCAGGTGCTCGCAGGGGCGGCGCGGGACCGCGTTTTGTACCGTTTCCTCCCCTTGCGGGGTCAGACGGCCATCTCTCCAGCGGGCCGGGCGCCGGCCGGCCGGGTGTCCGCGGGCGGCGCGTCGGTGTCGGCCCAGCAGCGGACGATGTCGCGGACCGAGACGATCCCCACGGGTTCGCGTCCGTCCAGCACGATCAGGTGGCGGAAGCCGCCTTTGGTCATCGCCTCGGCCGCCGCCGCCAGTGTCCAGTCGGGCCCGGCGAAGACGACGTCGTTGGTCGTGTGGGTGTGGGCCGTCTCCCGGTCGGGGTCCTGTCCTGCGCCCAGGGAGTTGAGGATGTCGCGTTCGGTGAGGATGCCGAGGCCGCTGGTGTCGGGGTCGAGGACGACGGCGGCGCCCACCCTTCTGGTCGACATCAGCTGCGCTGCCTGGCGCAGGGTGTGGGTGGGGCCGATGGTGAGGACCACGGTGCTCATGGCGTGCTGGACGTGACCTGGCATGCGGGGCTACCTCCTTGGCGGAACGGCTTCTGCGGGCCCCGGGCGCGGGAGCGCGGGACCTCGAGAAGGGGTTCACAAGGTCACAAGCGTGCTCATGTTCATGCTCACATGTGACGCAGGCCACAACAAGGAAGCGTGTATGGGCCACCCGGTCCGGGCGGCCCCGTTCTCATGCCGTCAGGTAGCTCAGCAGCGTCTCGTGCAGCAGGCCGTTGGAGGCCGCCGCGCTGCCGCTCTGCGGGCCGGGATTGCCGTCCAGGCCGGTGAAGCTGCCGCCCGCCTCCTCGACGATGACCGCGCTGGCCGCCATGTCCCACAACGACAGCTCCGGCTCGGCACACATGTCCACCGAGCCCTCGGCGACCATCATGTACGGCCAGAAGTCGCCGTAGCCCCGGGTGCGCCAGCAGTCGCGGGTCAGATCCATGAAGCCGCCCAGCATGCCGCGCTCCTCCCAGCCGTGCAGCGAGGAGTAGGCGAACGAGGCGTCCCGCACCTCGGCGACCTTGGAGACCTGAAGGCGGGTCGCCTTGGAGAGGCTGCGTCCCGTGTAGGCGCCCGCGCCCAGCGCCGCCCACCAGCGCCGGTGGAGCGCGGGGGCCGAGACGACGCCGACCACGGGACGGTCGCCGCCCTCACCCATCTCCATCAGGGCGATCAGCGTCGCCCAGACGGGGACGCCGCGCACGTAGTTCTTCGTCCCGTCGATGGGGTCGATCACCCAGCGGCGCGGTCCGTGTCCTTCGGTGCCGAACTCCTCGCCCAGCACCGCGTCCCGGGGGCGGGTGCGCTGGAGCGAGCTGCGGATCAGTTCCTCGGCCGCCTTGTCGGCCTCGCTCACCGGCGTCATGTCCGGCTTGGTCTCCACCTTCAGGTCGAGAGCCTTGAACCGCTCCATGGTCGTGGCGTCGGCGGCGTCGGCCAGCACGTGGGCGAGACGCAGATCATCGTGATAGTCCAGCATGTCCGCACAGTATCCGGCGGGGTGACCCCCGGCCACAGGGCCATGCGCGTGCGGCGCGTATTGACACCTCATGGCGGTGCGTCAATTCTGTGCCGCACGCCGGGCTGTGGGGCGAGTCGGTCCGGCGTTCGAGGAGTGGAGGGTACGGGCTGGGGGAGGCGACGATGCCTGCTGCGCGCGAGACCCTGCTGGAAGCCGCCCACGCGGCGGTGCGGACGCGGCCCTGGAGCGTCGTGCGGATGGTCGATGTCGCCGCGGCGGCCGACGTCTCCCGGCAGACGCTCTACAACGAGTTCGGCAGCAAGGAGGGTCTGGGCGCGGCACTGGTCAGCCGACTGGTCGGGGATTTCCTCGACGGTACGGGCCGCGCCGTGACCGAGGCCTGCCGCGGTGGCGCCGACCCCGCGGCCTGCTGCGCCGCCGCCGCGCACTGGGTGCTGCGGACCGCGCGCGCCGAGCCCATCGTGCACGCGGCGCTCACCGGGTGCTGGGGGCCCAGGATCCCGCTGCCGTCCCGTCCGCCTCCCCTGGCCGGGTGGGACCGGGCCGCCCGTGAGGCGCACCCGGCGGAGCCGGGGAGGCTCGCCCACGTGCTGTGCGACCGGGCCGTGGCGGGTCTCGACCGTGCCACCCGCCTTCCGGTCGGCGGCCCCGGAGCCCGTCCGCGCGGGGGGCCGGCCGAGCTGGTCGAGACCGCCAGGGGTGACCTGCTGCGCGCGTACGAGGCGGGACTGCGGGTCGCGCTCAGCTACGTCGTCGCACCCCAGCCCGGTCCTGACGACGAACCCTGTGGGCGGGTCGACGCGGTGGTACGGGCGCTGCTGGCGTGCTGAGCGGGCGGTGGGGAGGCGCCGCCGGGGAAGGGCGCGGGGTCAGTGGGCGCTGCCGGACAGCTGGAGCCCCATCACACCGATGATCACCAGTGTGATGGAGACGAGTTTCAGCACCGAGACCACGTCACCCATGAAGACCATGCCGTAGATCGCCGTCCCGGCGGCCCCGATGCCGGTCCAGACCGCGTAGGCGGGACCGACGTCCAGCCGTTTCAGCGAGAGGGTGAGCAGGCCGAAGCTGCCCAGTGCGAAGGCGCAGAAGGCGACGGTCGGCCAGAGTTTGGTGAAGCCGTGCGAGAGTTTCAGACACACGGCGAAGCCCGTCTCCAGCAGCCCAGCGACTAGCACCAACAGCCACGCCATGTGCTCTTCCTCCCGTGACGCCCGTGCGGTCCAGCTCAAGCGCAGGCAAACCAGTATGCCGCCGCGGGCGCCCGGAAGCGATCAGTCCCCTTCGCGGCGTTCCCGCGTGCCCAGCAGGCGGCGCAGCGAGTGCAGCCGGGCGGCGTCCGCGTGCCCGTCGGCCACCCACGCGTCCAGCGCGCAGCCGCTCTCGTTGTGGCTGCACCCGCGCGGGCACGAGGCGGCGCCCTCCTCCAGGTCGGGGAACGCGTGGATGACCCGCGAGAGTTGAATGTGATTCAGTCCGAAGGAGCGCACTCCCGGGGTGTCGATGACCCAGCCGTCCTCGCCGGTGGTCGACGGCGGCAGCGGGAGTGCCAGCGCGGACGTCGTGGTGTGCCTGCCGCGCCCTGTCACCGCGTTGACGTCGCCCGTCGCGCGCTGCCTGCGCGGCACCAGCGCGTTGACGAGCGTGGTCTTGCCGACACCGCTGTGGCCCACACACACCGTGACCTGACCGCGCATCAGCTCACGGACGCTCTCGGCGCCCGCGCCCTCGGCCAGCCCCTCCCTGCTGGTGACCACGTGGCGCACGCCGAGCGGTGCGTAGGTCTCCATCAGCGGCCGCGCAGGCGCGAGATCCGACTTGGTGAGCACCAGCAGCGGTTCGAGACCCGCGTCGAAGGCCGCGACCAGGCAGCGGTCGATCAGCCGCGGCCGCGGCTCGGGGTCGGCCAGCGCGGTGACGATGGCGAGCTGGTCGGCGTTGGCGACGATGACGCGCTCGTACGGGTCGTTGTCGTCCGCCGTCCTGCGCAGCACCGAGGTGCGCTCCTCGACGCGGACGACGCGCGCCAGGGTGTCCTTCGCCCCGGACAGATCACCGACGACGGCCACCCGGTCGCCCACCACCACGCCCTTGCGGCCCAGCTCGCGGGCCTTCATCGCGGTGACCGTGCGGCCCTCCACCAGGCACGTCAACCGGCCGCGGTCGACCGTCAGCACCAGACCCTCGGCCGCGTCCTCGTGCTTGGGCCTGGTGTGGGTGCGCGGCCTGGTGCCGCGGCGGGAGGGGCGGACGCGGATGTCGTCCTCGTCGGTGTGCTTGCCGTAGCGGCGCATCGCGGGCGCCCCCTCAGGCTCTCACTCCGGCAGGCGCCCCGAGCATCTCCGCCCACATCGCCGGGAAGTCGGGCAGGGTCTTCCCCGTCGTCGCGACGTTCTCCACCTCAACGCCCTCGACCGCCAGGCCGAGTACCGCGCCGGCCGTGGCCAGCCGGTGGTCGTCGTAGGTGTGGAAGACGCCGCCGTGCAGTGGACGCGGGCGGACGCGCAGCCCGTCCTCGGTCTCGGTGACGTCGCCGCCCAGCCCGTTGATCTCCTTGGCCAGCGCCGCCAGCCGGTCCGTCTCGTGCAGCCGCAGGTGGCCCACCCCGCGCAGCACCGACTCGCTGTCCGCGAGCGCCGCGACCGCGGCGATGCCGGGGGTCAGCTCGCCCACCTCGCCCAGATCGACGTCGATGCCCAGGACGCGGCCGCCGCCGGTCAGGGTCAGACCCCGCTCGTCCAGCTCGCAGCTGCCGCCCATGGCCGTGAAGATCTCCCGCAGCGCGTCGCCCGGCTGGGTCGTGCGCCGCGGCCAGTCAGCGACGGTGACCCGGCCGCCGGTTACCAGCGCCGCCGCCAGGAACGGCTGGGCGTTGGACAGGTCCGGCTCGATCGTCAGGTCGCGGCCCAGCAGGGTGCCGGGCGCGACCCGCCACACGTTCGCGGCCCCGCCGTCCTCGGGCGCGTCCACCTGCGCCCCGGCGGCACGCAGCATCTCCACCGTCATGCGGATGTGCGGCGTCGAGGGCAGGGTGCGGCCCGTGTGCCGCACCTGAACGCCCTGGTCGAAGCCCGCGCCCGACAGCAGCAGGGCACTGACGAACTGGCTGGAGGAGGACGCGTCGACCTCGACCGTGCCGCCGGTCAGCGACCCCGTCCCCCGCACCGTCAGCGGAAGCGCGCCGCGCCCCTCGTCCTCCACCCGGGCGCCGAGCGCGCGCAGCGCGTCGATGACACCGTGCAGCGGACGCTCGTAGGAGCGCGGATCGCCGTCGAACCCGACAGGCCCCTCGGCCAGCGCCGCCAGCGGCGGCAGGAAGCGCATCACGGTGCCGGCGTTGCCCACGTCCACCGTCGCCGGGCCGCGCAGCGGCCCTGGCAGCACCCGCCAGTCCTCACCGGTGGTGCGCGCGCCGCCGGCCCCGGTCGCGGCGGAGGCCGAGGAGCCCGTCTCCTCGATCGCGACACCCAGGGCCCGCAGCGCCCCGGCCATCAGCAGGGTGTCGCGGGAGCGCAGCGGGCGGCGCAGCCGGCCCGGCTCGGCGGCCAGCGCGGAGAGCACCAGCGCCCGGTTGGTGACCGACTTCGACCCGGGCACGGTGACGGTCGCCTCGATGCGGCCCGGCGCGGTGGGAGCGGGCCAGAGTGCGGTGTCTGCGGCGGGCGCGTGCTGGTCGGTCATGGGGCAACTCTAATGGCTGGGGCGCGGGCCGCCCCGAGCCCGCCGCCGGGCGCCAGGCCCAGGAGGGGATGGCGCCGCGAGCAGCGGATTCACAGCTGGTCCAGCACCGGGCCGAGCAGCCAGCGGCCCCCGCCGATCAGGGAGCACAGCGAGACGGCGTGGAAGAGGAAGAGCCACATCGCCGCGGGGACGTGGGTGAGCCGCGAGAGCTGGTCGGCATCCGAGTCCCCGGCCCCCCCGTCGCCCGGCCGCCGCCCCTGGCGGAAACGCTGCGCGTTGCCCCACCCCCGCCGCTTGCGCTGGAGTTCGAACGCCGGCCTGACGCCGCCCAGCAGCAGGAACCACACCACCACGTACGCGAAGCCCGCCTGCACCTCCGGATCCGTCAGCCAGGAGACGAGGACGAAGGCGCCGCCCGCCACGACGACGGTCAGCACCCCGTAGGCGTTGCGGATCATCACCAGCATCGCGAGGAGCAGCACCGTCGCCCCCCACAGCAGCGCGGTGATGTGGTTGGCGGCCAGCAGCCAGGCGCCGCCAAGACCCAGCAGCGGGGGAGCGGTGTAGCCGGCGGCGGCGGTCAGCACCATGCCGATGCCGGTGGGCTTGCCCCGCGAGACGGTCAGCCCCGAGGTGTCCGAGTGCAGCCGTATCCCGTCCAGCTGCCGCCCCGTGAGCAGGGCTATCAGGCCGTGTCCGCCCTCGTGCGCGATCGTGATGGCGTTGCGGGAGATCCGCCACACGCCGTGCGGGGCCACCGCGAGCAGCGCCAGCACACCGGTGGCGATCACCAGCCACTGCTCGGGGTCCGGCTGGCTGCCCACGACGCGGTCCCAGACATCCGTGATGCTCGCGTTGTCCATGTTCGCGGCGTTCTCCTCGTGTGGTCCGTGTGCGGCCGCGCGTGCCGTCCTGCGTCAACGCGCGGCGACGTTTCCGCGTGCCGTGGCAGTCTTGCAGGCATGTGCGGACGGTATGCAGCGAGCCGGGGGGCCGAGGACCTGGCCCGGCTGTTCGAGGTGGAGAAGTGGGAGCTCGAGGAGGCGCTCGCGCCCGACTGGAACGTCGCGCCCACCAAGCAGGTGTACGCGGTGCTCGACCGCCCCCTCAAAGGCAGCGGGGAACCGCGTCCGGTGCGTCAGCTGCGCCCCCTCAAGTGGGGTCTGGTGCCCGGCTGGGCCAAGACGCCCGACATGGGCGTCAAGATGATCAACGCCCGCGCCGAGACCGTCCACGAGAAGCCCGCCTACCGGCGCCCCTTCGTCGCCCGCCGCTGCCTGCTGCCCGCCGACGGCTACTTCGAGTGGGTCACGGCAGAGGGCGAGCTCAAGCTGGAGCAGGAGGGCAGGCGCAAGCGCCCCCGCAAGCAGCCCTACTTCATCTCTCCCGCCCCGCGGGACGGCTCGGAAGAGCCGCCGGTGATGGCGATGGCCGGTCTCTACGAGTTCTGGCGGGACAAGACCCTGCCCGACGACCATCCGCAGGCGTGGTGGGCGACCTGCACCGTCTTGACCACCGCCGCTGAGACCACCCCGCTGGCCAACGCCGACGAGCTGAGCGAGGGCGGCCCCGGTTCGCTGGCCGACATCCACCCGCGCATGCCGCTGATGCTCACCCCCGACCGCTGGGACGCCTGGCTCGACCCCTCCCGCACCGACGCCGAGCAGCTCCGCGCGCTGCTGGCCCCGCCGCCCGGCGGCCTCATGCGGGCCCACCCCGTCTCCACGGACGTCAGCAACGTCCGCAACAACGGCCCCCACCTGGTGAAGGAGCTGCCGGCGCCGGAGGAGGAGACGCTGTTCTGACCGGGGTCTGACCGGCCTTTTCCCGGGCACCCCTGGAAGGATGCCGGACATGAACGCGCACAAGGACAAGGGCACGACGCACCCGGGCGGGGACGAAGCGCACCCCGGCGGAGCGCACCCGGGCCGGGGCACCGCGCACGCGCGCCGGGACGAGGAGCGGCCCCGCGGGGGCGGCGGGCGGATCGAGACGGTCGCCACCCCGGTCGGGCAGGCCCGGATCACCTGGCACGACGCGAAGAAGGCGCACACGGTGCTGGCCCTGGGTCACGGGGCCGGCGGCGGTATCGAGGCGCGGGACCTGCGGGCGCTGGCCGCCGCGATGCCCGCCGAGGGAGTCAGCGTCGCCCTGGTGGAGCAGCCCTGGCGGGTCGCGGGAAAGAAGGTGGCTCCGGCGCCCGGGACCCTGGACGCGGCCTGGAGCGCGCTGTGGCCCGCCCTCGTGCTTCCCGGACTCCCCGTGATCGCCGGTGGCCGCAGCGCGGGGGCCCGCGTGGCCTGCCGTACGGCGGGCGAGCTGGGGGCACGCGCGGTGCTCGCCCTCTCCTTCCCGCTGCACCCGCCGGGCAAGCCGGACAAGTCCCGGGCCGACGAGCTGACCGGGGTGGAGCTGCCGGTGCTGGTCGTCCAGGGTGGACGGGACCCGTTCGGGCGCCCCGAGGAGTTCCCGCGCGGCACCAGCCTGGTCGAGGTGCCGTGGGGCGATCACGGGTTCGCGCTCCCGAAGTCGGCCGCGGTCTCCGAGGACGAGGCCATGGGCGTGATCACCGGCGCGGTGGCCCGCTGGATCGGCGGCGGCACCCCCGGATGACGTCCGCACCCGGGTGCGGCCCCCGCGGCATGACCCGGACGGCCCCGCGGCGGACCCAGGGCGGCCCGCGGCGGAGGCGTACGGGCCGAAGGCGGGACGCGGGGCGGGCCCGGGGGCCAGGCGTGGCGGGCGGAAGGCGGCGGAAAGAGTCCCCGGACGCGGGAATGATCGGCGGGGCGGTGTGGTTGCACGCAGTGTCCACAGAGGAAGCCGATGTGCGGCGCTCGCCGCGCAAGGGCCTCACCACGAGGCGAAAGGAAGCCGCCCAGATGGGTTCTGTCGCTTGCCCCCAGCGTCCGCGGGCCGCCGACCTGGACTGGGCCACGTTGGCGCTGGCCTCAGGGACGGGTATTCGAGCGGCGGACGATGCGGATCGTCGTCTATTCTCCGAATCGAGCGGGTCCTCGTTCGGGCTCGCCCCGACAGCGGAGGAGGTGGGTCCGGTCACCGGGACCGAAGACGGCTCGAACGCACAGCCCAGGAGTCAGGGATCGGAGACGGCACAGGAGCGCAGCGCGCGCTTCGAGCGCGACGCGCTCGCCTTCCTCGACCAGATGTACTCGGCCGCGCTGCGCATGACGCGCAATCCCGCCGACGCCGAGGACCTGGTGCAGGAGACCTACGCCAAGGCGTACGCGTCCTTCCACCAGTTCCGCGAGGGCACCAACCTCAAGGCGTGGCTGTACCGCATCCTGACCAACACCTTCATCAACTCCTACCGCAAGAAGCAGCGCGAGCCGCAGCGCAGCGCGGCGGAGGAGATCGAGGACTGGCAGCTCGCGCGGGCCGAGTCCCACATGTCCACCGGGCTGCGTTCGGCCGAGGCCCAGGCGCTCGACCACCTGCCGGACTCGGACGTCAAGGCGGCGCTCCAGGCGATCCCGGAGGAGTTCCGCATCGCCGTCTACCTCGCGGACGTCGAAGGCTTTGCCTACAAGGAGATCGCCGACATCATGGGGACACCCATCGGCACGGTGATGTCCCGTCTGCACCGCGGTCGGCGCCAGCTTCGGGACATGCTGGAGGGCTACGCGCAAGAGCGCGGACTGGTCCCGGCCGGTGCCGCGGCGGACGGGTCGCAAGACCGGAAAGGCTCGGGCTCATGAGTTGCGGAGAGCCGCACGAGACGGACTGCGCTGAGGTTCTCGACCACCTCTACGAGTACCTCGACCGCGAGATGCCGGACGGGGACTGCGCGAAGTTCAAGGAGCACTTCGACGAGTGCTCCCCGTGCTTCGAGAAGTACGGCATCGAGCGCGAGGTCAAGAAGCTCGTCAAGCGCTGCTGCGGGCACGACGACGTCCCGTCGGACCTGCGGGCCAAGGTGATGGGCCGGATCGAGGTGATCCGGCAGGGGCAGCAGCCCGAAGCGGAGTCCGACGCCGCCTCTCCGGCCACGGACACCGTCGAGGCACAGAACCCGACGCGGGCGCAGGCCCCCACGGGGGCCGAGGGCAGCAACCCCGCCTGACGTACCGCTTCACACCGGGCGCGTTCGCGCCGGCGCTTCCGCCCGCTGTCCTCCCATCGGGTGAGCCCCGCCCGTCTCGTACGGGCGAACCGCCCGCCCGGGGCGGCAACAGACCCGCGCGGCACTCCTATTCTCCCCGCCAGGACACGAGGCGGTCAGGAGGCCCGTGATGCGCGTGGGAGCGGGTACGCGGCGGCGTGCCGGAGCGGGCGGGGGAGCGGACCGGTGGCGGGACGGAACGTTCGCGCTGGCGTGCGCGCTCGCTGCGCCCGCGGCGCTCGCGCTGTGGCGCGGCCCCTACGGCCCCCTCGCCGCGCTGCTCGTCCTCGGGCCCCTGCACCTGGCCTGGCGGGAGCTGTGCGAGTGCCGCCCGGAGAGCGCCGCCCGCCGAGCGGCCGTCCAGGCCCTCGCCCAGGCGGTGCACCTCAAGGACCGCTACACGCGCGCACACGGCGAGCGGGTCGGCCACGCGACGGCCCTCATCGCCCGCGAACTCGGCCTGGACGAGGAGCGCACCGAGACTCTGCGCTGCGCCGGCGTCCTGCACGACGTGGGCAAACTCGGTGTCCCCGCGCGTCTGTTGCGCAAGGAGGGGCCGCTCACCCTGGCCGAGCGCCGCGTCGTCGAGCAGCACCCGGAACAGGGTGCGGACATCGTGCGCGGCCTGGACTTCCTGGGCGAGGCGAGGGCCGCCGTACTCCACCACCACGAACGCGTGGACGGCCTGGGCTACCCGCACGGCCTGGCGGGCAACCGGATCCCCGAGGCGGCGCGCATCGTGTCCGTCGCCGACGCGTTCGACGCGATGACCTCCACCCGCAGCTACCGCGGGGGCAGGCCCGTCGCCGCGGCCGTGGCCGAGCTCGAACGCTGCGCGGGCACCCAGTTCGATCCCCGGATGGTCGCCGCGCTCGCCCGTGCGCTGCGCCGCCACGGCTGGCCGTACGCCGAGCCCGTGGCCGGGCGTGAGGACTCCGCTACTGTCCTGCCCGCGCCCCGTCGGCGGGCGAGGCGGTCTCCGCCGTACCGGCGGGCGGCGTCGCGGCGCGAGCCGTGCCGGAGGCCACCGCGACGGAGACCGGCCTGCGGCGGGGACCCGTCGCGCGGGACGGGCGCGGTGTGGCCGTATGACGAGGCGCCCCGGCCCGCGGGCCGCTCGTGTGCGGACCGTAACGGACCGGCGCCTGGCCGCCGGGATCGTGGCCTGGGCGTACGCGGCGGCCGCGGCGTTGGCCGTCTCGGCGCTGTGCGTCACCCTGTGGCACGGTGCGGCGCGGCCGGGTACCGCCGTGGCCTTCGGACTGGTCGTCGCCGTGGGCGAGTTGGCCCGGGTGCGGCTGCCCCGGGCGGAGGTCCGCGGGGGCGCCGGACGGAGCACAGGGCTGGTCTGCGGTGCGGGCGCGCTCGGTTACGCGCTGCTGGGCGCGGTGCAGGAGGCGCCGCTTTGGCAGTGGGTGGCGCAGGCGGTCACCGTGGCCCTGGTGGGCTCCCTCGTCGGATCGGTGCCGCACGTGGCGCTGGGGCAGGCCCCGTCGCCCCGGGCCGCAGGGCGCCTCACGCTCGGTGTGGCCTTCGCCGCGACCTGCTGCCAACCCCTCTCCCCCGGGGGCGTGTTCGCGCCCGCCGTCAGGCCCGGGGCGCTGTTCACGCTGTGCTTGCTGCTCCTCGCCCTCCTCGCCGGATGCGTCGACGCCTTCCTCGCCGCCGCCACGGCCGTCACCGCCATGCCCGCGCCGAGAGGCATCGCCACCACCGCGCCGAGGAGCGCCTCCGGCGCCGCCGCGCCGACGGGTCCCTTTGCCGACCCCGCCATGACCACGTCGCCGACCGCCCCCGCCACCACCGCGCCGACGACTGCCCCTGCCCGTCCCGGCACGACCACGCTGACGGCCGCCCCTCCCGCCCGGGGCGGCACAGCCGCGGTGGACGGAACCCGGCCGTACGGGCCGCTGCCGCGCGCCCAGTTGCGCGCTCGACTGCGCGCCCGGCTGGTGACCGTTCCCGCCGTCGCCGCGACTGCGGTGCTCCTCGCCCTGGCCGTCGCGTCGGCGGGCCTGTGGGCGCTGCCGGTGTGCTGTGCGCCGCTGCTGCTCACCCAGGTCGTCCTGCGCCGCCGTGCCCCCGTACGGGCGACCCGGCGGCGTACTCCGGCCGCCCTGGCGAGGGCGCCGGAGGTCGCCGGGTGCACTCCCCGCGGCCGCGCGCGCAGGGTCGCCGACCTGAGTCGCGCCGTGGGACGGGAGCTGGGCCTGTCCGGAGGGCAACTCACCGCTGTGGAGTACGCGGCCCTCATCCACGACGTGGGGCAACTCTCCCTGTCCGATCCGGTACCCCGCGGTGCCAGGGCCGGACAGTCCGCGGGCGGCAGCCGGGGCATCGCCCTGGCCTGCGGCGCCGTGGTCCGCCAGGCCGGGGTCGGCGGGCGGGTGGCCACCGCGGTGGAGGCCCGGGCGGACCCGTACCGCGAACAGTCCCTGACGGCACGCGTCGTGCGTACCGTCAACGCCTACGAGGACCTCATGACGGCGTACGGCGGCCACACCGGCGCCGCCCAGGGCGGGGGCGGGGCGGCGGACGGCCCGGCAGCGGCCGCGGGGCCCCGCGAGCGGGCGCTGCGGACGCTGCGCGGCGCCACCGCGCGTGACCACGAACCACGCGTCGTGGAGGCCCTGTCACGCGTCGTGTCCCGCTCACCGGACGTCTGACGCACGGGTAATGAGCGGGCACCCGAGCGGGCATGGTTGGATGCGAAGGGGGAACCGCGACAGGCGTGGAAGCGCGCGCCGGGCGTGCGGTGTCGAGGCCCCCGACGACAGGTGGCGGCAGGCGCGCGACCGGGCGGCAGCCGGGCCGCGGGACAGGCGGAACGAGAACGGCGGGAAACGGCGGGTAGCGAAAAACGGCGGGAACGGCGGGAAACGGCGGGAACACTGTGAGGATCTTCGGCAAGGTGCGGCACCGTCCCTCCGCCTCGTGGCGGCAGGCGACGGACCGCGCGTTCACGCTCATCGGCGACGGCCGGTACGAGGACGCGGGTGCCCTGCTCACCCGCGCCGCCGACCTGGAGCCGTGGCTCTCGGAGTCCTGGTTCAACCTGGCGCTGCTGCACAAGTTCCGGCACGACTGGGAGCAGGCCAGGACGGCGGGGCTGCGCGCCGTCGCGCTGCTCGACCGGGAGGCCGGTGCGCCCGACTGGTGGAACGTCGGCATCGCGGCCACCGCCCTGCAGGACTGGCCGCTGGCCCGCCGCGCCTGGCAGGCGTACGGGCTGGACGTGCCGGGCCAGGGCCCGAGCGGCGCAGGCGCGATCGACGAGCCCTCCGGCATGCGGCTGGGCAGCGCGGCCGTGCGGCTCTCGCCCGAGGGCGAGGCCGAGGTCGTGTGGGGCCGCCGTATCGACCCGGCGAGGCTGGAGGTGCAGAGCATCCCGCTGCCCTCGTCCGGGCGCCGCTGGGGCGAGGTCGTCCTGCACGACGGCGTTCCGCACGGTGAGCGCTCCACCGCTGCCGGCCCCTCCTACCCCGTCTTCGACGAGATCGAGCTGTGGGCGCCCTCGCCCGTACCCACTTGGGTGGTGCTGCTGGAGGCCGCCACGGAGAGCGACCGTGACGCGCTGGAGCGGCTGGCGGCCGACGCGGGCTTCGCCGCCGAGGACTGGTCGTCCTCGGTGCGGCTGCTGTGCCGCGCCTGCTCGGAGAGCGCGATGCCGGCCGACGAGGGTGACGGCACGGCGCACCTCGATCCGCACGACCACAGCTCACCCGGGCACCCGGGGCCGCTGGGCCACATGACGCAGGGCGGCCCAGGCGAGCTGTGGGTGCCCGAGCGGGAGTGCGGCCTCGCCGCCCCCGCGGCTTTGGTGCGCGGCCTGCTGGACGGCTGGGTGGCGGACAGCCCCGACACCCGCGAATGGCGGGATCTCGAGGAGGTCTGCTGAGCGCCTGCCGACCGCCCCGTACCCTGGGGGCGAGCATTCGCGGTGCTCACCGGATCTCAGTCCCCGCAGGGTCGCAGGAAGGCGTACGACGGCATGGCGCAGCAGCAGGAAACCAGGGCCGGGTCGGCCGATGTGGCCGAGGGCGGGTTCGTCGACGACGTGACGGACGCGGCCGCCCGGGAGGAGGCCCACACCGCGCGCGGCACCGCCCGTCCCCTCACGGTGGTGGGTAACCCCGTGCTGCACCGGGAGTGCGCGCAGGTGACCGAGTTCGGCGACGACCTCGCCGCGCTCGTCGACGACATGTTCGCCAGCCAGCGCGCCGCGGAGGGCGTGGGGATCGCCGCCAACCAGATCGGCGTCGACGCGAAGGTCTTCGTCTACGACTGCTACGACGACGAGGGTGTACGCCACGTCGGGGTGGTGTGCAATCCGGTGCTCGACGAGCTGCCGGCCGAGCGGCGCGTCCTGGACGACGGCAACGAGGGCTGCCTCTCCGTTCCCGGCGCCTACCACCCGCTCGCCCGCCCCGACTACGCCGTCGTGCGCGGCCAGGACGCGCAGGGCAGGTCGATCACCGTGGAGGGCACGGGCTACTTCGCGCGCTGCCTCCAGCACGAGACCGACCACCTGCACGGGTACCTGTACATCGACCGGCTCTCCAAGCGTGAGCGCAAGGACGTGCTGCGGCAGATGGCCGAGAGCACTCCGCGCTACGAGACGGTCCCGAACGCGTAGCCGGGTACCGGGTGGGGCCTGGGCCACCTGGCCCCACCCGGCGACTGTGGGTGCGCTCCCGGTCTTTGGGAAGCGGGCCTCTCAGAAGTCGTCGTCGAGGGAGACGGATCCCTCCACGGCGACCTGGTAGGCGGAGGCCCGCCGCTCGAAGAAGTTGGTGAGCTCCTGGACGTTCTGAAGTTCCATGAACGAGAACGGGTTGGTGGCGCCGTAGCGTTCGGTGAAGCCGAGGCGGCGCAGCCGCTGGTCGGCGACGGCCTGGAGGTACTCGCGCATGGAGGCGGTGTTCATGCCGGGCAGCCCCTCCCCGCACAGGTCCCGCGCGAACTGGAGCTCTGCCTCGACGGCCTCGTCCAGCATGGCCACCACCTGCTTCTCCAGCGCGTCGTCGAAGAGCTCGGGCTCCTCCTGGCGCACGGTGTCCACGACGTCGAAGGCGAAGGACATGTGCATCGACTCGTCGCGGAAGACCCAGTTGGTGCCGGTGGCCAGTCCGTGCAGCAGGCCGCGGGAGCGGAACCAGTAGACGTAGGCGAACGCGCCGTAGAAGAAGAGCCCTTCGATGCAGGCGGCGAAGCAGATCAGGTTGAGCAGGAAGCGGCGCCGCTCGTCCTGCGAGGACAGCTGGTCGATGTTCTCGACGCTGTCCATCCACCGGAAGCAGAACTCGGCCTTCTCGCGGATGGAGGGGATGTTCTCCACGGCGGCGAACGCCTGGACGCGTTCGTCGTGGTCGGGCAGGTAGGTGTCGAGCAGCGTCAGGTAGAACTGGACGTGGACGGCCTCCTCGAACAGCTGCCGGGAGAGGTAGAGCCGCGCCTCGGGCGAGTTGATGTGCTTGTAGAGGGTGAGCACGAGGTTGTTGGCGACGATGGAGTCGCCGGTCGCGAAGAACGCCACCAGGCGGCTGATCATGTGCTGTTCGCCGGGCGAGAGTTTGGCCAGGTCGGCGACGTCGGAGTGCAGGTCGACCTCTTCGACGGTCCAGGTGTTCTTGATGGCGTCGCGGTACCGCTCGTAGAAGTGCGGGTAGCGCATGGGGCGCAGCGTCAGCTCGAAGCCCGGGTCGAGCAGGCGGGGTGTGGTGTCGGCGGCTGATGTCGTCATTACTGGCAGGCCTCGCAGGACTCGGGGTTTTCCAGGGAGCAGGCGACGGCTTCGTCGGCTGCGGCGGGGGTGGGCGCGGGCACGGGGACGGTGGTGGTCCCGGCTGCCTGCGCGATGCGGGTCGCCGGGCGCGACCGCAGGTAGTACGTGGTCTTGATGCCGCTCTTCCACGCGTACGCGTACATGGAGCTGAGCTTTCCGATGGTGGGGGAGGACAGGAACAGGTTCAGTGACTGGCTCTGGTCCAGGTAGGGCGTGCGGGCGGCGGCCATGTCGATGAGGGCGCGCTGCGGGATCTCCCACGCGGTGCGGTAGAGCGCGCGCACGGGCGCGGGCACCCAGTCGAGGTCCTGGACGGAGCCGTTCGCCTGGCGCAGTGCCTCGCGGGCGCGCGCGTCCCACAGCCCGTGCCGCTTGAGCTCCTGAACCAGGTAGGCGTTCACCTGGAGGAACTCTCCGCTGAGCGTCTCGCGTTTGAAGAGGTTGGAGACCTGCGGCTCGATGCACTCGTAGACGCCGGCGATGGAGGCGATGGTCGCGGTCGGCGCGATGGCCAGCAGCAGGGAGTTGCGCATCCCGGTGCGGGCGAGGCGTGTGCGCAGGGCGCTCCACCGCTCGGGCCAGGCGTGGCCCTCGCGCGCGTGGGGGTAGTGGTCGGGGTGGAGGGTGCCGCGCGCGGTGCGGGTCAGTTCCCAGTCGGGCAGCGGCCCGTGGCGCTCGGCCAGTTCGGCGGAGGTCTCGTAGGCGGCGAGCATGATGCGCTCGGCGATCCTGGTGGACAGCTCGCGCGCTTCCGGCGAGTCGAACGGCAGCCCGAGCCGGAAGAAGACGTCCTGGAGCCCCATCACGCCCAGGCCCACGGGCCGCCAGCGGGAGTTGGACCCCGACGCCTGCTCGGTCGGGTAGTAGTTGATGTCCACGACGCGGTCGAGGAAGGTGACCGCCGTACGGACGGTGGCGTCCAGCCGCTCCCAGTCCATCCGGGCGTCGTCGCCCAGGTGCGCGGCGAGGTTGACGGAACCCAGGTTGCACACGGCGGTCTGGTCGTCGTCGGTGACTTCCAGGATCTCCGTGCACAGGTTCGAGGAGTGCACGACGCGGCCCGGGGTGCCGGTCTGGTTGGCGGTGCGGTTGGAGGTGTCCTTGAAGGTCATCCAGCCGTTGCCGGTCTGCGCGAGGGTGCGCATCATCGCGCCGTACAGCTGCCGTGCGGGCAGCCGCTTCAGGGCGCGCCCATCGGCCTCCGCCGCGCGGTAGGCGGCCTCGAAGTCGGCGCCCCACAGGTCGGTCAGCTCGGGCACGTCGGAGGGGGAGAAGAGCGACCAGT
This sequence comes from Streptomyces reniochalinae, assembly GCF_003323735.1. Taxonomy (GTDB): domain Bacteria; phylum Actinomycetota; class Actinomycetes; order Streptomycetales; family Streptomycetaceae; genus Streptomyces; species Streptomyces reniochalinae. Next base: position 69,954 of record NZ_QOIM01000024.1, on the reverse strand, counting down.
CCTCGTCCGCCTCGACGCGGCGCATGAACTCGTCGGGGATCCAGTGCGCCAGGTTGAGGTTGTGGGTGCGGCGCGCGTCCTCACCGGTGTTGTCGCGCAGCTCGAGGAACTCCTCGATGTCCGCGTGCCAGGTCTCCAGGTAGACGCACGCGGCACCCTTGCGCCGGCCGCCCTGGTTGACCGCGGCGACCGAGGCGTCGAGGGTCCGCAGGAACGGCACGATGCCGTTCGAGTGCCCGTTGGTGCCGCGGATCAGCGCGCCCCGCGAGCGGATGCGGGAGAAGGGCAGGCCGATGCCGCCCGCGTGCTTGGAGAGCCTGGCCACCTGGTGGTAGCGCTCGTAGAGCGAGTCCAGTTCGTCCTTGGGGGAGTCCAGCAGGTAGCAGGAGGACATCTGGGGGTGGCGGGTGCCGGAGTTGAAGAGCGTGGGGGAGGAGGGCAGGTAGGCGAGGGAGGACAGCAGCCGGTAGAAGGTACCGGCCTCGGCGAGTGCTGCGGCCGTCTCGTTCGCCGCCAGCCCGCAGGCCACCCGCAGGAAGAAGTGCTGCGGGGTCTCGATCGCGCGCCGGGTGGTGGGGTGGCGCAGCAGGTAGCGGGAGTGGACGGTGCGCAGCCCGAAGTAGCCGAACCGGTCGTCGGCGCCGTCCGTGATCGCCTCGTCGACCAGCGCGTCGAGGTGTGCGGCGTGCGCCGCGACGAAGGCGTGCGTCCGGTCCGCGATCAGTCCCTGGGCGTGCCCGAGCGCGACCGAGGCGGAGAAGGAGGTGATGCCCTCGGCCGCCGCCTCGTCGCGGATGGCGTGCGTGAGCAGCCGGGCGGCCAGCCGCGAGTACGACGGCTCCTCGCCGATGAGGCCGGCGGCGGCTTCGATGGCCAGGTCCCGCAGGTCGGCGGCGGTCGCGGAGGGGGCGCGCCCGCGCAGCGCCGCGGCGAGCACGGGGGCGGGGTCGGCGTCGGCCAGGTCCGCGGTCAGGGCGGTGAGGGCGTCGCCCAGAGCGGCGGCGGGGCCGTCGAGCGTGCCGGGTACGGGAGCGGATCCGTCCTGCCCGGTGGGCCCGCCGGCGGGCCGCTCCCGGCCGGGCTGCTGCTCCTGGCTGGGCTGCTGCTCCTGGCTGGGTGACGGGGCGGTGGGGGCGATGGTCACGCGGTGCTCTCCCTCGCTGCTCGTGCTCGCGGCAGGGCGGGGCGCGGGGAGCGCGCAGGCATTCGGGCATGCCGCACTCCGTCCGCCGGCCCAGTCCACGAGACCCGGACGTTCGATGCCGCCGCCGGCAGGTGATCGGACTCGCGGGCAGCGCTGAGCTGCTCCGCACACCGTTGCGGGACAGTCCCGGACTCGCACCGGGTTCCCCTGCGTCAGTGGCGACGGCCGTGAGGGAGCATACATGTTGTGGCCGCTTGGGTGTGACCCCCCATATCTTGTGTCGCGTTCAGTGTGGGCGGGGGACGGTGGTCACAGCGTCAGGCCGTACGTCCACAGGCTCATTCCCTCGATCGGGTACCAGTCCCGCTCGGGTGTCCTGGTGAAGCCGAGCCGCTCGTAGAGCCGGTGCGCCGCGGCCATGCGCGGGTGGGTGGACAGCACCAGCCCGCGCAGGCCCAGCGCGCGTGCCCGCTCCGCGCACGCGGTCACCAGCGCCTCGCCCACCCCGCGGCCCCGCGCGCTCTCAGCCACGGCGAGCATCCGGAACTCGCCCTCGTCCTCGCCCGCCCGCTCCGCGTAGGGGCCCTGGGCCCCGACGAAGGTGACCGAACCCACCAGTGTGCCCGCGCCGTCCTCGGCCACCAGGAGTTCGGCGTGGGCGGCGCGGCCCGCCGCGTCGCGCAGGGTCGTCAGATACGGGTCCTCCTCGCCGAAGTCCAGCAGCCCCCCGTCTAGGTAGGCCCGTGCGACCAACTCCCCGATCCGCGCGTACTCCTCGGGCCGCGCCGTCCTGACCGCGGCGCAGGACGGTCCTCTCGCGCTGCCGGCCGGGCCGCTCGGCCCGGTTGCCCCGGTCGCGGCGCCGGCTGTGCTCGTCGTGAAGTCCATGGCCGCCATCATGCGCCGACGCGCCGACACCCGTCCCGGAAATTACCCGGGACGGGTGTCGGTCGATGTGTGCCGGCCGACGTCGCCGGTCGACGACGGGCGGGCCGGCTGTGCGGGCCGGCGGTGTCGCTCGGCGGCGGCGTACGCCGGTGCCGTGGGCCTCAGTTGGCCGCGCCGGCCTCCACCCTGGGGTCCTCGCCCTTCCCGTCGTCGGTGCGGCCCTGATCGGTGCGGCCCGCGCCGGAGTCGTGCGCCGCGCCGCCGGCGGCCTGCGCGGCGCCGTCACCGGCCTCGGGGGCGTCGGCCGTGTAGTCCTCGGGGCGGGTCTCGTCGACGCCGTCCGGGGCGCGCAGCGCGCGCAGTACGACCGTTCCGACGACGGTCACGGCCACGTTCAGCACGAATGCCGTCACACCGATGTAGCCGGTCTCCCCGATGCCGGGGATCACGTCGTTGCTGCCGCCGAAGTGCTGCTGCGTCGGGCTGGCGACGCCGTATGCCGCCAGTGTGCCGTAGACCATACCGACGGCCCAGCCGGCCAGCAGCGCCCAGCGGTGGAACCAGCGGGTGAACAGGCCGCCGACCAGCGCGGGGAAGGTTTGCAGAATCCAGATGCCGCCCAGCAGCTGGAAGTTGATGGCCACGGTCTTGTCCATGCCGAGGACGAAGACGAGGGCGCCGACCTTCACCAGCAGGGAGACCAGCTTGGAGACCTTGGTCTCCTGCTCGGCGGTCGCGTCCGGCTTGAGGAAGTCCTTGTAGATGTTGCGGGTGAACAGGTTGGCCGCCGCGATGGACATGATGGCGGCGGGCACCAGCGCGCCGATACCGATGGCGGCGAAGGCGACACCGGTGAACCAGTCGGGGAACATGTCCTCGAAAAGCTGCGGAATGGCCAGCTGTCCGTTGTCCACCTTGGTGCCCGCGGCGATCGCCATGAAGCCGAGCAGCGCGAGGAAACCGAGCATCAGCGAGTACAGCGGCAGAATCGTGGTGTTGCGCCGGATCACGTTGCGGTTCTTGCCGGAAAGCGTCGCGGTGATCGAGTGCGGATACATGAACAGCGCGAGCGCGGAGCCGATGGCGAGCGTGGCGTACGCCCACTGGGCCTTCTCGCCGCTGGCCAGTTCCCCGCGCGGCTTTCCGGTCGCCGGATTCTCCTGTGCCAGCGCGTCACCCGCCTTGGCGAAGATGTCGTCGAAGCCGCCGAGTTTGATGGGGATGTAGATGATGGCGACGGCGATGACGATATAGATGAGCGCGTCTTTGACGAAGGCGATGAGCGCCGGGGCGCGCAGCCCGGAAGAGTAGGTGTAGGCGGCCAGTACCCCGAAGGCGATGAGCAGCGGCAGGTCCTTGACGAACCAGTTGGTGGATTCCGAACCGCCGACGCCCATCACGTCCAGTACCGCCTGGATGCCCACCAACTGGAGCGCGATGTAGGGCATCGTCGCCAGGATGCCGGTCAGTGCGACGGCGAGCGAGAGCCCCTTGGAGCCGAACCTGCCGCGGACGAAGTCGGAGGTCGTGACGTATCCGTGCCGGTGCGAGACGGACCACAGGCGGGGCAGGAAGGTGAAGATCAGCGGATAGACGAGAATGGTGTACGGCACCGCGAAGAATCCGGAGGCGCCGGCCGCGTAGATCGCCGCGGGAACGGCGACGAACGTGTAGGCGGTGTAGAGGTCACCGCCCAGCAGGAACCAGGTGATCCAGGTGCCGAAACTGCGTCCGCCCAGGCCCCATTCGTCGAGGCTGTTCTCGTTCGCGGCCTTGCGCCAGCGGGCGGCGCGGAATCCCATCACCGTGACGAGTACGAAGAAGAAGATGAAGACGGCCAGTGCGACGCCGTTGACGTCCTTCATCGGGCCTCACCGCTTTCCGCGGCTGCGTCGGCGACGGTGTCGGAGGCGGTGGCCCGGCGCGCCCCGGCCTGTTCCCGCCGCACGATGCGGTAGGCGACCATCGTGAGCACCGCGGATATCAGCACCCACAGCATCTGGTACCAGTAGAAGAACGGAACACCGATGAGGGTCGGCTCGATGCGCGCGTAGGAGTCGACCCACAGAATGCCGACGAAGGGCGCGAAAAGGCACAGGCCCGCAACGACGCGTGCGGGGGTGAGGGCCGGGCGTCTCTTCCCGGCCTCCTGTGGTGGTGCGGACATGCGGCGGGCTCCGTCCTCGCTCAGAGATCATGCAATGTGCACGAAACCTAGGCGAGCCCTCGGCCCACGTCACGGCCCGTCCGTATAGCGGACATGACACCGTGCGCCGGGCTCAGCAGCAGCGGAACCCCTCGCGCGGATCGCCCTCGCGCGCGTCCGTGCGCCACCGCTCGAACTCCCTGCGGCTGGGCACGGACGCCTGGGGGCCCTGGTGGTCCCGCACGTGCGCGACATACCGCTCGTAGGCGCTCTCGTCGGTCAACTCGCGCACGTACCAGCGCACCCACGAGGCGGCCCGGACCACGGCCCTCATCGCGCCTCCCCGCCGCTCTCGCCACCGCCCCGCGTGCCCTCGGCGGGTCCCGCGGCGGCCAGCGCGGCCCGCTCGGCCTTCTCCTCCTTGGTGGGGAACAGCCCGGCCGGCTCGACCAGCCGCGACTTCTCGTACGGTGCCTCGTGCATCGTCGCGCTGTGCGGGTGGCGGACCGCCTTCAGGCAGGTGCGGGCCGCGTCCACGAGTACGACGACGACGAGGATCGCGAACAGCGCCGAGAGCACCCCGTCCACGGTGGAGTTGGTGACGACGGTATGCATGTCGTCCATGTTCTTGGCGGGTGCGATGACCTTGCCCGCCTCGATGGCGTCCTGGTAGTCGGAGCGCTGCTGGAAGAAGCCGACCTTCGGGTCGCTGGAGAAGACCTTCTGCCAGCTCGCCGTCAGCGTCACCACCGCGTCCCACACCAGCGGCACGGCCGTGACCCACGCCCACTTCAGCCGGCCCGACTTGACCAGCAGCGTCGTGCAGACCGCCAGCGCGACGGCGGCCAGCAGCTGGTTGGCGATGCCGAAGAGCGGGAAGAGCTGGTTGATCCCGCCCAGCGGCTCGTGGACGCCGACCCACAGGAAGTAGCCCCACAGCCCGACGATGACCGCGCTGGAGAGCAGCAGCCCGGGCCACCAGCTGATCCGCCGGAACGGCTTGTAGAGGTTGCCGAGCATGTCCTGGAGCATGAACCGGCCCACACGGGTGCCGGCGTCCAGCGCGGTGAGGATGAACAGCGCCTCGAACATGATCGCGAAGTGGTACCAGAAAGCACGCATGCCGGATCCGCCGACGACCTCGGAGAAGATGTCCGAGACGCCGATGGCCAGCGTAGGGGCCCCGCCCGTGCGCGAGAGCAGCGAACTCTCCTCCACCGCCTTGGCCGCGGCGGCCAGTTGCTCGGGGCTGATGCTGTACCCGAACGAGCGAACCGCCTCCGAGGCGGACTGCACCGAGTCACCGATCACCCCGGCGGGCGCGTTCATCGCGAAGTAGAGGCCCGGGTCGATGATGCAGGCGGCGACCATCGCCATGACCGCCACGAACGACTCCATCAGCATGGAGCCGTACCCGATCATTTTGACCTGGGTCTCCTTCTGGATCATCTTCGGCGTGGTGCCCGAGGAGATCAGCGCGTGGAACCCGGACAGCGCGCCGCAGGCGATCGTGATGAACACGAAGGGGAACAGCGACCCGGCGAAGACGGGCCCGTCGCCCACGCCGGCGAAGTCGGTGATGCCCTCCATCTTCAGCGTCGGGAGCGTCACCACGACACCGACGGCCAGCAGCCCGATGGTGCCGATCTTCATGAACGTCGACAGGTAGTCGCGCGGTGCCAGCAGCATCCACACCGGCAGGATGGAGGCGACGAAGCTGTAGACCAGGATCCAGATGACCAGCGTCGGCTTGTCCAGGGTGAAGGCGCCCGCCCACGACGACTCGGCGACCCACCGCCCCGCCACCAGCGCGAACAGCAGCAGCGCGATGCCGATCAGCGAGACCTCGGTGATCCGGCCCGGCCGCAGCACCCGCAGGTAGAAGCCCATGAACAGCGCGATCGGGATCGTCATCCCGATCGAGAAGGTGCCCCAGGGCGACTCGGCCAGCGCGTTGACGACGACCAGCGCCAGCACCGCCAACAGAATGATCATGATGGCGAGGACGGCGAGCAGGGCGGCTGCACCGCCGACGGGGCCGATCTCCTCGCGCGCCATCTGCCCCAGCGACTTGCCGTCCCGCCGCATCGAGAAGAACAGCGTCACCATGTCCTGCACGGCGCCCGCCAGGATGACGCCCGCGACGATCCAGATGGTGCCGGGCAGGTATCCCATCTGCGCCGCCAGCACCGGTCCGACCAGCGGCCCGGCCCCGGCGATCGCCGCGAAGTGGTGCCCCAGCAGCACCCGCCGGTCCGTGGGGTGGAAGTCGATGCCGTTGTTCAGGCGCTCGGCGGGCGTGGCCCGGCTCTTGTCGACGCGCAGCACCCGGGTGGCGATGAAGCGCGCGTAGAACCGGTAGCCGATGGCGTACGAGCCGAGCGCTGCGGCCACCATCCAGGCGGCAGACACCTCCTCGCCGCGCGCCAGCGCGAGCACCGCCCATCCCGCCGCGCCGACCAGCGCGACCACGGACCAGATGACGACGGACCGCGGGTTGATCCGCCCCGCTTGCTGAGCAGTGCTGCGCACGCGCGTTCCTCCTCGACCCCACCCGCCGGCCACCCGGGGCGGCGGGCACACCACGACGGCAGGGCGACCGTAGAACAGCGACGTGATCCGCGCCATACCCCCGTACGGGGGTTACCCGATCTCAACTCCCCGCGGCCGCCGCCACGGTGGCGCCGCCGGCGGGCCGGACCCCGGGACTGCTCGGGTCCTGCGGCCGGGGTCAGTCGGTGGGCCGCTGGAGGTTGGCGACGAACTTGTAGCGGTCGCCGCGGTAGACGGAGCGCACCCACTCCACGGGTTCGCCGTCGGTGTCGCGTGAGTGGCGCGAGAGCATCAGCATCGGCAGGCCGACGTCGGTGCCCAGCAGCCCGGCCTCGCGCGGGGTGGCCAGTGAGGTCTCGATCGTCTCCTCCGCCTGTGCGAGGTGGACGCCGTAGACCTCGGCCAGCGCGGTGTAGAGGGAGGAGTACTTCACCAGGCTGCGGCGCAGCGCGGGGAAGCGCTTTTGCGACAGGTGCGTGGTCTCGATGGCCATCGGCTCGCCGCTGGCCAGCCGCAGCCGCTCGATGCGCAGCACGCGGCCGCTCGCGGTGATGTCGAGCAGGTGGGCGAGCCGGTCGTCGGCCGTGACGTAGCCGATGTCCAGCAGCTGGGAGGTGGGTTCGAGGCCCTGGGCGCGCATGTCCTCGGTGTAGGAGGTCAGTTGGAGTGCCTGGGAGACCTTGGGCTTGGCGACGAAGGTGCCCTTGCCCTGGATGCGTTCGAGCCGCCCCTCGACGACCAGCTCCTGGAGGGCCTGGCGCACGGTGGTGCGTGAGGTGTCGAACTCGCTGGCCAGGGTGCGCTCGGGCGGCACGGGGGTGCCGGGAGGCAGCGTCTCGGTCATCTCCAGCAAGTGCCGCTTGAGCCGGTAGTACTTGGGCACGCGCGCGGTGCGGGCCGCCGATCCGTTGCCGCCTGCGGTCCCGGTCTCCGCGGCGGCCGGCGCGATGGCGCCGCCCCCGTCCGTGCTCATGACCCGCCTTCCCGACTCGCCTCGTGCTGCCGTCACCGGCTTCCTCCGTGTGCTTAGCGGTTCACATCGTGGCATGGCGCGGCGTTGGGCGGGCGCCCCAGCTCAGATGTCGTTCCGATAACGGAACCGACTGGGAGCTTTATACACCGTTGACACCCCTAAAGGTCTAGGCCAAGCTCTGCGCATTGGTCTAAACCAACTGTCCGGATGGGCCCGGATGCGCTGTCCGGAGGGACGGGCCGTCCGAATGCGCCGTGCGGAGCGTTCCAGTGTGCAGGGGAGAATGCTGTGAAACGTCATCAAAGGGGCCTCGTGGCCGCGGCCGGTGTCGCCGTACTGATGGTGAACGTCGCGGCCTGCGGGTCCGACGGCGACGAGAAGTCCGGGCCCGAGAGCTTCAAGGGCAAGACGCTCACCCTTTGGGCGATGGACGGGTCCACCCCCGAGAAGTGGACCAAGGACGTCAAGGCCGCCTTCGAGAAGAAGACCGGAGCCAAGCTCAAGCTCGAGGTCCAGCAGTGGAACGGGATCCAGCAGAAGATCACCACCGCGCTGTCCGAGAACGACCCGCCGGACGTCATCGAGATCGGCAACACCCAGACCCCCGCCTACGCCCGCACCGGCGGCCTCGCCGACCTCAGCGACCTGAAGAAGGGGCTCGGCAAGGACTGGACCTCCTCTCTCAACAAGTCGGCTGTCTATGACGGAAAGCAGTACGCCGCCCCCTGGTTCGCCGTCAACCGCACGGTCATCTACAACAAGAAGATCTGGGCCGACGCCGGCGTCAAGGGCACGCCCAAGACCCGCGACGAGTTCTTCGACGCGCTGGAGAAGATCGAGCAGAAGACCGACGCCGAGCCGCTCTACATGCCGGGCCAGAACTGGTACTTCTTCGACGGCCTCCTCATCGGCAACAACGCCGACCTGGTCAAGAAGAAGGGTGGCAAGTGGGTCTCCAACCTCGCCGACCCCAAGGTCGGCGAGGCCATGAAGGTCTACAAGAAGTACGCCTCCTACTCCAAGGCGCCCAAGAACAAGGACGAGGCCACCCCGCAGCAGGCCGAGATCTTCGCCAAGGGCAAGACCGGCGCCTTCGTCGGACTGAGCTGGGAGGCGGCCACCGCCATCAAGGCCAACCCGAAGATCGAGAAGGACATCGGCTACTTCACCATTCCGGGTGAGACCGCCGGTACGCCCGAGGGCGTCTTCCTCGGCGGGTCCAACCTGGCCATCGCCGCGGGCAGCGAGAAGCAGGAACTCGCCAAGGAGTACCTCAAGATCGCCCTGTCCGACAGGTACGAGGGCGCGCTCGCCAAGGAGAGCGGCGTCATCCCGAACAAGAAGTCCCTCCAGAGCAACCTGGAGGGCAACCCGGCGGCGGAGGCCGCGGCGCCGGCGGTCGAGGGCGGCGGCCTGACCCCGCTGATCCCGGAGTGGGGCGCGGTGGAGAACCCGCCGAACCCGATCAAGACGTACATGACCTCCGTGCTGGAGGGGAAGTCCCACGCGGCCGCGGCCAAGGGTGTGGAGGGCGAGATGAACAAGCGGCTGTCGCAGAAGCAGTAACCGCAGTAACCCACCTGAACGGGCGGGTTGCGGGGGGTGGCACCCGCCCCCCGCAATCCCCTGCGTTGGAGTCGCGATGTCTGTGCAGACCCATGAGGCGCCGCCTCTGGACAAGGTGCCCGTGCGGCCCACGGGGGAGGGCGGACCGCCGGCCCGTGGCGGGAGGAAGGCGAAGGGCACGCTGCCCTACCTGCTCCTGCTGCCCGCGCTCGGACTGACCGCCGTCCTCCTCGGCTGGCCGCTGCTCACCAACGGCATGCTGTCGTTCCAGAACCTCAACATGACGCAGCTGATCCAGCACGTCACCGAGTGGAACGGCTTCGCCAACTACACCGACACGCTCACCAGTGACACCTTCTGGCGGGTCACACTGCGGTCGGTGATCTTCACGGTGGTCAACGTCGTGCTGATCATCGTCGCCGGCACCCTCATCGGACTGCTGCTGGCGCGGCTCGGATCGAAGATGCGGCTGCTGCTGTCGGTCGGGCTGGTCCTCGCCTGGGCGATGCCCATCATCGCGGCCACCACCGTCTACCAGTGGCTGTTCGCCCAGCGGTTCGGCGTCGTCAACTGGGTGCTGGCCAAGGTCGGTTTCGACTCGATGGCGGACTACAACTGGACGGGCGGCCAGCTGTCCACGTTCTTCGTCATCTCGCTGCTGATCGTGTGGACGTCGATTCCGTTCGTCGCGATCAACCTCTACGCGGCGACGACGACGATCTCGAAGGAGCTGTACGAGGCCGCGGCGCTGGACGGAGCCGGTCCGTGGCAGAGCTTCAAGTGCGTCACCTTCCCCTTCCTCAAACCGTTCCTGATGGTCGCGACGTTCCTGGAGGTCATCTGGATCTTCAAGGCGTTCCCGCACGTCTTCGCCATCAACGAGGGCGGCCCCGACCGGCTGACCGAGACGCTCCCCGTCTACGCCTTCGTCGAGGGCGTCGGCAACCAGCACTACGGTGCCGGAGCGGCGATCTCCGTCCTGACCATCCTCATCCTGCTGGCGCTCATGTCGTACTACCTGCGGCTGGTGCTCCGACAAGAAGACGCCGACGAGAACGAGACCGACGAGAACAAGGGGAAGAAGGGCTGATGCGACGGTCGCTCCTGAGCCGGATATGGCCGAACGCCACCGCGCTGCTGCTGTTCGTGGGGTTCGTCTTCCCCGTGTACTGGATGTTCAACACGGCGTTCAAGCCCAACGGGCAGATCATCAGCGAGAACCCCGTCTGGTTCCCCACCTCGCCCACCCTCGAACACTTCTCCACGGCGGTGCACGCGGAGAACTTCTGGACGCTGGTGCGCAACTCCGTCACGGTCACCGTCCTGGCCGTCGGTATCTCGCTGCTGGTGGCGCTCTTCGCCTCGTTCGCGCTGGCCCGCATGCGGTTCAAGGGGCGCAAGGGCATCATCCTCACGTTCATGATCGCGCAGATGGCCCCCTGGGAGGTCATGGTCATCGCGATCTACATGATCGTGCGGGACGCGGAGATGCTGAACAGCCTCGTGCCGCTCACCCTCTTCTACACGGTGATGGTGCTGCCGCTGACCATCATCACCCTGCGCGGCTACGTCGCGGCCGTCCCCAAGGACCTGGAGGAGTCGGCCATGGTGGACGGGTGCACCCGCCTCCAGGCGTTCCGCCGGGTCATCTTCCCGCTGCTGGCCCCCGGACTGATGGCCACCTCGCTCTTCGGGTTCATCACCGCGTGGAACGAGTTCCCCATGGTCCTCATCCTCAACAAGGACGCCGAAGCGCAGACGCTGCCGCTGTGGCTGTCGAAGTTCCAGACCGCGTTCGGTGACGACTGGGGTGCCACGATGGCGGCGGCCTCGCTCTTCGCCGTCCCGATCCTGCTCCTCTTCCTCTACCTCCAGCGCAAGGCAGTGGCCGGCCTCACCTCCGGCGCGGTGAAGGGGTAGTGGAGTGACGGGCCATCCAGTGAAGTGAAGGGACACCGCGCCGCATGACCACCTCTCTCCGAGCGTCCGACACCCTCACCCGCGACGCCCTCGCCGTCCTCCAGCCGGGCTTCGCCGGCACCTCGGCGCCGTCCTGGCTGCTGCGGCAGCTCGACGAAGGGCTCACGTCGGTCGGCCTCTTCGGCCGCAACATCGACTCACCCGAGCAGCTGGCCCTCCTGACCGAACAGCTGCGCGAGGTGCGCCCCGAGCTGCTGGTGGCCATCGATGAGGAAGGCGGCGACGTGACCCGGCTGGAGGCCCGCACGGGCTCCTCCTACCCGGGCAACCTCGCCCTCGGGCACATCGACGACCCCGTCTTGACCAGGGCCGTCGCCCACGAACTCGGCAGCCGGCTCGCCGCCGCGGGCGTCAACCTCAACTGGGCGCCCTCCGCCGACGTCAACTCCAACCCCGACAACCCGGTCATCGGGGTCCGCTCCTTCGGCGGCGACCCCGAACTGGTGGCCCGGCACACCGTCGCCTACGTCGAGGGCCTCCAGGCCGCGGGCGTCGCCGCCTGCGTCAAGCACTTCCCCGGGCACGGCGACACCGCCGTCGACTCCCACCACGCGGTGCCCCGCATCGACGCCGACCTCGCCACCCTCAGGGGCCGCGAACTCGTGCCCTTCGCCGCCGCGGTCGACGCGGGCAGCAAGTGCGTGATGAGCGCCCACATCCTGCTGCCGGCACTGGACGCGGCCCACCCGGGAACGCTGAGCTCCGCCGCGCTGACAGGGCTGCTGCGGGCCCCCCGGAGCGAGGGCGGCCTGGGGCACGAGGGGCTGATCGTCACCGACGGTATGGAGATGCAGGCCATCTCCGCCACCTACGGGCTCGAACGCGGCAGCGTGCTGGCTCTCGCGGCCGGCGCGGACGCCATCTGCGTGGGCGGCGGACTGTCCGGCGAGGACACCGTGCTGCGGCTGCGCGACGCGCTCGTCGGCGCCGTACGGGACGGCGAGCTGACCGAGGAGCGGCTCGCCGACGCGGCCGCGCGGGTACGGGGGCTGGCCGCGTGGGCGAAGGGCGCGCGCAGCCGGTCGGGCACGGGGGGCCCGGCCGGCCACGCGCCCGCCCACGCGCAGGACGGCATCGGGCTGGAAGCCGCACGGCGCGCGCTCGTGGTCACCGGGCTCGACGGGTACCGGAGGCCGTCCGGGCCCGGTTACGTCGCCGCGCTGACGCCGCTGGCCAACATCGCCGTCGGCGACGAGACCCCCTGGGGGCCCGCGGCCGAACTGGAGCGGATGATCCCCGGCACCCGCACGGGCACCTACGGCAGCACCGACGGCGATGTCGCCGCCGCGGTGCTCGCCGACGCCGGGGACCGGCCCGTCGTCGCCGTCGTCCGCGACCTGCACCGGCACCCGTGGATGGCCCAGGCGGTCGAACAGCTGGTCGCCGCCCGGCCCTCGACGGTGGTGGTCGAGATGGGGGTCCCCCAGGCTTCCCCCCAGGGCGCGCTCCACGTGGCGACGCGCGGGGCGGCGCGGGTGTGCGGGCGGGCCGCCGCCGAGGTCATCGCCCGAGGGTGACCCGCCCGGACGCCGGCCGCCACGCCGGCCCCGGGCCTGGGCCCGCCGTGAGGGTGCGCGACCCCGTGGCCGGGCCCCGCGGCGGCCTCTCCGAGGCGCCGTCCGCGGAGCGGGCGGGGAGGGCGGCGAGGGCGTGGCAGGGGGAAAACCCGTGTGCGCTCCCACAACGTAGGATCGAAGCACCCGCACCCTTGTACGGAACCCCACCGGGAGGCGACCCCCATGTCCTCGAACGTCCCGTCTGAGCCGGGCACCATCATGTCCGGCGAGATGGCCGAGCAGCCGTCCGTGCTGCGCCGCATCCTGGACGAGGGCGGGCCGGCCATCCGCGAGGTCGCCGAGCGCATCGCCGCGAAGAACCCGCGTTTCGTGCTGCTGACGGCGCGTGGCACCTCGGACAACGCCGCGCTGTACGCGAAGTACCTGCTGGAGATCCAGCTGGGCAAGCCGTGCGGGCTGACGTCGATGTCCACGACGACGGCGTACGGCGCGCAGCAGGACCTCACCGACTGCCTGGTGATCACGATCAGCCAGTCGGGCGGCAGCCCCGACCTGGTGGCCTCCACGAAGGCGGCGCGCGAGGCGGGCGCGGTCACGCTCGCCGTCACGAACAACGCGGACTCCCCGCTCGCCCAGGTGAGCGAGTTCCACATCGACGTCCTCGCCGGCCCGGAGAAGGCGCTGCCCGCCACCAAGACCTACACCGCCGAGCTGCTGGCGCTGTACCTGTTCGTGGACGGCCTGCGCGGGGGGCGGGGCGCCGAGGCGGCCAAGGCGCTGCCCGAGGTGGCCGACGCGGTCCTGGCGCGCAAGGGCGAGGTCAAGGCGCTCGCCTCCCGGTACAGGTTCGCGGAGCGCATGGTGCTCACCTCGCGGGGCTACGGCTACCCGACGGTGAAGGAAGCCGCGCTCAAGCTGATGGAGACCAGCTACATCCCCGCGCTGTCCTACTCGGGCGCCGACCTGCTGCACGGCCCGCTGGCCATGGTGGACAACATCTCGCCGGTGATCGCGGTCGTCGCGGACGGCAAGGGCGGCGAGGCGCTCCAGCCGGTGCTGGAGCGGCTCCGGGACCGGGGCGCCGACCTGGTGGTCATCGGCTGCCAGGAGGAGGTGGACCGCGCCTCGGCCGGGTTCGCGCTGCCGACCGACGGGCTGCCCGAGGAGCTCCAGCCGATCGTGCAGATCCTGCCGCTGCAGATGCTGGCTTACGAGGTCACCATGGCGCGCGGCCAGGACCCGGACGCGCCGCGTTCCCTCGCCAAGGTCACCGAGACCCGCTGAGGGAGGGACGCCTCGTGGAGCTCGGTGAGCCCGGTGCCTTTGCCGGGCCCGGTGAGTCGAGTGGGCCCCGTGCGCCTCGTGAGCCCGGTGTGCGCCGTAAGCCGCGGATGGGGCAGGCCGCGACCGTCGACGGGCTCATAGAACAGCTGATCGACGTCGGGGCCGGTGTCGTCGACCGGGGCTTCGCGCTGGCCAGCGGCGGCAACCTCTCGGCCAGGCTGCCGGGCTCCGAGGAGTTCGTCGTGACCGGCAAGGGCACCTGGCTGGACCGGCTGGAGCCCGCCGATTTCACGGTGATGAACCTGGCGGGCGAGACCGTCGGCGGCAACCCCGCGCCCTCCAGCGAGTGGAAGCTGCACCAGCGCACCTACCAGGTGCGCCAGGACGCGGGCGCCCTCGTCCACATGCACCCGCAGCACGCGGTCCTGGTGGACGCGCTCGGTCACGAGATCCGGCTGCTCACGCTCGACCACGCGGTCTACGTACGGTCGATCGGCCGCGTCCCCTTCCACCCGAACGGGTCCGACGAGCTGGCCGACGGCGCCGCCGAGCAGGCCAGGGAGCACAACTGCGTGCTGCTCGCCCACCACGGCTGCTCGGCGCTGGGCGAGGACGTCGGGATGGCGTTCCGCCGGGCGATGAACATCGAGGAGGCCGCGACGGCCACCTACCGCGCCCTGCTGCTGGGGGACCGCACCACGCGCTTCCCGACGAGCCCGGACGAGGCCATCCAGCACGCCTGAACACCGGCGGACGAGGCCGTCCGGCACACCGTCCGACCTGCGGGGACCCTCACGCGCTCCGGGCCCGCCGGTCCGGTGACCGGGTCCACAGCGGGGTCCGATCACCGCACGGAGCCCGGGCCCCGAACGCACTTCGGGCCGCGGCACCGGAGCGGGACCCTCAACCCGCCCGGCACCGCAGCCCGGAGCCACAAGACCCGGCCGCTGTCAGGGCAGAGAGCGTCACGGGCCTCGATCTGCCCTCCTGTGCGGGGAGAGCAGAAGTTCTTCACCCAGGATTGTGGACTAGACCACGGCCCTCTGTCTACGGATCGGACCGGTCCGGTGGGCGGAACCGCACCGCCGTACGGGCGGCAGCGGACCTGTCGTACCCTCGGCCCCGTGCCCTCCATGAACGACCTCGTACGCCAGCACACCGCGCTCTCGGACGCCGAGCTCGAGTGGCTGCACCTGCTGATCTCCGAATGGCAGCTGCTCGCCGACCTCTCCTTCGCCGACCTCGTGCTGTGGGTGCCCACCCTGGACGGCACCCGCTACGTCTCGGTGGCCCAGATGCGGCCGAACACCGGGCCGACCTCCCACCAGGACGACATGGTCGGGCACCTGGTGCCCCGCGGCCGGCGCCCCCTGCTGGACGCCGCGCTGGACGAGGGCAGGATCGTGCGCGAGGGAGACCCGGAGTGGCGCGAGGAGGTGCCCGTCCGCGTCGAGTCGATCCCCGTACGGCGCGAGGGCCGGGTGCTCGGCGTCATCGCGCGGAACACCAACCTGCTGACCGTGCGCACCCCCAGCAGGCTGGAGCTGACCTATTTGCAGAGCGCCAGCGACCTCGCCCAGATGATCGCGGCAGGCAGCTTCCCCTTCCCCGGGCACGAGGTCGACATGGACCACGTGCCGCGCGTCGGCGACGGCCTGATCCGGCTGGACGCCGACGGATACGTGCAGTACGCCAGCCCCAACGCGCTCTCCGCCTACCACCGGCTGGGTTTGGCCGCCGACCTGGTCGGCCTGCACCTGGGGGAGGCCACCGCCGAACTGGCGCCCTCCCGCGGCCCGGTGGACGAGGCGATGGTCAAGCTCGCCAGCGGCTGGGCCCCGCGCGGCGCCGAGGTCGAGGCCAACGACTGCATCGTCCAGCTGCGCGCCATCCCCCTCAAGCCCAAGGGCACCCGCATCGGCTCGCTCATCCTGCTGCGCGACATCACGGAAGTGCGCCGCCGCGAGCGCGAGTTGATCACCAAGGACGCCACCATCCGGGAGATCCACCACCGGGTGAAGAACAACCTCCAGACGGTGGCCGCGCTGCTGCGCCTCCAGGCCCGCAGAATGGATTCCGCACAGGGCAGGGACGCGCTGAGCGAGGCGGTGCGCCGGGTCGGTTCCATCGCCATCGTGCACGAGACGCTCTCCCAGAACCTGGACGAGCGGGTGGACTTCGACGAGATCGCCGACCGGGTCCTCTCGATGGTCGCCGAGATCTCCCCCGGCCGTGTCACCGGCCGCCGCACGGGCCGCTTCGGCATCCTGGGCGCCGAGGTCGCCACACCGCTGTCCATGGTGCTGACCGAGGTCCTGCAGAACGCCATCGAGCACGGCTTCGGCTCCGGGGAGCAGGGCACCGTGGAGGTGCGCGCCGTACGGGGCGCGGCCTCGGGCCGTGAGGAGGTGCGGCTGCTGGTCACCGTCGAGGACGACGGCCGCGGCCTGCCCGCCGGATTCGACCCCCGCAGCGCGGGCAACCTGGGCCTGCACATCGTACGGACCCTCCTGGAGGGCGAGTTGGGCGGCACCTTCGACATGCAGCCGGCACCCGGCGGCGGCACCCGGGTGCTGTTCGACCTGCCGGTGGCGGCGGAGAAGCGCTAGCGCGCTTGTGCGGGTCCGGCTTCGGCACGGGGGTGCCACTGGCCGCAGTGTGCGGTCCTCGGGTGGACTGTGGCTGGTCGCGCCGTTCCCCGCGCCCCTTCGGGGCGCGTCTACGTCCGGCCACACCGCCGGAGGCGAAAAGCGCTGAACCCCCGGTCCGTTGGGCACGGACTCGGGGGTTCAGCGCTGTACGCTCTGCGTTTGTGCGGGCGCTCTGTCTGCCAGGCGCTCCGAGGGCACTGCGCGCTGCGTCTCGGGGGTGCAGCTGGTGCCGGGCTGGGCGTCAGGCGGTCGCGGCGTTGTTCCGCGCCCGGTTGCGGGCGGCGCGGCGCTTCATCGCGCGACGCTCATCCTCGCTGAGGCCACCCCAGACACCGGAGTCCTGACCGGACTCCAGAGCCCACTGCAGGCACTGCTCCATGACGGGGCAGCGGCGGCAGACGGCCTTGGCTTCCTCGATCTGCAGCAGCGCAGGACCAGTGTTGCCGATGGGGAAGAACAGCTCGGGGTCTTCCTCGCGGCAAACGGCGTGGTGACGCCAGTCCATGGCTGCTACCTCTCCTCGTGTGTGGCTTTGCTTGTGAATGTGAACGCTTTCACGAATCCCTCCGCGTGGGAAGTGGGGCCTCATCAACTGTGATGCGGGTCCCACTGGAGTTAGGGGAGGGGATTCCGGCTCTCAAGGGGGCCCTGTTGACGGGCCGTCCCGATCGCCATGAAGAGACTCGCAAACCTCGGCGGCGGATACAACCCCTTCCGGAAACTTTTTTTTGAATCCTTGGTGTCGGCTAGCTCACAGCCGT
Source organism: Streptomyces reniochalinae (assembly GCF_003323735.1). Lineage (GTDB taxonomy): Bacteria > Actinomycetota > Actinomycetes > Streptomycetales > Streptomycetaceae > Streptomyces > Streptomyces reniochalinae. Next base: position 52,491 of record NZ_QOIM01000024.1, on the reverse strand, counting down.
CATTCCAGGGGGTGGATCCTGGTCTAAACGTTCGAGTGGAAGGACTTTCGGGCCTTCCACTTACACAATCACACGCAGTGCACGCCGTACGCCTGTGAAGCTCACGCTCGTACGCAGTCCCAGGTGGTCACCGTCCATCTGAAACGGCAATGGAGCCTGCGAATGCAAGGTGAAGGAGGTGAGGTCGTGGAGTGTGACCGCGTGCTTGCCGCGTGGCCCCCGCTCGGGGCTGGAGGTGAGCAACTGCGTCCCGTAACGGCTCACCGCCAGCGGCGTCAGCCGCTTGAGGCCGAGCACGTCCAAGCCCGTGTCGAAGGACGCCTCCGGCGCCGCGTACAGCGGTTTGTTCCCCAGGTACGACCACGGAGCGGTGTTGCAGACCATCGACAGCGCCAGGTCGCCGACCGGCTCGGCGCCCTCGCGCCGAAGCGTGATCGTGCCGTGCCGGCGGTGCGGCTCGTGCAGGAACTGGCGTACGACCTGCCGCACATACAGCGGATGCGTCGAACGCTTGCCGCGCTCGCGCTGCTGCTCCACTCTGCCGACCACCCCGGCGTCGAACCCGAACCCCGCGGCGAAAGTGAACCAGCGTGCGGGCACCTCCGCGTCGTCACTGCCCGGCACGCCCCCGGCGAGCCCCAGCCCGACGGTTCTCTCCGTGCGCGACTCCAGCGCGTCCAGCAGATGCCCTGTGGCCTCCACCACGTCGTTGGGCATGCCCAGGGCGCGGGCGAAGACGTTGGTGGACCCGCCCGGCACCACGGCCAGCCGCGGCAGCCGCCGCGGATCGGGGCCCTCGTGCAGCAGACCGTTGACGACCTCGTTGATCGTGCCGTCTCCGCCGAGCGCGATGACCAGCTCCGTCGTGCCGCCCTGCGCCGCCTGGCGTGCCAGGTCGCGGGCGTGCCCGCGGTACTCGGTGGTGGCGATCTCCAGTTTGAGATCACTGGCCAGCGCGTGGGCCAGCACGTCGCGGGTGCGTGCGCTGGTGGTGGTTGCTGCCGGGTTGACCACGAGGAGTGCGCGCATGGGGTGAGCGTACCTACCCCGCGGTACGGGGCCCAGCCCCGCCGGATCCGGAGGGCTACGCTTCTGGTGTGAGCGTGACCGAGACGGATACGGAAGAGCCCATGGACGGCGACGGCACGGGCGAGGCGGCCGAGGCGGCAACGAAGGCGCCGGGGCCGCGCAGGATCGTGGCGGCCGCCGTGGTGACCGGCGTCGAAGGCGTGATCGTCGCCGCGTTCGGCCTCTTCTCGCTCGTGCTGCTGGCCACCGGCAGCCCCGACGACATGGTCCAGGCCGCCACCCTCGCCGTGACGGTCCTGGCGCTGTCCGCGCTGCCCCTGGCCGCGGCGCGCGGACTGTGGCACAGGCGCCGCTGGAGCCGCGGGCCCTCGATGATCGTCCAGCTGCTCGCCCTGCCCGTCGCCTGGCAGATGGCACAGAACGGGGGCGGGCTGATCGCCGCGGCCGCCGCGCTGGCGCTGGCCGCGGTCGCCGTGCTGGCGTGCCTCGTCAACCCGAAGGCGACGGAAGCCCTGGGCATCGCCCCGAGGTGAGTGGGGCGCCGGGCAAAAGCACCCGGTCCTCAACCTCCCCCCGACGTCGTCCGGGAGGCAGCCGGGTACGGGCCGGTGTCAGCCCGTACGGCGGTTGAGGACCAGGCGTCCGGGGACGGAGCCCCCGGTTCGGGGCGGGGAAGTGACGGGGGAAGGGGTCACTCCTCCACCAGCAGGCGGTCACGGAGCTGGGCCAGGGTCCGCGCGAGGAGCCTGGAGACGTGCATCTGCGAGATGCCGACCTCCTGGGCGATCTGCGACTGGGTCATGTTCCCGAAGAACCGCAGCAGCAGGATCTTCTTCTCCCGCGGCGGCAGCTCCTCCAGGAGCGGTTTGAGCGATTCGCGGTACTCGACGCCCTCCAGCGCGTCGTCCTCGGCGCCGAGGGTGTCGGCGACGGCCGGCGACTCGTCGTCGGTGTCGGGCACGTCGAGCGAGAGGGTGCTGTAGGCGTTGGCCGATTCCAGCCCTTCCAGCACCTCCTCCTCCGAGATCTTCAACCGCTGGGCCAGCTCGTGGACCGTCGGGGCGCGCCCGTGCTGTTGGGAGAGCTCGGCGGTCGCGGAGGTGAGCGACAGCCGCAGCTCCTGGAGGCGGCGGGGCACGCGCACGGCCCAGCCCTTGTCACGGAAGTGGCGTTTGATCTCGCCGACGACCGTGGGTGTCGCGTACGTCGAGAACTCGACGCCGCGCTCCGGGTCGAAACGGTCGACCGATTTGATCAGGCCGATCGTCGCGACCTGCGTCAGGTCATCCAGCGGCTCGCCGCGGTTGCGGAACCGGCGGGCCAGGTGCTCGACCAGGGGCAGGTGCATGCGTACCAGCTGATTGCGCAGCTCGGCGCGCTCGGGCCCGTCCGGCAGCTTGCGCAGTTCGATGAACAGGGCGCGCGCGCCGTCGCGATCCTGCGGGTCGAGCCCGCGGGAGTCGCCGTGGGCCGCCCGCCCACGCCGCTCGTGCTGCTGCTGGTTCATAGCGTCCGCCCGCTTCGCCTGCCTGGGTCGCTGCATGCTGGGGTCGGCCGGGTGCGGACGGGGCTGTTGCTCGGGAATGCCCCGGGAGACCGCCCCCGGGCGGCCTGACCACGTCTGACTTGCCTCGTGCTCGGTCACGACGCCCCGGGCCCCGCACCGCGCTTCTTGTGCAGGCTGATGCTCACCGTACGGTCATCCGACACTGCTGAACCCACCTCACCGGCCAGGGCCGAGAGCACCGTCCACGCGAAGGTGTCGCGTTCGGGTGCCCGGCCATCGGTCGTCGGCGCCGAGACGGTGACGTGCAGCGAGTCGCCGACGAGCTGGAAGACACAACTGAGCACGGAGCCGGGGACGGCCTGCTGGAGCAGGATCGCGCACGCCTCGTCCACAGCGATCCGCAGATCCTCGATCTCGTCGAGGGTGAAGTCCAAGCGGGCCGCGAGCCCGGCGGTGGCCGTCCGCAGCACCGACAGATAGGCACCCGCGGCCGGCAGCCGGACCTCGACGAAGTCCTGCGACGCGGGGTCGCCTGCGATCTGGGACACCCTCACCTCCAAGGTGACACGAGCCGGTTGGGCCTCGCGGCCGACGCGGCTGTTGGTTCGTTTCGTCAGCGACGCTATCGCGATCCGTGTCACGATGCCGCACGCACTGATCGTCGCCGCCTCAACCCGCGAGCGTCACCCATAGTAAACACATGGGTACTTTCTGTGGCTAGGGGTTGAGGACCCCAATTCCTCTGTGATTACGCTGTGTTGGCGCCCGGACCCGTCGCGAGCGACTGTCCCGGGCCAGGCCCTCACGCCCGGCGAACACCCTGGGTGCCCGAGGGCGGGCCAGGAGGCGCCGATGAGAGGGCCTGCCAAGTCAATACCCGTCACGCGTTGCGTTCATAGCCCCTGGAAGCACACCCTCGGACAAGGGCCGAAACCCGCCCCTGTGGGTGACCCGGCCGTGAATCCGTGTGGCGCGAGGGGCGACCGTACCGACTACGGAACGTAAGAACGGCCGAGGGGCCGGTGAGTGATCGCTCACGAAGGGTGATGATCCTTCTCACTCCGTGTCACCGAATCGGGCTCCACGAGGGTCCGGTCACGACGGCCGTCACGGTGCTCCCCGGGGTGAAGGCACCCTCTTCCGTGAGCGTGGTGAGGGCGAGGAGCAGCTTGGCCACGTAGACCGTCTCCAGCGGGGGCAGCTCGTGCCGTGCGGAGAAGTCCTCCGCGAAGTCGGCGAGCCGCGCGCTCACCTTCGCGTAGCCGCCCTCGTGGAAACGCTCCTCCAGCCGCCAGTCACCACGCGGCCCGCCGAAGGCCGCACGCTGGAGCGCGCGGACCTCGCCGCCCAGGAACCCGCCCTTCAGTACGGGCACACCGAGACCGCGCTGACCTGCGCGAAGACCGGCCGCCATGCCGGCCAGAGTGCCACCGGTGCCGCAGGCGACGGCCGCCACGTCGGTGCGCCCGCGCAACTCCTCGCCCAGCAGGACGCAGCCGCGTACGGCCGCCGCGTTGCTGCCGCCCTCGGGGACGACGGCGCACCGCCCGAACCGCCTGTGCAGCTCCTGGTGGAACGCGGGCTCCGCACGCCGGCGGTAGACGGAGCGCGGGACGAAGTGCAGCAGCATGCCGTCCTCGGCGCAGCGGGCCAGCGACGGATTGAGCGGCCGGCCGGCCAGCTCGTGGCCGCGCACCACCCCGACCGTGCGGAGCCCGAGCAGCCGCCCGGCGGCCGCGGTGGCCCGCAGGTGGTTGGAGTAGGCGCCCCCGAAGGTCAGCAGGGTGCGGTGACCGGTCTCGGCCACAGCGCGCAGATTGGGGGCGAGTTTGCGCCACTTGTTACCCGCGAGTGCGGGGTGGATGAGGTCGTCCCGTTTGAGGAGCAGCCGCACCCCCCGCCGCGCGAACCGCTCGTCCTCGACCTCCTGGAGAGGGGAGGGAAGACGCGGAGCGAGCGCGTCGAGGGGATCAGCGCCGGGGGCGGACTCGGGTGCCACCCCTCCATTGTGGACACCACCCGCGTCCGCCCTGCCCGGCGGGGAACCTCACTTGAGCCGGGCGGCGATCCGCTTCCGCAGCTCGTCCATGGTGAAACCGCGCGGGTCGACCTTCTGGTCCGTCCACTCCAGGTGGCCGATGACCGAGCGGGCGCCCCAGCCGTGGTGGCGGCACAGGGCCGCCGCCGCCCGCTCGATGGCGTCCAGCTGCTCGTCGGGCCAGGGGTCCTTGCCGTCGCCGAGGTTCTCGCACTCGAAACCGTAGAAGTACCGGTTCCCGTCGGTGTTCTGCTGGTTCGGCGCGGGGGTGGTCCGCTCGGCGATGACGGCGCGGAGCACGTCGTCATCGCCGGAGCCCGCGTGGTTGGCCCGGCCGTGGCCGGTCAGGTGGACGGTGCCGTCCTTGGTGACGCAGCCGTGGGCGAGGGGGCCCGGCAGCTGCGACCGTCCGTCGTAGATCAGATCGACCGTCTCCTTCGCACCGCTGGTGGCGGTGTGGTGGATCATGATGCCGTGCACCGGGCCCCACGGGCCCTGCCCGTTGCGGTTGTGGTTGCGCCAGTCGCGTACCTCTTCGACCGTCACGCCCTCCTTTTCGAGGGCCTGGACGAAAGCGGCCGCTGTGATGGGTGTGGCCATCTCGCCCCCGTCTGCTGTGTCACGTCACGGATGGTGCCGCCGTGCGCCGGTGAGGTGCCAGGCACCGCGGCGCCGACTGTGTCCCTTGGGCTCATACCCCGAATCGGGCCGCTTCTAGCCGGAGGATCCGGTACCGCTCGGTGGGCTCGCCTGTGCGAGGAGTGAGCGCACCCCGGCGTCGCGCCCGTACGGACGCAGGAGTCCCGGGATGCGCGCACGCGCGGCCCGCACCCGGCCCGAGTGGACCTGCGCCGACTCCGCCAGGAAGCTGCTCCAGGCGGCGCAGGCCTCCTCCAGGCGGCCTCGCGACAGCAGCAGTTCGGCCAGCTCGGCCCGGCACAGGGCGCGTGAGCGCAGCTCGTCCGCGGGGCGTGCGTGCAAGGAGGCGCGCAGGTCCCGGATCGCGCCGTCGCGGTCGCCCAGCGCGGTCCGCATCTGGCTGGACTGGTAGAGCAGCGCCGCGTGCCGGTAGGTGCCCACCGGTTCGCCGCTGGGGCTCTCAGGTCCGGTCGTCAGGTCCGCGGGGGCGCGGGCCAGCTGGCGTTCCGCCCGCGCCATCGCCTCCAGTGCCCGCCGCCGGTCGCCGTCGGCCGCACCGGCGACGGCCAGCCCCGCGTACAGGAACGCGCGGGTCGAGGGGTCGGCGTCGGCCGGCGCCGCCGCCAGCGCCGCTTCGGCCAGCGCGAGGCTGACCCGGGGGTGGCCCAACTGGTGGGCCTGGGAGCTGAGGGCGCGCCGGGCCAGCGCGACGCCGTCCGGGTCGGCGGCATCCTCGGCGAGCTCGGCCGCGGTGAGGAAGGCGCGCTGGGCCAGCCCGTGCCGCTGCTCGTCGGCGTAGACGCGGGCCAGCAGGAAGCTGAGCCGCGCCGCGCCTGCCTGCATGCCCCGCTGGTGCACCCCCTCCTCACCGGTGCGCAGGGAGCTCACCAGTCCGGAGAGGAAGGCGGCCAGCGAGGTCCTGATGTGGCCCCCGCCGTGCCGGTCCGCCTGGAGCGCGAAGAACCTGGCGTGTTCGTGGACGGAGGCCACCTCCCCGGGCCCGGTGCGGCTCGTGGGGCGCGAGCCGCGCGCGGTGCAGGTGTTGCGTGCGCCGGGCAGCGGCGCGGGCACGGGCGCGCCCGGTGCGCCCTCGGGCACCTCCCCGTCCCGGGGCGAGGGCGAGCGCACCGTCTCCGTCAGCAGCCGCAGCGTGTACGGCGCCGGTGGAGGGCTGTCCGCGCGGGGCGGCGGCACCACGGGCGCCGTCAGCGCGGTGAGTTGGTCGGCGACGTGGGAGGGCCTCGTGAGGCCGAAGAGGCGGACGTCCACGGGGTGCGCTCTGGCGTTCCGCGGATGCCCGGCGTCACCGGCCTGACCGAGCCCGAAGGCGTGTTCGGGCTCCGTCGGGTCCCCGGTGCCCTGCGGCCTCCGGGGCGCCCCAAAGGGATCGGACGCCTCGTCGTCGCCGTCCGCACCGCCCGAGCGTTCTCCCGCGGCCGCGCGCCCTGCCCGCGCGCCGGCGGCACCGGGTCGCATGCCCAGTTCCGCGACGGTGACGCGGCGTCCCAGGCGGCGGGAGAGCGCCTCCGCCATCAGGTGCTGCACCCGTGGGTCGGGGCGGCTGCCGCGCAGCCAGTGGGCGACTGAAGTCCTGTCGTACCGAAGGTGGACACCGACCTCGGCGCCGAGACGAGCCAGCGCACGCGCGAACGCCGCCTGCGTCCACTCGGTCTCCTCCAACAGGGCGCGCAGCGCCCCGTTCGGAGTGCGGCCACGGGGCCGGGGTCCCGGTTGTGCCGTGACACGTACGGGGTCAGAGGGACACATGGCCCCTCCCGAGGACGAGCCGGATGGGGTCGTTCATCGTTCTGCCTCATTTCCGGAATCCGACGATGCTCTTCCGTAGCTCTCCGTGTGCTGACTGTGCTGTCATGCACGCGGACGTCTTCAGGTAAGCGCGCCGCTCGCGGCTTGGGGAGCATGTGCCGGACGCACGGCTGCGTGGTGCTTTCACACCCCGTGTGAAAGCAAGTCCGTTACTCTGCGAAACAACACGTTGGACGACGGAGGGCGGTAATGGAGCCCAACAGTCAACTGGACGCGCTCCTTGACCAGTCAGGGATGTCGCGGGCCGGACTCGCGGCGAGAGTCAACCGATTAGGAACCCACGCACATCTCACTCTGCGTTACGACCACACGGCCGTGGCGCGCTGGCTCAAGGGACAGCGGCCGCGCGGCAGGGTCCCCGAGTTGATCTGCGAGGTACTCGGCCGCCAACTCGGCAGGACCCTCACCCTCAGTGACATCGGTATGGATGTCGCAGCGGCAGGACGCACCCTCGGCACCCCGACGGGACCCGAAGGGCCCGGACTCGGCCGGTTCGTGGAGCGCGCCGCCTCCCTGTGGCGCTCCGACCAGGTGCACGGCGACTGGCCAGGCCCCACTCTGCTGACCGGAGCAGCGGCCGTCGCACCGGTGTGGGAATGGGAGAACCCGCCCGAGGACCTGGACGTCTCCCGCACCACAGGCGGCGTCGAGGTCACCGGCGCGGACGTCACCGTGCTGCACGCGGCCCGCAGCCACTACGAGCACCTGTACCGCAACGCCGGCGGCGTCGCCACCAGGTCACGCGTCGTCGGCTTCCTCAACGGCGAGGTCGCCCCCCTCCTGCGCGGCAGCTACGACGACGCGACAGGACGGCGGCTCCACCGGGCAGCCGGATCGCTGGCCGCCATCAGCGGCATCTGCGCCTACGACGCCGACGCACAGGGACTGGCACAGCGCTACTTCCACCAGGCGCTCCGGCTCGGCAAGGCCTCGGGCGACCGGCTCTTCGGCGGCTACGTCGTCGCCCTCCTGGTCAACCAGGCCCTCTTCCTCTCCGACACCCGGCACGCACTCGCCTGCGCCGAGGCCGTCCTGCGCACTCTGGGCCCGCGCATCAGCCCCGCGCTCGCCACGGATCTGTACGCGATGCAGGCCGGCGCCTACGCACGGCTCGGCGACCGGCGCGGGGCCCACACCTGCATGCGCAGTGCCGAGACGTACTCCCAGCGCATCCGGCCCGCTGAGGAACCCGAGGAGACCGGCTACGTCCAACCTGGCCTGGTCGAGGTCCGGCTGGCCGAGGCGCTGCTCCTCCTCGGCGAGCTGTCCGCCGCCGCCGGCTACGCCCAGGAGGCGGCGCGTGCGCCCGCGCACGTCCGCGGCCGCGTCAACCGGCTCGCCACCCTCACCGACGTGGCCCTGCACGCCGGAGAGCCGGAGCGCGCGGCAGCCACAGCGGCCCAGATGGTGGACACCGCGCAGGGCATCGAGTCGCAGCGCCTGCGCGGGCGCATGCGCAGGGTCAAAAAGCGCCTGGCACAGCACCCCGGGACCTCGGCGGCCGAAGCCGCGAAGCTCATCGAGGACTCGCTGAGCGTGCCGTTCTAGGCACCGGGCGCGCCGAGCGCCCCTGTCAGTGGGAGCGCGCGCCATGCTGGGATGTGCCCAACCTCCGTCGGGAAGGGGGCACATCACGTGCGATGGAAGAACCTGGGTGAACACACTGTGTACGAGAACCAGTGGCTTCGGGTGAATCTGGCGGATGTCGAACTGCCCGACGGGCGCCACCTGGATCACTACCTGATCCGGCTGCGCCCCGTCGCCATGGCCACCGCCGTCAACGAGCGCAACGAGGTGCTGCTGCTGTGGCGGCACCGCTTCGTCACGGACAGCTGGGGGTGGGAACTGGCGGCCGGCGTCGTCGAGGACGGCGAGGACCTGCCGCGGGCCGCCGCCCGCGAGATGGTGGAGGAGACGGGCTGGCGTCCCGGGCCGCTCCACCACCTGATGACCGTCGAACCGTCCAACGGGCTGACCGACGCGCGGCACCACATCTACTGGTCGCCCAGCGCCGAATACCTCGGCCCGCCCGAGGACGACTTCGAGTCCGAGAAGCGGGAGTGGGTCCCGCTCAAGGAGGTGCCCGACATGATCGCCGCCGGCGAGGTGCCCGCGGCGAACATGGCGGCCGCACTGCTGATGCTCCACCGCGTGCGCTTCGGCTGAGCCGAGGGGAGGGCCGCCCTCGCGCGGCCCTCCCGTGGGGCGTCAGCCGCCCTTGGCGTCAGCTGCCTTTGGCGTCAGCTGCTCTTGAGGAAGCCGTCGCCGTTCTGCGCGACGTGCTCCTGGACGGCGGCGAGGGCCTGCTGGACCTCCTGGGGCGAGCCGGTGCCGCGCTGCTCCGCGTAGTAAGCGGCTCCCAGGCGGCGCAGCAGGTCGTTGCCCGTGCGCTGGGCCTGGACCTCCTCCATCTTCTCCTTGCCCTGCGCGAGCCCCCGCTGGGCCTGCTCCTTGGCGCGGTCGAGAAAGCCTGCCATGGTCCTGCCTCCGTGGTGTGCGTGCCGGTCCGGTGCGTCCGGTATCCCGCTCAACGTATGCCGTGATCGGCGGGTTCCCCGAGGCGCCGGACGCGGTGCCCGGGGCCGGGGCGGCATTTCACACGTTCGCGTGGCTGTCCGGCGGACCCCCGGGCGTCGCCGGCGAGGAGGCGCGGGACCGGGGTCGTCGGCCGGTACGGCGCCGGGGCTGTCGGCGGGCGCGGCTAGGGTTTGCCCGGTGAACGCACGAAGCGAGGCCGGCGCGGGAAGCCGGACCGAGTCCGGCAGCCACGAGGACGCCGCGGGCCGGACCGGCGCCGTGGGCCGGGCCGAGTCCGCCGGCCAGGACGACGCCGTGGGCCGGACCGACGAAGGCGGCCGGACGGGAGACATCGGCCGGACCGACGCCGTCGGCTGGGACGAGGACGGGGCGTGGCGCACGGCCGCGTGGCGCTCCGGGAGCGGGGCCCGGGCACCGCGCCGGGTGGCCGTGGCCGACGACCGGATGGCTGCCGACCTCGCCTACAAACTCGTCTGCGAGGGCACCGCGCTGCTGTGGCGCGGCGACTACCACGGCGCCCGCCAGCTGCTGGCCGCGCTCGGCCGCCGCGTGGATCGCAAGCCGCCCAAGCAGGGGGCCACGCCCCGCGAGAGCTTCCACCTCTACCGCCAGGCGCGCACCCGCCGCGCCCGCGTCCTGGGCATGCTGCTGGTCCCGTTGGAGACGGCGGCCGACGGGTCCTGGGCCGTGCCGCTGCGCCGGGCACCGCGGGTGGGGGAGGCGTGCGTCGAGGCGTACGGCGCCCCGCCCGGCCCCGTCGGGGCGCTCACGCTGGTGTCGCTGCGTGAACTCCAGGGCGTGCTCGGCGCGCACGAGTGGCGGCGCAAGGGCGTGCCGATCGAGGCGCTCGGCGGCGCGCGGATCCACCCGCGCCACGGCGTCTTCTCGCCGGTCCGCGGCGAATACGTCGACCTGGTCGCCCGTGCCCCGCTGCCCCGCGCCGCGGGCGCCGGGTCCGGGAAGGAAGCCGAGCCCGGAACGGAAGCGGGGCCCGGGAAGGAAGCCGGCGCCAGGCCGGAAGCCGGCGCCGACGGTGGCGGGGCGCCGGGGGGCGAGGGCCCGGGCGGCCTCACCGCATTCGACATCGGCACGGGGACGGGCGTCCTCGCCGCCGTGCTCGCCCGGCGCGGTGTCGGCCGGGTGACCGCCACGGACGTGGGCGAGCAGGCGCTGGCCTGCGCCCGCGAGAACGTGGCGCGGCTGGGCGTCGCCCAGGCGGTGGAGGTCGTACGCGCCGACCTGTTCCCTTCCCGCGAGACGGGCCGCGCCGACCTCGTCGTGTGCAACCCGCCCTGGCTGCCCGCCAAACCCACCTCCGTACTGGAGCAGGCGGTCTACGACCCCGACAGCCGCATGCTGCGCGGTTTCCTCAGCGGCCTGGGCGAGCGGCTCGCCCCGGAAGGCGAGGGCTGGTTGATCCTCTCCGACCTGGCCGAACACCTGGGGCTGCGCCCTCGCGAGCAACTGCTGGAGTGGGTCTCGGCGGCCGGGCTCCGGGTCGCGGGCCGGCTGGACGCCCGGCCCGAGCACGCCCGCGCGACCGATCCCGCCGCACCGCTGCACGCGGCCCGTGCGGCGGAGACGACCTCGCTGTGGCGGCTGCGCCACGCGGAGGACCGGCCCGCGGGCGAGCCCGCCCCGCCGGCCGTGCCCCTCGGCCCGGCGTCCGACGAGAGGTGACCTACAGCCGGTGACGCACCCACACGTTGGGTTCGACGTAGACGGCGTGGTCGTGGGTGAGGTCGCAGTGGACGGGTGCCAGGGCGCCGGGGACCTCCACGTCGCCGTCCCTGTCGAAGGGCAGCCCGGTCCACTCCCGCCAGCGGGCGAGTGAGGCGCTCACCGTCATGGAGGCGGAAGCCACCGACTCCACGGTGCCGCCCGCCCGTACGTGGACGCGCAGCCACGGGTCGGTCGGCAGTCCGTCGTCGCGGCGCTCGCGGGCGTACGCGGCCATGGGCAGGCGTGGCCTCAGGTGCTTGGCGGTCGGCCGTACCGGAGCCAGCAGTGCCGGCAGGCCCTGTTGTGCGGCCGTTCGGCGGAGTGCGGCCAGCATCCGGTAGGAGAGCCCGCGGCCGAGGTGGCCGGTGTCGACGGTGATCTCCAGGGCGCTCGCCGCGGTCACGGGGCGTCCCGTCCACCGGTCGGTGAAGGCCCAGCGCAGCACGCGGCTCCAGCCGCCGTCGGGCGTCTCCTCCCTGCCGTCCACGTGGGCGGCGAAGGGCACAGCGAATCCGCGCGCGATGACGCGGTCGCCCTCGGTGGCCACCACGCAGGAGGCGGGGAAGAGCTCGGGAACCCAGGTCAGCAGTGTGCTCGCGGCCGGGTCGTGCCCGACGAACGCGGGCCAGTCCTCGTCGATCTCGTAGAGCCGCCCGGTCAGTTCGGGGCGTTGCGCGAGCGTGCTGATGACGACGCCGTCGACCCCGCCGGGGTCGGAGGCCGTGCCGGGGCCGGGCGCCGCGCCGGGGTGGCCGGGCGCCGCGTCGGAGCGGGGGCCGGTCGGCCCGGGGTCGAGGCTCATGGCCGTGCAGCCTGTCAGCCTCTCCCCGTGCGGACCAGCGGTTTTCCGGGAGTCTTGCCCAACTCGGGCCCGGTGGAGGACGGTTGCCCGAGCAACTGGGCGATCATGACGGAGCGAGGGAGAGACCTGTGGAGTACCGACGGCTGGGGGACTCCGGGCTGCACGTGCCGGAACTGACACTGGGCACCAGCTCCTTCGGGGCGAGCGGCCCCCTCTTGGGGCCCATGGGCACCACCGACGCCGACGAGGCCCGCCGCATGGTGGACATCTGCCTGGAGAACGGCGTCACCATGTTCGACACCGCCGACGCCTACTCCGCCGGAGCCAGCGAGGAGGTGCTGGGCGCCGCGGTGAGGGGCCGCAGGGACCGGGTGCTGATCTCCACCAAGATCGGTGGCGCGCTGGGCGAGGGCCCCGACGAGATGGGCACCGGACGCTCCAGGCTGCTGCGCGGGGTGGACGAAGCGCTGCGCCGGCTGGGCACCGACCACATCGACCTGCTCCAGCTGCACGCCTTCGACGCGGGCACGCCGGTGGCCGAGGTGCTCTCGACCCTGGACCAGCTGGTCCGCTCCGGGAAGGTGCGGTACGTGGGGGCCTCCAACTACCCCGGCTGGCAGCTGATGAAGTCCCTCGCCGCCGCCGACCTGCACGGCTATCCGCGCTACGTCTCCCACCAGGTCCACTACTCGCTGACCGGCCGCGACTACGAGTACGAGCTGATGCCGCTGGGCCTCGACCAGGGCGTGGCCGCGCTGGCCTGGAGCCCGTTGGGCTGGGGCCGGCTGACGGGCAGGATCCGGCGGGGCGCGCCCCTGCCCGAGCGCAGCAGGCTGCACGAGACCGCACGGTTCGGACCGCCGGTCGAGGACGAGGCGCTCTTCCGCGTGGTGGACGCGCTGGACGAGGTCGCCGAGGAGACCGGCCGCACGGTCGCCCAGGTCGCGCTCAACTGGCTGTTGCGCCGCCCCACCGTGGCCAGTGTCGTGCTCGGCGCCCGCGACGAGGAGCAACTGCGCCAGAACCTCGGCGCCGTGGGCTGGCGGCTCACCCCCGAGCAGGTCGCCAGGCTGGAGGGCGCGAGCGCGCGGCACGCCCCGTACCCGCACTGGCTGGCCCAGCGTCAGGCCCCCTTCGCCCGCCTCAACCCGCCCGCCGTGGACCTCACCCCGCCGCGCTGACGCCCCGGGCCGCGACCGCGTGGTGCGGGCGGCCGGGGCCCTGCGGGGCGGGCCCTACGGGCCCTCAGGCGCGCAGCACCTCCTGCGGCGAGCGCCCGTAGGCCGCGCGGCACGCCGCGGCGAAGCGGCCCGGGTGCCCGAACCCCCACCTGCGGGCGACGGCCGTGACGGTCTCCCCGCGCGCGGGGTCGGCCGCGGCCAGCTCCTGATAGGCGCGCTCCAGCCGCAGGCGGCGCAGGTGGGCGCTCGGGCTGGTGTCCAGTCGGGCGCGGAAGGCGCGCTGGAGGGCGCGCGGTGTCGTGCGGGACTGGCGGGCCACCTCGGCGAGGTCGACGGGTTCGTGCGCGTGCGCCTCCAGATAGGCGACGGCACGCCGCACGACCGCCTCGGAACCCGTCCGTCCTGTGGCGGCGGCCGGCGGGTCGTCGCGGGCCACCGCGGTGTTGGGAAACGTCGTCAGCAGCGCGGCCCCCAGGGACCGTGCCGCGCTGTCGAGCACCAGCGGCTCCGACACGGCCCGGGCGTCGGGCACCACCTGCGCGGTCACCAGGTCCAGCACGCTCGAGCAGTAGCGGGCCGCGTTCGAGGACAGCGGCCCGCACCCGGTGAACCGCACGTCGGCGGCGCCGAAGCCGCCGGGCACCTCGGGCCCGGCGGCGCTCCCCGCGACGCTCGCCAGGACGGCCTGGTCCAGGCTGACCAGCTGGAGGCTGACGTTCTCCCAGGCGACCGTGTACGGCGCCTCGGGCCGTGCCACGAGGAAGACGTCGCCCCGCGTGGCGCGCACCGTCTCACCACCGGTACGGCGCTCGATGTGCCCGTCCAGCACCCGTGCCAGCAGCAGCCGCCCCAGCGGTTGCGCCACGTGTTCGACAGCCATGGTGTGCTTCAGCACGGCCACCGACAGCGGGCCGGCCTCGTCGTAGGTGTGCCTCATCCGGAAGCCGTCCCGGCTGCCGTGGATCTTCATGACGTTCTCGGCGTACGCGTGCCGCAGGAAGGCGTGGGCGCGTTGCGGATCGGTGGTCGAGAACTCCCGCGCGGCGGTGCGGGCGTACTCGGACGGCATGACGTTCTCCTTCGCCCCGCCGCGTCGCGGGGTACGGCTCATGTGCGCAGGGTGTGGCTGGGGGCGACCCCGTATCTGGCACGGTAACGACCCGCGAACCGTCCCGCCTTGGCGAACCCCCAGCGGGCGGCCACCGCCGCGACCGTCACACCGGAGGCGGGGTCGGCCGCTTTCAGCTCCCGGTGCGCGGCCTCCAGCCTGACCCCGCGCAGATAGCCGGTCGGAGTCGTCTCGCAGTGCCGCGCGAAGGCGTGTTGCAGCGCGCGCGGGCTGGCGCCGGCCGCCTGCGCGATGTCGCCCACGCCGATGGGGCGCGCCGCGTTGGCGTCGATGTAGTCCAAGGCGCGGCGCAGCGTCGCAGGCGCTGGGCGGCTCGGGGCCGGCAGCCTGGACCGCTCGGCGGGGCTGCGCGGGAAGGTCGCCAGCGCGGCGGTCGCCAGCAGCCGCGTCGCCTCGGCCAGCACCAGCGGACTGCCCACGGCCTCAGGGTTGGCCAGTACGTCGTGGTGGACGTGGCGGACGACCGCCTGCCAGTAGCGGGCCCGCTCGGGCGAGACGGGGCGGGTGAGGGCGAACCGGCTCGTCGCCGCGTCGGTGCCCTCGCTCTCCGCCGCGATCCGCTCCACCTCGCGCAGCCCGATGCGCACGATTCCCAGCCGTACGTTGTCCCACTTCACCCGCGTCGGCACGTACGGGTCGCACAGCTGCAGGTCGCCGGGGCCCGAGCGGAGCTCGTTCCGCCCGGCCGCCATCTCGAACCTGCCGCCCAGTACCTGGACGACGTACACGCAGGCGTGCGGCTCGGTCTCCGCGTCCAGCACCATCGACTGCGCGATCCGCTCCACGCCGACCGCGCCCGCCTGGGTGAGCGAGGCGTTGAAGCGGAACCGCTCCCGGTCGCCGGAGAGCCGAGGTCTGTGCTCCACGTAGGCCTGGCGCAGGAAGTGCTCGGCCTCCTGCGGGTCCGCGGTCTTCAGCCTGACGCGGCGCACCGGGTCGTGCATGACACCCGTACCTCCTCGCTCGGGCCGCGGGCCGGACCTTCGATGCTAGGCCGCGCGGTCGGCCCCCGCAGCCCACATCGCGAAGTGGGTAGCCACCAAGCGACATCGAAGCGCGCTGACGCTTGCGCCGCGAACAGGTGCACGCTGTTCTGAGCCGTGCCGTCCCGCGCGCTGTCCCGTCCCGACCGTGCGGAAGGCCGACGAGCGCCGGGAACGAGCGCCGGGACAGGCGGGTGTGAGGAAGCGGAACAGGACCGGAGTGAGGATGTCTGTGCCGAGGTCCAGCGCGGCGGCCGCGCACGAGGCGGCCCCGGACGCGCCGACGCCCCCTCCGCAGCCGTACGCCGACGACGGCGCGCGCGAACGCGAGCTGGCGGCCGCGCTGCTGGAGCTGGCCGGCGCACGGGTACCCGCCACCGGCCCGCCGCAGGCGCCGGGCGAGGACGCACCGGAGGCCGGGGCCGCTTCCTCAGGTACGCAGGGCGCCGGGCGCGGGGGCTTCCCCGCGGGCTCGTCGGGCCCCGCGCACGAGGCTGCCGCGGGCGGCTGCCGCCCGCTGCCGGCCGGGCTGGCGGCCCGCGCCGGCCGCCGGCTGGCCGGTGACGGCCACCGCGCCGAGACCGCCGCGCTCCTCGCGGGCACCGCCCCACCCGGCCCGACGCCCCACGGTCACTGCGGCGCCCACGCCGCCGGGCTCCTCCAGGCGGAGCACGCGCTCGGTGAGGGGCCCGCCACCGATACGCTGCGCACGGGGGCGGAGGTTCCCTGGCTGCCGCTGGACGGCACGGATGCCGCGCGGTGGCCGCGGTACGGCCCTGTGGCGTACGAGGCGGGCATGCGCGCGGTGCTCACCGTCCCTTTGCGGGACGAGGGCGGGGCCGTACCCGAGCCGGGGCCCGGGCCCGCCCGTCAGGCCGCGACGGACCGGTCTGCCCTGGTGGGCGTGCTGGTCGTGTACCTCCACGACGACGACCCGCCCGACACGGCGACGCATGCCGCACTCGGCTTCCTCGCCAAGGCGTGCGCGCTCGGCCTGGCGCACCAGGCGGCGCTGCGCCGCGCCGACGAACTCCAGCGGGCGCTCAGCAGCCGGATCGTCATCGAACAGGCCAAGGGGATGCTCGCCGAGCGCCGGCACAGTACCCCCGACGAGGCGTTCCGCACGCTGCGCGCCTACGCCCGCTCCCACCGGCAGGCTCTCCACCAGGTGGCCCGCGACCTCGTGGAGGCCCGGCTCGTCGGCCCGCCCTTCGGCCCCTGGGAACCGAACAGCTGACCGCGGCACCACCCCACCGGCACGGCCCGGGGCGCGAGGGGGGATCGCGCGGTGCCCCGGGCCGCTCGGGGCCCGCCGCCGATAGGCGCGGCGGCGGGCCCCCGCACCAGCGGGGAGTCGCCGTCCAAGCCCCCGTGGTGCGCCCGGCGGTCGCGCCGCCGGAAGTCCCATCATCCTCTCTGCGGACAGGGTTCCGAGCGACTTCGGCCAAATGGGCCGAAGTTGATTCCGCGACGCGCGAAGACCGCACCCGGTCCGCCAGGCCCCCGAGGCGGGGCGGCGGGCCGGGTGCGGTCTCCGCGCCCTGTGGGCCGCGGGCAGGCCCCGTGGGGCCCGAGGGCGGTCAGCCTCGCCTCCCTCTCCCCGTCATCGGCCAGTTCGGCGCCGTATGCCGCCGGCGCGACGAGCTCGTCGCCTGCTCGCCGCGCGCGGCGGGCTCCGCCTGTGCCGGGCCCGGAAGAATGCCGCCGGGCAGGGTTCAGCACTCGTCCACGCTGTTGGGCGACAGTTCACCGTCGTCGGTCAGGATCGAGGTGTTCGCATCGATATACCCCGTGCCGCCCTCGAAGTCGATCTTGTACGTGTCCCCGTATCCCATTCCGTTCGCGTCCGCCCGGCCGCGCTCCACGCACTTGACGGTCACCTTCGACAGCGTGGTCAGCGTGCCGATCGGTTGGCGGCCCCGGGGGTCCGCGGACGACCAGACGCTCACGTCGTCGTAGTCCATGATCTTTCCTTCGGTTCCGCAACCGACCAGCGTCGCTGCCGAGATCGCTGTTGCCAGTGTTGTCGCTGCTAAGCGCTTGGTGGAACCCATGGCCAGTCCCCCGTGTGAGTCGCGGCTGTCGCTGCGGGCATCGAACACTCTTGACCGTTCAGCGACAAGATGCCGAACTGGCCACCCCGTGCGGGTCCTCCTGGGGCGGGTCGGGGGCGACCGGGCGCTGCCGCTTCCAGGCGGCGCGCTCCGAGGAGGGAAGGACGGCGGTCATCGCGGGCGGTGCGGCGTGAGGCAGGTGCGGGTCGTCCTCGGCCGCGTGTCCGCCGTCGTCACGCTGCGGATTCACGCGCACCTGTACGTGTGGCCGGGGGAAGACGACCGCACCCGGCCCGTCACGGACTCCGTGCCGGAGCCCCGCGGGCCGGGTGCGGATCGTCGGACACTGCGGAAACCGCAGGTCAGGACCTTAGAAGGAGGTCAGCCCTTCTTGGTCTCCCAGAAGATCTTGTCGATCTGGGCGATGTAGTCCAGCGCCTTCTGCCCGGTGGCCGGGTCGGTGGAGCCCTTGGCCGTGCTGAGCGCCTTGAGGGTGTCGTTCACCAGCTGGTGAAGCTCCGGGTACTTCTCGAAGTGCGGGGGCTTGAAGTAGTCGCTCCACAGCACCGAGACGTGGTGCTTGGCCAGCTCCGCGCGCTCCTCCTTGATGACGGTGGCGCGGGTGCGGAAGTGCGGGTCGTCGTTGGCCTGGTACTTCTCCTGAATGGCCTTCACGGACTCGGCCTCGATCCGGGCCTGGGCGGGGTCGTAGACGCCGCACGGCAGGTCACAATGGGCGCTGACCCGCACCTTCGGTGCGAACAGTCGGGAGAGCATAAAAGCCATCCTTCCTCGTGATCGTCTTCTCACGTGCGAGATTACTCCGTGTGGGAAGCCTTTTCGCGTGTGCCCCCACGGGCTTAGGACAAAAGTCCAGTCGCGGACTGGATCTGGTGGAGTAATCGGGCCGGGCACGGTGGCGCGGCCGGGACGACCGGAGGCGGAGAAGATGCCGGAGGGTACGCCACAGCGCGGGCCGTTGAAGAGGATCGGTCTCGCGGAGGTCTACAACCCTTCGATGCGGCCGACGCTGCGGCCGGGCGACCACCTGGTGGTCACCTACGGCGCGGCCGTGCGCCCCGGGGACATCGTCGTGCTGCGCCACCCCTTCCAGCACGACCTGCTCATCGTCAAGCGCGCGGTCGAGCGGCGCCCGGGTGGCTGGTGGGTCAGGGGCGACAATCCGCTGGTGCACAACGACAGCCGCGAGTTCGGCGCGGTGCCGGACGACCTCGTCGTCGCGCGGGCCTGGCTGCGGCTGCGGCCTGCGCGCGGGGCGGCGCACTCGCCCGTGGCGGTGGCGCGCTGGGCCTTCTCCGCGGTACGGCCGGTGACAGGACCCCTGCGGCCGCGCCCGCCCGCCGTACGGGCCGACGCCCCGGCGGTGTCGGACTAGGACCCGTCGGCTCGTCGGTACCCCCGCTCAGCCCGTCGCGCCGGTCGCGTCTTCCGGGGCCTCGGGGCCCTCGGGGCTGCTCTCGCGCCGCTTGCGTGCCCGGTAGGCGGCCACGTTGGCGCGGGTCGCGCAGCGGTCGGAGCAGTAGCGGCGGGAGCGGTTGGTGGAGGTGTCGAGGTAGGCGTTGCGGCAGGGCGTCGCCTGGCAGATGCCCAGCCGGTCCACGCCCAGGTCGGTGAGGTGGAAGGCAAGGCCCATGCAGGCCGTGGCCGCGTAGGCGGCGGTCGCGTTCGCGGGCTGCTCGGCCAGGTGCATGTGCCAGCGGGGCCGCCCCTCGCTGTCCAGGTCGCCGTGCCCGGAGATCTGGGGACTCGTCGGGAACTCCATCAGCAGGGCGTTGAGGAGGTCGACGGCGCGCACCTCGTCACTCTCGGAGGCGGCGGCGAAGACGGCGCGCAGCCGGGTGCGGACGGCGCGCAGCCTGCCCACGTCCGCTTCGGTGGCGCGCCGCCACATGGCGCTGTTCGACCCGAACAGCTCACGCACCGCGTCGACGGAGGTGAGGGTGTCCTCCCCGCGCTCCGGCTGCTCGCTGTTGACCAGCCGCACGGCCAAATCCGAGTAATAGTTGAGTTCCACTTGTGATCCTTACGGCGGACGTTCTATGGTCGGTAACAGCTGAATCCACTACGAGGGTATTACGACAGAGGGGGCGTCATGACGACCCACGCACTGCCCGAGGCGGACTGGGCGGCCTGGCAGAACAGTTGGGACCGGCAGCAGGAGGAGTACCTGCCCGACCGCGAGGAGCGGTTCCGGGTCATGCTGGAGATGACCGAGGCCCTGGTCGGCCCCGCACCCAAGGTGCTCGACCTGGCCTGCGGTACGGGCAGTATCTCGGACCGGCTGCTCCAGCGGATGCCGCGGGCGTCGACTGTCGGTGTCGACCGCGACCCCGCGCTGCTCACCATCGCCCGCGGTACCTTCGCCGAGGACCCAAGGGCCCGGTTCCTGACGGTCGACCTGAGCGACCCGGACTGGACCGGCGCGCTGAGCGAACACGCCCCCTTCGACGCCGTACTGACCGCGACGGCGCTCCACTGGATGCGGACCGAACCGCTGCGCACCCTCTACGGGCAGCTGGCGGGGCTGGTGCGGGAGGGCGGCGTCTTCATGAACGCCGACCACATGCCGGACGAGTCGACGCCGCGGATCAACGCCGCCGTCCACACGTACGAGGAGACGCGGAGGCGGCAGCGGACGGGCGAGGGCCGCCTCGACTGGGGCGGCTGGTGGGCGGCGCTGGCCGAGGACCCGGCGCTGGGGAAGGTCGCCGCCGAGCGGTTCGCCCTGTTCGGGAACCCGTCCGAGGTGCGGCACGACCACAACAACGAGGAGTTCCAGGACGCGGGGTGGCATGCGGCCACGCTGCGCGACGCCGGCTTCGCCGAGGCGCGGGCGGTGTGGGCTTCGCCCACTGACGCGTTGGTGCTCGGGTTGCGGTGAGAGGGAGGAGTGGGCCCCGGCCCCTCCCGTTTCCCGGGCTCTTCCCCGGACTCCGTCCTGCAAGACCGCACCCCGGCCCCCCGCTCCTCAAACACCCGAGAGGCTGACAGGCACCCGAGGGGCTGCGGGTCACCCTCGGGTGCTGGAGGGGCGGGAACCGGGGAGCAGGGGGTGAGGCATCCCTGGGGGAAGGGGTCAGCGGCGGGCGACGCCCTCCGCCCGGGCCGCGGCCGCCACCGCCGAGGTGACCGCCGGGGCGACGCGCTCGTCGAAGGGGGAGGGGATCACCCGCTCGGGGCTCAGCTCGTCGGCCACGACGGCGGCCAGCGCCTCCGCGGCGGCGAGCTTCATGCCTTCCGTGATGTCGGTCGCGCGGACCTGGAGCGCTCCGGCGAAGACGCCGGGGAAGGCGAGGACGTTGTTGATCTGGTTCGGGTAGTCGCTGCGCCCCGTGGCGACCACGGAGGCGTACTTGCGGGCGACGTCCGGGTGGATCTCCGGGTTGGGGTTGGCCATGGCGAAGACGAACGCGTCCTCGGCCAGGGTGGCGACCGCCTCCTCGGGCACCGTGCCACCGCTGACGCCGATGAACACGTCGGCGCCGGCCAGCGCGTTCTCCAGGGAACCGGTGAGGCCGGCCTTGTTGGTGAAGCCGGCCAGTTCGCGCTTGACCTCGGTGAGGTCCTCGCGGTCGCTGGAGACGACGCCCTTGCGGTCGCAGACCGCCACGTCGCCGATGCCCGCCTCGATGAGGATCTTGGCGATGGCGACCCCTGCGGCGCCCGCGCCGGAGATGACCGCGCGCAGCTGCCCGAGGGCGCGGCCGCTCAGCTTGGCCGCGTTGCGCAGCGCCGCGAGGGTGACGATGGCCGTGCCGTGCTGGTCGTCGTGGAAGACGGGGATGTCCAGCTTCTCCTTGAGGCGGGTCTCGATCTCGAAGCAGCGCGGTGCCGCGATGTCCTCGAGGTTGACGCCGCCGAACGAGGGCGCGAGCCGGACGACCGTGTCGACGATCTCGTCGGCGTCCTGGGTGTCGAGAGCGATCGGCACCGCTTCCACGCCGCCGAACTGCTTGAAGAGGATGGCTTTGCCCTCCATGACGGGGAGGGAGGCCTTCGGGCCGATGTCGCCCAGTCCGAGGACGGCGCTGCCGTCGGTGACCACCGCGACGACCTGTGACTTCCAGGTGTAGTCGTCGACGAGCTCGGGCTGTTCGGCGATGGCGCTGCAAACCTTCGCGACGCCCGGTGTGTAGGCGAGGGACAGGTCGTCCGCGTCGCGCACGGGCACCGTCGCCTGCACGGCCATCTTGCCGCCCCGGTGCAGGGCGAAGGCCGGGTCGATGACGTCCGGCTCCAGCCCGTCCTTCTGGTTGACGATCTCCGCTGCCACTGTGTTGAACCCCTTATTCGAATCTGGTGAGGGTGACCGCTCCCTGCGGTGAGGAACGGGCGGGCACCGCGTCCGCTTCCCGGGCGAGCGGATGGCCGCGGCCCGGAGGGAGGTACGGACGCCGGGCGCGCCGCACACGCGCCCTGGTCCCCGGGTGAGGGGTGTAATCGACCTTTCTACCCGACGACCGCCGCTGCGGACGACTCACTTCCAGCCGCACCGGTGACCATCCCGCCGCGATCCGGGGCAAATCATCGGATCGCGGGCGAGCTGTCCACGGAGTGAGACGAGAGAGGGGTGTGTGAGGTGATGCGGGGGCTGTCGGCCGCCTCTACGGCCTCGTGGCGCGCCCTGTAATCGGATTCGCTTCTCCGTTATCCGATTTTGACCTCGGCGGCGTCCTGCACCCGCATGTCCGGATGGCAAGATGCCCCCCATCCGTTCATTCGTTCACGCGTCGGACACGGTCGCGACATCCGAAGGTGTGTGCCCGACCCACGGCTGCTCCCTCACCGCCAGGAGGACCCGCCCATGACCGCAAGCAGGCCCGTCACCGCAGGCACGACCGTGCGCGGGGCCGCGCGGCGCGCCCGGATCGTGCCCGTCGCCCTCGCGGTCAGCGGTGCCCTGCTGCTCGCCGGCTGCGGGGACCAGACGGACGGCGCTCAGGGCGGCGGCTCCTCGGGCGGCAAGGCCGAGTTGAGCGGCAAGCTGCCGGACAAGATCCGCGACGCCGGTGTCATCAAGGTCGGCAGCGACGCCGCGTACAAGCCGATGGAGTACAAGGAGGGCGCCGACATCGTCGGCCTCGACGTGGACATCGCCGAGGCGATGGGCGAGAAGCTCGGCGTCCGCTTCCAGTTCGCCAACGGCACCTTCGACGGGCTGATCACCTCCATGCAGACCGGCCGCTTCGACATGATCATGTCGGCGATGACGGACACCAAGGACCGCCAGAAGGGCCTCGACGACGAGGGCAAGAAGGCGGGCAAGGGCGTCGACTTCGTCGACTACCTCTCCGCCGGCTCCTCCATCCTGGTCCGCAAGGGCAACCCCGAGAAGATCGACTCGGTGGACCAGATGTGCGGCAGGAAGGTGGCCACCCAGCGCGGCACCACCTCGCACGAGATCCTCAAGACGCAGACCAAGAAGTGCGTCGAGGACGGCGAGAAGAAGATCGACGTCGAGGCCTACAACACCGACGACGAGGCCCGCGTGCGGCTGAAGACCGGGGGCGTCGTCGCCGACATCTCCGACTTCCCCGTCGCCGCGAACGCCGCCAAGTCCAGCGGTGACTTCGAGGTCGTCGGCAAGCAGATGCAGTCGGCCCCCTACGGCATCGCCGTCAGCAAGGACAACCGGAAGCTGAGGGACGCGCTCCAGGCCGCCATGAAGGCGATCATCGAGGACGGCAGCTACCAGCGTGCGCTGGAGAAGTGGGGCGTCCAGGACGGCGGCGTGAAAAAGGTCACCGTCAACGCCGGTACCTGAGCCGGGCCACCACAGACGAGAACCGCACCAAGGGCCCCGTGCAAGGCCGCCCAGGACGCTGAGAGGCAAGCCCCCGTGAAAACACCCACCGAAGCGACCGAGTCCGACGGGACACCCCCGTCGAAGGACGTCCCGGAGGCCATCAAGGCCATACCCGTGAGGCACTGGGGGCGGTACGTCTCCGCCGTGGTGGTCCTCGCGCTGCTGGCGCTCCTGGTGCGCGCCTTCGCCACCGCGGAGGGGCTGCGCTGGGGCTCCGTGGGCGACTTCTTCTTCGACGACCAGATCCTCGAAGGCGTCAAGAACACGCTGGTGGTCAGCGTGCTCGCGATGCTCATGGGCCTGGTGCTGGGCGTGATCCTCGCGGTGATGCGGATGTCGAAGAACCCGGTGACCTCGTCGGTCGCCTGGGGCTACATCTGGGTCTTCCGCGGCACGCCCGTCTACGTGCAACTGCTGCTGTGGTTCAACCTCGCACTGATCTTCCCGATCCTCGACATCATGCCGATCTACAAGGACGAGATGACCGACGTCATGACTCCGTTCATGGCGGCGCTCCTCGGCCTCGGCCTCAACGAGGCCGCCTACATGGCGGAGATCTGCCGGGCCGGTATCCAGTCGGTGGACGAGGGGCAGACCGAGGCCTCGCAGGCGCTCGGCATGACGCAGGCGCAGAACATGCGCCGCGTGGTACTCCCGCAGGCGATGCGGGTGATCGTGCCTCCGACGGGCAACGAGTTCATCAACCTGCTGAAGACCTCGTCCCTGTGCTCCGTGGTCATGTACGAGGAACTGCTGCGCAAGGGGCAGAACATCGGCAACACCTCCAGCGCCGTCGTCGAGCTGCTGATGGTGGCCACCGTCTGGTACCTGGTCATCACCAGCGTCTTCAGCGTCGGCCAGTACTACCTGGAACGCCGCTTCGCGCGGGGATCGTCGCGGCAGCTGCCGGACACGCCCTGGCAGCGGGCGCGCAAGAACCTGTTCACATTCGGCCGCGGCACCGGTTCCGGCGCCCAGGGCGCGGGAGGGATCGGCGCATGAGCACGATGGTCAAGGCCGAGGCCGTCCACAAGTCCTTCGGGCCCGTCCACGTCCTCCAGGGCATCGACCTGGAGGTGCGGACCGGCGAGGTCTTCTGCGTCGTCGGCCCCTCAGGATCGGGCAAGTCCACCTTCCTGCGGTGCATCAACCACCTGGAGAAGATCAACGCGGGCCGGCTGTACGTCGACGGCACGCTCGTCGGGTACCGCGAGAAGGGCGGCAAGCTCTACGAGCTGCGCGACCGCGAGGTCGCCGCGCAGCGGCGCGACATCGGGATGGTCTTCCAGCGCTTCAACCTCTTCCCGCACATGACGGCGGTCGAGAACGTGATGGAGGCGCCCGTCCAGGTCAAGCGCGTCCCCAGGGCCGAGGCGCGCAAGCGGGCCGAGGACCTGCTGGACCGGGTGGGTCTGGCCGACAAGCGGGAGAGCTATCCGGCCCAGCTGTCGGGCGGCCAGCAGCAGCGGGTCGCCATCGCGCGGGCCCTGGCCATGGACCCCAAGCTGATGCTCTTCGACGAGCCGACGTCCGCGCTCGACCCCGAGCTGGTGGGCGAGGTCCTCGACGTGATGAAGGCACTGGCCCGGGACGGCATGACGATGGTCGTGGTCACCCACGAGATGGGTTTCGCCAGGGAGGTCGGCGACTCGCTCGTCTTCATGGACGGCGGCGTGGTCGTCGAGTCCGGCGACCCGCGCGAGGTGCTGTCCAACCCGCGGCACGAGCGGACCAAGTCGTTCCTGTCCAAGGTGCTGTGACGGCGACGGGCAGGCAGCCGGTGTCCGCAGCCGTCGCGGGCGCCGGCTGTCCGCACCTGTCGTTCCTGGAATAGCGGGCGCCGATGTGATGCTGTGGGCGCCATGGCATACAACGCGCATCTGGGCAGGATCGGCATCTGGGCGAGCGCGCTGCGCACGGACGACGCCGCACGCAGGCCGCAGGTGGAAGAGGCCGCCGCCGAGCTGGAAGAGCTGGGATACGGCACGCTCTGGCTCGGTGGCAGTCCCTCGCCCGACATGGCCTACCGGCTGCTGGCGGCCACCTCGCGGGCGACGGTGGGCACCAGCATCCTCAGCATCTGGCAGCACGCCGCGCCCGAGGTCGCCGCGCGCCACGCGCAGTTGACGGACGAGTTCGGCGGCCGTTTCCTGCTGGGCCTGGGCGTCAGCCACGACGAGGCCAAGAGCGGCGCCACGCTCGACCACCCGCTGGTCAACCGCCCCTACTCGGCGATGCGCTCCTACCTCGACGTGCTCGACAACGCACCGCGCGGCGTGCCCGCAGCGCAGCGCGCGCTGGCGGCCCTCGGCCCGAAGATGCTGAAGCTGGCCGCCGACCGCTCGCTGGGCGCGCTGCCCTACCTCGTGACGGTCGAGCACACGTCCGAGGCCCGCTCCGTCCTGGGCGCCGAACCGCTGCTCGCGCCCGAGCTGAAGGTCGTCCTCCAGCCCCGTGGCGCCGACCGCGCCGAGGCCCGCGGCACCGCGCGCGACTACCTCTCCCACTACCTGGCCCTGGCCAACTACCGCAACAGCCTGCTGCGCCTGGGCTTCGCCGAGTCCGACTTCGACGGCGGCGGCAGCGACCGCCTGGTCGACGCCGTCTTCGCCATCGGCGACGCCGAGGCGGTCCGCGCCCGCGTGGACGAGTTCTTCGCCGCCGGCGCCGACCACATGGCCCTCCAGGTCGTCACCGCCAACACGGGCACGGACCTGCCCCGTGGGGAGTGGCGCACCCTGGCGGAGGCGCTGCCGCTGCACGGCTGACGCCCCCGACGTCACCCGTATGGGCGTGCGCAAGGGTGATTCTGTACGACGAGCCACCCGCGTCACCAAGACCGTCTCCCAGCGAGAGGGAGTGCACCATGACGGTTGTGGCCGAGCGGGACGCGCAGCCGCGCGCGGAGCAGACGCAGGTGGAGGAGTTCGAGGCGATCGCCTCGTCCTCGCCCGAGACCGTCACGTCGGAGTTCCTCGACGGACGGATCGGGGTCAAGAAGGTGCCGGACGGAAATCACGACGAGATCATCCAGTGGTTGCAGGAGCGGTGCATGCAGCACCGACCGGATGTGTGGTTGTACGGGGAGCGGGGCCTCGTCGTGGAGGCGTACCGGAAGGGCAGGGCGCGTCCGGACGGCGTTTCGGCCCCCAAGCGCCATTTCCTCGGTCACGGCGAATGGTCCGATCCCCGACGGCGTGCTGACGACCATCGAGGTCACCTCCTATGAGCGCGTGAGATGGATCGCTTGCACCCCGCGCGCGCTGTCCCGCGCGGGGCAGCGCGCGTAGCGTCGGCGGCATGTTTGCTGCTTACGCCGCGCGTATCGACAAGGAAGACCCGCTGGCCGGGCTGGAGCTGGGGGAGAGGCCGGAGCCGAAGGTGCCGCCCGGCTGGACGACCGTGGCGGTGAGGGCGGCCTCCCTCAACCACCACGACCTGTGGTCCCTGCGCGGCGTGGGCCTCGGCGAGGAGTCGCTGCCGATGATCCTCGGCTGCGACGCGGCGGGCATCGACGACGACGGCAACGAGGTCGTGCTGCACTCCGTGATCGGGCAGACGGGGCACGGCGTCGGCCCGCGGGAGCCCCGCTCGATCCTCACGGAGCGCTACCAGGGCACGTTCGCCGAACGGGTGGCCGTGCCGCAGTGGAACGTGCTGTCGAAGCCGAAGGAGCTGTCCTTCGAGGAGGCCGCCTGCCTGCCGACCGCGTGGCTGACGGCGTACCGGATGCTGTTCACGAACGCCGGCGTGCGCCCCGGCGACTCCGTTCTGGTGCAGGGCGCAGGCGGTGGCGTCGCCACCGCCGCGCTCGTGCTGGGTGCGGCCGCCGGGCTGCGGATGTTCGCCACGAGCAGGGACGAGGCCAAGCGGCAGCGCGCCCTCGACCTGGGCGCCGAGGCCGCGGTGGAGTCGGGTGCGCGGCTTCCGCACCGGATGGACGCCGTGCTGGAGACGGTGGGCGCCGCCACCTGGTCGCACTCGGTCAAGTCGCTGCGCCCGGGCGGCACCCTGGTCATCTCCGGGGCCACCAGCGGGCCCAATCCGCCGGCCGCGGAACTGAACCGGATCTTCTTCCTGGAGTTGAAGGTGGTCGGCTCGACCATGGGCGGCAAGGAGGAGCTGGCTTCCCTGCTCAGCTTCTGCGCGGCCAAGGGCATCCGTCCCGTCGTCGACACCTGCCTTCCGCTCGACCGCGCCCGCGAGGGTTTCGAGAAGATGGCGGGCGGCGAGCTGTTCGGCAAGGTCGTGCTGACGGTCTGATTCCGCTGACGGGTGGCCCGCTGTGCGGCATACTCGCCTCTCGGACTGGTGCGTGACGACGGAGAGTCGTGGTGGCTGGCCGCCGCGCTGGGCCGCGTCGCCCCGGGGACGCCCGCCTGTCGGCGCTGGGCGAGGCCACCGGCGAAGGCCACCCCCACGAGGACCACGCCTATGTGCAGGCCATCGCCGTCACACCGGGCCGCCAGTGCCTGGGTATCGGCGGAGCGCTGCTGCGGCACCGGCTCGCCGGGTGCGACCGGCAGGGCCTGCCCGCCTGCCTGGAGGCGTCCTCGCGGCGCAGCCGCGCCCTGTACGAGCGGCACGGTTTCGCCGTGCTGGGTTGAGGCACCAACTCCCCCTGGGCGGGCCTGTGATGTGGGCGATGTGGCGCGAGCCGGGCGGGTGACCGCGCGGCACCGCCTCGCGCCCCGTCACCGCCGCTTCTCCGGCGGGCCCCCTCTCCGCTACTCCTTGGGCAGGAACCGCGCCACGTACTCCGCGAACGGCGCAATGCCCACCTCGCTCCGGTAGGTGTCCATCTTCTCCGGGTCTTCCACCGGCCACAGGATCGGCTCCCCCGCCCCGGACACCCCCTGGACCTGGGTGCCGTAGCGCTGGGGCAGGCCCGCGTTGACGTGCAGCCGGTCGCGGAGGAAGGCCAGGCGGCCCGGGCCCTCGGGCCCCGCCGTACCGTCCTCGACGGCCTGTTCGAGCAGCCGCAGAGCCAGCCGCTGCACGTCGAGCTGGCGGTCGGCGTGCTGGGCGATCAGCCAGGCGCCGAGCACTCCTTCTTCTCCCACCTCCTCGGTGGTGGGCCAGTGGCCGTGCGCTTCCAGCATGACGCGCAGCCGGTCACCGTGCCGGGCGGTCAGCCGCCGCCAGGCGAGCTGCTCCGCAGGGTCGTGGCTGTTGGCCTGGGCCGCGGCGGCGTTGTCCGCCGCCTTCATCGTGGCGAGTTCGTGCGCGAGTTCGTGAGTGGACTCGTGCGTGGACGCGGGGGCGGGTTCGGGATGCATGCGTTCACCCTAGGAGCGGTTTTCGCGCCGGATCTCGTCCTGCGGGACGGTGACGAAGCACCCTTCGCGCAGCCATAATGGAACACACGGTGAGCCACTGCGGCCGCGATGCACTCCTCCCTCCTCCCTTCCTCCTCAGGTTCGACCTGCCCTTCCCGCCCGCGGCCCGGCCCGTCCCGTCCCGCTCAACGGGAGCTCCGGCACCGGCCAGGTCCGCTCCTGCCTACGGTCCGAGAGCCGATCGGACCGACGGACGGGACGGGAGAGCACATGCTCCACGAGGCCGAGCGCCGCAAGGCCGCCGACGCGCTGGGCGCGGCCGAGCGGGCGCGCATCCCGGTGCCACCGCTGCGCGTCACCTGGCCCGGTATCGACACCGACGACGCGTACGCCGTCCAGCTCCTGGGCATCCACGACCGGTGCTGGGCGGGCGCCCGCGTCGTCGGCCACAAGGTGGGGCTCTCCTCGCCCGTGATGCAGCGGATGATGGGCGTCGACGAGCCCGACTACGGGCACCTGCTCGACGACATGGAGCTGAGCGGGGACACCCCGTGGAGGTGGCGCGCTACTGCGGTGGCGGTTCGGAGCGGGCGCGGGCAACACCCCGGTGGAGGCGTTCACCGCGGTGGCCGAACGCCTCGGCATCCGTACCGGCATCGACGTCCTCAAGATCGCCGACGCGGCGGAGGACGTGGTGCTGCCCGTCATGGACGAGGGATGCAAGCTGGGCCGCCTGGAGCTGATGATGGGCCACGCGGGCGTCTACTCCAGTTTCCTGGAGCACGCCGACCGCTGGGCCCGCCGCTACGGCGTCTCCGGCGCCCGGATCCTGCTGCGCGCGGGCGAGCGCGAGCTCGTGGGCGGCCAGGGGGACCAGCTCATCGACATCGCCAGGGAACTGGCCGCCGAGGACGCCACCACCTCCTCCCGGAACTGAGTCGCTCTCAGCTCTCCCGCCCCCGGTGCCTCTCCGCTACTGTCGGTGCCCGAGTCGCCCGGGCCGGCTGCGGCAGGCCGCCGCACGCGAGGTCGCCGTGGCCGACGGCCGAGAGGACACCATGCGCAGAACGCCCGGCTCATCAGACCCGTATCGCGCCTTCGCACATGCTGGATGAGCGGGGTTGGTACGCCGCCAACGAGGTCCTGGCGTTCCTGCTCGAACTGGCCGCTCTGGCGTGTCTGGGCTGGTGGGGGGCGTCCGTCGGTGACGACACGGCTCTTCGCGTTCTGCTGGGAGCAGGAGCGCCCCTGGTGGCGGTCGTGCTGTGGTCGCTCTTCGCCGCGCCGAGGGCGCGCCTGCGGCCGCGGCTGCCCGTGGTGCTCGCCGTCAAGGCGCTGGTGCTGGGCGGTGGGGCGGCCGCGCTGTACGGAGTCGGGCACCTGGTCGCCGCCGTCGTCATGGCGGTCGTCGTGGTGGCGAACACCGCGGTGGCGGAGGTGTTCCGCCGCCGACCGGCCGCCTCGCCCGCCGGGTAGTGGCCGCGGCCATCGGCACTCCGGCGGGGTGTGCGCCCGAAACCTCGGCAGGCGGGCCGCCCGGTGGCCGGAGGCGGACGGCATCGGACGGACGGCGTCGGGCTGCGCGGCGGCTGCCCGTGGGGGATCAGCTGGTGAGGTGGGAGGCGAAGAACCACAGGTTGCCCTCCAGGTCGCGCGCGCCGTACTCGCGCAGCCCGTACGGCATGTCCCGCGGCTCGTACTCGATGACCGCTCCGGCCTGATGGGCGCGCCGGTAATGGGCGTCCACGTCGTCGACGACCATCATCACCCCGGCGTGCACGGCCGGCAGCTCCGACGCCGGCTGGAGCTTCCTCTCGGTGCGCGCCTGGCCGACGAAGACGGTGTACGGGCCGAGGCCGGCCTGCGCGTTGAGCACCTGTCCGTCGACCTCGTGCACCGTCCGCTTCTCCAGGCCGAACGCCTCCAGCAAGAAGGCGAATCCCTTGGCCGGGTCCCGGTAGAACAGGTACGGGCAGATGCTGGGCGCGTTCGGGGCGGGCTGCTGCTTCATCGCTCACTCCTCGGGGACGACGTGTCGCGGATGACGTCAGGGTAGGAGCAGTTCGGCAGCGCGTCTTGTAGGGATTTCACCTGTGGCGCGGGGAATCCGTCCCGTGCTTCCCGGTCGGTCAGTCGTCCCGCAGCCCTCCGCCGTCCGGGGCCCGGGAGCGGGAGAACGCCGACGGTGCCCGTCCGGCGTAACGGGCGAACTCGCGGCTCAGGTGGGGCTGGTCGGTGTACCCGCAGCCGTGTGCGATGTCCGCCAGGTTCGCGCCGCCCTCCAGCAGTTCGACGGCGGCGCGGAAGCGCAGCACTCGGGAGACCGTCTTGGGGGCGAGGCCGATCTCGTCGCGGAAGCGGTCGATCACGTGTTTGTGGCTGTACCCGGTGGCTGTCGCCAGGTCCCGCACCGCGATCCGCCCTCCGCTGCGGCGCAGTTCCCGCCAGGCGAGTTCGACGGGCGAGGGCGCGGGTGGCGCATGGCCCCCGAGCAGTCGCGGGGCGAGGAGCGAGTCCAGCGTCGAGAAGCGCTTGGCCCAGCCGCTCTCTCCCGCCAGCTCCGCGACTCTTCGCAGCAGGCCCGTATCCAGCACGTCGGCGGCGTCGACGGCCTGCGGCCGGTAGCCGGTCAGGAGCGCGGGGGTCCCACCCCGGCCGGATCCCGGTCCGGTCCCGGTCCCGGCCTTGGTTAGGCCACGATGCGGTCAGCGGGGCGCGGTCAGCAGGCGCGGTTGGCTGAGGTGCGCCAGATGTGGGCGGCCGCCTGGCGGACCAGGGAGGGGAGGCCGGAAGCGGACCGTACGCGCTGGGCGGGGCCGCAGACGGAGGCGGCGGCCGGGGCGGGGGTGCACTCGCCCGCGCCGACCACCGGGGCGGCGACGCACGCGACGCCGCGGATGGCCTCCTCGCGGTCGTGGGCCACGCCGCGTTCCCGGATCTGTGCCAGTTCCGCGTGCAGCCGCTCGGGGATTCGTGCCGCCGTGGCGCGGGGCGCGTGGGCGAGCAGCGCCTTGCCCACTCCGGTCCGCGCGGCGGGCAGCCGGCCGCCGATCCGGGAGGGCAGCAGGGTGCCGAAGCGGTTGCCGACCTTGTCGAGGTAGACGACGTCCGCCGCGCCCTCGTCGAGGATCGCCAGGTGCGCCACAAGTCCCGTGGTGGCGTGCAGTTGGTGCAGGTGGGGCGCCGCGGCCTCGCGTACCCGGTCCTGGTGGATGACCAGGGCGCCCAGCTCCATGATGCGCATGCCGAGCCGGTAGGTGTGCGCGTCGCGGCGCAAGTACTTCACCTCGGCCAGGTGTTCCAGTATGCGGTGCGCGGAAAAGCGGGGGAGTCCGGTGCGGCGCACGACCTGGGCGAGGGTCAGTCCGTCGGCGCTCTCGAAGGCGGCAACCTCGCCGACGGCACCGTCAAGGGCGACGCGCTCGCCTGCCCCTTCCACGACTGGCGGTGGGGCGGCGACGGCGGGTGCGCCGGCATCCCGTACGCGCACCGGGTGCCGCGCCGGGCCCGTATCCGCGCCTGGCGCACGCTGGAGGAGAACAGGCAGCTGTTCGTCTGGCACGACCCGCAGGGCGCGTCACCTCCTGAGGGGGTGACGATCCCACGCATCGAGGGGGCGTTCAGCGGCGAGTGGAGCGACTCGACCTGGCACACGCTGCGCATCGACGGCGCCAACTGCCGCGAGATCGTGGACAACGTGGTCGACATGGCCCACTTCTTCTACGTCCACAACTCCTTCCCCACCTACTTCAACCTGGCGAGCCGCCGGAGCGCGGCCGCCGCAGGGGAGGCGTGACCGCGCCGTGCTGGAGCCCGTGACCTGCCGCACCTGCTCCACCCGGGTGCTGGTCGAGCAGCGCAGCCTCCCGCACACCACCGTGCAGTGGACTTCTCCGACCACCCGCTGCCCCGAACTGGCCGGGCACCGGCCCGCGGGCGTCGCGGTCTGCACCCGGCTGCGCGCCTCGATCGAAGGGGCGCTACGGGAGGGACGTGCGAGGGCGACCGGCGACGACGAGTGCCCCGGCTCCCGGCGCGGGCTCCGCGCTCACACGGATCTTGGACTGGCCGTGGCCGCGCAGCTCCCAGTCGTCCATGAAGCGGGCGCGCAGACCGTGGTCGTTGGCCAGGGCTGTGAGGGTCTCGGTGCGGTAGTAGAAGTCCTCGCGCAGTACGTGGTGCTCGCTGCCCAGGGTGCGGTCGAAGGTGAAGTCGAAGAAGCCGCCGGGCGCCAGTACGCGTCCGACGTGGGCCAGGCACTCGTCGATGATCTCCAGCGGGGAGTGCGAGAAGACGCTGTGCGCGTGGACGACGTCGAAGTGCGCGTCGGGGAGGAAGTCCAGGGTGAGGTCCTGGGTGAGGGTGAGGTGGGGCAGCTTGGCCTGGAGGCCCTCGGTGGTGAGGGTGCGTTTCGCCGCGACGAGCACGTCGGGGGAGATGTCGATGCCGTAGTAGTGGCCGGGGTCGAGGTAGTCGATGAAGCGCCGGCCCGCGCGCAGGTTGCCGCAGCCGATGTCGAGCATCCGGTGGCCGGGTTCGAGCCCGTGGGCGCGCAGGTAGTCGAACTGGAGCTCGCCCAGCTGGAGCCAGGCCTCGTGGGTGGGGCTGCCCACCGCGGCCTCGGGGCTGCGCCGGGTGTCGGAGGCCATGACGGCCCGGTAGTAACTGACGTGGTCACGGTGGGTGAAGGCCAGCCAGCGGTCACGTCCGGCGCGCTTGAGGTGGGCCGGGACGCGGTGCGGGTGCGTCAGGGCGTAGCGGACCTTGTGGGCGAGCGCGGTGCGGTCGGCGTGGAGGTTCTTCCTGCTGGCCATGCGTACTCCGTCTCCGTCACGGGGCCGCCCTGGACGGGGCCGCGGGAGCCCGCTGCGCGGGTGGTGAGTGGCTGGCGCCGTACGCACGCGCGGTGCGGTCGTACGACGAACGTGACTAGGCCAGTCTCGGCGGCGGCGGACGACGGCGGGTCAGCCGACTGAGCCGGTCGGCCCCTTCGGGTCACCCGCCGGTGCGACGCACGCGCCGTCGAGGTACAGCCGCGTCACCGACTCCGCGGCCTCGTCGAGCGAGTCCCCGATCAGCTGCGGGTACAGCAGCGCGCCCTGGATGAGCACCCCGTGCAGCGCACCGAGGCGTTGCGCGCTCAGATCGGTGCGGAAGGTGCCTTCCCGCTGCCCGCGCCGCGCCAGCTCGACCAGCGGCCCGGACACCGCCAGCTCGCGCTCGCTCGGACCCTCGGCAGGCCCTGAGGCCACCAGCGTCCAGTACGCGCGTCCCACCCCGAGCAGGGCGCGGGTGGTGCGCACCACCGTGGCGCGCAGCTCCCCGCCCTCGTGCAGTGCCGCGCGCACGGCGCGTACCCCCTCGTCGGCGGAGAACTGGGACAGCTCCGTCAGCAGCGCCTCACGCGTGGCGAAGTGCCGGTAGACGGTGGCCCGGCCCACTCCGGCGGCCCGCGCGATGTCCGCCATGCCGGCGCCCGTTCCCCGCTCGCGCAGCGCCGCCGCGGCTCCGCGCAGGATGACCCGCCGCTGACGCACCGACTGGGAGGGCTCTTCCGCACCGCTCACGCCAGGCACCCTACGCGGCCGTGACCCGGCGAAAAGCGCCGGCTCCGACGGCCGCCCTCGCCCTCAGGGAGTCCCCGGCGGCGCCGGCCCGGACGCGGCAGCCGGACCGGTGGCGACCCGCGAGGCCAGTTCGGTCAACCGCCGGGCCGCCTGCGCGACCGTCGTCTCCACCACCTCCGCCACGCTCGGCAGGTCGTCGATCAGCCCGGCGACCTGCCCCGCCGCCATCACCCCCGCGTCGGTACGTCCCTCCACCATGGCGGCCTTCAGCAGCATCGGGGTGTTGGCGGCCAGCAGCGTCTGGGAGAGGGTCAGATCCTTGCCGTGGCGCAGCGCCCGGCCGTCGCGGAGCATCGCCGCCCACGTCAGACCCGACTCCTTCTTGAAGGCGGCGGCGTGGCGCAGCGCCCGCAGCAGGGAGCCCACCCGGCCCGACGACTCCAGCGCGGCGACCATCTCACTGCGCAGCATCCGGTGCGGCAGTCCGTCGACCTTCGTGGTGACGGTGACGTCGGTGACCTTCGCCGCCAGATAGCGGGCCTTGACCGCGTCGGGCACCGTCGACTCGCGGGTCAGCAGGAACCGGGTGCCCATGGCGGCGCCGGCCGCGCCGTGACACAGCGCCGCGGCCAGCCCCCGCCCGTCGCGGAAGCCGCCCGCGCCGATGACCGGCAGGTCCACGGCGTCGACGACCTGCGGCAGCAGCACCGAGGTGGCGACCTGCCCGGTGTGCCCACCGCCCTCACCGCCCTGCACCAGGACCGCGTCCGCACCCCACGCGGCGACCTTCTCCGCGTGCCGGACCGCGCCGACGGACGGAATGACGACCACCCCGGCGTCCTTGAGCGTGCCGATCAGCTCCCGCGAGGGAGCGAGTGCGAACGAGGCCACGCGTACCCCCTCCTCGGTCAACAGCCGCACCCGCTCTGCCGCGTCCCCGGCGTCGGCGCGCAGGTTGACGCCGAACGGTGCCGCCGTGCGGGACCTGACCTCACGCACCGCCTCCCTGAGCCGGGGCAGCGACATCGTGGCGGACGCCAGGATGCCCAGCGCCCCCGCCTCTGCCGTCGCCGCGACCAGCCGTGGCCCGGCCACCCAGCCCATGCCGGTCTGCACGAGTGGGTGGCGCACCCCCGCGAGCGAGGTCAGCGGCGTGGTGAGGGGGCCCGCGGGGCCCGCGGTCATGCGGGCACCTCCCGGTCGCGGGCGCCGCCCGGATCCAGCACCTCGCGGATCAGCCGCAGTTCCTCCGCGCCCGGTTCCCGGGTGGTGGGCACCTCGTCCGGCACCTGGAGCTCGAACCCCGTGCGCTCCCGCACGAGTGGGACGTCGACGCCCGGGTGGACGCTCGCCAGCCGCATCCGGTGGTCGGCGGTGGCGAAGTCGAGCACCGCCAGGTCGGTGACGACGCGCCGCAGCCCGTGGAAGCGGGCGGCCGCGGGCCCCGCCTCGGCCGCCCGGTCGAAGCCCACGCCGCTGACCGTGTCCACACGTTCGACGAACACCCGCGCCGAGTGCCGGGGCACCCAGTAGGAGACCGGGTGGTTGACGGTGTTGGAGGGGGCGCCGCGCGCGCCGAGCAGCTGCCGCGCGGGCCGCTCCCACGGGCCGATGCAGGAGATGTTCTGGTTGCCGTACCTGTCGAGTTGGCTGGCGCCCATCATCATGTGGCGCCTGCCGCGCGCCGCGAGGGAGAGGTGCCTGCGGTACGGCAGCCAGCCCTCGATGTGCGTGGGGTCCTCGGGGTCGGCCAGCAGCATGGCCTCCGAGTCGGTCAGCAGCAGCTCGGGGCCGAAGGTCAGCCGCGCCAGGCGGGCGGCGAGGGCCGGGACGGTGCCGGCCGTGGCGGCCAGCACCTCCCCGTCGCCGCGCCACGCCTCGGCGCAGGCGACGACGCAGACTTCGGCACGGGTGGCGGCGGTGGCAGTGCGGGTCACTGGCTGGCGTCCTTCCGCTGTGAACCGGTCTCTTCCGCGAGGTCGTCGACGGCCCTGCGGTAGTCGTCCTCGTCTCCGGCCAGGAAGCGCTCCTCGAACGCCCGCCACGCCTGCGGGTCCCGCGCGGCCCGCACGTACGCGCGCTGGAACGCCTCGTCGCGCCCGTAGTCGGGGGCGCAGCTGGTGAAGTGCGCGCCGCGCGGCGTGTGCAGCACCCCGGTGACGTTCTGCCGCTGCACCAGCAGCGACTGCGGCGGCCCCTCGAACCGCTCCACGAGCTGCTCGCAGGACAGGTACGTACGCTCGGCGGCCTCGGTGAACAGGTCGTCGAAGAACGGGTCGGGGCCGCGGAACTGCCCGTTGCCCCGCACGTCGGCACGGTCGACGTGGACGAGCGCCACATCCATCCGCAGCGCGGGCGCCGCCAGCAGCTCCTCGCCGTCGTCGTACGGCGAGGTGACGGTGCGCAGCCGGGGGTTGTGGCGCGGCACGTCGGAGCCGAGGCCGCCGCGCACCGGCATGAACGGGAGCCGGTGCGCGGCCGCCGTCAGCCCCCACAGGAACATCGACTCGTCCCACTCCTCGAAGGCGAGAGCCCCCGACTCGCGGGCCGCCCGGAAGTGCGGCTCCAGCGGCACCGAGTCCAGCGTCACGAACGGCGCCACCAGCTTGCCGATCCGCCCGGCCGCCGCCAGCAGCCCCACGTCGGGCCCGCCGCAGGAGAGGACGGTCAGATCCTTCACGTTGGTCCGCAGCAGCGCCCGCACCAGCGCCATCGGCTTGCGGCGTGAGCCCCAGCCGCCGATGCCGACGGTCATGCCGGACTCGATGCGGGCGGCGAACTCCTCGGTCGTCAGCCGTTTGTCGAGGTCACTCACGTCGCTCAGCCTCCCTGCGCGGCACGCGCGTCGACGAAGGAGTTCCGGTGCCGGTCGGCGACACCGCTCAGGTTGGCCTCGAAGGTGAAGCCCTGTTCGTAGCGGTAGCTGCGGCGCACGTCCACGGGGTCGATCCCGTTGAGGGCTTCCTTGGCCAGGCGCAGCAGGTAGCCGTCCTTGCCGGCGATCTCCTCCGCCAGCCCCAGCGCCGCAGCCGGCAGCGTGTCCGCGCTCTCGGCCAGCTCCCACACGGCACCGTGGCGGTGCAGTTCGCGGGCGGTGAGGGTGCGCCCCGTGTAGTACAGGGTGCGCATCAGGTGGGGCGGCAGCATACGGGAGAGGTGGGTGGCCGCGCCGAGGGCTCCCCGGTCGAGCTCGGGGAGCCCGAAGGTGGCGTCCTCGCTCGCCACGATCGCGTCGGCGTTGCCCACCAGGCCGATGCCGCCGCCGAGGCAGTGGCCGTGGACGGCCGCGACGACGGGGACCTCGCACTCGTAGACCGCGGCGAACGCGGCGGCGCAGCCCCGGTTGGCCCCGATGAGGGCCTCGTGCCCCTCGGTGCGCTGCATCTCCTTGATGTCGACCCCGGCGTTGAACCCGCGGCCCCTGGCGGCCAGCACCACGGCGCGTACGGCCTGGTCGCGGCCCGCGGCGGTGAGGGCTTCGGCCAGGTCGTACCAGCCGCGTACGGGGAGGGCGTTGACGGGTGGATGGTCGACGGTCACCACGGCGACGCCGTCGCGTGGTGTGGAGGTGGAGACAGTCATGGCCGGATCAGCTACCTTTCCACCTAACGTTTGTTTGGTGAGAAGCTAGCAGTGCGCCGGTGCGCCGCGGAAGAGAGGAAGCCGTTTCACCGGTCCTGCCCGGTCGGCACCGCGACCGGGATCTGGGACCCGGCACCGGGTCCGCGACCGGGATCTGTGGCCCGGCACCGGACCGCCGCGGGCGTTACGGAACCAACCAGAGGGAGCACCATGACCGTGGTCGTCGTCACCGGCGGAACCCGCGGAGTGGGAGCGGGCATCGGCCGGGCGTTCCTGAGCACCGGCGCCGAGGTCGTCGTCTGCGGCCGCCACCCACCAGGGGCCCCGCTCACCGCGGCGGGCCGCGAAGCGCGCTACCTCCGCCTCGACGTCCGCGACCCGCACGCCGCGCAGGAATTCTGCGCCCAGGTCGCCCGCGACCACGGAGCCCTCGACGTCCTGGTCAACAACGCGGGCGGCACCCCCTACCGCCCCCTGTCCGAGGGCTCGGCGGACAACCACGCCCGCGTGATCGAGCTCAACCTGCTGGCCCCGCTCCACCTCTCCCGCGCCGCCCACGCCGTCATGCGCGAACAGACCGGAGGCGGCGCGATCGTGATGGTGGGCAGCGTCAGCGGCGAGCGCCCGTCGCCGGGCACGGCCGCGTACGGGGCGGCCAAGGCGGGCCTGGAGAACCTGGCGCGGTCGATGGCGATGGAGTGGGCCCAGGAGCGGATCCGGGTCAACACGGTCGTTGTCGGCATGGCCCGCACCGAGCGGACCGCACTGCACTACGGGGACGAGGCCGGGGTCGCGGCCGTCGGCGCCACGGTGCCCATGGGGCGGCTCGCCGAACCCGAGGAGGTGGGGGACGCCTGCGTCTTCCTGGCCTCGGACGCCGCCCGCTACATCTCCGGCGCCTCGCTCGCGGTCCACGGCGGCGGCGAACGCCCCGCCTTCTTGCACGCGGCGAACGTCAACAGGCCCTGAGCCGCCCACCACCGACCGAGGCCGTCCCACCCGAGGCCGGGCTCGGCCACCCCCAGGAGGACACATGTCCGCACAGCACGCGTCAGCTCCCCGGCCCGCCGAGGGCCGGGTCGTCGTCGTCACCGGAGCGGGGCGGGGTCTCGGCAGGGCGCACGCGCTCGCGTTCGCCCGCGCCGGCGCACGGGTCGTCGTCAACGACCTCGGCGTCGCGCTGGACGGCGCCACCGGTGCAAAGACGCCCGCCCGACAAGTGGCGGCCGAAATCCGTGCCGAGGGCGGTGAAGCCGCCGTGAGCACCGACGACGTCGCCGACAGCGCGGGCGCCGCCGGTCTTGTCCGCACGGCGCTCGACCACTTCGGCCGCCTCGACACCCTCGTCAACAACGCCGGTTTCCTGCGCGACCGGATGCTGGTCAACCTCGACGAGGACGACTGGGACGCCGTCGTCCGCGTCCACCTCAAGGGCCACTTCCTGCCGATGAAGCACGCGGCGGCGCACTGGCGTGCCGAGACGAAGGCGGGCCGCACCTCTGGGGCCCGCGTGGTGAACACCTCCTCCGGCGCGGGTCTGCTGGGCGCGGTGGGCCAGGGCAACTACACGGCGGCCAAGGCGGGGATCGCCGCGCTGACCCTGGTCGCGGCGGCGGAGTTCGGCCGCTACGGCGTCCAGGTCAACGCCGTCGCACCGGCCGCCCGCACCCGCATGACCGAGCAGACGTTCGCCGAGGACATGGCGGCGCCCACCGACGGCGGCTTCGACGCGATGGCCCCGGAGAACGTCTCACCCCTCGTCGTCTACCTGGGCTCTGCCGCGTCCGCCGGTGTCACAGGACGCGTCTTCGAGGCCGAGGGCGGCCGTATCACCGTCATGGACGGCTGGCGCCGCACCGCCCACACCGACAAGTCGGCCCGCTGGGACGTGACGGAACTGGACGCTCCGATCCGCAAGCTCCTGGACGAGGCCCCCGCCCCCGAACCGGTCTACGGGGCACAGTGAGGGCGCGGTGGGGGCGCGCGAGCGGGCGGGAGCCGTTCGGATGAACGGCTCCCGCGTTCCTATGCGTGGTGGCCCAGCACCCACGGCTCACCACCCACCGCTCACCGTCTGCCGTCAGGCGGTGGACGGCTCAGCCGACGACCTCCTCCGCGAGTCCGAACGAGAGGGTCATCCCCGCTCCGCCGACGCCGTTGACCACGGTCACTCCCGGTTCGGGGGTGGCGACGAACTCCGTACGGCCGTCCCGCAGCGACGGGTAGTACCCCTCCCACCGTTCGGTGATCTCAGTGGAGGGCACCTCGGCGAAGCGTGCCAGGTAGCGCAGCACCGCCTCGTTGACCGACTCGTCCTGGAACGGGTCGTGGGTCATCGCGTAGGCGTGGGAGTCGCCCACGGTCAGCCGCCCGTCCGCGGTCTGCGACAGCAGCACGTGGATGCCGTGCTCCCGCTCGAACGGCAGCTCGGCGGCGAGTCGTTCGGTGAGCCGCTGCCGGGCGGGCAGGCCGTCGAAGGCCGCGTAGTGCAGCAGGGTCAGTCCGCCGCACAGCATCGGGCCGAGCTGCCAGCCGCCGGGCTGCACGCCGGTGCGCATCATCTGCAGTTTGCAGCGGACCAGCCCGCTGTCGGCGAAGACCTCCGGATACAGGGTGGCGAAGTCGTTGCCGCTGCACACGTACACGCGCTCGGCCCGCCACGTGCCGCCCGTCGTGGTCACGTGCGGCATGTCGATGGCGCGTACGGTCTCGCCGAACCGCACGTGGACGCCGTACTCCCCGGCCAGGTGGGAGGCGACCGCGGGGATCGCGCCGCGTGGATCGACGTTGACCTCGGTGGGGCTCCACATCGCGGCGCTGAGCCCCTCGCGCCGTACGGCGGGGCCGCGGGACGCCGCCTCGGAGGCGGTCAGCATCCGGGCGCCGCGCTCCCTGGCCGCGGGCGCGGCGGCCAGGAACTCCTCCAGCACGGCCACCTCGTCCTCGTGGTGCGCCAGGTGCAGCGAGCCGGCCTCCGCCGCCCACAGCCCCGTCTTGGCGGCGACCTCCAGCCACACCTGGCGGCTGCGCAGCGCCCGCTCGTAGATGGGGCCGCGCTGCTGGCCGATGGCCCAGATCATGCCGAAGTTGCGTATCGAGGCGCCGGTGGCGAACGTGTCGCGCTCGAAGAGGGCGACACGGTCCCCCCGCCGCGCGGCGGCCAGCGCGTGGGCGAGTCCGACGATGCCGCCGCCGACGACCGCGGTGTCAACGCTCTTGGCTGTCATGTGTGTTCCCTTCTCCGGCGGCGCGTGGGCGCCGGTTCCAGTGCGGAAGCAGGAGCAGTCCCGCGAGCAGTGCGGCGCCCGCGAAGCCGTAGAAGAGCGCGTCGCCTGACAGGAAGCCGGGCAGCAGGCCGCCCAGCACCGCGCCGACGGAGCCGCAGCCGTTGACCAGCCCGGCTGCCGTGCCCGCGCCGCGCTCGGAACCGAAGTCGACGGCGGCCACGCAGGAGATCAGCGCGTCGGCCGCGTACACCGCCAGCCCGATCACCGCCAGCACGGCGATCATCACGCCGGGGCTGCCGGTCTCCGTGAGCGGCATGAACAGGGCCATGGCCGCCGTCAGCAGGGCGAGCGCGAGCACACAGGGCGGCACCCGGCGGGAGCGGAAGAGGGTGTCGGAGAGCCAGCCGCTGAGGATCGGGGCGATGACCCCGGTGACGCCGAAGGCGACGGGGATCAGCGTCGCGCCGACCTTGTCGATCTCCGGCAGCCGTCTGGAGACCAGCACGGGGCCCCACAGCAGGATCGCGTAGCGGGCGGGTTTCAGCAGGAAGTAGGCGGCGCCCAGCGTCGGCACCATCTTCTCGCGCAGCGTCTCGCGGTAGAGGGCCGCCATGCCCCGCCGTGCCGTGGCCGGCGGCTCGGGCCGCTCCTCCCGTGCCGGCTCTTCCCCGTCCGGCTCGTCGGTGGCCGGTTCGAGCCCCACGTCCTGCGGCCGGTTCCGCTGGAGGAGAAGGAAGAGCGCGAGCACCACCGTGAGCGTGGCGGCGCCGGTGAAGAACGCGGCACGCCAGGTGTCGAAGACGGAGTACGCCCACCAGCCGAGGAACGGGGGTGCGGCCAGCCCGCCGAACGCGTAGTTGGTGCTCCACACCCCCAGCACCCGGCCGCGCTCGGAGACGGCGAAGAAGTTGCTCATGTTCTTGCACAGCGGCGCCCACCCGGCGGACTGGGCCAGGCCCTGGACGACCATCGCGGCGCCGAACGCCAGCAGGGTGCCGCTGATCCCCATCGTCACCGCGGCCACCACGGCGCCCGCCATGCCGCCCGCCACCACCACGCGCGGGCCGAACCTGTCGGCCCACATCCCCCAGGTGAACTGGCCCACCGCGTACGCCACCAGGTAGATCGCGTCCACCACGCCCAGCACGCGTTCGGTCAGTACGCCGCCCACGAGCGGGTCGTCGAGGATGCCGAGTTTCGCGACGGAGAACGCCTGCCGTACGAAGTAGAAGCCCGCGTAGGCGATCCAGGTGATGGCGAAGATCTGCCGGCGCCAGCGGGTGGCCCGGCGCCAGGGCTGGGTGCGGCGCACCGCCTCCCGGGTGCTCAGCGGTCGCTCGGTGTGTCCGGTTGTCCCGTGCTCTCTGTCCGGTGGTGCGAGGTCGGCCATGGCGGGTCCTGTCCTCGGCGGAAGGGGGGAGAGATGAGGGTGTGAGGGGGCGAGGGGCTGCCGTCATGGGTAGCACCGGCCGCGAGGCCGTCAGAACCACCGGAAGCGCTATACCGCCCATAACCACGCGCATCCCGGCCCGACCCCTCACGGTCAGCGGTTTTCCGGGGTACTCTCGCCGCGCACGCCGGTCGTGCCGGTCGTCATGGGAGCGCCGTGGAACTCAACCTTCACCGACTGTGGATCTTCATGAAGGTCGTCGAGCACCAGGGCTTCTCCGCCGCGGCGCGAGAGCTGTACATGAGCCAGCCCTCCGTCTCCAACCAGGTCCGCCGCCTCGAACAGTCCCTGCACGTGCCGCTGATCGACCGGTCGGGGGTGCGCGCCACCCCCACCGCCGAGGGCGAGGTGCTGGCCGCGTACGGCGAGCGGGTCTTCCTGCTCGCCCAGGAGGCCGTCGCGGCGGTCCGGCAGGTGAGCGGGCTGGTCACCGGGCGGCTGCTGGTGGGCGGCTCCACCACGGTCGGCACCTACCTGCTGCCCGCGCTGCTGGCCCGCTACCGCGCCGCGCACCCCGGGATCGAGTGCGACATCTACGTCGGCAACAACGAGGCCGTCCAGGAGCGTCTGCTGAGCGGCCAGATCGGTGTCGCCGTGGTCGCGGGTCTTCCGCACGCCGCGCAGCTGCGTGCGGAGGCGGTGCTGGGGGAGCGGCTCGTGCTGATCGCCCCGCCCGGGCATCCGCTCGCCGCGGCAGGCGGCCCGGTCACCCCCGAGGCGCTGGCCGAGCAGCGTTTCCTGCTGCGTGAGCCGGGCTCCCAGACCAGGGAACTCCAGGAGCAGGTGCTGGAGGAGTGGGGGCTGGGGCAGGCGCCGCGCGGTGACGTGTGGGGCCCTGAGGCCGTCAAACAGTGTGTGGCCGCGGGGCTGGGGCTCGCGCTGATCTCCGAGCACGCGGTGGACGGCGAGGCACGGGCGGGCACGCTGGCCGTGCTCCCGGTGCACCCGCGGCCACGTGCCCGGCCCATCAGCCTGGTGAGCCGCAGA
This sequence comes from Streptomyces reniochalinae, assembly GCF_003323735.1. Lineage (GTDB taxonomy): Bacteria > Actinomycetota > Actinomycetes > Streptomycetales > Streptomycetaceae > Streptomyces > Streptomyces reniochalinae. Next base: position 9,123 of record NZ_QOIM01000024.1, on the reverse strand, counting down.
GACCGCCTGCTCTCCCCGGCCGAACGCGCCTTCGTCGCCCTGCTGCGCTCTCAACACGACTGGCCGCACGGCAGGGGCGCGTGTGCACCCCAATGGGCCGGGGAGAACGGCGCGACCAACCAGGACGGCGCCGCACACGACCAACGTGCCTAGCCACCCACCCCGTCACGGCCGACACCCAGCGGGCGCGGGGAACGGCGCGCCGAGCCCCAACGGCGCCGCAGCCACCGAACGACCCGCGCCTCTCTGAAAAGAGAGGCGCACACGCGTCACACCCGTTCGATGACCGTCACGTTCGCCTGCCCACCGCCCTCACACATGGTCTGGAGGCCGTACCGCCCACCGGTGCGCTCCAGTTCGTGCAGCAGTGTCGTCATCAGCCTGGTACCGGTGGCACCCAACGGGTGCCCGAGCGCGATGGCGCCGCCGTTGACGTTGACCTTCTCGGGGTCGCAGCCGGTGTCCCTGAGCCAGGCCAGGACGACGGAGGCGAACGCCTCGTTGATCTCGACGAGGTCGATGTCGTCCAGGGACATGCCGGCCCGTTCGAGGGCGTGCGCGGTCGCCGGGATGGGCGCCGAGAGCATGCGGACGGGGTCCTCGCCGCGCGCCGAGAGGTGGTGCACGCGGGCGCGCGGGGTCAGGCCGTGGACGCGCACGGCCTCTTCGGAGGCGAGCAGCACGGCTGAGGAGGCGTCGGAGATCTGGGAGGAGACGGCCGCGGTGAGCCGTCCGCCTTCGACCAGCGGGTCGAGGGAGGCCATCTTCTCCAGGGTGGTGCCGCGCCGGGGTCCCTCGTCGGTCGCGTGGTCGCCCAGCGGTGCGGTCTCCCGCTCGAAGTGGCCCTCGTCGAGCGCGCGGACGGCGCGCTGGTGGGAGCGCAGGGCCCAGCGTTCCATCTCCTCGCGGCTGACGTCCCACTGCTCGGCGATCAGTTCGGCGCCGTGGAACTGGTTGACGGGCGCGTCGCCGTAGCGGGCCCGCCAGCCGGTGGAGCCGTGGTAGGGGCCCTCGGTGAGGCCGAGGGGGTCGCCGGCCTGGCGGGAGGCGTAGGCGATGGGGATCTGCGACATGTTCTGCACGCCGCCGGCCACCACCAGGTCGCAGGTGCCCGACATGACGGCTTGGGCCGCGAAGTGCAGGGCCTGCTGGGAGGAGCCGCACTGGCGGTCGACGGTGACGCCGGGCACCGACTCGGGCAGTCCTGCGGCCAGCCAGGCGGTGCGGGCGATGTCCCCGGCCTGTGGTCCGACGGTGTCCAGGCAGCCGAGGACGACGTCCTCGACGGCTTCCGGGTCCACGCCCGCCCGCTCGACCAGCGCGCGCAGCGTGTGCGCGGCCATGTCCGCCGGGTGGACGTCGGCCAGCGCGCCGCCGCGCTTGCCGACGGGGGTCCTGACCGCTTCGACTATGAGGGCCTCGCCGCGGGACATCCCGTTCACACTCCTCGCTTGGGTGGGGCCACCGGAAACGTGCGTCTCAGGTGGCGATTCCGTCGAGCACCATCGACGTGTACTGCTCGGCGATCTCGGCCGCGCTCTTGCGCCCCTCGGGCCGGAACCAGACGGCTGCCACCCAGACGGTGTCGCGCACGAACCGGTAGGCGACGGGCACGTCGAGGCCGGCCCGGAAGCTGCCGTCGGCCACGCCGCGCTCCAGGGTGCGGGTCCACAGTTTCTGGAACCGTTCCTGGGAGTCGGCCAGGTAGCGGAACCGTTCCTGGGAGGCGAGCCGGCGTGCTTCCTTCTGGTAGATGACGACGGCGGGGCGGTGCCGTTCCATCTGCCGGAACGACTCGGTGACCAGCCCTTCGAATGTGGCGCGTGGTGCCGCGCCGGTCTCCTCGATCCGCTGGTAGCCCTCCCACAGGTCGGTGAGGAAGGCGCTGAGGATCTCGTCCGCCATCGACTCCTTGGAGTCGAAGTGGTAGTAGAGGCTGCCCGCGAGCATTCCGGCGCGGTCCGCGATGGTGCGGACGGTCGTGGCGTTGTAGCCCAGCTCCGCGAACACCTCGGCCGCGGTCGCCAGCAGTTCGGCCCGGCGCCCGGCGCTGTGGGGGGTCTTCTTCGACGTCACCATGCGTCCATTGTCCGTCGGGCGGCGCGGGCGCTGGTCAGGATCGTTGCCGGCCTCACGGGCCCGATGGGCTTCATGGGCTCCTCGGGCCTCACGGGTGGCGGCTGCTGACGGCGACCGTCTCGCCCGTCATGTACGAGGAGTAGTCGCTGGCCAGGAAGACGATCACGTTGGCGACCTCCCACGGCTCGGCGTGCCGGCCGAACGCCTCCCGGGAGGTCAGTTCGGCCAGGAGTTCGGGGGTGGTGACCTTCACCAGGTTGTCGTGCAGGGCCAGGGAGGGCGAGACGGCGTTGATCCGTACGCCGAGTTCGGCGGCCTCCAGCGCGGCGCAGCGGGTCAGTGCCATGACGCCGGCCTTGGCCGCCGCGTAGTGCGCCTGGCCGCGCTGGGCACGCCAGCCGACGACCGAGGCGTTGTTGACGATCACTCCGCCGTCGGGCTGGTCGCGCATCGTCCGCAGGGCCGCGCGGGTGCAGCGGAAGGTGCCGCCCAGGGTGACGTCCACGACGCGGGAGAACTGCTCGTCGGTCATCTCCGCCACTTCGGCGGTGCCGCCGAGGCCCGCGTTGTTGACGAGCACGTCGATGCGGCCGTGGTGGGCGGTGCAGGCGTCCAGGAGGGCACGCACCTCGTCCTCGTCGGTGACGTCGCAGCGCACGGCCCGCACGCGCTCGGCTCCGAACTCCGCGGCCAGCGCCCGCGCGCTCTCGCCGAGGCGGCGTTCGTGGGTGTCGCCGATGACGACGCCCTCGGCGCCTTCTTCCAGGACGCGGCGTGCCGTCGCCCCGCCGATCCCGCTTCCGGCGGCGGCGGTGACGACGACGGAGCGGCCGGCCAGCAGCCCGTGCGGGGCTGGGCAGGCGGGCGGGGTGCTGCTCGCTCGGATCACGCGGGGCCCCTTCTGTGGTGGTCGCCGTCTTCCCCGGTTCTGCGGTGGTGTTTCCCCGGTCCGGCGGTGGTCGCGGCCGGCTCCGCCGCCTGGTGCGGGTCTCGACGTGCCGTCGGGGCCAAGCTAATCTACCAAACACTTGTTAGGGAAGCCTTCGCCGAGGAGAGCACGCGAGCACCGAGGAGAGCAGCCCATGCCCGACGACACCGAGAAGAACCCCGGCGCGGCCGACGTCGTGACCTACGAGCGCGCCGGCGCGGTCGCCCGCGTCACCCTCAACCGGCCCGACTACCGCAACGCGCAGAACTCCGCGATGACCTACGCCCTCGACGCGGCCTTCCAGCGCGCCGCCGCCGACGACGAGGTCCATGCGCTCGTCCTCGCGGGCGCGGGCAAGCACTTCAGCGCGGGACACGACATCGGCACCCCCGAACGCGACGCCCACCTGACCTTCCCCCGCAAGGCGTCACTGTGGTGGGACCACGTCGGCAAGGAGGGCGCCGACGCGCGGTACGCCCGCGAGTTTGAGGTCTACCTGGGCATGTGCCGCCGCTGGCGCGAGCTGCCCAAGCCCGTCGTCTGCGCCGTGCAGGGCGCCTGCGTGGCCGGCGGACTGATGCTCGCCTGGGTGTGCGACCTGATCGTGGCCAGCGAGGACGCCTTCTTCGCCGACCCGGTCGTGCGCATGGGCGTCCCCGGCGTCGAGTACTTCGCCCACCCCTGGGTGATGGGGCCGCGCATCGCCAAGGAGTTCCTCTACACCGGGGAGAGGATGAGCGCGCGGCGCGCGTACGAGATCGGGATGGTCAACCGCGTCGTCCCGCGCGCCGGCCTCGCCGCCGAAGCCGACGCGCTGGCCGCCCGCATCGCCGGGATGCCGCGCTTCGGACTCGCCCTGACCAAGCGTGCCGTCAACCAGGCCGAGGACCTGATGGGCCTGCACAACGGCCTCGACTCCGTCTTCGGCCTGCACCACGTGGCGCACGCGCACAACGCCGAGACCGGGGCCGACGCGCTCGGCGGCATGGACGCGCGCGCGATGCGGGACGCCGCACGGCGCCCCGCCTCACCTGCGGCCGAAGCACCCGAGGGAGCCTGACCATGGATCTGGACCTCACCTCGGCCGAGGAGGCGTTCAGGGCCGAGGCGCGGGCCTGGCTCGCCGCGCACGTGCCCGCCGAGCCGCTGCCCTCGCTGGAGACGGCGGAGGGCTTCGCCGCCCACCGGGCCTGGGAACGCCTGCTCTACGACGGCGGCTGGTCGGTCGTCTCCTGGCCCCGTGCCCTGGGTGGCCGCGAGGCGAGCCTGACCGAGTGGCTGCTCTTCGAGGAGGAGTACTACGCGGCGGGCGCTCCGGGGCGCGTGAGCCAGAACGGCATCAACCTCCTCGCCCCCACCCTCTTCGCCCACGGCACCGAGGACCAACTGGCCCGCGTCCTGCCCGCGATGGCCTCGGGTGAGACGATCTGGGCCCAGGCATGGTCGGAACCGGAGGCGGGGTCCGACCTGGCCTCGCTGCGCGCCCGCGCCGAGCGCACCGACCGCGGCGGCGGCGGCTGGCTGCTGAGCGGTCAGAAGACCTGGTCGTCGCGGGCCGCGTTCGCCGACCGCGCCTTCGGGCTCTTCCGCACGGATCCGGAGGCGGAGCGGCACCGCGGCCTGAGCTACCTGATGTTCCCGCTGGACGCGGAGGGCGTCACCGTGCGGCCCATCGGACGCCTGGACGGCAAGCCCGCCTTCGCACAGATCTTTCTCGACCGCGTGTTCGTGCCGGACGCGGACGTCATCGGCGAGGCCCAAGCGGGATGGCGCGCCGCCATGTCGACCGCGGGCAACGAGCGCGGACTCACGCTGCGCTCACCCGGGCGGTTCACGGCCGCCGCCGCACGCCTGCGGGACCTGTGGCGGCAGTACGCCGACCCCGCCGACACCGCGCGCGCCGGACAGGTGGCCGACGTGTGGATCAAGGCCCGCGCCTACCAACTGGCAGGCTACGCGGCGGCGTCCGCGCCCGGGGACCCGAAGGCCGCCATCCCCTCCTCCATGAACAAGCTCTTCTGGTCCGAACTGGACATCGAACTCCACGACACCGCCCTCGACCTGCTCGGACCCGGCACCGCCGAGATCACCGAGGGGCTGGAGGAGTCCGCCTGGCTGGACGGCTGGACCTTCGCACAAGCGGGCCCGGTCTACGCCGGGACCAACGAGATCCAGCGCGACATCGTCGCCGAGCGCGTGCTCGGCCTGCCGAGGGGACGCTGAACAGCCATGCGCCTGCTGCCCGACCAGGACCAGACCGCCTACGCCCGCACGGTGCGCGGGATTCTCACCGACGCCTCGCCACCCCAGGCCGCCCGGGCCTGGGCCGCGGGCGACCACGCGCAGGGGCGCGCCCTGTGGCGCTCCCTCGCCGCGACCGGCCTGCCCGCCCTCGCCGTACCCGAGGCAAGCGGCGGCCTCGGCTGGTACCCGGCCGCACTGGCCGCCGCCTTCGTCGAAATCGGCCACGCCGGAGCCCCGGGGCCGCTCGTCGAGACGGTCGCCCTGGCGGCGGCGCTGCCGGGTACCCCCTCCTGGAGCGAGGACCTGCTGACGGGCGACCTGCTGGCGACGGTCGCCGACCCGGCGGCCCGCGGCTACGCGGTCGACGCCCACGCCGCCGACGCCGCCTACGTCCTGACCCACCGGACCGGCGCGTCACCCGCGCGCGGGGGCGGCGCACCGGGGCCGGGGAGCTGGGCCCCGGCAGCCGGAGCGCGACCCGCGGCGCTCTGCGTCGCCGCCCCGTGCGGCGCCCCGCTGCCGTCCCTCGACCCGACCCGGCACCTGACCCTGTGCACCCCGGGCGAGGCGGTGCCGGGCGACACCGGACGGCTGCGGGCGCTGGCCACGCTGCTGACGGCGGCGCAACTGCTGGGCGCGGGCCAGGCGCTGCTCGCGGGCAGCGTGGAGTACGCCGGTGCGCGGCACCAGTTCGGGAGGGCCATCGGCTCCTTCCAGGCCGTCAAGCACCAACTGGCGGACGCCGCCGTCGCGCTGGAGTTCGCGGCGCCGCTGCTGCGCGGCGCGGCGCTGGCCGTACGCGGGGACGCGGCGGCGGACCCACGCGACCTGCCCGCCGCCAAGGCGGCCTGCACGGGGGCCGCCCACCGCGCGGCCCGCACCGCGCTGCGGGTGCACGGCGCCGTCGGCTACACCGACGAGTACGACCTCACCCTGCTGCTCCGCAAGGTCCATGCCCTGCGGACGGCGTGGGGCACCGAGGCCGCCTGCCGGGCCGCCGTCCTCGCGGACGGACCGCTGCCCGACTGACCCCCTGCTGCCGGGGAACACCACGGCGCGGGAGGTCCGCGTACGGCGGCTCGTCCCGGTCACCGGGCGCGCGCCTGTCAGCGCCGCGCCGCCCTTCCTCCGTTCACGGCATGCGACTGACGAGGAGAGCCCCGAGGGGCCGGAAACGTGCGAGGGCAGGGGCGGCGGTCGTCGTCGCCCTGGTGGCGGCAGGGTGCGGCGACGGGTCCCGCCAGAGGCGCGCGGAAGTGGCGCCGGGCGTCGTCCCGTTCACCTCGGCGGTGGTGACCGACCACGCGGACGGCACCTCGACGGTGCGGTGGTCGGCCCCGGGCGCCGGATCGGTCACCGTCTACGCCGAGGGCGAGGGCGAGGGCGAGGGCGAGGGCGAGGGCGAGGGCGAGGGCGAGGGCGAGGGCGAGGAAGAGGGTGACGAGGGCGGCGGCCGCGTCGCCGAGGGGGAGGCACGCGGCGCGGTCACCCTGCGGTCCCCCGAGCAGGACGGGCGCCGGTGGTTCCGGCTGGTTCCCGACAAGGGCCGCTCCCTGCGGCTCGCCGACCGCTCCCTCCACCTCGCCTCCCTCCCCAACTTCCGTGACGCGGGCGGATACCGCACCGCGGACGGGCGGTGGGTGGCGATGGGCAAGCTCTACCGTTCGGCGAGCCTCGACCGGCTCTCCGCCGCCGACCGCCGCACGCTGCACCGGCTCGGCATCGACCCGGTGCTCGACCTGCGCACCGCCGGCGAGGCGCGGAAGCAGCCCGACGCCCTCGGCCAGGGGGAGCGGCCGCGGCGGCTCGACGTGCTGGGCGGCGGTGCGTCCATCGCCAACACCCAGCCCACCTCGGCGGACCACGCCCGCACGCTGCTGCGGGACTCCTACGGCGAGTTCGTCGCCGCGGGGACCGGACGCGGGCCTACCGCGACCTGTTCACCGAGGCCGCGGACCCGGACGGCGAGGCGGTCCTCTACCACTGCACCGCGGGCAAGGACCGCACCGGCTGGGCCTCGGCCGCCCTCCTCACGGCGCTGGGCGTGCCCCGCTCCACCGTCGTGCGCGACTACCTGGCCTCCAACCGCTACCTGACCGCCTACAACCGCCAGGCACGCGCCCACCTGCCCGACGCGGTGGAGGACGCCTACGAACCGCTGCTCGGTGTGCGCAAGACCTACCTCGCCGCGTCCTTCGCGCGCGTCGAGCGGGACTACGGCAGCTTCGACCACTACCTGTCCTCCGGCCTGCGCCTGGACAGCGACGACCTGGCCGCCCTGCGCGGCGAACTTCTGGTGGGCGAACCGGATCCCTGACGGCCGAAGCCCGACGACACCGACGGCTCGACTGCACCGAAGAACCGATCGCACCGGAGAACCGGCGGCCCGACGCGCCCGTGCGCCGGGAACCGGTTCGGCTCAGCTGCCGAGGAAGGCGAGCAGGTCCTCGTGGAAGCGCTCCTTGTCGCCGGGGACCAGGGCCAGACCGTGGGAGCCGCCCTCGTAGACCTTCAGCGTCGCGTCCGGGAGGAGGCCGGCCGCCCTGCGGGCCGTGGCCTCCAGAGGCACGATCCGGTCGTCGTCGCCGTGGACGACGAGGGTGGGCACGGTGAACCGCCGCAGATCGTCGGTGAAGTCCGTGTACTGGAAGGCCGTCACGCAGTCGACCCCCGCCTTGATGCTCTGGTGCATGGCCATGTACCAGAAGGCGTCCTTGTTGCCCTGGGTGGCGCGGGAGTCGGGGGCGTCCGCGCTGAAGAACTGCCCGGCCAGCTCCTGCCAGTACTGCGAGCGCTCCCGCAGGATGCCGTTCCTGATGTCGTCGAACACCTCACCCGGCACGCCCTGGGGGTTGCCTTCGGAGCGCAGCATGGCGGGCGTGATCGCCGACAGCAGCACCGCCTTGCTGACCCGCCCCGCACCGTGCAGCCCGATGTACCGGGCCAGTTCGCCGCCGCCCATGGAGTGTCCGACCAGCACCACGTCCCGCAGGTCGAGGTGGGTGAGGAGGCAGTTGAGGTCCTCGGCGAAGGTGTCGAAGTCGTAGCCGTCCCAGGGCTGTGCCGAGCGGCCGTGGCCGCGGCGGTCGTGGGCGATGCCGTGGTAGCCGTTCTCGGCGACGAGCTTCAGCTGGTCGTCCCAGGCGTCGGCGTCGAGGGGCCAGCCGTGGATGAAGACGACCGCGGGGCCTTCGCCCCAGCTCTTGTAGAAGATCTCCGTACCGTCGCGGGCCGTCACGGTGCTCATGGGCGCCTCCTCGCACGGGTCACGAGTCACGGGCCGCGGGTCACGGGTCCACGGGCCCGCGAGCCCACGGGTCACGCGTCCCGTTCGACGCTAGGCCATTCGGAGGAAGCGTGCAAAAGGTACAGAGGGCGGAGAGACCTGGACGGCACGCACGGGGGGCGTCACGTCCGCGGGGCCAGCCGCTCTTGCAGCCAGGCCGCTCCCGCAGCCAGGCCGCCGCCTCGTCCAGGGCCTCGCGGGCCTCGGGGAGCAGGCCGAAGAAGGCGAGGAAGCCGTGGAAGACGCCCGGCGCGGTACGTCGCCGCGCGGACGGCAGCCGGTCCGCGTAGGCGAGGCCCTCGTCGCGCAACGGGTCGCATCCGAGCGCCGCCGCGGCACGGCTGATGCTGCCCGCGCGCACGATGGTGACGAAGGACCGCAGCCATGCGGTCTCCAGATCCCTGGGCATAACGATTCCTTATGTCGGCTCCAGCGGATGAGCCTCTACCTATGGCGTGGCCCGGGTGAGCTTGTTCCGCTTTGACGGACACCGTCGGTGTGGTGGTCAGGCCGCTGTGGCGGCGGCTTCGTAGTCGGCGGGGGTTCGGTAGCCGAGGCTGCTGTGCAGGCGTTTGAGGTTGTACCA
>NZ_QOIM01000033.1 GCF_003323735.1 Streptomyces reniochalinae | reverse complement strand
GCTGGGGGGGGGGGGGGGGGGGGGGGGGGGGGGGGGGGGGGGCCGCCGTACAGCAGGCGACGGGCGACGCGCAGGACAGTCCCAACTGGTCCCGGCAGGGCTTCCACCACGAGACGTTGCGCCAGGTGATCCGACTCAGTGTCGGCGGCCCCACCTTGCGGCTGCGCTTCTCCAACGCCCACGGGAGCCGGCCGCTGCACGTGGCCGGGGCGACGGTGGCCAGGTCAGACGGTGACGCCAAAGTGCGTCCTGGCACCGTACGCAGCCTCACCTTCGACGGCGGCCGCAGTGTCACCGTACCCACCGGCCGTGCCACCGTCACCGACGCGATCGACCTGCCCACCAGCAATCTGGAGAAGCTCATCGTCTCCCTGCACTTCGCCACCCCCACCGGCCCAGCCAATCTGCACCGTTTCACCACGGCCACCTCTTACCGGGCTCCCGGCGACCGGCTGAGCAGCTCGGCCGCCACCGCCTTCGACCGCCGTACCTCACACGCCTGGTACTACCTGGCCGCAGCTGAGGTGACCGGCTCGGCCCCTTCCCTGATGGTCTTCGGTGACTCCCTCATGGACGGGGTGGGTACAAGCCCCGGCACCGACAACCGCTTCTCCGACAAGCTCGTCGAACGCCTCATCACTGCCGGCGGCCCCCACGGCATGACCAACGCCGGTTTGGCCGGCGACCAGATGCTGCATGATTCCCCTTGTTACGGAGAGAAAGGGTGTCGCTCGCTTCGCAAGGGAACTGCGCGAACGCGCCGGTCTGCGTACGGCTTTCATTCACCTTGGCGCGAACGACCTTGCTCGCCCCCAGGATGGCGACCCGTGCGTCAAGGCACACCCCCCAGTCACCGCCCGGCAGCTCATCGACAGCCACCGTGCTCTCATTCGCGAGGCACACGCCAACGGCGCGAAGGTCATCGGGATGACCATTCCGCCGCTCGCCTCTGCGGTATTCCCGTTCACCACTCCCGGTGGAGACAAGTTCCGCCGAGAACTCGACCATTGGATCCGTACCAGCCACGCCTACGACTCTGTCCTGGACGCCGACCGCGTGCTGAGCGACCCCCGGCACCCCTCACGCTACCGACCCGGCTACGTCTCCCAGGACGGTCTGCACCCCAGTGACGCCGGCTATCTGGCGCTGGCCTCCGCCGTCCGACTGAATGCTCTCTGACCCTGCGGCCCCCTCCCTGACCGCCCCGACCAGGTGCCCCGTCCCTGGTCGGGGCTTCCCATCGTCAGGGCCGCTGGTGAGCGGTAAAGAGTCTCTCCGGCTGGACGGCGCAGCGCGAACACACCACCTCGTACAGGTACGCGTACAGACTCTCCTGGAGCTCCCTCGGCGCCTGGACTGATCAGAAGAACGCTGCTCGGTGAAGCGGTCGACGATGCCGTCGCCTGGGGTACTGTCCGCCGTGCACACTGGTGGCATCGGCAGCGCCCGCTGGGAGTGTCGAGGATGAGGTTTGTCGAGTCGCTACAGGCACGTGCGAAGGGGCTCGCCGTCTCGGACGATCCGTGTGACTGGACGGCAGTTGGACGGACGCTCTTGGACTGTGCAACACGAGAGCACCCTGTCTGGACGCACGCACCTGCTCTGATCAGGCGTGATGTCACTGTGAGGCATTAACCGGTACGAGCTAACACGAACGCCCGCGTGCTCGTAATGCATAGGTCAAGGGTTCGATTCCCTTGGACGGGCTCCCTTGGCCCCAGGTCAGAGGAACTCTGACCTGGGGTTTCTCGTATTCCTGGGGTGCTACCGGGCCAGCACTGTCCCGTCGGTTTCCGCCCCGCGTAGGACGATCCCTTCGGGCTAATACCCATCAGGCGTCGTCAGCGGACCGGAGCCCGTTCTCAGCTGTCTCGGTTCGGATTGGTGGTGCCGTGGCATCACGCGCATCAGCCATGCGGGATCGGCACCCGTGCGCTTCAGGTCGCGATAGATGTCGTACGAATTGCACCAGGTGCCCATCGCGCGGAAGCGTACCTGGAGCTCACCGGGCCGACTTGTGGGACTGCTGAGTTCGACGGTGCACTGTCGGTCGTAGTGAGGGTCTGCCCACGGCGCGTCGCACTCGCAGTGGAGTTTGTCGACGGCCAGGTGCATGCCCCATTTCGGGTCGGTGAGGTGATCGATGAATGCGTCGTGGGGAGGTTCGACTCCCAAATCGTGCTTGAGCTCGATCCGCCACCGGTCCCACGTCGACCAGTAGCGGGTGCAGTACGCCGTGCTCAGCTCGTGGAACAGCCCGCTTCTGCGCAGTAGCCCACTCGGGAGCCAGGAGGCATCCTCGATGACCCGGGACATCTCCGCGTGGTCCTGGTGGAACGCCCTCTCCGGCGGAGTCATCTCCGCTTCGTTCCAGCAGGGCCGATACTCGGCGGCTTCCAGCTGTTCTTGGCGGTCGGCAAGCAGATCTGCCCAGTTGGTGCTGCCGTTGCACGTGAGAATCACGCTCGCCTTGGTCCCGGCGAGCGACAGACGCAGCCCTTCCCGGCCGGCTCGTGTGGTCCGAATGCCGGGTACGCCGATTACGCGGACGTCGCCCTGTTTCTGCTCCGCCTCGGGCAGCTCGGCCGGCAGCAGTCCTTCCAGGGCGTGGGCCACCAGCGGGAAACCGTGCCGGGTCGAGGACGCGTCCAGTGAGATGACGAGGCTGTCGTGGCGGGGGAGGACGGAGCTGATCCCGATGGGATGCGCGAAGTAGTCGACATCGCCACCCAGATGCTCGAACACCAGGGCTTCCAGGAGGCGCTGGGGCCCAGCGGATTCTGCGATGCGTGGCATTCTGCCTGCCCGTTCCTTCCGCAACTGGAGTGCATGCGCGTGCGTGAGCCCTGTGTATCGGCGCAGGCGCTTAACGTTGCGGTCACGATATCCGTGCGGCACGTCTGTCCCTCTCTCGCGCTGCCGACCCAGCACGGCAGTACGAAAGCGGACTGCTACGACTTGGTGCTGTGGGAACTGCGACGGGTGGAGCAGACCTCGACTTCTTTCTCCTGGGACGACACTGCGGTCGGGCGGTGTCAGGAGCGGCATCCCATAGGGCCAATCCCCATGCTGCCTTCGCAGCCAGCCGGTGTCGTGCGACACGCCGTAGGTGCGTAGCAATGCCGACTCCGATCGAGGGAACAGCGCGTTGTTCCGGGCAGGGGCGACCATGGGGATGCGGCAGGCTGGGCTGTCCAAGCGTCCAGGATCTCTCTACGGTTGGTGGTCGACGGACTTGAAGGGCCGGTAGTGCGAAGGGGGCTGTGTGGAAGCCGAGTTGGCGGCTCTTGCCGCGTCGGGGGCGACGGCGCTGGTCGGGTTGATCGTTTCTGAGGGGTTCGAGCGGGCGAAAAGCGGACTGGCCCGGTTCTTCGGACGACGACGCGCTTGGGATGAGGTCGCCGAAGAGGAACTGCAAGCCGCACACGCGGAGTTGAGCAGAGCCCGGGTGGCTGGTGACCCCGGGGCCCAGGCGGAGGTCGAAGCCCGCCTGCGGCAGCGGCTGGAAGGCATGTTCCAGGAGGATCCGGGCGCCGCCGACGAGCTGGCACGGCTGTTGTCCGAGCTGGCGCCGGACGCGTCGCGCACCTTCGTCAACCTGGTCAGCGGCGGAGTGAACCACGGCCCGGTCTTCCAGGGGGCGCCCATCCACGGTGACATCCACTTCAACGTCCCTCCTGCGCCTTCGCCGACGGGTCGGCCCGTCAGGCCGGACCAAGTTCCGGTAATGACCGTGCCGTTCAGCAACCGGACGGTCGAACTCGGAAACCTGGAGGCGAGGCTCGGCGCGCTTGCGGGCGGCTCCGGATCCGTGGGTGTCGATGTGTTGTTCGGGCCTCCGGGCGTCGGCAAGTCGGCCATGGTCTGGCGGTGCGCGGAGAGGGCCAGGGGGCGCTTCCCGGACGGACAGCTGTATGTGGATTTCGGGGCCCTGCGTGATCAAGCCGCGCCGCTGAGCGGCCCCGGCGGGGATGTCTCCGAGGCCCTGGCCATGTGCCTGAGGTCGTTGCCGGAAGGTGAGCTCGGCATTCCGGACTCGCTTCTCGACCGGACCAACCTGTTCCGGTCGCGCACGTCCGACCTGCGCATCCTTCTCGTCCTCGATGACGTCAACCAGGCCGCACAGGTTCGCGCGCTGATTCCCAAGGGGGCGGGCAGCGCCGTGTTGGCCACGAGTCAGGGCAGGATCGGTGAGCTGGCCGTACAGGGCAGTGCCCGGCTGATCCGCGTCAAGCCGCTGGACGTGCACGGCGGGTTGGAACTGCTGAAGGACCGGTGCGGTCCGGAGGCGGTCGAGGCTGAACGGGAGGCCGCGGAGCGCCTGGTGCGGCTGTGCGACGGGCTGCCCGTTGCCCTGCAGGTCGTGGCGGCGCGGCTTGACGACGAGAACCTGAGCATGGCCGAACTGGCCGCCGAACTCGACGACGAGGCCAGTCGGCTGGCCGGCCTCGCGCTGGACGGGGAGGAGTCCTCGGTGTCCGCTGTTCTGGGTCCCTCCTACCGGCTGCTGCCGCCCGACGCGGCCCGGCTCTACCGGCTGCTCGGATGGCTGCCGTTCGGCATCTTCGACGTCGGCGTGGCCGCGATCGCCGCCGACGTCGCCCCGGGGAGTGCGAAGCGCCTGCTGGGCGTCCTGGCAAAGGCCAGTCTGGTGGAGAAGACGCAAGACGGCCGGTACCGCATGCACGATCTGGTCCGTCTCCATGCCCGCGAGCGCGCGGCCGAGGAGGAGCCGCGGACCGAGCAGACGGCACTGGTACAGCGGGTCGGAACGCACTACCTCGTGCTGAGCGCGTTCGCCGACCGGGAGCTGAGGAAGGAGCGGCTGCGGATCGCCAACCTTGCGGATCTGGTGCGGGACGCCCGCAACCCCTTCGCCGCAGCCGGTGGGCCACCGCCGCTGGAGTGGCTGGACACCGAGCGCTCCGCCGTCCTCGCGATCCTGCGCCAGGCTGTCTCGCACGAGCTGTACACCCTGACCTGGCGACTGGCCGAGACGTTCTCGGTGCTCTTCCTCTACCACCGCTACCTCAGGGCGTGGACGGAAACACTGGAGCTGGGCATCGAGGCGGCCGAGGCGGCGATGGCCACGGCGGAAACGGCAGAGGAGATCGAGGAGATCACGGCGGGCGCGGCCCGACTGCGCAGCCTGCTCTCGCGCCCGCTGCTGGACCTCAGCGAGAACGACCGCGCGGGAGAGCAACTGGAGCGGGCCGTCGCCTTGGCCGAGGCGACCGATCGCCTCGCCTTGCAGGCCTCCGTCCAGGAATTCCTCGGCCGATACCTGGACGTCGTCGACCCGGCCGAAGCGGCCGGGGCGTACCGGCGCTCCCTCGAACTCAACGAGCGGGCCGGGGAAACCCGCGGAGCCGCCCTCGCCACCTTCTTCCTCGGACGCGCGCTGGACACTCAGGGCGATCACGCGGAGGCCCTGGTCCTGCTGCACCGGGCGCAGCAGAAGCTGGAGAACCGTGAGGAGCCCGACCGGCGGATGGCGGCCCGGGTGAAGGCCGCCATCGGCGTCGTACACAGCCATCTCGGCGACACCGGACAGGCGATCCGCGAACTGCTGGAGGCGATCCGGGAGCTGGCCGAGGTGGCGGACGGCATGCAGTACGAGGCCCAGGCCCGGGTGAAGCTCGCCGACGTCGCGCAACGAGCGGGCGGGCACGAGGAGCTGGTCCGCGAGTGCCTGAGCCGGGCCGCCGACATCCACGAAGCGCTCGGCGACCGCCCTTGGGCAGAAGAGCTGCGGCGGCGGTTGGAGGACCCCGACGAGTGAGGCCGCCGCACGGGCGGGCAGGGCGATCAGCAGGTGGGAGGGGTGGGACGAAGCCGTAGGAGGACATCCTCGTACCGCGAGTCACCTATCCGCAGCGCCACTTGAGCGTCGTCCAGCGAAAGCCCCGCCCGCAAAAGGGCGTAGACGACCGCTGCCGGCAGACCCGCGTCCAGCGCCCGGCCCGTGGCCGCCGCCTCCACGACCCGGCCGTCCCTGAGACCGACCAGACAACCGCCTCCGCTCACCGCCGATGCCGCGAGAAGACTGCCCGGCAGCTCGGCGAGGGTGTTCCCGATCCAGCGCAACGCCTCGACCGTGACGGATGCGGGTCGGCGTCGGACGAGCACCGAGGCGCTCTCGGTCAGCCGACGGTCGCGCTCGTCGTCCGCGCACGCCAGATGCGTGAAGAGGGCGGCGGTCTCCGGGAGTGTCGTGCCGTACGCGGTGACGGTCGCCGGGAAGCGGCGCACGGTGACGGTCGGCGTCGCTGTGTCCTCGGTGATACCGGTGGTCACCTGCCACGAGGTGACCGGAGCGGCGGGTGGATCCGGAACCGGCAGTACCGGGGGAGTCGGCGGGAGAGAGGAGGGCTCGGGGAGCTTGAGCAGACGGTAGAGAGCGGTGCGAAGCCGGGCCAGGGCATGTCCCGGCTCGGCGAAGGCTTGCGTGGTGACAGTGGCGTACCGCTGGGGTGTGTGCTCGCGGATAACGTCCTCCACCTGCCGGCGCAGGCTCCCGCGAGTGTCGAGCCGGGGCGCGACGGACGACAGGGTGTGGACGGCCGTCCCGGGCACCGCGTCGTCGCCGTACGCCGCGAGCAGCAGTGGGGTGCCGGACGCCGCGCCGTACAGCGTCACCGAGCCGTGGTCTCCGATGAGAACGTCGGCCGCGACGAGCGCGGACCGCCAGGCGTGGACGGCCGGCATCAGCAGCAGACCCGCGTCCAGGGCTGAGGCCTGCAAGGTGCGGATCTGCCAGGCCCCGTGGGCCGACCACACATTGGGGTGGACGATCGCGCCGACCCGGTACTCGTCACAGGGCAGTTGGGCGATCAGTCGCGGGAGAAGATCGGGGAAACGTCCCAGGAGCGAGGTGGGTCCCCAGGTCGAACTGACCATGACCAGACGCTGGTGTTCCGCGACGCCCAGTGCCTCTCGGTACGCCCTCCTGCGCTTCCGGCTGCTCACCAACTCGTCGAAGCACGGGTCGCCGACCAGCAGCGTGTGCCCGGCCGACTTCGGATGGGTGGCGAGCAACTGCTCCTCCTGCGCCGGATGCGAGACCGCCAGCCAGGCGCGTCCCGATTCCAGCAGGGAGTCCGGTACGGCCCCGGAGAGCCTCTCGTGCGGACTCCGGGAATCCGGTACAAACTTCTGGAAGCCGACGCCGTGCGGCAGCACCAGTACCGGGCAGTCGCCCTCCGGCACGTCGATGTTCTCGCTGGCGGACAAGATGAGGTCGGGGGCGATCTGCCCCAGCTGCTCCCAGGGGGCGACCCGGCAGCCGGCGGCGTGGAGGAGATCGAGGACACCCTCGTTGAAAGCGGAGGTCGGGTCGTAGGCGAAGACGACGGTCACGCGGGCGTCGTCGCGCAGGAGTTCCGGCAGTGTTTCGAGGACGCGCACGGTCGAAGTGACCGTGCGGGCGGCTATGACCAGGGTGCGCTCGCCGCGGAAGGTGCTCCAGCGGTGGGCGTCCCGTCCCACGGGCACACGCAGCGGCAGGCTACCGGACACGCCGACCGCCTCTAACAAACCCGAACCTCCAGTCGGTCAGCGGCTCGCGGCTCGCGGCTCGCGGCTCGCGGCTCGCGGCTCGCGGCTCGCGGCTCGCGGCTCGCGGCTCGCGGCTCGCGGCTCGCGGCTCGCGGCTCGCGGCTCGCGGCTCGCGGCTCGCGGCTAGGGTGCTCTTATCGCATTTCAAGCCGGTTAGCAATCATTTGGGAGGGCGGGCGGATCTGGGTGTGAACTCGTACACGGTAACGAACCACACCGGCCGCAACGTAGGGTCCGCCGCACGAGTGACAGTTAGGGGCCCTTGCAGAAGGCTAGGAGTTCACAGGGACTGTTGGGTGCCCACAAGCGATGGGAGCAATGCCTCGGGTACGCACGGAACGGTTGTCGAGGGGTACAGCGTGCACACGGGGGAGCCCGAGGGGAGCCCGGACGCCTTTGGACTATGCAACACGGGGCACGAACAGCAAGACCGCCGCAAGTGCTCTGATCTGCGAAAAAGACATCACGGAGCATGGTGCAGCACTGCGTGGCACAAGCACTAACGTGCTCGTAATGCGTAGGTTGAGGCTTCTTTCTGCTGACGCTTGCGAGTACGCACTCGCTGCGCGGATCCTTGTCGACGACTTGCTGTCCGAAGTCGTTCGAAGGGTAAGAGTCGTAGGCTGCGGTTCAACAAAGGAGTTGTGGACAGAGCTCTGGTCAAGCTGAGCTAGTGCCGAGTTGCTCGGCTTGTCGCCAAGGATGCTGGAGTGGATGCCCGGGGGGGCCCATGTTCGCGCTGATCAACGAGATACGAGGGCTCGGTCCGGCCACTACTCTCTACCGCTTCTTTGCCTCCTGTGTCGGCTGTGCTATGGCCGCGGGAGCTGTACGAGGGGCACGACCGTTGACCGAAGTTGAAAGGGTTTGCGACTTCTTTGGCCTCGGTTCGCTATGGGTTGCCCATACGGCTACATGGATCGCCGAGCGATCTGAGTCAGTGGGTGGGCTTGCAGTGCTGCTCGCGACCATCGGCGTGTTCACCCTGCCCGGGTGCTGCCAAGTTGGGAACGACCCGTTTGCTGGGTGGGAATGGCGCGGGCCCGCGACAGCCATCGTGGGGCTGGCGGCGCTGATCCAGTCCGCTGACTGGCGTGCCGCAGTCGGATTCCTTCCTGTCATCGTCATGGCCTTCCTGGCAGCCGGTCAAGACATACACGGGCGGTGGAGCCGAGTGGGCTCCGGGTTGCTGAGTCTCGTGCTGACCCTCGTGTTCGCGCCCTTGTCGGCGGGGCTTTGGCTGGGGACGCGGGATGTGCGGCGAGCATTCGATGGTTCATAGGGGGCGCACGAGAGCAGTTGCCGACGAGCGTCAGGTTTGGTGACAAATCCGACACCATGCTTGCTGATCGGGTATGTGCACCGAGCAGGCCGGGCGTTGAGCAGCAGACTGTTGCTCGGCATGGTGGGAGGGGAGCCTAGATCTCTGCGCGAAGCGACACCTGCGACCGGGCTACCGACTGGCTCGGTGGGGGCATCCCAGGGACTTTTCAGGGACTTTCAGCTCTGTCACAGGGACTCCTGAGGGACTTTTGGCCGTACAGAGAGGTAAGCCCGTGACAGAGCTGAAAGACGCGAATCACCTGGTCAGAGCAGGTGTGCTCAGCACTCGATCACGTTCACCGCGAGCCCGCCCCGCGCCGTCTCCTTGTACTTGACCTTCATGTCGGCCCCGGTCTCGCGCATCGTCTTGATGGCCTTGTCGAGGGAGACGTGGTGGCGGCCGTCGCCGCGCAGGGACATGCGGGCGGCGGTGACCGCCTTGACCGCGGCCATGCCGTTCCGCTCGATGCAGGGGATCTGCACGAGGCCGCCGACCGGGTCGCAGGTCAGGCCGAGGTTGTGTTCGATGCCGATCTCGGCCGCGTTCTCCACCTGTTCGGGGCTGCCCCCGAGGATTTCGGCGAGGCCGCCCGCGGCCATGGAGCACGCCGAGCCGACCTCGCCCTGGCAGCCGACCTCGGCGCCGGAGATCGAGGCGTTCTCCTTGAAGAGCATGCCGATGGCGCCCGCGGCGAGCAGGAAGCGGACGACGGCGTCGTCGTCCGTGCCGGGCACGAAGTGGTGGGCGTAGTGCAGGACGGCGGGGATGATGCCGGCCGCGCCGTTGGTCGGCGCGGTCACCACCCGGCCGCCGGCCGCGTTCTCCTCGTTGACGGCCATCGCGTAGAGGGTCGTCCACTCCATGGAGTGGGTCTGCGTCTGGCCCTCCGCCCTCAGCTGCCGGGCCGACGTGGCGGCGCGGCGGCGCACCTTGAGGCCGCCGGGGAGGATGCCCTCCTGGGACAGGCCGCGGGAGACGCACTCCCTCATCACCTGCCAGATCTCCAGCAGCCCTTCCCGGATCTCCTCCTCGCTGCGCCAGGCCTTCTCGTTCTCCAGCATCAGCCGGGAGACCGACAGGCCCGTCTCCCGGGTCAGCCGCAGCAGTTCGTCCCCGGTGCGGAAGGGGTGGTGCAGGACGGTGTCGTCGAGCTTGATGCGGTCCTCGCCCACCGCGTCCTCGTCGACGACGAATCCGCCGCCCACCGAGTAGTAGGTCTTCTCCAGCAGCGGGGTGCCCGTCTCGTCGTAGGCGAAGAGGGTCATGCCGTTGGCGTGGTACGGCAGGGAGCGGCGCCGGTGGAGGACGAGCTGGGAGCGCTCGTCGAAGGCGATCTCGTGCGCGTCCCCTATCTCGGTGGCCAGCAGGCGCAGCCGGCCGTCCTCGCGGATGCGGGCCACACGCTCGTCCGCCGTCTCGACGTCCACCGAGCGCGGTGACTCGCCCTCCAGGCCCAGCAGTACGGCTTTCGGCGTGCCGTGGCCGTGCCCCGTCGCCCCGAGGGAGCCGAACAGCTCGGCCCGCACGGAGGCGGTGTGCGCCAGCGCGCCCTCGTTCTTCAGGCGCCGCGCGAACATGCGTGCCGCGCGCATGGGGCCGACCGTGTGGGAGCTGGACGGTCCGATGCCGATGGAGAAGAGGTCGAAGACCGAGATTGCCATGGTGTGGCTCTCCTTGCCCTTGTGGGGCGCGTGGGATTGCTGGTGTGCGACTCGGGGGTGGGCCGGCACGTGCGCGTCGGGTCGCGGGGCGGCACGTGCGCGGGGGTGGCGGGCGCGGGTGCCGGGTGCCCTGCGGGGCCGGCCCGAACCCCGGCCGCCGAGGCGTCCGGGGCGGGCCGGGCCCGCGGCGGGATGCTACGCGCCCAGGCCCGGGTACAGCGGGTGCTTGTCCGCGAGGGCGGAGACCCGCGCGGCGAGGGTCTTGCTCTTGGCCTCGTCGAAGCCCGGCAGCAGGGCTTCGGCGATGACGTCGGCGACCTCGGTGAAGTCCTCGTCCTGGAAGCCGCGGGTCGCCAGCGCGGGCGTCCCGATGCGCAGCCCCGACGTCACCATGGGCGGACGCGGGTCGTTGGGGACGGCGTTGCGGTTGACGGTGATGCCGATCTCGTGCAGCCGGTCCTCGGCCTGCTGCCCGTCCAGCTCGCTGTTGCGCAGGTCGACGAGGACGAGGTGGACGTCGGTGCCGCCGGAGAGGACGGAGACGCCCGCGTTCGTGGTGTCCTGGCGCAGCAGGCGCTCCGCGAGGATGCCCGCGCCGGACAGGGTGCGGCGCTGGCGGTCCTTGAACTCGTCGGAGGCCGCGACCTTGAAGGCGACGGCCTTCGCGGCGATCACGTGTTCGAGCGGGCCGCCCTGCTGCCCCGGGAAGACCGCCGAGTTGATCTTCTTGGCGTGTTCCTTCTTCGACAGGATCACGCCGCCGCGGGGGCCACCGAGGGTCTTGTGCGTGGTCGTGGTCACCACGTCCGCGTACGGCACGGGGCTGGGGTGCAGCCCCGCGGCGACGAGACCGGCGAAGTGCGCCATGTCGACCATCAGCAGCGCGTCCACCTCGTCCGCGACCCGGCGGAACGCCGCGAAGTCGAGCTGGCGCGGGTAGGCTGACCAGCCGGCGACGATCAGCCGCGGACGGTGCTCCTTGGCCAGCCGCTCGACTTCCTCCATGTCGACCCGGCCGGTCTCCTCGTCGACCTTGTAGGCGACGACGTTGTAGAGCTTGCCGGAGAAGTTGATCTTCATCCCGTGGGTGAGGTGCCCGCCGTGCGCTAGGTCCAGGCCCATGATCGTGTCGCCCGGCTTGAGCAGCGCGAACATCGCCGCCGCGTTGGCCTGGGCCCCCGAGTGCGGCTGCACGTTGGCGGCCTCGGCGCCGAACAGCGCCTTGATCCGGTCCCTGGCCAGGGTCTCGACGACGTCGACGTACTCGCAGCCACCGTAGTAGCGGCGGCCCGGGTAGCCCTCGGCGTACTTGTTGGTGAGCACCGAACCCTGCGCCTCCATCGAGGCGACCGGGGCGAAGTTCTCCGAGGCGATCATCTCGAGGGTGGACTGCTGACGGTGGAGTTCGGCGTCGACGGCGGCGGCGACGTCGGGGTCGACTTCGTGGAGAGAGCCGTTCAGAAGCGACATGGAAGAACCATCCCTGGGGAAAATGGCGGGCGGGCAAGCTGCCTCGGGCGACCGAGGCCGGCCCCGGCCCACCCGGGACCGAGGCCGAGACCGAACCTGAGCCTCAGGCGCCTGAGGCGAAGGTGGCGTACTCGTCGGCCGTGAGCAGGTCGCCCGGCAGCTCGGAGACCTTCACCTTGAACAGCCAGCCGCCCTCCAGCGGGGCGGAGTTGACCAGCGCGGGATCGTCCACGACGTCCTGGTTGACCTCGGTGACCTCGCCGGAGGCGGGGGAGTAGAGGTCGCTGACGGACTTGGTGGACTCCAACTCGCCGCAGGTCTCGCCCGCGGTGACGTCCTCGCCGACCTCGGGAAGCTGGACGAAGACCACATCGCCGAGCGCGTTCGCGGCGTGCTCGGTGATGCCGACCGTCGCCACGCCGTCCTCGGCGTGCGACAGCCACTCGTGCTCCTTGCTGAAGCGGAGCTGCTCGGGGTTGCTCATGGGTCGATTCTCCCGGATGCGGTGGGTGGGAAGGAAAGCGGTCTTGGCAGGTGAACACTCCGTACCGCCGCGGGGCCAGTGAGCCCCCACGGCGCGGGCCGGGCGGGGTGCGGTGCCCCCGGACCGGCGCACGGCGTCGGGTGGGCGCCGTGCGGTCCGGCCGGCGCCCCGCGCCGGCTCGGCGCGCCCGGCGCACGCGGGCCGCGCGTCCGGCGCGCCGCCGTGCTAGCCCCGCTTGTAGAAGGGCAGCGCGACGACCTCGTACGGTTCGTGGGAGCCGCGGATGTCGACGGCCACGCCCTCCGTGCCCGGCGCCGCGACCGCCGTGTCCACGTACGCCATCGCGATCGGCTTGCCCAGCGTCGGCGACGGCGCCCCTGAGGTGACCTCGCCCACGACGGAACCGTCGGAGGCGACCACCGGGTAGCCGGCGCGCGGCACCCGCCGGCCCTCGGCGACGAGTCCCACCAGCTTCCGCGGCGGTGCCTCCTCGGCCTTCCGCGCGGCCTCGGCCAGCGCGTCCCGGCCCACGAAACGCCCCTCGTTGGTGGTCTTCTCGAACTTGACGATCCTGCCGAGGCCCGCGTCGAAGGGCGTCAGGGACGTGGACAGCTCGTGCCCGTACAGCGGCATACCCGCTTCCAGGCGCAGCGTGTCGCGGCAGCTGAGCCCGCACGGCACCAGGCCCGCGTCCTCGCCTGCCGCGGTGAGCGCCTCCCACACGGCCACGGCGTCCTCGGGAGCGACGAACAGCTCGAAACCGTCCTCACCCGTGTACCCCGTACGGGCGATGAGCGCGGGCTTGTCCGCCACGATGTCGCGTTCGCCCGCGTAGTAGCGCAGGCCGTCGACGTCGTAGGCCGTCAGCTGCTTGAGGATGCCGGCGGCGGCCGGGCCCTGGACGGCGATGAGGGCGTAGCCGTCGCGGTCGTCGCGCACCTCGGCGCCGAAACCGTCCTGCCGCTCGCGCAGCGCGTCCAGCACCGTCTGCGCGTTCGCCGCGTTCGCGACGACCAGGTACTCCTGGTCGTCCAGCCGGTAGACGATCAGGTCGTCGAGGATGCCGCCGTCCTCGTCGCAGATCATGGTGTAGCGGGCACGGCCCACAGCCAGCTTCGAGAGGTTGCCGACCAGCGCGAAGTCCAGCAGCTGCGCGGCCTGCGGCCCGGTGAGGGTGATCTCGCCCATGTGCGAGAGGTCGAAGAGCCCCGCGGTGGAGCGCACGGCGAGGTGCTCCTCGCGCTCGCTGCCGTAGCGCAGCGGCATGTCCCAGCCGGCGAAGTCGGTCATGGTGGCGCCCAGGGCACGGTGCGTGGCGTCCAGCGCGGTCGTGCGGGTGGCCGATGGGTCGGTCATTCAGGCTCCCAGGTCCCGGAGAGGGGTGTGACGCGGATGTCCTCCCCATCTGTCATCGGAACCTGAGAGGTTCGCCGACAGCCCCGCCAAAGGACGGGGGTGCGGCTTGCACCTTGGGTGGAACCACCGGCCCGCGCAGAGCATGAGAGACGGTGGTCCGCTTTTCAGATCTGCCTCGCCCGCACGGTAACGGGGCCTGAGAGATTCAAGGGAGGATCTTGCTCCTTCGGCGCCCTGGCGTGCGGTGTCGCGTCCCGCTCGCGGGCCTTGGGGATGCCCTGCTCGCGGGTTCGCGCCCTGCTCGCCGGGGACTCTCCCGCGCGGGTTCAAACGGCCGGTATGCAGTTGGTCCGCACATCATCGCACGGGTGAGCGGGCTCTGGCTGCCCCTGAGTGGGAGCTGTTCACCTTGAATCGCATTACCTTTTCTTTACACTTGGCAGGAGTGGCGGCCGGGCCGCCACCTCGGGGAGGGGAGAGCTGTGGGCAGCCTGTGCGGCGCTGAGGCGACACCGACGACGGGAGTGGGGTGGAAGGACGCGGCCCCGCGCACGGCACCGCGTCCGGC
This sequence comes from Streptomyces reniochalinae, assembly GCF_003323735.1. Classification (GTDB taxonomy): domain Bacteria; phylum Actinomycetota; class Actinomycetes; order Streptomycetales; family Streptomycetaceae; genus Streptomyces; species Streptomyces reniochalinae. Next base: position 273,062 of record NZ_QOIM01000033.1, on the reverse strand, counting down.
CGCGCGGGCGTCCGTACGGAGAGGGACGCCCGGGCCCTCCGGAGGCACCGGGGCAGTCGGGACAGCCCGGACCCGCCCGTGCCGGGGTGCCCGCACCCCCCTCCGCCACGACCTGCGCGCCAGCGCCGCACCCCGCACCCTGCGCTACCGCGCCGGGGACGTCGTCGTCGTCTCAGGACTGCCGGGCGGTGGGAAATCCACGCTGATGCGGGCAGCGGTGGCGCAGTGCCCCGAAGTGGTCCGCGTCGACTCCCAGGACACCCGCGAGCGCTGGGAGCGCCGGCTGCCCGACTGGCTGCCCTACGGCCTCTACCGGCCCCTCGTCCGAGTGGCGCACTACGCGGGGCTGCGCGCGGCACTGGCCTCCGGCGCCTCCGTGGTGGTGCACGACTGCGGCACGCAGACCTGGGTGCGCCGCTGGCTCGCCAGGGACGCGCTGCGGCGGGGCAGGGCGCTCCACCTGCTGCTGCTCGACGTCTCGCCGCGGGACGCGCTGGCCGGGCAGGCGGCACGCGGCCGCGGCGTGTCCGGCTACGCCTTCCGCCGCCATCTGCGCGCCGTGCGCAGGCTGCGGGCCGCCGCCGAGGACGGGCGGCTGCCGCGCGGCTGCGCCTCGTCGGTCCTGCTGGACCGGCGCGCGGCCCAGGCGCTGCGTGCGGTCTCCTTCTCGCCGCTGCCGGCCGCCGCCCCGCTGTCCGTCACGGCGCACCTGCGGCCGGCGCCGCGGCCCGTTCCGGCTTCGCGGCCGGCGCCGGCCGCCGGGCCGGCCCCCGCGTAGTTCTGTCAGGGCCGCCAACGGCAGCGGAAAGTCCGCGGGCCGGGGAAACGTCCGCGGGCCGGGGAAACGTCCGCGGGCCCGCCACCCGGGGGAGGGGGGCGGGCCCGCGAACGGGGGACATGCCCGAGCAGCCGGACGGCTCCGGCGCGCGGCTGCGGCTCAGCGGCCCTGTTCGGGGGTGAGGGGCTGCTGGGCCTGTCCGGGTGCCGCGTTCTCGGCACCGGGCTTGGCGGCCTCGGCAGCCGGCTTGCCCGGGGCCTGCTCGGCGGGGGCCTGCGGCTTCGTGGCCTCCTGGGGAGCCTGCTCCGGCTGCCCGGGCTTGCCAGGCTTCCCGGTCTGCTTGCCGGGCGCCTGCTCCTCGGTGGGCTGGTTCGGCTTCTGCTGCTCCTGGGGGAACAGCGGCTGCGCGGGCTTGTCCTGGTCGGAGGGGTTCTGCTGCGGCTTGGTGGGCTTGGCCGTCGCGTCCTGCTGGTCCTGGGAGTCCGGGTCCTCCGAGGGGCCGGGCTTGGCCTGGGCGCCCGCCGTGTGCCCCGGGGAGTGGTCGGCGGGCGCGGCGGACGCGGCGCCCGCCGCGCCGATGGCGAGCGAGCCGGCCAGGGAGACGGTGACGGCCGCGGCGGTGATCCTGTTCACGCGCATGTGCTTTCCTCCAGTCAGCGTGCCGGTTGGCACGTAGTGGGACGTTCTCCACTTTTCGACCGCTCTCCACGGAACGCAACCGGAGCGTCGCCGTACGTGTCACCCGGCCCCTCGCAAAGCGGTCCGCCGCGCCCCGGACCCAGGGCTTCACCGCGCGTGTCCCGGCGCGCATCGCCGCCCCGCCCCGTACGCACCGCCCGGGCCCCCTGGCGGTGCGCGGGCCATGGATAGGCTGGTGCGCATGACAGTTCCCTCGCAGCCCCAGCAGCCGCAGCACTTCGGGCCAGGGCACGGCGGCGGCTGGCCCGGCAACGAGCTGGAGGAAGCCCTCGCCGCCTCGCTCCAGGTGCCGCACGCGGGGGCACGGCTGCTGGAGGTGTTCGGCCGGTCCAGCGTGTGGGTCCCGCTGCCGGAGGGCGGCGGCCCCCAGAGCAGGGAACTGGACCTGCCCACCATCGAGTTGGACGGCTCGGTCTACGTGCCGGTCTTCAGCTCCGAGGAGCAGTTCCTCCAGGTCGTCGGCGCCCACGTCGGCTTCACCATCGCCCCGGCGAGGGAGTTCGCGCGCGGCCTTCCGCCCGGTGTGGGCATCGCGGTCAACCCGGACGGCACCGTCGGAGTGCCGCTGCCCGCCGAGGCGGTGGCCGAACTGTGCGCCAACTCGCCCACCGAGCAGGCGGCCGCGGGCGTCGCACGGGGCGCGCGGGTGAGGCTGTTCGAGCCGGACTGGCAGGACGACCCGCTCGCGTTCCTGGCCGCCGCCTCGGCCGAGTTCGCGGCTCTCCCCTCCGTACGCTCGGCGCGCAGAGGGCTCGCCAGCGTCGAGGGTGACGATCCGGCGCTGTTCGTCGGCATAGAACTCGACCTGCTGGAGCCCGAGTCGCGGCAGGCGGCGCACGAGGCGCTGGGCAGGGCGCTGCATCAGGCCCAGGTGCGCTGGCCGGTGCAGATGGTGCTGCTGGACGCGGCGAGCGACCCGGTCGTGGACTGGATGCGGCAGTGCGTCCGCCCCTTCTACGACCGCGAGGTCCAGGTCTGACGCGTACGGCCCAGGCGGGGAACCCGGGGCTGCGCGGCCCGGCAGGCTGACGGAGAAGTACGCACCCCGGGGTGGGTCGGGATACGGGCCCGGGCTGAGTAGGAGTACCGATGTCCCGCCCCCCTCTTAAGCTGGTTGGATAGCGGTGCGGAGCGATGAGACGGGCAGGGACGGCGTCAGTGGTGGAAGGGCGGCCCAGGTGAGCGCGGGTGACAGCGTCGATCAGCTCCTGCGGCGGGTCTCGCCGGGGGCGTACGACACCTTCGAGAGCTATGAAGCCCTCCTCCAGGCGCTCGCGGGCAGCCGGCTGTGGATGCTGCTGTGGAACGGGCAGGCCGGTTCGCCGGACGCGCAGTACGGCAACATGGAAGTGGCCGGGTACGGCTACGCGCCCTGTGTGACCTCGGCGCAGGAGCTGGCGGCGTCGGGCTGGAGCCGCGCGCACGAGGTCGTCGGCGGGCGGGACATCGCGGCCGCCCTCTTTCCCGACCGCTGGGGAATCTGGCTGAATCCGCACGCTCCCGGTGGCGGTGTCGGCATCCCGTGGCTGGATCTGCGGCGCGTCGCCGTCGGCCTCGACCAACTGCCGGCCGGGCCGCTGAGCATCGGCGAACCCACCTTGGAGATCCCGCAGTTCTACGCGCTGCTGACGCAGAACGCGCACCTCACCCCCGCCGTCCGCTCGCTGCGCCGCGCCTGGGTGCGGCCCGCGCTGGGGGTGCCGTATCTTGCCATCGGGCTGGAGCTGTACGACAGCAGTCCCGCCTCCGTGGAGACGGCGCGGCGGATGATGGCCCAGTCGGTGGCCGCCGTCCCCGAGGGGCTGCCGGTCTCCAGCGTGGCGATGGCCGACGACTACGATCCGGTGGCGATGTGGCTGCGCCGCCAGTCGCGCCCCTTCTTCGACCGTGACGCGCAGCCGCGCGCGGGATACGGCGCTCCGGGGCCGCAGGCCGGGGCTTTTGGTTACGGCTATCCGCGGCCTTTCTGAAAAGCGCCGCCTTTTCCCGGAAACCGCTGCCGAGAGACCGTCCAGATCAGGACATAAGTACTGGTCAGGCACCGCTTAACGTCAACTTCCGTCCGCATAACGGAACATGACGCGTCACATCACAGTTGCGCATCCTTTCACGAGGAGGTCTGGCGACTGATCGTGACCGCGATGAAGACTCCCGAGCCATGAGCCACACGGTGGCCGCCGCACTGTCCGGCGGTTGTCACGGCTTGCGAAAGTCCTTCAAGTTTCGACCGCTACAGCGGTGCGCGTGGACTGGTCAACTGCCGGTCGAGAAGGGGTCTCCAAAGCGATGACGGCACCACTGCACGAGGAAACGCCTGCGGGAACCGCGGTCGTGGAGCCAGCCCCGACCAAGACGGAAGCGGCCATCGAGGGCCGCTCACTCGGCCGGATCGCGTGGGAGCGGCTCAAGCGCGACAAGGTGGCGCTGATCGGCGGCGCCGTCGTGCTGCTGCTGATCCTGGTCGCCATCTTCGCGCCCCTGCTGACCGCGCTGACAGGGCAGTCGCCGAACGAGCGCCACGAGGACCTGATCGACCCGCTCTTCAGCACCCCCAAGGGCGCCCTCGGCGGGATGTCGGGCGAGCACCTGCTGGGCGTCGAGCCGGTCAGCGGCCGCGACATCCTCGCCCGCATCCTCTACGGCGCCCGCGTCTCGATCCTCGTCGGCTTCCTCTCCGCGGTCGTCGCCGTCATCTTCGGCACCATCCTGGGCACGCTCGCCGGCTACTTCGGCGGCTGGCTGGACGCGCTGATCAGCCGCGTGATGGACATGCTGCTGGCCTTCCCGCAGCTGCTGTTCATCATCTCCCTGATCTCCGTGATGCCCAACGACCTGCTCGGACTGACGGGCACCGGGGTGCGGCTGCTGCTGATGATCCTGGTCATCGGCTTCTTCGGCTGGCCCTACATCGGCCGCATCGTCCGCGGCCAGGTGCTTTCGCTGCGGGAGCGGGAGTACATCGAGGCGGCCCGCAGCCTGGGTGCGGGGCGGGGTTACATCATCGGCAAGGAACTGCTGCCCAACCTGGTCGCCCCGATCACCGTCTACATGACGCTGATGATCCCGACCAACATCCTCACCGAGGCCGCGCTCAGCTTCCTCGGTGTGGGCGTCAAGCCGCCCACCGCTTCCTGGGGTTCCATGCTCTCCGACGCCGTGACGTACTACGAGTCGGACCCGATGTACATGATCATCCCAGGTGTCGCCATCTTCATCACCGTGCTCGCCTTCAACCTCTTCGGCGACGGCGTACGCGACGCACTGGACCCGAAGGGGACCCGTTGACTCCCCATTACAGACCCCGGCCCCGCCCAGCTCGTGCGGGCCGTGACCTACCACGGAGGTTGCGAGACGTGACAACCCTACGCACATCGAGGCGCCGACTGGCCGCGGTGTCGGCCGTCGCCGCCGCGACGCTGCTGGCCACCTCGGCCTGCGGCGGCGGCAACGGCGACAGCGAGGGCGGCGGCGACTACAACTCGGGCGTCAACAAGGTCGCCAACGCCTCGAACAAGAAGGGCGGGACCCTGAAGTTCGTGGGCGTCCAGGACGCCGACTCCTGGGACACCTCCCGTATGTACTACGGCTTCGTGTTCGACTTCGCCCGCTACTACGCCCGCCAGCTGGTGAGCTACAGCCCCAAGCCGGGCAAGAAGAGCGTGGACCTGCAACCGGACCTGGCCACCGACAAGGCGCAGATATCCGACGACGGCAAGGTCTACAAGTACACCCTGAAAGACGGCCTGAAGTGGGAGGACGGCAAGCCGATCACCTCCCAGGACGTCAAGTACGGGATCGAGCGCCAGTGGGCGCAGAAGACCCTCTCGGGCGGCCCCACCTACATCAAGGACGTCCTGGACCCGGGCGGCAAGTGGAAGGGCCCGTACGAGGAGAAGAGCGAGTTCGAGGGCATCAAGACCCCCGACGAGAAGACGATCGAGTTCCACCTGCCGAAGCCCAACGGTGACTTCGAGCAGATGCTGGCGATGCCGACCAACTCGCCGGTGCGCAAGGACAAGGACACAAAGTCCAAGTACACCCTGCACCCGTTCTCCTCGGGCCCGTACAAGTTCAAGTCGTACACGCCGAACAAGTCGCTGCTGCTGGTGCGCAACAAGCACTGGGACAGCAAGTCGGACCCGCTGCGCAAGGCGCTGCCCGACCAGGTCAAGGTGACGCTGCTGACCAACCCCAACGAGCGCGACAAGCGGCTGCTCAACGGGGACGCGGACCTCGACCTCAACCAGCGCGGCATGGACGTCGCGGGCCGGCAGAAGGCCCTCAAGGAGCACAAGGGCAACGTCGACAACCCGCAGACCGGGTTCATCTCCTACGTGGCCTTCCCGCAGAGCGTGAAGCCCTTCGACAACGTCCACTGCCGCAAGGCCGCCATCTACGGCACGGACCACAAGTCGGTGCAGACCGCCCGCGGTGGTCCGACCGGCGGTGGCGATCTCGCCGTCAACATGCTCCCGCCCGTCGTCCCCGGTCACGACGCGAGCGACGACCAGTACGGCATCCGCAAGAACGACGGTGGGGCGAACGTCGCCAAGGCCAAGGAAGAGCTCAAGAAGTGCGGCAAGCCGAACGGCTTCAGCACCACCCTGGCCGTGCGCAACACCGACGCGGCGGACGTGAAGTCGGCGGAGTCGATCCAGGCGTCGCTCAAGAAGGTCGGCATCAAGGTCGAGATCGACCAGTTCGACGGCTCCCAGGGCCCCTCGATCGTCGGTAACCCGGCGAACGTGAAGAAGAAGGGCTACGGGATGATCCTCTACGGCTGGGGTCCGGACTTCCCCAGCGGTCAGGGGTACGGCATCGAGCTGTGGCACAGCTCCAAGATCCGTGACAACGGCAACAACAACTACGGCCTGATCGACGACCCGAAGATCGACAAGGGGCTCGAAGAGGCCATCGCCGAGCTCGACCCGGAGAAGTCCGCCGAGCGGTACGCCGAGGTCAACAAGCAGGTCATGGCGGGCGCCCACTACCTGCCGCTGACCTACCTGAAGGTCGTCCAGTGGCGCTCCGAGCGGCTCACCAACGTCTACGCGGCCGACTCCTTCAGCGGTTGGTACGACTTCGCGTCCATCGGCGTCAAGTGACCCGCACGGTCGCTGTGACCGCCACCGACATCACCATCTGACGGCGCCACCCGCCGCTGGCACGAAGGGCAGGTGAAGGCCGCCGCGGCGGCCCGGCCGCCGGCTCCCTGACCGGGAGCGGGCCGGGCCGCCGAAGGGCGGCCGGAGAGCAGTGCTCACATACCTCATCAGGCGGCTGTTCGCCGTCGCAGTGATGCTGGTCGTCATCATCCTGGCGGTCTTCTGCATCTTCTTCCTGATCCCCAAGTGGGCGGGGATAGACCCGGCCACCATGTTCGTCGGCAAGCAGGCCGACAAGGAGAGCATCGAGGGCGTACGCGAGAAGCTCCAGCTGGACGATCCGGTCCTCGTGCAGCTCTTCGAGTTCTTCAAGGGCCTCTTCGTCGGCCGCGACTACGTCGGTGGCGGCACCACCACGCACTGCGGGGCGCCCTGCTTCGGCTACTCCTTCCGTACCGAGCAGGAGATCTGGCCCGTTCTGACCGACCGCCTTCCGGTGACGCTCTCCCTGGCACTGGGCGCGGCCGTCATCTGGCTGGTGATCGGGCTGACCGCCGGCGTGCTCTCCGCGCTCAAGCGCGGCACCCTGTGGGACCGGCTCGCCATGACCGGCGCACTGGCCGGCGTCTCGCTGCCCATCTACTTCACGGGTCTCGTCTCGCTGGCGATCTTCGCCTACCAGTTCGACCTGGTGAGCAACTCCTTCACTCCCTTCGGCGACAACCCGGCCAAGTGGTTCAGCGGCATGGTTCTGCCCTGGATCACCCTCGCCTTCCTCTTCGGCGCGATGTACGCCCGGCTGACCCGGGCCACCATGCTGGAGGTGATGGGCGAGGACTACATCCGCACCGCCCGCGCCAAGGGCCTCAAGGAGCCCGTCGTCATCGGCAAGCACGCGATGCGCTCCACGATGACGCCCGTCCTGACGCTGCTCGGCATCGACATCGGCGCCCTGATGGGCAGCGCGATCCTGACGGAGACCACCTTCAGCATCCCCGGACTCGGACAGGCCGTGCTCAAGGCGATCACCGACCGCGACCTGCCGCTGATCCTGGGGGTCACCCTGATCACCGCAACCGCCGTTGTCATCGCGAATCTCGTCGTGGACCTGCTGTACGGCGTGATCGATCCACGAGTGAGGCTGGGATGACCGACCACGAGCACAAGTCCCGCAAGTCCCCCGAGTCCGCTGAGCCCTCCGGGACCCCCGAGGCGTCTGCGTCTTCCGCGTCTGCCGCGTCCCAGGAGGACGAGAAGGCTCAGGCGCTGCGGACCGAGGTCACCACGTCCGAGACGCCCCTGCCGAAGCCCGTCGACGGCGCCGCAGCGGACGCCGCCGCCTCGGACCTGACGGGTTCGGGCACCGCGCCGGGCGAGCCCGTGCTGAGCAAGGAACCGCCCACCGCGTTCCTCGAAGTCCGCGATCTGCGGGTGCACTTCCCCACCCAGGACGGCCTCGTCAAGTCCGTCGACGGCCTCTCCTTCACGCTGGAGAAGGGCAAGACCCTCGGTATCGTCGGCGAGTCGGGGTCAGGCAAGTCCGTCACCTCGCTCGGCATCATGGGGCTGCACACCGTCGGCCAGTACGGCAGGCAGCGCCCCCACCTGTCAGGGGAGATCTGGCTGAACGGCCAGGAACTGCTCACCGCGGACCCCGACAGCGTGCGCAAGCTCCGCGGCCGCGAGATCTCCATGATCTTCCAGGACCCGCTCTCGGCGCTGCACCCCTTCTTCACCGTCGGCCACCAGATCGTGGAGGCGTACCGCGTCCACCACGCCGTCGACAAGAAGACCGCGCGCAAGCGTGCCATCGAGCTCCTCGACCGGGTCGGCATCCCCGAGCCGCGCAAGCGGATCGACAGCTACCCGCACGAGTTCTCCGGCGGCATGCGCCAGCGCGCCATGATCGCCATGGCGCTGGTCAACAACCCCGAACTGCTGATCGCCGACGAGCCGACCACGGCACTCGACGTCACCGTCCAGGCGCAGATCCTCGACCTGATACGGGACCTGCAGAAGGAGTTCGGCTCCGCCGTCATCATCATCACCCACGACCTGGGCGTCGTCGCCGAACTCTCCGACGACATCCTCGTGATGTACGGCGGCCGGTGCGTGGAGTACGGCGCCGCCGAGCAGGTCTTCTACGAGCCGCAGCACCCCTACACCTGGGGGCTGCTCGGCTCCATGCCGCGCATCGACCGGGACAGGACCGACCGCCTCATCCCCGTCAAGGGGTCGCCGCCCAGCCTCATCAACGTGCCCGAGGGCTGCGCCTTCAACCCGCGCTGCCCCTACGCGGACGTTCCCAAGGGCGGCATCACCCGCACCACGCGGCCCGAGCTGACCGAGGTGAAGCCCGGGCACCTGTCCGCCTGCCACATGGCCCAGGAGGACCGGGAGCGCATCTGGAACGAAGAGATTGCCCCGAAGCTGTGAGCTTTCAGTGAGTGAGGACGACGAGCCGATGACGAACCCCGCGAAAACCCCGGGTGAGGGCTCCGAGCCGCAGACCCCCACCGAGGACGCGGCCGGCGCCACAGCCGAGTCCGGCCCCCTGGGCACCCTCACCGAGCCGCGCGAGGGCGAACCGCTGCTCAAGGTCAGCGGCCTCAAGAAGCACTTCCCCGTCACCAAGGGCCTCTTCAAGAGGCAGGTCGGCGCCGTGCTCGCCGTCGACGGCATCGACTTCGAGGTCCGTGCCGGTGAGACGCTCGGCGTGGTGGGGGAGTCGGGCTGCGGCAAGTCCACGATGGGCCGCCTGATCACCCGGCTGCTCGAACCCACCGCGGGCAAGGTCGACTTCGAGGGGCGGGACATCACCCACCTGGGCGTGAGCGCGATGCGGCCGATGCGCCGCGACGTGCAGATGATCTTCCAGGACCCCTATTCCTCGCTGAACCCCCGCCACACGGTCGGCTCGATCATCAGCGCGCCGTTCAAACTCCAGGGGGTGCAGCCGGAGGGCGGGGTCAAGAAGGAGGTCCAGCGGCTGCTGGGGGTGGTCGGGCTCAGCCCCGAGCACTACAACCGCTACCCGCACGAGTTCTCCGGCGGCCAGCGCCAGCGCATCGGCATCGCCAGGGCGCTCGCGCTCAGCCCGAAGCTCGTGGTGGCCGACGAGCCCGTCTCGGCGCTCGACGTCTCCATCCAGGCGCAGGTCGTCAACCTCCTCGACGACCTCCAGGAGGAGCTGGGCCTCACCTATGTGATCATCGCCCACGACCTGTCGGTCATCCGGCACGTCTCGGACCGGATCGCGGTGATGTACCTGGGCAAGATCGTCGAGATCACCGACCGCCAGTCGCTGTACGACACGCCCATGCACCCCTACACGCGAGCGCTGCTGTCGGCGGTGCCCGTACCGGACCCGCGCCGCAAGGCCGCCGGGGGCCGGGAGCGGATCCTGCTCCAGGGCGACGTGCCCTCGCCGATGAACCCGCCGTCAGGGTGCAGGTTCCACACCCGCTGCTGGAAGGCGACCGAGGTCTGCCGGACCAAGGAGCCGCCGCTCGTCTCGCTGGCTCCCGGCCACCAGACCGCGTGCCACCACCCGGAGAACGCCCCTGACCAGGAACCGGGCGACACGAAGCTGCTGCGTACGGCCGCCGCCGTCAAAGAACCGAGCTGACGCGCTGGTCCGCAGCCTTCCCCCGGGCTTGGTCCGGGGGAAGGCTGCTTCGTGCGCCCGTTCGGCGGTCGGGGGCCGGGGGCCCGGGTGGGGGTCCCCCTCGGACGGAGTCGGGGGGAGAGGCGGGGGCGGACTCCACCGCCGCGACCACTTCCCCACCCGGACGGTACAAAGGTGCCCGTGGACTCCCTCTTCAGCCCCTCACTCCAGCACTGGCTGGATCTCGCCGGTATCTTCGTCTTCGCCATCTCCGGCGCGCTTCTCGCGGTGCGGCGCAACTTCGACGTCTTCGGCATCGCCGTCCTCGCGGAGGTCACCGGGCTGGGTGGCGGGCTCTTCCGTGACGTCGTCATCGGCGCCGTGCCCCCTGCGGCCTTCACCGACCTCGGCTACTTCCTCACCCCCCTCCTCGCCGCGTTCCTGGTCTTCTTCCTCCACCCCGAGGTGGAGCGGATCAACAAGGCGGTCAGCGTCTTCGACGCGGCCGGCCTCGGCCTCTTCTGCGTGACCGGCACCCTCAAGGGGCACGAGTACGGGCTCAGCCTCACGTCGTCCGTCGTGATGGGCCTGGCGACGGCCGCCGGGGGCGGGGTGCTCAGGGACGTACTGGCCAACGAGGTGCCCTCGCTGCTGCGCTGGGACCGCGAGGTCTACGCGGTGCCCGCCATCGTGGGCTCCAGCGCGGTGGCGCTGCTGATCCACCTGGACCAGGTGCGCCCCTCCACCACGGTGGGTGCGGCGCTGCTGGCCTTCCTCCTGCGGCTGCTGGCCCTGCGCTACAACTGGCGTGCCCCGCGCGCGTGGCACCGCAGAAGCGCGACGGTGGACGCGCAGGCCCCGACGGGGGGCGCCACCAGGGAGCAAGAGAACGGGGGCCGCCAGGTCGGCAGCGGCTGACCCGCGGCTGCCGATGCGGCGCCCACGCGCCGCCCGCGCATGTGCCCTGATCGAGCGCGGCGCGCTCGGCGTCGTCCGGTTCAGCGGTTGCGCGGGACGTCCCCGCAGGAGTCCCCGAGCTCGTCGGGACGCTGTGGCGGCAGACCAGACAAGGACCATGAGCGCTTGCGCGTGCGGGCGGAGCCGCCGCTGATCATGTCGTGCGGATCGGTCCCGCACGGTGGGTTCCGGTGAGCAGAGCTTCGGCATGCTTACGGAAAGCGGTGACCAGACGTGCGCGGTCGCCGGAGCGCGTGGCGAGTACGACCTGGCTCGGTTCGACCCCGCGCAACGGGACGGTGGTGAGGCTGGGATGCAGGCCGGTCGCGTGGTCGAGGGGCGGCCCGATGGCCACGGCCTGCCCGGCGGCGATGAGTTCGTGTTTGTCCTCAAGGGCTTCGACCAGGGGGCCGTCGGGCGCGGGCCGCCCGTCGGGCCGGGGATCGAGCCGCCAGTAGGCGTTCAGCAACGGGTCGGACTGGCGTACGTGGGGGATCGGCTCGTCGGCGATGTCGCCGAGGGTGACCGACTCCTGGCCGGCCAGACGGTGGTCCCGGGGCACGACCAGCACGCGCGGTTCGTCGTAGAGGACGGTGACGCGCAGCCGGTCGGTGGGGAACGGCAGACGCGTCACCACCGCGTCGACGCGGTGCTCCAGCAGCGCACCGCGCGAGTCGTTCCAGGCGAGCAGGCGGGTGTGGACCTCGGCATCGGGATCGCGGTCCCGCAGGGCCCGCACGGCCGCGGTGATGACCAGCCCCTTGGTGTAGCCGACGGTGATGCTGCTGGGCCGGGCCGCGGCCCGGGTGCGGGACATCGCCTCGACCGCGGCGCGCAGCAGCCCCTGGGCCTGGGGCAGGAAAACCTCGCCGGCCTCGCTCAGCCGGGTGCCGCGCGTGGTGCGGTCGAGCAGGCGGACGCCCACTTGCTGTTCGAGGCGGCGGATCTGCCGGCTCAGCGACGGCTGGGTGGTGTGCAGCGCCTCGGCGGCACGGCCGAAGTGCTGGTACTCGGCGACCACCGTGAAGCACTGCACCAGCCGGAGATCGAGATCCACGGGCGCGGGGAAGTGTTCGGACACCACCCCACTCTAACTGGCCTTATACGCAGCCTGTATTACCTGTACCGGAACAATCATTGGACTGCGCGCTCGTCGCCGCCGCACCGTGGTGACCATGACATCGGACAGCGTGACACCGTTTCGTATCGACGTCGCGGACAGTGATCTGAAGGACCTGAGGGACCGGCTCCACCGGGTACGCCTCGCCGGCCGGGAGACAGTGCCGGACAGCAGCCAGGGGGTGCGGCGGGAGCGTCTGGAGGAGCTGCTGGAGTACTGGGCCACCGGGTACGACTGGCGCGATCTGGAGCGGCGGCTCAACGAGCTGGGCCAGTTCCGCACGACCATCGACGGTCTGGGCCTCCACTTCATGCACGTACGCTCACCCCGCCCCGACGCCGCCCCCCTGTTGCTGCTGCACGGATGGCCGGGCTCGTTCCTGGAGTTCCTCAAGACCGTCGGCCCGCTCACCGAGCACGGCTTCCACCTCGTCGTCCCCTCGATGCCCGGCTACGGCTTTTCCGGCCAACCCGCCTCGACAGGCTGGGACCCGGACCGGATCGCCCGCGCGTACGGCGTGCTCATGCGGCGCCTCGGCTATGACTCCTACCTGGCCCAGGGAGGCGACTGGGGCGGTGTCGTCGCGACCCGCATGGGGGCGCAGCGCCTGACGGGCCTGCGGGCGATCCACGTCAACTTCCCCGAGTTCCTCGCCGCACCACCGGTCGGCGACGACCCGGCTCCTGAGGAGAAGGCCGCACTCGAACAGGGCAGCCGCTTCTTTGCCGTCCATTCCGGATACCACGTCGTGCAGCGCACCCGGCCGCAGACCATCGGCTACGCCCTGACCGACTCCCCGGCCGGGCAGGCCGCCTGGATCTACGAGAAGTTCCTCGACTGGGCCCGGCCCGACGCCCTCACTCCCGACGAAATCCTCGACCACATCTCCCTGTACTGGTTCACCGGCACCGCTGCTTCCTCCGCCCGCCTGTACTGGGAGTATGCCCGGCAGCCGCTCGCTGGGACCGAGCTGGACCTTCCCGTCGGGGTCAGCGTCTTCCCGGACGAACTGACGCGTACCCCGCGCATCTGGGCCGAGCGCGCCTATCGCGACCTGCGCTACTTCAACGACGACATCCCCGCGGGCGGCCACTTCGCCGCCCTGGAGCAGCCTGAGCTGTTCGTCGAGGAGATCGTCAAATTTGCGCGGACGGTGGCCGCGTGATGACGAGCGAGATCAGCAAGGGCACGGACGGCATCGGGCGTGGGGGCCGGGTCGTGGCCGTCGGGACCGACAGGGCCAAGGCCGAGTCCGGCGCCCAGTTCCAGCGCCCCAGGCGTACGGAGACCGCCGACGGCCCGGCGTCCGACTCCGCGCCGACCTGCCGCAGCCGTTCTCCGCTCAGCCACGGCCCGGCCGGCCTGCTCGGCCGCGCCGCCTATCCGGTCGTGCTCGACTTCGGCGGCGCCGGGCGTTTCGAGACCGCCGTCAAAAAGATCCCGGACTTTCAGGCATCCTCCCTAGCCGACGCACGACGCCTCTACGACCGCACCCGGGAGGTGCTTGCCCGGTGAAGTGGGTCAGCTACCGCTCCGCCGACGGCTCCACGCGCTGCGGTGTGATGCGCGACAACAAGATCCACGCCGTGGGCGCGGGCCTGTTGGAGCTGCTGCGCGCCGAAGGCGGGCTGGAGGCCGCCGCAATCAGGGAACCGACCGAGATCGTCGAGCCGGCCACCGCCGACCTGCTGGCACCGATACCGGTACCCCCGGCGGTCCGGGACTTCGCCGCGTTCGAACGTCACCTCAGTAACGCGGGGAAGGCAGCCACCGGCGACGGCAGGGTCAGCCCGGTCTGGTACGAGTATCCGCTCTTCTACTTCTCCAACCCGGCGGCGATCAAGGGGCCGCACGACGAGGTCGCCCTCGCCCCGGACGCTCAGTTGTGGGACTACGAGGTCGAGGTCGCCGCGGTGATCGCCGAAGACTGCGCGAACCTCGACGCCGCCACGGCGGAGACGCACATCGCCGGCTACCTGGTCTACTGCGACTGGAGCGCACGCGACATCTCCGCGAGCGAGATGGGGTTCGTGTACGGCCCGTCCAAGAGCAAGGACGCCTCGACCAGCCTCGGCCCGTTCCTCGTCACCCCCGACGAACTGGAGCCCTACCGTTCGGGCCGGGGCTATGCGTTGCGGATGGACGGGTACGTCAACGATGAGCACTACGGCGGCGGCAGCTGGGACGAGATCCACTGGTCGTTCGGCGAGATGCTGGCGCACGCGTCGCGCGGCACCTCACTGCGAGCCGGTGACATCATCGCCAGCGGTCCTGTGGGCACCGGCTGCATCCAGGAGTTGTCCGGCCGCCGCCCCTACCTGGTACCGGGAGACACGGTCCGGATCGAAGTGCAGGAACTCGGCGCGATCTCCGTACGGATCACCGCGCCAGAGCCGTCCTGACTTACCGGACGCACCAAGAACGACCTTGACCATTCCACTTGCCGGGAGACCACCCCGATGCATCTCGCCAACACCTTCGCTCGCGCCGACACGGACCTGAACGCCGTTCGCGAGGTCAGCCTCACCGTCAACGCGACCCATCTGTTCGTCTACTTCATCCCCGAGGCACCGGAAGAGGCCGCCAAGCTGGGCGTGACCGAGTACGCACCGGCCTACTTCGCGCTCCGGTCAGCCCCCATGGGCGCAGTCCCATGGCAGGTCACGCTCGCGGCCTTCTACAACTTCAGCCCGCGGTCGGTGCGGGCCATGGCAGGCGTCTGGGACACAGCGTCGCCACAGGAGTGGCAGGCCGCTCGTTTCACAGCCGTCGACCGTGCGATGCGGCGCGTCGGCGTGAGCCTCACCGCCGACCAGATCGCCGAGGCACGATCGCTGATCGACCCGGTCGTCGCGAGCGCCGACCACGCAGGGAAGACGATGGCCGCCGCCAACGCCTCGGTCCCCCTCCCGGACGATCCGCTCGTCGCGCTGTGGCAGCACATCACGGTGCTGCGCGAGTGGCGCGGCGACGCGCATATCACCGTGCTCGCAGCGGGCGGTCTCGGGCCGTGTGACTGCAACGTGCTGCAAACCGCGACAGGTCACTTCCCGGAAGCCATCGCGCGTGCCACCCGGCTGTGGGACGACGAGGAGGTGGCCGCGGCAACCACACGCCTCGTCGCACGCGGCTGGCTCGACGCCGACGGCGCCGCTACCGATGCCGGCATCGCGGCGCGCGAGCAGATCGAGGTCGAGACCGACGAGCACTGCGCGGCGCTGTGGACGCCGATCGGCGACGCCGGCGTCCGTCGCCTCACCTCGCTCATCAGGCCGATCCACGACGCGTTCACCGCGGCCGGGACATACCCCTTCCGCGTGGAGACGGGAGACACGCGGTCCGCCGACCCGGAGGCCGCCAGGCAGGCCCCGTTCTCGCGCAGCCGTGACGAACGGACATGCAGCGCAGGGTGACGCTGAGGGCTGGACCGGGCTCGAGGCAGACGGTACAGCGATCAGCGATAGCAGCGATCCCGCTGTCGGACCGTCGACACGCCTGACGGCTCGCCAGGGTGGTGCCGCAGTAAATGCCGGGTTTACTGCGGCGGCGGCGACGGCAGCGGCCCGCTCCCGTCGCGCCTCCGTCCGCTCCCTGGAGTGATACGCACGGCCCGGCGTCGACTCCGTCACCCGGCACGTCGCCGAACGAGACCCCGCCGCACGTCGCCGCACGTAGATCCGGGCGAATCAGGGCTTCGAGATCATCCCGTTGCCGCTGTGCGCGGACCTCGGTCACACCCCCACATCGCCGACCCCGGGCGCACCTACCCACCGGTAACAAGGCGGTGTACGGTGCCACCATGTCCGACGCTCCTTCTCAGGCCACCGCCGCACCACAGTCGGCGCCCCCCACCCCCGCCACCAGCGAGTTCGACCGCGACACCGTGGTCAGCACCCGCGAGCCCGGCGTCCACGAGACGCGGCTGGCGCCGGGCTGGGCGATAGGCAAGGCCCTCAACGGCGGCTACCTGCTGGCCGTCCTCGGCCGCGCGCTGCGCCAAGCGCTCCCGCACCCGGACCCCTTCAGCATCACGGCCCACTACCTGACCGCCACGGTCGCCGGGCCCGCCACCATCCGCACCGACGTCGCCCGCAGCGGCCGCACCGTCTCCACGGCCTCCGCCGGTCTCTTCCAGACGGACGAACACGGCGCCGAGGTCGAACGCATCCGCGTCCTGGCCACCTACGGCGACCTCGACGCGCTCACGGACGACATCCGCACCAGCGCCCGCCCGCCCGCCATCCCGCCCCGCGAACAGTGCTTCCGCTCCACGGACCACCCGGACGGCGCCGCCGCCGTCCCCGCGATGGGACACCGGCTCGATCTGCGGCTCGACCCGCAGACCTGCGGCTGGGCACTCGGGGCACCCAGCATGCGCGGTGAGATGCGGGCGTGGCTCGCCCTCGCGGACGGCCGCGACCCCGACCCGCTCTCGCTGCTGATGGCCGTCGACGCGCTGCCGCCCACCGGATTCGAGCTGGGCCTGACCGGCTGGCTGCCCACCGTCGAACTCACCGTCCACGTCCGTGCCCGCCCGGCACCAGGCCCGCTCCGCGTCGCCGTCACCACCCGCAACCTGGCGGGCGGCTTCCTGGAGGAGGACGTGGAGGTGTGGGACAGTGCCGACCGCCTGGTGGCCCAGTCCCGCCAGCTCGCCCGCGCGTAGGCGGGCGGGGACGCGTAGGCGGGCGGAGACGCCCGTAGTCGGCGGATGCGCCGGTGGGCCACGGACTTACCCATAGACCGGCGGGGGCACCGGAGCCCGCCACCAGCGGTCACCGGCGCCCCCTTCGGCCGCGAGTGCTTCGTGAGCGCATCGTGAGTGCTTACGGTGTGAGGGAAACGCCACTCTCCGAGAGAAAGCGACGCAAGGTGACCTACACAGTCAAGAGCACGCTTCCGGAGCAGGACCTCAAGACCGTCGCCGAGGCACTGCGCGGCACGCTGCTGGACCTCATCGACCTCTCCCTCGTCGCCAAACAGATCCACTGGAACGTGGTCGGCCCCCGCTTCCGCTCCATCCACCTCCAGCTCGACGAGGTCGTCGACACCGCCCGCCAGTACTCCGACACCGTCGCCGAGCGCGCCTCGGCGCTCGGCATCAGCCCCGATGGCCGCTCCGCCACCGTCGCCCAGGGCAGCGCCCTCGCCACCGTTCCCGAGGGCTGGCTCCCCGACAACGACGCGGTCCGCACCATGGTCGACGCCCTCGGCACCGTCATCGCCAAGTCCCGCGAACGCATGAAAGCCGTCGGCGAGGCCGACCCGGTCACCGAGGACGTCTTCATCTCCCTGACCGGCGACCTGGAAAAGGAACACTGGATGTTCCAGGCGGAAAACCGGACCTGAGGCCCTCAGAGGGCTGAGAGCGGCTCGGGGACGTGGGCGTGGGCGTGGCCGCCACACGTTGTGGGGTCCAGCCGACCGAGACGGGGAACACGGAGCGTGCTCGACCACAGAAACTGGTCCACAACTCCCTTTCGCCGCCTCTTCTCGCGGACGCGAGGTGATGGACCAACCCCGGCCGGGCCGTCTTGCCCGCGGGGGTCGACACGCGTCGGGTGTCACGGCCTTCGGTCTGGCCGGAGCGGGAGTCGGGCGCTCAGTGGGGGTGCCGTCGATGCGCGGGCCGATGTGAACGGTGGTCTGCTCTCCTTGGCCATGGCGCCTCCCCTCGAGGACAGGGGCAAGCCCCGGCTGGACAGCACGAGCACGGGGCGACGAAGAGATGCGTGGCTATTGACGTCGGAGGGCGGCGTCGTGCCGGTTCAGCGACTTGAGGACCTCCCGCAAGAGCAGCGAAAACAAGATCACTCCCATAGTGGGGACAGAAAGCCGCACAGTAAAAGGATGGCTCTCGAAAAGTTCCGCCAGTAGCGCTGCACCGTCGATGACGATCGCAGCGACGAGCAGCCATCTGCTGACCCGTAACTTCTTCACGCCCTCCGGAGACAGAGGGTAGGACCGCTGGTCAGTGAGGTACATGACCGACCTCTACCCACGACGCATCATGGCCTGCGCGCCTCGGCGGGTAGGTGTGGGTGGTCGGCCTGGGGAGGTCCGGGCGCTCGCCGCCATGGGGCCGCACCGCTGGCTTCCGGCGCGCCATCCAGCAGCCCGCAGTGGCACTGGACGCCGGAGCGGAACCGACGACGAGCCGTAGTGGACCGCCTGGTTCGACGAGGCAGAGCCGACCAGGAGGCTGAGCCGCCACCAGGCGCTCGACGCGTAAAGGGGCTACGCCGGTGGGCGCCGGTCGAGGCGGATGACGGGAGTGTCGGCGTGGTGCTCGCCCTCGCAGTGGGTGGGTGCCTGGCACGAGAAGCCGCGCTCCTGGCAGTGCCGGCAGCCGTGGGGCGCGGCCACGCTCTCGCCCGCGCCGTGGTCGGAGACGTAGAGGGCGCCTCCGTGTACGGTTCCGGTCCCTCCGCAGCCACGGCAGAGCTGGTGCGGGCCCAGGCAGCTCATCGGCTGCCTCACCCGGCCAGGCCGCTGCCGCCGGCCAGGCCGCACCGCTGTTGGTCCTCACTCACCGTGGACACCTCCCCTCAGAGCGTAGAGCCGGTGCGGGGCTCGCGGACCCGGTTCGGCAGGACACGGGCGGGGCGGCGGCGGCCCGTTGGCGTTCCGGGCCGTGCGGGTGGAGGATCGGGCCCTTGGCGTCCACCGCTGAGGGGAGACCGGGGATGAGGCAGTTGGCCGCCCGCGCTTGGCATCGTCTGCGGGGGTCGTGGCAGTGGCGTCTGCTGTGGCTCGCGCACGCGAAGTTCATGGTCGGGGTGACCGGCGTGGTGCGGGACGACGAGGGGCGGGTGCTGTTGCTGCGGCACCGGCTGTGGCCGCAGGAGAGGCCGTGGGGGCTGCCGACCGGGTGCGCGGCCAGGGGTGAGGAGTTCACGCAGACCGTGGTGCGCGAAGTGCGGGAGGAGACCGGTCTGCACGTGCGTACCGGGGCGCTCGTGCGGCTGAGGAGCGGCTACCGGCTCCGTGTCGAAGTGGCGTACGAGGCCGTGTACGTCGGCGGGTCCGTGCGGATCGATCCGATGGAGATCCTCGAGGCGCGGTGGTTCTCGCCCGACGCCCTGCCCGACGGGCTCCAGGAGTCGCATCGCGAGCTGATCACGCCGACCGCGCCCGCGCCCGCGTCGGCGCGCACCGGTGCCGACAGCTGAATCCCCGTACGGTCGGCATCCCGCTGAGCGCCTGCGCGGCCGGGCCCCCGCGGGCCCGGCGCGGTCCGCTTCCACGCGCCGGTCGTGCGCCCCGCGGCGGCCCGTAGAATCGGATCACCATGGCTGACACCGTCCACCCCGCCTATCTCGACCACGCCGCCACCACTCCCATGTGGCCGGAAGCGGCGCGGACGATGACCGAGCAGCTCACGGTCGTCGGTAACGCGTCCTCGCTGCACGGAGCAGGGCGGCGGGCGCGGCGCACGGTGGAGGAGTCACGGGAGTCCGTGGCGGCGTCCCTCGGTGCCAGGCCCAGTGAGGTCGTCTTCACCGCGGGCGGCACGGAGGCGGACAACCTGGCCGTGAAGGGGCTCTACTGGGCGCGCCGGGGCGAGGACGCGCGGCGCACCCGGGTGCTGGCGAGTCCCGCCGAGCACCACGCGGTGCTCGACGCCGTCGAATGGCTGGCCGAGCACGAGGGGGCCCGTCTGGAGTGGCTGCCGGTCGACTCGTACGGCAGGGTTCGGCCGCAGGCGCTGCGTGAGGCCATCGAGCGGGACCCTTCCGACGTCGCGCTGGCCACCGTGATGTGGGCGAACAACGAGATCGGCACCGTGACGGATGTGCGGGCGCTCGCCGAGGTCGCGGCGGAGTTCGAGGTGCCGTTGCACTCCGACGCCGTGCAGGCGTTCGGTCAGCTGGACGTCTCCTTCGCCGCCTCGGGGCTGGCCGCGATGGCGGTCACCGGGCACAAGATCGGCGGTCCTTACGGGGTCGGCGCGCTGCTGCTGCGCCGCGAGTACGCGCCGGTGCCGCTGCTGCACGGCGGGGGTCAGGAGCGGCAGGTGCGCTCCGGCACTCTCGACACCCCGGCAGTCGCCGCGTTCGCGACGGCCGCCCGCCTGGCCGTCGAGCGGCGGGAGGCGTTCGTCGACGAGGTGGGCGCGCTACGGGAGGCGCTGGTGGCGGGCGTGCGCGACGCCGTGCCCGACGCGGTGCTCAACGGCGATCCCGATCCGGGCGGACGGCTGCCCGCCAACGCCCACTTCTCCTTCCCCGGCTGCGAGGGCGACTCGCTGCTGCTGCTTCTCGACGCGCAGGGGATCGAGTGCTCGACGGGTTCCGCCTGTACGGCGGGTGTGGCGCAGCCCAGCCATGTGCTGCTGGCCACCGGCACGGATCCGGAGTCGGCCCGGGGCACGCTGCGCTTCTCGCTGGGGCACACCTCGACCAAGGCGGATGTGGAAGCGCTGGCAGAGGCGATCGGACCCGTCGTCGATCGGGCACGGAGCGCGGGTCTGAGCTGAACGCGGACGGCGGACGGTGGGCTGCGGACGGCGCCTCCCGTCACCGCTCCCTGAGGGTGCTCTCGACCTTCATCTGGGCCCGGACCATCCGCATGTACCTGTCCCAGTCCCAGTGCCGGCCCGGGTCCGTGTGGTCGGCTCCGGGCACCTCGTTGTGGCCGATGATGTGCTCGCGGTCGGCGGGGAACTTGTAGCGGGTGCAGATGCCCGCCGTCAGCTTGGCGGAGGAGCGGTACATCTCGTCCGTGAAGTCCTGCGGCTGGTCGATCCAGCCCTCGTGCTCGACCCCGACGCTGCGCTCGTTGTACTCCTTGTTGGCCGCGTGGAAGGCCACGTCCAGCTCGCGGATCATCTGTATGATCTGCCCGTCCTGGCAGACGATGTAGTGCGCCGCGGCCCGGTGCTCCGGGTTCCGGAAGACCTTCACGGCGGCCGCCGCGCTGCCCTGGGTGACGTGGATTATCACCCGGTCGATTCCGTAGTCGGCGGGGCGGTCCCCGCGCCGCATGTTCGCGTCGGAGGCGGCCACCCACCGGGCGCGGGAGTCGTCGACCTGGCCCTCCACCCGAGGTGTGCCGTTTCCCGGCCCCCGCCCCCACCAGCGCTTCAGCTCCTGCTGGGCGGTCACGCCCAGGACGCCGAGGCCGACGGTGGCGGTACCGGCGATCAGGAACCTGCGCCGGGCCACGCCCCGCGGCCGCTGCCCGCCGGGACCCCGCCCGCCGCCCGCGTCGCGGGCCCCTGCCCCTTCGCCTCGGCCGCCGCCTCCGCCCGCGCCGCCGGTCGCTCCACCCTCCGCACCGCTGTCCGCGCCGCCGTCCGCACCGCTGCCCACCGAGTCGCCCGCCCCCTCGTTCACCCCGTCGTCCGTCCCGCGGTCCGTCCTGCCGTTCACCGGCCTGCCCGCCCCGCTGTCCACCCCGTCGTTCGCCCCGCCGTCCGAGCCGCCGCCCGCGGGGGCGTTCCCGGTGCCGGGCCCCTGCCCGGCTCCGGGTTCTCGTCCGTCGTCTGCCGCCTGTCCCATGTGCTCCCCAACGCGTTCGGGCCACCGGGTGGTTCCGTCTACCCTGGAGGGCGCTATGACTATTGCATCCTCGCGGGGGACAGCCTCCGCGCGTCCGCTGCGTGTGCTGGCCGCGATGTCCGGCGGTGTCGACTCCGCTGTCGCGGCGGCCCGCGCCGCCGAGGCCGGACACGAGGTCACGGGCGTGCATCTGGCTCTGTCCGCCAACCCTAAGTCGTTCCGCACGGGCGCGCGCGGCTGCTGCACCGTCGAGGACTCCCACGACGCGCGCCGTGCCGCCGACGTGATCGGCATCCCCTTCTACGTGTGGGATCTGGCCGAGCGCTTCCGCGAGGACGTGGTCGAGGACTTCGTCGCGGAGTACGAGGCGGGTCGCACACCCAACCCCTGCCTGCGCTGCAACGAGAAGATCAAGTTCGCCGCGCTACTGGACAAGGCACTCGCCCTGGGGTTCGACGCGGTGTGTACGGGCCACTACGCCACCGTGGTGACGCACGAGGACGGCCGCCGGGAACTGCACCGTGCGAGTGACGCGGCCAAGGACCAGAGCTACGTGCTCGGCGTGCTGGACGAGCGGCAGCTCGCCCACGCACTGTTCCCCCTGGGCGACACCCTCACCACCAAGGACGAGATCCGCGCGGAGGCCGAGCGGCGCGGCCTGGCCGTCGCCAAGAAGCCCGACAGCCACGACATCTGCTTCATCGCCGACGGCGACACCCAGGGCTTCCTCGCCTCCCGGCTCGGCACGGCCGAGGGCGACATCGTCGACGAGTCCGGAGCCAAGCTGGGCACCCACGAGGGCGCGTACGGCTTCACGATCGGCCAGCGCAAGGGGCTGCGCCTGGGCCACCCGGCTCCGGACGGCAAGCCGCGGTACGTGCTGGACATCTCCCCGGTCGACAACTCGGTCACGGTCGGCCCCGCCGCCTCGCTCGACATCGCCGAGCTGACCGCGGTGCGCCCCCGCTGGTGCGGCGAGCCCCCGGCCGACGGGCCCAGGGCCTACACCGCGCAGCTGCGCGCGCACGGTGCCGAGACGCCCGTCGAGGCGGAGTTCGTGGACGGCGAGCTGCGGGTCCGCTTCTCCTCGCCCGAGCGCGGGGTGGCGCCGGGCCAGGCGATCGTGCTGTACGACGGCACCCGCGTGGTCGGCTCCGCCACGATCGAGCGCACCCGGCGGGCGGTCCCGACGGCCTGACCCCCGCGCTCGGGGGGACCGGGGCTCTGCCGCGAGGTGCCGAGGGCCCTCCTCAGCTCCCGAGGCCCTGCTCAGGCCGCCCCGAGGTCCCGCTCAGGTCGAAGGCCCCGCTCAGGCCCCGAGAAGCTGGAGCGCCTGGAGGCCGTCGTCGGCGAAGGTGACCAGGTCGCTCAGCGGGATCGGGAGGAAGCCCTCGGCCTCCATGCGGGCCATCTGCTGCCGCAGGCCGTCGTAGAAGCCGGCGCTGTTCAACAGGACGACCGGCTTGGTGTGCATGCCGTGCTTGCGCAGCTCCAGAATCTCGGTCGCCTCGTCCAGCGTGCCGGTGCCGCCCACCATGACGACGACGGCGTCGGCGCGGTCCAGCATCAGTGCCTTGCGCGCGGCGAGGTCCTCGGTGACGACCATCTCGTCGGCGCCTGGGCGCGCCACGTCGCGCAGGAACTCCACCGAGATGCCGATGAGCCGGCCGCCCGCCTCCTGGACGCCGTCGGCCACGACCTTCATCAGGCCGGAGTCCGAGCCGCCCCACACGAGGCTGTGGCCGCGCTTGCCGATCAGCGAGGCGAACTCGCGGGCCGCGTCGGTGTAGACGCTGTCCAGCTCGGCGGCCGAGCAGAAGACGCAGATGTTCATCGGGGAGGGCACGGCGGCCGAGGGCGCGGAGGAGGTCATGGCCTCCAGCCTAGGACCGCCGTCCGAGCCGCGGTACCGCGGCTCGGACGGCGCGCTGTGCCTCGGCCCTTCGGGGCGCCTCAGCCCTCGGAGAGGGTGAAGCGGAAGATGCCCCAGGTCAGGCGGCGGCCCTCACCGCCGTCGACCCAGTGGGTGAGGCCCTTCTTCATCTGGGTGAGGTAGTCGGAGCTGACCTTCGCTCCGAGCCCCTCGGCCTCCTGCCGCTCGGTCTCCTCCAGCACGCGCCCGTAGTGGGTGACCAGTTGCGCGCGCAGATCCTCGAATCCGCCGGGGGAGTCCTCGTGCTCGGTCGGGACGAAGCCGAGCCGGATCAGCTCGCGGGTGTAGAAGCCGGGCGAGCCCATGTCGTCGAGGTGGATGCGGTCCAGGATGGGCTGGAGGGCGCTCAGGTCGGTGCCGTCGGCGGCCATCGGGTCGGTGAAGACGAGCCGCCCGCCGGGCCTGAGCACCCGGCGTATCTCCTCCAGCACGCGCAGGCGGTTCCCGCTGTGCAGGAACGCGTCCTGGGACCAGACCACGTCCACGCTGGAGTCGGGGAACGGCACGCTCTCGAAGGAGCCGTCGACGACCTCGATGCGGCCGGTGAGGCCGCGTTTGGCGTTCAGCTGCCGGTGGCGTTCGTTCTCGACCTCGCTGAGGTTGAGGGCCTGCACAAAGCAGCCGAAGGTCTCGGCGAGGTAGCGGGCCGAGCCGCCGAAGCCGGAGCCGAGGTCGAGCACGCGGGACCCCTCGGTCAGACCCAGGCCCGACGCCATCCGCTCGACGGTGCGGCGGCTGGCGTCCGCGATGGGCTCGGCGGGGTGCGCGTACACGCCGACGTGAATGTCTTCGCCGCCCCACACGGAGGAATAGAAAGCGTCCGCGTCGGGGGAGTTGTAATAACTCCGCGCCGTACTCACGGCGCCCCCGTAAGACCCTTCCTCCTGGTCCTCCATTCGATATTCCTTCTCCGCAACGTGCACGAAGAAGTCGGGTTGTTCCTCCCTGTACGTGTGCTGGAAGTCGCCGTATGTCTCGATGCGTTGGAATCCGACATCGGACATGAGGCGCCGCGTGTAGTCCTTGCGGAGCGGGAACATGTTGAGGTGGTACACGGACTTGTCGGGGAATCGGTACCGCATGCGGCACAGGCCCTCGTCCATGTACTCGGGTTCCACCGCGACGTCTTCGCCGCAGTAGTAGTACGTGTGCTTACTGGAATAGCCGCGGTCCAGGATCGCGTCATAGTTGCGCTGGTCCAGGATGAGGATTCCGTCGTGCTTCAACATCGCGTAGAACTCGGCCAGCGCCTTGCGCCGGTCCCGCTCCGAGAAGAGGTGCGTGAAGGAGTTCCCGAGGCACACGATGGCGTCGTACTCACCGTGAACGTCCCGGTTGAGCCAGCGCCAGTCGGCCTGGACGACCCGCAGGATGTGGTCGCCGTTCTTCATTCCGTTCTCGAACGCCATCGCGAGCATATCGGCACTGCCGTCCGCGCTCACGGCATCGAAACCGGCCTCCAGTAGGCGGACGGAATGGAATCCGGTGCCGGTTGCGACGTCCAGAACGCTTTTGACCCCGCGCTTGCGCAGGAGGTCGATGAAGAAATTTCCCTCGCTCTCCGCTCGTTTCTCCCAGTCTATGAGCGAGTCCCACTTCTCGACGAAGCTGGGCACGTATTCCTCTGTGTAGTGTCCGGTTTCCCGGACCTCTACGGGGTTGTCTCCGAATTCCTGAGCCGGTCGCGCGGAAATGACGAAACCTCCAGTAGAAGAGACGGTGGCCCAAGGCGCGGTCGCCGAGGACACACCAGTACTTGGGCTCGGTGAACCGCGCGTGGTCTCCGGTGCATAGCTATCCACCGGCCGGGGATCTATGCCACCAACTCGAAGGAACACCCGTGTGATTAGGCAAAAAACGCGCTCCGACCAGCGCCTTTTCGATTCCAGATTTCTGCACGGGACGGGGACCCCACCCGCCCCAGCAAACAGGACACTTGGGTATGCTGCGGCTGGCAGCACCACAATGTGGCAACTACGCGTACTACGCGGCACGATCCCGTACGACACCGCACAGACACGGCGCGACTCGTACAACACCGCACCCGACATGGCGAGTACACATGGCTAAGCGCACCCAGTCAGCTCCCTCCGCAGGCTCTTCGGGGTTTCGCGGCCGCGACATCGGCATAGACCTCGGCACGGCCAACACCCTGGTTTTCGAGCGCGGTCGCGGCGTCGTCCTGGACGAACCGTCCGTGGTGGCGATCGACACGCACACCGGGAAGGTGCTGGCAGTCGGCGCCCAGGCGCGGCAGGCGGTCGGCCGCACCCCCGGCTCGATCACCGCGACCCGCCCCCTCAAGGGCGGGGTCATCACCGACTTCGAGGCCACCGAGGGGATGCTGCGGCACTTCATCCGCGCCGCCCGCGACTCGCAGGGCCGCGGCGGGCGCGGCAGGTCGCCGCGGGTGGTGGTGTGCGTGCCCAGCGGCGTGACCGGCGTCGAGCGGCGCGCCGTCGTGCAGACGGCCAGCCGGGCCGGCGCCCGCTCGGTACGGCTGATCGAGGAGCCCATAGCTGCGGCGATCGGCGCCGGGCTGCCCGTGCACGAGGCGCGCGGTTCGATGGTCGTCGACATCGGCGGCGGCAGCACGGAGATCGCCATCATCTCGCTGGGCGGGATGGTCGTCTCCCGCTCGGCGCGGGTGGCGGGCGACGCGCTGGACGCGGCCATCGCCTCCTACATCGAGCGGGAGTTCGCGATCGCCGTCGGGGAGCGCACCGCAGAGGAGATCAAGATGTCGTACGGCAGCGCCGACTTCGTGCCCGTGCGCGGCCGGGACAAGGGCACCGGCATGCCCAAGGTCATCCACCTGGCGCCCGAGGAGATCGCCGCGGCCGTCGAACGCCCGGTCCGCTCCATCGTGGAGGCCGTGCAGGCGGCGTTCGAGGAGTGCCCGCCGGAGCTGTACGGCGACATCATGGAGCGCGGCGTCGTCCTCACCGGCGGCGGGGCGCTGCTGCACGGGTTCGACCAGCGGCTGGCGGCGGAGACGGGGATGCCGGTGACCGTGGCGGACGAGCCGCTCGGCTGCGTCGCCCTGGGGACGGGCAGGTGCCTGGAGGAGTACGACAAGCTGGAGTCGATCTTCGCGGCGTGACCCGCGCGGGGCCGCGCCGCCTCCCGCGCCCGGCGGACCGTCCCCGGTGCGGGATCATGGGGGCATGGCAACACATGTGATCACAGGGGCCGGGTCCGGTATCGGCGCCGCGGTGGCGCGCGAGCTGCTGGAGCGCGGTGACACCCTCCACCTGCTGGCCCGCGACGCGGGGCGCGCCCGTCAGCTCGCCCAGGAGTTCGACGGCGCGCACACGCTGGTGGGCGACCTGGCGGAACCGGAGCGGCTCTCCTGGGCGTTCGAGCACCAGACGCTCCCCGAGGACGTCGACTCGCTGCTGCACATCGCCGGCGTCGTCGAACTCGGCACCGTCGGCGACTTCGGCCCCAAGCTGTGGAACGAGACGCTGGCCGCCAACCTGGTCGCGCCGGCCGAGCTGACCCGGCTGCTGCTGCCGCAGTTGCGGCGCGCACGCGGCCACGTCGTCTTCGTCAACTCCGGCGCGGGACTGCGGACGAACCCCGAGTGGGCCGCCTACTCCGCCAGCAAGCACGGCCTCAAGGCGCTCGCCGACGGGCTGCGCGGCGAGGAGGCCGGCAACGGGGTGCGGGTCACCTCCGTGTATCCGGGGCGAACGGCCACGCCGATGCAGGAGAAGGTGCACCGCCAGGAGGGCAAGGAGTACGACCCCTCCAGGTGGATCCCGGCCCAGGCGGTGGCCACCACGATCCTGACGGCCCTGGACCTGCCGCGCGGCGCCGAGGTCACCGACCTGAGCGTCAAGCCCGGTGGCTGACACGATGGACGACACGCAGCCGACAACCCTCTGGGGCCCCGCGGCGGCGACCGGTGTCGGGTCCCTGCCCGGCACGGACGCGCGGGAGGCGGCCAAAACCGTCACCGGGTCCTTCGAAGCGCCGCAGCACCTGCTCCACCTCCCCGAGCTTCCCGCGCGCGGGCCGGGGGCCGACATGCTGGGCCGCACCACCGGTCTGCTGGCCGAGATGTACGTGCACCTCGAACCCAGCGGCTGGCGGATCAGCGACCGGCCGGGGCGCGACACCCGCCGCGCCCGCGCCTGGCTGGGCGAGGACCTCGACGCGATCGAGGAGTTCACCCAGGGGGTGGGGGAGGCCGGGCGGCCGCGCGGCCTCAAGGTCTCCGTCGTCGGCCCCTGGACGCTGGCGGCGGGCGTCGAGCGGCGCAACGGCGAGGCGATGCTGGGCGACCCCGGCGCGGTCCGTGACCTGGCGGCCTCGCTGGCCGAGGGGCTGGCGGGGCACCTGGCCGACGTGCGGCGCCGGGTGCCGGGCGCCGTCCCGGTGCTCCAGCTCGACGAGCCCTCCCTCACGGCCGTACTGACCGGCGACGTGCGCACGGCCAGCGGCTACCGCACCCACCCCGCGGTGGACCGGGCGGTGGTCGAGGCCACCCTCGGCGAGCTGCTCGCGGTGCACGACGGGCCGACGGTCGTGCACTCGTGCGCCGCCGGGGTGCCGGTCGCGCTGCTGCGCCGGGCCGGCGCCGACGGCATCTCGCTGGACCTCTCGCTCCTGACCGAGCGTGACGACGAGGTCATCGGAGAGGCCGTCGAGGACGGCGTGACCCTGTTCGCGGGTGTCGTACCCGCCACCGAGGGCGACGGGCGGGCATTGTCAGACCCTGCCGGTAGCGTCGGGGGTGTCAGGTCGTTGTGGCGCAGGCTCGGGCTGTCCCCGGGCCTGCTCGCCGAATCCGTCGTGGTCACCCCCACGTGCGGGCTCGCGGGAGCCTCACCGGCGTACGCCCGCCAGGCGCTCGCCCACTGCGCCCGGGCGGCACGATCACTCGCTGACAACCCTCAGTGACGGGAGGACCAACGGTGGCTGGCGAAGAGGACGTGACGGCCCCCGCCGAAGCGCGGGAGAAGCACAAGAGCCTCGCGGAGCAGATCGAGGAGCACCGCTTCCGGTACTACGTCAAGGACGCTCCCGTCGTCAGCGACGCCGAGTTCGACCGGCTGCTGCGAGCGCTGGAGGCGCTGGAGGAGGAGTATCCCTCCCTGCGCACCCCCGACTCCCCGACGCAGAAGGTCTCCGGGCACTACGAGACGGAGTTCACGGAGGTCGCCCACCGCGAGCGCATGCTCTCGCTGGACAACGCCTTCGACGACGAGGAGCTGGGCGAGTGGGCCGACCGCGTGGCCCGCGAGCTGGAGGGCGTGGACTACCACTTCCTGTGCGAGCTCAAGATCGACGGTCTCGCGGTGAACCTCACCTACGAGCACGGCAGGCTGACGCGCGCCGCCACCCGGGGCGACGGCCGCACCGGTGAGGACATCACGCCCAACATCCGCACCATCGCGGACATCCCCGAGCGGCTGAGCGGCGAGCGGCTGCCCGAGCTGGTCGAGGTGCGCGGCGAGGTCTTCTTCCCCATGGAGCGGTTCGAGGAGCTGAACGCGCGGCTCGTCGAGGCGGGCGAGAAGCCCTTCGCCAACCCGCGCAACGCGGCGGCGGGGTCGCTGCGCCAGAAGGACCCGCGGGTGACGGCGACGCGTCCGCTGCACATGGTGGTGCACGGCATCGGCGCCCTGGAGGGCTTCGCCAAGGAGGACTTCACCCGCCTCTCGGCCGCCTACGACCTGCTGCGCGCGTGGGGCCTGCCCACCTCGACGCACGCCAGGGTGGTGGAAGGTCTGTCCGGCGTGCGCGAGTTCATCTCCTACTACGGTGAGCACCGCCACTCGGTGGAGCACGAGATCGACGGCGTCGTCGTCAAGCTGGACGAGATCCGCCTCCAGGGCCGCCTGGGCGCCACCTCGCGGGCCCCCCGCTGGGCCATCGCCTGGAAGTACGCGCCGGAGGAGGTCAACACCGAGCTGGTGGACATCCGCGTCGGCGTGGGCCGCACCGGGCGGGTGACGCCGTACGCGGTGGTCGAGCCGGTCACCGTCGCAGGGTCCGAGGTCGAGTTCGCCACCCTGCACAACCAGGACGTCGTCAAGGCCAAGGGCGTCCTGATCGGCGACACGGTGGTGCTGCGCAAGGCGGGCGACGTGATCCCCGAGATCCTCGGCCCGGTCGCCGACCTGCGCGACGGGAGCGAGCGGGAGTTCGTGATGCCCGCCGAGTGCCCCGAGTGCGGCTCGGCGCTCCAGCCCATGAAGGAGGGCGACGTCGATCTGCGCTGCCCCAACGCCCGCTCCTGCCCCGCCCAGTTGCGGGAGCGGCTGTTCTACCTGGCGGGCCGCAAGTGCCTGGACATCGAGCACTTCGGCTACGTCGTCGCCAGCGCGCTCACCCAGCCGCTGGAGCCCAAGCAGCCGCCCCTGCGGGACGAGGGCGGGCTGTTCGACCTGACGGTGGAGGATCTGCTGCCCATCGTCGCCTACGTCCTCGACCAGGACACCGGCATCCCCAAGCGCGATCCGGAGACGGGCGAGGACAAGACGGTCACCCTCTTCGCCAACAAGCAGGGCGAGCCGCGCAAGAACACCCTGGCGATGCTGGAGAACATCGAGGCGGCCAAGGACCGTCCGCTCGCCCGGATCATCACCGGCCTGTCCATCCGCCACGTCGGGCCCGTCGCCGCCGAGGCGCTGGCCCGCGAGTTCCGCTCCCTGGAGCGGATCGCCGAGGCCGACGAGGAGGAGCTGGCCGCCACCGAGGGCGTCGGGCCGACGATCGCCGCCTCGCTCAAGGCGTGGTTCGCCGAGGACTGGCACCGCGAGATCGTCGAGCGGTGGCGTGCGGCCGGGGTGCGGATGGAGGAGACCTCCAGCGGCGAGGAGGGGCCGCGCCCGCTGGCGGGTCTGACGGTCGTCGTCACCGGCACCCTCGCCTCCCACACCCGGGACGGCGCCAAGGAGGCACTCCAGAACCGGGGGGCCAAGGTGACGGGGTCGGTCTCGAAGAAGACCGATTTCGTGGTGGCCGGCGAGAACCCTGGCTCGAAATATGACAAGGCCGTCCAGGCGAAAGTGCCGATTCTGGACGATGACGGCTTCGCCGTGCTGTTGGAGGAGGGGCCCGACGCCGCCCGCGAGGCGGCGGTGACCCCCGGGGAGGAAGAGGAAGCGGGCGACTGACGCGAGGGCGGTCACCAGGGGCGAGTCCGGGGCCATCCGCGACGGCGCCTGAGGAGTTCGCCACTCGCGCACGGGCCACATCCAGCCACCTGTGCCCCGCCCCTTTCGTGCCCGGGGCACAGGCCCCGGGCCCACAGGCGCCGTACCACGACCGGCAGTTGCTCGCACCGGCTGCGAACGCATTGAGGCAACAGCGGCCGATCGCTGCCCCTCTTCCCAGGCAGCGGCCTACTGTTGACGTAGACGCCTGTCGTGGCGAGGGCAGGCGTGGACGGCTGCGAGAGGGACCAGGATGCTGGATTTCTCCGGGGGCTCCGGGCCCCCGTTCTCCCGCCTGCCCTCGGACGGCACGCGGGGCGGGGCGGCACACGGCGCCGAGGCGCGCCCCGGCGGCGCGCCGGCCGGCGGGGCGCGGAGTGAGGAGACCCGGCTCCTGCGGCTGCTCGCCGCCCGCCCGCCCGCGCTGCCCGTGCTCGTCGTCGCCGCCGCCGCGCTGGCGCTGATCGGGGGTGTCGTCCGCGTCCTGTGGGAAGGCCACGCGCTCTTCCCCGGCTCCACCGCCGGATGGTCGTTCGCGGTCCTCACCGGATGCGTGGTCGCCCACCTGGTCACCATGGGCCGCGACCGCTGGTGGGGCGGCACCGGGTCGGGGCCGGCGCTGACGCTGGCGATCCTGCTGCTGCACGGCTGGGTGCCGGCGCTGCTGGTCAGTCTCGCCGTCGTCGCCCTGGTCGGCGCCGCACGCCGGCACAAATGGCGGCAGGCCCTCGTGCACGGCGCCATCGACCTCCTCGGCATCGGCGTCGCCAGCCTGGCGCTCGCCGTGTGCGGGGTGTGCCCCTCGGTCGAGCGGCCGTGGGGGCCGGACGAGTGGAGCCTGGCCGCGGTCGTGGAGATACCGCTCGCCGCCGCTCTCTACCTCCTGTTCACCCGCGGGTTGCAGTGGTTCTGCTTCGCCCCGCGCACCCGCAGCCTGCCCTCCACACTGCGCACCGCGCTGATCCGCCAGGGTCTGGTGGGCGTCGCCCTGCTGGGGATCGCCCCGCTCATCGCCGTCGTCGCCTACCACAAGCCGCTCACGCTGCCGCTGTTCGCGGTGCCGCTGATCGCGCTCGACTCCACGCTGCGCATCGCCCGCGCCCGCGCCGAGGAGCAGCTGCGCGACCCGCTCACCGGGCTGCCCAACCGGCTGTGGCTGCTGGAGCGCGCCTGGGCGGCACTGGACGAAGCGGAGCGCACCGCGTCGCGCTCCGCGCTCGTCCTCATCGACCTCGACCGCTTCCGGTCCGTCAACGACACCCTCGGCCACCTCGCGGGCGACCGGCTGCTGTTGCAGATCGCCGAGCGGCTGCGGGCGGCGCTGCCGCGCGGCGCCGAGGCCGCCCGCCTGGGCGGCGACGAGTTCGCGGTGCTGCTGCCCGTCGCCGACTCCACGACCAGCGCCCAGCGCGTCGCCCGCGGCCTGGTCTCCGCGCTCGGCTCCCCGCTGGATCTGGACGGGCTGACGCTGGTGCTGGAGGCCAGCGCGGGCGTCGCCGTCTACCCCGACCACGCCACCGAGGCCGAAGGTCTGCTGCGCCGCGCCGACGTGGCCATGTACGAGGCCAAGCGCGACCGGACCGCCGTCGAGGTCTACGAGGCCACCCGCGACGGCAACACGCCCGACCGCCTCGGTCTCCTCGCCGACCTGCGCAGGGCGCTGGACGCCGGCGAGGTCGAGCTCCACTACCAGCCCAAGGTCGGGTTCGACGGCACCGTCTCAGGGCTGGAGGCGCTGGTGCGGTGGGTCCACCCCGAGCGGGGCCGGGTCCCCCCGGACGAGTTCATCGCCATCGCCGAGACGTCGGGGCTGATGCCGAGGCTGACCGAGTACGTGCTGGAGACCGCGCTCGCGCAGGTCGCGCTCTGGCGCTCCGGCGGGCTGACGGTGCCCGTCGCCGTCAACGTCTCGCCGCGCGACGTCCACTCGCCCGGCTTCGCCGGGGCCGTCGCCGCCCGGCTCGCCCGGCACGGTGTGCCGCCGGGGGCGCTCCAGCTGGAGATCACCGAGCACGTCCTCCTGGAGGACCCGCAGCAGGCCGCCGACACCCTGGCGGGCCTGACCGGGCACGGGGTGAAGATGTCGCTCGACGACTTCGGGACCGGGTACTCCTCGCTGGTCCACCTGCGGCGGCTGCCGGTCAGCGAGCTCAAGATCGACCGTTCCTTCGTGGCGCGGCTCGCCGTCGACACCGAGGACGCCGAGATCGTGCGCTGCACCGTCGACCTCGCGCACTCGCTCGGTCTCCTCGTCGTCGCCGAGGGGGTGGAGGACGACGAGACGTGGGAGAGGCTGCGCGACCTGGGGTGCGATGCCGTCCAGGGGTGGCTGGTAGCCGCGGCGATGCCCCCGGGGGAGACCACCGCGTGGCTGAGGGCCCGCGAGGTCTCGGTGAACCGGGCCCTTCCCGCTGCCCCGCCCCCCGCACACACTCCGTGAGCAAGCCCAGGTCACGGGGGTTCGGCCGCCGGGCTCTGCGGCGGTGGACGGGGGGAGCGGCCAGGGAGGGGAACGGCAGGGGCGCGGGCCCCATAGGATTGGGGCGGACAATCCGCAACTCACCCATCAAGAGGACCGCCGCATGCCTGGCATCTCACGCGAGGAGGTCGCCCACCTCGCGAAGCTGGCGCGTCTGGAGCTGAAGGACGAAGAGCTCGATCACTTCGCCGGTCAGCTCGACGACATCATCGGCGCGGTAGCCGCCGTCTCTGAAGTCGCCGACGACGCTGCCGTACCGCCGACCTCCCACCCGCTCCCGCTGACGAACGTCATGCGGCAGGACGAGGTCCGTCCGTCGCTGACCCCGCAGCAGGCGCTTTCCGGAGCGCCTGCGCGAGAGCAGCAGCGTTTCAAGGTGCCGCAGATCCTGGGGGAGGAGTGACCGGGATGGCCGGTGAACTGATCAAGCTGACCGCCGCCGAGCTGGCGGCGGGGATCGCGCGTGGCGAGCTGACCGCGGTCGAGGTGACCGAGGCGCACCTGGCCCGGATCGAGGCCGTGGACGAGAAGGTCAACGCGTTCTTGCACGTGGACCGCGAGGGCGCGCTCGCGCAGGCCCGCGAGGTGGACGCCAAGCGGGAGCGCGGCGAGAAGCTGGGCCCGCTGGCGGGGGTGCCGCTGGCGCTGAAGGACCTGTTCACCACCGAGGGCGTGCCGACGACCGCGGGCTCGAAGATCCTCCAGGGCTGGGTGCCGCCGTACGACGCGACGGTCACCAAGCGGCTCAAGGACGCCGACGTCGTCATCATCGGCAAGACCAACATGGACGAGTTCGCCATGGGCTCGTCGACGGAGAACAGCGCGTACGGCCCGACGGGCAACCCGTGGGACCTCACCCGCATCCCGGGAGGTTCGGGGGGCGGCTCGGCCGCTTCGCTCGCGGCGTACGAGGCGCCGCTGGCGATCGGTACGGACACCGGTGGCTCCATCCGCCAGCCGGCGGCCGTGACCGGGACCGTCGGTGTGAAGCCGACGTACGGCGGTGTCTCCCGCTACGGCATGGTCGCGTTCTCCTCGTCGCTCGACCAGGGCGGCCCGTGTGCCCGTACGGTGCTGGACGCGGCGCTGCTGCACAGCGTGATCGCGGGCCACGACGAGAAGGACTCGACGTCCATCGCGCAGCCGGTCCCCGACGTGGTGGAGGCGGCGCGGAACGGCGAGGTCAAGGGCCTGCGGGTCGGCGTCGTCAAGGAGTTCCGCGGCGAGGGCTACCAGGCGGGGGTGATGCAGCGGTTCGACGAGTCGGTCGCGCTGCTGCGTGAGCTGGGCGCCGAGGTGGTGGAGCTGTCCTGCCCCTCGTTCACCAAGGCGCTGGCGGCCTACTACCTGATCGCGCCCTCGGAGTGCTCCTCGAACCTGGCCCGCTTCGACGCCATGCGGTACGGGATGCGGACCGGCGACGACGGTACGCACTCGGCGGAGGAGGTCACCGCGCTGACCCGCGAGGCGGGCTTCGGCGACGAGGTCAAGCGGCGCGTGATGCTGGGCACCTACGCGCTCAGCTCCGGCTACTACGACGCGTACTACGGGTCAGCGCAGAAGGTCCGCACCCTGATCACGCGGGACTTCGAGAAGGCGTTCGAGCAGGTGGACGTCGTGGTCTCGCCGACCACGCCGACCACCGCCTTCCCGATCGGGGAGCGCGCCGACGACCCGGTGGCGATGTACCTCGCCGACCTGTGCACCATCCCGTCCAACCTGGCGGGCAACTCCGCCATGTCGATCCCGTGCGGTCTCGCGCCGGAGGACGGGCTCCCCGTGGGGCTGCAAATCATCGCCCCCGCCATGGCCGATGACAGGCTCTACCGTGTCGGTGCGGCCGTGGAGGCCGCCTACCAGGCACGTTGGGGTCACCCGCTGCTAGAGGAGGCACCGTCGCTGTGAGTTCGAAGCTTGAGAAGGCCAAGGGTTTCAAGAAGTCCAGGACCGGGCTGTACTTCTCCATCGCCACGTCGCTCATCGGTGTCCCCGGCACCGTCAAGCGCGCCAAGGAGGCGCGGAAGGAAGGGGACACGCTTCAGCTGATCGACGTGGCGGTCTCCGCGGCCGGCATCGTCACCGGCGTCGTGCTGCTCGTGCGTGAGCTGCGCCGTCTCGACGTCGACGACATCCTCGACGACTGACGCGGTCGAGAAAGGTAAAGTTTCCGTGACCGTCACCGAACTGGTGTCGTACGACGAGGCGCTGGCCTCCTACGACCCCGTCATGGGCCTCGAGGTCCACGTCGAGCTCGGCACCAGGACCAAGATGTTCTGCGGCTGCTCGACCGAGCTGGGCGCCGACGCGAACAGCCAGGTCTGCCCCACCTGCCTCGGCCTGCCCGGCGCCCTGCCCGTCGTCAACAGGACGGGCGTCGAGTCGGCCATCCGCATCGGCCTCGCGCTGAACTGCTCCATCGCCGACTGGTGC
The DNA here is from genome assembly GCF_003323735.1 of Streptomyces reniochalinae. Taxonomy (GTDB): domain Bacteria; phylum Actinomycetota; class Actinomycetes; order Streptomycetales; family Streptomycetaceae; genus Streptomyces; species Streptomyces reniochalinae. Next base: position 237,282 of record NZ_QOIM01000033.1, on the reverse strand, counting down.
CGCTTCGCCCGGAAGAACTACTTCTACCCGGACATGCCGAAGAACTTCCAGACCTCCCAGTACGACGAGCCGATCGCCTTCGACGGCTATCTGGACGTCCAGCTGGAGGACGGCGAGGTCTTCCGCGTCGAGATCGAGCGCGCCCACATGGAGGAGGACACCGGCAAGTCCACCCACGTGGGCGGTGCCACCGGGCGCATCCACGGCGCCTCGCACTCGCTGCTCGACTACAACCGGGCCGGTATCCCGCTCATCGAGATCGTCACCAAGCCCATCCAGGGCGCCGGTGAGCGCGCCCCCGAGGTCGCCAAGGCCTACGTCGCCGAGCTGCGCGAGCTGATCAAGGCGCTCGGCGTCTCCGACGCCCGCATGGAGATGGGCCAGATGCGCTGCGACGTGAACCTCTCGCTGCGCCCCAAGGGCGTGGAGAAGTTCGGCACCCGCAGCGAGACGAAGAACGTCAACTCGCTGCGCAGCGTCGAGCGTGCGGCCCGGTTCGAGATCCAGCGGCACGCCGCCGTGCTCTCGTCCGGCGGCACCATCATCCAGGAGACCCGCCACTTCCACGAGGAGGACGGCTCCACCACCTCGGGCCGCGTCAAGGAGGAGGCGGAGGACTACCGCTACTTCCCCGAGCCCGACCTGGTGCCCGTCGCGCCCTCGCGCGAGTGGGTCGAGGAGCTGCGCGGCACGCTGCCGGAGCTGCCGCGGGTGCGCCGGATGCGGCTGCGCGAGGAGTGGGGCATCTCCGAGCACGAGATGCAGTCGGTCCTCAACGCCGGTGCGGTGGACCCGATCGTCGCCACCGTGGACGCGGGCGCGCCCGCCGACCAGGCCCGCAAGTGGTGGATGGGCGAGCTGGCGCGCCGCGCCAACGAGGACGGCGTCGAGCTGACCGCGCTTCCCATCACGCCCGAGCAGGTCGCCCGGATCTGCGCGCTGGTCGCCGAGGGCTCCCTCAACGACAAGCTGGCCCGGCAGACCATCGAGGGCGTGCTGGCCGGTGAGGGCACCCCGGACGAGGTTGTCGGCAAGCGCGGCCTGGCCGTCGTCTCCGACGAGGGGGCGCTCGGCGCCGCCGTGGACGAGGCGATCGCGGGCAACCCGGACGTCGCCGAGAAGATCCGCGGCGGCAAGGTCCAGGCCGCCGGCGCCCTGGTGGGCGCCGTCATGAAGGCGACGCGCGGCCAGGCGGACGCCGGCCGCGCCCGCCAGATGATCCTGGAGCGGCTCGGCGTGGAGGGCTGACCTCCGCGCCTCGACGATGTGTCAGGGCGGCGCCCCGCGCGGGCGCCGCCCCTGCGAGGGCCCGCCGGTCGCCGACCGCCGGGCCCTTCGCCATGCCCGCCGGGTCGCCGGCGCATCCGCCGGGCCCTTCGCCGTTGCCCGCCGGGTCCTTGGCGTGTGCGCCGGGCTCCGCTGGGGGCTATGCCGGGCCCGCCGGGTCCTCGGCGTTCAGCCGGGGTCGCGTGGCCGCGGCCGGTGCCGCCCGGGTCCGCCCGCAGGGGGGCCCGCGTCAGGCGCGTTCCGCGGCGAACGCCGCCACGTCCTCCATGACCTGGGCGAGGGGGAGCGGCGGTGTCCCGTCCAGGTGGCGGTACTCCGAGCCGACGGTCACGACCAGGCGTTCTGCCAGGGCCAGTTCGGGCCGGCGTGCCTCGTCGGCCACCTCGCGGGCCGCGTCGAGTGCGGAGACGCCCCGCGCGTGCAGGGCGTGCGCGCGCTCGCGGAGGTGGGCGAGGTAGTCGATGTGGTCGCGGAGACCGTCGGGGTCCAGCACGGGGCCGTGGCCTGGGACGATGGTCTCGGCGCCGGTGGCCAGCACCCGCTCGCACGCGGCGATGACGTTGGCGAGCGGACCCGCCCAGTGGATCGCGTGGTCACCGGGCGACTCGGGGGTCGTACCGAAGACGATGTCGCCGGTGAAGACCACGCCGTGCTCGGGCAGGTGGACCGTCATGTCCCCCGCGGTGTGCGCGGGCGGCAGGCTGGTGAGCACGACGGTGTGCGCGCCGACCGTCAGCTCCAGTTCGCCCTCGAACACCGTGGTGGGCGCCACGACCCGGGTGGACGACCAGTCGAAGTGGCCGAAGTGGCGGGCGAGGTAGGCGCCCAGGGGTGAGTCGCCCGCCGCCTCGATCAGGCCGCTCAGCTGCTGCGGGGTCGGTTCGATCTCGAGGTGGTGGCGCGCCTCACGCGTCGCGATCACCTCGGCGCCCGGCAGTACGTCGGCGCCCCACAGGTGGTCGCCGTTGGCGTGCGTGACGGCTATGCGCCCGATCGGGGCGTCGCCCAGAACTTCCCGGGACGCGGCGAGGAACGCCTCGGCCATCGGCCGGTCGTAGGGCGTGTCGATCCACAGGCCTTCCGCCGCGCTGGTGACCAGTCCGCAGTTGGCGAGTCCCCACCCGCGCTCGGGAGGGTTCCACAGGTAGAGGCCGTCACCGAGGACACGGAGATTCGAAGGAGTGAGCACCATGGGGCCGATTATGCCGTCGGCGCCGCGGCGGGTGGGGGCGGGCAGGGACCGCGGCACGCCCGGGCGGCCGGGAGGTCATCGGTCGACCGCGCCGGGGATCTCTCCCGTCTCGGCGACCGTGCGGGCGATGTCGCGCAGTTTCACGTTCTGCGTCTGCGAGCTCTCCTTCAAGACGGTGAACGCCTGCTGCGCGGGTATGGAGTACCGCTCCATGAGGATGCCCATGGCGGCGCCGATGTCGTGCCGGGAGGCCATGGCCGTCTCCAGTTGCGCGTGGCTGCGGGCGCTGGAGAAGGCGACGGCCGCGTGGGAGGCCAGCAGCCAGCCGATGTGCTCGGAGCGCTCGGTGAATGCGCCGGGGTGCGGTGAGTACATGTTCAGCGCTCCGAGGTTGTCGTCCTCGGTGTACAGGCAGAAGCCCATGATGCTGCCGATCCCCAGCTCCCGGGCGCGCGGCACGTACCGGGCCCAGCGCTCCTCCTCGCGGGTGACGTCCTCGATCCGGTAGACCTCGTGCGCGTACCGGGCCGCGTCGAAGCAGGGGCCCTCGCCGACCTCCTCCTGCACCGCGTCCGAGGTGTGCACCAGGTCACTGTTGGCGGCCAGGGTGCGTACCCGTCTGCCGCCCTCGATCACCAGCACCCCCGAGTCCTGGCAGCCGTCCACCAGCTTCACCGCGTGCGCCACGATGCGGTCGAGCGTCTTGTCCACCGAGGTCTGCGCCAGCAGGTCCCGTGCCATGTCCGCCAGCCGTGTGGCCAGCTCCGCGTCAGCCTTCGTCAAAGCCCTCGCCTCCCACACGGCTCGGCCGTTTCTCGAGAGGCACGCTACCCCCGGCCGCTGTGTGTGGCGGACCCGGTGCCGGGTCCGACCGACCGGGAAGGCATGGGGGCGGGGCCCGGGGCCGACCGGGCCCCGTGCGTCTCGGAGGCGAAGACCCTCCCGGTGCGGAGCGGTCCTGGGACATGGGCACCGCGAACGTCGCTAGGCTGGGCCGCGTGCGCCACGGTCGCAGGTCGGAGGATTGAATGATCACGCAGGTCCGGGTGGACGGCTTCAAGTCCTTCGTGGGATTTCACCTCGACGTGCCGCCGTCATTGATCATGCTGGGGGCGAACGGGGCGGGGAAGTCCAACCTGTTCGACGCGCTGCGGCTGGCGGCGGGCACGGTGCTACACGGGTTCGAGGAGACTGTCGCGGAAGACGTCCGGCTTTCGCCGAAGGGACTGTTCCACCGGGGCGGAGACGAAGGGCGTGTGCAGCCCGACGCGTTCACCATCGAGGTGGGGATGGTGGTACCGGCCGCGGAGGGGCCGTTGCCGTTGCGGCTGCGGCTGACCGTTGCACGCGAACAACGCGAACCGGGTCTTCCCAGCGCTCCCGGTCTCGTCCGTGGCAAGAGCGCCGTGTGGGTCAGCAGCCTCCAGACGGCCGACTGGGTGCGGAATATCGGGCTGGACGACGGGGTGCTCTCAGCGATGCACCAGGCACGCGAGCGGTTCCTGGCTCGGACGGGTACGGAGATCGTTCCCGTCGGGCAGGGGCAGGGATACCTCCCGGGCTCTGGCAGCGAGGGCACGAGCCAGGACGACCTGTTCGACGTCTTCCCGGAAAGCCGGGGTGCGGCTGAGCTGCTGGGCCTTGTGGCGAATGAGTGCCGTGGGTGGGAGCCCCTTCAGCTCCGCCCCGAGAGCATGCGGCAACTGTCACCTGCCGGTCTGGACGCCCCGCTGGGGGTGCGCGGCGATCATCTGGCACTTGCTCTGGCACGGCTGGAGCGGGCACCTGCGCATATCTGGGGACGGTATGTCGCCGACTGCGCCGGGTTGGTCGAAGGACTGCGCGACGTGCGGCCGTATCTCATCGAGCGGCGGGACGAGTACGACTTCGAGGTGGAGTTCGAGCACACCGGCTGGCTGGTCCCCTCGCTGCTGTCCGATGGCACCCTGCGGATGCTGGGCCTGCTCGCCGCCTCCATGGACCCCTTGCGGCCCGGCACGCTGTGTGTGGAAGAGCTGGAGAACGGCATGCACCCCTCGTACGTCGCGGATCTGGTGCGCCGGCTACGACGCCGGGTGGGGGTCTCAACCGGGCCGCAGCGCAGGCGCGCCCCGTACCGGCAGCTGATTGCGACGACGCATTCGCCCGCCCTTCTGGCAGCCCTCCGCACGGACCTCAGCGGCAGCCTCGTCTTCCTGGAGCAGGCACACCGCACGAATCCCCGGGATCGCACCGTCTCCCGGGTGACTCGCGCGCTGCCGCTGCGTGCAGGTGAGGACGTGCCGGGGGCGTCGATCTCACCCGACCAGATCGCCAGGCTCCTGCGCCGGCTGGGTCAGGAGGCGGCGTGAAGGAGGAGTTTTTGCGGCCCGGTCTGCTGTGCGAGGGCAACAGCGACGAGAGGTATCTGTCCCATCTGATCCACAAGCAGTTGCTTGATCTGCTGCACGCGTCGGACCGGCACGTCAACGTCCTCGGCTGCGAGGTTTCCGATATCCGTACCACCAGGCCGGCCGACGACGTGCTGACGGAGGCGCGGTCGCTCGCCCGGGACTGCCAAGTGCTCTTCGTACACTGCGACTGGGACGCCGCCGACAAGGCACGTGCCTACGTCGCGGGGCTGGAGAAATGGCGTGCGGAGCACAGGCGTGTTGCCCAGACGGTCGCTCTGGTGCCGGTGCTGATGACGGAATCGTGGATGCTGGCGGACAAGGGCGCGCTGGAGAAGGTCGTTCCGGGGCTGGACCTCGACGGCTATCCGTACGGCACGCCTGCCGAGGTGGAGAAGCATGTGGGGTGTGGCGGGAAGGCGAAGGGGGAGAAACTGGGGCCCAAGCAGGTGTGGAAGCAACTGCTGGGTACGGACGCCCACGCTGTGCTCCAGGACGACGCCGACCGGCTGGTGGAGTACACCGACCTGAACGAACTGGACAAGGTGCCCTCCTACCGCGTGTGGCGGGACGCGACCGAGGCGGCGCTCAGGCCCCGCTATCTGTGACCGTTCCCGCAGTGGGTCGGGCCGGTCCGGCAGGAGCGGCCGACCCCGTTTCAGGCCCCGCGGCTGCTTCTCGGCGGAGGCGCAGCTGGTCTTGGCGACGGGAAGGCGAGTGCGAGGGACGGCGTCGTGGTCTCGTACGGCGGGTGATGAACCGGCGACGGCTGTCCCCTCGCGATACTGCGAGGGGACAGCCGCCCCTGGCCGGTCTACCGGTTGGTGAAGATGTTGCCCTGGTTCTGGCCGTGGGCGCCCTGCGCGCCCATGCCGTACTGGGCGCGCAGCCCGCCGCCGATCTCGGCGCCCTGCGGCGGCAGGAGCTCGCTGGGCTGGACGAGCGCGTAGCCCTGGCCCAGGAACGACAGTTCCCAGCCCTCGCCGGTGCTGCCGCGGCGGCGCCAGACGCCCTGCGAGGAGGTCTGGGCCTGCATCTGGACGCGCAGGCCGCTGGACCAGGCGACAACCGCGTCGGAGTCGGCGTTGACGTAGGTGTCCGGGGTGACGTTCAGCAGCAGCGGCTGGCCCGAGGTCATCAGCGCGACCCTGCCGGAGCCTGTGATGTTGAGGTTGTAGGCGCCGGTGCCTGAGATGCCGAACTGGCTGTCCACGGAGATGATCTCGTGGTGCAGCGTGGAGTCCATGGCCAGGACGTAGGCGGCGTCCACGGTGAGTCCGTCGTGGTCGACGTCGACCACGTGGACGTACTGCGCCAGGTTGGCCAGGAACACCGTGCCCTGGCCCGAGCAGCGCATCAGCGGCAGCTGCTCGCGGGCGGGCCCGCGGCGCTGTCCGTGTGTGGCGTACTCGGCGTCGAACTCCAGCAGCCCCTGGTAGGCGACCATCGCGCCCTGGCGGGCCAGCACGTCGTCGTGCCCGGTCAGCTGGACCCGCAGCAGCTGCGGGTTCTGCACCGCGTACCGGTCCTCGGTCTGGATCTCGGCGTAGCCGAAGAGTGAGCTCTGCACGGCTGTTCTCCTTCCCCCTCAGCCCCGGACGCGGATGCGGTCCGTGCTGTCCTCGTTCGGCTGGACGACGACGAAGCCTTGGCCCGAGAAGGCGATCTGGTAGGCCTCGCCGCTGCCGCGGCCGATGAGGGCGCTCGCCTTCATGCTGCGCTTGCCCTTCATCTTCAGGCCGCTGGACCAGGCCACGAGCGCGTCCGGGTCGACGTACGTCTCGTCCTCGCCGCGCCCGCAGTCGACGACGACGGGTGCGCCGCGCGAGGTCAGAGCGACCCATCCGGTGCCGCGGACGCCGACGTTGAACAGGCCCTGGCCGGCGAACTTGGCCAGGCCCTTGACCCGCTCGACGCCCCACTGGAGGTGGGCGTCGAAGGCGAGGAGGTTGGTGCCGTTGACCGAAAGGGACTCCTCGTTGAGGTTGAGGCAGACCACGTCGGCGCCGTAGTCGGCCAGGTAGAGCAGGCCGTCGCCGCGGCAGAGCATCAGCGGGTTCTGCTCGCCGGTCAGCCACTGGGAGGCCATCTGGCGGACGGCGGGCGGGTTGGCCTCGTACTGGACGAAGCCCTCGTAGGCGACCATCGACCCGGGCCGTGCGAACAGGTCATGACCCGACTGCATGGCGACCTTCACCATGTGGGCGCCGTGGTTGTGCATCCTGGCTGCCACGGGGGCGGGCGCGAAGCCCGCGAGTGCTGCTGGCTGGTTCATGACGGGCTCCCCCTCAGACCTCGTACGGCTGGACGACGATGAAGTTGCCGGGCGCGCCCCGGAACTGGAGGTTCACGGACTCGCCGCTGTGCCCCGGGTAGGCGTTGCGGCGCAGCCGCACCTGGCTGGAGATGATCACCTGGGCCGCCGCCGACCAGGCCACCACGGCCTGCGCGTCGGCGAACGTCGTGGGCGTGACCGGCAGGACGACGGGCGTGCCCTGCGTCTTGACGACGACGGTTCCGGTGCCGGAGAACTGCATGGTGAACAGGGCGCCGCCGGGGATGCCGTGGCCCTCGATCCGGCGCACCTCGTGCTGGAGCGACTCGTCGAAGGCGAGCACGTTCTCGGCGGAGACGCAGAGCGAGTCGCCCTGGAGTTCCACCGGGTGCACGTGTGCCGCGTTCTCGGCGAAGAAGACCTGGCCGCGGCCGCTGCACCGCATCAGCTGCATCTCCTGGCCGGTCGCGTTGCCGACCACGCGCCCGGTGAATCCCGCGCCCTTGTAGGAGAAGTCGACCTTGCCCTGGTAGAGCACCATGCTGCCCTGCTTGGCGAGCACGGGTTGGCCGTCGATGCCGATGTCGGCGCGGACGAGGGACGGGTTCTGCAACGTCCAGCGCTGACCGGTCGGCACCTCGTGGAACTTCTGGAGCGCCGCGCCGATGCCCGCGGCCGGGCCCTGCGGAACCTGCGGGACCTGCGGTGCCTGGCCGGCGCCGAAGCCGCCGGGGCCCGGCGGCTGCTGGGCGAACGGGTTGGACAGCTGCCCGCCCCCTGGTGGGACGGGCGGCCCCGGCTGCGCGGGCGCCTGCGGGGTTCCGTACGGCTGGGGCGCTTGCGGCGCCTGGGGCATCCCGGGGGCGCCGTACTGCTGTCCTGGCGGCCCCGGCTGCTGCGGCGGTGGCGGCACCTGGCCGCCGTGCTGCGGCTGGAAGGGCGAGGGAGCGACCATGGTGGGCGCACCGTGCACATCCGGAGTCGGCGGCTGAGGCGGCTGCGGGGCCTGCGGCTGCTGGGGTACCTGCGGCTGGTGAGGCGCCGGGGGCTGCTGGGCCGCCTGCGGCTGTGCCGGAGCAGGCGGGTGCGGTGCCTGCGGTGCCTGCGGCTGTGCTGGGGCCGGGGCCGGGGGCGCCGGAGCCTGCTGCTGTACGGGCTGCGGCTGTTGCGGAGCCGGTGCCTGGGGCTGCTGCGGGGCCGCGGCCCCGGGCGGCGGCGCGAAGCCGGGCGCGGGCTGCCGCGGTGCGGAGGCACCGCCGCCTGGCGGCGCGAAACCGGGCACACCCTGGTCAGGGGCGGCCTGCTGCCCCTGCCCCTGCTCCTCGGCGACCTCGCCGCCGAAGTTCTTCAGCAGTGCGTCCAGCCCGCCGTCGAATCCCTGGCCGATCGCGGCGAACCGCCAGACGTCGTTCTTGCGGTAGATGTCGCCCAGCATCACCGCGCGCTCGGTGCTGAACTCCGAGCCGTCGAAGGCGTACCGCGCGACTTCCTCGCCGCCCGCGACGATGCGGATGTAGCCCGGACCGATCTGCGACATCTGTCCGGCGCCGTCGAGCGCTGCCGTGAAGGAGAGCCGCTGTACCTGCAGCGGTATGCGCTCCAGGGTGACCCGGAAGGACTCGGTGTCCCCGGCCTGCGCGCCCAGCAGCTGGAGCGACTCCTCGGGCGACTTGGGCTGGTTGAAGAAGATGAAGTAGCGGTCGTCGGAGAGCTGCTCCTGCTCGTCGAGACCGAAACAGCTGATGTCGAAGGAGAGTCCCCCGCCGGTGATCTGCACGCCCACGTACAGATCGGTGCCCGCCGTCAGATCGCTGATCCTGGCCTTGTGGCCGCGCTGCAATTCCATGGGCATACCTGAACGACCGTCCCCCATCCCGTGGTGGTGCGTGCTTCGGGCCATGCGGCCGCCTTCCGGCTGTCCCCCGTGCCCGGTGACGGCCGGGCGGTGACAGTTCCCACAGGCTAACGGGTGCCGCGGGCCCCGGGCCCGGGCATGGTGTCACGGCTGCGTCTCACAACAGCACCGGCACCGTCCCCGGGTCCTCGAACCCCTCGTCGTCGAAGGGGTACAGCGGGCGGGCCACGTGGTGGTGGCCGAGCCGGAGCAGGTCCTGGTCCACGCCGCCGGGGGTCAGCGCGAGGAGCCAGTCAGCGGCCATGTCGTACAGCTCCGGCTCCAGGTAGCCGATCTTGACGACGACGAGGTCGTACCCGAGCGGGTCGAGTTCGCCGAAGTCCGCCCTGGTGTGGAAAGGGGTGCGGCGTTCGGTGAGGACGGCGGTGACTCCGCCGTGGCGCACGGCTGCGGCCCGCACGCCGCCGAGTGTTTGCAGAGAGACGACCTCTCCGGCAAGTTCACAGGGCTCGGCGTGGACGCCGCTGCCCGCGCTCACGTGCCCGCCGACCTTCAGCGTCACCTCGGCGCCGGTGCCCGCGGCGAAGCAGGCGGCCAAGGCGGCGGGGTCGTGGATGCCGGGGTGCAGTGCTGTGACGCGGCCCGCCGCCAGGTCGTCGTCGGCAAGGAGCCTGCTCAGCATGTAGGCCAGGTCGCCGGCGCCGCCGGCCGTCGGGTTGTCGCCCGAGTCGCTGATGAGGAAGGGGCGCGCGGTGGAGGCCACCGCCGCGGCGATGCACTCGTCCGCCTGGCCGGTCGGCCCGACGAAGGTGAAGTCGTGCCGCGCCTCCCAGTAGCGCCGGGCCAGCGCCCCGGCCTGTTCCAGCGCGAGGTCGGCGTCGTCCCCGGTGACCACGACGGCGGCCCGGCAGCGCGGCTCGTCCGCCCACGCGTAGCCCACCCAGATCGCCGCGTCGCAGATTCCGTCCCTCGCCTCGACGTCGGCGAGTGAGCCATAGAGCGACTTGGCGGGCTCCAGCCTGGTGCTGGTCTTCTCGCCGGGCAGCAGGACGGGCACCTGCACCCAGGCGCGGTGCGGCCGTCCCGCGCCGGTGGCCAGGCGCTCGACAAGTTTGCGTGCGGCGCGCTCCCGGGTCTCCCAGGCGTCCTCGTGCGGGGCGAGCCGGTGCGCGGTCAGCAGATCGAGGTGGCGGGCGAAGTCGTGGGAGACGTTGCCGTGCAGGTCCATCGCCGCGGAGATCAGCGTGTCGGGCCCGGCCGCCTCGCGGACGGCCGCGGTCAGTTCGGCCTCGGCGTCGGTGAGCCCCACGACGCTCATGGCGCCGTGGATGTCGTAGACGAGACCGTCGAGCGGTGCGGCGTCGCGGACGCGGGTGACCAGTTCGTCGCGGATGCGCTCGAACGTCTCCCGTACCACGGGCCCGCCCGGCAGGGCCACCGCGTGGACCAGCGGCACCCACTCCACCAGGGGCGCCAGCCCGTCGTCGGGGCGCGTCCAGGTGTAGCGCGCGAGCAGGTCGGCGCCGCGGGTGACGCGGAAGTCCTCGTAGGAGGAGCGGTGCGGGCAGAACTCGCTGGACTCGATCGCCATGCCGCCGATGCCGATGCGCAGCCTGCGGCGCGGGGCGCCGGCGCCGACGGGGCCGGGGAGGGAGGTCGGTGTCATCGGGAGGGAGGTTCCTTCCTGCGGACGCTGTCTTCCTGCGGACGCTGTAGGGGATGAGGGGATTGACGGGGAAGTGCAAGGCGGGAGGGGGTCGTCGAAAGGGGCGGGGCGGCCCCGGCGGTGCTCAGCGCGGTTCCGCCATCGGGGTCCCGGCCCCTCGGCCCGGTTCCGCCGCCGGGGCCGCGGGCGCCCGGCCCGTTTCCGCCGGGGCCTCGTGTACCAACTCGCGGAGCGCGGCGTGGCCCGCGCCGAGCAGCCCTGCGTCAGGACCCGTGGTCGAGGCGGTGATCACCAGGTCGCTGGTGGTCATCGGCAGGCAGCGTTCGTAGAGCATGCCGCGTACGGCGGCGACCAGCGGCTCCGCCGCGGCCAGCGCGCCACCGAGGACGACGGCCTGCGGGTTGAAGAAGTTGACGACGACCGAGAGCACCGTGCCGATGTGCCGCCCCGCCTGCCGGACCAGGGTGGTGGCCTGCGGCTCGCCGTCCCGCACCAGACGCAGGACGTCGGCGGCGCCGTCCACCCGCAGCCCGCGCTCCCGCACCGCGGCGACCAGGGAAGCGCCGCTGGCGACCGTCTCCAGGCAGCCGATGTTGCCGCAGGAGCAGGGGCGTTCGGCCGCCGCCTCCACCCGCACGTGGCTGATGTCGCCGGCCGCGCCGCCCGCGCCCCGGTAGAGCGTGCCGTGGCTGATGACGCCCGAGCCGATGCCGCGCCCCGCCTTGACCAGCACCAGGTGGCGCAGGTGGGGCAGGACGGTGCGGTGTTCGCCCAGCGCCATGACGTTGGCGTCGTTGTCGACGAGGACGGGCAGGCCGAGTGCGTCGGCGAGCCGGTCGCGCAGGTCGAACAGGTGCCACCCCGGCATGCGCGAGGGGGCCACCACCCGCCCGGCCTCGGTGTCGACGGGGCCGGGGAAGCCGACGCCGAGACCGCGGACGGTGCGGCCCGCGGCCCGCTGCCGTTCCGCGAGCGCACGCAGCCGCTCGACGAGCACTCCGAGTGTCGCCGCTGGGCCCGCGGCCAGGTCGAGGGCGTGCTCCTCGACGTCGGCGGCGCTGCCGGTCAGGCCGACTGCTGCGAGCCGCACGTGGTGGCTGCCCAGGTCGGCGGCGAGCGCGACGGCACCGTCGTCGGGTATCCGCAGCAGCCTGGGGCGCCGGCCGCCGCGCGAGGTGCCCTCGCCGACCTCCGTCAACAGCCCCTGGTCCACCAGCTCCTGCACCCGCGCGGAGACGGTGGAGGCCGCCAGGCCCAGTTCGCGGACGAGGTCGGCGCGTGAGGAGACGACGCCGCTCGCCACCAGGTCGAGAACGCGGGCCGCCGTGCCGGGCAGCCCCGCCGGTACGGCCGGGGCGCTCGGCTGCTGCGGTGCGGGGGGCATAGACACCTGTCCTGGTCACTCGTGCACGGGTCTTGGTTCGGTCGCCGAAGGAAGTGGCGGCTCCAACTTCCGTCAGTAGACACGATTTCCACAGAAGTGGCCAAGAGGTCTTGACCTTTTTTCGGAAGCCTCCGTACTTTGCTCGCTATCTTTGGCCGTTACACCGGAGGCAGCATGCGCCAGTCCAGGACTCGCACACGTGTCAGGGCGCGAATACACCGCCCCCACGGCCGGCTGCTCGCCTCGGTCACCCTGCTCGTCGCCACCGCGCTGCTCGCGGGCTGCGGGCCGAAGGTGGAGGCGGTCACCGATGTGCGGCCCGGCCAGGGCACACCCGTCGAGGGCGGCACGGCCGTCATGGCGCTCCCACCGGCGGCCACCCCCAACTGGATCTTCCCGATCGGCGCGCCCGGCTATCTGGCGACCTACAACAGCGCCATCCAGAACCTGCTCTACCCGCCGCTCTACACGCCCGAGCCGGACAAGAGCGGCAAGCTGACGATGGACAGTCCGCGCAACGTCGCGGACAAGCCCCGCTTCAGCGACGGCAACCGCACCGTCACCGTCACCCTGAAAAAGCGCTACCGGTGGAGCGACGGGGAGCCGGTGACCGCCGACGACGTGCGCTTCTGGTTCGAGCTGATCCGCGCCAACAAGGACGACTGGGGCGGCTACTCGCCGAAGCTGCTGCCCGACAACGTCGAGAGGTTCCAGGTGCTGGACGACCACACCTTCCGGCTGCGCCTGGACCGCTCGTACAACCCCGCATGGTTCACCGCCGACCAGCTCGAGTACTTCAAGCCGCTGCCCCGGCACGCCTGGAGCAAGAAGGGCGAGGACCCGAAGAAAGTCTTCAAGCGGCTGCTTACGCACGCCAAACAGCTCTCGAAGTTCGACAGCGACCCGCTGTGGAAGACCACGATGGGGCCCTGGCGCGTCGAGAAGTGGACCGCGTCGGGACACGTCTCCCTCGTCCCCAACAAGCGCTACGCCGGCCCCGACAAGCCGCACCTGGACCGGGTCGTCCTCAAACCGTTCACCACCGCGAGCAGCGAGTTCAACGTGCTGCGCGCCGGCGGCCTGGACTACGGCTACATCCCGCCCTCCGTCATGGCGCAGTCCGCGCACTTCAAGGAGACCGGCTACCGCATCGACCCGTGGGAGAGCTGGGGCGTCACCTACCTCGTCCCCAACCTCAACCACCCCGAGACGGGGCCGTTGATGCGGCAGCGGTACGTACGCAGGGCTCTCCAGTCCCTGATCGACCAGAAGGCGATCTCCAAGCACGTCTGGCACGGCAGCGCCGAACCCACGCTCGGCCCCGTCCCCTCGGCCCTGATGGAGGAGAACGCGCTGCCGTACGACCCGGAGAAGGCCCGCTCGCTGCTCGCCGCGCACGGCTGGAAGCGCGGCGAGGACGGGCACGGCACGCTGCGCTGCGCCGCACCGGGAACGGGCGAGGGGCACTGCGGAAAGGGCATCGACAAGGGACAGGAACTCGCCCTCGAACTCCTCTCCCAGTCGGGGTCGACGGAGACGTCCAACACCATGCAGGCGATCAAGTCGTCCTTCTCCCGCGCGGGCGTCCGGCTCGACATCCGCGAGCAGCCGCTGAACACCGTGCTGGGCACCACCGTGCCGTGCAAACCCAAGGAGCCGGTCTGCTCCCAGTGGCAGCTGGGCTTCTTCGGCACCCAGGGCAGCTGGATCTTCCCCGCCGAACCGAGCGGCCAGCAGCTGTTCGCCACCGGAGCGCCCTCCAACATGGGCAACTGGTCGGATCCCAGGACCGACGAGCTGATCAAGCGCACCGAGTACTCCGACGACGACTCGGCCATGCGCGACTACGCCCGCCACCTGGCCCGCGAGGTACCCGTGCTGTGGACGCCCAACCCCGCATACCAGGTCTCCGTCATCCGCAGTGACCTGCGCGGCGTCGACCAGAACCCCACGCTCACGCTGGCCCCCCAGGACTGGTACTTCGTGAAGAAGCCGGCGCGGGGCGGCAAGGGGGCCAACCGGTGACCCGCTTCCTGCTCAAGCGCACGGGCCAGGCCCTCGTCGTCCTCTTCCTCGTCTCCCTCATCGTCTTCGTCCTGCTGCACCAGCTGCCCGGCGGGCCCGCGCGCGCCATCCTCGGCCCGAAGGCCACCCCGGAGGCGATCGCGCACTTCAACCACCTCCAGGGCTACGACCGTTCCCTGCCCGTCCAGTACGGCATGTATCTCAAACGGCTGGTCACCGGCGACCTGGGGGAGTCCTACAAGCTCAATCAGCCCGTCTTGGCACTGCTGACCGAACGGCTGCCCAAGACGCTGCTGCTGACCGGCCTTTCCGTCGTGCTCGCCGCGCTGCTGGCCATCCCCCTCGGCGTCCTCCAGGCGGTACGGCGCGGCCGGCTCTCCGACTACGTGCTCACCGGCGCCGCCTTCGTCGCGTACGCGACCCCGGTCTTCTTCCTCGGCCTCGTCCTCATCCTGGGGTTCGCCCAGCAGTGGCCGCTGTTTCCCGCGGAGGCGCCCCAGGCCGAGTCGGTCGGCGGCGTCCTCGCCGAGCCCGCCGGGCTGGTGCTGCCCGTGGTCACCATGGCGCTGGGCATCATCGCCATGTTCAGCCGCTACATGCGCTCGTCCGTCCTGGACAACCTCGGTGAGGACTACGTGCGCACCGCCCGCTCCAAGGGCCAGTCGCAGGTGCGGGTGATGGCCAGGCACGTGCTGCGCAACGCGCTGATCCCGCTCGCGGGCCTGCTCGGGCTCTACCTGCCCACCCTCTTCAGCGGCACCCTCGTCGTCGAGTCGATGTTCAACTACCCCGGCATGGGGCTGCTGTTCTGGAACGCCGCGCAGTCCAACGACTTCCCCGTCCTGCTCGGCGTCACCCTCGTCGTCGGCGTCGCCACCGTGCTCGGCTCGCTGCTCACCGACATCGCCTACGCCGTCCTCGACCCCCGCATCCGGAGCGTCTCGTGACCGCAGAAGCCGCCACCCCGACCACACCGCAACCGGCCGCAGGGGAACCGGCGGACGACGACGGCCCGGACGCCACCCCGGGCCTGGCCCGCCGCACCCTCGCCGTCTTCGCCCGCAACCGGCTCGCGCTGCTCGGCGCGGGCCTGCTGGCGGCGCTGCTCGCCTTCTGCTTCCTGGGGCCGCTGGTCCACCCCACCGACCAGGTGCACACCGACCTCGACCAGGCCAGCCTCGCGCCCGGTGAGGCCGGCCATCCGCTGGGCACCACCGACCTGGGCTACGACATGCTGGGCCGGCTGATGCACGGCGGGCAGACCTCGCTGGAGGTGGGGCTGGCCGCCGGGCTGCTGGCCACCCTCTTCGGCACCGTCTACGGTGCGGTCGCCGGCTACTTCGGCGGCTGGGCCGACGCCGTACTGATGCGGGTCACGGACGCGGCGCTCGCCATTCCGGCGCTGTTCCTGCTGGTCGTCGTCGCGGCGATGGTCACCCCGAGCAAGCCGGTGCTGATCCTCGTCATCGCCTCCGTCGCCTGGCTCTCGCCCGCGCGGCTCATCCGCGGCGAGGCGCTGACGCTGCGCAGCCGCGACTACGTGCACGCGATGCGGCTGATGGGCGGCGGGGGAGGGCGCGCGGTCTTCCGCCACATCGTGCCCAACGCCGTCGGCACGATGATCGTCAACGCCACGTTCCAGATCGCCGACGCCATCCTCTACGTCGCCTACCTGTCGTTCCTGGGCCTGTCCATCCCGCCGCCCGCCGCCGACTGGGGCTCCATGCTCAGCTCCGGCATCACCTACACGCAGGTCGGCTACTGGTGGCTGATCTTCCCGCCGGGACTGGCGATCGTGCTCGTCGTCGCCGCCTTCAACTTCATCGGGGACGGCCTGCGGGACGCCTTCGACGTGCGGCTCCAGAAGAACTGAGGTGTCATGATGCCGACCACGCGGCCGACCGGGCCCGTACCGCCCGCCGAGCCCCCGCTGTCCGGCGCGCCCCTGCTGTCCGTCGAGGAGCTGCACCTGTCGATCGCCGGGCGCGACCGCGCGGGGGCCGAGCGCACCGTGCACGCGCTGGACGGTGTCTCCCTGCGGCTGGCGCCGGGGGAGGCGCTGGGCCTGGTGGGCGAGTCCGGCAGCGGCAAGACCATGACGGCGCTCTCCGTGCTCGGGCTGCTGCCGCCCGGCGCCCGGGTCACCTCGGGGCGCGTCCTGCTGGAGGGCACCGACCTGGCCGCCGCATCCGACCAGGTGCTGCGCCGGATACGGGGCGAGGCCGTCGGTGTCGTCTTCCAGGACCCACTCAGCTCCCTCAACCCGACCATGACGATCGGCGCCCAGGTCGCCGAACCGCTGCTGCTGCACCGCGACGTGAGCCGCGCCGAGGCCAGGGAGCGGGCGGTCGAGACGCTGCGCCTGGTCGGCCTGGGGCAGCCGGGCGAGCGGATGAAGAACTATCCGCACCAGCTCAGCGGCGGCATGCGGCAGCGTGTCGCCATCGCGATGGCGCTGGTGTGCGAACCGAAGCTGCTGATCGCGGACGAGCCGACCACCGCGCTGGACGTCACCACCCAGCACCAGATCCTGGAGCTGATCGGCGAGCTGCGCGAACGCCTGGGCATGGCCCTCATCCTGGTCAGCCACGACCTGGGGGTCATCGCCCGCCGTGTGGACCGCGTGGCCGTGATGTACGCGGGCAAGGTCGCCGAGCAGGCCCCCGTCGCACGGCTGTTCACCTCGCCGCGGCACCGCTACACCCAGGCGCTGTTCGACGCGCTCCCCGAGCGCGCCGCCGGCACGGGCCGCCCCCTGGCCACCATCCCGGGACTGCCGCCGTCGCTGACCAGGCGGCCCGCCGGGTGCCGCTTCGCCCCCCGCTGCGCGCACGCCACCGACGTCTGCCGCACCGAGGAGCCGGCGCCGCGGCCCGCCGACGACGCGGGCTTGCACACCTACGCCTGCTTCCACCCCGCCGACCCCGCGGCGCGCGCGGCCGCGGCGGGCGCGGCGGGCGTGGTACGCCCCGCCGAGGACGCTGCCGCCTGTCCGGGCGCCGACGCCGACGTGCTGCTCGGCCTCGACGGTGTGCGCAAGGAATACGCCCTGCACAGCGGCCCGTTCACCCGGCGCAGGGACCGCCGCCGGGTCAGCGCCGTCGCCGGGGTGTCCCTGACTGTGCGGCGCGGCGAGACCTTCGGCATCGTCGGCGAGTCCGGCTGCGGCAAGTCCACGCTGGGCCGCCTGGCCGTCGGTATGGAGAAGCCGACGGGCGGATCCGTACGGTTCGAGGGCGATGACCTCGCGACGCTGGACCGCGCCGGGCTGCGGGCCCACCGGCGGCGGGTGCAGCTGATGTTCCAGGACTCCTACGCCGCCATGGACCCCCGGATGCGGGTCGGCGCGATCCTGCGCGAACCGCTGGTCGTCCAGGGCGTGGGGGACCGCTCGGCCCAGGAGGAGCGCGTCCGTGAACTGCTGGACGAGGTGGGTCTTGAGCGCGGCGCCGTCCACCGGTACCCGCACGAGTTCAGCGGCGGCCAGCGCCAGCGCCTTGGTCTGGCCAGGGCGCTGGCGCTGGCCCCCTCGCTGGTGGTCGCCGACGAACCCGTCTCCGCGCTCGACGTGTCCGTACAGGCGCAGATCCTCAACCTGATGCGGGACCTGCAAAGGGAGAAGGGGCTGAGCTACCTGTTCATCTCCCACGACCTGGCCGTGGTCCGCTACCTCGCCGACCGGGTGGGCGTGATGTACCTGGGCTCGCTGGTGGAGACGGGGCCTGCCGCCGAGGTGTTCGCCCGGCCCCTGCACCCGTACACACGGGGGCTGCTGGAGACGGCCGACAGCGCCGTCGTGGGCGGTGCGCCGGAAGCGGAGCCCGCCAAGGGGGCGGGGCCGCTCGCGGGCGAGACCCCGTCGGCTGCCGACCCGCCCTCGGGATGCCGGTTCCGCACCCGCTGCCCGCTGGCCACCGACCTGTGCGCGACCACCCCGCCGGAGCCGACCGCACCCGCGGGGGAGGGGCACCTGGTGAGCTGCCACTTCCCCCTGCTGCCCGTCGCGGGCCGCGCCGGATAAGAAAATGTCCATCCGGAGACCTTTCGCGCGTCACCTTCGCCCGCTACCGTCCCTGTCGCGTTCGGCAATGGCCTACAAGTGAACCATTGGGTGGAGAGGCGGCAGGGGTGGCTGACGGGATATCGCGCCGGAGGGCGCTTTGCATGACGGCGGCGGCAGCGGGGCTCTCGGTCACCGGCTCCCTGCTGCCGCCGTCGTTGCGGCAGGCCATCGCGGCCGACGCCGGACACGGAGCGGGCCCCGGCGGCGGCGAGGGGCTCTCGGACATCCGGCACGTGGTGATCCTCATGCAGGAGAACCGCTCGTTCGACCACTACTTCGGCACGCTGCGCGGGGTCCGCGGCTACGGCGACCGCAACGCCGTCCAGCTGCCCGGCGGCACGAGCGTGTTCGAACAGCCGGGCGCCCTCGGTGCCGGCACCGTGCTGCCCTTCTCCGTCCGCGAGGCCGCCGAGACCCAGCAGCAGGAGGCCCAGTACATCGGCGCCCTCGACCACGGCTGGGAGGGCGGGGCCAAGGCCTGGCACGACGGCTGGATGGACAACTGGGTCACCGCCAAGACCGCCAGCACCATGGCGTACTACGACCGCGACGACATCCCCCTCCAGCGTGAACTGGCCGAGACGTTCACCGTCTGCGACGCCTACCACTCCTCCATCCACTCCTCCACGAGCCCCAACCGCAACCACCTGGTCAGCGGCTGGACCGGGTTCGAACCCTTGACCGGGAAGAGAGCCGTCGGCAACGACGCCTACGAGGAGGACACCCACCCCGGCTACACCTGGACGACCTACCCGGAGCGGCTTGAAAAGGCAGGCCGCAGCTGGCAGGTCTACCAGGAGTGGGACAACTTCACCGACAACAACCTGGAGTTCTACGCGTCCTTCAAGGCCGTCGCCCGCAAGGCCCTCGCCGAGGTGGAGGGGGCCGGGAACATGACGGCCTTCTACGGGAAGATGGCCGACGCCGACGAGGCGGGGCGCGCGGACCTGCTGGCCCGGCTGGAGAAGGGCCGCGCCACGCTCACCAAGGCCGAACGCAGCCTCTTCGACCGCGCCCTCGTGCGCGGTGAGCCCGGCACGACGGCCGACGCGTTCGCCGCCGACGTGGATGCGGGGCGGCTGCCCGAGGTCAGCTACCTGGTCCCCTCGGCCGCCGACTCCGAGCACCCGGGCAGCTCCTCACCGATCCAGAGCGCCACCTTCGTCTACAAGGTGCTGGACGCGCTGGGCCGCAACCCGAAGGTGTGGCGGCACACGGTGCTGCTGCTGATGTTCGACGAGAACGACGGCTACTTCGACCACGTGCCACCGCCCGTGCCGGGACGGGACGTCGAGGACGAGTACTGGCAGGGCAAGCCGACGGGCCTGGGCATGCGCGTGCCGATGACGGTCGTCTCCCCCTGGACCGTGGGCGGCTACGTGTGCTCCCAGGTCTTCGACCACACCTCGGTCATCCGCTTCCTGGAGCGCTGGACCGGCATCAGCGAACCGAACATCTCCGCCTGGCGGCGCACCGTCACCGGCGACCTGACCAGCGCGTTCGACTTCTCAGTGCGGCGCGCGCAGCCCACGGCCCATCAGCCGGGCCCGATCCCGCCGTTCACCGCCCGTTGGAGCCCGAGGCCGCCAGCGGACCAACGGCTGCCCAGCCAGGAGCCGGGACACCGCAGGGCGCGCCCCCTCCCGTACCAGCCGGACGCCGACGCGGTCCACGACACCGGAGCCGGGCGGGTGCGGCTCACCCTGCGCAACGCGGGACGCGCCGGCGCGCACTTCGCCCTCTATCCGTACGCGAAGGAGTACCCGGAGCCGCTCCACCTGGACGTGCGCGGGGAGCGGGAGGAGCGGGTGCCGGTCAAGGACGGTGCCTACCGGTTCACCGTCACGGGACCGAACGGGTTCAGGCGCGAGTTCTCCGGCAGCGCCCGTGGCGCGGTGGCGGGCGCCGGCGTGACCACGCGGATCGAGGGCCGCTCGCGGGAGCTGCGCCTGAGCCTGGCCAACGACGGCGAGCACACTCTCACCTTCCGTCTGGAGCCGCTCGCCTACAGCGACGAGGCGCCCCGCACCGTGCGGGTGGAGCCGGGGCGCCGGCGCGAGGTCGGATACCGCACCGCCGCGGCGCACGGCTGGTACGACCTGAAGGTCGGCGTGGCGGAGGACGACTCTTTCGGGCGGCGGCTGATGGGGCACATCGAGAACGGTGAGGAGTCGGTGACGGGCTGAGCGGCGGCGGCCCGCGGGTCCCGTGCCGGGCCCGGAACCGGGTCCGGCACCGGAAAGTTCCCGTGTGTGGCCGGGTTGTGGGTATCACCACAAAGGTCTCAAAGGATCTCTTGGGGATGGCAGGCTGCACAGGCGGTGGTTCCGGAGCGGTACGTTCCGCTCCGCGCCGTCCCGCCCGTGCCGAGACCCGAGACAGGCGACGCCCGTGACCGCTCTTGCCCGCTGGTGCCTCAGGCGCCGCTTGACCGTCCTGCTGCTCTGGCTCGCCGCGCTCGCCGGCGCGGTGAGCGCCGCGGCACTCACCGGCAGCGCCTACTCGGACGACTACGGCGCGGCGGGAACCGAGTCGGCCCAGGCAGCACAGCGGCTGGAGAGCGCCTTCCCCGACCGGCGCGGCGAGGGCGACACCCTCGTGTGGCACACCGACGAGGGCAGCGTGCGCGCCGCCCCCGTCAAAGAACGGATGTCCGAGACGCTGCGGGACGTCGCCGACCTGCCCGGCGTCGCCTCCGTACAGTCCCCCTACGCGCCCGGCGGCGAGAGCCGGATCAGCGAGGACGGCCACACCGCCTACGCCACCCTCACCCTCGACGCGCCCGGCGGCGAACTGGGCGAACAACAGGCCCAGCGCGTCCTGGAGACCGCCCGCGACGCCGCCGGGGACGGCCTCCAGGTCGAGGCCGGCGGCCCGGGCATCGCGCTCACCCAGGCGCCGAAGGCACAGCTGGCCGAGGTCATCGGGCTCGCCGCGGCCGCCGTCGTCCTCTTCCTCGCCTTCGGCTCGCTCGCCGCCACCGCGCTGCCGCTGATCACCGCCGTCGTCGCCGTCGGCACCGCGGCGGCCGGCACAGGGCTCCTCAGCCAGGTCATGACCGTCGCCGACTTCGCCCCCATGCTGGGCACGCTCATCGGTCTGGGCGTCGGCATCGACTACGCGCTGTTCATCGTCACCCGGCACCGCACAGGGCTGCGCGCCGGATTCCCCGTGCACGAGGCGGCACAGCGCGCCGTGAGGGTCTCAGGACGGGCGGTCGTCTTCGCCGGCGCCACGGTGTGCATCGCGCTGCTGGGCATGTTCATCCTGCGGCTCGGCTTCCTGGACGGAGTGGCACTCGCCGCCTGTCTCACCGTCGTCCTCAGCGTGGCCGCCTCCGTGACGCTGCTGCCGGCGCTCCTCGGCATGATCGGCATGCGGGCACTCAGCCGCCGCGAACGCCGACGGCTGACCGAGCACGGGCCGCGCCCCGAGGCGCCCACCGGCTTCGCGGTGCGCTGGTCCGCGTTCGTCGAGCGCCGGCCCAGACTGCTGGGCGCCCTGGCCGCCGTGCTGATGGCGGTGCTCGCACTGCCCACCCTCAGCCTCCACCTGGGCACCTCGGACCAGGGCAACGACCCCGCCACCAGCACCACCCGCAAGGCCTACGACCTGCTCGCCGGGGGCGAAGGCTCCGGGGGAGGCTTCGGCCCCGGCACCAACGGCCCCCTCACGCTGGTCGGCGAGGTCGACGGCGCCGGCGACAAGCTCGCCTTCGACCACCTGCCCGAGCTCCTCCGCTCCACCCCGGGCGTCGCCCGGGTCGCCGGGCCCGAATTCAACGGCAGCGGCGACACCGGAGTGATCACCGTCGTGCCCGACAGCTCACCCCAGTCCAAGGCCACCTCGGACCTGGTGGACCGGCTCCGCGAGGACGTGCTGCCCGAGGCCGGGGAAGGATCGGGCCTGCGCGTCCTGGTCGGCGGCCCGACCGCCGGCTACGACGACTTCGCCGGCCTCATCGTCGGCAAGCTCCCCCTCTTCGGCGGTGTCGTCATCGCACTCGGCTGCCTCCTCCTGCTGCTGGCCTTCCGCAGCATCGGCATCCCCCTCAAGGCCGCGGCCATGAACATCGCGGCCGTCGCCGCCGCGTTCGGCGTCGTCGTCGCCGTCTTCCAGTGGGGCTGGGGCAGCGAACTCCTCGGCCTGGGCAGCGCGGGCCCCGTCGAACCCTTCCTGCCCGTCATCATGATCTCGGTGCTCTTCGGACTCTCCATGGACTACCAGGTCTTCCTCGTCAGCCGGATGTACGAGGAGTGGCGGCTGACGGGCGACAACAGGCGCGCCGTACGGGTGGGCCTGGCCGAGACGGGCCGCGTCATCAACTCGGCGGCCGTCATCATGATCGCCGTCTTCGGCGCCTTCGTCCTCAGCGGCGACCGGCTGATCGCCATGTTCGGCGTCGCGCTCGCCGCCGCCGTCGCCCTGGACGCCTTCGTCCTGCGCACCCTGCTGGTGCCCGCCCTGATGCACCTGCTGGGCGGCGCCAACTGGTGGCTGCCCGGCTGGCTGGACCGCCGCCTGCCCCGCATCAGCATCGAACCGGAACCCGCCACAGGCCCCCGCGCGGAACCCGCCGCACCCGCCCCGGGCCCCGGCACCGAATCCGCCGCACCGGCCCCGGGCCCCGGCACCGAGCCCGCCGCCCCGGGGCTCGGGCCCGTGGCCCACGGCCCCGCACCCGCGGCCCAGGGCACCCGACCCGTCGTGCCCGCGCCCGGTGCCGAACCCGCGGCCGAGCCTCCGGGCTCCGCACCCGCCGTACCCCGCCTGGGTCCGGCCGGGGGTCCGCCTAAGGCGGGTCGGCCCCGGCCCTAAGGCCCCCGGGTCGCGCAAGACGGGGCAGTTGCCCGATGTGGCGGGTCCCCCGCAGGCAGGAGTGTGGAGGTGTCAGGTCCGCAGGGACACCGCACACTCCTGCAAGGGGGCCGAGGGCCATGCTGTACGACCTCAACCACACCACCCACCACCTGCGCATGGACGACCTGCGCCGGGAGGCCGACCACGAGCGGCTCGTACGCCGGGCCCGGGACGCCCGCCGGGAACCCGGGCACGGCGTGCGCGCCTGGCTCGGCCGCGGGCGACGAGGGCGCCACGACGAGGGAACCGCCTGGGTCAGGGCAGCGTGAGGGACCGCGGGCGCTCCCGCTTTCCGGTCGGTGCGGGTGCCCGGTGACGGTGGGGGATGCCATGCTGAACACCGTGCCGCTCACCACCGCCGTCAGCCCCGTTTTCGTCGGCCGCGCCGACGAGTTGGCCGCGCTCACCGAGGCGCTCGCCCGTGCCGAGGCGGGCACCCCGCAGGCGCTGCTGCTCGGCGGCGAGGCGGGCGTGGGCAAGACCCGGCTGCTGGAGGAGTTCCTGGAGCGGGCGCGCGCCCTCGGCGGCATCACCACGCTCGGCGGCTGCCTCGAACTGGGCGCCGACGGCCTCCCGTTCGCCCCGTTCACCACGGCGCTTCGCGGCCTGCGCCGCGCCGTCGACCCGGCCCGTCTCACGGCCGCCGCCGAGGGCCGCGAGGCCGAACTCGCCCGGCTGCTGCCCGACCTGGCGGTCCCCGCGCCCGCCGCGCAGCGCGAGGAGTACGCCGACCTCGCCGACGGAGCCGACGGCGGCCGCGCCCGGCTGTTCGAGGCCACCGCCCAACTGCTGGAGCGGCTCGCCGCCGACCGCACGCTCGTCGTCGCCCTCGAAGACCTCCAGTGGGCCGACCGCTCCACCAGGGAACTGGTCGGCTACCTCTTCCGCTCCCTCCGCGCCTGCCGGCTCGTCCTGCTGGCCACCTACCGCAGCGACGACATCCACCGCCGCCACCCGTTGCGCCCCTTCCTCGCCGAACAGGACCGGCTGCGCACCGTCCTCCACCTCGGCCTGCCCCGCCTCACCCGCGCCGAGGTCGGGGCCCAGATCACCGGCATCAACGGCACCGAGCCCGACAGCGAGCTGGCCGACGAGGTGTTCCGCCGCTCCGAGGGCATCCCCTTCTTCGTCGAGGAACTGACGGCCACCTGCGCGACCTGCTCCATCAGCGACTCCCTGCGGGACCTGCTGCTCGTCCGCGTCGAGGCGCTGCCCGAAGCGGCCCAGCGCGTGGTGCGCCTGGCCGCCGGCGGTGGCTCCGCCGTCGAACACGCGCTGCTGGCGGCCGTCGCAGGGCTCGGCGAGGACGCGCTGCTGGAAGCCCTGCGCGCCGCCGTGGGCGGCAACGTGCTGCGCGCCACGGCCGACGGATCCGGATACCACTTCCGGCACGCCCTGCTGCGCGAGGCCGTCCGTGAGGACCTGCTCCCCGGCGAACTCGCCCGTGTCAGCCGCCGCTACGCCGAGGCGCTGGAGGCCGATCCGTCACTGGTCCGGGCCGAGGAACGGCTGGCCCGTCTCGCGCACTACTGGCACCGTGGCCGGGACGCGGCCAAGGCGCTCCCCGCCGCGCTCTCCGCCTCCGTCGAGGCCCGCAGCCGGCACGCCCACGCCGAGGAACACCACCTTCTCGAACGCGTCATCGAGCTGTGGGACGACGTACCCGAGGAGGCCAAGGAAGACCTCCCCGCCCTCACGCTGCCGCGCGCCTTCCCCACCGGCGATCCACCGGGACCGGCCGCTGGAGCTCGCCCGCCGCGCTTCGTGGAGGTACTGGCCGAAGCCGTCGTCGCCGCCCGCACCAGCGGCGACGTGACCAGGGCCAAGGCGCTCACCCGCCGCGCGCTCGCCCGGCTCGACGAGGCACGGGACCCGCTCACCTGCGCCTGGTTCCAGCTCAAACTGGGCCTGCTGGTCGAAGAGGCGGGCACGGGCGACGGCTGGGCACAGATCGCCACGGCCCAGGAGCTGGTCCGCGGACTTCCGCCCTCCGCCGTGCACGCCAAGGTGCTCTCCAGCGCGGCCGGCTGGGGCTTGGTGCACCGCCCGGGGCGCGAGGCGCTGGCCACCGCCGTACGCGCCGTCGAACTGGCCCGGGTCGTCGGCGCCACCGTCATCGAACTCGACGCCCGCGTCACCCTCGGCACCCTCCTCGCCCAGTCGGGCGACCTCGAAGCGGGCCTCACCGAGATGGCCCGCGCGCGGGACGAGGCGGAGGAGGCCGGCATCACCGGCGTGGAGATCTGCGCCGCCACCAACATCGCCGTCGAACTGGAGCTGGCGGGGCGCTGGGAACAGGCGGCGGCCGAGGCCGCCCGCGCGGCCCGCGTCGCCCGCGAACGCAACCGCCCCAACTCCTACGCGGGCGCCCTCGCCTCCCACGCCGAAGCCCTCCTGTCGACGGGGGAGTGGGACGAGGCGGCCGCGCTCCTGGACGAGGCCAGACGCGCGGCGCGCGCCGCCGACGTCCGCGCCTGGGTCGCGCTCCTGCGGGCCCACCTGTCCCACGACCGCGGACACCAGCCGGGGCTGGAGGCCGCCGTCGACGAAGTGGTGGCCGCGCTCGGCAGCTCCCCCGTCGTGGAACCGCAGAAAGCCGTCGCGCTCCGGCACTTCACCATGGTCCTCGCCGCTCGCCGCGGCGACCTCCCCGAGGCCCGCGCCGAGCTGGCCCGCGCGCTGAAGGAGGGCTTCCGCCCCGGAAGTCACCCGCAGGCATGGGCCCTGCTGACGGCCGCCGCCACGCACGAGGCCGATACCCGCGGCCTCCCCGGCACCGACCACGAGCGCGGCCCCGTCCTGGACGGACTGCGGCGCGCCGCCCGCAAGCTGCCGCGGCCCGCACCCGTGTGGGAGGGGCACGCCCTGCTCCTGGAGGCCGAGCTCGCACGGGCCGCCGGAGCCAACGACCCGCACCGCTGGGAGGCCGCCGTCCTCGCCCTCGAAACCCTCGGCCGCCCCCACCCCCTCGCTCTGGCCCGCCTCCGCTGGGCGGAGTCCCTGCTGGAGACCGACGCGGCGCGGCGCTCCCCGGCAGGGCCAGGACCCGGCACGGGCCGCTCCCCTGACGAACTGCTGCGGGCGGCGGGCGCCGAGGCGCTGCGGCTGGGGGCGGCGCCGCTGCGCGCCGAGGCCGAACAGCTGGCGCTGCGCGCCCGGATCGCCCTGGACGACGATCCGTCCGCAGACACCGCACATACCCGGCGGGCCGTGCCCGCCGCCTGTGCCCCGGCCGAGTCGTTCGGACTGACCCGCCGCGAGCAGGGTGTGCTGGATCTCGTCACCGAGGGGCTGAGCAACCGGCAGATAGCCGAGCGGCTGCACATCGCGCCGAAGACGGCGAGCGTGCACGTCTCCCACATCCTCGCCAAGCTCGGCGTCGCCACGCGGGGCGAGGCGGCGGCCATGGCCTTCCGGCTACGCCTGGCCACCCCGCGGGGTGGCGCCGTGCCCGGGGCGGTCCGCTGACCGGCAGGGACGGTCCGTCGGTTCGCTGAGAGGGCCCGCTGGTCCGTCGGCGCGGGTGGCGCGCGGCGCGGGCGGCTCGGCTCCGGCGCGCGGCGCGGGCGGGCGGATGAGGACGTGCCCCGAGGAGAGGTCTATCGGCCCCGCCCCCGGATCGGTGCTGCCCGCCTGCACGCGGGTGTGCTCAAGGCGCTGCCTCTCGTCGTCGGTGTGCTTGCGATGCGGTGCGAACAACTGCTCCAGCAGATTGAACACCAGACCACCCGGTCCTCTCAGCGCACCTCGAGCCGGAGAATACGGTCGTCCCCCTTCTCCGGGGAGCCACGTCCGTCCGTCTCGCTCGTGACCAGCCAGAGCCCGCCGCCACCGGTGCCGGGGTCGGCGACGACCGTGCGGAGGCGGCCGTACTTGCCCTTCAGGAACGACTGCGGCTTGGCCACGGGTTCCCCGCCCTTGAGAGGGATGCGCCACAGCCGCTCGCCGCGCAGCCCCGCCATCCACACCGAACCCCTGGCCACCGCGACGCCACTGGGGGAGGCCTCGGCGGTGCGCCACTGCTCCACCGGGTTCCGGTAGCGCTTCTTCTCGCTCCTGCCCTCGGCGTCGGGCCAGCCGTAGTTCTTGCCCGGCTCGATGTGGTTGAGCTCGTCCCAGGTGTCCTGGCCGAACTCCGAGGCCCACAGCCGGTTGTCGGCGTCCCACGCCAGGCCCTGCACGTTGCGGTGGCCCCGGCTGTAGACCACGGAGTCGGTGGCGGGGTTGCCGTGTCCTGGGGGCTCGCCCTCGGGGGTCATGCGCAGGATCTTGCCGCCGAGCGAGTCCTTGTCCTGCGCGAGCCGACCGTCGCCGGACTCGCCCGTCCCGGCGTAGAGCATCTTGTCGGGCCCGAAGGCGATCCGGCCCCCGTTGTGCAGCCGGCCCTTGGGAATGCCCTTGAGAATCACGTCGGGCGCGCCCAACTGGTCGCCGGGCTCCTTCTTGTCGTCGTAGACCATGCGCACGATGCGGTTGTCGGACGCGGAGGTGAAGTAGGCGTACACCCAGCTGCCGGCCTGCTCGCCGTCGGGCGGCACCGCGATCCCCAGCAGCCCGCCCTCGCCGCCGGGTTCGACCCCGGGCACGGTGCCCAGCTCGGTCTTCTCGCCGCTGTCCGCATCGACACGCAGGATCTTCCCGGTGTCCCGCAGCGAGACCAGCAGGTCCCCGTCGGACAGCGGCGCCAGCCCCCAGGGCGATTCGAGCCCGGTCGTCACCGTCTCGGCGACCTTCACAGACCCCTTCGCCGGGGCCGCCTGGGACGAGGGGGTGCTGCCCGACGCCGACCGCCCTTCCTGGGAGGGCTCGGCGCCCGAGCCGCCGCCCCCGCCCGAACACCCCGCGGCCAGCACCACCGCACAGGCCAAACCGACACCCACACCCGTCGCACGTCGCACGCTCTGGCTCCTCGGCCCCTCGACACCGAACGCTCCCAGGGGACCACACGGAGCGGGCGCGGGGGAGTACCCCGCGCGGTCGCGGCCGACGCCGGCCCGGGTGAGGAAGCGGCGCCGGCTCACGGCCGGGCCGGGCGGCCCCTGGTTCAGTCCCAGGATCCCCGGGCCGTGGGCAGGGCCCCGATCTCCGCGAGGTCGTGCTCGGTCAGCTCCAGCGCCGACGCGCAGGCGTTCTCCGTCACCCAGTGCGGCTTCTTGGTCCCCGGGACGGGCACCACGTGCCGGCCCTGGGCCAGTACCCAGGCCAGCGCGATCTGTCCTGGTGTCGCGCTGCCGTGGCGGCGGGCCACCCGGCGCAGCCCGGCGACGATGGGCTGGTTGGCGGCCATCATGTCGGCGGTGAAGCGGGGGTGCCGCGCGCGCACGTCGTCGGGTTCGAAGCCGCCGCCGGTGGTGAGGGCGCCCGTCAGGTAGCCGTTGCCCAGCGGCATGGCGGCCAGGAACCCGATGCCGCGGGTCTCGCACCAGGGCAGCAGGGTGGCCAGGGCCTCCCTGGACCAGACGGACAGTTCGGCCTGTACGGCGCCGACGGGGAAGACCTGCTGGACCCGTTCGAGCTGCCGTATGGTCCCGTCGTGGATACCGGTGCCCGCGCGCCGGTCCGCGCGGGCGCCGACGGCGCAGAAGCCCAGCGCGCGCACCTTCCCCGCCGTCACCAGCTCGGCCATCGCACCCCAGGTCTCCTCGATCGGTACCTCGGGGTCGGCGCGGTGGAGTTGGTAGAGGTCGATGGTGTCGGTCTGGAGCCTGCGCAGGGAGGCGTCGCAGGCCCGGTGCACGTATCCGGGGCGGCCGTTGGCGACGATGTGCTGGTCGCCGACGAGCAGTCCGCACTTGGTGGAGACGAACGCCTCCTCGCGGCGCTCCTTGAGCACCCGTCCGAGCAGCAGCTCGTTGGTGAAGGGGCCGTACATGTCCGCGGTGTCCAGCAGCGAGACGCCGGCGTCCAGGGCCGTGTGCACCGCGCGCAGCGAGGTGACGCCGTGCTGCTCAGAGGAGGAGTAGGCCCAGCTCATCGGCATACAGCCCAGTCCCACGGCCCCCACACCGAGTGCTGCCGCACCGATCGTCCTGCGCTCCACCGCTTTCCTGCTCCCTCCGGGACGGACCCCAAACTAGCGGGCTCCCGGGTGTCACACACGTTTGCCCCGGCCACACTCTCCCCACGCGTCGCGGGAAGGCGCCCCTGACCTGTGGGGTGGCCGCCCCTTAGTCTCTCCTCATGGCTGACGCGACGGAGGTATGGCTCTCGCTCCCGCCGGAGAGTGTCGAGGGGCTGCCCGACTCCCTGACGTACCGGTACTGGAACGGAGAGGAGGAGTTCCCGGCGGACCCCGCTGACTGCGCCTTCTACGTCGTCCCCTATTACCTCGGTGCCGAGGTCGCCGTACGGCCGCTCGCCAGGATGACGGGCCTGAAGGTCGTCCAGACCCTCACCGCGGGCATCGACCACATCGCGCCCGCCATCCCACGCCTCCCCACCGGAACACGGGTGTGCAACGCCCGCGGCGTGCACGACGCGAGCACCGCGGAACTGGCCGTGGCGCTCACCCTCGCCTCCCTCCGTGACCTGCCCGGATCGGTGCGTGCCCAGGACCGCGGCGAGTGGCGTACCGACTTCCACCCCGCCCTCGCGGACCGCACGGTACTGATCCTCGGCTACGGCGCCGTGGGGGAGGCGATCGAGAAGCGGCTGCTGCCGTTCGAGGTCGCCGCCGTCCACCGGGTCGCCCGCTCGCCCCGCATCGCCGAACTGGGCCCTGTGCGGCCGCTGAGCGAGATCGACGATCTGTTGCCGCTCGCCGACGTCGTGGTAGTGGCGACTCCGCTCACCGAGCAGACCCGCGGTCTGGTGGACGCCGGATTCCTGTCCCGGATGAAGGACGGGGCGCTGCTGGTCAACGTGGCCCGTGGTGCCGTCGTCGACACCGGAGCGCTGCTGGCCGAGACGGGTACCCCGGCCTCCGCGCCGGGGGCCGGGGACGGTGTCCCGGGCCGGCTGCGGGCCGCGCTGGACGTGACGGAACCCGAACCTCTGCCCAGGGATCACCCCCTGTGGCGAGCACCCGGAGTGCTGATCACACCGCACGTCGGAGGGCCCACTTCCGCGTTCCACCCGCGCGCCAGAAGACTCGTCGGTGCACAGTTGCGGCGCTGGGCGGCCGGTGAGGAGCCGGCGAACACGGTGGCCGTGGCGTAGGTCGCGTAAACCCCCCGAGGCCGCGAGAGACCACTCTACGGATCCGTACGACTGCACCCTGTTCCGAACTTCCCTCTTGTGGTTACGGTCAGTATTGGGACTATGTCCCTGAGTGACGAACCTGGTGTATCGTCCCGATCGGGGGGCGAAACCCGGACACGAGGGGGGCGACGGGCGAATGCACGATCAACGGACGAACTGCCGCACGGGGGAACGCACACACGGCGTTCCACGCCACCGCAACCGTCAGCCAGAAAACCCGCGTTGCGCCGCACCACCGCACACGGTGCGTGACGGCCGTGCCGACTCCACCAAGTGGCCCCCGTCCTGGCGGGTGGCACGATGACGACCAACGAAGCGGCCCCGCGACGCAACCCGTACTGGACCACACCCGATGCCCGCGCCGGTGGCACCGGACGCGGTACGTCGGTGCCACCGCAGACCCGCGGAATCCCGCCACGGGCGAGGGGGACCGGGCTTCGGGTGAACGAAGCCACCGGCAGGACCGACGGCATCCCGCCCCAGCCGCGCGGAGGGGGCTCGGGCGGGGCCACCACAGGACTGGCACCGCAGTTGGCGCTCGCCGTCATCTGCGCCGGCTACGCCATCGGAGCAGCCCTCGGCTGGGGCTCGCAGACCGTCGCCGTGTTCATGGGCGACTTCGGGCTCAGCGCCGCCGCCCTGCTGGCCGCCGCGTCCTGCCTGTGGTACGCCTACACGACGCGCCGCGACGCCGAACGGCCCGACGCCGCCCACCTGGCACCGGCTCAGCGCGCCCGCCTGCGGGCCAGCCGCCCCGCCTGGGCGCTCTTCGGCGTCTCCTCGCTGATGGCGGCGCTGGGCAACGGGGTGTGGGGCTGGTACGAGTTGGTGCTCGACCAGCCGGTCCCCAGGCCCTCACTGGCCGACTTCTGCTTCCTGCTGTTCGCGCCACCGGCCATCGTCGGGCTGCTCGTGCTCGCCAAGCGCCCGGTGACCCGCGCGGGCTGGGTGTGCCTGAGCCTCGACGCCTGGCTGATCGGCGGCTCGCTGCTGACGCTCTCCTGGTCCCTCGCGCTCGCCCACACCGCCTACTGGCAGGGCGACTCGGTGGCCAGGGCCGCGCTGAACATGGCCTACCCGCTGCTGGACATCGTGCTCGTCAGCATGGTGCTGGCCCTGCACTTCAGGCGCTCCTCCGCGCACCGCAGCGCCATCAACACCGCGGTCGGCGCACTCGCGCTGACGGTGCTGTGCGACGCCCTGTTCACCTCGCCGATGCTGCGCGAGCACTACGCCTCGGGCCAGTTGCTGGACGCGGGCTGGTTCGCCGGGTCGCTGCTGCTGGCGTACGCGCCCTGGGTCGGCAGAAGCCGCGGCAGGAGCCCGGCACCGCCGCAGCCGCAGCCGCTGGCCACGGCCCGTGAGGCGGAGGCCCGCGCCACGCACCCCAGCCGGCCCCTCTCCGGTTCGCTCAGCGCGCTGACGCCGTACCTGGCGGCGGCCGTGTGCACCCTGGGCATCCTCTACAACTCGGTGGACGGCCGCGAGATCGACCGCGTCGTCCTCTACACAGGATGCACGGTCGTGCTGGCACTGGTGCTGCGCCAGGGCATCATGCTGCTGGACAACATCACGCTCACCCGGGAGCTGGCGCAAAAGGAGAACCACTTCCGCTCCCTGGTGCAGGGCTCCAGCGACGTCATCATGATCACCGCGGCCACCGGCAGTCTCCGCTACGTCTCGCCGGCCGCGGCAGGCGTCTACGGGCGCGACGCCGAGGACCTGGTCGGCGCCGAACTCTCCTCCCTCGTCCACCCGGAGGACCTCGGCCAGGTGCTGCACGAGCTGCGCCGCTTCCTGGCCACCTCCAGCGACCAGGAGTCGTGCACGAGAATCGAGTGCCGTATCCGGCACGGCCAAGGCCACTGGCTCAACGTCGAGTCCACGGTCAACCGCTATCAGGGCGGCCTGATCTTCAACAGCCGGGACGTGACCGAGCGCGTGCGGCTCCAGGCGCAGTTGCAGCACAACGCCTCGCACGACGCGCTCACCGACCTGCCCAACCGCGCCCTGTTCACCGAGCGGGTCCGTCAGGCCATCGGCTCACGCCGCGGTGGTGACTGCGGCACGGCGGTGCTCTTCATCGACCTGGACGGCTTCAAGGCGGTCAACGACACCGTCGGCCACCAGGCGGGCGACGAACTGCTGGTGCAGGCGGCGCGGCGGCTCCACGAGTCGGTGCGCTCCGGCGACACCGCGGCGCGGCTGGGCGGCGACGAGTTCGCCGTGCTCATCCGCGGCGACGGTGAGCCGGGCGCGCCCCCTGACGCCGAACGTGAGCTGCGCATACACGACATCGCCGACCGGCTGCGGATCACCCTCTCCGACCCCTACCGGGTCGAGGGCACGCAGGTGCGGGTGGCCGCCTCCATCGGCATCGCCTTCGCCGAGCCCGGCATCACCCCCAGCTCCCTGATGCGCAACGCCGACCTGGCGATGTACCGCGCCAAGCAGGCGGGCAAGGCCCGCGTGGAGCTGTACGCGCCGCAGATGCAGGCCGAGGTCGTCAAGCGCGCCGAGCTGGCGGCGCGGCTGCGCAGCGCGCTGCACGACGGCGAGTTCGCGCTGCTGCACCAGCCGATCGTCGAGCTGGCCAGCGGCAAGATCACCGCGATCGCCGCGGAGGCGCGCTGGCGCTCGGAGGCGGGCATCCTCTTCACGCCCGCGGAGTTCCTGCGCACCGAGGGGGCCTCGGCGCGTGAGGCCCGCGGTATGGGCGGTGAGCGGGCCGCCGAGGTGAGCCGCTGGCTGCTGGAGGAGGCCGTCGCCCAGGCGGCGGCCCGTCAGCGTGCCGGATACGGGGCCCCGGTCACGGTGCGGCTGCCCGCCCGGCGGCTGACCGAGCCCGGCATGGAGCCGCACGGCGTCGGCGCCCTGCTGGCCCGGCACGGGCTGGCGGCCGCGCCGGGGCCCACCGGCGGTACGGCGCTGGGCGCGCCCGCGGCCAACGCCGGGGTGCCGGGGGCGCCGGGGGCGCTGATCCTGGAGCTGTCCGACAGCGACCCGCGCATTCCGCTGGACGAGCTGGAGCGGCGGCTGAGCGCGCTGCGCAGGCTGGGGGTGCTGATCTCGCTGGACGGCTTCGGCAGCGGGGCCTCCGGAGGAGCTTCGATCTCGGCGCTGCGCAGGCTCCCCATCGACATCCTGCGCCTGGACCGGGGGCTCACGGACGGCATCGTGGAGTCCTCCAGGCAGCGCAAGATCACGGCCGGGCTGCTGCGGATCGCCTGCGACCTGGGGCTGACCACGGTGGCCGAGGGGGTCGACCTGCCCGAGCAGGCCACGCTGCTGCGCGAGATGGGCTGCACGCACGGCCAGGGCGCCGTCTTCTCCGGACCGCTGGACGAGCACCGGCTGCGCACGGCGCTGGCCCGCGGGGTCTACGCGGTGCCCGAGTCGAGCCGCAGCGGGGGCGCTTACGGATACGGCGAGGAGCACCCGGAGGGCCGGGAGCCCGCGGTGGTGGTCCCGGGAGCGTCGCCGGTGCGGCGCGGTACCTCGCCGGGGTCCGTGCGGCCGGGGCCCGGGAGGCTGACCGTGCGGCAGCAGGGCACGCCTGAAGCCCTGGTGCATCCTGCGTCGCGTTCGGATGCTGAGACGCCTGTCCCACCCACTTGACACCCGGGGGTTGACGGGGAGAGGGTCGTCATCATGCGCACCCGAATTCTCGTACTTGGAAAGCGCGTCGGCTGACCGGGGCTCCACACCCCGCGACCTTCCCGGCGCGCTCCCCTCGCTTGCCTCGCGGCACGAGGGGTTTTTTGTTGCACCAGCACCCGAGCCCAAACCAGCGGTAGCCCAACAACCCCGACAAACGGGACACGAGCAGCCCCGTACGAGCGACCGCCCCCGACGAGTGTCAACCCTCACTCTCCGAGAAGAGACAAGCGATGACCGAACAGGCCACCGGGGCCCCCAAGCCGCAGCCGCGGGCCCGCAACGGCGGACAGCAGCCGACTTCCGTTCCGGCCCAGGCGCCCCGCATCACCGGCGCCCAGTCCCTCATCCGCGCTCTTGAGGAAGTCGGCGCCGACACCGTATTCGGCATCCCCGGCGGCGCCATCCTGCCCGCCTACGACCCGATGATGGACTCCTCGCGGGTCCGGCACGTCCTCGTCCGGCACGAGCAGGGCGCGGGCCACGCGGCCACCGGGTACGCGCAGGCCACCGGCAGGGTCGGCGTCTGCATGGCCACCTCGGGCCCCGGCGCCACCAACCTGGTCACCCCGCTCGCCGACGCGCACATGGACTCCGTGCCGATGGTCGCCATCACCGGACAGGTGGCCGCGGGGTCGATCGGCACCGACGCCTTCCAGGAGGCGGACATCTGCGGCATCTCGATGCCGGTCACCAAGCACAACTTCCTGGTCAAGGACCCGGACGAGATCCCCCGCACCATCGCGGAGGCCTTCCACATCGCCTCCACGGGACGCCCGGGACCCGTCCTGGTCGACATCGCCAAGGACGCCCTCCAGGGCGAGACGGTCTTCCAGTGGCCGCCGACCGCCGAGCTGCCCGGCTACCGCCCGGTGACCAAGCCGCACGGCAAGCAGATCCGCGAGGCCGCCAAGCTGATCAGCGAGGCCCGCCGCCCGGTCCTCTACGTCGGCGGGGGCGTCCTGAAGGCCGGCGCCACGGCGGAGCTGAAGGTTCTGGCCGAGCTGACCGGCGCGCCGGTGACCACCACCCTCATGGGCATCGGCGCCTTCCCCGACAGCCACCCGCAGCACCTGGGGATGCCCGGCATGCACGGCACCGTCGCCGCCGTCACCGCGCTGCAGAAGGCCGACCTGATCGTCGCCCTCGGTGCCCGCTTCGACGACCGCGTCACCGGCAAGCTCGACTCCTTCGCGCCGTACGCCAAGATCGTCCACGCCGACATCGACCCCGCAGAGATCGGCAAGAACCGCGCCGCGGACGTGCCGATCGTCGGCGACGCCCGCGAGGTGCTGGCCGACCTGGTGGTCTCTGTCCAGACCGAGCAGTCCGAGCGTCCCGGCGAGCCAGGCGACCGGTACGCCGACTGGTGGGCCATGCTCGACCGCTGGCGCGAGACCTACCCGCTCGGCTACGACAAGCCCGAGGACGGCTCGCTGGCCCCCCAGCAGGTCATCCAGCGGATCGGCGAGCTGGCCCCCGAGGGCACGGTCTTCGCCGCCGGGGTCGGCCAGCACCAGATGTGGGCGGCCCACTTCATCGACTACGAGCAGCCCGCCACCTGGCTCAACTCCGGCGGCCTGGGCACCATGGGCTACGCCGTGCCCGCCGCGCTCGGCGCCAAGGTCGGCATGCCAGAGCGCGCCGTGTGGGCCATCGACGGCGACGGCTGCTTCCAGATGACTAACCAGGAACTGGTCACCGCGGCGCTCAACGGCGCCCCCATCAAGGTCGCCGTCATCAACAACGGCGCGCTGGGCATGGTCCGCCAGTGGCAGACCCTCTTCTACAACCAGCGCTACTCCAACACCGTGCTGCACGACGGCGAGCAGGGCGAGCCGAACCGGGGCACCAGGGTGCCCGACTTCGTCAAGCTGGCCGAGGCCATGGGCTGCGTCGGCATCCGCTGCGAGGACCCCGACGAGCTGGACGCGGTCATCGAGAAGGCCAACGCGATCAACGACCGGCCCGTCGTCGTCGACTTCATCGTCCACGAGGACGCCATGGTCTGGCCGATGGTCGCGGCGGGCACCTCCAACGACGAGGTCATGGCGGCGCGCGGCGTGCGCCCCGACTTCGGCGACAGCGACGACTGACGGCCACCGGCACAAGGAAGGCATGACACCGATGTCCAAGCACACGCTCTCCGTGCTGGTGGAGAACACCCCCGGCATCCTGGCCAGGATCGCCTCTCTCTTCTCCCGCCGCGGCTTCAACATCGACTCGCTCGCGGTCGGCGTCACCGAGCACCCCGACATCTCGCGCATCACCATCGTGGTGAACGTCGAGGACCTGCCGCTGGAGCAGGTCACCAAGCAGCTCAACAAGCTGGTCAACGTCCTCAAGATCGTCGAGCTGGAGCCCTCGTCCGCCGTTCAGCGTGAACTCGTCCTGGTGAAGGTCCGCGCCGACAACGACACCCGCTCCCAGATCGTGGAGATCGTTTCGCTCTTCCGCGCCAAGACCGTCGACGTCTCTCCCGAGGCCGTCACCGTCGAGGCCACCGGCAGCGCCGACAAGCTGGAGGCGATGCTGAAGATGCTGGAACCGTACGGCATCAAGGAACTGGTGCAGTCCGGAACCATCGCCATAGGGCGCGGCGCCCGCTCCATCACCGACCGGAGCCTGCGTGCGCTGGAGCGCTCCGCCTGAGGGCTTCGCACGACCGAGCGTGGGGGTAACCGCGACCGGTCATTCCGCCGGACCCTCTCCGCCGTGGCAGAACGCCGTTGCGGCGGGGTTGGGACGGGCACCATCGCCTGGCCGCGTAGGTTGGGCACCACACCAAGACTGAGCACAAGGAGAAACATCCCGTGGCCGAGCTGTTCTACGACGACGACGCCGACCTGTCCATCATCCAGAACCGCAAGGTCGCGGTCCTCGGATACGGCAGCCAGGGCCACGCCCACGCGCTGTCGCTGCGCGACTCGGGCGTCGACGTCCGGGTCGGCCTGCACGAGGGCTCGAAGTCCCGCGCCAAGGCCGAGGAGCAGGGCCTGCGCGTGACGGCGCCGGCCGAGGCGGTCCAGGAAGCGGACGTCATCATGGTCCTGGTTCCCGACCCGATCCAGGCCAAGGTCTACGAGGAGTCCATCGCCCCCCACCTCAAGGACGGCGACGCCCTCTTCTTCGGCCACGGGCTGAACATCCGCTACGACTTCATCAAGCCCCCGGCCTCCGTCGACGTGTGCATGGTCGCCCCCAAGGGCCCGGGCCACCTGGTGCGCCGCCAGTACGAGGAGGGCCGCGGCGTGCCGTGCATCGCGGCCGTCGAGCAGGACGCGAGCAAAAGCGCCTTCGCGCTGGCCCTCTCCTACGCCAAGGCCATCGGCGGGACCCGCGCCGGCGTCATCAAGACGACCTTCACCGAGGAGACCGAGACCGACCTGTTCGGCGAGCAGGCCGTGCTCTGCGGCGGCACGGCCTCGCTGGTCAAGGCGGGCTTCGACACCCTGGTCGAGGCCGGCTACCAGCCGGAGATCGCCTACTTCGAGTGCCTCCACGAGCTGAAGCTGATCGTGGACCTCATGTACGAGGGCGGCCTGGAGAAGATGCGCTGGTCGGTCTCCGAGACCGCCGAGTGGGGCGACTACGTCTCCGGTCCGCGCATCATCAACGACCAGACGCGCGCCGAGATGAAGAAGATCCTCGGCGAGATCCAGGACGGCACGTTCGCCAACAACTGGATGGCCGAGTACAAGGCGGGCCTGCCCAAGTACAGCGAGTACAAGAAGGCCGACGAGGACAGCCTCCTGGCCACCACGGGCGAGAAGCTGCGCAACCTGATGAGCTGGGTCGACGAGGACAAGTAAGCGCCCCTTCTTCCTCCGCTCGCGGGCCCGGCGGCCCCGGTCGCGGGCGCCCTCCCCGGTCCGGGGAAGGGCGCCCGCGACCGTCGGTGTGGGGTGCACGGATCACCCACATCGAGGGCGGGGCCCTCGATAGACTGCGGGGCACACAGGCTCACAGCGTCGTGCGTCTGCCCTCCCGCCCCGCAGGGACCCGCGCTGTCCAGGACTTGGAGACCACGTGAGCAAGCCCGTAGTACTCATCGCCGAAGAGCTCTCACCCGCCACCGTCGACGCGCTGGGCCCGGATTTCGAGATCCGGCAGTGTGACGGCGCCAACCGGGACGAACTGCTGCCCGCCCTCGCCGATGTGGACGCCGTCCTCGTCCGTTCCGCCACGAAGATCGACGCCGAGGCCGTCGCCGCGGCGAGCAAGCTGAAGGTCGTCGCCCGCGCCGGCGTCGGGCTCGACAACGTGGACGTGCCCGCCGCCACGAAGGCGGGCGTGATGGTCGTCAACGCGCCGACCTCCAACATCGTCACCGCCGCCGAGCTGGCCTGCGGGCTGCTCATCGCGACGGCCCGCAACATCCCGCAGGCCACCGCGGCGCTCAAGGGCGGCGAGTGGAAGCGCAGCAAGTACACCGGTGTGGAGCTGAGCGAGAAGACGCTCGGCGTGGTCGGCCTCGGCCGTATCGGCGTGCTGGTGGCGCAGCGCATGTCGGCGTTCGGGATGAAGGTGGTCGCCTACGACCCGTTCGTGCAGCCGGCGCGGGCCGCGCAGATGGGCGTGAAGCTGCTGTCCCTGGACGAGCTGCTGGAGGTCGCCGACTTCATCACCGTCCACCTGCCCAAGACCCCGGAGACGGTGGGGCTGATCGGCCACGAGGCGCTGCACAAGGTGAAGCCGGACGTGCGCCTCGTCAACGCCGCCCGCGGCGGCATCGTCGACGAGGAGGCGCTGGCCGCAGCCCTCAAGGAGGGCCGGGTCGCGGGCGCGGGTCTGGACGTGTACGCCTCCGAGCCGTGCACCGACTCGCCGCTGTTCGCCTTCGACCAGGTGGTGTGCACCCCGCACCTGGGCGCCTCCACCGGTGAGGCGCAGGAGAAGGCGGGCATCGCGGTCGCCAAGTCGGTGCGGCTGGCGCTGGCGGGCGAGCTGGTGCCCGACGCGGTCAACGTGCAGGGCGGTGTCATCGCCGAGGACGTGCGTCCGGCGCTGCCGCTGGCCGAGAAGCTGGGCCGGATCTTCACCGCGCTGGCGGGCGAGGTCGCCGTGCGGCTGGATGTCGAGGTGTACGGCGAGATCACCCAGCACGACGTGAAGGTGCTGGAACTGTCCGCGCTCAAGGGCGTGTTCGAGGACGTGGTGGACGAGACGGTGTCCTACGTCAACGCGCCGCTGTTCGCCCAGGAGCGGGGCGTGGAGGTGCGCCTGACCACCTCCAGCGAGTCGGCCGAGCACCGCAACGTGGTCGTCGTACGCGGCACCCTGGCGGGCGGCGAGGAGGTCTCGGCCTCCGGCACCCTCGCGGGCCCCAAGCACCTCCAGAAGATCGTCGCGATCAACGAGCACGGCGTGGACCTCGCCGTCGCCGACCACATGGCGTTCTTCCGCTACGGCGACCGCCCCGGCGTCGTCGGCACGGTCGGCCGCATCCTCGGCGAGGCGGGCATCAACATCGCGGGCATGCAGGTCTCCCGCGCGGAGGAGGGCGGCGAGGCCCTGGTCGCCCTGACGGTGGACGACACGATCGCGGGGCCCGTGCTGACGGAGATCGCCGACGAGATCGGCGCCACCCACGCGCGGGCGGTCGACCTGGCGGAGTGAACGAGGCCCCCGGGAGAGGGGGCGCCCACGGCGGGGACCGCGCGAGCGCTTCGCGCGGTCCCCGCCATCTCGGCCCCCTTCCGCTCTCGCTACGCTGCGGTGTTCATGGGGACACGCGGGAGGGCACAGGGGGAGAGCACCGGCTGGACGGCGCCGACCGAGGTCGAGGACGCGCTTGCCGAGGCCCGTGAACGGGAGGACTGGGACGCCTATCTGGCGGCGCTGACACGCGCCGAACTGTTCGTCTACGTCTTCAAGGACCAGATGGACCGCGGCCCGGTCCAGCCCCGGCTGTACACCCGGGACGGCGGGTGGTGCCTCGAGGTCCGCACCCGGGGCATGCTGCTGCGGGAGCCCCGGAAGCACCTGGTGGCCGCGCGGCTGCCCGATCCGGGGCGGCTCTGGAAACGGTGGAAGCTGTCCGACGCCGACTACGTGGGACTCGTCGTCAACCCCGGCACCCCCGTCGAGGCGTACTTCCCGGGCGGCCGCGCGCTGGCCCGGCGCTGGCATCGGCTCGCCCGGAAGTCCGAGCCCCCGCCCGGGGAGAACGTCCTGCGCACCCGGCGGAACGGCATCCTGACCGGCCCCTTCGCCCACGGCCTGGCCTGCGGTGCCCATCTCGCCGTGCGGAACGCGGTGTTCTGGAACGACGTGGGAGACGTCTGCCTGAGCTACGCGGACGACGAGGAGATCCTGCGTGAACTGTGGGGCGTGACCGACCACGCCGGCTGGCGGGAGCAGCTGGACCACCTCCTCGCCGGTACCAACAGCCCGGGCGAGCCGGAGTTCGTGCTCGGAGTGCGGGCGGAACTGGCCAGGCTGCTGCCCGGGACGCAGGTCACCGCGGAGCAGTGGCGCGAGGCCGCCTTCGACTGCCTTGTGGAGGCACACGACGGCGCCATGCGGGAGGCGGAGCGCCGGGCGCTCCGCGCCGTGCTCACCTCGGTCACCGGAAAGATCCTGCGGTACGAGGCCCGGTTCAGGGCCGACGGGCTGCTGCCGCCCTCCGGCCGGGTCCGCTCGGCGCTCGCCTACGACTACGGCCGTGCCGTCAACGTCGCCCGGTGGGGCCGGGGCGCCCGGCTGGCCACCACCATGCAGGCGGAGGAGGCCGTGATACGTGCGGGAGAGCTGTGCCGCGAGACCTACGACTCCTGGGCGGAGCTGTCCGCAGGCTACGTCCTCGGCCGGGCGCTGCGCTTCGACGAGGAGACCTTCGGGGAGTGGTACCAGTCGTCGCTGATCCAGCACCGGATCCTCACCGGGGATCCGGTCAGCCCTTGGCGGTCCCTGTCGTTCGGCACCGGCGCGCCGCTCTGAGCGCCGTCGGCGTGCTCGGCTTCGCCCCTCACAGCCGCGCCGCCTTCAGGGCCATGTGCAGCAGCAGGCGGTCCTCGCCCTCGTCCAGGTCGAGGCCCGTCAGGCGCTCCACCCGCGTGAGGCGGTAGTACAGCGTCTGGCGGTGGATGCCGAGGGCGGCCGCGGAGCGTCCCGCCTGGCCCGCGCAGTCCAGGAAGACCTCGGCGGTGCGGGCGAGTTCGTGGTGCACCGGGCGCAGCAGGTCGTGGACGACGGGGTCGGGCACGGGCCCGGTCGGGGCGAGGCCCGTCAGCAGCCGGTAGGGTCCGATGGCGTCCCACTCGGCGATCGCGTCCTGCGGGGGTTCGGCCGCGGCGGCCCGCGCGGCGGCCCGCGCCTCCCGCCAGGCGGTGGGCAGTCCTGCCAGTCCGGTGCGGGGCGTGCTCAGCCCCGCGGTCGGGCCGCCGTCGCCCGCCCCTTGAGGTCCTGCGGACCGCAGCAGCCGGCCGGCGGCCGCGCGGGCCGCGTCCAGTCCGTGCGGGGTGCGCAGCCGCACGAGCGCGGCCAGCGCGCCGTCGCGTACACACTGCGCGGCGAGCCGGGGGAGTGCGCCCGTGAGGGGTGACTGGCCGGACGAGCGAGGGTGTTCGTCCTGCTCCCAGGGGAGTACGGCCACGAGGGCGAGCGGGCCGGCAGCGGCGTCGCCCAGTGCGGCGGCCAGCCCGGCGACCGCCTCGTCCCGCGCGCCGCCGCCCCGCTCGGCGAGGGCCGCGCTCAGCAGCTCGCCGGTCCGCTCCTCGGCGCGGAAGTGCGCGGCGAGCTGGGCGCCGGTGCGTTCCGCGACCGTCATCGCGGCGGTCAGCCGGGGGTCGGCCAGGTCGAGCGCGCCGTCGTCGAGGAGCCAGATGTAGCCGTACACCACCCCCCGGTCCCGCACGGGCAGGCAGATGCGGCCGTGCACCACCCCGGCTGCCGGGTCGGGAGGGATGCGGACGGGGCCTGTGGCGCGGGTGATGCCGTAGTTCTCGAAGAACGCGCGCACGGCGGGCGCCGACCTGCGTTGCAGGATCGTACGGGTGCGCACCGCGTCCAGCGCCAGATCGAGGCCCTGGCCCTCCTCGTCGCCGCTCTCGTGCGCGCCGAAGGCGATCAGCGAGAAGTCACGGCCCTCCAGGGTGGCGGGGGTGCCCAGCAGCTGGGAGACCTCGTCGATCAGCGCCTGGTAGTCCTCCCGCATGCCCGCCCGGCCTCCGTGCCACTCGTCCGCTGTTTCGCAGGAACGCCGTCGTCGCGCTCCACCGGCCATTCTCATACATCTGTATGAGATCTGGTCCACGGACACGTGACAGCTGTCGATGGTCCGCGCCCCGCCGCGCTCCTTACCTTCGAGGTGGCTCGGCGCACCCGCTGCCCGGTACCGCCGACCGGCACCGTCCCGGCACCCGACGCCGCCGAGCCGCCCACAAGAACAACCCGTGGAGGTGCCCCGTGCTGGGACCCGTGCTCCTCGCCGCCGCCCGCAGCGACAGCATCCGCCGCCTCGTCTCGGCCGCCCCGGTCACCCGCCCGATGGTGGACCGCTTCGTGGCGGGCGAGCAGCTGGAGCAGTGCCTGACCAACGTCACCGCGCTCACCGGGCGCGGCATGCGGGTCACCGTCGACCACCTGGGCGAGGACATCACCGACCGTTCGGAGGCCGTCCGCAACCGCGACGCCTACCTCGCGCTGACCGACGCGCTGGCCGGTGCCGGGCTGGCCGAGCACGCCGAGATGTCGGTCAAGCTCTCCGCCTTCGGGCAGGCGCTGCCGGGCGGGCACGAGCTGGCGCAGCGCAACGTGCTGCCCGTCGTCGAGGCGGCCACGGCCGCCGGCACGACCGTCACCCTCGACATGGAGGACCACACCACGGTCGACTCTACGCTGGCGATCCTCGGCCGGCTGCGCGAGCGCTTCCCCCGCACCGGGGCCGTCGTCCAGTCCTACCTCTTCCGCACCGAGGACGACTGCCACGCGCTGGCCGGCGAAGGCTCCCGCGTCCGCCTCGTCAAAGGCGCCTACAACGAACCCGCCGACGTCGCCTTCCAGAACAAGAGCGAGGTCGACAAGGCGTACGTGCGCTGCCTGAAGGTCCTCATGGCCGGCAAGGGCTACCCGATGGTCGGCTCCCACGACCCCCGCATGGTGGCCATCGCCCAGAACCTCGCCGAGCGTTACGGTCGGAAGAAGGACGAGTACGAGTTCCAGATGCTGTACGGCATCCGCGAGGCCGAGCAGGAGCGGCTGGTCGCGCAGGGGCACGGCATGCGCGTCTACGTCCCCTACGGCACGGACTGGTACGGGTACTTCATGCGCCGCCTCGCGGAGCGCCCCGCCAACATGGGCTTCTTCCTGAGGTCCCTCGTCAGCCGGGGCTGAGACGGTGACGCCCGCACCGCCTCCGGCCTGACGGCCCCCACCCACACGACGCCCGAATCCCTCGACCACAAGGAGCAACCGTGGACGCTGTGACCCAGGTCCCCGCCCCGTACAACGAGCCGGTGCACGGCTACGCGCCCGGCAGCCCCGAGCGTGCGCGCCTGGAGGCCAAGCTCAAGGAGCTGGCCGACAACCCGCGCGAGCTGCCGATGACGATCGACGGCGTCAAGCGCATGGGCGGCGGCGAGCGCGTCGACGTCGTACAGCCGCACAACCACCGCAAGGTGCTCGGCACCTACGCCACCGCCACCCGCCAGGACGCGCAGGACGCCATCGACGCCGCCCTCGCCGCGGCCCCGGCCTGGCGCGCGATGTCCTTCGACGACCGCGCGGCGATCATCCTCAAGGCCGCCGAGCTGCTCTCCGGACCCTGGCGCGAGACGATCGCCGCCTCCACCATGCTGGGCCAGTCCAAGACCGCCCAGCAGGCCGAGATCGACGCCCCCTGCGAGCTGATCGACTTCTGGCGGTTCAACGTGCACTTCGCACGTGAGCTGATCACCGAGCAGCCGCTGATCCAGCCGAACGGCATCTGGAACCGCATGGACCACCGCCCGCTGGAGGGCTTCGTCTACGCGATCACGCCGTTCAACTTCACCGCCATCGCCGGCAACCTGCCCACCGCACCCGCGCTGATGGGCAACGTCGTCGTCTGGAAGCCCTCGCCGACCCAGACCCACGCCGCCGTGCTCCTGATGGAGCTGCTGGAAGAGGCCGGACTGCCCAAGGGCGTCATCAACCTGGTGACCGGCGACGGCAAGGACGTCTCCGAGGTCGCCATCCCGCACCCGGATCTGGCCGGCATCCACTTCACCGGCTCCACCGCCACCTTCCAGCACCTGTG
The DNA here is from genome assembly GCF_003323735.1 of Streptomyces reniochalinae. Classification (GTDB taxonomy): domain Bacteria; phylum Actinomycetota; class Actinomycetes; order Streptomycetales; family Streptomycetaceae; genus Streptomyces; species Streptomyces reniochalinae. The sequence continues at coordinate 193,188 of NZ_QOIM01000033.1, read as the reverse complement.
GAAGAGCGTCGGTGAGAACATCGCGACCTACAAGTCCTACCCGCGCATCGTCGGCGAGACCGGCGGCAAGGACTTCATCGTCGCCCACTCCTCCGCCGACCAGGCCGTCCTCAAAACCGCCATCACCCGCGGCGCCTTCGAGTACCAGGGCCAGAAGTGCTCGGCCGCCTCCCGTGCCTACCTGCCCCGCTCCATCTGGGAGAACGGCTTCAAGGACGAGCTGGCCACCGAGGTCCGGGGCCTGGCCATGGGCGACGTGACGGACCTGTCGAACTTCATCGGCGCCGTCATCGACGAGCGCGCCTTCGCCAAGAACAAGGCCGCCATCGACCGCGCCAAGGCCGACCCGGCCTGCGAGATCGTCGTCGGCGGCACCTACGACGACAGCGTCGGCTACTTCGTCGCGCCGACCGTCATCGCCTGCTCCGACCCGGAGAACGAGGTCTTCAAGACCGAGTACTTCGGTCCGGTCATCGCCGTCCACGTCTACGAGGACGAGGACTGGGAGACGATGCTGGAGCAGATGGAGTCGGCCTCCGCGTACGCGCTGACCGGCGCGGTTCTCGCCAAGGACCGCGCTGTCCTGGCCGACGCCTCCGAGAAGCTCCGGTTCGCCGCGGGCAACTTCTACCTCAACGACCGGCCCACCGGATCCATCGTCGGCCAGCAGCCCTTCGGCGGTGCGCGGGCGTCCGGCACCAACGACAAGGCCGGCTCCAAGTTCAACCTCATCCGCTGGTCCTCGCCGCGCGCCATCAAGGAGACCCAGGTGGCGCCGACCGACTACCGCTACCCGCACATGGGCTGACACCCCAGCCCCCGTCACCGGAGGCCCGGCCCGCAAGGGCCGGGCCTCCGGTGTGTGTGGCCGAAACCGTGTGGCTCTCGTCTCAGATAGTAGGAAGCCCAACTAATTGGCGAGACAACACGGCTTCCGGCTCCTATCTTTGTAGGAAGCCGATCGTTCCGCTCGACCGAGCGCCTCGCGGATGCGACGCCCGTGCCCCAGGCAGGTGACCCCTGCCGCACCGGCGGTCCCCGCACCTTTGGCTGTTCCGGCAGATCTCTCCTCGCACCGCGCAGAAGGAGTTGTTACCCATGGCCACGCCCACAGCCGACCACGTGCCCGCCTCCCGCCTCCGCCGCTCGCGAGTGGCGGCGCGGCTCCGCGAGGAGGACCGCCGCAACGCGGCGAAAGCCTTGCAACGGGCCTTCGACCGCCGCTGACCCCGTCTTCATCGAACGTGGGCCCTGTACCTCTTCGCCGCCCCCCTTCTCGCCAGAGGGAGCCCCTCCTCGCTACGGGGGCTCCCGGGGGGCGGAGCCCCCACCGCGGCCGAGGGCGCCCTCAGGTAAGAAGGGGAAGGCCATGGGGACCCCCATGGAGGGGCACAGGGGCTGAGCCCCGAAGCAAAGGTCCGCCATGCGGACAACCCCGTGTCACCGCGTGGGACAAAGAGTAGGCTCCGCCGCATGTCTTCAGGAACGGCCTCCCGCACGGACCGCACCATCGACCTCGCAGTGATTTCCGGCGACGGAATCGGCCCGGAGGTCGTCGCCCAGGGCCTCAAGGTCCTCACCGCCGTCCTCCCGCAGGACGTGAAACTGGAGACGCACGAGTACGATCTCGGCGCCAAACGCTGGCATGCGACGGGCGAGACCCTGACCGACGCCGAGCTGGAGAAGCTCAAGAGCCACCACGCCCTCCTGCTGGGCGCCATCGGCGACCCGGGTGTGCCCTCGGGCGTACTGGAGCGCGGCCTGCTGCTGAAGCTGCGGTTCGCCTTCGACCACTTCGTCAACCTGCGCCCCTCGAAGCTGTTCCCGAACACGTCCTCGCCGCTGGCGGGCCGCCCGGAGATCGACTTCGTGGTGGTCCGCGAGGGGACCGAGGGCCCCTACGTCGGCAACGGCGGCACGATCCGCAAGGGCACCCCGCACGAGGTCGCCAACGAGGTGAGCGTCAACACCGCGTACGGCGTGGAGCGGGTCGTGCGCGACGCGTACGCGCGGGCCCAGGCGCGTCCGCGCAAGAAGCTGACGCTGGTGCACAAGAACAACGTGCTCGTGCACGCGGGCCACCTGTGGAAGGACACCTTCGACCGGGTGGGCCGGGAGTTCCCCGAGGTGAGCACCGACTACCTGCACGTGGACGCGGCCACGATCTTCCTGGTGACGGACCCCGCGCGGTTCGACGTGATCGTCACGGACAATCTGTTCGGCGACATCATCACCGACCTCGCGGCGGCCGTGAGCGGCGGCATCGGTCTGGCGGCGTCCGGGAACATCAACCCGACCCGCGAGTTCCCCTCGATGTTCGAGCCGGTGCACGGCTCCGCGCCGGACATCGCGGGCTCCGGCAAGGCCGACCCGACGGCCACCGTGCTCTCCGTCGCGCTGCTGCTGCGCCACCTGGGCTTCGAGGCGGAGGCCGCCCGGGTCGACGAGGCGGTCACCGTGGACCTCGCGGAGCGCGGCGAGGCGCCCCGCACCACCGACGAGATCGGTGACGCGCTCGCCGCCCGCGCGGCCGGCTGACCCCCCCCGCGGGCACCTTCGCCCTGGGAGCCACCGGCTGAGGACCGCTGTCACGAGGACGGCGGTCCTCACTGCGTCCGGGCCTCACCCCACGCGGCGCCGTCACCGCACACAGCGCCTCGTACCCGAGTCCGGTAAAGGTTGACCCCCGCGCGATAATCGGGGGTGAGGGACCGCCCCATGAGGGAGGACTCGGACGTCCGAGCAGTACGTGCCGCAGCCAGGGGAGTGACCAGGAGAGCGGCCATGCTCTCCTGGGCCGCCGGGGCAGGTCCGCAAACGTACGAGCGAAGGACGCGGACATGACGACGCCCCGTATCGATTTCGACCGCAAGCCCGCGGCGCAGCCGCTCGCTGACGCCGAGCGGGAGGCCGTGCTGGCGAACCCCGGGTTCGGGCGGTACTTCACCGACCACATGGTCACCATCCAGTGGACCGAGGGCCGGGGCTGGCACGACGCGCGGCTGGAGCCGTACGCGCCTCTCCAACTCGACCCGGCGAACATGACGCTGCACTACGCGCAGTCGATCTTCGAGGGGCTCAAGGCGTACCGGCAGCCCGACGGCTCGGTGAAGGTCTTCCGCCCGGACGCCAACGCCCGCCGTTTCCAGCGCAGCGCCCGGCGGCTGGCGATGCCCGAGCTGCCGGTGGAGACGTTCATCGAGGCGTGCGACCTGCTGGTGGGCCAGGACAAGGCGTGGGTGCCGAGTGAGGGCGAGGCCTCGCTGTACCTGCGGCCGTTCCTGTTCGCGAGCGAGGTGGGGCTCGGGGTGAAGCCGGCGAACCGGTACACGTTCATGGTGATCGCCTCCCCGGCGGGGTCGTACTTTCCCGGGGGCGTCGAGCCGGTGTCGGTGTGGCTGTCCGAGGAGTACGTGCGCGCGGCGCCGGGCGGCACGGGTGAGGCGAAGTGCGCGGGCAACTACGCCGCGTCGCTGGTCGCCCAGGCGGAGGCCGCCGAGCACGGCTGCGACCAGGTCGTCTGGCTGGACGCGGTGGAGCGCCGGCACATCGAGGAGATGGGCGGCATGAACCTCTACTTCGTCTACGGCTCGGGTGCCGGCGCGCGGATCGTCACCCCGGCTCTGACGGGCACGCTGCTGCCCGGCATCACCCGTGACTCGCTGCTGAGGATCGCGGCCGACATGGGCTACGAGACGGGCGAGGCGCGGATCACGACCGACGAGTGGCGCGCGGGCAACGCGGACGGCTCCCTGACGGAGGTGTTCGCGTGCGGTACGGCGGCCGTGATCACCCCTGTGGGTGAGGTGAAGTCCTCGCGGGACGAGTGGAAGGTCGGCGACGGCTCGGCGGGGGAGATCACGATGAGGCTCCGCGAGGCGCTGCTGGCCGTCCAGACGGGGCACGCTGAGGACAAGCACGGCTGGATGCACACACTGGGCTCCTGAACGGGGCCCCGAGCCGGGTGCTGAGCGGGGTCCCGAGCCGAGCCCCGAGCCGGGTGAGGCTGGAGGGCATCGCGGCAGGTGTCGTGGTAAGTCCGGAACCGATCGCGTGTACATGTACCTGACATGTAGGGGTGGGGCGTCCGTGGCCGGCGGGTCTCCCCGCGGCGCTGGGATGACGGGTGTCATCGACCGTCTCCCGGAAGGCCGCGATCCACGATGCCGCACCTTCAGGTGTCCCAGCAGGAGCAGGCAAGTCAGCAGGAGACAAGAAGGGCGGCGGCGGCACTGGGCCGTCGCCGCTTCCTGACCGTCACCTCGGCCGCCGCGGCGCTCGCGTTCGCCACGAACCTGCCGGGCAGCGCCCGGGCCGCGGAGGCCGACGCCAGGACGGCGGTGAAGGCCGAACCCTTCACGCTGGGCGTCGCCTCCGGTGATCCGCTGCCAGGATCCGTCGTGCTGTGGACCCGGCTGGCGCCCGAGCCCTACGAGAGCGGCGGCGGACTGCCCAGGGCCCGCATCGCCGTCCAGTGGGAGATCGCCCACGACCGCCGCTTCCGCCGCGTCGCCCGGCGCGGCAGCGCCACCGCGCACCCCGAGCTGAACCACACCGTGCATGTGGAGGCCGAGGGACTGGAGGCCGACCGCGTGTACTACTACCGTTTCCGCGCGGGGAAGTGGACCAGCCCGGTCGGCCGTACGCGCACCGCGCCCGCCGCGGGCGCCGACCTGAACGAGCTGCGGCTGGCCGCCGTCTCCTGCCAGGCCTACCACGACGGCTACTACACCGCCCACCGCCACCTCGCGGAAGAGGACGTCGACCTGGTCTTCCACCTGGGCGACTACCTGTACGAGTACGCCGTCGACGCGCACGGCGGCGCCCGTCAGTACACCGACCGCACGCTGCCGGCCGTCTTCGACCGCGAGATGGTGACGCTGGAGGACTACCGGCTCAGGTACGCGCTCTACAAGAGCGACCCCGATCTGCGCGCCGCGCACGCCGCCCACCCCTTCCTCGTGACCTGGGACGACCACGAGACGGAGAACAACTACGCGGGCGACGTGCCCGAGGACAACGGCTCGGCGCAGGACTTCCTGGTGCGCCGGGCCGCCGCCTACCGCGCGTACTGGGAGAACCAGCCACTGCGCCGCCCGCAGCAGCCCGACGGGCCCGACATGCGGCTCTACCGCAGGCTGCGGTTCGGGAAGCTGGCCCAGTTCGACATCCTCGACACCCGCCAGTACCGCTCGGACCAAGCCTACGGTGACGGCGCCCAGCGCCCGGGCCCCGAGTCCGAGGACCCGGCGCGCACGATGACCGGCGCCGCTCAGGAGCGCTGGCTGATCGACGGATGGCGGGCCTCGGACACCCTGTGGAACGTGGTGCCGCAACAGGTGACCTTCTCCGAGCGCCGCACCGACGACAGCCCCGGATACAAGGTCAGCATGGACGCCTGGGACGGCTATCCGGCCTCCCGCGCGCGGCTGCTGGCGGGCGCCGAGTCGGCGGGGATCGAGAATCTGATGGTGCTCACCGGGGACGTCCACAAGGGATACGCCTACGACATCAAGCGCGACTTCGGGGACCAGGACTCGCGCACGCTGGGTACCGAGATCGTCGCCACCTCCATCACCAGCGGCAAGGACGGCGAGGACAAGCCCGGCAACTGGGACGCCTACATGGGCGCCAACCCGCACATGAAGTTCTACAACGGGCGCCGCGGCTATGTGACGGTGCGGCTGGACAAGCGCCAGGGGCGGGCCGACTTCCGTACCGTCGCCGCCGTGACGAAGCCCGGCGCGCCGGTCGGCACCGCCGCCTCCTTCGTCACCGAGGTGGGCAGCCCGGGGCTGCGGGAGGTGTGAGGAAACTCCCCGAGGAGGTCTGAGGCAGCCTCTGCGGCGGTGCGGCTCTCCGCCGCGTCTCAGCCGTACCACCGGTGCAGGGCGGTACGGCTGAGGCAGGCGATGCGAGTGAGGGGTACGGGATGTGGGGCCGGAAGATTGACAGGGGCGAAAGTGACGTAGGTAGCGTCTGAACATGGCAACGCTGTTCAGGAAGGTGCTTGCCGCGCTGCCCCGGCTCGGGGTGCAAGTTCTCGACCTGGGCCCGGGAGCCGCTGTGATCTCCCGGCGCGGCGGCTACACCGCGAGAAAGGCCGAAGCGGGAGCGTGGTTGGTCGGCAGAGAGCGGACGAGCACCTCCGCTGAGCGGCCCCACGCCCCGGCGGGCACGTGGGGCCTGCCGCAAGCGACCGCGAGCAGCCTGTGCGCCCGGCATGTGGCCGGGCTGCTGGCCAACTACCAGGTCGACTGCGTCTTCGACGTCGGGGCCAACAAAGGGCAGTATGGCACCCAGCTGTGGCGGGCCGGGTACCGGGGCAGGATCGTCTCCTTCGAGCCGGTCCCTGAAGCCCTGGAGCGACTGCGCGAGATCGCCGAGCGGGACGAGGACTGGCAGGTCCACCCCTGCGGGCTGGGCCGCGAGGAGTCGGTCGCAAGCATCCATCTGGGCTGGAAGACCATGAACTCGCTGCTGGAGCCCAGCGCGTACGGGCGGCAGCGCTACCAGCGGTTCGCCGACACCGGCACCACCACGCAGGTGCGGATCCGGCGGCTGGAGGACGTCATGGACGAGGCCCTGGACGGCCTCGCCGCACCGCGCCCCTTCCTGAAGATGGACACCCAGGGCTACGACCTGGAGGTCTTCGCGGGCGCAGGGGACCGCATCGGCGAGTTCGTCGGAATGCAGTCCGAGGTCGCCGCGCTGCGGCTGTACGAGGGCAGCCCGCGCATGGCCGAGGCCCTCGCCGCGTACGAGGACGCCGGCTTCGGGATCACCGGGATGTATCCCGTGACGCGTGAGGAGACCACGGGCCGGGTCGTCGAGTTCGACTGCGTCATGGCACGCGCGGCGCGGGCAGTCCCGGTTCCCGGAGCCACCGGGGCGAGGGACGGCTCCGCGACGGGAGACCAGCGGCCGCCCGTCGGGCCGTGAGAGGCCCGCAGTCGTGGGCCATCGTTCACCCGGTGTCCTTCCGGTCCGCGAGGCCGAGTGCCCCGAGGGGCCCACGCTGGTCTCCCCGGCGGATAGCTGGGGCGCCTTCGTCCGTACGGTGCGGGGCTCCTTGGTCACTCGCTGAGACGGGCCCGCACTCCGGGGCGGTCCTTCCGCATGGTGAGACGCGTTGGGGCGTGGGGGACGGTTCGTGCCAGGATGGCGGGGTGCCCTCGTTCGTCATGATTATTGGCAGCAGGCGCGCCGGTCCGCAGTGACCGACTGCCGTGGAATCACCGCACGGCGGCGGCCACCGTGCCCCAGACCCGCGCGCAGACCTCTCGCACCCGCGAGAGGTTTTTTCGTTTTCCGGCCCACCAGGCCGGGGGCGGATGCCGCGAGGGATGATGGGGGCAAGTGGAGCGCTTCCTTCCGCAACCACTGAACCCTTCCAGGAGCCACCAGCCATGACACTCCGGACCCCGGACGACAGCTTCCACGTCTTCGACACCACCCTGCGTGACGGAGCGCAGCGCGAGGGCATCAACCTGACCGTCGCCGACAAGCTGACCATCGCCCGGCACCTGGACGAGTACGGCGTCGGCTTCATCGAGGGCGGCTGGCCCGGTGCCAACCCGCGCGACACCGAGTTCTTCGCCCGCGCCCCGCAGGAGATCGACTTCAAGAACGCGCAGCTCGTCGCGTTCGGGTCCACCCGCAGGGCGGGCGTGCCCGCGCAGATCGACCCGCAGGTCAAGGGGCTGCTCGACTCGGCCGCCCCGGTGGTCACGCTGGTGGCCAAGGCGCACGACCGGCACGTCGAGCTGGCCCTGCGCACCACGCTGGAGGAGAACCTGTCGATGATCGCCGACACCGTCGGCCACCTGCGGGAGAAGGGCCGCCGCGTCTTCGTCGACTGCGAGCACTTCTTCGACGGCTACCAGGACAACCCGGACTACGCGAAGCAGGTCGTGCGGACCGCGCACGAGGCGGGCGCCGACGTGGTCGTCCTGTGCGACACCAACGGCGGCATGATCCCCGCCCGCATCCAGGCCGTCGTGCGCACCGTCGCCGCCGACACCGGCGCGCGGCTCGGCATCCACGCGCAGGACGACACCGGCTGCGCCGTCGCCAACACCCTGGCGGCCGTGGACGGCGGCGCCACCCACGTCCAGTGCACCGCCAACGGCTACGGCGAGCGGGTCGGCAACGCCAACCTCTTCCCCGTCGTCGCCGCGCTGGAACTCAAGTACGGCAAGCGCGTGCTGCCCGAGGGCGCGCTGGCGGAGACCACGCGCGTCTCGCACGCCGTCGCCGAGGTCGTCAACCTCACCCCCTCCACCCACCAGCCCTACGTGGGGACCTCGGCCTTCGCCCACAAGGGCGGCCTGCACGCCTCGGCGATCAAGGTGGACCCGGACCTCTACCAGCACATCGACCCCGAACTGGTCGGCAACACCATGCGGATGCTGGTCTCCGACATGGCGGGCCGCGCCTCCGTCGAGCTCAAGGGCAAGGAGCTGGGCTACGACCTGGGCGGCGACCGTGAGCTGGTGGGCCGGGTGGTCGAGCGCGTCAAGGAGCAGGAGCTCAAGGGCTACACGTACGAGGCCGCCGACGCCTCCTTCGAACTGCTGCTCCGCGACGAGGTGCACGGCGGCGCCGCCGGTGCGGCCCCCCGCTTCTTCCGCGCGGAGTCCTGGCGCACCATCGTCGAGCAGCGGCCCGACGGCGAACAGGTCAACGAGGCGACGGTGAAGCTGTGGGCCAAGGGCGAGCGCATCGTCGTCACCGGTGAGGGCAACGGGCCCGTCGACGCGCTGGACCGCGCGCTGCGGGCCGGCCTGGAGCGCATCCACCCGCAGCTCGCGCGGCTCAACCTGGTCGACTACAAGGTGCGCATCCTGGAGGGCACCCACGGCGCCTCGTCCACCACGCGGGTGCTGCTGTCCATGAGCGACGGCAGCGCAGAGTGGACGACCGTGGGGGTGGGGGACAACGTGATCGCCGCCTCGTGGCACGCACTGGACGACGGCTACACCTACGGCCTGCTGCGCGCCGGGGTCGAGGCGCACGACTGACGCGCCGGCGACGGGGCGGGCCGGCGCCCCGTCGGCTCTTCGCCCGACGGGGCGGGCGCCGGATCAGGGAGTGCGCGAGGGCGGGATGAGGGACGCGTCGAAGTGGTCGCGTACGTGGGCGAGGACCACGGCGCGGTCCACGCCGGGCAGGCCCACCACCAGGTGGGTGCCGAAACCGTCGAGGAGGGCACGGGTGCGGGTGGCGAACCGGTCGGCGTCGACGGCGGCGAACTCACCGGCCGCCGCGCCCTCCACCAGCAGCGCCACCAGGTCGCGGTGCCAGCTCAGCTCCAGCTCCAGCTGGCGGGAGCGCACCTCGTCGTCGGCCAGCTGCGAGCGGTTCCACACCTCCAGCCACAGCGCCCAGTGCGGGTCGCGGTGGCCGTGCGGCAGGTAGAGCTCGACCAGCGCGTCCAGCCGCTCCCTGGCCGGTACCCGGCGGGCGAGGGCTGTGCGGCGCTCGGCTCCCAGCTGTTCCTCGCTCCACTGGAGGGTCTGGAGCAGCAGCTCGTCCTTGGTCTTGAAGTAGTAGACGAGATGGCCGCTGCTCATGCCGACCTCGCGCCCGAGCGCGGCCATCGTGAGCCGGTCGAGACCGCGTTCGGCGATCATTTCCATGGCGGTGGCGAGCACCTGTTCGCGGGGCTGCGCCGCGCGGCGCCCGCCCTTGGTGGAACTGGTCCCGGTCCGCACGCCCACCGCCGTATCCCTCCGCCTTCCACGAGTGGCAACCCGACCGGTCAGCCTATCCGGCTCACGGACGGGGCTGCTGCTGGGTGACGCAGTGGATGCCGCCGCCGGCGGCGAAGACGGTACGGGCGTCCACCAGGGTGACCGTCCGCTGCGGGAAGAGGCGGCGGAAGATCCCGGCGGCGTGCTCGTCGCGCGGGTCGGCGAAGCCGCACAGCACCACGCCGCCGTTGCACAGGTAGTGGTTGACGTAGGAGTAGTCGACCAGCTCCCCGTCCTCGGTGTGGGTGACCGTCGGCGCGGGCAGTTCGACCACCTCGAGCTCGCGGCCGCGCGCATCGGTGGCGGCGCGCAGCAGCTTCACGGTCTCCTTGCACAGGTCGTGGTCGGGGTGCGCCGGGTCGGGCTGGGTGTGGGCGACGACGACGCCGGGCGCGGCGAACGCGGCCACCAGGTCGACGTGGCCGCGGGTGCCGTAGGCGCCGTAGTCGGCGGTCAGTCCGCGCGGCAGCCAGATGGCCTTGGCCGTGCCGAGCCGCGCGTGCACCTCGGCCTCCACCTCCTCGTGCGTCCAGCCGGGGTTGCGCTCGGCGCCCAGCTGCACCGTCTCGGTGAGCAGCACCGTGCCCTCGCCGTCCACGTGGATGCCGCCGCCCTCGTTGACCAGCGGTGAGGGGTGGGCGGCCGCGCCCGCCCGCCCGGCGACGAAACCGCCGACCAGCTTGTCCTTGTCCCAGCGCGCCCATTCCTGGGCGCCCCAGCCGTTGAACGTCCAGTCGACGGCCGCCAGCCGGCCGCCCCCGGTGACAAAGGTCGGGCCGATGTCGCGCATCCACGCGTCGTCCAGGGGCTGCGCGACGACCTCGATGCCGGAGCCGAGCTGTTCGCGCGCCCCGGCCACGTCCCGCGGGTCGGCCACCATGGTGACCGGCTCGAAGCGGCGGACGGCGCGGGCCACCCGCGCCCACGCGGTGCGGGCCCCGGCCAGCACCGAGGCGTCCTCGAAGGTGGGGTTGCGCGCCGGCCAGGCCATCCAGGTGCGCTCGTGCGGCGCCCACTCGGGAGGCATGAAGGGGGTGGCGGGCGTTGCGGTGCTCATGGCAGGGCGTTCCTTGCGGTGCTCGAAGGCGGCGGGGACTCAGAGGAAGTAGAGGCGGTTGAGGGAGACGCTTTCGGCGGGTTCGGAGCGCAGCGGCTCGCCGTCCAGGGTGACCAGTCCGGTGCGCTGGTCGACGTCCACCGCGCCAAGACGTGTGTTGTGCACCAGGTCGGCGGGGCCGATGCCCCGGGTGCCGCGGACGGCGACCCGGCGGCGCCGGGTCGGCAGCGTGTCGCCGCCCTGGTCGACGGCGGCGCGGGAGACGAACGCCACGGACAGTTCGGCGGGTGCCGCACCGTGACCGCCGAACAGCGGGCCCAGCACCAGGGGTTCGCTGCTGTCGGTCGCCGCGTTGGGGTCGCCGGTCACCCCCCAGGCGGGGAAGCCGGACTTGAAAACCAACTGCGGCTTGGCCCCGAAGTAGGCGGGGTGCCACAGCACGATGTCCGCCATCTTGCCGGGCTCGATGGAGCCGATCTCGTGTGCGAGGCCGTGCGCGAGGGCGGGGTTGAGGGTGAGCTTGGCGATGTAGCGCAGCACGCGGGCGTTGTCGTCCCCGGCGCCGGTGAGGGGGCCGGCGCCGTCCGGGCCGCCCCGTTCCGCCTTGAGCTTGGCCGCCATCTGGAAGGTGCGGCGCACCGTCTCGCCCGCGCGGCCCATGCCCTGCGCGTCGGAGGAGGTGATGCCGATGGCACCCAGGTCGTGCAGCACGTCCTCGGCGCCCATGGTGCCCGCGCGGATGCGGTCGCGGGCCATCGCGGCGTCGCCCGGCAGGTCGGTCTTCAGGTCGTGCACCGAGACGATCATGCCGTAGTGCTCGGCGACCGCGTCCCGTCCGAAGGGCAGCGTGGGGTTGGTGGAGGAGCCGATGACGTTGGGCACGCCCGCCATCCGCAGCACGTTGGGCACGTGGCCGCCGCCGCAGCCCTCGATGTGGAAGGCGTGGATGGTCCGCCCCTCCAGCACGGCGAGGGTGTCCTCGACGGCCAGCGCCTCGTTCAGCCCGTCGCTGTGCAGCGCGACCTGGACGTCGTACTCCTCGGCGACCCGCAGCGCGGTGTCCAGCGCCCGGTGGTGCGCGCCCATGTCCTCGTGCACCTTGAAGCCGCAGGCTCCGCCCTCGGCCAGTGCCTCCACCAGGGGTGCGGGGTGGGAGGAGGAGCCGCGGCCCAGGAAGCCGATGTTGACCGGCCAGGCGTCGAACGCGGAGAACGCGTGCCCCAGCGCCCACGGCGAGTTGACGCCCACGCCCCACACAGGACCGAACTCCTGGCCGATGATCGTGGTGGTGCCGGAGGACAGCGAGGCCTCCATGATGCGCGGTGAGAGCAGGTGGACGTGGGTGTCCACGGCGCCCGCGGTGGCGATGAGGCCCTCGCCGGAGACGATCGAGGTGCCGGTGCCCACGACGACGTCCACCCCGTCGACCGTGTCCGGGTTGCCCGCCCGGCCGATCGCGTGGATGCGGCCCTCGCGGATGCCGATGGACACCTTGCGTATGCCCTGCACCGCGTCGATGACCAGCACGTTGCTGATGACCACGTCGCACGTCTCGCGGACGGCGGCCGCCTTCAGGTGCAGCCCGTCGCGGGCGGTCTTGCCGAATCCGGCCAGGAACTCGTCGCCGGGGCGCTGGGAGTCGGACTCGACGCGGACGAGGAGGCCGGTGTCGCCCAGCCGCACCCGGTCGCCCGCGCGGGGCCCGTGTACTGCCGCGTACTCGCGCGGGTCCACGCTCATGCTGCGTCCTCCTCGGGGTGCGGAGGTCCGGGGTCGGGCGCGGCGTCCGGGGGGCGGGGGCCGGGCGTGGCGCCCAGGTAGCCGCAGGCCGCGGCGCGGCGCAGCGCCTCCTCGCGGGCGCCGGGCGCGTCCAGCGGGCCGTCCACCAGTCCGGCGAAGCCGATGGCCACGCGGTCGCCGCCCAGGGGGAGGAGACCGGCCTCGCCGACGCCGCCGGGATCGAAGCGGACGGAGGATCCGGCGGGCACCGCGAGCCGCATGCCGTAGGCGGCGGCGCGGTCGAAGTCGAGGCGCGGGTTGGCCTCGAAGAAGTGGAAGTGTGAGGTGACGCTGACCGGCACGTCGGCGGTGTTGTGCACGGTCAGCGTCACCTCGGGCGGCGTCGGGGAATACGCCGCGTCGGTGCCCGCCTCGGGGCCTGCGGGCAGTACCGCGCCGGGCCCCTTTTCCGCGGCGGCGGCACCGAGGGGGGAGGGGACGACCGCGAGCCGGGAGCCGTCGTCGAAGACGGCCTCGACCTGGATCTCGGTCAGGACGTCGGCCACGCCGGGCAGCACGTCACCGGGGCCGAGGACGGCCTGTCCCGCCGCGATCGCCTCGGCGAGCCGGCGCCCGTCGCGGGCGGCCTCGCAGACGGTGTCGGCGATCAGCGCCGTCGCCTCCGGCACGTTGAGCCTGAGCCCTCTGGCCCGCCTGGCCCGTGCCAGCTCGGCGGTGCCGAAGATCAGCAGGCGGTCCCTCTCGGTCGGCCCCAGCCGCACGTTCGTCCACCTTCCGCCTCGCCGGGTGTGCCCTCCCGCGGAGCGGGCGGCCCGTGCCGCTCCAGCATTTAGAGCGATGGTCAAATAGTCAAGTCTCTGCTCAACCCATTGACCTGGGTGCAGCGCATGCCTCAGATTGAGCGCGACTCAAAGAAGTGCCCGACCCGCAGGGAGCACCATGCAGATCGAGCAGCACGGCGTCGACGTCATCCCCGAGGCCGAGCGCACGAGCCGGCCCCGCGACATCGTCAGCTTCCTCATCGGTTCGAACCTGGCGCTCGGTGTCGTCGTCTTCGGCTGGTTGCCGGTCTCCTTCGGCCTCGGCTTCTGGGCCTCCGCCTCGGCGATGGTGCTGGGCACCCTCGTCGGGACGCTGCTGGTCGCCCCGCTCGCGCTGGTCTCCCTGCGTACCGCGACCAACCTCTCCACCAGCAGCGGCGCCCAGTTCGGCGTACGGGGCAGACTGCTCGGCTCGGCCATCGGGCTGCTGCTCTCGCTCGGCTACACGGCACTGACCCTGTGGGTCGGCGGCGACGCGATGGTCGGCACACTCGCCCGGCTGTCCGGGCTGCCGGACTCGGCCGCCTCCTACGCGCTCGTCTACGCGGTGCTGGCCGTGTGCACCGCCGTGTGCGCCGTCTACGGCTACCGGCTGCTGCTGCGGCTCAGCCGCGTGCTGGCGATCGGCATGACCGCGCTGCTGGTCGTCGGCCTGGTCGCCTACGCGCCGCAGTTCACCACCCGGGCCCCCACGGGGACGAGCTACCTGCTGGGCGACTTCCTCCCCACCTGGCTGCTGGCCGTCGTCGCGGCCGGACTCAGCGGCCCGATGGCCTTCATCACCCTGCTCGGCGACTACACCCGCTACATGTCGCCCGCCCGTCACTCCACACGCCGGGTCTACCTGACCACCTGCGGCGGGCTCGTCGCCGGGCTGCTCATACCGCAGCTGTTCGGCACCTTCACCGCGGTCGCCGTCGACGCGGCGAGCGACTACGCGGGCCCCCTCGTCCGGCAGGCGCCGTTCTGGTTCCTCGTCCCCCTGCTGCTGGCCGCCTCGCTCGGCTCGGTCGGCAACGCGGGACTGATGCTCTACTCGATGGGCCTGGACCTGGACGCCATCGCCTCGCGCACCACCCGCACCCGTGCCACCTACGGTGTGGCGGCGCTGGCCACCGCCTTGGTCTACCTCGGCCACTTCGTGTGGGACGCCCAGGACGCGATGACGGCGTTCGTCCTGCTGCTGACCGCCGTCGGCACCCCGTGGGCCGTGATCGTGCTGATCGGGCACGCGCGCTGCCGCGGGAACTACGACGCCGAGGCGCTCCAGGTCCTCAACCGGCGCTCGGTCGGCGGCCGGTACTGGTTCACGGCAGGGTGGAACCCGCGGGCAGCCGTGGCCTGGTCCATCGGCTCGGGCGTCGGCCTGCTGGCCGTCGACACGCCCGTCTACACCGGCGTGCTCGTCCCCCACCTGGGCGGCTTCGACCTCAGTTTCCTGCTCTCGGCCGCCGTCACGGCCGCGGTCTTCACCGCGGTGACGATGGGGGAGCCGGACCGTCCGGCGGCTGAGCCGACCGCGGCGTCGCGGATGCCCGTGCCGGGAGCGGTGCCCGCGGCGGAAGGGGTGCCCGCGGCGGGAGGGGTGTCCGCTCCGGCCCGAACGCCCGCGGCGGACGAGTTCGGGAAAACCGAAGGGGGTGCGGCGGCCGGAATGTACGAGGGCGCCGGGGAAGCCCGGGGGAACGGGGAAGCCCGGGGGCCGCAGGGTGCAGGTGGTGCCCCGGAGACCCGGGGTGCGACGGCCTGACCTGCGGCTGACCGCCCGCAGGGCAACCGGAGGCACGCGGTCCCCTCATGGTCGCGGTTGCTGTGGAATCCCCACAGCAACCGGGACCGGTGATGTGAGGATCCCCTGCTTGGCCCCATGTCCCCTCGCGGGTTCTGTCCAGCGCTGCCATGAATCGGGCGCGGAGACTGTACGAATCTGACGACGGCGGTGAGGCCCGCGGTTTCGTAGGGTCTATACATGACCGATCTGTCCCAGCCGTCGCCACGGACCGAGGAGGCCGCGCCCGGCACAGCTCCGGCGCAGGACACGCGCGGGCGTGTCGCCGAGTTGCACGCGATCCGTGCACAGGCGTTCCAGGGCCCCAGCGAGAAGGCGACCGAGGCCCAGCACGCCAAGGGCAAGCTGACCGCCCGCGAGCGCATCGACCTGCTGCTGGACGAGGGCACCTTCCGCGAGATCGAGCCGCTGCGCCGGCACCGGGCCACGGGCTTCGGTCTTGAGGAGAAGAAGCCGTACACCGACGGCGTGATCACCGGCTGGGGCACCGTCCACGGCCGCACGGTGTTCGTGTACGCACACGACTTCCGGATCTTCGGGGGCGCACTGGGCGAGGCCCACGCCACCAAGATCCACAAGCTGATGGACAAGGCCATCGCGGCGGGCGCGCCGCTGGTCTCCCTCAACGACGGCGCGGGCGCCCGTATCCAGGAGGGCGTCGCGGCGCTCGCCGGGTACGGCGGCATCTTCCAGCGCAACACCAAGGCCTCGGGCGTCATCCCGCAGATCAGCGTGATGCTCGGCCCGTGCGCGGGCGGCGCCGCCTACAGCCCGGCGCTGACCGACTTCGTCTTCATGGTCCGCGACACCTCGCAGATGTTCATCACGGGGCCCGACGTGGTCCAGGCGGTGACCGGCGCCCAGGTCTCCCAGGACGGGCTGGGCGGCGCGGACGTGCACGCGGCGACCTCCGGCGTGGCGCACTTCGCCTACGACGACGAGGAGAGCTGCCTGGAGGAGGTCCGCTACCTCCTCTCCCTGCTGCCGCAGAACAACCGCGAGAACCCGCCGTCCGAGCCCACCGACGACCCGGCGGAGCGGCGCGGCGACGCGCTGCTCGACCTGGTGCCCGCCGACGGCAACCGCCCCTACGACATGCGCAAGGTCATCGAGGAGCTCGTCGACGACGGCGAGTTCCTGGAGGTGCACGAGCGCTGGGCGACCAACATCATCTGCGCGCTGGGGAGGATGGACGGCGAGGTCGTCGGCATCGTCGCCAACCAGCCGCAGTCGCTGGCCGGAGTGCTGGACATCGAGGCCAGCGAGAAGGCCGCCCGCTTCGTGCAGATGTGCGACGCCTTCAACATCCCGATCCTCACGCTGCTGGACGTCCCCGGCTTCCTCCCGGGCGTCGACCAGGAGCACGGCGGCATCATCCGGCACGGCGCCAAGCTGCTGTACGCGTACTGCAACGCGACCGTGCCCCGCATCTCCGTCGTCCTGCGCAAGGCCTACGGCGGCGCCTACATCGTCATGGACAGCCAGTCCGTGGGCGCCGACCTGACGTTCGCCTGGCCGACCAACGAGATCGCGGTGATGGGCGCGGAGGGCGCGGCCAACGTGGTCTTCCGCCGCCAGATCGCCGCCGCCGACGACCCCGAGGCCATGCGCGCCCGGATGGTCAAGGAGTACAAGGCCGAGCTGATGCACCCCTACTACGCCGCCGAGCGCGGCCTGGTGGACGACGTCATCGACCCGGCCGAGACCCGCGAGGTGCTCATCAAGTCCCTCGCGATGCTGCGCAGCAAGCACGCCGACCTGCCGTCGCGCAAGCACGGCAACCCCCCGCAGTGATGGGAGCACTGATGAACGAGACCCCCAAGGAGTCCGCCAGTACCGGCCCGTCGGGCGCCACGGCCGACGGCGTCGTGCGCGTCGAGAAGGGCCAGGCCAACGCGGAGGAGCTGGCCGCGGTCACCGCGCTGCTGCTCGCCCGTGCCGCCGCCACGACGCGGGCCGGTCAGACGCGGGCGCCCGCGCGCCGTGGGCGCCCGTCGAAGGCGGGCTGGCGCCGGCTGGAGCGCCAGCACGGCTTCCGCGCGCCGCACAGCTGGCAGGGCTGAGCGCCGGCAGCGGCGGGCGCGGACGCGAGGACGGCAGAGCGCCGGCCGCGGGCCTGGAACGACCGAGGCGCGTGCGGGGACCCCGGGGACAGGGTTCCGGCACGCGCCTCGGTGTGTGCGCCTCGGTGTGCCGCGCTCAGCTCACCGGCGAGTCCACCAGCGTGGTGCGGCGGGGGTTGGCCGTCTGGCTGGGGAGCGCGTCCTCAGCGTCCTGCGCTGCGCCCTGCGCGGCGTATGCCTGCACCGCGTCCGGCTCCGCCGCGTCCGCCTGCACCGCACGAGCCGTCAGCTCGTCGGCGTCGCTCAGGTGCGCCAGGGTGGTGCGCCGCGGGTTGGCTATCTTCCCCATGGTCAGTGTGGACTTCACTGGATGCCCTTACCTCGCTCGGCTTGTCATTTCGATGTGAGATGTAAACGCCGAGAGTAGGCCCGCTATTCCCCGCCCGAACGTGACCTAGGCAACGCTTGCCATGTGAGTTTCCTCACCAGCCGGTTACCAAAAGCGACATAAGGAATCGCCGGCCCGGCGACTCAATCGGGCAGAGCGGGCCAACAGGGCAATCCGTGCACAGTGTTGATCTTGCAGTCATGGTGGGCGGGTCAGAGGGAGCGGATGTTCGATCGGGAGAAGTCCGGCATTCCACTTCGCCATTTCGACGCACCGTAGGGATTCGAGTGCGGATGGTTACTGATCGCCGGTGGTTATCCACAGCCCTTGTTGCGGATCCGGCACTGTGCTGGAATTCCACGGACCGCCGCAGGACGAAACATGACCGGCGCGCGTCGGACGCAGATGCGGCGCCGCGCGACGGTGCTGAGGGGACGCGCCGGTCATCACGACCGCCATGGGGGCCTGGGACCCCCACGACTCGATACCGTCCCGCCGTCGCGACGGGGGGACGCCTGGTCCAGAGGTTGCGACGCTAGTGCAGGGACGTTTCAAGAGGGATGGCAGCGCTGAGGGAGCCCCGGAGGCGCGCGGCTCAGCCGACCGCGGGTCCCAGCCTCAGCGCGCCCAGGACGGCGGGCCCCAAGGTCAGGGCACGCCCTCCGGTCAGCAGGTGAGCGGCGAGAAGGGCGCCGCGGCGAAGGCCGACAAGGCCGGCAAGCCCGGAAAGACGGGCAAGGCCGCGAAGAACGGGAGCGGCAAGAGCGCCGCCTCGGCCTCCTCGGTCTCTTCCCCGGCCCCCGACCCGGGCTCGCGCATGGCGCTGCGCAACTGGCACATCAGTACGCGCCTGGTCTCCCTGCTCGCCCTCCCCGTCATCGCGGCCACCACACTCGGCGGCCTGCGCATCTCCGACTCGCTCCAGAACGTCGACCAGCTCGACAACATGAAGCGCCTCACCGAGATGACGGAGCAGGCGACCGAGCTCGCCGCCGCCCTCCAGGAGGAGCGCGACCGCTCGGCTGGCCCCCTGGTCAGCACGGGGAACCAGAAGGACGACGTCGTCGTCGGCGCCCGCGAGGACACCGACAAGGCGTTCCAGTCCTTCAAGGAGACCACCGGCGACATCGACGGCAGCGACAAGGTGATGGCGGGCGTCCAGTCCACCGTCTTGGACATCACCCGCCAGCTCACCGCGATCAACACGATCCGCGAGCGCGCCTACGAGAACCCGGAGTACGTCTCCCAGACGGTCACCTCCTACAACCAGCTCATCGAGTCCCTGCTCTCCCTCTCGCAGGACATGGCGCAGGCGACGAGCAACTCGGAGATGATCCGCAGCACCCGCGCCCTGGCCGCGTTCTCCAGCGCCAAGGAGTACGCCTCCATCCAGCGGGCCATCATCTCCGCGGGCCTGGCCCACCAGCCCACCCCCAAGCTGTCCGAGAGCGACCGGCTGTTCGCCAGGACCGCCACCGACAGCGAGGGCGCCGAGCTCGACAGCTTCGGCCAGATCTACGGCGCGGGCGAGACCGACGAGCTCCTCAAGCCGCTCGGCGGCAGCGACGTCAACGTCGTCATGGCGAACAAGTACCGCGACCGGATGCTGCACAGCCCCGACGCGATCAAGAAGCAGCGCCGCACCTACGTCGACTGGATGGACCAGGACGAGTCCAAGATCCAGGCGATGCGCAAGATCGAGCACACGCTGCTGGAGAAGATGGAGCAGCAGGCCCGCGAGCTGCGCTCCGAGGCGCAGCGCGAGGCGCTGATCAGCGGTGCGCTCATCCTGCTCGTGCTGGGCATCTCGCTGGTGGGCGCGTTCGTCGTCGCCCGTTCCATGGTCCGCTCGCTGCGCCGCCTCCAGGACACCGCGCAGGACGTCGCCCGCAAGCGGCTGCCCGAGCTGGTCAAGCAGATGTCCGAGGCCGAGCCGCAGGACGTCGACACCTCCGTCGAGTCCGTCGGCGTCCACAGCCGGGACGAGATCGGCAAGGTGGCCTCCGCGTTCGACGACGTCCACCGCGAGGCGGTCCGCCTCGCCGGCGAGCAGGCGCTGCTGCGGGGCAACGTCAACGCGATGTTCACCAACCTCTCGCGCCGCAGCCAGGGCCTGATCCAGCGCCAGCTCTCGCTCATCTCCGAGCTGGAGTCCCGTGAGGCCGACCCCGACCAGCTCTCCTCGCTCTTCAAGCTCGACCACCTCGCCACCCGCATGCGCCGCAACGGCGAGAACCTGCTGGTCCTCGCGGGCGAGGAGCCCGGAAGGCGCTGGACACGCCCGGTCCCGCTGGTCGACGTGCTGCGTGCCGCCGCCTCCGAGGTGGAGCAGTACGAGCGCATCGAGCTCAACTCCGTTCCGGCGACCGAGGTCGCGGGACGCGTCGTCAACGACCTCGTCCACCTCCTCGCCGAGCTGCTGGAGAACGCCACCTCGTTCTCCTCACCGCAGACCAAGGTCAAGGTCACCGGGCACGCGCTGCCCGACGGCCGGGTCCTCATCGAGATCCACGACACCGGCATCGGGCTCTCGCCCGAGGACCTGTCCGCGATCAACGAGCGGCTGGCCAACCCGCCGACGGTGGACGTGTCCGTCTCCCGCCGCATGGGCCTGTTCGTGGTCGGCCGCCTCTCGCTGCGGCACGGCATCCGCATCCAGCTGCGCCCCTCCGACTCCGGTGGCACGACCGCGCTGGTCATGCTCCCCATCGACGTCGCACAGGGCGCCAAGGGACGCGCCGGTGCGCCCGGCGGCCAAAGCGGACCGCCGCCCGCGCAGCAGCGCGGCGGCAGCAAGGGCGGCAACCTCGCGGCGGCCCTCCAGCGCGGCCCGCAGGGCGGCACGCCCGGTGCGCCGTCCGCGGGCACCGGCGCGGGAGCCGGAGCCGGCTCCCTGGGCCAGGGCGGCTCGCGGCTGGGCGCCCTGCCCACGCGCGGCCAGAACGGCGGCGGCGCCCGTCCGGCGCTGCCGGGCGGGGGCGGTGCGCAGGGCGCCTCGGGCGGCAGCGCCGTGAACTTCTTCGGAGCCCCGCCGAGCCCGGCCCGTCCGGGCGAGGCCCCCGCGGGCCCGAGCGGCGCCGGTGCCCCGCAACCCCCGCTGCCCACCCGCGGCGGCCCCGCCGGCCAGCTCCCCGGCGGGGCGAGCGAGGCCGCCGGTGCCCCACAGCAGGACGGCACGGACCGGTTCGCGCTGGAGCAGCGCTCGAGCGGCCCCGCCGAGACCGGCCAGTTCGCCCAGCCTGGCGGCCCCGCGCAGTCGGGCGCCCCCGCGCAGGACGAGGGCCCGGGCAGCACGAGCCAGTTCCCGCGTATCAGCGCCGGCGACGCGGGCCGGGCGGGCCGCTTCCCGCAGCAGGGTTCTCCGTCTCAGGGTCCCGGCAGCACGAGCGAGATTCCGCGGATCGCGCCGGACGGTCCCTCGGACACCGGCCAGTACGCGCAACCGGGCGGCCCCGAGTCCACGGGCGGATTCCCGCAGCCGGACGCGTCCAGGGGGACGGGCCAGTTCGCGCTGGAGCAGGGGCCGGCAGGACCGGCCGACACCGGCCGCTTCCCGCAGCAGGGTTCTCCGTCTCAGGGTCCCGGCAGCACGAGCGAGATTCCGCGGATCGCGCCGGACGGTCCCTCGGACACCGGCCAGTACGCGCAGCCGGCCGACCCCTACTCCACGGGCGGGTTCCCGCAGCAGTCGGGTCCGACGGACACCGGCCAGTTCCCGCCTCCCACGGACACCGGCCAGTTCGCGCTGCCGCAGCAGTCGGGTCCCACGGACACCGGCCAGTTCCCGCAGCAGTCCCCTCCCACGGACACCGGCCAGTTCGCGCTGCCGCGGCAGCCGGGTGGCCCGGCGGACACGGGTGAGTATCCGCAGGCGCCTTCCCCTTCGGACACCGGCGAGTACGCCGGCCCCGGCAGGCCCGACGGGCCGGGTCACACGGGCCAGTTCGCGCCGCCGCAGCCGGCGGACACGGCCGACGCGTCGCAGAGCCGCCCGAGCTGGGCGCGGCCCGAGCAGGGTCCGCCGCAGGACGCCGAAGCGCCGCGCGGCCACGACGAGCCCGAGGGCACCGGCGAGCACGCGCGGCCGCAGCAGCCCGGCACCG
Organism: Streptomyces reniochalinae; assembly: GCF_003323735.1. Taxonomy (GTDB): domain Bacteria; phylum Actinomycetota; class Actinomycetes; order Streptomycetales; family Streptomycetaceae; genus Streptomyces; species Streptomyces reniochalinae. The sequence continues at coordinate 171,472 of NZ_QOIM01000033.1, read as the reverse complement.
GTTACTCGGACGGCATACCCTCCGGGCCCCCGGCCCCGCAGGACGCACCGACTCCGATCTTCGCCTCCATGGAGTCCAACTGGTTCCGTGGCGCGGGGGAGCCCACCCCGCAGGCACAGCCGTACGAGGGCCGTCCGGGCCCGGCGGACGACGGCAGCGGTACGCAGGGCAACGGGCGGCAGCCCGCCCCGGCGTTTGCTCCCCGCCCCGGGCAGCCCGCCTCGGCGGTGCCGCCGCTGCCGCAGCGCCGGTCCACCCCGGGCGCTCCCGCCGGGAGCGACGGCGCTGTCGCCGAGGGCGATCCGGCGGCCTCCCACGGCGCGGCGCCCGACGCCGGCAACTGGGGAGCCTCGCCCAACGACGAGCGCTGGCGGCGTGCCGAGCAGCTGCGTGAGCCCGCTGCCGGCGGCGTCACGACCTCGGGTCTGCCGCGCCGTGTGCCCCGCGCCAACCTGGTGGCGGGTACCGCACAGCAGCAGTCCACCGCACAGTCCGGTCCACAGGTCTCCCGCGCGCCCAACGACGTGCGTGGCCGGCTGACCAATCTCCGCCGTGGCGTCCAGCAGGGCCGACAGGCCGGTACGGACACCCACGGCGCAGGCCCCACCTATCAGCAGGAGCGTTAGTTGAGTCCGATGAGCCAGGCTGCGCAGAATCTGAACTGGTTGATCACCAACTTCGTGGAGAACACCCCCGGGGTGTCGCACACGGTGGTGGTCTCCGCCGACGGCCTGCTTCTGGCCATGTCGGAAGGGTTCCCCCGGGACCGTGCCGACCAGCTGGCGGCGGTCGCCTCGGGGCTGTCCTCGCTGACGTCGGGTGCGTCGCGGATCTTCGAGGGCGGTGTCGTCAATCAGACCGTGGTGGAGATGGAGAGGGGATTCCTCTTCATCATGGCCATCTCCGACGGTTCCTCACTCGCCGTCCTCGCCCACCCGGAAGCGGACATCGGCCTAGTCGGCTACGAGATGGCGCTGTTGGTGGACCGTGCCGGAAGCGTACTCACTCCGGACGTACGCGCGGAACTCCAGGGAAGCATTCTCAACTGATCGTCACGCTCCCCCCACCTGAGCACCACAGTCCGCCCGCCGACCCCATGCCTCGCTCGGAGGAGCCATGACCCCGCCGCCCGCCTCGCACGACCCGTACGGCGCGTACAACGCCCATGCGCCGTACGGTGGTGAGGGCGACCAGCCGCTGGTGCGTCCCTACGCCATGACCGGCGGGCGCACCAGGCCGCGCTACCAGCTCGCCATAGAGGCCCTGGTGAGCAGCAACGCGGACCCGATGCAGTTGCAGGGGCTGCTCCCGGAGCACCAGCGGATCTGCCACCTGTGCCGGGAGGTCAAGTCGGTCGCGGAGGTCTCCGCGCTGCTGGCCATCCCGCTGGGGGTGGCCAGGATCCTCGTCGCCGACCTCGCCGAGGCCGGCATGGTGGCCATCCACCAGCCGGGCAGTGCCTCGGACCCGGGCGGTACCCCCGATGTGACGCTGCTGGAAAGGGTGCTCAGTGGACTTCGCAAGCTCTAGCCCGCAGATGGACCCGGCCGGGCGGCAGCCGGCCCCGCCGGTGGGTCCGATGGGCTCCATGGGCCAGCACGGCCAGCAGGGTTTCGGGGTGCCCGCGCCCGCGCGTTCGACGACCTCCGCGAAGATCGTGGTGGCCGGCGGTTTCGGCGTGGGCAAGACGACCTTCGTCGGCGCGGTCTCGGAGATCAACCCGCTGCGTACCGAGGCCGTGATGACCTCGGCCTCGGCCGGTATCGACGACCTGACCCACACCGGTGGCAAGACCACCACGACGGTGGCGATGGACTTCGGCCGCATCACGCTCGACGACGACCTGATCCTGTACCTGTTCGGTACGCCGGGTCAGGACCGGTTCTGGTTCATGTGGGACGACCTGGTGCGCGGTGCCATCGGTGCCGTGGTGCTGGTGGACACCCGCCGGCTGGCGGACTGCTTCCCCGCGGTGGACTACTTCGAGAACAGCGGGCTGCCGTTCATCATCGCCCTCAACGGGTTCGACGGGCACCAGCCCTACTCTCCTGAGGAGGTCCGCGAGGCGCTGCAGATCGGTCCCGACGCGCCGATCATCATCACCGACGCCCGCCACCGGGCCGAGGCCAAGAGCGGGCTGATCACGCTGGTGGAGCACGCACTGCTCGCCCGCCTCAAGTAGCGCCCTACGTCCGACGCCCCGGGCAGGGCCGCGCTGTGTTTTTCGCCATGTCCGGCAGCCGTCGCGGCTTCACGTTCATAACGTTTCGAAAGAGAATCGCGCCCGGCTGAACACGCCGGGCGTGCGGAACGTTTCGCTCTGCGCACGAATGCCGGGCCATTTGGCGCCGCACGGCCCCAATGCCCGTTTTTCTGTCGTCGGCTCCGCGCTGCTCTCTTCGCCTTCCGTAGCCCTCCGTAATCCGCCAGGTGTTTGGACGGGGCGGCTTTGACGTGCTGGAATTCCCTGAACTCAGCAGTAGCGCAGGCGCAGTACGTCCGAAGGCGTCGCGCACCGAGAGGTGAGAAGTCGAGTGAGGCGAACGACCAGGGGTACGCCGGGCCCGGCGCCGGAGCGCTCCGAGGGGGGCGTCTCCGCGGAGTCGCGGGGCAACTTCACCCCACCGCCGCGTCCCGCCGCGCCACGCGGGCCACAGGGTGCCGCGCGCCCTGTGCCTGCCACCGGCGGTGGCAGCCGGTGGTCGGCGCGCAACTGGCGCGTGGCCACCCGGCTGAACGCGATCCTGCTCATACCCGTGCTCGTCGCCCTCGTCTTCGGCGGATTCAAGGTCGAGTCCGACATCGCCGCGTGGCAGGACGCCAAGGAGGCCCAGCGTACGGCCGAACTCGTCGAGGCGGCAGCCGATTACGGCAACGCCCTCATCGACGAGCGTGACAGGACCGCCGAGCCGCTGCTGAAGGGAAAGAGGGACACCTCCGAGGTCAAGAAGGCCAGGGACGCCACGGACGCGGCCGCCAAGAAGTTCAAGCGCGCCGCCACCCACCTGCCGGACAATCCCGGCCTCAAGCGCCGGCTCGCCGCGTTCGAGAAGGCCGAACCGAAGCTCCCCGCCCTGCGCACCGCCGCGTTCTCCGGGGAACTGAGCGGGGTGCAGACGGAGGAGGGCTACGTCGACGTCCAGCACCCGCTGATGGAGTTCGCCAACGAGCTGGGTCTGGGCACCGGCAACGTCACCTCCTACGGCCGCACGGTCTACGCCATCTCGCTGGCCAAGGCCGCCGAGTCCCTCCAGCGCTCGCTGGGCACCCACCTGCTCGTCAAGCCGGGGCCCTCCGCCAAGGACAAGGAAGCGCAGCTCACCGCGCTGGCCTCGTACCACTACCTGGAGCGCATCGCCCTGGGCGAGTACACCTCCGGCGGCCGCCCCGAGGACGTGGACCTGCTCAAGGAGCAGGTCGCCAAGGCCAAGAAGGCGGGCAGCGCGCGCGTACAGGCGGCGCGCGAGAAGGCGACGGCGAGCGGACGGAAGTTCGTGGCGCCGCCCTCCATGGACGCGATGGTCAAGGCCATCGGCTCCGGTGCGAGCGCCCGTGAGCTGCGCGCCAAGGGCATCACCACCGACAGCTGGTTCGCGACCTCCACCGCCACGTTCGACGCCTACCGTGCCGTGGAGTCGAAGCTGACGCGCGACGCGGTCGCGGAGACGGAGAGCATCGCCTCCGACGCCCGCCGTGACGCGATCATCAACTCCGCGATCGTGCTGGTGGCGCTGCTGCTCGCGTTCGTGGTGGCCGGGCGGATGGCCCGCGCCATGAGTCTGAACATGCGGGCGCTGCGTGCGGCGGCCTTCGACGTCGCCCAGCAGCGGCTGCCGATGCTCGTCGACCAGCTCTCGCGCACCGACCCCGGCCGGGTGGACACGCGGGTGGCGCCCATCCCGCTCACCAGCAGGGACGAGATCGGCGAGGTCGCCCGCGCGTTCGACCAGGTGCACCGCGAGGCCGTACGGCTCGCGGCCGAGCAGGCGATGCTGCGCGGCAACGTCAACGCGATCTTCACGAACCTCTCGCGACGGAACCAGGGCCTCATCGAGCGCCAGCTGGGCCTGGTCACGGAGATGGAGAACAGCGAGGCCGACCCGGACCAGCTGGAGAAGCTCTTCCGGATGGACCACCTGGCCACCCGCATGCGCCGCAACGGCGAGAACCTGCTGGTTCTCGCGGGTGAGGAGCCCGGCCGCCGCTGGACGGAGCCGGTGCCGCTGGTCGACATCCTGCGCGCGGCCTCCTCCGAGGTCGAGCACTACGAGCGCATCGAGATCACCGGCATCCCGGAGACGGACATCCACGGGCAGGTGGTCAACGACCTGGTGCACCTGCTCGCCGAGCTGCTGGAGAACGCCGCCTCGTTCTCGTCGCCGCAGTCCAAGGTGCGGGTGACCGCGACGCGGCTCCCGGACGGCCGGATGATGGTCGAGATCCACGACAAGGGCATCGGACTGACCGCCGAGGACTTCGCGGACATCAACCACAAGCTCGCCAACCCGCCCACGGTGGACGCCGCCGTGTCCCAGCGCATGGGCCTGTTCGTGGTCGGCCGGCTCGCCGACCGGCACGGGATCCGCGTCCAGCTGCGGCCCTCGGGCGAGCAGGCGGGCACCACCTCGCTGGTGATGCTGCCCGACGTGATCACCCACGGCGGGGGAGGGGAGGAGGGCCTCGAGGAGGACTTCACCGTCTCCCGGATCGTCCCCGAGCACCAGAACGAGGGCGCCCGCCCGGTGCACGATGATTCCCGCTCGGCCGCGGAACTGGGCTTCGACGACTCGCGCTACGGTGCCTCGGCCCCGTCCTTGCCGAGGGGGCCCGCGGACCGCCAGCGGTTCCCCGCTGAGGGCACCGGGACGACGGAGTTCCAGCAGCAACCGCACTTCCCCGAGCAGCGGGGTCCCCTCCCGGGACAGGGCGGCGGGTACCCGCAGGGCTACGAGCCCTCGGGTGAGATCGCCGCGCAGCAGTACGCGGGCGCCGGGCACGACCAGCAGTTCGACCAGCAGTACGGGCAGCCCTACGGTCCTTCGCAGAGCCAGGACCCCTTCGCGAGCCCGCACGACCAGCCCTACGCGACCGGCCACCCGCAGTCCTTCGACGGGTCGGGCGCGAGGCTCCCCGGTGCCCCGGAGCAGCAGGATGCCAGGAGCCAACTCAGCCCGTACGAAAGCCAGTACGGCTCGCCGCAGCCAGAAGCGGAATCCTCCGTCGGCATGGCAGAGACGGACGCCGAGCGCGTAGGCTTCGACCGTCAGGGTCCCCTCCCCAGCAGCTATCGCACCACCACCGAAGCGGGCCTCCCGCGTCGTGAGCCGGGGCGAGCGCAGCAGGAAGGGGACGGGGGAGCGGGCGGCCCGGACCCGGCGCACGGCGGACAGGCACCGTTCGCGCAGTCCGAGCGGCCCTCGTCACCGGACGAAACCGGAATGCCCCGGCGGAACGAGAACGACGAACGCTGGGACAGGGCGGGCCAGTTGCGCGACCCGCAGGCCGGTGGCATCACCACCTCCGGACTGCCGCGGCGGGTGCCCAGGGCCAACCTGGTCGCGGGCGCCGCTGAGGAGAACCAGCGGGGCGGCCCCTCGGTCTCCCGCGCGCCCGAGGACGTGCGGGGCAGGCTGAGTAATCTGCACCGCGGCATCCGCCAGGGACGCACGGCGGGCGACCCCGACCAGACCGACCGACAGGGCTTCGGCCCCGGCAGCACCTACGATCAGGAGCGTTAGTGTGAGCCCGATGAGCCAGGCGGCGCAGAACCTGAACTGGTTGATCACCAACTTCGTGGAGAACACCCCCGGGGTCTCCCACACCGTGGTGGTCTCCGCCGACGGACTTCTGCTCGCGATGTCCGAGGGCTTTCCCCGCGACCGCGCCGACCAACTGGCGGCGGTGGCCTCGGGGCTGACCTCGCTGACGTCCGGTGCCTCCCGCATCTTCGAGGGCGGCGTGGTCAACCAGACCGTGGTGGAGATGGAGCGCGGCTTCCTGTTCATCATGGCCATCTCCGACGGTTCCTCGCTCGCCGTCCTCGCCCACCCGGAGGCCGACATCGGTCTGGTCGGCTACGAGATGGCCCTGCTGGTCGATCGCGCGGGAGGCGTCCTCACCCCGGATCTGCGCGCGGAACTGCAGGGCAGTCTTCTCAACTAGGGCACAACTGACCCGCGGCCGTGCGCATCGCGTCCGGGCGCCATAAGGTGCCGTGAGCGCAGACGGCCGTATGTCCGTGAGTCGGAGGAGGAAACGTGGCAACGCCCCCAGGAGGTCCGTCGTCGTACGGCAGTGGTCATACCGACCAGCCGCAGGACGCCCAGTCGGCCGCGGCCCCGGGCGGGGACGCGCCCTTCCTGAACCGTTTCAACTTCCCTTCGGCTCCCAGCGAGCACGTCCAGCGCCCGGCCGGCCCCGCCGACCCGCAGCCGCACGCGCCGCACCAGGGGCAGCAGCCGCCGCACCAGGGCCGGCAGCAGCCGCCCGGGCAGCCGCAGCACGGACAGCCCCAGCCCCCCGCGCAGCCCCAGTACGGTCAGCAGCCGCCCCACCAGGCCCAGCCGCCCCACCAGGCCCAGCCGCCCCACCAGGCCCAGCCGCCCCATCAGGCGCAGCCGGACCAGGGGGCGCAGCAACCGCAGCAGCCCCACCCCCAGTCGCCGCACCAGGCACCGCAGCCCCAGCAGCGGCGACCCCAGCAGTCCCGTATCCAGCCGGTGCAGCCCACGCACGGTGAGATGTCGGCCGCCAACGAGCGAAGCGCCGAACACTCCCCGCCCCCGCAGCAGCCGCTGGTGCGCCCCTATGCCATGACGGGTGGCCGGACCCGTCCCCGCTACCAGCTCGCCATCGAGGCGCTGGTGCACACCACGGCGGACCCCGCCCAGCTCCAGGGCCAGCTCCCGGAGCACCAGCGGATCTGCCGCCTGTGCTACGAGATCAAGTCGGTCGCCGAGATCTCCGCACTCCTGACCATCCCGCTCGGCGTCGCCCGGATTCTCGTCGCCGACCTGGCCGAAGCCGGGCTCGTGGCCATCCACCAGCCCGGTGGCGACGAGACCACCGCCGACGGCCAGCCAGACGTGACACTGCTCGAAAGGGTGCTCAGTGGACTTCGGAAGCTCTAGCGCCGGGCCCGTCGAAGATACGACAGCCCGTTCGACGACCTCCGCGAAAATCGTGGTGGCCGGCGGCTTCGGCGTGGGCAAGACGACCTTCGTCGGCGCGGTCTCGGAGATCAACCCGCTGCGCACCGAGGCCGTGATGACCTCAGCCTCGGCCGGTATCGACGACCTCACGCACACGGCCGACAAGACCACCACGACGGTGGCCATGGACTTCGGCCGCATCACGCTCGACCAGGACCTGATCCTGTACCTGTTCGGTACGCCGGGTCAGGACCGGTTCTGGTTCATGTGGGACGACCTGGTGCGCGGTGCCATCGGTGCCGTGGTGCTGGTGGACACCCGCCGGCTGGCGGACTGCTTCCCCGCGGTGGACTACTTCGAGAACAGCGGGCTCCCCTTCGTCATCGCCCTCAACGGGTTCGACGGGCACCAGCCCTACTCGCCCGAAGAGGTCCGCGAGGCGCTGCAAATCGGCCCCGACGCCCCGATCATCACCACCGACGCGCGCCACCGCGCCGACGCCAAGAGCGCACTGATCACGCTGGTGGAACACGCGTTGATGGCGCGGCTTCGCTGAGGAGCGCGCAGCCGGGCCGACGGCCGGGACGTCTCACGCGGGCCGCCGGCCGGGACGTCTCACGGACGGGGCCGGGGTGAGTCGGGGGAGGGCCACGGGCGAGGAAGGGCGGGGCACGGGACGAAAACACCCGGCCCCGCCCTGCGCGGCCGGTGGAATACGCTGGGGTCCCAGCCATTGACACCGGTATCAAAGGACCCCCGTGCGCATCGCAAGATTCTCCCTGGACGGAACCGTGGGTTTCGGCGTCGTGGAGGGCGAGCCCTCGACCCCCGAGGGCCCCGTCCTCGACATCATCAAGGGCCACCCCTTCGCGGAGTTCGAGCGCACGGGCCACAAGCTCCCCCTGAACAAGGTCAGGCTGCTCCCGCCGACCCTCCCCAACAAGGTCGTGGCGATCGGGCGGAACTACGCCGAGCACGCCAAGGAGATGGGCAACGAGGTCGACGAGACACCGGTCACCTTCTTCAAGCCGTCGACCTCCGTCATCGGGCCCGGCGACCCCGTCGCCTACCCCTCCTTCTCCTCCGAGCTGCACCACGAGGCGGAGCTGGCCGTGGTCATCGGCCGCATGTGCAAGGACGTGCCCCGCGAACGCGCCCGGGACGTCATCCTCGGCTACACCTGCGCCAACGACGTCACCGCGCGTGACACCCAGCGCTCGGAGAAGCAGTGGGCCCGGGCCAAGGGCTTCGACAGCTCCTGCCCCCTCGGCCCGTGGACGGAGACGGACCTGGACCCGGCCGACGTCGGCATCATGTGCACCGTCAACGGCGAACAGCGCCAGCTCGGCCGCACCAGCGAGATGGTCAGGCCCATCGAGGACCTGATCGTCCACATCACGGAGGCGATGACCCTCCTGCCCGGCGACGTCATCCTCACCGGCACCCCCGCGGGTGTCGGCCCCCTGCACGTCGGCGACGAGGTCGCCGTCACCATCGAAGGAATCGGCACTCTCACCAACAAGGTGATCAAGCGTGACTACTGAGTTCTCCGGGAGGGAAGGGACCGCGGGCTCGGACGTCCGCGTACGTTTCTGTCCCTCCCCGACCGGCAACCCCCACGTGGGCCTGGTCCGTACCGCCCTGTTCAACTGGGCGTACGCCCGGCACACGGGCGGCACCCTGGTCTTCCGCATCGAGGACACCGACGCGGCCCGCGACTCGGAGGAGTCCTACCAGCAGCTGCTGGACGCGATGCGCTGGCTGGGACTGGACTGGGACGAGGGCCCGGAGGTCCGTGAGGACGGCTTCGTCGCGGGCGGCGGCCCGCACGGCCCCTACCGCCAGTCCCAGCGCATGGACATCTACGCGGACGTCGCGCGCAAGCTGCTGGACGGCGGTTACGCCTACCCCTGCTACTGCACCGCCGAGGAGCTGGAGCACCGTCGCGAGCAGGCCCGCAAGGAGGGCCGCCCCTCCGGGTACGACGGCGCGTGCCGCGACCTGAGCGGCGAGCGGATCGCCGCGTACGAGGCCGAGGGCCGCAGCCACGTCGTCCGCTTCCGGATGCCGGACGAGCCGATCACCTTCACCGACGCGGTGCGCGGCGAGATCACCTTCCAGCCGGAGAACGTGACCGACTACGGCATCCTGCGTGCCAACGGTGCCCCTCTCTACACGCTGGTCAACCCGGTCGACGACGCGCTGATGGACATCACGCACGTCTTCCGCGGCGAGGACCTGCTCTCCTCCACCCCGCGCCAGATCGCCCTGTACTGGGCGCTGATGGAGCTGGGCATCGCCGAACGCGTCCCGGAGTTCGCACACCTGCCCTACGTCATGGGCGAGGGCAACAAGAAGCTCTCCAAGCGCGACCCCCAGTCCTCGCTCAACCTCTACCGGGAGCGCGGATTCCTCCCCGAGGGGCTGCTCAACTACCTCTCCCTGCTGGGCTGGTCGATCTCCGAGGACCGGGACATCTTCTCGCGGGACGAGATGGTCGCCGCCTTCGACATCCACGAGGTCAACGCCAACCCGGCGCGCTTCGACCTCAAGAAGTGCGAGGCGATCAACGCCACGCACCTGCGGGAGCTGCCGCTGGGCGACTTCGTCGCGGCCTGCGAGCCGTGGCTGAAGGCCCCCTACGCGCCGTGGCCGGCGCGGAACTTCTCCCAGCAGGCGTTCGAGGAGCTGGCCCCGCTGGCCCAGACCCGGCTCACGGTGCTCTCCGACATCACCGACAACGTCGACTTCCTCTTCCTCGACCAGCCTGTCGAGGACGAGAAGTCCTGGCAGAAGGCGATGAAGGAGGGCTCGGCCGACCTGCTGCGCACGGCGCGCGGCAAGCTGGACGTCGCCGACTGGACGTCCGCCGACGCGCTCAAGGAAGCCGTCCTGGCCGCGGGCGAGGAACACGGCCTCAAGCTGGGCAAGGCCCAGGCGCCGGTCCGCGTCGCCGTCACGGGCCGCACCGTGGGGCTGCCCCTGTTCGAGTCCCTCCAGGTGCTGGGCAAGGACCGCACCCTGGAGCGCGTCGACGCGGCCCTGGCGAAGCTGGACTCGTAGGCCCCGGACGGAAGACGGTGCTCCGTGGCGGGCCCGGCGGAACTCGTTTTGGAGCACCGTCTTCCATCGGGTAATGTTCTTCCTGTCGCCGAACGGGGCAGGCCGAAAGGGCCGGAACCGCAGGCGGCCACCCAGACAAGATCCCCGCAACCGGTTGCGGTTCAGGGGGTTGCGTTTCGGTGGGCTATGGTGTAATTGGCAGCACGACTGATTCTGGTTCAGTTAGTCTAGGTTCGAGTCCTGGTAGCCCAGCAAGATCCGCGCGCAGGTCACACCCTCCGCGAGATCGAGGCCCCCGTTGTGTAGCGGCCTAGCACGCCGCCCTCTCAAGGCGGTAGCGCCGGTTCGAATCCGGTCGGGGGTACGGATTCCGTCCGACAGGTCGGGATCTCAGGTAGGGCCCCCGTTGTGTAGCGGCCTAGCACGCCGCCCTCTCAAGGCGGTAGCGCCGGTTCGAATCCGGTCGGGGGTACTCGATCACGAAGGCCCCGCACCAGCAGGTGCGGGGCCTTTGCCGTGTTCCACTCCGCGAGGGCGGGCCGGGCGTCACTCCCTGTCCGCGCCCGCGAAGCGCCGCGCCGACTCCTCCGCGTGCGCCGGCCGCCGCGGACTCGGCAGCACGGGCTCGTGCGGCACCGTCGGCACCACACCGGCCTCGACCTGCGCGGGTCCGGGCGGGAAAGCTCTGGGACCTCCCGCGCGGGCCGTATCCGCCCGGCTCCTGGGGCTCCGGGCTCGTAGTGGGCCGGGCGGCGCGGCGGCGGGTCAGCTCGGGCGGCGCAGGGACTCGCTGAGGCGGGCGGCGGCGTCCACGATGGCCTGGGCGTGCATGCGTCCTGGGTGGCGGGTCAGGCGCTCGATCGGGCCCGAGACGGAGACGGCGGCCACGACGCGGTGGGAGGGGCCGCGCACCGGCGCGGAGACGGAGGCGACGCCCGGCTCGCGTTCGCCGATCGACTGGGCCCAGCCCCGGCGCCGTACGCCGGACAGCGCGGTGGCGGTGAACCGGGCGCCCTGGAGCCCGCGGTGCAGCCGCTCGGGCTCCTCCCAGGCCATCAGGATCTGTGCCGCTGATCCCGCCTTCATCGGCAGCGTGGAGCCGACCGGGACGGTGTCGCGCAGCCCCGAGAGGCGCTCGGCGGCGGCGACGCAGATGCGCATGTCGCCCTGGCGCCGGTAGAGCTGGGCGCTCTCGCCGGTCACGTCCCGTAGGTGGGTGAGTACGGGGCTCGCCGAGGCGAGGAGCCGGTCCTCGCCCGCCGCCGCGGCCAGTTCGCCCAGCCGCGGGCCGAGTATGAACCGGCCCTGCATGTCGCGGGCCACCATGCGGTGGTGTTCGAGGGCCACCGCCAGCCGGTGCGCCGTGGGGCGCGCGAGCCCGGTCGCGGAGACCAGCCCGGCGAGGGTGGCCGGACCGGACTCCAGAGCGCTCAATACCAAAGCCGCCTTGTCGAGAACGCCGACGCCGCTAGAGTTGTCCATGCGTCGATACTCGCGTCTCATAGTGTGAAACGCAAGTTCAATTTTCCGGGCGACCCGCCAACCTTGAAGGACGGCCGCCGCTCCTCGGGGTCCCCCCGGCCGAAGGCTGGGGCGGCGGAAAGCATCTCGACATGTGGTCGGCAGCGCTGCCGGCCGGAGGGAAAGCGATGGGACGCACACTCGCGGAGAAAGTCTGGGACGACCACGTCGTCAGGCGCGTGGAAGGCGAGCCGGACCTGCTCTTCATCGATCTCCACCTGCTCCACGAGGTGACCAGCCCGCAGGCCTTCGACGGTCTTCGCAAGGCGGGCCGCGGCGTGCGGCGTACCGACCTGACCCTCGCGACCGAGGACCACAACACCCCGACCCTGGACATCGACAAGCCGATCGCCGACCCGGTCTCGCGCACCCAGCTGGAGACGCTGCGCAAGAACTGCGCCGACTTCGGGGTCAGGCTGCACCCGCTGGGCGACGTCGAGCAGGGCGTCGTCCACGTCGTCGGCCCGCAGCTGGGGCTGACGCAGCCGGGCACGACGGTGGTCTGCGGCGACAGCCACACCTCCACCCACGGCGCCTTCGGGGCGCTGGCCTTCGGCATCGGCACCTCGCAGGTCGAGCACGTGCTGGCCACGCAGACGCTGCCGATGGCGCCGTTCAAGACCATGGCGGTCACCGTGAACGGCGAGCTGCCCGAGGACGTCACCGCCAAGGACCTGATCCTGGCGATCATCGCCCGCATCGGCACCGGCGGCGGCCAGGGCTATGTGATCGAGTACCGCGGCGAGGCCATCGAGAAGCTGTCGATGGAGGCCCGCATGACGATCTGCAACATGTCCATCGAGGCGGGCGCCCGCGCCGGGATGATCGCCCCGGACGAGACGACCTTCGCCTACGTCGAGGGCCGCGAGCACGCCCCCCAGGGTGAGGACTGGGAGGCGGCGGTCGCCTACTGGAAGACGCTGCGCACCGACGAGGACGCCGTCTTCGACCACGAGGTGGTCATCGAGGCCGCCGAGCTGGCGCCGTTCGTCACCTGGGGCACCAACCCGGGCCAGGGCGCCCCGCTGTCCCAGGCGGTGCCGGACCCGGCCACCTTCCAGGACGTCAGTGCGAAACTGGCCGCCGAGAAGGCCCTGGAGTACATGGGCCTGAGCGCGGGTCAGCCGCTGCGCGAGGTCGCTGTGGACACCGTCTTCGTCGGCTCGTGCACCAACGGCCGCATCGAGGACCTGCGTTCGGCGGCCACCGTGCTGGAGGGCCGGAGCGTGGCGGACGGTGTGCGGATGCTGGTGGTCCCCGGGTCGGTACGGGTGGCACTTCAGGCCGTCGAGGAAGGTCTGGACAAGGTGTTCACCGCCGCGGGCGCCGAGTGGCGGCACGCAGGATGCTCGATGTGCCTGGGCATGAACCCCGACCAGCTCCAGCCGGGTGAGCGCGCCGCCTCCACCTCGAACCGCAACTTCGAGGGCAGGCAGGGCAAGGGCGGACGCACTCACCTGGTGTCGCCGCAGGTGGCGGCGGCGACGGCGGTACTGGGCCATCTGGCCTCGCCCGCCGACCTGGCCGACGTACGCGAACCGGCCGCGGTCTGACAAGCGCAAGGCGCCCGAGGGAGACGCAACAGATGGAAGCCTTCACCACCCACACAGGCCGGGCCGTACCGCTGCGCCGCAGCAACGTCGACACCGACCAGATCATCCCCGCGCACTGGCTGAAGAAGGTCACCCGCGACGGTTTCGAGGACGGGCTGTTCGAGGCCTGGCGCAAGGACCCGGACTTCGTGCTCAACCAGCCGGCCCACCAGGGCGCCACTGTGCTGGTCGCGGGCTCCGACTTCGGTACCGGATCCTCGCGCGAGCACGCCGTCTGGGCGCTGCAGAACTACGGCTTCAAGGCCGTCATCTCCTCCCGGTTCGCCGACATCTTCCGCGGCAACTCGCTGAAGAACGGCCTGCTCACGGTCGTGCTGCCGCAGGAGACCGTGGAAGCGCTGTGGGAGCTGACGGAGGCGGAGCCGACCGCCGAGGTGACCGTCGACCTGGTGAACCGCAAGGTCGTGGCCCCCGGTGTCGAGGCGGACTTCGAGCTCGACGAGAACGCCCGCTGGCGGCTGCTGGAGGGGCTGGACGACATCAGCCTCACCCTGAAGAACGAGGAGGCCATCGCCGAGTTCGAGGCCTCCCGCGCGGCCTTCAAGCCCCGGACGCTGGCCGCCTGAGCCCCCTTCACCGCCTGTCAGGACCTCTCCGCGCCCCCGCCGCATCCGGCGGGGGCGCGGTGTTGTGCGGCCAGGACGCGGGAACTCGGGCAAGAGCACACGTGCGCCACTGAATGACGTGAATTAGTCTTGACGTCGGCTCCAGTCGCACCAAAGAACAGTGCCGTTCGCGACGCGCCAGCCCGACTCGTCGCGAGGGGGTCAACTCGGCTGCTGCCCAGTCGAGTTGCCGTCCACACCTCGTGAGGACCCGCCCGACGTCGACCCGCTGGAAGCGACAACTCACCCCAGATGGCACAATCACCGCATGGAACGCGACGGTCAACTGGAGCTCTACGACCGACTCGCCGCCCGACTCAAGGAGGCGCACTCCCGAGTGCGCTCCCCGCAAATCCCACAGAGCGCACGGGTCGCGCTGACCCGGAAGCTGCTCGTCATCACCGCGGCTTCCAAACACGATCTCGCCGATGCCGAACGGCGTCTGGAGCGTCTGATGGCCGACCTCGACGAAGGACGATTCACCGCAGGGCGGGGGGATGTGCGCGCGGACGGAACTCCGTGACGGGCGAGTTCGTTGCGACACAAGGGTGATTCGCCCGTTTCGTGTTTGATTTGCGGTATATATCTGCCTAACGTGCGAAAAAGCTGAACACATTCGTTCCGGCAATGTCTCCGAAGGGGAAGACGTGAACAAGGCGCAGCTCGTTGAAGCTATCCAAGATGACCTCGGTGGACGCCAGGACGCCGCCAAGGCGGTCGATGTCGTACTGGACGCGATCGTCCGTGCGGTTGTCGCCGGTGAGCGTGTTTCGGTCACCGGCTTCGGCTCCTTTGAGAAGGTCGACCGCCCGGCCCGTTACGCCCGCAACCCGCAGACCGGTGAACGCGTCCGGGTCAAGAAGACCTCCGTGCCGCGCTTCCGCGCAGGCGCCGGTTTCAAGGACCTGGTGAGCGGCGCGAAGAAGCTCCCCAAGAACGATGTCGCGGTCAAGAAGGCCCCCAAGGGCAGCCTCTCCGGCGGAACGGCCACCAAGAAGGCCACCGCCAAGAAGGCCGGCGCGAAGAAGGCCACGGCCAAGAAGACCACGGCCAAGAAGGCTCCGGCGGCGAAGAAGACCACCGCCAAGAAGGCCACCCCCGCGAAGAAGGCCCCGGCCAAGAGCACGGCGAAGAAGACCACCGCCAAGAAGACGCCGGCCAAGGCCCCGGCGAAGACCACGGCCAAGAAGGCCCCGGCGAAGAAGAGCACCGCCAAGAAGGCTCCGGCCCGCAAGACGGCCGCTCGCAAGACCACCGCGAAGAAGACCACCTCGCGCAGGCGGTGACGACCACCTCGCGCAGGCGGTGAGGACGCGGAGGCGGACACCGCACTCCGCCGCCCCGCCCGCAGGCGGGGCGAAACGATCCCTCTCCCGGACCAGGGCCCCGGGAAAGGGACCGGGCGGCACCATGCCGCGTCGGCAACGCCGGGCCGGGCTCCCTCGGGGGAGCCCGGCCCGCGGCCGTTCGGCCCCTTCCCGTGAATCCCGCCGAGCCTGCGGAGACCGTCGAGCCAGCGGAGGCGCCCGGGCAGCCGTTCACCGGAGCCGCGGACAGCCGTTCACCGGGTCCGGGCAGCAGTTCACAGGGTTTGCAGTGTCACCAGGGTCACGCGCCGGTCCGTGCCGCGGCCCTGGGTCTCGATCCGCACCCGCTGGCCCGCGCGCAGCAGCAGGAGCCCGCCCGCGTCGAACGCGGCCGCGTCGAAGGAGAGCGGGGTCCCGTCGTCGAGCAGCACGCTGCCCGAGCGGGAGTCCGGATCGTAGGTGTATGCCGTGGCCTGCATGGCGAAAGCCTAGCCGCAGCGGTCGGCCGCCCGTCTCGCGAGCACTCCCGCGGTGACGTCGCCGACACCCAGTGCCAGTGCGGCGCTCAGGTCGGCGGGCGTGTCCACGTCCTGGCGGACGCTGCGGACCCGGGGCAGGTCCAGCTCCCGCGCCCCTGAGGCCCGGTGCCGGGCTCGTGAGGGGCCCCCGAAAGCGGGGGAAAGCGCGGTGTCGGGCAGCGCCGTCAACAGCGTTGTTCCGATTTCCGCGGCGTCGGGCAGAAAAGCGCGGCGGAATTGTGCGGCCGCATTCAGCACGCGCGTCAATTCGGCGGGGCGCAGAGCGGGGAGGTCGGCGTTCAGCGCGGCGAGGGCCGTGTGCGGGTGCCGGGCGCGCGCGGCACCCGCTCCGTGGGCGAGGGCGGCGTTGAGGCCGTCCTGTGGCTCGTCCGGCACCCGGTGGGCGCCCAGCGCCTCCAGCGCCCGTGCGGCCAGCGGATCGTCCGTGACAACCACCACATCGCGCACCGCGGGGCTGCTGAGCGCGGCGCGCACCGTGTCCTGTGCGAACGCCAGCGCGAGTTGCGGCAGGGGAACGCCGGGGACGGCGCCCGTCAGCCTGCTCTTGGCCCGAGTCAGAGGCTTCAGCGGTACCACGAGGGTCCAGTCGACGGGCGTCACATGGGGCTGCATCGGCCCCATTCTCGCCTGCCCGCCCGGCGCCGGCGCAGGAGCGGGGTTACCGTGTGCCCCGCGACCGGGCACGGACAGTGTGCTCGACAGCGGGGCGGTTGGTGGCGACACTTGTGCGGTTGTCGATTGGCCCCCCAGTGGATGGGCCCCACAAGGAGCCCCCTAAAGGAGATGGTGTCCGGGTGTCCCGCCTCATCGTGCCCGCACCGGGAGCAACCCCGAGACCACCGGCCACACATGCCGGGACCGACGGGAACGAGGGGGCGCACGATGGCGGGGAGTGACGGCAAACGCAGGAAGATCGGTTTCTGGTACCGGCTCGCCGCATTTCTGGCGAAGCCGCCGCTGATCCTCCTCTTCAAGCGGGACTGGCGCGGAATGGAGAACATTCCCCGTGACGGCGGCTTCATCACCGTCGTCAACCACAACTCGTATCTCGACCCGCTCTCCTACGCCCATTACCAGTACAACACCGGTCGCGTCCCGCGCTTCCTGGCGAAGGTCGGCCTGTTCAAGGGCGGTTTCGTCGGCGCCGTCATGCGCGGTACGGGGCAGATCCCCGTCTACCGCGAGTCGACCGACGCGGTGGGCGCGTTCCGGGCCGCCGTGGAGGCGATCGAGAAGGGCGAGTGCGTGGCCTTCTACCCGGAGGGCACCCTCACCCGCGATCCGCAGATGTGGCCGATGACCGGCAAGACCGGTGCCGCCCGCGTCGCCCTGCTGACCAGGGCGCCCGTCGTGCCCGTCGCCCAGTGGGGCGCCAACCTGGCGATGCCGCCGTACGCCAGGGAGAAGAAGCTGCGGCTCTTCCCCCGCAAGACCCTCACCGTGCAGGCCGGCCCGCCGATCGACCTGTCCGCCTTCTACGACCGGGAGCCCACCGCAGAGGTGCTCCGCGAGGTCACGGACGTCATGATGGGCGCTGTCACCGAGCAGCTCGCCGTCGTCCGCGGCGAGGCGGCGCCCGCCGAGCGCTACGACATGCGCAAGGCGGCCGCTCTGCGGCGGGAGCAGCGTTCTTCGCGGGAGAACACGGGCGCCGGGCGGGAGAACACGGGCGCCGCGCACCACCAGCAGGACGAGCACGACGAGCCCGGCCCGGCTCCGGCCGCGGCCGAGGCGGCAGAGGGAGAGAAGAACGCGTGAGGGCGAGCGAGGCAGACCAGGAGCGGGACCGGAGGGAGGCGCGGGAGGCAGGGGAACACCCGAGGAAGGCCGCGGTCTTCGGCACGGGTTCCTGGGGCACCGCCTTCGCCGCGGTGCTCGCCGACGCCGGATGCCGGGTCACCTTGTGGGGCCGCAGGCCCGAGGTCGTCGAGGCGATCAACACCACGCGCCGCAACCCCGGCTACCACCCCGACATGGAACTCCCGGCAGGGGTGCGGGCCACCACGCAGGCCGCCGAGGCGGCGCGGGACGCCGACTTCACCGTGCTGTCCGTTCCCTCCCAGACGCTCCGCGCCAACCTGGAGTCCTGGCGGGAGATGCTGCACCCCGGCACCGTGCTCGTCTCCCTGATGAAGGGCGTCGAACTGGGCACGGCCAAGCGCATGAGCGAGGTCGTCGAGGAGGTGGCCGGAGTACCGGCCGAGCGGGTCGCCGTGCTGACCGGCCCCAACCTCGCCTGGGAGATCGCCGCCCGCCAGCCGGCCGCCGCGGTGGCCGCCTGCGCGGACGAGGAGGCGGCGCGGGCTGTGCAGAGCGCCTGCCACACCCCCTACTTCCGGCCCTACACCAGCACCGACGTGGTCGGCTGCGAGCTGGGCGGTGCCGTCAAGAACGTCATCGCGCTCGCGGTGGGCATCGCCGACGGCATGGGGCTCGGTGACAACTCCAAGGCGTCGCTGATCACCCGCGGGCTGGCCGAGACGACCCGGCTCGGTCTCGCCATGGGCGCCGAGGCACACACCTTCGCGGGCCTGGCCGGCATGGGCGACCTGGTCGCCACGTGTTCCTCGCCGCTGTCCCGCAACCACACCTTCGGCACCAACCTCGGCCGGGGCATGACGCTCCAGGAGACGATCGCGGTCACCAAGCAGACGGCGGAGGGCGTCAAGTCCTGCCAGTCGGTGCTGGACCTGGCCAGGCGGCACGGCGTGGAGATGCCGATCACGCAGACCGTCGTGGGGATCGTCCACGAGGGCAAGTCGCCGCACGTGGCCCTGAAGGAACTGATGTCCCGCAGCGCCAAGCCCGAGCGGGCCTGAAGGGGCGGGCGCCGGGTCCGGAGCGGCCGCGGGATCCGTGTGCGCCGGGCGCGCGCAACGGGGCGTCCGCATCGGCGGCGCGGGCCCGACGCGGTAAAGTCCCAGCGTTATGAGCAGCCAGAGCCCCGCCCCCAAGCCCCGAGTCGCCGTCGTCTTCGGCGGACGCAACTCAGAGCACCAGATCTCCGTCCTGACGGCCGGCGCGGTGCTGGGCGCCATCGACCGTGACAAGTACGAGGTGCTGCCCATCGGCATCACCGCGGACGGACGCTGGGCGCTGGCCGCCGACGATCCGGCCCGCATGGCGATCGACGGCCGCAGCCTGCCCAGCGTCGAGCAGCTGGCCGAGTCGGACACCGGCGGTGTGCTGCTGCCGGTCTCGCCCGCGAGCCGCGAGGTCGTCCACACGGAGCCGGGCCAGGTCCCCAAGACGCTCGGCGAGGTCGACGTGGTCTTCCCCGTGCTGCACGGTCCCTACGGCGAGGACGGCACCCTCCAGGGGATGCTGGACCTGGCGGGGGTGCCGTACGTGGGCGCCGGTGTGCTGGCGTCGGCGGTCGGCATGGACAAGGAGTACATGAAGCGGGTCTTCACCTCCTTCGGGCTGCCGGTCGGCCCGTACGTCACGGTGCGGCCGCGTGAGTGGGAGAGGGATCCTGCGGCGGCGCGCAAGAAGATCGTCGACTTCGCTGCCGAGCAGGGCTGGCCGGTCTTCGTCAAGCCCGCGCGTGCCGGCTCCTCGATGGGCATCACCAAGGTCGGTGGCCTGGGCGAGCTGGACGAGGCGGTGGAGGTCGCGCGGCGCCACGACCCGAAGATCATCGTCGAGTCGCTGCTGCGCGGCCGGGAGATCGAGTGCGGCGTCCTGGAGTTCGAGGAAGGACCGCGCGCCAGCGTCCCCGCGGAGATCCCGCCGGTCAGCGAGCACGACTTCTACGACTTCGAGGCCAAGTACATCGACTCGGCCTCCGGCATCGTGCCCGCGCCGCTGACCGAAGCACAGACGGCGCGGGTGCGCGAGCTGGCCGTTGCGGCCTTCGAGGCGGCCTCCTGCGAGGGGCTGGTGCGGGCCGACTTCTTCCTGTGCGAGGACGGCGAGTTCGTCATCAACGAGATCAACACGATGCCGGGCTTCACGCCGATCTCCATGTATCCGCGTATGTGGCAGGAGACCGGCGTCGGCTATCCGGAGCTGGTGGACCGCCTCATCCAGGCGGCGCTCACCCGCTCGACCGGCCTGCGCTGAACCGCCCCGGACCGGCGGCAGGGTCCGTCGCGGGGCCGGAGCGCTGCGGTCGCCTCTTCCGCGGGTCCGCAAGGGCGCTCAGCTCTTCTTCTTCGGGACCGAACGCTTGACCGCTTCGCTGAGGTCGGCCAGCGGGCTCACCTCGGGGGCGTAGTCGTCAGGGACGGTCAGTTCGATGTAGGCGGCCCGCTCCGTGGTGGTGAAGCGGTAGCCGTCGTCCCGCTTCTCCATCATCCAGGACACCCCGTTCACCTCCGCCGCCTCGGTGGTGGGGTTGTACTCTTCGTTGCCTGGCGTGAGCCTGGCGGGCCGTGGCACCCCGCAGCGCAACGCGATGGCGGGATCCCCCCAGACGGCCGTGTAGTCCGAGGCGGGGTCGGTCTCGCCGCGCTGCTGTCCGACGACCTTCTGGGGCAGCGCGTCGTGCAGCGTCCGGCACGCCTGGGCGGTCCTGCCGGAGGGGCTGGGGGGCGTGGGTCCGGCGTCACCGGTGACCGAACAGGCGGAGGCGGCCACGGCGGCCAGGCCGCAAGCGGCGATGTAACGGACGGGAACGGAACGAGGGCATGCCCGGCGTCGAATCCTCACCGGGCGAGCATACGGGGGGCTCAGAGGTGGACGATGGGGCAGGTCAGGGTGCGGGTGATGCCTTCCACTTGCTGGACCTTGGCGACCACCATGCGGCCGAGATCGTCCATCGTGTCGGCCTGGGCGCGCAGGATCACATCGTACGGACCCGTTACATCCTCGGCCTGGATCACGCCCGGGATCTTGGAGACGATCTCCGCGACGGTCGAAGCCTTGCCAACTTCGGTCTGAATCAAGACGTACGCCTGTACCACGGAACCTCCCAGGGGGCCGCGAGGATCATGCGGGGCGAGAGAGAGACGCCACCGTACCGCGTCGCCCCGGCCTCCGGGAGACCACCGGGCCGCCCTCGTGGCGGGGAGGCGGTGCCACACGGCGGTGCGGCACACGACAGCCACGGCGCACGAGGGGGGCGCGGGCGGGGGACCTCCGCGCACGGCACACCATCCGCGCACGACCGGCGCGCGAGCAACGACAGAAGCGAAAAGGGGCACGACAATGCGTGATCTGAACGGCGGTACCGCGCCAGGGCCTTCACCCTCCGGTGCCCAGACCCCCCACGGCCCGGCGCGGGAGCGGGCCAAGGGGACCGTGGGGGAGCTGGGGGAGTTCGGACTGATCCGGGAGCTGACCTCCCGGCTGACCTCCACGACCGCCGTACGGATCGGCCCGGGCGACGACGCGGCGGTGGTGGCCGCGCCGGACAGGCGGACCGTCGCCACCACGGACGTCCTCCTCGAAGGGCGCCACTTCCGCCGCGACTGGTCGACGGCGTACGACGTGGGGCGCAAGGCCGCGGCCCAGAACATGGCGGACATCGCGGCCATGGGCGCCTACCCCACGGCCCTGCTGCTCGGCCTCGTCGTCCCCGTCGACCTGCCCGCCAACTGGCCGACCGAGATGATGGACGGCATCCGGGACGAGGCGCAGGTCGCCTCCGCCGCGGTCGTCGGCGGCGACGTGGTGCGCGGCGACAGCGTCGTCCTGTCCATCACCGCGCTCGGCGACCTGCGCAACACCGACCCCGTCACCCGCTCGGGTGCCGGCGCCGGCGACGTCGTGGCCGTCACCGGGTGGCTCGGCTGGTCGGCGGCCGGGCACGCGGTCCTCACCCGCGGCTTCCGCTCCCCGCGCGCGTTCGTCGAGGCCCACCGGCGCCCCGAGCCGCCCTACCACGCGGGCCCCGCCGCCGCCGGGCTCGGCGCCACCGCCATGATCGACGTCAGCGACGGGCTGGTGGCCGACCTCGGGCACATCGCGGAGGCCAGCAAGGTCCGCATCGACATCCGCTCCGCCGACCTCGACGTCCCCGCGCAGATGTCCGACATCGGCCAGGCCGTCGGCGTGGACCCGCTCCAGTGGGTGCTCACCGGCGGAGAGGACCACGCCATCGTCGCCACCTTCCCCCGCGAGCAGAAGCTCCCCGCCCGCTGGCGCGTCATCGGCGAGGTCCTCGCCCCCTCCGCGCTGCCCCACGTGACGGTCGACGGCGCGCCCTGGACCAGGACGGGCGGCTGGGACCACTTCTCGGACGACATCGACGGCTGAGTACCGTCAATGCCATGGACGATGTGAACCCCCGCCCCGGCAGGCCGCCGCTGGTACTGACCGTCGCGGGATCCGACTCCGGCGGCGGCGCCGGTATCCAGGCCGACCTCAAGACCATGCTCGCGCTGGGCACCCACGGCATGAGCGTGATCGCGGCCGTCACCGCGCAGAACTCGCTGGGTGTGCAGGGCTATTGGGAACTGCCCGTCGAGGCCGTCCGCGCGCAGTACCGCAGCGTGGTGGACGACATCGGGGTGCAGGCCGTCAAGACGGGCATGCTCGCCTCGGCGGCGCTGGTCGAGACCGTCGCCGAACTCCTCGCCGGTACGGACGCCCCCGTCGTCGTCGACCCGGTGGGGGTCTCCAAGCACGGGGACTCGCTGCTGGCCGGCGACGCCGTCGACTCGGTGCGCTCCGAACTGCTGCCTGTGGCCACCGTCGTCACCCCCAACCTGGACGAGGTGGCCCAGCTCACCGGCGTCCAGGTCACCGGCGAGGAGGGCATGCGCGAGGCCGCGGCCGCCGTCCTCGCGCACGGGCCGCGCTGGGCGCTGATCAAGGGCGGGCACCTGCCGGGCGACGCCGTCGACCTGCTCACCGACGGCACGCGGGAGCACTGGCTGCGCGCCCCCCGCCGCGACAACCGGCACACCCACGGCACCGGCTGCACCCTGGCCAGCGCCCTGGCCGCGTCGCTGGCCAAGGGGCTGGACGTGCCGGCTGCCGCGCGCGCCGCGAAGGAGTACACGACGGGCGCGATCGAGGCGGGCTTCTCGCTGGGCTCGGGGCTGGGCCCGGTGCACCACGGGTGGCGGTCGGCGGAGCGCTGAGAGCGCACGCAGAAAACCGGCCCGCTCACAGCGGGCCGGTTCTTCGTTCTGCTCGGCGTGGGCCGCGCGGTTACGTCGGTGACGTCAGCGCGAGACCTTGCCGGCCTTGATGCACGAGGTGCAGGCGTTGAGGCGCTTCGGCGTCCCGCCGACCACGGCACGCACGCGCTGGATGTTCGGGTTCCAGCGACGGCGGGTGCGGCGGTGCGAGTGGGAGATGTTGTTGCCGAACTCCGGCCCCTTGCCGCAGACGTCGCAGTTCGCAGCCACGGGTCACTCCAAAGACTTCAGATACACGTACGGTGAATCCCGGCCACGCGGGACCACGAGTGACCGGGCGCGCCAGGGAGATCGTCGCCGACCGGACCAAACCATCCGGATCAGGCAACCGGAGCAGCATACAACGGCCGGTCTCGAACAGGGAAACCGGAGGAAACCCGGGCCCCTCCGTCCCGGCCCCGACCTGGGATTCCGCCGGGGGCCGCACTAGCCTTCCCCCACAACAGCCTCCCCGAGCGCCCCACCGTCCGCGCGGGCGCCCAGGGCGGCCCGCGCTCCGCACGAGGAGGTCAGGACACGTGCCGCAACCGCTCGACGCCGCCGCGGTACGCCGGTGGTGCGCCCTCGGCCGGGAGTCACTGCGCGCCCACTGTGCGCGCATGGACGCCATCAACGTCTTCCCGGTCGCCGACGGTGACACCGGCACCAACCTGTGCCTCACCTTCGAGGCCGCGGCGGAGGCGCTCTCGGCGCCGGAGGCGGCCCCCGGGGCCGAGGCGCTCCCGGCAGCGCTGGACGAGGAGCACGGTGGCCGGATGCTGCGCGCGATGGCGCACGCCGCGCTGCTCGGCGCCAGGGGCAACTCGGGCACGATCCTCGCCGAGTACCTGCGGGGCATGGCGCGGGGCCGCACCGAGGACGGCGGCCTCGCCGCGATGCTGCGCGGCGCCGCCCGGGCCGCCCGGGCCGCCGTCGCCCACCCCGTGGAGGGCACGATGCTGACGGTGGCGGCGGCCGCCGCTGACGCGGCCGAGGCGGGCGGTGATCCGGCCGCCGCCGCGAACGAGGCGCTGAGCGCCACCCCGGGGCAACTGGCCGCGCTGGCCAGAGCGGGCGTCGTGGACGCCGGTGCGCTCGGCCTCACGGCCCTGCTGGGGGCGCTGTGGGCGGCGCTGGGGGAGCAGGCGCCCCCGCTGCCCGAACCGTCCGAGCCGCCCGGGCCCTCTGTGCCTGCGGCGCGGGAGGCGCCCTGCGGCCCTGCCCGCGGGGAGCCCGTGCCCTCCCGTTCGGAGTTCGAGGTGATGTACCTCCTCGAAGCGGACGATCCCGCCGCCCTCGACGCGCTGCGCAGCCGCCTCGACCCGCTCGGTGACTCCCTGGTCATCGGCGGCGGTGAGGGGCTGTGGAGCGTCCACGTCCACGTCGCCGACGCCGGGGCGGCCGTGGAGGCGGGCCTTGCCGCCGGACGCCCGTACCGCATCCGCATCGCCCACCTGCCCGGGCCGCAGGGCGCACCGCGAAGCGACCGGGCGGCGGGCCCGGCGCCCGGCGCGGTGCCCGTGCGGCGCGCCGTCGTCGCCGTCGTCCCCGGAGAGGGGCTGGCCGCGCTCTGCCGTGACGCGGGCGCGAGCGCGCTGCCCGCTCCCGAGGCCGCCTCCGAGGAGGCGCTGCTCGCGGCGGTGCGGGCCTCGGGCGCCGGCGAGGTGGCGCTGCTGCCCAACGGCGGCGAGCTCCACACCGTCGCGGCGCGCGCTGCCGACGCCGCCCGAACCGAGGGCATCCGGTGCGCCGTCATCCCCACCCGCGCCGCCGTGCAGGGCCTCGCCGCGCTCGCCGTGCACCAGCCGGACCGCCGCTTCGACGAGGACGTCGTCACGATGACCTCGGCGGCCGGTGCGACGCGGTTCGGCGAGGTGACCGTCGCCACCCGCCAGGCGTGGACCTCCGCCGGTGTCTGTCAGGCCGGGGACGTGCTCGGGCTCGTCGAGGGCGATGTCGCCCTCATCGGGAGCGGCACAGCGCAGGTCGCCAAGGACGTGCTCGCCCGGATGCTGGCGCCGGGGGGAGAGCTGGTCACGCTCGTCCTCGGCGCGGACGCGCCGCAGGGCCTGGCCACGGAGTTGGAGGCGTACGTACGCGCCGGGCACCTGGCCGTCGACACCGTCGTCTACGAGGGAAGGCAGCACGACGCCTCGCTGCTCATCGGCGTCGAGTAGGCGCTGCTCGTCGGCGTCGGGCACAAGCGCGGCCGCGCGGCGCGCCGTGACGGCCGCAGGCCGGGCCGGGACGCGATCCTCGCGCTCGTGGCGAGTGACGCGCGCGTTGTCACACCCGTCCGCCAAAATGGTGCCGTGCCCCCGATCGAAACGACGCGAAGCGAACCGCTCCGAGAGCCGCTCAAAGCACTGCTCGGCGGCAACACCGCCAAGGCCATGGCGGACCATCTCGGCCTGCACACGGTCGGCGATCTGCTGCACCACTACCCGCGCAGATACGCCGAACGCGGTGAGCTGACGCGGCTGTCCGACCTGCCGCTGGACGAACACGTCACGGTCGTCGCCCGCATCCACGACGCACGGGTGCACAAGTTCAACCGGGGCAAGGGGCAGCGTCTGGAGGTCACGCTGACCGACGGCAGCGGCCGGCTCCAGCTCGTCTTCTTCGGCCGCTCGGTCCACTACCACCAGCGGGAGCTGCTGCCCGGCAGGCGCGGCCTGTTCGCGGGCAAGGTCGGGGTGTTCAACCGCAAGCTCCAGCTCTCCCACCCCGATTACAAACTGCTGGACGAGGAGAGCGACCAGCAGACGGTGGAGCGGTTCGCGAACGCCCTGCTGCCCCTCTACCCGGCGTGCCGCCAGCTGACGTCCTGGAGCATCGAGCAGTCGGTCGCCACGCTGCTGACGGCGCTGGAGGCCACCGGCTGGCGCGGGCTGACCGATCCGCTGCCCGAAGCGCTCCGCGCCCAGCGTGGACTCCTCCCGCTGCCCGAGGCGTTCGAGAAGGTGCACCGCCCGCGCACCAAGGCCGACATCGGCCAGGCGCGCTCCCGCCTCAAGTGGGACGAGGCGTTCGTCCTCCAGGTCGCCCTCGCCCGGCGCCGCGCCAAGGAGACGGAACTGCCCGCCGTGCCCCGCCGCCCCACCTCCGGCGGACTGCTGGAGGCGTTCGACGCGCGGCTGCCGTTCACCCTCACCGAGGGGCAGCAGCAGGTCAGCCGCGAGATCTTCGCCGACCTGGCCACCGAGCACCCCATGCACCGGCTGCTGCAAGGCGAGGTCGGCTCCGGCAAGACGCTGGTGGCGCTGCGGGCCATGCTCGCCACCGTCGACGCGGGCGGCCAGGCGGCGATGCTCGCCCCCACCGAGGTCCTCGCCCAGCAGCACCACAGGTCCGTCACCGAGATGATGGGCGAGCTGGCCGAGGGCGGCATGCTGGGCGGCGCCGAGCAGGGCACGAAGGTGGTTGTGCTGACCGGCTC
The DNA here is from genome assembly GCF_003323735.1 of Streptomyces reniochalinae. GTDB lineage: Bacteria > Actinomycetota > Actinomycetes > Streptomycetales > Streptomycetaceae > Streptomyces > Streptomyces reniochalinae. The sequence goes on along the minus strand of NZ_QOIM01000033.1, from coordinate 145,164 downwards.
GATGGGCGCGGCCGCCAGACGCAAAGCCCTGCTGGACCTGGCCACCGGCGAGGCCGGGATCGTGGTGGGCACCCACGCGCTGATCGAGGACAAGGTCACCTTCGAGGACCTGGGCCTGGTCGTGGTGGACGAGCAGCACAGGTTCGGTGTCGAGCAGCGCGACGCCCTGCGCTCCAAGGGCAAGCAGCCGCCGCACCTGCTGGTGATGACGGCGACACCCATCCCCAGGACGGTGGCCATGACCGTCTTCGGAGACCTGGAGACCTCCGTCCTCGACCAGCTTCCGGCCGGACGCTCCCCGATCGCCACCCACGTCGTCCCCGCGAGGGACAAGCCGCACTTCCTCTCCCGCGCCTGGGAGCGGGTGCGGGAGGAGGCCGAGGCCGGGCACCAGACGTACGTCGTCTGCCCCCGCATCGGTGACGACGAGGACGACAAGGCGGCGGGCTCACCCAAGAAGCGCGCCGCCGAGCCGGAAGAGGCCGATGCCCCCGAGGCGGGGGAGGAGGGGGACGGCGAGGAGAAGCGGCCCCCGCTCGCCGTCCTCGACATCGCCGCACAGCTCGCCGCGGGGCCGCTGGCCGGGCTGCGCGTGGGGGCGCTGCACGGGCGGATGCAGCCAGAGGCGAAGGACGACGTGATGCGGCGGTTCGCCGCAGGCGAGGTCGACGTGCTGGTGGCCACCACCGTCATCGAGGTCGGTGTCAACGTGCCCAACGCCACCGGCATGGTCATCATGGACGCCGACCGTTTCGGCGTCTCGCAGCTCCACCAGCTGCGCGGCCGCGTCGGACGCGGCGCGGCCCCCGGCCTGTGCCTGCTCGTCACCGACATGCCGCCCGAGAGCCCCGCGCGCACCCGGCTGGACGCCGTCGCCGCCACCCTCGACGGCTTCGAGCTCTCCCGCATCGACCTCGAACAGCGCCGGGAGGGCGACGTGCTGGGGCAGGCCCAGTCCGGGGTGCGCTCCTCGCTGCGGATGCTCGCCGTCATCGAGGACGAGGACATCATCGCCGAGGCCCGTGACGAGGCGGCACAACTGGTCGCCGACGATCCCGGCCTGGAACACCATCCGGAGCTGCGCACGGCACTGGCCGCCCTGCTGGACGCCGAACGCGAGGAGTACCTGGACAAGGGCTGAGCGCCCCCGCAGGTCTCTTGGGCGCGGGTACCGGCACGGGCGCCGGCTCTCGCGGGCTCCGGGGCACCTCCTCGCGCCGCCCGCCCGGCGCCGCGTGGGATCCTGGAGCCGAAGAGGACCCCACCAGCGAAGGACCCGTCACCCATGACCCGCGTCATCGCCGGAGCCGCCGGCGGCCGACGGCTCACCGTGCCGCCGGGCACGGGCACCCGCCCGACCTCGGACCGGGCCCGTGAGGGCCTGTTCTCCAGCTGGGAGGCCCAGTTGGGCGGCGCCGCCGCGTGGCAGGGGCTGCGGGTGCTGGATCTGTACGCGGGCTCCGGCGCGGTCGGTCTGGAAGCGCTCTCGCGCGGTGCGGCGCACACGCTGCTGGTCGAGCCGGACGCCAGGGCGGTGCGCACGCTCAGGCAGAACGTGCGTTCGGTCGGGCTGCCTGGGGCCGAGGTGCGTCAGAGCAAGGCGGCCAGGACGGTGGCGGATGAGCCGCCCGAGCACCCGTACGACCTGGTGTTCCTCGATCCGCCGTACGCCGTGACGGACGACGCCCTCAGGGAGATACTGCTCACACTCCGGGACGGGCACTGGCTGGCCGAGGATGCGCTGGCCACCGTGGAGCGCAGCACCAGGGGCGGTGAGTTCCGCTGGCCGGAGGGTTTCGAGGGGCTGCGGTCCCGTCGCTACGGCGAGGGAACGCTTTGGTACGGTCGCGCCGCCGCGCGGGAAGTTACCGCCGCGTCATGCTGAGATCACCTGAAGCGGGACATGGGGCCCGCTGTGAGGAGAGCGAGGAAGTGCCCGTGCGCCGCGCCGTCTGTCCGGGGTCCTTCGACCCGATCACCAATGGCCACCTCGACATCATCGAGCGCGCTTCCCGGCTGTACGACACGGTCCATGTGGCCGTGATGATCAACAAGTCGAAGCAGGGCCTCTTCGCCGTCGACGAGCGGATCGACCTGATCCAGCGGGTCACCGAGAGCTTCGGGAACGTGCGGGTGGAGGCCTTCCACGGGCTTCTCGTCGACTTCTGCAAGGACCGGGACATCCCCGCCATCGTCAAGGGGCTGCGCGCGGTCAGCGACTTCGACTACGAGTTGCAGATGGCACAGATGAACAACGGTCTCTCCGGCGTCGAGACGCTCTTCGTGCCGACCAACCCGACCTACAGCTTCCTCTCCTCCAGCCTGGTCAAGGAGGTCGCCGCCTGGGGCGGCGACGTCTCGCACCTGGTGCCCGAGACCGTCAACGCGGCGCTCGCCGAGCGGCTGAGCAAGCGCTGAGGCCCCTTCCCGGGGGACGGAACCCGTGGAAGAGGTGACGAGTCGGCGCTGACGGGCCGTACAGTCACCACCGTGGACGTACAGCAGAAACTCGACGAGATCGTCGCGACCGTCGACGGCGCGCGCTCGATGCCCATGTCCGCCTCGTGCGTGGTCAACCGCGCCGAACTCCTCTCCTTGCTGGAGGAGGTGCGCCAGGCGCTGCCGGGCTCGCTCGCCGAGGCCCGCGAGGTGCTCGGCGGCCGTGAGCAGGTGGTGGCCGATGCCCGGCAGGAAGCGCAGCACATCATCGAGACGGCCCAGGCCGAGCGCGCCTCACTGGTGACCGGCACCGAGGTCGCCCGCCACGCCCAGCAGGAGGCGGACCGCATCCTGGCGGAGGCGCGCCGGGAGGCCGAGGAGATCCGCGTCGAGGCGGACGACTACGTCGACAGCAAGCTCGCCAACTTCGAGGTGGTCCTCTCCAAGACGATCGGCTCGGTCGACCGCGGCCGGGAGAAGCTGCTGGGCAGCGGCCCCGGCGCCGAGGAGTGGAGCGACCAGTACGCGCAGGACGCTCCCGAGCGCACCGCCGACCCGCGTGAGCTGCAACGCCGTGCGGACGACTACGTGCAGGCCCGGCTCGGTTCGGTCTCGGCGGTGCTCGCCAAGACGCTGGAGGCCGTCGGCCGCGGCCGCCTCAAGCTGCGCGGTCACGAACCCGTCGACGAGCTGGCCGCCCACATGGCGGCGCAGGAGGGAGCGGAGGGCTACGCGGCGCACGCCAGCGACTCCGACTACCTGGCGGGCCTCGCCCACGCAGAACCGGTCGCCGCCGGGGGACCAGCGCAGGGGGGTGCCCCGCTGCCGGGCCAGGACCCGGCGCAGCAGCTGCACGAGGCGCAGCAGATGCAGCAGATGCACCGGACGCAGGACGTGCAGCCGCCGCACCCCGGGCACCTGCCGCCGCAGCCGCAGTCCCCGCCGGTCGCGGACCCGTACTACGCACAGCAGCCGCAGCCGTCGCCCTACGACGGTGGCGTACCGCAGCACGACCCTTACGCCGCGTACGCCCAGCAGAACGCGTACTACACCCAGCAACAGGACCCCTACGGCTACGGACAGCAGTCCGATCCCTACTACGCGCAGCAGGCCCAGCAGCCCGCCTACCAGTCACAGGTGCAGCAGCAGCCGCAGCTGGACGAGACGAGCCTGTTCGACACGAGCATGATCGACATCGAGCAGGTCAGGGCGTACGAGCAGCGCCACGGCCACGGCGGCTGAGCAGGCCGCGCCGGCGCGGCACCGGCCCTCCACCCGGCGGCGCCGGCGCAGGCAGAGCGCCGATTGGGTCATGGGGGAGCCGTCACGTATCCTGTCTCTTCGGTCGTGAGTACTCGCACGGCCGCAGCCCCACCGTAGAAAGCAGGACGCCCTGAACACCCCCCTCGACGCCCGCTCCCCCCTCGTGTTCGACACACGCGAGCTGGGGCGACGTCCTGGTGCGATGAAGCGGCTGACCCGCGAGGTGGAGTCCCCCCGCGACCTGGGGGTCGAGTTCGTCAAGGTGCCGGACGGTGCCACGATCGAGCTCGACCTGAGGCTGGAGTCGGTCATGGAGGGGGTCCTCGTCACGGGTACCGCCCGTGCGCCGCTGACGGGGGAGTGCGTAAGGTGTCTGGAGCCGCTCGACCAACGCGTCGAAGCGGACTTCCAGGAGATGTTCTCCTATCCCGACGCCGACGAACGGGGCCGCCCTGTGGCGGAACCCGGCGAGGGCGAGGACGACGAGGAGACGTACCTCCTCGAGGGCGACCTGTTCGACCTCGAACCCGTGCTGCGTGACGCGGTGGTGCTCGCACTGCCGTTGCAGCCGGTGTGCCGCGCGGACTGCCCCGGCCTGTGCCCCGACTGCGGGGCCAAGCTGGCGGACGAGCCCGATCACGCGCACGACGATGCCGTCGACATCCGGTGGGCGGCACTGCAGGATCTCGCCGAGACCATGAAGGACGGCGAGCAGGACAACGAGCCCCGCACCGACGGGGATGACTCACAGGAGAAGTAGCCGTGGCTGTTCCGAAGCGGAAGATGTCGCGCAGCAACACGCGCCACCGCCGGTCGCAGTGGAAGGCTGCGGTCCCGACCCTGGTGAAGTGCGAGCGCTGCCGCGAGCCCAAGCAGCAGCACATCGCGTGCCCGAGCTGCGGCACCTACAACAAGCGTCAGGTCCTCGAGGTCTGATCGGCGGGTGACAGGCTTCATGTCCAACGCCGGTACTCCGAAGAACGCCGCTCCCGGCAAGGGAGGGGATTCCGCGGAGCTGGTGGACGCGGCCTCGTCCCACGCGGTTCTGGAAGGGCGGCTCGGCTACAAGCTGGAGTCCGCCCTTCTGGTGCGTGCGCTGACGCACCGCTCTTTCGCGTACGAGAACGGCGGGCTGCCCACCAACGAGCGCCTGGAGTTCCTCGGTGACTCGGTCCTCGGACTGGTTGTCACCGACACGCTCTACCGCATGCACCCCGACCTGCCTGAGGGCCAGCTCGCGAAGCTGCGGGCCGCGGTGGTCAACTCGCGGGCGCTGGCGGGTGTCGCCCGGGGTCTCGACCTCGGCGCCTTCATCCGTCTCGGCCGGGGCGAGGAGGGGACCGGCGGCCGCGACAAGGCCTCGATCCTCGCCGACACCCTGGAGGCGGTCATCGGTGCCGTCTACCTCGACCAGGAGCTGGAGGCGGCCTCCGAACTGGTGCACCGCCTCTTCGACCCGCTGATCGAGCGCTCCTCGAACCTGGGCGCCGGACTGGACTGGAAGACCAGCCTCCAGGAGCTGACGGCCGCGGAGGGCCTCGGCGTCCCCGAGTACCTCGTCTCCGAGACGGGTCCCGACCACGAGAAGACCTTCACGGCTGCTGCCCGCGTCGGTGGTGTCGCGTACGGCACCGGCACAGGACGCAGCAAGAAGGAAGCCGAGCAGCAGGCCGCCGAGGCGGCCTGGCGTGCCATCTCGGCGCGCAGCGAGGCCGCGGCCGTCGCCGGTGCGGGCGCCGGCAAGCCGGCGAAGGGCGCGGCGGACTCGGCGAAGGGCGCGGGCCCGTCCGTCGAGGGGCAGGTGGCGCAGGCCGACGGCGGCCCCGCGCCGGACGGCCGGCGCGGCGAGCCGAGCCAGGACACCACCGCTCCCCGCTGAGCGCGGAGCGCACGCCGGGCCCTCGCCCGGACCGTGCGGACCGCACCGCGAACCGTTGCACACGGCCGCTCCCGACCGGGGGCGGCCGTGCGGTGTCGTAGCCCCGGAACCGCGGGGCCCCACCGCCCGTACCGCCTGGAGGAACCGTGCCCGAACTGCCGGAAGTCGAGGTCGTCCGCCGCGGCCTGGAGCGCTGGGTCAGCGGCCGTACGGTCACGGCCGCCGAGGTCCTCCACCCGCGCGCCATCCGCCGCCACGTCGCGGGGCCGCTGGACTTCGCCGGCCGGCTCGCGGGCCGCCGCATCGGCGCGGCCATGCGGCGCGGGAAGTACCTGTGGCTGCCCGTCGACGACGGGGCACACGCCCTCCTCGCGCACCTCGGGATGAGCGGCCAGCTCCTCGTCCAGCCCGCCGCCACCCCCGACGAGCGGCATCTGCGGGTCAGGTTCACCTTCGAGGACGCGGACGGGGGCGAGCTGCGCTTCGTCGACCAGCGCACCTTCGGCGGACTCTCGCTGCACCCGGCGTCCCCTGACGGGCTCCCGGACGTGATAGCCCACATCGCCCGCGACCCGCTCGATCCCGAGTTCGACCAGGCGGCCTTCCACGCCGCCCTGCGCCGCCGCCGCACGACGGTCAAGCGAGCCCTGCTCGACCAGTCCCTGATCAGCGGCGTCGGCAACATCTACGCCGACGAGGCGCTGTGGCGCGCCCGACTGCACTACGACCGGCCCACCGCCACCCTGACCCGGACACAGACCACCGAACTGGTGGCACACGTCCACGATGTCATGACGGCCGCGCTGGCCGCGGGCGGCACCAGCTTCGACAGTCTCTACGTGAACGTCAACGGCCGGTCCGGCTACTTCGAACGCTCCCTGGACGCCTACGGACGCCAGGACGAGCCCTGCCGTCGCTGCGGCACCCCGATGCGCCGCAGCGCGTGGATGAACCGCTCCAGCTACTTCTGCCCGCGCTGCCAGCGGGCACCGCGCCCACGCCCGGCCCGCGCGTAGCCGCCCGGCCCCGCACCCGGCCGCGCGGCCGGGGCACCGTCGGACGTCGCCCGGTCCCGCACCCGACCTCCCGGCTCCGAGGCACCGGCGCAGCCGCCCGGTCCGGGCCACCGGCTGGCCCGGTCGCGGGTCAGAAGCCGAAGTCCTGGGTCCACCAGGGGCCGCCCTCGGCGAAGTGCGCGCCGACGCCCAGCGTGCGGTAGTCGCAGTTGAGGATGTTCGCGCGGTGGCCCGGGCTGTTCATCCAGGAGTCCATCACCGAGCGCGCGTTCGCCTGACCGCGTGCGATGTTCTCGCCGCCCAGGTCGGTGACGCCCGCGGCCTCCGCACGGTCCCAGGGGCTCTTGCCGTCGGGCGAGGTGTGCGAGAAGAAGCCGCGCCGTGCCATGTCGGCGCTGTAGCCGCCGGCGAGCGCGGCCAGGTCGCCGTCGGCCTTCACGGGCCGGCAGCCGGCCTTGGCGCGCTCCTGGTTGACCAGGGTGAGCACCTCCTGCTCGGCGGCGGACTCCTGGTCGGCCGCCGCCGTGCTCCCGCCCGCTGAACCGCTCCGCGCCGGGTCGCGGTCCCGCCCGCCGCGGGAGCCGCGCTCCTCGTCCCCGTCCGGGGCTGCCGTGGGGCGGGAGGGGGAAGTCCTGGAAGGCGAGGGTGAGGGTTCGTCCTTCGGCGAGTGCCGGCTTCCGGGGGCGGTCGTGCGCCCGCCGTCGTCGTCCGGGGCCGCGGTGGCGGTCGGCTCCGCCGGGGCGCCGGATGCCGTGGGGGGTCCGGTCTCCTCGGGCTCCTCCTGGGCACGGACGCGGTGATCACCGGGCCCCTCGGAGCCGCCGGGCGCGGGTATCAGACCCGACGCCACGGCCACCACTCCCATCGCCAGGGCGGCGGAGGCTCCCAGCAGCCCCGTCCGCACCGGGGCTCCGGTACGCCGGGGGCGCCTGCCGTGCCGCTGCCGGGGCGCGCTCCGGGCAGGGGCGTCCGTCGGCGCGGACGGGGTGGGGGTAGCGCGTCGATGGCGGCCCATCTGTGCTGTCCTCACGTTGCTCGGCGGTCGCTGCGGCTCACTGTTTCCTCTTCCCCGCCCGAAGTGTGCGGGGCGTGTGAAGAGAGTTGCCGGGCAATGTACGGCATCCGCACGGGGGTGGATGTGTCCGCTCGGGAATTGTCCGGATAGCGTGCACCCATGGTTGCCATCAACCCGACCGACGACAGCCCGGACGGACGGCTGCACGAACCGGAACGCGAGCCCGCGTGGGCGACGGAGCGTGACCGGATGTCAGAGCAGGTGCCCGAGCAGACGGCCGGGGCGCGGCCGCAGGACCCCGCCCGCCTGACCGCGTGGGTGCGCGGCGAGGTGCAGGGCGTGGGCTTCCGCTGGTTCACCCGCGCGGCGGCACTGCGCATCGGGCGGCTCGTCGGCTTCGCCCTCAACCTGGGTGACGGGCGGGTCCAGATCGTGGCGGAGGGCACCCGTGCCGACTGCGAGCAGTTGCTGGAGTGGCTGCGCGGCGGGGACACGCCCGGACACGTGGACGGTGTGACCGAGATTTGGGACACACCCCGCGGGGGGTACCGCGGCTTCGCGATCCGGTGATCCACAACGGTTGCCATTCGGGCTGTGGCGTGCAAAGCTGCCGCAACGAGTCAGCGCGGTGGATCTTCCTCCCAGCCCCCGAGGGCAGCCTGCTCCGGCGCCGGACGCCGTCGAGTCAAGGCACACCCGGGGGCGCCACGTGTGATCGTGTTGACCGTCAAACCTTTTGGTGAGACCCTGGAATCCCCGCGCACCTGAGCTGTTTGATCGAAGAATCTTCAGTAAAAGTCCAGAGCAGACCCTCAACGGTGCGATTCCCTCACGACCCACCAGACTCACGGTCGGTCACTCAGTGTGGAGGACCATCCATCATGGCAAAGGCGCTTCTCGGTCACGTCGGCGGCTCCGACCCCCGGGTGCTCGCCGAGATGCGACGGCTGCAGCAGCGTGTCCAGGACCTCGAATCCGAACTTGTACGGATGCAGGCCGAGAACGACGCTCTGTCCGCCGCCGCTCGGCATGACTCGGTGTTCGACGACATCGATGTGACGACGGCCGAGCCCGCGCTCACCTGATCCAGCCCTCGGGGCAGGACAGGCTTAGCGGGACGGCCGCGCTCGAAAGTCTGTAAGGGACGCTTCGGCGTCCCTTTGCTCTTCCCGTGCCACGCTGGGCGTTGTCGTTGCTGGACGGCGTCGTCGGCGTCGGCTTCTGTCGTCCGCCGCACCACGACCGCACGGCCGTGCCCTCCTGATGCCGCGTGGCGGTCTCGGTGCGCTTCGTTACGTCTGGTGTGCCCTGGTGCCTCCACGGCGAAACCCGGCGGCGCGACCCCGGCGGCGAAACCTTCCCGTCCCCCCTCGGTGCGGTGGGCGCGACATCCCCGTACCAACCTCGGTAGGGTCCGGACGCGTGCACCTCAAGAGCCTGACACTGCGGGGGTTCAAGTCCTTCGCCTCCGCCACGACGCTGCGCTTCGAGCCCGGCATCACCTGCGTCGTCGGCCCCAACGGCTCCGGCAAGTCCAACGTCGTCGACGCCCTCTCGTGGGTGATGGGCGAACAGGGCGCCAAGTCGCTGCGCGGCGGCAAGATGGAGGACGTCATCTTCGCCGGGACCACGGGGCGCCCGCCGCTGGGCCGGGCCGAGGTCTCCCTGACGATCGACAACGCCGACGGCGCACTGCCCATCGAGTACGCCGAGGTCACCATCACGCGGATCATGTTCCGCAACGGCGGCAGCGAGTACCAGATCAACGGCGACACCTGCCGGCTGCTCGACATCCAGGAGCTGCTGTCCGACTCCGGTATCGGCCGCGAGATGCACGTCATCGTCGGCCAGGGGCAGCTCGACGGCGTCCTGCACGCCGACCCGACGGGGCGCCGCGCCTTCATCGAGGAGGCCGCCGGTGTGCTCAAGCACCGCAAGCGCAAGGAGAAGGCGCTGCGGAAATTGGACGCCATGCAGGCCAACCTGGCCCGGGTCCAGGACCTCACCGACGAGCTGCGCCGCCAGCTCAAGCCGCTCGGCCGGCAGGCCGCCGCCGCCCGCAAGGCACAGGTCATCCAGGCCGAGTTGCGGGACGCCCGGCTCCGCCTGCTGGCCGACGATCTCGTCTCGCTGCGGGAGGCGCTGCGCACCGAGGTCGCCGACGAGGCGGAGCTCAAGCAGCGCAAGCAGGCGGCGGAGGCCGAGCTGAAGGACGCCCTGCGCCGGGAGGCCGAGCTCGAGCAGCAGGTCCGCACGCTGACGCCCCGCCTGGAGCGCGCACAGCAGACCTGGTACGAACTCTCCCAGCTGGCCGAACGCGTGCGCGGCACCATCGGCCTGGCCGACCAGCGCGTCCAGCACGCGGCCTCCCCCCAGCCCGAGGAGCGCAGGGGGCGCGACCCGGAGGAGATGGAGCGCGAGGCGGCCCGCGTCCGTGAGCAGGAGGCGGAGCTGGAGGCCGCGCTGGAGGCCGCGACGACGGCGCTGGACGAGACCGTCGCCCACCGCGCCGAGCTGGAGCGGCGGCTGGCCGACGAGGAGCGCAGGCTGCGCGACGAAGCCCGGGCGCTGGCCGACCGGCGGGAAGGACTCGAACGCCTGCGCGGCAAGACGAGCACGGCGCGCAGCCGTATGGCCTCCGCGCAGGCCGAGATCGACCGCCTCGCCACCTCCAGGGACGAGGCACTGCGGCGCGCCGAGGCGGCCCAGGAGGAGTACGAGGCACTGCGCGGAGAGGTGCAGGGGCTCGACCAGGGCGACGAGGAACTGGCCGAACGCCACGAGACCGCCAAGCGCGAACTGGCCGAGGCGGAGAGCTCCTTCAACGCCGCACGGGACGCGCTGAACGAGGCCGAACGTGAACGTGCCGCCGTCTCCGCGCGCCACGACACCCTGGCCCTCAACCTGCGCCGCAAGGACGGTACGGCCGCGCTGCTCGCCGCCAGGGACCGCCTCGCCGGGCTGCTCGGCCCGGCGGCCGAACTGCTGACCGTGACCCCGGGCCACGAGCTGCCCATAGCGGCGGCGCTGGGCTCGGCCGCCGACGCGGTCGCGGTGACGGACGTGCGGACGGCGGCCGAGGCGCTGCGACTGCTGCGCAAGGAGGACGGCGGGCGCGCCTCCCTGATCGTGGCCAACGAGGAGTGCGAGCGGGCGGACGCGACACCACCCGGCGACGGCGCCGCGCCTCCGTCCGGCTCCGGGACCGGCACCGTTCCCTCCCGTACCACCGCCGCGACAGCGCTGGTGGCCGCGCCGGAACAACTCCGTCCCGCCGTCGACCACCTGCTCGCCCGCACTGTCGTCGTCGACAGCCTGGAGACGGCCGAGGAGGTCGTCAGGGCGCACCCCCGCCTCACGGCGGTCACCGCGGAAGGCGACATCCTGTCCGCGCACCGCGCCGGCGGCGGCTCGGAGGGGGCTCCTTCCCTGCTGGAGGCGCAGGCGGCGGTGGACGAGGCGGCGTCCCGCCTCACCGAGCTGGAGAACCGCTGCGAGCGCCTCAAGGAGGAGCAGGCCGAGGCCAAGGAAGCCCGCCGTACCAGGGCCGCGGCGCTCGACGACCTCGCGGCCCGCAGGTCCGCGGCGGAGCGCGAGAAGTCCCGGGTCGCCGGTCGGGTGGGCACCCTGGGAGGGCAGGCGCGCGCCGCTCAGGGCGAGGCGGAGCGGGCCGAGGCGGCGGTCGCCAAGGGCGAGGAGGCCCTGACGCGGGCGGGGCAGGAGGCCGAGGAGCTGGCCGCGCGGCTCGCTGTCGCCGAGGAGGCCCACGAGGCGGAGGTCTCGGACGACCCGGACACCTCCGTGCGGGACCGGCTCGCGGCCGACGGCGCCAACGCGCGCCAGACGGAGATGGAGGCCCGGCTCCAGGTCCGCACGCACGAGGAGCGGGTCAAGGCGCTCGCGGGGCGCGCGGACTCCCTCGACCGGGGTGCCCGCGCCGAGCGTGAGGCCAGGGCGCGTGCGCGGGAGCGCAGGGAGCGGCTGCGCCACGAGGCGGAGGTGGCCGAGGCCGTCGCCGACGGCGCCCGGCAGCTGCTCGCGCACGTCGAGGCTTCGCTGGAGCGGGCGCGCGAGGAACGGGAGGCCGTCGAGTGGGCCAAGGCCGAGCGCGAGCGGGCTCTGGGCGAGGAGCGCAGCCAGGGCCGCGGTCTCAAGGACGAGTTGGACAAGCTGACCGACTCGGTGCACAAGGGCGAGGTCCTCGGTGCCGAGAAGCGCATGCGCATCGAGCAGTTGGAGAAGAAGGCCCTGGAGGAACTGGGCGTCGAGCCGGAGGGGCTGGTACGGGACTACGGCCCCGACCAGCTGGTCCCGCCCACGTCACCCGACGAAGCCACAGAAGCCACAGAAGCCGACGAGGCCACCGGGGACGGTGGCGCTGCCGGTGACAGCGGGGCCGCCGAGGACGGCGGGACCGTCGAGAACGGCGGCGCGGGGGACGGTGTCCGGAAGGCCACCGGTCCGGCGCGGCGTCAGGCGCGGGGCGGGGAGCCGGTGCCGTTCGTCCGCGCGGAGCAGGAGAAGCGGCTCAAGGCGGCCGAGCGCGCCTATCAGAAGCTCGGCAAGATCAATCCTTTGGCGCTGGAGGAGTTCGCCGCGCTGGAGGAGCGGCACCAGTTCCTGAGCGCGCAGCTGGAGGACCTGAAGAAGACGCGCGCCGACCTGTTGCAGGTCGTCAAGGAGGTGGACGAGCGCGTCGAGCAGGTCTTCACGGAGGCGTACCACGACACGGCCCGCGAGTTCGAGGGCGTCTTCTCGCGGCTGTTCCCCGGCGGCGAGGGGCGGCTGGTACTCACCGACCCCGACGACATGCTGACCACCGGTGTGGACGTGGAGGCCAGGCCGCCGGGCAAGAAGGTCAAGCGGCTGTCGCTGCTGTCGGGCGGCGAGCGGTCGCTGACGGCTGTCGCGCTGCTGGTGTCGATCTTCAAGGCGCGGCCGAGCCCCTTCTATGTGATGGACGAGGTCGAGGCGGCGCTGGACGACACCAACCTCCAGCGGCTGATCCGGATCATGGAGGAGCTCAAGGACAGCTCCCAGCTGATCGTGATCACCCATCAGAAGCGCACGATGGAGGTCGCCGACGCGCTCTACGGCGTCTCCATGCAGGGCGACGGCGTCTCGAAGGTCATCAGCCAGCGCCTCAGCTGAGAAGGCGCCCTCCTTCGGTAAGCCTTATTGCTTCACAAGCCGAACACTGCATCTGCTGTGTTGTGCGTAGGGTCGCGCAAGCCGACCTATTGACTTCATGAATTGAAGATTTAAAGTCTGAGGTGCCCCCGTGAGCTCGAAGGCGGCTGCGCGCGACGCGCATCCGTCTTCGACCTTTGGACGGAGGCGTCCCCTCCCGGCACCGTGGCCGGGGTACCTCAGGAGAACAACGTGACCAGCACACCGCAGGCGGTGCCGCAGACGCGGCCCGGCTCCGCAGGACACACGGCCCCGCTCGGCCGTGTCGTCTTCATCACCGCCGCAGCCGCCATGGGCGGCTTCCTCTTCGGCTACGACAGCTCAGTGATCAACGGAGCGGTGGAGGCGGTCAGGGACCGTTTCGACGTCGGTTCAGCGCTGCTGGCGCAGGTCATCGCGGCCGCCCTGATCGGCAGCGCCATCGGCGCCGCCATAGCCGGACGCATAGCCGACCGGATCGGCCGCATCCCCGTCATGCGGCTGGCCGCCGTCCTGTTCACCGTCAGCGCCGTCGGCTCGGCCCTCCCGTTCGCGCTGTGGGACCTGGCGCTATGGCGCGTGCTGGGCGGTATCGCCATCGGCATGGCGTCCGTCATCGGCCCCGCCTACATCGCGGAGGTCTCCCCGCCCGCCTACCGCGGCCGGCTCGCCTCCTTCCAGCAGGGCGCCATCGTGCTGGGCATCGCCGTCTCCCAGCTCGTCAACTGGGGCATCCTCACCGTCGCCGACGGGGACCAGCGCGGCACCCTGGCGGGTCTCGAGGCCTGGCAGTGGATGCTCGGCATCATGGTGATCCCCGCGGTCGCCTACTTCCTGCTCTCCTTCCGCATCCCCGAGTCCCCCCGCTTCCTGATCTCCGCGGGACGCGAGAGCGAGGCCCGCCGCGTACTGGCCGGCGTCGAGGGCGAGCGCACCGACCTGGACCAGCGCGTCGACGAGATCGAGACGGCGATGCGCAGCGAGCACCGGTCCTCCTTCCGCGACCTGCTCGGCGGGCGCTTCGGGCTGCTGCCCATCGTGTGGGTCGGCATCGGACTGTCGGTCTTCCAGCAGCTGGTCGGCATCAACGTCGTCTTCTACTACTCCTCGACGCTGTGGCAGTCGGTGGGCGTCGACCCCAGCAGCTCGTTCTTCTACTCCTTCACGACGTCGATCGTGAACATCGTCGGCACCGTCATCGCGATGGTCTTCGTCGACCGGATCGGCCGCAAACCGCTCGCGCTGATCGGTTCGGTGGGCATGACGCTCTCGCTGGCGGCGGTCGCCTGGGCGTTCTCGTACAAGACGGGGTCGGGGGAAGACGTCTCGCTGCCGGACGCCCAGGGCGTCGTCGCCCTCGTCGGCGCGCACACCTTCACGCTGTTCTTCGCGCTCTCGTGGGGCGTGGTCGTCTGGGTGCTGCTCGGCGAGATCTTCCCCAACAGGATCCGCGCCGCCGCGCTCGGTGTCGCGGCCTCCGCCCAGTGGGTCGCCAACTGGGCGATCACGGCCAGCTTCCCGAGCCTGTCGGAGTGGAACCTGTCCGTCACCTACATCGTGTACACGGTCTTCGCCCTGCTCTCCATCCCGTTCATCCTCTTGTGGGTGCGCGAGACCAAGGGCAAGGCGTTGGAGGAGATGGGCTGAAGTCCCCGCCGCCCGCTCCTCGTACGGCGCTGCCCCGGCCCCTCGCCAGGAGCCGGGGCAGCGGACTGTCCGGCTCCGGTGAAAGCGGGCCAGGACGCGACCCTCCGGCTCGCCCCGGCGCTACTCCTCGATCTCCGCGAGCCGGGGGATGACCTTCTCGGCCAGCAGGCGCAGAGAGCGCCTGCCCTCCTCGACGGGCATGCCCCCGCACAGCGGGTGCAGCAGCAGCTGCCGGGCCCCTGCCGGCTGCCCGGCGACCAGCGTCAGGCACTGTTCCGGCGTGAGGAACCGGTAGACGCCCTCCGCGCGCAGGTCCTCCACCGTGGTCGCCCGCGCCGTCATCAGCGAGTGCACGTTGGAGGTCTGCCACGAGGCGTACCGGCGCGCTTCGTGGAGGAAGTGCCCGCCCAGCTCGGCCCAGGCGCGGTCGGGGTCGTCTGTCAGATGCACGGCAGGAAGCTCAGGCGGTGGCAGCAGGCACAGCGGCGCGATCCCGGCATCGGCGCAGCGCTCCTCGTAGTAGCGCGCCAGCTCGGGCAGGTGTGCGGGCAGGAACAACGGCAGCCCCAGCCGTGCGGCGCGGCGTGCCGCCGGACGGGAGCTGCCGCCGACGAACAGCGGCGGGTGCGGGCGGGTGTGCGGGCGGGGGGTGACCCGCACGGTGCGGCCGCGGTAGGTGAACGGCTCGCCCGTCCAGGCGGCCAGCAGCGTCTCCAGCGCCTCGTCCTGGAGTGCGCCGCGCCGGGCGAAGTCCACCCCGAGCGCCTCGTACTCCTCTCTGCGGTAGCCGATCCCCGCCACGGTGATCAGGCGCCCCCCGCTCGCCAGATCGAGGACGGCGAGGTCCTCGGCGAGCCGCAGCGGGTCGTACAGCGGCGCCAGGATCGCGCAGGCCGTCACCAGGGTGTTGCTGGTGCGTCCCAGCAGCGCGCCCGCCAGCGCGAGCGGAGCGGGGAGCCAGCCGTCGGCCGAGCCGTGGTGCTCCTCGACGATGAGAGAGGTCACACCGTGTTCGTCGGCGTAGGCCGCCATCTCCAGCGCCGCGCGGTAGCGGTCGCCCAGCGACGGTTTGGATGTCGCGCCCGAACACGCGTCGGGCTGGACGAGATTGAAGCGGATGGTGGTCGTCACGGTCACGTAGGGCTCCCCGGCAGGCGGCACGGTGCGTGACGGAAGGTAACCCAGCGCGCGCGAGGAGGGAATGACCGCGAAGCGTTGACGGTGGCGGATACTGGAGCCGCTATGGAAATCGTCATCCTTGTCGTAGTCATCGCTGTGGTCGCTCTCGCCGCGATCAGTGGGCTCGTGGTGACCGGCCGGCGCAAGAAGGCGGCCGAGACCGAGGAGCCCCGCACCCCCGAGAGCACGACCGAAGCGCCCACACGTACCGCCGAGCCGACGGTGGGGGAGGAGGCGGAGGCCCCGCCCGAAGGCGCCCGCCGTCCCATCGAGGAGGTCGGCCTCCCCGAAGCGGAGGAGGCGGAGGCACCCCCCACCCCCGAGGCCGCCGAGGCCGCACCCGAGCTGGAGACCCCCGCGCCGACCGCGGGCCGCCTCGTGCGGCTGCGCGCCCGGCTGTCCCGCTCCCAGAACTCCCTGGGCAAGGGGCTGCTGACCCTGCTGTCCCGGGAGCACCTGGACGAGGAGACCTGGGAGGAGGTCGAGGACACCCTGCTGACCGCCGACGTCGGCGTCGGCCCCACCCAGGAACTGGTCGAACGGCTGCGCGAGCGCGTCAAGGTGCTCGGCACCCGCACCCCCGAGGAGTTGCGCACGCTGCTGCGCGAGGAGCTGCTCACCCTCGTCGGCCCCGACCTCGACCGCACCGTCCACACCGAGACGCAGGGGGCCGTCGACCGCCCCGGCGTCGTCCTCGTCGTCGGCGTCAACGGCACCGGCAAGACCACCACCACGGGCAAGCTCGCCCGGGTGCTGGTCGCGGACGGCCAGTCCGTGGTGCTCGGCGCCGCCGACACCTTCCGCGCGGCAGCCGCCGACCAGCTGGAGACCTGGGGCACCCGCGTCGGCGCCCGTACGGTCCGCGGCCCCGAGGGCGGGGACCCGGCCTCGGTCGCCTTCGACGCCGTCAAACAGGGCACCGAGGCGAGCGCCGACGTGGTGCTGATCGACACGGCGGGCCGGCTGCACACCAAGACCGGGCTCATGGACGAGCTCGGCAAGGTCAAGCGCGTCGTGGAGAAGCAGGGCCCCGTCGACGAGGTGCTGCTGGTGCTGGACGCCACGACGGGGCAGAACGGGCTGGTGCAGGCCCGGGTCTTCGCTGAGGTCGTGGACATCACCGGCATCGTCCTGACCAAGCTGGACGGCACCGCCAAGGGCGGCATCGTCATCGCCGTGCAGCGCGAGCTGGGCGTCCCCGTCAAGCTCGTGGGGCTGGGCGAGGGGGCGGACGACCTGGCGCCGTTCGAGCCCGACGCCTTCGTTGACGCCCTGGTCGAGGAGGCCTGAGCCGACGCTTCTGGGCCGGGCCGATGCCCGTGGGCCGGGGCCGACGCCCTGGTCTGCGGCGATGCCCTGGTCTCGGGCCTGCGTCCGGGGCGAGCCCAGGGTGCGGTGCGCTGTGGCGACCGGCCGTTCCGCCGGGTCTCTTCCGTGAGGGCCGCTCGTCGTCCGCCCGTGGTGGGAGGTGTGGGGGTCCGACCCACACCTCCTCCCGGGGGGAGGGCATCCGGCCGGTGCCGACTACCGCGCCGCGGGGCCGCCACCCGCCGTGCGCGGGCGCACGATCGCCGAGCGATGGCAGACGTAGGCCAGCGTTCCCAGCAGCAGCCGCGCCTGCGGCGGACGCCCGGCCGTCTCCAGGGTGGGCGGGCGCAGCCAGCCGACCGGGCCGTGGGCGGCGAGGTCGGAGGGGGGCGCCGTGATGTGCTCCCCCTCGCCCCTGCCGCGCAGGTCGAGGTCCGCGTCGTCCCATCCCGTCCGGTAGAGCAGATCGGGCAGCTCGGCCGCCGCGCCGGGGGCGACCAGGAACCAGGCCCTGCCGTGCGGCGTCACCGCCACGGGGCCCAGCGGCACCCCCATGCGCTCCAGCCGCACCAGCGCGCACCGGCCCGCGTCGAGCCCCACCTCGAGCACGTCGAAGGAGCGGCCTGTCGGCAGCAGGGTGGCGGCGCCGGGCACCTGGGACCAGGCGCGCGTGGCCTCGTCGAGGGTGGCACCCGCGGGCACCTCCAGCGTCGCGTCGAGGGGGTGGTCTCCGGGTGCCGGGCACGCGGCGGCGCCGCACGAACAGGTGACGCGGCCCCCTGACCGCGCGGCCCGGGCGCCCGGGACGACGTCCCAGCCCCACAGGCTCGTGTACTCCGCCACGGTGGTGCACACCTGGGCGCGCTCGCGCCTGCGTGCACCGGGCCGCAGTTCGCGGATCTCGCGGATGCCGCTGAGACCGCCGATGGCGCCGATCGTGAAGCCCATGCTCACTCCAACGGGTCCCGAATGCTGATGGTTACGAAAAGTTGCACACAGTGACGATGGGACTGCCGGAACGGGCGGGGAGTGGGGCCGTCTCTCCGTGGGCTGATGCCCTGTGTCAAGTCAAGCGCTTACTGGCGCTGAAGGGTTCATTCGAAGGGGTGGCGAATGGTGGCGATTCTGCAATTACGCTCGCCAGGCCCGTGATCGTAGGATTACTTTCGGTACACACAGTGGAGAGAGCGCGGCGGCGGATTATGCCTGGGGCATGGCGTGGGCCGAGGGTGCGGTGGGGCGCGCGGGGGAGCGCGGGGCCGCCCCGGCCGGTGTCCGTCGCCGACGCGGGATGGGGGCGTTACCAGTGGCTGAGCGAGGCCGGACGAGCAAGAGCCCGAACGAGCGCCTGGGCTCGTGGTTCGTGCGCAGTGGCTGGTCGAAGGGTGAACTGGCGCGCCAGGTCAACCGCCGTGCACGGCAGTTGGGCGCGCACCACATCAGTACCGACACCTCGCGGGTGCGCCGCTGGCTGGACGGCGAGCAGCCCCGCGAGCCCATCCCCCGCATCCTCTCGGACCTGTTCTCCGAACGCTTCGGCTGCGTCGTCCCCGTCGAGGACCTGGGACTGCGGCCCGCCCGGCGGTCCCCCGCCGCCTCCGGCATCGACCTGCCCTGGGCGGGTCCCCAGACCGTCGCGATGATCAGCGACTTCACCCGCAGTGACCTGATGCTGGGCCAGCGCGGCTTCCTGGGCACCTCGCTGGCCGTCTCCGCCGGTCCCGCCCTCGTCGAGCCCATGCAACGATGGCTGGTCCCCGGACCGCAGTCCGACGCGCCGACGCTCCCGGGGCAGGCCGGCGGGCAGGGCTCAGGGCAGGCCGGCGCGGACGGCCACGGGCGGCCCGGCTCCACGGCCGTTCCCGCGCCCAGGGCGGCGGCCGCGGGGCAGCGGCGTCCGCAGCGGCTCTCGGGACCCGAGCTGGCGCTGCTGGAGCAGACGACGCAGATGTTCCGCGCCTGGGACGCCCAGTGCGGGGGCGGGCTCCGCCGCAAGGCCGTCGTCGGCCAGCTCCACGAGGTCACCGACCTCCTCCAGGAACGTCACCCCGAACCGGTCAGGCGCCGCCTCTTCCGTGTCACGGCCGAACTGTCCGAGCTGGCGGGCTGGATGAGCTACGACGTCGGCCTCCAGCCCACCGCGCAGAAGTACTTCGTCCTCGCCCTGCACGCCGCCAAGGAGGCCGGTGACCGGCCGCTCGGCTCCTTCGTCCTCAGCAAGATGGCCCGCCAGATGATCCACCTGGGCCGCCCTGAGGACGCCCTGGAGCTGACCCATCTCGCCCAGTACGGCAGCAGGGAAGGCTCCACCCCCCGCACCCAGGCCATGCTCCATGCCATGGAGGCCCGCGCCTACGCGAACATGGGTCAGCCGGGCAAGTGCAAGCGCGCCGTGCGGATGGCCGATGAGACCTTCGCCGACATCGACCGCAGCGACGCCGACCCCGACTGGATCCGCTTCTTCTCCGAGGCCGAACTGTGCGCGGAGAACGCGCACTCCTACCGCGACCTGGCCTACTCCTCCGGGCGCAGCCCCAGCTACGCGTCCCTGGCCCGGCCTGCGATGGAGCGTGCCGTCGAACTGTTCGCGCGCGAGGCGCGGGAGGCCGAGGGCGGGGGGCACCAGCGCTCCTACGCGCTCAACCTGATCGGGATGGCCAGCGTGCACCTTCTCCAGAACGAGCCCGAAGGGTGCGTCGCCCGCGCCAGCGAGGCCCTCGGGCTGGCCAAGCGGCTGCGTTCCGAGCGGGTCAACAACCGGCTGCGGCGCACCACCGCGGGTGCCGTCCGCGAGTTCGGCGGGGTCGCGGACGTCGTACACCTCAGCGAGCGGCTGCGCGTGGAACTGGCCGAGAACGAGGCCGTGGCCGGCTGACGCGGACGTGCGCTTCATCTCCTCGTAACACCGTCGGGCCGGTTTTCACGGTCGCGCAACACCGCGTGGCGGCGGCGGAAACCGGGCGGGGGAAATCTGGCGGACACGCCCGCCCTCCCGCGGCCTTCGGCCGGGCGGGGCCCCATGGCCCCCAGGGGCCACGATTCGAGGAGACGTTCGCATTGAACGGCGCGGATACCGCTTTCGTCCTGGTCAGCGCGTTCTTCGTGATGCTGATGACGCCTGGCCTCGCCTTCTTCTACGGCGGCATGGTCCGGGTCAAGAGCGCCCTGAACATGCTGATGATGTCCTTCATCTCGCTGGCGGTCGTCAGCGTGCTGTGGGTGCTCTTCGGCTACTCGCTCACCTTCGGCCCCGACACCGGCGGCCTCATCGGCAACCTCGACCACGCCGGGCTCAGCGGGCTCTCGCCCGACTCCCTCACCGAGCGGGGCGGCATCCCCGTGCTCGCCTTCGTCCTGTTCCAGATGATGTTCGCCGTCCTCGCGCCGGCGCTGATGAGCGGCGCCCTCGCCGACCGCGTGACGTTCGGCGCCTGGGCGGTCTTCCTCGCCCTGTGGGTGACGCTCGTCTACTTCCCCGTCGCGCACTGGGTGTGGGCCGAGGGCGGATGGCTCCGCGAGCTGGAGGTCATCGACTTCGCCGGGGGCACGGCCGTCCACATCAACGCCGGCGTCGGCGCACTGGCCGCCGTCCTGGTCGTCGGCAAGCGCATCGGCTTCACGAAGGACCCGATGCGCCCGCACAACCTGCCGCTGGTCGTGCTGGGCGCCGCCCTGCTCTGGTTCGGCTGGTTCGGCTTCAACGCCGGCTCCGCACTCGCCGCCGACGGCACGGCCGCCACCATGGCGCTCAACACCCAGATCGCCACCGGCGCCGCCCTCGCGGGATGGCTGGCCTACGAGCGCCTGCGCCACGGAGCCTTCACCACGCTGGGCGCGGCCTCGGGGGCGATCGCCGGGCTGGTGGCCATCACCCCGGCAGGCGCCTCGGTCAACGCCATGGGCGCGCTGGTTATCGGCGTGGTGGCCGGCCTCGTCTGCTCCTGGGCGGTCGGCCTGAAGTACAAGCTCGGCTACGACGACTCGCTCGACGTCGTCGGCGTCCACCTCGTCGGCGGTCTCGTCGGCACCCTGCTGGTCGGGTTCCTCGCCGTGGACGGCGTGGGCGGCCCCGTCCAGTTCGGCAAGCAGGCCCTCGGCGCCTTCTCGGTGCTGGCCTTCTCCTTCGCCGTCTCGTGGCTGCTGGCCAAACTGGTGCAGGCCACGATCGGCTTCCGCGCCGACCCCGACGACGAGACGGCCGGCGTCGACCAGGCGTTCCACGCGGAGACGGCGTACGACTTCACCGCCGTCGGCGGCTCCGCGGGCCGTGACCCCGGCGGACCGCCCGCCGCGCCCGGGACTGCCCCTCGTCCGAGCCGCGCGACCAAGGTGGACGCATGAAACTCATCACCGCCGTGATCAAGCCCGCACAGCTCGACGAGGTCAAGGAGGCGCTGCGCGCCTTCGGCGTCCAGGGCCTCACCGTCACCGAGGCCGGAGGATACGGCCGCCAGCGCGGGCACACCGAGGTCTACCGCGGGGCCGCGTACACGGTCGACCTGGTCCCCAAGAAGCGCGTCGAGGTGCTGGTCCCTGACCAGGACGCCGGGCAGCTCGTCGACGTCGTCGTCGAGGCGGCCCGCACCGGGAAGATCGGCGACGGCAAGGTCTGGGCCGTGCCCGTGGAGACCGCCGTGCGCGTCAGGACGGGCGAGCGGGGCCCGGACGCGCTGTGAGCGGTTCCGGAGCGGGGCGACAGCGTCCAGAGTGGTGTGCCCGCTCCCGGCGAGGGACTTGAGCTTCCGCCGCGGGGAGGGGGCCGGCGCGGGGGAGCGGGGTGCGGAACCCTCCAGGGAGCGGTCGGCGGCAGGGGCCGGGGGCCGCCTCGCGGGGAGGCCGTACACCACCCGATCCGGACTGGCGGGGACCCGTTGCCGGGAGGGCGGCTACCCTTGCCAGTGATTGACTCCGCCACCGACCCGAGGACCGACGAGCGCTGTGTTCGATACCCTTTCCGACCGCCTGAGTGCGACGTTCAAGAACCTCCGGGGCAAAGGGCGCCTCAGCGAGGCGGACATCGACGCCACCGCGCGTGAGATCCGCATCGCCCTGCTCGAGGCGGACGTCGCGCTTCCTGTTGTCCGCGCCTTCATCAAGCAGGTCAAGGAACGCGCCGCGGGGGCCGAGGTCTCCCAGGCGCTGAACCCTGCCCAGCAGGTCATCAAGATCGTCAACGAGGAGCTGGTCGGCATCCTCGGCGGCGAGACGAGGCGCCTGCGGTTCGCCAAGAACCCGCCGACCGTCATCATGCTCGCCGGCCTCCAGGGCGCCGGCAAGACGACGCTGGCGGGCAAGCTGGGCCGCTGGCTCCAGCAGCAGGGGCACACGCCGGTCCTGGTCGCGGCGGACCTCCAGCGCCCGAACGCGGTCAACCAGCTCTCGGTCGTCGCCGAGCGCGCCGGGGTGGCCGTCTTCGCGCCGGAGCCGGGCAACGGGGTCGGCGATCCGGTCAAGGTCGCCCAGGACTCGATCACCTACGCGCGTGACAAGCAGCACGACGTGGTCATCGTCGACACCGCGGGACGCCTGGGTATCGACCAGGAGCTGATGCGGCAGGCCGCCGACATCCGCGACGCCGTCAGCCCCGACGAGGTCCTCTTCGTCGTCGACGCCATGATCGGCCAGGACGCGGTCACCACGGCGGAGGCCTTCCAGGAGGGCGTCGGCTTCGACGGCGTCGTGCTCTCCAAGCTGGACGGCGACGCGCGCGGTGGTGCGGCGCTCTCCGTGGCCCAGGTCACCGGCAAGCAGATCATGTTCGCCTCCAACGGCGAGAAGCTGGACGACTTCGACGCCTTCCACCCGGACCGGATGGCGTCCCGCATCCTCGGCATGGGCGACATGCTCACGCTGATCGAGAAGGCGGAGCAGACCTTCAGCCAGCAAGAGGCCGAGAAGATGGCCGCCAAGCTGGCGAAGGGGCCCAAGGAGTTCACGTTCGACGACTTCCTGGCCCAGATGGAGCAGGTCCGCAAGATGGGCTCGCTCTCCAAGCTGCTCGGCATGATGCCGGGCATGGGCCAGATGAAGGAGCAGATCAACAACCTGGACGAGCGCGAGGTCGACCGCACGGCCGCCATCATCAAGTCGATGACGCCGGCGGAGCGCGCGGAGCCCACGCTGATCAACGGCTCCCGCCGGGCCCGTATCGCCCGGGGTTCCGGGGTGGACGTCAGCGCCGTCAAGAACCTGGTCGAGCGCTTCTTCGACGCCCGCAAGATGATGTCCAAGATGGCACAGGGCGGCGGCATGCCGGGTATGCCCGGGATGCCGGGAATGCCCGGAGCCGGGGGCGGCAAGAAGAAGGGCAAGCAGCAGAAGAAGACCAAGGGCAAGCGCCAGTCGGGCAACCCGATGAAGCGCAAGCAGGAGGAGCAGGCCGCGGCCGCCCGCCGGGCCGAGGGCGAGCAGGGTGGCGCCTTCGGCATCCCCGGCGCGGGCCAGGACCCCGGCGACTTCGAACTCCCTCAGGAGTTCAAGGACATGCTGCCCCCGAAGTGACCTCCCCTGACGCGAGCCTGCCGCGGCAAAGGCGGATGATGTCGTCCATGCGCGTATACATCCGCCCCCCGCGGCCCTCCGACGAACAGCTCTACAGCGAGGCCGTCGTGCGGTCGGCAGACCACCTCAGCCCGTGGAACCCCGTCGAGCCCGACGGCCTCCCCGACCTGCTGCGCCGCCAGGGCCCCGCGCTGCGCACCTTCCTCATCCTCGACCGGGAGGACGAGGGCTTGGTCGGCCGGGTGAACGTCGCCAACATCGTCAGGGCGCGCTTCCGCAACGGATCCCTCGGCTACGACAGCTACCTGCCCTACGCCGGGACGGGACGGATGACCGAGGGGCTACGGCTGGTGGTCGACCGTTGCTTCCAGCCGGGACCCGACGGGCTCGGGCTGCACCGGCTGGAGATCAACGTCCAGCCGGAGAACGAGCGGTCACTGGCGATGGCCAAGCGGCTCGGCTTCCGCCACGAGGGCTACTCTCCGCGCATGCTCTTCATCAACGACGCCTGGCGGGACCACGAGCGCTTCGCACTGACCTCGGAGGAGTGGCCGGGGCCGAGCTTCTGACCCCGCCGCGTCGCGCCGGACAAGGCCGCGGAGCCGTCGCCGCGGTCCTGTCCCCTGCCTTTCCGGAGTCCCGCGCTCCCCGCGTGCGCCCGCTGCTCACCGCGCCACGCGCTTCTCCGTTCGGCGCGCCTGAGCGGGCTTCCAGCGGCTTTGCCGCAGCGCGCGCCTGCCGGGCGCCCTACGATGCCCGCCATGGCGAAATCACCCGTCCTCACCCCCAGGGCCGAGGACTTCCCGCGCTGGTATCAGGAACTGGTGAACAAGGCGGAGCTCGCGGAGAACGGGCCAGTGCGCGGCACGATGGTGATCCGACCGTACGGCTACGGCATCTGGGAGCGCATGCAGGCCGACATGGACGCGCGCATCAAGCGCACAGGTGTGCAGAACGCCTACTTCCCCCTGCTGATCCCGCAGTCCTACATGACCAAGGAAGCCGAGCACGTCGAAGGCTTCTCACCCGAACTGGCCGTCGTCACCCACGGCGGAGGCAAGGAGCTGGAGGAGCCCGCCGTGGTGCGGCCCACCTCCGAGACGATCATCAACGACTACTTCGCGAAATGGGTGCAGAGCTACCGCGACCTGCCCCTGCTGATCAACCAGTGGGCCAACGTGGTCCGCTGGGAGATGCGGCCCCGGCTCTTCCTGCGCACCTCCGAGTTCCTGTGGCAGGAGGGGCACACCGCGCACGCCACCTTCGATCAGGCGCGCGACTTCGCCGCCCGCATCCACCGTGACGTCTACCAGGACTTCATGACCGAGGTCCTGGCCATCGACGTGGTGCCCGGCCGCAAGACGGCCCGCGAACGCTTCTCCGGTGCGCTGAACACCCTCACGCTCGAGGCGATGATGGGCGACGGCAAGGCCCTCCAGATGGCCACCAGTCACGAGTTGGGGCAGAACTTCTCCCGCGCCTTCGGCACCAGGTTCCTCACCAGGGAGGGCACCCGCGAACACGCCTGGCAGACCTCCTGGGGCAGCACCACGCGCATGGTGGGCGCGATGGTGATGGCGCACGGCGACGACGACGGACTCCGCCTGCCGCCGCGGCTGGCCCCCGTGCAGGTGGTGGTCCTCGTGGTCAAGGGCGAGGACGCCGTGCTGAGCCGGGCACGTGCCCTGGCCGAGGACCTGAGCACCGCGGGGCTGCGGGTGCGGATCGACGACCGTACGGACGTCCCCTTCGGGCGGCGCGCGGTCGACTGGGAGCTCAAAGGGGTGCCCGTACGGGTCGAGATCGGCCCGCGCGACCTGGCAGGGGAAGCCCCCGGCGGGGGTGGGACCGCCACCCTGGTGCGCCGCGTGCCGCGTACCAAAGAGCAGGTCCCGCTCGCCACCCTGGCCACCGCCCTCCCCGGCTTGCTGGAGGACGACCAGGCCCTCCTGCTGCACCAGACGCGCGAGCGGCGTGAACTGCGCACAGAAAACGTCCGTACCATCGGCGAGGCCGTGGAAGCCGCCACGACCGGCGGATGGGCGCGCCTGCCGTGGTCAGCGCTCGGTCCCGAGGGCGAGACGGCGCTGGCCGAGCACGCGGTGACGGTGCGCTGTCTGGTCGCCGAGGACGGCGCGGTGCCGCGCACGGAGGACGAACCGGGCACGGTCGCGCTGGTGGCGCGCGCCTACTGAGGTGTCCGTACGGACGTGCCCGTACCGGTGATACGTCCCGGGTTGCGGCGGGTGCGCGGCTTGGCCGCAGATCGGGGCACCCGCCCCGCTCCCGCCGCAACGACGCCGACTGACTGGTACGTGCAAAATATTTGCGATGCCCCGGAATCGGAACACCGGGGCCCTTCCGCTCGTTGAGAACGACGTGAGCACGACACCACCAGTTCTCGCCGCCGAGCTGGCAGCCGCCTGGGCCGATATTCAACGGCACCACCCCGAGCTGCCGGACCTGGCCGCGCCCGAATCACTCATCGGAGAGTCCTCGTCCGCCTGCGGTACCGGTCTCTCCTTCGAACGGCTGCTGCACGAGGCAGTCCACGGCATCGCCGCGGCCCGCGGTGTCCGTGACACCTCACGCGCGGGCCGCTATCACAACCGCCGCTTCCTGGCGATCGCCGAGGAGCTGGGGCTCGACCACCCCGAGGAGCCGCATCCGAGCAGCGGCTTCTCCCTCGTGGTCCTCACGCCCGACACCCGGCGGCGCTACCGGCCCACCATCGAGCGGCTCCAGCGGGCCCTGAAGGCCTACAGCGCGGCCACCGACACCGACACCGGGCGCAGTTTCCGCGGCCCCGCCGCGCGCCACGGCTCGTCGGGGGGCGGGGTGCGCGTGAAGGCGGTGTGCGACTGCGGCCGCAACGTCCGGGTCGTTCCCTCGGTGCTCGCGCAGGCCCCCATCATGTGCGGAGCCTGCGGCAAGCAGTTCCGCATCCCCGCCGAGACGGTGCCCGCCGAGATGGCCGCGAGCGCGGAGCCGGTCCCCGTCGGCTGACCCGCACCCGCTGCCGCTCCCAGGCACCCGCCGGGCGGGGCCGTCCCGGATTCCGCCGGCCCGTCGCCTGCTTCCGGTGCGGACTTCCGGCGGGTGCGGGTGCTCGGGGTACGGCGGACGGGGGCGGTTTCCGGGCGGCCACGCGGTGTGGCATCATGGTCGGCTGAACTCGACAGTCGCACAGGACCCCTCTCTCCTCCGGCTGACGCGTCCATCGGACACCCGGCGCCGCAACCCCACGTGGCATCCCCGACGTGTCCACCCACGTCAAGACCAGGAGACACCACACCCGTGGCAGTCAAGATCAAGCTGAAGCGTCTGGGCAAGATCCGTTCGCCTCACTACCGCATCATCGTCGCCGACTCCCGCACCCGCCGTGACGGCCGGGCCATCGAGGAGATCGGCCTGTACCACCCGGTGCAGAACCCCTCGCGCATCGAGGTCGACTCGGAGCGTGTGCAGTACTGGCTCGGCGTCGGCGCCCAGCCGACCGAGCCCGTCGAGGCGATCCTCAAGGTCACCGGCGACTGGCAGAAGTACAAGGGTCTGCCCGCGCCGGAGCCGATGAAGGTCCCGGAGCCGAAGGCCGACAAGCGCGCCCT
The DNA here is from genome assembly GCF_003323735.1 of Streptomyces reniochalinae. GTDB lineage: Bacteria > Actinomycetota > Actinomycetes > Streptomycetales > Streptomycetaceae > Streptomyces > Streptomyces reniochalinae. The sequence goes on along the minus strand of NZ_QOIM01000033.1, from coordinate 118,140 downwards.
CTTCGAGGCCGCCGCCAAGGAGTCCGCTGACGAGCCGCAGGGTGAGGCCATCACCCCCAAGGCCAAGAAGGCGGACAAGGCCGAGAAGAAGGCGGACGCCGAGGCGTCGGCCGCCACCGAGTCGACCGAGGCCTGAGGATGCTCGAGGAGGCCCTCGAGCACCTGGTGAAGGGCATCGTCGACCACCCCGGCGAGGTGGGGATCGCATCCCGCAACCTCCGTCGCGGACGCGTGCTGGAGGTCAGGGTGCACCCCGACGACCTCGGCAAGGTGATCGGCCGCAACGGTCGCACCGCGCGCGCTCTGCGCACCGTCGTGGGAGCTCTGGGCGGCCGTGGAATCCGCGTCGACCTCGTCGACGTGGACCAGGTCCGCTGAAGAGCGGTATGCAGCACCGGCACGGGCCGGGGACGGCGACCACGCCGTCCCCGGCCCGTTGTCGCGTCGCCGCCTTCTCCGCCCCTCCCGCCCCTCCCACCCCAGTTTCTTACGTACGGATGAGCACCGAGCACGGAGAGGCACAGTGCAGCTAGTCGTCGCGCGGATCGGCCGCGCCCACGGCATCAAGGGCGAGGTCACGGTCGAGGTCAGGACCGACGAGCCGGAGCTCAGGCTCGCGCCCGGCGCGGTGCTGGCCACGGACCCGGCCTCCGCCGGACCGCTGACCATCGCCGCCGGGCGGGTGCACAGCGGACGGCTGCTGCTGCGCTTCGAGGGCGTCCGCGACCGCAACGCCGCCGAGGCCCTGCGCAACACACTGCTCGTCGCGGAGATCGACCCCGCGGAGCGTCCGGAGGACCCGGAGGAGTTCTACGACCACCAGCTGGAGGATCTGGAGGTGGTCACCGTCGAAGGAACCGTCGTCGGACGTGTCGAGAGCGTCGCGCACCTGCCGGCCCAGGACCTGCTCGTGATCCGCGGCGCGGACGGCGGGGAAGTGCTGGTCCCGTTCGTCAGCGAGATCGTTCCTGAGGTCGACCTGGACGCTCAGCGCGCCGTCATCGACCCGCCGCCCGGCCTCCTCGCCGAGGAGGAGTCCGAGACCGGCCCACTCGAGGAGAAGTTCGACGACTCCGACGAAGAAGAGGCGAGGACCGACCCGGGGAACCCGCGGTGAGGCTCGACGTCGTCTCGATCTTCCCCGAGTACCTGGAGCCGCTGAACGTCTCCCTGGTGGGCAAGGCCCGCAGCCGCGGCGTGCTGGACGTCCGCGTCCACGACCTGCGGGACTGGACGCACGACCGGCACCACACCGTCGACGACACCCCCTACGGGGGCGGCCCCGGCATGGTGATGAAGCCGGAGCCGTGGGGCGAGGCCCTCGACCACGTGCTGGCGAGCGGCGCGCCGGGGCATGAGCGGCCCGTCCTGGTCGTGCCCACCCCCAGCGGCAGACCGTTCACGCAGGAACTGGCCGTCGAACTGTCCGCCGAGCCCTGGCTGGTCTTCACGCCCGCCCGGTACGAGGGCATCGACCGCCGCGTCATCGAGGAGTACGGGGAGCGGCTCGACGTACGGGAGGTCTCCATCGGCGACTACGTGCTCGCCGGCGGGGAAGCCCCGGTGCTCGTCATGGTCGAGGCGATCGCCCGGCTGCTGCCCGGCGTGCTGGGCAACGCGGCCTCGCACCAGGACGACTCCTTCGCGCCCGGTGCCATGGCCGACCTGCTGGAAGGGCCCGTCTACACCAAGCCGCCCGAGTGGCGCGGACGCGGCATCCCCGAGGTGCTGCTCAGCGGCCACCACGGTCGGATCGCCCGCTGGCGCCGCGACCAGGCCTTCGCCCGCACCACCGGTCACCGGCCCGATCTGATCGAGCGCTGCGACCCGGACGCGCTGGACAAGTACGACCGCGCGGCGCTGGAGGAGCTGGGCTGGTACCGGGACGCGGACGACGGCCACTGGCGCCGCCCGCCGGGCGAGTAGCCTCCGCGCGCCTCTCCCGCCCGACCGATTTGGGGCGGAGGGGTGGCCCGTGGAACAATGGGCAGCTGCCTCCCATCCGGCGCGCGACCCTGCCACAGGGGGACCGACGCCCGCCGCGAACGGCGGCTCTCCGACCAGATCACAATATGCCGCTGATGACCTGTGGCATCAGCGAGGAAAGCAGACGGACATGTCTCATCTTCTCGACAGCGTCGACGCCGCGTCCCTGCGCGACGACCTCCCGGCCTTCCGCCCGGGCGACACGGTCAACGTGCACGTGCGCGTCATCGAGGGCAACCGCTCCCGTGTCCAGCAGTTCAAGGGCGTCTGCATCCGCCGCCAGGGCTCCGGCGTGCGGGAGACCTTCACCGTCCGCAAGGTCAGCTTCAGCGTGGGCGTCGAGCGCACCTTCCCGGTGCACACCCCGATCGTCGAGAAGATCGAGGTCGTGACCCGCGGCGACGTCCGCCGCGCCAAGCTGTACTACCTGCGTGACCTGCGCGGCAAGGCCGCGAAGATCAAGGAGAAGCGCGAGAACTGATCTCGCGTCCTCGGTGTTCGGGGCGCCGGTTAGGCTTCCGCCCGATGGACACCGAGGAACAGCACGACGAACCGGAGCGCGATCGCTCCTCCGCTTCCGCACAGGAAGCCGGGGGTCGGTCGCGCTTCGCGCGTCCGGCCCTGTACGCGGGGCTCGTGCTGGGGGCACTCTTGCTGACGAACGCTTTCGTCATGCAGCCTTTCCTGATCCCGAGTTCCTCGATGGACCCCACCCTGCGCGTCGGGGACCGGGTGCTGGTGAACAAACTGGCCTACCGCTTCGGTGACGGTCCACAGCGCGGGGACGTCATCGTCTTCGACGGCACCGATTCGTTCTCCGCGGACGCGGACCCCGACACCAACTCCGTCACGACCGCACTGCGCAAGGCGGGCGCGGCGACCGGGCTGGTGCCGCCCGCCGAGACCGACTACGTCAAGCGCGTCATCGGGGTCGGTGGAGACCTGGTGCGCTGCTGCGACAGGCGGGGAAGGATCGAGGTGAACGGTCGGCCCGTGAGCGAGGACTATCTGCACCCCGGCGACGCGCCCTCCACGGTGCCCTTCGAAACACGGGTACCGGAGGGGCGCCTGTGGGTGATGGGTGACCACCGCGACAAGTCCAGCGATTCCCGTGACCACCTCGGTGATCCCGGCGGTGGCACCGTCCCCGTCGACCGCGTGATCGGACGGGGGGACTGGATCGGCTGGCCGCTGGGCCGCGTCGGCTCCCTCCCCGCGGGTGCGGACGGTGACGATGACTGACCCCGAGGGCGGGTACGGACACCAGCACCCTCACGGGGCAGGGCAGCAACCCCAAGGCCCGTGGCCGCCGCCCCACAACCCGTGGCAGGCCGCCGGATACCCCAGCGACCCCTCGTACGGCCGTGCGGACCCCTATGGGTACGGCGACGTGGCCACGCCCTACCAGCACCCAGGTGCGGCACCGTACGACCGGTCCGGCGCCACGGTTCCCTCCGGCTACCCCGGCGAGGCCGAGCCGTACGACCCCTCCGGTGCGGCGGCCGGGCCATACGACAACGCCACCGGTTCCGCGGGGGCGTACGACCCCTCCGGCGCGCTCCTCGGGCCCGGCGGGGCCGAGGAGTGGGGCCCGGAGGAGGAGTCGGCGCCGCTGCGGCGTCCCGGCCAGGGGCGGGCCGACCGCAGACGGGCCGCGAAACGCATCAAGCGCCGCCGGAGGCTCTCGGCCACGAAGGAGATCCCGATCCTCGTCGGGGTCGCCGTGCTGATCGCTCTCGTGCTCAAGACCTTCCTCGTGCAGGCTTTCGTCATCCCTTCGGGCTCCATGGAGCAGACCATCCGGATCGGCGACAGGGTCCTCGTCGACAAACTCACACCCTGGTTCGGAGCGGAGCCGCACCGCGGTGACGTCGTCGTCTTCGAGGACCCGGGCGGCTGGCTCGAGGACGAGAAGAAGGAGAAGAAGAACGCTCCCTGGGGGATCCAGCAGGGCAAGGAGCTGCTGACCTTCATCGGGCTGCTGCCCTCGGACGACGAGCAGGATCTGATCAAGCGCGTCGTCGGCGTCGGCGGTGACACCGTACGCTGCTGCGACAAGCAGGGACACGTGACGGTGAACGGCACGCCTCTGGATGAGCCGTACGTTCATCCGGGCAACAAGCCCTCGAAGATCGAGTTCGAGGTGACCGTTCCCCACGGACGCGTGTTCGTGATGGGCGACCACCGGGCCAACTCCGCCGACTCCCGTTACCACTTGCAAGAGCCCGACAAGGGAACGATCGGAGTGGACCGGATCGTTGGAAGAGCGGTCGTCATCGCCTGGCCGTTCGACCACTGGAGACGGCTCGAAGAGCCCGAGACCTACGCTTCGGTGCCCGACGCGGGCGGTACTTCGGCGGCGCCGCCCGGGGGCCGTGAGAATCGAGTGGCGCAACTCCCGTTCTCTGCGGAACTTCCGCTCGTTATGGGAGTGGTGGGCTTGTCCCGATTGCGGAACAGGCGAACGCGCAGCGTGAGGAGTGGATGTGGGGGACTTGGCGGTCGGCGCACGGTCCGGTTCCGGGTACCCGGAGGACGAACGTCCTGGTACGGACGGCAGGACGGGCGACGCAGGACCACCGGCCGTGGGAAGAGAGAGTGACGGCGTGACCGCCGAGACCGACGGGACAGCAGCGGGCTCCGGAGCGGGCGGAGACGGGCCGCGCGGCTCTTTCCCGCCCCCCGGCCACCGGCTGCCGGAAGCGGAGCGAGCAGCTCACAGCAAGCGAGACGAGTACACGGACCGGGCCGACCACATGGACGACAACGGCGGGCCGCACCAGAACGCCGAGTGGGGCGGAGCAGGCGGCGGCCGAGAGGACGGCCGCAAGGGCCGTAAGGACGCCAAGCAGCAGCGCTCCTTCTGGAAAGAACTCCCGATGCTCATCGGCATCGCGCTGGTCCTCGCCCTGATCATCAAGACCTTCCTGGTCCAGGCCTTCTCCATCCCCTCGGCTTCCATGCAGGACACCCTCCGGATCGGTGACCGCGTCCTCGTCGACAAGCTCACTCCGTGGTTCGGGGCGACACCCGAGCGCGGCGAAGTCGTCGTCTTCCACGACCCGGGCGGCTGGCTGCCCGAGGCCCAGGTGGAGGAGAACTTCGTCCAGAGCGCGCTCAGCTTCATCGGCCTGATGCCCTCCGCCAACGAGAAGGACCTCATCAAGCGGGTCATCGCGGTAGGCGGCGACACGGTCGAATGCAAGAAGGGCGGAAAGGTCCACGTCAACGGAGAGGCCCTGAACGAGTCCTCGTACATCTACCCCGGCAACAGCCCGTGCGACGACAAGCCGTTCGGCCCCCTCAAGGTGCCCGAGGGCAAGCTGTGGGTGATGGGCGACCACCGTCAGGACTCCCTCGACTCCCGCTACCACCAGAACCAGGCAGGTGGCGGCTTCGTTCCCGAGGGGCAGGTCGTCGGACGGGCCATCGTGAAGGCCTGGCCGATCGACCGGTGGGGCACGCTGCCCGTCCCCGCGACCTTCGACCAGCAGGGCGTCCAGGCACGCGCGCTGAACGCCGCACCCGGTGCCGTCGGGCTCGCCGGAGCTGTCCCGCTGGTGCTCTGGCGCCGCAGGCGGCGGCTCGTTCTGACGGCCAAGCCGGCCGGAGCCGCCAGGCACACCGGGGCCGCGGGGCCCACTGAGCCCACGCCGGCCACCGGAGCGACGAAGGGCGAGGGCTGACGTATCCCGTACTCCTGGGTAGGGTGCCGCGCAGATTCGAGGCTGCCGCGGAGAACCCGGGAGAACGCACGTGAGCAACGCAAGCCGTACCGATGAGGGCCGCGGCCGACTGGGCAACCGACTGTCCGGAGTGGCCGTGGCCCTCGGCTGCGTGCTCTTCCTCGGAGGTTTCGTCTGGGGCGCGCTGCTGTACCAGCCGTACACGGTGCCGACCGACTCCATGGACCCCACCGTGAAGGCCGGAGCCCGGGTGCTGGCCGAGCGTGTGGACGGAGACGAGCTGCACCGGGGCGACGTGGTCGTCTTCCAGGACTCCGTCTGGGGTTCCGTTCCCATGGTCAAGCGGGTCGTGGGCGTCGGAGGCGACAAGGTGGCCTGCTGCGACCGGCAAGGACGGCTCACCGTCAACGGCGAGAGCGTCGACGAGCCTTATCTGCACAGTCAGGGCCGCGACTCGCAGCGGCCCTTCGATTCCACGAAGGTGCCCGAAGGGAAGCTTTTCCTGCTCGGCGACAACCGATCGGCCTCCCTCGACTCGCGCGTACACCTGGAGGACGGCGAGCACGGTGCGGTGCCCCGCTCCGCCGTCAAGGCGCGCGTGGACGCCATAGCCTGGCCCGTCGGCGGGCTCGGCATGCTGCCCGAGGCGAGCGGATTCGCCGACATGCCCGGCGGCACCTCCAGCAGCGGCCCCCTGCCGACGGCACTGCTCGCCGTCGTGGTGGGCGCGGTCCTGGTGCTGGGCGGAGCCGCCTGGGGGCCGATCGCGCGACGCCGCGCGATGTCGGCCCGCCGCCGCTCGGGGTGACGCACAATAGGGGGACGCACGGCTGAAGGGGAACATGCCATGAGCGCCGAGGACCTCGAGAAGTACGAGACCGAGATGGAGCTGAAGCTCTACAGGGAGTACAGGGACGTCGTCGGTCTGTTCAAATACGTGATCGAGACCGACCGGCGCTTCTACCTCACCAACGACTACGAGATGCAGGTCCACTCGGTGCAGGGCGAGGTCTTCTTCGAGGTCTCGATGGCGGACGCCTGGGTGTGGGACATGTACCGGCCGGCCCGGTTCGTCAAACAGGTACGGGTGCTCACGTTCAAGGACGTCAACATCGAGGAGCTGAACAAGAGCGAGCTCGACCTGCCGGAGGATTCGGACTTCAAGGGCTAATCCTGGCGAATCACCCTCGATGTGATCCTTGTGGTCCTGGTGATCCCTGTGGTTTTGGTGGCCCTGGTGATCCCCGTGATCATGGTGATCCTTGTGAGTGACGGAGTTGTCCACAACCACCCGGCGCTCCACAGAAACAGATCAAGATCCACACGCTGCCTCCGGTACCGCCACAGTCGGTGCCGGAGGTGGTTCATGTGAACACCAGCGAAGCGTGGCGCGTTCGGCCCGGTGGCCCGAACGCGCGGAAGATGGACGGTCCCGGCTCGGCCGAACGGCGGACCACCGACCGTCCCGGCTCCGCCGATCAGAGCGACCGGGGAGCGGTCGGGCGAACCTCTGAGGGGCCGCTCCTTGACGACCGAATCCTTGATGGGCGAGGTGGCCAGGGGGCGGGTAGGCGCTGCCCCGGCGGGCAGTGCGACGGCCGGGAGACGGGCGGGCGCAGCGGCCCGGGTGCCGACGGGCGCTGTCGCGCCGGGCGGGGCGAGCGGAATGCCGACGGGCGGAGCGCTGACAGGTCGCGCGGCTCGGGTTCCGTCGGGCGGGGCGCCGGCGGTCGGGAGCCCGCTGACCGGGAGCTCGCCGGTCGGAGGTTCGGCGATGGGGACGTGCAGGGCCGCGACGTCAGCGGGCGCTCCACCGGTGCACAGGGCACCGCTGAATGGGAGCCCAGCGGTCCCCGCGCCGCCAGGCGGAGCACCGGGGCGGCGGGCGTGGGGTCGCCGGGTGTCGGGGCGCGGGGCGGCCGCGGGCAGCCGGGCACGGGGTCGCGCGGTGCGCGGACCGGCCGGGCGGCAGGCGCTCCCGGCCCAGCCCGGGCCAGGAGCGCCTTGGGACGGTACGGAGAGGACCTCGCGGCGCGACGGCTGCGCGAAGCGGGAATGACCGTCCTGGAGCGCAACTGGCGCTGCGCCGAGGGGGAGATCGACCTGATCGCGCGCGACGCCGACGCCGTGGTGATCTGCGAGGTCAAGACCCGCAGGGCCGCTCCTTTCCAGCACCCCATGGAGGGCCTGCCACCGGCGAAGACGGCTCGTCTGCGCCGCCTGGCGGCGCGCTGGCTCACCGAGTGCTGGATCGCCCGTTATGGGCAACCGCCCGTGGGCGGCGTCCGTATCGACCTCGTCGGCATCGTCCTTCCCGACCGTGGAGCGCCCGTGCTCCAGCACGTCCGGGGGGTGGGCTGATGGGATTCGCCCGTACGTGCGGGGTGGCGCTGGTAGGCGTCGAGGGAGTGCTGGTCGAGGTCCAGGCCGACCTCGAGCCCGGAGTCGCCGCCTTCACCCTCGTGGGACTGCCGGACAAGAGCCTCACCGAGAGTCGGGACCGGGTGCGCGCAGCCGTAGTCAACACCGGAGTGCCCTGGCCGCAGAAGAAGCTCACCGTGGGCCTCAGCCCCGCCTCGGTTCCCAAAGGCGGCAGCGGGTTCGACATCGCGGTCGCGTGCGCCGTCCTGGCGGCGGCAGAACGCATCGACCCCCGCGAGATCGCCGAGGTGGTGATGATCGGCGAACTGGGCCTCGACGGCCGCGTCCTGCCGGTCCGGGGCGTCCTGCCCGCCGTTCTGGCGGCCGCCGACGCGGGGTACCGGCAGGTCGTCGTTCCCGAACAGACGGCGGCCGAGGCCTCGCTGGTCCCGGACGTCTCCGTAGTGGGGGTGCGCAGCCTGGGCCAGCTCATCGCGGTGCTCAACGACGAGCCGGTACCCGAGGAGGAGCGGCCGGACGCGGGCCTGCCCGGGTCCGTCCACGCCGGTCTCGCCGGTCTCCCCGCCGCAGCACCGGGACTGACCGGCCTGCTGGCCGAGGAGCGCCCTCTCGACCTGGCCGAAGTCACCGGACAACGGCACGCGCGGCGCGCGCTGGAGATCGCCGCGGCCGGACGCCACCACATCTTCTTCAAGGGACCGCCGGGCGCGGGGAAGACCATGCTGGCCGAGCGCCTGCCGGGGTTGCTGCCACCGCTCAGCCGCAAGGAAGCGCTGGAGGTGACGGCCGTGCACTCCATCGCGGGAGCGCTGCCACCAGGCCAACCGCTGGTCGCCCGGCCTCCCTACTGCGCGCCGCACCACTCGGCGACCATGGCGGCACTGGTCGGCGGAGGCTCCGGCGTGCCCCGCCCCGGCGCGGTTTCGCTCGCCCACCATGGCGTTCTCTTTCTGGACGAGGCCGCGGAGTGCAGCGCCCGGGTCCTGGACGCGATGCGCCAGCCGCTGGAGTCCGGGCACGTCCTGGTGGCTCGGGCCGCGGGCATGATGCGCATGCCGGCCCGTTTCCTGCTCGCCCTGGCCGCGAATCCGTGCCCGTGCGGACGCCACGGCAGCGCCAATGCCGCATGTGAGTGCAGGCCTGCTTCGGTGCGCCAGTACCGTGCCAGGCTCTCGGGGCCGCTGCTGGACCGGGTCGATCTACGGGTCCTCGTCGAACCCCTCGCCCGGTCCGAGCTGATGGCGGCCGTCGGAGGCGGTGAACCCACCGCCGTGGTGGCCACCCGCGTGCTGGAAGCGCGGGATCGCGCCGCTGCGAGGTACGCCGGAACACCGTGGAAGACCAACAGCGACGTGCCAGGCCACGAGTTGCGCACCCGCCACCCCGCGCGGCCGGGGGCGCTCAGCGAGGCGGAGGACGAGTTGGAGCGCGGCGTACTCACCGCTCGCGGCCTCGACAGGGTGTTGCGGGTCGCGTGGACGGTCGCCGACCTGGCCGGCCACGAGAGGCCGACGCGTGACGACGTCAACTACGCACTCGGACTGCGGACCGGTGTACACCGAGGAGCCCTCGCCCCGGAGGTGTTCGCATGACCGGCGGCGGCACACGACCGACGAAACGGCCCAGGCCGGGGCCGGGCTCCGCTCCGGAGGCCGACGCCCACACCTGTCACGCATGGGCGCAGACCCCCCACGGTGCCGGGCCGGGGAGCACCCCTTCGACGGCGGACCCATCCCGCATCGACACCGGGCCCAGCCCTGGGGACCGCCTGCTCGATCCGAGCGATCCGGCGTCGCGCGCCCCCTCGCAGACCACACCACGCTCCACGGCCGGCGCCCACGGCGCAGACTCTGTGAGCTCCAGCCATGTGCGAACAGGTCTCGACGCGGGTCCCGCGACCCCCAGCCATGCACGATCGGGGCTCGACGCGGGCCCGGGGGGCGCGGCACACACCAGCGGCACCACAGGATCCAGTCCCTGCGCGAACCCGAACCCGGGCCCGGGCCCCGCCCCGGGCCCGGATTCAGAAGAAGGAAGGCCGGTGAACTCGCCGTCACGGGGCGCGGTGCCGCCGGAGAGGACCGGCAAGGGGTCCTCCGCATGGTCGGAACGGCTCGCCCGAGCGGCTCTGACCCGCATCGCCGAGCCGGGAGACGAACAGGTGGGGCGGTGGGTCGCGGCCCATGGCGCCTGCGCGGTCGTCGAAGCGGTGCGCGGTTCAGGGGCGCCGCTTGACGGGGCCGGCGAACAGCGCTGGGCGGGGTTGCGGCTGCGGGCCGCCGACGCACGACCCGACGCCGACCTCGGCGCCGCCGAACGGGCTGGTGGCCGGTTCGTCTGCCCCGGCGACCCGGAGTGGCCGAGCCAGCTGGACGACCTGGGCCTTGCGCGCCCCCTCGGACTGTGGGTCAACGGCGTTCCGTCACTGCGTGTATGGGCGCTTCGTTCGGTCGCGGTGGTCGGCGCCCGCGCCTGTACCGAATACGGGGCGCACTGCGCCGCCGTACTCGCGGCCGGCCTGGCCGAGCGGGGCTGGACTGTCGTCTCCGGGGCCGCCTACGGCATCGACGCGGCCGCGCACCGGGGCGCCCTCGCCCTTCGCGGGCCGACGGTCGGCGTCCTGGCCTGCGGGGTGGATGTCGCCTACCCGCCGGGGAACCAGGAGTTGATCCGGGCGCTGGGGGAGCGCGGTCTGCTCGTCGCCGAACTGCCGCCGGGTGCTCATCCGACCCGCAGCAGGTTCGTCCTCCGCAACCGTGTGATCGCGGCCCTCACCCGGGGCACGGTCGTGGTCGAGGCCGCGGTGCGCAGTGGCGCGCTGGTCACGGCGCGCCGCGCGCTCAGGCTGGGGCGTCACGTGATGGGTATGCCGGGCCCGGTCACCTCCGGTCTCTCGCAGGGCGTGCACGAACTTCTGCGCGGCGAGGCCACGGTGGTCACCGACGCCGCCGAAGTGATCGAGCTCGTCGGCGCGATGGGGGAGCTCGCCCCACAGCGCCGAGGGGAGGCCGTACCGCGGGACACGCTCAGCCGCAGCGCGTCACGCGTACTGGAAGCGGTTCCGGGGCGAGGCGTGAGCGACCCCGCCCGGATCGCCCGCTCCGCCGGTGTGCCCGCCCAAGTCGTTCTCGCCCGGCTTCATGAGCTGCGGGCTCTCGGATTCGTCGAACGAGACGGTGACCAATGGAAGTTGGCCCGCCACCGCAAGGGGCACACCTTCGAGTGATGAGGCGGTCCTTGACCTGGGGCTATCGGGTGAAAAGCTGAGCCGTGCGCCCTCGCCGGGGCGGCACGGGCCACGCGAGGCTGCGCACCCTGGCCCGTGCCCGGTCACCCGCACCGCACCCGCCGTACGGTCCCGTCGAGACGTCGCGGCAACGAGCACGCCAGCACGGAGGAGGAAGAACGATACGTCGCACGTTGCGACGCCGCGGTCACGTTACGCTCACTCCGTCTCTCCGCGAGACGCATGTGTCCGCGCTTCAACAGACCCCCACTACCCAGCAGAACGGCTCAAGGCGACGTATGCCTCAGCACATCTCCGGGCCCGACCGCACAGCCGCAGCGGCTTCCGCCGTCACACGCGCCGTGGTCGACGACAACGCGCCCAGGACTGCGCCCAGCTCGCTGGATGAACTCTGGCGGTCCTACAAGGCGACGGCCGACAGCAGGCTGCGTGAACAGCTGATCCTGCACTATTCGCCGCTGGTCAAATACGTCGCGGGCCGAGTCAGCGTGGGGCTGCCCGCCAACGTGGAGCAGGCCGACTTCGTCTCCTCCGGGGTCTTCGGACTCATCGACGCCATCGAGAAGTTCGACCCCTCCCGTTCCATCAAGTTCGAGACGTACGCCATCACCCGCATCCGCGGAGCGATGATCGACGAGCTGCGGGCGCTCGACTGGATCCCACGCTCGGTGCGCCAGAAAGCCCGTGCGGTGGAGCGCGCGTACGCCACTCTCGAAGCCAGACTTCGACGCAGTCCCTCGGAAGCCGAGGTGGCCGGCGAGATGGGCATCGAGACCGAGGAACTGCACGGCGTCTTCAGCCAGTTGTCGCTCGCCAACGTCGTCGCCCTCGAAGAGCTTCTGCACGTCGGCGGTGACGGGGGCGACCGGCTGAGTCTCGTGGACACGCTCGAGGACACCGCCGCTGACAACCCCGTGGAGGTCGCGGAGGACCGCGAACTGCGCCGCTTGCTCGCCCGGGCCATCAACACCCTGCCGGATCGCGAGAAGACCGTGGTCACTCTCTACTACTACGAGGGGCTCACCCTGGCCGAGATCGGCCAGGTGCTCGGAGTCACCGAGAGCAGGGTCAGCCAGATCCACACCAAATCGGTTCTGCAACTGCGCGCCAAGCTCGCCGACGCCGGGCGCTGACGGAGACGGCCGGCCACCGTCCACCGCCGGACCGCGGCCTCGACGGACCGTGGCCGCGCCAGACCGCGGACCCGCCGGGCTAGGGAGTGTCTTCAAAGTAGCGGCGTCCGCCCGGAGGGCGGGCCTGGCGGTGTCTGGTGCGTGCGCTCGCAAGGCGGAGGAGGGAGTCCCTGCGTGGGGGCACCTCCCGGGGCGAGCGAAGCCGAGCCCTGGGGGAAGCGGCGACCGACGACAACGCCGCGAGCGTGCGTGCCAGGCGCCGCCAGGCAGGCGGGACTTTGAAGACACGACCTAGGGGAGGCCAGCAGTCGGGGAGGGCCGGCTGGATCGATTCGCCGGGACTCATGTGAACCGTGGGCGAGGGTCCGTAAACTGGAGGCGTGCCCAGGATTCGAGCGGCCTCCGTGGCCGAGCATCGGAACATGCAGCGTGCGGCCCTGTTGGACGCCGCCCGGTCGCTGCTGTCCGAGGGCGGGACCGAAGCGCTGACCTTTCCCGCCCTCGCCCAGCACACCGGCCTCGCGCGCTCCTCCGTATACGAGTACTTCCGCTCCCGTGCCGCCGTCGTGGAAGAGCTGTGCGCCGTCGACTTCCCCGTGTGGGCGGCGGAGGTGGAGTCGGCGATGCGGGCTGCGAAGACGCCGGAGGGCAAGGTCGAGGCCTATGTCCGCCGGCAGCTCGCGCTCGTCGGAGACCGGCGCCACCGCGCCGTCGTCGCGATCTCCGCGGGCGAGCTGGACGCGGGGGCCCGCGAACGGATCAGGGCTGCGCACGGTGGACTGATCTCCATGGTCGTCGAAGCGCTCGGCGATCTCGGTCACGAGCAGCCCCGCCTCGCCGCGATGCTCCTCCAGGGAGTCGTGGACGCGGGGGTGCGCCGTATCGAGCTGGGCGCAGCCGAAGAGCCCGAGCAGATCGCCGAAGCCGCCGTCTCCATGGCGCTGAACGGCGTGCGAGGCTGACCCCTTAGGCCGACCCCGCTTTCAAGCTGACCCGGCTGACGAAACCGTCGCGTCTGTCGGCGCTGTCGAGGCCGGCGGGGCGGCGCGGTGGCGTCGGCGTCGGTGTGGTGACCCTTGCCACCTCGGTGAGAGCCGGTGTTCGTGCCCGGTCGTCTGGGGCCCGTGTATGGCCGGTCGGGGCTCGCGACCGGTCCGCACTCTCCGGACTCGCGCCATTCCTGGACGACTGCTGAAGCGCACGGGCCCTCGGGTGCTGTTCCGATGCGTAGGCATGGGGGCCCGCCGGGCGATGCGTCTTCGCGCCGTCGCGGGCTCCCCGCGCGCCCCCGGTGTGCGGTCCGGTTCCGCAGTTGTCGGTGGGCCCAGAGCGCGCAGACGGTCAGCGCGGCTGTCGCGCTCCAGGCGGCGAGGTCGACCGCGCCGCTGATGGCGGCTGGAGACGCGGCCCTGTGCGCGGCGGTGACGCCCTTGTCCGTCTTCCGTTTCCGACCTGCTGCCGCTTCGGGGACCGGCACTCCGAAGATCGGGAGCAGCCGGGATCGGCCGCCCAGCAAGGAGGCGGGCAGCAGGGAGAGCGGATCGAGGTAGCGCTCGCCGCGCAGGAGCCCCCAGTGCAGACAGGTGCGGGGGCAGTGCTGCCCCCGCACGACCGTCCCGACCTTCTCGCCGGCCTCCACCCGGTCGCCCTTGTGCACGGAGGGCCGCACGGGCTGGTAGGTCGTCCGCAACGGTGGCCGGCCCGTTCCGGAGAGCTCGATCGAGACGACACCGCGCCCCGCGACCTTTCCCGCGAAGGAGACCTTTCCCGCGGCCACCGCCCGCACCGGCTGGCCCGGGCCGGCCGCGAGGTCCACACCCCGGTGGCCGGGAGCCCACCGTTGGCGCGGCGGGTCCCAGCCGCGGTCCACGCGTGGCCGACGGGCACCGTCCTCCCCGTCGACCGGCCAGTTCCGGCCGACGGGCCGGCGGACGGTCCGGTGCGCGGCGGCCGTACCGTCCGCGTGTTCAGGAGGAACTCCCGCACCCGCGGGCGTGGGGTGGACATCGGGTGCGGGAGGCTTGGAGGGCCACGGCGTACTGGGCGACCCGGCGGCGGAACCCACCGCGGGCCACGCCCCCGGCCACACCAGCGCCAGAGCGCAGATAACCGCCGCGGACCGCAGTGGTCCGCGTGGTGCGGCGAGCCGGGAGCGCGCCCCCAGGGCGGCCAGGAGGGCGAAGAAGACCCGAACGATCATCGGAGCGGCCCGTACCTCCCCGCTCGGCAGCCGCGCAGATCGCTCACGTCGCGCAGGTCGCCCAGGTCGCGCAGGTCGAGCTGATCGCGCAGACCGCTCACGCCGCTCAGGCGGCGTGCTGGTGCGTGCCCCCTCGGCCGGGGGCCTGTGCCGTGTCATGCGGAAACCGTCGCGCGGATCGTCGGCGCTCGGGGATCATGACCCGCATCTGTGGACAACCGGCAAGTTGTGGACAACGCCGTCACTCGTGTGAGCGGATGGGGCCGTGTGAGCGGATGCGGTCCGTGCGAGCGGACGGGGCCGTCACGAGCGGCCATCGCGAGCGGCCGTCACGAGCGGTCGTCGCGAGCGGTCGTCGCGAGCGGTCGCCTGCCACGCCTTTCAGCCGGTACGGGCGTCAACGGCCGGCCCGCTGTCCTCTCAGCTTCTGTCCCTTCCGCCCCTGGGCTCTCTCGGCCCCCGCCCGGCGCGGCCCACCTCCGCGGTCCCGTACACTGCTGGTGCGGCCCGGGTGACCGGGCTGACTTCGCACGCCCCGCCACCCTCACCCGGTGGCCGCGCATCTCGGTCCCAGGAGTGGTCGTCATTCGGCCCCCCAGGGCGGCGCGCAGGGGCGTCAGGCAAGCGGAGGCGTCCGCCTTCGCTGACGACAACCGAGTAACCCAAGGAGAACGGCCATGGCCGTCGTCACGATGCGGGAGCTGCTGGAGAGCGGCGTCCACTTCGGGCACCAGACCCGCCGCTGGAACCCGAAGATGAAGCGCTTCATCTTCACCGAGCGCAACGGCATCTACATCATCGACCTGCTCCAGTCGCTGTCGTACATCGACCGCGCCTACGAGTTCGTCAAGGAGACCGTCGCGCACGGCGGCTCCATCATGTTCGTCGGCACCAAGAAGCAGGCCCAGGAGGCCATCGCCGAGCAGGCCACCCGCGTGGGCATGCCCTACGTGAACCAGCGCTGGCTCGGCGGCATGCTGACCAACTTCTCGACCGTCTACAA
Source organism: Streptomyces reniochalinae (assembly GCF_003323735.1). GTDB lineage: Bacteria > Actinomycetota > Actinomycetes > Streptomycetales > Streptomycetaceae > Streptomyces > Streptomyces reniochalinae. The sequence continues at coordinate 102,503 of NZ_QOIM01000033.1, read as the reverse complement.
GCGGCTTCAGCGCCTCAAGGAGCTGGAGCAGATCGACTTCGAGGACGTGGCCGCCTCCGGCCTCACCAAGAAGGAGCTCCTGGTCCTCTCCCGCGAGAAGGCGAAGCTGGAGAAGACCCTCGGCGGCATCCGCGAGATGCAAAAGGTCCCCAGCGCCGTCTGGATTGTGGACACCAAGAAGGAGCACATCGCCGTCGGTGAGGCGCGCAAGCTCAACATCCCGGTGGTCGCGATCCTCGACACCAACTGCGACCCGGACGAGGTCGACTACAAGATCCCGGGCAACGACGACGCGATCCGCTCCGTCACCCTGCTGACCCGTGTGATCGCCGACGCGGTCGCCGAGGGGCTCATCGCCCGTTCGTCCGGCGGTTCCGCCGAGAGCAAGGGCGACAAGGCCGCCGGTGAGCCGCTGGCCGAGTGGGAGCGCGACCTCCTCGAGGGTGAGAAGGCCGCCGAGAAGCCGGCCGCCGAGGCCGAGGCCGCCGAGAAGCCCGCCGAGGCCGAGGTCGAGGCCGAGAAGCCCGCCGAGGAGCAGCCGGCCGCCGAGGCACAGCCCGTCGCCGAGGCCGAGCAGCCGACGGGCGCCGCCGAGCAGGGCTGACCGACCGGTCCACGCGGACCGCGTGGGCCCTCGGGGTTCATGGTGAGACGGCGGGGGCCGGGCGCCCCCGCCGTCCAGCCGTGACCTGGGCCGTGCTCACGTGATCCACATCCATCCTCATCGACTTTTCGACTTTCCGGGAAGAGATTCACAGACCATGGCGAACTACACCGCCGCCGACGTCAAGAAGCTCCGGGAGCTGACCGGCGCCGGCATGATGGACTGCAAGAAGGCGCTGGACGAGGCCGAGGGCAGCGTCGACAAGGCCGTCGAGGTCCTTCGCGTCAAGGGCCAGAAGGGCGTCGCCAAGCGCGAGAGCCGCACCGCGGAGAACGGCGCGGTCGTCGCCCTCATCGCCGACGACAACACCGCCGGTGTGCTGGTCGAGCTGAAGTGCGAGACGGACTTCGTCGCCAAGGGCGACAAGTTCGTGGCCGTCGCCGAGTCCATCGCCAAGCACGTCGAGGCCACCTCTCCGGCGGACATCGACGCGCTGCTCACCTCCGAGATCGAGGCCGGCAAGACCGTCCAGGCCTACGTCGACGAGGCCAACGCGACGCTCGGCGAGAAGATCGTGCTGGACCGCTTCGCGCAGTTCTCCGGCGCCTTCGTCGGCTCCTACCTGCACCGCACGAGCCCGGACCTGCCCCCGCAGGTCGGCGTGCTGGTCGAGCTGGACTCGGCGAACGCCGACATCGCCAAGGACGTCGCGCAGCACATCGCCGCGTTCTCCCCGGCCTACCTGACCCGCGAGGACATCCCGGAGGAGACGGTCGCCAACGAGCGCCGGATCGCCGAGGAGACCGCCCGCGAGGAGGGCAAGCCCGAGCAGGCTCTGCCGAAGATCATCGAGGGCCGGGTCAACGGCTTCTTCAAGGAGAACACCCTCCTCGACCAGCCCTTCGCCAAGGACAACAAGAAGTCCGTGCAGAAGGTCCTGGAGGAGGCCGGTGTGTCGCTGAAGCGCTTCGCCCGCTTCCGCGTCGGCGCCTGAGGGCGCGGTCCTGACGTATCCCGCAGGCCGGTTCCGCCAGCGCGTGTCCCGTACACACCGGGCACCGCACACGGAACCGGCACGGGCCCGATAAGGTCGGGCACAGGGCAGTTGTGACGAGGAGGCCATTGCCGCAGAGGGAACCGCGAGGGTCCGACGGCAGTGGCCTCTTTCGTATGTGCACGAGGAGATCTCCATGACTAGCAATGACACCGGCAATGACAGCGACAGCCGCCGGCGCTTCCTGCTGAAGCTCTCCGGCGAGGCGTTCGCCGGGGGCGGTGGCCTCGGTGTCGACCCCGACGTCGTGCACAAGGTGGCACGGGAGATCGCCTCGGTCTGCCGGGACGGCGCCGAGATCGCCGTCGTCATCGGCGGCGGCAACTTCTTCCGCGGGGCCGAACTGCAACAGCGCGGTATGGACCGGGCCCGCTCCGATTACATGGGCATGCTGGGCACGGTGATGAACTGCCTGGCGCTCCAGGACTTCCTGGAGAAGGAGGGCATCGACTCGCGCGTCCAGACCGCCATCACCATGGGGCAGGTCGCCGAGCCCTATATCCCGCTGCGTGCCATCCGGCACCTGGAGAAGGGCCGGGTCGTCATCTTCGGCGCCGGTATGGGCATGCCGTACTTCTCCACCGACACCACCGCGGCCCAGCGTGCGCTGGAGATCAACGCCGAGGTGATGCTGATGGGCAAGAACGGCGTGGACGGTGTCTACGACTCCGACCCGCGGAGCAACCCCACGGCGGTGAAGTTCGACGCGCTCGAGTACGGCGAGGTCATCACCCGCGACCTCAAGGTCGCCGACGCGACCGCGATCACGCTCTGCCGGGACAACAAGCTGCCCATCCTCGTCTTCGAACTGCTCGCCGAAGGCAATATCGCCCGCGCGGTCAAGGGTGAGAAGATCGGCACCCTGGTGAGCAACCAGGGCACCCGGGCCTGACCGGCTCCGCCGCCTGCCCGGTCCCGTCGGCGGTCCGGGCGTCGCGCGGTCCGTACGGGCCGGTGGTGCTCCGACGCGTCGGCCACACCGCGGGGCGGACCTGTGGCTCCGCACCACGGGGCTCGCGACGCCGCGGTATGGCAACACCGCGGTACGGGAACGGCCCGGTACGGGGATGGACAACAGCCTGCCGGTCGGACACCGTGCAGGAATCAGTGCACTGCGGGGGCCGGGGCGGCCCGCGGGGCGGCCGACAGCTCACCGCCCCGGATGAAGCAGTCAGGCTCATTCATCGAACCAGGAGCACGTGGTGATCGAAGAGACCCTCCTCGAAGCCGAGGAAAAGATGGAGAAGGCGGTCGTCGTCGCCAAGGAGGACTTCGCCGCTATCCGCACCGGCCGTGCGCACCCGGCGATGTTCAACAAGATCGTGGCGGAGTACTACGGCACGCTGACGCCGATCAACCAGCTGGCGTCGTTCTCCGTTCCGGAGCCCCGGATGGCGGTGGTGACCCCGTTCGACAAGAGCTCGCTGCGCAACATCGAACAGGCCATCCGCGACTCGGACCTGGGCGTCAACCCGTCGAACGACGGCCACATCATCCGGGTGACGTTCCCCGAGCTGACCGAGGAGCGGCGCCGGGACTACATCAAGGTCGCCAAGAACAAGGGCGAGGACGCCAAGATCTCCATCCGCAGCGTGCGGCGCAAGGCCAAGGAGACCATGGACAAGGCCGTCAAGGACGGCGAGGTCGGTGAGGACGAGGGCCGCAGGGGCGAGAAGGAACTCGACGACACCACGGCCAAGTACGTCGCACAGGTGGACGAGCTGCTCAAGCACAAGGAGGCCGAGCTGCTCGAAGTCTGAGGTCCCCAGTCTCAAGGTCCGAGGTCGAAGGCTGCTATCTGTGAACGACTCATCCTGGGGAGCGCCGCAACCACACGCGGGGTACCGGGGCCCTGGCGAGCAGGGGCCCGTCGCCCCGTCGGCGCTGCCCCGCCCGGGCGACGGTCACCTCTCCACGCGCGACGTGAGCGTCCCCGTGCACGATGTGGGGGGTGATGCGTCGCAGACTCGGCGTATGCCCATTGTGTCCGACCCCGGGGACCCCGGGGACGAGGGAGGCGGCCCCTCAGGCCGCCGCCCGGAACGTCCCGGCGTCCCAGGTCCCGGCCCCGCCGACTCCACGGGCGGTGCGCAGTCCCGCGACCAGGACCGGCCGCACGCGCAGCCGAGCCGTCCGCACGAGCAGCCGGACGTCCCGACGGGCGCCACCCCCGCGCCGGCCGCCGGGGAGGGCAAGAAGCGTGCCGGGCGGGACCTGCGGGCGGCCATAGGGGTCGGCGTCGGGCTCGGTGTGGTGATTTTGGCCTCGCTCTTCTTCTACAAGCCCGTCTTCCTCGGCGTCATCGTCGTCGCCGTGGTGGTCGGACTGTGGGAGCTGACCTCGCGGCTCAAGGAGCGCAAGGACATCAGCGCCCCTCTGGTGCCTCTGGCGGTGGGTGGGGCCGCCATGACCGTCGCCGGGTACCTGCGGGGCGCGGAGGGCGCCTGGGTGGCGATGGCCCTCACGGCTCTCGCGGTGCTCGTGTGGCGCATGGCCCAGCCACCGGCCGACTACCTGCGGGACGTGACGGCGGGCCTCTTCGCGGCCTTCTACGTCCCGTTCCTCGCCACCTTCGTCGCCCTCATGCTGGCAGCCGGCGACGGGCCGTGGCGGGTGCTGACGTTCCTGATCCTCACCGTCGTCAGCGACACCGGTGCCTACGCCGTGGGATGGCGCTTCGGACGGCACAAGCTGGCGCCCCGCATCAGCCCGGGGAAGACCAGGGAAGGTCTGATCGGCGCGGTGTCGTTCGCCATGGTGGCGGGGGCACTGTGCACCCAGTTCCTGATCGACGACGGCAGCTGGTGGCAGGGGCTTCTGCTGGGCCTGGCCGTCGCCGTCAGCGCCACCCTGGGTGACCTCGGCGAGTCGATGATCAAGCGCGATCTGGGCATCAAGGACATGGGCACCCTGCTGCCGGGCCACGGCGGCATCATGGACCGCCTCGACTCCCTCCTGCCGACGGCCCCCGTCGTCTGGCTGCTCCTGGTGATCTTCGTCGGGGCAGGCTGAGAGAGCACCGCCGCGGGTCTGCGACACTGGGAAGGTCATGCCTAAGCCCGGAGAACTCACGTTCGTCGCGCCGCGCGGAGCCAAGAGGCCGCCGCGGCACCTCGCCGACCTCAGCCCCGCCGAGCGGCGCGATGCCGTTGCCGCGGCGGGGGAGAAACCGTTTCGCGCCAAGCAGCTCTCGCAGCACTACTTCGCGCGGCTGGAGCACAGTCCCGAGCAGTGGACGGACATCCCCGCCGCCGCTCGCGAGAAGCTGGCCGCCGAGCTGCTGCCCGAACTGATGAGCGTGGTGCGGCACATCAGTTGCGACGACGACGCGACCCGCAAGACGCTGTGGAAGCTGCACGACGGGACGCTCGTGGAGTCCGTGCTGATGCGGTATCCGGACCGGGTCACCATGTGCATCAGCTCACAGGCCGGCTGCGGCATGAACTGCCCGTTCTGCGCGACCGGCCAGGCCGGGCTGGACCGCAATCTGTCCACCGCCGAGATCGTCCACCAGATCGTCGACGGGATGCGTGCCCTGCGGGACGGCGAGGTGCCCGGTGGCCCGGCACGGCTGTCCAACATCGTCTTCATGGGCATGGGCGAGCCGCTGGCGAACTACAAGCGGGTCGTCGGAGCGATCCGCAGGCTGACCGACCCGGAGCCCGACGGGCTGGGAATCTCGCAGCGCGGGATCACCGTCTCCACCGTGGGCCTGGTTCCGGCCATGCTGCGTTTCGCCGACGAGGGCTTCAAATGCCGCCTGGCCGTCTCGCTGCACGCCCCCGACGACGAGCTGCGCGACACCCTCGTCCCCGTCAACACCCGCTGGAAGGTCAGGGAGGTGCTGGACGCGGCCTGGGAGTACGCGGCCAAGTCCGGGCGCCGGGTCTCCATCGAGTACGCCCTGATCAAGGACATCAACGACCAGGCGTGGCGTGCCGACCTGCTGGGCCGGCTGCTGAAGGGCAAGCGGGTGCACGTCAATCTCATCCCGCTCAACCCGACGCCCGGCTCCAAGTGGACCGCCTCCCGCCCCGAGGACGAGGCCGAGTTCGTGCGGACACTCGCCTCGCACGGTGTAGCGGTGACCGTTCGGGACACCCGGGGGCAGGAGATCGACGGGGCGTGCGGCCAGCTCGCGGCAACGGAACGCTGACGACCGCCTGGTCGGGCCCGGCTGGTACTGTTCGAAGGGTGTGCCCGAACGGCACCTCACCGGCCGGTCGAGACCGGCTTCGCACACACGCCGATGCCGGCTCGCCACCGACCGGCCGGTAGCGGCACCCACAACCGAACAGCCGACAGGGGAGCGCTCACAGCGCTGAGAGTGCGGCCGTGCGTCCCGTACGTGCCGCAGACCCTCGAACCTCGCCCGGGTCATGCCGGGTAGGAAGTCGATGCCTTGATGAACACGCATGTGCGGCGCGCCGCCGCTGCCACCACAGCCGTCCTCACCCTCGCCCTTCTCGCCACCGCTTGCGGCGGCTCTGGGGGCGGCGGTGACTCCAAGACGGTCACTCTGGTCACGCATGACTCCTTCGCCGCCTCCAAGTCCGTCCTGCGGGACTTCACCAAGAAGACCGGCTACAAGGTCAAGGTGCTGCGTGGGGGCGACGCCGGAGCCGCCGTCAACCAGGCCGTCCTCAACAAGGGCAACCCGCAGGGAGACGTCTTCTTCGGCGTCGACAACACCCTTCTGTCCCGCCCTCTCGACCGTGGTGTCTTCACGCCGTACGAGGCCAAGGGGCTGGATGAGGTTCCCGAGCGGCTCCAGGCCGACCGCGACAAGCACCGGGTCACCCCCGTCGACACCGGCGAGGTGTGCGTCAACTACGACCGTGCCTGGTTCGCGGACAAGAAGCTCGAACCCCCGCGGACCCTGGACGATCTGACCAAGCCCCGTTACAAGGACCTCCTGGTGACCGAGGACGCCGCCACCTCGTCGCCCGGCCTGGCCTTCGTCCTGGCGAGCGTCGCCGAGTACGGCGAGAAGGGCTGGCAGGGCTACTGGAAGAAGCTGCGGGCCAACGGTGTGGAGGTCGTCGACGGCTGGGAGCAGGCTTACAACGACCGTTTCACCGGGTCACGCGGCGGCAAGGGCAAGGGCGACAAGCCTCTCGTCGTCTCCTACGCCTCCAGCCCGCCCGTCGAGGTGCTGGGGGACAAGTCTCCGCCCGCGCAGGCGCCCACGGGCGTCGCCAAGGGGACGTGTTTCCGGCAGACCGAGTACGCCGGGCTGCTCGACGGGGCCAAGAACAGCAAGGGCGGCAAGGCGCTGCTGGACTTCCTGCTCGGCAAGCGGTTCCAGGAGGATCTGCCGTTGCAGATGTTCGTCAGCCCGGTCCGTGAGGACGCCCGGCTGCCGAAGCTGTTCACCAAGTACGGCCAGACCATCGAGGACCCGGCCACCCTGGCCCCCGAGAAGATCACCAAGAATCGTGAGCGGTGGATCAAGACGTGGACCTCGCTCGCCGTGAAATAGCCCCCCGGGGCCGCACCCGCCCCCGGGCCCTGGGGACCTGGGTGCGGCTCGGGCTGATGGCCGTGCCGGTGGCGTTCTTCGCCGTCTTCTTCGGATACCCCGTCGCTGCGATCGTCGGGCGCGGGCTGCGCGCGGGCGGGCAGTGGCACCTGGAGCGGATCGGGCAGGTGCTCGGTGACGGGGCCACCCTTCAGGTGCTGTGGTTCACCGTGTGGCAGGCGGCGGCCTCCACGGCCCTCACGCTCGCTCTGGCGTTGCCCGCCGTCTGGGTCTTCGCGCGGCTCGACTTCCCCGGCAAGCGGCTGCTGCGCGCCCTGGTGACCGTGCCGTTCGTCCTGCCGACCGTGGTCGTCGGCTCCGCGATCCTCGCCCTCGCCGGGCGCGGAGGGGTACTCGACGAATGGGTCGGACTGCGGCTGGACACCAGCGTATGGGCCATCCTGCTGGCACACGTGGTCCTCAACTACGCCGTCGTCGTCCGTACGGTCGGCGGTTTCTGGTCCCAGTTGGACCCGCGCCAGGAAGAGGCGGCACGGATGCTGGGCGCCGGACGGTTCACCGCGTGGCGGCGGATCACGCTGCCCGCGTTGGCGCCGTCCGTCGGAGCCGCGGCCCTCATCGTCTTCCTGTTCACCTTCACCAGCTTCGGTGTCATCCAGGTGCTCGGCGGGCCGCGCTTCGCCACGCTGGAGGTGGAGATCTACCGCCAGACCGCCTCCTTGCTGGACCTGCCGACGGCCGCGGTGCTCACGCTGCTCCAGTTCGCCGCTGTGGCGGCACTGCTGGCGGTGCACGCCTGGTCGCTGCGGAAGCGGGAGACGGCGCTCCGTCTGCTGCCGGCCGAACACACCGCACGGCGCCCGTCGGGGGCCGGCCAGTGGACGGTGCTGTGCTGCGTACTGGCCACGATCTTCGTGCTGACTGTCGTGCCGCTGCTCGTACTGGTCCAGCGGGCGTTCGACGGGCCGGACGGATACGGGCTCACCTCCTTCCGTGACCTGGCCGGACAGGCGGAGGGCGCCACCTTCGTCGTCGCCCCCTTGGAAGCCATCGGCAACTCTCTGGCGTACGCGGCGGTGGCGACCGCCATCGCCCTGGTGATCGGGGGACTGGCCGCCGCGGCCCTCACGGTCACCCCCCGCACGAACGGCGGCGCCGCCCGCACCGGCCGACTTGTGCGCGGATTCGACGCCCTGCTGATGCTGCCGCTGGGGACGTCCGCCGTCACCGTCGGGTTCGGCTTCCTCATCGCGCTGGACGAGCCGCCGCTGGATCTGCGCTCGACGTGGATCCTGGTGCCCCTGGCACAGGCACTGGTGGGCGTGCCCTTCGTCATCCGCACCATGCTGCCCGTCCTGCGCGCCGTGGACGTCCGTCTGCGCGAGGCCGCCGCCGTACTGGGAGCCTCGCCGCTGCGTGCCTGGAGGGAGGTCGATTTCCCACTGGTGCGCCGGGCAATCCTGGTGGCAGCGGGCTTCGCCTTCGCGGTCTCCCTGGGCGAGTTCGGCGCCACCGTGTTCATCGCGCGCCCGGACACCCCGACACTGCCGGTAGCCGTGGCCCGGATGCTGGGCCGCGCGGGGGAGTCCAACTACGGCCAGGCGATGGCCCTGAGCACCATCCTGATGCTCGTCTGCACGGCCGTTCTCTTCGCGCTGGAGCGCGTGAGGACCGACAGCCAGGGAGAGTTCTGAAAATGCTGCGACTGGACGGCGTGACCGTACGGTTCGGGACGCACACGGCGCTGGACGCGGTCGACCTGGAGGTCTCCGCGCACGAGACGGTGTGCGTGCTGGGCCCCAGTGGCAGCGGGAAGTCCACCCTCCTGCGGGTCGTCGCCGGACTCCAGCGAGCCGACGAGGGCCGCGTACTGCTCTCCGGACGCGACCAGAGCGCCGTACCGCCGCACAAGCGGGGCGTCGGACTGATGTTCCAGGACCACCAGCTCTTCCCCCAGCGGGACGTCGCAGGAAACGTCGCCTTCGGCCCGCGCATGCACCGTACGGGCCGTGCCGAGACCGAGCGCAGGGTCGCCGAACTGCTGGAGCTCGTCGGGCTGCCCGGGGCGGGACGGCGCAGTGTGACGGCGCTGTCCGGCGGCGAGCAGCAGCGCGTGGCACTCGCCCGCGCGCTGGCGCCCGAGCCCCGGCTGCTGATGCTGGACGAGCCGCTGGGGCAGCTCGACCGCGGACTGCGCGAGCGCCTCGTCGTCGAGTTGCGCGCCCTCTTCCAGCGGCTGGGCACCACGGTGCTGGCTGTCACGCACGACCACGGCGAGGCCTTCGCGCTCGCCGACCGGGTGGTGGTCATGAGGGAGGGCCGTATCGCACAGACAGGCACCCCGCTGGAGGTCTGGCAGCGCCCCGCCTCCCCGTTCGTCGCCCGCTTCCTCGGCTTCGACAACCTCGTCCCCGCGACCGTGGTCGGTCAGGCGGCCGACACCGCCTGGGGGACACTCCCGGTCCCCGAGGGCACCCCGCGGGGCACCACCCGACTGCTCGTGCGCCCAGGAGGGGTCTCGCTGCGTGCTCCTCAGGAGGGGCTGCGCTGCACCGTGGAGGCGCGTACGTTCCGTGGCGGGGACGCGTCCACGGTGACCGTGCTGCTGCGCCCGCACGACGGGCCGCCCCTGGAGGCCGCCTGCACCCTGCGCGACGCTCCCGAGGAGGGCGCGGAAGTGGGCGCCGTCTTCGACCCACGCGAAGTGGTCGCCCTCACCGGACCGGACGAAGAGAGCGTCGGAACGGACGAAGAGGTCTTTGAAACGGACGAGGACGGCCCCGGAACGGACGCGAGGGACGCCGAAACAGATGACGGCAGCTCCCGGCCCGGCCTCTTCCCCGGCCAGCTGTTCGGGGAGGACGTGCCCAAGGACGCGTGACCGGCGCCGGCGCGCACGGCGTTGCCGTCGCAGCACTTGCGCGGGGAGAGACGTGTGGGGAACCGCGCAGCGCGGCCCAGGGGTCAGCGCGTCGGCAGCGGAGCCAGGAGGCCCGCTACCAGCATCGGCGTGGCGAACACCGCCGCGACGACCGCCACCCGCACCGCCGCCACCGCGCGCCTCGTTCCGCGCGAGGCGCCGAGCCGCTCGAGAAGTACGGCCAGGGGCGCCCTGGAGTGGCGTGCCCTGGCCATCGCCGCCAGTGTCACGCCTCCCACGCAGCAGGCGACCAGCGCCGCGGCCAGTGTCCCCGCGGGCCCCGGAGCGGGCAGCTCCGTCTCCGCCAGCCGTGCGCGGACGGCGACGAGCGCGGCGGCGCCCACCACGCCGAGCGCGGCCAACGGGCGCCCGGCGAGGGCGGACTCGCGGGCGAGGGCCCTTCCCGCCAGGAGCCGTACCGCCCCTGGCCGGCCCGCCGTCAGCAGCCGTCCGGCCAGACTGGTCAGCGCGGGACCGGCCAGCACCAGTCCGAGCGCCGTGAGCAGCCACCCGGCGGCCAGCGGCGAGGAGGCCAGCTCCGCGGGGCGCGGTGTCCCCGTGCGGGCGGTCTCCGGTGTGTGCCGTACCGCGTAGGCGGCCAGCAGCAGCCCGGCGGCGGCCAGTACGAGACCCGCTGTGAGGGCGGCCGTGCCGGTGAGGCGTCGCCTGTTCGGAGCCTGACCGCAGGGTGTGGCGCCGGTGGCTGCCGTCCCTGTTCTGGCTGCCCGGGCGGCGGCGAGGGCGGCCAGCAACGGAACGGCGGTCAGCAGCGTCAGCGCGGCCGGCAGCGGGAGGGCCTCCTGCGCGAGCGGCAGTTCGACGGCGGCGCCGGGGAGGCGCACAACGGGTGCTCCGTCATCTGCGCCGCCCTGCCCCCGCACCGTGATCAGCAGTGCCAGCCCGCCGCCCACCGCGCAGGGGATCGCCGCCGTGCGGGCGACCAGCAGCGGGAGGCGCACGGGGCCCAGTCCTGCCGCGTCCAGTCCCGAGCGCAGGGGAGCGCCGGGTTCGGCCTCCGCGAGGGCGGCGGCGAGGTGGGCGGTGACCGCGAGGGGGATCAGGCACCACAGCAGCCCCGGCAGGGCGCCTGCTGGGCGGGCTGGATGCTCAACGGCGCGGGAGAGGGCGGTGAGCAGCAGGAGGCCGACACCCGCCGACGCGAAGACGAGCAGCAGTCTCAGCAGCTGTGCGAGCGGCGGCGCCCCCAGGGTCAGACGGAGAGTGAGCATGCTGCGGTGCCCTCCGGTCTCGCAGGGTTTTGCAGCTCTTCGGCGGGAGGGACGCGCGATCGGCGCCCGTCCGCCAGGGCGAAGACCCGGTCAGCGAGGGCGGCGCCGGTCTCGTCGGCGGTCCGGGCCGTCCGGGTGAGCGTGAGGTCGTGGGTGGCGAGCACGACGGTGATGCCGTGCGAGCGGGCGGCCGCGCTGAGGGTGCGCAGGACCTGGGCGCGGTCCGTGCGGTGGAGCGGTGCGGTGGGCTCGTCGGCGAAGAGGACGGCGGGGGAGTGGACGAGGGCGCGCGCGACGGCGACGCGCTGCCGCTCGGCCTGCCGCAGCGCGGCTGGCCGTTTGCGCGCGCAGCCGCCCACGTCCAGCCGGTCCAGCCACGCGCAGGCCTGCTTGCGGGCGGCGCGGTAGCCGGTGCCGTGCAGCAGGAGGGGGAGGGCCGCGTTCTCCCAGGCGGTCAGCTCGCCGACGAGGCGGGGGCTGCTGTCGATCCAGCCGAACCGGTGCAGCCGCAGACGCTCGCGGGCCGCGCGGCCGAGTGTGTGCACGGGGGAGCTGTTGAACCAGACCTCGCCCGCTTCCGGCAGCGTCTGTCCGGACAGACAGCGCAGCAAAGTGGTCTTTCCGCTGCCCCGAGGGCCGCTGACGGCGACGACCTCTCCCTCCCGGATGCCGAAGGAGACGCCCCGCAGGGCGGGTGAACCGTCGTAGGCGTAGTGCAGTCCGCGGGCCCAGAGCACGTCGTCCGGCGGGGCGGCCATGCGGGCACCTCCACTCAACATCGCGATCCGTCGTTCCCTCTGGAGGGTGAAACGAGAGGCGGGGGCATCGGTCACTGGAACCGGTGCCCCCGCCCCCGTACGGACCGACGCGAGGAGCGGCAGGAGGCGGTTTACAGCTTCGTCCACGCCTCCGTCAGCACGGACCGCAGGATCTGTTCGGCCTCGTCGAAGACCTTCTGGTCGGAGATCAGCGGCGGTGCCAGCTGGATGACCGGGTCACCCCGGTCGTCGGCGCGGCAGTAGAGGCCGTTCTCGAACAGCGCCTTGGACAGGAAGCCGTAGAGCACCCGCTCGGACTCCTCGTCCGTGAACGTCTCCTTGGTCGCCTTGTCCTTGACGAGCTCGATGCCGTAGAAGAACCCGTTGCCGCGCACGTCGCCGACGATCGGCAGGTCGTGCAGCTTCCGCAGCGTCTGGAAGAACTTCGCCTCGTTGTCGAGCACGTGCTGGTTGAGGCCCTCACGCTCGAAGATGTCGATGTTGGCCAGGGCGACGGCCGAGGAGACAGGGTGGCCGCCGAAGGTGTAGCCGTGCAGGAAGGTGTTGTCTCCCTCGTAGAACGGCTCGGCGAGGCGGTCGGAGATGATCGCGGCGCCTATCGGGGAGTACCCGGAGGTCATGCCCTTGGCGCAGGTGATGATGTCGGGCACGTAGCCGAACTTGTCGCACGCGAACATCGTGCCCAGCCGGCCGAAGGCGCAGATGACCTCGTCGGAGACGAGCAGCACGTCGTACTGGTCGCAGATCTCGCGGACCCGCTGGAAGTAGCCGGGCGGCGGAGGGAAGCAGCCGCCCGCGTTCTGCACCGGCTCCAGGAAGACCGCGGCGACGGTCTCCGGGCCCTCGAAGAGGATCTGCTGTTCGATCTGGTCGGCGGCCCAGCGGCCGAAGGCCTCCGGGTCGTCACCGTGCAGCGGGGCGCGGTAGATGTTGGTGTTCGGCACCTTGTGCGCGCCGGGGACCAGCGGCTCGAAGGGCGCCTTGAGGGCGGGCAGGCCGGTGATGGACAGGGCGCCCTGCGGTGTGCCGTGGTAGGCGACGGCCCGCGAGATGACCTTGTGTTTCATCGGGTTGCCGGTCAGCTTGTGGTACTGCTTGGCCAGCTTCCAGGCCGTCTCCACGGCCTCACCGCCGCCGGTGGTGAAGAAGACCTTGTTCAGGTCGCCCGGCGCGTAGTGGGCCAGTCGCTCTGCCAGCTCGACGGCCTTGGGGTGCGCGTAGGACCAGATGGGGAAGAAGGCCAGGTCCTGCGCCTGCTTGTTGGCCGCCTCGGCCAGCTCGGCGCGGCCGTGCCCCGCCTGGACGACGAACAGGCCCGCCAGGCCGTCGAGGTAGCGCTTGCCGTCGGTGTCGTAGATGTGGACGCCCTCACCGCGGGCGATGGTCGGCACCGGTGCGTCCCTGTACGACGACATGCGGGTGAAGTGCATCCACAGGTGGTCGTGCGCGGTGCGGGAGAGGTCCTTGCTCCCCTGGGCGGCGTGACTGTCCTTGCTCACTTTTATCGCGTTCCCCATGTGTAGGTCTGCTTGCGCAGCTTGAGGTAGACGAAGCTCTCCGTCGAGCGCACGCCCGGCATGGTCCGGATGCGTTTGTTGATCAGCTCCAGGAGATGGTCATCGTCGTGGCACACGATCTCGACCAGCAGGTCGTACGAGCCCGCCGCGATCACGACGTAGTCGACCTCGTCGATCTGCGCGAGCGCGTCGGCGACCGGCTCGACGTCACCGTCGACCGTGATGCCGAGCATCGCCTGGCGCATGAAGCCGACGGTCAGCGGATCCGTCACGGCGACGATCTGCATGACGCCCTGCTCCTGGAGCTTTTGGACGCGCTGCCGCACGGCCGCCTCGGACAGGCCCACGGCCTTGCCGATGGCGGCGTACGGACGCCGTCCGTCCTCCTGGAGCTGTTCGATGATCGCCAGGGACACGGCATCCAGGGAGGAGGAGCCGCCTGTCTTCTTCGAGTCGCGAGCCACAGGTGCCACTGTGCATGAGACCTCCTCCGTCCCGCAACCCGTGAGCGATGTAATCCGCATAGTTCTAACCGAGTTAAAACTGAATCCGTCGTTCGATGCGGCCAGGTGTATCGAAAACGTTGGTCGGCCGGTTAGGCTGGCAGTCTCACCCAATGGACAACGGAGCAGGAGGGGTGCGAAGTGACCACCGAGCTGCGTCGACTGCGCAACTACATCGACGGGGAGTTCAGGGACGCCGCTGACGGCCGGACCACCGAGGTGGTCAACCCGGCGACGGGTGAGGCGTACGCGACGGCGCCGCTGTCCGGCGCCGCCGACGTCGACGCCGCGATGGCCGCCGCCGAGGCCGCCTTCCCGGCCTGGCGCGACGCGACGCCCGGCACCCGCCAGCAGGCGCTCCTCAAGATCGCCGACGCGCTGGAGACGCGCGCCGACGAGCTGCTGGCCGCCGAGTGCGAGAACTGCGGCAAGCCGCTGGAGCTGACCCGGCAGGAGGAGCTGCCGATGATGCTCGACCAGATCCGCTTCTTCGCCGGCGCGGCCCGGATGCTGGACGGCAAGGCCGCCGGCGAGTACATGGAGGGCCTCACCTCCTTCGTGCGGCGCGAGCCGATCGGCGTGTGCGCGCAGGTGGCGCCGTGGAACTACCCGGCCATGATGGCGGTGTGGAAGTTCGCCCCGGCGCTGGCCGCGGGCAACACCGTGGTGCTCAAGCCCTCCGACACGACACCGGCCTCCACGGTCTTCCTGGCCGAGGTGATGGGCGAGATCCTGCCCAAGGGGGTCTTCAACATCGTCTGCGGCGACCGCGACACAGGACGCCTGCTGGTCGAGCACGACACCCCGGCGATGGCCTCGATCACCGGTTCGGTACGCGCCGGCATGGAGGTGGCCGCCAGCGGCGCCAAGGACCTCAAGCGCGTCCACCTGGAACTGGGCGGCAAGGCGCCCTGCATCGTCTTCGACGACGCCGACATCCCGGCCGCCGTGGAGGGCATCAGGGACGGCGGCTTCTTCAACGCCGGACAGGACTGCACCGCGGCCACCCGCGTGCTCGTCCAGGAGGGCGTGTACGAGGAGTTCGTGCAGGCCCTCGCCAAGGCGGCGGCAGAGGTCAAGACGGGCGACCTCAGCGACGAGGACTGCTTCTACGGCGCGCTGAACAACCCCACCCACCTGGAGAAGGTCGCGGGCTTCATCGACCGCCTGCCGGCCCACGCCAAGGTGGAGGCGGGCGGCGAGCGCGTCGGCGACAAGGGCTTCTTCTACGCGCCCACCGTGGTCTCCGGGCTCAAGCA
Source organism: Streptomyces reniochalinae (assembly GCF_003323735.1). Lineage (GTDB taxonomy): Bacteria > Actinomycetota > Actinomycetes > Streptomycetales > Streptomycetaceae > Streptomyces > Streptomyces reniochalinae. Next base: position 87,156 of record NZ_QOIM01000033.1, on the reverse strand, counting down.
GGACGACGAGATCATCCAGAACGAGGTCTTCGGCCCCGTCATCACCGTCCAGAAGTTCACCGACGAGGCGCAGGCCGTCCAGTGGGCCAACGACGTCGACTACGCGCTGGCGTCGTCCGTGTGGACGAACAACCACGGCACCGCCATGCGGCTCTCCAAGGCGCTCGACTTCGGCTGCGTGTGGATCAACACCCACATCCCGCTCGTCGCCGAGATGCCGCACGGAGGCTTCAAGAAGTCCGGCTACGGCAAGGACCTGTCGATGTACGGGCTGGAGGACTACACGCGGGTCAAGCACGTGATGACCGCGCTGTGAGCCACGTGGCCGGCTGAGCTTCCGCTCGGGCTCTCACACGGCACCCGAGGGGCCCGCACCCACCGTGCACGGTGGGTGCGGGCCCCTCGTCCGTGCCACGGTCCGGCGCGCCCCCAGCGCTCCGTCAGAGGCTCGTCACCGCCTCAGGACTGGTACGGGTTCTGCGGCTGCTGGGCGGCGAAGGGGTTGCCGTTCGGCGCGGCACCCGGCTGCGGCGGGACACCGTTGCCGCCCTGCGGGCCGAACTGGCCGCCGGGCGCGCCACCGTGGGCGAGCATCTGCTCCGCCGACTCCTTGGAGATCTCGGTCCCGGCGCCGCAGAACGTGCACTGGATCGAGTGCTTCGCGGGTGCGATCGGGAAGAGCGGAATGAAGAACAGGGAGAACTTCGTGACCCGTTTGCGCAGCGGGTGCGCGGCCGGATTGCCGCAGAAGCCGCAGAGCAGGTTCAGCATGGCCAGCTGCACCAGCTTGCTTGAGGTGCCGAAGATGAGCACGGTGGGCTCCGTTCCCGAGAGCGTAGGCGTCGGAGGGAAGCCAACCATTCCCACCGCGCCCACCGTAAGCCGCTCAGGTAACAGCCCCGCTCCAACCGTGCGTCCCGGCCGCGTTCGCCCGGTCGCGGACGAGCCGCTCGATGTGGTTGGTGGTGATCGCGTCCACCCCCATCATTGCGAGCCGGCGCATCGTGCGCACCCGGTCGGCCGTCCACGCGGACACGAGGCGGCCGTCTGCGTGCGCCCGGGCCACCAGCGGGGCCGTGAGCAGTCCGAAACCGTAGTTGAGCCAGCGGGGACGCAGCTCCTCCAGCAGCGTCGGGCGCACCGGTGCCGCGCGGTCCCAGCTGAGCGCCACTTCCGCGCCCGGGTCAGCGGCGCGTACCCCGCGCATCGCCACCGGGCCGCCGCAGTAGTACACGCGCTCGGCGGCGCCCGCCTCGCGCACCGCGGCGACAGTGGCCGGCACGGCCGCCGGGTCCGGAAGATCGATCAGCGTGCGGACCGCCCGTGTGGCGGCCAGTGCCTCGGCCAGGGTGGGCACGCCCGCCGCCAGGGAGGCCAGCCGCTGCCGGGTCAGCGCGGCCACCGCGACGTCATGCCCCCACAGCCGCGCCAGTGTGCGGTCGTGCAGCACCACGGGGATCCGGTCGCGGGTGAGCCGTACGTCCAGCTCGACGGCGTCCGCGCCCGCCGTGACGGCGGCACGGAAGGAGGGCAGGGTGTTCTCCCGGGCCACGAAGGGCGCGCCCCGGTGTGCGACAGCGGTCACCACGCGCAGCGGATCGGGGACGCTCACTTGTGACGCTGCCAGCCGGCCAGGTAGGTGTCGATCTCCTCGCGGAGCCGGGCCTTTCCCGCGGTGTCGAGGAACGACACCTCGACGGCGTTCCGGGCGAGGGCCGCCAGCCCGGGCGCGTCCAGCCCCAGAAGCCGCGCGGCGATGCCGTACTCGGTGTTGAGATCCGTGCCGAACATCGGTGGATCGTCGCTGTTAATCGTGACCAGGACGCCCGCTTTGACCATCTCGGCGAGCGGATGGTTCTCCAGTGACTCCACGGCGCGGGTCGCGATGTTGGAGGTGGGGCAGACCTCCAGCGGGATGCGGTTTTCCGCCAGGTGCTCCAGCAGCCGGGGGTCCCGCACCGCGCTCGTGCCGTGTCCGATGCGCTCGGCGCGCAGTGAGGTGAGCGCGTCCCAGATCGTCTCGGGGCCCGTCGTCTCGCCCGCGTGCGGCACGCTGTGCAGCCCGATGGCCAGCGCGCGGTCGAAGTACGGCTTGAACTGGGGCCTGGGGACACCGATCTCCGGGCCACCGAGGCCGAAGGAGACCAACCCCTCGGGGGTCATCTCGGTCGCGATCCGGGCGGTCTCCTCCGCCGACTCCAGCCCTGCCTCACCGGGGATGTCGAACGTCCAGCGCAGCACGACGCCGAGTTCCCGCTCCGCCGACCGGCGGGCGTCCTCGATCGCTTCCAGGAACGCACCGTCCGGAATGCCGCGGCTGACGGAGCTGTAGGGGGTGACGGTCAGCTCCGCGTAGCGGATCGACTGGCGTGCCATGTCACGGGCGATCTCGTAGGTGAGCAGCCGCACGTCCTCCGCGTCCCTGATGAGACTCACCACGGCGAGGTAGACCTTGATGAAGTGGGCGAAGTCGGTGAACGTGAAGTACTCCGCGAGCGCTTCCGGATCGGCCGGTACGCCCGCTTCCGGATGCCGTGCCGCGAGTTCGGCGACGATACGGGGCGAGGCGGAACCGACGTGGTGGACGTGCAGCTCGGCCTTGGGCAGGCCCGCGATGAAGGCGGTCAGGTCGGAAGAATCGGACAACAGGTGCCTCCAGCTCTTGAGGGACCGGATCATCGTAGGCGCCGCCACGCAGCGGTGGAGTCCGAGAGCCGATCAGGCGGCAGAACGCATGTACGTATACGCGGGGAGTCGGCAGTGAGCCCTGTCCGGGCCGCGGCATAGCATGGGAGGCGCACCAGGGGAGGGCACGAGAGGGGGCACGATGGGCCACGGGGTGGGAGACCCGCCGCCTTCCGGAGCGCCGGGTCGGCCGGGCGGAAGCAGCGGCAAGAACCAGGAGAGCGACCAGCCGCCGCCGATACCGCTGGCCCCTGACGGGCCCGGCCGTACGTACGGCTCGGCGGCGAGTGCCCCGTACGGAGGGCAGAGCGGGTACGCCGGAGCGGAAGCGCCGAACGCGTACGGCGGCACACCTCCCGGACACGCGGCGCCCGCGGGGTACCCCACGGCGGGCGCGTACGGCGCCGGTGCGTGGTACGGCCCGCAGGGCGGCTACGGCACTCACGGTACGGCTGCGTACGCCCCCTACGGATACGGGTGGCAGGGTCCGCCCCTGCCGGCCGGCAAGTCGATAGCCGCCATGGTGGTCGGCATCGTCAGTGCCGTGCTGATCATCACCTGCTGGGGCAGCTTCCTCAGCGTGATCTCCTCCACCGTCGCGCTCCTCCTGGGGATCAGCGCCCGGCGTGCGGTGCGCAGGGGAGAGCTGGGCGGCCGGGCGCAGGCGACGGCCGGTTTCGTGCTGGGCATCGTCAGCCTCGCTCTTTCGGTGATCGTCAGCGTGCTTCTGGCGCTCTCCTTGACGGTCTGGGCCGACGAGAGCGGTGGTGGGGACTCGGGTCCGGGCGGCAGTGGCGACTCCTACGGCGCCAGGGGCGCGGCTGCTGTGCCTGTGGCGCTCTCGCTCGGCAGGTGACCCGGCCGGGGCGGCGGGGCTGCTGAGCGCTCCCCCGCCACCGGACGCCCGGCCTCGGGCGCGCGCGGTGGGCGGGTCCCGCGCTGCCGTCGTGTCTTCGCCGGCTTCCCCGTACGTCCTTCCGGACGCTCTTCACATGACCTGGCGCCGGGGTCGGCTCGGCTTGAGGGCTTCACGCGGTCTGCCTGCCTCCGCGCGGGCGTCTCGCGGGCCGTGCGGCAGGGGTGTCCGGGGCATGCCGAGCGCCGGACGGAACAGACAACAGAGTTCAGATTCCGTGGCGTAATCAAAAGATGACTACGGAATCCCTTGTTGGATGGCTGAACCCCTGCCAGGATCGGCTGCCAACAGTGGTCCGGGCCACGGTCCGGCGTCGGTGGGACGCGGGTCGGCGGACGACGCGAGCCGTGCCGTGGGACCACCGCAACGCCTCGCACGCCGTAGTGGTCAGGAGTCCCGATGGTTCAGCGCTTCGATGTGTCCGAACGGTTCGCCGCGGGTGCCCAGTACGTGGCCGGACGGCTCGGCCCCGGCACCTCGGGCCGCTCACACGCGATCGTCGACCCGGCGACGGGAGAGGACGTCCACACGATCGCACTCGCCGGCCCCGCAGACGTCGACGCCGCGGTCCGCGCCGCTCGCGAGGCCTTCCCAGGCTGGGCCGGCGCCACCCCGGCCGAGCGTTCCGACGCCATGCACCGCTGGGCCGCCCGGCTGGGCGAGCTGACCGACGCGTTCGTGTACGCCGAGTCGCTCCAGTGCGGAAAGCCCCTCAAGCTGTCCGCCGAGTTCGACGTTCCCGGCTCCTTCGACAACGTGGCGTTCTTCGCCGGCGCGGCACGCCATCTCACAGGCGCCGCAGCGGCCGAGTACAGCGGCGAGCACACCTCGGCCGTCCGCCGCGAGCCGCTCGGCGTCATCGGCTCCATCGCTCCCTGGAACTATCCGCTCCAGATGGCCGCCTGGAAGGTCCTGCCGGCCGTGGCCGCGGGCAACACCATCGTGCTCAAGCCCTCTGAACTGACCCCTCTCACCTCGCTGATGTTCGCTCAGGCCGCGACGGAGGCCGGCATCCCCGACGGGGTCGTCAACATCGTGACGGGCGCGGGCCACGACGCGGGCGAGGCGCTGGTCGCCCACCCCGATGTCGCGATGACCTCCTTCACCGGCTCCACCGCCGTCGGCCGCCGGGTCGCCGAGATCGCCACCACGGCGTCGCGGCCCGCCAAGCGCCTGCACCTCGAACTGGGCGGCAAGGCACCCTTCCTGGTGTTCGACGACGCGGATCTGGAGGCCGCCGCTCACGGAGCCGTCGCGGGCGCGTTGATCAACACAGGCCAGGACTGCACGGCCGCGACCCGCGCCTACGTGCAGCGTCCGCTCTACGACGCGTTCGTCAGCGCCGTCGCCGACCTGATGAGCGGCGTGCGTGTCGGTGACCCGTTCGCCCAGGACACGGATCTCGGCCCGCTGATCTCGCACGCGCAGCGCGACCGGGTCGCCGGCTTCGTGGACCGGGCCCGCGCCTACGCCACCGTCGTCACCGGCGGCGAGGCCCCTGGCGGAGAACTCGCCAAGGGCGCCTACTACCGGCCGACACTCCTGACCTCGGCCCCGCAGGACAGCGAGGTCGTACAGCAGGAGATCTTCGGCCCGGTCCTCGTCGTCCTCCCGTTCGACACCGACGACGAGGGCATCGCGCTGGCCAACGACACCCCCTACGGGCTGGCCGCCTCCGCCTGGAGCCGCTCGGTCTTCCGCACCGGGCGCGCTGCCCGCGAGATCCAGGCGGGGTGTGTGTGGCTCAACGACCACATCCCCATCATCAGCGAGATGCCACACGGCGGCTACAAAGCCTCCGGACACGGCAAGGACATGTCCGCCTACTCCTTCGAGGAGTACACCCAGATCAAGCACGTCATGTCGGAGACGACGGGCCTCGTGCGCAAGGACTGGCACCGCACGGTTTTCGGCGACCGCTGAGCCGCGGGTGTGCCACCGTCGAGCCGCGGGTGCGCCACCGTCGAACCGCGGGTGCGCCACCGTCGAGCCGCGGTGCGTCACTGCCGAGCGGCGAGGCCGCCCCCTGGCGACCCCGGCCCAGCCCCCTCACGCTCGCCCCCCACCCTCGTCCCCATCCCTTTGCCCACCCACCCATCTCCCTCACCTCCCCCTTCACCCCTTCCCCTCCTCCTTCAGGAAGGCGGTCCCCCATGGACCTGTACGAAGGCCTGCCGGAGCCCGTTGCCAAGGCGTGGGAACGCGGCCTGACAAGCGGCCGCGCCGCGATGTCCCGGCGCAGACTGCTGCGGGCCGCCTCCCTCGCCGCCGCCGGAACGACCCTGGCCGCCTGCGGCATTCCGCCCGCCGCAGGCGGCAAAGGCGGTGAAGGAGCCGAGGAAGCTCCCGACTACTCCAGGAAGGAGAAGGTCCTCAACTTCGCCAACTGGCCGCTCTACGTCGACGTCGACGAGAAGAACAAGAAGAAGCATCCGACGCTCGACCGCTTCGAGCGCGAGTCCGGGATCAAGGTCAAGTACGTCGAGGACATCAACGACAACAACGAGTTCTACGGGAAGATCAAACCGCAGCTCGCGGCGGGCCAGAGCACCGGACGCGACCTGATCTGCCTCTCCGACTGGATGGCGGGCCGCCTCATCAGGCAGGGCTACGTGCAGCGGCTCGACCCGGCGAACATGACGCACGCGGTCACCAACCTGGAGGACCGGTTCCGCGCGGCGGCACACGACCCCGGGCGGCAGTACAGCTACCCCTGGGCGGGAACCGCCTGCATCGTGGCCTACAACAAGAAGGCCACCAAGGGAAAGAAGATCACCAGCGTCTCGCAGCTGCTGGAGGACGACGCCCTCAAGGGCCGGATATCCATGCTGACGGAGATGACCGACACCGTCGGTCTGACCATGCTCGACATGGGGGCCGACTCCGAGCACTTCACCGAGGACCAGTTCGACGCGGCGATCGCCCGTATCCAGAAGGCCGTGGACCGCCAACAGCTGCGTCGCTTCAGCGGCAACGACTACCTGGACGAGCTGAACTCCGGCGACATCGCCGCCTGCCTGGCCTGGGCCGGCGACATCGTGCAACTCCAGATGGACAACGACGACATCGCCTTCGCGGTGCCCGACCGCGGCTACCTGTTCGGCACCGACGACCTTCTCGTCCCCGCCGAGGCACGCCACCAGAGCAACGCCGAAGCGCTGATCGACTACTACTACCAGCCCGACGTGGCCGCCCAGCTGGCCGCGTGGGTCAACTACATCTGCCCGGTCACCGGGGCCAAGGCCGAGATGGAGAAGATCGACAAGGAGCTGGCGGACGACCCGCTCGTCTTCCCCGACCAGCACATGATCGCCAAGGGAAAGAACTTCCGCCCGATGAGCGCCAAGGAAGAGGCACGGTACGAGGAGAAGTTCTCCAAGCTCATCGGGGCCTGAGCCCGCCGGGCTCTGTGCCGACGCGCGAGATCCCTCCGCTCCAGAAAGGATTCCACTTCAGGGAGCGCCTCTGCCACGGGCTGTGCCTACGGCACAGGAAGTGTCTCCGCCACAGGAAGTGCCCAAGCCGCAGGAAGGACTTCCCCCTCGGGGAACGCCTTCATCTCACGAAGCGCGTCCGCCGTCACGCAGTGCCTCCGCTCCACGCAGCGCCGCCGTTTCAGGAAGGGACTCCGCACCGCACGCGTCTCCGTCTCCACCTCCGTCCGTCGGGCAGTCGCCCGTGCCGGGTTCCGACCTTCCCCCGTTCGCCGCGGGAGGCCCATCGGCCCGCCGGGCTCAGCCCCTCCTCCGAGGACCGGCCATGACCATCACTCTTTCCGGTATCTGCAAGACCTTCGGCGACTTCACCGCCGTCCACCCGCTCGACCTCACCATCCCCGAAGGCTCCTTCTTCGCCCTCCTCGGCGCCTCCGGCTGCGGCAAGACCACCACCCTCCGCATGCTCGCGGGGCTGGAGGAGCCGACCGGCGGCACGATCCTGCTGGGCGACGACGACATCACGCACCTGCCCCCGCACAAGCGCCCCGTCAACACCGTCTTCCAGAACTACGCGCTCTTCCCCCACCTCGACATAGCCGAGAACGTGGCCTTCGGACTGCGCCGCCGCGGTGTGAAATCCGTACGCGCACAGGTGGCGGAGATGCTCGACCTGGTGCAGCTGGGCGGCATGGCCCGGCGCAAGCCACGGCAGCTGTCCGGCGGCCAGCAACAGCGCGTGGCCCTCGCCCGCGCGCTGATCAACCGGCCTCGTGTCCTGCTCCTCGACGAGCCACTGGGGGCGCTCGACCTCAAGCTGCGCCGTCAGATGCAGCTCGAACTCAAGCGTATCCAGACGGAGGTCGGCATCACCTTCGTGCACGTCACCCACGACCAGGAAGAGGCCATGACCATGGCCGACAGCGTCGCCGTGATGTACCGGGGCCGCGTCGAGCAGCTCGGCCCGCCCGCCGAGCTGTACGAGAACCCCCGCTCCACTTTCGTCGCGAACTTCCTGGGCACCTCGAACCTGTTCGAGGCCGAGATCCTCTCCCACCTCAGCGCCCTCGGCCCGAGCGCCGAGGCGGCCGGGGAGGGGGAAGAGCCAGTGGAAAGTGGGACCTCGATCGTGTTCGAGGCACCGGAGGGGGCTGAGACTCCAGCGGATGCGGGGGCGGCTGAGGCACCGGAGGGAGCGTCCGCTGAGGAAGCCCCCGGCGAGACCCGGGTCCAAGTGGCCGGCGCCGACGTCACGCTTCGGCTCCCCACCAGCCGCTGCGCCGTCGAGGGAGCCGAGAGCGTCGAGAAGGGCACGAAGATACTCGTCGGCGTACGGCCGGAGAAGATCGCCCTCCTTCACCCGGACGAGGCGGACGCCGTCCCGGCGACCGACAACCAGCTCACCGGTCGCATCAAGGACGCCGGCTACCTCGGGGTGTCCTGGCAGTACCTGGTGGAGACCCCGGCGTGCTCCGACCTCACGGTCTACGAGCAGAACGTGGAGCGCGACACCAGGCTCACCGCCGGAGCCGACGTCGTGCTGCACTGGCGGCCGGCCCACACCTTCGCCCTGGACGCGACCCAGGACGCGGCAGCGGGCGAGGAGATCCTGTGACGGCCCTGGCGCCCCTTGCGGGGACCTCCGAGACGCCGTCGGCGCCGCAGGGCGGCGCGGGCTCGGACGACGGGGCGGGGCCCGGTGCCGGCCCGGGCGGGGGCGGGCGGCGCAGGCTGACCCCGTACTGGCTGCTGCTGCCCGCCGGGCTGTGGCTCGCCGTCTTCTTCGTCGCGCCGCTCTTCTACCAGGCCTCCACCTCGGTCCAGAGCGGTTCCCTGGAGGAGGGGTTCCGGGTCACCTGGCGGTTCTCCAACTACAGCGACGCGCTGGCCGCCTACGGCGAGCACTTCCTCCGTTCGTTCGGCTACGCGGCCACCGCCACGGCCCTCTGCCTGGCGATCGGCTACCCGCTCGCCTACATGATCGCTTTCAGGGCCGGACGGTGGCGCAACCTGGTGCTGGTGATGGTGATCGCGCCGTTCTTCACCAGCTTCCTCATCCGCACCCTGGCGTGGAAGACGATCCTGTCCGACGGCGGACCCGTCGTCGGCGCCCTCAGCTCCCTCCACGTGCTCGACCTGACGAGCCGGCTGGGGCTGACCGGTGACGAACGGCTGCTCGCCACGCCCCTCGCGGTCGTCTGCGGACTCACCTACAACTTCCTCCCGTTCATGATCCTGCCGCTGTACAGCTCGCTGGAGCGGATCGACACCTCGCTGCACGAGGCCGCCCGCGACCTGTACGCCACGCCGGCCACCACCTTCCGGAAGGTGACGTTCCCGCTCTCGCTGCCGGGCGTGGTGGCGGGCACGCTGCTCACCTTCATCCCGGCCTCGGGCGACTACATCAACGCACAGCTCCTGGGCTCTCCGAACGAACAGATGGTCGGCAACGCCATCCAGAAGCAGTTCCTCAACGTCCTGGACTATCCGACGGCGGCAGCGATGTCCTTCCTCCTGATGGCCCTCATCCTGATCATGGTCAGCGCCTACATGCGCAAGGCGGGAACGGAGGAACTCGTCTGATGCCGACGTCCACCGCATCGCCCGCCCCCGAGCCCACCGACCACGCGTCCGCCCCCAGGACCGCTGCCCTGTCCGCCACCGGATCCGCCACCGCCTCCCCCTGGCCGGCTTCCTCGCGGTCCCTGGGTGCGCTGTTGCGCCGGCTGCGCCGGAACGCCGTCGTCATGGCCGGGTGCGCCGCACTGGCGTACCTGCTGCTGCCGAACCTGGTCGTCCTGCTGTTCTCCTTCAACAAGCCCGCAGGGCGGTTCAACTACGCCTGGCAGACCTTCTCCACGGACGCCTGGACGGACCCCTGCGGGGTCGCCAACCTGTGCGGCTCGCTCGGGCTCAGTCTCCGCATCGCGGTGCTCGCGACGCTGCTCGCCACCGCGTTCGGAACCGTCGCCGCCTTCGCGCTCGCCCGCTACCGCTTCCGCGGCAAGAGCGCCACCAACGCGCTGATCTTCCTGCCGATGGCCATGCCCGAGGTCGTGATGGCCGCCTCCCTGGGCACCCTGTTCCTCAACATGCGCATCGAGTTCGGCTTCTGGACGATTCTCATCGCGCACGTCATGTTCTGCCTCAGCTTCGTCGTCGTCGCGGTCAAGGCGCGTGTGATGAGCATGGATCCCCGGCTCGAGGAAGCCGCACGCGACCTGTACGCCGGTCCCTTCCAGACGTTCTGGCGCGTCACGCTGCCGCTCGCGGCACCCGGTATCGCCGCCGGGGCCATGCTCAGCTTCGCGCTCTCGTTCGACGACTTCATCATCACCCAGTTCAACGCGGGCCCCTCGACCGTCACCTTCCCGATGTTCGTGTGGGGTGCCGCACAGCGCGGCGTGCCGGTGCAGGTGAACGTCATCGGATCGGCGATGTTCGTCCTGGCCGTCGCGATCGTGCTCGGCGGCCAGATCGTGGCGAGCCGGCGCAAGAAGTCCTGACGCCGCCCCCTCCATGGCGAGCCGAAGCCCGCTCGCCGGGGCGAACTCCGCAGTCGCGGGGCCGCCCTCGTGTATGAGAACAAGGAGCCGATAACCGTGAGCGATGCCGTGGCCTCTCCAGCTGCCCTCCGCTCTCTCGCCGACGCCCAGCCCGTGCCGTTCTGGCTGGACGACCCCGCATACCGCCCGACCGCGCGCCCCGCCCTCATCGGTGACGAGCGCTGCGACCTGCTCGTCGTCGGCGGCGGCTACAGCGGGCTGTGGACGGCACTGCTCGCCAAGGAGCGCGACCCCCGGCGCGACGTGGTGCTCGTCGAGAGCGAGGAGGTCGGCTGGGCCGCCTCAGGGCGCAACGGCGGCTTCTGCGCGGCCTCCCTCACCCACGGATTCGGCAACGGGCTCGCCCGCTGGCCCGACGAGATCGGCCAGCTGGAGCGGCTTGGGCAGCGCAACCTCGACGCGATCGAAAAGGCCGTCACGCGCTACGGCCTCGACTGCGACTTCGAACGCACGGGCGAGATCAGTGTGGCCACCGAGCCCCACCAGGTGGCCGAACTGGAGGAGTGGGCACACGAGGCGCGGGAACGCGGCGTGGGGGAGGGGCTGACCTTCCTGGACGAGAGCGCCCTGCGCGCCGAGGTCGACTCGCCCACCTTCCTGGCGGGCCTGTGGGACCGCACCGGCGTCGCTATGCTCAACCCCGCCCGCATGGCCTGGGGTCTCAAGCGCGCCTGCGCACAGGCGGGCGTCCGCTTCTACGAACACACGCCGGCCACCCGGCTGGACACCCGAGGGTCCGAGGTGGCCGTCGCCACCCCCTACGGGCGCGTCTGTGCACGGCAGGTCGCCCTCGGCACCAACGCGTTTCCCTCCCTTCTGCGCCGGGTACGGCCTTTCGTCGTCCCTGTCTACGACTACGCCCTGATGACGGAACCGCTCAGCGACGACCAGCACGCCGCCATCGGCTGGCACAACCGCCAGGGCCTCGGTGACAGCGCCAACCACTTCCACTACTTCCGCATCACCCCCGACAAGCGCATCCTGTGGGGCGGCTACGACGTGCTGTACCACTACGGCAGCCGGATCTCCCGCGAGTACCACCAGCGCCCCGAAACGTTCGCCAAGCTCGCCCAGCACTTCTTCCGCTGCTTCCCACAGCTGGAGGGCCTGCGTTTCAGCCACCGCTGGGGCGGTGCCATCGACACCTGTTCGCGCTTCTCGCCCTTCTTCGGCACCGCCATGGAGGGGCGCGTCAGCTACGCGCTCGGCTACACGGGACTCGGCGTCGGTGCCACCCGCTTCGGCGCCGAGGTCATGCTCGACCTCCTCGCCGGCCGACGCACCGAGCGCACCGCACTGGAGATGGTCCGCAAGAAGCCGCTGCCCTTCCCGCCCGAACCGGTGCGCTGGGCCGGTATCGGCATCACCCAGTGGTCGCTGGCCCGCTCGGACGCCCAGGCGGGACGGCGCAACCTGTGGCTGAAAGCCATGGACAAGGTCGGCATGGGCTTCGACAGCTGACGGCCGTGCGACATGCGAGCGTCGGCCCGGCGGCTCAGGCCGGGGACTCCGAGGCGGGAGGGGGAGCACGGCGTGCGGAACGAGACGTACGGCGGGCAAAAGCGGCGGCTGAAGAGAGCAGCAGCACGCTGAGGCACCAACTGGCCACCACATCCAGCGGCCAGTGGTAGCCCCGCCACACCAGCCCCAGCCCGTTGCCCAGGGAGAGCACCACGACACCCGTCCACGCCACGACCAGCAGCGCGCGGGGGAGCCAGGCGGCCACGACAAGCAGCGCTCCGCCGAGAGCCACCGTGGTGGTGGCGGCATGCCCCGAAGGGTAGAAGCCGCCGCCTCCCAGGGGCCCCGTACGGTCCGTCCAGCTCTTCACCCCCGTGACGACCAGCGCCATGACGACCATGGCCGAGACGTAACAGAGCACCGGCCGCCAGCCGCGGCCCCGGGTGAGCCAGAGCGCGAGAGCCATGGCGGCGGCGAGCACCGGTAGAGCCACCGTCATGTTGCCGACGTCCGACAGCGACTCGGCCGCCGTCCGGGAAGGAGCGGCCGCCCGCATGCCGTCACTCAACTCCTCGTCCCAGCGGACCAGCTGCCCTCGCGCGCACACCTGCCAGGTGGACAGCGAGAAGAGAACACCGCACAGCAGGCAAGCGATCAGCCGCAGTACGGGAACAGCGGAAGGCGAGCGGGGGGAATCGGTCATCGACGTGCTGGGCCGCCCAGGAACCGGGGGGATTCCGGGGCGGCCGTCTCGACCGGGCTCGCGCAGGTCCCGGGGGGTGTGGGACAAGCCGTCATCCGATCGAGGAGATACGTGCGCGAGGGCACGACCGGGCCGGTCTCGGGGAAAGACGGGCTCGGGCCGGGACACCGGGGTGGTTCCTCCCCGCGTTCCGGCAACACGGAAGACCGTACGGCAGGCGAGCGCGACCCGACAGACGGGACACGCACCGGACATCGGCCCCGCACACATTCTTCACCGGCACCGCTCCCCTGCTGGTCAACGCGCCACAACGGACACAGCAGGACGCTTCGACGCCGGCCGCTGAGACATCACGTTACCGGGGGGTCGCCCGGGTGGTCGGTAACGTGGAAAGGGGCATGCGGAAGAGGGGGCGTGCGGGGACGCGGAAGTGCGGGCGCCTGAGCGAGCGCCCGCACTTCCGGTGGGTGGGGCACCGAACTTTCGGTGGGTGCGTCACCGAGCCCCGTCGGCCCTCACCATTCCCGAGAGCGCGTCCTCCAGGATGTCGAGGCCCTCGTTGAGCAGGTCCTCGCCGATGACCAGCGGCGGCAGGAAACGGACCACGTTGCTGTACGTACCGGTCGTCAGGACGAGCAACCCCTGCTGGTGGCAGGCTTTGGCGAGCGCCGCGGTGGCCTCCGGGTCGGGCTCCTTGCCGCCGGGCTTGACCAGCTCGATGGCGAGCATCGCACCGCGCCCGCGCACCTCACCGATGATGCCGGACTGCTCCGCGATCTTCTCCAGCCGCGGCTTCATGATCTCCTCGATGCGGCGGGCCTTGGCCGGCAGGTCGAGTTCACGCATCGTCTCGATCGAACCGAGCGCCGCCGCGCACGCCACAGGGTTGCCGCCGTAGGTGCCGCCGAGCCCGCCGCTGTGCGCGGAGTCCATGATCTCGGCGCGTCCGGTGACGGCCGCCAGCGGCAGGCCGCCCGCGATGCCCTTGGCCGTGGTGATCAGGTCCGGGACGAGCCCCTCGTCCTCACACGCGAACCACTGGCCCGTGCGGCAGAAGCCCGACTGGATCTCGTCCGCCACGAAGACGATGCCGTTGTCCCGCGCGAACTGCTGGATGCGCGGAAGGAAGCCCTTCGCCGGGACGATGAAGCCGCCCTCGCCCAGCACCGGTTCGATGATGATCGCCGCGACGTTGTCGGCGCCGATCTGCTTGGTGATCTGATCGATGGCCTGGGCCGCCGCCTCCTCGGCGCAGTTCTCCGGGCCGGTCAGCCAGCGGTAGGGGTAGGCGACGGGGACGCGGTACACCTCGGGCGCGAACGGGCCGAAGCTGTGCTTGTACGGCATGTTCTTGGACGTGAGCGCCATCGTCAGGTTGGTCCGGCCGTGGTAGCCGTGGTCGAAGACGACGACAGCCTGGCGTCCGGTGTGCGCACGGGCGACCTTCACGGCGTTCTCGACCGCTTCCGCGCCCGAGTTGAACAGCGCGCTCTTCTTCGCGTGGTCTCCGGGCGTGAGCGCGGCCAACTCCTCACAGACCCGCACGTACGGCTCGTACGGCGCCACCATCGCACAGGTGTGCGTGAAATCGTTGAGCTGCTCCGTCGCGCGGCGCACCACGGCTTCCGCGCTGTTGCCGACCGAGGTCACGGCGATGCCGGAGCCGAGGTCGATGAACGAGTTCCCGTCCACGTCCTCCAGGACACCGCCGCCCGCACGCCGAGCGAAGACCGGCAGCACCGTCCCGACGCCACTGGCGACCGAGGCCTGCTTGCGCGCCATCAGCTCCTGCGACTTCGGCCCGGGGATGGCGGTGACGACACGCCGCTCCTGGGGGAGGGTGGGCCCTCCGGACAGTTCAGTCATTGCGGTCATAACGCACTCCTCGGGAGAAACGGGGGTCTCGTACTTCGCAGGCTAGGGGCACGTGCGCGACCGACACATGCTCCGCTCCGGAGAAGTGTGGTGCGTCGGTTGGCCACCACGGACATAGGCGAGGCAGGGGCGGCGAGCCCGACGCGACCGCCACCGCCTCGTCCCGCCCTGCGCGTCGCCGTCCGATACGGCGGCCTCCCGGTGGCCCCGCGCACCGAACGACCCGCCTGCGGGCGCGGGCGTGGACCAACTGAGGTGGGTGGCCGCTAGATTGGAGGCAGGAGGGTGTCGGCCCCACCAGGCCGACACGTCGGGGCGTCAGGGAGCTGAGGCAGCACATGGACATGGGGCTTCCCCACCGGAAGCAGGGCACGGGCAGTCCGGACGGCTCCGCTCACCCATGGCAGGAGCCGTCACCGCGCTACGCGCCGCCCTCACCAGCCGAGCCTCCATCAGCAGCCGAGGCCCCATCCGCCGGCCCCGCGACTCCCCCCGGCGTGCCCCCCGCGCGCCCCGCGCCACCGCCACCCACCACGCCACCCGCGGCGCGTGACACGACCGGCGCCGGCGGGGGCGCGATCGGCGCACACGGGGTGGAGACCGGGCCACCTCCCATGCCCTCCGGCACACCGCAGTCCGCGCCCCCGCTCGCCGACTGGCTACGCCTGCCCCGCCCCGACGCCCTGCCCGGCGTGTGGCGCTGCGGTTACCAACCGCGCCCGCCGGAAGACCCCGACCGCATCCCCGCCCGGCAACTCGTCAGCGGCGCGCTCGTCTCGTTCCTGATGGGCTGGCTGCTGTGGTCGTTGCTGTGGAACGGGTATCTGGGCGACTACTGGAAATGGCCGCTTCTCGCTCTCACACCGGACTCCTGGCGGGAATCCGGTGGAGATCACACGCTCTTCGGGTGGGCGACCCGTCTCTACAGCACCGCATTGTTCGTCGGATTGGCGGTCTTCTTCGGTCGCATCGGCCGATGGGACGAGCTTCTTCGTCGCGCGGGAGCACTGCTGCGCGGTGACGGTTCACGCAGCCAGGCAGGCGTCACCCCCGACCGCGTCACCGAACCCTCTCCCACCCCCCCTCCCCACCTGGACCCCGTCGAGTGGCCCGAGCTGCGGTCCGGTGGGGCGGGGGAGGCCGCCGAGCGACTGGCGGCGGAGCTGCGGGCGGGGAGGATGACGGACGTCGACCACGCCCGCATCGACCGGGCGTGGCAGACGGTGCGCGCGCGTCCGCAACGCTTGTCGGCGTTCGTGGACGGTGTGGTCAGCGAGGGGGCGGGCGCCTGCCGGCACCCCTCGGGCGCTCGGGATCTCCCTGTCAGGGCCGCGCGGCATGACCTGTCGGTGCGGCAGGTGCGGATCGGCAGGGCCGCCGACACGGAGCGCAATCCGCACGAGTACCGGGGGGCGGGCGTGGCGCTGGACCCCTCACTGCTGGGGACGTCGGCGCTGGCTGTCGGGCCGCCGGGGACGGGCAAGACGACGAAGCTGGCCCGGCCCGTGGTGGAGTCGCTCTGTTTGCAAGCGTTGGCGGGGCAGGCCGCGGTGATCGCGGTGAGCCCCGCGGGCTCCCACTTCGTGCACGACGAGTCCTTCGATCTCGTCGTGCGGTTGGGGCACCCGGACTCCACTCACGACCTGGACCCGTACGGGGGTACGACGGACCCGGACGAGGCCGCCGGCATGCTGGCCGAGGCGCTGGTGGGCGACCTGGCCGCGGCCTTGCCCGGCGGGGACAGCCGTCGGGCGGCCACGGCGCTGGCGCAGCTCATCGGCCCGTTCGCGGCGGTGCACCGGCGTTTCCCCGCGGTGCCGGAGCTGCGTGAGCTGCTGGACGGTGCTCAGGGAGCGCTCGACGCGCTGCGGGACGCCCTGCGCGCTGAGGGGCAGAGTGCTCAGCTGCGCGAGCTGGACGCCTTCGAGCGCCAGTCCGGGCGTGCGGGAGACGTGGCCGCGCTGCTGGCCGACCGTATCGCGCTGCTGGACAGGCCCGCCTTCGCGGACTTCTTCCTGCCCGAGGGCAGCCCGAGGGCGGAGGGGCGGCGCCCCTTCTCGCTGCGGGCGCTGGAGCACCCGCTCAGGGTCCGCGTGGATCTGCCCGAACGGGGGCACGCGGAGGCGTCGCGCATTCTGGCCCGACTGGTGCTGGCGCAGTTCACCGAGTGCGCCGTGGCGCGGGCCGACCAGTCGCTGTTCACCTGCCTGGTGCTGGACGACGCGGCGCAGACCGTCACGCCTCAGGCGTTGCGCGGGCTTCAGCGGCTGCGCTCGGCGCACGCCGGTGTGCTGCTCACGTTGCGTGCGCTGGACGACGTGCCCGAGCCGCTGCGTGGCCCTTTGCTGGGCGCGGTCGGGTGCCGGATGGTGTGTGCGGGGGTCACTCCGTGGGACGCGGAGCGGTTCGCCGAGGTGTGGGGCACGGAGTGGGTGCAGACCCGTACGGTGACCAATCGGCAGCTCGTCTCGGACGAGCCGGTCACGCGGATGCTGCACGCGGTCAGGCGGCTGGCGACAGGGAAGCATGTGACGGCCGAGTCGGTCACTGTCCGTAGTGAGCAGCGGGAACGGTGGTCGGCGTCCGATCTGGCCAACGAGTTGCAGCCCGAGCACGCCGTTCTCTCCTTCACCACGGTGCGTGGTGAGCGCACCCCGCCGATCCTCACCAAGCTGGGGGAGTGACCGGCTCCGGCGGAGAAGCAGCCGGGAAGGTACCGGGAAGCAGCCGGGAAACTGCGCGAACGCTCGGGCGACAGCCGAGAGGGCGCCGAATGTGAGTCCGGGAAGGAACCGGGGACTGATCGGGGAGCCGCGAGGAATCCGAGAAAACCCGGACTGGCACCCGGACCCCCGCCCGATCGAGTGAATGACCGAACGGGGACGGACGCCTGTACGGTGAAATGCGTTATGCCACCGACTCTTGCCACGCTCGTCCAGAACTCCGCGCTCCGCCTCTCCGTGCTCGCGGGGCACGACCGGCTGGACGCGTCCGTGCGGTGGGCGCACGCCAGTGAGCTCGCGGATCCGACGCCGTACATGGACGGCGGCGAACTCATACTCTTCACGGGCCTCAAGCTGGACGCGGACGACCCCGAGGTGATGGGCGCCTACGTGCGCAAGCTCGTCGGCAAGGGGGTGGTCGGTCTCGGCTTCGCCGCCGGGGTCAACTACGACGGGGTGCCCGGGCCGCTCGTCGAGGCGTGCCGGCGCGCGGATCTCCCGCTGCTCGAGGTGCCGCGGCGCACTCCGTTCATCGCGATCAGCAAGGCCGTCTCGGCGGACATCGCGGCGGAGCAGTACCGGGCCGTGACGGCCGGGTTCGACGCGCAGCGCGAGATGACCCGGGCCGCGCTCTCGCGCGAGGGGCCTTCCGCGCTGCTCGCCCGGCTGGCTTCGCAGGTCGACGGGTGGGCGGCGCTCTACGACGCGTCCGGCACCGTCGTCGCGACGGCCCCCGCCTGGGCGGTGCGGCGTGCGGCGCGTTTCGTGGGCGACGCCGAACGGCTGCGGGACCGGCCGACGCCGGCCAGCGCGGTCGTCAGCGAGGCGGACAGCGGTGACGACCGCGTCGAACTCCAGTCGGTCGGCGGCGGCAGACGCGCGAAGGCCGTGCTGGCGGTGGGGACAGCGGCTCCGTTGGGGACGGCGGAGCGCTACGCCGTGAACTCGGCGATCGCCTTGCTGACTCTCACCATGGAGCGTTCCCGCGCCTTGCAGGAGGCGGAGCAGCGGCTGGGGGCCGCGGTGATGAAGATGCTGCTCGTCGGCGAGGGCGATCACGCCCGTGCGGTGGCAGGACAGCTCTACGGGGGATTGCTGGACGCGCCGATGCGGGTGATCGTCGCGGAGCCCGCCTCCGCTGCCGCTGCGCGGTACGCGCAGGAGAGCATCGCGGCGGCCCATTCCGGCACCTCCGGCACTTCGGATGTCTCGGGTGTTTCCGGGTACCGGGCGCGTCCGGGCGGGGCGTCCCCGCCCGGGGCCGGGGCTCCGGTCGTCGGCTCGCGCACCTCTGCGGCGACGGCCGCGGTGCACTCCTCCACCACCCTTCCCACCGGTTACCTCGCCCGCGCGGGCGAGCCCTGCGGCCTGACCGACCTGGCAGGCTTCTCCGGCGGCGCGCCTGCCGTCTTTGGGCCGAGGGAGGCGAAGGCGTCGGCCGCGAAGAGGGTTCCCGCCCCGAAGGCGGCCCCTTCCGCCACCTCCGCGTCCCGGGGGAGGTCCACGTCCCCGTCGGCGGCCCCGTCCGCCAAGGAGCCCGTCGGCAGGAAGTCCGCCACCCACGAGACCGCCGCTGACGTGCCCTCCGGCCTCAACCCCGCGCACACACACGGCCCTGCCACGTCAACGACGCCGGCCGTGGTGGTCGCACCGGGTGGCGCCCCGCAGGCCGACGGCTCCGACGCGGGGCGGCTGGGACAGATCGTCTGGCCGCTGGAAGAGCTCGCCGACACGATCGAGACGGCGGCCGCACGCAACGGGGAAGCCGTGCTCGTGGTGCCCGACGGGGCGCGATTGGTGGTGCTGGCGGCGGACGGAGGGGCCGCGGTGGCCGCGTGCGCCGAGTTCGCCGCGACGGCCGATGCCGCTCAGCCGGGGCGGCGGCCCGAGGGGGGCGCCGAGGAGGGGCTGTCGATCGGCGTGTCCGCGCCGGCGGGGCTGCCGGCCGCCGCCGTCGCGTTCAAACAGGCCGACCAGGCACTGTCCGTCGCCAGGCGGCGCGGGGTGCCGCTCGTCGAGCACGAGGACGTGGCCGCGGGCTCCGTGCTGCCCCTGCTCGCCGACGATGCCGTGCGGGCCTTCGCGGACGGGTTGCTGCGGGCGCTGCGGGAGCACGACGCGAACGGCAGGGGCGACCTGGTCGCCTCGCTGCGGGCCTGGCTCTCGCGGCACGGCCAGTGGGACGCGGCCGCGGCGGAGCTGGGCGTGCACCGGCACACCTTGCGGTATCGGATGCGCCGGGTGGAGGAGATCCTGGGGCGTTCACTGGACGATCCGGATGTCCGCATGGAGCTGTGGCTGGCTCTCAAAGCCACCAGCTGACAGTCTCCGGGCCATGCCCACGTAACGGACGCCCGTGCGGGCGAGAGGCTTCGCGCAGGCGGCACTTCGTGCGGGGCGAAGGGTTTCCTCGGGAGGCGGTGCCCGCGCGAGGTGAGGGGTTCCACGTAAGGAACGCCCGTGCGGGGCGACCGGCACAGGGACAATGCGTAGCAAGCCGCCGCCCGAGTGCTACGTTCCGGACAAGAAGCGGTCGGGCTCGCACGGCCTACGGTGGACGCGGAAACCGAGCCACTCATCCGCATCCGGAAGGCGATCCGCAGTGACGACAGCGAATTCTCCTCACGCATTCTGGCTCGCCGGCCGCAAGGCCACCGGCGACAGCACGCTCGATGTCACCTCGCCGTGGGACGGCAGGCACGTCGGCGCCGTCAGCATTCCCACCGCGGAGCAGGTGGAGGAGGCCGTGGCCGCCGCTGTCGCGGTCGCCGACGAGTTCTCCGCGACGCCCGCCCACGTCAGGGCCGCCGCGCTCGACCACGTCACGCGCCGCCTGGAGGAGCGTGCGGGCGAGATCGCCGAGTTGATCTCCGCCGAGAACGGCAAGCCCATGAAGTGGGCGCGCGGTGAGGTCGGCCGCTGTGTGTCCGTCTTCCGCTGGGCCGCCGAGGAGGCGCGCCGTTTCAACGGCGGCGAGGCCCAGCGCCTCGACTCGGACGCGGGCGGTACGGGCCGGCTCGCCTTCACCCGCCGCTTCCCCTACGGCCCCGTCCTGGGGATCGCGCCGTTCAACTTCCCCCTGAACCTGTGCGCCCACAAGGTGGCCCCGGCGCTCGCGGTCGGCACCCCGATCCTTCTCAAGCCGGCGCCCGCCACGCCGCTGTCGGGTCTGCTGCTGGGTGAGCTGCTGGCCGAGACGGACCTGCCCGCCGGGTCGTGGTCGGTGCTGCCGGTGCCGAACGACCAGATGCCGGGTCTGGTGCAGGACGAGCGGCTGCCGATCATCTCCTTCACGGGTTCCGCGCCGGTCGGCTGGTCCATCCTCGACTCGGCGCCGCGCAAGCGGGTCACGTTGGAGCTGGGCGGCAACGGCGCCGCTGTCGTCCTCGCCGACTACTCCTCCGAGGCGGATCTCGACTGGGCGGCGCAGCGCATCGCCACCTTCTCCAACTACCAGGCGGGACAGTCCTGCATCTCGGTGCAGCGGGTGGTCGCCGACGCGTCCGTGTACGACCGCCTGGTGCCCAAGGTCGTGGCCGCGGTCGAGGCGCTCAACACCGGCGACCCCTCCGACGAGTCGACGGATGTCGGCCCGCTGGTGAGCGAGGAGGCGGCGCGCCGTGTCGAGTCGTGGGTGGGCGAGGCCGTCTCCCGGGGCGCGAAGGTGCTCACGGGCGGCAAGCGGGACGGCGCCAGCGTCGAGCCGACCGTCTTGGAGAACGTCCCCGCGGACACCCAGATCGGCTGTGAGGAGGTCTTCGGGCCCGTCATGTCGTTCGTGAAGGTGAACGGCGAGAAGGAGGCCTTCGCGGCGGTCAACGACTCCAGGTACGGCCTGCAGGCCGGCCTGTTCACGCACGATGTGCAGGCCGCCTTCCGTGCGCACCGGGGTCTGGAGGTCGGCGGTGTCGTCGTGGGTGACGTGCCGTCCTACCGCGCCGATCAGATGCCGTACGGAGGAGTCAAGGACTCCGGTGTGGGCCGTGAGGGTGTGCGCTTCGCGATGGAGGACTACACCTACGAGCGCGTCATGGTGCTCACGGGCCTCGAGCTCTGAGTACGGGTCAGTACCGGTCCACTCTTCCGCGCCGCTGCCGGGCGCCCGTTCGAGGGCGCCCGGCAGCGGCGTACCGGCTTCCGGCCCGCCCGGCCCCCTCCCGGCGCCTGTTCCCTTCCGCTCCCTCTCCGGCGGGCGGCCTGTACGCAGATACGTCTCTTATGTACCTACTAGTACGTATGGTGACCTAGAGTGTCCCCCATGAGCGGTACGGACACGGCCAGGAAGCTGATCGAGGCCACCCAGGAACTCCTGTGGGAGCGCGGTTACGTGGGCACCAGCCCCCGCGCCATCCAACAGCGGGCCGGGGTGGGCCAGGGCAGTATGTACCACCACTTCGGCGGCAAGCCCGACCTGGCACGGGCGGCGGTGCGCAAGAGCGCGGAGGAGCTGCGGACGCTCGCGGACGCGGAACTGGCGCGCGAGGGGAGCGCACGCGAGCGCGTGGCGGGGTATCTGCGGCGGGAACGCGAGGTGCTGCGCGGCTGCCGGCTCGGCGGGCTGGCCCAGGACCCGGACGTGGTCGCCGCCCCGGAGCTGCGCGCGCCGCTCAGCCAGACCTTCGCCTGGCTGCGGACGCGGCTGGCCGGAGTCCTCGAAGAGGGCCGCGCGAACGGGGAGTTCGGCCCTGCCCTGGACGCCGTCGGGGTGGCCGCCGCGATCGTCGCCGTCGTCCAGGGCGGTTACGTGCTCGCGCGATCGGCCGGTGCGCCCGAGCCGTTCCACGAGGCGGCGGACGGCCTGCTGGCGCTCCTGGACGCGCAGGCGGCCGGAACAGGCGCCGCCACGGGCGCCGCGTCGTGACGCCCGACTGCGGGAGGCCGCGGGGCGGAAGGCGCGGGGACGCGAGCCCGGAGCGCGGGATACAGGACGTCCCCGGGGCCGCCCCGTCACCCGGCGACGCGGATCCCTCCGCCCCCGCGTTCGACAAGGCGGAGGGCACGGCCCCGTCGCCCGGCGGCGCGGGGGCTGCCGCCCCGTTGCCCGGCGGCCCAGAGGACACCGCATCCTCGTCCCCCGGCAGGGTGGGCGCTCCCGCCGTCCGGACCGTCCTCGGGGATCTGCTCGGGGCCGAATTGGGTGTCTGTGACAGCCACGACCATCTCTTCCTGCGCAGTCCGCGGCTGCCCGGCCAGGAGTTGGCCGACGCCGAAGCCGCGGAGCGGCAACTGCGCGAGCTCGCCGCGCACGGTGGGCGAAGCCTCGTGCAGTGGACGCCTTACGGAATGGGCCGCCATGCCGGTGCTCTGGCGGAACTGGCCCGGCGCACAGGTGTCCGTCTGGTCGCGGCGACGGGGCTGCACCAGGCCGTCCACTACGCCGAGGAGCCCCCCTCCGACCTTGCTGCGCTCTTCGTGGAGGAGCTGACCCTCAGGGTGCGCGGGGGCATCTGCGGCGCGGCTCCGAGGGCGGGGCTGATCAAGGTCGCGGGGGACTTCCACGGGCTCGGCCCGCACGCGCGGCGGACGTTGACGGCCGCAGCCGAGGCCCACCACGCGACGGGCGCCCCGATCGCCGTCCATCTGGAGCTGGGCACGGGCGCGGCTGAGGTTCTCGGCCTCCTGTGCGAGCGGCTGGGTGTGCCGCCGTCCCGTGTGCTGCTGGGGCATCTGGGCCGGTGTCCGGACCTCCAAACGCAGCGGGAGGCGGCGCGGTCCGGTGCCTGGCTGGTGTTCGACGGCCCCTCGCGTGCGCATCACGCAACGGACTGGCGGCTGTTCGACAGCCTCGCGGACCTCGCGGAGCGCGGGTACGGCGACCGCCTGCTGCTGGGAGGCGACACGGTCACCGCGCAGGCGCGGGCCGAGATCGGGGTGGCGCAGGTGAGTCGCGTGCTGCGGCCGCGTGTGGCACGCGAGTTGGGCGAAGCCCTCGCCCGGCGCATCTTCGTCGACAACCCCGCGCAGGCTTTCGCCGTCCACTGGAAGAGCTGAGCTCCACCCGCCGGCCGACACCGGAGACCGACAGCCGACGACACCCCGTCAGTCGTCAGCCGAGGGACGCCAGGCCGGTGGGATGCCGCTGGAACGCCGCCGGTGGAAGCCGGACGGCCTCCGGCGGCTCACCCGGCCGCCGCACGGCCCGTCAGACCTCAGGCAGGCATACGGACCCGCACCGAACAGACACGATCCGACCAGCGAGGAGACCCCTCATGTTCGTCTTTGCGCAGATCAGTGACGTCCATCTCGGCCAGGACCGGGGGGACGGGGGAGCGCGGGCGCGGGCTCGTGCGGAACGGGTGCTGGCATGTCTCGCGGGTCTCCCTGGCGAGTTGGACGCCGTGCTGCTCACCGGGGACATCGCCGACCACGGGACGGAGGGCGAGTACCGGCTGGCGGCCGAACTGTTCGCCGCGCACGGGGTCCTGCCGCTCACCTGTCCCGGCAACCACGACGTACGCGGCCCGTACCGCTCCGTGCTGCTGGGCGGGGACGCGGTCGACGCCTCGCCCGTCAACCAGGCACACCACCTGCCTGGTGCGACGCTCCTGATGTGCGACTCCAGCGTGCCCGGCAAGGGGCACGGCTACCTCGACGACACGACGCTCACCTGGCTCGACGCGGAGCTGGACGCGGCGCCGGACGGCAGGCCGGCCTTCGTCTGCTTCCACCACCCGCCCGTCCCGCTGCACGGCCAGTACGTCGATGCCATCCGGCAGTTCGGCCAGGAGCGTCTTGCCGAAGTCGTCGGCAGGCATGGCAACGTCGCCGGTCTGCTGTGCGGGCACAGCCACACTCCCGCGGTCACCACTTTCGCCGGGCTGCCGCTGGTGGCGGCGCCGGGGGTGGTCTCGACGCTCAGGATGCCCTGGGAGGGCGAGGACGACGGTCCCCTCGACTACGAACTGCCGCCGCTGATCGCCTTCCACGTGCACGACGACGAGGGAAGGCTCACCACCCACTTCCGGGCCGTCCCCTGACCTGCCCCTGTCGCGTCCCGTAAGGGCCCAGAACCGGCCTTCCCTCCCCGCCGCCCGGTTACAGTGCTCGACAGTGCACGGGGAACGCAGTTCCGCAGCACTCGCGTGCGAGGGTGGCCGCATCCACAGGGGAGGTGGGGATCGATGTCCTTGCGTGAACAGTGGCAGCGACGGCGCGTCGGCCGCACCCTGACGACCGCCGTGGCGGGCATCGCCCTGCTGCTGTTGCTCGTGATCCTCGTCCTGATGATGACCGGTCACTACGCGCCGCCGGACGACGCGACACCGTGAAGCGGCACGTTCCCGCAGGCGCGGCGAGGAGCGACACGTCCGCAGGGCGAACAGTGCCACGTCCGCACGGCGAGGGGCGCCACGTCCGTGTGGCGAGGAGCGGCACATCCGCACACCGAACAGCGCCACGTCCTGAGCCTCTCAGCCGGCGCGGCCTCCCCCTGACCGCGGCCTGTCTCCCCCCGGGTCCCGGGACGTGGCGCTCTTCCTGGGACCAGAAGGTACGCGGGTGGTGCCCGTCCGGGCGTCACCGTACGGCGGTAAGTGGAACCTGTCCTTCTGCGGTAGCCGGCGCTCAGACGTCGTACCAGCGCTGTAGGGAGCAACGCGCCCACACAGCGCGCCCGGTGGATGTCGACCGTCCGCATGGGTGGCTACGCTGCGACGATGCTGAGCACGACGGCCTGGACCCAGCTGCGCCGCGCGGCCGAGCGCGTACCGGCGTGGGCCTACGACGGTGCCATCGCGCTCGCCATCACGGCCGTCAGCCTTCTGCTGGGCCACGACCGCACCCCCGTGGGCTGGTCAGGTCTGGATACGCCAGGCACCCTGCTGACCTGTGCGGTGAACCTGCCGCTCGCCTTCCGGCGGCGGAAACCGGTCATTCTGTGTCTCGGCGTCCTCGCGGTGTGGACCGTGTACGTCGCCCTCGACTACTGGCCCGTCGTCAACACCCTGGGACCGCTCCTCGCGCTGTACACCGTCGCCTCGTCCCGGCCGCTGCGCTCTGCGCTCCCCTGCGCACTGCTGCTGGCCGGGGTGTGGAACTTCGCGGGGACGACGGGCCACGAGAGTGCGTGGGCCACCGTGTTCGGACAGAGCGTGCTGTACACCAGCGTCCTGTGTGGGTTCGGGCACCTGGCGCGCAAGTCGGCACAGCGCAACGTCGAACTGGCGGATCTCACCGGACAGCTGCGCCGTGAGCGGGCCGGGGCCGAGCGCCGCGCCGTGGCGGAGGAGCGGGTCCGCATCGCCCGGGAGCTGCACGACGTGGTGGCGCACCACATGTCGGTGATCTCCGTCCAGGCGGGCCTGGCCGGATACGTCTTCGACTCCGATCCGCAGACCGCGCGAGGCGCCCTCGGCACCATCTCCGGCACCTCGGGGGAGGCCCTGGCCGAACTGCGGCGGCTCCTGGCGGTGTTGCGCATCGAGGAGGGCGACCGTCTCGACGGCGGTGACGCGCGGCTCGTCGACCGTGGTGACACGGGCACGGCGTTCGGCCCCGCGCCCGGGCTCGACCAGCTGCCCGAGCTGGCGGAGCGCGTCCGGGCAGCGGGCATAGCCGTGGCGGTCACGGTCACCGGGGAGCCCCGCGACCTGGCGCCCGGTCTCGGCCAGTGCGCCTACCGCGTCGTCCAGGAAGCGCTCACCAACGTCCTCAAACACGCCTACCCCGCCCAGGCGTACGTCGCCGTCGGCTACGAGCCCCGCCGGCTGGCCGTGACCGTCACGAACGACGGCCGCCGGACGCCCGTGCCGCCCGGCCTGGGTTCGCCCCCTCCCAGCGGGCACGGCTTGATGGGGATGCGGGAGCGCGCAAGGATCTACGGGGGCCGGTTGGAGGCCGGGCCCCGGGCGAGCGGCGGTTTCGAGGTGCGACTGCTCCTCCCCGCCTGAGAGCCCTGAGCGCGCAGGGGGGGGGACGAATACGGTGACGATCAGGGTTCTCGTCGTCGACGACCAGGTGCTCATCCGGGCGGGTGTCGCCGCTCTGCTGCGGGCGGCGCCCGGCATGGAGGTGGTCGGTGAGGCGTCCGACGGTGACGAGGCGGTCGTGCTGGCCGCCGAACACCGTCCGGACGTCATCCTCATGGACATCCGGATGCCGGGCACCAGCGGCATCACAGCCACCGAACGCATCCTGGAGGCGAGCGGCGAGCCCCGCCCCCGCATCCTGGTGCTGACCACCTTCGATCTGGACGAGTACGTCTACGCGGCGCTGCGCGCAGGGGCGTGCGGTTTCCTGCTGAAGGACACGGGGCCGCAGCGACTGCTGGCCGCCGTCGCCGCGGTCGCGGAGGGGGACACCCTCTTCTCCCCGAGTGTCACGCGCCGGCTGATCGAGGCGTACGCGCCGGCCCCGGGCCAGGCCGCGCCGCCTCCCGAGACCCTCGAGGTGCTCACCGGCAGGGAGGTGGACGTGCTCCGTCTGGTCGCGGGCGGTCTCTCCAACCCCGAGATCGCCGAAACCCTGGTCATCAGCGAGTCCACGGTCAAGACGCACCTCAACCGCACCATGGCCAAGCTCGGCCTGGGCAGCCGCGCCCAGGCCGTCGTCCTGGCGTACGAGTCCGGTCTGGTCACCCCTGGCGGCGGCCACGCGGGGTGAACCATCCGGCCGGAGCGGGGCTGAAAGCGGCTCACGGCGAGGTGTGCGCGGCGCGACCCGAGAGCGAGGGCGGCACCAGATGACCCGCATGCCGAGAGCGTGGCGAGCCGACAGGACGGTGGGCCCGTTCTGCCGGCATCGTGCGCGCGGTGACCGGCCTCTGCGCGCGCGGTGAATGGTAGGGGCGGAGGGAATGGGGTACACACGACCGAGCAGGACCCGACAGCGCCCCCAGGGGGCGCCTGCCGGACACCACCACCGTCACGTACCGCGAACCGCCTCCCACACCCCTCCGAGGTGAGCGAGATGACCGTCTCCGAACGCGAAGCCCGCGAAGTCGCCGAGGCGGCCCGGGAGAAGGACTGGCGCAAGCCCAGCTTCGCCAAGGAACTGTTCCTCGGCCGCTTCCGCCTCGATCTCCTCCACCCGCACCCGGAACCGGCGGCCGAGGACATCGCGCGGGGCGAGGAGTTCCTGGCCAGGCTGCGCGACTTCGTCGAGACCACGGTCGACGGACCACTGATCGAACGTGAGTCCAGGATCCCGGACGAGGTGATCACCGGCCTGAAGGAGCTGGGGGCGCTCGGCATGAAGGCCGGCACCGAGTACGGCGGGCTCGGGCTGACCCAGGTGTACTACAACAAGGCACTCGCCCTGGTCAGCTCCGCCAGCCCGGCTGTGGGCGCGCTGCTGTCCGCGCACCAGTCCATCGGTGTACCGCAGCCCGTGAAGATGTTCGGCAGCCAGGAGCAGAAGGACGCCTTCCTGCCGCGCTGCGCCCGCAGCGACATCTCCGCGTTCCTGCTGACCGAACCCGACGTGGGCTCCGACCCCGCACGGCTGGCGACCACCGCCGTGCCCGACAGCGCTGGCGCCTCCGGTCCGCACGAGGCAGGGGGCGAGGGAGACTACCTGCTCGACGGGGTGAAGCTGTGGACCACCAACGGGGTGATCGCCGACCTCCTCGTCGTCATGGCACGCGTGCCCGAGCCCGCCGCCGACGACCCGCGCCGCGCCGCAGGGCACAAGGGCGGCATCACCGCGTTCGTCGTCGAGGCCGGCTCCGAGGGCATCACCGTGGAGAACCGGAACGCCTTCATGGGGCTGCGCGGCATCGAGAACGGTGTCACGCGCTTCCACCGGGTGCGCGTCCCCGCGGCCAACCGCATCGGCCCCGAGGGCGCGGGGCTCAAGATCGCGCTCACCACGCTCAACACCGGCCGCCTCTCCCTGCCCGCCACCTGCGTCGGCGCGGGCAAATGGTGCCTGCGCATCGCCCGCCAGTGGTCCCGCGAACGGGTCCAGTGGGGCAGGCCGGTCGCCGAGCACGAGGCCGTCGGCGGCAAGATCTCCTTCATCGCCGCGACGACGTTCGCGCTGGAGGCCGTGCTCGACCTGTCCTCGCAGATGGCCGACGAGGAGCGCAACGACATCCGCATCGAGGCGGCGCTCGCCAAGCTCTACGGCAGTGAGATGGCCTGGAAGATGGCCGACGAACTGGTCCAGATCCGCGGCGGACGCGGGTTCGAGACCGCCGCGTCCCTCGCCGCCCGCGGCGAACGCGGTGTCCCCGCCGAACAGCTCCTGCGCGACCTGCGTATCAACCGCATCTTCGAGGGCTCGACGGAGATCATGCACCTGCTGATCGCCCGCGAGGCCGTGGACGCGCACCTGTCGGTCGCCGGCGACCTCATCGACCCGGACAAGACCCTGGCCGACAAGCGCAAGGCAGCCGTCACGGCGGGTACCTTCTACGCCAAGTGGCTGCCCCGGCTCGTCGCGGGCTCGGGCCAGTTGCCCGGCGCCTACGCCGAGTTCGGCACACTCGCCCCCCACCTGCGCCACGTCGAGCGCACCGCACGCAAGCTCGCCCGCTCCACCTTCTACGCCATGTCGCGCTGGCAGGGCCGGATGGAGACCAAACAGGGCTTCCTCGGGCGCATCGTGGACATCGGTGCCGAACTGTTCGCGATGAGCGCCGCCTGCGTCCGCGCGGAGAAGCTGCGGCGCGACGGCACCGACGGTGCCGAAGGGCGGGCCGCGTACCAGCTCGCGGACGCGTTCTGCCGCCAGTCCCGCCTCCGCGTCGACGAACTGTTCGACCGTCTGTGGAGCAACACCGACGACCTCGACCGCAAGGTCGTCCGCGAAGTCCTCGACGGCTCCTACACCTGGCTTGAGGAAGGCGTCATCGACCCCTCGACCGACGGGCCGTGGATCGCGGAGGTGGCCCCCGGTCCGTCTACGAAGGAGAACGTCCACCGACGTATCCGTTGATGCGCACGCTGCCCAGCACGCCCCGGGCGCCCTAGAGTCGGGGTGTGAGCGAGCAGACGCACAACACCGTGGACGGGCAGGTCAGTGCCGGTGCGGTGGTGCAGGCCGCCAGTATCGGCGCGGTGCACCACCACACCTATGCCGCACCGGAGGAGCCCGCGGCCCCACCGGTGCAGCTCCCCGTCGAGTCCGCGCACTTCGCGGACCGGGATGACGAGCGGGCCGGTGTGGCGCGGGCACTCGGACGGCGGCGGGCAGCCGCCGCGGCGGAGGGCGCGACGTCCGAGGTGGTGCGCCCGCTGGTCGTCGCCGTCAGCGGCATCGGCGGGGCCGGCAAGACCGCGCTGGGGCTGCGGCTGGCACACGAGGCCCACCGCGAACGCGGCTGCGGCGCCCTCTACGTCGACCTGGACGACTACCGTCGGGAGGGCGGGGTGTCCCCGTCGGACGTGCTGGCCGTCCTGCTGCGCGGCCTGGGCGTCCACGAGCCCTGGCTGGCCAAGGACCTCGCAGGGCGGCACCGCCAGTACGCGCAGCGCACCTGGGGACGCGAACTCGTCGTCGTCCTGGACAACGTGGCCTACGCCAGCGAGGCCGAACCGCTGCTGCCCGTCTCCGCGTCCGCGGTCGCCGTCGTCATCAGCCGCAAGCGGCTGGAAGGACTGACGGGCGCCTTGGAGGTCCCGCTGGGGCCGCTGCCGGGCTCGGCGGCCGAGGGGCTGCTGCACACCCTCGTCGACGGCGCGGGTCCCGCGGGAGGCCGCCCCGAGGTGGTCGCCGAGATCGCCCGCATGTGCGGTGGGCTGCCCGCCGCACTGCACGTCGCGGGGCGCTACCTGCGCACGCACCGGCGCAGGCCCCCCGAGCGGCTCGTCGCCGCGCTGCGCACCGAACTCGACGAGGAGGGCCTGCCCGTGGTCGAAGCAGTCTGGGACGCCGCCTACCGCGAACTGACCGCACCGGCGGCCCGCCTCTACCGGCTCCTGGCCGCCCACCCGGGGCCGTCCTTCACGGCCGCCTCCGCCGTCGCCCTCCTCGGCGCCGAGGACATCGACACCGGCTACGACGCACTGGGGGAGCTGGAGGACGCCCGGCTCGTCGCACTCTGGGAGGGCGGCGACGAGCGGGACGGCGCGGTCCCGCATGCGGCCGAACGCCTCCGCATGCACGACCTGCTGCGGGCCCACGCGCAGCGCTGTGCCCGGCGCGACGGCCGACCGGGAGAGGTGGCGGCGGCGCACCGGCGGGTGGTGCGCTGGTACCGCAGGCAGGCCGAACGCGCCGACGCGCTGGTCGCGGGGGGCCGGATGCGCTTCGCCGACCCGGTTCCGCCCCTGCCGTACGCCCCCGACGTGCCCCTCGGGGACAAGGCGGAGGCTGCCCGCTGGATGGCCGCCGAACACCCCGCGCTGCACGCCTGCGTCCACCTGGCACACGAGGTGGGCGACCCGGAAGCCGACGCCGACGCCTGGGGCCTGTGCGAGCCTCTGTGGACCCACTACATGGACCACCGTCACCACGCCGAGGCCATCGACGCCTTCGGCGCCGGACTCGCCTCGGCGCAGCGCACGGAGAACCTGGCGGCACAGGCGCGGATGCGCTGCCAACTGGCCCGCGCCCTGTGGGAGTCCGGGCAGCTCGCACAGGCACGCGTCGAGATCGACCACGCCGTCAGGGCCGCCGCCGGACTGCGAGCAGAACCGAAACTGCGCGCCTCCACGCTCGAGTTCCGCGGACTGCTGCACCGCGAGGAGGGCGACACGGCTGCCGCCGTTGAAGAGTTCACCGCCTCCCGCCGCATCCACGAACAGATCGGCAACGCCTACGGCGTGCTCCTGCTCGGCTACCTTCTCGGGAAGACCCTCACCGACCACGGCGCACCGCAGCGCGCCGCGGAACTCCTCGAAACCGCCCACCGAGAGGCGCTCGCGCAAGACCGCGAGCGCATGACGGGGCTGACCGCCTACGAGCTCGCCCGCGCCCTGCAACAGGCCGCCGGAGCGAGCGGAGGGGACCTCACGGATCCGACGGACCTCACGGACCTCGCAGGAGGGAGTGGCGGGGACAGCATCAGGTCGCTCTACGAGCGTGCACTCGCGAGCGCCCGCACCCGTGGCGCCGACCACGACGAAGCCAAGGCGCTGCACGCGCTGGCCGATCTCGCCGAGGAGACGCATCAGCCGGAGACGGCCGCGGACCGCCGCGCCGCGGCCCGTGCCATAGAGACCCGCGCGGGAGCTCGGGTGCTGCGGAGCTGACCCGTACGGGACAGCGCCCGAAGCCCGTCCGTGCCACCGAGGACCACTGTGAGGGCGTCTGTGAGGACCACCGCTACGACCACTGTGAGGACACGTCCACCGCGTCCCCCGCGGGGGTGAGGTTCTCCACGGGGGAGAGCACCGCGACGGCCCGCTGCCCGCCCACCCCGCACAAGACCCGCTGTCCGGACCGGACGGGACCGCGCCACTTGGCCAGCCAGGCGTGCACTCCGCACACCACGGCCACCGGATCGGGCGGCGCTCCCTCCGGCTCGATCCGGACGTGCAACAGGCCGCAGCCGCGTACCCGCACCACACAGCGGTACCGACCGAGGAGCGCCGCGGCCGTACGGCAGCCCGGATACCGCGCGAGTACGTCGGCGCTCCACTCCGCCGCCGAAGCCTCTTCCGCCGAAGCCCGTCCTGTCGGTGCCCCTCCTGCCGCGGTCTCGCCCGCCGGTGACTCTTGCCGCATGTGCCGGTAGAGCAGCCCGGCGCTCTGCACGTGGCGCAGGCCCGCCCAGTCGGCCTCGGCCGCCAGGTGGTCCCCTGGCCGGCCGGAGACGGGGCGGCGCACCACCCGAACGGTGGGAAGGGCCCCGGCCCGCTCCTGGGGAACCGTGTGAGCCGGGGCGTCGGCGAGGGCCACGTCCACGGCGAAGGCCCAGGGGGCGGGCGAACGCCGGGCCACGTCGTGGGGGAGCGGCAGGGGTTCCGGCTCGGCCGGCACCCGCGGCGGCGCCAGCCCCAGCAGGCCGTACAGATGTTCCCGTAGTCGGGGCAGGGCGTCCCCTGGCCGGGCGAAGGCACCCGCCGCCGCCTGCCGTACGGTCGCCGTCCGGTGCCCGGCCAGCACCCGCTCCATCTGCTCCTCGTAGGGCGTCCGTTCGTCCAGCCTGGGCGCGCCCTCCATCAGCTCCGCCATGGGGGTGCCACCGAGCAGTTCACTCCCGCCCTCGCAGGCACTCACCACCGGCAGACCGAGCGCCGCCGCGTACAGCGCTGTCGACCCGTGGTCGGAGATCACACAGTCCGCCGCGACCAGCAGCGCGGCCCACTCCTCGTACGGGCGGGGCAGCAGCATGCCCGCCCTCCGTTCCGGGGTGAAGTCCTGGCGGATGCCGAACCGCTCCTTGCGCGCGTGCTCGTTCGGATGGAGGACCAGAGCCGTCTGGTACGCGTCGTGGGGCAGCTCCGTGGCAAGCCGCAGCGGCAGCTGCGGGCGCTGCTCGAGCAACGACTCCTCGCCCCAGGTGGAGACGGCCACCACCAGCCGCCGGCGCCCCGTACCCAGCGTCTGTCGGTACCGCTCCCGGCGCGGCAGGGACTCCAGCATCCTGTCGAGCGTCGGATCGCCCACGACGGCGGCGGGGGCGGCGGCGCGCGGCGAATGCGCGGCGAGCCGGTCGAGCTGGCTGGGGTGGGCGAGCGCGTGCAGGGCCGCGAGGGCCCGTCCGTCAGGGCGCAGCAGCTGCTCGGGGTGCAGGCCGTTCGCCGGGTCCCTCCCGTCCTCCCGGGGCGGGCCGCCGCCGGATCGGGCAGGCATCCGTTTGCCGAAACCCGCCCCGTGCGGCAGCAGGGCCAGCGGCCCGCGCAACAGGTGCAGGGCGCCCCGCGCCGAAGCCGCCAGTACGAGTGCGAAGGGCCGTCGGCGCGCCTCGTCCCACGGCAGTTGCAGCGCCCGCAGCCCCTCCAGTGCGGCCAGTGCGTCCGCGTCGAACTCCGACCCGGGGACGAGCGTCACGTACGGGCGTATGCGGCGGTCGCCCGCCAGCGCCGGAGCGGCGTCCAGCAACCGGTGCAGTGTCGTGGCTGTCCGCACCACGAAGAGCACATCCGCGCCACGCCCCGGCTTCCCGGCTTCCCGGCTTCCCGGCTTCCCGGCTTCCCGGCTTCCCGGCTTCCCGGCTTCCCGGCTTCCCGGCTTCCCGGCTTCCCGGCTTCCCGGCTTCCCGGCAAACTGTCCATTCTAGCTTTCCCCAGCGCTCATGTACGCCGTTTTCCCGGTCGGACGGCGTGCCCGGGTGTTCGCTCGACGGCATGGCCGTGATCGTACTGGGGCGTGCGGCGTCCTCAGGGCGGGCCCCGGAGGGGGCGGGCGGCACGTCGCGCGCCCCCGGGTGCGCCTGTCGTCGGGTACGCCGGGGACGGCGTACCCCGGTGCGCTGTCCTGGCCGGCTCACGGAGCGGACACAATAGGGGCATGACCGACTCCCTCGCTGACCCGCATCTGCGTTATCCCGGCGCCGCGCCGGGAGCGGGCACCGCACCGCGCGACATCGTGATCCTCGGCTCGACGGGTTCGATCGGCACCCAGGCGGTCGACGTGGTGCTGAAGAATCCCGGCCGGTTCCGGGTCACCGCGCTGGCCGCGTCAGGCGGCCGGGCGGAGTTGCTGGCCCGGCAGGCGCGCCAACTCGGCGTCCGTACCGTCGCGGTGGCCCGTGAGGAGGCGCTGCCCGTGCTGCGGGAGGCGCTCCGTGCGGCCTACGGGGCGGGGGAGCCGTTGCCTGAGGTGCTGGCGGGCCCGGACGCCGCGACCGAGTTGGCCGCTTCGGACTGTCACACGGTGCTCAACGGCATCACAGGCTCCATCGGTCTGGCGCCGACGCTGGCGGCGCTGGAGGCCGGGCGGGTGCTGGCCCTGGCCAACAAGGAGTCCCTCATCGTCGGGGGCCCACTGGTGCGGGCGGTCGCCAGGCCGGGACAGATCGTGCCGGTCGACTCGGAGCACTCGGCGCTGTTCCAGGCGCTGCTGGGCGGCACCCGTGCGGAGGTGCGCAAGCTGCTGGTCACCGCGTCGGGCGGGCCGTTCAGGGGGCGGAGCAGAGCGCAGCTGGCGGACGTGACGCCCGAGGAGGCGATGGCCCATCCCACGTGGGACATGGGCCCGGTCATCACCGTCAACTCGGCCACCCTGGTCAACAAGGGTCTCGAGGTCATCGAGGCGCACCTGCTCTACGACATTCCGTTCGAACGTATCCAGGTGGTGGTGCACCCCCAGTCGGCCGTCCACTCGATGGTGGAGTTCACCGACGGTTCGACCCTCGCGCAGTGCGGCCCGCCGGACATGCGGCTGCCGATCGCGCTGGGCCTGGGCTGGCCGGAGAGGGTTCCCGAGGCGGGACCTGTCTTCTCCTGGACCGAGGCGGTGTCCTGGGACTTCTACCCGCTGGACACGCAGGCGTTCCCCGCTGTCCCGCTGGCGTGCCACGTGGGCGCGACGGGCGGCACGGCCCCGGCCGTCTTCAACGCGGCGAACGAGGAGTGCGTCGAGGCGTTTCTTGCGGGAAGGCTGCCGTTCACAGGCATCGTGGATACGGTTGCGGCTGTGGTGGAGGAGCACGGCACCCCGGACGGAACCGGTCTGACCCTTCCCGATGTCCTCGCCGCAGAGACCTGGGCGCGCGCCCGCGCCCGTGAACTGGCGGCACGGCCCGCCACAGCACCAGCGGAGGCTCGCGCATGACGGCGTTCATGACCATCCTCGGCATAGTCGTCTTCGTCGTCGGCCTGCTCTTCTCCATTGCCTGGCACGAGCTGGGGCACTTCTCGACGGCCAAGATGTTCGGCGTCCGGGTTCCGCAGTTCATGGTGGGCTTCGGGCCCACGATCTGGTCCAAGCGCAAGGGCGAGACGGAGTACGGCGTCAAGGCGGTGCCCCTCGGCGGCTACATCCGCATGATCGGCATGTTCCCGCCGGGTGACGACGGGGCGGTGCGCCAGCGCTCCACCTCGCCGTTCCGCGGGATGATCGAGGACGCGCGCGCGGCGGCGTACGAGGAGCTCCAGCCCGGCGACGAGCACCGGATGCTCTACACGCGCAAGCCGTGGAAGCGCGTCGTGGTGATGTTCGCCGGCCCGTTCCAGAACCTCGTCCTGGCCGTGGTGATCTTCCTTACGGTGCTGATGACCTTCGGGATCAACACCCAGACGACCACCGTCTCCACGGTGTCCGACTGTGTGATCCCCGCCTCGGCGCAGACCGACAAGTGCACCGGTTCGGCGAAGGACTCCCCGGCCAAGGCGGCCGGGCTGCGGCCGGGCGACACGATCGTCTCCTTCGACGGCAGGCCCGTGGAGGACTGGGACGCTCTCCAGCAGCGGATCCGGGACACCACGGGGCCCGCCACGCTCACCGTCGAACGGGACGGCGACCGGCGTACGCTGCACGCCGACCTGATCGAGAACAAGGTCGCCAAGACCGACGGCAACGGCGGCTATGTGCCCGACGAGTACGTCACGGCGGGCTTCCTCGGCTTCACCCCGGCCAGCGGCGTGGTGCAGCAGTCGTTCCCGCAGGCCGTGGACCGGATGGGCGACATGATGGTCAACGGCGTCCACGCGCTGGTCGACCTGCCGGGCAAGGTGCCTGACCTGTGGAACGCCGCGTTCGACGGCGGTGAGCGCAAGCAGGACTCGCCGATGGGCGTGGTCGGTGCCGCGCGGGTGGGCGGTGAGGTCTTCTCGCTCGACATCCCGTCGAGCCAGCGGGTGGCGACGATGTTGCTGCTGGTGGCCGGGTTCAACCTGAGCCTGTTCCTGTTCAACATGCTGCCGCTGCTGCCGTTGGACGGCGGGCACATCGCGGGGGCGCTGTGGGAGTCGCTGCGCAGGAATGTCGCCAAGGTCTTCCGGCGCCCCGACCCGGGGCCTTTCGACGTCGCCAAGCTGATGCCGATCGCGTACGTGGTGGCCGGGGTCTTCCTCTGCTTCACTCTTCTGGTGCTGGTGGCCGACGTGGTGAATCCGGTCAGACTCACCGGGTAGCAGGACGTGCGTTCGCTCACCGTGGCGCCCGTGCGATTCCTGCGCGGGCGTCATCTTATGCGGCTTTTTCCGGGGAGTGATGTGCCCGGCGGGTGGCCGGTGCCGTAATCTCGGGGGCCTGGAGCCCGCCGAACCCGGGACTTGAACGACACCGTTGGGGTTGCACGCTGATGACAGCGATTTCGCTCGGAATGCCGGACGTTCCGGCCAAGCTCGCCGACCGCAGGGCCAGCCGGAAGATCCAGGTAGGGACGGTCGCCGTCGGTGGAGACGCGCCCGTGTCCGTGCAGTCCATGACCACGACCCGCACTTCGGACATCGGTTCGACGTTGCAGCAGATCGCTGAGCTGACCGCCTCCGGCTGCCAGATCGTCCGGGTGGCGTGTCCCACTCAGGACGACGCCGACGCGCTCGCCACGATCGCCCGCAAGTCGCAGATCCCCGTGATCGCCGACATCCACTTCCAGCCCAAGTACGTCTTCCAGGCGATCGACGCCGGCTGCGCCGCCGTCCGCGTCAACCCCGGCAACATCAAGCAGTTCGACGACAAGGTCAAGGAGATCGCCCACGCCGCGTCCGCGTCCTCCACGCCCATCAGGATCGGCGTCAACGCGGGTTCCCTGGACAAGCGGCTCCTCGAGAGGTATGGCAAGGCCACCCCGGAGGCGCTGGTCGAGTCCGCGCTGTGGGAGTGCTCGCTGTTCGAGGAGCACGGCTTCCGGGACATCAAGATCTCGGTCAAGCACAACGACCCCGTCGTCATGGTCAACGCTTACCGGCTGCTCGCCCAGCGCTGCGACTACCCGCTGCACCTGGGCGTCACCGAAGCGGGCCCGGCCTTCCAGGGCACCATCAAGTCGGCCGTCGCCTTCGGCGCGCTGCTGTCCGAGGGGATCGGCGACACGATCCGTGTCTCCCTCTCGGCACCGCCGGCCGAGGAGGTCAAGGTCGGCATCCAGATCCTGGAGTCCCTGGGGCTGCGCCAGCGCGGTCTGGAGATCGTCTCCTGCCCCTCCTGCGGGCGCGCCCAGGTGGACGTCTACAAGCTCGCCGACGAGGTCACCGCCGGGCTGGAGGGCATGGACGTCCCGCTGCGGGTCGCCGTCATGGGCTGTGTCGTCAACGGTCCCGGCGAGGCCCGCGAGGCCGACCTCGGCGTGGCCTCCGGCAACGGCAAGGGGCAGATCTTCGTCAAGGGCGAGGTCATCAAGACCGTCCCCGAGGCGAAGATCGTCGAGACGCTCATCGACGAGGCCATGAAGATCGCCGAGCAGATGGAGAAGGACGGCGTCGCCTCCGGCGAGCCCGTGGTGACGACAGCGGGCTGACGCGCCCGCCCGCTGCTTCCCGTACGGCCCGCCGTGCGGCCGACCAGGGCCGTACGGCGGTGCCGTCTCCGGCCGCGGCGGCGTGATGCTCTGGCCCCGGGTACAGTGCGAGCAGATCGTTCCCCACGCCCACGGGCCGTACGGTGAGGCGCCGAGACGTTGCTGACCACCACCTCCCTCAGGGTCGTCGGACCCGCCGAGCTGCCGGAGGCGCTCCGCGTGCTCCGCCGGGAGCCGGTGAACAACGCCTTCGTCACCGCCCGCGTCCTGGCCTCAGGGCTGGACCCGTGGCGCCTCGGTGGCGAGATGTGGGGCTGGTACCGGGACGGCCGCCTGGAGGCCCTCTGCTACAACGGCGCCAACCTCGTTCCGCTGTGCGCGGGCCCCGAGGCGGTCCGCGCGTTCGCCGAGCGGGCGCGCCGCCAGGGCCGCCGCTGCTCGTCCCTCGTCGGCCCTGCGGGCCCGACGAGGGCGCTGTGGGCCGCACTGGAGCCGTACTGGGGCCCGGCCCGCGAGGTGCGGGCCATCCAGCCGCTGATGGTCGCCGACCGGACGCCGGACCGGGTGGCGCCCGACCCGCTGGTGCGCCGCGTCGACAAGACCGAGATGGACCTGGTGCTGCCGGCCTGTGTGGCCATGTTCACCGAGGAGGTCGGCGTCTCCCCGCTGGCCGGGGACGGCGGGCTCGTCTACCAGGCGAGGGTCGCCGAACTCGTCGGTACCGGACGTTCGTTCGCCCGCATCGAGGACGGCCGCGTGGTCTTCAAGGCCGAGATCGGCGCCGCCACCCCCGAGGCCTGCCAGATCCAGGGCGTGTGGGTGGCACCCGACCGGCGCGGCGAGGGGCTGTCCGAGACGGGGATGGCCGCCGTCCTCGCCTACGCGCTGCGCGACGTCTCGCCGCTGGTGAGCCTGTACGTCAACGACTACAACGCCCCGGCGCGCGCCACCTACCGCCGCGTCGGCTTCCGCGAGGTCGGCACCTTCACGAGCGTCCTGTTCTGACCGCTCTGACACGCGTCCGCTGCGCCGAGCGCGGCCCGTCGCCCGGCCCC
Source organism: Streptomyces reniochalinae (assembly GCF_003323735.1). Taxonomy (GTDB): domain Bacteria; phylum Actinomycetota; class Actinomycetes; order Streptomycetales; family Streptomycetaceae; genus Streptomyces; species Streptomyces reniochalinae. The sequence continues at coordinate 48,505 of NZ_QOIM01000033.1, read as the reverse complement.
GGCGCGCGTTCGCGCTCCGCCTCGCGGTCCCGCCCCGGCTGCCGTTGTGCGGCCTCTTCGCGCGGACACGGTGGAGGAAGTAACCTCCCCGCCATGCCGCACACAGCCGGGGCGCAGCTCCCGGACCCCCGGGAAGTGGTCACCGGCCCGCTCGACCTCACCGCCCGCGTCGACGAGGCGCTCGCCGTGCAGGCCGTCGCCTTCGGCCTGACCGACGACGAGGTGGGCGTGCGCAAGTACATCGTGCAGCGCCACATGACCTCGCCGGGCGCGCGGGCGCTGGGCGCCACCACCGAGGGTGACCGTCTCGTCGGCTTCGTCTACGGCATGCCGAACGACCGCTCGCACTGGTGGTCCACGGTGGTCGAGCCGTACCTGCGCCAGGAGGGGAACGAGGGCTGGCTGGAGGACGCCTTCGTCATCACGGAGTTGCACGTCCACCCGGCCTTCCAGCACCGGGGGATCGGGCGGGGACTGATCACTCGCCTCACCGACGGCGCGGCCGAGCCCCGTTCCCTGCTCTCGGCCCTCGACATCGACAGCCCGGCCCGCGCCCTCTACCACGGCCTCGGCTACCGCGATCTGGCACGGCGGGTGCAGTTCCCGAGCGCGCCGCAGCCGTACGCGGTGATGGGGGCGCCTCTGCCGCTGCTCGGGCGGTGACATTCGGTTTCCGTGCGGTCGGTCCGGGCGGATAGGCTCCGCCTCGACGAGTTCCGTCGAGTTCCGTCGATGTCGCCAGTACCGCCCCGAGCAGGAGTCCCCATGGCAGCCCGTGTCCAGCGTTTGTCCCGGTCGATGCTGAAGACGCTGCGCGACGACCCGGCCGACGCCGAGACGCTCAGCCACAAGCTGCTGGTCCGCGCCGGGTACGTCCGCCGTACCGCCGCCGGTATCTGGACGTGGCTGCCGCTGGGCAAGCAGGTGCTGGAGAACGTCACCCGCGTCGTCCGCGAGGAGATGGACGCGATCGGCGGCCAGGAGGTGCTGCTCCCGGCGCTGCTGCCCAAGGAGCCCTACGAGGTCTCGGGCCGCTACGAGGAGTACGGCGACCTGCTCTTCCGGCTCAAGGACCGCAAGGGTGGCGACTACCTGCTGGGCCCCACCCACGAGGAGATCTTCACGCAGGTCGTCAAGGACCAGTGCACCTCGTACAAGGACCTGCCGGTCACGATCTACCAGATCCAGACGAAGTACCGCGACGAGGCCCGCCCCCGCTCCGGCATCCTGCGGGGCCGCGAGTTCACCATGAAGGACTCCTACTCCTTCGACGTGTCGGACGAGGCGCTGGCCGAGTCCTACGCGGCCCACCGCGTCGCCTACCAGCGCATCTTCGACCGTCTCGGTCTGGACTACCGGATCGTCTCGGCGGTCTCCGGTGCCATGGGGGGCTCGGCCTCCGAGGAGTTCCTCGCGCCCGCGGCGGCCGGTGAGGACACCTTCGTGCAGTGCCCGCAGTGCGGTTACGCGGCCAACACCGAGGCCGTCTCGGTCACCGTGCGGCCCGCCTCCACGGAGGGCCACGGACCGGTGGAGAAGCTGGACACGCCGGACACCCCCACCATTGAGACCCTCGCCGCGCACCTGGGCGTGCCCGCGTCCGCCACGCTGAAGAACCTGCTGGTGAAAGTCGACGGCGAGATCACCGCGGTCGGCGTCCCCGGTGACCGCGAGGTCGACCTGGGCAAGCTCGCCGAGCACCTGGCGCCCGCCGAGGTCGAGGTCGTCACGGCCGAGGACTTCGAGGGCCGTGACGATCTGGTCCGCGGCTACATCGGCCCCCAGGGCGGCATGGCGGGCAAGGCCTTCCGCTACCTGGCCGACCCGCGCGTCGCCCCGGGCACCGCGTGGGTCACCGGCGCCAACGAGGAGGGCAAGCACGCCCGCAACGTGGTCTGCGGCCGCGACTTCGAGGTCGACCAGTACCTCGACGTGGTCGTCGTCGAGCCCGGCGACCCCTGCCCGAACTGCGGCGCGGGCATCGAGCTCGACCGCGCCATCGAGATCGGCCACATCTTCCAGCTCGGCCGCAAGTACGCCGACGCGTTCGAGCTGGACGTGCTCGGCCAGAACGGCAAGCCGGTCCGCGTCACGATGGGCTCCTACGGCATCGGCGTCTCCCGCGCGGTCGCCGTGCTCGCCGAGCAGAACGCCGACGAGCAGGGGCTGTGCTGGCCCCGCGAGATCGCCCCCGCCGACGTGCACGTCGTGGCGGCGGGCAAGGCGCAGCAGACCGAGGCGGCGCTCGAGATCGCCGAGCGGCTCGGCGCGGCGGGCGTCCGCGTACTGGTCGACGACCGCGCAGGCGTCTCTCCCGGCGTGAAGTTCACCGACGCAGAGCTGATCGGCGTCCCGACCATCCTGATCGCCGGGCGCGGCATCAAGGACGGCCTCGTGGAGCTGAAGGACCGGCGTACCGGCGAGCGCGAGGAGCTGCCCGTCGACGAGGCGGTCGCCCGCCTCACCCGGGACTGACCCACCCGTGCGGGGCCCCGCCGTGCCGGGGCCCCGGTCACAGCCAGGCGGCGAACTCCAAAAGCATCTCGGCGTCCGGCCCGTTGCCCGACGCGTGGTGGCGGCAGGCGGACTCGACCGCGCGGTAGAGGGCCCACTGGCGCACGCGCTCGCGCGGTACGTCGAGGGAGTCGGCGAGTTTGTTGACGCGTCTGCGGGTGGCGGCCGCCGAGCCGGTGGACGCCATCAGGTCGTGCAGCCGGTCGCGCACCAGCCGCGCCAGGTCGTAGGCGGGTTCGCCGACGAGGGGGTCGGGGCCCACGGTCAGCCAGCGGGCCCGCTGTTCGGGCAGGGCGGCGGCCAGCACGGCGCCCTGCCGGAAGTCGCCGTGCAGCAGCACGTCGGGCCCGGGCGCCGGCTCGGCCAGCATCGCCTCGCGGGCCTCCAGTGCCGCGGCCACCAGCGGTTCCGCGTCCGGGGGCACGGCGGTACGCATCGCCGCCGCCTCGTCCGCCGTGTGCGCCGCCACCGTCTCCAGACGGTGCCCGGCAGGCGGCGGTACCCACAGGCGCCGGACGACGGAGACGGCCTCCAAAGTGGCCTTGGCCTCCGGCAGCGACCGCAGCGACACCTCGCACCGCAGCCGCTCCAGCAGCAGTACGCCCTCCTCCTCGGCAGCGCGCAGCACCTGCACGGCGCCCAGCCCGTGCCAGGCGGTCAGGGTCTCGTGCTCGCGGGCCGCCCGCACGGGCGCCGGCGCCTCCTGCGGGGCGAACAGTTTCAGCGCGCCTGGTGTGCCGTCCGCCTGCCTGACCAGCACGACGAGGCTGCTGCGTCCGCCCGGTGTCACCACCCGTTCCGCTTCCAGATCCCACTGCTCCAGCCATCGCCGTAGCAGCGGGGGCAGCCCCCGCAGCCAGGTCCGTGCGGCGTCGGCCACCTCCGGGTCCGGTTGCGCCTCCAGGGCGCGTACGAGCCGCTGCGGGGGGTCGAGGGGCAGCACGGAAGCCATTCCGGGGCGGACCTTTCGTCAGCGCGACACGACAGTGGGGTCTGGGGGCAGCGGGTTCTGCGGGCGGCCGGGGACGGTCACGACGGTCACAGGGCGTCGGGGGTGCCCGAGCCGTCCGGCCCGCCGGAGGGCGAGGCGGGCGCTTCTCCGGCTCCCAGTTCGGTGAGGCCGGGGAAGGCGACGCCGCTGCCCTTCCAGCGCACCGAGCGGACCGCGGCCTCGCGCAGCGCGTCGGCGGCCGCACGCCGCCGCCTCCCCTCGCTTGCCCGCACCAGGTCGGCGTACACCCCCGCGAGGCGGTCCTCCAACTGGGCCGCGAGGCGCACGGCGGCGTCGCTGTCGGGCACGGCGAAGGGCAGCGCGTACGCGGCGGCGGCCGGCTCCGGGTCGCCGCCCAGCGAGCGGACCGTGCGGCGCAGCGCGTCCCGGCGGGAGCGGTGGGCGTCGTAGCACTCGCGCACCTGGCTCTTGCGGTCGGGGTCTATGCGTCCGCCGACGACTCCGTAGCCGTAGACGGCGGCGTGTTCGGCGCGCAACGCGGCCTGTACGGCGCTCAGTTCCGTCATCCGTCCGTCGCCTCCTCGCCCTTTCCGCCGTCCTGGCCGCCTTCTCCGTCGCCCGGGGCCTTGCCGTGCTCGTCGAGCAGGAGGCTGTGCGCCGCACCGCAGGCGGCTATCGAGGCGAGCACCCTGGCGACCTGGGGCTCCGCCCCGGCCAGCGCCTTCATCCGCGCGGAGGAGAGCCGGCGCTCGGCTTCGGCGAGCGCGGCGAGGGCCTTCTTCTCGTCCTCGGGGACCGAGGAGGTGTCCGGGCTGGGCGGCTTCCCCGACGGCTTGGGGCCGGCGCCGCTGTCCGGCTCCCCCTCCCGCCGGGGCGGGCCCGAGGGGGAGGAGGAGCCGTCTGACGCGGACGGTGCGGGGGAGGGGGAGCCGGTGCCGGACTCGCTGCCGCGCAGCACCCTGGCGTGCCGGGCGACCTCCGCGCGCAGCGGGCGCAGCCGCTCGGCCGTGGCGGGGTGCACCGTGACGGTGCCGTCGTAGCGGGCCAGCAGATGCTCGCTGTCGCGGGCCGCGCGGTCGCGCAGGCGTGCGGCCCCTTCCCGGTAAGCCGCGTCGTCCGTGCCGGCCCTCCCGTCCGTACAGCCCGCGGTGAGCGGCAGCGCGAGAGCCGCGCCACCGGCACCGAGCGCGCCGGTCAGCAGCGACCTGCGGCGCGGCCGGGCCGCTGCCGGTGGCGGCGTGAGCGACATGGGCACTCCCTGGAGGTGGACGGCGGGCTCGGCTCGGGCGGGGACGGGCGGACGGCCCGGTGGGCGGGTACGCGCGGGACGGGGGCCGGACCCGGGGCGCCGTGGCGGCACGCCGCTCACCGCCCCGCGAGAGTACCCGGGCCCCTCCTCCGTGCTGCCGCGGGCCACCCCGCGGCAGACGCGCGCGCACCCGGACGCCGCACACCGGACACCTGAGGCGGCACACGTGACGCTGTCGGCCGGGCGGCTCACCGCGAGGGCTCGGTCCCCGCGGCCGCGCGTTCGGCAACCGGGTCCGCGCAGCCCGCCACAGACGATAGGCTTGGGCGGCGACACGCCCCTGTCACGAGGCCCCCTACAACAGCACACGCGGCCGAGGAGTCACCCGGATGAGCACCACCCAGAGCGAGAGGCTGCGCGGACTGCTGGAACCGCTCGTCAGCAAGAGGGGGTTGGATCTCGAAGAGATCGCAGTGACCCCGGCCGGGAAGCGGCGCGTGCTGCGCGTCGTCGTGGACGCTGACGACGGGGTCCAGCTGGACACCTGCGCCGAGCTGAGCCGTGCCTTCTCCGAACTGCTCGACGAGAGCGACGCGATGGGCGGCGCCCCGTACGTGCTGGAGGTCACCTCGCCCGGGGCCGACCGCCCGCTGACCGAGCAGCGGCACTACCGCCGCGCCACCGGGCGGCTCGTCAAGGCGCAGCTCACCCCCGAGGCCGGTGGCGGCGAGGTGACCGCCCGGATCGTCGGTGTCGACGAGGAGGGTGTCGACCTCCAGGTACCGGGGGTCAAGGGGCGCAAGCCGACATCCCGCCGCCTGGCGTTCGAGGAGATCGCCAAGGCGCGGGTCGAGATCGAGTTCAACCGCAAGGCCGCGGACGCCGCCGGCGCAGCGCGGCCCACGTCCGCGGCTGACGGCGCCGAAGCCGCCGAGGACGACGAGAAAGAGGAGGAGGCGTAGCCGTGGACATCGACATGAGTGCCCTGCGTGGGCTGGTCAGGGAGAAGGAGATCTCCCTCGATCTGCTGGTCGAGGCGATCGAGTCGGCCCTCCTCATCGCGTACCACCGCACCGAGGGCAGCAGGCGCGACGCCCGCGTGGAGCTGAACCAGAAGACCGGGCACGTGACGGTCTGGGCGAAGGAGAGCGCCGAGGAGCTCGAAGAGGGCGCCCGGCCGCGGGAGTTCGACGACACCCCCACCGGTTTCGGCCGCATCGCCGCGACGACGGCCAAGCAGGTCATCCTGCAGCGGCTGCGGGACGCCGAGGAGGAGGTCACCTTCGGCGAGTACGCGGGCCGCGAGGGCGACGTCGTGGCGGGCGTCGTGCAGCAGGGCAAGGACCCCAAGAGCGTGCTGGTGGACATCGGCAAGCTGGAGGCGATCCTGCCCCCGCAGGAGCAGGTGCCCGGTGAGGACTACGCGCACGGCACCCGGCTGCGCACCTACGTGGTGCGGGTGGCGAAGGGCGTGCGCGGTCCCTCCGTGACGCTTTCGCGCACCCACCCCAACCTCGTGAAGAAGCTCTTCGAGCTGGAGGTCCCGGAGATCGCGGACGGTTCGGTGGAGATCGCCGCCATCGCCCGCGAGGCCGGTCACCGCACCAAGATCGCCGTGTGGTCGACGCGCTCGGGGCTCAACGCCAAGGGGGCCTGCATCGGCCCGATGGGCGGCCGGGTGCGCAACGTCATGGCGGAGCTGCACGGCGAGAAGATCGACATCGTGGACTGGTCGGAGGAGCCCGCGGATCTGGTGGCCAACGCGCTCTCGCCCGCACGGGTCAGCAAGGTGGAGATCATCGACCTGGCCGCCAGGTCGGCGCGCGTCACCGTGCCCGACTACCAGCTGTCCCTGGCCATCGGCAAGGAGGGGCAGAACGCCCGGCTCGCCGCCCGGCTCACCGGGTGGCGCATCGACATCCGTCCGGACACGGCGGACGCCGCCGGCGCGGGTGACGGCGCCAGCCAGGTGGCTGACCAGGACTGAGATCGGCCGCCTGCGCGGGATCCGGCCACGGTGTGTGGTCGGGTGCTTGCGTTCCGGCTGCGAATGAGTAACGACGTCCTCACCCCCCACGGGGTTACGGGGCTTCGGGGAGGTAGACTTCATCAGTGTCTGGCCGGACGCGCGCTCGGTCGCGCCCTCAGCGGACCTGCGTGGGCTGCCGGGAGTGCACCGACAAGGGCGCTCTGCTGCGAGTGGTGCTGACCGGGGGCAGCGTGATCCCCGATCTTCGCGGTAGGCTGCCCGGTCGGGGTGCGTATCTGCACCCCGTTCCCTCCTGTCTTGAGCAGGCCGTCCGGCGCCGGGCGTTCAACCGGGCCTTCCGGGGTCCGGGACCGTTCGACGTCGCACAGCTGCGCGAGCAGGTGGAGCGCAGCGCACAAGCACCGAAAGAAGCCCGTACGGAGCGTCCGTACCGGGAGAGGTACCTCGCGAGTGGGAAGTAGGTCGAGATTGCGATGAGCACTCGATGAGTACGCGATGAGTACGCCCATGCATCAGTAGCGAAGGTCCGGCGGACGATCTCCCCCGGGCCGTAAGGAGCGAAGTGGCTAAGGTCCGGGTATACGAACTCGCCAAGGAACTTGGAGTCGAGAGCAAGGTCGTCATGGCCAAGCTCCAGGAACTCGGCGAATTCGTCCGTTCGGCGTCCTCGACGATCGAGGCGCCGGTTGTCCGAAAACTGACTGACGCGTTCGACGCGAGCGGTGGCGCGAAGAAGTCCGCCGCGAAGCCCGCGGCGCCCAAGAAGGCCGCCCCCGGGTCGGCGGCGCCCAAGCCGGGCGCGAGCGCACCCAAGCCGGGCGCACCCAAGCCAGGCCCCAAGCCGGCCCAGCCGGCGCCCGAGGAGCCGGTCACCCCCGCGCCGGGCCCCGCCCAGGGTGAGGCGGCCCCCGCCGAGACCCCGAAGCCGGGCCAGGGCCCCAAGCCCGGGCCCAAGCCGGGTCCGCAGCCTGCCGCACCGGCCAAGCCGGACTTCCAGGCGCCGCCGGCCCCGAGCGGGCCGAAGCCGGGCGGTCCGCGCCCCGGCAGCCAGGGCCCCAAGCCGGGTCAGGCGCCGAGGCCGGGCGGCCAGGGCCGTCCGCAGGGCGGCGGCCAGGGCGCCAAGCCGGGCCAGGCCCCCAAGCCGGGCGGTCGTCCGGCCGGTCCGCGCCCGGGCAACAACCCCTTCACCTCCGGTGGCTCCACCGGCATGGCGCGTCCGCAGGCGCCCCGTCCGGGTGGCGCGCCCAAGCCGGGCCAGCCCCCGAAGCCGGGTGCCCCCAAGCCGGGCCCCGGTGGCGGCGGCGCCCAGGGTGGCCCGCGTCCGCAGGCCCCGGGTGGTCAGCGTCCTTCGCCGGGCAACATGCCGCGGCCGCAGGCCCCGCAGGGCGGCGGTCCGCGCCCCGGCGGTAACCGTCCGAACCCCGGCATGATGCCGCAGCGTCCGGCCGCGGGTCCGCGTCCGGGCCCGGGACGTGGCGGTCCGGGCGGCGGTGGCCGTCCGGGTGGCGGCGGCGGTGGCCGTCCCGGCTTCGGCGGTCGCCCCGGTGGTGGCGGCGGCGGTGGCCGTCCTGGTGGCGGCGGCGGTTTCGCCGGTCGTCCGGGTGGCGGCGGTCGTCCCGGCTTCGGCGGTCGTCCGGGTGGTCCCGGTGGCCGTGGTGGCACGCAGGGTGCCTTCGGCCGTCCCGGCGGCCCGGCGCGTCGCGGCCGCAAGTCGAAGCGGCAGAGGCGCCAGGAGTACGAGCAGATGCAGGCGCCGTCCGTCGGCGGTGTGATGCTGCCGCGCGGCAAGGGCGAGACCGTCCGGCTGTCGCGTGGTGCCTCGCTCACGGACTTCGCGGAGAAGATCAACGCCAACCCGGCGTCGCTGGTCCAGGTGATGTTCAACCTGGGCGAGATGGTCACCGCGACCCAGTCCGTCTCCGACGAGACGCTGCAGCTGCTCGGCGACGAGATGAACTACGTCGTCCAGATCGTCAGCCCGGAGGAGGAGGACCGCGAGCTGCTCGAGTCCTTCGACATCGAGTTCGGCGAGGACGAGGGCGGCGAGACGGCGCTCATGCCGCGTCCGCCGGTGGTGACCGTCATGGGCCACGTCGACCACGGCAAGACGCGTCTGCTGGACGCGATCCGCAAGACCAACGTCATCGCGGGCGAGGCCGGCGGCATCACCCAGCACATCGGTGCGTACCAGGCGGCGACGGAGGTGAACGGCGAGGAGCGCCGGATCACCTTCATCGACACCCCGGGTCACGAGGCGTTCACCGCCATGCGCGCCCGTGGTGCCAAGTCGACGGACATCGCGATCCTCGTGGTCGCGGCGAACGACGGCGTGATGCCGCAGACCGTCGAGGCGCTCAACCACGCCAAGGCGGCCGAGGTCCCGATCGTCGTCGCGGTCAACAAGATCGACGTCGAGGGTGCCGACCCGACCAAGGTCCGCGGCCAGCTGACCGAGTACGGGCTGGTGGCCGAGGAGTACGGCGGCGACACGATGTTCGTCGACATCTCCGCGCGCGAGGGTCTGAACATCGAGGACCTGCTGGAGGCGGTCGTCCTCACGGCGGACGCCTCGCTCGACCTGCGGGCCAACCCCGACCAGGACGCACAGGGCCTCGCGATCGAGGCCCACCTCGACCGCGGCCGCGGCGCCGTGGCCACCGTGCTGGTCCAGCGCGGCACGCTCAAGGTCGGCGAGACGATGGTGGTGGGCGACGCCTACGGCCGCGTCCGCGCGATGCTCGACGACAAGGGCGAGAACATCAAGGAAGCGGGTCCCTCGACCCCCGTCCTGGTGCTGGGTCTGACCAACGTCCCGGGCGCCGGCGACAACTTCCTGGTGGTGGACGAGGACCGCACGGCACGGCAGATCGCCGAGAAGCGCGCGGCGCGCGAGCGCAACGCCGCCTTCGCCAAGCGGACCCGCCGCGTCTCCCTGGAGGACCTGGACAAGGTGCTCAAGGCGGGCGAGGTGCAGCAGCTCAACCTCATCATCAAGGGCGACGCGTCCGGTTCGGTGGAAGCCCTGGAGTCCTCCCTGCTCCAGCTCGACGTCGGCGAAGAGGTCGACCTGCGCATCCTGCACCGCGGTGTGGGTGCGGTCACCGAGACCGACATCGACCTGGCGACGGGCTCCGACGCCATCGTCATCGGCTTCAACGTCCGCGCCGAGGGGCGTGCGACGCAGATGGCCGAGCGCGAGGGCGTGGACGTCCGCTACTACTCGGTCATCTACCAGGTGATCGAGGAGATCGAGGCGGCCCTCAAGGGCATGCTCAAGCCGGAGTACGAAGAGGTCGAGCTGGGTACGGCGGAGATCCGCGAGATCTTCCGCTCGTCCAAGCTGGGCAACATCGCCGGTGTCCTCATCCGCTCCGGCGAGGTGCGGCGCAACACCAAGGCCCGCGTCGTGCGCGACGGCAAGGTCGTGGCGGAGAACCTCAACATCGAGGGTCTGCGCCGCTTCAAGGACGACGTCACCGAGATCCGCGAAGGGTTCGAGGGCGGTATCAACCTCGGCAACTTCAACGACATCAAGGTCGACGACGTGATCGCCACCTACGAGATGAGGGAGAAGCCGCGCGGCTGATGGTTCCCTTCCGCCTGGGCCACCACCCGGAGGGGTGGTGGTCGGGCGACGGGCGGGCGAGATGAGGGAGAAGCCTCGCGGCTGACGCTCTCTCGTGGTCCGGGGCCGACCGGCGGAAGTAATTTCCGTCGATCGGCCCCGGCCGTTGCGTGTACGGTGCGGGGGACGCGTACGCCACCGGCTGCCGCCGGCGGCGCCCCAAGTGCCCCACGGGTGGCATGACCCGCACTGTATGTACGTAGGGACGCTGTCCTTCGATCTGCTTCTCGGCGACGTGCACTCGCTCAAGGAGAAGCGCTCCGTCGTCCGCCCCGTCCTCGCCGAGTTGCAGCGCAAGTACGCGGTGAGCGTGGCGGAGACGGGTGAGCAAAACCTCTACCGCAGGGCCCGCATCGGTCTGGCGGCGGTCTCCGGGGACGCGGGGCACCTGACCGACGTGCTCGACCGCTGCGAGCGGCTGGTCGCGGCACGCCCCGAAGTGGAGTTGCTGTCCGTCCGGCGGCGGTTCCACGGCGAAGACGACGAGTAGGCAGCCGGAAGCGAGACACCCGGACTTCCGGAACCGGCCTCGGGGCCTCTACCGGCACCGGGCCCGAACCTGGATACGGACGGACATCCGGGGCCCGTGCCCGTACGGGGCCCTGGGCCCACGGAGTGGGAAACATACGCGGGAACGCGAACAGACGCAGGAAGCCGCCTCGCGTGCGAGCGGGCGGCGCGGAGCAAGGAGACGGACCAGTGGCCGACAACGCACGGGCCCAGAGGCTGGCGGACCTCATCCGTGAGGTGGTCGCGGAGAAGCTGCACCGGGGGATCAAGGACCCGCGGCTCGGCACACATGTGACCGTCACGGACACCCGGGTCACCGGTGACCTGAGGGAAGCGACGGTCTTCTACACCGTTTACGGTGACGACGAGGACCGCAAGGCGGCCGCGGCCGGGCTGGAGAGCGCCAAGGGCGTGCTCCGCACGGCGGTGGGCCGGGCGGCGGGCATCAAGCACACGCCGAGCCTGGCGTTCGTGGCGGACGCGCTGCCGGAGAACGCCAAGACGATCGACGACGCGCTCGCCCGCGCCCGCGCCGCCGACGAGGAGGTGCGCAAGGCTTCCTCGGGCGCCTCGTACGCCGGGGAGGCGGACCCGTACCGCAAGCCGGGCGAGTCCGAGGCCGACGGTTCCCAGGACGGTGCCGACGGCGAGGACGAGAGCGCCTGAACCGTGGCACGCAAGAGAGACAACGGCCCCGGCGGACTGATCATCGTCGACAAGCCCGCCGGGTTCACCTCGCACGACGTCGTGGCCAAGCTGCGCGGTATGGCGCGCACTCGGCGCGTCGGGCACGCCGGCACGCTCGACCCGATGGCGACGGGCGTACTCGTCCTCGGCACCGAGCGGGCGACCCGGCTGCTCGGGCACCTCGCCCTCACCGAGAAGGAGTACGTGGCCACCGTCCGGCTCGGCCAGGAGACGGTGACCGAGGACGCGGAGGGCGAGATCACCGGCGCCAGGGGTGCCAAGGGACTGGAGCGGGCGCGTGTGGACGCCGCCGTGGCCGCGCTGACGGGCCGGATCGAGCAGGTCCCCTCAGCGGTCAGCGCCGTCAAGGTCGACGGCAAGCGTGCTTACGCGCGGGTGCGTGAGGGCGAGGAGGTGGAACTGGCGGCGCGGCCGGTCACCGTCTCCTCGTTCCTGGTGCACGACGTGCGCGAGGAGGAGGCCGAGGACGGTACCCCGGTCACCGACCTGCTGGTCTCGGTGGTCTGCTCGTCCGGCACGTATGTGCGGGCGCTCGCCCGAGACCTGGGAGCGGCACTCGGTACGGGCGGCCATCTGACAGCACTGCGGCGCACGCGCGTCGGCCCTTACGGGCTGGACGGCGCGCACACGCTGGCACAGCTCCAGGAGCGGGTGGACGCGGAAGAGCCGCTGCCCGTCGTCCCGCTGGGGCAGGCCGCGGCGGCGGCGTTCCCCCGCTGGGACGTCGACGAGGACCAGGCGCGCCGTATCGGGAACGGCGTGCAACTGCGCATGCCGGCGGCGCAGTTCGGCCCCGGCCCTGTCGCGGTATTCGCTCCCGGGGAGCGGTTCGTCGCTCTGGTGGAGCAGCGGGACGGCAGGGCCAGGAGCCTGGCCGTCTTCGTGTGAGGACGCTTGTGGCCGCCGTCGCCCCGCGCTGCGCCGGCCACCGCGTCGGCGACCTCCCCGTCTTCGTGTGGGTGAGGGCGCTGCCTGGGCCGGCCGTACCTTCGTCTTCGCTTCCGTCTTCGTGTGGGTGACGGCGCTGCCTGAGCCGGCCGTGCCTTCTCGCGAGTCTCCGTGGGGTGACGGTTCCGCGGGAGACGGATGTGCCTTCGTCTTCGTGTGGGGGACATCGCTTCACCCGGTCGGGCGGGCGCTCGGTGTGCAGCGCGGGCGCGGACGGGGGCGCTTTTCGTGCCGGACCTGTCGCCGCTGACCAGCACCGCTCTACGGTCGAGTCTGCGAGGTGGGCGGGGTCGGCGCGGAGGTGCACGGATGTCGGCGGTGTGCGGCAGACTGACGCTGGTGCGCGTGTGCGACCTGGCGGGCCGGGAGCGCGGGGTCGGCTTCCTCGCCGACGAGTTGGGCACCGTCGTCACCAGCCACGAAGCCGTGGACGGCCTGGCCGAGGTCGTCCTCCACGCGGGCACCGGCACCTGCCTGGCAGCGGACGGCGACATCACCCAGCTGCCCGAGTGGGACCTGGCGCTCGTCCGCACCCAGGGACTTGATCTCGCGCCGCTGGTGATCGGACGCGAGCGCCCGCACGCGGGCGGCCCGGTCGGCCTGCTCACCCCTGACGGCACCGTCTCCGCCACCCTGAGCGGGCCCTCGGGCGCCGTCTACACCTCCACCGTCCGCCACCACCGGCTGGAGCGCCTGCTCAGGCTCGACCTGCCCGAGGCGGACCGCACCCGTCTGCGGCTGTCCAGCAGGGCGACAGGCGCCCCCGTCGTGGACTCGGCCACCAGCGCCGTCCTCGGTGTCCTGGGCACCGCCCTGCACACCCCCCAAGGGGCCTCCCCCGCCCTCGCGGTGCCGCTGCACGCCGCCGCCGAGCTCACGCCCGACGGGCCGCTCGGCCTGCTGCTGCGGCGCAACGCAGCCTGTGCGCCCGGATTCGGACCCGACCTGAACCTGGCCGGGGTACTGCGGCTGGCCGCGGCCTCGGTGAGCCGCGCGACGGAGCGCTGCGCGCACGCGGTCGCCCGGCCCCTGGTGGCCGACACGCTCGACCGGTTCGCGTGCAGCCCGGCCACCGTCATCGCCCTGACCGGCGACCCCGGCGCGGGGCGCACCACCGAGCTGGCCGCCCTCGCCGCCCGCCGTGCGCGCGGCACCGTCCCCGCTCCCAGCGTCTGGCTGCGCGGCGCCGATCTGCGGCCGGACGACGGCGGTCTGCGGGACGCCGTCGGCCGCGCCCTCGCAGCGGCAGGCCGGGACCTCGCCGCTTGTTCACCCGACGCCCGCGCGGGGGCCCCGGACGGCACATCCGGCACAGGTGACCCCCGTGACACGGATCCCGACGTGGCGGCCCGTCTGGCACGTGCGGCGGGTCGTCCGTTGCTGGTCCTCCTGGACGCGCCGGAAGAGATGCCGCCTTTCCTCGCCTCGCGGCTGCGCCAGTGGGTTCAGCGCACCGCCGGCTGGCTGCGCACGACCGGCGTGCGGATCGCCGTGGCCTGCCGTCCCGCTTACTGGGAGCAGACGGGACCGCTGTTCCCTCCGGACATGCTGTTCACCGCGCCGGGGGCTGCCGGAAGTGTCCGGCTGGGCGCGCTGTCGCCGCACCAGGCCGCCCGCGTCCGTGCCGCGTACGGCTTGCCCGACGATGCCCTGGGGCCCCGCGACGCGGGGCACCCTCTGGCCATTCGGATGCTCGCCCAGGTACGTGCCGCACAGGGCCTCCGTGGCGGCGAGAGCGCCGAGCGGCAGCGGGAGGGAAGCGAGTCCCTGTCCGCGGAAGGTGCGCCCGAGTCGCTGTCCGGGGGAGGCGCCTCCGAGTCGTTGTACGCCGGGAGCGCGCGCCCGTCGCGGGGAACGGGGACGGTGCCGCGGCCGGCCCGGCACGAGATCCTCTCCGCGTTCTTCGACCTGCTCTGTCTGCGCGTCGCACACCGTCTCGCCTCTCGGGGGGCGGGAAGCGACGCGACGGCGGCCGACGCCGGCGGAAGCCGCACTGCGGAAGGGGACCCAGCGACGCCACGCCGGGCGGCGCCGCTCCCCGCGGCACCACGCCCCGCGACCGTCCGCAGGCTGGCCGCGCGGGTGTCGGGCCGGCTGCACGACGCCGCGCGGCGCTGCCTGGAAGACGGAGGCGGCGAGTTGAGCCGTGCGCTCTTCGACGAGCTCTTCCCCTGGGGCGGCGGATGGGCCTCCGCCGTGCTCGCGGAGGGCGCCCTCGCCCCGGCGGGCGACGGATACCGCTTCGTGGACGAGGAACTCGCCGACTGGCTCCAGGGCGGCCATCTGCTGCTCGACGCGGCGTTGGAGAGGCTCGTGCACCGCAGGAGCGGTGCTGTCGCGGCGCCCGTGCCGCGACACCGGATCGGGCCCGTTGTCCAGGCGCTCCTGCTGTGCGACCGCAGGGAGGGTCCGGAAGCCCTCGCGCCACGCCTGCGGCGGCTGGTGGGCGCCCTCGGAGCAGGCCGCACGGACACCGACGCGGCGTGGTGGGCCGCGCGCCTGCTGTCAGAGACACTGCGGCGGATGCCGGACGCGCGTCCGTATGCGCGGGTGCTCAGGAGCCTGGCCGAGCACGTGGCCGGCCGCGAGCCCGGCGGGGAGTCCGACGCCGCGACGGAGGAAGGGCTCGGGCCCGGCTTCTGGCGTGCGCTGCCGTTGAGGGCCGCCCCCAAGGCGGAGCTGCTGCGCCTGCTGCTGCCCGCCGACCCGCCCGCGGACGCTCTGGGGCGGGGCCAGGGCCGCCGCCGGGACCGGTACGTGGACGTACTGGGCGAACTGCTGGCAGCCGAGCCCCGCACTCTCCAGCCACTGCTGTGCGAGTGGTTCAGCGACCTGCGGCCGCTGCGCAGACGGGCCGACATGCGGATCGAGCCCCCGCCCACCGTCGCAGGGGCCGCGCAGGCGCTCCTGCACACCCACCGCGGGCGCGCCGTGGACGAGCTGTGTGACGCGCTCGCGGCGGCCGCGCATCCCCGCGCCGACGACCTGCTCGCCGAGCTGGCCGACGACGAACCCTCCGCGCTGTGCACAGCGGTGCACCGGTGGGCACGGGACCCGCGCGACCAGCGGGCGGTGACGTCCGCCACCTACGCGCTACGGCTCGCCCGCCGGAACGGCACGGAGAGCGACCGCGAGTCGCTGCGCCGGGCCGCCCGCGCGCCGCTGAGTCGCGCGCGGATCCACGACTCCCACGAGGTCGCGCTCACCGTCCTCGTCCGTGATCCGCGCAGCCGTCCGCGCCACCTGGAGGCCGCGCTGCGGCGTTTCGCCGAGACAGGCGGCAGCGAACTGGCCGCCGCGCTCGGCAACGCGTGTACGACCCACCCGGAGCAGGTGTTCGCCGCCTTCCACACGCTCTTGACCGATCCCGCCTCCGCCGCGGCGCGCTCCCAGGCGGTACGGTCCCTCGCCTGCCTGCGTACCCCCGCTCTCGCCCGGCGGGCGGCGACGCTGGTACGGCAGCACGCCGCGGTGAGCCCCTGGCCGGCCTGCGAGGATGTGGCCGCCTATGTGGCGATCAGGCTCCGCCATGGTCCCGCCGCCCGCGCGGTGCTGCGCCCCTTGGTGGGGGAGCTGCTGCGCGACCAGGGGACCGCGTTCCGTACGCGGCTGGCTCGTACGCTCGGTGCCGGACGAGGCCGCCTCCGCGACGAACTGCTCGACCTGCTGGTGGCCGGCGAGTCCGAAACCTCCGTCCTGGAGGCCGCGCTGGAGGCGGTGATGCGGGGCACGACGGTGCCGGCCCCTCGACAGGGGGGTGAGAACCCGGAGGATCAGCTGGTACGGCGGATCGGGCTCCGCATGGGCACCACCGCGCGGGGTGCCGCCGCCTTCGACCGGACGCTTGCCCGGCTCGCCCCTGAACGGTCCGGGTGACCCGGCGGCGGAACGACCGCCCGAGGAGCGGCTCTGCGGGCCGCTGCCGCCTGCCCCTCGGGGGTCCCCCGACCGGCCCTGGAGGTGGGTCCGTGCGGGGCTCAGGCGCACGGCATGGCACCCTTGGACCGGCGAGACCGATCGTCATCACCATCGGCTGAAGACACTGGCGAACCAGGTAGCGACGAGGAGCAGACGTGCAGCGCTGGCGTGGCTTGGAGGACATCCCCGAGGGCTGGGGGCGCAGCGTCGTCACCATCGGCTCGTACGACGGGGTGCACCGGGGGCACCAGCTCATCATCGGGAAGGCGGTGCAGCGCGCCAGGGAGCTGGGGGTGCCCGCGGTCGCTGTCACCTTCGACCCGCATCCCAGCGAGGTGGTGCGGGCGGGAAGCCACCCTCCGCTGCTGGCGCCGCACCACAGGCGTGCGGAACTCATGGGCGAACTGGGCGTGGACGCCGTCCTCGTGCTGCCCTTCACCGCCGAGTTCTCCCAGCTCTCGCCCGCCGACTTCGTGGTGAAGGTCCTCGTGGACAAGCTCCACGCGCGCAGCGTCGTAGAGGGGCCCAACTTCCGTTTCGGCCACAAGGCGGCAGGCACCGTGGAGTTCCTCGCCGAACTGGGGGAGACCTACGACTACGAGGTGATCGTCGTCGACCTCTTCGAGCGTGACCGCAGTGGTGAGGCGTTCTCCTCCACCATGGCGCGGCGGCTGGTCGGAGAGGGCGATGTGCGCGGCGCCGCCGAAGTGCTGGGCCGTCCGCACCGGGTCGAGGGGATCGTGGTGCGAGGAGCGCAGCGCGGCCGCGACCTGGGCTACCCCACGGCGAACCTCGACACGCTCGCGCACACCGCCGTCCCCGCCGACGGCGTGTACGCCGGCTGGCTCACGGTCGAGGGCGAGGCCATGCCCGCGGCGATCTCCGTCGGGACGAACCCGCAGTTCGAGGGCACCGAGCGCACCGTCGAGGCGTATGCGATCGACCGCGTCGACCTCGACCTGTACGGCATGCACGTAGGGGTCGACTTCCTCGACTACATCCGGGGCCAGGAGAGGTTCGACACGCTCGGCGCGCTCACGGCACGGATGGCGCAGGACGTGGACGAGGCCCGGGCGAAGGTCGCGGCGGCTGACGGGAGCTGAACTCTCCCGCACCGAGGGGCCTGCGGATGTCTCCGCAGGCCCCTTGGTGTGAGATGGCACCCGGCCCAGGCTCAGCCGCGTTCCGGGCCGGGCCGGTGGCTACTGCTGCCAGCCGCTGCCGGGTTGGGGCTGCCCGGGCCGGCCCGCGCCGCCGGGCGGGCCGGGGTATCCGTAGCCGGGGCCCCCACCGTAGGGGGGCTGTTGCTGAGCGGGCGGCTGGGCGCCGGGTGCGGGAGCGCCGGGCTGCCCCATCGGGGCCTGGCCTGGCACACCGCCTTGACCGGGCATCGGCGGGGCGAGTTGCGGCGGGGGATTGCCGTCCGCCGTCCACAGCCCCTGCTCGCGCTGAGCACGCACGAAGTCCTCGGCGATCATCGCGGACAGGTTGAAGTACGCCTCCCTCGTGCGCGGCCGCATCATGTTCAGATCGAGCTCGGCACCGGCCGACAGGTGCTCGTCGAACGGGACGGTCACCACGCCGCGGCAGCGCGTCTCGAAGTGGGAGACGATGTCCTCGACCCTGATCATCTTTCCGGTCTCCCGCACCCCGGAGATCACGGTGATGCTCCGCTGCACGAGGTCCGAATAGCCGTGTGCGGCCAGCCAGTCCAGCGTGGTGCTCGCGCTGCTCGCCCCGTCCACGGACGGGGTGGAGATGATGATCAACTGGTCGGCCAGGTCGAGCACTCCCCGCATGGCCGAGTACAGCAGGCCCGTGCCCGAGTCCGTCAGGATGATCGGGTACTGCTTGCCCAGGATGTCGATGACGCGCCGGTAGTCGTCGTCGTTGAACGTCGTCGAGATCGCCGGGTCGACGTCGTTCGCCAGGATCTCCAGGCCGGACGGAGCCTGCGAGGTGAACCTGCGGATGTCCATGTAGCTGTTGATGTACGGGATCGCCGTCACCAGGTCGCGGATCGTCGCGCCCGTCTCACGGCGAACCCGGCGGCCCAGCGTGCCCGCGTCCGGGTTCGCGTCGATGGCGATGACCTTGTCCTGGCGCTCGGTGGCGAGCGTGGACCCCAGAGCCGTTGTCGTCGTCGTCTTGCCGACGCCGCCCTTGAGGCTGATGACGGCGATCCGGTAGCACGACAGCACCGGAGTGCGGATCAAATCCAGCTTCCGCTGCCGCTCCGCCTCCTCCTTCTTGGCACCGAACCGGAAGCGTCCGCCCTTGTTGCCCGACTGAGGACGCGGCTTCTTCTTGCTGTTGATCAGCCGGTCAGAGGACAGCTCGACCGCTGCCGTGTACCCCAGCGGCGAGCCCGACTGGTCCATCCGCCGCGGGTCCACAGGGCCCGGGTGCGGCTGGACCGGAGCCTGCGGCTGAGCCGGTAGCTGGCCCTGGGGGTGAGCGGGGTGCTGCGCCGGGGGTTGTGCCGGGTGCTGCGCCTGGGGCTGTGCTTGGGGATTCGGCACCGGATGTGCCGGGGAGGCAGGCGGCTGGGCCTGCCCCTGGCCTTGGGCCTGCCCTTGGGCCGGCAGTTGGGGCTGCGGCGGTTGCTGGTGCTGCGGCAGCTGTTGCTGCGGTTGTTGCTGCTGCGGCGGAACGGGCTGTCCGGGGAGGTGGCTCTCTCCCGGGGCCGGATACTGTCCGGGCCGGCCCTGCGGAGGCACGGGCAGTTGCTGCTGCCCGTACTCCGGCTGACCCGGCTGCGCCTGCTGCTGCGGCGACGGGTAGCCCGGCTGTCCCTGCGGTTGCCCCGCCGACTGTGCGGGCGGTACCGCGGCACCACCGTGGGGCTGCTGCTGTGCCGCCGGGGCCTGCGGGTAGCCGTAGCGGCTCTCCTGTCCGTACTGAGGCCCCTGCTGCTGCCCCTGGAGACCGGGCTGCGGCGGCTGTTGAGGCTGCTGCGGCGCGGGAGGGGAGGCAGGGGCGTCGGTGCGCGCCGGGTCGGCGGCCGGCGCGGGCGGCGCGGGTGCCGCGGGCTGGAAGTCCGGCGGCAGCGGCGGAAGTGACTGTGCACCAGCCGCACCGCCCGCCGTACCGCTCGGGCCGGCAGCCGGCGAGCTGTCGGCGGCGGGGGAGGCGGACCAGGGGGCCGCCCCTTGCGGCGGGGCGGGAGTGAGGGGGTGAGGCGGCACCTCGTCCTGCGGTTCCGCGTCCCGCGGCTCGGCGGGTGCAGGCGCGTGCGAAGCGTCGTAGCGGCGCTCCGAAGAGGGGGCCTCCAGGTCGAAATCGTAGGAGGCGGGAATCGCGTCCTGCGGCTCCCGCCCGCTGTCCGTACGCTCCTCGCCGTCAGGGACGGCCACGTCCTGGGAGTCGTCGGCTGCTGCGGTGGCCTCGTCCTGCCTGCGCTCTTCCTGCTCCGCGTAGGCGGCGATCTCCCGGCGCAGCTCGGACGCGGAGAAGCGCATGGTCGCGCCGTCCTCGCTCTGTGCCCGTGCCGGCGTCTCCGGGCGCTCTTCCGGCGTCTCCTGAGGCTCCTCGGAATCCGCGCCCGACGAGTGGCGCCAACTCGGCGTGACGTCGTCCGCTTCAGCGGTGCCGGTCGCCTCGCCCTCCCGCTCCTCTTGCTGCGTCTCGTAGTCCTCCGCGTCGCCGGAGCCGGACGGCGGTGCGACGTCGTCCCGGACAGCGGGGTCCGCGTCGTTGTCGCGCTCGCCTGTTCCCGGCACGGGCCCGGGCGTCGACTGCTCGGAGATGCCGGGCGAGTCCGCGCCGAAGGAGTCGGGCCCCAGCCCGTCGTCCGCCTCGTCCGTCTGCTCGCCCGCCCGAGCCGCCTGCGGTGCGAGGGCACCGCCCTCCTCGGCGGGCACATCGGCGAACTCGGCGGAGGGAGCGGGGGCGGAGTTCAGTACGTCCGCCTCGTTGTCACTCGTCCCTGCCGCCTCGTCTCCGCTGTCCAGCACCGAAGCGTCGGAGTCCCGCACGGAAGCGTCGGAATCCCGCGCCGAAGCGTCGCTTTCCCGCACTGGAGCGTCACTGTCCCCCTCCGGGGCGTTCTGCTCGCCGAACGGCTGGAGCGGGGGAAAAGCGGGCAGTTCGGATTCGGGGCCCGCACTGCCTGTTGCGCCGACGCCAGGGGCCGTGTCGGGGGCGGGTGGCGCGGTGGGCGGGGGCGGCGGTGTGGGCGAACTCGCCCACCAGTCGCCCTGTTGGGCACGCGCATCGGCGCCCTCCGCCCCGCCTGCTGAGGACTCCGCGCTGTCCGTCCCGGCCGCGCTCCCCGAGGGCGCCTCGGGCTCCGGTCGGCCGCCACTCGCGTCCTGCGTGTACCAGGCGGGCGGTGTGTAGTCGATGGTGAACTGGCCCGTCGACTCCACCTCGCTCTCGGCATCCGCTTCCGCGTCGAGCTGATCCGAGCCGGGCATGGTCCCGCGGACGCGGATCTCGTCCCGGTCGCTGCTCACAATGCCTCCTGCTGTGGTCATTCACCCCGGTTTTGCCGCGCGCCCGCCCACGCGCGTCCATCCAGCCTAATCATCACAACTACCGCTACGGGAGTGCGGTCCGCGGTCGGACGCTCAGTCGAGCCGCCGCGCCGTCCCCAGGAGCCCCGACTCGGCGTCCGTCGGCTGCGTCAGCGCGTAACTCCGCTCGCGGCGCGTGCACCACAGGGTGACGCCGTCGCCCAGCGTGGACAGCGCGTCCACGTCCTGCTGCGGAAGCTGCATGATGCGGCCGATCTGCTGGGCCTCGTCGGGCGACACTCGCTGGATTCCGGCCAGCCCCGCGCCCCGGAGCAGGCGAGGGGCCACCGGGCTCAGATACGGCAGCAGGGTCAGCACCGACTGCCACGGCATGGAGGCGACCCGGCCGCGCGGTGGCCGCATCCCGCAGTCGCGGACGACCAGCACCGGACTGCTCACCGTGGGCCCCATCGGCGGCACGCGTCCGACGTCGTAGAGCGTGATGCACTCCTGCCCGGCGCCCGCCGCCTGCACCAGGTTCGTCCACACGTGGGCGCGGCCGGTCTCCACCGCGACCCGGGCGCCCGTGCCGGCGAGCCGCAGCGCCAGCACCTGTGCCGTCCACAGTCCGCCGACGAGCACCACGTCGTACGGCCTCGGGTGATGGAAGCCGACCACTTGGGGGCGGCCCTCCGCGTCGTTGCCGACGACCACGCCGTCGTCCCCGATCGGCAGCGACAGGGCGGCCAGATGGTCCGCGGGAACCGCGTGTTCGGTGCGGCGCGGGCCGAGCAGGCCCTGGCCGTAACGGCTCGCCATCAGCGCACCCCTCCCAGCGGCAGCGTCGCGAGCGCGCCGGGAAGCTGCTCACGGTCGAGCCGCAGCAGGCTCAGGCGGGCCGAACGCGCCGACCGCTCCAGCTGGCGGCGCGCCGCGGCCAGCTCGTTGTCCGAACGTCCCGTCAGACGCACGTACCCGCTGACGGTGACGGCGCTGCGCCGTGCCGAGCGGCCCAGCGTCAGGCTGAACGTCGTCGTCAGGGTCGGCACGGACGTCAGCAGCGCCACCAGGCGCGGCAGCGGTGTGGCAGCTCGCCCCAACTCGGGCCAGCGGCCCACCGCGTAGGAGGTGTGCCAGCGGTCGTCGCACCGCCAGGCGCGGGCCGTCTCGGCCGTGCGCCGCGCCGGTGCCGCGTCGGGCCGGCTCGCGCGGGCCGTCGCCACCGGATTGACGCACGCCGAGGTCGACAGCGCGGCTATCAGCTCCTGCTCGTTGAGCACCGTCGCCACGAAACCCGCGCCCGTGACGCGGCTCGCCAGGTGGTCGGCCGCGCGTACCAGACAGCGCTGTGCCCCCTCCAGCCCGCCGCCGCGCGCCTCGACCGCCTCCGGTGACAGCTCGGGGTCGAATTTGAGCGCCACCCAGGTCAGCCGCAGGGCGGGCGACCCGGTCTGCTCCTGTAGCGGCCCGTAGCTGCGCCGCGCCACCGACTGGTCCGGCAGGTGGGGCGCGGGAGCCGGCTGGACGTGCTGGACGATTTGCACCGATTCCAGCGCGATCCCGTCGACGTCGAGCGCGTCGTGCATCAGGCCCAGGGGGAGGACACGCGCGCCGAACGCCGGACGCAACGCACTGGGTGCCGCCTCGATCCGCACGAGCGCGGTCAGGAACGTGCCGTCCCCCAGCATGCCTATGGTGCGCCGCTTCTTGTCGAGATACGCGTACGTGCGCAGCCCCGGGGCCGTCTCCACCAGGGGCAGGAAGCCGGCGTCGACGCGCTCGCCCTCCTCGTCCAGCACCATCGCCGCCGTCAACGGCAAGGCGGCGGCGCGCCGTCGGGCCCGCAACGCCAACACCGTGCTTCCCCAGTCGCGCAGCGAGCGCTGGTGACGGCGGATGACCGCCAGCGCCACGAGAGCGGCGGCGACCACGACGGCCGGCACGAGCAGCAGCCGGTCGACGGCGGCCGCGATCAGCAGGACGGCGGCGGCGAGCTCCAGCAGCACGAGCTGTTGCAGATGGAGGGGGCCGAGACGGCTCGTCCGCGACTCGGTGCGCAGCGTCGTCGAGGCGGGGACCCGGGGCCGGGGCTGGGCTGCCCGCGTGGCGGACGCGTCGGCCCCCGGGCGCCGGGAAGCCCCCGGCCCAGGGCGCCCCGCGGTGCTCGCCGCACCCCGCGCCCGCGTCGCAGATCCCATCCCGGAAGTCCCCCTAAAAGTCCGAATCGACCCCACTCGTCGGGGGCGTTGGGCGGGCGATCACGATACCGGAGCGGCACGAGTCGATCCCCAACGGGCATAGTAGGGGTCCGGTCCGACAATCGGCAGCGCTCCCGGGCGCTCCCGGCTCGGGCACCAGCGCTGTGCGGAGCGCGCGGGGTCGCTTGTGCGTGGAGCGACCGTGCGGGGAACGTGTCCCACGAGCGGACGGGCGCGATCCGCGGTTCGCGATCGTGGTCCGTGGTTCGCTTTTCGTGCTCCGCGCGCGGGGGCGGGGCGTGGGCGCGTACGGGTTCGAGAGCGGGCCGGGAGCGGACCGGCGTGGACCGGATACGGTCCGGCGAGCGGGATGGTTCCGGACCGTCCTGGGCCCGTCAGGGCCTCGGCGGTGCGGGGGACAGCAGGGACTTCCAGGGAGCGTCTTTCACTCATGGCATCACGGCGCGACGAGCTCAACGCCTACACCTTCGCGAAGAAGCGGCTGGTGGCGGCGTTCCTCCAGCCGTCACCGACAGGCACGGAGGAGGGCGCGCCCCGCCCCCTGCGCGGCATTCTGCCCGGCATGGTCGTCGGCGCCCTCATCCTCGCCGGATTCGGGGCGTGGGGCATGTTCAAGCCGAAGGCACCCGAGGGCTGGGACAAGCCCAAGGAGAAAGTCATCATCGGCTCCGAGTCGACCACCCGTTACGTCGTCCTGAAGACCGACGGCAAAGCACAGCTCCACCCGGTGCTCAACCTCGCCTCCGCCAAGCTGCTCCTCGACCCCGGCAAGGGAGAGGTCGTCAAAGTCGACGAGAAGGTGCTCGACAACGGCGACATCCCGCACGGCGCCACCCTGGGCATCCCCTACGCACCCGACCGGCTCCCGGAAGCCGGGGAGGCGGGCCAGAAGAAGCGCTGGGCGGTCTGTGAGCGCCCAGGCGAGGGCGGACGTGCCGTACAGAAGGCGGCCTTCGTCCTGGCCGATCGCGACAGCGGCAAGGTCGAGGGCGGCAACCGTCTGCGCGCAGGGGAACTCATCTACGTACAGGGTCCCGACAATCGGCTCTACGTCGTCGACAGGCAGGGCACCAAATACCGTGTCCCCAACGACGAGACGCTGCTGCGCGTCCTGGCGGACAACCGCAAACCCCAGCGGGTCTCCCGCCAGTGGCTGGCCACCCTGCACACGGGTGACGACATCGCCTTCCCGCAGATCAGCGGAACCGTCGGAGCGGACGCAGGCGTCCAGGGGCTCGGCTCCCGCACCAACCGCGTCGGCACGGTCATCCAGGCCCCCTCGGGCAACCACTGGCAGCACTACGTCGTACTGCGGGGCAGGGTCATGCCGATCACCGACTTCATGGCCCAGCTCCTGCTCTCCTCCAAGCAGCTGCTGCCGCTCCAGCAGAACAGCCAGGCCCTCAAGGCCAACGCCAGCGCCTTCTCCCCGACCAAGGAGTACTACGGCAAGTCGCTGACGTGGCCCGACCAGAAGGCACACGCCGTCAACTCCGCCAACACGCAGTCCGACAGCCGCAACGTCGCCTGCAACGTCCTGCGCAAGGTGGACGGCAAGACCGGCAAGACCACTCTGAGCACCTGGTCAGGCACGGCGTTCCCCGCCCAGCTGCCCGCGGGCACCTCCAGCGCCTACGTCACGCCCGGCACCGGCCAGCTCTTCCGCCAGATCAAGGGGCGCAGCACGCGGAGCGGCGGCATGTTCCTGGTCACCGACACCGGACTGCGGTACGCCATGCAGGCCAACGCCGACAGCGCGCACGACGACTCCGGCATCGGTGAGGACAAGAAGAAGAAATCCAAGGAGGAACAGCAACAGCAAGAGGACCAGAACGCGCAGCGCAGGCTCGGCTACGAGAAGGTGAAGCCCGCCCTCGTCCCGGCGGAGTGGGCCTCCTTCCTGCCCACCGGGCCGCGCCTGTCGACCGGCGACGCGCTCCAGCCGCAGGGTTCCTGAGGAGGGTAGGACGATGCGCAGCTCCACCCCGGCTCTCGCGGCGCTCCGCCGCCTGGCGGCAGCAGCCGCGGCGACCGCCCTCACCGCCTCCGGCCTCACCCTCGCGGCAGCACCGCCCGCCGCCGCGGACACCAGCGCACAGTGCAGCTTCCCCGCCAAGCCCTACAAGGGCCGCCCCTGGTCGCTCCAGAGGGTTCTCCTCAACGAGCTGTGGCAGGAGACCGATCAGGGCGCGGGTGTCCGCGTCGCCGTCATCGACACGGGCGTCGACGTCGAGAACGAACAGCTGACAGACGCCGTCGATGGCGGAGCCGGCAAGAACTTCCTCCCCAAGAAGCGCAAGAAGGACGAAACAGGCCGCACCACGCCGCGCGGAAAACCCACCACCGACGAGGTCGGACACGGCACGAAGGTCGCCGGCATCATCGCCGCCCGCCCCTCCGACGACACCGGCTTCGTCGGACTGGCCCCCAAGGCGACGATCATCCCCGTCAAGCAGAACGACGCCAACGGCAGCGGCACAGCAGGAAGTCTCGCCCGGTCCATCGACTACGCCGTCGAAGCCGACGCCGACGTCATCAACATCTCGCAGGACACGGCCGAAGCCCTCCAGTCGGACTCCTCACTCGAAAGATCCGTCCAGCGCGCCCTGGCCGCCGACGTCGTCGTCGTCGCCTCCGCCGGCAACGACGGCCTCGGCGGCCAGGTCAAGAAGACCTACCCCGCCTCCTACCCCGGCGTCCTCGCGGTCGCCTCGTCCGACCGCAACAACGAGCGCGCCCCCTTCTCCCAGTCGGGCGAGTTCGTGGACGTGGCGGCACCCGGCGTCGACATCATCTCCACCGTCCCCAAGGGCGGTCACTGCGCCGACAACGGCACCAGCTTCTCCGCCCCCTACGTGGCGGGTGTGGCGGCACTCCTGCGGGCCAAACACGACAAGGGCGCCGACCGCTGGACCCAGGAGAACATCGTCGCCCAGATCGAGCAGACCGCCGAGCGCTCCATCCCCGGCCACGACCGCCTCGTCGGCTGGGGCGTCGTCGACCCGGTGGCCGCCCTCACCGAGGACAGCAAGCGCATCGACCACCCCGTCGCCCAAGAAGGCGTAGAAACCGGCGAAAAGCCGGCTCCCGCCGCACTCGAACTGGGCGAAACCGAGCAGGAACGCAACGAACGCCTCGGCACCTACGTCCTCCTCGGCGGCGGTACCCTCGTCGCGATCGTCGCGGGCTCCTCCCTGGTCTACCGCGACTGGCGCCGCCGCAGGCACCGCACAGGCACCCGCTGAGGACCTCCTCACACGTGGGCCGACGCCATGTCGGATGTCGGTGCCCGCTGGTATCAAGAGAGATGTGTCACGCACAAGCAACAGCCCTGCTACGACAACTACCCCGCTGCGGATTTGCAGTTGGGATCCACCTAGGGTGTGGCTACAGTGACACACAGCGCACAGTGGGCAACGGCAGCCGCCACAGCAGAGCCCGCGACGGGTGGACGCGCACGGGGAGGGCGAGATGAGCGAGCCGAAGGGCACGCCCAAAAGTGAACCGAAGGGCAACAAGCCTGATCTTCTGCGGGGCGAGGAAGTCCTCAAGAAGTTCAAGAAGAAGATCGACGACGCCCTGAAGGAACTACAGGACTCCGCGGGCGGCCGACTCGCGCTGGAAGCCCAACGGCTCACCCCGGCCTCAGTCCACGGAGAAGTCGCCTTCCCCGAGGCGACAGGCGTGCTCGCGCAGTACAACAGGGTCCACAACCACCTGAGCGAGCTGTCCAGAAAGCTCGACGACCAGATCTTCATGTTCGGCATCGCCGTCTCCGACGCCGACAAGGGCTTCGACCAGATGGACGAGGACGAGAAACGGCGCTTCTGGGCGATCCAGGCGGAGTTGGAAGAAGAGAAGCGGAAGGCCGAAGCGGCCAAGCACGACAAGAATGAGACGAAGAAAGCCGACGCTCCTCGAAACGAGCAGTCCCAATCCCAGTACTGAGCATCAGACGTCGGCGAAATTGACGGAGGCATACCCGTGGGTGGAACAGACGGTGGCGGCGCGCCCAAGCCCGGGGCGCCCGACCTGGAAAACCCCAGCGCCGGTGCGAACATCGCCATGCGCGACCTGGCGCGGTACGGGCTGGTCATGTCCCCGTTCGCGGTGCTCTACCTTCCCGGGGAGACGACCGACTTCGAGAAGAAGTCCCTCGGCGAGCTGCTCGACATGGTCAGGACCGCGAAGCCGTCCGACCTGGAGTCGGTGGCCAACGCTCTCTACAACGCGTCCAAGGCGATCAAGTCGGCCGGCTCGTGGCTACAGACGGAGGCCGAGCGCGCCGAATGGGAGGGCGAGGCGGAGCGGGCCTGCAAGAAGTGGGCCATCCAACTGGGCAAGAATACCCAGCACATGGGTGGCTACGCGGAAACCGTCAGCACCGAGCTTTCCGTGATGAGTCTTGGGCTGGCAGGGACCCAGGGCTCGATGCCCAAGGACGAAGAGGTCGAGATCCGCGATGTCGAGGAGATCCCGAAGGACAAGCGGAACGAGGACAACCCCAAGTACAAGCAGTACAAGAAGAACCACAACGCCGCCCTGATCCAGATGAACCGGATCGCGTCGTACTACGACGTCTCGAGCCGGAACATGGCAGCGGCGGAGGGGATGATTCCGCACTTCGAGCAGATGCCGAACATCGGTGTGCCGAAAGCCGAGCCCCTGCCCGGCGGGTCAGGGCCAGGGGGCGTTCCGTCTTCTGGTCAGGAGGCGACTCCCGTCAGCAGGAACGCCAGCGTCACACCCGGAGGGTGGGGCGGCCCGACGGACCCCGGGGGCACGGACGGCAGTCCTGTGCATCCGACGCAGCCGCACAGTGGTCTCGACGCCCCTGTACGAACACCGCTCCACCCCGACGCGGGTGTCTCCACCGCTATCGACACGGCGACGATGCCTCATACGCCGATCGACCCCGTTCAGACGCCTACGTCTCCTCCCGGCCCCACCGCTCCAGGACCTACGACCGGGCCTGGCCAACCGCCGACGCTCCCCGGACCACTGCCCACGACAGGCAGGATCACTGGTCCTGGTATGTCCAAGCCCCCTGGCCCGGTACGCCCGTCTTCCCCTCCCATGCGTCCGGGCCCAGTACCTCCGCCTCCGACGGGACGGCAGACGACAGGGCCGACCGGGCGCTCGCCGGTGACCGGGCTGCCCACGAACGCTGCGTCCAGGGACCCGCAGGGCACGGGGGGGCGCACCGGGCCGATGGGGCGCCCCGGGATGATGCATCCGGGCATGACGCATCCCAACAACGGAACTAAGAATGCCGGCCGTGGACCCGCCTCGGGGACCGCGCGTGCCTCCCAGCCCGGCGGAATTGTGGGAGGAACGCCGAGCCGTGCCACTCCGCGTCCGAACTCTCCCGGCATCCCGCGCGGAACGGTCGTCGGCAACGAGGGCGGCACCCCTGTCAGGCGTGCTCCGACGGGAGTGCCGCCGATCGGTAGCCGAGCGTCTGAAACGGACTCGAAGAAGAACTCCCAAGGCCGGAGGGTGGCTTCCACCCCCGGAGGCATCGTCGGCACGCCCCGTAAAAAGGAGTCAGACCGGAGGCGTGGCGGCCGTGAGTTCACTTCGGGGGGCTCCGGACTCGTTCGGGAGGATGGAGGAGATGGGTCGTCGACGGATGGCATACCCAGCCCTCCGGAGGAGGACAGCCATGCGACGCGTTCGGATGGCTCAGCAGCGCGTGAGGCTCCGCCCGTCCGTCGGCCCAACTCCGTGCCCCCGGTGATCGAGTAACAGAATGAGTGATTCCGTGACGCTTGGCGGGCATCGACCCACTCTGGCTGTGTGGCAGCGTTCCGTATCCGGGGCGATGGCACTCGGCGTTTTCGTCGCGCTGCAATGGAATGCGGCTTCGACTGCCACCGCTCAGGACGTGCGATCACAGCAGTGGTACCTGAAAGCGATGCAGGCCGAGAAGATGTGGAAGGTCAGTACCGGTAAGGGCATCACCGTCGCAGTCGTGGACACTGGCGTTGATTCGTCGACGCGTGCCTTGAAGGGGCAGGTCCTGCCGGGGCGCGACTTCGCCAATGCGTCTGGCGACGAGACCAAGGACGACACCGGTCACGGCACGACTATGGCCGAATTGATCGCGGGAACAGGGGAAGGCGGCTCCCTCAAGGGCCTCGCGCCTGACGCGAAGATTATCCCTTATCGAGTGGGTCTCGACGGTGTGAAAGGCCGCGAAAAGGGTGCGCTGTTCTCTCATGCGGACAAGGCCGTCAGAGCCGCCGCCGACAGCGACGCGCAGATCATCAACATGTCGTTCGGAGGGCCACCTGGCCCTGAGCTGGGGAAAGCAGTCGAATACGCCGCCAAAAAAGGCAAGATCATGTTCTCGTCCGCCGGAAACGAGGCGAATGAGGGAAATCTACAATCATACCCCGCGGGTTATCCTGACGTCGCCGGAGTGGCCGGGACTGGGAGTGACGGTAAGGTCAGCAAGTTCTCCTCTTACGGGGACGAGGTCACCCTCGCTGCACCAGGTGAAGGCCTGCCTGGCTGGTGTGACGCCAAGCGGGCGAATTATTGTAGTAAGCAACAAGGCACCAGTATGGCCAGCGCGGTCGCCTCTGCTTCCGCTGCCCTGATCTGGTCCAAGCATCCGGACTGGACCGGCAACCAGGTTCTTCGCGTCCTGACGAAGACGGCCGGTCTCGCCGGCAACGAGAAGACTCAGAGCAAATACCTCGGCTACGGCGCTGTCCGCCCCCGCCTCAATCTTCTGGAGGGAAAGGGCGACCCGGGTGATCCGGACATCAGCCCTCTCACCAACGAAAAGACGGGCCCTTCGACCGCGAGCGCCGGGCCCAAGTCGTCCGACGAGAAGAACTCGGGGAAAGACGATGCCCCTGACAAGGTCGAGGTGGCAGACTCGAAGTCGCAGGAAGAGGACAGTGGTTGGCTACTCCCCGCGGGCGGCATCGCGGCGGGGGTCATCGTCCTCGCGGGGTGCGGCTTCGCCGTCGTACGCCAGAGGCGGAACTAGTGCGGCAGTACGCCGCGTCGTAGACGGAACGAACAGACCCAAGAGAAGGAAGGCATTCTCATGGCGGAAGTTGCAGGTTACGGCCAGAAGCTCGATCCTGGCGAGTTCGCCAAGTTCAAGAGCAACCTGACAGAGATCAGCGGTCAACTGCACACGAACGTCCGGCACCTGCAGACCCTCATCGGAATGGTCAGCGCCGGCTGGACAGGTGCCGGCGCTTCCGCCTTCCAGCGGGCGCAGAACAGCATCAACAACGATCACCACGCCATCAACCAGATGTTGAACGGACTCATCGACGCGGCTCACGGCACGTCGAAGATGGCCGGTGGTAATGAGGACGAGATCGTCAACGCGTTCCGCGGGATCGATGTCAACGGCTCCGAAGCGGGCGGTCACATCAGTGCTGACAGCGGCCTGCACGGAATCAATGCCGGCCTCGACGGCGGCGGAGGAGCAGATTACAACGGCCGGGAGGTCGGGACTCCGGGGCCTGGCAGCAAACTGAACGGCGTCTGACCGCCCCCGCACGCTCCGTACCGCGCCCGCACCATGACCGCACTTTCCTGTACGTGATCGGAGAAGGCATGTCCGCTGAAGACCCGCTGAGCGCACTCAAGGTCAACTATTCCCACCTCGACGAGATCGCCGAGCAGATCAAGCTTCGCAAGCAGATGGTCCTCGACCAGATGGAAGCGCTCTGGCGTGAGGTCCAGAAGACCGAAGAAGTCTGGGAGGGCGAAGCGAAACAAATGTTCCGTGCTGTCGACAAGCAGTGGCAGGCTCGTGCCAACGACATCAAGGAGCAGCTCGGCCGCATCGAGGCCCTGGTCCGAGACGGCAGTGGTAAGTACCACGCTACCGACCTCAAGGCCAGCCGCCTTTTCGAGCAGATCGGCGGTTGGTGAGCCTTAGGGCCGTAGTAAGCGGGCGGGGTTGCGGGAAACCGTGGCCCCGCCCGCTGTTTTGCCCTGGCCGGAAGGCGAGTTGGAGGCGGCCCGTGCGGGGTCCGCGGGGCTCATGGCCTCCGCCCCCTCATTCCGCCACGCCTCCATTGCGCACCGTCGGCTCCAGGTCGAATTCGCCGTCGCGTGCGCCCAGGACGAAGGCGTGCCATTCGGCGGCGGTGTAGCGCAGGACGACGTCCGGTTCCTTGGAGTTGCGCATGGCGACGGCGCCGCCGGCGATGTGGGCGATCTCGACGCGTTCGTCCTCGGGGCTGCCGGGGGCGCTTTCCCAGACGGCGTCGGAGATGTCCAACGCGTACAGCTCTTCTTTTTCTTGCTGAGTACCCACCGGTGGCTCTCCCTTCGCGCGCTTCGTTCGGGTCAAGACTACTGGGCGTGGTGGGTGGCGCACAGGCCGTCCGCCCGAGAGAGCACTCTTTCCGTGCTCGCACCCGTTGTCCGGTGCGGATGCCCGCCCGAACCCGTGCTCCCTCAACGAGTCAGGCCACCCCCGCACCCCACCCCGCCCCACTCCCTCACCTCTACTGCTCGTCGGGCAGCCACCCCAACTGCACCAGGGGGGTTCCGCGCTTGCGGGAGACGAAGAAGCCGCGGCCGGGGGGCATGGGGCGGGGGCGGACGTTGCCGAGGAGGTCGCCCTCGTTGGGGTCGCCGGACAGGAGGACGCCCTGGGCGCCCAGTTCCTTGATGCGGGTCATGAAGGACTCGAACATGGAGCGTGAGGCGCCGGCCGAGCTGCGGGCGATGAGGAAGCGTACGCCGACGTCGCGGGAGAAGGGCAGGTGCTCGGTGAGGACGGAGAGGGGGTTGCCGCTGGAGGTGGCGACGAGTTCGTAGTCGTCGACGACGATGAAGATCTGCGGCCCGCTCCACCAGCTGCGGTCCCTGAGCTGCTGTGGTGTGACGTCGGGGGAGGGCGCTCGCCGGTCCATCAGGTCGCGGAGCGCGTTCATGTGCGTCTCCATGGTGTTGGACATGGGCGCGTATTCGAGCAGGTGCGTGTCGGGGATGGCGCCGAGGAGCGAGCGCCGGTAGTCGCCGACGACGATCTTCGCCTCGTCACCGGAGTAGCGCTGGGTGATCTGTTGGACGAGGAGCCGCAGCAGCGCCGTTTTGCCGGATTCGCTCTCGCCGAAGACGAGGAAGAACGGGTCGGTCTCGAAGTCGACGAAGACGGGTTCGAGGTTGTTCTCGTCGATGGCGAAGGCGACGCCGCGTTCGGGGTGCTCTCCGCCGCCGGGGAGCCGCGCCGCGGGGAGTTCGCGGGGCAGGAGCCGGACGCGGGGGGCCGGGTCGCCCTGCCAGTGCGCGCCCACGGTGCGGCACATCTCGGCGCTGGCGTCGGCGAGGTCGTCGTCGGAGCTGACGCCGTCGATGCGGGGGACGGCCGTCATGAAGTGCAGGGCTTCCATGGTCTGGCCGCGTCCTGGGACGCCGGCGGGCACGTTGGCGGCGACCTTGCGGTTGAACTCGGAGTCCATCGTGTCGCCGAGCCGCAGCTCGAGGCGGTTCATCAGCAGGTCCTTCAGCGCGGCCCGTACCTCCATGTTGCGGGAGGCGGTGATGACCAGGTGGATGCCGTAGCCCAGGCCCCGGGCCGCGATGTCACCGACGATGTCGGTGAGGCCTTCGTAGTCGTTGCGGAAGTTGCCCCAGCCGTCGAGGACGAGGAAGACGTCGCCCCAGGCCTGGTCGGTGATCTGGCCGCGGGAGCGGCGCCTGCGGTAGGTGGCGATGGAGTCGATGCTGTGGGCGCGGAAGTACTCCTCGCGGCGGTTGAGGATGCCGTAGACCTCGGCGATCGTGCGGCGGACCCGTTCGGGGTCGAGGCGGGAGGCGGTGCCGCCGACGTGGGGCAGGTCGGCGACCGCGGACATGCCGCCGCCACCGAAGTCGAGCCCGTAGAACTGGACCTCGGTGGGTGTGTGGGTGAGGGCGAACGACGAGATGAGGGACCGTACGAGGGTGGATTTGCCGGACTGGGGTCCGCCGACGACGAGCATGTGGCCCGCGGCGCCGGAGAAGTCGAGGTACAGCGGGTCGCGGCGCTGCTCGAAGGGCTTGTCGACGAGGCCGACAGGGACGACGAGCTGGCCGAGCCGCGGGTAGTCGGGGACGGTCAGGCCGCGGCCTTCGACGGGCGCGAGTCCGGGGAGGAGCTCGTCGAGGGGGGAGGCGTTGTCGAGCGGGGGCAGCCACACCTGGTGGGCGGGTGTGCCCTGGCCTTCGAGGCGCCGTACGACGACGTCGAGGACGGTGTCGGCCAGCGCGTCGTCGTCGGCGCCGCCGACGGGCTGGGCGGGCACGGGGGCGACGGTGTCGGGGTCGGGGCGCTGTACCGGCACCTCGGCGGCGGTGAACAGCACGGGGCGCCGGTTCCCCCCGACGGGTCCCCTGGCGGTGGCTTCGCCGTCGCTGCCGGCGCGGTAGACGCCGGAGACGTAGGCGGCCTTGAAGCGGGTCATCTCGTCGGTGCCGAACTTCAGGTAGCCGGAGCCGGGTACGGACGGCAGGTGGTAGGCGTCGGGGACGCCGAGTGCGGCGCGGGACTCGGCGGCGGAGAAGGTGCGCAGGCCGACGCGGTAGGACAGGTAGGTCTCCAGGCCGCGCAGCCTGCCCTCTTCCAGGCGCTGGGAGGCGAGCAGCAGGTGGACACCCAGGGAGCGGCCGATGCGGCCGATCTGGATGAACATGTCGATGAAGTCGGGTTTGGCGGTGAGCAGCTCGCTGAACTCGTCGATGACGAGGACGAGTGAGGGGACGGGGGAGAGGGGCGCGCCCGCGGCGCGGGCCTTCTCGTAGTCGTGGATGTTGGCGTAGTTGCCGGCGTCGCGGAGCATCTCCTGGCGCCGGTTGAGCTCGCCGCGGATGGAGTCGCCCATGCGGTCGACGAGGGTGAGGTCGTCGGCGAGGTTGGTGATGACGGCGGCGACGTGGGGCATGTGTGCCATGCCGGCGAACGTGGCGCCGCCCTTGAAGTCCGCGAGGACGAAGTTCAGGGTCTCGGAGGAGTGGGTGACCGCGAGGCCGAGCACGAGGGTGCGCAGGAGTTCCGACTTGCCGGAGCCGGTCGCGCCGACGCACAGCCCGTGGGGGCCCATGCCGTCCTGCGCGGCCTCCTTCAGGTCGAGCATGACCGGCTGTCCGTCCTCGCCGACGCCGATGGGGACGCGGAGCCGTTCGGCCTGGGAGCGGGGCCGCCAGGTGCGCGAGACGTCGACGGAGGCGGCGTCGCCGAGGCTCAAAAGGTCGGTGAACTCCAGTTTGGCCAGCAGCGGTTCGTCGCCGTCGTCACCGGAGCCTGCGCGCAGCGGGGCGAGTTGCCGGGCCACGGCCTCGGCGGCCGGGTAGGAGAGCGTGTCGGGGGTGCCGTCGTAGACGAGTCCGTGGCCGGACTCCAGGCGCAGGGCGCGTGGCTGCACGACGACGGAGAGGCCGCCGCGCGCCACGTCGATGTCGCCGGGGACGATCTCGACGATGGTGACGCCCTGGAGGCCTTCGGGCGCGGCCAGCAGCGAGTTGGGCAGGACGGCGGTCCCGTCCAGTACGACGACGAGGTGGGGCGCCTCCAGTACGGGGTCGGCGGCACCGTTGAACCGGGGCCGTCCCTCCAGGCGCGCGGCCAGCAGCTCCTCCATCTGGAGGGTGTCGGAGACGATCAGCCGGCGGGCGCCGGCGCCGTCGGCGGCGTCCTTGGCCTGCGCGTGCGGCAGCCACTTGGCCCAGTCCCAGGAGGCGTAGGACTCGCGTCCGGCCGCGACCGCGATCACGAGTTCCTCGGGGGAGTGCAGGGCGGCCAGCGAGCAGAGCATGGCGCGCACGGCCCCGTAGAGGGTGTCGGGGTCTCCGCTGAGCGTCACGTGGTAGAAGGCCCGCAGGGAGACCGCCATGGGCAGGTTCTCGAGGGTGGCGTGGGTGTTGAGGAACTGGTGCATGGCGCCGACGGTCAGCGGCTCCAGTTCGTCCACGGGCGCGGTTTCGGGTGCGGCCAGGGGGGTGGCCAGCTGCTGGGCGCCGAGGCCGACGCGCACCTGGGCGAAGTCGCCGTCGGAGGGGCGCCGCTCCCACACCCTGCTGCCCTCGGCCACCAGTGACCACAGCTGGTCGGGCTCGGGGTGCAGGTAGAACTGGGCGTCGCGCTGCTTGAGGGCCGTCTTGCGCACGGTGCGGCGCGTCTGCGCCAGGTACTTGAGGTAGTCGCGGCGCGACTGCGCCATCTCGCCCTGGGTGCCGCGGCGCATCCTGATGACCATGGCGATGACCATGGCGAGCGTCGAGAACAGCATCAGGACGCCCATGATCTTCATCATGGGGTGGGAGTTCATGCCGGGCATGAGGAAGTAGACGCTGGACCCGCCCATGCCGAGCATCGGCAGGAGTTGCAGCCACATGCCCTCATGCTGGCCGCGCGGCAGTTCGGGCGGCGGCTGCAACTCCAGTTGCTCGCCCGGTACTTCCGGGGGCAGTGCCCGAGGCGGACGCTTGACGACGATCTGGGTCACTCGCGCACCAATTTCCCTTGCGTTCCCTGGTGTCCCTTGTGGCGGAAGGGACTTTCCCGGTGCGGCGCCCCATGGCGATGGTCCCCCCTCCGCGCCTGGCGATCCTAATGGCAGAGTGAGTTGACCGGGACCGGTAGGGTGGCGCGCGCTGCCGCCGCGACCGCAGCAGTCGCTCACACAGGCGTTCGCAGCCCGACACACCCGCACACACAGCAGGTGCTCAGCAGCGCGGGCAGGTGCCCGGCAGGCTTTCGAGGGGGACACACAGGTGAGTACGACGGCTTCCGCCGCCGCCACCGGGCCCGGCGGGCAGCCGGGCGCCGGGGGTGCTCGAGGAGCGGCAGGCCCGCACGGGCGGGCGGTCGGAGCAGGCCTGGACACCGGTTTTTGCAGGGTGACCATCGTCGCGCCCGACAGCCGGATCGACGTCGCGCTCCCCGAGGACATCGCGGTCGCCGATCTCTACCCCGAGATCCTCAGGCTGTCGGGGCAGAGCCCGGCCGAGGGCGCCCCCGTCGGGTACCACCTGGTGCGCCGCGACGGCACCGTGCTGGACAGCTCCCGCTCGCTGACGGCCCAGCGCATCCTCGACGGCGAGGTACTCAGCCTGCGCCCGTTCGCCGAGTCGCTGCCGCCTGCCGTCTTCGACGACGTCTCCGACGCCGTCGCCTCCGCGGTCACCAAGGACCGCAAGCTGTGGGGCGACGGCATGATGCGCGCCGCCGGGCTGATCGGCGGCGGTGTGCTGCTGGCGCTGACAGCGGTGGTGCTGTGGTTCTCCGACCCGGTGGGCCACGACATGCACGGCCTCGCGGGGATCCTCGCGGCCGTCGCCGGTGTGCTGCTGCTGGCGCTGTCCGCCGTGCGGGCCCGGGTCTACGGTGACCGGCCCACCGCCGTCACGCTGGGGCTCGGAGCGATGCCGCACCTGATGGTGGCAGGCAGCGGTCTGCTGCCCCTGGACGAGGGGCACGGGGTGGGCAGGCTGCAATTCCTGCTCGGCTGCGTGAGCGTCCTGCTGGCTGCCGCCGTCCTGGTCGCGCTGACACCCAACGGTGACGGGCCGTTCGTCGCCGCCGCCTTCACGGCGACCATCGGTACCGTGATCACCTTCATCGCGATCGTGACCGACATCCGTCCGGTGGAGACCGCCGCCATCTGTGCCCCGGTGGCGGTCGGCGTGCTGGCGTTCCTGCCGGGCCTCTCGACCCGCTTCGCCCGCCTGCCCATCGGGTACGAGACCACCCGCACCGGGATGAGCGACTACGACGCCGACCCGGACGCGGCGCCGCAGACCCAGGGCCCGATCGACGCCGAGCGCATCGCGGCCCAGGCGCGGCGCGGCCACGAGCTGCTGGTCGGCCTGGGCGGCGGCTGCGCGGCCGTCGTCACCGTCTCCTGCGCGGTGCTCGGCTTCTCCGACTCGGGGTGGGGACAGCTGCTCGTCCTGGCGACGGGCATCGCGATGCTGCTGCGGGCCCGGCTCTTCCGCTACACCTCGCAGGTGGCCAGCTCGCTGGTGGCGGGTCTCGCCGCACTGGTGCTGCTGGGCGTGGGCCTGGCGGGCGACTTCCCCGCGGGCGGCGACGCGCTGCGTACCGTGTGGCTGAGCGCCGCGCTGGCCGTGGGCGCCGTGCTGGTGATCGCCATCGGGCTGACCGTGCCGAGCAAGGGCGTGACCCCCTTCTGGGGGCGGTTCGTGGAGATACTGGAGACCTTCGTCCTGCTCACGCTGGTGCCGCTGTGCCTGGCGGTGATGGACGTCTACTCGGCCGCCCGGAGTCTCACCAGCTAGCCACTGGTACCCTGTACCGGCCTGTCGAGTATCGAAGAATTCCCTGTGACACAGACCAGGGACGCTCGGCGGTCACGACCCCTAGGAGTACGAGTGTCGTCTCTCGACGCCGCGACGAAGAAGCAGATCATCTCCGAGTTCGCCACCAAGGAGGGTGACACCGGCTCCCCCGAGGTCCAGGTGGCGCTGCTCTCCCGTCGCATCAGCGACCTGACGGAGCACCTGAAGACCCACAAGCACGATCACCACTCGCGCCGCGGTCTGCTGCTGCTGGTCGGCCAGCGCCGCCGCCTGCTGCAGTACCTGGCCAAGAAGGACATCCAGCGGTTCCGTGCGCTGGTCGAGCGCCTCGGCATCCGCCGCGGCGCGGCGGGCGCCCGCTAGCAGCTGAGGAAGGGAGCGGTTCCCGTTCGGGGGCCGCTCCCTTCGACGTATCAGAGCACAGCCGTCTCTCATGGGACGGTGAGGCTTTGTAGTCTTGTCACGCGAGACATCGCACAACGACAGTACGAAACAGAGACGAGACGGAAGCGCAACCCGACGCCGGTCCTCGGTAGTGGCCCCCGGACCCGTGGAGGTCCACGGCGGCTCCGGGAGCTTCGATCGAAGACCGGCCCGCACCGGAGCGCTCCGTCGAGCACACGGTCCGCTGCGAGACGTGCAGCGGACGACGACGAGGAGATATTCCTGGTGGAGAACGAGACCCACTACGCCGAGGCCGTCATCGACAACGGCGCCTTCGGCACCCGCACCATCCGCTTCGAGACGGGCCGCCTGGCCAAGCAGGCCGCCGGTTCCGCCGTGGCGTACCTGGACGACGACACCATGGTGCTGTCGGCCACCACCGCCTCCAAGCAGCCCAAGGACCAGCTGGACTTCTTCCCCCTGACGGTCGACGTCGAGGAGCGGATGTACTCGGCCGGGAAGATCCCCGGCTCCTTCTTCCGGCGTGAGGGCCGCCCCTCCGAGGACGCCATCCTCACCTGCCGGCTGATCGACCGTCCGCTGCGCCCCTCCTTCAAGAAGGGCCTGCGCAACGAGATCCAGATCGTCGAGACGGTCATGGCGCTCAACCCCGACCACGCCTACGACGTGGTCGCCATCAACGCCGCCTCCTGCTCCACGCAGCTGTCCGGCCTGCCCTTCTCAGGACCGATCGGCGGCACCCGCGTCGCCCTCATCCGCGGCCAGTGGGTGGCCTTCCCGACGCACAGCGAGCTGGAGGAGGCCGTCTTCGACATGGTCGTCGCCGGCCGCACGCTGCCCGACGGCGACGTCGCGGTGATGATGGTCGAGGCCGAGGCCACCGAGAAGACCATCGAGCTGGTCAAGGGCGGTGCCGAGGCGCCGACCGAGGAGGTCGTCGCCGCCGGTCTCGAGGCCGCCAAGCCCTTCATCAAGGTGCTGTGCCGGGCCCAGTCCGACCTCGCCGCGAAGGCCGCCAAGCCGGTCGCCGAGTTCCCGATCTTCCTGGACTACCAGGACGACGTCCTCGAGGCGCTCACCTCCGCCGTGCGCGACGAGCTCGCCCAGGCCCTGACCATCGGCGGCAAGCAGGAGCGCGAGAGCGAGCTGGACCGCGTCAAGGCGGTGGCCGCCGAGAAGCTGCTCCCGCAGTTCGAGGGGCGCGAGAAGGAGATCTCGGCCGCCTACCGTGCGCTGACCAAGACCCTGGTGCGCGAGCGCGTCATCAAGGAGAAGAAGCGCATCGACGGCCGCGGTGTCACCGACATCCGCACCCTGGCCGCCGAGGTCGAGGCCATCCCGCGGGTGCACGGCTCGGCGCTGTTCGAGCGCGGCGAGACGCAGATCCTGGGCGTCACCACGCTGAACATGCTGCGCATGGAGCAGCAGCTGGACACCCTCTCGCCGGTGACCCGCAAGCGCTACATGCACAACTACAACTTCCCGCCCTACTCCACCGGTGAGACGGGCCGCGTCGGTTCGCCGAAGCGCCGCGAGATCGGCCATGGCGCGCTCGCCGAGCGTGCGCTGGTGCCGGTGCTGCCGACCCGCGAGGAGTTCCCGTACGCGATCCGCCAGGTGTCCGAGGCGCTGGGCTCCAACGGTTCGACGTCCATGGGCTCGGTCTGCGCCTCCACTATGTCGCTGCTGAACGCCGGTGTGCCGCTCAAGGCCCCGGTCGCCGGTATCGCCATGGGCCTGATCTCCCAGGACATCGAGGGCGAGACCCACTACGTGACGCTGACCGACATCCTCGGTGCCGAGGACGCCTTCGGCGACATGGACTTCAAGGTCGCCGGCACCAAGCAGTTCGTCACGGCGTTGCAGCTCGACACCAAGCTGGACGGCATTCCGGCGTCCGTGCTGGCCGCGGCCCTCAAGCAGGCCCGCGACGCGCGGCTGCACATCCTCGACGTGATGAACGAGGCCATCGACGTTCCGGACGAGATGTCCCCGAACGCGCCGCGGATCATCACCGTCAAGATCCCGGTGGACAAGATCGGCGAGGTCATCGGCCCGAAGGGCAAGATGATCAACCAGATCCAGGAGGACACCGGCGCCGACATCACCATCGAGGACGACGGCACCATCTACATCGGTGCCGCCGACGGCCCGGCCGCCGAGGCGGCGCGCTCCACCATCAACGGCATCGCCAACCCGACGATGCCCGAGGTCGGCGAGCGCTACCTGGGCACGGTCGTCAAGACGACCACCTTCGGTGCCTTCGTCTCGCTGCTGCCCGGCAAGGACGGTCTGCTGCACATCTCGCAGATCCGCAAGCTGGCCGGCGGCAAGCGCGTGGAGAACGTCGAGGACGTCCTCGGTGTCGGCCAGAAGGTCCAGGTCGAGATCGCCGAGATCGACCAGCGCGGCAAGCTCTCCCTCATCCCCGTCATGGACGAGGCCGAGTCCGACAGCGGCTCCGCCGAGGGGGACGCGGAGAAGTCCGAGGACGAGTCCGCGAAGTGACCCGTACGTCCCGTACGACGGCCCGCCCCGCCTCTGAGGCAGGGCGGGCCGTCGCCCGTACCACCACCCTGATCAAGGGCGAGAACGGCGCGGGCACCGTCCGCAAGACCGTGCTGCCCGGCGGGCTCCGGGTGATCACCGAGTCCGTGCCGACCGTGCGCTCCGTCACGCTCGGCATCTGGGCGCACGTCGGCTCCCGCGACGAGACCCCGGCGCTGGGCGGCGCCACGCACTACCTGGAGCACCTGCTCTTCAAGGGCACCGAGCGGCGCAGCGCGCTGGAGATCTCCGCCGCGCTCGACGCGGTGGGCGGCGAGATGAACGCCTTCACCACGAAGGAGTTCACCTGCTACTACGCGCGGGTCCTGGACGCCGATCTGCCGCTGGCCGTCGACGTCCTCTCCGACATGCTGACCTCCTCCGTCATCGAGCGGGGCGAGGTCGAGGCCGAGCGTGGCGTGATCCTCGAGGAGATCGCCATGACGGAGGACGACGCCGGCGACTGCGTCCACGACCTGTTCGCGCACACCATGTTCGGCGACACCCCGCTGGGGCGCCCCGTGCTGGGCACCGTGGACACCGTCAACGCGCTGACCCGCGACCAGGTGGCGCGCTTCTACAAGAAGCACTACGACCCGACGCGGCTGGTCGTCGCCGCAGCGGGCAACCTCGACCACGCGCAGGTCGTCAAGCGGGTGCGCGCCGCGTTCGAGGGTGCGGGCGCGCTCGCCCGCACGCGGGGCGAGCAGCCGGTCGGGCCCCGCTCGGGCAGCCGCTCCCTGCGCACCGGCGGACGGGTCGACTTCGTCGACCGGGCCACCGAGCAGGCCCACGTGGTACTGGGGCTGCCCGGGGTCTCGCGGCACGACGAGCGCCGCTGGCCCCTCGCGGTACTGAGCACCGCGCTGGGCGGAGGCATGAGCTCCCGGCTCTTCCAGGAGATCCGCGAGAAGCGCGGCCTGGCCTACAGCACCTACGCCTACACATCCGGCTACGCGGACTGCGGCCTGTTCGGGGTCTACGCGGGCTGCCGTCCTGGACAGGTGTCCGACGTGCTGAAGATCTGCCGCGACGAACTCGACCAGGTGGCGCGTGACGGGCTCACCGACGACGAGTTGCGGCGCGCCATCGGGCAGCTGTCAGGCTCTACGGTGCTCGGCCTGGAGGACACCGGCGCGCTGATGCACCGCCTGGGCAAGAGCGAGCTGTGCTGGGGCGAACAGATGTCCGTGGACGGCATGCTCGCGAAGATCCACGCCGTCACGCCCGACGACGTGCGCGAGGTCGCCCGCGAGGTGCTGAGCCGCCGCCCCTCGCTGTCGGTCATCGGGCAGCTCACCGACCGCCAGGCCGACCGCCTGCACGAGACCGTCGCCTGACGTCCGCCCCACCTGCCCCACCCACCACGTAAGGAACGAGCACAATGAGCAAGCTGCGCGTAGCCGTCCTCGGCGCAGGCGGCCGGATGGGCTCCGAGGCCGTGCGAGCGGTCGAGAACGCCGACGACATGGAGCTGGTGGCAGCCCTGGGCAGCGGGGACGCGCGCAGCGCGCTCACCGACGCGGGCACGCAGGTGGCCGTCGACCTGACCCGCCCGGACGCCGTCATGGGCAACCTGGAGTACTGCCTGGCGAACGGCGTCCACGCCGTCGTCGGCACCACGGGATGGACGGACGAGCGGCTGACGGCGGTGCGCGCCCAGCTCGCCGACTCTCCCGGCACCGGCGTGCTCATCGCCCCGAACTTCGGCATCGGTGCCGTGCTGACGATGCGCTTCGCCCAGCAGGCGGCCCGCTTCTTCGAGTCCGTCGAGGTCGTCGAGCTGCACCACCCGGGTAAGGCCGACGCGCCCAGCGGCACGGCCGTGCGGACCGCACAGCTGATCGGGCAGGCCCGCGAGTCGGCCGGGCTGCCGGCCCAGCCCGACGCCACCACCCAGTCGCTGGAGGGTGCTCGGGGCGCCGACGTGGACGGCGTACCGGTGCACGCGGTGCGGCTGCGCGGTCTGGTCGCCCACCAGGAGGTCCTCTTCGGCGACGAGGCGGAGACGCTCACCATCCGCCACGACTCCCTGCACCGCAGCTCGTTCATGCCCGGCGTCCTGCTGGGGATCCGCAAGGTGCCGGCCAACCCGGGGCTGACCTTCGGCCTCGAACACTTCCTCGACCTGGACTGACGGGGTACGGCACCGTGCGCGCGAAGCTCACCTACTTTCTGCTGGCCGCCGTCCTGGTCGTCTACTTCGTCCTGGTCGGCAGCCGGGGTGTCCTGCTGATCGAGCAGGGCACCCCCGTCACCGTGCCCTTCGGCGTCGCGGTGCTGGTGCTGCCGTTCATCGGCGCGTGGTTCCTGTGGCACACCACGCGCTTCGCCCGCCGCGCCGGACGGCTCGCCCGCGAGCTCGAGGCCGAGGGCGGACTGCCCCTCGACGAACTGGAGCGGACACCGTCAGGCCGCATCGACCGGGCCTCGGCCGACGCCGTCTTCGCCCGCCGCCAGGCCGAGACGGAAGAGCACCCGGGGGACTGGCGCTCGTGGTTCCGGCTTGCCGTCGCCTACCACGACGCCCGCGACACCCCCAGGGCCCGGAAGGCCATGCAGCACGCCATCACCCTGCACGAGTCCGCCCCCCGCGACTAGCCGGCCGCCCGTCGACGCCCTCAGCTGCGGGACTCCGCCGCCCAGCTCTCTATGACGTCGGCGGCCCGTTCGAAGCCGGGGCGGCGCGGGAGGAAGTCGGCGTTGTGGTCGGTCAGCAGTATCCGCCGTTCCTCGGCGTCCGATCCCGCTGCGCCGTTGCCGGCCCGCGTCCGGGGATACAGGACCAGGGCCTGGCCCTGCACCGTGCGCGGCATCCCCAGCCATCTGACGGGCCGCTGCACCGTGCGCACCACCCCGACCTCGGCCCAGCGCAGCGTCGTCGTACGCAAGAGCCCCGCCTGGCGCAGGCCGTGGGAACTGACCCACACACCCGCCCGGAGCAGCCGGACGGCCAGCACGATCACCAGCACGCCGCAGCCCGCGCAGACCGCAGCGCTGGGCAGCGAACCGGCGAGGGCGATGACCAGGGCCGAGAAGAGCACGTACGAAGCGAGCAGAAGGAGCAGCGCTCCGCCGCCCACCCGCCACGGGCCGGGGCGGTAGGGCCGCCGCCACAGGTCGCGGTCGGCCTCGGCGAGCGTCACCGACTGCGCCGCCTGGACGCGGTCCTCACGGTCGGCCGTCACAAAGGGCAGGGGCACGGCAGGGTCCTCGCTCGCTCACGACAGGGGGCGGCTCGGGGCCGTCCCACGGCTGGGCTGCCGCCGCGGGCGGGCGCGGCGGTGTGAGCGGTGACATTAGCGAGGGCAGGCGCGGGCGGCCACCCCCGGGTGCCGTTCCCAGGGGCGGCCGTGAGGTCAGCGGCCTTCGGCCGCCGCCGGGTGGTCCCGGTCGGGGACCTGGTTGTCGGTGAGCGCGGGTGAGCCGAGCAGGACGGAGCCGACGAGGCCGGCGACGATCGTCACTCCGACCAGGGCGCTGCCGGCGACCTGGCGGAAGCTGCGGCGGGCACGGGGCGGCGGGGTGACATTGCTGCGGAACCGGTCGGCCTGAGCTATGAAGGCGAACGGGACTGTCTCTCCGCGGCGGGACATGACGGGGCGCTCCTGCATGATCGTTCTGGGCGGTCGGTCGCTTCTAGAGGGATAACGTCCGGGGCGGCTTCCGAGTGCCCGCTGCCGCCGGACCCATGTGAAAAATATCAATCGCGGGGCGAGGGATTGTCACCGGGGGTGCCGTTTCTTGGCCCCGAGTCTCGTTTGTCCGGTTAAGAGTCGCCATAACGGCCTATCGCACCGGCCTTCCGAGGCTGTCAGCCCCTCCCCGTAGGCTGTTCCCGCCCTGGAAGACGTACGTGGAAGGACCCCGCAGGTGACCGACACCTCCGCCCCGCTCGCCCCGAGTTTCCGCAGCGACATGACGGTCGAGCTGGTCAAGCACAGCGCCGCCGACACGGACGTGCTGTGGGCCGCCCGGGTCTCCACCGCGGGGGAGCAGTCCCTGGACGAGCTGAACAAGGACCCGGAGCGCTCCAAGGGCCTGATCAACTTCCTGATGCGGGACCGGCACGGCAGCCCCTTCGAGCACAACTCGATGACCTTCTTCATCAGCGCCCCCCTCTTCGTCTTCCGCGAGTTCCACCGGCACCGCGTCGGCTGGTCCTACAACGAGGAGTCGGGTCGCTACCGGCAGCTCCAGCCCGTCTTCTACGTGCCCGGAGCCTCCCGCAAGCTCGTCCAGCAGGGCCGCCCGGGAAAGTACGAGTTCGTCGAGGGCACGTCCGAGCAGCACGCACTGACGGGCCGCGCCATGGAGGGCGTGTACCGCACGGCGTACGCGACGTACCTGGAGATGCTGGAGGCAGGCGTCGCCCGCGAGGTCGCCCGCGCCGTCCTGCCCGTGGGCCTCTACTCGTCGATGTACGCCACGTGCAACGCACGCTCGCTGATGCACTTCCTCGGGCTGCGCACCCAGCACGAACAGGCGAAGGTGCCCAGCTTCCCGCAGCGGGAGATCGAAATGGTGGGGGAGGCGATGGAGGAGCAGTGGTCGAAGCTGATGCCGCTGACCCACGCCGCGTTCAACGCCAACGGACGCGTCGCCCCCTGAGCGGGCCGCGGGGCCGCTGAACACCGGCCGG
The DNA here is from genome assembly GCF_003323735.1 of Streptomyces reniochalinae. Taxonomy (GTDB): domain Bacteria; phylum Actinomycetota; class Actinomycetes; order Streptomycetales; family Streptomycetaceae; genus Streptomyces; species Streptomyces reniochalinae. Next base: position 3,535 of record NZ_QOIM01000033.1, on the reverse strand, counting down.
GCCTTCCGGCGGCGGCCCCCCCCGCCGCGTCGTCCGCCGGACGGCCACCTGGCGGCACCGCCCGCCGGGGCGGTCGCCCGACGGCACCCTCCGGCCGGGGCGACGGCACCCTCCCGCCCGTGGCGTCCACCCGTCCGCGTCTCCCGCCGGACGGTCACCCGGCTGCGCTCCCCGCCCTCCGGTCGGAGCCCCCGAGGAGGTGTCCGTATTGCGGCGGTTCGAGATGTTCATCTAGGGTGATTGTGCGGTCCCGGCACTGCCTGAACCCCCGAGCAGGCAGTGCCGGGGCCCTCTTCCCCACCGGATCGGACGCCCCGAGGCGGCGCGGCGGGGTCCGCTGCGAGTAGCGTGGAGCCCATGGCTCCGACCTCCACACCGCAGACGCCCTTCGGGCGGGTCCTGACCGCGATGGTCACGCCGTTCACCGCGGACGGTGCGCTCGACCTCGACGGCGCGCAGCAGCTCGCTGCTCACCTGGTGGACGCCGGCAACGACGGGCTCGTCGTCAGCGGCACCACCGGAGAATCCCCGACCACCTCCGATGCGGAGAAAGCCCAGCTCGTCAAGGCGGTCGTGGAGGCCGTGGGCGACCGCGCCCACGTGATCGCGGGAGCAGGCACGAACAACACGGCGCACAGCATCGAGCTGGCAGCCGCCGCGGAGAAGGCCGGCGCCCACGGGCTCCTCGCGGTGACGCCCTACTACAGCAAGCCTCCGCAGGAGGGGCTGTACCGGCACTTCACCGCCATCGCCGACGCGACGGAGCTGCCGGTGATGCTCTACGACATCCCCGGCCGCAGCGGCGTCCCGATCAACACCGAGACGCTCGTCCGGCTCGCCGAGCACCCCCGTATCGTCGCCAACAAGGACGCCAAGGGCGACCTCGGCCGCGCCAGCTGGGCCATCGCCACCAGCGGCCTCGCCTGGTACAGCGGCGACGACATGCTCAACCTCCCGCTGCTGTCCGTCGGCGCCATCGGCTTCGTCTCCGTCGTCGGCCACGTCGTCACCCCGGAGCTGCGCGCACTGCTCGAGGCGCACCTGAGCGGAGACGTCGCCAAGGCCACCGAGATCCACCAGAAGCTGCTTCCCGCCTTCACCGGCATGTTCCGCACCCAGGGCGTCATCACGACCAAGGCCGCGCTCGCCCGGCTGGGCCATCCGGCAGGACCGCTGCGCCTCCCGCTGGTCGAACTCGCCCCGGAGGAGCTGGACCAGCTCAGGCACGATCTCGCCCACAGCGGGGTACACCTGTAGTCCTCAGACTTCCCACAACTGCATACCGCCGGACACCGGCACAGTGCACGACCCAACGGAACACGCACGTCACGTACGCACGCCCCGCGCGTGCCCGTACGCATCATGAATACCGCGCGCCACGTACCCAGGCGGGTGCGTGGCGCGCGTGGTAAGGAGAGTCTTTTGAGTCATCCGCATCCTGAGCTCGGTCCGCCTCCGCAGCTCCCCAAGGGCGGCCTCCGCGTCACCCCCCTGGGGGGTCTCGGCGAGATCGGCCGCAACATGACCGTCTTCGAATACGGCGGCAGACTCCTGATCGTCGACTGCGGCGTCCTCTTCCCCGAGGAGGAGCAGCCCGGCATCGACCTGATCCTGCCCGACTTCACCACGATCAGGGACCGCCTCGACGACATCGACGGCATCGTCCTCACCCACGGGCACGAGGACCACATCGGCGGTGTCCCCTACCTCCTCCGCGAGAAGCCGGACATCCCCCTGATCGGCTCCAAGCTCACCCTCGCCCTCATCGAGGCCAAGCTCCAGGAGCACCGCATCCGGCCCTACACGCTGGAGGTGGAGGAAGGCCACCGGGAGCGCATCGGCCCCTTCGACTGCGAGTTCCTCCCCGTCAACCACTCCATCCCCGACGCCCTCGCCGTCGCCGTGCGCACCCCGGCCGGCATGGTCGTGCACACCGGCGACTTCAAGATGGACCAGCTCCCGCTGGACGGCCGCCTCACCGACCTGCGCGCCTTCGCCCGCCTCGGCGAAGAGGGCATCGACCTGCTGCTCAGCGACTCGACCAACGCCGAAGTCCCCGGCTTCGTCCCGCCCGAGCGTGAGATCTCCTCGGTGCTGCGCCAGGTCTTCTCCAGCGCGCAGAAGCGCATCATCGTGGCGAGCTTCGCCAGCCACGTGCACCGCATCCAGCAGATCCTGGACGCCGCACACGAACACGGCCGCCGCGTCGCCTTCGTGGGCCGCTCCATGGTCCGCAACATGGGCATCGCACGCGACCTGGGCTATCTCAACGTCCCCGCCGGACTCGTCGTGGACGTCAAGACGCTCGACGACCTGCCCGACGACGAGGTCGTCCTGGTCTGCACCGGCTCCCAGGGCGAGCCCATGGCGGCCCTCTCCCGGATGGCCAACCGCGATCACCAGATCCGCATCGTCCAGGGCGACACGGTGATCCTCGCCTCGTCCCTCATCCCGGGCAACGAGAACGCCGTCTACCGCGTCATCAACGGCCTCACCCGCTGGGGCGCCAACGTCGTCCACAAGGGCAACGCCAAGGTCCACGTCTCGGGCCACGCCTCCGCGGGCGAACTGCTGTACTTCTTCAACATCTGCCGGCCCCGCAACCTGATGCCCGTCCACGGCGAGTGGCGGCACCTGCGCGCCAGCGCCGAACTGGGCGCGGCCACAGGCGTCCCCCAGGACCGCATCGTGATCGCGGAGGACGGTGTCGTGGTGGACCTGGTCGACGGCAAGGCCAAGATCACCGGCAAGGTCCAGGCCGGCTACGTGTACGTCGACGGCCTCTCCGTCGGTGACGTCACCGAATCCTCCCTCAAGGACCGCCGCATCCTCGGGGACGAAGGCATCATCTCCGTCTTCGTGGTGGTCGACAGCACCACGGGGAAGATCGTCGGCGGCCCCCACATCCAGTCCCGGGGCTCCGGGATCGACGACACCGACTTCGCCGCCGTCATGCCGAAGATCGACGAGGCCCTCGCCAAGTCCGCCCAGGACGGCATCGCGGAGACCCACCAGCTCCAGCAGCTGGTGCGCCGCACGGTGGGCAAGTGGGTCTCGGACAGCTACCGCCGGCGCCCGATGATCCTGCCCGTGGTCGTCGAGGTCTGACCTTCGTCGGGGCTCCGCAAGAGCCCCGACGGGAGCGGGGCGCCCTCGATTTGCCTCCGGGCGCTCCGCTCCAGTACGTTTACGGCTCCACCGCACCGGGAACCCGGGGCCGCTTACGGTCCCCAGGGGACCGGTACCCAGGAATCGGAAAAACGGCCCGGAAAATGAGCCGGAAAGATTCTGGTAAGGTTGGAGACACCGAAAGGGCAAACGTCCGGAGAAACCGGTGAGACGGTTTTGAAGGAAGCGTCCGTTCTTTGAGAACTCAACAGCGTGCCAAAAGTCAACGCCAGATATGTTGATACCCTGACCTGCCGGGTTGTTCCGGTGGGTTGAGGTTCCTTTGGAATACACAACAGAGGACGCTGTGAGCCGGGGGATTATTCCTCTCCTGGTTCCGCTCTTCCTGTGGATGGTTTGAAGCATT